>NZ_JAGIAW010000002.1 GCF_017744655.1 Devosia sp. | reverse complement strand
GCCATGTCGATCACTCCATAGCCCCCGCTGAAAACAGCCAGGGCACGGTTGGAACATGGGTCAAATCTCGATGGAAATAGTCCCGCCTAACGGGTCACTTCTCAGTGGCAATCAACAGGCAGTACTCATGCTGGATCTCCCGGGAGGTCGGGCAAGCCCCGACCCCCGACTGTTCAGTGCTCAAGCAGCGGCTGGCGCCTTGATGTGAAACTGTTGCTGCGTCGCGGCATTGAGACGGTTCCACAGGTTAGTTGTCGCGATCTCGAGTAGAAGCGCGGCCAGCTCTTCCTGGGCAAAATGACGGCCGACCTCGAGCCACAGATCGTCCGAAACCATTTCTCCGGCGCCCACCACGGTGACCGCTTCGGTCAGTTCGAGAGCCGCCTTCTCGGCCGCTGAAAAAAGGCTCGAATGCCGCCAGGCGGCGACGGCATAGAGCCTGTCTTCCGTCTCACCGGCTTTGCGGGCCTCGCGAGAGTGGAAGCTGACGCAATAGCTGCAGCCATTGAGCTGGCTGGTGCGAATATGCGTCAGCAGCACCAGCTTGAGGGGGATATTGCCGATGCGTGTGGCGCCGAGGGCCTGTCCCAGCGAAATCAAGGCGGGTCCGACATTGGCAATGGCGAAGGCGGGGTTCTGCATACGCGGGGTCATTTCGATCTCTTTTCCATTTTGCGGCACCATCATTGGTTCGCTGTTTTGATGACGCCGGAGCGCATGCTGTTGTGACGGAGGATCGAGATTTTTTTGAAGCACGACGTGCTAACGACGCAAGAGTATCGATGGCAAAGCTGCCGGCGCCCACCGCGACCCTGCCTGCGACGGCATCGATGACACCAGCAATGCCACGCGTAGTGCCCCCCATAGAGCTCGATGAGCAGAACAGCCTCATCAACGAGGGTTTTTGTCAGGCGGACTCGATTGCCGAGGGCAGCGCCTACCGCGTGTCGCCAAATGGGGGAGATGCCTCCGCACAGCTCGACCATTTCGCTCCCGGCGTCGGCCAGTTCAGCCGCAAGCTTGTCGGGATGGCGGGCGCGACAACAGACCCTCAGCGGCTCCCGTGGCGTTGATCATGTCCAGTCCTTGACCCGACGAACCGACGCCTTGCCAATCGAATCCTTGCATCACCAAACCCGCCAACCGCATGCCGGCGGCATTGATTTCTCGCGAGGTCCAGATGTGATCGAATGCCACCAGAGGCATATCGGCTTACTGCCGGGTCAGGGAGATCAGCGCCTGGCTCTGGCGCCGACGATCTTGATTCTGAGTAGCATCGGGCACGACAAACCCGGCATGCAGAAAAGCCATGGCGCGTTCCGACGGCGCTGCGTCCAGGGCGTCGAGAAGCCTCGCGAGCAATTTCTGGCTGGCCCTGGAGCGGCCAAGCTCAACGAAACCCAAATGTCGCTGGGAAATGCGCGCCGTCAGGGCAAGGTCAAGCCGCGACATGCCCCGCCGCAGACAACCACCAAGCGTCTGGAGATGCTCGGCGTCCTGGCCGGTGTGCAGAAGGAGTTCGTCCTTCGCAGTCGCCTTGCATCAAACTAGAAAGTTTCGTTGGATCAAATATCCAGTCGCGATAATTCGATGCACATGCCGCCAACCAACCGCATTGCGACAACCCCTTGCAACGAATAGCGAGTAGCGTCGGTGACTAGACATACTCCGCAGGTAGTTGCGGGCGATCCGGGAGAATAACGTCCATACTGCTGGAGGCCCCCAGGGCCGTTTCCTTGAACGCCGCAAGCGTCTTGAAAGGGCCAATGCACAAATCAAGATGCGAACGCCCGAAAAGCCTATCGCCGTGGTTGAATAGCCGGGAATGAGATGACCAACCCTCGTGATGTGAAATACGCCACTGAGAGTATTGCAAAGTGGCAGGATGCTCTGAAAAGCCGTGCGCTCCTCACGACGAACAACATCGCTTTCGCGTGTTTGCGAGGCGTCCTGCACGAGGTTCGTGCTCGATTGAACCTTGGTGAGATTGCTCGCTTTGGCAACCATCTTCCTGCCGTGCAGCGGGGAGTTTTCTATCAGGATTGGATACCCACAGAGCCAATCGCGCTGACTGATCTTGCTGCCTTTGAGGCCGCCCTTGCCCAAAGACTGCTACCCCACATCCATATGCCTGAGGGGATAACCTCGGACACCCTCTGGGTGATTAAGACCGAGAGTGATCCTGTTGCCTCTGCTGCGTTGCGAACTGCGCTGCCTGATCCATTGCGAGAACTTTGGAACGAGCTCTAGGCGTGCGATGCACGCTAAATGAGAGCCGGTCAAGCTTGTCACTCTTGGGGTGGTTTGTGGACTGGCTGCTTTCGGGGAATGTGGTGAACACCGGACGTCGGACCGCGACTCCTTTAAGTTCGAAGTACCAAGCCGATAGATAAACTCCTAGCCCGTCGTGACGACCAAAAGCTTTATCGAGCGGTCCGGGACGAAAAGGAATGGCGCCCGGCGTCGCCGCGAGGTGCACCATGATTTGCAGGGGCTCTGGCGGGAGACAACATTTGCAGCGAGGGCAGTACCATCTACACCCTCGGCCTCCGCCGCATGTGCGGACAGCGAAGTTTGCTCCGCCTGCTTTTGCCGCCAAGCCCTGTTCCGAAAAATCGGATTAAGCATCCGCGCCTGCTGGCCCGCCGGTCACCACAGCGCACAAGGCAAGTTCAGAATTCCTCGTGGGTCGCCGGGTCGCCATCGAAGATGCGGCCATCGGGGCGCGTTAGACCTGCTATCGCTTGCATGTGTCCGGCGCCGAGAACGAAATCCTCTATTGCAAGATTTTCAATCCGACGAAAGGCGTTAGCGGACTTTGGGATAGGCAGAACGCCTAGTTGGGAATGCCAACGCAAGACAACCTGCGCTGGAGTGCGCCCAAGCTCGCGCGCAATGCCGACGATGGTTGGCTCCTCGAGCAGTGCAGTCCGCTTACCAATGGGCGTCCAGGCCTGGGTGAGAATTCCGCGGTTCCTGTCTGCCGTGCGTTGCTCCTCTTGATTGAAATAGGGATGGAGCTCGATCTGATTGACACTGGGTGTCACGCCCGTTTTCTCAATGAGAACATCGAGATAATCAGGCAGAAAGTTCGAGACCCCGATCGAGCGCACCAGGCCACGTTCGCGCGCTTCGATCATTCCTTCCCAGGCTTCAAGATAGAGACCTTGGCCCGGGTTGGGCCAGTGAATGAGATAGAGGTCAAGATAGTCGAGCCCGGTCCGCAGCAGAGATTCCTCGATGGTCCGGCTCACCTGGCTCTTCTTGTGATGCCTGCCTGGCAGCTTCGATGCCACGCGAATGTCTTCCCTTGGGATGCCCGACAATCGAACCGCGCGCCCGACAGCGCCCTCGTTTTCATAATTTACCGCTGAGTCCAGAAGTCGGTACCCCTCTTGCAAAGCGGCCAACATGGCGTCCACGCCGGAATGGCCCCAGAGGCTATAGGTGCCGAGGCCGATAGTAGGCAGGGTCGTCCCATCGTTAAGCGTATAGTCTTTAGACACGGCATTTCCTCATAGTCTCAAGATACTGAGGTCATGGGAGTGGGATTACCATCGCCTCAGGGCAGGCGTGCGGTATGCGGCGGCTCGAACTCCGCCTTGCCGAAAGTCGCGCGCAGATTGTTGTCCGTCCATTCAAAGGGATAGCCGAGATTGAGCGGCAGGGCCGCCGTCAGCGCATCCCGCGCCTCCTGCGGCAGGTCGATCTCCCCGGCAGCCAGGTTCTCGTCCACCTGCTCGGCCGTCCGCACGCCGATGATCGCCGCAGTTACACGCTGATCGCCAAACAGCCAGCTCAGCGCGACCTGGCTTGGCGTATGGCCCAACCGTTCCGCTATCTCGACCACCTTGTCGATCAGTTTTAGCGCATTGTCGAACCAATAGCGCGGCATGGCGACGGACGCCTGGATACCGATGCGCGATTGAGCATCCGGCACCGACTGGTTGCGGTATTTTCCTGACAGCATGCCCGCCGCCAGCGGGCTCCAGCAGATCACGCCTGCGCCCGCATCCTCAGCTGCCGGCAGGATTTCGCGCTCTACGTCGCGGCGAATGAGATTGTAGAGATGTTGCGCGGAAATCAGCCGTTCGTGCCCCCTGGCATCGGCCAGCGTATTGGTCTTGGCGATCTGCCAGCCGTAAAAATTCGAGCAGCCGAGATACCGCACCTTGCCTGCCCGCACGAGATCATCCGCCGCCCGCAGCGTCTCCTCGATCGGCGTATAAGGATCGGGACCGTGGAACTGATAGAGGTCGATATAGTCGAGCCCCATCCGCTTCAGGCTCTTCTCACAGGCCTCGATGATGTGCTTTCGCGACAGCCCCCGCGCCGTCACCGCCTGATCGCTCGGAAACCAGCATTTTGTCGCAATCACGAGGTTGTCGCGCGCAAACTCTTTGAGCGCGACACCCAGCATGCGTTCGGATTCGCCGCCGCTATAGCCATCAGCGGTATCGATGAAATTGCCGCCGCCCTCGACGAAGCGCCGGACAATGGCGTTCGCCCCCTCCTGGTCACAGCCCCACTGGCTATTTCCAAAGGTCATGGTGCCAAGGCAAAGCCGCGACACGAGCAGGCCCGAACGGCCGAGATAGCGGTATTTCATTGTTTTCCCCTCAGTCGAAGAAGCCAGCGTCCTCTTCCGCCAGATACTTTTTCGCGCCTTCGGGATCGATGTCGAGCCCCAGCCCCGGCGCCTCCAGCAGGTCAACGTGACTCTCTTTTACAATCTGCTTTGGCAGGCCGATGACAATGTCCTCCCACCAGGGGTCGGACGCACTGGGATATTCGAACGCAATGTAATTGGCCGGCAAGGTGGCGCAGACGTTGATCAGCGCGCCAAGCCCAAGCAGCCCGTTGGCAGTGCCATGCGGCGCCATCATGATCGAATGCATATAGGCGTGCTCGGCCACCCATTTGAGTTCGGCAATGCCCCCGATGTCGGCCGGGTCCGGCCCCACGACGCGCACTGCCTGTGTCTCGATCAGCTCCTTGAAATTGTGCCGCAAATAGATCTGTTCGCCGGTATGGATCGGCGTCGAGGTCGATACCGTCAACTCGCGATAGGCCTGCGGATTGACCCAGGGTACATAGTCACCGGTCAGCATGTCCTCGAGCCACATCAGATTGTATTTTTCCGTCGCTTGCGCGAAGCGGATGGCGTCATTGAGAAACCAGCCCGGCCCGCAATCGAGCGCCAGGGAAACCTTGTCTCCCAGCACTTCCTTCATCGCCGCGACGCAGTCGAGCATATGGTTGAACCCACGCTCGGAGATCTGCCCTTGGTCCATGGCGCCGTGATAGCCGGCCTTGTTCTGCCGCACGCCATAGTGAAAATCGTCGATGGAATCCTTCATGTTGGAGTGGAAGCTGATCCCCTGCTTCACCATGAAGAACTTTTCGGGCCGCTCCATCATCCATTTGACGTCGGCGGCATAATCCTCCGGCCGGTCGCCGGTCCGCTTCTGGCGGATCGAGCCATTGTAGACGCGAACTTTATCGCGCACCTTGCCGCCGAGGAGCTTGTAGACCGGCACATTGGCCGCCTTGCCGGCAATGTCCCAGAGCGCATGCTCAATGGCACTGACCGCCGCCCCATAGGGCTTGAACGACCCGCGTTGCCGAATTTTCAGCATACAACGCTCGACATCGGTCGGGTCCTCCCCGATCAGCGCCTCGCGAAAATGCAGCACCCAGGGTTTGAGGTACGGCTTGGTATATTCCACCTCCCCAAGCCCATAGATGCCCTCGTCGGTGACAATGCGAACGATCGGATGACGCCCGATAACGGCGCAGCGCAAGTCCGTGATTTTCATGCTCTCAACTCCAAGTCCGATCCCAGGAATATTCGTGATCCCAGTGATCCGTGGACCGCCAGATGTCACTCACGCCCGGCTGCATGTGCTGGCGCAGGACTTCGTCGACAACGTCGTCTATGCCCAGACCCGGCTTGTCGGGCACGGTAATGAAGCCATCCTTGACCAAGGGCCTTGGAAGGCCGGTGACGATATCATCCCACCAGTCGACCTCGACGCTGTGATATTCGAGGGCCATGAAGTTCTCGGTGGCAACCGCCACATGCGCCGCCGCCATGGCTGCGATCGGGCTTTCGGCCATATGGATGGCCATGGCCACGCCGTGATCCTGCGCCATATCGCCGATCTTCTTGGTTTCTAGAATGCCGCCCGAAGTCAGCAGGTCCGGATGGATCACCGAAATGCCGGCCCCAAGCAGCGGCGCAAAGCCCTCCTTGAGGTAGATATCCTCGCCCGTGCAGATGGGAACAGTCGTCGCTTCCTGCAACTGTCGGTATTGCTCGGTATATTGCCAGGGAATGACGTCTTCGAGCCAGGCCGGCACGTATTTTTCGATCCGTCGTGCCAGACGAATGCCGTTCTGTAGCGAAATATGGCCGACATGGTCGATGGCGAGCGGAATTTCGTAGCCGATCACCTCCCGGACTTCGTGGATATACTGCTCGAGCAGATCGATACCTTTGTCGGTGAAATGCAGACCACTGAAAGGGTGGCGCACATTGTGCGTGTCGTAGACGGCGTTACGCGCGCGTCGCTCCTCCATCGAAGTCACCGGCCCGCGATCGGGATGGACACGATAGGCCTCAAGCGAGCCAGCGGGCGAAACCACGGCCCCCGGAATATCGGCGATCTGCATCAGCCCCAGATCCATCTTGAGGAAGGTGAACCCCATATCCATGCGCGCCTTGAGGCGCTTGCCGGTCTCGGTGCCGCTGGGTTTTTCAGCGTCGGTATCGCAATAGCAGCGCACCTTGTCGCGGAATTTGCCTCCCAACATCTGGTAGATCGGCACACCATAGGCCTTGCCGGCAATGTCCCAGAGGGCAATCTCGATGGCCGAGACGCCACCGCCCTGCCGCCCATGCCCCCCGAACTGCTTGATGCGCCGGAACAGCCGGTCGATGTCGAGCGGGTTTTCGCCCAGCAGCCTGCTTTTCAGCATCAGGGCATAAGTGGCGCTGGCGCCATCGCGCACTTCACCGAAACCGATGATACCCTGATTGGTGGAAATCTTGAGTAGCGCCGAGGTGAATGGCGCGCCGACGATCTCGGCCACCCTGAGATCGGTGATGCGCAATTCGCTCGGGCTCGAGAATGTCCGAACGTTATTTTCGATCATTTCGGCATGGGTAGACATGGTCATGAGACCTCCCCTCTTGTGTCCCAGATCAGTCGAATTGCACGAGATTGTCGGCGAGATAGTCCCGGTTCATCTCGATACCGAGGCCCGGCGCCTTGTTGAGCTTGAGAGAGCCATTGGAATTGTCGAGCGGCTTATTGATCAGGTGGTCGTATTTACTCAGGTTCCACTCGGAGGTTTCGAGCCGGTAGAAATTGGGCACCGTCATCATCACCTGTGCGCCTGCCACCACATTGATGGGGCCAGCCGCGTCGTGGGGCGAAACCGGGATGTAATAGGCTTCGCAAAGCGCCGAGATTTTCTTCAGTTCGGTGATGCCTCCCGTCCAGGTCACGTCGGGCATAATGTAGTCGGCGAGCTTGTTTTCGAGGATGGAGACGAAATCCCACTTGGTATGGCCGCGCTCACCCCAGGAGATCGGCGCATTCACCTTTTCACGCACCTGCTTGAGGGCATTGATGCTTTCCGGGGGCACCGGCTCCTCGAACCAGTCGATGTCGCCGGCTTCTTCGAGGGAACGGCAGAGCCGGATGGCCGTGGGCACGTCGAACCGGCCATGCGCGTCGATCAGGATTTCGATGTCGGGGCCAGCAGTCTCGCGGATCAGGGCCGTCAGTTCGGCCGCTTCGCGTTCGTCTTTGCGGCTCATCGAGCCATCGAGATAGCCCTCTGACTGTTCGCGTGCGATGCCATGCGCGTTCTTCTGCCCCTGCTGCGCGTAGGGATCGAATTTCAGCGCGGTGTGCCCCGAAGCGATGATGTCACGGATTTCCTGCACCACGCCTTCCTTGCTCGTGAACTTGCGCTGGTCGGGATGGGTATAGAGCAGGATTTCGTCGCGCACCGGCCCGCCGAGCAGCTCGTAGATCGGCAGGCCAAGCACCTTGCCGCGGATATCCCAAAGGGCAATGTCGATGGCGCTGACGCATTCGACAGCGGCGCCGCGGCTGCCCATATAGGTGAAGTTGCGGAAGATCTTGTGCCAAATTCGCTCGATCTGGGAGGGATCATCGCCTTCGACGATTTTACTGATCTGACTCAGCATGACGCAGAGGGCACGGTTGGCAACATAGGTCGTGGTGGTGATCTCCCCCCAGCCAGAAATACCGGCATCCGTCGTCACTTCGACAAACAGGAATTCGCCCCAATAGGACGCGGCTGTCTTGATCAGCCACGGCTTTACGCCCGTGATCTTCATAATCCTCTCCCTCGGCCGTCAGCCGGCCATATTGCTATCCGGCGCGAGCAGCCTCCGCGGCGCGCATTTGTTCAAGAACGTGGCGCCCCGAGCCCTCCACATGCTGGGCGACCAGCGCGGCGGCTTTTTCCGCCTCGCCATCCTTGATGAACTGGATCAGCTGACGGTGCTCGCGCAGCACCTGCGCACGACGCGCCAGCGTAAAATTGTAGCGGCGGCTGACGGCGCGAAGCACTTCGCGATGCTTCCACCAGAGTTCGGCGGCGTGCTGATTGTAGTGCCGTTCGTACATGATGGTGTGGAAACGCGTGTCGAGTTCGCTGTGGCGCAGGGGATCGGCGAAGTTGTTCTCCTCGATCTCGGCCTGCACCTTTTCGAGTTGAGCGATATCCTCGGGCGTTGCCATGCCCACGAACCAGCGCGTCAGGGCCGGCTCGATCAACACGCCGATTTCATAGATGTCGCGCACGAAATTCTGGTCGATGGGCCGCACGCGCGCGCCGCGATTGGGCGAGATCACCACAAAGCCTTCTCCGCGCAACAGTTGCAGGGCCTCGCGGACCGGATTGGTCGAGGTGTCGTGGCGCAGGGCGAGATCGGCAACGACCAGCCGCTCATTGGGCTGCAGCCGGCCCGAAATGATGTCATCG
The DNA here is from genome assembly GCF_017744655.1 of Devosia sp. Lineage (GTDB taxonomy): Bacteria > Pseudomonadota > Alphaproteobacteria > Rhizobiales > Devosiaceae > Devosia. The sequence goes on along the minus strand of NZ_JAGIAW010000002.1, from coordinate 356,096 downwards.
CGGATCAGCTGGTAGAGCGAATCCCCCTGTTTGGAGGCACCCGTCGGTTCAATTCCGACCGGGGGCTTTGCTTTGAAGTCGCTCATCTCTGTCTCGTCAGCTTTCGTGGTGTTCCGACGCATGCGTTTAGCCAACTTCGTGCTGCAAGTACCGAGACATTGCGCCGCATTGGCGCACCATCTGTGTCCAATAATGTACAATCTGATCCAGTTGACACGCAATATCTATTCTGCAACGTTCATTTTACGGCGATACGTACATAAGAGGCCCAAGCCCGGTGTAGGCCGCCGCAAGAGGACCTGAGGCGCGAGGGGCGCTTGCAGGGACAGAGGAGGACTAGATGAGCAATTACCCATTGGGCCGCGCGCTGGCGCGTGGCGCATGCGTCTCTGCACTCGCCGTTTCGATGATGAGCACGTCCGTATTCGGCCAGAGCGTCGATCTCAGCAAATGGTCGCCCGAATATGTACGATCAATCGCTGGCACCGAGACCTACAACACTGCCGAACAGTGCGGCGCAGTCACGCCACTCGACTACAAAGGCAAGCTGACCTTCTGGTATCAGGGCGTCTTCGAAGGCGATCCTGACCTGCTGCGTCAGTACTACAAGGACTTCTTCGCCGCCTTCCGCGAAACCTATCCCAATATCGACCTGCAGGAGCAGGCCCTGACCTATAACGACCTTCTGGACAAGTTCCGAACGGCCCTGCTGGGCAATGCGGGTCCGATGGTCGTGCGCCTCCAGATTTTGGGTGGCGTCGAGTTCGCCTCAAAGGGCTATCTCCAGGAGCTCAAGCCCGAAGACGTTGGCTGGAAGACCGAGGATTTCTGGCCGGGCGCCATGAAATCGGTGATGTGGGAAGGCAAGGCCTACGGTATTCCGACGAACAACGAGACCATGGCCTTTATCTGGAATGCCGACATCTTTGAGAAGGCCGGCCTTGATCCAGAAACGCCCCCCGCAACCTGGGACGAAGTCGTCGAATATTCCAAGAAGATTCACGATGAGCTAGGCATTGCCGGCTATGGTCTCGTTGCCCGCAAGAATGCCGGCAATACGCCTTACCGCTTCATGCCTCAGCTCTGGGCCTATGGTGGTGGCGTCTTCGACGAAGCCGATGCAAACCCGAACTATGGCGAGATCCGCCTCGACAGTCCGGAAAGCATCAGGGCGCTGCAGGCATCCTATGACATGTATGTCCGCGACCAGTCCGTTCCGGTCTCTGCGCTGACCAACCAGCAGGCCGACAACCAGCCGCTGTTCCTCGCCGGTCAGGTCGCCATGATGATCTCGCATCCGTCCGATTATAACGTGATGCTCGACCTTCAGGCCAAGGCCACCGGCGCCGACAAAGAGACCGCGCAGACTGTCATCGACAACATGCGCTATGGCCTGATCCCTACCGGCCCGGACGGCAAGCGCGCCGTGGTATTTGGCGGCTCCAACATCCACATTCTAAACCCTGAATATGTCGAGGGCGGCGAAGTGGACGAGGCTGCTGCAAAGGCCATGGTCTGCTTCTGGACCAGCCCCGAATGGTCCCTGAAAATGGCCTATGCCGGCTCTAACCCGGGCAATCTCAACGGCTTCAAGACCGAATGGATGAAGCAGCGCCTCGATAGCATCAAGTTTCTCGACGTCACGACCTCGATGCTTCCCTACGGCATTCCGTTCCCGACGCTGCCGGAAACGCCCGAGATCATGAACATCATCATTCCCGACATGCTGCAAAATGCACTGACGGGCGCGATGACCGTGGAAGAAGCAGCCGCAGACGCCGCTCAGAAGGTCCGCGACGTCACGGATGGCGGCGGCCTCTAGCCTCTCTCCCTGCAAAAGTGGCCGGCGGCTTCCGCCGGCCTCCCCTTCTGACAGGAACGAGCCAGATGACCACGATGACAGGCAAGTTGAGCGCTGCTCCCGAGCATCTCACCAGGCGGCCCAATGTTCTGCGGCAGATGTGGACGAGCCGCGCCGACTATCTTTATGTCCTGCCCGCGATTGTGGTGATGCTTGTCGTCATCGCCTACCCCATCTACTACACGATCGACCTTTCCTTCTTCAAAACTCCGCCCGGCCTCCAGCTTCGCGACAAAATCTTTGTCGGCGTCGACAATTACGGCGCCATCCTGTCGAGCGAAGTGTTCTGGAAAGTCACCCTTAATACGGTCATCTGGACGATTGCCTCGACGATGATCGCCTTTGTGCTGGGGTTTGGCGCCGCGCTGGCGCTCCATCGCGACTTTGCTGGCCGCGCCATCCTGCGCGCCATCCTGATCATTCCCTGGGTCATCAGCGCGGTCGCGGCCTCCTATATCTGGAAATGGATCTACCACTCCGATTTCGGCGTGCTCGGTGCCGTCCTTGTCCAGTTCGGCTTTCTCGACCGCCAGCCCAATTTCATCGACAATGTCAACAGCGTCCTGCCCTCGCTGATCGTCGTCAATATCTGGCGCGAGTTCCCCTTCGCCATGATCATGCTGATGGCGGGGCTGCAGACTGTGCCCGATCAGTTGCTGCGCGCCGCCAAGGTCGATGGTGCTTCGGCCTGGCAACGGTTCTGGCACGTCACTTTCCCGCATCTGCGCGGGGTTTCGACCGTCACCATCCTTCTTCTCGCCGTTGCGAATTTCAACTCCTTCATCATCCCCTGGATCATGACCGGAGGTGGGCCGTCCAACGCCTCGCACATCTGGATCACCCACATCTACGAGCTTGCCTTCGGGCGGCAGCGCTGGGGCGTGGCCGCGGCCTATTCGGTGCTGCTGTTCATCATCCTGATGGTGCTGGGCTACTTCTATGTGCGTGCCCTCAGCGGCAATGAAAGCAAGGAGCACGGGGCATGACTGTCACTGCCGATACCGTCACGCCCCGCAGTCGCAAACGCATCGACGGCTGGCGCTGGGCCGGGCGCATCTTCCTCCTGATCATGGTGCTTTATACGGCCCTGCCCATGGCCTGGATGCTGCTCACCTCGATCAAGTCGGGCTTTGCGGCAACCCAGTTCCCGCCCCAGTGGTGGCCGGCCGAGCCGACACTGGCGAGCTACCAGAAGCTGCTCGATCCGCAGAACAGCGTGGGGCAGGACTTCCTGCGCTTCTTCTGGAACAGCCTTTTCGTCTCCGTGGTCACGACGATCCTCGCCGTTGCGGTCGCCGTTCCCGCTGCCTATGCCTTCTCGCGCTTCAGGTTTCCGGGCCGCAAGTTCCTGTTCTTCTCTGTCCTGCTGCGCAACATGTTCCCGGCCGTTATCTTCCTCGTGCCGCTCTTTATCCTGATGCGCTGGCTGGGCCTGGTGAACACCCATGGATCACTCATCCTCACTTACCTCACCTTCGGCCTGCCGCTCGCGATCTGGCTGCTCAAGGGGTTTTACGACAATATCCCGATCCAGCTCGAACAGGCGGCGCGCATCGACGGCGCCACGCGTTTCCAGGCTTTCCTCCTGATCGTCACGCCGCTCTCGGTCCCCGGCATCATCGCCACCGCCATCTATTCCTTCATCGGCGCCTGGAATGAATACATCTATGCCGCGACCTTCCTCACCAAGAACGAACAGCTGACCCTGCCTGTCGGCATCCAGCGTTTCTTCTCGGAAAACACCACTGATTTTCCGGGCCTTATGGCGGCGAGCTTCCTGATGAGCGTGCCGGTCGTCGTGCTGTTCCTCGTCCTCCAGAAATACTTCGTGCGCGCGCTCACCGAAGGCGCCGTCAAACACTAAAAGGATTGTCCCATGGCCCAGGTGGTCCTCAAAGATCTCGTCAAGACCTATGGCCCCGTCTATGCGGCGAAGGATGTGTCGCTGACGGTCAATGACGGCGAATTCGTCGCGCTGGTCGGCCCCTCGGGCTGCGGCAAGACGACGACGCTCAACCTCGTTGCCGGCCTCATCCCCATCACCTCTGGCGACATCGTCATCGGCGACCGCGTGGTCAACGATCTCGACCCCAAGGACCGGGACATCGCCATGGTGTTCCAGAACTATGCGCTCTACCCGCAGAAGACGGTATTCCAGAACCTCGCCTTCCCCCTGCAGATGCGCAAGCTCCCCAAGGCCGAGATCGACGCCAAGGTGCGCGAGGCGGCAAAGGTGCTCGACATCACGCATCTCCTCGAACGCAAGCCCCGCGAACTCTCTGGCGGCCAGCAGCAGCGCGTTGCGCTCGGCCGGGCATTGGTGCGCGACCCGGCCGTCTTCCTGATGGACGAGCCGCTCTCCAACCTCGATGCCAAGCTGCGCGTGCAGATGCGCAGCGAAATCAAGCGCTTCCACCAGGATCTCAAGGCAACGATCATCTACGTCACGCACGACCAGCTCGAAGCAGTCACCATGGCCGACAAGATGGCCGTGATGAACGGCGGGCTGCTCCAGCAATATGACTCCCCGGCCAATGTCTTCGCCAATCCCGTAAACATGTTCGTCGCCAGCTTCATCGGCAGCCCGGCCATGAGCCTCGTGCCACTGGAGGCGGGCAGCGTCGACGGCCGCACCGTGCTCGGCAGCGCCGAAGGCTGGACACTTCCACTCTCGGATCACAATGCCCGGAAGGTCGCGACCTCAACCTCCAAAAACGTCGTACTCGGCGCACGCCATTCCACCATCAAACTGCACAAGAGCGAAGTGGCAGGCTCCGTGCCGGCCAAGGTCTATACGGTCGAACCAACCGGCGACATCACCTTTGTCCAGGCCTTCCTTTCCGGCGCCATCGTCAATATCAGCCTGCCGCCGAGCGTTGTCGTGGCGCCCGATGAAATGGTCTGGCTCGAATTCGACCAGGACCGCATTCACCTCTTCGACGGCCAGACCGAAATGGCGCTGCGCGCCGACTGAGACTAACCATGCCCTCCCATCTCAAGATCACCGCGATCAAGCCCTACCCTGCCCGCGTCGGCATCCGGAACCAGTTCCTCGTCAAGGTCGAGACCGACCAAGGCATCAGCGGCTGGGGCGAAAGCGGCCTCACGGGCCGCGAGAAAGCCGTTGCCGGGGCAATCGAGCATTATCGCGAGTTCCTGATCGGTCAGGATGCCATGCAGATCGGCCGCATCTGGCAGGAAATGTATCGCAGCCAGTATTTCGAAGGCGGGCGCGTCCTGCAGGCGGCAATCTCGGCCATCGATATTGCCCTCCATGACATCAAGGGCAAGGCGCTCGGCGTGCCCGTCTACCAGCTGCTTGGCGGCAAGCAGCGCAATGTCATCCCGACCTTTGCTTCCACGGGCGACAGCGCCGGCGAGGGCGCCATCGAGCGCGCCAAAGAACTCATGGCCATGGGGTTCGATGCCATCCGCTTCTTTCCCATCGGTCAGGACAGCCGCGACATTTTCGAACCGCGCCAATCCATCGCCACCACCGCGCGCCTCTTGAACCGGGCCCGCGCGGAACTGGGTGACGAGGTCGTGCTTGGCATCGATTATCACCATCGCCTCTCGGTGGCCGAGGCGGCAAGCTTCTGCAACAAGCTCGACAAGGGCGTGCTCGATTTCCTCGAAGAACCGATCCGTGACGAGACGCCCGAGGCCTATGAATCCCTGCGCACCATGACCGATATTCCCTTCGCCATCGGCGAGGAATTCGCGAGCAAGTGGCAGTTCGTGCCCTATATCGAGCGCGGCATCCATCAGTTCAATCGCCTCGATGTATGCAATGTCGGCGGCCTGACCGAAGCGATGAAGGTCGCCGGCTGGAGCGAGGCCCATTACGTCGACCTCATGCCGCACAATCCCCTGGGGCCGATCTGCACTGCCGCAACGATCCACATGGCAGCGGCAGTGCCCAATTTCGCCTGGCTCGAGACGCGCTCTCCCGAGCGCGGACTTGGTTTTGACAACGACGACTTCTTCCCCGTTCAGCCCAAGCTCGAAGGCGCGGTCTATCCCGTAAGCGACGCACCGGGCCTTGGGGTTGAGGTCAATGAAGATCTCCTGGCCAAGCAAAATTTCAGTTTCTGGGAAGCCCCGCATCTGCGGCGCAACGACGGATCTGTAACCAACTGGTAGCCCGGCCGGAGTGGAGGACTAGACGTGATCAAGACTGCCGATATCAGCCGCCCGCCCAAGCATCTGATCGAGGGTCTGCGCCACCTGGGCGCCGCTACGATTGCCGGTTCGCTGGGGCATATGGGTTTCAAGAACCCGCATATGACCGGCATCCTGCCCCAGACCAAGGGCAAGACCATTTGCGGTCCGGCCCTGACGCTGCAATGCCTGCCGCAGCGCCCCGACCTTTTCAGGGAAGGCGAATATGCCGATCCTGAAACCCAGCTTCACCGCCACGTGCTCTACCACGTGCAGGAAGGCGACGTCGTGGTCGTCGACGCGCGCGGCGACATGCGCTCGGGCATTTTCGGGGACATGATGTCCACCTATTTCAAAGGTCGCGGCGGGGCCGGCATCATCATCGATGGCGTCATGCGCGACCGCCCCAATGTCGAAAAGCTCGATCTCGCTCTCTGGCTCAAGGGCTGGTCGCCCAATTACCACGTGCAGACCGACATCTTCCCCAACGCCGTCAATGTCACCATCGCCTGCGGCGGCGTAACTGTCGTTCCCGGCGACATCATCGTTGCCGATGACGATGGCGCGGTCGTCGTGCCGGTATCGATGGCCGAGGCGGTGATGGAAGACGGCAAAAAGCACGCCGAGTGGGAAGAGTTTTCGCGCATGAAGCTCATGGCCGGCGAGCCCTTGCAGCGCTACTACCCGCTCCATCCGGACGCCGAAGACGAATACCAGGCCTGGCGCAAACTCAACCCGATCAAACCGCTCTAGAGCCGATCCCCGGCCCAAGCGAGGCGACAACCGATGAGCCTGATCAGCTATCTGACGACGATCGAATTTGGTGCCGGCACGCTTGCAACACTGCCGGCGCATCTCGCAACGCTAGGCGTGGAACGGCCGCTCCTCGTCAGCGATCGGGGTCTTTTCAGCACGGGCCTCGTCGATCAGGTCAAGGCCCTATGCCCCGCAGGAACAGCGGTCTTCCTCGAGGTGCCACCCAACCCGACCGAAGAGGCGGTGCTCGCTGCCGTCCACATCTTTGCCGAAGCGCACTGCGACGGCGTGGTGGCGCTGGGCGGCGGCTCGCCCATCGATCTTGCCAAGGGGGTTGCCCTCCTTGCAAGTCATGAAGGGCCGCTCGAACGCTATGCCATGATCCTTGGCGGGCTCGAACACATCACCGGCAATCTTGCGCCCGTCATCGCCATCCCGACCACGGCTGGCACCGGGGCCGAAGTCGGGCGCGCCGCCCTGCTGACGCTCTCAGATGGTCGAAAACTCGGCTTCATCAGTCCACACCTGATCCCGCGCCGCGCCCTCTGCGATCCGGAACTGACGCTCGGTCTGCCGCCCGGCCTCACCGCTGCCACCGGGCTCGACGCGCTTTCCCATTGCATCGAAACCTTCTTCTCGCCCCGTTACAATCCACCCGCCGAAGCCATCGCCCTCGATGGCGCGGCCCGCATCTGGCGCAGCATCGACCGTGCGGTCGCCGATGGCCAGGATATCGATGCGCGCACTGAGATGATGATGGGCTCGCTCCAGGGCGGCCTGACATTCCAGAAGGGGCTCGGCGCAGTCCATTCCCTGTCACACGCGCTTGGCGGGCTTAAAGCGGTCTCGCTGCATCATGGCACACTCAATGCCATTCTCATGCCCGAAGTTCTGGCGTTCAACGCCGACGTGACAGCGGAAAAACTCGCTCGCCTCACCACCGTTCTCGGCCTGCCGTCCGGCACCGACCTGCCCGACGCTCTTCGCACGCTCAACAAACGCCTTGGTATCCCCAGGGGCCTTCGAACGCTTGGTGTCACGGATGCAATGCTCGACACGGTCATCACCGGCGCCTTGGCCGACCATAGCCATCAGACCAATCCCAAGCTCCTGTCGGCTGACGACTACCGGACCATTCTCGCCAAAACCATGATCTGAAACCTTCAATCGGAAGAAGAACAATTGAAGATAACCTCGGTCAAGACGGCTGCTACGGTCGGCCATTGCATGCATTTGTGGGTTCGTATCGAAACCGATGCGGGGATCACCGGCATTGGCGAATGCGTCCATGGCGGCCATCAGGCGATTGCCATTATCCAGCATGAACTTGCCGAAAAACTGGTCGGCCGCGATCCCTTCGCCATCGATGCGATCTTTGAAGAGATCCGGCGCAGCCTCGTCTTCGAAGGCGGCTTTGCCGGGGCCCTGATCACCGCCCTGACCGGGGTCGAGATTGCGCTGTGGGATCTCAAGGGCAAGGCGCTCGGTGTACCGATCTATGAGCTGCTCGGCGGCAAATTCCGGGACAACATCCGCGTCTATTGCGACTGCGAGGTGTCTCCCGGCATGAACATGGACGAAGTTCAGGCCGAGGTGGATCAGGTTCTCGCCGCCGGCTTCACCGCGCTCAAGGTAGACCTGGATATCCGCGCCTATGGCCATACCGGAACCGAGACCGGGTGGTATGAGAAGGACGGCTTCAACATGACTCCCAACAAGTGGGAGCATGATCGCATGGTGCAACTGGCCGAGATGGTGGTGAAGGCCGCCGGCAAGGGTGTGGAAGTCGCGTGCGATCTGCATACCAGGCTCGACAAGCACAGCGCCATTCGCCTCGCGCGGGATCTCGAGCATCTGCAGCTGATGTGGCTCGAAGAGCCGATCCCGCCTGAAAACATTGATGTCATGGCCGAGATCACGCGCTCGACCTCGACCCCGATTTGCGCTGGCGAAAATCTCTACCTCCGGCATGGCTTCCGCAAGCTCCTGGAACAGCAGGCGGTCGATATCATCATGCCCGATATTCCCAAATGCGGCGGGCTATCGGAATGCCGCAAGATCGCAGAGCTTGCCGATCTGTATTCGATCCCCTTCGCCCCGCATAACGTCTCCTCGCCCATCGGCACCATGGCATCCGCCCAGGTCTGTGCCACGGTGCCGAATTTCCTCGTGCTGGAGTTCCACTGGTTCCATCGCGACTATTGGTCGACCATCACCGACGGTGGCGACATCATCAAGAACGGCAAGATCGCCCTCAACGATCGGCCCGGTATCGGGCTTGAACTCAATGAAGAGGTGGCGAGAGCCCATCAATATCCGGGCACGACATGGTTCCAATGACACGCTTTTAATCGCTGATCAGCAATACCGGAGAGCTGTCGGCCGTAAAAACATGACGCTTCCTGGAAGGTCCAACGTCTTGATGCTGCCCTTGTTTAAGCATGAACGCGAAAAGCCGTCCATTGGCTACATCCGCGAGCCGTGACTAATGGCGGCTTTCGAATGCTGTCTGTGGCTCCCAACGGCCGAAACGGGGTCGGCAGCGGCCTAGCCGGAAGGCACCCCGTTTCAGTCATTCTGCTAAAGTTCTCGGACTGCCAAAAGCGGCCATCGGCCTCATAAAGCACAATATTGATGTCGCCGTCCTATGAGGAGATAATATGTATTGTCGGGGTCAGTGACACATATCAGCCTCAAAAGCCCCTATACCTCAAGACGGCTATGCCAACGCAGAAACTGCGAGGGGTTAGCCACTATCCCAAAGCGAACATATTGGAATTCGTCGCGCGCATAGCGCGCCTGAACCGTTGACCTGATCTCGCAATTCGCGATACTTTCATGTTGCTCCATAGGAGCAGACGCGAGCATTTTCTGCTTTTGCGCATAGAGGTTCAAATGCCCCGAGTCGCTTCTCATCGAAACCACATGTGGAATTCTGAGAAGATGACAAATTATGCGCACATTGCATTTGGGCATCCTGGCCCATGTAGACGCAGGCAAGACTAGCCTTACTGAACGACTGCTTTTTGACGCTGGCGCCATCAAAAAACTTGGCAGCGTCGATGCTGGCAATACGCAAACAGATAGTCTCGACCTCGAGCGGCAACGCGGCATAACCATCAAGGCCGCGGTAGTGTCTTTTTCGATCGGCAACACGATCGTCAATCTCGTCGACACGCCCGGTCACCCCGACTTCATTGCCGAAGTCGAGCGTACGCTCGGCATCCTTGATGCCGCCGTGGTCGTAGTCTCAGCAGTGGAGGGCGTTCAGGCGCAGACGCGTGTCCTGGTACGCGCTCTGCGTCGGTTGCGCGTACCCTTCGTGTTTTTCGTCAACAAGGTCGATCGACTCGGCGCAGACTACGCGCGTGTCATTGCATCGCTGGCCGAGCAATTGCAGCTACGTGCCTTGGCGATGTCGGCAATCAGCAATGCCGGCAGCAAGACCATGATGGTCACGGCGCGGGATTTTGCTACTGAGCCATCGCGGCAGGTCCTGGTCGACCTCCTGGTCGAAAATGATGATGACCTCCTTGACGATTTTGTCCTCGCGCCCCAGGGCCTGACCGAGCAAAGGGTGCGGCACGCTCTGGTGGAACAAGTGCGAAAAGGCGTGATCCATCCGGCCTTTGCTGGTTCAGCGGCGACTGGGGCCGGTGTCGACGCCCTGATGTCGGCCATTGAAACCATGCTGCCGGGCCGGCAACCAGATTCCACGGGGCCTGTGCAGGGACATATTTTTAAGATCGATCGCGGTTGGGGCGGTGAAAAACAAGCGTATCTGACTTTGACATCGGGCACGATCCAAGTCCGCGATTTGCTCGACTTGCCAAAGGGCCAGGAACGCGTCACCAGCATCCATGTCTTTGACGCCGGCAGGCTCGTGCCGACCGGCATTCTCGGCGCTGGACAGGTTGGCCGCATCAGTGGGTTGGCCGGTGCCGTCATCGGCGATATCGTCGGGCCGAATTCGGCTTTTGAGCGGCGGGCCTATTTTGCAGCTCCCACCCTCGAAACGCAGGTACTGGCGCGGCGTCCGTCGGATCGGCAGGCGCTATGGATTGCCCTGGGCCAGTTGGCCGAGCAGGATCCGCTGATAAACCTCCGCCACAACGAGGACGCGGGCGAAATCTTCGTGTCGCTTTATGGCGAGGTGCAGAAAGAAGTCATAGGCTCGACGCTGGAGCAGGATTTTGGCCTGGCGGTCGATTTCCTCGAAAGCACAGTGATCTGTGCGGAACGGTTGGTCGGCGTCGGCGAAGCTCTGGACGTGCTGTTTGAGAGCGATAATCCATTCTTTGCTACGATTGGCCTGCGCGCCGAACCACGCCCGCCAGGCGCCGGCAACACCTTCACCTTTGCCGTTAATAGCGGCCTCATGCCGGCAGGCTTTTATCGTGCCGTCGAGGAGACTGTAGCCGAAACCTTAAAGCAGGGTCGGTTTGGCTGGCCGGTGATCGATTGCCAATTCACTATGACCGCCGCAGGTCAGGCGGCACCGGAGAGCACAGCGGCAGATTTCCGGCAATTGACGCCCTTGGTGGTGGCGGCAGCGCTCTCCGCGGCGGAAACTTTTGTCTGCGAACCGGTCAGTCGGTTCCGGATCGATGCGCCACCGGAGACGATCGGCAGTCTGCTGACCCTGCTGGGTCAAGCCGGAGCCACGTTAGCGGGCACCGTAGTCGAAAGCAGGGCGGCCAGGCTGGAAGGCACTATCGCGACCGCTTCGTTGCAACGGCTCCAGAGGCAATTGCCTGACGTGACGAGTGGTGCCGGGACAATGGAAAGCGCCTTCGATCATTACGCGCCGATGGGATCGCCGAACGGACGGCTAAGGACGGGATTCAATCCGTTCGACCGCAGCAACTATCTGGCCAAGTGGCGTCGTTCCCCCGCATAATGAACGATAGCTGAGCTTTCTGAGGCGGGACAAAGAGTGACGCCCCAGATCATCTCACGCTCAATCGGCCACCAAGCCTGTTCCCTCAGGACTGCCGCAATCCCTATCTATGCCTCGGTGGCATTGCCGAACCACGTACCAAGGGCTTCATTAAGGCCCTTGGCACTACCCTCCCCCACCCAGACCACGTGCCCATCTGGCCGGATCAACACGGCGGTCGGCGCCTCGACCACGCCGATCACGGGAAGCTCGCATTTCCCCACCAACTTCGCGTCAATCAGTTTAATGCGGTCTGCCCGGCCCACGATATCGAGGCTCCCGGGTTCGCCGAAATTGAGCAGCAGCGGCCTTGCATCATGCAGGAAGGCAAAGACCCGCGTTGGGCCGTCGCCAGTGACAAGATCCAGGTCGGGCATGCGGCGTCCAAGCAGCCCGTGTCCCTCGCCCAGGTCGTACCGGATGTCGAGGCTCGACATCATTGCCGCATACCACCTGCGCAGCGCATCCATTTGCATCACCCCCACCATCATCTCGCGCAAGGCGCTGGTTCGCGCGTCACCACGATTGAGCGCGGTGAGTGCCAGGGTGTTCTTGAGCAGCGCCGCTCCCACCGGATGCCGTTCGGCATGGTAGGTGTCCAGCAGGCTGTCCGGTGAAATGTCCCGGACCACCTGCGCCAGCTTCCACCCCAGATTCACCGCATCCTGCAGACCAATATTCAGCCCCTGTCCGCCGACCGGAGAATGCACATGGGCTGCATCACCCGCCAGCAAGATGCGTCCCTTGCGGTAGGCGGCCGCCTGCCGCGCCGCATCGGTGAACCGCGACAGCCAAGTGACATTATGAACGCCGAAGTCCGATCCATAGGCAGCAACAAGCGCAGCACGAAGGGCGGCGCTGTCGGGCTCGCCCCGCTCAAGCTCCTGCTCCGTCACGACGCCGCGCACGCGCTTGCCGTCCTCGAGCCTGCCAAGGGCATAGACCCCTTTTTCACCATGACGCATGCCTAGTGCCGGTTCGTCCGCCATATCGGCTTCGAAAATCAGGTAACTGATGGCCGGGTCCCAGCCTGGGAAGTCGATATTGGCGGTCTTGCGGACAAGGCTGCGACCGCCATCGCATCCGACAAGAAATTTCGATTCCAGCATCCGAGTGTCATCTAACCTGACGGTCACGCCGGTGTCGTCTTGCTCGGAGCCCGTGACCTCGCAGCCGCGATAGACCGGCACCGCCAGTTCGGAAATCCAGTCGGCCAGGCCGCGCTCTATCTTGGCCTGCCACAGCGCGAGCGTGTAGTTGTGGCGGGTCGGCCGATCGCTGGCGTCAAGAACGACTCCTGCAAACAACACGACATGATGCTTGTCCCCTTGCGACACGAAACGGTCGGCTATGCCGCGTTGGTCGAGAAGTTCGATCGCTCGCGGATGCAACCCGCTGGCGCGTGAGCCTTCGACCTCCTGGTTCACACGCCGTTCGACAATTGCGACATCGACGCCTGCCAGGGCCAGTTCTCCCGCCAGCATCAGCCCGGTCGGACCGCCTCCGGCGATAATCACGTCATGCGTTGAAAGGGGCATTTCCGTCACCTCGCGAAATCAGAACGGGCCTGAATTTACGCGATGACCGGAGTCTTGAAGCAAGACGGTTGCGCACCACATATCAGAGTGGGAAGAGATCATGGTCGCGGGGTGATGAAATCTCGCCTGTCGTGGCGGTTGGCAGCGATGACGGATCACCCCTGAAAGCATTCCGAAGTTGTCGCAAGCCTTCCTCAATCCGGTCGGTTGCGATGGCACCATAACCGAGCACAATCCCTGCGCGCCGCGTATCTCCCACGGCGAATGACGAAAGCCTGTGGACTTGCACCCCCGCATCGGCAGCGCGACCGGTCACCCTGGCGATGTCGTCTATCGATGCCGACCTTGCCAGTGCCGCCAGGTGTATCCCTGTAGTCGATGGAACCAGTTCGAGATGCTCGGCGAAATCGACAGCGATGATCTCCGAGATCATCTGATGCCGCACGCGATATATCTTGCTGGCCTTCCTGACATGTCGGGCGAAACTGCCGTCCCCGATGAAGCGTGAAAGGGCCGCCTGCTCCAAGGTCGATGTAGTCCAGTCGCTGACATATTTCGCCTTCTGCACTGCAAGGCGCAGATTTTCCGGCACCACCACGAATCCGAGCCGCAGCGTGGGCAGCAGTGTCTTCGAAAAGGAACCGACATAGACGACACGGCCGGCGGTATCGAGCGTCTGCAGCGCATCGAGCGGTCGGCCCTGGAAACGGAACTCCCCCTCGTAGTCATCCTCGATGATCGCGGCTCCGTTTCGGTCGGCCCAATCGAGCAAGGCCCTTCGGCGTGCCAGCGTCATGGTGACCGTTAGCGGATATTGATGCGATGGCGTGACATAGATGGCTTTGACGCCGGCCGGCAAAGCATCGACGACCAGGCCATCGCCATCGACCGGCACGCCTATCACCTGGATACCGGCCGCTTCGAAGGCTCGCCTTGGAGCCTCGTAGCCGGGATCTTCCATGGCTATGCGATCCCCAGGGGAGAGTAGAACGCGCGACAGCAGGTCGATCGCCTGCTGGGTACCATTGGTGATGACGACGTCGTCGAGCGATGCGCTGATCCCTCGCGACACACCAATGTGCCGGGCGATTGCCCCGCGCAGTTCTGCATGACCGGCCGGCGACCCGTATTTTGCCTCGCCGGAGACCTCATTGGCATGCAATTCACGCGCGATCAGCCGGCGCCATTGCCTATGCGGAAACAGTGACGCGTCGGGCAGGCCGGTACGAAAATCGAACTCCGCCGGATGATCGAACGCCGTGGGCAATGGAATCGTCGCCCAGACCGGGCGTGGTTCCAAGGCGTGTCGCCGCGGCGGGTCGAGAGGTTTCCGCGCCTGCGAAGACGAGACGCTTACAAAGGTCCCGGCGCCTTGTACCGACTCGATAAAGCCCTCCCCGGCAAGCTGTTCATAGGCGATCACGACCGTCGACCGTGCGACGTTCAGAGATTGTGCGAGTTCGCGGCTCGAGGGCAGGCGGTCTTTTGGCAGCAGCATGCCGCCGACGATGGCGCGCCGCGTCTGGCGATAAATCTCCCCGCTCAGGTCGTCTCTTTCCGCCAGATTGATGTGCAACACTATCGAACGCGCCCCAAGTGGTCTGACATACTCGGTCAGAATTGGACCTTTTGCCAGTCCTCTCTGGCGTCTAGGAAGGTCACACTCTTAGGAGATTGAGCATGAAGCGGTTTCTCGCTGTCGCCGTTGCGGCCGTTGTGAGCGTTGGCCTTCTTGGCTTCGGCATCTGGATAGCGATGTTGCCGCCCACCACTGTGCTGACGCCCCAGATACCGCCAGCGGCCGAGGCAAAGGCCGCACGTGAAGCACTTGCGCCTAAGCGATCGGGACGTCCTGTCATTGCAGTGATCGGTCTCAACGATGCGACCGAAACGACCGATTATCTGATGCCGACAGGGATCCTGCGGCGTGCCGATATTGCCGATGTGATGATGCTGGCGACAGCTCAGGGACCGGTGCAGCTTTATCCGGCGCTGAATGTCGAGCCCGACGCCACCATTTCTGAATTCGACGCCGCCCATCCCGATGGGGCTGACTATGTGGTCGTGCCGGCGATGAGCAGGGATGACGACCCTGCCGTACTGGCTTGGCTGCAGCAGCAATCGGCCAAGGGTGCCATAGTCATCGGGATCTGTGCCGGAGCGAAGGTCGTCGGCGCGGCCGGACTGCTCGATGGAAAACGCGCTACGACGCACTGGTTCTATCTTAGAGACCTGCTCCGGCGCAGCCCGACCATCGACTATGTCGCTGACCGCCGCATGGTGATCGACGGCAACATCGCGACGACCACGGGCATTACAGCCTCCATGCCGATGATGCTGACGCTGATCGAGGCCATCGCCGGACGCGAAAAAGCCCAGGGGGTAGCCGCCGAGCTCGGGGTCGAGCACTGGGATGCGCGGCACGCGAGCGGGGCATTCACGCTTACGCGGCCCTTCGTCACGACCATCATGGCTAACACGCTCGCTTTCTGGAACCGCGAAGAGTTCGAGATGGCCCTTGAAGAAGGTATGGACGAGGCCTCGCTCGCCCTGGTGGCTGATGCGTGGTCGCGGACTTACCGCTCCAAGGTGGTCTCGTTCGCCCAGGCGCCTGTCATCGTATCGGCAAATGGCATCCGCATCCTGCCCGACCGCAACTCCCAAGAAGGGTCTACGGAAAGCATGGTTTCGAACTTTTCCGATCAGAAACCCGCGGCGGCACTGGACCAGGGTCTGCAGGCGATCAACGAACGATATGGCCTAGGCACGGCAGATGTCGTGGCGATGCAGCTCGAATATCCAACGTCAAACACGGCGCGATAGCGGAATTCCGCATCCTCGCTCCAGCCAGCTCATGGAGAGACTTCAATGATCAGCACAATCGCAATCCTGGCTGCACGACTGATTTTCGGTGGCGCGTTTCTCGTGGCCTTAGTCATGAAGTTCATGGGTATCGGAGACACCGCGGCCGCTATCGCATCGATCGGTTTTCCCTTTCCGCTGTTTTTTGCCTGGGCGGCGGCCTTTTTCGAACTTGGCCTGGTCCTGGCGTTTTTTACCGGGGCCCTCTTCACCGAGGCTGCGGCGCTGGCTGCGGTCTATGTGCTGTTCCTCGGCTTTGCCTTCTACGGTCCGGCCTCCTGGCCGGGCAATCCGATGCAGATGGGGCTCTTCATCAATCATCTCACCTTCGTCGCCGGGCTGTTATTCGCCGCCGTGCATGGCCCCGGCAGGACCCTGGTCCTGGCTCGGGCGGTTCCCTGGCTGGCCGTCCGCCGATCCTAGTTCGATACGACCAAATCCAGTGCGAGGAGATTATCGGCCATGTCACGCGTTTACGTTCAGAACTTCTCGATTTCGCTCGACGGTTTCGGAACCGGCGAGGGCACAAGCCGGGACACGCCATTCGGCCATGCCGGCGAACGGCTGCACGAATGGATGTTCGAAACCCGGTGGTGGCGGAAAGCCTCCGGCCAGTCGGACGGCAGCGGCGGCATCGACGACGCCTTTGTCCGCCAACATGACGCTGGCATTGGTATCGAGATCATGGGAGCCGGTAAATTCGGCTATCCCGGATGGCATGAGGACCCCGATTGGAAAGGCTGGTGGGGCGCCAACCCGCCCTTTCACACGCCGGTATTCGTGCTCACCCATCACCTTCGATCGCCGATTGAGATGGAGGGTGGCACGACCTACCACTTCATCGACGCCTCGCCCGCCCGAGCGCTTGAGATGGCTCGCGAGGCTGCAAATGGCCAGGGCATACGCATCGGAGGGGGCGCGATCGTGGTTCGAGACTTTCTCGCCGCCGGGCTTGTCGACCATGCGCACATCGTGGTGACGCCGATTTTGCTCGGCCGGGGCGTAAGGCTCTGGGATGGCCTGGAGTCTCTGGAGCAGCGCTATGAGATCGAAGCCGTCTCATCACCCAGCGGCGTCACACATTTGACCTTCAGCCGACGCGGTGCATGACGCGGGCATCCAACGCCGCCGTCCGTGGCCATGAACTATCGGGGGCAGAGCATGGTCGGCACACAAACGGTTTCATTTTCAGGAAGCAATATACGATGACCTTCGCCAGGCTGCTCAGCCTCGTCCTGCTGTTTTCGCCAAACGCCATCATTGGCTCTGCGACCGCACAGGACCTGCCAGACGCGCTGGAGCGCTTCGCTGGAGAAACCCGGATCGAAACGCAGCCACCCCTGCCTACCCATCTTGAGCTGCATCGGGATGGCGCCGCGATCAAGGGCACCATTTCCATGCCCATCGGCGCGTTCGAGATGACGGCGACGCAGCAGCAGATTGGCTCGATCACCGGCAGTTTCGAAGGCCCCGGTGGCACTGGAGACATGACCCTGGCCGTCGACGGGGACATGTTGACCGGTACCTTCTCCCTTGGCGAGGCTCGGGGCACGATCAGCGCCCAGCGTACCGTTCTCGACGCCCGGACGTTCTTCCTGCCCCCTCCGGAGATGGTGGACTTGACGACAGCCCAGTGGTTTGAGGATCTCGACCGGCTGACGGAGATCCTCACGCAGGAACATGCCGCGCCCTTTCATAGAATTGCGCGCGAAGAGTTCGAGCGGGAGGTGACGCGTGTTCGCGCCGCGATACCCGATCTCGACGGCATTGGCGTCGCGCTGGAATTGCGAAAACTCGGCGCGTTAATCGGCGACGGCCATACCCAAGTGGCACTTCCCCATAACCCACGCCTGCCTGTCGAGTTCTTCTGGTTCCAAGACGGACTACGCGTCGTCGGGATTTCCGTCGATCATCAGGCCGCGCTAGGGGCAAAACTGGTGGCGGTGAATGCCGTGCCGGTCGATGAGGTGGTGGCGCGCCTGCGCCCTTTTATTCCCGCTGGCGAAACCGAAGGGTTCTTTCGGGCTGGCGTGCCCGGCCTGCTGTCCAATCCAGACGTCCTCGCGGCAATCGGTGTTGTTGACGGCTCGCCGGTTCCCCTCACATTCGAAGCGCAAGATGGCGGGCTCGCACCGGTCGAATTGACCGCGTCATCCGACGCCGGCGAATGGGCCACCCTTAACGGCGGCGCGCCGTTGTGGCAGCAGGAAGGCAACCAGAGCTTCTGGAGCCAGACGCTTGCCGATGGCAGCTTGTATGTGAACTGGCGCTCCTATGACCACCTAGCCGACAAAGTAGCCGCCCTGTTGCGAGATCTCGACGCGCAGCGCCCTCCCCGCCTCATTATCGACCTGCGCGACAATACCGGCGGGGACTACAATGCCGGCCGGGCCTTCATCGAAGCGATTGGCAGCCGTCCCTGGCTTAATAGAGCTGGTGGCCTCTACGTCCTCATCGGTCGCACCACCTTCTCTGCCGCGATGACGAACGCTGTCGACTTCAAGACCATGACCAACGCCATCCTGGTCGGCGAACCGGCCGGCGCGGCACCCAACAACTGGCAGGAAGTGCGACGCTTCAACTTGCCAAATTCGGGGCTCCTCGTTGGTGTCTCGACCCTCCACTACGAGTTTCTGCCCGGCGAAGCCGAAGTTCGCCCCGATCTCCATGTCTGGTCCGAGCCGGGCGACTGGGGCGCCAGCCAGGACGCGAGCGTGCGCCTGATCCTGGCACAGCCCTAGATCCCGGGCGCGCAATAGGCGCCTCAGGAAGATGAGAAACGGATGCGAAAGGAGAACGTCATGCTGGTGAAAATACCCTACGTGGCGCTGTTGGTCAGCGATCAGGACAAAGCCCTCGATTTCTACACGACCATCATCGGTTTCGAGAGGCGGGTTGACGCTGCAACGCCGAACGGGCCGCGGTTCCTGACCATAGGCGTTCCGGGGCAAGACTTCGAATTGCTTCTCTGGCCAGGCACGCCAGCCAGGGCCGAACTCGGTTCCGCCGTCTACACCATCGAAGTGGACGATTGCCGGGCAACGTTCGAAACGTTTGCCTCTCGCGGCGTGACATTTGAGCCGCCAGAGTTACTGGAGTTTCCGTGGGGCTATGCCGCAAGGTTTAGAGATCCCGACGGGAATCTGCTTCAGTTGCGCGAAGGGCGCGGCACCGCCCGTGTTTAAGTGAACGCGTAACCCGAAGCGAATCTGGAGAGATAACCAAGGAAGGCGAAGCCATGCGCGCATCCGATCTTCAGGACGCGGCGGCGGAACTTCGGGCCGCCGCGCCTCCGCCGCACACCAGGGGCTGATGACCCGTGATAAGCACCAGGCCGTGGTCGGCGAGCCTTTGACGCTCGGAAGACCTACCACCACCGATTCACACTTCAGGCTGGCCAGTTTTGGTGGTCGTCCTGGCCCCGTTCGGATAGCCGAAATGTAGTCGCAACGGCTCATCTGCAACGCGCCACATTCCGGACGTCCAGACCTCTATCTCGAATTCCCGAAAGCTGCCGTTCGCGCTTCGCCTCAATCATGCCGGCGCGGGGGTGGAAAGACGACTGGCAGCTTTTCGGGCGTTGATGCACGAAAGTAGCCTTAGGTTCGCCCAAACACTGCATCGAACCAATAGCCACGCTAATCTGCGAACCAGCCTCCATTCGTTCGCAGGATCGCCAGCGTCATGTTCAACCTAAAGGAGAAGGCTGGTGGACGGGGCACAACCTAAAGCTGCGCATGGACACTCTTGGAAGCATAGGTCGGAGATCCAGAGTAGCGGCACCTGCGCCTGCTTCTTCTGTCTCAGTATTTTGCGCCAAGCGAAATTTCGGAGTGGATCGATGACGCACAGGCTGCGATGTGTCCGCGATGTGGCATTGACTCGGCAATCGGCGGTGCCTCTGGACTACCGATCTCAGAAGCCAGTTTCATGGACGAAGTGGCCAACCACTTCTTTGGCGGCCCGGTCAATTTTCCTGGGGCCTAGTCCTTCGCGGACAATTTCTGAACGTTTGGGTACTGGAATATGAAAAGCGGCTTTCGTGTCATATACTTTGTGAAGGCGCGCGACTGGATCCGGAACTAAAGGACTTCCCACTCTTGTCCTTCCAGGAAACCACCAGAGTTGTCGATGTCTGGGCAGATGGTCACACTGGGATAGGCCGAAGTAGCGATATGTTAGAGTTGGGAGGCACTCGCCTTCCAGACCAACTAGACCCGGAAGTCCCTACGCCAAGAACTGCCAATGTTGAGGTCGAAATTTCACGCGAGCAGTTTGAGACTAGTTGGCGAAACGCGGTCAAGCGAGTGCAGTGGGAGCTTACCGTGACGGTTTTCTCCAGGCTAAATTGGAAGAGCGAGAAGTCGTCTGGAACGCCCCCCAGTACGACGATCGAGACCAACGGGTGTGCGCTGGAAAAGGTCGCGCGCTTCAGTCGCGTTGCCCCTTCAGTTCAGCGATACGCATCTTGAGGTATTCTCCCTTCTAAGGAAGTCGTACCTATTGGCCACTCGCGTCGGCCACAGGGTCGCATTTTAGTCGGTCCTGGCCCGGGAAGGTTCCTGAGCACAACTGGCGCAGCAGCCCGGTGAGGACGGGATCGGCACCATCCAGTTCGATGGCATGGTTGAGTGCCTGCACCCCAGTTTTTGTTTCGCCGAACAGTTGCAGTCGAACCGCCCCCTCTATGGCAAACGGCACAGGATCGAATGGTGTAAATTGCTGCGCTCGAGCCAGGTGGGCAACGGCCTCCTCAAGGTTGTCGGCGGCCTCCGCCGCCTGGACTAAGCTGAGAGCGGCCATTTGGTGAGCGATGGACAGAGCGACATTGTCTTCGGGCTTCGCTTGATCGGTGAATGCACGAAAAGCGCGCACAGCGCCGCGGAAATTGCCCAGCCCGAAGCGGGTGAAGCCGTTGACGAGATGAATGGCCGGATGGGAATAATGCGGTATCCAGCCCTCGTCGGTGATCCAGCCGCTCCCGGTGGCCGATCGCAGTTCCAGCCACAACCGTCCGCCCAGGCGCTGCGCACCCACGACATCGAGTACCTCCCCCGCGCGCACGTCGGTCGAGCGTTCCGCCCCGCCATCGGGTGACACCCAGAGTTGGCCCGCGCGCGATGTGGTCACAGTCTGGGGGATCATCTCGGTGTGATAGAGGTTCAGATAAGACTGGCGCTCGGCGTGTGTCAGCAGGAACCATTGCTCGGTGATGTCTTCGACCGCAATGGCGGCGCCAACCGGCAGCTTGCCAACGATCTCGGCCTTATTCGAGGGCCCCGCGCGGACATCGACCCCATCCGGGCACTGGCTGGAGAGGCCGCATCGCGTCAGCAGTGGCCGGGCGAACAGTGCCGCACGCTCATGCAGATCGGGCTGGAAGTCGATGCGCCAAGCCGGAATGTCGAGGGTGAGTTCGGAGATTACACCATTCTCTCCAGAAAGTGACAGGTCCAGCCAGTCAGAGTCGCCAGGAAACACCGACAATGACGGCTGAAAGAGGATGTCCCCCTTGTCCTCGAGCACTGAGCCCCAGAGCGCGATATGAGCGCCTTGGGCCCCGGCAATCGCCACCGCCTCGCGGTGATAGCCATTGGCAATGAATTCCTCCATCACCGCTTGGTCGTCGGTCCCCAGCATGCCGGTCAGTTCGTCGTTTCGGTCCAGCGCGTAGATTACGCCCGCTCCGGCTTGATCATAGATCGCGCTAAAGGCTTCCCGCCAGTTGAGGCGGCTCAGCGAGTGCCCGGCTCCCGTGCCAGTAATGTCGACATATTCTATGATTGTCGTGCGGAATTTTACATTAGGCAGGATCTGCCGCGCGCAGAACTCGACGAGCAGGCATTCCGCGCCGATGGCTGGAGCGGCCACCAAGGCCATCGCACATCCCACCAGCCAGCTCTTGTTCAAGTTGCGGCCCGCCGCAGCTTAGCGATGTAGTTGAGAAGAGCGTTCACATCGACTAGGATATGGTCGTCTTCCGTCAGCTGTTTCCTGAGAGCCAGCAGCAATTGCTCGGATCGATCAATGGCGGCCTGGTCGCTGCCGCGATTGTAGATTTCCTCGACGGCTAACGACAGGACCGCCCGCCGTGACCACTCCGGGTTCAGGCGCGCGCTCATGCGTGCGGCGCTGACGTCATCGCGGATGGGCAGAGCATCCACGATGGTTGCGAGGTGAAAGGGCCGCCCGTTCTGCGGATTGGGCCTTATCGGGAAGAAATAGGAGGTCAGAATTAGTTCGCCTTCGACCAGATCGCCTTCTCCAGTGACGATTGCCAGGGCGCCCATGTCGCTGCCCGCGTCGAGTAGTTCGTCGGGCATGTTCGGGTCTATGTCGATCGTGTCGGCGATGACGCCAATCGCCACCTGCTCAAATTCCCCGTCAATGCTCCTATCCAGGGTCGATTGCAGGCCCCTTATCGATCGGACCAGCAGATTTACGATCTTCTCATTCAACGCGTCACTGTCATCCACCACCTGCGAGGGGAAAATCTGCATGGGCGTGACGACAATGCTGTTCCGATGAAAGCCGATCCTCGTGTCCGTCCGGCCTTGTTGGCAGTCTTCATAGGCCTTGCTTGCGGCATCGAGGCTCTCGTTCGCGTTCGGGTACAATTCGTCCTGGTGCCATCGGATCTTCCTCAGCAGTTCCTCCATCGCCTCCCATTCGCCATTGGCGCGGCCGAGGACGCAGGCGGCGAATTCATCGGCACTTCGCTCAATTTCGCGCACGAACGTACCATCGGCCTCGCGATAGGTATCTTCGTTGACAATATGGGCAAGCTCGTGGGCAAACAGGGCAAAGGCGAGGTGGGCGTCGTGCCCAATGACCAAGTTGACCCAATAGTCCTTATAGATGATGTAGTCACCTCTCGGCACGCCGGGCACGCTCCCGTCCGCCGTGTAGGCCCGGACATTGGTCACACGGTCGCAGGCGATGATCGTAACCTTGGTCTGCAGGTGATAGGTGCGCAGCACCTCGCCAAGAACCTGCTCGACCTCGTTCGGGTCCCAGTGACGAACTGGCGGCCCGAGGTCGTTTGGAGCGAAGTGATCCTTAACGCACTGCGTCGGGTTCGCCCAGGCGGTACCACACATCAACAGCACCGCACACAGCAGGGCGACACTGCCGCGCGACATCGCCGCCACCTATTCCTCTTCGCCCAATTCGATATCGATGAGTTCGCCGACATCGGACGCGGCCCCCTGGGAGACGCACTTCGAGCGGTCGAACCGACCGCTGGGCCCCAGGGCCAAGCCGCCATCGAACAGCGTCGCCTCGCATGAGCGGCGAATGACGAGCCCGGGCATGACCTCGCCGCCGGCCCGCACCCAGCGCGCGAACTGCAGGGAGGCATCGTCATATTCTCCCCTATTCAGCATTTTTAGCAGCGTGGACGAGGCAAAATTGGTCTTGCCGACATTGAAGACGAAAGACGACAGCGCCCCGTACTGGTCATCGTTCAGGTCGACCCGCACCAGTTCCTCGACCGCCACCTGGGCCCAACCCAAATCCTTGCGCAAGAGGTCTTCGCCCTGCGCCTCGGTCAGCGGCGTGGCGAATTGCCCCAAGTTAATGTCGGCGCACTTCTTCAACGCGATCAGGTGGCCGTAGCCGATCGTGCAATAGTCGGCGGGGTCGTCATAGGCAGCCGGTATCCAGCCCTCGAAGTGTTTCACAAGGGACATGGTCAGCGCGTTCAACTCACCCGACGGGCGGTCAGACGAGGCGCCGAAGCCATCTTCGAGCATCTCAATCTGCAATTGTGACGGAAATCGATCAACGGCACTCTCCTGTGCCCACACGCCACCGCAAAGAACAAAGACCCCGACCAAGCCAGCAATTCTCATCTGCCCCTCCTGCCATTCCCCAGAGGGCCATCTCTGCCGCGGACAGCTTGGAAATCAACTGAAATCAGAAAGTACGGGTCGAAATATTAATCTAAGCAAATCTGATTTTCCCTGAATGGACTCGGAATTTTACTTATCATTCAACTATATAGATTGCGCTTTGCTGATTGGCGCGTGTGTCTGGGCCAAGGCCAAATCGACGACCGCGACACGTCGCGCCATTCTTCGATTGTCTAATTTGTATTGATTGTCTAATTTTGGACTATGCCAACGATCAATTCTGATGACCGGTTGCGATGGCAGATTACACGCGCCAGCGGTCAATCCTGAAATACTACCGCCGCTTTCATCGACGCATCCTGACATGTATGAAGGCCGGAAAGAGAAAGGATGCGGCTTGGCAGCGACGCGCCCTTTTCATACCTCCAAAACCGCACTTTCGCTTCGAGAAAGCGGCCATCGCCGCTGTCCACCTCCGGGAACCACATTGGGGTGGGCCGCCGCCCTCAAGTCAGTGTGCGTGTGGAGTTTGCCCCTAAATGCGCCCACTCACTTGGTTCGATCGGATCGGGCAACTGCTGCGTCACGCCGGCCAAATCCCATTGGCGGTCTCGTCCCTTACGACAATCTGCACTTCGAATCGTGAGTGTCGAAAGGCCTCGTCTAGCAGCACGTCCAGCATCACCCTCGGAAACGCCGTCGGGCGCCTGCTTGGCCGGCATTCCTGAAATAGTCCTCCGCCAGAAAGCGCAGCTTATTAACGACTGGTGCCGATGTGATCGGGGATGGCCTTTCCGGGCCGGTTGCAGCGTTTGCGGCGTCGGTGCTGATGTTGTGTTGATAGCAGAGGTATAAGAGGAGGGCGCCGGACCTGACTGAGGACGCGTGGCCCCGAGCGCATCGAGAACGGCATCGAAGCGCGACAGATCGATCGTCGCGGCTTGGGCGGTGCGACGTGACCGTACCTCCGGCGGCATCCGGTCATGGATGTTCTCACCTTCGAGCGTAGCTCGGTGGAAATGCACCAGTTCCCCATAGATGGAATCGAGGTTGTCACCCAGTTGAAGCTCCTCGCGGGCACGACGGGTGATCTTGGCGCCGACATTGCTGAGTGCCCTTCGCCGGACCAGATCGGCGCCGGTCATGTCCTTGGGCTTGCGCAATTGCTCGTCAATAAGCTGCCCGTCAGATGCATGAGCGCGTCCTTGGGCTCCGTGCTCAGCAATTCCTCGAACACCGCAAGCGCCTCTAGACCCCATTTGAGCGCTGTCACCCGGTCCTTGGTCCTGAGCGACATCCGCACCGCGTCTCCTTCCGCCTGCCTCTTACAGGCATGTGGGATTCGTTTGCGAACATAATAGACCGCACCGATCTTTTCGACATAGGCGCACTTGGCGGCCATGCTCATCTCCGACTCCAGAACCAACTAGGCCGAAGAGCGAAACGACACATGCATGATGCGTGTGTATGAGGCCCAAAGATTTTCCGGGAGCCTAATTCACTGAAATCACTGACTTTTATGGGGTGGCGGAGAGGAAGGGATTCGAACCCTCGAGGCCCTTCCGGACCTGCACCCTTAGCAGGGGTGTGCCTTCGACCACTCGGCCACCTCTCCAACGCGGTCGGGTCTAGCGGGAGGGGCCTTTTATGGCAAGAGGTTTTTGGGTGGAGGCCGAGATTGTCGGGCAAATCAGGGTTCGCGCAGTTTCGGCTGGCTTCGTGGCGATTTGTTTGACCTTCGCGTGGAGGCAAAGATAGGTTTCTCGGCGGCGATTGGAAACGAATCGCGGCTCAAGGCGGCTGAGGCGGACATGACGATTTGTGGCAGAGCGATGAGCCTGGTGCAGTGGACCATCGCGTGCTGGTTGGGCGTTGCTAGCGGGGCGCTGGCACAGACGGAAGCACCGCAATATCCGTTTCCGCCCTCGCCGGTGGAAGGCGTCTGGCGGGCGCAGCTTTTGTCCGAGGTGACAATCCAGGTCTGCGAACTGGGCTATTGCGGTTTTCTGACGACGATCGTGGTGCCCTCCGAGGGTTTGAGCCCCGAGGAGGCCGCGGCGGCGGCTACCATGTCGCCCGACCAGTTTTTCGACTATCGCAATGAAGACCCGACACTGCGCAACCGGCCAATGCAGGATCTTCATATGCTGACGCTGCGCCCCGGGGACAAGCCGACGATCTTCGACGGCGAAATCTACAACCCGCAGGATGGCAAAACCTATTCGGGCTATGTGGAACTGACCGGGCCGGACACGATGCGGCTCAATGGCTGCGTGCTCTATAATGTCATCTGCCGCGGCGAAGACTGGGTTCGCGTGCCGCAGGCGGAGCTCGATGCGCGGCTGGCGGAAGAACAGGCGGCCCAATAGAGGCCTTTTCTCGCATTTCGGGATGGGCCCCGGCTTTCGCCGGGGTGACATCCGTTGATTTGCCTAGCGAGCGCGCTGGTTGAAAAGAACCTTCTGCGCTTCCTTGTCGTCGGCGAGGCTTTTGGCCGGGACGTCCTTGCCCCAATTGAGGCCGCGGGTGACGGCGGGACGGGCGGCCATGCGTTCGAGCCAGGCATGGACGTGGGGGAATTCTTCCTTGGTGATGCCATAGCGCTCCCAGGCCTGGGCCCAGCCGATAGAGGCGATGTCGGCAATGGTATATTCGCCGGTGATGTATTCCTTGCCGGCAAGCTGCTTGTTCAGCACGCCGAACAGCCGGTGCGTTTCGTCATTGTAGCGCTTGATGGCGTAGGGAATCTTTTCGGGCGCATAGACCGAGAAGTGATTGTTCTGGCCGAGCATGGGGCCAAAGCCACCGACCTGCCAGAAGAGCCATTCGTCGACCTTCACCTGGGCGCGCGGATCGGTCGGGTAGAGCTTGCCGAATTTCAGGCCGAGATATTTGAGGATCGCGCCGGATTCGAAGATCGAGATCGGCTCGCCGCCCGGACCTTCGGGGTCGACGATTGCGGGAATCTTGTTATTGGGCGAAATGGCCAGGAATTCGGGCGTGAACTGCTCGCCCTTGCCGATGTCGATGCGATGATAGTTCCACGGCACGCCCAGCTCTTCGAGCATGATGTGCACCTTCTGCCCGTTGGGCGTGGGGAGGGAATAGGCTTCGATCGGCTTGGTCTGGGTGGTCATGAGCACCGTCCTCGTTTGGATGAAACAGGTATATCGGTGTTTTACGATGAAGAGCAAGGTCGGGCGCGAGGAGCATCGGTCGTTTGGGGTTGGGGGGTAGGGAGGAGAGTGGTTGGGGGAGGTTTGGTCAAGGGGTAGCGGTCGGGAGGGCTTGTGCGAGGGTTTGGCCGGAACCAGCCTAGCCTGGCACCGGTCTGTGCACTCTCGGGCGCCATTGCCGAAAGAGCTGGAAGCTCTTGCCATGAAACAGAGGTTCCCGCTTTCGCGGGAATGACACCGCGGGTTGGGGAGGAACACGGGCAAGTTGGAACGGGACGTCACCATGGAGGCGTGTGCTGAGTTGAAAAAGCATTGTTGGTGACAAGACCTTCCTGAACCATTGGAGGCCTAGTTTAGTCGCTTTGGGAGCAACGGGGATAAGTTGCCTGGCCAACGGTACGGCCATAGAAGGTTCGAGACCGCCTCTAGGAGCGCCTTGGTCTCTAAATGCAGCGCCACCCACCGGCTGTCATCCCGGCCTGCGCCGGGGTGACATCGGAGCGTGTGGTTGCTTCAGTGCGCAGGCGGGAGGTCCTACTCCCGCATCAGCCGCATTTGCGGTTGGCCATTGCCGCGCAAAGCGGGTGAGAGGCCGTGGATGTCGACCGTGGCGGTGACGCGCTGGCGGTGCGCCGCGAACATGAAGGTTGGGGTGACGTTGACCGGTTCGTCGAACTGGATGGTCACCTTGTGGTGCTGCATGTCGGTGGACAATTGCAGGCCGATAAGCAGGCCGCGGAAAGGCTGTTCCAAATAGAAGCCTTTGACGCGCATGCCGACCTGGAAGGGCACGGCGACGCGATCGGGCAAGGCCGCGCGGGCCGTGTTCCAATCGCGATAACCGTGACTGCGGGCGACCTCTTCGAGGGCGGCGCTATGGGTGATCGGCTGGCCGGATCTGGCGCGGGTTTCGCGCAGGTTCTTGGCCTCGGATTTGAGGGTCTGGGCCGAAGGGGTATCGAGAGAGAAAGACATGAAAGGTCATCTCCTGAAAGGAGGCGACTGGTCCATGGGTGCCCGCTTTGCCATGATGCGCCTCGGAGAAAACCGAAGTGTCACGTTCTTTCGGCTGAGCTTCACCATGGACAGATGTCCGCGAGCGGCAGGCGCCAGCAACCGAAGGCGTAAATGCGCTTCATGGGCTGGGAAGTCAAGATCGGCCGATCAATCGGGGTGATGGCGGCGATCAGACAATTGTGTTGGGCTGACAGCGCAGGGCGGTCTAGGAACATGTGTCTGTCTCTGGTGTTTTCATGACCGAAATTCTGCTGCTCCTTGCCGGCCTTCTTGGCGGCGCCGTCAATTCGCTGGCCGGTGGCGGCTCGTTCATTGTTTTCCCGGCGCTGCTCTTTGCCGGCGTGCCGCCGGTGCTCGCCAATGCGTCGAATACCTATGCAGCCCTGCCCGGCTATGTGAGCGGCGCGGTGGGCTATTGGAAATCGGTGGCGCCCTACAAGGATCGGCTCGTCATCTATGGGCTGATCGCGGCTGTATTCGGCTATGTCGGGGCGGAACTGCTGCTGGTGGTTTCGGACGAGCAGTTCTCCAAGGTTGTGCCCTGGCTGATGGCCTTTGCGGTGCTGTCCTTCATCTTCGGCAATCGCATCAACGCGACGCTGCGGGCGCGCGGCGGTGGGCGGAGCGGGATGAAGCTGCTGGGGACGGTGTTAATCCTCTCATTGCTGGCGGCCGTGTCGGTCTATGGCGGGTTCTTCAATGCCGGGCTCGGCATTCTGCTGCTCGCTTTCCTCGCCATGGCGGGGATGAGTGACATGCATGCGATGAACGGGCTGAAGCTCTTCATCTCCTCGACCATCGCCGTCGTGGCTGTGGCGCGGTTCGTGCTCAATGGCACGATTGACTGGTATCATGGCTCGATTGCGCTGGTGGGGGTGACGGCCGGTGGCTATGTGGCGGCGCGGCTGGCGCGGTACATTCCGACGCAGTGGATCAGGATCGGCGTGATCGTCTATGGGATCGCGATGACGCTCTACTTCTTCTGGACGGCTTACGGCGCCCAGGGCTGAGCGCCGGATGGCGATCTTCGCCTCCGGTTTGGCTGGTGGACGGAACCTCGGAGCGGCAGGCGCTTCGTGGATAGTAAAAGTATGAAGCGTCGCCGCTCCGAGGTGCCAATTTTTCGGACAGCCCGGAATCGCGCCCTTTGATCGCTCGTCGCAGGGGACGCCGGACCCGAACGCGCGGATGGAGACGATCCACCACGGTTGGCCCTCCCCGCTACTGTCGTCTGCAGACCGTCCGTGCGGAGTTGTGAGGGAGATAATGGCAGAAATTTCGAGGGCGGGGATAAGTTGGATAGATTTGCTGCCTACACCTGCCACGGCGTCATCCCCGCGAAAGCGGGGATCTCTGTTTTCGGGTGGGAGATTCCCGCTTTCGCGGGAATGACGTGGTGATAGAGGGGGGCGAGATGGATTGCCGGGACAAGCCCGGCAATGACGACGGACGAGATAGTGGTGCTTGCCTAAGGCCCCCTCACCCGGCTTGCTTCGCAAGCCGACCTCTCCCCCATATGGAGAGGTGAAGAAGGTCCGGTGGTGGCTAGAGCGAGGCGATCACTTTAAAGCCCGCTGTCTTGAGCGCTTCTGCCAGCGCCCTGCCCTCTGCCTGCCAGTCTTCACCCGGCAAAACGCTGGCCAAAGGGTCGTCGCGGTTGAACGTGGCCTGAAACACGTCGTCCCATGCCACGAGGCGCGCCAAAAGGGCCGGTGGCAGCTTTAGGTCGCGGGGGTCGAGATTATCACCCGTCTCGTGATCCCAAAGGGGCCAGCATTCCCATTCGGGGGCGAGGCGGAGGCGCATTAGTTGGATTTTCGAATCCAAACGGCTGCGTCGTGGAAGGGGGCGCCGCCGAAGGGGGGCGCGGGCTGTGCTGATGTCAGCATATTGATGCCCTGGCCGCCGCGATGGGCCTTGTTGCGGTGTAGGCCCTCGGCGATGAGCGTGCCACTGGGCAGGCCATCGAATAGGCGCGCTGTAAGCTGCACCTCGCCGCGATGATTGCCGACGGTGACGGGTTCGCCATCGATGATGTGGTGGGCGGCAGCGTCAGTGGGGTGGATGAACACCGAGGGTTCGCCCTCGCGCTTCAGACTGCCGGGGGTCTGGTTGAACGAGGAGTTGAGGAAGGCGCGGGCGGGACTGGTGGCGAGCTTGAAGGGGTGCTCGGCATCGGTCTTTTCGGTGATGTCCCAATGGTCCGCGAAGCGCGGCATGATTGCGGGGTCACAGACCCAGCGATAGCCCTTCTTTTTCGCGACTGCGTCCCAATCGGGCTCGAAGCGGAAGCGGCCGTCGGGCCAGCCGAAGCCCTTGGCGAAGCGGGCGACATCGTCGGGGCGTTCCTTGTCGATGAAGCCGGTTTTCTGGACTTCTTCGATGGTGGGGAGGCCCGAGCGGGCGAAGGTTTCGGCGACGACTTCGCGGTCAGTGGTAGTGAAGGTCGGATCGTCACTGCCGAGGCGCAGGGCCAAGGCGTTGATGACTTCGTGATTGGAGCGGGCTTCGCCGGGCGCCTCGACGACGGCGGGGCCG
Source organism: Devosia sp. (assembly GCF_017744655.1). Classification (GTDB taxonomy): domain Bacteria; phylum Pseudomonadota; class Alphaproteobacteria; order Rhizobiales; family Devosiaceae; genus Devosia. The sequence goes on along the minus strand of NZ_JAGIAW010000002.1, from coordinate 325,395 downwards.
AAGAGAATGCGGGTGTGGCCGCCGCGGGTGTAATAGTCGTTATGTTCGAGGAACATGGTGGCGGGCAGGACGATGTCGGCCAATTCGGCCGTTTCGGTCATGAACTGCTCGTGGACGACGAGGAAGAGGTCGTCGCGGAGGAAGCCCTGGCGCACCAGCGTTTGGTCAGGGGCGACGCAGGCCGGGTTGGTGTTTTGCACGATCATGGCGTGGACCGGGGCGCCATTCTGCAGCGCCGCGGCATTGCCGGTGAGGATAGGGCCGACCTCGGACATGTCGAGGAGGCGCGGCGTGCCCTTTTGCAGGTGCGTGCCTTCGAGGCGGGACTTGTCGAGGCCCCAGGTGCCGGAATTGGAATGGAAGGCGCCGCCGCCGCGGTGCTGCCAGGCGCCTGTCATGGCGGGGATGGAGAGCGCGGCGTGCATGGCTGTGGCGCCATTGGTCTGGCGGGAGAAGCCGTAGCCGAGGCGGAAGAAGGTTTTGGGCGTATTGCCGACGAGGTGGGCGAAGGCTTCAATTTCCGGGACCGAGAGACCCGTCACTTCCGAAGCCCATTCGGGGGTGCGCGTCTGCAAGTGCGCTTCGAAATCGGGCGAGACGTCCGTGTATTTTTCCATATAGACGCGGTCTGCGAGGCCATCGCGCAGGAGGACGTGCATGGTGGCGGCTGCGAGCGCGCCATCGGTGCCGGGGCGGACGACGAGGCCCATATCGGCCTGGTCCATGGTGGCGGTGCGGTAGATGTCGACCACCACGATTTTCGCGCCGCGGGTTTTCCGGGCCTTCATGGCGTGGGTCATGACATTGACCTGAGTGTGCACCGCATTGGTGCCCCAGATGACGACGCAATCGCTCTCGGCCATCTGTTCGGGGTTTACGCCGCCGAGGAGGCCGGTGCCCGCTACGTAACCGGGCCAGGCAAGGCCGGTGCAGATGGTGTCGTATTGGTGGGAATAGCCGCGGACGGCGCGCAGGCGCTCGATGCCGTCGCGATGCACATGGCCCATGGTGCCGGCGTAGAAATAGGGCCAGATGGATTCGGGGCCGTGCTGTTCCTCGATGGCGAGGAAGCGGGTGGCGATTTCGTCCAGCGCTTCATCCCAGGAAATGCGCTGCCACTGCCCTGCCCCCTTGGGGCCAACGCGGCGCATGGGATGGGTCAGGCGCTCGGGGTGATGAATGCGCTCGGCATAGCGGGCGACCTTTTCGCAGATGACGCCGGCCGTATAGGGATCGTCCTTGGCGCCGCGGACGCGACCAACCTTGCCATCGGGGAGAATGTCCACATCGAGCGCACAGACCGATGGGCAATCGTGCGGGCAGACGGAGCGGATGGTATGGTGGGGCGTGGGGGCGTTCATGGGCGGAAATTAAAGGAGCCCGCGGCGCGCGACAATCGCATTGTGCTTATGGGTGAAATAAGGGGCGCTGATGCGCCCCTTTTCGTCACAGGGTGGCGAAGGCCTTGGTGGCCGTTTCAGCGTTGCGCTGGGCGCGGGTGGCAGCGTGTTTGGCGAGCTGGGAGGCGCCGCCGTGGAACTGGGAGAAGGTGATGCGGCCCGAGGTGCCGGTGATGGTGATGCCGCGCCAATTGGGGCTGACGGAACGAACATCGGCCCAATCGATGGTCGTCTGGCTGCCCCGGGCAGTACGCTGGGTCACCTGGCGATTGTCCCAGCGGGTATTGGTGAAGAGCCCGGCCATGCCTATGCCGAGCGAACCGCCGGCAAGGAGGAGCACGGCAAGGTAGGTAGCGATGAGCTGGGTGGTGTCCACTGCGCTGCCCATGAAGATGACGGCGGAGAGGAGCACCGCTGCCAGGGCGGCCGAGCCGTAGCAGGCGAAATATTCGACGAGCGAGGGGCGCAGCTCGGACCAGCCGCCTTCGACCGTGATGCCTTCTTCGGGCTGGACGAGGCGCAGGGCCAGGAATGCGGCATAACCAAAGGCCACCACGCCAGCAGCGCGGGAGAGCGGCAGATGGGCCGTCATGGGCAAATATTTGAGGGCAATAAGAAGGGTAATCACGAAAAGGGGCAAAGCCACTTCCTGCCAACGCAAGGGCACGCTTGTATCTCCAACAGGTACGAAGCCGGTGACGCATATCGGCGAGTGAATATCGTGAAGAGTACAGAGCCAAAGTGATTTGACCATTCACATTTCCGCCATAAGGCAGAAGGCTGCACTCAAGGACTGCCGCATGTTGCGAATGCGCAACCTTGCGCTTTGATTCAATTGCCTCAAATTCAGATTCAACGGCTTGCCATTGCGATTCCGAGAAAGAGAACAACATATTGAAACGGCACGAATTTTTTGAGGTGACACGCGTGCTCGCCGCTGCGGCTTGACCCTGTGGGCGGCCCGGCCAATATTGGCGGCGTGCGTACGGCTTGGGGGAGGCTGGAATGGATCTGTTTGCGGCCGAAACGGCGCCCTTCGCGGTTGCTCTGGGGCTTACCCTTGCCATTGCGCTGATCGAACTGGCCGGTGTGCTGATTGGGCTGAGCCCGAGCGAGGCCATTGACAGTACCCTGCCTGATGCGGATGCCGATGCATCCGGGCTCGAACTGGGGCCGCTGAGCCAGTTTCTCAACTGGATGAGTTTTGGCCGGCTGCCGGCGCTGGTGGTGCTCATTCTTGTTACCACCAGTTTTGGGCTTGGCGGCTATGTGCTGCAGGAAGCCATGCGGCGGATTTTTGGGTTCGCGCTGGAGCCTGCCATTGCCAGCATGCCGGCTGCGATCTTCTCGTTGTTCGTCACCCATCATCTGGGCCACTGGCTAGGGAAGCTGATGCCGCGGGAGGAGACTGACGCCGTCAGCACGGCGGACTTCATCGGCCGGGTGGCCACGGTATTTCGCGGCACGGCCAGCTTCGGCAAACCGGCCGAGGCCAAACTCACCGATATTCATGGCAAGACGCACTATGTGCTGGTCGAGCCCGATGACGTGCAGCAGCTGCTCTCCGAAGGCTCGGAAGTAGTGCTGGTGCGTCGTGAGGGCCATGTGTTTCGCGCCATCGTCCGGCTCAAGCCGGTGCAGTGATGGCAAAGGTCAAGACGCCGGCCACGGGTGACCCATCCGATCCGCCGATAGTTCAGGCGCCAATAGAACAACCGACTACGCCGCTTACCCTTCAGACGACAGGCCCCGCCCCCACCAGCCAGGAGACTTTCGCCTTGTCCCAGACCCTTCTCGATATTCTCATCATCATCGCTGTCATTCTGGTGGCGTTGTTTGCCATTGGCCTCGTCGTCTCGCGGCTCTATCGCCGGTCGTCCAAGGAGGTCAGCTTTGTGCGCACCGGCTTTGGCGGGCAGAAGGTGATCATGAATGGCGGCGCTCTGGTGTTTCCGGTGCTGCATGAGCAGATCCCGGTGAACATGAACACGCTGCGCCTCGAAGTGCGGCGCGCCAACGAGCAGGCGCTGATCACCAAGGATCGCATGCGCGTCGACGTGCAGGCGGAATTTTATGTGCGGGTGCAGCCGGTGGTGGAATCCATCGCCAATGCGGCGCAGACGCTGGGTCGCCGCACCATGGAACCGGCGGCGCTGAAGGAGCTTGTGGAAGGCAAGTTCGTCGACGCCCTCCGCGCTGTGGCCGCCGAAATGGCGATGGAAGAATTGCACGAGCAGCGCGTCAATTTTGTGCAGAAGGTGCAGGCGGCGGTTTCCGAGGACATTCTGAAAAATGGTCTTGAGCTTGAATCGGTGTCGTTGACCGGGCTCGACCAGACCAATCGCGAATTCTTCAACCCTGACAATGCCTTCGACGCTGAGGGCCTGACCAAGCTGACGCAGGCGATCGAAGAGCGGCGCAAGACGCGCAACGATATCGAGCAGGAAACGCAGGTTCTGATCGAGCGCCGGAATCTCGATGCCGAGCAGCAGAAATACCAGATCGCGCGCGACAAGGAATTTGCTCGGCTGGAGCAGGAGCGCGAAATCCAGGTGCGCATGGCCGAGCAATCGGCGCTGATCAAGCAGCAGCAATCGGAGCGCGAACGTGAGGCCGAAGAGGCGCGCATTCTGGCGGCGCAGCAGGTGCGGCAGGCCGATATCGCTTCGGAACAAGTGGTGAAGGAGCGAGAGATCGCGACGGCGCTGGCGGTGGAAGCGGCGGCGGTGGAGAAGGCCAAGCAGATCGCGCTGGCCGAGCAGGCTCGCGATATTGCGGTGTCGATCAAGAGCAAGGAAAAGTCAGTTGCCGATGCGGCGGCTGACGAGGCTCGCGCGCTGGCGGCGAGGGCAGCGGAAGAGGTGACGACTTCGCGGCAGACGGCGGTTGCCGAGCGTGAGAAGGCCATTCAGCTGATCGAAGCGCGCAAGGCGGCTGAGCAGCAGGCGATCAGCATCACTGTGGCGGCTGAGGCGGAAAAGGCCGCGGCGGCCGACCGGGCCGAGGCCATCCGTATTGCGGCAGAGGCCGATGCCGAAAAGCAGCGTGTGGGGGCCAAGGGTTCGGCCGATGCCGAACTGCTGCGGGCCGAGGCCTTGGCTGCGACGTATAAGGTTGAGGCGGAGGGCAAGCGGACGATCAACGAGGCGAGCAATACACTTTCGGCAGAGCAGATCGCCATGCAGGTGCGGGTAAAGCTGATCGAGGCGCTGCCCCAGATCATCGCTGAAAGCGTCAAGCCGATGCAGAATATCGACGGGATCAAGATCCTGCATGTCGATGGGCTGAATGGGGCGGGTGGCGCTGTTGCGTCGGGCGAGGCGACCAATGGTGGCGGAGGGCTGGCAGACCAGGCCGTGGCGGCAGCACTGCGCTATCGGAGCCAGGCGCCGCTGATCGATGCGCTGATGAGTGAGCTGGGGATTGCCGGCGGGACGCTGGACGGGCTGGCGAGTTCGGTGACACAAGGATCGCCGGTGGAGCCGAAGGGGCGGAAGTAGGTTCTAAAGATCCACAATCACGCGGCAGCATCTTTGCTTGGTCAATTTTCCACCGCGTCATTCCCGCGAAAGCGGGAATCCCTCTCTGGTGTTTGAAACAGAGATTCCCGCTTTCGCGGGAATGACGCGGTGCATGTGGAGGGCGAGGGGGCCATTGCCCCCTGCCCTATGATGTCGCGGTTGCAGGGGCGCCAACCACCGATGCGGCGCCTTCTTCTTCGGCCTTGATTTCGGCTTCGGGCTCCTTGCGCAGCGTGCTGGAAAGAGGCCGTTCTTCGAGGAGGAAGGTCAGACCGAAGGCGAGGATAGCGGCGCCGGCGGCGGTGAAAAAGACCGGATGCAGGGCGCCGGCGAAGGCTTCGAGCACCATGTTGCGGGTCGCCTCTGGCAGGGCAGCGACAGCCTGGGCGCTGAAGCTGCTGGCGCCACCGCCCGCCGGCATGGCATCGCCGAGGCGCGCAGCGAGACCGCTCGAGAAGATGGCGCCGAAGACCGACACGCCGATGGAGCCGCCGATCTGGCGGAAGAGCGTGGTGCCGGCGGTGGCGGCACCGACGACGTCACGGGGCACTGCGTTTTGCGTGGCGGTGACGCTGACGCTGTTGACGGGGCCAATGCCTGTTCCAACCAGGAACATGTAGATGGCGACCAGCCAGGACGGGGTATCAAGCTGCATGGAACCGAGCAGCATCAGGCCCATGATCAGGACGAAGGTCGAGAGGCGCGGCAGGATGCGGTAGCGGCCGGTGCGGGTCATGAAGAAGCCCGAGAGGGTCGAGGCGCCGATCAGGCCGATCATCATGGGCACGAGCTGTAGCGCGGATTCGGTGGGCGAAATGCCCTTGGCGAGCTGCAGATACATGGGGAGGAACGTGATCGAGCCGAACATGGCCATGCCGACGAGGAAGCCGATGGCATTGGTCACTGCAAACGTATTGTTGCGGAAAAGCGAGAGCGGCAGGACCGGTTCGGCGGCGCGGGACTCGACCCAGAGGAAGGTGCCGAGCGCGGCGACCGCGAAGACAATGAGGCCGATGATTTCGACCGAGGCCCAGGCGAAAGTGTTGCCGCCAAGCGAGGTGGCGAGCACAAAGGCGGTGAGGCCGCCCGAGAGCAGGACGAAACCGGCATAGTCGATGCTGTGCGAGACGCGATCGGCGCGCGGCTTCAGGGCCACGGCGATGACGGCGAGCGCCAGAATGCCGAGCGGCAGGTTGATGAGGAAAATCCACTGCCAGGAAATGTGCTCGACGATGATGCCGCCGAGCAGCGGGCCGACAACGGTGGCAACACCGAAGACGGCGCCGAACAGGCCCTGCACCTTGCCGCGCTGGCGCGGGGGGATGATGTCGGCAACCACGGTCATGGCGACGACCATGAGGCCGCCACCGCCGAGACCCTGAATGGCGCGGGCGAAGATGAGGAATGTCATGGAGCTGGCCGTGGCCGAAAGCACGGCGCCGACCAGGAAGATGACGATGGCGGCCTGTAGCACGATCTTGCGGCCGTAGAGGTCGCCGAGCTTGCCATAGATTGGCGCCACGACGGTGGAACTCAGGAGATAGGCGATGACCACCCAGGTCAGGTGATCGAGCCCGCCGAGCTGGCCGACAATGGTGGGAAGAGCAGTGGAAACAATGGTTTGGCCAAGCGAGGCCAGAAGCAGGGTTACGGCAACGGCGCCGATAACCAGCTTGGTCGACTGGTCCTGCGGCGCTTCGGCCGGTTGAATGGGTTGAGACATTGGGGCAATCCTCAAAATAGAGAGGACCGGCGCCCGGCGTCGGCCCTTGCGAAATGAATTCTGACGGCATAAATGTGCTGCAAGCAATTACATGTCAATAGCATGCAATTGCAGATAGCATGCAAAACTGCGGGGGCTGCCATGCCGCTGAGTGTAGAAAACGAGATGAACAAGGTGTTGATGCAGGCCGGGCTCGATGCCGAAACCGCCGAGGCGGTGGTGGAAATCGACGGCCTGATGCAGAAGTGGCGGCGGCGCGCGCAAAAACGCGAGCTGGGTCAGCGGGCGCTGGTGCATCTCAAGATCGAGCTGGATCTGGCGCAACTGGATGTGTTGTTCGCCATTGCCGGGCCGATGGACTCGGCCGAAGCGCCGGGCGAAACCATGGTGGCGACGGTGGCCGAGCGGATCAATATCGACCCGTCACGCGCCAGCCGCCTCGTGAGCGACATGGTAGACCAAGGCTATGCGCGCCGGGCGGTGAGCCAGGCGGATGCGCGACGGACCATTATCGAATTGACCGAACGCGGACGGGCTGTGGTGGAAGCGGTGCGCGCCTACAAATTCCTAGTCATGGGCGATTTCCTGGGCGAATGGAGCAAGGAGGACCTTGCCGTGTTTGTGCCACTGCTCAAGCGCTTTGGGACCTGGATGGACGGCATCGATCCGGCGGCGGAAAAGCATGCGGACGAAGTCGCCGCGCTGGCCGAAGGGATTGCGCGGGCGGGCGTGCGGGAGCCGGCATAGACAGGACGACACAACACATTTGGTTGCCGTCATTGCCGGGCTTGTCCCGGCAATCCATCTCGGCAAGCCATGGACCACCGGGACAAGCCCGGTGGTGACGATCGAGAATAGACCTCTTGAAAACTACGGACTGCTAGTGCGTTCGCATGTCGTATTCGGCGGCGGCTTCGCCCGAGACCGGGTCGGTGACGCCGAGATCGCCGCCGAGGTCTTCCAGCATTGGCCGCAGGCCATCGAGCGACTTGATCATGGCCGGGCGGGCTTTGACGATGCTGTCAAAACCATCCCATTCGCCCAGAACGCAATAGGAGCGGTCGCCGGTCTTGACGAGGCTGAAGCGACGCATGCCTGCGGCCTTCAATTCCTCTCCGACCGTTTTCAGCAAAGCATCGTGATGGGCAATAAACGCGTTTTCCGAACCGGGTTTCACCCGCATACGCACGATATTGTAGGCCGTCATCAAGGGCCTCCCATGTTGGCCGCCCAGGCCCACGGGACCTGACGCGGAGTTTTCATTCTACTCCTCTGAAAGGGCCTATCACAGCGGATTTCGAGCTATCGAAATCGATTTCGATGGACGAAATGTGGGTCCGGCGCTAGGTCTTGCCGCTCTCTGGGAGGGGACAATGACTGCGAGACCACGCTTGCCGGTGACGGCATTGCTCGGAACGAACATGTTCTTTTCGGGCGTCACCTATGCCGCCACCATGCCCTATGCCTCGCTCGTGGGCGTCGACACGCTCGGCATGTCGCCAGGCTGGTTTGCCTCGGTCATGGCGGGCGGGTCGATATTGGGCACGCTGGTGTCGCTGACGCTGGGCTATATTTCCGACAAGCTGCCCGACCGGCGCTTGCTGGTGTTGGCGACTGCCCTGGCCGGGATCATTGCCCATGGCATGATCTATGTCTGGCCGACGCAGCTCAGCTTCATGATCGCCATGGCACTGGTCATGCCGGTTGCCGGCGCCTGCTATGGGCAGTGCTTTGCCTATGTGCGCGTCTACTATGTGACGCATGATCCCAAGCGCGCTGATTTCATGGTCACGGCGCTGCGCATGGTGTTTACGCTCGCCTGGATCGTCGTGCCGCCGCTGGCGGGCTGGATCGCGGCGGAGTTCGATATTTTCAATGTCTATCTGGCTTCGTCGCTGAGCTATGCGGCCGTGGCGGCGATCTTTGCGCTGCTGATGGCAGACAAGGCGACCGCGGTGCAGATGCCGCCGCCGGTGCGGGCGGAGGGGGCGTCGCTGCTGTCCACTTTCGCCCTGCCCTTCGGTACGCTTGCTGGTCTCGCGGGGCTGGTGGTGATGACCGCGGCCATGCGCATCCTGACCTTTACGGTACCGCTATTCATCGTTGGCGATCTCGGCGGGAGCGTTACCGATGTGGGCTTTTATGCTGGGCTCACCGCCGCGATCGAGGCGCCGTGCATGCTGCTGCTCGCCTATCTCACTACCAGGTGGACCAAGGAAACGCTGCTGGCTGCAGCAGGTCTGGTGATGGCGGCGTTTATCGGCATTTCCAGCATTCTCACAAGCATGACGGCGTTTTACTGGCTGCTGCTGCTCAATGGGCTGGGGACGGCGGCGCTGATGAGCGTCAACATCCCCTATGTGCAGGATGCGATCAAAGGCCGGGTGGGCCTTTCGACATCGCTGATGGATGTCGTGGCCATTGCCGCTAACCTGTTGGGGGCGACGGCCTTCGGACTGCTGACGACGGGCGGGAATTATCGCTTTGCGTTGATGGTGGGCGCCGGCGTTGCCGTTGTGGGCGCAGCGATCATGGCTTTTGGCAATGTTTCGCGGCTTGGCGAATTGCGGACGGCAGAGGCGACCTAGCGTTTTTGACCATAGAATAAATCCCCGCCCGAGGGCGGGGATAGATTTCATGCTTAGTCCTGAGCGCGGGGCTTCTTGTGGTCCTTGGACTTGGGCTTGCGCGGGGCATCGCCCTCGGCCGGCTTGGACCACTTTGGCTTGCCCTTGTTCTTGTCAAAGGGTTTTTGTTCCTTTGGCTTGAAGGACTTGGCGGGACGCGGCGCGTCGGCGGCGGGGGCCGAGAAATCGTCGGGACGGAGATTTCCGGAGCCATAGCGCTGCTTGCGGTCGGCCTTCTCGGGGCGCGGCGCAGTGGGGTCATAGGGGGCCGGCGGACCGGGGGGACGGCGCTTGGACTGCGGTTTTTGTTCGGTGGGACCGTCGATGGCGGAGATGTAGACGCCCTTTTCGCCGGTGCCGTTCTTGCCGACACTTTTGAGGAAACTATCCACTTTATCCGCCGCGACTTCGAAGATGGTCTCGGTGTCGAAAATGCGGATGGAGCCGATGGCGCCCTTGGTGACGCCGCCAGCCTTGCAGATCATGGGCAAAAGCCAGCGTGGCTCGGCTCTTTGCTTGCGGCCAACCGTGACCTTGAACCAGGTGCCGCCGGCAAAAGCTTCGCGGGTGCGGGGCTCGCGCTTGTCGAAATCGGTGACGAGCGTTGCCGAGATATCCTCGGGGATCGGGCGGGCGGTGAGCTGCAGGCGGAGGTATGCCGCAGCCAGGGCCTCCGGTGTCCATTTGGCTAGCAGACTGTCCACACTTGGACGCTCGTCATCGGTGATTACGTCACTCAAAAGCGAATTGGTGAGGATGGACTCGCGATAGCGCGCGTCGATGGCCTCGGCGGTCGGCGGCGCGATGTTCTCGGCTTCGATCTTTGCGGTGCGCAGGATCGACTGGGCGACGCGGCGGCGATGGGTCGGGGAGATGACGACGCAGGTGCCCTTGCGACCGGCTCGGCCGGTACGGCCGGAGCGGTGCAGCAGGGTTTCGGCGTTCATCGGCAGCTCGGCATGGATGACGAGGTCGAGATTGGGCAGGTCGATGCCGCGGGCAGCGACGTCGGTGGCGACGCAGATGCGGGCGCGACCATCGCGCATGGCCTGGAGGGCATTGGTGCGCTCGGCCTGGCTCAGTTCGCCCGAGAGGGTGACGACGTCGAAGCCGCGGTTCTGGAGGCGGGCGGAGAGGTGCTTTACCGCTTCGCGGGTGGAGGCGAAGACGATGGTATTGGTGCTTTCGTACCAGAGCAGCGTGTTGATGACGGCGTTTTCGCGCTCGTCGGCCGGCACGGTCATCAGCTTGTAGTCGATGTCGGCGTGCTGCTCGCCCGACGAAGTCGCGGTGATGCGCAAGGCATTGCGCTGGAAGGTTTCGGCGAGCTTGGCAATCGGCTTGGCGACCGTTGCCGAGAAGAGAAGCGTGCGGCGTTCTTCGGGGGCGGTTTCGAGGATGAATTCGAGATCTTCGCGGAAACCGAGGTCGAGCATTTCGTCGGCTTCATCGAGCACGACGGCGCGGAGCGAGGACATGTCGAGGGCGCCGCGGGTGATGTGATCGCGGAGGCGACCCGGCGTGCCGACGACGATGTGGGCGCCATGCTGGAGGGCGCGGCGCTCGGTGCGCGGGTCCATGCCGCCGACGCAGGAGACGATGCGGGCGCCCATCTTGGCATAGAGCCATTCAAGTTCGCGCTGGACCTGCATGGCCAGTTCGCGGGTCGGGGCGATGACGAGGGCCAATGGCACTTCGGCGCGGGGGAGAATTTCGGCGCCGTCGAGGATGGTGGGGGCAATCGCCATGCCGAAGGCGACGGTCTTGCCCGAACCGGTCTGGGCGGACACGAGGAGATCGCGGCCATCGGCCTCGTCCTCGATCACCGCGGACTGAACCGGGGTCAGGTTTTCGTAACCCTTGGCCGTGAGGGCGGCAGCGATAGGGGCGAAGATGTTTTCAGGCAGGGACATAAAGGGGCTTTCGTAAAGCGGAATAGCCCCGGTGAGCGCGATGCCGTTCCCAAGAGGCGGCATCTTCGCTGGCAGAAGGGCTTTTGTGGCGCCGGATTCCCCACCATTTCGGGGAGCGTCGTCGGTCCTGTTTGTACATTCTAGCACAAACAAGCAAAAAGGCCGCCCGGCTGGGCGGCCTGATTTTGGTGCTGTCTACCGTCCGAGCTTCTCCTGCGCAATGCGCGGGACTGCATGAGGGGCAAGGCCCCTCCGCATGGCTCGGCCAGCGAACTTATTCCTTCGGCTGCTTGCGCAGCTCGGAGACGGGCTTGCCCTTGAAACCCCAATTTTCAAGCGGGACTTCATCGATGACGACGAAGGTGCTTTCGGGGTTCTTGTTGAGCACGCGGACCATGATCTCCGTAATGCCCGCGATCACTTCGGCCTTTTGTTCGGCGGTAACGCCGTCGTCGAGAATGCGGACATTAACGTAGGGCATCGGCCCCTCCTAGGGTTGGTGGTGTTCAGCTCTCAAATCGCTCCACCGGAGCGATTTGCCGGTCGGCTAGCGCCGACCGTCGTGACTTACCCAACCAGTTCGTCGTCGGTGAAAAAGAACTTGATTTCCTGGGCAGCGGTTTCCGGAGCGTCCGAGCCGTGGACCGAGTTTTCGCCGACGGAGAGGGCGAATTCCTTGCGGATGGTGCCGTCAGCAGCGTTTGCCGGGTTGGTGGCGCCCATGATTTCGCGGTTCTTGAGGATTGCGCCTTCGCCTTCGAGGACCTGGACGACAACCGGGGAAGCGATCATCTGCTCGACGAGTTCGCCGAAGAAGGGACGTTCCTTGTGAACAGCGTAGAAGCCTTCGGCCTGAGCGCGGGTCATGTGGATCTTCTTGAGCGCGATCGGACGCAGACCGGCGTCTTCGAACTTGGTCAGGATCTTGCCGATGAGGTTACGACGGACGGCATCGGGCTTGATGATGGAGAAGGTGCGTTCAATCGCCATGGCGGAAGAAATCCTGCTTGTGCTTGGAAAGGTGGGGCCTTTTAGCGGGAGAGTTTGACGGAGGCAAGACGGGGTGCGCGCGGCAATTGCAGTGAGATTGCGCAGGAACGGATTTTGTCCTAAGCCGATTGCCGTTGGCACCGTCCTTCTCGTTTCAAATCCGAAACCGCCCTACCCTTTCCGGCACCGTCTGACACGTTGCGGCAGGTTTCCAAAGAAGGAGGTTGTGCGATGAATGATATCGCCGACCACGGCGTCCGCTTTGGACGAATTGCTGCAATGCTTCCCGTCTCCGACATGGCCAAGGCGGAGGCGTTTTATGCCGACATTCTCGGCTTTACCAAGGTGTTCGAGAACGGCACTCCTGTCGGCTTCATGATCCTGAAGCGCGACGCGGCAGAATTACATCTCACCTTGCAGCGGCAGCATAAGGCGGCTGACTTCAATGTCGCGCATTTGCTGGTCGATGATGCGGAGGCGCTGTTCGCGCTGTGCCAGGGGGCCGGGCTCAGGATCATCAAGGGTCTTAAGGACAAGGACTATGGCCTGCGTGCCTTTGTCTTCGAGGACCCGGATGGCAACAGGATCGATGTGGGCCAGATCATCGAACGCGTCGCCACAGAAGGATAGCTAGGCGGTTCCCCGAGTGAATGTGGGCCTCTGCGTCAAACAGAGGTTCCCGCTTTCGGGGAATGACATCGTGGGTTGGGTGAGCAGGAAGGCCTGCTGACACTATTCGACGCCAGGGGCGTTGATGCTCATTCCATCAACAGGAGACCTGCCATGACCCAGACCATCACGCGCATGAATCCGGAGAGCCTGCCCGATGCCGGACAGGCGGGATATTCGCAGATTTCGATTGTCGAACCCGGGCGGCTGGCCTTCGTTTCCGGGCAAGTCGCCTGGAAGCGGGATGGCGGATCGGCGCCGGGGACGCTGGCCGAGCAAATGGTGATCGTGACGGAGAACCTGTCGGCCGCGCTCGCGGCGCTGAAGGCGACGACGCATGACATTGCGCAGATGCGGATCTATGCGGTGGACCTCAATCCCGAAAGCATGGGGATCGGGATGGCGGCAATCGGAAAATTTCTCAATGGCGCGCAGCCGAGTTTGACCGGGATTGGCGTCAGCGCGCTGGCAGCGCCGGGGCTGCTGATCGAGGTGGAGATGGTGGTGCGGGTGCCGGACGGCGCCTAAACCCAACAACAGATGTCACCCCGGCGAAGGCCGGGGCCCATCTCCAAATCTCAAGATGGGTCCCGGTCTTCGCCGGGATGACAGCCGGTGATTGAGATGACGGCCTGCCGAATTTAGTCGTGCTCGACGTCGGTCGAGCCGGTGCCGATGACCTGGCCGTCCTTGCCCGTTACGGTGACCTCGATGCGCGAGATGATGTGCTCGGCTTCGATGGCGTATTTTACCTCGTGCTCCTTGATCTGCATGGTGCAGACCTCGGCGGTGGAGCTGACGGGGAAGTTAACGGCGAGCGTGCCGTCGGTGAGTTCGCCGAGTTCGGCGCGACCGATATCGTCGCAGGCGCCGCCGTCGAATTCGAAATCGATTAGAATCTGGAAGGGATTGATGCGGTCGGCATCGACATCCCTGAGCGGTTGGCCATTGTCCTGAGCCAGAGCGGGAGCGGCAAGGCCGAGGGCGGCGACAAGGGCGAAAGCGAGGCGGGCGTCAAACATCTGGGCGTCCTTTTGGCTCGATGACTGATGCAGAAATGTCTGCCGCGGCTATTGGATGCGCAAATTCGGGCGACAGATTGGCGCGGCTCGAGCCAACCTAGTTGCCATAACCAAGCCTTAACTCTATCCAGCAGCGAACACTTTGTCGCAGGCCCCCTGCCCCAGTCAGGACGTTTCTGCCTGCGAGCCTTCTTGCTCGAAACGATATTCCCGCCATGTTGACCATTTCCAATCTTACCTACCGCATTCAGGGCCGCGAGCTCTTCGAAGATGCCTCGCTGGTGCTGCCAACGGGGTCGAAGACCGGGTTTGTCGGCAAGAACGGCACGGGCAAGACGACGCTGTTTCATATCATCCAAGGTCACATCGGCGCAGACTCCGGCACGGTGGAACTGGTGCGCAAAGCGCGGATCGGGGCTGTGGCGCAGGAAGCGCCGGCCGGTGAAGAGACCGTGCTCGATGTGGTATTGGCGGCCGACAAGGAGCGCACGGCGCTGATGGCGGAAGCCGAGACGGCGACCGATCCGCACCGTATCGGTGAAATCTATACGCGGCTTGCCGATATCGATGCGCATACGGCCGAGGCGCGGGCGTCGTCGATTCTGAAGGGCCTGGGGTTCGAGCAGGACCGGCAGATGGCGCCGACGCGCGAACTATCGGGCGGCTGGCGCATGCGCGTGGCGCTGGCGGCGGTGCTGTTTTCGCAGCCCGATCTGTTGCTGCTCGACGAACCGACCAACTATCTCGATCTCGAAGGCACGCTGTGGCTGGAAAAGTACCTCGCCAATTATCCCTATACTGTCTTCATGATCAGCCACGACCGTGACCTCCTGAACAAAGCCGTGTCGTCGATCGTGCATCTCGAGCATCGGAAACTGACCTTTTACAAGGGCAATTACGACACGTTCGAAACCACGCGCCGCATGCAGATGGAGCTCAACAACAAGAGCCGCGAGAAGACGCTGGACCAGATCGCGCATCTGCAGAAATTCGTGGATCGCTTCAAGGCCAAGGCGACCAAGGCCAAGCAGGCGCAGGCGCGCGTGAAGATGATCGAAAAGCTGAAGCCACCCGAGGCGATGTTCGACGAATATGCGGCGCCGTTCCATTTCCAGCAGCCCAAGGTGGACCTGCCGACGCCGATGGTGAACCTCGAAAAGGTGTCCACCGGCTATGGCGACAAGGTCATCTTGCGCAACATCACCATGCGGATCGATCCTGAGGATCGGATTGCGCTGGTGGGCGTCAATGGCAATGGCAAGTCGACTTTTGCCAAGCTCCTCGCAGGGGATATTCCGGCGATCGACGGACATCTGCGCATGGGCAAGAAGCTCGAGATCGCGCATTTCGCCCAGCACCAGATGGACAAGCTGAAGCCCGAATGGACGCCGCTCGAGCATGTCGCCGAGATGATGCCGCTCGACAACGAGACCAAGCGGCGGAGCCGGCTCAACCAGATGGGGCTGACGACGAGCCGCATGGATACCAAGGCGAAGAACCTTTCGGGTGGCGAGCGCGCGCGCCTCTTGATGGGTCTCATCACCTTTGGCGGGCCCGGGATGATGATCCTCGACGAGCCGACCAACCATCTCGATATCGATAGCCGCGATGCACTGGTGCATGCGCTCAATGAATATGAGGGCGCGGTGCTGATCATCAGCCACGACCGTTATCTGATCGAGGCGACGTGCGACCGGCTGTGGATTGCCGAGGGCGGCACGATCCATGAGCTGGATGAGGATCTTGAGAGCTACCAGCGCAGCATCACCTCGGCCAAGGACACCAGCAAGGGGGGCGGCGCGGGCAAGGTGGGCGAGCGTAAGCTTTCCAAGCAAGAAGCTGCGGCGAGGCGCGCGGAACTGGCCCCGCTCAAGGGGCGCATTAAGGATGCGGAAACCAAGATTTCCCGATTGCAGGTGGAAATCGAAAAGATCGACGCGCAATTGGCCGATCCCAAGGTCTACAACGGTGCTCCCGATCGGTTGATTGCGCTCGGGAAAGACAAGGCGCGTTTTGCCGCCGACCTGGAAACTACCGAAGAAACGTGGCTGGCGCTGAGCGCCGAGCTGGAGGAAGCGGAGCGCGCATGAACAGGCTCGCCGCCAAGGATGTCATCTATACGCTCGGCATGGAACGCCACCCCGAAGGGGGATGGTATGCCGAGACCTTTGTCGATGTCGAAGGCGAGAATGGGCGCGCGCATTCCACCGCGATCTACTATCTGCTCGAAGCTGGCGACCAGTCGCACTGGCACCGCGTCGATGCGGTCGAGGTGTGGCACTATTACGCCGGTGCGCCGATAGAATTGAACCTGTCCGACGGGATCACAATCGATCGGAAGGTGCTGGGGTCGGACCTCAGCGGTGGGCAGAGGCCGCAGGTGGTGGTGCCGCGCCATGTCTGGCAAGCGGCCAAATCCCTGGGAGACTGGACGCTTGTGGGCTGCACGGTGGCGCCGGGATTCCGATTTTCGGGCTTCGAGATGGCCGCCAGGGACTGGGCGCCAGGGCGGTAACCACTGCGTTGGGGCCGCGTTGACAGTGACACGGCATTGGCATCTTGTGGCGATATCAGTAGCCGAAAGGCAGTTCATGCGTCGCTTGTTCGTACCGATCCTGCTCGCCCTCACCGCCCTGATTGCCGGTGGGGTCCAGGCTCAGGACATGGCCGGCTTTTCCAAGCAACAGCGCGCCGACATCATCCGCTTCGCCGCCAATAACAGTCTCTTCGTGCTCTACCACGAGATGGCGCACCTGCTCGTCGACCAGCTCCGCCTGCCGGTTTTGGGACGCGAGGAGGATGCGGCCGACAATGTCGCGACCTGGACGCTGCTCAACAAGCGCACGCCTGAGGCCGACAAGGCGCTGGCCGATGCGGCCGAGGGCTGGCTGCTGACTGGCGTTGCCTATGGCAGCGGCAAATATGAAGAAGATTTTGCAGCGGCGCATAGCCTCGACAAGCAGCGGGCCTATCAGATTGTCTGCCTGATGGTGGGCAGCGACGACAGCGCCTTCCGACCCATTGCCAACCAATATGCGATCGGACGGGACCGGCAGGATTCGTGCTATTGGGAATATGAGCTGGTCGACCGCAGCCTCAAGGGCGTACTGGAGGACCATACGGTCGATGCCGGGAGCACCAAGGTCAATGTCACCTATCACGATGCCGGCGGACGGTTGAAATTTGCCGCCGATGCCTTCCGTTCGAGCGGGGTTTTCGACGAGGTCGCCGCAGAGGTGCGCGAGAAATATCACCTGCGCCGGCCGGTGAAATTCAATGCGCGGCGCTGTGGCGAGGCGAATGCCTATTATGATCCCGACACGATCGAAATCATCTTCTGCTACGAGCTGATGAAGGATTTCATGGAGCTTTATGCGGCTGAGCTGCCGGACCCCGTGGGCCCTGCCCCGAGGCCTTCGGGTGCGGGCAAGGACAAGGGCGGCTCGAACTAGCATTTTGTCGCGTTTTTAACCGGCGCAATGCTAGGTGGAACGCGGATTGAAGCGTCAGAAACCCCCTTCGGAGTTCTCTATCATGATTTCGCTGCGCAAGACGGCGGCCGTTTCCGTGTGCCTTGCTCTTCTCGCCGCGCCGGCACTGGCGCAGGACGATCAGGTGCTCGCCGATTCCATGGATTTTGCCATGCATGACGCGCTCTACACCATGTATCACGAGGTCGGGCACATGCTGGTGGGCGAGCTTGGGTTGCCGGTGCTGGGCAAGGAAGAGGACGCGGCGGATTCTCTTGCAACCATCTGGCTGCTGACCGACGAGACAGATGACGATAGCTGGAATGCGCTGATCGATGCCGCCGATGGCTGGTATTTCAATGCGGTGCAATCGACCGGCTCGGGCGTCGAGGATTTTTCCTATTATGACGATCATAGCCTCGATATTCAGCGGGCCTATGCCATGGTCTGTATGATGGTGGGCGCGGAGCCGGATGTGTTCGGCGAGACGGCCGACAATTACGACATCGACGCGGATCAGCAGGAGGCCTGCGCCTTTACCTATGAGCAGGCGGTCACCTCGTGGGACGCGCTGCTGGAGCCGCATCTGGTCGATGGCGAACAGGGTGCGGAGATCGAGGTCGTCTATGACGAGGCGGGCGAATATGAGCAGTTTGCCGAGGAGCTGAAGTCGCGCGGCATTCTGGAGCACGCGGCCAAGCTGGTGATGGACTGGTATGTGTTGCCGGAGAACGTGACGTTTAGGGCGGCTCAGTGTGGCGAGGCCAATGCCTATTTCTCGCCGAGCGATCGGGAGATCACCTATTGCTACGAGTTGGCCGAGCACATGTTCTATCTCTACCTCTATGACATCGCCGGGTGGAGCGACACGGCGGAGTAGCTTAGCTGAAGCCGACGTAGCGGCCGGGCTTGTGGTTCAGGGCGACGATGAAGTTGAGGACCAGTGCGCCGAGGATGGAATAGAGCACCCGGTCGAGCGGCAGAATGAAGAAGGCGGCAAAGAGAATGGCGGCGTCGACGGCAAGCTGGAAATAGCCGGCGCGGAGACCGAAATTTTCCTGCAGGTAAAGCGCCAGGATATTGATGCCGCCGACGCTCGCCTTGTGGCGGAAGAGCGAGAGAATGCCGAGGCCGATAAGGCCACCGCCGACCAGCGAGGCAAAGAGCGGGTGGATGTCGCTGATGCCGATCCAGCCCGGAATCTGGCTCGAAAAATAGGACACGAGCCCGACGCAGATCATCGTCTTCACGGCAAAAGGCCAGCCCATGCGCAGGAACGCCAGGGCGTAGAACGGCAGGTTGATCGAGAAGAACAGCCAGCCGAAGGGAATGCCGGTGGCATATTGGAGGAGCAGCGCCAGACCCGCGGTGCTTCCCGTTGCCAATTGGACTTCGGAATAAAAGGCGATGCCGAGCGAGACCAGCATGGTGCCGATGAGCATGGCGAAGAGGTCTTCGGGCAGGGTGTGACGGCTGGGCGTCGCAAGGTCCGGCGTCATGCCTTTTTCACCCAGCGGCCGTCACCTTCCTGCTGCCAATAGGTGACCTCATTGCCATCGCGCAAGGCGCGCCAGGCTTGCCGGGCCTCGGTGACGGCATCGGGATCGTGCCCGGAGAACATATAGACGATGCGCCGGTAGCACTCGGCCGATTGGGGCACGGCGCGATCCACGAAGAAGCGGACCACGGCCCCATTGGGATTGTCGGTTTCGGTCGTGAGAAGGATCGGCTGGTGCGGATCGGCGGGTTCGCCGGCCATGCCATGGGGCAGGAAGGAATCATCGCGATAGGTCCAGAGGAGCGAATCGAGGGCTTCGGCGCGCTCGCGCGAGCCGGATTCGATGACCGCACGCCAGCCCCGCTCCAGCGTCTTTTCGAGAAGCTGCGGCAGGACCGATTCCAGGGGGCGGACTTCGAGATGATAGAAGAGGACTTCGGCCATGACGGCACATTATCCGGGTGGGGAGAGGAGCGCCAGCGCGGCAAGCGGGCAACAGGCTTGCACCAATCGCGGTGTGCACAATCCGCGCAATTGTATCGAAGCGGGGTTTGCATCATTGTCCGAAAAACGCGGCCAAATGGGTGCCGCAAAAGGATTCTAGCGTAACGGCATGAGACGCCTGACTACCTATCTGGCCCGGCTTTTTGCCACGGATGCGTTGATCCTCACCGCTATCCTGTGCGTGTTGTTGTGGCTGGTGAATTGCCTCAGGCAGTTCGAACTCATCTCGGTGAAGGGCCAGGGATTCGGCACGCTGGCAGTGCAGGCGCTCTATACGATGCCGCCGCTGGCCATGGCCTTTTTCTATATCTGTGTCGGGATCGGCATGATCCGGGCGCTGAGCGCGCTGCAATTGAGCCGCGAGCTGCACATCATCCACGCCACTGGTTCGACGAGCGGCATCTGGCGCGGCGCGGCGACGGTGATCATGGGTGGCATCGTCGTCGTCATGCTGCTCTCGCACTGGCTGGAGCCATGGGCCAACCGCAAATATGTAGAGCTGGCTTCCGAGGTGGCGGCCGATCTCGTCAGCTCGACGCTGCGGCCGGGGCGGTTCACGCAGGTGACGCCGGGGGTAATCCTGCTTATTGGCGGGCGCGAGGCGGGCGGGGAAATCACCGATTTCTTCGCCGATGACCGGCGCATGCCCGATTCCCGGCGCACCTATATCGCCGAGACGGCGCGGGTTTCGAGCGACGGGGAAAACTATGTGCTCGAGCTGCGCAATGGCATGCTGCAATATGTGCAGGATGACGGGCGCTATTCGGAAGTGCGCTTCAGTCGCTATGACCTCAGCGTCGCGAGCCTTTCGCAGGCCGTTGCCGGTGGCGACTCTATGGCCGAGCGCAATAGTCTTGACCTGATCAGTGAAGCCATAAGCACCGGATTCCTGTCGCAGGAGGCGACCAACAGATTGCTCGACCGCTCGGCCGAGGCTTTGCGGGTGATCGGCATCGGGCTTTTCACCCTCGCCATCGGGGCCTTTCCAAGCGGAGCGCGAGCGCGAACGCCCATGCCGATCGAGGCCATGGTGCTGCTGGTGGCCTTTGCCGAGCGAGGGGTGGGCACCTATAGCCCACTCGGCATCGGCACAGGATCGATCCTGCTTATTCTGATTTCGGGCGCGGTATTGGTCTGGCGGCGTTGGCCGCGGCGACCCGTGGCGCTGGTGAACGCATGACCAGAATCGACTGGCTGGTCTTGAAGCGCCTCGCGAGCCGTATCGGGATGACGGTCTTCATCTTCTATGGGCTGATCGCGCTGGTCGAGTCGCTCGATACCTGGCGCTTCAACGTCGTCTCCGAGCGGGATGGCCTGGTTATGGCCCTGGTGATGGTGGCGATGAGCGCGGTGCGCTGGACCATCAAGACGCTGCCGGTGACCGTGCTGATGGGGGCAATTCTGGGCCTTGCCGATCTCAAGTCGCGACATGAGCTGACGGTAATCAAGGCGAGCGGCATTTCCATCTGGCGGGCGGTGCGCGCGCCAACCGTCGTGCTGCTGCTGGTCAGCTTCGTCATTTCCATCGGCGCGGAAACGGTCAGCACGCAGATCAATCGCGGGCTCTATCCTACCCCGCCGGGTCTTGCGGCGCTGCTGACACCGCCGGGCGAAATCTGGCTTGAACAGGAGGGCGATGGGACGAAATACGTCATCATGGCGCGCTCCATGGCGCCGGGGGGCGCCGAACTCAACGATGTGACGCTGTTCCACCTGGGCAGAACCGACATTCCGCGGATCGAGGCGCCGCAGGCGCTGCTCGAAAACGGCATGTGGCGCATGCCGACTGCAACGGCGCGGACGCCGGAAAAGCCGCCCTATGCGATCTATGACTATGAGGTGCCGACCGCCTCCACACCCGCCGAAATCAGCCTGAAACTGGCCTCGGTCGAGGACATGACCTTTTTCGACATTGTCGATCTTCTGGGCAAGGGCGTGGCAGATCCGCTGGTCAAATCGGCGGCGACAATGCGGCTCTACAAACTTCTCTCGCTTCCACTTGTGCTTAGCGGCTCGCTGTTCATTGCCTTTGCGTTTACCGCAGGTTATCGAAGGGGCACTAGTCTAGGTCCCGCGGTCCTTTATGGCATCGTGCTCGGATTTGTCGTGTTCGTGATTACCGAGATGGCCGACCGCGCGGGGTCGACTGGCGTTCTCGATCCAACTTTCGCGGCAGTCGGACCGGCATTGGTAGCCATTGTGATTGGTGTAACAGTGCTACTGCACAAGGAAGACGGACGGACGTGACGCGAGGCCAGGAACATCGAAAAGGCTTTTTGCGCGCATTGCTCGTTGGTGCGTCTCTGTGCCTTTTCGCGCTGCCTGTTGCGGCGCAGGGCCTTGTTCCCGCTGACTTCTTCAATGCACCGATCGATCCGGCCTCCCCCACCGGGGTCGAGGCCAATGTGCTCACCTTCAACGCCAAGACCAATACGATCGAGGCCTCGGGCGGCGTGGTGCTGAAATCGAGCGGCTATGTCGTGACCGGCGAGAGGCTAGTTTATGACCGCAACGCCAATTCGGTGAAGATGGCGGGCGCGGTGACGGTGACCGACCCTTCGGGCAATGTGATGGAGACGACCGACCTCGACATCACCGGGGGCCTCAAGCAGGCCTTCTTCAATGCCCTGACAATCACGGCCTATGACGGCTCGCGGATTACCGCTGACAGCGCGGACTACGATTCCGTGCTGCAGAGCATCTATAACAATGCGAGCTACGCACCTTGCGGCGAGTGCGTTGACGACAAGGGCCGCCGTATCGGCTGGTCGGTCAATGCCAGCCGGATTGTGCATAATTCGGAAGACAGTTCCGTCACGCTCGAAAATTCGACTCTTTACCTGCTCGGCGTTCCCGTTGCCTGGGTGCCCTATCTCTGGCTGCCGGACCTGAGCGAATCCGCTTTGTCGCGCGCGCCGCGGCCGACATTCAGCTATGGCGAAAAGACCGGCGTAGGCGTCGGGGTATCGGTCAATGTCTATGGCAATAAGTGGACCGATGTCTGGCTGAGCCCGAAATTTTTCTCGCGGCAGGGTTTCCTGCTGGGAGCCGAGTGGGAGCAGCGGTTCGAGAATGGTTCGTTCCGGGTGAAGGCCTCGGGTATCAACCAGTGGGACCCCAGCGCCTTTGGCACGGAAGTCGGGAATCGTGAGTGGCGCGGGGCCATTCAGACTTCGGGTTCGTTTACGCCGATCGAAACGTGGGAAGTCGGCTGGTCCTACACCGCTTTCTCGGACGCGAATTATCTCAGCGACTATGAGCTGACGACGGCAAAGTCCTCGACCAACGAGGTCTATGCGACGCATGTGAGCGAGCAGACCTATTTCGACATTCGCCTGCAGCAGTTCAATCAGCTCGGCAATGTGACCCAAGCGAGCCAGGACGCGCAGGGCGCGAACCTGCCGGTGACGCGCTTCGAGCATATCATCGATCTCGAAGACGATATGGGGCGGCTGGCCTTTGAGGGGCATTTGCGCAATGTGGTGCGCAATGCGGATAGCTCGACGACCGTCAATGGCGTGCCTTATGTCTATGGCTATCAGGGCACCAAGACCCATGCGACCGTGCAGGCGAGCTGGCAGAAGCAGATCATTGCCGATGGCGGGTTTGTGTTCACGCCCTATCTCGGCGCACGCGCGGACTTTTCATATTACGATGGCAAGAGCGTGCTGCTGCCGGGCGAAGCGAGCCTTTTGAGCGCAACGCCGATCGCCGCGATCGATGTGCGCTATCCGTTGATGGCCAGCAATGGCGCGGATGTTCATATCATCGAGCCGATTGCGCAGCTGGTCTATCGCGGGTCGGACAGGACCATGCTCGGGATCACCAATGACGATGCGCAGAGCTTCGTCTTCGATGATACCAACCTTTTCAGCTACAACCGCTTCTCCGGCTATGATCGGCAGGAAACGGGGCTGCGCGCCAATATCGGCGGGCGCTATCAGGCCAATTTCGACAATGGCAGCTATCTCGAACTGATCGGCGGACAGTCTTTTCAACTGGCTGGTGCCAATGCCTTCTCGACCGTCGATCATGCCAATACCGGCGCGGGTGGCGGAATTGGCAATGACGCATCCTATGCGGTTTTGGGCGCCTATGGCTCGTTCACGCCAGGGCTGACTTTTGGCGCCAAGACCCAGATCGACACGTCGGCCTGGAAGCTCGCGCGGTTTGGGGCCGGCGCGAGTTATGGCGCCGAAGGCTATGGGGCGACGCTCGACTATCGCTTTATCGGCGCCAATCCGAGCCTGGGGCAATTGCTCGACCAGCATGAGGTGGTTGGCGGGCTGACCATTCCGGTGGCCGATTATTGGAGCCTCAAGGGCAACGCGGCCTGGGACCTCAGCGCCAATAGCTGGCTGCAGGTGGGTGGCGGCGTGGTCTATGACGACGGCTACCTGACCATTGGCGCCAATGCGCAGCGCAATGGCCCGACCCATACTTCGCCCAATTCGACCAGCGTGCTCGCGACTTTTGCCATCAAGGCGCCAGCCGGGCTCAATCTGGGCTATAGCGGCGCTGTGCCAACGCCCAGCTTCTGATCGGCCGCATTCGGATTTTGGCCGTATTGTTTGGGCAATTGACAGCACATGTTTCGAGCCGCATTGATGCGGCAAACTTTACAATGCGGACCTGATGATGACCTTTGCATTTGTGCGGCGCACCACCGGCGCCATGATCCTCGGCCTCGTGCTGGCGACGGCATCGGCCCTGCCCAGCTTCGCGGCAACGATCGTAACGGTGAACGGCACCCCCGTGACCGACGTGCAGGTCGATCAGCGGCTGCGCCTGTTCAACATGGAAGGCAACAAGACCGGCCGCAAGGGCGCGACCGATCAGCTGATCACCGAAGCCATCCAGATGAATGAGGCCAAGCGCCTTGGCATCAGTGTTTCGAATGCGCAGGTTGACGAAGCGCTGCTGCAGATTGCCCGCAATCTCAAGGTTAGCCAGGACAAGCTGCTCGAAATGCTCGGCCAGGGCGGCGTTGGCGCCGACACGCTCAAGGATCGTCTCCGCGCAGCCATCGCCTGGAATGCCATCGCTCAGCAGGCCGTAGTTCCCAATGTCCAGATTTCGGACCTCGAACTCGACCAACAGGCCGCCGCGCGCCTCGCGGACTACCAGAATTTCGACTATATCCTCAAAGAGATTATCTTTGTGGGCGCAGGTGCCAGCGGGCGCACGGCGCAAGCCAACAAGTTTCGTTCGAGCTTTGCCGGCTGCGACAGCGCCGTGCAGCTCTCTCTCGGCTACACCGACGCTGCCGTGGTCGATATCGGCCGCCGCCACGCGACGCAGCTTCCCGAGGCGATGGCCAAGGAACTGGCCGGCATGAATGTGGGCGGCATAACCAAGCCGCGCGTTGTCGAAGCCGGCGTTTCCATGCTCGCCATCTGCGAAAAGACGCAGGCGCAGGACCTCACCTTCATGAAGGATGAAGTGCGCGCCGAAGTCGGCAACGGCAATATGGAAAAGGAAGCTGCTGCTTACCTCGAGAACCTGCGCAAGAACGCCAAGATCATCTACAACTAAGCTTTTGAGCCGGGGAGCATCGCTTCTTCCCGGCGTCATTCCCGCCAAAGCGGGAATCCCTGTTGCAGCACCCAAACAGAGGTCCCCGCTTTGGTAGGGATGACATCGAGGGTGGCACCACCTCTCGGTTGGACTGGGCGCGAAGATGAAGCCGCTGGCGATCAGCATGGGCGAACCCGCAGGGATCGGCCCGGATATTTTTCTCTCCCTTTTTGCACGAAGGCTGGAGCTTGCGCTTCCGGCCTTTGTCGTGTTCGGGCATGCCGGGTTTCTGGCTCAGCGGGCAAAGCGGCTGGGGCTCGATATCGCAGTTGAGGCGGTGCAGCCGGCCGACGCCGGCGCGGTTTTTGCGCGCGCTCTACCGGTGGCCGATATTGCCGGAGTGGTGCCAGACCAACCGGGTCAACCGGAGCCGGCTTCGGCAAGGGTGGTGATTGCGGCCATTGAAGAGGCGGTGGCGAGTGTGCAGGCGGGAGAGAGCCGGGCTCTGGTGACCGCGCCGATCCATAAGGGCGCGCTCTATCACGCTGGCTTTGCGCATCCGGGGCATACGGAATTTCTGGCAGCACTATGCCCAGAGGGCGGTGTCGAGCCGCTCCCGGTGATGATGCTGGCGCATGAGGAATTGCGCACGGTGCCGCTGACCATTCATGTGCCGATCAAGGATGTGCCGGGGCTTATCTCGGAAGAACTGATCGTCGAGACGCTGGGGGTGATGGACCGGGACTTGAAGAGCCGGTTCGGGATTGCAACGCCGCGGATTGCCGTTGCGGGGCTCAATCCGCATGCGGGCGAAGGCGGGGCCATCGGGCGGGAAGAGATCGAGGTGATCATCCCGGCGTTGGAGAAGGCGCGGGCGGAGGGGATTGTGGCTATCGGCCCCCTACCCGGCGATACGCTGTTCTTTCCGCGGCATTGGCGGCAATATGATGCGGTATTGGCCATGTATCACGATCAGGCGCTGATCCCGATCAAGACGGTGGCGTTCGATGCTGGGGTGAACGTGACGCTGGGATTGCCGATTGTGCGGACATCGCCCGATCATGGGACGGCGTTTGACTTGGCGGGGACAGGAAAAGCCTCGACATCGAGCTTTTTGGCGGCCATAGCCATGGCAGACAAGATGACTGCCGGAACTCAATGAGCCAGATCGACAACCTTCCTCCGCTGCGCGAGGTCATTGCCACGCATGGCCTCAGAGCCAAGAAGGAACTGGGACAGAATTTTCTCTTCGACCTGAATCTGACAGCGCGCATTGCGCGGGTTGGCGGATCGCTGGAAGGCGTAAGGGTGATCGAGGTGGGGCCCGGACCAGGTGGCCTGACGCGGGCGCTGCTGGCCGAGGGCGCGCGCGAGGTGATTGCAATCGAGCGCGACGCGCGGGCGCTGCCGGCGCTGGCGGAAATTGCCGATGCTTATCCCGGCAGGCTGACTGTGATCGCCGGCGATGCGATGGAAATGGATTATCGCACGCTTGCGGAGGGACCTACGCGGATCATCGCCAACCTGCCCTACAATATCGGCACGCAGCTGCTTACGGGCTGGCTGACCATGGAGCCGTGGCCGCCGTTTTTCGAGAGCCTGACGCTGATGTTTCAGCGGGAAGTGGCGGAGCGGATTTGTGCGCGGCCGAGCGAGGATGCCTATGGGCGGCTCGGGGTGCTGGCGGGCTGGCGCACCGAGGCGCGGATTGCGTTCAATGTGGGCAAGCAGGCCTTTGTGCCGCCGCCCAATGTGACGTCGGCCGTGGTGCATCTCGTGCCTAAGCCGGTGGAAGAGGGTCTGCCGGTCAAGCACGTCGAGCAGGTGACCAAGGCGGCGTTTGGACAGCGGCGCAAGATGGTACGGCAATCGCTGAAGTCGCTGGGTGTGCCGGTGGAGGGGCTCTTGGCTGCTGCGGAACTCAAGGGGGATGAGCGGGCCGAGGATCTTCCCATCGAGGCCTTTTTGGCCATGGCGCGGGCGCTGCCGGGGCTGCGGTAATATCTCCTGCTCGGGAAGGGGAGCTGTGATCCCTCAATTGCTCCTCTGCGGAGGAGAGAATACCCCTCACCCTGATTTTCTGCTGAACGCAGAAAATCTGTCCCTCTCCCTCAAGGGGCGAGGGAGGATCGGTGGGTGGGGAAGCTATTGCGCCGTTGGCGGTTGGGTGGGTTGTTCCGGCGCGGCGAGTGGCGGGATGAAGGCTAGTCTTATGGCGACGAGTAGCGCCAGGAAAATGGCACCGCCGCAGACGAGGAGGACGCCGGGCCAGGCCCAGGCGGTCCAGGCGTAGCCGCCGAGGGTGCCGAGGGCTGAGGCGCCGAGATAGTAAGCGACGAGATAGAGCGCCGAGGCCTGAGCCTTGCCGACGCGGGCTCGGCGGGTGACCCAGGCGCTGGCGACGCCGTGGGCGGCAAAGAAGCCCATGGTTGATATGGCCAGACCCAGGATGATGACCCAGGTGTTGGGGATGGCGGTGAGGACCATCCCTAAGCCCATGAGCGCAACAAGCACCCAAAAGACCTTGCGGCGGCCGAGGCGCTGGGAGAGGCCGCCGGCCCAGGTGGAGCTGATGCTGCCGAGCAGATAGACGAGGAAGATCGCCGCTATGGCCGAGTGGCTGAGGAGGAAAGGCGGCAGGGCGAGGCGGAAGCCGGCATAATTGTAGAGCGTGACGAAGCTGCCCATGATGAGGAAGGAACTGGCGAAGAGCCAGGGCAGAGCCGCGTCGTCGAAACTGGCGCGGCAGCGGCGCCAGAGGTCGGGGAGCGAGATGGGGTCGCGGGTGGATTGGCGCGGCTGGGGGAGGAGCGCGGCTACGGCAAGGGCAGCGAGGAGGATCAGGGCGGCCAGAATGCCCGTGCCGAGGCGCCAGCCCAGAAAATCGGAGAGGACGCCGGAGATGACGCGGCCGGCCATGCCACCAATGGCAGTACCGCCGATATAGAGGCCCATGGAATGACCGAGGGCGTCCGGCGCCATTTCTTCGGAGAGATAGACCATGGCGACGGCGGGAATACCGGCGAGGGTGATGCCCATCAGCATGCGGAGCACGATGAGCTGCCACCAGACCTGGGCGAAAGGTAAAGCGGCGCCCAGCACGGCTGTGGTCAGCAGCGCACCGACGATGAGACGGCGGCGGCCGAGGCGATCGGCGAGCATGCTGGCAGGGATGAGGGCGACGGCCATGGTGGCCGTGGTGACGGAGAGGGCCAGCGACGCCTCGCCTGCGTCGCGCACCCAATATTGGGCGAACATGGGCAGCAGGGGCTGCACCGAATAAAGCGAGGCGAAGACCGAAAAGGCCGCGAGGAAAAAGGCGGCATTGGCGCGCCGGAATTCACGAGTGCCGCGACGAATGCCCGGCAGATCGGTCATGGTCAGGCGGGGCCGATCTGGTTTTGCAGGTCGCGGACGAAATTGTCGAGATTGATCTGGCGCTTACGGTCGAGGCGGGCCGAGGCGAGGATGGCGCGGACGCGGGCGACGGAGAGTTCGAGGTCTTCGTTGACGAGGACGTAGTCATATTCGCTGTAGTGGTCCATCTCGATGCGCGCGTTCTTGAGGCGCTTTTCGATGGTGCCGACGCTATCCTGGGCGCGGCGTTCGAGGCGGGCGCGCAGTTCCTTGATCGAGGGCGGCAGGATGAAGACCGTGACCATGTCGGCACGGCACTTTTCGTAGAGCTGCAACGTACCCTGATAATCGATATCGAAAAGGATGTCGTTGCCGTTGGAGAGCTGCTCTTCGACGAGGGCGCGCGGGGTGCCGTAGAAATTGCCGTGGACTTCGGCGGATTCGAGGAGGCCCCCATCGCGGCGCATCTGCTCGAAGGTCGGCACGTCGATGAAGTGGTAGTGCTTGCCGTCGATCTCGTCGGTGCGGCGGCCGCGGGTGGTCACCGAGACCGACAGCTTGATATTGGGATCGGCACCGAAGAGCGCGCGCGAAATGGAGGACTTTCCGGCGCCCGAGGGGGACGCGAGGACGAGCATAACGCCGCGGCGCTGAAAATCCATCTTCTAGGGCACTCTATTCGATGTTCTGGACCTGCTCGCGTAGTTGATCGATCACCGCCTTGAGGTCAAGGCCGATGGCGGTCAGTTCCACGGCGTTCGATTTGGAGCAGAGCGTATTGGCCTCGCGGTTGAATTCCTGGGCAAGGAAATCAAGGCGGCGGCCGACGGCGCCTGAACCGGAGAGCAGCGCGCGGGCGCCGGCAATGTGGGCGCGGAGGCGGTCGATCTCTTCCTGGATATCGGCCTTTGTCGCGAGAACCAGGGCTTCCTGGGCTAGACGATCGGGGGAGATGTCGGCTTCCTGGCGGAGGGACTGGACCTGAAGGGCAAGGCGCGCGGAAATAGCTTCGCGCGAGCGGCCGGGATGGGCGTCGGCGCGTTCGACGAGCTCGGCGATGGTGTCGAGCTGGCGGGAGAGGATTTCGGCGATGCGAGTTCCCTCCTCCAAGCGCGACTGCTGTAGCGAACCGATGGCTTCGCGGACTGCGGCCATGAGCACGGGTTCGAGGCCCTCCTCGTCGATGTCTCGACCTTCCTCGACGACGAGGACGCCGGGCAGAGCCAGAATGCCATCGAGGCTCGGGCGGCGGGCGTCGACGCGCTCGGACAGTGCCGAGATGGCGGCAAGGATGGTTTCCAGCGCGGCGGGATTGACCGAAACGGCGCCGGAGGCACTCTGGCGGTCGAGCGACACGGCAGCATTGACCGAGCCGCGGGAGAGCGCCTGGCCAAGCGCCTGACGGATCGGAATGTCGAAAGCGTCGAGGCCGGGGGCGAGCCGCGTGCGGATATCAAGCCCGCGGCCATTGACCGATTTCAGCTCCACCCGGAGACGCGCCGGGCCGAACATGGCGTCGGCCCGGGCATAGCCGGTCATGCTGGCGAGACGGGAGCTCACTGGCTGGAGCCTTCCGTGCCGTTTGCTTCTTCGGCTTCGAGGGCCTGACGGGCGGCCTCAGCGTCCGTCGCAGCCTGTTCGGCGGCCTCGCGCTCGATCTCGCGATAGCGGGCGACGTTCTGCTGATGCTCGGCATAGGTCTCGGCGAATACGTGACCATCGCGCGGCGTGGCGCCCTTGGCGACGAAGTAGAGATAGTTGTGGCTATCGGGATTGGCGACTGCGCGCAGGGACTCGATGCCGGGATTGGCGATGGGCGTCGGGGGCAGACCGTCGATCTGATAGGTATTGTAGGCGGTCTTTTCCTCGATCTCGGAGCGGCGGAGGCCGCGTTCGAGCGTCGATTGGCCCAGGGTGATGCCGTAGATGATCGTCGGGTCGGACTGGAGGCGCATGCCTTCCTTGAGGCGATTGACGAAGACGGCGGCGACCTGCGGACGCTCTTCGGCGACACCGGTTTCGCGCTCGACGATGGAGGCAAGGATCAGGAGGTCCGCCGGGGAAGCCAGCGGCAGATCGGCCTGACGGCCTTCCCAGGTTTCGGCCAGAGCCGTGGTCATGGCGGCCTGCATACGGTCGATGACCGACTGGCGGGTATCGCCCGGCAGGTAATCGTAGCTACCCGGCAGGATGGAGCCTTCGGGTGGCAGGGTATCGATGGTGCCGCTGAGGCGATCGTCGGCATTTACGCGCTGCACGACCTGCCAGGAGGTCCAGCCTTCCGGAATGGTAACGGCATAGCGGATCGGCGTGCCTGTGGTCAGCTCGCGCAGAATTTCGGACATGCTGGCATTGGCGGGAATGGTGAAATCGCCCGCCTTGACCGTGGTGTTCTCTTCGACACGCCCGCCGAACTGGCGGAAGATCAGCGCATTGCTGATAAAGCCCTGCTCTTCGAGACGGCTCGCCGTCGTACTCAGCGTATTGCCGCTTTCAACGCGGAAGACGCGGTCCTCGGGCAAGGGGCCATCGCCGTAATATTGCTGGGCGACATAAAGGAAACCGCCGCCAACGACGACGAGGCCGATGACCAGCAGGGTAAGAAGGGCGTTGAGCACATCGACAAGGCCATTGGACGAGCGGCGGCGGCGTTTACGGCGGTCGTTCATCTTAAGGAATCACCTCTTGGCCAGTCAGCGGATGTGCCGATCTTGTTGTTCTTTGCAGCCACAGCGTGGCGGGGCGCCGGCATTGTTTGCAATGGATTTGAATAAAAACAAGGGGCACGTCGCCTAGTCGAGCGACGTGCCCCTCTTGCAAAGCGAAAAAGTCAGGCGACCTTGCGCATGACCAGCGTGGCATTGGTACCGCCAAAGCCGAAGCTATTGGACAGGGCCACGTTGATTTCCTTCTTCAGTGCCACCTTGGGCACCAGATTGATCGGAGTCTCGACGGAGGGATTGTCGAGATTGAGCGTCGGCGGAGCGATGCCATCGCGCATGGCGAGAAGGCAGAAAATCGCTTCGACCGAACCAGCGGCACCCAGAAGGTGACCGATGGCCGACTTGGTCGAGCTCATCACGCGGCCTTCGGCAGCAGCGCCGAGAACGCGGGAAACCGCACCCAGTTCGATTTCGTCGCCAAGCGGCGTCGACGTGCCATGGGCGTTGATATAGTCGATATCGGAAGGCGAAATGCCCGCACGCTTGACGGCCGCGCTCATGGCACGGAAGCCACCATCGCCATCGGGCGCGGGTGCGGTGATGTGATAGGCATCGCCCGACAGGCCATAGCCGATCACTTCGCCATAAATCTTGGCGCCGCGAGCCTTGGCACGCTCATAGTCTTCGAGCACGACAATGCCGGCGCCCTCGCCCATGACGAAACCATCACGGTCCCGATCATAGGGACGGGAAGCGGCGGTCGGGTTGTCGTTGAAGCCCGTCGAAAGCGCACGCGCTGCTGCAAAGCCTGCCAGCGAGATGCGGTTGACGCAGCTTTCAGCACCACCCGCAACCATCACATCGGCATCGCCCAGAGCGATCAAGCGGGCCGCATCGCCAATGGCGTGCGCACCGGTCGAGCAGGCGGTGACGACGGAGTGGTTCGGCCCCTTGAGACCGAAACGGATGGAGACGTGGCCGGAAGCCAGGTTGATCAGACGACCCGGGATAAAGAAGGGGCTGATGCGGCGCGGGCCCTTTTCGTGCAGGGTAATGGAGGCATCGTAGATGCCGCCAATCCCGCCGATACCCGAGCCGATCAGCACGCCGGTGCGTTCCTGCTCTTCCTGCGTCTTGGGTTCGACCCCGGCATCCTGGATGGCCTGGGTGGCAGCGGCCATGGCGTAGACGATGAAATCGTCGACCTTGCGCTGTTCCTTGGATTCCATCCAGTCGTCGGGATTGTACTTCCCATCGGCATAATCACCCAGCGGAATGCGATGGGCGATCTGGCAGGCAATATCGTCGACCTGGAATTCGTCGATACGCTTGGCTCCACTCTTGCCTGCGAGAATATTGGCCCAAGTGGCCTCAACTCCGCAACCAAGGGGCGTGACAAGCCCCATTCCGGTGACGACGACTCGGCGAAGTTCCATGTCTAAACCTGCCCGTCCAGCTTAGCTGGTGGCCTTGGTCAGGAAGGAGACAGCGTCTCCAAAGGTCTGGATCGACTCGGCGGCGTCGTCCGGGATTTCGACCGAAAATTCTTCCTCGAAAGCCATGACCAGCTCGACCTGATCGAGCGAGTCAGCGCCCAGATCGTCGATGAAGCTGGCCTTTTCAACGACCTTCTCGGCGTCCACATTGAGGTGTTCCACAACGATCTTGCGGACCCGATCAGCGACATCGCTCATATTTGACTTCCCTTTTTAGAAATCGACGTTTCGTTTCGCTTCTTATTGGCGCGAAGCCAATTCATCAAGCTCGGTTTTGACTTGCACAGAGGCAATGTAAGCGGCCTTTTCGGCGCTCGCAAGGCAGACTGGCAAGCGTTAACGCGGCGCGAGTAGCATGTTTCCTTGGGGTTTGCCAGCAGCGAGAGGCGTGGTTTCCAAGGGTTTAAGGCTTTATTAACGGGCAGATAGGCCAGCGCCGGTGGCTCCACCCCCTCCCAGCCTCCACAGGTCGGCTTAAGCCCATCCCATCCTCCGCGTCATTTCCGCGAAAGCGGAAATCCCCTACCCGGCCGCAGAGATTCCCGCTTTCGCGGGAATGACGCCGGGCAAGAGGGGCGACCCCGGTAGAGGGGACGCCAGCCCCAATCATATCATCGCCATGCCGCCGTTGACGTTCAGCGTGTGGCCCGTGATGTAGGCGGCGGCGTCGCTCGAGAGGAAGACCGCGCAGCCGGCGACTTCCTGGGGCGTACCGAGGCGGTTGGCAGGAATGGTCGAGAGGATCGACTCGCGCTGCTTGTCGTTGAGTTCATCGGTCATGGCCGAGGCGATAAAGCCAGGGGCGATGGAATTGACCGTGATGTTGCGGCTCGCAACTTCATAGGCCAGCGCCTTGTTCATGCCAATGAGGCCTGCCTTGGAGGCGGCATAGTTGCCCTGGCCGGGGTTACCCATGACGCCAACGACAGAGGAGATGCCGATGATGCGGCCCCAGCGCTGCTTCATCATGCCACGCAGCACGGCGCGGTTGAGATGGAAGGCGGCGGTGAGATTGACCGCGATGACTTCGTCCCACTCTTCATTCTTCATGCGCATGAAGAGGTTGTCGCGGGTCATGCCGGCATTGTTGACGAGGATGTCCACGCCACCCATGACGGCCTCGGCGTCGGGCACGAGGGTGTCGACATCGTCCATCTTGGAGAGGTTGCACGGCAGGATCGGGCATTCCTTGCCGATCTGCTGAGCGGTTTCTTCCAGAGCGCCGACGCGGGTGCCCGAGAGGGCGACGGTGGCGCCTGCAGCGGCCAGGGCCTTGGCGATCTCGCGGCCAATGCCGCCGCTGGCGCCAGTGACCAAGGCGCGCTTACCGGTCAAATCGAACATTTCTTCTCTCTCCCTTTGGAGATGACTTTATTGTTTTGTTTCAGGCCGTGACAGAGGCGACGAAGGCGTCGATATCTGCCGGACCACCGACGGCCTGAGTGGCCAGATCGGGCGCAATGCGCTTGGCGAGGCCGGTGAGAACGCGGCCGGTGCCGAGTTCGACGAGTTCGGTGACACCGCCCTGCCCTGCAAGCCAGGTGACGCTTTCGGTCCAGCGGACGACGCCGGTAACCTGCTCGACGAGACGCTGGCGGATTTCGGCGGGATCGGTGATCGGGGCGGCCAGCACGTTGGAAACGACGGGCACGACGGGGGCATTCATCTGCACTTCGGCGAGAGCCGATGCCATGGCATCGGCCGCAGGCTGCATCAGCGAGCAGTGGAAGGGCGCGCTGACGGGCAGCAGCAGGGCGCGCTTGGAGCCCTTGGCCTTGGCGATTTCGACGGCGCGTTCGATGGCAGCGAGTGCGCCGGAG
This sequence comes from Devosia sp., assembly GCF_017744655.1. GTDB lineage: Bacteria > Pseudomonadota > Alphaproteobacteria > Rhizobiales > Devosiaceae > Devosia. The sequence goes on along the minus strand of NZ_JAGIAW010000002.1, from coordinate 291,205 downwards.
ATGACGACCTGGCCGGGCGCATTGTCATTGGCGACCTGGCAGACTTCGCCCTGTGCGGCCTCTTCAGCGACAGCGCGGGCGGTGTCGAGATCGAGGCCGAGCAGCGCAGCCATGGCGCCGTGACCGACCGGGACGGCCTTCTGCATAGCCTGGCCGCGGGTGCGGAGAAGACGGGCCGTATCAGAAAGAGAGAAAGTGCCGGCGGCGCAAAGGGCGGAATATTCGCCGAGCGAGTGGCCGGCGACGAATTTTGCGTGCTTGGCGAGGCTGACGCCGCGGCTTTCGACGACGCGGAGCACGGCAATGCTGGAGGCCATCAGGGCCGGCTGGGCATTCTCGGTCAGACGCAGGACGTCTTCCGGACCCTCGAACATGGTCTGGGAAAGCTTTTCGCCCAGCGCATCATCGACCTCGTCGAAGACGGCGCGGGCTTCGGGGAAGGCATCGGCCAGTTCCTTGCCCATGCCGACAGCCTGGCTGCCCTGGCCGGGGAAGGTGAAAGCTCTGGTGGTCATGACGACGTCTCCGAGGTTGCGGACATTGCGAGGCGTTTGCCGAGTGTATTTGGCTGAGTCAAGCAATCTCTCTTAAGGAAATTTGCGCAAGAATTACGGGCCAGTGCGATTTTTTGGAGGCACCATGGACAGTTCAGCCCCTGCGGCTTCCAAAAAGCCGGGTCTCGCCAAGACGCTTGTGGCTGCGACCCTGACGGCAGTTATCGTCTTTCTTCTGGCCCTTCTTGGTATCTATACGCGCGCCGCCTTCGACCTTGCCAGCCTTTGGCCTGCAAATGCAGTGCTGCTCGGCATTCTCGCGACTTATCCAAAGGCGAATTCGCCTTTGACCTGGGTCCTGGCCGCCTGTGCCTATATGGCCGCGGACCTGATGACCGGCACGCCGCTGGATCAGGCTGCGCTCCTCAACGGTACGAACCTTCTTGGTGCGGCAATCGGGCTTGCCGTTCTCCAGCTTTGGTCCCGCCAGTTCTTTCCGATGACGAAACCGTCGGACGTCGTCCGGCTTTTCCTCGTCATTTCGGCAGCTTCGGTTTCAACCGGTATTGCCGGTGGCCTTGTGGCAGGACCGCTGTTCGGCATTGACCGGCTCGATGGTTTCTTCCTGTGGATGGCCACCGAATTCGTCAATTACGGCATCTTCCTGCCGCTGGTCATGGCCGGCCGCATGGTCAAGCCGCGCCAGACGGCGCCGGGTGCCGAGGATGGCAGTGGCGCGGCCGAGAAATGCGCGGCGCTGGCGGCTCTCGCCGGGTCCTGCGCGCTCATGCCGCTCGTGGGGGGCGCGGGATCGCTGGTGCTGCATGTGCCGGCTTTCATCTGGTGCTCGACCCAGTTCAAGCCACGGACCAGCATTCTGCTCGCGGGGCTTGCGGCCATGTGGATACTCTTTGCGGTGCCGGCCGGGATCATTCCGCTCTATGTCGACCATGCGGACCTGGCCTCGCATTGGGATGTCGCCTCGTTCCGGCTTGGCATCGGCTTTCTGGCCCTTGGGGCCATCGCCATGGTGATGATCAACGCCTTCTGGCTCGACGCGCATGATGAACTCGAGCATCGCGCCAACCACGATTTTCTCACGGGCCTGCTCAATCGCCGGCAATTCAACAAGACGGCGGAATCCGCTCTGATGCGGCAGAAGGCCGGCACCCCCAATGTGGCCCTGGCGATCGACATCGACCGGTTCAAGTCGATCAACGATGCACATGGCCATCCGCTCGGCGACCAGGTTCTGCAAAGTGTCGCCGAACTGTTGACCGCCGGACTGCGCCGGGGCGATGTACTTGGGCGGCTTGGCGGCGAAGAATTTGCCATTGTCTTGCCGGGCGCAGGAATCGAGGAAGGCACGCGGGTGGCAGAGCGGCTGCGCGAGGCGATTGCGGCGGCTACCCTGCAGCATGGCAATGTGACCATTGCCACAAGCGTCAGCATCGGCATTGTCGAGTTCCATTCGCCGGCCAACCTGTCACGCATGCTCAGCCTCGCCGACGAAGCGCTCTATGAGGCGAAAAATGCCGGCCGCAACCGCGTCGTGGCCCACAAAAGTGCCGTTTTGCTGCAGGCTGCCGGCGCCTGAGGCTTGCATCGGCGCCCCTTCTATTCTATAGCGCGCCCAGCAATTCGTTTGGCCGGGGGCTGAACGGAGGGTTTTTCGTTTGAAAAAGCGAGAAATAGGGCATTGCCCGGCCTCCCGTGTTCCCGCTCTTTGCAAGACTGCTTTGACGCCTTTCCGGCTTCGAAGGGGCTCCGCGCCAAGCATTGCGTATCGAAACTGAAAGGAAGGCGCATTCAATGGCCCTTTACGAACACATCTTCCTGGCTCGCCAGGACGTTTCGCAGCAGCAGGTCGAAGAACTGACCGCTGCGCTGACCGAAATCCTGTCCCAGGGTGGCGGCAAGGTTACCAAGAACGAATACTGGGGCCTCAAGGGTCTCTCCTACCGCATCCGCAAGAACCGCAAGGCTCACTACACCCTGCTGAACATCGACGCATCGGCCCCGGCCGTTGCCGAAATGGAACGCCAGATGCGCATCAATGAAGACATCCTGCGCTTCATGACCGTGCGTGTCGACGAGCTGGAAGAAGGCCCGTCCGCGATGATGCAGAAGCGCGATCGCGATGACCGCGATGGTGGTGGCCGTGGCGAACGTGGTGCCCCCTCGGGCGACCGTCGTCCCCGCCGCTTCTAAGATAAGGAACGCATAGCCATGGCTATTAAAGACCTCACCACTTCCCAGGCCCGTCGTCCGTTCCAGCGCCGTCGCAAGACCTGCCCGTTCTCGGGCGAAGGCGCACCGAAGATCGACTACAAGGACGTCCGTCTGCTGTCGCGCTACGTTTCCGAGCGCGGCAAGATCGTCCCGAGCCGCATCACCGCCGTTTCTGCCAAGAAGCAGCGTGAACTGGCCCGCGCCATCAAGCGTGCTCGCTTCATCGGCATCATGCCGTATGCCGTCAAGTAAGCTCGCTGGGCTGGCGATCTAGCGGCGGTCCGCTGCGCTTCCGGTGCTCACGTACTTAGGTACGCTCCGCTCCGGTTCTCGCGAACCACCACTATCTCATCCAGCCCAACGGCTTCCTTTTGGCATACCCGTGCCAAGCCAAATACCCGCTGGAGTTGCGGATGGTCTGCAACTCCTAACCGCCCTTAAGGCGGGACAGCCAAAGGAATAAAAGAATGAAAGTCATTCTGCTCGAGCGTATCGGTCGCACCGGCACCATCGGCGACGAAGTCAATGTGAAGGACGGCTTTGCCCGTAACTTCCTGCTGCCCCAGGGCAAGGCTCTTCGCGCCACCGAAGCCAACCGCAAGCGTTTCGAAAACGAACGCGCCCACATCGAACAGCGCAACGAAGAGCGCCGCAACGCCGCTGCCGGCATTGCTGAAGGCCTCAATGGCCGCACCGTTGTCATCATCCGTCAGGCTGGTGAAACCGGTCAGCTCTACGGTTCGGTTGCTGCTCGCGACGTCGTGGAAGCCCTGGCCAACGATGGTTTCATCGTCCAGCGCAACCAGGTCGACCTCGCAGACCCGATCAAGTCGGTCGGTGTCCACACCGTGCCGCTGATCCTGCACGCCGAAGTCGCCGTTTCGATCACCGTCAACGTCGCCCGCTCGGCCGACGAAGCGACCCGTCAGGCTGCTGGTGAAGACGTCACCGTCCACACCTTCGAAGCCGACGAAGACGGCGATTTCGCCGCCGGCCAGAAGGATGCGGCTGCGGAAGACCGTTTCGAAGAGTAGTCTCTTCGGACTGCCAAGATATGAGGAAGGCCGGACAGATTGTCCGGCCTTTCTTTTTGGGCCATGCTCTGCGGCACAATATGTCGGGGGATGGCTTTTATGCGTATGTTCCTTGCATTGACGGTGGCGCTGACCGCGCTCACCCTGCCCGCGGCGGCGCAGGAGGCGGGCAAGACCAAGACGCCGCAACTGACGCGCACCTATATCGAGAGCATCGACAGGAGTAGCAGCGAGGCGGTGATGCGTGGCTTCGTCGAGGCCTATGCTGCCCAAGACTACTACCGGGCCTGGATATTGCTGAGCCCGGAGGCGAAAACAGCCTTTTCGAACAAGCTCTTCGAGTTCAACGAGGCTCAGCTTTTCCCCGGCATGGAAGCCGGCACCGGCGCCTTGGGGCGACAGACTACCGACGAAATTGGTCTCGACGTGCTCAAGGAGGTCAACCTCGAAGGCGCGCTCCTCTTCGATCGGACCATGGTGCACGCCAAAGCCGAAGGGTTGCTGCCGTTCGATCTTGAGCCCGGCGCCTTTTCGAGCGCGACGTTCGAGCGTGACGACCAGGGCAGATATATGGTCGAGGCCAAGGGTGAGCCGGCCGTGGTGCTTATCTCGACGATAAAACTCAGCGACGGAAGCTGGCGCGTGGAGCGCATCGTGTGGGCGACTTCGGACCCGGAAGCGCGTCCCTGGGGATTTAAATAGACCCTTCATGACGACTCATGCCGCCATGCTGATGCCTTGGTGCTGTGCAACTCACGATGGTCAGTTTCCCCGTTGTCCACAGAGTTCACAGGGCAGGAAGAATCTTAACCCCTTGAGGGATAGGCCGGTGGGACTCCGACCACTCCTACGTGGTTAGAAAGGTTAACACCCCCGAGGATCACGATGGCTGAGATCGCACGGCTTCACCCGGCCGAAGACAAGTCGTTTCGCGTCGCGCCCCACAATGTGGAGGCCGAGCAAGCCCTTCTGGGCGCCATCCTGATCAACAATGAAGCCTTTTACCGGGTCTCGGATTTCCTTGAGCCGGAGCACTTTTATGAGCCCGTGCACCGGGACATCTACGAGATCACCAGCAAGGTGATCCGCGCCGGCAAGTCGGCCGATCCGACGACGATCAAGACCCACCTGCCCGACCAGTTCCTGCCCGAATTGACCATGGCGCAATATCTGGCGCGCCTGGCCGCGGAAGCGACCACAGTTATCAACGCGGCCGACTATGGGCAGGCCATCTATGATCTCTCCATTCGCCGCAGCCTGATCATGGTAGGCGAAGAAATGGTTTCGGTCGCCTATGAGTCGGAGGTCGAAATGACCCCGAACCGGCAGATCGAAAAGGTGGAAGGCGAGCTTTTTCAACTTGCCGAAAAGGGCCGCTACGATGGCGGCTTCCTCAGCTTCGGTACTGCGCTCAGTGCCTCCATCCGTATGGCGGGCGAAGCCTTTCAGCGCGACGGCGGCCTTTCCGGCGTTGCTACCGATCTCCATGATCTCGACCGGCAGATGGGCGGCTTGCAGCGCTCAGACTTGATCGTGCTCGCCGGTCGTCCCGCCATGGGCAAGACCTCGCTCGTGACCAATATCGCCTATAATGTCGCCAAGAACTGGCGCGGCGAGGTGACACCGGACGGGCACAACAAGACGGTCAATGGCGGCGTCGTCGGCTTCTTCAGCCTCGAAATGAGTTCGGAACAGCTGGCGACGCGTATTCTCGCGGAGCAGGCTGAGGTGTCGTCTTCCGACATTCGTCGCGGCCGTATTCACGACAGCCAGTTTTCCAAGCTTGTCGACGTGTCGAACATGATGAGCAAGGTGCCGCTCTATATCGACGATACGGGTGGTCTCAGCGTCGCTCAGCTTGCAGCGCGTGCGCGGCGCCTGAAGCGGCAGAAGGGGCTCGACCTTCTCATCGTCGACTACCTGCAACTGCTCTCGGGTTCGTCGAAGGCGTCAAGCCAGAATCGCGTGCAGGAACTGACCGAAATCACCACGACGCTGAAGGCGCTGGCCAAGGAACTGGAAGTTCCGGTGATTGCGCTCTCCCAGCTTTCCCGTCAGGTGGAAGCGCGCGACGACAAGCATCCCCAGCTAGCGGATTTGCGCGAATCGGGTTCTATCGAGCAGGACGCTGACGTGGTGCTTTTCGTTTATCGCGAAGAGTACTATCTCAAGAACAAGGAACCCAAAGAGGGCACGCCAGAGCACATCACCTGGCAAGGGGAAATGGAACAGGTGCACGGCAAGGCGGAAGTCATCATTGCCAAGCAACGCCATGGCCCGACCGGAACCGTGCAGTTGAGTTTTGAGGCTCAGTTCACACGCTTCGGTAACCTCGCTAGGGCAGATTATCTGCCCGAACGCATGGAATAGGTATGAAGCTGACCTCGGGCCTCGGGAGCCAACTGACTGTCGATCTCGGGGCACTTGCCCGAAACTGGAACGCCCTCGACAAGGTGAGCCAGGGCGCGCTGACGGCTGCGGTCGTCAAGGCGGACGCCTATGGCACCGGCATCGAAATGGCGGCCACGGCGCTTTATGCGGCCGGGGCGCGCTTCTTCTTCGTGGCGACGCCTGACGAAGGCATTGCCGTGCGCACGGCCCTGCCCAGCGCCCATATTTTTGTGCTCAACGGGCTCTATCCCGGCGCGGCCAATCTCTATATCCGGCAGAACCTGATGCCGGTCATTTCCTCGATGGACATGCTCGAGGAGTGGCTCAACAAATGCGTCGAGCGCAACGAGGCCTATCCCAGCGCTTTCCACTTCGATACCGGCATGAACCGGCTCGGTTTTCGGCTCAATGAGGCCGTCACCGTGCGTGAGCGCATTGCGCGGCTGAGCTATGCGCCGCAGATGGTGATGAGCCATCTGGCTTGTGCCGATATTCCGAGCCACGAGAAGAACCGCACGCAGCTGGCGCTATTCGGCTCTGTGCTGAACCAGTTCCCGGGCATTCCGGCTTCGCTCGCCAATTCCGCGGGCCTGATGACGGGGCGGGACTATCATTTCCAGATGGTGCGGCCGGGCATTGCGCTTTATGGCGGCCGCGCCGTCGTCGGGCGCAAGAACCCGATGGCGACGGTGGTGACGCTGCATGCGCCGGTCTTGCAGGTGCGTGAAGCGCGGACTGGCGAGACGGTGGGCTATGGCGCTTCCTATTCGCTGTCGCGCGATAGCCGCCTGGCGGTCATCGGCCACGGCTATGCCGACGGTTTTCTGCGCGCGCTTTCCGGCAGCAATGCACGACCGGGCGCAAAAGTGTTCGTGCGCGGCAAGCTTTGTCCGGTGATCGGCAAGATTTCGATGGACCAGAGCGTCGTCGATATCACCGAACTTGGCCCCAACCTGCCCAAGCCCGGCGAAGGCGTCGAGATATTCGGGCCCAATATCGGCCTCGACGAGCAGGCCGATGTGGCAGGCACGATCGGCTATGAGCTTCTTACGTCGCTCAAGGGGCGCTATACGCGCAACTATGTCGGCAATGGCTATCTGCCGGAGTAATTTTGTTCCCTGTTTGTTCTTGAGCGGACCGAACAAAATTGCTAGCGTTGGTGCTAAGAGGGAATCGACCGGATTGGCGCTGAACCCAAGCACATATGTGATCCTGCTGCGCGCCATCGGGCCGGTGACGCACAAGCTCATGACCATGGCCCAGTGGCGCGAGGCCTCGGAAGCGGCCGGCTTTGTCGCGCCGGAGACCCTGGTCAACACGGGCAATATGATTGCAGGGTTTGATGGCACGGAAGCGGCGGCTGTGACGACCACGGTTGGCGTGTTGCGCAGCTTTGGGCTCGGGGACAATGTGGTGCCGGTGGTGCGCAAGCCGGCGCTGCTGCAGAAGCTCATCAAGGCCGATCCGATTTCCGAAGCGGCGGCAGAGCGGCCGAACCAGACCGGGGTCTACTTTTTTGCCAGCAAGAAACCGGATTTCGACTGGCTGAAGCGCCATGACGGGCCGGAGACGGTGCATGTGGTGCATGACCATCTCATCGTCGATTTCAGCAGAGATGTGGCGCAGTCGGGAAAACTGATCCGGCTGATCGACAAGAATTGCGGGACCAACACCTCCCGGAACTGGAATAGCGTGCGGCGCATCGCCGAACGATGCGCAGCGCGAGAGAACGCATAGTGGCCAAGAACAAATCCAATTTCGTCTGCCAGTCCTGTGGCGCGGTGACCACCCGCTGGCAGGGGCGGTGCGATGCCTGCGGCGAATGGAACACCATTGTCGAAGAGCTGGTGGATAGCGGCATCGGCGCTGGGCCGAAGGCGGCGAAATCAGGCGGGCGGCCGGCTAATCTGCTGCCGCTGTCGGGCGAGACGGAAAGCGCGGCGCGCGTCGTCACAGGCATTGCGGAACTGGATCGCGTGACCGGCGGGGGCTTTGTGAAGGGCTCGGCGCTGCTCGTTGGCGGCGATCCCGGTATCGGCAAGTCGACGCTGCTGCTGCAATCGGCGGCGGCGCTGGCCAACAAGGGCAAGCGGGTCATCTATGTGTCGGGCGAAGAAGCCGTGGCGCAGGTGCGGTTGCGGGCGCAGCGGCTGGGGCTTGGCGAGGCCGATGTGCTGCTGGCGGCGGAGACCAATGTCGAGATTATTCTGGCGACGCTGGAGAATGGGCCGCCGCCGGATTTGGTCATCATCGATTCTATCCAGACGCTGTGGACCGATCGGGTGGAAAGCGCGCCGGGCACGGTGACGCAGGTGCGCACTTCGGCGCAAGCGCTGACACGGCTGGCGAAGAAGTCGGGCGCGGCTGTGGTGCTGGTGGGGCATGTTACGAAAGACGGGCAGATCGCGGGGCCGCGTGTGGTGGAGCACATGGTCGACGCGGTGCTCTATTTCGAGGGTGATGCGAGCCACACGTTCCGAATCCTGCGCGGGGTGAAGAACCGCTACGGGGCCACCGACGAAATCGGCGTTTTTGCCATGACCGAGCGCGGACTGGAGCAGGTGGCGAACCCTTCGGCGCTGTTCCTCGACCAGCGCGATCAGGACGCCGCGGGTTCCGCCGTGTTTGCCGGCATGGAGGGCACGCGGCCGATCCTCATCGAAATCCAGGCGCTGGTGGCCCCCTCCCCGCTTGGTACGCCGCGGCGCGCCGTCGTGGGCTGGGATTCCCAGCGGCTTTCCATGGTGCTGGCGGTGCTCGAAACACGTTGCGGTGTGCGGATCGGCGCCAATGACATCTATCTCAATGTCGCGGGCGGGCTGAAAATCAACGAGCCGGCGGCGGATTTGGCAGTCGCAGCGGCGTTGATTTCGTCGCTGACCGGATCGCCGCTGCCCAAGGAAGCGGTCTATTTCGGCGAAATCTCGCTGGCCGGCGGGGTGCGGCCGGTGTCGCATGCCGGGCTGCGGCTGCGCGAAGCACAGAAGCTGGGCTTCCAGTCGGTGGTCACCGGGCGCGTCAACAATGTGGACAAGACGGCAGGGTTCGAGGTCACGGAGTTTTCGCAATTGTCGGAAATGGTTGGCCGAATTGCGGCCAATGGCAAGAAGCCGGTGGCCGAGCCGGAAGGCTGGTAAGTTAAGAATCTCTGAATGTTTGACCTCCTCGCGCGCTCGTGGCCTTGGCAGGGGCGCGCAAAGTCGCTAATGGTCGCGGCAACAGGCCGACGGCAAGTGGAGCTAGCGAAGACATATGCTGACAGCGTTTGACGTTGGTGTGGGTGTCCTGGTGTTGATTTCGGCAATTCTGGCCACGGCCAGAGGCCTGACACGCGAGGTCCTGTCACTGGCGACCTGGGCCGGTTCGGCCGCCATCGCCATCTACATGTATCTCTACCACCCTGACATCGCGCAGCAGTATATCGCTGAAGAAATCGTGGCCAATATCGCTACGGTCGTGGTCAGCTTCATCGTTTCGCTGATCGTGCTGCATCTGCTCACCATGCGCATTGCCGATTTCGTGGTGGACAGCCGCATCGGGCCGATCGACCGCACGCTGGGCTTTATCTTTGGCGTCTTGCGCGGCGTTTTGATTGCCATCGTCATCACCATTTTCGGCGTCTGGCTGCTTGGGACCAACCTGCCGGAATGGGCGCGCAATTCGCAGTCGCTGCCCTATCTCGACAATATGGGCAAGACCCTGATCTCCATGCTGCCTGAAGGGCTCGAGCAGCAGGTCAACGACATTCTGCAGGGCGGCGGCGCCGACCTGACTTCGGATCCGGAAACCCCGGCTACGCCCCAGGAAACCGTGCCGCCGGTCGACCCGACCGTGGACGGCACCGTCGACCCGACCGAAGCGCCGATCGAAGGCGAAACGCAGACCTGATCCGGGACGGGCGCCCAGCGCCCGCCTCAGGCCTGCCGCCCAATTCTGTCATTGGTCGCCGGCCAAAAAATGCGCTATTGGCGTGAACCAAGAGACCGGCTCGGCCGGCGCTGACCGCTTTGGCGATCGGTGAGCAGAACGATATGGAGAAGTTCGGTGACCCACCCGAGCGACGACGATTTCGATCTTGAAGGCGACACGCTGCATGAAGAGTGCGGCGTGTTTGGCATTTTGGGGCATAGCGATGCTTCGACGCTGACCGCATTGGGGCTGCATGCCCTGCAGCATCGTGGCCAGGAAGCCGCGGGGATCGTCAGCTTCGACGGGCGCCAGTTCTACCAGGAAAAGCGCATGGGCCTGGTGGGTGACCACTATACGGACCCTGCCCTTCTCGCCAAATTGCCCGGCACCATGTCGATCGGCCATACGCGCTATTCGACGACAGGCGAAGTGGCGCTGCGCAACGTGCAGCCGTTGTTTGCCGAGCTTGAAGCCGGCGGCATCGCCATTGCCCACAACGGCAATTTCACCAATGGGTTGACGCTGCGCAAGCAGATCATCGCCACCGGTGCCATCTGCCAGTCGACCTCGGACACCGAAGTCGTGCTGCACCTGATCGCCCGTTCGCGCCACTCCTCCACCACCGACCGCTTCATAGATGCGATCCGGCAGATGGAAGGCGGCTATGCCATGCTGGCACTGACACGCACCAAGCTGATCGCCGCACGCGACCCCGTGGGTATTCGTCCATTGGTGATGGGTGAGCTCGACGGCAAGCCGATCTTCTGCTCGGAGACTTGCGCGCTCGACATAATTGGCGCCAAGTACATTCGCGACGTCGAGAACGGCGAAGTCATTATCTGCGAAATCCAACCCGACGGTTCGATCTCGATCGAAGAGCGCAAGATGGCCCGCAAGGCGCCGGAGCGGCCGTGCCTCTTCGAATATGTCTACTTTGCCCGTCCCGATTCCATGGTTTCGGGCCGTAGCGTCTACAAGGCGCGCAAGCATGCCGGGATGAACCTTGCCAAGGAAGCGCCGGTTGAGGCTGACGTCGTGGTCCCCGTGCCCGATGGCGGTACGCCGGCGGCAATCGGCTTTGCGCAGCAGAGCGGCATTCCGTTCGAGCTGGGCATCATCCGCAACCACTATGTCGGCCGCACCTTCATCGAGCCGACCCAGCAGATCCGCGCTTTTGGTGTGCGTCTAAAGCACTCGGCAAATCGGGCGGAGATCGCCGGCAAGCGCGTGGTGCTGATCGACGATTCCATCGTGCGCGGTACGACCTCGGTGAAGATCGTGCAGATGATCCGCGATGCCGGGGCGACGGAAGTGCATATCCGCGTCGCGAGCCCGATGATTTTCCATTCGGACTATTATGGCATCGACACGCCCGATCCGGACAAGCTGCTGGCGAACCAGTATCACGACATCGAATCCATGTGCCGGTTCATTGGCGCTGACTCGCTGGCATTCCTGAGTATCGACGGGCTCTATGAGGCTGTCGGGGGCGAGAAGCGCAACAATGCGGCGCCGCAGTTCACCGACCACTATTTCACGGGCGATTACCCTACCCTTCTCACCGACCTTAACGGTCGCTCCAACAACGATCCCAAGCAGATTTCGCTGCTCAAGGAAGCGGGTTAATGACTGAAAATACCGAACTGACTGGCAAGGTTGTGCTGGTCACCGGCGCGTCGCGCGGCATCGGCTATGCGGCGGCTGTCGAGGCGGCTCGCCGTGGCGCCCATGTGATCGCCGTGGCGCGTACCGTGGGCGGCCTTGAGGAACTCGACGACGCCATTCAGGAAGTGGGCGGCTCTTCGACGCTGGTTCCGTTCGACCTGCGCGATGGCGACGCTATCGACCGGCTGGGCGCGGCGATCTTCGAGCGTTGGGGGCATCTCGATGGCCTCGTGGCCAATGCCGGCATGCTTGGCACGCTGAGCCCCGTGCCGCACTTGAAGCCTGACGAGTTCGACAAGGTTTTTGCGATCAACGTCACGGCTAACTACCGGCTGCTGCGCTCGCTCGACCTGTTGCTGCGGCAGTCGGAGGCCGGCCGTGCGGTTTTCATATCGTCAAGCTCGGCGCGTTCGGCCCGGCCGTTCTGGGGCCTCTACGCTGCCAGCAAGGCTGCGCTCGATGCGTTGGTGAAGTCCTATGCCGGCGAGATGAACACCACCAATGTGAAGACCAATGTCTTCTATCCCGGCGCCGTGCGCACAGCGATGCGGGCCAAGGCCATGCCGGGCGAAGACCCGAACACCCTGCCCCAGCCGTCTGACATTGCGCCGAAGCTGGTTGACCTGTTGAGCCCAGGCGTCACCGAGAATGGCCGGCTCTACGACGTGACCAAGGGTGCGTTTGAGGACCTTTGAGGTCAATTTCCACAAACGCTGGCTGTCGCCCCGGCGAAGGCCGGGGTGACAACCGGGTTTGTGGCAGCTTCTCAGCGCAACAAACAAAAGGCCCCGGATCGCTCCGGGGCCTTCTTGTTTGTTACGCGCCTTCGCTCGGCTGCAACGGGGAGACCAGCACCTTGTCGATACGGCGTCCGTCGAGATCGACGACCTCGAAATGCCACCCTTCGCGCTCAAAGCTCTCGCCGGTCGCCGGTAGTCGGTTCAGTATGGACAGGATGTAGCCGGCCACGGTCTCGTAGCGGGCATCCTTGGGCACGACGATCTTGAAGCGCTCGGAGAAGTCGTCGACCGGCATCCAGCCGGCAACGAGCCACGAGCCATCCTGGCGCTGCACGATGGCCGGATCATCGCCCGGCTCTTCGTTGTAGACGCCGGTGATGACCTCAAGCACGTCGCCAAAGGTGACGATGCCCTCGAAGTGGCCGTATTCATCGACCACCAGCACCATTTTAACGCTCGACTGGCGGATGGCTTCCACTACGTCCAGAGCGTCTGCATGCTCCATGACCACCGGCAGCGGCTTGACCAGCTTTCGCAGGTCCGGCTGCTGGCCGGTGGCAAGGGCGGGCAAGAGATCCGCCAGGATCAGCACGCCGAGGATGGAATCGGCGTTGCCTTCCTGCACCAGCACCTGCGAATGCGAGGTGCCGAGGATGATCTTGAGATTGTCCTCAAAACTGTCTTCGAGATCGACCGAGACGACATCGAGACGCGGCGTCATGAGGCCGCGAGCCGAACGATCGGCGAGGCGCATGACCCCCGAGATCATCGAGTGCTCTTCGGTTTCGAACACACCGGCAGAGGTGGCCTCGGCGATGATGGTGCGGACCTCTTCCTCGGTCACCTGCTCTTCGCTCTGGCCGCTCTGGCCAAGGAGGCGAAGCACCAGCTTGCCCGAGACGTCGAGCAGCCAGACGATCGGCGAACCGACAAGCGCGATGATGGCCATGGGCTGAGCCACATAGGAGGCCACCATTTCTGGATTACGCAAGGCGATCTGCTTGGGGACCAGTTCACCCAAAATGAGCGAGCCATAGGTGATGAGGACCACGACAAGGCCAACGCCGCCGACATCGGCGATATTGGCCGGCACGCCGACTTCGGCGAGCCAGACGCTAAGGCGCGAACCCAAGGTCGCGCCGGAGAAGGCACCCGAGAGAATGCCGACGAGGGTGATACCGATCTGAACGGAGGAGAGAAACTTGCCCGGGTCATCGGCCAGTCTCATGGCCGTGGCTGCGCCTTTGTTTCCTTGGTCTGCCATGACCTTGAGGCGAGCGGAGCGGGACGAAACAACGGCCAGTTCGGACATTGCCAAGGCGCCGTTCACGAGAATCAGAACGACGACGATGATGATTTCTGTAAGCAACAAAGTGCAAAGTTGACACGCCGCTACCAATGGCGGGGTGCTACGACATCAGCACTATAGGGCAACGCCGGCCGGTGTGAATAGTCCAATGGACTGAATTGGTGGGGACCATTTTGTCCCCAACCCGTTGTCATATCCGAAAAAGCCGGAAATCCGGCCCTCTGACCCTATTTCTTGTCCGCGTAGGGATTTTTTCCGCCGCGCAGCCAGAGGCGGATCGGCGTGCCGGGCATGTCAAAGCTCTCGCGGAGCCCGTTGATCAGGTAGCGCTGATAGGACATGGGCACGACTTCCGGGCGCGAAGCGAAGACGATGAAGCTCGGCGGACGGGTCTTGGCCTGCGTCATGTAACGCATCTTGAGGCGGCGGCCGGAGACGGCCGGCGGCGGATGGCTCTCGGTCATGGCAGCAAGCCAGCGATTGAGGCGGGCCGTCGAAACGTGGGAATTCCAGGTGCGCTCGATCTCGAAGATCGCCTGCATCAGTTTGTCGATATTGCGACCGGTCAGGCCCGACAGGGTGACGAGCGGAATGCCGCGAAGCTGCGGCAACAGGCGCTCGCACTCTTCGCGCAGCTCGGCGAGCTTGGCGTTCTTGTCCTCGATCAGGTCCCACTTGTTGAGCGCGATGACCATGGCGCGGCCTTCGCGCTCGACGAGATCGGCGAGGGCAAGGTCCTGCTTTTCGAAGGGAATGGTGGCATCGAGCAGCAGCACCACGACTTCGGCATATTGGATGGAGCGCAGGCTATCGCCCACGGCCAGTTTTTCGAGCTTTTCGGTGACACGGGAGCGGCGACGAATGCCGGCCGTATCGACGAGATTGATGGTGCGGCCTTCCCATTCCCAGGGCACGAGAATGGAATCGCGGGTGATGCCGGCTTCGGGGCCGACGAGCACGCGGTCTTCGCCGACCATGCGATTGACCAGGGTCGACTTGCCGGCATTGGGGCGGCCGACAATGGCGACGTTGAGATAGCGGCGCGGGTTCCAGCGCAGGGTCGCGTCGTCACCCTCGCCTTCAAGCATGTCGGGGGTGATGTCGACATCGACCTCGGGGAGGTGATCGAGATCATCAACCGCGTCTGCGGCTTCTTCGGCTGCCTTCTTTTCGGCTGCCGTGTCGATGGCGGCGGAAACGATGGAATAGAGTTCCGAAAGGCCCAGGCCATGCTCGGCCGAGAGCGCGATGGGCTCGCCGAAGCCGAGCTTGAAGGCTTCCACCAAACCATGCTCGGCGGACTTGCTTTCGGCCTTGTTGCCGACGAGGTGCACGTCCTTGCCGGCTTTTCGCAGGACCTGGGCAAAGCGCTGATCGAGCGGCACGACACCGGCGCGGGCGTCGATCATGAAGAGGATGACGTCGGCTTCGCGGATGGCGAGCTCGGTCTGCTGGCGCATGCGGTCTTCGAGGGAGCCGTCCTTGACGTCCTCATAGCCGGCCGTATCGAGCACGCGGAAGGTGAGGTCCGCAATGTGCCCCTCGGCCTCGCGGCGGTCGCGGGTCACGCCCGGCGTATCATCGACCAGCGCGATCTTGCGCCCGACGAGGCGGTTGAACAGGGTCGACTTGCCGACATTGGGGCGACCGACAATGGCTACTGTGACCGTCATGGCCGCTCCCGAGCTGGTTCTATCTTACTGAGCCGCAGGCGCGGGCGCAGCCTCGTCACCATCGACGATGGTTTCGATGGCATCGGCGGCGACTTCGGCGTCCGAAGCGGTTTCTTCAGCGATGAGGCCGGCCGAGGTCATCTGCGCGATGTAATAGGCCACGCGATTGCGGATGCCTTGCTGGGCCAGCGGATCGTTGAGGACGGCTTCGAAAGTCGTCTTGGCGGCTGCGGCATCGCCGGCCTTGAACTGAGCAAGGCCAATGAGCTCGCGAGCGACGCGGCGCATCGGATTATCGTCCGTGGCAATGGTGCCGACGCGGGCTTCGACATCGGCGAGAGTGCCAGTATCGACGAGCAGTGTTGCGGCCTGCAGCAGTGCCAATTCGCGCAGGCGCACGTTGGACTGGGCATTGGCGAGCGCATCATAGGCGGCCACGGCACCGGCGGTGTCGCCCGATTTTGCGAGCAGCGAGGCCTTGGCGAATTCGGCAAGGACCGGATAGCCGCCCGAACCATTGGCGGCGAGCGCATCGAGTTCGGCCTGGGCGGCGGCAAGGTCGTCCTTGTTGGCACTATCGAGGGCCGCATAGAGCTCCTCGGACGAGCGGGCCGACTGGCTGTTGGTGTACCAGGCCCAGCCTTCGTTCACCGCCACGACGGCAACGATGGCCACGGCCGCGCCGATGACGAATGGCGCAATACGGCGCCAAAGCGCGCGCATGCGGTCGGAGCGCAGCTCCTCGTCAACTTCACGGAAAATATTGTCCTCGGCCATCTCGGTCTCTGGGTCTCAAGCAAATCCGGGGCACGTTTATCACGCTGCCCCCGGAATGCAAATTGCACGGCGCAAAACCAAGGTTATTAACCGCTACCATGGCATTAATGTCTGTGTGTGCCGCCGATAGGCTAAATTGCGGCCATGGCAGAGACCTCCAGATGAGTGCCAGGCGCGACCAGACCATCGACATGTTTCGCGGGATCGCCATCCTGCTCGTTGTGCTGTTCCATTTTACCGCCCGCCTGCCCGCCTATGCGCTCAACATCACCGAAGGCGCGCCCTGGCCGGTATTTTTCGGTTGGGTCGGGGTCTATTTCTTCTTCATCATCTCGGGCTACTGCATCTTCATGACGCTGGAGCGCTCGGCGACCGTCGGCGTTTTCCTCGCCCGGCGCATTTCGCGCATCTATCCGGCCTTCGTTGCGGCCGTATTGATCCTCTTCGTCTTCGGGCTGGTCGCCTACATTCCCTCGGTGCCAGAGGCGAAGTTCCATGTCATTCCGCCGAACTTGCTCGACGTGGTGATGAATCTCTTTTTCGTCGGCGAAATCGGGGAATGGGTCGACGGTTCGTTCTGGTCGATCGCAGTCGAGGTGAAATTCTACGTTCTGGTGGCCCTGCTCGCCGGTGTCTTTCATGACCGGGTGCGATTTACGCGGGTCTTTGCCTGGCTGGCGCTGGTCATGGCGCCAATCTGGGCGGTTTCAACGCTGTTTTCGCACCTGGGCAGCGGGCCGATCACGCCGCAATCCATGCTCAAATTCCTCGCCATTGCGCCCTATCTCAGCTTTTTCGCCGTCGGTATTCTGGGGCGGCAGTTCGAGGCGGGCACAAAGGGCACCGGCAGGCTGCTGGCAGCAAATGTCGTCGTCTCAACCGTGGTGGTCTGGATCGAGGCCTATTCGTTCGAATTGCACGATGGCTGGCTGACCGCGACCGTCTGCGCGCTGGTCTATCTTGTGCTCGTGGCGCTATTCCTGCGCTTCGTACAGGGCAAGGCGTTCCCGACCCTGCCGGGCCTCTCGTTCGGCATTGCCCAGATCGGGCTCCTCAGCTTCTCCTGGTATTTGATCCACGAAAATGTCGGGATCAGCATGCTGACGACGCTCGATCTCTATATGCCGGCACATGCGGCCTTGCTCGTCACGGTGGCTTCAACCTTCCTGCTGGCCATCGGCTTTGCCGCCTTGTTCGAGTGGCGGTTCAGGAAGCCGGTTGAACGTCTGGCCATGGCGGTGCTTGACTGGATCGGACACCGCGCGAACTGGCTGTCTCCGCTGCGCACGGCTGCAGCAACTCCGGCCGAATAATTCCTAGCGGCTCAGCGGCCATTCGGCCAGGTATTCGGGCCTGCGCATGCCCGGCAGCGTATGCACCAGCCAGAAGGAGCGCACAGGCCAACGGAAAGGCCTCCGCAGGATCAGATCGGGCACCTTTCCCGGACCGTACCAGATCGTCAGATGCGGCTCCATGGATTGCGGACCCACCGACAAGCCGAACCGCTGCATTTGCTGGCGGATATCAGCATAAAGCGCCTTGGCATCGCGGGCGCCATTGGAACAGGTGAGGACGACGGGATATTGCGCGCTGACACCGCCCAGCGAGCGCTTGGCGCCAAAGGTGCGGACCATGTCAAAGGCCAGTTCGAAGCCGGGCCGCCTTATCGCATTGCCGATTTCGAGCGCGTCATCCAGCAGGTCGCCCGCAATCTCCCTGCCCTTCTCGACGATGTGCAGCGACACGTGCTGTCGCTCGGCCCGCACAACCTTGCGAACGCCGTGGCGCAACGCCAGCATCCGTGCGCCGCGCTCCATTTTCTGCGCCAGCGCGGGGGGTGGTATCAGGGTGAAATAATAGCGGTGGTCCAGCGCCCTGGCCTCTTCCACAGCGGCCTTGCCTCCGAAAAAATCGAGTTGCATCTCCATGGCACAGCTCTATGTTCCTTGTTTGTTCCACGCTACAATTGCCTGTCGCCGAGGTCAATCGATGTGGCCGCCGTGAGTCGCACAAAGAGTCCGTTGACTCCTTCTTAATGTTGTGTTCACTCTTTGTTCACACATGGGAGGGACGACGTGTTGAACGGGGTGCGACGTGGACTTTCATTGATTTTGCTGCTGGCGATGCTGGGGCCGCTCCAGGCGAAGGCGACCGAGGAGGCTGG
Source organism: Devosia sp. (assembly GCF_017744655.1). Taxonomy (GTDB): domain Bacteria; phylum Pseudomonadota; class Alphaproteobacteria; order Rhizobiales; family Devosiaceae; genus Devosia. Next base: position 272,817 of record NZ_JAGIAW010000002.1, on the reverse strand, counting down.
GTCGGCTTTCGTGGAGGCGCTGGAAAATATCGCCGCGATTAGCCGACCGGGCCAGGTTGGATATGCGACCATCTGGGACGGCAACAAGTATGTGCAGTGTTACACAGTGGACGCCGGAACCACGCGCTGCGAAGCGGCGGGCTCGCTGATGCAGCCTTCGCTCAAGCGCGTGATGCGCTCGGACGACCTCCTCGCACTTGGCTGGACGAGGGACGACAGTTTCGGAAATTTCGTGAAGACCTTCCCGTCTGAGGCCGGTCCGGCAGACATTGCGGCTGCCGCAGTTGCGGCCTTGACCGAAGCCTATGATGCCGAGCCGGAATGGTTCGAGGTGCAAACGCAGTGGCTGCCGGACACCGAGTGCCCACCGCGCAATGGCCCGACGCAAAATCTAGCCGGCATGATCAATGCCATGCCGGCGTCCGTGATAGCGTGCTCCTATGCAGAAGCGGCCCTGTTGCAGACGGCGGCGCTGGCAGCATCACCGGACCTTTACGAGCCGGCCATCGCCGCCGAGATTCAACGATTGCGGATCAATGCGAGTGAGCCCGTATTCGCAGTTTTTGACGCTGGCATCGGCTATGTACAATGCGCGCCCGATCAGGCGTCATCGGCACTCTATTGCGAGGCGCAATCGCCCGAAAGCTGGCCGGCCCTGGCGACAATCCTTACGCCCGAGCGCGTCGGCCTCTTGCATAGCGCAGGATATAGCGATCCCGGCCGTTCTCCCAATTACTGGAAGAACTATGCCATGGATCGCCAAACGGATTTGGCTATTGCCGGGGAAATCCTAACCCTCTTGCGCGATGTCTATGGCTTCACCGGCGAATGGGCTCTGGAGGTTCATACGGACTGATCGGCTGGTAGCCGGTTCATGGCCGTACGAACGTTCACCTCAAATCGCTCTGCCTGAGCGATCTGACCGGCCAGGGGCCAGTCGGTGCTCACTCCCACTCGATCGTGCCGGGCGGCTTGGAGGTCACATCATAGACGACGCGGTTGATGCCGCGGACTTCGTTGATGATGCGGGTGGCCGTCTTGCCGAGGAAGTTCATGTCGAACTGATAGAAGTCGGCCGTCATGCCATCGACTGAGGTCACCGCGCGGAGGGCGCAGACAAACTCGTAGGTGCGACCATCGCCCATGACGCCGACGGTCTGGACGGGGAGGAGCACGGCAAAGGCCTGCCATATCTTGTCGTATTGGCCGGACTTGCGGATTTCGTCGAGGTAGATGGCGTCAGCCTGACGCAGGATGTCGAGCTTTTCGGGCGTAATGCCGCCGGGACAACGGATGGCGAGGCCCGGGCCCGGGAAGGGGTGGCGGCCAATAAAACTGTCCGGGATGCCGAGTTCGCGGCCGAGCACGCGGACTTCGTCCTTGAACAGTTCGCGCAGGGGTTCGACGAGCTGCATGTTCATGCGCTCGGGCAGGCCGCCGACATTGTGGTGGCTCTTGATGGTGACCGAGGGGCCGCCGGTGAAGGACACACTTTCGATGACGTCGGGATAGAGCGTGCCCTGGGCCAGGAACTGCGCGCCGCCGAGTTTTTTGGCTTCTTCTTCGAACACTTCGATGAAGAGGCGACCAATGATCTTGCGCTTGGTCTCGGGGTCCGACTGGCCTTCGAGTTCACCGAGGAACTGCTTGGAGGCATCGACATGGACCAGCGGGATATTGAACTGATCGCGGAACATGGTGACGACCTGTTCGCTTTCGTTCAAACGCATCAGGCCGTGATCGACATAAATGCAAGTGAGCTGGTCGCCGATGGCTTCGTGGATCAAGACGGCCGCGACCGAAGAGTCGACGCCACCGGAGAGGCCGCAGATCACCTTGCCGCTGCCGACCTGGGCGCGGATCTTCTCGATCATCTTCTGGCGATAGGCGGACATGGTCCAATTGGACTGGATGCCGCAAATCTGGTGCACGAAATTGGCGTAGAGTTTGGCGCCATCGGGGGTGTGCACGACTTCGGGGTGGAACTGCACGGCCCAGATGCGGCGGGCCTCATTCGCGATCATGGCGAAGGGCGCGTTGGGCGATGTGCCCACGACTTCAAAACCTTCGGGGATCGAGACGACGCGATCGCCATGGCTCATCCAGACCTGATGGTCGGAGCCGGTGGCCCAGACGCCGTCGTAGAGAGCGCTCGGCTTTTCGACGTGAACGTCGGCTCGGCCGAATTCGCGGTGATGGCCGGCTTCGACCTTGCCGCCGAGCGACATGCATAGCGCCTGCTGGCCGTAGCAGATGCCGAGGATCGGCACATTGGCCGCGAACACCGCCGGATCGATCGTCGGTGCGTTTTCATCGAGCGTCGAGGCAGGGCCGCCCGAAAGCACGATTCCCTTGGGGTTCAGGGCCGCAACGGCTGCGGCCGTGGACTGGAAGGGATGGATTTCGCAGTAGACGCCGGTTTCGCGAATGCGTCGCGCAATGAGCTGCGTGACCTGCGAGCCGAAGTCGACAATGAGAATGGTGTCTTGGGCGGGGGCGGTGTCTGCGTGCGTCATGGCGAGGCTTTAGAGCAGAGCAAAAGATTCCGCAAGCACCCGCGCTGCAAGGCTGGACTGACGCGGCAGCACACGGCACAAGCACGCTCCGCGGGATCGACCGGCGCGATGAGGCGTTAGGGCGAGGAGACCCGATCTGGACCATCCCTGATGAGCAATGACAACCGCCTCCTTGGTGCCGACTTTTTGCGGGCGACTGCGTGCCTCGGCGTGCTGCTGCATCACCTTGCCTTTCGCATGGATATGAATGCCGTGCCCGATGCCGCAGAGCCGGTGCTGCGGTTTCTCGTCTATGGCAGCTTTGGCGTGACGGTGTTTTTCGTGCTCAGCGGCTTTCTGCTGGCGCGGCCGTTCTGGCTGGCGCTCGATACGGGCAAGCCGATGCCGTCGCTCCGCACCTATGCGCTGCGGCGGCTGGCGCGGATCGTGCCGGGCTTCTGGTTGGCGCTGGTGGTCAGCCTGTTGCTCGACCTGTGGCTGGGCGGAAAAGTGCTCGATAGCGAGCGGATCATCCGTTTTGTCGCGGGGCTTTTGCTGGTCAGCGATTGGCATTGGTTGACGCTGTTTCCGGTCGACAATAACGGGCCGCTCTGGTCGATCGGCTTTGAGGTGACGGCCTATCTGCTGTTGCCGCTGGGTATGGCGGGAGTCTTTGCGCTCAAGGCGCGGCGCTGGCCGGCGCGGCTGGCCTGGCTCGCGGTGATCGGCGTTGCGCTCGTCGTGCATGCTCTGGTGGTGCAATATGCGCCTATCGACGAGGTCGAGCGCGGCTGGAACCATGGGCTGGTGGGCGGCGCCAAGGCTTGGATGCCGCGGTTCAATCCCATTGGGTTCTTTGCGATTTTCGCCGTGGGGTCGCTGGCGGCTGGGGTGCAGGTGATGATCCAGACCCGGCGCGGGATCGGCATGGATGTGATTGGCGGGCTTGCCGTCTTGGCAACCGCACTGATCATGGCGCTCAATATCGGCGGGTTGACGGAGGGCTTTGGCTGGCTCGGCATTCCCTATGCCTTCCCGGTCATGCCACTGGCGGTCGGGATCGCGCTCGCCACCCTGCCCTCTTCAATCTATGTCGGACGATTGCTGGACAATGGACTCGCGCGGTTTATCGCGCGTATCTCGTTCGGCATCTATGTCTGGCACTTCGTGGTGATGTGGCTGATCGAAAAGCTTGTGCGCGGTGCCTTCCGCACGTCGGGCGATGACGGTTGGGAAACGTGGCTGCAGACAAGTGCCGCAGTGCTGGTGATCACGACGATTATTGCGACGTTGAGCTTTTATCTGCTCGAGCAACCGGCGGTGCGCTGGGCCCGAAAATTCGAGCGGGCCGACAGGCGCGAGCCTGCCGGCGCCAAGGCGATCAGTTGAGGATGCCGATTGACAGGTTCAGCAGCGTCGCGAAGCTGACCCATGCCAGGTAGGGCAGGAAGAGCGAGGCTGCGAGGCGGTCGCGGTTCCAGTTGACGAGAATGAACCCGACAATGGCGAGCCACATCACGACGATGATGGCAAAGGCCGCCCAGATCATCTGGCCGATGAACCAGACCGGCGACCAGGCCCAATTGAGCGCCATCTGGCCGTACCAGAGCTTTGACGAGGTGCTGGTGGGGTTGTCGACAAAACTGCGCCAACCGGCAATGGCGATCAGCACATAGAGCGTGAACCAGACCGGGCCAAAAATCCAGTTGGGTGGATTGAAAGGCGGCTTGTTGAGGCCCTCGTACCAGGCGCCGGGGATGGACTGGGTACCGATCAGCGCGCCGACGCCGATGACGACGAGAAGGAACGTCGCGAGGGCGATCCAGGAGCGCGGTGTTTGGTAGTCGGTGGTGGTGGCGGACATTTTTGGGCCCTTTTGCTTCCTATGCCACTGAAACGAAGCAAAAGGGCGGTCGGTTCACTTGAGCAGCGCCCTCGCGCAGACGTCATCGCCGGGTTTATCCCGGCGATCCATCTTGTCGGATATCCCATGGACCACCGGGACAAGCCCGGTGGTGACGATGAAGGGGATGGAGAGCGCCTGTTACGCCGCCTTGCGGATCAGGTGGCAGTAAAAACCATCGGTGCCGGTGCGATGCGGGGTTAGCAGGATGCCACCACCGGCAGTTGCCAGGCCCGCAGGAAGATCGGTGACCAATGTGCTGCGCCAGGCTTTGGCAATGTCCACGCTCGACAGATCCGGATGCGCGGCAAAGAGAGCGGCGACCTGATCGTCGTTCTCTTCGGGCAGGATCGAGCAAGTGATGTAGACCAGAGTGCCGCCCGGCTTCACAAAGCGCAGCGCTTCTTGGAGGATGGCGGCCTGATCGGCCTGGCGTTGAGCCAGAAGTTCGGGGGTCAGCTTCCACTTGGTATCGGGACGGCGCCGCCAGGTGCCCGTGCCGGTGCAGGGCGCATCGACGACGACGCGGTCCATCTTGCCCACGAGATCATCGAGAGCGCCGGGTTGAGGCGCGCGCACCTGGGCATTGCGCACGCCGTTGCGCTTCAGGCGATCATAGATCGGCGCTAGGCGGTTGCGGTCGCTGTCATAGGCAAAAATCTGGCCCTTGTTGCCCATGGTCGAGGCAAGAGCGAGGGTCTTGCCCCCTGCCCCGGCGCAGAGATCGAGCACTTGTTCGCCCGGCTGGGCGCCGGCAAGGGCCGCGACCATCTGGCTGCCCTGATCCTGCACTTCGAACCAGCCCTTTTGGTAGCCTTCGTCGGTGGTGACATTGGGCGTGCGCGCATCGCGCGGGCCGGCGGGCATGGTGAAGCCCATCAGTGCGTATGCGGTCGGCTCGGGCGAGAAGCGGGCCAGGGATTTTGCCACTTTTTCGGGTGTCGCCTTGAGGGCGTTGACGCGCAGGTCGAGCGAGGGGCGACCGGCCATGGCCTGGCCTTCGGCGGGGAGGTCGACGCCAAAGGCCCGCTTGAGCGAAGGGAGCAGCCATTCGGGCATGTCGGCCTGGGTGGCAGCATCTGCAGCGTCGAGGCTAGCGGTCGCGCCAGCGATTTCTTCGGCGGTCAGGGGCTCCGGCGCGTGGCTATCTTCGGCGAAGGTGGCGTTGAGCGCCTCGGGCGTTTCCTTCCAGTCGCGCAACACGGCGGCGAGGACGAGGGCGCGCGGCGTGTCGGCGCCCATGGCGAAAGCATAGGATGAGCGGCGGCGCAGGGCGTCGTAGACGAGATTGCCGATGGCGGCGCGGTCGCCGGCGCCGGCAAAGCGATTGTTGAGACCCCAGGCCTTCAGCGCTTCGGAAACCGGCCGCTTGCGGGTTTCGACATCGGTCAGAACTTCAATGGCGGCAGCGATACGGCCGGGCAGGCGCATGGGATTCAGGCCTCGGGAAAGGAGCAGACATTGACGCGATTGCCGGCGATATCGACGAAGTCGAACCAGCTCATGGCGCCATTCTGGTTGATGGGGGTGACCTCGCGGCCGTCTTCGGTCAGCGCGTCGTGCAGCGCTTTTATGTCAGGCGCGAAGAAGTTGAAAGCAACATAGTGCTGCTCGGGCATCTGCTCGACTGGAATGAGCGTAAGCGCAGTCGAACGCGGCTCCTCGCCCGCGATACGCAGGCCGATATGGCCGGCCGAGCGGAAGATTTCGGCCATGCCGAAGAGTCGCTCATACCATGCTGCGGCCGAGATGGTGTCTACGGCCGGAATGAAGATCGTGTCGATGCGGGAGATCAGCGGCATGGCTCAGCTCATCAAGAGGTGTCCGATGAGCCATAGCCAGAAGAGGCACAGGACAGCAAGGCCAAGCGTATAGGCCACGAAGCGCTGTCCTACATTGTTGGTGGTGACGTGAATGGCGGCGTGGATGTAGCGCAGCGCTACAAAGGCCAGGGCCAGAACAGCCTCCACCCAGCCCACCGCACCAAGATGCAGGGTCAGCAGCGCGCCGACAAAGAAGAGCACGGGTAGCTGGAACTGATTGTCGAGACTATTGGAAAGGACCCGCGCCTTGAGCGGATAGGCGGTGCGCTCAACGGCTATGTCGGCCATGCGGATTTCGCCGCGCATGACGCGCGGCACGCGTTCGCGGCCCAGCCAGAAGAGCAGGCCCAAGGTCAGCGCGACCTGTGCGGCCATGGCGAGCATCAACAATTTCTCGACTAAGGGCACTGCGTTCATTCTCCGCCGGAGAGTCGATTTTTTGGACTAAGCATCTATGGCGGAACGGATTTTTCGCGAAGACAAAACCGTCACATCAAGTTTCGCTGCGCTAGGCGCTGCTTTCGTCCGCGGAACGCCAGACCGTTTCTGCCGTGGTTTCAGGGTCCTGAACGATGACCTCGGCGCCTTGGTCGTTGGAATTGCGGGCGTCGTCGATGGCCGACTCGATGGCGGCTTCGCGGGTCTTGAACGGGGCCGAAACGCTGCCGCGATTGGTATGCTGCCAGCAGCCGTCGCGCAGATAGACGATGAAATGACTTTCGCTCATGGGCTCCTCCGTTTTCTGACAACGAAAGAGAATGACGGCGCGTTGCATGCACCCGCGCCGTCAAAACAGATTATCTGCCGCTGCGATAGTTCGGGGCTTCGCGGGTGATGGTCACGTCGTGGACGTGGCTTTCATTGAGGGCGGCGCCGGAGATTTTCACGAAGGTGGCGTTCTCGCGGAATTCCTTCAGCGTGTGCGCACCGGTATAGCCCATGGAGGCGCGGAGGCCGCCGGCAAGCTGATGCAGCACGGCACCGGCTGCGCCCTTATAGGGCACTTGGCCCTCGATGCCTTCGGGCACGAGCTTCATCTGGTCGCGCACGTCCTGCTGGAAGTAGCGGTCGGCCGAACCGGCACCCATGGCGCCAACCGAGCCCATGCCGCGATACGACTTATAGGAGCGACCCTGGTAGAGGTAGACTTCGCCCGGGCTTTCGTCGGTACCCGCGAGCAGCGAGCCGACCATGACGCAGGAAGCGCCACCGGCCAGTGCCTTGGCCATGTCGCCCGAGAATTTTATGCCGCCATCGGCGATGACCGGAATGCCGGCCTTGTGACCTTCTTCGGCGCAGGACATGACGGCAGCGAGCTGCGGCACGCCGACACCGGCTACGATGCGCGTCGTGCAGATCGAGCCCGGGCCGATGCCGACCTTGACGGCATCGGCGCCGGCATCGATCAGCGCCTTGGTGGCTTCCGCGGTCGCGACATTGCCGGCAACGATGCGGGTGGAGTTGCTCTCGCGCTTCACACGCTCGACGGCTTCTGCAACGCGGACGGAGTGGCCATGGGCAGTGTCGATGACGAGGAGATCGACGCCGGCATCGATGAGGGCCAGCGAGCGTTCGAAACCGCCATCACCAACGGTGGAGGCAGCGGCGACGCGCAGGCGACCCTGTGCGTCCTTGACGGCGTTCGGGTGGAGCTGAGCCTTCTCGATATCCTTGACGGTGATGAGGCCGATGCAGCGATAGTCTTCGTCGACCACCAGCAGCTTTTCGATGCGGTGACGATGGAGGAGGATTTTTGCCTCTTCCTTGGAGACGCCTTCGCGCACCGTGATCAGGTTCTGGTGCGTCATCAGCTCGGAGATCGGCTGGGACGGGTTGGAAGCGAAGCGGACGTCGCGATTGGTCAAAATGCCGACGAGCTTGCCGATGGCGCGGCCCCCGGCGCCGCCGTTCTGCACGACCGGAATGCCGGAAATGCGGCTCTTCTGCATGAGGGCGAGGGCATCGGCGAGAGTGGCGTCGGGGCCGATGGTGATCGGATTGACGACCATGCCGCTCTCAAAGCTCTTCACCATGCGGACCTGTTCGGCCTGTTCTGATGCCGAGAGGTTCTTGTGAATGACGCCGAGGCCGCCGGCCTGGGCCATGGCGATGGCCATATTGGCTTCGGTGACGGTGTCCATTGCCGAGGAAATGATCGGCAGGTTCAGCGCTATGTCCTTGGTGACATAGGTCGAAATGTCGGTTTCGGTAGGCAGGACATCGGAGCGCGCGGGCTGGAGCAGCACGTCGTCGAACGTCAGAGCCGCGTCGCCGGTAATCGTGGTAATAATCTTCGCCAAGGCCAGACCCTTCCTGCCTTCTGAACATCGTCAGATCTATTGGAATATGAACCGGCGGGTGTACTCGCGGGTTCAGGTTGGCGAGGGTCAATAGCATTGGTGCCCCAGCTTGCATAGGGGCGATACCGGGGGCAGCAATGCGCCTAGCCCCCTAGCTCAACGGGCCTGCCGGTGCTATCAGAAAAAGGTTTGGCGCACTGACTTTGCCAAACCGCGCTTGTGGGAAGCACCCCAAACCTGCCCGGCGCAGGGAAATTCCGCCCATCGTTGCCTAATATTCATTGGCCAAGCCCAAATGTTGGGCTCATAGTGATCGGGCTGCATCTCTCCTTGCACGATTCCCGGTTTAGACTCGTGATCCGCGTTACCCCGCTCATTCTTGCGGTCGCCCTGTTCATGGAACAGATGGACTCGACCGTCATCGCCACATCCCTGCCCGCCATCGCCGCCGATATCGGCAGCGATCCGATCGCGTTGAAGCTGGCGCTGACGGCCTATTTCGTGGCGTTGGCTATTTTCATTCCGTTGAGCGGCTGGATGGCGGACCGGTTCGGCGCCAAGAACATTTTCAGGCTCGCGATCTTCGTCTTCATGCTGGGCTCGCTCGCCTGTTCCTTCTCCTTTTCCCTCGAAACCTTCGTGATCTCGCGCTTCTTCCAAGGCATTGGCTCGTCGATGATGACGCCAGTGGGGCGCCTGCTGCTGGTGCGATCGACGCCGCGCAATGAACTGGTTTCGGCGATGGCCTGGCTCACCGTGCCGGCGCTGGTGGCGCCGGTGACTGGGCCGCTGATTGGCGGGTTTCTCACCACTTATCTGAGCTGGCACTGGATTTTCTGGATCAACATCCCGATCGGCATCATTGGGATCATCCTCTCGGGCATTTACCTGAAAGTGCCAGATGAGCGGACGCCGCGGCCCGTCGACCTTGTTGGCTTCTTTATCGCCTCGGTGGCCTTTTCGGGCACGGTTTTTGGGCTTTCGGTCATCAGCCTCCCGGCCCTGCCGATCATCTATGGCTATCTCACCATCGCCGTGGGTGTGACCGCCGGCATTCTCTATTTCCTCCATGCGCGGCGCACGCGCTATCCGCTGCTCGATCCAAAACTGTTCCGGCATCGGCTGTTTCGCTCCTCGATCACCGGCGGCTCGCTGTTCCGCATCGGGGTTGGAGCTATCCCCTTCCTGCTGCCTCTGATGCTGCAGCTTGGTTTTGGGCTCAATCCGTTCCAGTCGGGCGCCATCACCTTTGTTTCGGCCATCGGCGCCATCATGAGCAAGTTCGTGGCCGAGCGGGTGTTTGCGCGCTTCGGCTTTCCGCGCGTGCTCGCCTTTGCCTCGATTTTCGGAGGCCTCCTCATAGCGGCGCAGGGTTTTTTCACCGCCGAAACGTCAACCCCGGTGATCATGGCCGTGCTGCTGGCGGGCGGCGTCTTGCGCTCAGTCTTTTTCACCGGCTCAAACGCGCTTGGTTATGCCGATGTGTCGGACGAGGAGACCAGCCAGGCCACCGCCATTGTCGCGGTCTGCCAGCAGCTTTCGGTGGCGTTTGGCGTCGCGGTAGCCGGTGCCATTCTTGAAGTCACCCGCCACTACACCGATGGCCAACTGTCGCTGCTCAATTTCCAGATCGCCTTTTTCGCCGTGGGCGGGCTCAGCGCCCTGGCAAGCCTTGTCTATCTCACCCTCCCCAAGAATGCCGGCGCCGATGTGTCGGGTCATCGCGCCTACAAGGAGTAGCGGGACGGCAAAAACCGCCCCGATTTGCCAAGTGTCGAGAACCACGCCCCTCATCCTCGCCACCGCGCTGTTCATGGAAAACATGGACTCGACGGTTATCGCGACCTCGCTCGCTGCCATCGCCGAAGACATCGGCACGGACCCGATTTCGCTGAAACTGGCGCTGACGGCCTATCTCGTGGCGCTCGCCATCTTCATTCCGATTTCGAGCTGGATGGCCGACCGGTTCGGGGCGCGGCGCGTGTTCCGCGTGGCCATGCTTGTCTTCATGATCGGCTCGATCTGCTGCGCCTTTTCGAGTTCGCTGGCCCAGTTCGTCGGCGCCCGTTTTATTCAGGGCATGGGCGGCGCCATGATGGGCCCGGTGGCGCGCCTCGTGCTGGTGCGGGCAACGCCACGCCACCAACTGGTCGATGCCATGGCCTGGCTTACCATTCCGGCGCTGATCGGGCCCATTGTCGGCCCACCATTCGGCGGCTTCCTCACCACCTATTTCTCCTGGCACTGGATTTTCATCATCAACGTGCCGATCGGCGTTTTGGGCATCATCCTTGTCGGCTTCGCCCTGCCCAATGAGCACCGAAACAAGCCGCGCAATATCGACGGGCCAGGCTTTGTCATGGCCGGTCTTGCCTTTGCGCTCTTCGCCTTTGGCTGCTCGGTGGTGAGCCTGCCCGCCCTGCCCCCGGTCTATGGCGTGATCGCCGCCGTCGCGGGCATGGTGCTCGGTGTCTTCTACACCCGCCATGCGCTGCGGACGGAATTTCCGCTGCTCGACCTGCGATTGCTCGCGGTGCGGAACTTCCGCATCGCAATTGTCGCGGGCACCTTCTTCCGCCTCGGCCAGGGCGCGACGCCCTTCCTATTTCCGCTGATGCTGCAGCTCACCTTCGGCCTCTCGCCGTTCGAGAGCGGCATGGTGACCTTTGTCGGCGCCATCGGCGCGCTGGCGGCAAAATTCGTCGCCAATTGGATGTTTGCGCATTGGGGGTTCAAATATCCGCTGGTCTGGTCGACGGCCATTTCGGCAGCCGGCATCGTGGCCATGGGGCTCTATACGCCTGAGACGCCGATCCCGCAGATCCTTGCCGTCCTCACCTTCACCGGCTTCTGGCAATCGACCTTCTGGACCGGCTCAAACGCCTTCACCTTCGCCGACATCGAGGACAAGGATGCTGGCCAGGCCAATGTGATCAGCCAGGTCTGGGGCCAGCTAATGTTCGCCATGGGCGTGGCATTAGGCGGCGGCACGCTGGAACTGGTGCATCGCCTGCGCGGCGGCGGCGAACTGGCGCTCGTCGACTTCCACATTGCCTTCTATGTGGTGGCGACTGTGGGGCTAGTGGCAACAGTGCTGTTCCTGACGCTGCCAAAGAATGCCGGGCATCAACTTTTAGGCAAGCCGCACATGCATTGAACGATCAGGAGACGGCCGCGCTAGCCTGTCTCGCCCGCTCAGGGCCGCTCGCCTCCCACCAATCGGCAAGTCCTTCGATGAGCGGCAACACCTGCGCACCGGCGGGAGTGAGATCGTATTCGACGCGCAGAGGATAGCCGGGAAAAGCCGTACGCATCACCAGCCCCACCGCTTCGAGTTTGCGCAATTCCATCGCCAGGATGCGGTGAGAAACCGTGGGGTTATCGCGCCGGAGATCGCTGAACCGCTTGGTCCCGTCCTTCAGATAGTAAAGCAGGAGGGCCGGCCAGCGTCCGGACAGGGCGCGCATCACATCCTCAATGGGGCAATTGGAAACCAGCGTCTGCATTGGGGCTCTCGTGGTTACAAAAATGTCCGTAATTTACTTAGGGGCGCAGGGGGTTAGGTTCCACCCCGCTGGCCAGCATCATTTGACACTTCTGGAAAGATGACCAATGGAACCGATCCTTGTTTACGGCCACCCGGCCGGCAGCTCCATGGGGCTCATTGCTGCCTTCGAATGGCTGGGCCAGCCCTATTGGCTCTGCCGCGTCGACATGCTGGGCGAGATGCGCCAGCCGAACTATGCGCAGATCAACGCCCGCCACGAAACGCCTGCCCTGATCACGCCGGCTGGCCAGCCCGTTACCGAGACCATGGCAATAGCAGCCTGGCTGGCTGCCCGCGATGGTGACCACCGCATCAGCTATGCGCCCGAAAGCGCTGAAGCCGACCGGATGTGGCAATTGCTGGGGTTCATCAATACTGGCTTCACCGGCGCCTTCAGCCCGCTCTGGGCTGCGCTCGAAATGGAACCGCCGAACCCGGTCCTGCAGGAAAATCTGCGCATCTGGGGGCGCGAGAGCGTGATCGAACGCCACGACAAGCTCGAAGCGATGATCGGCGACGGTCCCTATGTCGTGGGAGACAACCCCTCGCTCGCCGATGCTGTGTTGATCGGCGTCGCCCGCTGGCTCGATTTTCATGAGGTAGCGAAGGCGGAGCGCTGGCCGAAGCTCGCCGCCCTGCGGCGTCGCCTCGAAGCCGACCCCGCTGTGATCTTTGCGCTCGCGCTGGAGAACGGCGAGACACCTGTGGGATCAGGCTCGTTCAAGGGCCATGTGGCGCTAGCCGATGTGATCGACCGTTACGGTCAGAAGGCCGCCTAACCCCAGGAGGCCGCGGTCAGTCCGCGGCCTCTTCCTGATCGGTATCGGCACGCCCTTTGAAACCCTTGGCCACCAAATAGGCCTCCGCCGACTCGCTGCGACTTGAAGGCGGCTTTACGTGCATGGTGGTCTTGAAGTGGCGCTTCAGCATGTGCAGCAGCTCATGCTCGGTGCCGCCCTGGAAAACCTTGGCGACGAAGGAGCCGCCGGGATTAAGCACCTGGATGGCGAAATCGGCGGCGATCTCGATGAGATGCACGATGCGCAGGTGGTCCGTGGGGCGGTGCCCGGTCGTCGGCCAGGCCATGTCGCTCATCACCACATCAGCCTTGTGGCCACCCATGGCGGCAAAGAGCTGATCGGGTGCGTCGTCGTGCGTAAAATCCTTCTGGAGCAGGATGACGCCGGGAATGGGGTCCATTTCGAGATAGTCGATGCCGACGACAAGCGGATGCTCGGCCGTCGAACCCACCGCCTTGGCCGCGACCTGCGACCAGCCGCCGGGCGCCGCGCCGAGATCGACGACGCGCATGCCCTTCTTGAAGAGCTTTTGCTTCTCGTCGATTTCTTTGATCTTGAAGGCCGCGCGCGAGCGATAGCCTTCCGAACGGGCGCGGGCCACATAGGGATCGTTGAGCTGGCGCTGCAGCCATTTGGTGGACGAGGTCGTCCGCCCCTTGGCGGTCTTCAGCCGGATTTTTAGGTCCTTGTCGGACTTGCGGCCGCCTGTGCCGAGAGCCTTATCCACCATTTGCGTTTCTCCGCTTGGGGCGGCTCGGCCGCTTGTGAACCTTATCTGCATCCATGAGAGAAATCAGGATGCCTTCGCGCAGGCCGCGATCGGCCACGCGCACCCGCTCGGTCGGCCATTCACGCCGAATGGCTTCAAAGATGGCGCAGCCGGGCAGCACCAAATCGGCGCGATCCCGGCCGATGCACGGATGCGTCACGCGACGGTCAAAGGGCATGTTGAGGAGGACGCGCATGATGTCGTCGACTTCCTGGCTTTTCAGCCAGAGCCCATCCACCTTCTGCCGCTCGTAGCGCTCGAGACCAAGATGCAGTCCCGCCAGCGTCGTCACGGTGCCCGATGTGCCGATCAGGTGCACGGGATGCGCCGCAATCATCTGGCGCAGCTTCTCGCGGCCGCGGAACTGTTTCAGGTGTTCCGAGACAAAGCCGACCATGGCTTCAAACACTTCGGGGGTGACATTGACCCCACCAAAGCGCTCTGCAATGGAAACAACGCCCACCGGCAGTGACTGCCAGGAGCGAATCGAAGCCGACATGCGCCCCTGCGAGCGCGGGCGGCCGCCGCGGAAATCGAGCCAGGCGAGTTCCGACGACCCACCGCCGATGTCGAACATCAGCGCCCCCTGGGCCGTATCGTCGATGAGATCGGCGCAGCCGGTCACGGCCAGTTCGGCCTCGGTGCGGCGGTCGACGATTTCGAGTTCGAGCCCCAGTTCGTCCTTCACCCGGCCCAGAAATTCCGGGCCGTTTTCAGCGGCGCGGCAGGCCTCGGTGGCGATGAGGCGCATGCGCGTCGGCTGGTGATCGCGCAGCTTGTTGCGGCACTGCTTCAGCGCCTCCATGGTGCGTTCCATGGCCGCATCCCCGAGGCGACCGGTCACCGAGACGCCCTCTCCGAGGCGCACGATGCGCGTAAATCCGTCGAGCACACGGAAACCGTGTTCGTGCGGACGCGCAATAAGCAGGCGGCAATTGTTGGTCCCGAGGTCGAGCGCCGCATAGAGCGGGCCGCGAGCGCGCCGGGGCGCATGGCCTGTCCGCGACTCCGCCACAGGTGGCGCAGCCGTACCCCTTGCCTTCCGATCCTGAGCGGAAGGCGTGCGGAGCGCCGTGCCGGTCCGGGGGACCGACAAGGCAGCGGACCGATTCGGATCGGTCACCTGATTCTCCTGACGCGGCGCGGTCGCTGGCCGGTATTTCCGGCCGCGCCCAAGGCGCAGCTTTGGTGTTGCATTGTTGAAAAAGACGGTACTTCAACGGGGCGCCAAGCGCAATGCACACAATGGTTGGGCAAACTTGCACCATCCCCGCTTGCAATCCTCGTCCGCTTTGTCTAATGAGACCCCGCGCCGCCACGGAAGCCCTGCTTCTGAGGATAACGGCCCAGCCAGCAGGCTCTGCTGGGGAATAGTTCAATGGTAGAACAGCGGACTCTGACTCCGTCGATCTTGGTTCGAATCCAGGTTCCCCAGCCAAAATTCTTCTAAATTGTTGCTACTACAAGCAGATGAGCGCTAGCGCTGTTTTGCTACCGGCGCACGCCCAGTCTCGACATTTTTTCGCTTAGCGTTCGGCGGGGCACTTGCAGGGCTTCGGCGGCGGCGGTGATGGAGTCGTTGTGGCGGGTCAGTTCGGCCTCGATCAGGTGGCGCTCATAGGCGGCGACGCGCTCGGCTAGACCCCCGGTCGAGTGGGATAGATCGCGCATGGCCGGGCCGATGATGGCGCCGAGCGAGCGTCCCGTTGCGTCGAGGCCGATGGCGAAGCGATCGGCGGCGGCCTTCAGTTCGCGGACATTGCCGGGCCAGTCGTGGTGCATCAGGGCTTGGATGTCGGCGGGATGCAGTTGCGGCGCCGGTCGGCCGAAACGTGCCGCTGCCGCGCCGAGGAAATGGTGGAAGAGGAGGATGCAATCTTCACCACGCTCCCGCAACGGCGCCAGGGTGATGGTTGCGAGGTTGAGGCGGTAGTAGAGATCGGCCCTGAAACGTCCGGCCTTGCTTTCCTCGGCAAGGTCGACTTTTGAGGCGGCCACGATGCGCAAATCAAGGGGTATCTGCTTGTTGGAGCCCACCCGCTCCACCACCCGCTCCTGAATCACTCGCAACACCTTGGCTTGCGCCAGAAGCGGCATGGATTCGATTTCGTCGAGCAATAGCGTTCCGCCATTGGCATATTCGAATTTGCCGACGCGCTGGGCCCCTGCCCCGGTAAAGGCGCCGGCCTCGTGGCCAAAAAGTTCGCTCTCGATCAGCTCGGCGGGAATGGCCGCGCAATTGACGGCGACGAAGGGCGCTTTGGCGCGGGGCGAAAAGTCGTGGAGGCAGCGCGCGACGACTTCCTTGCCGGTTCCGGTCTCGCCGAGGATGATGACATCGGTAGGGATATGCGCCAATTCGCGTACCGTGTTCCGGAGCTGCTCCATGGGCGGTGAATTGCCGACGAGGCGCGTCGCCAGTTCCGCCTCGCCACCATCGAGCCGGCGGCGCAAATCAGCGATTTCGCGCTTGAGCGCCACCTGATCGACCGCCCGCTTGAGGCTCGCCACCAATTCGTCGGGCACATAGGGCTTTTGCAGGAAATCGAACGCACCCTGTCGCATGGCTTCAACGGCCATGGGGACGTCGCCGTGGCCAGTGATCAGGATAACTTCCGAATGCACCATACGCTCGCGCACTTTTCGCAGGAGATCGAGCCCGGAAAGGCCGGGCATACGCACATCGCTAAGAATGACATGGGGGCGGATTTCGTCGAGCCGCTCCAGCGCCGAGGCTGCATCATTGGCGACATGCGTGGCAAAGCCCGATAGGCGCAGCCACTGTTCGAGGGCCGTGCGGATCATTTCTTCATCGTCGACGATGAGCACGCTCGCGTCAGTCAATGCGTTCTCTTTCGGTTGTCGCCGCGGCCAGCGGCAAAGTCACGGTAAAGCTTGCGCCCCGGCCGGATGGGCTGACAGCGCTGATGCTGCCGCCGAGATCGCGCACGAGCCCATAGGAAATCGAGAGGCCCAGCCCCAGGCCTTCGCCCGGCCCCTTGGTGGAATAGAAGGGATCGAAAATGCTGGACAGCGCCTCGGCCGGGATGCCGGCGCCGGTATCGGTAACGACAACGCTGACCTGCCGGCCGGCTGTGTGCACACCAATGGAGAGCACCCGCACCTTTTGCCCCGCCATGGCGTCGACGGCATTGGTGAAGAGGTTGATCAGCACCTGCTCGATATGGACTGGATTACCCGTCACCTTCAGGGGCAAAACGGGGCGGCCATATTCGACGTCGATACCCAATTGCCGCAGCTTGTGGTCGACGAGGTCGAGCGCATTGGCGATGACCGCGCCCAGATCGGCTTCAATCGGCGCCGGTGGCTGTTTTCGTGCAAAGGTTTTCAAATGGCCGGTGAGCGCGGCCAGACGGTCGACGATTTTGTCTATCTGCCCCAGGACCGAACCGATCTCTTCGTCCTGCCGCCGCGTGGCCAACAGCTTGGCGCTGGCCAGGTGCGTTGTGAGAGCCGAAACGGGCTGACTCACTTCATGAGCAACCCCGGCCAAGGCCTGGCCAAGACTCGCAAGTTTCGCCGCCTGAACCAGATGCGCCTGCACCTGCCGCTCGGCATCTTCGGCGCGAATGCGTTCGGAGATTTCCTCGCGCAGCGCTTCGTTGGCGATGTGCAGATCCTCCGTGCGCTCGGCGACCCGCTGTTCCAGCCGCTCATGCTCGGCGAGGCGCTGGGCCACCAAGCGCCGTCGCTGTGCCAGAAGCGCCAGGATCATCAACAGCGCAGCGACGCCGAGGCTCGCCGCCGTTGCCGCGAGCCAGGCATCGCGAAAGAGCGGTCCGGTAGGGGTAAAGGAAATGATGCGCCACTGATGCGCCGGCAAGCGTAATTCATCGACCATGAACACGCCTGACGTGTCCGCGTCTTCCCCGGCGATATAAGCGAAATTGGCGCCACGCGACGGCCAGACGGCCGATGCCACGGGCGCTTCGCGCGCGCCCTGCGGTCCATAGCGCAATTGCGGCGCGATGCGCGCATAGTCGGCCTGGGCCACCGGCGCAATCGGCCGATAGCGCCAGTCGGGCCGGGTCGAGAGAATGGTGATATTGTTGACATCGACAATGCCGATCAGTTCCCCCGAACGCCACCAATTGGCTTCGATCTCACCCAGATTGATCTTGGTGACGGCGACGCCGAGCGGCCCGTTTTCCCCCTCGATCCGCCGCGCCAGAAAGTATCCCGCGACACCCGTCACCGTGCCAACGGCGTAGAATTTTGCGTCGCCATCAGCCATGGCCTCTTCGAAATAGGGCCGATAGGCCAGATTTTCGCCCACAAAGCTGTCATAGGCCCACCAGTTCGATGCAGCGACAACATGGCCATCTTCGGCCATGACGAACAGCTCGCCGGCCCCCGCCGTATCGTTGAGCCGCGACAGGAAGCCATTGGCCAATTCCCGGCGTTCGCCATTGTCGGGCTCTGCGAGCACCGCCCGGACTTCTGCCGCCAGAGCCATGCTCGAGGGCAGATAATGAAAGCGCTCGATCATGGCTTCGAGCGTCCGGTCGAACAGCACCAGGCGCCGCTCGGCCTGTTCGCCCACACTGCGAATGGAACCGGCCAGCGTGAATTCGAACGCGACCCAGCCGCTTGCCACCACCGCCAGCAAGGCGGCGGCGATCAAGAGAAGCTGACGGCGTCCCAACAATTCACGCAGGGCAAAGCGGCTCGACATCTGCACTTCTGGCAATAAATTGCCAGCCTCCGACGGTCATCTTGGCAATTTTCCGCCAACTTTGCCAGAGCACCGTGCGAAAACCGCAGGTCTGACCTGCAAATTTGACTTGGCACACCCTTTGCAGAGCTGGGGCTAGACCGGCGGAGGAGCCGGCTACAAGATCACCCACGGGAGGACACCCAATGAAAAAGACTATCGCCACCTTGGCCCTGGCCACACTCGCCCTTTCCGGCACCGCCTTTGCGCAGGCCTATCCGACCAAGCCGATCACGGTGGTCGTGCCCTTCTCGGCCGGTGGCCCGACCGACACGGTGGCGCGTCTCGTCGCCGAAGTGATGAGCGGGGATCTCGGTCAGCAGGTCGTGGTGCAGAATGTCGGCGGCGCCGGCGGCACGCTGGGTGCCGGCCAGGTCGCAACTGCGCCGAACGACGGCTATACGCTCCTGCTGCACCATATCGGTATGTCGACCGCGCCGACGCTCTACCGCAGCCTGCCATATGTTCCGCTGACCGACTTCGCCACCATCGGCCTCATCACCTCGGTGCCGATGACGCTCGTCGCCCGCAAGGATTTCGAGCCCAATACGCTCGAAGAGCTGCTGGCCTATATCAAGACGAATGGCGAAAACGTCACCTATGCCCATGCCGGCATCGGGTCGGCGAGCCAGCTCTGTGGCATGCTGCTGATGGAATCGACCCAGACCGTCATGACGACCGTGCCCTATCAGGGTGCGGGTCCGGCCATGACCGACATCATCGGCGGCCAGATCGACATGATCTGCGACCAGACCACCAATACGACGTCGCAGATCCAGGCCGGCGAAGTGAAGGCCTATGCGGTGACCTCGCCCGAGCGCCTTGCAAATCTGCCCGACCTGCCCACCACCAAGGAAGCGGGGCTCGATCTCGAAATCGGCGTGTGGCACGGGCTTTATGCGCCGGCCGGTACCGACCCGGCGATCATCGAGCGCCTCGAAACCTCGCTGCAGGCTGCGCTCACCAATGAGACGGTGATCGCCCGCTTCGCCGAGCTCGGCACGGCCCCGGTCACGGCGGAAGAAGCGACGCCCGCAGCACTGACCGAGATGCTGACCAGCCAGATCGAACTCTGGCGCGGTGTCATCGAGGCAGCCGGCGTTTACGCCGAGTAAGTCAGACCATTTCGCTGCGTATCTGCGACCCGCGGTTTTCCGCGGGTCGTCCCCGACGCACATGCATCTCATTCATCTGGGGAGGCGGCCATGCTGGCCAAGTTTTCACTCCGGGACCTCCTGGCGGGCGGCATCTTCGTCCTTGCCGGAGCCTATTTTGCCCTCGAAGCGCTGAATTATGAGGTCGGCACGCCTTTCCGCATGGGCCCGGGCTTCATGCCGCTCTTGCTTGGCGCCGTGCTTGCGGCCCTTGGAATCGGCGTTGCCGCCAGCGGTTGGGAAAAGCCGGACCGGGAGAAGCCGCTTCCGCCCTCATGGCGCGGTATCGTGCTCATTGTCGGCGTCGTCATCTTCTTCGGCGCCACCATTCGCGGCCTCGGCTTCGTGCCCGTCGTCTTTGTCGCCGCCTTCGCCTCGGCCATGGCCAGCCGGCTCAACTCTCCCCTCTTCGCTGCCCTCCTCGCCGTGGGGCTCACGGTTCTCTGCACGGCCATTTTCGTCATCGGCCTCGGCATGACGGTGCCGTGGTTCGGGCCCTGGCTTGGTCAATAGGAGCGCAAAATGGATATCATCGGCTTTCTCGGCCTCGGCTTTTCCGTCGCCCTAGACCCCATCAACATTCTCTACTGCTTCATCGGCGTGCTGCTCGGCACCCTGGTCGGCGTGCTGCCCGGCATCGGCCCCACGGCCACGATCGCCATGCTGCTGCCAATCACCTTCTCGCTGTCACCGGCCGCTGCGCTGATCATGCTGGCAGGCATTTACTACGGCGCCCAATATGGCGGCTCGACTACCGCTATCCTGATCAACCTGCCCGGCGAAAGTTCTTCCGCGGTGACCGCCATCGACGGGTATCAGATGGCGAAGAAAGGCCGCGCTGGCCATGCCCTCGCCACCGCCGCTCTCGGTTCCTTCTTCGCCGGCACGGTGGGCACACTGCTCCTCGCCTTCTTCGCCCCACCCCTTGCCCGAGCGGCGCTCAATTTCGGCGCGCCGGAATACTTTGCGCTCATCGTCCTCGGCCTCCTCGTTTCCATCGCCCTGGCGCATGGATCGATCCTGAAAGCCCTCGCCATGATCGTGCTTGGCCTTTTGCTCGGCATGGTCGGCCAGGACATCTATACCGGCACGCCGCGCTTCACCTTCGGTGTGCGCGAGCTCTATTCCGGCCTCAACTTCGTCTCCGTGGCCGTGGGCATCTTTGGCGTCGCCGAAATCCTGCGCAATCTCGAAAACGAGAAGGGCCGCGAGGTCATGGTCAAGTCGGTGAGCAATCTCTGGCTCGGCAAGGAAGAATTCAAACGCATCATCGCCCCGGTCATCCGCGGCACGGCGCTCGGCTCTATTCTCGGCATCCTGCCCGGCGGCGGCCATATCCTCGCGTCCTTCGCCTCTTACTCGGCTGAAAAGCGCCTGTCGAAGAACCCGGAAGAGTTCGGCCATGGCGCCATCGAGGGCGTGGCTGGTCCGGAATCGGCCAACAACGCGGCCGCGCAAACCTCCTTCATTCCGCTCATGACCCTGGGCATTCCCGCCCACCCGGTCATGGCGCTGATGGTCGGCGCCTTCATCCTCCAGGGCATCACGCCCGGCCCGAATGTCATCAACGACCAGCCGGCACTGTTCTGGGGCATCATCGCCTCGATGTGGATCGGCAACCTCTTGCTGGTAATGCTCAACCTGCCGCTGATCGGGCTCTGGGTGAAAATGCTCACCATTCCCTATCGCGCGCTGTTCCCGGCCATCGTGCTCTTTGCCTGCATCGGCTGCTATTCGATCAACCAAAACGTCTTCGACATCTATGCCATCGGCTTCTTCGGCATTCTCGGCTATGGGCTGATCCGCTTGGGTTGCGAACCGGCGCCGCTGCTGCTCGGCTTCGTCCTCGGACCGCTGCTGGAAGAGCATTTGCGCCGCGCCATGATCATCTCGCGGGGCGATCCGATGATTTTCCTCGAACGTCCGATCTCGGCAACGCTTCTCGGCCTGGCGCTCCTCGCCGTGCTGATCGCGATCCTCCCCTCGATCCGCAAGAAACGTAAGGAAGTTTTCGTCGAGGAAGACTGAGTTTCCTCAAAAACCAAGAGTTGGCGACAGGTGTCGCCAACTCTGCTTTTCGGGGCGGTCAGTTCACGAGCGTCCCGGCAAAACCGTCCGATGCGATTGCGGTGCACAGATCGCTCCACTCACAGCCCGCGCAAGCCGCGCGCGTTTGCCCCGCGCGAAATGCCGCGCGCCAGGCGATAAGCAGTTCGGGCCTGACCTCTATCGTCACTCCGGGCGCAATAGGTGCACCCAACAGGCGGCCGACATCGTCGGCCGCCTTTCTGTCGCGTTCGATAACGCTCTCGTTTCGACAATGCGCCGTCGCATCACCCAACAAAGGCGCGCAGATGTCGTCGGGGCCGTCGACGATCCCTATATTTTCGCCCGCCGACAATCGCGCGGCGATTGCGTCATAGTTCCGCATGAAATCGGCGGAATAACCTTTGCCCACATAGGTCAGCAAGCAAAGCAGGTGATGCGGGCGAAGCCGGATGGTCATGAGTGCTTCGTGGCCACTCGACGGGAGAGCGCGTAGAGAAGCGCGGCACCCAGTGCTGACTTGAGGAGACCGCCAACCAGGAAGGGCAGCGCGCCAAAGGTGAAGGCGTCCTGCGCGCCAATCATGACGGCGAGCCACGCAGCACCGAGAGCAAGGCACATAGCATTGCCCAACAGCATGGCGAGGAAAGCGAGAATGGGCCGCTTGCCATTCCAGCCGCGCTCGGCAAGCCACCCGGTCATGGCGGCGACGAGCGGAAAGGCGAAGAGATAACCGGCAGTCGGCCCGACGAAATGATGCGCACCCGCTGCGCCACCCGACAGCACCGGCATGCCCAAGGCCGCTTCCATCAGCCAAGCGATCACCGTCAGCGCGCCAAGGCGCCAGCCATAAACGGCGCCGATCAAGGTTACCGCCAGCGTCTGCATATTGACCGGCACAGGCACCAGCGGCACCTCGACATAGGAGGCTGCGGCGAGAAAAAGCGTGCCCGCAACAACGGCGCCAGCCTGCCAGAGCAGCGACTTGTTCTGGATGCCGATCAGGGCAGATGCGGCGGGTTTATCAGTGACCATTCCATGGCTCCTTCATAATTATAGATAATTTCATTTATCTATCGCTAAAAGAATCCATAGATAGATCGGCCTGGCAAGGGCGTGCGTCCTCGCGGGGCGAAATTAGTTGCGGATTATCGGGGGGCGCGGCCGCCCAAAAGCACGTGCCGCTTCAGGATCGAGCCGGCATGCTCCACCTGCCCCGCCCGTAAGGCGGCGAGAATCGCACTGTGGTCACGGTCGGTCGGCGCCTCCCATTCGGCGCTCCATCCCGAAAACAGGAAGCGAGCACTTGCGGCCTGCAGATCGTCGATGGCCTTCAGCAGCCTCGGCATGCCACAGGGCGCGAGCAGTGTGCGATGAAACCTGCGATTGGCCTGCTCCCAAGCCTGAACATCGGGGGCATTGTCGCCCTCGTTGTTGATCTCTTCGGCCTCATCGAGAATGGCGCGCGTCAGATGCGGCGCGGCGTTTTGCAGCGCCAGAACCTCCAGCGCGGCCCGCATTTCAGCCACTTCCCGCACTTCCGCGCGCGAAAAGCCGGCCACCCGCACCCCGCGTCGCGGCACGCTCACCGCCAGCCCCTGCGCCTCGAGCCGCCTGAAGGCTTCGCGCACCGGCACGTGGCTTGCGCCGAATTCCTCGGCAACGTGATCCTGCCGCAATGGCGTACCCGGTTCGAGCGCTCCAGAAATGATCCGATCGGCCAATATCCTGGCGATCTGGTTGGCGAGGGTATCGTCTTTGGCCATGGTCCTGGGGAGATGAGCTGGGGTCGCAAGAATGAAGCGGTTTTGTCATACACCGGTCGGAAAAGGCGTGCACGCCTTGATCGGCGAAACTTGCCCCATCGTGACTTCTCCATGATAGTGCACCCACACCGTGCAAGTTGGAAAAATGCCTTCATCCCAAGCCGATAGAAGCAGTGCTGCATCTGACGTTGAAGGCCTTGCCCTCGTTGCCGAACTCAGCGCCGTCATCATTGCCGCCAGTGTGGATGAGCCCATGGTGCTGGTGCGTCCCGATGTGCCGGTCGACACCCTTCCCGCCGGTCCGCTGCAGTCCGGACATCGAACGCTCGAAGCAGGCCTTCGGGCCTGGGTCGAGCAGCAGACGGACCTCCACCTTGGCTATGTGGAGCAGCTCTATACGTTCGGCGACACCGACCGCATCGACATGCCCGGTCGCGGCGGCAGGTCGCTTTCCATTGCCTATCTCGCCCTCGTCCGCGCCTTGCGCGCCTCCGCCCGCAGCGGCGCCCGCTGGCAGAATGTCTACACCTATCTGCCCTGGGAAGACTGGCGCGATGGCCGGCCCGCCGTGCTGGAAACCATCGAAACCTATCTCAAGACCTGGGTGAAGGACTCAGGAGACACCGGTACCCTGCGGGAAAAGCGAGCGGCCCTGGCTTTCGGCCTCGGAACCGATAGCTGGAGCGACGAGCTGGTGCTCGATCGCTACGAACTCCTCTATGAAGCGGGCTTTGTGCGGGAAGCCCGGCGCGACGGGGAATCCCCCCCCCTTACCGCGATGGTCGACCACCCGATGGGCCTCGACCACCGGCGCATCCTCGCCACTGCGCTTGGTCGGTTGCGCGGCAAGATCAAGTATCGCCCGGTCATCTTTGAGCTCATGCCCGAAAGTTTTACGCTGCTCGATCTGCAGCGCACCGTCGAGGGCCTCTCCGGCATACGGCTGCACAAGCAGAATTTCCGCCGCCTGGTCGAAACGCAGGGATTGGTGGAGGAAACGGGCGAACTCCAGACCGAGACCGGTGGCCGGCCCGCCCGCCTGGTCCGCTTCCGCCGCGAGGTTCTGCTGGAGCGCCCCTCCCCGGGCCTCAGGCTATCGAGCACGAAGCGCCCCGCGAATTAGCGCTTGACGTGACCTTATACTCAGTCCTAGCATAACCTTACCGGCGCAGAGACGCCGGTTTTGTTTTGACCCCTAATACTCAAATTGAGTATATTTGGAGGTAGTGCGTTGCAGGTCTCGGAATCCACTTCTGGCATCATGCCATTACCCCTCGTCTATGAGCGGGTGCGGCACCATGTGCCTGCCTTCGAATGGCCGCTTCTGGCCGTCGATGTCGAGGCGATCCTGCGTCTCAAGCGCGAGAAGAACGCCACCATTCTCGCTCACAATTACCAAGCCCCGGAAATCTTCCACACGGTCGCCGATATCGTCGGCGACAGTCTCGCCCTGGCGCGCGAAGCCGCGGCGACCGATGCCGATATCATCGTCATGGCCGGCGTGCACTTCATGGCCGAGACCTCGAAACTGCTCAATCCGGACAAGCGCGTCTTCATTCCCGATAGCCGCGCCGGCTGCTCGCTCGCGGAATCCATCACTGCGGCAGACGTGCGCGAACTGCGCCGCCGCCACCCCGGCGTGCCTGTCATCACCTATGTGAACACCTCGGCCGCCGTGAAGGCCGAGTCCGATATCTGCTGCACGTCGGGCAATGCGCTGAAGATCGTCCGATCGCTGGGCGTCGATCGCGTCATCATGCTGCCCGACGAATTTTTGGCCCGCAATATCGCGGCGCAGGCACCCGAAATCGAAGTGATCACCTGGGCCGGCCATTGCGAAGTGCATGAACTCTTCACGCCCGATGACATCCGCGCCGTGCGCGAAAGTTATCCCGGCGTCACCGTGATGACCCATCCCGAATGCCCGCCCGAAGTGGTTGCCGAAGCCGATTTCTCCGGCTCCACAGCGATGATGGCTGACTTTGTCGCCGACAAGCGCCCGCAGCGCGTGGCGCTCGTGACCGAATGCTCCATGGGCGACAACCTCGCCCAGCAGTTCCGCGACGTCGAATTCGTAAAACCGTGCAATCTCTGCCCGCATATGAAGCGCATCACCCTGGGCAATATTCGCGCGGCGCTCGAAGAAGAGCAGCACGAGGTCCATATCGATCCGCTCCTGGCCGACCGGGCACGCGCCGCGGTCGAGCGCATGTTGGCGGTCGTCTGAGGCCATCGATATGCGCCAGAATCCAGTCATCGTCATTGGTGGCGGCATAGCCGGCCTCGCCACAGCCCTGCGCCTCGCACCGCTCCCGGTTGTCCTGATCACCGCCTCTCCGCTCGGCACCAATGCGGCTACGGCCCTCGCGCAGGGAGGCATTGCCGCTGCAATCGGCCACGACGATACCCCGCAGCTTCACACCGATGATGCGCTCGCCGCTGCCGCCGGGCTCGGCGATCCGGCGATGACCCAACGCATTACCGAAGCGGGCCCAGCCGCCATCGCCTGGCTCTTGGAACAGGGCATCGGATTTGATCGCGCGAGCGACGGAGCCGAAATCGCCCTTGGCCTCGAGGCCGCCCATTCGCGCCGCCGCATCGTCCATGCCGGCGGTGACCGGACAGGCCGGCGCGTCATCGACGGTCTCATCGAGGCCGTGCGCAACACACCATCGATCACCCTTCTCCAAGGAAGAGTGCTCGACCTGGCCATAACTGCAAATGGCGATGTTGGTGGGGTCACCTATCTGCCCGCTGGCGGACGGCAGGCATGCGACGCAGAGCTTCTGCCCGGCCGCGGCGTGGTGCTGGCGACCGGCGGTGTCGGCGGCCTCTACACTCACACGACCAATCCCGTCACCGCCATCGGCACGGGCCTCGCCCTTGCCGCCCGTGCGGGCGCGGTGTTGCGCGACCTTGAATTCGTGCAGTTCCATCCGACCGCCATCGCCATCGGCCAGGACCCGATGCCGCTGGCCACCGAAGCCTTGCGCGGCGAAGGCGCTATTCTCGTCAATGCAAGCTGCGAGCGATTCATGGAAACCGTGCCCGGCGCCGAACTGGCGCCGCGCGATATCGTCGCCAATGCCGTCTTCGGGCAGATTGTCGCCGGGGAACAAATCTTCCTCGATACCCGCCCCACCCTCGGCCAAGCGGTCCATACGCGCTTCCCTGGCTTTTCCGCTCTCTGTGCATCGGCCGGCCTCGACCCGGCCAAACAGCCCATCCCAATCAGACCGGCCGCGCACTACCATATGGGCGGCGTCAAGGTGGATGCCTCCGGACGAACGACCGTGCCGGGCCTCTGGGCCTGTGGCGAAGTCGCCTCCACGGGCCTCCATGGTGCCAATCGGCTCGCCAGCAATTCGCTTCTCGAAGCCGCAGTTCAATCCGCCTGGATTGCCGAGGACATCAAGGGCAGCGCTGCCGCTGAGGCAACGCGCCTGGAGCCAAATCGAAGAACCCCATCCATGGGACAAGCCCCGGCCAATTTGCGTCGGCAGATGGATTGCGACGTCGGCGTGGTCCGCGATGCCGCAGGCCTGCAACGCGTCATACGGAACTTCTGGTTCGCCCTGAACGAGAACGCGCCGGACGCAACACTCACAGCTCTGCTCATCGCCGTTTCGGCCGAGCGCCGCCACGAAAGCCGCGGCGCACATCAGCGGGCCGATCATCCCCGGACGTCGAACACTCCCCGCCACACCGAAATAACGCTGATGGAAGCCCTCAACAGCGCCAGGGAACTGGCTGAAAGCCGGATCGAAGCCATGGAACCCTTTGCATGAACGAGACTTTTTCGTCCCTGACCCTGCCGCGCCTCATCAACGAGCCGATCGTTCGCGCGGCCCTGCTCGAAGATTTCGGCCGCACCGGCGACATCACCAGCGATGCCGTCATCCCCATCGAAGCCACGGCCAATTGCGCCATCGTCGCCCGTGACCCCGGCGTGGTCAGCGGCGTGGATCTTGCCGCCCTCGCCTTCGCTCTCATGGACACCTCCATCGCGATTTCCGTGCATCGGCCCGATGGCAGCAGAGTTGCTTCCGGCGACACTGTCCTAACCGTCTCCGGCCCCGCCCGCGCCATTCTCGGCGCTGAACGCGTCGCGCTCAATCTCCTTTGCCGCCTCTCCGGCATCGCCACCGCGACTGCTGACCTCGTCGAAGCCGTGCGCCCCCATGGCCACGCCAGGATCGCCTGCACGCGCAAAACCACGCCCGGCCTGCGGGCGCTCGAAAAGGCTGCCGTGCGGGCCGGGGGCGGAGCCAATCACCGCTTCGGGCTCGATGATGCCATCCTGATCAAGGACAATCACATCGCCATAGCCGGCGGCGTGCGCACCGCCATCGAACGCGCCCGCGCCGCAGCGGGCCATCTGGTCAAAATCGAGGTGGAAGTCGATCGGCTCGAGCAACTCGACGAAGCCCTGTCCGTCGGCGTCGACGCCGTGCTCCTCGACAACATGGACATTCCGACCCTGACAGAAGCCGTGCGCCGCACCGGCAAAAGCGCCATCAAGGAAGCCTCCGGCCGCATCACCGCCAAGACCGCGCCGGCCATAGCCGCGACGGGCGTCGACATCATTTCGGCCGGCTGGCTCACCCATAGCGCGCCCATTCTCGACCTCGGTTTGGACATAGCGGCCCCCTAATACCTATATAGGGCTGGGATAGGCGTTGATGTCCGAGTATCAACGCGTCGCGTCCAAGGGCGCAGGTTCGAAGATTAGCCGTGGAGACCACGATGTCAGTCCCGTCAGCAACCAAGCGATTGACCACACGCGATATCGGTCGCCTGCGCCAGCGCGCCGAACCCATCGCCATGCTGACCGCCTATGACAGCGTCATGGCGACCCTGGTCGATCAATCCGGCGTGGACATTATCCTTGTCGGCGACAGCCTCGGCAATGTCGTGCTCGGCCACGAAACTACGCTGAAAGTGACCCTTGCCGACATGATCCGCCATGCGGCGGCCGTCGCGCGCAGCACCGAACGCGCACTCGTGGTCTGCGACATGCCCTTCGGCACGACCACCGATCCGGAAACCGCACTTCGCAGCGCAGTGGACATTCTCCAGCATTCGGGTGTGCAGGCGGTCAAGATCGAAGGCGGCCTGCCTATGGTGCCCGTCATCAAGCGGCTGACCGACTACGGCATCCCCGTCATGGCCCATATCGGGCTCATGCCCCAGGCCGTCCACCAATTGGGTGGCTATTACACCCATGGAAAGGCGGCAGAATCCGCCGAACGTCTCTCGCAAGAAGCCCGCGCCCTCGAAGAAGCCGGTGCCTTTGCCATCGTGCTCGAATGTATCGTCCCCGACGTCGCCACCGCGATCACGAATGAACTAACCATCCCCACCATCGGCATCGGCTCCGGCCCTGGCTGCGCCGGCCAAGTGCTGGTGATCAACGACCTCATCGGGCTGAACACACGCCCTGCCCCGAGCTTTGCCAAGCCACGGGCGGATGCCGCCGGGCTGGTGCGGACGGCCGTCGCCGACTATGTCGCCGAAACCAAGGCCTCGGCCCTGCAAAAGCGCGCCGGCGCCGCCTGACCTATCTGGACCACCCCTTGATGACAAAGATCCTTCGCACGATTTCCGAATTGCGGGCCTGGCGCAATGCGCTGCCGGCCGGCACCCAGCTTGGCCTCGTGCCCACCATGGGTGCCCTCCATGAGGGTCATATCAGCCTCATGGACCTCGCCCGCACGCATTGCGACACGGTCATTGCCAGCATTTTCGTCAATCCTCTGCAGTTCGGGCCCAAGGAAGACCTCGCGCGCTATCCCCGGCCGATCGAGAGGGATATTGCCCTGCTCGAGGCAGCCGGCGTCGATGCACTGTTCCTGCCCGAACACACCGAAGTCTATCCCGCCGACAACTCCACTTATGTTGTCGAAGAGGCGGTCTCCCTGCCCCTCTGCGGCGCCCTGCGCCCCGGCCATTTCCGCGGCGTCGCCACGGTGGTGCTAAAACTTTTCAACCTGACCCAGCCGCACTTTGCCTTCTTTGGGCAGAAGGATGCGCAGCAATGCGCCGTGATCGAGCGCATGGTGCGCGATCTCAACGTCCCCGTCGAAATCGTCCGCGGCGCCATTGTGCGGGAAGAGGACGGATTGGCGATGAGTTCGCGCAACGTCTATCTCGACCCCGCCCAACGCGCCATTGCCTCGCTGCTCTATCAGAGCCTCCTTGCCGCCTCAGAGGCCTACGAGTCCGGCGAGCGCGATGCCGCAAAGCTGGAAACCATCGGCCGTGCCATCTTGGCCCAAGAACCTGGTATCGAGGTTCAATATTGGGAAGTCCGTGACCGCGGGAGTCTCGCTCCGCTTAGGACAATCGGCGCCGACGGTTGCCTCCTCGCCCTGGCGGCCTATCTCGGCAATACGCGCCTGATCGACAATTTTACCCTCGGGGCCTGAGCTCGTGCCCGGCGCGGCACTTCCCTCAGGGGTGCCGCTGCCCTAGCCATAGCATGGCCGCCTGCTCCCCCCTCCCTGCAAAATACCCCTCGCGTCCCTGCCGCTTCGGCCATGCGTGCCCAATCCGCAACTTCGCCTTGCAAGAGTCGTTATAACGTCATAACACTACTTCGTGCAGCGGTTTGGAGAAGCCGCTGGCATGAGGATGGGAGAACGACAATGAAAGCATGCAAGGGATGGCACCTGGCCACAATCGGCGCGCTGATGGCGACGAGCGTGGGGACGCAGGCAGCCGAGATTTCGTTTCTGACGCATTGGGGGCCGGATACGGTGGCGCTGCTCGACGCCGCCATCGATAAATATGAAGCCGCCAATGCCGGCGACACCATCACCGTCCGCGCCGTGCCCTTTGGCGATCTGCTGACGACGCTCCGCACTTCGGGCGGCGGCGCCGGTGGCGCGACCATTGCCGGCATTTATGATGCCTGGCTGCCGGACTTGGTGCGCGATAGCCTCGTCAGCGCCGCGCCAGAAGCCGTTGCCAGCGATACTACAGCCAATTGGCCGACTGGCGTCGTCAGCGCCGCCTCGGTCGGCGGTTCGCTCTATGGGATTCCCAATGAAATCGACGTCTATGCGCTCAACTACAACAAGCGCCTCTTCGAGGAAGCCGGCATTGCCGAGGCGCCCAAAACCTGGGACGAGTTCCTCGCCGCTGCCGAAAAGCTGACCGATGCCTCAAAGGGCCAGCAGGGTTTTGGGCTGATCAATTCCTGGGCCGCGGGCGTGCTGCATCCCTTTGCCTCGCTGCTCGTGTCCAATGGCGGCGACCTGATCGTCGATGGCAAGCCGGTGCTCGATAGCCAGGCGGCCAAGGAAACCTTCGAGCTTTATGAAAAGCTCGTCACCTCGGGCTTTTCCGACCCTGCCATGGCGACAGCCGACGCCAATACAACCGGGCCTTTCCTCGACAATTTTGTCTCGGGCAAGACCGGCATGATCATCATGGCCAATTGGTGGGAATCCGCCCTCAAGGCCGGCATGGGCGATGCCTTTGCCGATATCGCCACCGCGCCCATTCCGGTCGGCCCCTCGGGCGACACGGCGCGCTCGATTTCCTACTCCTGGATGACCGTGGTCAACGCCCAGGCAGCGCCCGAAGAACAGGAAGCCGCCTGGAAATTCCTCTCCTGGCTCAATGGGCCGGATTCAGGCGAAAACGGCGCCTCTGCCATGGGCGATATCCTGATGTCCATGGGTATCCTGCCCTCGCGGACTTCGGACGTTGCCGCCTTTGGCGACCGTCTTTCGAGCGATCCGTTCCTCCTCGGCTATACGGAAACCCTGTCCGACGCAAAACCCTTCCCGGTGGTGCTGGGCGGCCAGGAATTCTCCGAATCCCTGCAGCAGACGCTTGAAGCGCTGCAGTTCGGCCAGGTGACCGCCGCCGATGCCCAGGCCAATGCCCAGGCAGACGCCACGGAAATCCTCGAACGCAACGCCAAATAGTCATCCATTTAGGCGGGCGGGGCCGCATGCCCCGCCCGCATTTCCTACCCCAGGCAGATTTTCCGGATGACAGGCCGCCAGACCCGCTCGACCATCGGCATGCTCGCGCCCGCCACGGGGCTCATTGCCATTTTCGTCCTCGTGCCCATGGTGCTGACCATTGGCCTCTCATTCACGCAATGGTCGACGCAAACGGGTTTTGAAACCGCCAGCTTCGTGGGTCTTGCCAATTTTGCCGACCTCCTGGGGCCGACATCCATCGGCCGCGACTTCCGTGCCGCCTTTGGCAATACCGCGATCTATACCGCGCTCTCGGTGGCACTGATCCTGCCGCTCTCCGTAATGCTCGGCCTTCTCGTTCACCAGACCTTTGCCTCCGGCGGCATCCTGCTGCGCACCGTGCTCTTTTCAAGCTACATGGTGCCGATGATCGCCGTGGCGCTCGTCTGGTCAAAGCTCTATTCGCCGACCGAAGGGCCGATCAACCAGATGCTCGGCTGGGTCGGCGTCCCGCCGCAGACTTGGCTCTCCTCGCCAAGGACGGCGCTGGTCTCCATTGTCATCCTCAATGTCTGGCAGCAGGTGGGCTATTTCACCGTGCTCGCCGTCGCCGGCCTGACGCAAATTCCGCGCTCGCTCTATGAAGCCGCGCTGGTCGATGGTGCCTCAGCCTGGATGCAGTTCTGGAGGATAACGCTGCCGCTCCTGCGCAATACCTTGCTGTTCTCGGCCGTGATCGCCGTCATCAATGCCGTGCAGGTGTTCGAACCTGTGGCGCTGATCACCCAGGGCGGCCCGGTCAATTCCACCAATGTCATGACCTACCATATCCGCCGCGTCGGCATTGAACGCGCCCAGGGCGGGCTCGGCTCGGCCATGGCCGTCACGCTCATGCTGTCGCTGATCGTGGTGATCGTCCTCTTGTTCACCCTGTTGCGCGACCGGGGAGAACAACGATGAGCGCTATGCGACCCTATAGGCGCCATCCCCGCACCTGGCGGCGCACCGCCCTGACCCTCGTCATCCTCGCCATTGCCGTGGCCGCCGCCTTCCCGCTGGTCTGGATGGTGCTGTCGAGCCTTAAGACGCCCGAAGAAAGCATGCAGGTGCCGCCCGTCTGGTGGCCCGGCTCGCCCAGTCTCGACGCCTTTACCGAGGTTGCCGACGTCGTCAACCTTGGCCGCTCCTTCGTCAATTCGGCTTTCATTGCCATCGTGACCACCGTTGCCATCGTGGTCACCAGCCTCATGGCCGGCTATGCCTTTGCCAAATATCGCTTCAAGGGGCGCGATTGGCTCTTTGCGGTCCTGATCGCCACCATGTTCCTGCCGCCCATCGTGACGCTGATCCCGCTCTATCGGCTCACCGGCTATCTCGGGCTCAATGCCAATCTGCTTGGTGTGGTCGTGCCCAATCTCGCCAATGCCTTCGGCATTTTCCTCATGCGCCAGTATATAAAGGGCGTGCCCGACGACCTCATCGATGCCGCCCGCGTGGATGGCGCCTCCGAGTTCCTGATCCTTTTCAAGATCGTTGCGCCCTCGGTCCTCCCAGCCATCGCGGCACTGACTCTCTTCGCCTTCGTCTACCACTGGAACAGCTATCTCTGGCCGCTGACCGTGTTGCAGGGCAATACGGATCAATATCCCATCGTCATCTCGCTCAGCCGGCTCCTGAGCTACAATCGCGGCGCCATGAATACCGGCCTCGTCATGGCCGGGGCGACCCTCGCCGTGCTGCCGCCGGTCATCCTCTTCGTCTTCCTCCAGCGCTTTTTCGTCGATTCCATCGTCGCCACGGGGGTGAAGGGATGAGCGCGGTTCTTGCCATCGATCTCGGCGGCACGCGCTGCCGCATTGGTCTTGCCGATAGCGCCGACCCGGCCAACGTGACGCTTGTCGAAGATGTCGCCGCGCCCCAATCGTGCGCTGACTTTCTGGATCTCGTTCGCGCCCTGCTCGCCAAGCATAAGGCCAGCGCTCTTGGCTTAGGCATACCAGGCCTCGCCCAAGGCACGGTCTGCCGCTGGGTGCCGAACCTGCCTTATCTCGACGGGCTCGATCTCGCTCAAGCTCTGCCCGGCATCTCCATCGGTCTCGGCAATGACGCGCAATTGAGCCTTCTCGCCGAAGTTCGTGCCGGCGCTGCGAAAGGGCTTTCTGATGCTGTCCTCCTCGCCATCGGCACCGGCATCGGCTCGGCCGTACTCGCCTCCGGCACGATCATTGCCGGTCACGCCGGCGGCGCCTGTTCATTCGGCTGGGCCACCGCCGATCTCGCTGACCCAGGCGAAGATGTCAGCGGCTGGCTCGAACGTCAGGCGGCCGGAAGGGCGCTTGATCAGTTGGCACAAACAGTCGGCCTCGCTAGAGGCCATGATCTCATCGCTGCCGCTCGCTCCGGCGATACCGCAGCATTCGCGCTGCTGGCCCGGCCCATGGATGCGCTGGGCGCAGCCGCTGGCTCGGCCGTTGCGCTGCTCGATCCGGCTGCCATCATCATCGCCGGCGGCGTCGCCGAGGCTTTTGACGTCATCGAACCGCTGCTGCGGAAAACCGTCGACCGGCGTCTGCCGCCACACCTGCGCGGCGTTGCCCTGTTGCCGGCGCAGCACGGCGCCCGGGCCGGGCTGGTCGGCGCAGCCTATGCCGGGGCACTCGGCCGGAACTGGAGGAGGACATAATGAGCGACGAACCTGCGGGCCTGGTGCGCCCCGACCGGCGCCGTCCGGAACCGCTATGGCACCAGGCGGAAATGGCGCTGCGCGACCTCATCGACCAGGGCGAATGGGCTCCGGGCCTGCAAATCCCCAATGAGGATCGCCTCTGCGAAATGCTCGG
The DNA here is from genome assembly GCF_017744655.1 of Devosia sp. Classification (GTDB taxonomy): domain Bacteria; phylum Pseudomonadota; class Alphaproteobacteria; order Rhizobiales; family Devosiaceae; genus Devosia. The sequence continues at coordinate 238,702 of NZ_JAGIAW010000002.1, read as the reverse complement.
CATTTCCCGCATCACCCTGCGTCATGCGCTACGGAATCTCGAAGAGGCCGGCATGCTCCGCCGTGAGCATGGCCGCGGCACTTTCGTGCGCTCCGCAACCATGGTGGCCGGCGTCCGCGGCCTCACCAGTTTCACCGATGAAATGCAGACCCTTGCCGTTTCGCCGGGCACGCGCCTCCTCCTCGCGCAGGTCATTTCCGCGACAAGCGAAATTGCCGAGGCACTCGAAATCGCCGAGGGCGACAGCGTCGTGCAGCTCCGCCGCCTGCGTCTCGGCAATGGCCAGCCCATCGGCATCCAGACCACGCACCTGCCGTCCGCCCGTGTGCCCGGCCTCTTTGAATACGCCTCGGACGTAACCTCGCTCTATCGCTGGCTCAAGGACAATGCCGGCATTGTCCCGGTCAAGGCCAAGGAAGTCTATCGCGTCGGCGCCGTCGCATCAGGCGATGCCGCCGATCTCGAACTGCCCGTCGGCACCCCGGCCTTCGAGGTCGAGCGCATCACCTTCGACCAACGCAGCCCCTTTGAATTTGCGGTCTCCACCATGCGGGCCGACCGCTACGAAATCCGCTCAACCCTTTACGTCTAGTTTTGAAAGGCCAGACCCCATGTCCACTCTCTACATTTCCAAGCTCGCGGCCATCGCCGAGAAAACTGCCGGCGAAAACGAAGCCGCATTCGAAGCCGCGTCCAAGGCCATGAGCGAGACCCTCGCCAATGGCGGCCTCGTCCATCTCTACGGCTCGGGCCACTCCGTTCTGCCCGTGCAGGAAACCTACCCGCGCTACGGTTCCTACCTCGGCTTCAATCCGCTGACCGACCCGCGCGTCATGTGGCACAATATTCTGGGCGCTGGCGGCGTGCGTGAACTGCTTTGGCTCGAACGCACCGAAAAATATGCCGAAAAGTTCCTCGATCATCAGCCGCTCAATCCCGGCGACACCATCGTCATCTTCGGCCATTCGGGCAGCAATGCCTCGGGCATCGACACTGCCCTCTACGCTAAGGAACGAGGCCTCACCGTGATCGCCATCACGGCCAAATCCAATGCCAGCAAGCCGGCGACCCATAGCTCCGGAAAACGCCTGCCGCATGCTTCCGACATCGTCATCGACACCGGCGCGCCGGTGGAAGACGCCATCGTCGACATCAAGGGCTGGAGTCGTCCGGTTTCGGGTTCCTCGACCGTCCTTGCCATGATCATGATGCACGAACTGGTGTCGCGGACGGCGCAGAAGCTTGCCGACAAGGGTATCGAGCTGCCGGTCTTCGCTTCGCCCACCATTCCGGGCGTCACCCTGCACGACACCGACATCATCTATGGCCAGTACCGCGAAAAGATGATCGACGCGCAGTCCAAGCATCTGGCCCAGTTCAAGAAAACAATGGCCAACGAAGGCTGAGCCCCGCCAAAAGGGCAGCAAAAGGCACGAGCAGGCTCACCTGCTCGTGCGAAAGGGTCCTCAGTCCACGGCCACCATGACATCGGACGCCTTGACGACCGCATAGGCCTCTCTGCCAACCTCAAGCCCCAGCTCGTCGACCGCCTGATTGGTGATGGAGGCCGTCACGACCGAGCCGCCAATGTCGATGCGGACATGAGCCGTGGTCGCGCCCTTCACCACTTCCACGACTTTACCCTTGAGCTGGTTCCGGGCACTGATCTTCATAGGCACACCTCCATTTTAAGAAGATAGATAGACCCGATGCCACAGGTCGAAAACCCACGGCGGGAAATCCACATCGCTGCCTGCGTCATCGAACGGGCCGACGGCAAGATCGCGCTGGTCCGCAAGCGCGGCACCTCGACCTTCATGCAGCCGGGCGGAAAGCTCGAACCGGGTGAAGCCGCGGCCGATGCGGTCCTGCGCGAAGTGGAAGAGGAGCTTGGCGCTCGCCTCAAAGGCCCCCTCGAACCGCTCGGCCGCTTCTCCGCCACCGCCGCCAATGAGCCTAATGCGCGGGTCTTCGCCGACGTGTTCTGGTGCCGCAGCAATGAGCACCTTGCCGTTCAGGCCGAAATCGAAGAGCTGCGCTGGATCGATCCCGAGGCACCAGGCGACATCGCCCTCGCTCTCCTTACCAGCGACCATATCCTCCCTGCCCTCTTACGCCGACGGCAGGGCTAGGCTCTCGAACTGCCGCGCCTCTTCCACCAACCAATCGCAAAAGAACTGCGACTTGCGATGCTGCCGATTGCGCCGGACGACGACATAGCTCTGGCCACTGCCTACGAAGCCATAGGGCGCGACCAACCGGCCGGAGGCAAGATCGTCTGATACCATCGGCCAGGGCGCAATGCAGATGCCCAACCCCGACAGCGCGGCCTCGATCATGAAGTAAAAATGCTCATATTCGACGCCCTCTTCGTCCGTCACCGCCGCCCCGGCCTGGCTTCCCCAGACCTGCCAGGCATGCCGTCGGCTGCGCGTATGCAGCAGCGTGAATTTTTCGAGATTTCCGCCATGTCGATCATAGAGTTTTGGCGAAATCACCGGCCCGATCCGCTCGGGAAAAAGCTCGATGACCTCGGCATCCAAGGGCCAGGACCCGGGCGCCGCCCGAATGGCGACATCGAAGGCATCGCGCTGAAAATCGACCGCCTGGCTCGATGCTGACAACCGCACTTCGATATCGGGATAGGTATCGCTGAACCGATAGAGCCGCGGGATCAGCCAGCGCATGGTGAAAGTGCCGGGGCACGACACATCGAGCGGCCCCTCCGCCGTATCCGCCACCGAGCGCACCGCCAGATCCATCTGATCGAAGGCAAGACTTAGCCCCGCCAGCAGGGTCGCCCCTGCCCCAGTAAGCTGCATCCTGTTCTTCGGACCGGCAAACAGCGCCACGCCCAAAAGATCTTCCAGATGCTGCACCTGCCGGCTGATGGCGCTGTGCGTCACATGCAGTTCTTCGGCCGCCAGCGTCATGCGGCCATGCCGGCCGGCGGCTTCGAAAGCCCTGAGCGCATTGAGAGATGGCAGACGACGCATTTGTGCATTTTCCGAACATCGACTGTTCAGACTTATCGTTTTCCAACCGCCAAAACCAATGCTTTCCTTCAGGCACATTGTGACGAAAGGAAACAAGCCCATGTCAGCCCGCCACCAGGATGGCAGCGCCGGCGACGCCAATTACGGCGTCATCGGCACGAATTACCGCCGCTATCGCCAGCCCGATCCACATATCGCCGGTTTCATTCTCAAGGCTCTCGGCAATGCCCGCACAGTGCTCAATGTCGGTGCCGGCGCCGGTTCCTATGAACCCACTGACAGAGAGGTAACGGCCGTCGAACCCTCCGAATCCATGCGCGCCCAGCGTCCGGCGCATCTGAGCCAGGCGATCGACGGCGCCGCCGAAAACCTGCCCTTTGCCGATGGTACGTTCGACGCCAGCATGGCGACATTCACCGTGCACCAGTGGAAGGACCTCCAGGCCGGCCTCGCCGAAATGCGCCGCGTCACCAGCGGTCCCGTTTTAGTCCTGACATGTGATCCCGCGCGGCTCGACACCTTCTGGCTCAATGACTATGCGCCCGAAGCGATCTCCGTCGAAGCCAGCCGCTATCCATCCATGGATGCGATCGCCGCGGGCCTCGGCGGCTCCGTCGACATCCTGCCAGTGCCCATCCCGCTCGCCTGCACCGATGGTTTCAGCGAAGCCTATTACGGCCGGCCCGAAAGCCTCCTCGATCCCGGCGCCCGCCTCGCCAATTCGGCCTGGAGTTTTGTCGATCCATCCGTAGGCGAGCGCTTCGCAAAACACCTTTCGGACGACCTGCAATCGGGCCGATGGGACCGCCAGCATGGCCAGTTGCGCTCACAGCCCTTCTTCGAAGGCTCGCTTCGCCTTCTCGTGGGGCGGCCGTGATGTCGACCATGCGGTGTGTCCAAAAGCCCAGGCTCGCGGACACACCAGTGGCGTTTTACCACCAGCGGGGATGCCCCGGCGTCAGTCCATTGGCCGTCGCTGCATCGATGGCGGCGATTTCTTCCGTCGCAAAGCTCAGATTGTTGAGCACACCGAGATTGTCCTGCAATTGCCCCAGGGTCCGGATGCCGATGAGCGCCGAGGTCAGTTCGGGCCGGCGCAGCACCCAGGCTAGTGCCATTTGCGGCAGGGTCTGGCCGCGCGCCCTGGCGATAGCCGCAAGCTTGCCCACGGCATCGAGCGTTTCGGGCTTGATCCGGTCGGCCTTGAGGAACGGATTGTTGCTCGTGCCGCGAGCACCTTCGGTATCGCCGCTATTGTATTTGCCCGACAGCACGCCCTGCGCCAGGGGTGAAAAGGCGATCATGCCGATGCCCAATTCGCCGCAGGCATCGACCGTCTTGTCGTCCTCGATCCAGCGATTGAGGATGGAATAGCTCGGCTGATGCAGGATGCAGGGCACGCCGAGATTTCTAAGAATGGCATGGGCCGCGCGCGTCTCGGCTTCCGGATAATTGGAAATGCCGACATAGAGCGTCTTGCCTTGAGCGACGAGCGTTGCCAGCGCGCCCATGGTTTCTTCGAGCGGCGTCTTGGGATCGAAGCGGTGCGAATAGAAGACGTCGACATAGTCGAGGCCGAGGCGCTTCAGCGACTGATCGGCGGAAGCGATTAGATTCTTGCGGCTCCCCCATTCGCCATAGGGGCCGTCCCACATCTGATAGCCGGCCTTGGACGAAATGATCAGCTCATCGCGATAGGGCCTGAAATCGCGTGCCATCACCTGCCCGAACAATTCTTCGGCTGAGCCGGGAGGTGGACCGTAATTATTGGCGAGATCGAAGTGGGTGATCCCTGCATCGAAGGCGGCACCGAGCATTTCGAAGGCCGAAGGATAGTCCCGCGCGCCACCAAAATTCTGCCAGAGGCCGAGGCTGATGATGGGCAGTTTCAGGCCGGAGCGACCGGCATGGCGATATTGCATGGTCTCGTAGCGACCGGGGGCAGCGCGATAGGTCATGATACGTCCAGGAGTGGTAGGTCGGGCCTCAGGGCCGACAAGGGACGAACCATTTACAACGGCTGCCCCATCCTGCCCAGCCGTGGCAACAAATAGACTTGGCCGGGCGCATGCCCAGCCAAGTCCTTGCTTCAGATTGCCAGCAGGCGCGCGGCCTGGCGCAGCGCCGCAGCGGTACGATTGGCACCACGCATAAGCTGGGTACGGGCAAAACCGATGGTTTCCGGCCCATGCGTCCCAAGCTCGCTCGCCACGGAAAGCGTGGGGAGCCCAGGCACCGGCAGGGCTGGATCGTGGGTAAAGCGTGGGCCACGCGTATAGTTGAGCGGCACGAGGATGCGGGCGAGCTGCTGGATCGCCGCATTGGCCCGGGCCTCTGCCACCGTGCCGTCCGCAATACCGGCATAGAAAGCGTCGAGCGAAGCGCTTAGGCCGGCAAGTTCAGAAGCGACGGGATCGAGCAAGGCGGCATCGGCACCCGCCGCCTTCTGGTATTTTTCCAATGTGGCTTTGAACTCGGCTGAGGTCTCGCGCCAGTCAAACGGCAAGACCGGTGCATTGGCCACCGCCATGATGCCGGCGAGATAGACCTTGATGTCGCGAATGAGAATGTCGCGGTCGGCAATGTCCATCAGATCGTTTTCGGTGTGCCAGGCAATGTTCCCGCCGCAACCGCCGACCGTGTAATAGTTCATCTCCTTGCGCTTCTCGACTGTCATGGTCGAAGACAGCATGAAGAAGCTCGAAAGCCCGATATTGTTGAAGGAATAGTCGCCGGCGCGCAGCGGACGTTCGCCATGGAACGGCAGATCAGCAACCTCGCGGATGACATCGGTGCAAAGGCCATTGGCCTCGCTCATCACCGCGACATTTTCATAGACGTCGGCCCAACGGCAGCCAGGGCTGTCGCAATTGACCTGGGCGACGCAGTTCTCGTCGAGATCGAGCGCGAAGGCATCGGCATACCAGGCCGAGCCGGCATAGCGGCCAGTAGAGTGGCCCGGCCACCAGGCGATGCGCACCGAGCGGCGGAGATCGCCACGGTTGTGCCAGAGCACGCGAGCGATTTCGAGCATGGCGGCGTCGCCGGTGGCATTGTCGCCTACGCCCACGTCCCAACTGTCGTAGTGCCCGGCGAGCAGCACGAACTTTTCCGGCTCGACCGTGCCGGGCACATTGACCACCGGCACGATGGACTTGAACCAGCCCTCTTCGAGCCGGGTCTTGATGGTGACGCTACCACCAGCCTTGGCCAGCGCGATCAGTTCCTGTCCGTCGGGATTGTTGACGACGGCAACCGGGATCACCGGCTTGCGCGGCAGACCATCGAGATCGGGCGAACCCCAGACCGACGAACAGATACCCCAGTGCCGGTCGACGCCCGGATTGACGGCGATAACGCCGATAGCGCCCTTCTCCTGAAATTCGAGCACCTTGTTGGGCGAGGCAAAGCCATCCGTCAGCACGATCTTGCCGCGAATACGCTCTTCGGCGGCCGCGGCTTCGTCCCGGTTCTTCTCGTAAAAGCTGCCGACGCTGGCGGCTAGTGCTCCCGGCACATGGTGCAGCACGCCGCTCATGCCTTCCGGGCAGCTCAGCGAATAGGCGGGAGGCTTGGAGGCATAGGTCTTGCCATTGGCTTCGACCGATGCCTCATATGGAATGGAGAGATAGAGCGAGGCTTCGAGCATTTCGACCGGGACGCCAAGCTCTCCAAGGCGCCGTGCGATGTCGTGGGCTGAGGCTTCGACGTCTTCCGGCTTCCAGCGCGGCATGGTGGAAAAGGCTTCCACCAGTGGCCATGCCGCGTCGGCATTGACCTGGGCGATGGCGTTTTTGATGGCCGTGTCGAGCATGCTGAACCCTCTCTACAAAAAGTGACGGCCCACGATGCCCCAAGATAAATTGTACGACAATCCGGATTGTACGACAATTTTCCGCTAGGCTTTGCGAAACACCCTCGTTACAGTCATTCCAACACGCCGTCGCACCGATTTGACCAAGACGGCCAAATGCAGGATGACCCACCCATTTTCCCTTGGGGCGACCGATACTAATGAGCGACTTGCGTAGAATCTTTCAGGTTGATGCATCGCACATGGCCGATGAGCTGGCGGAGGAGAGCACGCAAACGCGCCAGCTCGCCCGCGATCGGGTTTTTGATTCCGTCCGCACCGCCATCATGGAAGGTCGCATCGCTCCGGATACACGCCTGACCGAACGCGAACTCTGCGAAGCCTTCGGCATCAGCCGCACTGTGGTGCGCGAAGTCGCGCGCCGGCTCGAAGCGGAAAAGCTGGTCAATGTCATCCCGCACAGTGGCCTCCGCGTTGCCCGGCTGACGCGAAAACACGTCCACGAAATCTACGAAATCCGCACCGAGCTTGAAGCCATCACCGTGCGCAGCTTTCTTGCCTGCGCCACGGACGAAGATATTGCCGCAGCCCAGGATTTCGGCCGTCGGCTCCTCGAAGCCGGTTCGAACGGCGACAAGGTTGGCATGGCAGAAACCATGTCGAAATTCCTGCGCTTCATGACCGATGTCGCGGATAACCAGATCGCTGCTGAAATGCTCGATCAGCTCCGCTCGCGCGTCAACATGCTCCGCATCTACGCCATGGACGAGCCGGGCCAGCTCGAAACCGGCATGGAGGGCGTGCGCGCCATTATCGCTGGCATCACCGCCCGCGACATCGCCGCCGCCGAGCGAGCCACTCGGATCTATGTGCGTCGCTCCGCCGACGCCGTGCTCCGCCATATGGACCGGGATGAATAGTGCCGCGCACGCTCCCGATACTTTCTCTTCTTTTCTCTCTGGAAGGCTTTTGATGACACCGCTCTCATCCGCCATGCCGGCCCTGGCGCCGGATACTGCCCCCATTTGCGATCCGGTGACGTTGGAGATCATCCGCGGGGCGATCATGGCCACCCAGCGCGAAATGGAAGCGCTGATCGAGCGCACGGCCATTTCCGCCTTCATCCGCGAAAAGAAAGACTTTTATACTGCCCTCTTCGACGAGCGCGGCGTCATGGCTGTGGGTTCGATGGTCCCGATCTTCGGTGATCTCACCTCGCCAGTCTTCGAGCATTTTCCGCGCGAAACCATGAAGCCGGGCGATCTCTACTGGTACAATGACTGCTATGGCTCGAAGGGCGCCGTGACCCATTCGAACGACCAGGTGCTGCTGGCGCCGGTCTTCCATGGCACCCGCCTCTGCGCCTTCGTGATGAGCTGGGCCCACTTTGCCGATATCGGCGGCCTGCACCCCGGCTCGATCAGCCCCGATGCTACCTCCATCTATCAGGAAGGCATCATCATCCCGCCGACCAAGCTGATCGATGCCGGCGTCGTCAACGAAGCAACCCTCGCCATCTTCCACCGCAATTCGCGCTTCCCGGCCCAGAGCGAAGGCGACATGTCCGCGCTCATGGCCTCGGTGAAGCTCGGCGTCACTCGCGTTGCCGAAGTCGTCGCACGCCACGGCGCCGATACGGTTTCCGACGCTCTCGCCCAACTCCTCGACCGCACGCGCACCCTCGTGCGCCGCCGCCTCGCCGAAACTTTTGATTACGGCACCTACAAGTTCTCCGACCAGATCGACAGCGACGGCCACGGCAATGGTCCGTTCAGCCTGCGCTTCGCCATCACCCGCGAAAAGGGCGCCAATGGCGAAGATCGCTTCATTTTCGATGCGACCGAAAGCGACGACCAGGCGCCCGGCCCGGTCAACCTGATCATGAACAAGGGCGTGCCCGGCATGGCGCTGGGGCTCTATTTCCTCGGCGGCGACCCCAGCCAGGTGGTCAATGCCGGTGGCCCGCTCGCCATCGATGAAGTGCGCCTGCGCGAAGGCTCCATCGTCCAGCCGCGTTTCCCCGCTCCGCTCGGCATGCGTGGCCTCACCATGATGCGCATGCTTGCCGTGCTCAACGGCCTCGTCAACCGCGGCAAGGGTGGCGCCCCGGCGGCGCATTCGGCCTATGTCGTCACCATCATGCGCGGAACCTTCGGCAAAGAAACCGGCACGCCAAAGCCGTTCCTCCTCGCTGACGGCATCGGCGTCGGCTATGGCGCCCGCGACTTTGCCGATGGCATCGACGCGGTCTATTTCGTGGCGCAGGAAAACTATCCCGTCGAATTCCTCGAAGGCGGCTATCCGATCCGCCTGCGCCAATATGGCGTCGTGCCCGATTCCGGCGGCCCCGGCCGCTTCCGTGGCGGCACCGGCATCATCCGCGAATATGAAATCCTCGCCGATGAAGCGCTCCTCGCCATCCGCATCGACGGCGTCAAGAACCCACCCTGGGGCTATGCCGGCGGCATGTCCGGCGGCGGCGGCTCAATCGTCGTCAATCCCGGCACGCCCGAAGAGCGCAAGATCCCGCCGCTCTCGGACGGCACCGCCCTCAAGAAGGGCGATATCCTGCGCATCCGCACCGGCGGCGGCGGCGGCATGGGCCACCCCTATGATCGCCCGGCCGAACGCGTGCTCGAAGACGTCCGCGGCGGTTTCGTCACCGCTGAAGCAGCAAAAACCTTCTATGGCGTCATGATTTCAGACGATCAGCTCGACGTCGAAGCCACAGCAAAGCTGCGCGCCGACCGTCCGGCCATCAAACCCTTCCACCGCAATACCTATATCGATGAGCTCGCCTGATATGGCCACGGAAAACCCAACCAATCTCGCCGTTGCCGTTGATATCGGTGGCACCTTTACCGACGTCGCGCTGGTCGACGGCGCCGGCCGCTCCTGGCGCGCCAAGACTCCATCCATCCCTTCCGATCCATCGGAAGCCTTCCTCAACGGCATCCGCCTTGCCCTGCAGCAGGCCGGTGCTTCGGCTGCCGATCTAGATCAGGTGCTGCACGGCACGACCGTTGCCACCAATATGATCCTTGAAGGCAAGGGCGCGCGCACTGCGCTCGTCACCACGCGCGGCTTCCGCCACGTGCTGGCGATCGGCCGTCAGGACATTCCGCGCAAGGCGAACCTCTATACCTGGGTCAAGCCGGTTCCCCCGGTGCCATCGAGCCGCATTGTCGAGATCGACGAACGCATCGCTGCTGGCGGCGCCGTGCTCGAAGCGCTCGATGAAGCGACCGTTCGCGCCGCCGCCGAAAAGATCCGAGGCATGAACGTGCAGGCCGTCGCCGTCTGCCTCATCCATGCCTATGCCAATCCGGCGCATGAGCGGCGCGTCGCCGAAATCCTGCGTGAGGAACTGCCGGGTCTCGCCGTCACCGTCTCCAGCGACGTGCTGCCCGTGGTGCGCGAATATGAGCGCAGCCTCACCACCGTGCTCAACGCCACGGTCATGCCGGGCGTCACCACCTATGTGAAAAACCTCGAAAAACGCCTCGACGACGAGGGCGCAACCCCGCCGTTGATGCTGATGCAATCCAATGGCGGCGTTGCCGGCGCCCCGAAAATCCGCGTCGCCCCGGCCCTCACCGCTCTTTCCGGCCCCGCTGCCGGCGTCGTCGGCGCCCGCGCCGCGGCTGCCGCCTGCGGCATCGAAGACATCATCACCAATGATATCGGCGGCACGTCGGCCGATATCTGCCTCATCAAGGGCGGCCAGATCGGCCTCACTCAGCACGGCGCGGTCGGCGAATGGCCGCTGGCCCTACCCATGGTCGACATGATCACCATCGGCGCTGGCGGCGGCTCGCTCGCCCGCATCAAGGACGGCGCTCTTACTGTCGGCCCCGAAAGCGCCGGCGCCCGTCCGGGTCCGGCCTGCTACGGCCATGGTGGCACCGAGCCGACCGTCACCGACGCCCATGTCGCCCTCGGCCAGTTGCCGGCCCGCCTCCTCGGCGGCAGCATGGTGCTCGATGTCGAAGCGGCCAAGCGCGCGGTGATGACCATTGCCGAACCACTCGGGCTCGATCTCGAAACCGCCGCCCGCGGCATTCTCGCCATTGCCGACAACCACATGGTCGGCGCCATGCGCGTCGTCTCGGTCGAACGCGGCCACGATCCGCGTGATTTCACCCTCGTGCCCTTTGGCGGCGCCGGCCCCCTTCATGGCTGCGCCCTCGCGGATCTTCTCGGTATCAAGAGGGTGTTGATTACCCCTGCCCCCGGCGTGCTCTGCGCTGATGGCCTCCTCGCCGCCGATCTCAAGTCGGAATTCTCTCGCGCCATGGCCATTCCCGGCGCCATGGACCCGACGGCGACCGAGCCGATCATTGCCGAACTCGAAGAGCAGGCAAAAGCCTGGCTCGATGAGGAAGATGTTGGCGCCGAAGCCCGTGTCATCGAACGCGTGGCGCTGATGCGCTATGCGGGACAGGGTGGCGAAATCGCCGTCGCCTATGCCGCCAATCGTGCTGAAGTCGAAGCCAATTTCCAGACCGCCCACAAGGCGCTCTACGGCTTCAATCTCGGCGCGCAGATCGAACTCGTCACCCTGCGCGTTCATGCGAGGGGCCTTGCCGCCGTGCCGCCCGCTGTGGAACTCGCGCCCGGCACAACGCCGGCGCCGGAAGAACACACGGCCGTCAGCATCAATGGCAAGCAGGTCGATGTACCCGTTCTCGATCGCGCAAAACTCGGCGCCGGTGCGACCTTTGCCGGTCCCGTCATCCTGACCCAGCTCGACACCACGACCTTCGTCGCCGCCGGCTGGCAGGGCAAGGTGCATGCCTCGGGCGGTATCATCCTCACCAAGGAAGCAGCATGACCTCGCCCACGCTGAGCCCGGTCTTCTCCCATATCGAAGCCCGGCACGACGAATATATCGCCCGCCTGATCGACTATGTGCGCAACCCATCCATCAGCGCCCACAATATCGGCATCCGCGAAGTCTCAGAACTTCTCGTGAAAATGCTGGGCGACCTAGGCATGGAAGTCGAGGCGATCCCGACCAAGGGCCATCCCTTCGTCCTCGCCCGCTACAATGTCGATCCGGCAAAGCCCACGGTGCTGCTCTACGGCCACTACGACGTGCAGCCGCCCGATCCGCTGGAATTGTGGGAAAGCCCGCCCTTCGAGCCGACCATTCGCAACGGGCGCATCTATGCCCGCGGCGTTGGCGACAACAAGGGCCAGCACTTTGCGCAGATCATGGCCATCGAGGCGCACCTCAAGGTGCATGGCACCTTGCCCTGCAACGTGATCTTCCTCCTCGAAGGCGAGGAAGAGATCGGCTCGCCGCAGATCGCCGACTTTGTCAGGGACTATAAGGATCGGCTCAAGGCCGACTTCGTGGTCACCGCCGATGGTCCCCTGCACGAATCCGGCAATTCGACGCTGACCTATGGCGTGCGCGGCATGACCTCGTTCGAGCTGCGCGTCCGCACCGCTGCCCGCGATGCCCATTCGGGCAACTATGGCGGCGTCATGCCCAACGCCATCTGGACGCTGGTGCATCTGCTTTCGACCATGAAGACACCCGATGGCCGCATCACCATCGATGGCCTTCACGACCAGATCATTCCGCCGACCGAAGCCGATATCGCCGCGACCAAGGCGCTGCCGCTCGATCTGGCGGAATACATGGCCAATATGGGCCTGACGCGTCTCGATGAACCCGCCGATCGTCCGTTCTGGGACCGGTTGATGTTCCATCCGACGCTGACCATCAATGGCCTTCACGGCGGCTATGGCGGGCCGGGCACCAAGTCGGTCCTCCCCTGCGAGGCCGTCGCCAAATGCGACATCCGCCTCGTCGAAGCCATGACGCCCGAACACGTCTATGCCTGCGTCAAAGCCCACGTCGCCAAGCATGCGCCCGAAGTGGAAGTGATCACCTATGGCTCCATGCTGCCCTCACGCACGCCGCTGGACGATCCCTGGGGCAAGCTCATCCAGGAAGCCATTGTCGAAGCCCGCAACGAGCAGCCGCTGGTCTATCCATCGGCCGGCGGCAGCCTCCCAGACTATGTCTTCACCAAGGTGCTCGGCGTCCCGGCGTTCGTCATGCCCTATGCCAATGCCGACGAAGCCAACCACGCGCCCAACGAGAACATGGAAATCGACCTGTTCCTCAAAGGCATCCGCACCGGCGCCGCGCTTCTCGACCGGCTCGGCCGGGTCTGAACCATTTCACGCATGAAAAAGGCAGCCGGATCGCTCCGGCCGCCTTTTCTGTTTTCTAGGCGCTGAGTGCTTCCGCTTCTTGCACTGGATGGTAGCAGGCAACTCCGCTGAGGCCCGCCGCATCGGTATGCCGCTTCATTTGCGGCTCATTCGTGCGGCACTCGTCCGTCACCCGCGGGCAGCGCGGATTAAACCGGCAACCGGGCGGCGGATTGACCGGATTGGGTGGCTCGCCACGCGTCGCCTTGCCACGCGCGAGACGGGCCCGCGCAGGATCAGGCTCCAGGGCCGAGCCACGCAGTGCCACGGTATAGGGGTGATTTGGCGTCACCAGCACACGATCGGCACCGCCCTCTTCAACCGCACGGCCGAGATACATCACCATCACCCGATGGGAGATGGCGCGCACCACGGCGAGATCGTGGGCAATGAAGATGATCGCAATGCCGAGTCGCTTCTGCAGGTCGATCAGCAGGTTCACCACCTGCGCCTGAACCGACACGTCGAGCGCCGAAACCGGCTCGTCGCAGACCAGAACCGAGGGCTCGGCCGCCAATGCACGGGCAATACCGATACGCTGACGCTGCCCGCCTGAAAATTCATGTGGAAAACGGCTCGACGCGGCGGGATCGAGACCCACTGCCGTCAAAAGTTCTTCAACCCGTGCAGTGCGCGCCGCGCCCTTGGCGAGCCCATGCACGTCGAGCGGTTCGGCCACGATATCGAGCACGGTGCGGCGCGGATTGAGCGACAGATAGGGGTCCTGAAACACCATCTGCACTTGCCGGCGCAGTGCGCGATCCCGCTTGATCGGAGCGCCACGGAAGAGGATTTCGCCTTCGTCGGGCGTTTCCAGCCCCACCAGCATGCGCGCCAAAGTGGACTTGCCACAGCCAGACTCGCCCACAACGGCCAGCGTTTCACCCGGCATAACGGCCAAACTAACGTCTTTAACAGCCTGGAACGGCTTGCCGAACACGGCGCCACCGGCACGAAAAGTCTTGGAGAGGCCACGGGCTTCAAGGATCGGTTCAGCCGACATGGGCGGTCTCCACCAGCGGATAGTGACAGGCGCGGCTACGCCCCGGAAGATCTCCGATAAGTTCCGGGCGAACCTTGGTGCACAATTCGCCCAGATGCGTGCAGCGCGGATTGAAGGCGCAGCCCGGTGGTGGCGCAATCAGATTGGGTGGCGAACCCTTGATCGGCTCGAGCTTTTCCACCGTCTCGATCCGTGGCGCCGAAGCCATCAACGCAGCCGTATAGGGGTGCGAAGGCGCCCGGAAAATGTCGTCGACACTACCGGTTTCCACCAGCCGCCCGGCATACATCACGGCCACTCTTTCAGCCATGCGCGCCACGACGCCAAGGTCGTGGGTAATGAGCAGGATGGCCATGCCCAATTCGTCGCGCAGCTCGTCCAAAAGGTCCAGAATCTGGGCCTGGACGGTTACATCAAGCGCCGTCGTCGGCTCGTCTGCAATCAGCACTTCGGGCTTCAGCGCAATGGCCGAGGCGATGAGAATGCGCTGCCGCATGCCGCCGGAAAACTGGTGCGGATAGTCGTCGATGCGCTTGTCGGCCGAGGCCAGATGCACCGAGCGCAACAGCTCGATCGAGCGCTCCCGCGCCTCCTTTTTCGAGACGTTGAGATGGGTGCGATAAAGCTCGCCAAGCTGGTCGCCGATCGACAGAACCGGGTTGAGCGCCGAGAGCGCATCCTGGAACACCAGGCTAATCACACGCCCGCGCAGCTTGCGTTTCTGCTCCTCGTCAGCAGTCAGCAGGTCATGCCCCGCCAGCTCCATGCGCCGCGCATTGATCGTCGCATTACCGCGGACAATGCCCATCACGGCACGGGTCGAAACCGATTTTCCCGAGCCGGATTCTCCAACCAGCGCCAGCACTTCGCCGCGCTTGAGGTCAAACGACACATCGCTGACCGCTTTCACGTCACCGCGCATGGTGCTGAAGCTGACATCGAGCCCTGACACCGAAAGCACTGGGCGCTCGTCTGCCTGTTTCGTCATCAGTGACACTACCTCGCTCAGAAATTGTACGACAATCCTTGACACGGCTTTGAGCGCATCGCAACACTTGGGTGCCAATTCAACAGCGAGACCATGATGATCCGCAATGTTAGGAATGCTTTGACCCGTCGTTCCGTCCTGATGGGCGGGGTCGTTATGGCCATGGGGATGGCCAGCCTGAGCCCTGCTTCAGCGCAGGACGCAGCCAGCCGTATCGTCATCGGCACCACCGCCGACGTCGTCAATTTCAACCCGCTCGTCGGCAATAGCCGTTCGGATACCTGGGTCACGAACCTGATGTATCCGCGTCTGATGCAGATGACGGACAAGGGCTCCAAGGATCCCTACGTCGCCACCGAATGGGGCTATT
This sequence comes from Devosia sp., assembly GCF_017744655.1. Lineage (GTDB taxonomy): Bacteria > Pseudomonadota > Alphaproteobacteria > Rhizobiales > Devosiaceae > Devosia. Next base: position 223,300 of record NZ_JAGIAW010000002.1, on the reverse strand, counting down.
CCGAGGACGGCCTGACCGCCTGGATGGACATCCGCGGCGACATGACCTGGAACGACGGCACGCCCTTCACGGCTGACGACATCGTCTTCACCGTCACCGCAGTCACCACCGAAAAGATCGGCGTGACGGCAGGCCTCATTCCTTCCTTCGTCAGCGCCACGGCAGTGTCGCCGACCCGCGTCGAATTCACGCTCAGCCGTCCGGACTCGACCTTCCTGACCAATATCGGCTTCTGGATGCCGATCGTTCCCAAGCACGCCTTCCCCGAAGTCGGCCAGGTCGCAGCCTTCGCCAATGACAAGGATTGGGTGAGCGCTGGTCCCTTCATCCTGACCGAAGTCAATGCCGGCCAGAACTACCTGCTGACCGCCGTCGACAATTACCCGCTCGTTGAAGCGGGCAAGGCGACCGTCGATGAAGTCGAATTCCGCGTGTTCCCCGATGTGAACGCCCAGGCCCTCGCCCTCCGCGCCGGTGACCTCGATCTCATCGCCAACTCGCTGCCGGCCCCGATTGCCCGCACGCTGCAGGGTCAGCCGGGCATTACGATCGCCCAGGCGCCATCGCTCGGCTGGTCGCACGTGCTCTACAACATGACCGACGAAGTGCTCTCCAAGCTCGAAGTGCGCCAGGCTTTGGCTCATGCCGTGGACTACGAAGCCATCCGCACCATCGCCATGCAGGGCCTTGCAACCTCGACCAATTCCTCGGCCGTGTCGCCGGTCCTGAGCTACTGGGCCGATCCGGAAGCTAAGGAATATGCCTTCGATCCGGAGCTTTCCAAGAAGATCCTGACCGATGCCGGCTATACCGACGCCAATGGCGACGGCTTCTTCGACGGGATCGAATTCGATCTCCTTTACGAACAGAGCGCGGCAGATATCGCCAACTGGGCCCAGATCATGAAAGACGGCGCTGCCAAGGCCGGCATCAAGATCAACCTGACCGGTCTCGAGCGCAACACGTACCTGGCCCGTGGCCGCGAGAAGGACTTTGACATCTACGCCGGCAACTGGGCGGTGATGGAAGAGCCGGCCGCCTATCTCGGCCTTGCCTACCGCACCGGCGGCTTCATCAACTACGCTTCGATCTCGGACCCCGACCTCGAAAAGCTGATCGACGAAGCCCAGGCTGCAACCACGCCGGAAGCCGTCAAGGTTCCTGTCCAGGCAGCTGCAAAGCTGATCTCGGAAAAGGTCTACGACAACGTGCTCTACTACCAGACCTTCCAGTTCGCCTATAACAGCGACAAGTGGGAAGGTTTCGTGATCCAGCCTTCCGACCTGCTCTCGCTGGTCAATCCGCTGTCGCTGGCTTCGGTCAAGCCCAAGAACTGATCCAGTAGAGACCTGATAACGTGCATCTCACCGGCTACTTTCTGCAACGTTTGATACGTGGATTGGTGACCTTCTGGTTCGCCGTGACGGTTACTTTCTTCCTCGTCCGGCTTTTGCCGGGTGACCCGGTGCTGGCTGTCGCCGGCCCAGGCATGACCGAGGAAATCCGTCAGACGCAGCTTGAGCTGTACGGACTGGACCGCCCTCTGGCGGTCCAGTACTTCGCCTATCTGCGCGAGCTCGTTCAGGGCAATCTGGGCGTCTCGTTCCTGCGCAGCCAGCCGGTGAGCCAAGTCTTGATGGAGCGTCTCCCGTGGACGCTCCTTCTTACAGGGTCGGCGCTTCTTCTCACGGTGATCCTCGGCGTGCCGCTTGGCGTCCTGGCGGCTACCCGTGCCCGCGGTTGGGTCGATCAGGTCGTCCAGATCACCGGCGTCGTCGGCCAATCGCTCTTCGTTCCCTCGCTCGGTATTCTGCTCCTTTACACCCTCGGCCTCATGCTCGGCTGGTTCCCCATAGGCGGGGCCGTCAAATCGGGGCTAACGGGTGTTTCCTATTATCTCTCGGTCGTGCACCACCTGATCCTGCCCAGCTTTACGCTCGTTCTGGCGCAACTCGCCTCCTATGTGCTGACCCTGCGCGCCACCCTGATCGAAGCTCTGGGCGAAGAATATTGCGACCTCGCCCGCGCCAAGGGCACGCGCGAAAACAAGGTCATCTGGAAGCACGCCCTGCGCAACGCGCTCCTCCCCACCACGACCCTGATCGGCCTGCAGATCGGGTTCCTCGTCGGCGGCGCCGTGCTCACCGAAACCATCTACGCCTATCCCGGCGTCGGCCGCGCCATTTACGAGGCCGTGGGCCAGCTCGATTTCCCTGTGCTGCAGGGCGCCTTCGTGCTGCTCGCCGCCACGGTGGTCATTGCCAATCTCCTCACCGACATCGCCTACGGGCTCTTGGACCCGCGGGTGCGCGCCTGATGACCATGACCAATACTTCTACGACGGCGCCCACCCTGGCCCCAGCCGACCTCAAGCCCGCTCAGCGCACCTGGCGTGCCTTCCGGCGCAATCCGCTCGGCATGGGTTCGGCCGCCGTCATCCTGATCATGGTGCTCATCGCCCTCCTTGCCCCGCTGCTGGCAGAATTCCCCAGCGGCTACGGCATCGAAATCCTGATGCCACCCTCCGCCGCCCATCCCTTCGGCACCGACGATCTCGGCCGTGACGTGCTGGCCCAGGTCATCTGGGGCACCCGCATCAGCATGATCATCGGCTTCGCCTCGTCCTTCCTCGCCATTCTCATCGGCGTGGCTTTGGGCATCCTCGCCGCCTATGCCAAACGCCTCGATGCGCCGATCTCCATGATGGTCGACGTCTCCCTCGCCTTGCCCGTGCTGCCGCTGATGATCCTCGTGGCAGCGCTCGTCGGCCCTTCGGTCACAACGCTGGTCGTCGTCATCGCGCTCTTCTCGTGGCCCGAGGTGACCCGCATCGTCCGCTCGCAGGCGCTGTCGGTCACCCGCCTCCCCTATGTCGATGCGGCCCGCACCATTGGCGGCTCGCATTTCTGGATCATGACCCGCCACCTGCTGCCCGCCGTTGCGCCGATCATCGTCGTTTCAGTGGTGCTCACCGCCTCGCGCGCCGTGATGTCCGAAGCTGGCCTCTCCTTCCTCGGCCTTGGCGATCCGGAAAGCTGGTCCTGGGGCAAGATCCTCTTCAATGCCCAGCGCTCCGGCGCACTCACCGTCGCATGGTGGTGCACGCTCTTCCCCTCGCTGGCCATTCTTCTTCTGGTCGTCTCTTCGACCCTGATGTCGATCGCCTACAACGACGCCCGCAATCCAAAAACCCGGGAGAACTGAGCCGTGAAGCAACGCCTTTCGCGCGACACCTATGCGCGCATTCAGGATGGACTGCGCGCCCGCATGGCCGCCCAGGGGTTTGACGGCCTCCTGGTCGACGACCACCACCACGTCGCCTATCTCAGCGGCTTCTTCCATTTCCCCAATGAACGACCTGCCGCGATCTGGCTGACGGAAAAGGACTGCATTCTTCTCGTCCCGGCGCTCGAAGCCGACCACGCCGAGAAGCAGAACACCGCTGCCGAATTCGTCGTCTATCCCGAATATCCCGGCATCGAGGACGCCTTCTCGATCCTGCTGTCAAAACTGAACCCCACCGGCCGCATCGCCTATTCGCCGACGACGCCTGTTGGCCGGGTCAGAAAGTTCGAGCAGTTTGCGCCCAATGCCACCTGGGTCATGTCCGAAATCGTCGAGGACGCGCGGCTCATCAAATTCCCCGAAGAGATCGCCCTTCACCGCGAAGCGGCACGCATTTCCGACGCCATGGTAGACGCGGGCCTCCGGCTTATCTGCGACGCCCTTGCCGCCGGCACGCCACTCCCCAGCGAGGCCGAACTCGCCCGCCACGTCACCAGTTTCGGCACCAAGACCATGTATGCCGAACACGAAGACGTCGTCGTCGGCCAGATGCTGGCCGGCGGTCTCGTCTATACCGGCAAGAATGCCGCCCTTCCCCATGGCCTGCCCTCGGCAGAACGGGTCAAGCCCGGCGAAACCTTCATCCTCTCACTCGGCTGCGCCGTTGGCGGCCGCTTTGCCGAGAGCGAACGCACCTTCGTCATGGGCGAGCCCACGGCCGAGCAGCGTCGCTATTTCGAAGTCGCTACCCGCGCCCAGGCCATCGGCACAGATGCACTGATCGCCGGCCGCCCCTGCTCGGAAGCCAATCGCATCTGTCTCGATGTCATTCGCGAGGCCGGCATGGCGCAATATCTGCGCCACCGCCAGGGCCACGGCATCGGCATTTGGCTGCATGAGCCGCCGTGGATCGCCGATGGCGACGACAGCCCGCTGCAGCCGGGCATGATCGTCTCGTCCGAACCGGGCCTCTATATCCCCGGCCATGGCGGCTATCGCATTTCCGACACGGTGCTGATCACCGAGACGGGGCCGGAGCGGCTGACCAGCCATCCGCGCACCATCGACGAATGCATCATCGGCTGATCGCTGGATTTCACGACTAAGAGGAGACTGGAATGGACGTCACCATCAATGGCGCGCGCCTGAACATCGAAGTTCTGGGCGGCGACGACAAGAACAAGCCGGCGATGATCGTTCACCACGGCGCCCCTGGCCTTGGCAGCCATGCCGAACCCAAGGCCTCCTTCGGCCCCTTCTCCGACGAATATCGCGTCGTCGTCTTCGACGCCCGCGGCAGCGGCGCGTCCGAAGACAAAGCCCCCTTCACCCATGAACAATGGGCGGCCGACGTCGATGCCATCCGCGAATGGATCGGCGCCGAAAAGATCATCATGGCCGGCGGGTCCTATGGCGGTTTTATCTCGATGGAATATGCCATCCGCTATCCCGACCGCGTCCTCGCAATGGTGCTGCGCGACACCTCGGCCGACAACGCACACCGCGAACTCTCGCGCGCCAATGCCCTCGCCTCGCCGCGCATCGAGGTCGATCTCGACCTCTTCAACCGCATCATGGCCGGCACGACCCGAGACAACGAAGACCTCAAGGCCGCCTGGGCGCATATCCTGCCGCTCTACGACCATGACCTCGACATGGACAAGGTGCATGCGCGCGTCGCCAACACGCCCTATCACTATGCGACGCACAATTTTGCCTTCGCCGTGAACCAGGAAAACTACGACCTCAAGCCGCATCTGCCCGGGATCAAGGTCCCGACACTGATCACCGTGGGTCGCCACGATTGGATCACCCCGGTCGCTGCTTCCGAAACCATCCATCGCCTTATTCCCGGCTCGGAACTGGTCATCTTCGAAAATTCGGGCCACGCTCCGCAGGTCGAAGAAGCCCCGAAATTCCAGCAGACGGTCCGCGACTTCCTTCGCCGCGCCCTCGGCAAGGCCTGACAGGCCAAACCCAAGACCGGCGCTAACATGCGCCGGTCTCGGAGAAAGAATGACGGCCCAGCCTAGACAGCGTCGAACTTGCGCACGAAATGGCCCGGCTGCACTTCCACGACTTCCGGCGAAGCTTTTCGCGCCAGCGCCCGCACCGCCTGGGCTTCGCTCGCGAAAGATTTTGCACCCGTGCCATCGAGCTTAATTGCAGGGTCCGGCACGGCCGAGAGCAGCAGTTTTGTATAGGGATGCTGCGGATTGGAAATCACTAGGTTCGGCGCCCCCCATTCCACGACCTGTCCCGCATACATGATGGCAATGTCATCGGCGATGAACTGCGCCGTCGCGATGTCATGGGTGATGTAGAGGAAGGTGATCGAGCGCGTCTCCTTCATCCGCCGCATCAGGTCGAGCACCGAGCGGCGGATCGACACGTCGAGCATCGAAGTCGGCTCGTCGGCAATGATCAGCTCCGCGCCCACGGCCAGGGCCCGGGCCAGATTGACGCGCTGACGCTGCCCGCCCGAAAGCTCATGCGGATATTTTTCGAGCGTCACCGAGGGATCAAGCTCCACATCGGCGCAGACCTCCTGCACTGCACTATCGAGTGCCTCGCCCCGCAGCTTCTTGTGCAGCATCAACGGCCGCTCGAGATGATGCCGGATCGTATGCGCCGGATTGAGCGCCGAGAACGGGTCCTGAAACACCATCTGCACGCTGCGCAGATAGTCGAGCTTGTCGGCACGCGAGCGCATGCCGGCAATATCCCGCCCCTTGAAGGCAATCGTGCCCGAGGAGAGTTGGAAGAGCCGCGCCACGGCCCGGCCGAGCGTCGATTTGCCCGATCCGCTTTCCCCCACCACGGCCAGCGCTTTGCCCGGCCGGATGGAGAGCGAGATATTGTTGAGCGCCACCACTTCATGGGCCGCGCCCAGCATGGGCTTCATGTGGAAGATCTTGGTCGCGCCTTCGATCCGAAGCAGTTCTGAAACCTGCTGCATGGTTTCAAGCCCTCGTCAGCAGCGGCATGGAGGACCAGAGCCGCCTGGTATAGTCATGTTGCGGATTGGCGATGAGTTCGGCCGAAGGCGCCACCTCCACCAACTTGCCCTCGAGCATGATGGCGATGCGGTCGGCGAATTGCCCCATCAGCGCCAGGTCGTGGGTGATGAAGAGGATCGAGAACCCGAACTTGCGCTTGAGTTCGACGATTTCCTGCAGGATTTCGCGCTGCACCACCACGTCGAGCGCCGTTGTCGGCTCGTCCATGATGATCAGTTTCGGTTCGAGCGCCAGCGCAATGGCGAGCACCACGCGCTGCCGCATGCCGCCCGAAAGCTGGTGCGGATAATCGTCGAGCCGGCTCTGCGGAATGCCGATCAGCGCCAGCAGTTCGCTGGCCCGGGCCCGTGCCTCCGCCGTCGAAACGCCAGTGTGGCGCACAATCACGTCGCGGAACTGTTCAAAGATCGTCAGCACCGGATTGAGCGAGTTCATGGCGCTCTGGAACACCATGGAGACACTCGACCAGCGCCACTTGCGCAGCCGCTCCGGCGTCATGGCGAGCACATCCTCGCCATCAAGGCTGATCGAGCCCTCGGAAATAATGGCCGGCGGACGATGCAAACGCATCAGCGCCAGAGCGATCGTGCTCTTGCCCGAACCCGACTCCCCCGCCAGCCCCAGCACCTCGCCGCGACCGATGGAAAAGTCGACGCCCTTCACAGCCGTGAAAAGTCCCTTGGCCGTCAGAAAATCGACTTTCAGCCCGCGCACATCGAGTAGTTTGTCGGTCATGGCTTGACCTCCGCGAGACGCTGCTGGTCGAGCTTCTTCTGCGCCTTGATGGCTGCAGCCACAGTCCCGAGCGTGCGTAGCCGCGGGTTGGAGATTTCATCGACGCCAAAGTTCAGCAGCGACAAGCCAACACCGATACCGGCCACGGCCAGCGCCGGCACCAGCACTTCCCACCAGGCGCCCACGCTGATCGCCGACGCATTTTGCGCATGGTAAAGCATGGTGCCCCAAGACACCGACATGGGATTGCCGAGGCCCAAAAATTCCAGCGTTGCCTGGGTGATGATCGTATAGGTCACCGAGCCGATGAAATTGAAGCCGATGATCGACAGGAGGTTAGGCAGCAGCTCGACAAAGATCATCCGCGTCGGCCGCTCGCCGATCAATTCGGATGCAAGAATATATTCCCGATTCCGCAGCGTCAGGGTCTGCGAACGGGTAACGCGTGCGCCCCAAGCCCAGGAGGTCATGCCGATAATGATGGCGATGACGGCCGGATTGGTCTGCCCCATGAAGGCGGCAATGACCAGCAGCAGCGGCAATTGCGGAATCACCAGTACTACATTGGTGAAAAACGAGATGACCTCGTCGATCCAGCCACCAAAATAGCCGGCGGCAATGCCGAGCACGGTACCGATCAGCACGATGATGATGCCGGCGAAGAAGCCCACGGCCAGCGAGGTGCGCGTGCCATAGATGAGCTGGGCGAAGACATCGCGTCCCATGCGGGTGGTGCCGAGCAGTTCATCGGCATTAGGCGGCTGATGCGGCCGGCCGACGCGCTGCATCGGGTCGAGATTGAGCAACATAGGCCCGAAAATGGCAACGGCGACATAGAGCAGCACAATAATCAGGCCGATCAGGGCCTTCTTGTTGCGCAGGAAAACTTTGAGTGTCTCGAACATGGGTCTCAGGCCTTCCGCAGGCGTGGATCGAAGAAGACGTAGAGAAGATCGACCGCGAGGTTCGCGAGCAGGGTGGCAAAGGTCATGATCAGCAACTGCCCCTGAATGAGCGGATAGTCGCGCGTGACGATGCCGATATAGAGCGTCTGCCCAAGGCCGGGATAGTTGAACACCACCTCCGTCACGAGCGAACCGCCGAGGATCGCACCCAGCGTCAGGCCGAGCGAGGTCACCGAAGGCAGCAGCGCATTGCGGGCGGCATAATTGAGCTGCACGCGCCGGTCCGACAGGCCCTTGGCGAGCCCCATAGTGACGTGATCCTCGCCCAATTGGCCGATCATGTTGTTGCGCATGGTGACGAGATAGCCGCCGACGAAAACCACCATCAGCGAGCAAATGGGCATCAGCCCATGCAGCGCCACGCTGCCGAAGAATTCCCAACTCCAGGCAGGGTCGAGCGCGGGTGCAAAGGCGTAGCCCGTCGGCAGCCATTTCAGTGCCACGCCAAAAATGAAGAGTGCGGTCAGGGCAATCACCACTGCCGGGGTCGCCTGCAAGGCCAGCGAAACCGGTGTCACCACCGCATCGAGCATGCCCCCGCGGCGCCATGCGGCGAAGGTGCCGATGATCGAGCCGACACAGAAAGCCATTAGCGTCGCGGTCCCCGCCAAAAGCAGCGTCCAGGGCAGCGCATAGGCCAGAACCTGGTTCACCTTCTGCGGATAGAAGCGGATGGAATAGCCGAGGTCGCCGGTAAAGACCGACTTCATATAGTCGAGAAACTGCAGGTGCAGCGGCCCCGAGGCAAAACCAAATGTCGCGACCAGCGCATCGCGCGCTTCCGGCGTCAGGGTGCTGTTCTGCTGGGCGAACATGACGTCGATGGGATTGCCCGGCATCAGGCGCGGCAGGGCGAAATTGATCGTGGCGGCCACGAGGAAGGCCACAAGATAGAAGGCTATCCGGCGGATAACGAAATTCATCGCACTCTCCAAAAGAGCAAGACGGCGCAGCCGAAGCCGCGCCGCCTTTCTTCAAGGGATTACTTGACTGGGGAGAGTGCCAGGAGGTGCAGCAGGCGTTCCGGCACGCCGGCATAAACCACCGGACGAGCGACCGGATTGTCGGCATTGAAGAAGCCGGTGAAGCGGGTCGTGTTGTATTCGTACCAGAGCGGGTTGTTGAACACGTTGATCAGCGGCATGTCGGCGGCGATCAGGGCCAGAACCTTCTTCATCGCTTCGCCCTGCTCGGCCGCGTCGGTCGTGGCATTGAAGGCATCGAGCGCCGCATCGAGTTCGGGATTGGCATAACGCGAGGAGGCGAAGCGGTTCTGCCCGACGTTGCGCGAGTGCAGCGAGGAGTCGAGGAAGAAGTGCGGGCTGACGCCGGTAGCGACGGCATTGAGCGCGGCTTCGTACTTGCCCGAGATCAGCGCATCGGTCCAGGCCGGGCTTTCCGGCGTTGCCATCGCGGCATTGATGCCCACTTCGGCAAGGCCTTCGATGGCGAGCTGCACCGTGTTCACCCAGTCGGTCCAGCCATTGGGCACGATGATTTCAAAGGCAATCGGCAGGCCGGTCGGGGTTTCGAGGAAACCGTCACCATCCTTGTCGGCATAGCCGGCATCGGCAAGCAGCGTCTTGGCGGCTTCGATATCGAACCGGGCGAAGTGCCCGAACTCGGCTTCGGCCTCGACATTGTTCCACACGTCATAGGCCTGGCCGAGGCCGGAGGCATATTCGTTGGCGGTCGGGTAGCCATAGCCGGCAATATCAACCATGGCCTGACGGTCCATGGCCATCGAGAAGGCGCGGCGGAAGTCGACGTCGCTGAAGGCTTCCTTGAGGCCCGGATCCTCGCTTTCCATGTTGAGCGAGAAATAGACCGGCGAACCGGCCGGGAACCAATAGCCGCGGTGATCCGGATCGCCGGCCAGATAGGTGCGTTCGATATCGGGCAGGAAGGAGCCGAACCAGTCGAGCTCGCCATTGGCGGCCATGGTCAGCACCTGGTCATTGTTCGACACCTGCGGCATGCGCATGCAGTCGACTTCCAGCTCCGCATTGTCCCAATAGTTTGGGTTGCGGCACTGGATATATTCCTGCGGCGTGAAGCGGCGGATTTCCGTCAGCGGACCCGAACCGACCGGAGCGGGATTGGTGAAGGTGACGGGGTCGGCCACATCAGCCCAGACGTGCTCGGGCACCACATAGGTCTGCACGATCTGGTAGATCAGGCCCGCATCGACCTGCTTGAACTTGAAGGTGACGGTCTTGTCGTCACTGGCTTCGACGCTTTCGAGCTTGGGCCAGACGGCGCGCAGGTCGAGAGCGGGGAATTCCTTGATCATATTGAATGTGAAGGCCACATCCTTTGCCGTCAGCGGCTCGCCATCTGACCATTTTGCGCCATCGCGCATGGTAAAGGTCAGCGAGAGTCCGTCGTCGGAATATTCATATGCGGACGCCAGGCGATAGTTCGCCTCGCCACCCTTGATAGCGTTGAACACGACCAGCGGCTCATACATGAAGTCCAGCACCGTCGGCAGAACCGTGGTGGCATTCATCGGGTTGTAATTTTCAACCCAGGCCGTCAGCTGCTGCGGCACCGCCGTCAGAATGGCTTCCTGCGCGTGCGAAACAGGCAGGCCAACCGTGGCGGCCAATAGCACGAGCGTCGTCTTCTTCAGAGACATCTGAAGTCCTCCCAAAATGATCCTCCGCATCCGGCGTCGAGGCCGGATCCACCGCATGAGTTGCGATTGGTATCTAATTGGCACTAGAGTGGTGATGGAGTCACCGCGTCAAAATCGTCAAATTTGCCGGAAAAATCGGCAAAAACTCAGCGCGGCGGCAGGAGTCTGGTTTGAAGTGGTCTCATCGGGGAGGTGAGGCGGCAGGCCCGGAGGAGAAGACATGAAGCTGCCGGCGCTCTGGCCGTCCAACTTTCGGGGACGGCTGTTCCTGATCTTTCTCGGCGTCATGGCGGTGCCGCTGTCCCTCACCTTTTGGGCGCTGATCACCACGCTGACGTCGAGCCTGCGCGACGAGACTTTCGCGCAGTTGCAGTTCGTGCGCGACGCCAAGCATGCCGAGATCGAGCAATACCTCGCCTTCTCCCTGCGCCAGGCGGAAACGCTCACCAAATCCAACACGGTGCGCTATTCGGTCGGCGAATTTTACGGCTTTTCCTACGCCTTCCGCATGATCGACGCCTCGCCCGACAAGGCCCAGCGCGTGTTGCAGGAAGTGTTCGCGCTCAACGAAGGCGGCGTGGGCCAGCCGGCCGAAATGGGCGGTCCCCTCCTCCGCACTGCGCTTGAATATGCCAATGCGCACAACCGCTTCCACGAAGATTTCGCGAGTTTTGTGCGCACCTCCGAATTCGACAATCTCTACCTGATCAACAGCGCCGCCCGCGTCATCTATTCGGTCGAAAAGGACGGCTATCTCGGCGCCGATCTCGACATGACGCTGAGGAATACGCCGCTCGGGCAATTGACGGAAACGCTGCTCGAAGGCGATGGCGAAGACCGCCTCGCCCTCCTCGATTTCCGCCGCGACCCCGTCACCAATGCCTTTTCCGCCTATGTCGCCGTGCGTATCGACTTTCACAGCCGCACCCGCGGCCTTGCCGTCTTCCGCCTGCCCGCCGATGCCGTCGACGCCGTCGTGCAAGGCCAGTTCGGCAATCAGGCGACGGGGCAATTGTTCCTCACCAGCAGCAGCGGCGCCCTGATCTCCGGCCCGCCCGACGGAGCCCTGCACCCCGGCGACAAGCGCCTCGCCAGCATTTCCCGCGGCTCCGAACGCGGCGCCGACATTCTCGATAGCGGCGCCGGCGGCGAGCCCGCTCTTGCCGCCTGGACCGTCCTGCCCTTCGGCGCCACGCCTTGGCACCTCTCGGCCGAAACGCCCACCCGTCTCGCCTTCGCCAAGACCGAATCCCTCACCCAGTTCGTAGCCCTGATCGCCGCCATCAGCCTGCCGCTGATCTTCCTCATCGCCCTCATGCTCTCGCGCACCATCTCGGCCTCGCTCGGCAAATTGGCCGACGCTGCCGAAGCCATCGCCGCAGGGCAGCTTGATCTCGATGTGCCGAAAATCTCAGGCCCGGATGAGCTGGCGCGCCTCACCACCAGTTTCAGCCGCATGCGCATGGCAGTGCGCGACCAGCTCACCTTGATCGGCCAGAAAAACCAGGAACTGGAACAGCAAGTCCGCGTCATCGCCGAAAAGAACGCCGAGCTGGAAGAAGCTGACCGCCAGAAGGACGCTTTCGTCGCCAATACCAGCCACGAATTGCGCACCCCGCTCAATGGCATCATCGGCATTTCAGGCACGCTGGCGACCGGCGCTGCCGGCGATCTCACCGCCTTGCAGCGCAGCCAGCTCGAACTCATCACCTTCTCCGCGCGGCGCCTCTCCCGCCTCGTCGACGATCTGCTCGATCTCTACCGCATCCGCCAGGGCCGGATGAATCTCGACATCCACGCCGTCCACCTTCCGACCTCGATCCGTAACGTGCTCTCGGTGGCGCAGACCATGGTCTGGGGCGAGCCTGTCAGCATCAAGGTCGAGCTGGAAGACGACTTGCCCTATCTCGAAGCCGACCCGGTGCGGCTCGAACAGATCCTCTACAACCTCGTCGGCAATGCCATCAAATATACCGGCAGCGGCACGGTCTCGGTCAGCGCCCGGCGTGTCGGCCACGAAATCGAAATCTCGATCAGCGATACCGGTATCGGCATCGCTGCCGACAGTCTCGAACGCGTGTTCCAGCCACTCGAACGCGCCAGTGGCAACGAGATCGAAGGGTCTGGCCTCGGCCTCACCATTGCCCGCCAGCTCGCCCACGCCATGCATGGCAAACTCTCGGCGACCAGCACGCTGGGCGAAGGCTCTGTCTTCCGTCTCGTCCTCCCCGTCGCCCCTCCCGGCTCGGAACTGAACGCCGTGGAACTCCTCGCGGAGCCAGGCACCGGCTACATCGACCTGCCCCTCATGCCCGACGCGCCTTTTGCCGCCAAGGATGGGCCGCATCTCCTCGTCGTCGACGACGAGCCGGTCAACATCCAGGTCCTGCGCAATGTGCTCCAGCCGCTCGGCTACCGTTTCGAGGCCGCCCGCAATGGCACGGAAGCCCTCGACGCCGTCGCCCGCCAAAAGCCCGATCTCGTCATTCTCGATGTGATGATGCCCGGCCTCAGCGGCCTCGACGTCGCCCGAAAACTGCGCGAGCGTTTTTCGCTGCATGAATTGCCCATCATCATGCTCACCGCCCGCAGCCGCACCCGCGATCTCCTCGCCGGTTTTGAAAGCGGCGCCAACGACTATGTGTGCAAGCCCTTCGTCAAAGACGAACTCCTGGCCCGCATCGCCACCCTCCTTTCGGCCACCCACGCCCAGATGCAGGCGCGCGAAAACGCCGAACTCAAGCAGGAAATCGACCGCCGCGTCCGCGTGGAAGACGCGCTACGCCTTTCCCAGCAACGCATGTCGCGCCTCCTCGACACAGTCTCTGTCGGCCTTGTCTGCGCCAACGAGGCGGGGCGTATCATCTATGCCAACCAGCAAGCCATGCAGCTTTCCGGCGGCCGCATCGAAACCGGCCAGACGCTCCTCGGCGACCTTCTCGATCCCGGCTTCCTCGACAATATGCGCAGCGAGATCGAAACCGACGGCCAGGCCAATCTCACGAACACGACCTTTGGCGCGCCGGACCACAAGGTCATCATCCAGGGTTTTGACATCGAACCCCAGCAAGGCGGCGGCCTTGCCCTCATCATCGACCACGACACCGCGCCACTCCGGCAGCGGGCGGAGCTCGTAAACCGCTCCATTCGCGACGTCCTCGACACGGTCGGCCCCGACCTTGCGGCTATCGAAGAGACCCCGTCGGACCGGGAACTTTACCGCGAAATGATCGTGGCGGTGATGACAGAGAGCCTCAACCTCTGGCGCAAGGCGACCGGCAAATCCAAATTCGACCTTGCCGAGGAAAGCGGTATCTGGCGCGTGAGTCTCGACCGCTCCTCATTGCAAGCGCGCACGCTCGACAAGTACCTGCTGGTCGAAACCCTCCCCGACCGTCCCCGCTGGCGCGACGTCATCGGCACCGGCGAATATGTGCTTGCGCAAGTGGCTTCCCTGCAGCCGGAAACCACCGAGCCCCTCTCCGGCCACGTTTCCAGTCTCAAGCGCATGGTCAAAGCCTCGCTCGAAGCGGACCGCACCTAGCCCTCGCGCTTCAACCGATAGCCAATACCCGGTTCGGTCACGATATGGCTGGGCGAGGCTGGATCGGCCTCCAGCTTCTGGCGCAATTGCCCAATGGCGACGCGCAGATATTGCGTATCCTCGGTATGCGCCGCCCCCCAAACGGCCACCAGCAGCTCCTTGTGCGTAAGCACCTTGCCATGGCCCGAAATCAGCCGCGTCAGCAGCGCATATTCCTTGGGCGGCAGATGCACCGCCTCGCCGTTGCGGGTCACGTAGCGCATATCGAGATCAACCGCGACATCGCCAAACCGCACCTTGGTTGCCGCCGGCTGCGCCACCGCCCGCGGACGGAGCGCCACCTTGATACGCGCCAAAAGCTCGCCAATCCCAAAGGGCTTTTCGACATAGTCATTGGCGCCGCTCTCAAAGGCCTCAATCTTCTCGCCTTCCTTGTCGCGCGCCGACAGGATCAGGATCGGTCCTTCATAAAAGGCCCGCGCCCGCGTCAACACATCCTTGCCGTCCATGTCGGGCAGGCCGAGATCGAGGATCACCACGTCGGGACTCCACTGCGCAATTTCCCGCAGCCCCTGCGTACCGTTATCGGCACGCCGATGGTGGTAGCCCGCCGCCTCCAGCGCCGGCCCGAGGAAGCGATGGATTTGCGGCTCATCGTCGATGACAAGAATGCGTGCGAGCGGTTGGTTCACTTGTCTTTCCAGACGTCGGCGTCCGACTTGTTGAGAGCGATCAGCATGCGCGTGCCCTTGTCGCCATGAATGGGGCTGGCGGCCACAATGGTGCCCCCCATGGCTTCAATGAATCCCTTGGTGATGGACAGCCCCAGCCCCACGCCCTTGCTGCGATCGGTCGGTTCTTCGAGCCGCCGGAACTTGTCGAAGACGCGCTCCAGCTCATCGGTGGGAATACCCTTGCCCTCATCCTCGATGCTGATGATGACCTTCCTGCGGTCCTCATAGGCCGCTATACTGATTTCGGTATTGTCCGGCGAATAGGCAATCGCGTTTTCGAGAATGTTCACCACCGCCTGCTCCAGCAGGCCGGGATCGATCATCACCTTGGGCAATTCCGCCGGGAAATCATAGGTGATCGAATGCTCGCCCAGCCGCCGGCTCAACCGCGCCGTGGCGGTGCGTAGCACGGCCTCTATATCGCTGTCCTCCAGCCGCAGCGTCACCCCGCCGCCCTCAAGCCGGGTCATGTCGAGCAGATTGCGAATATAGTGATTGAGCCGCTCGCCTTCCTCGCGGATGGATTCCAGCAAGTCCTGCTTCACCGCCGGCGCCAGCTTGTCGCCCAGCTCCAGCAACGTCGAGGACGATCCAAGCACCGTCGACAGCGGCGTCCGCAGATCATGGCTCACTGAATTCAGCAGCGCCGTCCTGAACCGGTCCGAGCGCCGCAAGGTCTCGGCCTCCACCGCGTGCAGGGCGAACTCCGCGCGTTCGATGGCAATGCCACCGCCATCCGCCAGCGCCGTAAGCAGCTTTTCCTGATCCGACCCCGGCACCGTCGCGACCCGCTCGATGCCGACCACGCCCGTCCGGTTCTGCACGCCCCGCAGCGGCCGGAACGACCAATTGCTCTGCGGCAGCGTGCCCGTATTGTGCCCGGCCGGTTCGCCCCGCTCCCAGGTCCAGCGCGCCGCCGCCATGGCCCCCGGCCCCAGTTCCTGCGCCTCCGGCGCCCCGGCCACGATCACCAGTTCTCCATTTTCAGGCAATAGCACGATCGACTTCGCGCCCGTCGCCGCCGTCGTCTGCTCGGCCAGTGCGCGGGCAGCGTCGGCCTTGGTCGGCGCCCGCGAAAAGGCCCGCGTTGCCACCAGCAGCGAGGTCACATCGCTTGCCCGCCGCTGCGCCTCTCGCGCCCTGTCGCGCGAACGGCCGGCCAGGATGCCCGTCGCCAGTGCCACCGCGAGAAAGACCATCAGGGTGAGAAGGTCAGTCGGCGAGCCGATGGCAAAGCTGTAGCGCGGGCTCAGGAACAGCACGTTGTAGATAGCAAAAGCGCAGACCGCCGCCACCATGCCCGGCGCCAGCCCATGCACCACAGCCGCCGCCAGAATGGCCGCAAGAAAAATCATGCCCAGATCCGCCCGCTCGAACTGCAGATCGAGCACATAGGCCAGCGCCGTCGCCACCCCGACATAGCCTAACCCGATGGCATAGGGCGCCCAGCCGCGCCGCAGGATTTGCAACCAGGGCCGCCGCATCCGCACCTGGTTCTCGCCCGGCTCGGTCACGACGTGAATGGACACGCCCCGCGCCGCCCGCAACAATTCGGCCGCCAGCGACAGGCCGAACATTTCGCGCAGGCGATTGTCGCGCCCCTTGCCGATGACAATCTGGGTCACATTGTTCTGGCCGGCATAGGCGAGCGCGGCCGCCACGAGATCAGCGCCGTTGAGCACCACCGTCGTTGCGCCCAATTGCTCCGCCAATTTCAGCGCATCCGTCAGCTTCGAGGTCGTCCCGGCTTCTCCGTCTTCCGACCGCCCGCGCGTGATATGCGCCACGATCCAAGGCGCATCCTTCATCGTATCGGACAGCCGCCTGCCCTGCCGCACAAGCGCACTCGCCATGCCATCATCGGCCACCAGAACCAGAATGCGGTCCCCCGCCGCCCAGGGCCCCTCCAGCCCCTTGACCCGCATTGCCGCGTTGAGCTGATCATCCACCGTCTGCGCCGCGCGCCGCAGCGCCAGTTCGCGCAGTGCCGTCAGGTTTTCGGGCTTGAAGAAATTGTCCGCCGCCAGCCGCGCCGTTTCCGGAACATAGACCTTTCCCGCCGCCATGCGCTCGCGCAATTCGGCCGGGGTAATGTCGATGACTTCAATATCATCCGCCCGCGACAGCGCCCCGTCCGGCACCGTCTCGCGCTGCCGCACGCCAGTGATTTTCAACACCACATCAACGAGGCTTTCGAGATGCTGGACGTTCAGTGTCGTCCAGACATCGATCCCCGCCGCCAGCAATTCCTCGACGTCCTGCCACCGCTTCGGGTGCCGCGAGCCCGAAGCATTGGTATGGGCATATTCGTCGACGATCAGCAGCTCGGGTTTTCGCGACAGCGCCGCATCGATATCGAACTCAAGCAGCGTCCGCCCCCGATGCTCGATCGGCCGCCGCGGCAGCACGTCCATACCCCTAAGCAGGCTCTCCGTCTCCTTGCGCCCATGCGTCTCGACGAGCCCGATCACCACATCGAGCCCGTCCATCTTGCGCCGTCGCGCCTGGCGCAGCATTTCGTAGGTTTTGCCGACACCCGGCGCCATGCCCAAGAAAACCTTGAGTTTTCCCCGATGCGCCTTCTGCGTTTCGGCGAGGAGCGCTTCGGGATCTGGACGCCGGATGTCTTGCACGTCGGACTACTCAGCAGGTTGGAGCGGATAGGCGCTGTCGAGCGCCAGATTGGTCATCAGCACGTTGACGCGCGCCTGGCCGATAAAGCCCAGCAGCGGCGCCTCGGTGTTGGCCGCAACGAGAGCCTCTACCAAGGAGGGTTCTATACCGCGCGCTGCGGCAATGCGATCCACCTGCAAAGCCGCAAACTCCGGCGATATCTCGGGATCGAGCCCCGAACCCGAGGTCGTGACCGCATCCGGCGGGATAGCCCCCTCCGGCGCATAGGCCCGAACGGCCGCGGCATCCGCGGCCACGCGCTCGAACAGCACCGGATTGAGCGGCCCGAGGTTCGAGCCCGACGATCCCGCAGCATTGTAGCCATCCCCCGCCGCAGAAGGACGCGGCCAGAGATAGCCCGGCCCCGTGGTCACCTGCCCGATGAGTTTCGAGCCCACAACCTCGCCCGCCGCATTCTTCACGAGCGAGCCCTCGGCCTGCGCCGGGAACAGTGCCCCGCCCGCCGCCGTCACGACGGCCGGATAGGCACCACCGAGAATGACGGAGAACAGCAGCATGGAAACAATGGCTGGTCTTGCCTGGTTCAGCATTTTCTTTGCTCCTTATGCGAGACCGAGTGCGGTGATGGCAACGTCGATGATCTTGATGCCGATGAACGGCGCGACGAGACCACCGAGGCCGTAAATAAGAAGGTTGCGCGACAGCAGCGCCCCGGCCCCCACCGCCCGATATTTCACCCCGCGCAGGGCGAGCGGAATGAGCGTGACAATGATCAGGGCGTTGAAAATCACCGCCGAGAGGATGGCGCTTTCCGGACTCGTCAGCCCCATGACGTTGAGCGCCTGCAACTGCGGCAACACGACCACGAACAGCGCGGGAATGATCGCAAAATACTTCGCGACGTCATTGGCAATCGAGAAGGTCGTCAACGCACCACGGGTAATCAGCATCTGCTTGCCGACCTCCACGATCTCGATAACCTTGGTCGGATCGCTATCGAGATCGACCATATTGCCCGCTTCGCGCGCCGCCTGGGCACCCGTCTGCATGGCCACGCCAACATCGGCCTGAGCCAGCGCCGGCGCGTCATTCGCGCCGTCGCCGCACATTGCCACCAGACGCCCCTTGCCCTGCTCCTCGCGGATCAGGCGCAGCTTGTCCTCGGGCGTCGCTTCCGCAAGGAAATCATCGACGCCTGCCTCTGCCGCAATGGCCGCCGCCGTGACCGGGTTGTCGCCCGTAATCATCACCGTGCGCAGACCCATCTTGCGAAGATCGGCAAAGCGAGCGGCAACGCCTGGTTTCACCACGTCCTTGAGATGGATAACGCCGATCAGCGTCTTCCCCTCGGCAATGGCCAGTGGCGTTCCACCGCTGCGGGCAATACGATCCACCACCTGCCGGAACTGGGCCGGCGCATCGGTGTCGGTCTTCCCCGTCAGCTTCAGGATCGCGTCAACCGCACCCTTGCGCCAGGATTTGCCCTCGGTATCGATGCCGGAAAGCCGGGTCGATGCCGAGAACGGAATGATCACGCTGTCGGCCGGTACTTCGGTGATAAAACCCTTGTTGCGCGCCAGTTCGATGATCGAACGGCCTTCGGGCGTTTCGTCGCCAAGCGAGGTCATCACGGCAGCGCGCAGCGCCAGGTCTTCCCTGATACCCGGAGCCGGAATGACTTCGGTCGCCATGCGATTGCCGAAGGTGATCGTGCCCGTCTTGTCGAGCAGCAGCGTATCGACGTCACCGGCCGCTTCCACGGCGCGACCCGAAGTCGCCAGCACATTGACCTTGAGCAGGCGATCCATGCCGGCAATGCCGACAGCCGAGAGCAGCCCGCCAATGGTGGTCGGGATCAGACAGACGAATAGTGCCCCAAGCACAACCGGATCGAGCGCAATGCCCGAATAGGCGGCGAAGGCCAGCAGCGTCACGACGGCAATCAGGAAGATCAGCGTCAGGCCGGCCAGCAGCACAGCCAGCGCAATCTCATTGGGCGTCTTGCGCCGATCGGCGCCTTCCACCATGGCGATCATGCGATCAAGGAAGGTCGAACCCGGACGCGAGGTGACGCACACCTTGATCCAGTCCGACACCACCGTCGTGCCGCCAGTCACGGCCGAACGGTCGCCGCCGGATTCGCGGATCACCGGAGCGCTTTCGCCCGTAATCGCCGCTTCGTTGACCGAGGCCACGCCTTCGATGATCTCGCCATCGACCGGAATGACATCACCAGCCTCGACCAGAATGACCTGACCCAGGCCCAGCTCGTGAGCTGGCGTCGGCACCACAAGCCCCTGCTTTTCATCGACGATCAGCTTGGCCTTGGTCGTGGTGCGCGTTGCCCGTAGCGAGTCGGCGGCAGCCTTGCCCCGGCCCTCGGCAATGCTCTCGGCGAAATTGGCGAAGAGCACCGTGGCCCAGAGCCAGAGCGCAATGGCGACGGCAAAGGCGCCATTCGCCCCGCTGCCGATGGCAATCGCCGCCGAGATCGTCGCGAGCACCGCAACGAGTTCGGTGGCGAGGATAACCGGGTTGCCGAACAGTTTGCGCGGGTCGAGCTTTACGAACGCATCGCCCAAAGCGCGGGCCAGCGTCGCGACATTGAGGCCACCGGCAAGCCGGGCGCCTCCCTTGCCTTCAGTTCCAAATTCCATTGTAGACATGTGAGGAGACCTCAGTTTGCCGAGACCGCTTCGAGCACCTGGAAGTGCTCGACGATCGGGCCGAGGGCCAGCGCCGGGAAATATTGCAGCGCGCCCAGAATGATGATGACGCCGACAAGCAGACCGATGAATAGCGCACCCGTCGTAGGCAGGGTGCCGGTGCTCGGGGCCAGCTTGGGCTTGGCGACCATGCTGCCGGCGATGGCGAGCACAGCCACGATCGGAATGAAGCGACCGAGGAGCATGGCAAGGCCAAGCGTGGTGTTCCACCACGGCACGTTGGCCGAGATGCCGCCAAAGGCCGAACCGTTATTGGCCGTGGCCGAAGTGAAGGCATAGAGCAGTTCGCTCAGCCCATGCGCGCCGGGATTGAAGAGGCTCGCAAGCCCATCTGGCCAGACCACGGTCAGCGCCGAGAAGCCCAGTGTCGAGAGCGGCACGACCAGCAGCGCCACCATGGCAAACTGGATTTCGCGCGCCTCGATCTTCTTGCCCAGATAATCCGGCGTGCGCCCGACCATGAGCCCGGCCACGAAGACCGAGAGCACGGCCATGACCACCATGATGGCAATGCCCGAACCGATGCCACCGGGCAGGATTTCACCCAGCATCATCAGCAGCATCGACATGCCACCGCCGAGCGGCATCAGGCTGCCGTGCATGCCATTGACCGAGCCATTGGATGCGCCCGTCGTCTGCGCCGCCCATGCGGCCGTGCTGGCGAGACCAAAGCGGGTCTCCTTGCCTTCCATATTGATCGGGTTTTCGATCCCCGCGGCAACGAGAGCCGGAGCCGGCTGCGCTTCGGCGACATAGATCACTCCAGCGCCTGCCGCGAGGATCAGGATGCCGGCCGTGGCGAGGGCACGGATTTCCTTGCGCGCAAAAGCCGAACGGCCAAAGGCGAAGAATGCAGCCCAGCCAAGCGTGTTGATCGCGATAGCCGTGATCAGGTTGGTCAGCGGGCT
This sequence comes from Devosia sp., assembly GCF_017744655.1. Lineage (GTDB taxonomy): Bacteria > Pseudomonadota > Alphaproteobacteria > Rhizobiales > Devosiaceae > Devosia. The sequence goes on along the minus strand of NZ_JAGIAW010000002.1, from coordinate 202,111 downwards.
CGGGTTCTCGAAGGGATGCGCCGAGTTGACGTTGAAGATACCGCCGCCATTGATGCCCAGCTGCTTGATCGCCAGCTGGCTCGCGGTCGGCGCCACCGAAATGGTCTGGCTCGCGCCATCGAGCGTTGTCACGCTGACCGAAGCCGCAAAATTCTGCACCACGCCCATGCCGATCAGGGCCACGGCGAGAACAATCGAGAGCGGCAGCAGCACATAGAGTGTCGTCCGCACCAGATCGGCCCAGAAGTTGCCGATCCCGCTTTCACGATTGCCGGCAAAGGCCCGCGCCAGAGCCGCAGCAATAGCCGCCCCAGTCGCCGCAGACACAAAGTTCTGCGTCGTCAACCCAACCATCTGGGTAAAGTGGCTCATGGTGGTTTCGCCGCCATAGCTCTGCCAATTGGTATTGGTGACGAAGCTGACCGCGGTATTGAACGCCAGGTCCGGCGAGACGCCGGCAAAACCCTGCGGGTTGAAGGGCAGAATGCCCTGCAGGCGCAGCATGGCGTAAAGCAGCACGAAGCCAAATAGGTTGAAGGCGATCAGCGAGGCGCCATAGCCCAGCCAACCCTGCGATTTGTTGGGGTCGATGCCAGCGAGCGCATAAAAGCCGCGCTCAACGGGTTTCAGCACCGGGTCGAGCCAGGTGCTTTCCTTGTTCCAGACGCGCGACATGAAGATGCCCAAGGGCCAGCCCAAAGCGAGGGCGAGACCAAGGGTCAGGGCGATTTCCGCCCATCCTTGCCAGTTCATTTTGAAGAGTTTCCGCTAAAGTTTGTCGGGCCGGAACAGGGCGATGACCATGTAGACGGCGATAGCGAGGGCGCCGAGCCCCCAGAGCCAGAGCAGCATGGCGCTAGACCCGCGCGAGCAGCTTGGCGAGGGCAAAGGTCAGGACGAAGAAGCCCACCCCCAGCGCCAGAAAGAAGATATCGAACATGTCGAGCCTCCAGAAAGAGAGGCCCGCACATTCATACCGTCGCGCGTAAAGTTTCCATACGGAATGCATAAAGCCGCATAAAGCAGCCATAAAGAAAGGCGCCGCTGATCCCCCAGCGACGCCCTGAAAACCCGGTCTTTCAGACCGAACTAGCCAGCAAAGAACGGCTGCGTACCGTGGGCCTCGATGGCATTGGCGAGACGGCCAAGCGCATGGATATAAGCCGCCGACCGCACCGAAACCTTGCGAGACTGGGCAATGTCCCAGATCGCCCGACCTTCGCGTTCGACGATCTTGAGGAGACGCGCGTGGATCTCTTCGAGGTCCCAATAATAGCCCTGACGGTTCTGCACCCATTCGAAATAGGAAACCGTAACTCCGCCGGCATTGGCGAGAATATCGGGCAGGACAATGACGCCCTTTTCGTTGAGGATCTTGTCGCCATCGGGCGTGACCGGACCATTGGCGAGTTCGAGCACAACCTTGGCCTTGACCGTCCCGGCATTGTCCTTGGTGATCATGTCTTCCAGCGCCGCCGGCACCAGCAGATCGACCTCCACCGACAGCAGCTCATCGGCCGAGATCACCTTGGCGCCGAGTTCGGATGCCATGTCGGCAACGCGACGGCCAGCTTCCTTGCCAGCGATCAGCTTTTCGACATCGAGACCGCCGGGGCGGTAAATAGCACCAGCCGAGTCCGACACCGCAACAACCGAATTGCCGTCGGCCGCGCTCAGCCGCGCATAATATTGCCCGGCATTGCCAAAGCCCTGGATGGCAACCGTATGGTCCTTGTCGAGCCCGAGTTCGGCCGCAAGATTGCGCACGAGATAGAAGCCACCGCGCGCCGTCGCGTCATTGCGGCCGAGCGAACCGCCCAGCGCAATCGGCTTGCCGGTGATGACAGCTGGGGAAACCTCGCCGGTGATCTGGTTATATTCGTCCGACATCCAGCCCATGATCATGGCATTGGTGTAGACATCCGGCGCCGGAATATCGCGGTCAGGGCCGATGATGTTGGCAAAGGCCTGCACATAGGCGCGCGACAGGCGCTCCAGTTCGGACTTCGACAACTGATGCGGATCGACGCGCACCGCGCCCTTGCCGCCGCCATAGGGCAGGTTCATCACCGCGCATTTGAAGGTCATCCAGAAGGCCAGCGTTTCGACTTCCTCGACCGTCGAATCCGGGTGGAAGCGGATGCCGCCCTTGGTCGGCCCGCGCGTATCGTCATAGCGGCAGCGCCAGGCAAGGAACGATTTGCGCGAGCCATCGTCCATGCGGATAAGCAGGCGCGTCTTGGTGGTTTCGCGCGGATATTTGAGTTTCTCGATGACATCCTGATCGATCTTGAGGTGGTTGGCGGCCTCTTCGAGACGGATAAGGGCGCGATCTAGCAGGGTGTCGTCGGACATCATTGTTCCTTGCGATCATGAAATGTGCACAGTGCATAAAAATGCGGCATACAACTTCCATATCAGAAGGCTTAGGTCAACAATCCTGACTCTTGTTGGCGAGAATATATTCGCTCCGCCTATTGACTGTGCATTTCTGCGGTCGGAGTATCCTGAAATCTCGATATATCGGTTCGATCCGCCGTGTTCCCTTCCCTCCCTCTGCCCGAAATCCTCATCAATTCAGACGATTACAACCGCGTCATGGTGCTGGCCGAGCGCTCGTTCGAGTCGATGCCCTATGTCTCGGCCTATCTGGAGCGTGAATTGAAACGCGCGGAAGTCTGCGATCCATGGGACCCTGCCGGCGTCTCCATGGGCCACCGCGTCATGTTCCGGCTCGACGACGAAGGCCAGGTACGACTCGGCCGCCTCACCTACCCCAATCGCCCCTTCGGCGAGCGCGGCAATGTGCCGATCCTCGGACCCGTCGGCGCGGCCCTCATCGGCATGCGCAAGAACTCGTCCATCGAATGGCTCGACGATGGCCGCATCCGTACGCTGACCGTGCTCGACTACGGCTGGTAGTCACGTGGAATATTGCATTCCATTGCTCGCATTCACTGGAATACAATATTACCAGCAACATTCACCGACGCAGCGACCCGACACAGCGCACACCCAACCCAAAAAGCACGTGCGGCAGAATTTTGCTGCACCAGAATGGCTAAATGCGCGCCATATCTGGGCTAATTCGCCCTGGGCGTCCTGCCCCATCCACAGAGCGAAAATTTGAGGAATATAATATTCCTAATTTCGTTGACACTTGGAATATTCGCTCCTAGCATCCCCTTGCAACGATACGAAACGGTGTGTGGAGGCACTCCATCGCGGAGGGCCGGAGCCAATCGCTTTCTGGCTCGTTCAATCTGCCGATAGGGAGCGGCATAAGACATGGACCTGCTCGTCAATCTCTATAGCCGCAAGCTCGACGACCTCCGCGCCCGCGTCGAGGATGTCGGGGCGACTATTCGCGTCGCCCTGCCGCCCGAGCAGCACATCATTAGGGATTGGGTCCGCACCCATTTTTCCGAGTATTGGGTCAGCGAAGTCAGCGCCGCCATGGCGCATCAGCCGCCCGGTTGCCTCATCGCCACCGTCGATGGCCAGCTCGTTGGCTTTGCCTGCTATGACGCGACGGCGCGCGGCTTTTTTGGCCCCACCGGCGTTTCCGAAGACCAGCGCGGCAAGAATATCGGCCTCGCCCTCTTCTATCACACGCTCGCTGCCATGAAGGCGCATGGCTATGCCTATGCCGTCATCGGCTCGGCGGGCCCCGTCGATTTCTACGTCAAGGCGGCCGGCGCCATGCCCATCCCGTCGGACAAGGAAGACATCTACCAGGGCCTGCTGCGCATCAAGAAGCCCGAGGCGAACTAGACCATGACTACGACGCCCCTCGCCCTTTTCGTCGGCATGCCGGGATATGAACTCTCGGCCGACGAGATCGCCTTTTTCCGCGAGGCCAATCCTTTTGGGCTCTTCCTCTTCAAGCGCAATCTCGACAATCCCGAGCAGATCAAGCGCCTCGTCCACCAGTTCAGGGAAGCCGTCGGCCGCGACGATGCCCCGGTCTATATCGACCAGGAAGGCGGCCGCGTGCAGCGGCTCGACAATGGAAATTGGCCGCTGTTCCGCAGCCTCGGCCAATTCGGCGCCCTCGCCCGCAAGGACCTTGAAACAGGCAAGCGCGCCATGCGCCTCTCGACCTTCGCCATGGGCTCGATGATGTCAGAACTCGGCCTCGGCAGTGGTACGACCCCCGTCGTCGATCTCGCCCGCAAGGGCACGCATGACGTTATCGGCCAGCGCGCCTTTGGCGACGATCCCGATCTCGTCATCGAAATGGGCCGCATCGTCATCGATGCCATGCTCGAAGTCGGCTCCATGCCGATCATGAAGCACATTCCCGGCTACGGCCGCGTCACCGTCGATCCGCATTTCGATTGCCCAGTTGTCGATGCCGAGGTGGACGATCTGCGCCAGACCGATTTCCGCCCCTTCATCGCCCTAAAAGATTCCCCCTGGGCCATGGTGGCGCATCTGGTCTTTACCCAGATCGACAAAGACCACCCAGCCTCCGTCTCTGCCGCCGTCTGCGACCTTATCCGCCGCGACATCGGCTACGACGGCGTTCTTATTACCGATTGCCTCACTATGGAGGCGCTCAAGGGAACCTGGCCGGAACGCGTGCGCGCTGCGCTCGATGCAGGCTACGACATTGCCCTCCATAGCCAGGGCGATCTCAACGCCAGCGAGGCGGCGGCCAGGGCGGCAGGTCCGCTCACCGCCGAAAGCCTCGCGCGTATCGACCGGGCCCAGTCGCGGCTCGGCAAGTCTCGTGTGGACGTGAGGGCGCTCCATGCCGAGGTGGAAGACATTTTCAGGGAGAACGGACTTGCCTGAGGCAGGGCCGTATTCAAAGGAGAGACATATAATGCTGAAAACTACGCTGATCGCGGCCGTTTCGGTTGCGACCCTGGCCATGGCGGTGCCCGCCAGCGCCCAGAACGTGCTCACCTTGAGCTCGGAACAGACCACGACCTTCGTGCGCAATTTTAACCCGTTCGGGCAGACCTCGGCGCGCTACACCACGCTCGATTTCATGTACGAGCCACTGGTCGTCTTCAACCGCCTCAAGGGCAACGAACCCAATTTCCGCCTCGCCGAAAGCTATGAGCTGGCCGACGATCTCAAGTCGATCACCTTCGTGCTGCGCGATGGCCTGAAATGGTCCGATGGCGAAGCGCTCACCGCCGACGATGTCGTCTTCACCTATGACTACATCAAGAAGTTTCCGGCGCTCGATTTCATCTCGGTTTCGGCCCAACTCGCTTCCGTCGAAAAGGTCGATGACCGCACGGTCAAGTTCAGCCTCAACGAACCCAATTCGCTGATCGCCAATACCATTGTCGGCATGCCGATCGTGCCCGAGCACATCTGGGCCGACATTGCCGATCCTGTGACCTTCGCCAACGAAAACCCGGTCGCCTCCGGCCCGATGACCGAGATCACGCGCTTCACCCCGCAAGTCTACGAGCAGTGCCGCAATCCCAATTATTGGGACGCTGAGAACCTCAAGGTCGATTGCCTGCGCATGCCGCAGCTTGCCGACAATCCGCAGGTTCTGGCGGCCCTTGCCGACGGTACGCTCGATTGGGCCACGAGCTTCATCCCCGATATCGACAACACCTTCGTTGCCAAGGATCCCGAGCACCACAAGTACTGGTTCACTCCATCGAGCCTCGTCTCGTTCCAGGTCAGCCAGATCACGCCGGACGAGAACAACCGCAAGGCGTTCACCGATGTGAACTTCCGCCGCGCGCTCTCCATGCTCATCGACCGCCAAACCATCGTCGACATCGCCGGCTATGGCTACCCGCTGGTCAATGAAGACCCGGCAAGCCTTGGCGAACTCTACAAGGCCTTCGCCAATCCCGAAGTCGAAACCCAGTTCGGCCAATACGGCAAGTTCGACCTCGAAGCCGCCGTGGCCCTCCTCGACGAGAATGGCTATGTCGACGCCGATGGCGATGGTTTCCGTGACAATCCCGATGGCACCCCGATCGCCATCGACATCATGGTTCCCAATGGCTGGACCGACTGGATCGATGCCGTCCAGATTTCCATCGAAAGCCTGACCGAAGCCGGTCTCAATGTGAAAATGTCGACCCCGGAAGCTGCGGTCTGGACCCAGAACCTGATCGACGGCACCTATTCCATGACGCTCAACGCGCTGGCATCGGCGGCCAATCCCTACTTCCCGTATATCCGCTCGTTCAACCCGGGCGATTTCGGCAAGAGCCGCTTCACTGCGCCGCACTGGGAAAATGCCGAGGTTATGACCCTCCTTGAGCAGTACACCCAGTCCAAGGACCCGGCCGAGCAGAAGTCGCTCATGGACCAGCTCCAGCTGATCGTGGCCGAAGCCATGCCGATCATCCCGGTCTACAACAGCCCGTCCTTCTACGAATACAATACCAACCGCTTCACCGGCTGGGCCGACGCCGAGAACCCCAAGTACTCGCCCGTCGTTTCCAACGCCAACCCGGCCCGCCTGCTGCAGCTGCTCGATCTCGATCCAGTCGCCCAGTAATCGTGCCAAGGCGGGAGCGTTACCCTTGCGCTCCCGCCGTCTCTTATAATGCCGCGCTGCCCCGTTGCGCTTTGCCCAAAGTAGACCTCATCCTGAGGTGCGGAGCGCAGCGTAGCCTCGAAGGACGAGGTCGTGCCCCGATGCTTCGACGCCACGCCCTCGTGGTTCGAGGCTTCGCTACGCTCCGCACCTCACCATGAGGACTACTGGACCCACAGGGAGAAACCTTGCACCGATGACCTTCCTGCTCCGGCGTCTCGCCTTCTATCTCGCGGCCTTCATCGCCGCGGCCACCGTAAATTTCTTCCTGCCGCGCCTGATGCCGGGTGATCCCATCCAGATCATGTTCGCCAGCGCCGGCTCCGAACTCTCCCTCGAAAATCTCAACGCCCTGAAGCTCACCTTCGGCTTCATCGATGCGCCGCTCGGCGAGCAATACCTGCGCTATCTGCAGAGTGTCTTCACTGGCGATCTCGGCCGCTCGATCAAGTACTTCCCCCTGCCCGTCACCGAGCTTTTGGGCCGCGCCCTCGTCTGGACCCTCGGCCTTGTCGGCATCGCGACGCTCTTCAGCTTCTGCCTCGGGACCTTCCTCGGCGTCATGGCAGCCTGGCGCCGCGGCACGATCTTCGACTCCATCGTCTCGCTCACCGCCATCTTTTCCAGCTCCGTCCCGGCCGTCGTCGTCTCGCTGATCATGCTCTTCCTTTTCGGCTATCAGCTCGGCTGGTTCCCCAATGGCTATGCCGCCGATCCGCTGCTCGATCCGGGATTCAACTGGACCTATATTTCAAGCGTGCTGCATCACGGCACCCTCCCCATGCTGACCATGGTCATCGTGCTTACTGGTGGCTTCGCCGTCACCATGCGCAACAACATGATCAACCTGCTGGGCGAAGACTACATCGTCATGGGCCGCGCCAAGGGCCTCGCCGACAATCGCGTCATGCTCTGGTACGCCGCGCGCAACGCCCTGCTGCCCACCGTTTCGAGCCTTGCCATCGCGCTCGGAACCGTGCTCGGCGGTTCGCTCGTCACCGAAGTGGTGTTCAACTATCCCGGCCTCGGCAACACGCTCTACCAGGCCATCATCGCCCGCGATTATCCGGTCATCCAGGGCCAGCTCCTGATCATGACCGCCGCCATGCTCATCGCCAATTTCGCCGTCGATCTCAGCTATGTGCTGCTCGACCCCCGTTTGAAGAAGGCTTGAGCGATGACGATTTTCCGCCAGCTGCTCAGCAACAAGAAGGCCATGGTGGGCATCACCATCCTTCTCATCGTTGTCCTCGTCGCCATCTTCGCGCCCTTCCTCACCGAGTATAGCCCGGTGAAGCGCGTCGGGCGTCCACACCAGGCTCCCTCATGGGAGCATTGGCTGGGCACGACCCGTCTCGGCCACGACGTCTTCGCCCGTCTCGTCTATGGCGCCCGCGTCTCGCTCGCGGTCGGCTTCGGCGCCGGCCTTGCCATCACCCTCATCGGCACCGTCCTCGGCATAATTGCCGGCTACAAGGGCGGCGTCGTCGACGAGGTCATCAACTTCTTCACCAATATGGTGCTGGTCGTTCCGAACCTGCCGCTGCTCCTCGTCCTCGCCGCCTTTATCGGCCAGGCAAGCCCGCTGGTGATCGCCGTTATCCTCGGCCTCACATCCTGGGCCTGGGGCGTGCGCGTCACCCGCTCGGAAACCCTCTCCATCCGTCAGCGCGACTATGTCAAATCCGCCGAAATGCTGGGCGAACCAAGCTGGCGCATCATGGCCTTCGAGATTTTCCCGAACCTGATTTCCATCGTCGGCATCAATTTCATCGGCAGCGTCATCTTCGCCGTGATCACCGAAGCGACGCTCGAATTCCTCGGTCTCGGCGATCCCAACACCGTCTCCTGGGGCATCATGCTCTACAATGCCCAGAACGCTTCGGCCCTTTCGGTCGGCGCCTGGTGGGACCTCCTCGCCCCATGCTTTGCCCTCGCCGTCCTCGGCCTTGGCCTCGCACTCATCAACTTCGCCATCGACGAAATCGCCAATCCACGTCTTCGTACCGGCGGCATGCTCAATCGCTGGACCCGCATGGTCCGTATCGGAGAGGGCAAGCTATGACCGATCCCGTCCTCTCGATCCGCAATCTCAACATCGACTATATCGGCGCCGAAAAGGACTTCCACGCCGTCAAGGATGTCTCCTTCGACATCGCGCCAGGCGAATTCTTCGGCCTCGCCGGCGAATCCGGTTGCGGCAAGTCGACCATCGCCTTCGCCGTCAGCCGCCTCCACCGCCCCCCTGCCCTCATCCGCAAGGGCAGCCAGATCCTCGTTGGCGGCCGCGACGTGCTGGCCCTGACCGACGATGAACTCCGCCGCTTCCGCTGGCGCGAGGTCGCCATGGTGTTCCAGAGCGCCATGAACTCGCTCAATCCGGTGCTGACCATCGAAACGCAGTTCTATGACGTCCTCAAAGCCCACAGCCGCATCAGCCGTGCCGAAGCCCGCACCCGCGCCGCCGAACTCCTGAAGCTCGTCGACATTTCGCCCGACCGGCTCTCGTCCTATCCGCACCAGTGCTCGGGCGGTATGCGCCAGCGCATCGTCATCGCCATCTGCCTCGCGCTCAATCCAAAGCTGCTCATCATGGACGAGCCCACCACCGCCCTAGACGTGGTGGTGCAGCGCGAAATCCTGCAGCGCATCGACGTCTTGCGCAAAGAACTCGGCTTCTCCGTCCTCTTCATCACGCACGATCTCGGCCTGATGGTGCAGGTCAGCGACCGCATCGGCATCATGCTCGAAGGCGAGCTGGTGGAAGTCAACGACGCCCAGACCATCTACCGCACGCCGCAGCACGCCTACACAAAACGCCTCTGGGCCTCGATGCCGAAACTCCATGGCGAACAGATCCGCGAGGGAGCCCAGTCATGAGCGACGCCATCCTCGCCCTCGACAATGTCAGCAAAACCTTCGGCCGCGCCGACAAGCCCGTCTACGCCGCCCGCTCGGTCTCCTTCGGCCTCCATCCCGGCCGCACCCTGGCGCTGGTCGGGGAATCCGGCTCCGGCAAGACCACCGCCGCCCGCCTCATCATGCGCGAATATACGCCCGACGAAGGCCAGCTGCTCTTCCGCGGCACGCCCCTAGGCAAGGCCAATGCCAAGGCATTGAAAGCCTATCGCGCCTCGGTGCAGATGGTGTTCCAGGACCCCTTCGCGGCCCTAAACCCCACGCACACGATCCGCTATCACCTCGAGCGCCCCCTGCGCCTCCATCAGCCCAAGCTGAACGCCAAGGAGCGTACCGCCGCCATCGAGGAATTGCTCACCCGCGTCAAACTCGACCCGGCGCTCTTGATGCCAAAGTATCCGCACGAACTCTCGGGCGGCCAGCGCCAGCGCATCAGCATTGCCCGCGCCCTCGCGGTCAATCCGCAGGTCATCGTCGCCGACGAACCGACCTCGATGCTCGACGTCTCGGTGCGCCTCGGCATTCTCAATCTGCTCAATGACATGAAGGCCCAACTGGGCCTGGCGCTCTTGTACATAACCCACGACATCGCCACGGCGCGCTATGTCGCCGAGGACATCATGGTCATGTATGCCGGCCAGATCGTCGAATGGGGAGACACCGAGAGCGTGCTGACCAATCCCCAGCACCCCTATACGCGGCTTCTTCTTTCGGCGGTCCCCGACCCCGATCGCCGCTTCTCGGACACGCGCTTCTCCGAAGAACTCAACCGCATCGAGTTCATCCGCCGGCAGTCGGCTTTGCCGCAGCCCGAAACGCGGGAAGTCGCAAAAAACCACTTCATCCGACCGATGCCGGAATAAGAAACTCCCGGCGTCCAATGCACGCCAGGAGTTCTGCTTTTACCAGCTCGCGAGAACGGCGCCGTTGAAGGTCGTCTCGACGAAGGTGCGGATTTCGTCCGAGTGGTACGCATCCACCAGGGCCTTCACCCACGGTTGACCCTTGTCTTCCGTACGGATCGCGATCACGTTCACATAGGGACCCTTCGGGCTTTCGCGCAGGATCGGGTCGTTGACCGGATCAAGGCCAGCCTGTTCGGCGAAGTTCGTGTTGATGCCAGCGGCGTCAACGTCGGGCAGAACGCGCGGCAGCTGGGCAGCGTCGACTTCGATGATCTCAAAGTTCTTCGGGTTGCCGACGATGTCAGCAACGCTCGCTGCGGTGCCAACGCCTTCTTTGAGGTCGAGCAGGCCGTTGTCTTCGAGCAACAGCAACACGCGGCCGCCATTGGTCGGGTCGTTTGGAATGCCAATCTTGGCGCCATCGGGCAGGTCGGCAATGTTCTCGTACTTGTCCGAGTAGATGCCGATCGGGAAGTTCACGGTCGTTGCCACGGACTCGATGGCATAGCCGCGGTCACGCACCTGGTTGTCGAGGTAAGGCTGGTGCTGGAACGAATTGGCGTTGAGTTCGCCCGAAGCAAGAGCTTCGTTCGGAATGACATAATCCGAGAATTCGAGGATTTCGAGATCGATGCCCTGGGCAGCAAGGATCGGCTTCACGGCTTCCAGGATCTGCGCGTGCGGACCGGGCGTCGCGCCAATCTTGATGGTTTCGGCATAGGCCGGCGCCGCGATTAGGCTGAGGCCAAGGGCAACACCAGCGATAACAGTCTTGAACGACATGGATAAAAATCCTTTCGAGGGAGGGGAGTTAGTGGCGCGAGCGCTTGTCGAAGCGCCGCGCAAGGGAGTCGCCAAGGCTCTGGACGCCCTGGACGAGAACGATCAGCACCAGCACCACGGCCAACATCACGTCGGGCATGAAGCGCTGATAACCGAAACGAATACCGAGATCGCCGAGGCCACCGCCGCCGACGGCGCCCACCATGGCCGAATAGCCGATGAGGCTGACGACGGTCAGCGTCAGCGCCAGTGTGATGGCCGGCAGTGCCTCAGGCAGCAGAACTTTCTGCACGATCTGAAACGGGCTCGCGCCCATCGACCGCGCCGCTTCGATCAGCCCCTGATCCACCCCACGAATGGCCGCCTCGATGACGCGCGCAATGAAGGGCGCCGAAGCAATGGTCAGCGGCACGATGGCCGCGCTGGTGCCGATGGACGTGCCGGTAATCAACCGCGTCAGCGGAATGATGGCGACGACGAGAATGATGAACGGCGTCGAGCGCGCCGCATTGACGATCAGACCAAGCACTGCGTTCACGGCGGGCGCGGCAAACAGTTCACCGCGCTGGCTCGTCGCGAGGAACACGCCGAGCGGCAGGCCGATCAGCGTGCCGATAAAGCCGGCAATGCCGACCATGTAGAGCGTCTGCACGAAGGAATCGACGAGCAGCTTCAGGATTTGGGGCGAGAAGACTTCAGGCATAGCCGAGCACCTCCGTTTCAAGACCCAGTTCCTTGGAGGTCACCAAAAGGGCGGGCAATTTGGCCACGTCAGGCAGGCTCACCACCAGCGTGCCGAAAGGCCGGCCAGAAATGTGGTCCACCTTGGCCTGCACGATGCCGAGATCGGCATCCAGCTTTCGCGTCAGCACGGAAAGCCACGGCTGCGCTGCGCCCTCCCCCTTGAACACAAGCTGCACCAGCGCTTCCTTGTCCGCCTCGGGCGTTGCGCTCAGGCGCATGGCCAGATGCTCGGGCAATTGCGTCCCGGTAATGCTGGAAACAAAATTGCGCGTCGTCGCATGCTGCGGCCCGGTGAACACATCATAGGTCGCGCCCTCTTCGACGATGCGCCCTTCGTCAATCACCGCCACCCGATCGGCCACAGTCTTGATGACAGACATTTCGTGGGTGATCAGCAGCACGGTCACGCCGAGATCGGCATTGACCTGCTTGAGCAGCGCCAGAATCTGTTCGGTGGTTTCCGGATCAAGCGCCGATGTCGCCTCATCCGAGAGCAGCACCTTTGGATTGGTCGCCAGCGCACGGGCGATGCCGACACGCTGCTTCTGCCCGCCCGAGAGTTCCGCCGGATAGCGATCGACCTTGTCCGACAGTCCCACCAGATCAAGCAGCGGCAAAACGCGCCTACGGATTTCCGCCTTGGAGACACCTGCAATTTCCAGCGGCAGCGCCACATTGCCAAAGGCCGTGCGCCGCGCCAGCAGGTTAAAGTGCTGGAAAATCATGCCAATCGAGCGGCGCTCCTGACGCAGCGCCCGTTCTTCCAGTGCTGAAATCTCGACGCCATCGACCCGCACCGAACCGGAACTGGGCAGTTCCAGCCCATTCACCAGCCGGATCAGCGTCGATTTGCCGGCACCCGAACGGCCGATAACGCCAAGAATGGCGCCCCTCGGCACATCGAGATTGATTTCATGAAGTGCAGTAACGGGCGCATTGGCACCGCGTGCCGCAAAGGTCTTCTCGACCCCGCGAAGTTGGATAATGGCTTCACTTGAAGCCGCGCCGCTGGAGATGTGATCGGTCAATTTCAGTCCGCTAAATGACGACGGAATTAGTCGGCATTTAGACTAAAAAAGTCGAGGGAGACACTTCCAAACAATGGACGAATTCCGGGTTTTTCGTCCACCGGTTCTGGATTGAGCGCAAAATCCGGTTTTCGTGGGCGGGGGGTCATCCAACCACCGGCGTCATTCCCGCGAAAGCGGGAATCTCTATTTCCAGAAGCGGAGGTCCCCGCTTTCGCGGGGATGACACGGTGAAAGAGAACTCGACATATCCCCATCCACCGGCGCGGCACCTCCCCTTGACGGGCTCCGACCCGTCCCGAAGGGCAAATCGCTCCAGTGGAGCGATTTGAGGCGAGGAGGATGGGAGGGGGTGCGGGAGCCACGATGCCTGTGCGCGCGAACACCCCCACCCTTAATCCCTCCCCACAAGGGGAGGGACACCAAGGAGCCGGAACGACTGAGGCTTGCGCCTCCCTCCCCCTTTTTGGGAAGGGAACGAGGGTGGGGGTATCGGCGCAAACCGCCCTCTCAAGCCGCTCCCAGTTCCTCCGCCAAATACGCCTCAACACTCCGCGGCTTCCGCGCCAACACGCGCTCGACAGTATCGGTGAGCCCCGCCGCACCACCCTGCGCAATCACCACAAAAAACTGCTTCACCACCTCGGCCTCAAAGCCCTCAATGCCCGAGGGCAATCCGGCCACCGCTGACGACACACCCACTGGCTTCCCCGTAATCCGCGTCGCCAGTCCCGCAATATCCGGAATAGACAGCGAATCCGGCCCCGTGATCACCAGCGGACCAGCCGCCACTTTCGGCGCCAGGAGCTGGCTGATCGCAACATCGGCAATATCACGCACATCAACATAGCCCACCTTGGCCCCATGTCTCGCCGCAATGGCTTCACCCCGCTTGATCTGCGCCGCCACCGCGGCGAGCGACACCTGCAGCCATGCGTTCGGCCGCACCGCCACATAGTCGAGCCCCGACTGCGCCAGATGATCTTCCACCCTCTTATGCGCATCGCCCGAGAACGACGTCCCTACCGTCCAGTCCGACCCGGAAATTTTCACGATCCGCGCCACGCCTGCCGCTTTGGCGACATCGACCAGCGCAATCTGGTCCTCGGCCAGCCGCTCGCTGATCGGCGAGAGCAGCAGCACCCGGCTCACACCGTTCAACGCCGCCGGCAATGAGGCGGGCACCGAAAAATCGCCCTCCGATATCTCGACCTTATCGCCAAAAAGCTCCCTGGCCGCCTCTGGCCGTCGCGTCAACACGCGAACCCGATGCCCACCGTCGATCAGTTTTGGCGTCAGCACCCGGCCCAGTTTGCCGGTCGCACCGGTAATGAGAAACAGATCGGAAGACGGCATCTAAAACACCTTCCCCTCTTTCAGATGCGTGGTGGTCCCATTGAGAATGTAATCGCCGACAATGCGCGACTTGTGCAGCAGCGGATTGTGGTTGAGCACCGTCCGGATGTTCCGCCAGTGACGGTCGAAATTGTACTTTCGCGAGGTCGCTGAACCGCCGCCGAGTTCGAACATGCGCTCAGCTGTACGCGGCCCCAACTGACCAATAACCAATTGGGCTTTCGCCGTTACCAGTGTGCTAGCAACAAGTGACGTTTCGATAGCCTCCGCGTCACCCGTTGCGAACGTATCTGCGGTATGCTGCAAAGCCCTCGCACCCTCGGCAATCAGCGTGTCGATCGCCAGCGAATTGGCCGCGATTTCGCCGATAACCTGTTGAACGAAATGATCTTCCCGCGCCGTCGCTGCCGGACTATGCGCCGCCGACCGCGCCTGCTTCCTCACATAGTCGATCCCATCGCTCAAGACGTTCCGCACCGCCCCCGCCGCACTCGCCGCCAGATGCAATTGCCGCAGTGTCGAGCAGTGCCGACCGACCTGATTTTCTAGACTTCGGCGCGCAAACTCGTGCTCAAAAACCTCAACATTATCAAGCACTACGCCGCCACTCGCGGTCAACTTCTGCCCCATGCCATCCCAATCGTCGAGGATGTTTATGCCCTCCCGATCAACCGGTAGCAGCACACCAACCGTCTCGCCCGCCTCATTGACCGCACTGAACGAAGCATAGTCGGCATAGGCCGTTCCGGTCGCATACCACTTGCGCCCATTGAGCCGCCAAGTGCTTCCAACCTTTGAGATTTTCGTCGTCACCTCACCCGGCCGCGCCGTCCCCTGCTCGGTATGTGCCCCACCAAACAGCTTGCCCTCCAGCACCCGCTCGATAGCCCCCGCATCGCGCTGGTCGGCGCCGCTCAGCACCAGATTCTCGACATAGTTGAAATGCGACCTAAGTGCATGAGCTACATTGGAATCTGCCGATCCCAAGGCCGCGATCAACTCGATATAATCCGGCACCGAACCACCCGGCCCACCCAGTTCCAACGGCACCCGCAAAGCGCCAAGCCCGGACTCCCGGAACAGCCGAAACGCCTCGAACGGCAGTTCGCGATCCAGATCCCTCTGCGCCGCACCCTTGGCGATTTCGGCGACAAGACCCGGAATTCGCTCAAGTAATTCTTCCCGGTTGGGGCCACCTTGGGTCGACGAAAGTTTCTGAACGGCAGCGGTCATCGGCAGGCCCTTATGTAAAAACAATAAGCCTGCCGGACACTTATCCGGCAGGCCAAAAGATCACGAAGCGAGGTAGATATCCGCGCCGTTGGTCCAGAGGTGCTCCGCGCCGAGTTTCAGGTTTTGCACGCGCTTGTCGGAAATGGTGATCGAGGCGGGCGTGACGATATCGAGCGTCGGCAGGTCTTCGACCACGATGCGCTGGAAATCGTTGAACAGTTGCAGGCGCTTGGCCGGGTCGATCTCGACGGCAGCAGTTTCGAGCAGACGGTCGACTTCCGGGTTTTCGTACTTGGAGCCGTTGGAGAACGGCAGGCCGACCTTGAAGTTCTTCGACCAGTAGAGGCGCTGGATGCCGACGGTCGGGTCGTAGAGATTGCTCATGCCTTCGATGGCGATGTCAAAATCGCGATCGGTGAAGATACGCTTCACGAAGGTCGCAAAATCCTGCGTGCGCAGCTCGACCTGAATGCCGACCTTGGCAAGGGCCTGGACAAAATATTCGCCGGTCTGCTTGGGCGGGCCCGAGGGCTGGGTCGGATCGACGAAGAGCTTGAAGCGGAAGCCATCGGCGCCGCGCGGATAGCCGGCTTCGTCGAGCAGCGCTTCGGCCTTGGCCGGGTCAAAGTCGTATTTCGGCACGTCGGGGTTGTAGAAGCGCGCGAGATCGGGGCTCACCGGGCCGTCGAGACGGGTGGCGTAGCCGAGATAGATGGTGTTGACGATAAAATCCTTGTCGATCGCATGCGCGATGGCGTGACGGACTTTGACGTCGGCGAGGTAGGGATTTTCGAGGTTGAATTCGGCACGCGCAATGCTCGGCGAATAGGGCGCCGGACGCGTATCGACGACGAGGTTCGGATTGGCCTTGAGGCGCTCGATATCGGTGAGCGGCACGTTGGCAACCGAAACCTGCACTTCGCCCGATTCAATGGCGGCGACGGCTGCGGCCGGATCGACGATGAAGCGAATAATGAGCTGGTCGAGATAGGGCTTGCCTTCGCCCCAGTAGTTTTCGTTCTTCTTGAGAATGACGTGGCTGCCACGTACCCATTCGACGAAGGTGAAGGGACCAGTACCGACCGGCGCGAAATTGTGCGGGTTCTCCGGGATATTCGTGCCTTCATAAAGATGCTTCGGCACAATCGGCGCTTCAAAGCTTGCAAAGGCGGTCAGCAGGAACGGTGCGGGCTTCGAAAGGATCAACTCAACCCCGTGCGGGCCGAGCACGTTGACTTCTTCAACCGAAGCGAAGGTGGCGCGGCCGCGGGGGTGATGTTCCTTGAGGGCAAGGATGGAGAAGGCGACGTCTTCGGCGGTGAAGTCGGTGCCGTCATGCCACTTCACGCCTTCGCGCAGCTTGAACGCGTAGCGCAGGCCGTCCTCGGCGACTTCCCACGAGGTGGCAAGTAGCGGCTGCGGCTCAAAATTTTCGTCATAGGTCAGCAGACCTTCGGTGGTCTTGCCGCTGACATAGTAGGCGGCGCCGGCGGTGTGGGCGATGAGCACGAGAACCGGTGGTTCGGTGCCGATATTAATGGACACTGAGCCACCCGGCGTCGGGGTCGCGTTCTGGGCGAAGGCGAAGCCCGGCACCGTCGAGACGGCGGCCAAGGCGGCTGTGGAAAGCAGGAAGGCGCGGCGGGTTGGGGCGAGCACGCCACGAGATTTGGAAGTCGTCATTTTTGGTCCTGACCGTTGCGTGCCGCTCTCGAGAGCGACGTGGAAACTGGGGCCTCTGTCGGGCAAGGCAGGACAACTTTATAATGTCTAGTTTTTTTATCGAGATAATGGATTACGAACTGAGACGATGGGCGGAAAAACCCTCAGCGCCACACTTGGTCGAGAAAGAAAAATTTCGCGCGTGCGTTTCAAGCTGCACCGATCGGCGTGGTAATCGGCGAAGAAATCAGGCGAATTGCGGAAGAAAATGCTTCTGTGCCCGCTCAAACGACGAGGGCCGGCAAGCGCCGACCCTCCTAAAAAGTTGGCAGATGGCGCTCAGGCAACGCGCTGGGTGCGGCTCAGCGGAATGATCTGTGCGGAGCCGGCGGCCGACCGGGGCACGCGGCCTTCGACCGGGTGGCCTGGATCGGTGAAACCAGGCGTAGACGGATGGCCAGTTGCCACGAGACTATCCACGAGGGCTTCATCGTCGGCATCAATCTTAACGTCGAGCGCGCGGATGTAGCCATCCCACTGCTCTTCGGTACGGGGACCAGCAATGGCCGAGGTGATGAGCTGGTTGTTCAGCACCCAGGCGAGCGCAAAATCAGCACCGGTCGTGCCCTTGGCGGCAGCATGGGCGGCGACTTTCTTCGCGACCTCGATGGATTCCTCGCGGAATTCCACGTCATGCATGCGTTTATCGCCGCGGCCGGCGCGACTATCGGCCGGGGCCGCTTCGCCGACATTGTACTTGCCGGTGAGCACGCCGCGGGCGAGCGGGCTGTAGGACACATTGCCAAGGCCGTTGGCGACGGCGGCCGGAAGCTGTTCGGCTTCGGCCGTGCGATTGACGATGTTGTAGAGCGGCTGGCTGGCGATCGGACGATCGATGCCGAGCTGGTCTGCGAGATGCGCCACTTCGGCAATGCGCCAGCCGCGGAAGTTGGACACGCCGAAATAGCGCAGCTTGCCGGCCTTGATCAGATCGGCAATGGCGCGAACGGGCTCTTCGAGCGAGGCGTCAAACACGGCACGGTGGAAATAGAGGATGTCGATATAGTCGGTGTCGAGATTGCGCAGCGAATTCTCGACGGTCTCGTAAACCCACTTGCGCGAATAGCCGCCCTTGTTGGGTTTTGGATCGCGCGAGTTGACGAACTTAGTGGCGAGCACCCAATCTTCGCGGTGCTTCTTGATACCCTTGCCGACAGTCTGCTCGGACTTGCCGTCGTGATAGACGTCGGCGGTATCGATGAAATTGATACCCTGCTCGTGCGCCTTGTCGATGATGCGGAAGGCGACATCGTCCGGCGTCTGATTGCCAAACATCATGGTGCCCAAGGTGATCGGTGACACTTTCAGCGCGCTGCGGCCAAGATAGCGATAGTCGACCATGGAAAACTCCCTGTTCGTGGTGCCTGAAGCCGGCACCATGGTCTTTTGTATTGAAGGTGGAATTGAGGTCAGGAAGCGAGCGCCCTGCTTCGGGTTTCGCCGCCGGCCGCCGCGGCGATGAGCGCGCGGGTATAGTCGGTCTTGGGCTGACGCCAGATGGTCTTGTGGTCGCTCTCTTCGATAATGCGGGAATCCTTCATCACGATGACGCGGTCGGAAATGTACTGAACCACCGCCAGATCGTGCGAGATGAAAAGATAGCTGAGGCCAAGGTCGCGCTTGAGATCGACCAGAAGATTGAGAATCTGCGCCTGGATCGAGACGTCGAGCGCCGAAACCGGTTCATCGCAAATCACGAGCGAGGGGCGCAGGATCAGCGCGCGGGCGATGCCGATGCGCTGGCGCTGGCCGCCGGAAAATTCGTGTGGATAGCGTTCGGCGGCTGAAAGCGGCAGGCGGACGTGCTCAAAGGTTTCGGCGATGCGCTGGCGGCGTTCTGCGGCGTCATGGACGCCGTGAACGATCAGCGGCGCTTCGAGAATGTCGCGGATCGATTTTCGTGGATTGAGCGAGCCGAACGGGTCCTGGAAAATCATCTGCAGGTCGCGGCGAACCGGCTGAAGCTGATTAGGGCTGAGGCCGGTAATGTCCTGGCCCTGAAAGCGGATGCTACCGCTTTCGGCATTGACGAGGCGCATGATGGCTTTCGACAGGGTCGACTTGCCGCTGCCGGATTCACCCACAATGCCAAGAGTTTCGCCCTTGGCGAGGGTGAGTGTTGCCTTGTCGAGCGCCCGGTTTTCGCGATTTCGGGTGCGGTAGGTAACGGAAAGACCGTCGACCTGCAGGATCGGCTCGTCGTCATTGGCGACGGGTGGCAGATCGCGCGGGACCGGCTGGCGGATCTGATAGTCGTTCTGCCCGTCGAGATCCTTTACCACGCGGATTTCG
The DNA here is from genome assembly GCF_017744655.1 of Devosia sp. Classification (GTDB taxonomy): domain Bacteria; phylum Pseudomonadota; class Alphaproteobacteria; order Rhizobiales; family Devosiaceae; genus Devosia. The sequence goes on along the minus strand of NZ_JAGIAW010000002.1, from coordinate 182,600 downwards.
GAAAGCGAGCGCGAGGTGTGGTGCACACCGTCTTCGAGCCGGATCGAGGCCTGGGCCAGGCCGCGCGTATAGGGGTGGCGGTCTGCCGAGAAGAGTTCGGACGTCGGCAGCTCTTCGAGCTTATCGCCGTGATACATGACCACCACGCGGTCGCTCCAGCGCGAGACGACGCCAAGATCGTGGGTGATGAGCAGAAGGCCCATCGAGAGCTTGCGGCGCAGTTCGTCGAGCAGTTCGAGAATCTGGGCCTGAATGGTCGCGTCGAGCGCCGTCGTTGGCTCGTCGGCTATAAGAAGTTTGGGTTTGCAGGCCACGGCAATGGCGATCATCACGCGCTGGCGCTGGCCGCCGGAAAGTTGGTGCGGGAAATCATCGACGCGCTTTTCGGCATCGGGGATTTTCACGAGGTTGAGCAGCTCGATGGCGCGGGCACGCGCTTCCTTCCTACTCAGCTTTTCGTGGAGGCGCAGCACCTCGGCGATCTGGTTGCCGATAGTGGCGACCGGATTGAGGCTGGTCATTGGCTCCTGGAAGATCATCGCGATCTCCCGCCCACGCACCTTGCGAATGTCGCGGTCGGAAAGCTTTAGGAGGTCCGTGCCTTCGAAAGTGATCCGGCCATTGGGTACCTCAGCATTGCGCGGCAGGAGACGCATCAGCGCCAGGGCGCTGAGCGATTTGCCAGAACCGGACTCGCCAACGACGGCGACGGTTTCGCCGCGATCGACAGAAAAGCTCAGGTGGCGGACCGGATCGGCAGAGCCGAAACGGACGGTGAGGTTTTCGACCTCGAGAAGACGGCTGGATGCGGGGCTCACGAGCGTTCCTCCGAAAAGCGCGGGTTGAGCGCGTCGTTGAGACCGTCGCCGATCAGGTTGAGGGCGAGCACGGTGAAGACGATGGCAAGGCCCGGCAGGAAGGTGAGATACCAGGCGGTGCGGATGAGTTCGCGGCCATTGCCGATCATCGAGCCCCAGCTGACGACGTTGGGATCGCCCAGGCCCATGAAGCTCAGGGCCGATTCCATCAGGATGGCCGTCGCGACCATGACCGAGGCGGTGACGATCAGCGGCGGCAGGGCATTGGGCAGAATCTCGCGAAAAATGATGCGCGGATGGCGGAAGCCGAGACTGCGGGCGGCGACCACATAGTCCTTTTCGCGAATGGCGCGGAACTCGGCGCGGGTGAGACGCGCCACCATGGGCCAACTGACGATGGCGATGGCGACCGAAACAGTAGTGGCCGAGGGCTGGGCGATTGCAACGAGGACCACCAGCAGCACGAAATTAGGAAGGGTCTGGAAGATTTCGATGATGCGGACGAGCACATCATCGACCCAGCCGCCAAAGTAACCGGCCAGCGAGCCGACGGTGATGCCGACACCGAGGCCAAGGGCCGTTGCCGTCAGGCCGACAAAGAGCGAGATGCGCGCGCCATGGAAAAGACCGGCCAGCACGTTACGACCCATGGAGTCGGTTCCGAGCGGGAAGGCGGCGTCCTGGCCCGGCCAGAGGAAGGGTTTTCCGACCATGCCGAGCGGATCGCCGGGAAAAACGATGGGAGCGACGAGGGCGACAAGTACCATCAGGGACAGGAAAACCAACCCGAAGAGCGCATTGGGATTGCGCAGGAAGGCTGCGAGTTCACGCCGCCCGGCGGGCACAGACACCGATGCCGTGCGCGTGGTGCGGGCATCGGGCGCCTTGATATTATGCCATTGAGACGTATCCGGCTTTTCGGCCTGGGTAGCGCTGGCGCGCGCCTGTATGGGCGTAGCGGCGTGCGTGACGGCGGTTTCGGTCGTCATTTCTGCTCTCCGATGCGGGGATCGAGCCAGGCCTGCGCAAGGTCCACAATGGCATTGGCGAGAATGACCAAAATGGACGAGAGTAGCAGGATGCCCAGAAGAACTGTGTAGTCGCGGCCCATCACGGCCTCGAAGGCAAGGCGCCCGAGGCCGGGCCAGCTATAGACAGTCTCCACCACCACGGCGCCGCCGAGCATGCCGCCGACATGCATGCCGGCCATGGTGGTGATGGGGATGAGCGCATTGCGCAGCACATGCTTGACGGTCACAACCGCGGGCGAGAGCCCCTTGGCATAGGCAGTGCGCACAAAGTCCTGGTTCTTGACTTCGAGCATGGCGGCGCGGGTCAGGCGGGCATAAATGGCGACGTAGAATAGCGCGAGTGACGTCGCCGGCAGCACCATGTAGCGCGCCTTGTCGATGATGGCGGCAAAGCCGGTATAGGACGAGCCGATGGTCCCTGCCCCGCCGCTCGGCAGCCAGCCCAGTGTCACCGAGAACAGCACGATCAGCATCAGGCCGATCCAGAAGCCGGGCACGGAATAAAAGAGCAGCGCGAAGATCGAGAGCAGCCGATCCGGCAGGCGACCGGAAAAGGCCGCCATCAGCGAGCCTAGCGTCAGGCCGATGAGAATGGCGATAGCCAGAGCCATGGCCATCAGCGTCAGCGTGCCGGGAAGACGTTGGCCGATCAGCTCGGTCACCGGCATGCCGTAACGTGGCGAGAAGCCGAGGCTGAACTGAGCGAGATTGCCGAGATAATTGGCGAGCTGCACCAGCACCGGATTGTCGAGACCGAAGCGCTCACGCAGCGCCTGCATGGTTTCGACCGTCGCCGAACCGGCTTCGCCTGCCATCACGTCAGCAGCATCGCCCGGGGCGAGTTGGAGCAGGAAAAAATTGAGAATGATGATGCCGAGAACGGTGGGCACGGCCTGAAGGAGCGTGCGTCGCAGCGTCCTCAATATGCGCGGCAGAGCTGACATGAGCGCTTTCTCTTTCACTCGATGGGAGCAACGGGGTCCTTGCGGCATCCGGAAAGAGCACTGCTCAGCTCCGGGGTTCAGCCTGCGAAATTTATGTTGACTAGTTTTATAGGCTTTGTCAAATCTGCTTTGGCAAATTCATCCTGACTTTTCGCGATTTCAGGAACTAGTTTCTTACAAATCGATCAAAATCAGACATTGAAGCAAATTTCTTGCGCATCACAGTGCGCGACAGAAACAGACAAACGCTTGGGGATGCCGGTTTGGAAAAACCTGCCCTCGCCAACAGGAGAAGAGGCATGACGATCAAGAATACGATTTCCGAGATCTGGTACACGCGCTGCCCCGTGCCCACTCCGGTTGGTCTCGCGGTGCAACTGGGTCTTCTGGACGAGGCGTTTGCCAAGGAAGGCGTGAAGCTCAATTCGATCATAGACAGCAAGGATAGAGCGATCCGGTCGAGCCACTTCGACCATCACCTGAGCTATTCCTTCCGCCACGGCGGCAATGTTCCGCCGATCCGCGCACGCTCGGAAGGCAATCCGACTCGCCTTGTCGGCATCACCTGGACAGATGAATTCCAGGCCATCATCACCCTGCCCACGAGTGGCATCAAAACGACCAAGGACTTGGTCGGTCGCCGCTTCGGCATTGCCCGCCGTCCGGCAGGGATCGTCGATTTCATGGCTGCAACCGCGCTCAAGGGCCTCGTTTCGGCCCTGTCGCTCGCAGGCCTTACGCATAAGCAAGTCGAGATCGTCGATATTCCTCTGACCGAATCCGTACTCGATGGCCGCGAGGGTCCGCAGCTCTATGGCCTCAGGAATCGCCAGGCCTATGGGGCCGAAGTCGCTGCTCTACTGCGCGGCGAGGTTGATGCGATCTACGTGAAGGGAACCGGCGGCATTGCCATCACCAATCTCATCGCGGCCCATACCGTGGTGGAGTTCGGTTTCCATCCCGATCCGAAAATCCGCATCAATTCCGGCTCACCGCGCGTGCTGACAGTGGACGAGCGCCTGGCCGAAGACCGGCCGGACCTCGTCGCCCGCCTGATCGAAACGCTGCATCGCGCCAGCGACTGGGCCGAGGCGCATCCCGATGATGTCCGCCGCTTCGTCGCCCGCGAAGTCGGCGCTTCCGAGGAAATCGTGGCCGCTGCCAATGGTCCGGACCTGCACAAGCATCTGGGGCTCGGCCTTGAGCCCGAACTGGTCGATGCCATCGGTCACTACAAGGACTTCCTCTACGAGTGGGGCTTCCTCGAACGCGATTTTGACATCAACGCCTGGGTCGACCGCCGGCCTTGGGACGGCATCGACATTCGCGCCGTCGCCTGATTTCCGAGGACTGACATGACCACCGACTTCACCCCCTATATCGCCAAGGCCGAGCATCTCGGCCGACGCTTCGCCCTCACCGCTGGGCATTATGACGAAACCGGCGAATTCCCCTTCGCCAATTTCGACGCCCTCTACGAGGCAGGCCTGCTCGGCCTCGTGACGGCAACCGAGCATGGCGGTCTCGGCGGCGGGCTCACCGAAGCGCTGGCCGTGGTTTCGGCCGTGGCGCAGGGCGAGCCATCCACCGCTCTGGTGCTGGCGATGCACTACAGCCAGCATTACGGCATCCGCGCCTCGGGCAAGTGGCCGCAGCATCTGATCGAGCGCGTGACCAAGGCCAATCGCGAAGGTGTCGCCCTGCTCAATGCCGCACAGGTTGAGCCGCGCGTCGGTTCGCCCTCGCATGGCAGCCTTCCAGAAACGGTGGCACGCAAGGTGGGCAATCAGTGGCGCATCACCGGCCACAAGACCTATGCGACGGGTATTCCGCTCCTCAAATGGGTTTCCGTGCTCGCCGTCACCGACGAGCCGGAACCGCGCCTCGGCTCCTTCCTGGTGCCGACCGATGCCGATGGCATCCGCGTCGAAAAGACCTGGAACGCCACCGGCATGCGAGCCACCAATAGCCATGACCTGATCCTCGATGACGTCGCCATCGATATCGAAGATGTGCTGGATATCGCCCCGGCCACCGAAGGCCTCAAGCGCGACGAACGGCTTGGCGCCTGGTATTTTACTCTCGTCCCCTCGATCTATGACGGCGCCGCCCGCGCGGCGCGCGACTGGCTGGTGGATTTCACCAGCACGCGCGCTCCGGCGAGCCTCGGCGCACCGCTTTCGACGGTACCGCGCATTCAGGATGGTGTTGGCCAGATCGAAGCCTGGCTCGCGACCAATCGGCGCCTGCTGCGCACGATCGCCGAGGATTTCGATGCCGGTCGTCCCTTTGGCTCGGACTCGGCGGCGACCAAGCACGAGGTCATCGAGAACGCCATTCTGGCGACGACGCTAGCCCTCGATCTCGGCGGCAATCCCGGCATCAGCCGCGATCATCCGCTCGAGCGGCACCATCGCGACGCGATTTCGGGCAAGGCCCATGCGCCGCAGAACAACATGATCCGCACCATTTTGGCCAAGGGCGCATTCGCCCGCTATGCCGCCCGCAAGGACGAGCCAGTGGAGCCAGTCGCCGTGCGCACGCCGACGCGTCCGCGCCTCGTCGCCAGCGCCTGAGGAGTTTTTGAGATGAGCCAAGAACCCAAATCCGTCTGGTACACGCGCTGCCCTGCCCCGACGCCGCTCTCTATCGCCGCCCAACTTGGTTGGGTGGACGAGGCCTTTGGCGCCCAGAGCGTTGCGGTCGCCTCGATCCGCGACAGCAAAGACCCGGCTGTTCGCCAAAGCCACTTTACGCATGCGCTCGATTGGTCGTTCCGCCAGGGCGGCAATATTCCGCCAATCTGGGCGCGTTCGGGCGGACGGGAAACCCGCATCGTCGGCATCACGACGACCGATGAGTTCCAGGCGGTTATCTCCCTGCCGACGACCGGCATCAAGTCGGCCAAGGACCTCAAAGGCCGCAGGGTTGGCGTGCCACGGCAAGCTGGTGGGATCGTCGATTTCCAGCGCGCCACTGCGCTCAAAGGCATCGTCTCAGCGCTATCGCTCGAGGGACTGACCGCTGGGGATGTCGAGATCGTTTATCTCGATGTGCGCGAGACGGCTTTGCTTGAAATCAGCAATGCGGCCTTCCTCGGCCTCAAGCGCCGCTACCCCTATGGCGAGGAATTGCTGGCTCTCGCCCGCGACGAAATCGATGCCTTCTTCGTCAAGGGCGCGGAAGGATTGGTGCTGGCCAATCAGATCGGCGCAACCATTGTTTCCGAATTCGGCTTCCATCCGGATGCCCGCATCCGCATCAACAATGGCACGCCACGCCCGCTGACGGTCGACGCGAAATTTGCCGATGAGCGGCCAGATCTCGTGGCTGAACTGGTAGCGACGGTCGATCGCGTCGGCGCTTGGGCCGAGACCCATCCCGAAGACACGGTGCGCTTCATCGCCCGCGAAATCAGTGTCGCCGAAGAAGCGATCTGGGCCGCCAATGGCCCGAATGTCCACCGGCACCTGAAACTGACGCTCGAAGACGAGCAGATTGACGCCCTCTCCCATTTCAAGGATTTCCTCCTCGAATGGGGTTTCATTCCCGCCGACTTCGACGTCGCCGCCTGGATCGATCCACGCGCGCTCGACGCCATCAGGCGCAGCGAGGCCGCATGACCACTCCCTTTGTCGACATCGCCATTATCGGCGGCGGCCCGGGCGGGCTGGCGCTCGCCCAGGGCCTCAAGAAAAACGGCATCGAGGCGGCCGTGTTCGAACGCGATGCGGAGCGCGCCGACTATGTGCAGGGTTTTCGCCTGCGCCTCAGGCAACGCGGCCTCGATGCGCTTGAGGCCAATCTGCCGCCGCATCTCTTTGAAGCATTTCTCGCCACTCTTGGCCGGGCGCCAACCGAAAACACCGCGCTCGACGAGAATTTCGTTCCCGTAGACAGCAGCGCCTGGGGCCGCGGAGTCGAGGACACCCATGTCGAAAAGTCGGTGAGCCGCATCACCCTGCGGCAAATCCTGCTTTCCGGCCTTGAGGATGTGGTTCAGACCGGCAAGCAGTTCCTGCACTACGAGATCGAGCCGGAAGGTACAGTGCTGTCGCACTTTGCCGACGGGTCGCGCGTCCGCTCCAACATTCTCGTCGGCGCTGACGGCGCGGGCTCGACCGTGCGGCGGCAATTGCTGCCCGACCTGAAGAGTATCGACACAGGCGTGCGCCGGCTTGCCGGAAAAATGACGCTCGAGGCAGCGGCGGCACACGACATCGAATCCGTCCTGCTCGACACCAATGCCAATATCCGGCCGAGCGAAGGCCACAACCTGATGATCACCAGTCATCGCGTTGATCCCTCGGCCTTCGACCGTCACGGCGTCATTGGCGCGGATGATCCGACACATAGAGATATTGCCGGTTTCCACTTCAACAACGCAACCAGCTACGTTTGGTGGAACACGGCCTATGAGGTAGGCGAGCTTGCGCCGGACGATGTACTCGAAACGCTCGACGGTGCGGCGCTGTTGGAGGTGTTGCTGGCAAAGATCGGCCATTGGGACGAGCGCATTCTCAAGCTGATCCGCCACACCGATCCGTCGACCGTTGCTCTTCTGAAAGTGCGCTCTTCGCAGCCGGGCGCTGTCTGGGAAACGGGGCCGGTGACGCTTCTGGGCGATTCCATTCACGCCATGACCTATTTCCGCGCGCTGGGCGGCAATACGGCGCTCTACGATACGGGCTTGCTCGTGCCGCAACTGGTGGCGTCACGCAAGCGCGGCAAGCCCATACTCACCGCGCTCAACGACTACGAAAACGCCATGCGCGAGCACGGCTACGAGGCCGTGCGCTCCTCGCTCACCGCCATGCTGAACAATGTCGCCGCCGGCCGCGCCCTCAAGGGCGTCGCCGCCGAGTAGAACCATAGAAAGCCCCATTCCATGTCCATCGTCGTCTTCGGCGCCTCCGGCAATATCCGCAAGGAAGCCCTGTCGCGCGGTTTTCGCGTCACTGCCGTCACCAATTCGAGCCCGCTCGAAGCTGAACCCAATCTCACGACGCTCACGGCGGATCTCGCCGACACCGAGGCTGTTGCCCGGATCATTTCGGGCCATGATGCAGTGATTTCGGCCTATAGCCCCGGCCTGCGGAAATACTCGGCCGACGAGGCCGCCGAACTCATCCGCCGCGCCCATGAATCGCTCTTCGAAGCCGTCAAACTCGGCGGCGTGAAGCGGCTGATCCTTGTCGGTGGCGTTGGCAGCCTCGAAGCGAGCCCCGGCGTCGATGTCGTCGACAGCGACTTTTACCCCGCCGACCACAAGGCCCATACGCTGCGCAACCGCGAGATCGTGCGTGCCCTCAAGCGGGGCGAATATGATCTCGACTGGACCTATGTGTCGCCGCCGCTCGAGATCAAAGCCGGCGACCGCACCGGCAAATTCCGGCTCGGCGAAGACCAGCTTCTCCGCGACCCGGACGGCAATAGCCGCATTTCTGAGGCCGATTTCGCCGTGGCCATTCTCGATGAGCTCGAACAGGGCCGCTACGTGCGTCGCCGCTTCACGGCGGCCTATTGAGCCGACTGCTTGGGAAATTGACATGACCACTTACAAGCGTCGGCTCAATCTCAATGTCGGCATCAACACGACCGGATATCTTGGCGCAGGCTGGAAATATCGCACCGGGACGCGCGAGGAAATCACCGACCCCGCATACTATCTGCGCCTCACCCAACTGGCCCATCGCGGGCTCTTTGACTCGGTTTTTTTCTCCGACCATCCGGCGCTGATGACGGACCCGAACAGCCGGCCGTTTCACACGATCGATCCGCTGATCCTGGTGACGGCATTGGCAGCGCAGGTGCCTGACATCGGCTTCGTTACGACCATGTCATCGACCTATAATTCGCCCTACAATCTGGCGCGACGGACGCAGTCGACCGATATCATTTCGGCCGGCCGGCTGATCATCAACGTGGTCTCTTCGTTCAATCCCGGGGTTGCCGCCAATTTTGGCAGCGAGCCGTTGCCGTCGCGCGATGTGCGCTATGCCAAAGCGCGCGAATTTCTGGATGTGGCAAAAAAACTCTGGGCGAGCTGGGACCCGCGGCGCGCGGGCGACGTGCCGCCCGAGCGGTTCTGGGATGCCAGCCAGGCCCAGGCCATCGACCATGTCGGCGACCATTTTTCGGTAAAGGGTCCGCTCAATGTGCCGCGGGGACCGCAGGGGCATCCGGTGATCGCACAAGCCGGCGCTTCGGAAGGCGGGATCGACCTCGCGGCGCGGCATGGCGAGATCATTTATTGCAACATTCTCTCGCGCGAAGCGGGGCAGGCTTTCCGCAAGAAAGTCTTTGATCGCGCGAGGGAAGTCGGCCGCGACACTTCGGAAATCCGCATCGTTCCGGGTCTTGTCGCCATTGTCGGCGAGACGCGGGAGGAGGCTTTGCGCAAGCATGAGCTGTTCAGCGGCGCGGGCTCGGAAGATGGGCTCATCAAGCGCTTCATCGAAGAAAACGGGCTCGATGCAGACACCTTCAACCCCGATGAAGTGCTTGATCCCCAACGCTTTATTCCAGATCCGAACCGGCTCATGGCCGTCGGCATGGGACTTGGGCTTTCCGACTTGCTGGCGCATGAAAAGCTGACGGCGCGTGAGGTCGTTCGGCGCTCAGAGGGACACCATCGGCTTGTGCTTGGGACGGCCGAAGAAGTGGCTGACCAGATCATCGACCTTTGGGCCGATGGGACGGTGGATGGCTATACCTATCAGCCGCCGCGGGCACCGGATGATATCGAGGAATTCGTCGAGCAGGTCGTGCCGATCCTGCAGGATCGCGGTGTCTATCCTACTGAATATGAAGGCAAAACGATCAGGGACCGCTATGGCCTGCCCTATCCTGACTAGGCGACGAGGTCGTTGCTGATGCTCTCGACGCCGCCGCCGGCCTGCATGTCTGCTAGGCTGGTTTTGTCGAGGACTTCGGCGATGGCGTTGCGGACCTCGAACATCAGCTTGCGGACGCGGCAGGTTTCGATGTCGCAATCGGCGCAGGGCTGGTAGCGGGTTTTGCTGGCGCAGGGGATCGGCGCCAGCGGCCCGTCGAGCACGCGAACGACGTGGCCGATCATGATTTCTTCAGGCGGACGAGCAAGATAGTAGCCGCCGTACTTGCCCTTGCGGGAGTAGACGAAGCCGGCATTGCGCAGCTCGGAGAGGATGGCGTCGAGGAATTTTTTGGGGATGTTATTGGTCGCGGCGATGTCGCCGACCATGGCCAGATCGCCCGGTTTCACACCGGAGAGGTGGCCCAGAGCCTTCAAACCGTATTTGCCCTTGTTGGTGAGCATTGCGAACCGACCATCCTTCACGCTGCGCGAAAATTTCGCGCAGTTGGTAGATAAAGTCGATCAATCTTCTTAACAAGAGGCCAATCGCCAACACGCGGCATTCCGCCCCCATTCGGTTGGCAGACTGTTCCCTTCGAGTGTCGCATTTGGCCGCTTAATGCGAAAAAGCTGTTAGCCTACTCGTAGACCTTGCCGAAGCGCCAATAGCCCATCAGGTTAAGGAGGCTCCGGTCGATGCCGCGCTCCTTGATGAGGAGGCGACGGATGGACATGATCGCTTCGGACTCGCCGGCGATCCAGGCGTAGAAGGCGCCTTCGGTGGCCTTGGCCAACTCCCAGGGGACATTCCTGTCGATGTCGATGTTTTCGAGCTCGACACTGGTCTCTTCGGCATTGGCGGCGGGGAGTTTGGCGCGCTCGACGGCGTCGACGAGGAGGTTGCCGGGGCGCGAGTCGCCCTCTTCGTGGCGGATGAGCCAGTTGACCACGAGACCGGGCCAGGTTGGGAGGGCCAGAGCGTCGGCGCGGTCGGCGACTTCGGCGAAGACTTCGCAGGGCGGCGGGCTTTTGCGCGCGGCGAGTTCTTCGAGGATACCGGCGAGGGCGGGGACGGCGGTTTCGTCGGCCATGAGGAGGACGTGGCGCGGGTCGGCGGGCGGCTTCCACTCAAAACCACCGCCGATCCTTTCGGAGCGGCGATTGGGGGCGGAGATTTGCACCTTGTCGCCCGGCTTGGCATGGGTGGCCCAGCGCGAGGCGGGACCGTTTTCGCCGTGGAGGACGAATTCTACGTCCACTTCGGCCTCATCGGCGCGGAGGTTGCGGATGGTGTAGGTGCGCATGGGAACGCGCTCGGCGACCGGGACGGATTTGTAGGTGGCGTACCAGTCCTCGGCATCCGGCATGTCGGGCACGCGGCCATCGTCGGTGGGGAAGAAAATCTTGATGCGCTGGTCGGGAGCCCAAGTAGTCATTTCCCGGATTTCCGGACCAGAGAAGGTGATGCGGCGCAGGTGCGGGGTGACGTCTTCGGAGCGCGCGAGGGCTGCGTTGAAAATACGATAGGGACGTGTGTGGGACATATTCAGGCGTGGCCGATGACGGAAGAGAGGGCGAACGAAGAGCGATTGCCCGACAGCGCGGCGCGGGCCAAGGCGAATTGCAGGGCGTGGACGTCGGAATATTCGGCGGGCTCCCAGCCGCAAACGCAGTTGCGCGGCGGCAGGTGGGAATCGGCGACTTCGCGGTAGACCTTGCCAAGAGCCGTGGCGAGCGTTTCGAGCACGTCCATGGGCTGAGCCTGGTTCACTTCCAGCGCTTCGCAGAAGAGGGTCAGCACGCGCTGGTGGAGAATATCCGCATTGTCGCGGTCGGCGGCGGCGTCGGCATTTTGGTGCATGGCGGCTCCGGGCATGGCCAGAGCGCCGCCCGCTTTAATATGATTAGTTTCGTCATATTAAAGCGGTGTGGGGTGGGATGCAAGGGGTGCGTAGTGGCACAGCCGGCCACCCCCTCCCATCCTTCCCCATCAAGGGGGAGGTGCGTATCGAGTTTGGGAATGGATCAGGGTGCCTCTCTGCTCTCGACGATCGTCACCACCGGGCTTGTCCCGGTGGTCCATGCGGAGGCGAGATGGATTGCCGGGACAAGCCCGGCAATGACGATGGAATGGAAGGAATGGCGTGTGGTGCGGGACGTCGTTAGCGCAGGCGCTTGCCGTCCCGGCCGAAGACGAGCAGCGAGGCCGGGTTGAACCTGGCCTGGTAGCGGTCGCCGGTTTTCAATGTGCGGTTGTTGTCGGTGGCGATGGTGAGGAGGTTGGAGCCGGTGCCGCGGGCATAGGCGTAGGTTTCCCCGCCGAGGTGCTCGATGATTTCGACTGACGTATCGAGGGCAGCCGTACCGGTGGGGTCGAAATGCTCGGGGCGGATGCCGACGGTGACGGCGGTGCCGGCCGGGATGGCAATGGGCGATGGGATCAGGTCGTTGGGGAAATCGGCAAGGCGGATGCCGCCGGCTTCGACGGTGCCGGTGAGGAGGTTCATTTTGGGCGAACCGATGAAGCCGGCGACGAAGAGATTGTTGGGATCGTCATAGAGTTCGAGCGGCGAGCCGGCCTGTTCGATAATGCCATCGCGCAGGACCACGATCTTGTCGGCCAGGGTCATGGCTTCGACCTGGTCGTGGGTGACGTAGATGATGGTGGTGTTCAGTTCCTTGTGGAGCCGCGCGATTTCGATGCGCATGTGGACGCGCAGTTCCGCATCGAGATTGGAGAGCGGCTCATCGAAGAGGAACACATCGGGGTGGCGCACGATGGCGCGGCCGATGGCGACGCGCTGGCGCTGGCCGCCTGAGAGCTGGCCGGGCTTGCGGTCGAGAAGCTTGCCGAGTTCGAGAATGCGGGCGGCCTCGTCGACGCGCCTGGCGATTTCGTCCTTGGGGCGGCCGGCGAACTTTAGGGCAAAGCCCATGTTTTCGCGCACCGTCATATGCGGATAGAGCGCGTAGGACTGAAACACCATGGCGATGCCGCGATGGGCGGGATCGATGTCGTTCATGCGCTTGTCGCCGATGAACAGATCACCCGAGGAGATCTGTTCAAGGCCGGCGATCATGCGCAGGAGGGTAGACTTGCCGCAGCCCGAGGGACCGACGAAAACCACGAACTGCTTGTCTTCGATGTCGAGATCGACGCCCTTGATGACATCCACCGCGCCAAAAGACTTCTTCACATTTCGGAGTTTGAGACCGGACATTGGTAATCCTCAGACGGCGGTGAGAGTGGTGACGGTGCGGCCGAGCCGCTCATTGGTGACGGTGACCGTGATCGGGCCCTTGCCGGTGGTGCGCAGCCAGAAGCCGGTCGAGCCGGCGCGCAGCGGCACGAGGCCGGGGCCAAGGCGGGTGGCGGGACCCGATACTTCGATGGAGACCGGTTCGGGGAAGAAGGGGAGCTTCGTGCCCGACTGATCGAGCGCCCGGACGATGACCCGCACCGTGTCGCCTTCGGCACCGAGTTCGGTATGGTCGGGCGTGACCTGAAGTTCGGTCGCGATCGGGTCGGAGATGAACTTTACCGTCTTGGCCACCTGGCCATTGATGTAGCCGGTGATAACTGCGTCTTCCCAGGACATGCCCCAGAGGCCGAGTTCTTCGTCGGTCAGGTGTTCGCGCTTGATGACGACGGGCGCGTGGGGGAGATGGGGGAAGGCTTCGCGGTCGGGGCGGAAACGCTTGGGCGCGTTGTTGCCATAGGTCAGCTCGACCTCGTCGCAATTAGTGAGGATCATCAACGGCAGCACGCCGCCGATGTTGCGTTCGCCGCGGGCCCAGAAGGTGACGGGCTTGAGGATGATTTCTTCCTCGGGCTCGCACTGGCTGGCATAGGCATAGGCGGCGAATTTGGGCTCGCGGAACATGTCCATGACGCCGTGGTGGCAGAGGCGGTCGCCCGAGCCAAAGTCCTTATGGGTATTATAGTCGAAAGCGCACCAGCCGATGCAGCCGGCAATTTGCGGATCGCCATAGGCGGCGTTCATCACGTCGAGGTGGCGGCGAACGTGTTCGGCCTGGCGCTGCTCCTGATCGTAGCTTTTGGTGGGGTACATGTGCCCACCATATTCGGTGATCATATAGGGCACGATGCGGTCGAGACCCGTGACTTCCTGCTGCGGGCGCAGCGGGGTGCGCGGGCGATTGCCGCCCCATTCCTCGTTGCCGAGGATGAAGTCGTTCATGGTGTAGACGTCTTCGAGCAGTTCGCTATCGGTGATGTAGCGGACGCCGCCGGTCTGGCGGGTGCTGTCGAGTTCGCGGGCCAGCTTGTTGGTGCGGACGTAGAAGTCGTGGCTGTCCTGGCTTTCGTTGATGCGAACGCCCCAGATGACGATGGAAGGGTGGTTCCAATCGCGGGTGATCATGCGGCGGACGTTTTCGACCGACTCGTCCTGCCACTCCAGCGGGCCGATATGCTGCCAGCCGGGGATTTCTTCGAACACAAGCAGGCCGAGTTCGTCGCAGCGATCGAGGAAATAGTGGCTCTGCGGATAGTGCGAGGTGCGCACCATGTTGAGGTGCAGCTGGTGCTTCAGGATTTCGGCGTCCTGCACCTGGGCCGACTTGCCCATGGCGTAGCCGGAATAGGGGAAGGACTGGTGGCGATTGAGGCCGCGGAGCTTCAAGAGCTTGCCGTTGAGCTTGAAACCATCGGCGGTGAATTCGGCGCTGCGGAAGCCGAAGCGGAAGCTTGCCGTGTCCTGGCCGGACGCTGTGTCGATGGTGACTTCGAGCGTATAGAGCGCCGGGGTCTTGATGTCCCAGAGGGTGATGCCGGCGAGATCGTTGAAGGCGATGTCGACCGAGGCGCCGGAGATGGCGGCGTCAGTGGTGGCAACGGTGTTGCCCGAAGCGTCCTTGAGGGTCGCTACCAGGGTGCCGGAGAGCGGCAGGTTTTGCGGATTACTGAGATCGATGCGGGCGCGGACGGACTTCTTGTCGGCCAGCACGTTGGGAGTTTCGATCTTACCGTTGCCGACGAAGATGCTCGATGTCACGCGCAGCCAGGCTTCGCGGTAGAGGCCGGCATAGGTGAGATAGTCGATCTGGCCGCCGAAGGGCGGGATGGCGGGGTTTTCGCTGCCGTCGATGACGACTTTCAGGACATTTTCGCCTGATTTCACGCGGCCGGTGAAGCGGCCTTCGAAGGGGGTGTAGCCGTCCTTATGCGCAGCAATTTCCTCGCCGTTGAGATAGACGCGGGAATTGGCCATGGCGCCATCGAAGACGACGGAGACTTCCTTGCCCTGCCAGCCTGCGTCAGCGGCGAAGCGCTTTTCGTAGGTGAATTCGCGCTGATAGGCCTTCTCGTCAAAATAGGAGAACGGCAGGTCCACCGCATTGTGCGGCAGACGGACGGTGTCCTTGCCTTCGAAGAGCCAGCCAGAATTGAAATCGATCAGAGGACGCATAGTTAGGTTCTACTTAACGGCGCCCAGCATGCCTTCGACGAAGCGACGCTGGAGCAGGAAGAAAATGATGAGGGTGGGAAGGGTGGCGAAGATCGCACCGACCATGATGACGCCGAAATCGGGCGTGTAGGCGGAGGTGAGACCGGCCACGACAAGGGTGAGCGTCTTCATCTCATTGGTCTGCAGGACGATGAGCGGCCAGAGGTAATTGTTCCAGTTGGCCATGAAGACAATGATGGTGGCGGCCGCGTAGGTCGAGCGCATCACCGGCATGTAGACATAGAGGAAGATCTGCCACTCCTTCAGGCCATCGATGCGGGCGGCATCGCGCAGCTCATGGGGGAAGGCCTTCGTTGCCTGGCGGAAATAGAAGATGATGAAGATCGAGGCGACAGTCGGCAGCAGGATCGCCTGGTAGGTGTTTATCATCTTGAAGTTGGCCATCATGATGAAGAGCGGGATCATGAGGGCGGCGAAAGGGATGGAGAGCATCAGGAGAAGCCCGGCGAAAATCTTTTCGCGGACCTTGCTGCGGAACATTTCGAAGCCATAGCCGGCGAGCGAGGAGACCAAGAGGGTCAGCGCCGTGCCGAGGCCGGCGATCAGGAACGAATTGAACAGAATCCGCGGCATATCGACGGAACTGAAGAACACCGAAATGTTCTGCAACAGCGCGCCGCCGGGGGTGACCTTGCCGCGGATGATATCGGCGGAAAGATTGGTCGCGCCGATCACCATCCAGAGGAAGGGAAAGACCGACACAAAGGCCGCGACGGTCAGCAGCAGATAGGTGGCAATGCGGCCGATAAGGGCGAGAGGGTTGCTCATGTGCGGCGCTCTCTTGCGGCCAGGAACTGGATCAGGGTCAGGATACCGACCATGACGACGATGACGTAGGATACGGTCGCCGCGTAGCCGAAGCTGGGCATGAACTTGAAGCTGAGGTTGTAGATGTAGAGCGACAGGGTGAGCGTCGAATCCGAGGGGGCGCCGGGGGTCGAGGGGATCAGGTTTGGCTCATCGAAGAGCTGCAGCGTGCCGATGGTCGAGATCACCGTCGTAAAGAGGATCACGGGCTTGAGCATGGGTACGGTGATGTACCAGAAGCGAGCCCAGGCGGGGACGCCGTCGATCTTGGCCGCTTCGTAGATCGAGCGGTCGATATTCTGCATGGCGGCGAGATAGAAGATCATGTTGTAGCCGGTCCAGCGCCAGGTGATGGCACTGATGATCACGACTTTCGACCAGAAGGGATCGGCCATCCAGGGGATGGGGTCCGAGATGATGTGCGTGAAGAGCAGGAACTGGTTGATCACGCCATCGGCGGCGAACATCGAGCGGAAGACGACGGAATAGGCGACGAGCGAGGTGACGCAGGGCAGGAAGATGGCGGTGCGGAAGAGGCCCTTGCCCCAGAGCTTGCTGTCGTTGAGCGCATTGGCGAAGAGCAGTGCCAGGACCAGCATGATGGGGACCTGGATGGCAAGGAAGGTCAGCGTATTGGTGAGCGCCCGGATGAAGACCGGATCCTGCGTCAGCCGCACGATGTTGGCGAAGCCGCCGAAGCTGAAGGCCATGCCGCGGCCGACCTGAAAACTCATCCAGAGCGACCACAGGATCGGATAGATCATGAAGACGCCGAGCAGCACCAAGGCGGGCATGACAAAAAGCCAACCGCTTACCTGCTCGTTTCGCGCGAGACCCGATTGCGCCACGCTATTCTCCGTTGTTGTCACCACTGCCTGCCAACCCCGATGTCATTCCCGCGAAAGCGGGAACCTCCGTTGTGAAACAGGGGTCCCCGCTTTCGCGGGGATGACACCGGGATAGGGTCCGCACCTCAGGTGCGGACCCGACATGACGGTTTTACTGGACCTGCTGGCGGACCTGGGCGTCGATGGCGGCGATGATCTCGTCGATATTGCCACCCGAGGTGATGTTCGGGATCTGGGCGGCGACAGCAGCGTCGGCTTCGTTGGTGAAGATGCCGTAGTTCACGGCCGGAATCTTGCCGAGCCAATCGGAGAAGTTCTGCCAAACGGGGGTGCCGCCGAAGAAATCGTCGCTGGCCTTGTAGGCGTCGCCTTCGCGGGCAGCGAGGAGCGAGCCGAGAGCGCCCTGGTTGACGAGAATCTTCTGGTAGAAATCGACGTCCTTGCCCCAGATTTCAGCGAGGAAATCGACAGCTTCAGCCTTTTCGGCCGAGGAAGAGAGCACGTACCAGCTGGAGCCGCCGAGGTTGGAGGCATTGGTCGCGCCTTCGACACCATCGAGAGCCGGGAGCGGGGCGATGGCCCACTTACCGGACTGATCAGCGTTGGCCTTGATCGTGCCGACCATCCACACGCCGGTGAAGGTCGAGAGGGTGTCACCCGAGGTGAACGAGCCGGTATATTCGGTCCAGCCCGAGACGGGCTTGGAAATGCCGGCAGCCATCAGGCGCTGGTAGGTCTCCATGGAGGCCTTGAGGACCGGGTTGTCAGCGATATGCACGCTGCCATCGGCATTGAAGTACCAGGAGCCGGCCGACTGCATCATGATGCGGAGCCAGCCGGCATCGTTGGGATCGATCGGCAGCAGGATGCCACCGGTCTTTTCCTTCACGGTCTTGCCGATTTCGATCAGCTTGTCCCAGGTGATGTCCTGGAGGTCGGCGGCGGTGAAACCGGCTTCGCCCAGAAGGTCGGAGCGGTAGAAATAGCCGGTGACGCCGGAGTCGAAGGGCAACGAATAGGTCTGGCCGTTGACGGTGGCGAGTTCGACCTTGTAGGGCGCAAAGCCCGAATAATCGACGGCGCTGTTGAGCGGCTCGAAAGCGCCGGGGAACGACTGCAGATATTTCTGGGCGCCGTAGTCTTCGATCAGGACGATGTCGGGCAGACCATCGGTGGTGCCCGAAGCGAGCTGGGCCTGAAGCTTGGTTTCAAGATCGGCCTTGGCGAAGTCGACGATATTGACGGTCACGTCAGGATGCAGCGCG
Source organism: Devosia sp. (assembly GCF_017744655.1). Taxonomy (GTDB): domain Bacteria; phylum Pseudomonadota; class Alphaproteobacteria; order Rhizobiales; family Devosiaceae; genus Devosia. Next base: position 164,557 of record NZ_JAGIAW010000002.1, on the reverse strand, counting down.
GCGTAGCGCTCGGCCGCTTCCTTCATGGTGGCGCCATTGAAGTTGGGGTCCCAGCACCAGACGGTGATTTCGACGGCCGAAGCGGCGGTAACGCTGAACATGCTGACGCTGGCCAGCGCGACGGCGGCCGCGCGCTTCCAGCCCGTGGACAAACGGGTCATTGCAATTCCTCCCTAGCGGGTGTTTCCTCTTCACCCGTAGGCAGAACCTTAACCGCATAAATCGCGGCACGCAATAATTTCAGTAAATTTTTACTGCGTTATTTTTCAAGAGGTTGGCGGGTACTGCCACGCCAGACGAGCTTGGACGCCAGGGTGATCTGCTTGGCGAGTTCACGGCCACCGACGCGTTCGAGCAGCAATTCCACCGCCCCTTCGCCGATTTCCTCGGCCGGAAGATGCACCGTTGTGAGGGGTGGATTGAGAAATTGGGCGACGGAAATGTCGTTGAAGCTGGCGACGCCGACATCGCCGGGAATGGTGAGGCCCATTTCGTGAATGGCGCGATAGGCGCCGATGGCCATGGAATCGTTGAAGGTGATGATGGCGTCGGGCGGGCGCTTTTCACTGAAAATTTCCTTGGTCAGACGATAGCCGCCCTGCTCGGTATTGTCGCCCGAGCGGAACATGCGGTCGTCGAACCAGCCGGCCTTGGTCATCCACTGCACGAAAGCCTGGGCGCGGCGATCGCCCCAGCCGATATAGGCAATGCGGCGATAGCCCAGATTTGCCAGGGATTGCAGCAGTTTTTCCATGGCGAGGCGGAGGTCCGCCTGGACGGAATCGATCTGGTCGTCGGGTGGAGCATGGTCGGCAAAGACGAGCTGCTTGGCGTGGCGCTGCAGCCACTCGATCTCGTCTTCGTCGTGACGACCGATGGCGATGACCCCCGAGGCGCTTTGCAGCATGCCGGCATCGGGCTTGGCGTCGGTGTGGTAAACTTTTACCGTTTCGATCTTGAGCGCGGCGCAGCGGCTTTCGATGCCAAGGCGCAGGGCGACGTAATAGGGATCGACCAGTTCCTGCTCGGGGCGCAGAAAATGCACCAGAGCGAGCTTGGTAAGGCCCTGGACATTGGCGCGATTGCGATTGCGCGGTGTCGCATAATTGAGCTTTTCGGCCGTCTCGATGATGGCCTGGCGCTTGCGGTTGGAGATCGACAGCGTCGTGTCGTAGTTGAGCACACGCGACACCGTGGCGCTTGAAACGCCTACTGCCGCTGCGATTTCCTTGAGAGTGACCATGAGGGCGGAAGCTACAGCCGCGAAAGGCTGGCGGTCAACGGGCTGTTCGCGGCGCGAATGTGAGCATGTCCCGCTTCGTCGGTGGGACTGTTTGCTTCGCCCGTTCGGTTCATCCGTGGCGATTTTATCTACGCGATGCTGCCCTCCGGTTTGATCCGAGGGCAGCACGGTGGGTGGGAGGACATACTCAACGCAAGCACTACCTTTAGCTGGGGTATTGCCAGCCCGTCCCGACAATCCCGTCCGGGGCGGCATGGACCACCGGGACAGGCCCGGTGGTGACGATGGCGGGTGGATTTGGTTCGAGACGGGTTACTCCCGCGGGCGGACCAGCACCCTGCCCCGCACTTCGCCCTTGAGAATGCGGTTTGCCGCCGCCGGAAGGGCTTCGAGGCCGATTTCTTCCACCAGCGCGCCATAGGCGCTGATATCGAAGAGTTCGGCCACGCGCTGCCAGGCGGCGATGCGCTTTTCATAGGGCTGCATGACGCTGTCTATGCCGAGGAGGTTTACGCCGCGCAGCAGGAAAGGCAGGACATTGGTCGCAAGGGCAATGCCGGCAGTATTGCCGAGGGCGGCGACGGAGCCGCCATATTTGACCTGTTTCAGCACTTTGCCGAGCACATTGCCGCCGACGCAATCGATGACGCCGGCCCAGCGGGCGGGCTCGAGCGGCTTGTCGGCATCGGCCAGAAATTCGGCGCGATCGAGGATGCGGGTGGCGCCGAGGGCGGTGAGCGCGGCCGAGTTTTCGGGACGGCCAGAGAGGGCCACACCGGAATAGCCGAGGCGTGCAAGGAGCGCGATGGCGATCGAGCCTACCCCGCCCGAAGCTCCGGTGACGAGCACTTCGCCCGATGACGGGGTGAGGCCTTCGGATTCCAAGCGCATGATGGCGAGCATGGCGGTGAGGCCGGCAGTGCCGACGACCATAGTATCGCGGGTGGTGAGGCCTTTTGGCAGGGGGACGAGCCAGTCGCCATTGACGCGGGCGCGCTCGGAAAAGCCGCCCCAATGGGTTTCGCCGACGCGCCAGCCGGTGAGCACGACGGGATCGCCGGCGCGGTAGCGGCCATCGGAACTATCGCGAACCGTGCCGGCAAAATCGATGCCGGCGACATGGGGAAAGGTGCGGACGAGACCGCCCTGCCCCGTCAGGCACAGGCCATCCTTGTAGTTGAGGTCGGCCCAATCGATGTCGACAATGACATTGCCTTCGGGCAGGCGAGAATCGTCGAGCGTCTCGACCGCATTGGTGACGCTACCGTCCTCGGCCTTCTGAGTTACAAGGGCACGAAAGCTCATGGGTCTGTCTCCTGAGGCCAATCCATCCCCAGTGTCATTCCCGTGAAAGCGGGAATCCGCGTTGCGAAACGGAGGTTCCCGCTTTCACGGGAATGACACTGCGATTGAAGGGAGGGTGCTGTGTATCCCGGCAATATCCAGTTGGGTTCAATCTAGCGCGTTATCGGTCAAAGTCAAAGGCAGTGCCGACTCTTGTATGGAAGAAATGCCTGTCTAGAACGTTGATATTAAATGCTAAATCCGACAAACTGCGGGAGCCGGGCGAAATCGAGCTGACAGAATGCACCCCTCGTCGGCACAGTATCGGTATCTAGGCGGGATCTATCCCCCAGGATCGGCCGGAGACGGCGTCATGGGCCCAGCGTGGCCGCCGCCCAGGCAAGGGCGGCAGTCCGGCCTTGCATATGAGCCATCGGCCTGGCCTTGACCAAAGGCCCATCGAAGCGGCTCTGCGCACCGTGCCGAGGCACTGGGAGGCAGACCTGATGGCCTTCTCCCGCTCTGGCCAGAACTTCCTGATGCTGCATGAGCGCATGAGCCGCATCCTGGTCGGCACCCGGCTGGCCTCAAAGCATGCAGGACCGGTGGCCGAGACGATCAGGGCAGTTCTCGAACCCCTGCCGCCGCTTCTGCGCCAAACCCTGACCTTCGACAATGGCACCGAGTTCGCCCGGCACCACGAGCTCAACCCGCTCGGCCTCGCTACTTACTTCTGCGATCCCCATGCCCATGGCAGAAGGGCGGCATCGAGAATGCCATCGGGCGCATGCGACGCTTTCTGCCACGAAAGACCGATCTCGCCAAAATCGACGAAACCGTCCTCACCAGTCTCATTGCAGTCTATAACAATACACCTAGACGCTGCCTCGGCTGGAAAACACCAGCCGAAGTCATTCTCAAATCAAGTGTTGCACTTCAAACGAGAATCCACCTCCCCGCTTTCGCGGGGATGACACCGTGGTTTTGGAATGACAACGCGCTTGAGAGCGAGATCATTGTGTTTCGGCGTTTCTGATAGACTGAAACCCCAAAGCCTTAGGACCTTTGTGACGAAATTATTGCAGCACGCTTGATTGGTTCAGCTTTTTTGATAGACAATTACTGTCCATCATCTGAAAGCCTAACCTCTCATGAGCCGCAATTTTCTGGTCGTCGATCCCGAAGAGGATATCGAGGTTCTGAAGGGTTTGGCCTCGCCGATCCGGGTGCGCATTCTGAAGCTGCTGCATGTGGAGGGGCCGCTCAATGGCAATGACATTGCCGACAAGCTGGACCTGCCGCAGTCGACGGTTTCGACCAATATCCAGATTTTGGAGACGGCTGGGCTGATCCGGACGGAGACGCAGAAGGCGCGGAAGGGCAATCAGAAGATCTGCCATTCGACGTTTGACGAAGTGCTGGTGATGTTCAAGGAGGACATGACCCCGCTCAAGTCGAACTCGATCGAGGTGGCGATGCCGCTGGGGCTCTACACCAGCTGCGAGGTTTCGGCGCCGTGTGGGCTGTGTTCGACCGAGGGGATTATCGGGCTGCTAGACGTGCCGGAAACTTATCTTGAGCCCGACCGGATGAAGGCGGGGCTGATCTGGTTTACGCGTGGGTTCCTCGAATATCAGTTTCCCAACAATGCCAAGCTGGCGCAAAACACCATTGAAGTGCTTGAATTTGCGCTGGAATTGAGTTCGGAAGTGCCGGGGACATCGGCGGATTGGCCGAGCGATATCACGCTATCGGTCAATGGGACGGAGATCGGGACGTGGACGTCGCCGGGCGATTTTGGCGACAAGCGCGGGGTCTATACGCCGGACTGGTGGAAGCTCAAGGGCAGCCAGTATGGCAAGCTCAAGAGCTGGCGGGTGACCGATGAAGGCACCTATGTGGATGGGGTGAAGATTTCGCCGGTGTCGCTGGTGGACCTCGATCTCTCCAATCACCACTCGATCCGGTTGCGGATTGCGGTGAAGCCGGATGCCAAGCATCCGGGGGGGATCAATATCTTTGGGCGTGGTTTTGGGAACTACGACCAGGATATTATTATGCGGTTGCAGACGGCTAGGTAGTTTCACGCTGCGTATTCCCGCGAAAGCGGGAATCTCAGGCCACGGTTGACGAACGGGGATTCCCGCTTTCGCGGGAATGACACCGTAGGTGGGCTGCTGGAGCGGCGGTCGTGGAGAGATGGATTGCCGGGACGAGCCGGTAATGGCGGTCGCCTAAGGTTGGGTGCGCCGCTTAAACGACCCGTTTCAAAAATCATACAAAAGTGCGCCGAGCGGCTTCACAGGGCGAGCTTCGTCCTGTACAACCGATTTACTGATACAAATCAGAAAAACAGATTGTATGGGAGGGGCGTGGTGAAGGCGTCTGTCGTTGCGAATAAGGATTACACGATCTCCAAAATTGATGATCGTGTCTATGGGGCATTTCTCGAGCACCTCGGCCGCGCCATTTATGAGGGCATTTACGAGCCCGACCACCCGACGGCCGATAAGGACGGCATGCGTGGCGATGTCGCCAAGCTGGTGAAGGATCTCAATGTACCCGTAGTGCGCTACCCCGGGGGTAACTTTGTTTCCGCCTATAACTGGGAAGATGGCGTCGGACCGCGTGAGGAGCGCCCGGTTCGTCTCGATCTCGCATGGCACACGTCGGAAAGCAATGCCGTTGGCGTGCACGAATTTGCCGACTGGTGCGCTACCGTTGGCACCGAGATGATGCTCGCTGTGAACCTTGGTTCGCGCGGCGTCGACGAGGCGCGCAACTTCCTCGAATATGTCAATCATCCCGGCGGTTCCTACTGGTCGGACCTGCGCATCAAGAATGGTCGCAAGGAACCCTGGAACGTCAAAATGTGGTGTCTCGGCAACGAGATGGACGGCCCATGGCAGGTCGGCCACAAGGACGCCGACGAATATGGCAAGTTGGCCGCCAATACGGCGCGCGCCATGCGCATGTTCGACAAGAACCTCGAACTGATCGTGTGCGGCTCATCGCATTCGGACATGCCGAGCTTCCCCGACTGGGAGCGCATCGTGCTCGAGCACACCTATGATCACGTCGATCATATCAGCCTCCACATGTATTTCGCCAATCGCGACGACAATACGCCCAATTATCTGGGACTGAGCGAGAAGCTCGATCGCTATATCGAAACCGTGGCTTCGACCATCAAGCAGGTGAAGCACAAGAAGCGCTCCAAGAAGGACGTCTATATTTCCTTCGACGAATGGAACGTCTGGTACCATTCGAACAAGAAGGATCGCGAGATCCTCGATGGCAATGGCGGCTGGCCGCATGCGCCGGGTCTGCTCGAAGATATTTACAACTTTGAAGACGTGCTGATGGTGGGGCTGATCCTCAACACCTTCATCCGTCGCTCGGATGTGGTGAAGATCGCCTGTATTGCGCAGCTCGTGAACGTCATTGCGCCGATCATGACCGAAAAGGGCGGGCCTGCCTGGGCTCAGACTATCTACTACCCGTACTTCTTCGCTTCGGTGTTTGGTCGCGGCACGGCGCTGCAGCTCGTCACCAATTCGCCTGGCTATGAAACGACCCACGCCAAGGATACGGCCTATGTCGACGTTTCAGGCGTGCACAATGAAGAAGACGGCACGCTGAGCTTCTTCCTCGTCAATCGCCACACCAGCGAAAGCATCGAGACGGAAGTGAGCCTGCAGGGCTTTGCCGGCGGCACCGTTATCGACCATCAGGTGATGACGCATCCGAACCTCAAGGCCGTCAACACGGCCAAGAATCAGGATGAAGTGAAGCCGAGGAAGGGTGAAGGCGCCAAGATCGAGGGCGGGAAGCTCTCGGTAAACCTGCCGCCGTATTCCTATCAGATGGTGCGGGTGAAGCTCTAAAGCTTCGCGCTGGTTGGCCCCTCCCGCCCTCCCCCATCAAGGGAGGTAAAGGGACCGTGATTGTGCCAACACTGAGCACGGCCAAGTGCGACGACTTGGCTCGCAGACTGTTAACGTTCACCGTCTCCCAACGGTGAAAATGAGGCACATCGGCAACGATGTGCCTCTCTTATTTTTGTATCATGTTATCCGATTTGTATCACGCAAGTGATTGACATCGCCTACCCCTCAGTTAAGTATGACTTATAACGGCGCTGGAGGGTGCCGAGAAGCGAAATGCGGGAGGCATTTCGCCCATGGGAGGATACAGAATGGATAGACGTAGTTTCCTTATCGGGACGACGGCGCTGGGCGCCCTTATGGCCGCCGGCAAGGGCCTGGCCTTTGCTCAGGATGCCGAGGGCAGCGCCCCGGACCTGACGCAGTTTCCGCGCAATGAAACGGTTATCGTGCACAATCCCGAAGGGATCATCCGCAACCCGGCATGGTTCAACCTGTGGGCCGTGGGCGCGGGCAATGGCACTTCCAACGGCCTGCACAACCTGACGACGGACACGCTGTGGTTCATCGATCCCGATGCTGGCGTCGAAGGCGCGAGCGAGAACGCGGTCTATAATTCGCTGGCCGACGATCTCTGGCAGTACAATGAAGACTTCTCGGAAATGACCGTGAAGCTCAAACAGGGCATCTACTGGAGCGACGACGTCGAATTCACCGCCGACGACGTGGTCTTCACAGTTCAGAAGCAGGCCGCAACGCCCGGCACGCCCTATAATGGCGCCTTCTCCAACCAGGTCGAAGAAGTCACCGCACCGGACAAGTACACGGTCCACTTCAAGCTCAAGAAACCCAATTCGCGTTTCCATACGCTGTTCTCGGTGCGCTGGACCGCCGCCTGGATCATGCCGAAGCATGTTTACGAGGGCGTCGAAGACATTCTCAGCTACGACGCGAACCCGCCGGTCTCCATCGGGCCCTACACGCTGCATTCGTTCGATCCGAACGGCACCTGGTACATCTGGGAAAAGCGCGAAGACTGGCAGCGCACGGCCATGGGCATGATTGCCGAGCCGAAGCCGAAATATGTCATCTACCGCAACAACATTTCGACCGATAACCGCCTGATCGAGATCCGCAACGGCAATCTCGACATGGTGCACGACCTGACGCCGGAAGGCACATTCTCGGTGGTGCAGCAGGATCCGCAGATCCAGGGCTGGTTCCCAGGCTTCCCCTATGCCCATCCCGATCCGACGCTGGTGATGGCGATCTTCAACCACCAGAACCCGAAATTCCAGGACAAGCGCGTCCGCTGGGCTCTGGCGCTGATGCTCGATGCACGCGCCATGTCGATGGCGTCCTATCGCGGTGCGGCAACGCTGTCCGCCATCTCGGTGCCGCCGACCGGTACGCATCCGCGTGACTACCATGCGCCGCTGCAGGACTTCATGATCAACTACGAGATCGATACGGGCACCAGCAAGGTGAAGCCCTACGATCCAAATGTCGGCATGCAGATCGCAGACATGGTGCGCGGCCAGTTCGGCGATGCCGTGCCAACCGACGAAACCGCGGTGCGCAATGCCTTTGGCTATGGCTGGTGGAAGCAGAATATTCCGGCAGCGGAAGAACTGCTGACGGCCGCCGGCTTCACCAAGAACGGCAACCAGTGGATGCAGCCTGATGGCACGCCTTTCACCTTCTCGGTGATGGTGCCACAGGAAGGCGTGGTCAACCGTCTTGGCGTGATCATTGCGCAGACCTGGGCCCAGAACGGGATCGGCGCACAGGCCGAAGTCGACGCCGACACCTGGGGCCGCCAGCGCGTGGGCAATTACGAGTGCAATATTGCCTGGGCCGTGGAAACCTGGGGCGGTCACCCCGACCTGTCGTTCTTCATGGACAGCTACCACTCGGCCTATGTCGCCGAGCCGGGTGCCAGCCAGCCGGATCGCAACTGGATGCGCTGGAAGGATCCGCGTCTCGACGAAATCATCGAGAAGATCCGCGGTATCGACTTCAACGACCCCAAGGGCATCGAATACGGCCACGACTTCGTGAAATTGCATCTCGAAGAAATGCCGAATATTCCGATCATGGCCTACAACGTGTTCTCCATCCAGTCGAACAAGTACTGGACCGGCTGGCCGAACGCGGAAAACAACTATGCCAACCCGGTGACCAACTGGTCGAACGGTCGGTACATCTTCACCCAGATTACGCCTGTCGCAGGGGCGTAAGCGTCCTCCCTGGTGGCCCGGCGAAAGCCGGACCACTCTGAGGGGCGCGGGTGACTGCGCTCCTCATGAGTTTTCTCCCGTGGTCAGTCCCGGGACAAATAGACCACCCCGCCCGACTGGGTGGGAGCTGGGCCCCGGCCTGCGCCGGGGTGACATGCAGTGGAGGAGACTGCTTCGGCGCCCCATCGGCCGAAGGCTGGGCCCCACCGGATAGGCAAGGACGGTGAGGAGTCCGTATGCAAGGTTATTTCTATTTCGTGGCGAAGCGCGCGCTGCTGATGTTGGCGGTGATATTCTTCGGCGTTTCGGCCATGTTTCTCGTGACGTATCTTTCGCCCATCGACCCTGTGGAACAGGTGTTGGGGCGACTTTCGGCCAGATCGAACCTGTCGCCTGAAGCCATTGCTTCGACGCGCGAGGCGCTGACGGCGATGTTCGGGACTGGGCAGCCGATGCTGACCCAGTATTTCAACTTCTGGACGCGACTGCTGCAGGGTGACCTCGGGGCGTCGCTTATGGCCTTCCCTACCCCCGCCATGGAACTGGTGATGCGCGGCATGCCCTGGACGCTGGGCCTGTTGCTGACCTCAACCGTCATCACTTTCATCATCGGCAACCTGATGGGTGGCCTTGCCGGGTACTTCCAGAACAACCGCTTCTTCAAGGCCTTTGGTATCGTGACCATGGGCCTGCAGCCGATCCCCTATTACATCGTCGCCTTCATCATCCTGATCATCTTCGGCTTCCTCTGGCCGGTGCTGCCGATTTCGGGCGGTTTCGGGATGGATGTGCGGCCGGGCTGGACCATGCCCTTCATTCTCTCGGTGCTACAGCACTCGCTGCTGCCGGCGCTGTCGCTGGTGCTGGTGGGTCTCGGTGGCTGGTTCATCGGCATGCGGGCGCTCGTTTCCAACATCGTCACCGAGGACTATGTCACCTACGCGGAACTCGCCGGGGTCAAGCGCGACACCATCGTGGGCGCCTATGTGATGCGCAATGCGCTGGTGCCGCAGGTGACGGCGCTCGCCATGGTCATAGGCGGTGTCTTCTCGGGCACGATCATCACCGAGCAGGTGTTCAACTATCCCGGCATGGGCTCGCTCCTCGTCGATGCGGTGAATGCCGGCGACTATTCGACCGTCCTCGCCGTCTGCACCGTGTCGATCACGGCCGTGGCCTTCGCAATCTTCATCGTGGACTTGCTGCACCCGCTGCTCGATCCGCGCGTTCGGGCGGAGTAGAGCCATGTTCGCCGTTTTTCGCGACCTCATCCGCTACAATGTGGAATTCGCCATCGGGCTGGTGCTCGTCGGCATCATGGTGATCTTCGCATCGCTGTCGTTCTTTTCGCCAGTCGATCCGAGCATGATCTACATGGCCATTCCCGACCAGCCGCCCTCGGCGCAGTATTGGTTCGGCACCAATTCGCGCGGGCAGGAGCTGTTCTGGCAGCTTTCGGCGGCGTTCAAGAACAGCCTGATCTTCGGCATTACCGTCGCCGTGCTGAGCCGCATCATCTCCATCACGGTGGGGCTGGCGGCCGGCTATCTCGGCGGCTGGGTCGACCGGGTGTTGATGTTCATCAACGACATTTTCGTCGCCGTGCCGATTTTCCCGATCCTGGTGCTGTTCTACTTCGTGCTGCGCAACAACATGGACAGCTTTACCATGGCGCTGATCCTGGCCTGTTTCGGCTGGCCGTTTGACGCCCGCCTGATCCGCTCGGTGGCGCTGGGGCTGAAGCATCGCGAATTTACGCGGCATGCCGTGTTTGCCGGGATGAGCACGCGAAAAGTGCTGCTTGAAGAGCACCTGCCCTATGTGATGCCGATCGTGTTTTCGACCTTCATGAACAACATGCTTTGGTCGATCGGCATGGAGGTGACGCTGGCTGTGCTTGGCTTCACCAATATCAACAATCCCACCATCGGCACCGTTCTCTACTGGGCCAATTCGCACTCGGCGATGGTCGTCGGGGTGTGGTGGTGGATCGTCATACCGGTGATCCTGATCGTCATGACCTTCCTGGGGCTGTTCCTGCTGGCTGTCAGCATGAACGAATATATCGACCCGCGCAGCCGCCTGCGCCGCATGGGGGCTTGAGGCCATGGCTGAGGATATCGTTAAAGTCGAAGGCCTGAAGGCCTATTACCAGATGAACTACTTTGGCGTGAGCCGGGAGGTTCGGGCGGTCGACGGGATCACCATGACCGTGCGCAAGGGCGAGGTCTATGGTATTGCCGGGGAAAGTTCTTCGGGCAAGACCAGCTTCATCAAGGTGCTGGCCGCCGCGATCAGGCCACCGCTGAAGGTGGTCGAAGGATCGGTCAAGTTCGATTTCAAGAATGGGCCGATCGATGTCGCCACCGCGACGCCCAAGCAGATCGAGGCGGTGCGCTGGAAGCACCTGAGCTACATCATGCAGGGCTCGATGAGCGTGCTTAACCCGGTGCGGCGCATCGGACGGACCTTTCATGATTTCGCCTCGCGGCCGATGGGGCTGACGGGCAAGGCATTTGAAGACCGGGTGATTGCGCATCTGGCACGGTTGAAGCTGCCGCCGGATGTGTTGAAGGCCTATCCGCATGAACTGTCTGGGGGCATGCGGCAGCGCGTGACCATCGGGCTCGCGACGGTGTGCCATCCCGAATTCATCATTGCCGACGAGCCGACGACGGCGCTCGACGTGGTGGTGCAGAAAGAGGTGCTGAGCCTTATCCGCGACATCCAGAAGGAGATGAACGCGGCCGTGGTGTTCGTGACGCATGACATGAGCGTGCATGCGAATGTGGCTGACCGGGTGGGCATTATTTATGCGGGGCGGCTTGTCGAAGAGGGGCCGACGCGGGACATGTTTTTTGCGCCCAAGCATCCCTATACGGCGCATCTGGTGGCGAGCTTGCCGCGCATTGGCGACGTGAAGCAGCGACCGGCGCTCGAAGGGCGGCCGCCGAACCTGGCTGATCCACCGCAGGGGTGCCGGTTCCATCCGCGTTGCCCCTTGGCCGTGGATAAATGCCGCCAGGACGTGCCGCCGATGGAACAGGTGGGACCGGACCATCGGACTGCCTGCTGGCGCTGGCAGGACGTGAAACCGCTGGTTGGGGCCAGTGCACCATCGGGAGTGATGGCATGACGACGCTTCTCGATGTGCGCGACGTATCCAAGCGTTTCACCATGGGCGGGATCTTTGGGCGGAAGACCGTTGATGCGGTGATGGATGCGAGTTTTTCGCTCTCGGCGGAGAACCCCGAGATTTTCACAATTATCGGGGAGAGCGGGTCGGGCAAGACGACGCTGGCGCGGATGATTTTGGGGCTGGAAGACCCGAGCGAGGGAGAAATCCTGTTTCGCGGGAAGAGGGTATCGCGGTATGGCGGGCGGGCGGAAAAACTGGCTTTCATGAGCCAGGTGCAGCCGGTGTTTCAGAACCCGTTTGAGGCGTTCAATCCGCTGAAGAAAGTCGAGCGGTATCTCGAAAGCACGGCGCGGCGGTTTTTGCAGACTTCGGACAGGGCGGCGATCGACCGGGCCATGGACGAGGCGCTGCAGAAGGTGGGGTTGAGCCTTAAAGAGGTTCGCGGGCGGTTTCCGCATGAGATGAGCGGCGGGCAATTGCAGCGCTGCGCCATTGCGCGGGCGCTGATCCCCAATCCGCCGCTGCTGATTGCCGACGAGCCGGTGTCGATGGTGGACGCATCGCTGCGGATGAGCATCGTCAACCTGCTCAAGAGCCTGCGGGATGACCTGAAGGTGTCGGTCATCTACATCACGCATGACCTGGCGACGGCCTATTACATTTCCAACCGGCTGATCATCATGCAGCGCGGGCGGATTGTTGAGATGGGCGATGCGCGGACGGTGCTGGATAATCCGCAGCATCCCTATTCGAAGCTGCTGAAGGCTTCGGTGCTGTCTACCGACGATGCAGGGGACGGGAAGCTCGCGACCGATCCGGAGATGGTGAAGGCGGCGGGCGATCTGGTGGGACAGGCGGGGAAGCTTGTGACCAAGCCCGATGGGCGGGAAGTGCGGGTTTACGCGGGCGTTTAGGCCCACCAGCAGCACCCTGCGGAGGAGAGAACCCCTCACCCTGACTTTTCGCTGAACGCGAAAAGTCTGTCCCTCTCCCGCAAGGGGCGAGGGGAAAACCGAGCGAGTGGAGAGATTATGAGCGCGCCGATCTTTCGTGATCCCATCGAGGATGGGGCGGCCGATCCGACGGTGATCCGGCGGGAAGGCACCAATGAGTGGTGGATGTTTTATACCAATCGCCGGGCTGCGGCCGGGGGCGAGGGGTTTTCGTGGATCCACGGATCGCCGATTGGAATCGCGGTTTCGACCGATGATGGGGCGAGCTGGCACTATCGGGACACCGTAAAGGGGCTCGATGCGCCGGGGGATCTTGGGCTCAATACCCATTGGGCGCCGGAGGTGATCTTTGCCGAGGGGCGGTATCACATGTTCCTCAGCTATATCACCGGGGTGCCGACGCATTGGAAAGTGCCGCGGACGATCACGCATTTTGTCAGCGATGATCTCGAAAACTGGACGCGGGTGGGGCCGCTGACGCTGTCGAGCACGAACTGCATCGATGCCTGCGTTTTCAAAAGCCCGGATGGGCTTTGGCGCATGTGGTACAAGGACGAGGGCCAGGGATCGAGCACCTGGAGCGCGACCAGCACGGATATGTTCGACTGGAAACTCGAAGGGCTGGTGCTGCCGGGATCGCCGGATGCGCCGCCGCATGAGGGACCGAATGTATTTCGGCTCGGCGGGTTTTACTGGCTGATCGTCGATGAATGGCGGGGCCAGGCCGTTTATCGCTCAGACGATACGAAGAACTGGGTGCGACAGGGGATTGTCGGCGGTGAGCCGGGTGCGGATGCGCTGGATCGCAAGTTCATGCGCCATGCTCAGGTGGTCGTGGTCGGCGATCATGGGGCGCTCTACTACTTCACACATCCCGAATGGGACGAGCTGGGGCACAAGGAAGGGCCGCCGGATGCGCGGTCGCGGGCGACGGTGATCCATCATGGGCGGCTGACCGTGCAGGACGGCGTGCTGGTGCTCGAACGCGATATTCCGGTAGACCTGCCGCTTCTGCGATAAAGTCTCTCCGATAAAGCGCATGTCTTTGTCCTGAACCGGTCACTACTTTCAGGAGACACGCGTTAGTCGAAAGCTGTTTTGTGCACTCGTCGCGGCGGTGTCACAGATGGAGGGACATGATGGAAAACACTTTCCAGGACGACGGCCTCGACCTTTTTGCACAGAACGGTCCCCCTGCCCTGCCGGCAGGGGGCGAGACGCTGGAGCGCGACGGTGCGCGCGTGTGGTTCGCCAGTTTTGGCGAGGGGCCCGCGGTGCTTTTGCTGCATGGCGGCATGGGGAATTCCAACAATTTTGGCTTTCAAGTGCCGGCGCTGATCGAGGCGGGTTATCGCGTCGTGGTGATCGATAGTCGGGGGCACGGGCGCAGTTCTTGGGATGGCGGGGCGTTTTCCTATGGCCAATTTGCCGAGGATGCCTTTGCGGTGCTGGATCGGCTGGAGGTCGACAGCGTGGCCGTCGTCGGGTGGAGCGATGGGGCTTGTACGGGCCTTGCCATGGCCAAGGCGGCGCCGGAGCGCGTGGCCGGGGTGTTTTTCTTTGCCTGCAATGTCGATCCGAGTGGGACGCTGCCGTTTGAGTTTACCGACACGATCGGGAAGTGTTTGGCGCGGCATCAGAAGGATTATGCGGCGCTGTCACCGCATCCGGAGCGGTTCGACGAGATGAGTGCAAAACTGCAGGTGATGCAAGGGAGCCAACCGGATTATTTGGCGGAGGATTTGAGGAAGATTGAGGTGCCGGTGACGGTGGCGCAGGCGGAGCGGGATGAGTTCATTCGGGCCGAGCATGCGCGATATATCGCCGAGACTGTGCCGGGGGGGCGGTATGTCGAGATGGCCGGCGTGAGCCACTTTGCGCCGGTGCAGTGGCCGGCGCTGTTCAATGGGGTGGTGCTGGAGTTTTTGGAGGGGTTGGATGATTAGGTGGGGTTTAGCGACGTCTATTTGTCGCTCGTCACCACCGGGCTTGCCCCGGTAGCCCCATGCGGGGGCGAGATGGATTGCCGGGACAAGCCCGGCAATGACGACGGCGGGGATAGCCTTGTGTTCGTAGGCGCTACTGCGCTGGCGGCTCAGAGCCGAGTTCGCGTTGGCGGCGGAGGAAGCCGATCCAGCCGCTGAAGCGGTCGTGGAGTTTGCTGAAGCGGGTGGCGGTGTCGTTGGGGACGCCGAGGGTGATCAGCTCCTCGTGCATGTCCTTGAGGGCGCGTTCCATGTCGTCGGCGTCGTCGAGCAATCGCTCGATCTGTTCCTGGGTCAGCCGGACCAATGTTGCCATGACAGATACTCCTTCCCTTTTGGGGAAGGATACGCCGAAACTTGGGTGTCGTCAGGGGGGTGTGTTGGCGGGTGGTTAGAGAACCACGGACTGTCACCCAGGCGCAGGCCAGGACCCATCCACGGATATCAAGATGAGCCCCGGCCTTCGCCGGGGTGACAATCGAGTTTTAGGCAGGGGCCGGTGACGATCCGCCGGGATTTGAGATCAGGAATTATCCGGCTTCCAGACGGCGGGCGGTTCGCGTTTGAGCGGGCCCATGGTGGTGATGTCGTTGCCGCGGCGCATGGCGATGTTCATGCGGAAGGAATTGCCGATGCGTTCGGAGCGCTCGATGAAGATTTCGGCGATTTCTGGCGCGCAGAGGCGCGTCACGGTCTCGCGGAAGAGGCGCAGCCAGCGCATGAAGTGGGCGTCTTCAAGCTCGGGAATGGCCATGTGTTTTGGCATGGGACGGCCACCGTATTTGCCGGTGCCGAGCAGCATGGAGCTCCAGAAATCGGCGATGGTGGCGAGGTGGGCCGGCCAATCGGCTTCGGGGATGACACGATTGAAAACCGGGCCGATGACGGCGTCCTGGCGGGCGGCGGCGTAGAATTCGTTGACGACCTGTTGGATGAGGGCTTCGTCGAGGCCTTCGGGGGTTTCCCAGCCAATGCGGGTGAGGCGCGTGCCGACGGGGGGGCGGGGTTCGGTCATGAGGCGGACTCGGGGGTAATGCGATAGGAGCAGCGGCGGCCGCCACTGACGATATGGTCTTCGCGCTCGACATTTACATCGGGGCCGAGGACGGCGCGGAAGACTTCCAGCTCGGCGCGGCAGAAGCCCTGGCATGCAGTGGCCGCAGCGCAGATGGGACAGTGGTTTTCGACGAGAAGCAGCGAGCCGTCGGGCTGTTCGTTCCAATCTGCCATGTAGCCTTCGCGGCTGCGCAGATCGACGAGGGCGGCGACGCGGTCTTTCAGGTCCGACTTGTCCGATACGGCGCCCTCATAGGCTTCGCGGGTGAGGGTTTCGCGGGCGGTGATGATGGTGTCGAGCGCGCCTTCACCGAGGGTCGAGCCGATGAGGTCAAGGAGTTGGACGGTGAGCGCCGCGTGCGTGTCTGGGAAGCGCGACTGCGCAGCCGCCGTGAGCGACCAGGCTTGAGTGGGGCGGCCGACGCCGGCGGAGATGTTCTCGGAGGTGACGAGGCCGTCCTGCGCGAGGCGCAGCAATTGTTGGCGCGCAGCTTCGCCGGTGATCCCCAACTGTTCGCCGATGGCGGACGAGGAGAGGCCATTGCGCATTTTCAGAGCCATGAGCACCCGCTCGCCGGGGCTCCGCGGCGACCAGGCGTAATTTTCCAAGTCCGAACTTGACATATTCGTGGAATGGGTTTTCAAAGTCATTGCTTGGAAAATACTCCGGATGGCCAACAATGGCAAGCCGGTCGCGTTTCTGGTTCTCGGAAGCGCTTTTGAAGGAGCCCCGAAATGGCCTTTGAACTCCCTACCCTGCCCTATTCCACCAATGCGCTGGCTGGTGCCGGCATGAGCCAAGAGACGCTGGAGCTGCACCACGGCAAGCACCACCAGGCCTATGTGACGGCGCTGAACGGTTTTGTTGAGAAGAACGCGGACCTGCAGGGCAAGAGCCTTGAAGAGATCGTGCTGTTTGCCAAGGACAAGGCCGACCTCGCGCCGGTGTTCAACAATGCTGGGCAGCACTGGAACCACATTCACTTTTGGAACGCGCTGACGCCGACGGGTGGCAAGCTGCCGGGGAAACTAGAAGCCAAGATCGTCGAGGACTTTGGTTCGGTTGATGCGTTCAAGGACGCGTTCAAAACCGCGGCGACGACGCAGTTTGGTTCGGGCTGGGCTTGGCTGGTGCTGGGCAATGACGGCAAGCTGAAGGCTACGAAGACGCCGAATGGTTCGAACCCGATCGCTACTGGCGAAGGCAAGGTGCTGCTGGGTCTCGATGTGTGGGAGCACTCCTACTATGTCGATTTCCGCAATCGTCGTCCGGACTATGTGACGAACTTTTTGGACAAGCTGGCGAACTATGAGTTTGCCGAGGCGAATTTGGGCTGAGGCTGGAGTGATAGGCCACCGCACACACTGACGGTCGTCACCACCGGGCTTGTCCCGATGGTCCACGCCATCCGTAGGGATGGCGGCTCCCCGAGACGCATTGCCGGGACAAGCCCGGCAATGACGACGGTTGGAGGTGCGGTGTCATGCAGGTGGCGGCACGTCGCCCTATGTTCTCTCCGATTTCTGAAATGCGATGCGGTGGATGGATTGCGCCTTGCGACCGGATTGCGTGATTATTGACTTTCAGCAGTTCGCCCGGCGCGCAGCGCGTGCCAAGGTGGATGCGTCCTTGAGTAGCGTAATGGCTGATTTTGAAATGCCGGACACCATGGCGCTGCGCCCGACCCGGAACCCTGTGGTGAATACCTCGGAGTTTCGTGCCGCCATGTCGTCTGTGGCTTCCAGCGTGTCCGTGGTGACGGCGCGGCGGGGCGACGAGATGGTGGGGCGGACGGTGACAGCCGTATTGTCGCTTTCAGCCAATCCGCCGTCCGTCTTGGTTTCAATCGACATTGTCAGCCGGCTGGCCGATTTCATCGCCAAGACGGGTGGATTTTCCATGGCGGTGCTGGCGGAAGACCAGATCGAGATTGCCGATGCCTTTGCCGGCAAGGTGCCGCATGACGCGCGGTTCGATCTTGGCCAATGGTCGCGCTGGCCGTCGGGGCAGCCACTGCTGAAAGGGGCGGTGACGGCGATCGATTGCGAAGTGATCGGCTCGATTGAAACGGGGACGCATGTGCTGTTTGCCGGGGCGATCATCGAGTCGGATTCTTATGAGGAGCGGCGCCCCCTGCTCTGGCAGCGCCATGGCTATCACGCGCTTTCTGGCATCGACTGACACGACGCATTGTTGAGCGTGTCTTTTGTCCAGAAACCGGCAACCACTTTCGGGCGGCAAGCTTTGGTGCCACACTGCAATCGTTTTCCTGATTCAGTCTGGATGGGGCAACCGCGGCCGGAAGACCTGAGTTTGCCAAGCGTCCAGGAGGCAGATGTGCCGCGTTATTTTTTTCACTACCGCACCGATGAAGAACTGGTCCGCGACGAAGCGGGCAGCGAATTGGCAGACCTCGACGCCGCCGAGCAGCAGGCCGCCGAGATCGGCAAGGCGATCATCGACAAGCTGGCTGGCGAAGGCGGCGAGACGCGGGCGCCACGGACTATCGAAATCACCGACGCGCGCGGCGAAGAGCTGCTTTATGTGGTGTTCTGGGAAGGGCCGAAAATCGGCGAAGGGCCGGCGAACCCCGTCACGCCCGTCAGCGTGCACTAGGACCGGTCGGCCTATTGGAGCCAGGCTTTGCGCCCGGACTATTTTAGAGAAATAGCGGCATCCCGTGGGCGGTGACCACGAAGCCCAAGATCAGGGCTGCGGCCAATGCCGCGTAGGAAACCATCAGATAGACGTTGGGCATGGGGGCCTCATCGCAGTACCCTCAAAGACTACCAGATCAATCGAGATTAACAAGAGGTAAACGCTGCGCAGGCTGGCACGAGTCGGAAACGCTTTGCCCGAATGTGGCAGTTTTGTGAAATTTTTCGGTCGTCACACTGCTGTTCGGTCATTGGGGCATGAAACTTAGGAAGGGCAGACAGGCCGGGCAGGCCTGATAGAGTGCAGGGCAAATCACTTCGGCAACCGGCGTCTGGCTTCGGCACGAAGCAGCGCCCGGACCGACCGAAAGCGCTCTAAGGGGGGCGGTATATGACGGACGAACGGAGCTGGGCTTTTATCGAGGCTGCATCGGCTTTGGCGAAGGGCAATGCGAGCCTCGAGCGCTTCCTGATCGAAGCGATCAAGGCGACCGATCCCGATGATCTGGCGCGCCAGAAGCCCGAGGTTCTGCTGGCCGCGCTCGAAGCCAGCCACAAGGCGCTATTTGCCGGCTCCCTTAGCGATACGCGCATTCTGCTGACCCCGCCGGCCAAGGCGGGCGATGCGCTGGTGATCGATGTCATTTCACCCGACATGCCCTTTATCGTCGATTCAACGCTCGCGGCGCTGCGCGCGATGGGCGGGGCTATCCGCCTTTTCTCTCATCCGGTCGTGCGGGTGAACCAGGGGCAGGTCACCGACAATGGTGGCGCAGCGATCAGCGTGCTGCATATCCATAGTGAGCCGGTGGCCGACCGCGAGGCGCTGCGGATAGAAATCGCCGAGACGCTGGCCGAAGTGGCGAATGCCGTGAACGACTGGCGGGCCATGCTCGACCGCTTGCGGGGGGCAATGGCTGGGCTCGATGGGCTGAAACCGGCGCTACGCGACGAGCCCGTGCGCTTTCTTGACTGGCTGACCGAGCATAATTTTACGTTCCTCGGCATGCGCGAATATCGGCTGGAGGACGAGATGCTGGTGCCGGAGGGCGAGACCGGGCTCGGCATCTTGCGCGATGCAGGACTGAAGGTTCTGCGGACGGGCCAGGCCTATGTGGACAGTACGCCGGAGCTGGTGGCTTTCCTCAAGACCAGCGAACCGCTGCTGGTGACCAAGGCCAATGTGCGGGCGCGTGTGCATCGGCGCGTGCATCTCGATTATGTCGGGGTGAAGCTTTACGACGCCGCGGGCAATGTGCGCGGGGAGTTGCGCGTGGTGGGCCTCTTTACCGCGCAAGCCTTGGCGACGCCGCATACCGATGTGCCTGTTATCAGGCGCAAGGTGGCCGAGGTGATGCGCAAGAGCGGGCTTGATCCGCTTGGGCATGCCGGGCGGGCGCTGCTGAGTGCGCTCGATTCTTATCCGCGCGACGAGATGTTCCAGATCGATACCGGGCTCTTGGCCGAGTTTTCCGAGGCGATTGCGGCGCTTTATGATCGGCCGCGCGTGCGGGTACTTCCCCGTATCGACCGGTTCGACAATTTTGTTTCGATCCTGGTTTTCGTGCCGCGCGATCGCTATGACGGCGATGTGCGGGCGCGGATCACCCGCTATCTCGCCGAGGTCTATGACGGGCGCGTTTCGGCTTATTATCCGAATTTCCCCGAAGGCGATCTCGTTCGGCTGCATGTGATCATCGGGCGGCTGGGGGGCGTGACGCCCAATCCGAGCCGGACGGAACTGGAGAGTCGCGTCGAAGCGCTGACGCAGGATTTTTCGGACCTGCTGCAGAAGGCGGCGCCCGATCCGGCGGAGATCAGCGACTATCGATCCGCGTTTTCGCAGGCCTATCAGTCGCGAAATTCGGCCGAGGATGCGCTGGGCGATATTGCGGTGTTGCGCGGAGTCACCGAGGGCGGGATTGCGCTGAAGCTGCGGGCGCGGCAGGGCGCCGAGGGTGCGCTGGGGCTGAAGTTTTATGCCAAGGGCGGGGCTATTCCGCTGAGCGACCGCGTGCCCATGCTCGAGCATTTTGGGTTCAACGTGATCGACGAGCGCACTTATACGCTGGTGCCGCGCGACGGGGTGGAACGGTTTATCCACGACATGGTTTTGGCGCCGAGCAATGGAGCGGAGCTGGATGTGGCGACGCGGGGCGGGGCGATCGAGGCGGGCCTCTTGGCCGTGTGGGCCGGGGCGGCGGAGAGCGATCAACTCAATACGCTGGTGACGCTGGCCGGGCTCGACTGGACCGATGCGGCGCTGTTGCGCTCGTTCTCGCGCTATCTCCGGCAGATCGGGATTTCCTATTCGCAGCGCTATATTGCGCAGGTGCTGGTGACGCAGGCGGAGGCGGCCAAGGCGCTGGTGACGCTGTTTGCGGCGCTGCATGACCCAAAACTCGAAAGCCGCGGCATGGCCGAGGCGGCGGCGCGGGACACTATTGCGGCGCAGTTGGAGGCGACGGCTTCGCTCGATGAAGACACGATCATCCGGCGGTTCCTTAATCTGGTCGATGCGTCGTTGCGGACCAATTCGTTCCAGCGGGATGGGAACGGGCAGCGGCGGCCGGCTTTGGCGATCAAGTATGATAGCGCCAAGGTGGAAGGCATGGTGGCGCCCCGGCCCTATCGCGAGATTTCGGTCTATTCGCCGCGGGTTGAGGGTATTCACCTGCGCTTCGGCGCCATTGCGCGCGGAGGCCTGCGCTGGTCGGACCGGCCGGAGGATTTCCGCACGGAAGTTCTGGGGCTGGTGAAGGCGCAACAGGTCAAGAACGCGGTGATCGTGCCGGTGGGAGCCAAGGGTGGTTTTGTGCCCAAGCGGCTCGTGGCCGGGATGCCGCGCGATGCGTTCATGGCGGAAGGCACCGAGAGCTACAAGATCTTCATCGGCTCGCTGCTGGATGTGACCGATAATCTCATCAATGGCGAGGTGGTGCCGCCGACCGATACGATGCGGCGGGATGGGGATGATCCCTATCTCGTGGTGGCGGCGGACAAGGGCACCGCGAGTTTTTCGGACACGGCCAATGCCATTGCCATCTCGCGCGGCTTCTGGCTGGGCGATGCTTTCGCTTCGGGCGGCTCGGTCGGCTATGACCACAAGAAGATGGCCATTACCGCGCGCGGCGGCTGGGAAGCCGTAAAACGGCATTTCCGCGAGATGGATCGCAATATCCAGGCGGAGCCGTTTACCGTTGCCGGCGTGGGCGACATGAGCGGCGACGTGTTCGGCAACGGCATGTTGTTGAGCCCGGAGATCCGGCTTGTGGCGGCGTTTGACCACCGCGATATCTTCATCGATCCGACGCCGGATGCGGCGGTGAGTCTGGCCGAGCGACGGCGGCTTTTTGCCCTGCCCCGTTCGAGCTGGCAGGATTATGACAAGAGCCTGATTTCGGCGGGCGGCGGGGTGTTTTCGCGCAGCCTCAAGGTCATTCCCTTGAGCGATGAAATGCAGGCGGTGCTGGGGCTGAAGAAGGTTAGCGCGACGCCGAACGAGGTGATGCGCGCCATTTTGTCGGCGCAGGTGGACCTCTTATGGTTTGGCGGTATCGGCACCTATATCAAGGCGGCGGAGGAAGACGACGCTTCGGTGGGCGATCGCGCCAATGATGCGATCCGTGTCACGGCCGCCGAGGTGCGCGCCAAGGTGGTGGGCGAAGGCGCTAATCTCGGTGTGACCCAGCGCGGGCGCATTGCCTATGCGCTGAAGGGTGGGCGGATCAATACAGACGCCATCGACAATTCGGCTGGCGTCAATTCTTCGGACCTCGAGGTCAATATCAAGATCGCGCTGGCGCCAGTGGTAGCAGCGGGAGTGCTGGATGAAGAAGCGCGCGTTGCGTTTCTTGCCAGCATGACTGATGAAGTCGCGGCTTTGTGCCTGCGGAACAATTATCTACAGGGGCTGGCGCTGTCGCTGGCAGAGCGGGCCGGGACTTCGGAACTGCCGGATCATCGCGTGCTCATTGAAGGGCTTGAAGAGCGCGGGCGGCTGGATCGCGCCGTGGAATTTTTGCCCAGCGATGCCGCGCTCGATGCGCGGGCAGCGCAGGGCAAGGGGCTGACGCGGCCGGAACTGGCTGTCATCCTTGCCTATGCAAAGCTGTCGCTGTTCGACGATCTCGTTGCGGGGCGGGCCATCGACACAGCCTATCTTGCGGGCGAGCTTTTCCGGTATTTCCCACAAAAGCTGCATGAGGCTTATCCGGCGGCCGTGGAAGGTCATCGGCTGAAGCGTGAAGTGATCGCGACGGTTCTGGCCAATGCGATGATCAATCGCGGCGGGCCGGCCTTCGTTTCCGAACTGATGGCGGCGACCAGCGCCAGTGCCGGGGAAGTGGCGCTCGCCTATGCGGCAGTGCGCGATATCTATGGTCTGACCGGGCTTTATGCGGGGATCGACGCGCTCGACAACAAGGTGCCAGGGGCGGTGCAGCTCTCGCTTTATGCGCAGGTGGAAGCCCTGCTCTATCGCGAGGCGCTGTGGTTCCTGCGCAATGGCAATGTCGGGGCGAGCGATGTGGCAGCGCTGGTGGACCGGCACAAGGCGGGCGTCGAAACGCTGCGCGGCGCGGGTGTGAGCCTGTTGTCGGACAAGGAGCGGGACGCACTTTCGGGGCGGATTGCGGAGCTTGTGGCTCATGGCGTCGACGCGGAACTGGCGCAGCGGATCGGGGAATTGCCTGTCATCGGCAATGCTAGCGATATCGTGCTGGTGGCGGAACGCGCCGGGGTTTCCATCGAGGCGGCGGCGCAGGCTTTCTTCGGGGCGGCGGGTCAGTTCGATCTCTTCCGCATTGTCGAGGAAGGGCGGAATATCGCGCTCGATGATCGGTTTGATCGCATGGCGCTCGACCGGGCGCTGGCCAATCTGATGCGTGCATTGCGCGACCTGACGGCGGACGTGTTGAAGGCGGGCGATATTGGCGCCTGGCAGGGGCAGCATGAGGCCGGGATCGCGCGGACCGTGAAGGCCGTCACTGAGCTGACAGGCGGGGCGGCGACGGTGTCGCGGCTCAGCGTGGCGGCAGGTCTCTTGGCGGATTTGGCGCGGGAGGGGTAGGCCCTCTCCCCTGCCCTAAACCAAAGTCGGTCTTGTCCCGCCGGCCTCAATCGCGACAGTGGCGGGCAACAAGGAGTTGCCCATGACCACGCTTGCCCAATGGCTTACTGCCGAGACCGATGATACCGCGCTGCGGAGTGTGGTGGTGAGCATGGCGGGGGCTTCGGCGGAGCTTGCAGACGTGTTGCGGGTGGCGCCGATTGCCGGGCAGACGGGGTTGGCGGGGCACACCAATGTGCAGGGCGAGGCGCAGAAGGCGCTTGATGTCATTTCCAATGACGTGGTGCTGAAGCATCTGCAGGCGAATACCGCGGTTTCTGTGCTGATTTCGGAAGAGCTGGATGATGCTGTTCAGTTCGAGAACCAGGGCGCGTTCATTGTTGCGACCGATCCGCTGGACGGGTCTTCCAATCTCGATGTGAACGTCACCGTGGGCACGATTTTTTCGGTGCTGCCGAGTGCGGGCGGGCTCTTGCAGAAGGGGCGCGCGCAGCGGGCGGCCGGGTTTGTTGCCTATGGGCCGGCGACGAGCCTCGTGCTCCGGATTGCGGGAGCGGTTTCGGTGTTCACGCTCGATGACAAGGGTGAATGGGTGCAGGTGGTTGTGGCGGCAAAGGTGCCGGAAACCACGGGCGAGTTTGCGATCAATACGGCGCGCGAGCGGTTTTGGGACGCGGCGACGCTGGGCTATGTGAAGGAAAGTGTTGCCGGGGAAACCGGGCCTGCCGGCAAGCGCTACAATATGCGCTGGGTGGGTTCGATGGTGGCCGATATCCTGCGCATTCTGATGCGGGGCGGGATTTTTCTCTATCCGCTCGATAGCGAGACGGTGAGCAAGGGCGGTCGGTTGCGGCTGCTTTATGAGGCGAACCCGATGGCCTGGCTGATCGAGGGGGCCGGTGGGCTTTCGACGACCGGACGGCAGGGGATTTTGGATGTGGAGCCGACGGGGATTCATCAGAGGGTGCCGGTGATTTTGGGATCGGCTGAGGAAGTGCGGCGGGTGGAGACATGGTACGCGAAGGGGTGAATCCGGCTCGCGTTCCAATTGTAAGCGCCTCTGCGGAGGATGCCACTCGAGCATAGCTCTCGCGGCCTTCTTGGCTCAAATCATGCCACTGGCATGATTTGCCCTGCGGGACGCCTCGAAGCCCCTCACCCTGGATTTTCGCTGAACGCGAAAAGTCTGTCCCTCTCCCTCAAGGGGCGAGGGAGGGGCCGGTGGGCGCTGGAAAAATTGCAACGTTGCGAAAGTGCGGCTAGAAGCTTCTTGAGGTCCGGCATTCTAACGCCGGACGGGAGCCAAGATGAGCGACAATTCTCTGCCCAAGACCAATGCCAGCCCCTGGCAGAAGCGCCCTTTTCACCGCCAGTATCTGATGCGGCAGGCCAATGATCTCTTCGACTTTTTCGAAGCGGCCTCGATCAATCCCAAGGGCGGGTTCTTTGAGCTCGATGACGAGGGCATGCCGCTCGGGGAGGACAATGCGGTCCGGCAGATCCATGTGACGACGCGCATGATCCATTGCGCCGTAGTGGGGAGCCTGATCGGGCGGCCGGGATCGGACGAGATCATCGACCATGGCATGAACTATCTCTGGAACAAGCATCGCGACGAGAAGCGCGGCGGCTATGTCTGGTCGCTCGATGACAATGGCGTCACGGATGGGGCCAAGCAGGCTTATGGGCATGCTTTCGTGCTGCTGGCCGGGTCGAGCGCCAAGCTCGTGGGACATCCCTTGGCCGACAAGGTGATTGCCGATGCGACCGAGGTGATCGAAAAGCGGTTCTGGGACGACAGTGTCGGGGCGGTGCGCGAAGAATTCAGCGCTGACTGGACCGAGGTGCGCGGCTATCGCGGCCAGAATTCCAATATGCACCTCACCGAGGCGCTGATGGCGGCTTATGAGGCGACGGGGAACCAGGCCTATCTCAAGAAGGCTGAGCGCATTGCCGAGCTGATCATTCGCAAGAATGCGGTGAAGCTCAATCATCGCGTGGCGGAGCATTTTGACGAGTATTGGGTGGTCGACAAGAACTATCGCCACCCCAACGAGATGTTCCGTCCTTCGGGCACGACGCCGGGGCATTGGCTCGAATGGTCGCGCCTGCTCTATCAGCTCTGGGTTTTGGGGCAGAAGCAGCATTCGTGGATGACCGATGCGGCGCGGAACCTCTTCCAGCGCGCGATCGAGCTCGGCTGGGACAAGGTGCATGGCGGCTTTTTCTATACGCTCGACTGGAACGACGAGCCGGCCATGCGCGAAAAGCTGTGGTGGCCGGTGGCCGAAGCAATCGGAGCGGCTGCTTACATCAATGCCCACGACAACGACGCCTATTTCCAGGTCTGGTATCGCAAGCTCTGGGACTATGCCGAGAACCATGTGATCGACCACGCGCGCGGCGGCTGGCTGAGCGAACTGGAAGAGGACCTGACGCCGGCTTCGAAGCTGTTTGTCGGCAAGCCGGATATTTATCACGCGCTGCAGGCCTGCCTGATCCCGCTCTATCCGGCGACCGGCAGCCTCACGCATGCGATCATCGAGCAAGACCACACCATCCGCTAAACTCTGGTCGGTTCAAGAAATCGGGCTGCGTGGGACAACCCTGCGCCGCCCTTTGCGTTGTGCCTCCATACAAGGAGGCGTGGATGCAGACCCTTTCGAACAGAACCGCATTGGTGACCGGGGCCGGATCTGGCATCGGCAAGGCCACGGCGCTGCTCCTGGCGCGGGAGGGCGCCAATGTGGCGGTGTTGAGCCGGACCAAGGCGGAGGTTGACGCTGTGGCGGCGGAGATCGAGGGTTTGGGTGGCACGGCGATCAGCATCACGGCGGATATTTCGGACGACAAGGATATGGCGCGGGCTATTGCGCTGGTGGTCGAGCGGTTCGGGAAACTCGACATCGTCGTGGCCAATGCGGGGATCAACGGGGTCTGGGCGCCGATCGAGGAGATTACGCCGGAGGAATGGGATAAGACCATCACGGTCAATCTGCGCGGGACCTATCTGACGCTGCATCATGCGGTGCCGCGGCTGGAGGCGGCGGGTGGCGGGGCTGTGGTGATCATCTCGTCGATCAATGGGACGCGGACGTTTACTACGCCGGGAGCGTCAGCCTATTCGGCGACCAAGGCGGCGCAGGTTGCGATGGCGCAGCAATTGGCGCTGGAACTAGGGCCGCGCGGGATCAGAGTGAATGCGGTGTGTCCGGGGTCGATCGAGAGCCAAATTGGCGAGAACACCGAAAAGCGCGGGATGGAGAAGACCGAGATACCGGTGAGCTTTCCGAACGGCGACATTCCTATCAGCGGAGGCAAGCCGGGGAAGGCTGGGGATGTGGCCGAGGTCGTGCTGTTTCTGGTGTCGGATGCGTCGCGGCATATTACGGGGACGCCGATCTGGATCGATGGGGGACAGGGGTTGTTGCGATAGGGCAATCATCCGGCGATTGCCGAACCCCCACCCTTGATCCCTCCCCACAAGGGGGAGGGAGACGATGAAACCGACAATTCGATTGATTGTCAGAAGAGGGAGACAGGCGTAAAGACGCCCTGACTTCTTCCTAAAAGCCGGCCAAATGACCGATAGTTCTGTTCTCGTTGCTCCGCGTGATATTACCGATCTTGCAGTGGAAGCTGCGATCGCGGCGGCGGCTGTGATCCTCGATGTCTATGCGCGGCCGATCCATGCCGTGGCGAAATCGGACGGGTCGCCGGTGACCGAGGCGGATGCGGCGGCCGAAGAAGTGATTATCGGGCATCTCAAACAAACCGGGCTGCCGGTGCTGGGCGAGGAAAGCGTTGCCGCGGGGATCGTGCCGGTGCTGGGCGAGCGCTATTTCATCGTTGATCCGCTCGATGGCACCAAGGAATTCATCAAGCGCAATGGCGAATTCACCGTCAATATCGGGCTCGTGGAACATGGCAGGCCGACCATGGGCGTGGTGCTGGCGCCGGTGACTGGCGAAATTTTCGTTGGCGATGCCAATGGCGCCTGGACCGGGCGTGTGGTCGATGGCGTCGTCACCGAGAAGCGTGAAACCAGAGTGGGCTGGTTGGCGCGCCTACGGATCGTTGCCAGCCGCTCGCACGGCCATGAGGCGCTGGAAAAGCTCTGCCAGACACTCGATGTCGAAAGCGATGTGTCGGTGGGCTCGTCGCTGAAATTCTGTTTGCTGGCGCGCGGCGATGCGCAGCTTTACCCGCGCTTTACCCCAACTTGCGAATGGGACACCGCGGCGGGCCAGGCGGTACTGGAAGCGGCGGGGGGAGCCGTGGTAACACTGGACGGCGCCCCGATGCGCTATGGGAAAAACGAACTAAGCTTCCTCAACCCCTATTTTGTGGCTGCAGCAAGCCTCGAATTAGCGCAATTGGCGGCAAGAGAAATGCGCGAACTCCTCGCGTAATGCTGCTGCAATGTGCTTTCCCATAGATTTCGCGCATGGGGACGTGATGCGACATGCAACAGACGCTTAACTGATCTGCACGATCACCACCCCCGTAAATCTTGTGCTGGAGGGGTTGTAGATATATAGCCCCGGCATATATCGAACCGGCATAGTGCCGGGAGGATTATGCTTGATGAACGTGCGGACGCTGTGTCTATCGGTGCTCTATGAGGGTGAGGCGACGGGTTATGACATCCGTCGCATGTGCACCGAGGGCGAGTTTGCCTATTTCGTGGAAGCCAGTTTTGGCTCGATCTATCCCGCGCTCGCCAAGCTCGAAGACGATGGCCTCGTAACCAGCCGCACGGTGCCGCAGGACGGCAAGCCGGCACGAAAGGTCTATGCCATCACCGATGCGGGCCGCGAGGCTTTTGCCGAGGAACTGTCGGCGCCGCTGGGCGAGGACGTTTTCCGCAGTCCGTTTCTCCTGCTGGCACGATTTGTCAGCATCCTGCCGCATGATCTGGTCGCTGGACGGGTGAAAGAACACCTCGACCGGCTGACCGCGGAGCGGCAGCAACTGGACCAGGTGCGGTCCGAACACGAATGCAGCCCGGCAGATTGTTGGGTTCTCAATTACGGTCGTGAAGTTTTGGGCGTTGCAGAGAAGTATCTGCGTACCCATATGCACGAACTGATCAACTTATCGCGAGCCGACGAGCGCAAGGACGCTGCGGAATAAAAGGGGCTGATATTCTATGCGTGCATTGTTTTCCTATGGCCTGGCGCTACTGATCCTGCTTGGAGCAGGTGCCTGGCTTGCTACCGGTACCCTCGTGCAGGGGGGTAACGGTCCCGGCAATGGTGAAAAGCCAATCATCTCCGTCATCGAGGGCGAAGAGCATGGTCCTATCCACAATGCGATGGCAGATGCCGGCGTGCTGGCGGAACACCATGCGCCCGAGACTGATCCAGCCCTGACCATTGCACAACGCAATGAAGCCACGACCGGTTCCAATGCCCCGCTGCCGGACGTGCGAACCCAGACCTTCACCGCCCAGCCCATGCCGGTGGAAGTGCCGCTGCGCGGTCGCACCCAGGCCAAGGCAACCGTAACCGCTGTCGCCGAAACCGCCGGAACTGTGGACACCGTGCATGTGACCAAGGGCCAGCGCGTGGAAGTGGGTGACCTCCTTTGCACGCTCGACCAGGGTACGCGCGTTGCCGCCGTCGCCCAGGCGGAAGCTGCAGTTGACCAGGCCAACGCGGCCCTCGCCCAGGCCCAGCTCAATTTCGACACCAATGCAGGCCTGCGCGAAAAGGGCCTTGCCGCTGCCAACACTGCGAACACTGCCGACGTGGCCCTTGCCCAAGCCAAGGCCGGCGTGAGCCAGGCTGCAGCCGGTCTCGACAATGCCAAGGCCGAACTCGATCGCACCGAAATCACCGCAAAGGTGGCCGGCCTCGTGCAGGACCCGGTGGCCCTTGCCGGTTCGATGCTGAATGCCGGCGGCCCCTGCGCCACTATCGTACAGCTCGACCCGATGATCTTTGCCGGCATGGTTCCGGAAAAGCATATCGGCCTTGCCAAGCTCGGCCTCGTTGCTTCGATCAAGACCGTTACGGGTCAGGCCGTCGAAGGCAAGGTGACCTATATCGCCTCGCAGGCCGACAATGCGACCCGCGCCTTCCCGGTGGAAATCGAAATCCCGAATGCTGATTTTGCCATCAAGGACGGCGTGACCGCCGAAGCCGTGGTCAATCTCGGCGCGGCGCCGGGCCATCTGCTGCCGCAGTCGGTGCTGACGCTCGATGACGAAGGCACCCTCGGCGTGCGGACCGTCGAAAACGGTGTCGTGGCGTTCCACGAAGTGACCATCGTCAGCGACACCCGCCAGGGCGTCTGGGTGACGGGCCTGCCCGCGGTGACCGAAGTGATCACGGTCGGCCAGGAAGGTGTGACTGCCGGACAGGCCGTGAAGGCCAGCCCCGCGACTGCTTCCACTGAAACCGTAGCCAGCTAAGGACGAGTTTGATGCTCGACTTCATCGAAAAAATCCTGAGGATGCCCAGGGTCGTCCTCACCGTCATGGTGATCGTCCTGACGGCTGGTACGGCGGCCTATCTCTCCATGCCCAAGGAGAGTTTCCCGGCCATCGACGTTCCCTACCTTTACGTCTCCATCAGCCAGACGGGCGTATCGCCGCGCGACGCGGAAAACCTGCTCGCCAAGCCCGCGGAAGAAGAACTCGCCAACCTGCCGGGCTTGCAAAACATTTCGTCGACCTCGACCACCGGCCACGCGTCGGTGATCCTCGAATTCGACATCAATACCGACAAGGACAAGGCCCTTCAGGATACGCGTGCCAAGATGGACGCGATCAAGGCAAAGCTGCCTGCCGATGCCGATGACCCGACGGTCAGCGAAATCGACTTTATCGGCCCGATCATGTCGGTCGCCATCTATGGTACCGCGCCTGAAAAGGAACTGACCCGCCGCGCCGAAGAACTGCAAGACGCGCTCGAAGCCCTGGGCGATGTGCGTGAAGTGAAGCTCTCGGGTTCGCGCAAGGAACAGCTCGAAGTCCGCATCGACCTCCTGCGTCTTGAAGCCTATGGCCTGAGCGCCAGCCAGCTGCTGGATGCGCTTTCGCGCAACAACATGGTTGTGCCCGGCGGTACGCTGAACACCGGACAGGGCTCGTTCAACATCGAAGTTCCCGGCCTGATCAGCAATGCGCAGGACGTCTACGCCCTGCCCATCAAGACCGATGGCAATACTGTCGTTACCTTCGGCGATGTCGCAACGATCACCCGTACGCTGGCCGACGCTACCGAATATACCCAGGTGAACGGGTCTCCGGCCCAGATTCTGGGCGTTTCCAAGAAGCTCGGCACCAATATCATCGACGTATCGAACCAGGTTCGCGCGACGACGGAAGAACTCGCCAAATCCTGGCCGAGCGGGGTGAGTTACTCGGTCTTCCTCGACCAGGCCGATACCACGACCAGCCTTTTCCGCTCGCTTGAAGCCGCGGTTCTGACGGCCGTGGCGCTGGTGCTGATCACCTGTATCGCAACGCTGGGCCTGCGCCCCGCACTGATGATCGGCCTTTCGATCCCGCTATCGTTCATGATGGCCTTCCTCGTCGCGGAAATGCTGGGCATGACCATCAACATGATGGTGATGTTCGGGCTCGTGATCGCGGTGGGCGTGCTCGTCGACGACCCTGTGGTGGTCGTCGAATATGCCGAACGAAAGCTGCAAGAAGGCGTACCCAAGCGCGAAGCCTTCATCATGGCGATGCGCAAAATGTTCGTGCCGGTGGTGGGTGCTACCGCGACCACACTCGGCGCCTTCATTCCGCTGCTGTTCTGGCCGGGCATTATCGGCAAGTTCATGAGCTACCTGCCGATGATCGTGATCATCGTCATGATCGCCTCGTTCATTTCCGCTCTGATCTTCATGCCGGTTATCGGCTCGGTGATCGCCTCGACCCATGTGGACGAGAAGGAAAAGGCCAAGGCCGATATCGTCATGTATCCGGACAAGTTCGACCCCAAGAAGGTCACGGGCCTGACCGGTTTCTACGTGCGGACCATGGAGAAGCTGATCTCCTGGCCCCTGCCGACGCTCGCGGTGGGTTTTGGTATCATCGTGGCGATCTTCGTCACCTATGCGACCAACCCGACCGGGTCGGAAGCCTTCCCGGCTTCGGAACCGGAATATGCGACGGTGGCCGTCGTGGGCCAGGGCAATTATTCGCCCGAGGAAGTCCGCGACATGCTGATCGAGGTCGAAGACCAGATCCTGCAGGTCAACGGCATCCAGGACGTGATCATGCAATTCGGCACGACCGGCGCCTTTGGCACCATGCCGCCTGACACGATCGGCAATTTCCAGCTGCAGCTCGTCAACTGGAACCATCGCGTGCCGGCCGAAAAGATCTTTGCCGACATCCGCAGCCGCGTCGACAATATTGCCGGCCTCGATATCCAGGTGCTGGCGGCGGAAAATGGTCCGCCGGCGGGCAAGGACCTGAACATGCGAGTCGAGAGCAAGAACTACGACGACCTGGTGCCTGTGGTTGCCGCTATTCGCGATCATCTCTCCACCTGGCCGGAAGTGGTCGACGCCGAAGACGGCCGCCCCTCCCCCGGTATCGACTGGCAGATCACTGTCGATCGGGCCGAGGCGGGCAAGTATGGCATCGGCGTGCGTGAACTCGTGCCCTATGTGCAGCTCATCACCAATGGCGTGAAGCTGGGCACTTATCGCGACGGGGAAACCGGCGACGAACTCGACATCCGCGTTCGCCTGCCCAAGGAAGAGCGCACCTTCGACGCGCTCGACTCCATGCGCATCGCCACCCAGAACGGCATGATCCCGGTTTCGAACTTCATCGATCGCAAGGCCGTGCCGAAGGTTGCCAATATCGAGCGCCGCAACCAGGTTTACGTGATGAACGTGGCCGCAGGTCTTACGAACCTGCCGGAAGGCGTCTATGCCGCCGACAAGGTGGCGGAACTGCAGAAGTGGATCGGCGAGCAGAACTTCCCCGAAAGCGTCAATGTCGCTTTCGGTGGCGCGGAAGAGCAGATGGGCGACGCCAATGCCTTCATCGTTTCGGCGATGGGCATGGCCATGGCCCTGATCTTCTTCATTCTGCTGCTCGAATATAACAGCTTCTACCAGGTGATGGTGACGCTCTCGACGGTGGTCATGTCGGTGGCAGGCGTGCTTTTGGGCATGCTGGTCACCGGGATGAGCTTCTCGGCGATCATGACCGGTCTCGGCATCGTGGCGCTGGCGGGCATTGTGGTGAAGAACGGCATCGTGCTGATCGACACCTACAATGACTATAACCGCCACCAGCACGTCGAGCCTGTGAAGGCCATGCTGCTGACGGTCAGCCAGCGTGTGCGGCCGGTGCTGCTGACGGCGTTCCTCACGGCGCTGGGCGTTATCCCGATGTGGGCGAATGTCGAGTTCGACTTCATCCGCCGTGAAATCGTCATCGGTGGCCTTGCCGGCTCGTGGTTCATCCACCTTTCGGCAGCTCTGGTTTCGGGCCTGTTCTTCTCGACCCTGCTGACGCTGATCATGGTGCCGGTGATGATCACCGCGCCGAGCGTGATGTGGAAGCAGATCAAGTGGGTGGGCGCGAACTTTGCGAGCCTCGGTCAGTGGATGGCGAGCCCCTTCCGCGGCAAAACCACTGCGGCTCCGGCCGGCTTTGACGGCGTAGCCGTGGAAGTGCCCGACGATGCTGATGGCGAGAAGCGCTATGTGGTGAGCAAGGACGCCGGGCTCGGCGACAAGGACAAGCACGACCGTCGCGACGCGGCGGAGTGATCTGGACCGAGATGTGAATGAAAAAGGCCCGCAGCGATGCGGGCCTTTTTGTTTGATAGAGGAAACAGGGGTTCCCGCTTTCGCGGGAGTGACATCGGGGTTAGCCGGTCACAAACTCACGCAGCCGCCAGTCGTCACCGTCGAAATGGATGTCGCGGCTTGTGGGGTTTTGAGGCGCGAGGATTTCGGACCAGAAGGTCTGCGCGGGGCGGTTGGCGTGGGGGACGGCGATGTGCCATTGACCGGGGTGGGCCTGTAGAGCCTGCTGGACGGCGGCGCGGGCGAGGCCCCTGCCCCGGTGGGCTTTCAGCACGAAGAATTCGGCCATGAACCAGCAGGGCGCGCGGCCGGTGAGCGGGCATTCGTCGATGACGGGGGCGAAGCCGGCGATCTCATCGTCGGACATGATGAGATAGGGAAAGCGCCAGAAGCGGTCGAGGAAATCGTAGGCGTAGCGGCCGTCGACACCGACCGGGAACGGCATGAACTCGGTCATGTCGTGGAGGTAGAGCTGGATCAGGTTGGCGATGACCGGCTTTTGGTCGGGGCGAGCGCTTACGAGGGTGATGGTGGGCATGAACGGAGGTTAGGGGGCGCTGCCCTAACAATGCAAGTCCGCACCAAACGGAGATCTCCGCTTTCGCGGGGATGACACCGAGTGTGGGAGAAGTTGAGGCGCCGCCCTGGGACAGCGCCTTCCCTTACTCCGCTGCAGGAGCGCCACGCTTGACGAAGCCGTCGGGGTCTTCCTGGGCGAGGGCCAGAGCTTCTTCGGCCTCGGTGGCTTCGCGCTGGCGGCTCCACATCTGGGCGTAGAGGCCGTTCTGGGCGAGGAGCGCGGCGTGGTTGCCGCGTTCGGCGACGAGGCCTTCGCGCAGCACCAGGATTTCGTCGGCATTGATCACCGTCGAGAGACGGTGGGCGATGACGACGGTGGTACGGTTGCGCGAGACGACGTCGAGGGCAGCCTGGATGTCACGCTCGGTCTTGGTATCGAGGGCGGAAGTCGCCTCATCGAGGATGAGGATCGACGGGGCCTTCAAAATCGTGCGGGCGATAGCAACGCGCTGCTTTTCGCCGCCCGAGAGTTTCAGACCGCGTTCGCCGACCGGTGTGTCGTAGCCCTTGGGCAGGGCTTCGATGAAACTGCCGACCTGGGCCATCTGGGCGGCCTGGTGGACTTCGTCCAGAGAGGCGCCCGGGCGGCCATATTCGATGTTGTAGCCGATGGTGTCGTTGAACAGCACCGTATCCTGCGGGACCATGCCGATGGTGGAACGCAGGCTTTCCTGCGTCACATCGCGCAGGTCCTGCCCATCGATGGTGATACGGCCGCCAGTGACGTCGTAGAAGCGGTAGAGCAGGCGCGAAATGGTCGACTTGCCGGCACCGGTGGGGCCGACGATGGCGACGGTCTTGCCGGCCGGCACTTCGAAGCTGACGCCCTTCAAGATCGGGCGATCGGCATCGTAGTGGAAGGTGACATCATCGAAGCGGATGACCGGGCCGGTGACGGCGAGGGGCTTGGCGTCGGGCTTGTCCTCGATTTCAGGGTCCTGATCGAGGAGCTTGAACATCTCCTCGATGTCGGTGAGGCCCTGGCGAAGTTCGCGATAAACAAAGCCGATGAAATTGAGCGGGCGATAGACCTGCATCAGGAAGGTATTGAGGAGGACAAAGTCGCCCAGTGTCAGACGACCAGCCATGACGCCGAGAACGGCCATGATGGAGATGACAAGGAAGCCGCCATAGAAGATGACGGCCTGGCCGAAGTTAAGCCAGCCCAGCGAGGTCCAGATGCGGATGGCGGACTTTTCATAGCTCGCCATGGAGCGATCATAGCGCTCGGCTTCCATCTTCTCATTAGCGAAGTATTTGACCGTCTCGTAGTTGAGCAGGCTGTCGATGGCCTTGCCGTTCGCATCCGTGTCAGAATCGTTCATGTCCCGGCGGATGGCGATGCGCCAGTTGGACGCCTTGATGGTGAACCAGAGATAGGCCCAGATCATCACCACTAGGACGCCGACATAGCTGACCCCGAAGAGCCAGACGAAGATGACGGCGACGACGATGAATTCGATGATGGTCGGCACGATGTTGAGCATAGCGAAGCGGACGACCGTTTCGATGCCCTTGGTGCCGCGCTCGATGACGCGGGAAAGGCCG
The DNA here is from genome assembly GCF_017744655.1 of Devosia sp. Lineage (GTDB taxonomy): Bacteria > Pseudomonadota > Alphaproteobacteria > Rhizobiales > Devosiaceae > Devosia. The sequence goes on along the minus strand of NZ_JAGIAW010000002.1, from coordinate 129,125 downwards.
CCGGTGCGGCGCGCCAGGTGGAAGCGCAGCGACAGGCGATGGACGTGGTGGAAGGTTTCGAGCGCCAGTTTTCGAACGGCATGCTGGCCGACGCCGGCAAAAAGCACATCGCGCAACTGCTGGAAGGCGGCATCGAGGACGTTGCCGAGCACATAGGCGATAACAAGCACGACGGGGATGGCGAGGCCGAGGATGAGCTGGCTATCGGCATCGGTGCCATCGAGGCTGTCGATGATGCCCTTATAGGCAAAAGGAATAAGGGTGGTCGCGACTTTGCTCAAGACCAGAGCGCCGAGGGCGAGGACCACCTGCATGCGCAGGTCGGGCCGGCCTTCGGGCCACATATAGGGCCAGAGATTGCGAACGGTAGAGAATACAGAGCCTTCGTCCGCGCTAACGGACGGCTTCTTTTCAGTGCTGTTTTGAGCCATTAGGCCGGTTCCGCTTCCTTGTGGGGCGCTTGGAAGTTGAGGCCTGTGAGCAGGCCTCCAAAGGCGGTTCCGATTTCGGCGAGCCGGTCATGCCGGATCATGTAGCGATTACGCGTACCATGAGGCTTGCGCTCGATCAGGCCGGCGTCGAGCAGCACCTTGATATGCTGGGAGACGGTGGACTGGGCGAGGGGCAAAGATTCAGTGACATCACCGCAGCAGCATTCGCGCTGCTGCTGGCTCGCGAGGAACCGCAGGATATTGAGCCGAACTGGATGACCCAGGGCTCGCATGATGTTGGCGATGTCGTCGTCTTGCATGGGGGCCGGCCGAATTAATCGGTGAATTGCGATGAACATGGTGAGGATTGACCGCAAGGTCAATCCCCGGGGATGGTTTTGGGGCATAAAGCACAGCCCTTGCCGGCTGTCATCCCGGCGAAGGCCGGGATCTCTCAGGATAGGCCCCGGCCTTCGCCGGGGTGACAATCGAGGATCATAAGCAAACTTTGGTCTACCGGGTCACGGAAAGAGAAATGGCGCCAGGGCGCGCCATTTCGTGTCAGTAGACCTATTGGGGCAGGCTGAAAACCTGGCCGGGATAGATGCGATCGGGATCGCGGATCTGGCCGGTATTGGCATCGTAGATGGTCGTATACTTGATGCCTTCGCCATAGACGCGGCGAGCGATAGTCCAGAGATTGTCGCCACGGCGGATGATGGCCTTGCCCGAGGCGAAACGCTGGGCATCGGGCGAGCCGACTGATACCGCGACCATGGTAGGCACGGCAGGTTCGGCTACCGGCTGCGGCGCTTCCGCCACAGCGACCGGGGTGGCCGGCGCCTCGGGAGCGGGAGTTGCCGGCGCCGCGGTTTCTGGAGCGGCTGTTGCTGGAGCTGATGCCGTAGGCGTGGTTGCGGCAGCAGGAGCCGGGGTAGCGGCCGGTTGGGTCGGCGCAGCCGCGACGGGCGCTGTTTGTGCTGTCGCGGGAGCGGCAGGGGTGGCAGGCTCGGCAGTTGGGGCTGCGGGCTGGGTAGTCGGGGTCGGTGTTGTTGCCGCGACAGGTGCGGGTGCAGGCGCCGGCGGCACGTCGGCACTGGCGACGGCCGTTGCGGGCTCGGTCGCCGTTGCGGGCATGTCGACGACGAAGTCGACCTCGGCGCGGGCGATCACGTCAGGCGAGCCGGCGGCGAGCAAGTCGGCGCGGACGCGCTGGCTGGGGGCGTCGAGAACGTCGCCGCCTTCGACAAGCCAGCGGCCGCCTTCGATGGTGGCATCGGCGATGAAGGTGTCATCGACATAGAGACGCACAATGCCGCCTTCGGGACCAGCGCCGGCAAAGAAGGTGCGGTCGCCTTCTATTTCGATGGCATCGATGGTCGGCGGAATCTCGGCGAGCTGGGCGGCAGGGGCGCCCGGAACGGGGTTGGGCGTGGCAGGAGCCGCCGGCGTCACGGGGGGAGCGGCAGGAGTGGCCGGTTCGAGCGCGGTTGCTAGGGCTGTTGGAGCTGCTTCGGGGGTAGCGGCTGGCGCGGGAGTTGTTGCAGGCGCAGGGGTTGCTGCCGGAGCAGGTGCCGGTGTGGCTGGGGGCGTTGCAGCAGCGGCCGGAGCAGGTGTTTCCGGGGCCGGCGCAGGCGCTTCGGGCGCAGCAGGAGCCTGTGCGACTTGCGTCTCGGCAGGTGTTGAGGCGGGCGGCGCAGGCGTTGTCGCCGGGGCTGCGGGTGCAGCCGGGGTAATGGCAGGCGCGGCGGGAGCCGTGGCGGGCGCAGCAGCGACCGCAACAGGCGCTGGATCGGCCGGGATGGGCGTTGCCGGTTCGGCCGTAGCGACAGCAGTCGGTGCGGCGGGCGCGTCGGTGCGGGTCAGGCCCTGCAGGACTTCGCTGGCCTGGCCGGGAGCGCTGGCGACGACCAGCGGCTGGGTGGACTTGTCTTCATTGACGACGACGACGAAGGACTGGGCCGCCCTGCCCTCCTTGCCGCGTTCGGCCAGGGTGATTTCAACGCCGCCTGCCGGTAGGGGTTGCTCGGGCACAAAGACCCAATCACCTGTGCTTTCGACGGTGGTCGAACCGAGGAGGGTTTCGTCGGAATAGACTTCGATTTCGCTGCCCGGGCGGCCGCTACCGGCGATGACAACGGAGCCATCGGGCTCGGCGCGCAGCAGGCCGAAGCTGGCGGCGACGAGATTTTCCGGAACGTCGGCCGGCGGCGTAACGTCGAGGGCCGGCGCGGTGAGCTCAGTTTCAGGCTCTGCGGGGGCAGCCGGCTCGGTAGCCGGCGTCTCGGCCACGGCTTCGACCGGCGCCTTGGGGAAGAGCCCGGCATCCGACAATTTGCCCCTGATGCACTGGCCCATGCCATCGGGGCTGTTGAAGCAGTTTACCGCGGTCGGGGCGACAAAAACGCCGGCAATGACGAGCAGGGTGACGGCAACTGCCCCGATGGTGAGGGCGAGAGGTCGTTTCGGAGCAGTTTCGGCCAGTTTGTCCTCCCGGACGGTTGTCAGCCAGTCGCCTTTTGAGCTGGCCGCGCAGTCGCCAATACTGAGGACGACTGCACCGCTTCAGTCTTCAACAGCTTGTATGTGATTGATTCATACAGAGCTTCAAAGGACGCATCAATGATATTGGACGAGACGCCGATGGTGCTCCACCGCTCGCCAGTGCCGTCCCGGCTTTCAACCAGTACACGGGTGACCGCGCCCGTGCCGCCGTCCAGGATACGGACCTTGAAATCGACCAGCTCCAGGTCTTCGATGCGCGCGGAATAAATGCCGAGATCTTTTCGCAAGGCCTGATCGAGGGCGTTGACGGGGCCATTGCCTTCGGCGACGGACATCAGCAATTGGCCATCGACGCGGACTTTTACCACGGCTTCGGTGACGGTGATCTCTTCGCCCTGCGCATTGTGGCGGCGCTCGACCATGGCGCGGTAGTGCTCGACATCGAAGAAGCTCGGGAGCGTGCCGAGGACGGAGCGGGCGAGGACGGCGAAGGAGGCATCCGCGCCGTCATAGGAATAACCTTGGGCCTCGCGCTCCTTGACCGTGGACAGCAGCTTTTCGAGGCGGGGATCGTCCTTTTCGAGCACGATATCGTGGCGGGCCAAAGCGGTGAGCAGGTTCGACTTGCCGGCCTGCTGAGAGACCATGATGGCACGTTCATTGCCGACGCTTTCGGGCGGAACGTGCTCATAGGTCGAAAAATCCTTGAGCAGGGCCGAGGCATGGATGCCGGCTTTGGTGGCGAAGGCGGCGGCGCCGACATAGGGGGCCTGGCGCGCGGGGGCGCGGTTGAGGCGATCGTCGAAGGCGCGGGAGATGTGGGTCAGACGTTCGAGCTTTTCGGGCGTGATGCCGGTTTCGAAGCGCTCGGCATAGTAGGGTTTGAGGACCAGCGTCGGGATCAGGGTGACGAGATTGGCATTGCCGCAGCGCTCGCCGAGGCCATTGAGCGTGCCCTGGATCTGGCGAACGCCGGTTTCAACGGCGGCAAGTGCATTGGCGACGGCCTGGCCGGTATCGTCATGGGGGTGGATGCCGAGCCTTTCGCCGGGGGCGAACTTGAGGACTGTGCCGATGATGGTGCGGACTTCGGAGGGCATGGTGCCGCCATTGGTGTCGCAGAGGACGACCCAGCGGGCACCGGCTTCGAGGGCCGTCGTGACGCAGGATAGGGCGTATTCGGGATTGGCTTTGAAGCCGTCGAAGAAGTGTTCGAGGTCGATGAGCACTTCCTTGCCGGCTGATGCGGCAGTGCGGACCGTGTCGGCGAGGCCTTCGAGGTGCTCGTCGGTGGTGGAGCTCAAAGCGAGTTCGACCTGGTAGTCCCAGGCTTTCGCAACGAAGCAGGTGGCGGCGGCGGCGGAATTGACGAGGCCCTGGACGCCGGGATCGTTGGCGGCGGAGCGCCCTGCCCGCTTGGTCATGCCGAAGGCGGTGAAGGTGGCGTTCTTGGTGCGCTTCTTCTCGAAAAAGGCGGTGTCGACCGGATTGGCACCGGGATAGCCGCCTTCGATGTAGTCGACGCCCAGTTCCTCCAGGAGATCAATAATGGCGATCTTGTCCTCGAGCGAGAATTCTACGCCGGCCGTCTGCGCGCCGTCGCGCAGGGTCGTGTCGAAAAGATAGAGGCGGTCTCGGGACATTTTGGGGGCCTGCTAGTCGAGTTACTTGGGGGGCCAGGTGGCCGTGTCGTGGTCGGGATGCTGGTGACTGGTGCTGCTGATGCGATGCAGCATTTCGGGATTGTCGGCATAGGTTGGACGATCGCCGGGAACGGACAGCAAATTCCCGTACCAGGCGACCCGGCTTTCATTGCCGTACTGGTTTTCAGGTGGAGCGCGATCGGGCTCGTCGAGGGTGCCGACGAGTACGCCGAGATCCTGGCCTTCGGGATATTCGAAGAGCAGCGGCGTGCCGCAGGCGGCGCAGAAACCGCGGCGCGCGACATCGGAGCTATGAAAATAGCTGATGGTGCCGCGCGTGACGCGGAAGGCGGTCTTCATCACCGGGCAGATAACGGCGAATGGGCCGCCGACGGCTTTCTGGCACATGCGGCAATGGCAGACGTGGACATTGAAGGGCTGCTGGTCGAGTGCGTAGCGCACAGCGCCGCATTGGCAGCCGCCGGTGAGCAGGACGGTGCTCATGGCCATTTGTCCGTGTCGTGATCGGGGTGCTGGCTGTTGGTGGCCTTGATACCGCTCCACCAATCCTGCCGGTTTGGGTCTTCGGTGATGCCGCCGTGTTCGATGCTGGGGAGCGTATCGAACCAGGGCACGCGGCTTTCATTGCCGGTATTGGCGCCAGGCGGGAAGAGCTCGGGATGATCGAGCGAGCCGATGGTGAAATTGACGCGGTTGCCGGTGAGGTCTTCGTAGAAAAGAGGCGTGCCGCACTTGTTGCAGAAGCCGCGATCTACGTGGTCGGAACTGCGGAAGCGGCTGGGGGTGCCGCGGGTCCAGGTGATGACTTCGCGCGGGGCGGCGACGAGGGCGGCGAAGATATTGCCCACCGCCTTCTGGCACATGCGGCAGTGGCAGATGTGCGAATTGTCGAACATTTCGGTGGCGTGATAGCGCACGGCGCCGCATTGGCAGCCGCCGCTTACGTCCATCTTGTAACGGTCCATCAGGTGGTCTCCTTGGGCGGCCAGCTCTCGGTGTCGTGATCCGGATGCTGATGATTGCTGCGCTTGATGGCTTGCACGAGCGTGTCATCGCCCTGGCCAGTAATGGTGGCGATATGGGCGACGACATCGGCCGCCCAGGAAATACGGCCCTCTTCGCCATAAAAATGGGTGGGGCGCATGGCTTCGGGATTATCGAGGGAGCCGATGGTAATGGAAACCCATGACTGATCGGGCGTGCGCCAGGCAAGCGGCGTGCCGCAGGCCGTGCAGAAGCAGCGCTCGCCTTCATCGGAAGTGCGAAAGACCGAGAGCTGGCCACGCGTCAATTCGAAGAAGCGCGCGGGAACGCCGGCAAAGCTGCCGAAGAGATTGCCCGAGGCTTTCTGGCACATGCGGCAATGGCAGATGCAGGGGCGCGCGGGCTGGCGATGGAGCGCATAGCGCACGGCGCCGCACTGGCAGCCGCCGGTGATACGCACATCGTCTCCGCTTTCATCCTTGCGCCAGGCTAGGCTCTCCTCCGTGCCGGACATCTATTCGTGCCTCGGCGGCCAGGCTTCCGTATCGTGGTCCGGATGCTGGTTGGAATGGATGCCGGCCATGAAGTCGCGCCATTCGTCGCTAACCTCGCTGCGCATGGGCAGGCTCGTCAGCGTGTCGAAAAAGGGCTGCTTGTCGGCGGGATTGACCTGAATTTCGGGGGCGGCGACGGTGGGATCGTCGAAGGCGCCGATGGCGAGTTCGAGACCGAAGCGGGTTTCATAGGCGAGCGGGGTGCCGCAATCGCCGCAGAAGGCGCGGCGGGCAGCGTCCGAACTCTGGAACCATTTGGGTTCGCCACGGGTCCAGGTGGCGTTGTGTGACGTGACCAGCGGACCGAAAAAGCCGCCGAACGCCTTTTGGCACATGCGGCAATGGCAGATGGAGGGCCGGCCGAGACGTGTGACGCGGAAACGAACCGCGCCACACTGGCAGCCCCCGGTATGGGCTTCATTCTGGGGCATGACAGACCACTTCGATATTGTTGCCATCGGGATCGAGGACGAAGGCGGCGTAGTAGTTTTCGCTATAGTGCGGGCGGAGGCCGGGCGCGCCATTATCGCGGCCACCGGCAGCCATGGCGGCGGCATAGAAGGCGTCGATGGCGGCGCGATTGTCCGAGCCGAAGGCGTAGTGGCGGCCGGGGCCGGTGTCCTTGGCCTCGGTCAGCCAGAAATCGGGCTGGCCCTTGCCATAGCCGGCAACCTTGACGCCGCCGGTATATTCTTCCGGTACCTGCATCAGAAGGCTGATGCCCAGAGGGGCGAAGGCGGCGTCGTAGAAGGCCTTGGTCTTGTTCCAGTCTGCGACGAGAATTCCGACGTGATCAAGCATGGTGGTAGCTCCTGTGTTGAGGAGACCATGGAGATGGGGTCGCGGTGACAGGGGCTGTCAGGAGGAATGCGGTCATTGGGGTTTCTCGTGGAGAGTGGCCCAGATGGTTTCGCTGACGTCGTCGGGACGGGCGAGGATGGCGTTGTTCCAGAGGCGGAGGAGGCGGAAATTTTGCGCATGGAGATAGGCGTCGCGGACGAGGTCGCGGAGGGATTCAGCGTGTTGGGAGCCGTCGGCTTCGATGATGAGACGAGCATCGAGGCAGACGAAGTCGGCGATGTAGTGATCGACCGGAAACTGCCGGCGGAATTTGAAGCCGGAGAAGCGACGGCTTCGCAGGAGACGCCACAGCCGCTGTTCGGCTTCGGTCGGGTCGTGGCGCATGGAGCGGGCACGACCGCGGAGGAGACCGGAAACTTTTCGATGCTTCGGCGAAGAATACCCCTCATCCGCCCTCCGGGCACCTTCTCCCGCAAGGGGAGAAGGCAGACCGGCGGAGGTGGCAGGCAATGTGCCAATCAAAAGCGCTGGCCCGCCCTCGCCCCTTGCGGGAGAGGGTGGATCGGCCGGAGGCCGAGACGGGTGAGGGGTATGCTCGGGGGCCACCATCACCGCTTCACTTCCCATTTGGTCGCACGCTGGCCCTGTTCGTCCTTGTAGTCGAGGAGGGCAATGCCTTGTTCGGCCAGCTCGTTGCGGATGGTGTCTGCCTTCGCAAAGTCCTTGGCGTTGAGGGCGGCGAGGCGGTCGGCGATGGCGTTGGCGATGTGGGCGGGGGCTTCCCAGCCATCGTTGGAGTCCAGCAAGCTGTCGAGGCTGAAGCCGAGGAAGCGCAGGGTGGCGGCGAGGCAGTGCTTGGCGTTGCCTTCTTCGCGATTGGCTTTCTTGGCGATGAAATCGAGCGCGACGCTGGCGCGGTGGAAATTGAGGTCGTCGGCGAGTTCATTGACCACCGAGGCGTCGGGGGCGTCACCCTCGGCAAGGGTTGCGCCGCGGGCGGCGCGTTGCCAGTCGCGGAGTTTTGCCTCGGCCTCTTCGAGGCGCTTGACCGTGAAGTCGATGGGCTCGCGGTAGTGCGTCATGAGCATGGCAAGGCGCAGGACGTCGCCGATCCAGGCGCGGCCGCCCATGGCGCCGGTTTCCAAGAGTTCGTTGATGGTGACGAAATTGCCGAGGCTCTTGGACATTTTCTGTCCTTCGACCTGCAGGAAGCCGTTGTGCATCCAGACATTGGCCATGGCGTGGGTGCCGTGGGCGCAACGGGACTGGGCGATTTCGTTTTCATGGTGCGGGAAGATCAGATCGAGGCCGCCGCCATGGATGTCAAAAGTCTGGCCGAGATAGCGCTCGGACATGGCGGAGCATTCGATGTGCCAGCCGGGGCGGCCGCGGCCCCAGGGGCTCGGCCAGCCGGGTTCGGTTTCCGAGGAGAGTTTCCAGAGGACGAAGTCGGCCGGGTCTTCTTTGTGCGCTTCGACGGCGACGCGGGCGCCGGCAAGGTTGTCTTCCAGGTTGCGGCCGGAAAGCTGGCCGTAATCTTCCATGGAACGGGTGCGGAAGAGGACTTCGCCGCCGGCATTGTAGGCGTGGTTCTTTTCGATCAGCGCCGAGATCAGGGTCTGCATCTCGGTGATGTTGTCGGTGGCGCGCGGCTGGTGGGTGGGTTGCAGCGTGCCGAGGGCCTTCACGTCGGCGAGGAACTGGTCCTCGGTCTTTTCCGTGACCTTGCGGATCGCCTCGTTGAGCGGCAGATCGGGGAAATCGCGCAGGGCGCGGGCGTTGATCTTGTCGTCGACGTCGGTGATGTTGCGCACATAGGTGACGTGGTTTTCGCCATAGACATGGCGCAACAGGCGGAAGAGCACGTCGAAAACGATGACCGGGCGCGCATTGCCGATATGGGCAAAGTCATAGACCGTGGGACCGCAGACATACATGCGCACATTGTTCGCATCCATGGGCGCGAAGGGCGCCTTGGTGCGGCTGAGCGTGTTGTAGAGGGCGATCTGCGGGGTCATCGAGAGGTCCTGTGGGCCAGACATGCATTTGCTCTGGCGGGAGCCTCTATCTTCAGAGAATTTTAGATGAAGAAGACCGCTCCGCCAACGCTTGGGTTAGCAGGTAATAATGCAGACGGTAATGGTGCACTTGGTCTTCATGGGCCGGAGATTGGCCGGGCGCCGTGAATAAATCAAGCGCAAAAGAAAAGAGGGCGGCCCGAGGGCCGCCCATTTCGCTTTGGAGGCGAACATCATCCAGGGAGGATGATCCTATGACGCGGCCGTGGAGTTACCCGCGAAACTGCTGATGGCACTGGCCGCAGGTGCCGCCAATGGTCTGGAGGGCTGCGGCATAGGCCGCGGCATCGCCTGCGTCAGCGGCGGCAATGCCGGCTTCTGCGGCAGTGATGCCGGTATCGACGATGGCGGTGAAGGCGTCGAAATTTTCCCAGATGACGGGGAGCGCTTCGGATTCGCCGACGATAGAGCCTTCGGGGAAAAGGGCTGGGATGTGACTGTAGTTGTCGCGCAGCTTGGTCAGGGCGGCGACGGCCTCAGCACCGGTGAGGTTACCGGCACTACGCAGAATGCCGCCATCTTCGCGCATCAGGTTCTTGCGCATGGTGACAGCCTCTTCGGGCGTCGCGGGGGCCACGAATTCCTGCGCCAGGGCGGCGACAGTGCCGGCGGCGAGGAGCCCCGCAATGGCGATACCCATGAATTTCTTCGAAATCATCAATGCACCCTCAACATGCTTGAACACAGTACGGACCGCTCCAACGGTCCGACGAAACCTGCCGGCTCCTCCATCCGACGGGCCGACAGTGCCACGGGGCCGTGACGCCCCCAACGCCAACACAGGAATGTTACCGAATTGCGGTCAGGGTCGCAGCGCCACCACAGTCTGGTCGATATCGCCGAAAACAGAGCGATTGCCGGTGCCGATGGCGGCGATGCGGACGCGGTCGCCGGGCTTGAGGAAGGGCGTGCGGGCGCGGCCGAATTTGGCCTTTTCGGCGGTGCGCGCCTCGGCGATGCAGCCAAAGCCGATGCCGTCTTCCTTGATGGGCAGGGTCGCATCGTGATGGTTGGCGATGGTGCCCGAGCCGATGATGGTGCCGGCGCCGAGCTGGCGGGTGCGGGCGGCCTCGACGATGAGGTCGACGAGATCGAAGTGGACATCCACGCCGGCATTGGGCTGACCGTAAAGCGTGCCATTGACCTCGACGCGCACCGGCAGGTGCAGGCGGTTGTCGCGCCAGCGGTCGCCGAGGGTGTCGGGGGTGACGACGACGGGAGCGAAGCTGGTGGAGGGTTTTGAATGGAAGAAGCCAAAGCCGTTTTGCAGGTCGTCGGCGACGAGGCGGCGCAGGGAGACGTCGTTGCAGATGGTGACGAGGCGAATGGCTGAGGCCGCCTGTTCGCGGCTGGGGCGCATTGGCACGGCGCCGATGATGACGGCGACTTCCACCTCGAAATCGAGGGCAAGATCGTCTTCGGGGACGACGATGGGGTCGGAGGCGCCGGAGAGCGAATCGGAGCCGCCCTGATAGAGCAAGGGGCGGACGGATTGCAGTTCTTCGTCCTTGCTACCCTTCAGGGACCGGACGCGCTCGAGATGGCCCATATATCCGGCGCCGTCGATCCACTGGAAAGCGCGAGGAAGCGGGGCGAGAACGGCGGACGGCTCGAAGGTCTGGCCTGATATTTCGCCCTTGTCGAGTTGAGTGGAAAGGGCAGCGAGAGCGGGAGAAAGACGGTCCCAATCGTCCAGCGCCGCTTGAAGGCTGGGGGCAATGCGGCCGGCGGAAACGCAGCGAGTGAGATCGTGGGAGACGACAACCAATTGCCCGTCGGGGCGGTTCGCGCGGAGGGTGGCGAGTTTCATGGACGGGCGATCTCTCTTTTGTGTTGCTCGGCGGCGATATCGTCGGCGTTTCAGATTGCTATAGTGTTGCCATCCTCGCCAGCGATGTCTTAAGGCGACATACGGCCACCTCTTCTGGCCGACGAACAGGACCCATTCGTGACCATATCTGCTTCCGGTTTTCGCGCATCGATTTTGCTGCTCCTGGCGGCGCTGCTTTTCTCGCTCGATGTGCAGACCGTCTATGCCCAATCGACGCAGTGCCGGCAGCTGGAAAGCGCGCTCTATCAGTTCGATCGCAATGGCGATTTCCGGCAGATGCAGAACAATTCGGGTGCGGCGCGGCAATTGCAGCGCGACGTGCAGGCAGCGGAAAGCCAATATATCCGCCAGGGCTGCAACGACGCGGCGCGGGCCGGGCAACAGTTGACGCGGCAGTGCCAGCAGATTGCACGCGCGGTGCTGCAGCTGCGTGACGACTATGCGCGGGTTTCCCAGTCGGTCGATACGGCCAATGCCGTGGCGCAGCAGCGCGAGGCAATCCTCCAGGAAATGGCACGCTTCGGCTGCAATTCAGGCTCGAGCGCGACATTCAATCAGGAACGCCAGTCCGTTTTCGACCGGGTCTTTGGCTCGACCTCGGAAGGCGACTTCACCAATGGCGATTTCGTCGATGGTGGGGATTACTGGGGCTACCAGGGCTATGCGACGGTGCGCACGGTCTGCGTGCGGCTTTCGGACGGGTATTTCTGGCCCATCAGCTATTCCACCCTGCCGGACTATATCGGCAATGATGCGCAGCAGTGTCAGGCCATGTGTCCCAATACGCAGGTCGAGCTCTATTATTACGACAATCCCGGCCAGGAGCCGGAGCAGATGCGCAATATGTATGGCGCGCCCTATACGTCGCTGCCGACCGCCTTCGCCTATCGCAACCAGTTCGACAAGAATGCCAGTTGCAAGGTGGCGCCGAAGAATGACGGCACGGTGACGCTGACGGCTTCAGGCGGCGGGGATGCGCGGGCGATGATCGATATTGCGGGCCTGTCGTTTCCCCTGCCCCGGCGCGATCCGCGTGGCGTGGTGCCGGTGACGCCCGTTCAGGCGGCGCCGGTCGAGGCTGTCGCGGCGGTCGCCATGATCGATGTCCCCCTGCCCCGTCCACGCCCGACAGGCCCAGGCGAAGTTGCAGTTCGCCCCGCTGCCAACCAGGCGCCGGCCGAGGCAGACTTGCGGATCGTCCACTTCGGGGACAAGACCGTCAGGGTAGTCGGTCCAGACACGCCTTACGCCCAAGCAGGACGAGCAGGGACTTAAGTTCCGGGCCATCGTGACGGCCCGTGAGGACCATGCGCAGCGGCAGGAACAGGGCTTTGCCCTTGCGGCCAGTGGCGCCCTTCAGGGCGTTGGTCCAGGTGGCCCAGGTGGTTTCGTCCCACGGCTCGGGCGGCAGCATGGCCTTGGCGAGATCGAGGAATTCGCGATCTTCTTCGGCAACGACCGGCTCGATGGGGCCGGTGACGAGCTTTGACCATTCCACGATATCGGGGAAGCGCACGAGATTTTCGCGCAGGAGGAGCCAGATGGCTTCGCCTTCGAGGCCCATGGAGGAGAGACGCGGCAGCGCTTCCTCGTAGGACATGGTGTGGAGGAGGCGCGCGTTGAGGCTGTCGAGTTCGGCGGGATCGAAGCGGGCGGCGCCGTGCGAAATCATCGACAGTTCGAGTTTTTCGGCGATGGCGTCGAGGCCAGCATAGGGTTCGATGGGCAGGCTGGTGCCGGTCAGGGTCGCCATGATGGCCACGGCGAGCGGCTCGTAGCCTTCAGTGCGGAAATCGGAGATGGACTGAGAACCCAGGCGCTTGGAAAAACCCTGGCCAGCGGCATCGGTGAGGAGATTGTGATGGGCGAAGGTCGGGACCGTGCCGCCCAGAGCCTCGATGATCTCGATCTGGGTGCCGGTATTGGAGACATGGTCTTCGCCGCGAATGACGTGGGTGATGCCCAGGTCGATGTCATCGACGACCGAGGGCAGCGTATAGAGATAGGAGCCGTCGGCGCGAATGAGGACCGGGTCGGACATGGAGGCGGTGTTGACCGTCTGCTGGCCCTTGATGAGGTCTTCAAATTGCACCGGACGCCCGTCGAGCTTGAAGCGCCAATGGGGCTTGCGGCCTTCGGCTTCGTTTTTGGCCTTGTCTTCTTCGGTGAGGTTCAGGGCGGCGCGATCGTAGATCGGGGGCTTGCCGAGGAGGCGGGCGCGGGCGCGCTTGCGGTCGAGTTCGTCTTCGGTTTCGTAGGCCGGGTAGAGGCGGCCGGCGGCGATCAGCTTATCGCGGGCGGCGTCGTAGAGCGCGGTGCGTTCGGACTGGCGGACGAGCAGATCGGGCGTGACGCCGAGCCAGGCCAGGTCGACCTCGATGCCATCGGCGAATTCGCGGGTGGAGCGCGCGAGGTCCGTATCGTCCATGCGCAGGACGTAGCGGCCGCCGGTGCGGCGGGCGAAGAACCAGTTGAGCAGCGCCGGGCGGGCATTGCCGAGATGGATGCGGCCCGTGGGAGACGGGGCCCAGCGAACGACGGTCATCCGACGGTCACGTCCTTATAGCCATTGGTGATGGGGTATTTGCGGCCGAGGCCGAAGGCGCGCGGGGTCAGTTTCGGACCCGGCGCGGACTGGCGGCGCTTGTATTCGGCAATATTGATGAGGCGTTCGATGCGCTTGACGAGGGCGGGATCGTGGCCGCGGGCGACGACATCGCCGAGGCTCATTTCGTCCTCGACGATGGAGCGCAGGATATCGTCCAGCACCGGATAGGGCGGCAGGCTGTCCTGATCGGTCTGGTTGGGGCGGAGTTCGGCCGAGGGGGCCTTGTCGATGATGGACTGGGGGATGACCTCGCCCGTGGGCCCAAAACTGTCGCCGGGCATGTGCTTGTTGCGCCAATCGGCCAGCGCATAGACTTCCATCTTGAACATGTCCTTGAGCGGATTGTAGCCACCGTTCATGTCGCCATAGATGGTGGCGTAGCCGACGCCCATTTCGGACTTGTTGCCGGTGGTGAGCAGCATGGAGCCGAGCTTGTTGGAGACGGCCATGAGCACGACGCCGCGCATGCGCGACTGGATGTTTTCTTCGGCGAGATCGGCGGGACGATTGTCGAAGATGGGTGCGAGTTCGACGAGGGCGTCGTCAACGGGATTGCCGATCGAGACCACGTCGTAGCGCACGCCGAGACGCTCGGCGCAATCCTTGGCGTCCTTGAGGCTTTCATCGGACGTGTAACGATAGGGCAGCATGATGCAGTGGACTTTTTCGGGTCCGAATGCATCGACGGCCATGGCGGCGACGACGGCGCTGTCGATGCCGCCGGAGAGGCCGAGGACGACGTGGCTAAAACCGTTCTTGAAGACATAGTCGCGAAGGCCGAGGACGGCGGCGCGCCAAGGGGCCTCTTCCACCGAGGTCAGTTCTTCGATGCGCCCATTGGTCGAGGTCCAGGTGTCGCCGTCGCGGCGCCAGTCGGAGATCAGGAAGTCGGTTTCGAAGCTTTTGCCCTGGAGGACCAACTTATCGCCGGGGGCGATGGCGAAGGAGGCGCCGTCGAAGACCAGTTCGTCCTGGCCGCCGACCTGGTTGAGATAGATCAGGGGCACGTCATGCTCGACAGCGTGCTTGCGCACCAGCTCCTTGCGGATGTGCTGCTTGTTGGTCCAGTAGGGCGAACCATTGGGGCAGAGCAGGATTTCGGCGCCTTCCCGCATCAGGTGTTCGCAGACCCAGGGGTGCCAGATGTCTTCGCAGATCGGGATGCCGACCGAGACGCCCTTGATCGTCACCGGGAGAGGCAGCGGGCCGGCGGCGAAATAGCGCTTTTCGTAGAAGACGTCGTCATTGGGCAGCTCGCGCTTGAAGCGCAGGGCGAAGATATGGCCCTTTTCGGCGACGATGACGGCGTTGTGGAGACCGGTCTGGTCCTTCCAGATGGTGGGGAGGACGAGGACGACATCGGTGCCGGCGGTTTCGGCGGCCAGCGTCTGGGCTGATGCCATGGCGTCGGTGACGAACTGGGGCTTGAAGAGCAGGTCGTCCGGGAAATAGCCGGTCAGGAACAGCTCGGAAAACATCAGGATGTCGGCCTTGGCGGCAACCGCATCGGCAAGGGCCTTCTGGGCCAAAGCGAGATTGCCGGGAAGGTCGCCAACCTTGGGATTGAGCTGGGCGAGCGCAATTCTGAGCTGGTCGGTCACGGAAGAAACCTGGGTAAATGGACGGACCGCCCGGCCCGCGGCCGAACGCGGGCAAGACTTAGCCTCTGGACCGTGGGAGAGCAAGCGCCCGCGGGCGAAGCGGGGGAGGGAAAGAAACGGAGATTCCCGCTTTCGCGGGAATGACACGGTGTGTTTTTGAGGAAGCTTGGAAGCGGCTGCGTCCCTAAACTAGAAGCGGCCGGTGACTTCGAGCAGCGCGCCGTAGCGGAATAGCGACAGGTTATCCACGGTGCCCGCTGTATAGGTTACGTTCGGCGTGGCCGTGTTCGAATAGGTCGTATTTGCACTGGCAGGCCCGTTTAGCCACCAGCCTCTACCGCCAACCCGAACCGTCAAGTTTTCTGTCGGGTGCAAACCGAGCATCAGTTCGCCGCTGGCACCATAAGCCGCCCCATCAATAGAGCCCGTAACGCGGTTGGCAGTCATGCCGCCAATAGCTGTGTTGGGAATGACATAGCTGGGAGTGGTACCCGTGACCCAAGCATAGGGAACGCCGGCGACCTCGGCAGTGATGTCGGCGAACGTGCTCAATTCGGCCTTGGCCGTAACGCCGAGACGCAGAGCATGCACGTGTAGACCGTCGAACTTCAGGATGTCGGCACGGGCCTTGTCGGGCGATTCCTTGAGATATTGGTAGCCGACGAGGCCACCGACACGAAACGTCTCATTGCCGAACGGCATATAGCCGAAGTCGGCGCCCACGTGGCCAATCTGACCGCCGGTAAACCCCACATCACCGGGAAGGAGGTTTGAACTATAGGTTCCTTCGGTTGCGAAGGCGTAGCCACCGGTGCCCTTGACGTAGGATCCGGTATAGTCGTCGTTGATCCGGAAGTGGCCTTCGAGAATGTGGCTCGTATCGTTGGTCCGCAATGTCTCGCCATTAAGGGACAACTGCTGACCGCCACGCGAATACCAATAACGCACACCGGCCTCAAAGCTCAGCGGATCATCTGCTTCCGGCTGCCACTGATCGGGATAGGACGGGCGCAGGCCGGGGAAGGCGCCATAGTCTGCGGCAAGCACTTGCTGGGTGGCGGCGCTCGAAAGTAGCACAAGGGCGCTGAGGGCAACCTGCTTCATCACACACTCCCGATCGGTTTTACCGTTAAGCATCGTGGAACGTTTGTGAATGATTAGGGTTAATGTTCCGCTAAGTTACATGTTGGCGTGATTGGGGCTTTGGTAACTTCCTTGACCGAAAATACCGTTGGCAGGCCTCCATTGCCTGGTTCGCATGCAACCGAGGCGGCGCGTGAGGAGTTGGATCGGTTCGAATGAAGTTTTCTCAGAAGCCAGTTTTGTGATGTCGTGCCGTATTCTCATTGTTGAAGACGAAATTTTCGTCGCTTCCGAAATCGAACAGGTCGTAGCCGAAATGGGCCACGATCCAGTCGGCATTGCCGCCGACAAGAAGAGTGCCCTGCGTTTTGCCGGCGATACCGAAGTCGCCCTCGTCGACCTCAACCTGCGCGATGGGCCGACGGGTATCGAGATTGGCAAGATTTTGGCCCAGACACATGGCGCAAGTGTCATTTTCATTACCGCCAACCCCGCTCAGCTCGGCAGTGGCGTGCCCGGCACAATCGGCGTGGTTTCAAAGCCGATTGCCGAGAGAGACCTGCGCGACGTCGTCGACTATGCCGTGGCGCGGCGTGCGGCCGCGGAAGCCAATCCGCCGCGGCGCCTCAAGCTTTTTGACTGGTCGAACGACAATCCCATCGCGACCTGAACGCCTGCCTATGCGTCTTCGGCCTTTTCGGTCGAGCGCAGCCGGCTGGACCGCGTAAGCGCGGCGAGCGGCAGGGACAGTTCGACCCGCAGACCATCCTTTTCCCAGAAGCGTTCGATCTCGCCGCGAAGCTGACCGCTTACGGATAGCTCGATGAGCTTGGAGCCGAAGCCGGATAGCTGGCTCGGTTCGGCGATCTCGGGTCCGCCGTGCTCTTTCCAGGTCAGATGGAATCGTTCCCCATCGGTGCGGCCGGAAAGGCTCGTCCAGCCATCGGGCCGGCTCAAGGCACCATATTTGGCCGCGTTGGTCGCCAGTTCGTGGAAGAGCAGCGCCAGCGGGGTCGCAGCAGCATCGTCGATGATCGTATCTTCGCCCGAATAGCGGACGCGGTTTTCGCCATCTTCGCCTTCATAGGGGCGCATCAGGCGGGTGACGAGTGCCGAGAGCGTCCCCTGCCCCGTCTTGCTGGCGGAGAGGTAGTTTTGCGGGCGGACGAAGTCATGCGCCTCGCCGAGCGCGAAGATGCGCTGCCGCAACTGCTCGGCGAAAGGCTTTACCTCGGGCTGGCCGCGGGCGGAGAGCGAGACGATGCCGGTGAGGACGGCGAAAATATTCTTGATGCGATGGCTCAACTCCTGCGCCACCAATTCGCGCTCCTCGGCAGCGAGGCGCGAGTCATGGATATCGGTACAGGTGCCAATCCACCGAATAATCTGGTCCGTCGCATCGCGAACCGGTAGCGCCCGTCCCAAAGTCCAGCGATATTCGCCGCTGTGGTGGCGCAGGCGGTATTCGATCTGGTAGGGCTCGCCGGTTTCCAGCGAGTGACGCCAGAGGCGCCAGGCGCGCTCCTGATCGTCGGGATGGAACATGTCATTCCAACCCTCGCCATTGGTCGAACCGAAGGGCACGCCGGTGAAATCGTACCAGCGAGCGTTGTAGTAGTCGTGAAATCCATCGGGGCGGGTGGCCCAGACCATTTGCGGCATCGTGTCGGCCAGGGTGCGGAATTCGAGCTCGCTCTTGGCGAGGGCCTCGGCGGCGCGTCGCTGATCAGTGATGTCGATGGCCACGCCCGGAAAGCGATAGACCCGACCCTCGCCATCCTTGCGCGGACGGCCCGACACCATTAGCCAGCGACGAACGCCATCTCCGCCGACCACGCGATATTCGCTGCGGAACTCGCTGCCGTCGACAATCGCTTGCTGCAATTCAGCATTCACGCGCGGCAAGTCTTCGTGCTCGATGGCCAACAAATATTGCTCAAGCGGCGCGCCGAGGCCGGCTACCTGGGAGTCGATATTGAAGAGGCGAGCAAAACGGTCATCAGCTGTCACGACATTGTTGATGACGTCCCAATCCCAGGTACCGACCAATGCCGAACTCGACAGTGCCAGTGACAGGCGCTCCTCGCTTCGCATCAATGCCTTTTCTGTGAGGATCCGATCGGTGGTTTCATGGACGACGCAGAGGGTGCCCATGGACAGCCCGTCGTCGCCGGCTATGGGACTATAGTGGAGGTCCATCCAGGCAGATTCAGGTTGCCCGTGACGACTCAGCACCAGTTCCTGATCTCGAAGCATCCAGGATTCGCCGCTGAGACCACGCTCCATATTGACGCGATTGAACTCGGCGATCTCTGGCCAGGCTTCGAGCGCCGGCATGCCGAAAATGGCGGGGTGGCGTTGTCCAGCGAACACCGCATAGGCATTATTGTAGATCAGAATACCCTGATACCCCACCAGCATGACCATGGGGGTTGAGGCGACCATCATGAGCCTTACGGCGCCCTTGAGGCTGTCGGGCCAGTCCGGGATAGGCCCCAGGGGGTTCTGGGTCCAGTCATAATCATTCAACAACTTGACTGTCGGGTCTCGTTCAAGCGCGGCTCGAGTTTCGGGCGCGGCGTGGGGAAACAGAGATCTCGGCATTACCTACTCACCTTAGCGGACCACTATCCTGTGCCCGGATGCGGGCAAAGAAAAGGCCGCGCAGCCCATAATGAACGCGCGGCCCTTATTTGGGTTCACCAATGGAGCCGAGAACTATTCGCCGGCAGCGCGGCGCTGAACGGGAGGCTTTTGCGAGTGCACTTCCTCAGCGACGAGGAAGGCCAATTCCAGCGCCTGGCTCGCATTAAGGCGGGGGTCGCAATAGGTGTTGTAGCGATCGGCCAGGGTGGTTTCGGTGACGGCCGAGAGGCCGCCAACGCATTCGGTGACGTCGTCGCCGGTCATCTCGATATGCACGCCGCCGGCATAGGTGCCCATTTCGCGGTGCACGTCGAAGAAGTTGCGCACCTCGGTGAGGACGCGATCGAAGGGGCGAGTCTTGTAGCCGGTCGACGCCTTGATCGTATTGCCGTGCATCGGGTCGCAGCACCAGACGACGGTGCGGCCGGCCTTCTGGACGGTCTCGATGAGGCGCGGCAGATGCTCGTGCACCTTTTCGGCGCCGAAGCGCGAGATCAGGGTAATGCGGCCGGCTTCGTCGGTCGGGTTGAGCCGGTCGAGGAGGCGCAGCAGATCGTCGCTGGCAAGGCTCGGGCCACACTTGATGCCGATGGGATTGTGAATGCCGGCAAAATATTCGACATGCGCTGCATCGGGCTGGCGGGTGCGATCGCCGATCCAGAGCATGTGGCCCGAGGTCGCGTACCAATTGTTGGTGAGGGAATCGCGGCGGGTCAGGGCTTCTTCATAGCCAAGCAGCAGGGCTTCGTGGCTGGTGTAGAAACTGGTCTGCTTCAGCGCCGGGGTGTTTTCCGGGTTGAGGCCGAGGGCCGCCATGAAGGTGATGGCGTCGTCGATTTTCTTGGCGACTTCCTCGAAGCGGACGTTCCAGTTGGACCCCTTCATGAAGCCCATGGTCCATTCGTGGATGCGCGTCAGTTCGGCATATCCGCCCATGGAGAAGGCGCGCAGCAGATTGAGCGTCGCGGCGGACTGGCGATAGGCCTGCAGCATGCGATCGGGATCAGGGACGCGTGCGGCCTCGTTGAACTCGATGGCATTGATGATGTCGCCGCGATAGCTCGGCAGCTCGACGCCGTCAATGATTTCGGTATCGGCCGAGCGGGGTTTTGCGAACTGACCGGCGACGCGGCCGACTTTTACCACGGGCTTGGAGGCGCCGTGGGTCAGGACAACAGCCATCTGCAGGAAGACGCGGAAGAAGTCGCGGATGTGATCCGCGCCATGCTCGGCAAAGCTTTCGGCGCAATCGCCGCCCTGCAGCAGGAAGGCTTCACCACGGGCAACGGCGGCGAGACGAGACTTCAGCTCACGGGCTTCGCCGGCAAAGACCAGCGGGGGAAAGGTCGAGAGCTGGCGTTCGGCTTCGGCGAGAGCCGCCGGATCGGGATAGGCAGGAACCTGCTTGATCGGCTTTTCGCGCCAGCTATTGGGGGTCCACGTGGTCATGGTCATCTCGCTCACCCGGGGGCATTCCTAGGGTGCGGGCGGTCTACCAAGCCACGCGGGCCCTGCCAAGGCCTAAGCAGGCCTAAGACGTCTTCTTGCCGTTCCGATAGGTGTAGCTCGGGGCCTTGAAGGTCACGAGTTCTTCGGCAGCGGAGGGGTGAAGCGCGATGGTGCGGTCGAAATCGGCCTTGGTGGCGCCCATGCCGACGGCAATGCCAACGAGCTGGATCATCTCGGCGGCGCTGGGCCCGAGGATGTGGACGCCGAGGACCTTACCCTCGTCCTTTTCGGTGATGAGTTTTAGGACCATGCGCTCAGTCTTGGTGGACAGCGTATTCTGCATGGGCCGGAAACGGGCGACATAGACGTCGATGTCACCATGGGTCGCTGCTTCTTCTTCGTTGAGGCCGACGACGCCGATTTCGGGCTCGCTGAAAACGGCGGTCGGGATGATCGAGTGGTCAACCGCCAGGGGCTTGTTGTTGTAGACCGTCTCGGCGAAGTACCAGCCTTCGCGGATGGCGACCGGGGTGAGCTGGGCGCGACCGGTGACATCGCCGACGGCATAGACCGAGGGTGCAGAGCTTTGCGAATAGGCGTCCACGGCGACGCTGCCATCGTCGTTGAGTTTTACGTTGGCGGTTTCGAGACCGAGGCCATTGGTGTTGGCGCGACGGCCGGTGGCGAACATGACCGCGTCAAAGGGGGCGGTGACGCCATCGCTAAAGGTGGCGTGGACGGCGTCACCCATCTTGGCGAGGGAGGCGACGGTGGTCTGATAGATCAGTCTGACGCCGCGGGTGGTGAGGCCTGCTTCAAGACCGATCCGCATATCTTCATCGAAGCCGCGCAATACGCGGTCACCGCGATAGATCAGCGTCGTATCGACGCCGAGGCCCGCGAAGATGGTGGCAAACTCCACCGCGATATAACCACCGCCCTCGATAAGAATGGTTTTAGGCAGGGTCGGCAGATCGAAGGCTTCGTTGGAGGTGATGCCGAATTCGGCGCCGGGAACATCGGGAATATGGGGATGCGAGCCGGTGGCGATCAGCAGGCGCTCCGCTGTCAGCTCGCGACCCGAACCCAGAAGCTTGATGCTATTGGGGCCGGTGACAACGGCACGCTCCTTGATGATTTCGACGCCGGGCTTTTCGAGATTGGCGGTATAGGCCGCTTCGAGCCGGGTGATTTCCTTTTCCTTGGCAGCGACCAGGGCCGGCCAATCGAATGATGCATCGACCTGCCAGCCGAAGCTGGGGGCAAGATCGAACTGATCGGCAAAGCGCGAGGCATAGACATAGAGCTTTTTGGGGACGCAGCCGCGGATGACGCAGGTGCCGCCGACACGGAACTCCTCGATGATGGCCACCTTGGCACCATAGGTTGCCGACATACGCGCCGCGCGCACGCCGCCGGAGCCGGCACCGATCACCAGAAGATCGTAGTCGTAAGCCATGGAAGTCCCCACATCATTCATCGTCAATTGACGATATATCTAGGCGTCTGTTGCGCACAAAAAAAGACCCCGCACATTGGCGGGGTCAATGGTCGGCAGAGGTGATCGATCAGATTTCGATGTTCTGGGCGCGCAGCTCGGCGCGGACCTTGGCGAAGAATTCGCGCTTGAGGTTGTTCGAGAAGACCTGCATGACGCGCTGGAGATCGGTGTTGATCTCGGAATTGGCCTGAGCCAGCTTCTGGCCGGTCGGGGTCTCGTAGAAGGCCACGATGGACTGCAATTCTTCGGAGGTGAAGCGCAGGGCATAGACGCGGGCGAACTGATCGAGAAGCTCACCCTTGCGACCGCGATATTCCTCGATGACCTTGGTGATCGCAGCATTGGTCTGATCGATGATCTCAGGGTTCTGGGTGACGATCTGCTGCATCGCCTCGACGCCGGTCTCGACGATGGTGACTTCATAGACACCGCCGCGATCGGTCAGGTCGATATACTTGCGCGCCAGCGCCAACTGTTCGGGCGGCACTTCCTGCGCGAAGGCGGGGGCTGCGAGGCCAATCATGCTGGCAGTCACCACGGCCGCGAAGATCGCCTTGGCGCCGCGCATAAAATCCCTGTTCATCCGGTTCCCCATCTGTCTGTTGCGG
Organism: Devosia sp.; assembly: GCF_017744655.1. Classification (GTDB taxonomy): domain Bacteria; phylum Pseudomonadota; class Alphaproteobacteria; order Rhizobiales; family Devosiaceae; genus Devosia. The sequence goes on along the minus strand of NZ_JAGIAW010000002.1, from coordinate 106,781 downwards.
GCTGACGTCATTTGCCCTTGAAAAGTGTTTTTACGCCATCGGGCGCTGCCACATAAGCCTTGCTGCACATATTGAGAAAAAGTCCGTGCTGGACCACTCCCGGAATGTCGAGCAGATCGCGTGAAAGCGCTTCTGGCTGCGAAATGCGGCCAAAAAAAGCATCGAGGATCAGGTGTCCGCCATCGGTAAGGAAGACTTCGCCCTTGTCTTCACCGCGCAGCTTCAGCCCGCCTTCGGCCCCATGCGCCTTGATGACAGCATTGACGGCGTGGCGGGTGGCGCCGAGGCCGAAACGATTGACTTCGATGGGCAGCGGAAAGCGGCCGAGAGCCTCAACCACCTTAGTGCTGTCGGCAATCACGATCATGATATCGGAAGCCGCCGCGACGATCTTTTCGCGCAGCAGCGCACCGCCACCGCCCTTGATCAGGTTGAGATCGGCGTCGAGTTCGTCGGCGCCATCGACCGTCAGGTCGAGCCGACCCAGCCGATCGAGGTCTGACAGCGGGATGCCGAGGCCCTCGGCCTGGCGGGCTGTGACTTCGGAGGTCGGTACGCAGATCACGTCCAGACCCTGGGCAACCTTGCCGCCGAGGAGGTCGACGAAATGACGAGCGGTAGAGCCGGTGCCAAGCCCCAGACGCATGCCGGGGCGAACGTCTTCGATGGCTCGCGCCGCTGCTTCGCGCTTGAGATCTTCAGACATTGGCACCTCGCTAATATGCAAGCGTGATGCAGGGTCTGGGACCATGCTGTCAAGCCTTGCAAACCCGGGCGTTCACGCATTGGTGAATAGCGACTGTAGCGGCTCCGCAACACAATAAGGCACGGGTGCCACGGATGTGGCGAAAAGGTGACTGTTAACCCTTCTCGACTAAATTGCGGAAATGTAAATAGCGGCATTACTTGCGGTCACCCGAATCATTGAGCCGCATTCATTCAGAGGCCTGGAAGAGCATGAAGTTTATGAAAGCGGCTATGGCCGTGGTGCTGTCGATCCTGTTGGCGGTGGGCATGGCCGTGCCAAGCCAGGCCGCCCGCGTCTACAATCCCGATACCAATACCTGGGAAGAACCCTCCGTTGTGGCTACGCGTAGCCGCGGCGGCAGCCCGGTCAAGAAGCAGATCGTCGACTACGATACCAATTATGCGGTCGGCACGATTGTGGTCGAGACCGGCGAACGCCGTCTCTATCTCGTACTCGAAGGTGGCAAGGCCATGCGTTACGGCATCGGCGTCGGCCGCGATGGTTTCACCTGGTCCGGTACCCACCGCATCACCCGCAAGGCCGAGTGGCCCGGCTGGACCCCGCCCCCGCAGATGCGCAAGCGCGTTCCCGACCTTCCGGCCTATATGCCCGGCGGCCCGGACAATCCGCTTGGTGCCCGCGCCCTCTATATCGGTTCGACCCTCTATCGCGTGCACGGCACTTCTGAACCGTGGTCCATCGGCCAGGCCGTCTCTTCGGGCTGCATCCGTCTGACCAATGACGACGTGACCGACCTTTACGAGCGCGTGAAGGTTGGCGCCCGGATCGTCGTCAATCACTGAGATTATCTCGGCATAGAATTTTGAAAGAGGTCGCTTCGGCGGCCTTTTTTGTTTTGGAGGCCTAGAGCCTCGACACACCGAGATGGGAATTCCAATTGGCCGCGTCTGCACTTACAATAGTCTCATGAACGCGCCTTTCCTTCCGTCCCGACCGCTCATCGACCGCTATGGCCGGACGATAAGCTATTTGCGCATTTCGGTGACGGACCGCTGCGATTTCCGTTGCGTCTACTGTATGGCGGAAGACATGGTCTTTCTGCCCAAGAAAGACGTGCTGAGTTTTGAGGAAGTCGAGACGATTGCCTCGGCTTTCGTCGCGCGGGGGACGACCAAGATCCGGCTGACCGGCGGCGAGCCGCTGGTGCGGCGCGACATCATGGATCTGGTGAAGAGCCTTGGGGCCAAGATCGGCTCGGGTCTCGAAGAGCTGACCGTCACCACCAATGGCAGCCAACTGGCCAAGCATGCCGAGGGGCTTTTTGCGGCCGGGGTGCGGCGGATCAATGTTTCGCTCGATACGCTCGACGCAGAGCGGTTTACTGCCATTACCCGAAGAGGACGCCTGCCCGACGTCATGGCGGGGATCGAGGCCGCGCAGGCAGCGGGCCTCGCGATCAAGATTAACATGGTGGCGATGCGGGGCGTCAATGACGACGAGATCGAGCCGATGATGGCCTGGGCCCATGGCCGGGGCATGGGGTTGACGCTCATAGAGGGCATGCCGCTGGGTGAGGTTGGAATCGACCGCGTCGACAGCTATCTGCCGCTGCGGGAACTGCATGATCGGCTGGCGCGGCGCTATACGCTGACGCGGCTCGACAAGCGCACGGGCGGCCCGGCGCGCTATGTGCACGTTGCCGAAACCGGCGGCGTGCTCGGCTTCATCACGCCGATGAGCCACAATTTCTGCGAGAGCTGCAATCGGGTGCGGTTGACGGCGACGGGGCAACTTTTCCTGTGCCTGGGGCAGGAAGACCAGGTGAACCTGCGCGATGCGCTGCGTGACGGCGGGCCGGCGGCGCTCGACGCGGCGCTCGATCAAGCCATGCTGATCAAGCCGAAGGGCCATGATTTCGTGCTCGATCGCGGCAGTTCGGGCGCGCCGGCCGTGGCGCGCCATATGAGCGTGACAGGCGGCTAGCGCCCCTCGCCGCGCTCCACCAGTTCCACCAGAATGCCATCGGGATCGCGGACGAAGGCGAGTTGCTTGAGAAGCGTGGAATTGCGCGCCGGCCGCGGCCCTTCGACCGTCGGAAAGCCGGCCGCGCCCAGCCGCGTGACGATCTCGTCCATGTCAGAAAAGGCGAAGGTGAGGTGCCGCAAGCCTGCTTCATGCAGCGGCACATCACGAAAGCGGTCGACCAACGCCGCCGACGGCGCAAACACTTCGAGCATGCCCGAGCCGGTATCGAGGAAGGCCAGTTCGCCGCGATCGGCGCTTTTGCGCAGCACGAGGCGCAACCCCAGGAGATCGCAGTAAAAGGCGATCGCCCGGTCCATGTCCGAGACGGTCATGCCGACATGTTCGAACCCGAGCAGCATGGTTTTACTTGTCGTCGTCCACGACGATGGCAAAATCGAGCGGCAGGGCCGTGGTATATTTGATTTGGCCCATGGCGAAGGCCGAGCTGACATCGGTCAGGTTGATCTTGCTGATGAGCCGCTTGTAGAAGGCATCATAGGCCTGGATATCGGGCACAACGACGCGCATCAGATAATCGACATCGCCGCTCATGCGATAGAACTCAACGACCTCGGGGAATTCGTCGATGACGCCGGAGAATTTGCGCATCCAGGCTTCGTTGTGCTCATTGGTCTTGACCGAGACAAAGACCGTCACGCCGACATTGACCTTGTTGGGGTCGAGCACGGCCACGCGCCGCTGGATGACGCCGTCTTCTTCCATCTTCTGGATACGCCGCCAGCAGGGCGTCGTGGAGAGGCCAACCTTGCGGCCGATCTCGGCGACCGGCATGGTTGCGTCTTTTTGCAGGAGCGTCAGTATCTTGCGGTCGATCTTGTCCAGTGCCATCAGGCCCTCTCTTTGAAATCAGATTTTTCTTATTGACGATTTTTGGGGCACGTACGCAGCGGAAACTGCCATATCGGCGTTCATGGCGCAATAAAATTGCGTCACGCACTCGTATTATCACTGGTAAGGGAGGATTAACCAGGCACTGGCCCGTTTCGCATCGATCAAGCCGCGATCAAAGCTCGAATTTCACGGGGTGTTAACCACGCCTCGCCTAACTTCAGCACCGAGCGTTGCGATGGCCGTTGCCATTGCGTGAGTTAGTAATGAGTACCGTTCATGCCGTCTCAGCCGGCCAATACCGCGGACGTCCGCGCCCTCATGGGCCATGACGGTAAGCGCGCAGCCCAAAAGACCGTGCTCGAAGCACGCCAGAAGCTGACATCCAGCTCCGGCACGCGTGCCGAATTCGACTTCGAACTCATGCATGACTATGCCGAATCCCGACGCGGGGCGGCCCTGCCCATGGCGGCGATCGTCGTCATTCTGGCGATCGTTTCCAGCTTCTGGGTGCCGGTCATCTTTTCGGCTTTTTGGGCCGGTCTCGTTATTGCGAGCCTTCTCGTCGTGGTGCTGGTGGCGAGCCGGTTTAGCGCCCAGGACCCGTCCAAGTTCAACGCGTCGCGCTGGACCACGAGTTTTGTCGCGGCCGAGATACTTTATGGCTTGGCGCTGTCGCTGCTCGCCCTTTCCACCATCGTTGCCAATCCACACGATGTGGCGCCGGTGATGTTTGCCATGGTGCTGGTGAGCATTGCGGCCAATGCCATCGCGACCCACACCCTGCCCCCGGCCACGCTGATGAGCACGTTGCCGGTGACCATCACCGTTACGGCCAGCCTGTTGGCGCTGGGCGGTACGCTCAATTATACGCTGGCAGCAGTGACGGCCTGCGGCGAGATATTCTTCGTTTACCTGGCACGCCAGCTTTATGCATCGGACCTCGAGACCCTGTCGCACCAGTCGGAAAAGGACTCGTTGATCGCCGAGCTGGAAGAGGCGCGGCACATGTCGGACGAGGCCCGCCGCCATGCCGAGCAGGCCAATATCGCCAAGAGCCAGTTTCTCGCGACGATGAGCCACGAGCTGCGCACGCCGCTCAACGCCATTATCGGCTTCTCCGAAGTGTTGAAATCGGAACTGCTCGGTACCCATCAGGTGCCGCAATACAAGGAATATGCCGGCGACATTCATGCCAGCGGGCAGCACCTGCTGAACCTGATCAACGAGTTGCTCGATCTCAGCCGTATCGAGGCAGGCAAGTACGAGCTGCACGAAGAGGCCGTTTCGATTGTCGATATTGCCGACGATTGCCAGCGCATGATGCAGTTGCGCGCCAAGTCCAAGAGCATCGAGCTGCAATTCAGCTATGGCGACAACCTGCCGAAAATCTGGGGCGACGAACGGGCCATCCGCCAGGTGGTGCTCAACCTTTTGAGCAATGCCATCAAGTTCACGCCGCAGCAGGGCAAGGTCTCGCTGGTTGTGACGCGCAGCGCCGATGGCGGGCAGCTCATTTCCGTCAAGGACAATGGCCCGGGTATTCCCGAGAATGAAATCGAGACCGTGCTGTCGTCCTTCGGGCAGGGTTCGCTGGCTCATAAGACGGCCGAACAGGGGGCTGGGCTTGGCCTGCCGATCGTGCAGCGCATCATGGACCTGCATCAGGGCCGGTTCGATCTCTTTTCGAAGCTGCGTTTCGGCACGGAAGTGATCGCCACTTTCCCGCGCGCCCGCGTCATGGATGCGCTGGCACCGGTAACCGAGCGTCGCAACAAGCTCGAAATCTATTCTCAGGCTGGTTGATCGGGCCGCGGTCACGTCCCAAATTTGCCCTCATCGCCAGCTTCTTTGCGGCGATTGGGGGTATTTGCCTGTGAAACGACTTTTGGGCCTGTTGGCCGCTCTTATCTTTTTGCCGGGCCTGGCTTTGGCGCAGGACAATTCAGCTTCTGCCGCTCCCTATGATACGAGCTATCCGGCTTCGGCGATAATTTCAGCGCGTATTCAGCGCCAGTTTCTCGACAATATCCGCTGGAGCGTCAGCGCCGAGGCCCGGAACAATCTCGCAGCCGCCTTTGCCGAGCGCCCCGCCCTCGACATCTGGCAGGACCTTGTGGCCGCAGACGGGCTCAAGACTGGCAACGTGGTCGATGCCCTCACCGCCTATTGGGTGCTGAATTGGGTGACGGCCAATGCGCGCTACAATTTCAAGGTGGACAATGCGCCCATCCGGGCGCAGCTCCAGGCATCCATGGCGGCGGATGCGAACTTTCGCGCGCTCAACAATCTGCAGAAGCAAGAGATGGCCGAGGGCTATATCCTGCGCTTCCTTGTGGAGCATGCCGCGCTCAATGATGCGGTGATGCGAAAAGACGTCACAGCGCTGGGCAGGCTGGCACTGGCATCGGTGACGCGCTTCCGCCAGGAAATGGGCGTCGATCTTTTGGCATTGCAACCTGGCCCCGAGGGCTTTGCGCCCAAGGCGCGACTGGCTAATCCAGCCGGCGACTGACTGAGGCGCTGTCGAAGGTCGCCATATTGGTGTGAAGATGCAGCGCGGTCTTGACCAGCACCACGCCAAGCGCGGCGCCTGTGCCCTCCCCGAGACGCATGCCGAGATCGAGCAGCGGCGCCTTTCCCATATGCTCCAGCACGCGGGCATGCGCGCCTTCCCTGGTGATGTGGGCGAAGAGGCAATGGTCGATGGCCTCGGGATTGACCGCATGGGCGATTGCCGCGGCGGCGGTTGCCACATAGCCGTCGATGACCACCGGCACCTTCTGGTGGCGTGCGGCGATCAGCGCCCCGAGCATGGCGGCGATTTCGCGGCCTCCAAGGCGGGCGAGGATCGCGAGGGGATGGTCGAGGCCATCTTGGTGCAGGGCAAGGGCTTGGTCGATCGCGTCGACCTTGCGCGCATAGCCGGCATCGTCGACGCCAGTGCCACGGCCGGCCCAATCGGCGCCGGTGCCGCCATAGAGGGCGGCGAAGATGGCGGCAGCAATGGTGGTGTTGCCGATGCCCATTTCGCCGAGGCCGATGATATCGGGCTTTCCGGCCACCGCCTCCATGCCATAGGCGATGGTGGCGGCGCACATCTGGTCGTCGAGCGCTGCTTCCTGGGTGATGTCGCCGGTGGGCAGTTCGAGCGCGAGTTCGAAGACGCGCAAGTTGATTTCATGCAGGCCACAGATCTGCGAAATAGCTGCGCCGCCATTGGTGAAATTGGCGACCATCTGGGCGGTCACATCCGGCGGGAAGGCGGAAACGCCCTGGTCAGCCACGCCGTGATTACCGGCAAAAATGGTGACCATCGGGTTTTCGAGGCGCGGGGTCTGGCGATGCTGCCAGCGGGCGAGGAATTCCACGAGTTCTTCGAGGCGCCCGAGCGAACCGGCGGGCTTGGTCAATTCAGCATCGCGGCGACGAACGGCGGCGACAGCGGCCTCGTCGCCATCGGGCACGGCGGTCAGCAGTTCCACGATATCGGCAAAGGCGGGATTGAGCGCAGGCATGGGGCGAGTCCGAAATGGGCGAAGGAGTGCGGACTTGTTGCCCAGAATGGTTCCAATTGCAATTGAGGCAGTCCGCGGCAAAGCTGCGGCACTGTGACTGCGCCATATCGGCGGCGCAAAGTCTTGAAATCGTAGCGGTCCGTCCCTTAATCGAAGGGATCAAAGGTTGATGGAAAGCAGAGACATGATCTTTATCGGCATTGCCCTGCTTGTAGCGGCCGGAATCGCCCTGATGATCTCGGCCGATGCCGGGAGCATGATCGGCCTCACCCAGACGCAGACAGCGCAACTGGTGCCGCTCGTCGTCATCCTCATCATCTTTGCCGGTGGCGCCTTTGCGCGACGCCGGCAAGCGGCCGAATTGGTTGGGGCGCTGGTGCTCTGGGTCGGCATCTTTGCCGTGGTCGGGGTTGGCTATGCCTATCGCGACGAATTGATGGGCGTGGTCGGCCGGGTCACCGGCGAATTGCGGCCCGGTGTTGCCGTGGTCGACAGCGAGCGCGGCACGGCGGTGTTCCGGCGCGGTTTTGGCGGGCATTTCGAGATTGCCGCCACCGTCAATGGCCATACGACGCCGATGATTTTTGATACGGGCGCCAGTGCCGTGGTGCTGACGCGGGCGGATGCGGAGGCGGCGGGCATCGATCTATCGGAACTGCGCTATGCGATCCCGGTTTCGACGGCCAATGGCACCGGTATGGCGGCGCGGACGCGGCTCAAGACCATCGAGGTTGGCGGCATTTCACGGCGCAATATTCCCGCTTTCGTGGCTGAGGACGGGGCGCTGGAAACGAGCCTTTTAGGCATGACGTTTCTGGAAACGCTGGGCCGCTATAGCGTGACGCAGAACTCGCTGGAATTGCAGGACTAGCTCGCGACGGCTTCGGCGCGTTCTTCGACGACGGAGAGGGCGTGCATGAATACTTCCGGGCCGGCCTTGGGTTTGCAGGCGTCCACGCTGAGGATCTGGCGGAACTGGCGGGCGCCGGGGCGGCCGTTGGCGAGGCCGAGCATGTGGCGGGCGATGTTGTTGAGGCGCGTGCCGGTCTGCAATTGGGCTTCGGCATAGTCGGCCATAGCTCGCATGATGTCGGCGAGGGTCAGCGTGGATGGTTCGTCGCCGAAAAGGCGGTGGTCGACGTCGGCCAGCATCATCGGATTGTGATAGGCGGCGCGACCGAGCATAACGCCATCCATGTGCTGAAGATGCTCGTCGATCTGTTCGAACGTCTCGATGCCGCCATTGATCATTATCGGCAGGGGCGCGAGCCGCTGGCGCAGGCGATAGGCGCGCGGATAGTTGAGCGGCGGGATGGTGCGGTTTTCCTTGGGACTTAGTCCCTGGAGCCAGGCTTTGCGGGCGTGGACATAGAGCGCGGCGACGCCGGCTTCGGCCATCTTGTCGGCGAAACGATCAAGGCTTTCTTCGATGTCTTGGTCATCGATGCCGATGCGGCACTTTACGGTCACCGGCTTGTCGGTGGCCGAGCGCATGGCGCGGACGCAATCGGCAACGAGATCGGGCTCGGCCATCAGGCAGGCGCCGAACTTGCCGGACTGCACGCGGTCCGAAGGGCAGCCGACATTGAGATTGATCTCGTCGTAGCCGTAAAGGTCGCCTTGGCGGGTGGCGGCGGCAAGGTCAATCGGGTCGGAACCGCCCAATTGCAGGGCGACGGGCTGCTCGGCGGGGTCGAAGCGCAGATGGCGCTCGGTATCGCCATGAATGACGGCGCCGGTGGTGATCATTTCCGTGAACAGCAGGCCGCGCCTGGTCAGCAGGCGATGCAGATATCTGCAATGCCTATCAGTCCAGTCGATCATCGGTGCGACGGAAAAGCGGCGGGCGGTCTCAAGCGAGACGTCCTGGCCGCGCCCCAGTTCGGTCATTAGCGCAATTTCATCTATCATTCGAAGGTGGCTCCAATAGCCCCTTCTCGCCCGGCGGGCAATGCCGGCGTGATCTGGATCAAAGTTCTGGCTGCCACGTTGTTCTACTGTGCGTCATCTTCAACGGGGGAATTTTCGCCATGTACTCGAACATCGTTTGCGCCATCGACGGCTCGGATCTCAGCACCAAGGCCTTTACCCATGCCATTGCCCTCGCGGGCAAGCTTGGCGCCAAGCTGACAGCCGTCACCGTGACCGAGCCTTCCATCATCATCGCGCCGGGCGCCGAAATGATGATGGTGGATACGTCGAGCATTCTTGAAGAGCTCGACAAGGCCAAGGCCGAATCCGCCAAGGGCGTGCTGGAGGACGCGACCAAGCTCGCGAGTGCCGCGGGCATTACTCTTGCGACCCAACACCTGCCGGACCTGCCGGCAGCGGAAGGCATTATCAAGCAAGCCAAGACCATCGGTGCCGACCTGATCGTCATGGGCTCGCATGGCCGTCGCGGGCTCGGTCGGCTGTTGCTTGGTTCTCAGGCGGCGGAAGTTCTGGCGCATGCCGAAATTCCGGTGCTGATCATCAAATAGCGTATCTCCGGCGCTTCGTTCCTTTCGGAAAACCGGTGCCCGCTTTTCCGCGCGCAGCGCTAACATGTCAGCTATGGCGCGGTGCCGGATTTTCCGCTATGGGCCGGTATCCCAAGAAGAGCGTCGCGCCATGACCCAGTCCCTGCCCCGCCATATCGCCGTGATCGATATCGGCAAGACCAATGCCAAGGTCGTGCTGATCGATGCGGCAAGCGAAGCGCTGCTGGGCTCGCTCAGCCAGCCCAATAGCGTGCAGCGCGATGCGCCCTACCCGCATGCCGATGTCGAAGGGCTTTGGGATTTTATCCTCTCGAGCCTGGGTGAACTGCATCGCGAGCACGGGATCGATGGCATTTCCATCACCACGCATGGCGCCACCGCTGCGCTGATGGCGGGCGATCGGCTGGCGATGCCGGTGCTCGACTATGAATATGACGGCCCGGACTCGTCCGACGAAGCCTATGACCGCGCGCGGCCTCTCTTTGCCGAGACGCTATCGGCGCGCCTGCCCAATGGGCTCAATCTCGGCGCACAGATTTTCTGGCAATCGCGGGCTTTTCCGGAAGACTTCGCCAAGGTCACGGCGATCCTGACCTATCCGCAATATTGGGCCTGGCGCCTGACCGGCATTCTGGCCAGCGAAGTAACCTCGCTCGGTTGCCATACCGATCTCTGGGCGCCGGACAAGGGCGACTTTTCGTCCATGGTCGACGAGCAGGGCTGGCGGGCTTTCTTTCCGCAGATCAGGCCGGCAGCCTCGGTGCTCGGACCGATCCTTAACAATCTTGCCGGCTATACGGGCGTGCCGGCCGGCACGCCGGTGACCTGCGGCATTCACGATTCCAATGCATCGCTGGTGCCACATCTGGGCCGCCGAGAAGCGCCCTTCACCATCCTGTCGACGGGCACCTGGGCCATTGCCATGACGGTCGGTGGCGACACGGCAAAGCTCGATCAGGCACGCGACAGCCTTGCCAATGTCGATGCCTTTGGCCGGCCCGTGCCGACGGCGCGCTTCATGGGCGGGCGAGAATTCGACACCATCGTGCGCGAGATCGTGACCCCGAGCGAAGCGGACATTGTGGCCGTGATCGAGCGAGATGTGCAGGCACTGCCGACCTTTGCGCCCGGCGTTGGTCCCTTTGCCAATGGGCGGGGCCGTTGGACGGTGGCGCCGGAAGACCTAACGCACGGGGAGCGTACGGCCGCGGCGTCGCTTTATCTGGCGCTGGTGGCGCGCGAATGCCTCGATCTCTGTGGGCTGGGCAAGAGCATCACCATCGAGGGGCCGCTGGCGCGCAATGCGCTGTTTGGTGCGGCACTGGCGACGCTCGCCGGGCGGCCAGTGCATGCCTCCGGAGATGGGACGGGCACCAGCCTTGGGGCAAGCCTGTTGTTTGGCGGAAAGGCTGCGCATGAGCAGCACGATAGCCCGATCGTGCCGCTGGCCCATCCGGGTTTTACCGAATATGCGCGGCGCTGGCGGGAACGCGCGAAGGCCTAGACCTTCGGCTGAGATGCATTGACGGCAGGCCATTGGTATCCCATGTCTGGGGCACAGATATGGAGGCCGACATGGCAACGCCCAAGCACCGCATCGTCATCATTGGCGGAGGCTTTGGCGGTATAGCGGCGGCGCAGGTGCTGGCGCGTGCCGATGTCGAAGTGCTGGTGATCGACCGGCGCAACCATCACCTCTTCCAGCCCCTGCTCTATCAGGTTGCGACGGCATCGCTGAGCCCCTCGGAAATCGCCTGGCCGATCCGCCATATCCTGCGCAAGCAGCGCAATACGCGGGTGATCATGGCGACGGTGACCGGGATCGATACCGCCAACAGGCAAGTGCTGATCGAGGATGGTGCGCCGGAGCATTACGATAGCCTGATCATCGCGACGGGCGCGCAGCACGCCTATTTCGGCAATGACCAATGGGAAGAGTTTGCGCCGGGGCTGAAGACGCTCGAGGACGCCACCGCCATCAGGCGAAAGCTGCTGCTGGCCTTCGAGGCGGCGGAGCGGGAATTCGATCCGCGCAAGCGCCGGGCGCTGCTGACCTTTGCCATTATCGGTGCGGGTCCGACGGGCGTCGAAATGGCCGGGGCGATCAGCGAACTGGGACGGGCGAGCTTGGCAGGGCAATTCCGGACGATTGCGCCGGAGGATTTGCGGGTCGTGCTGATCGAAGGGGCGGACCGAGTGCTGCTCAATTTCAAGCCGGAACTATCGGCCTATGCGCTGAAGTCGCTGGAGCATCTCGGTGTCGAGGTCGAGTTGGGGCAGATGGTCAAGGCGGTCGATGAGGACGGGGTGACTTTCGGCGAGAAGCGGCTGGCGACCAAGACTGTCATCTGGGCGGCGGGTGTGGCGGCATCGCCTGCGGCCAAGTGGCTGGGTGTCGAAGCGGATCGGTCGGGGCGGGTGAAGGTGGAACCGGACTTGTCTGTGCCGGGTCATCCCGAGATTTTCGTGGTCGGCGATACGGCTAGCATCATCAAGCCCGATGGTAAGCCGGTGCCGGGCGTGGCTCCGGCGGCCAAGCAGGCTGGGGCGCATGCGGCTCGCGCTGTGCTGAAGCGGCTCGCGGGGGGTGGAGCGAGACAGCCCTTTGCCTACAATCATGCAGGCGATCTCGCGACCATCGGCAAGCAGGCGGCGGTGATCGATTTCGGCTGGCTCACGCTCAAGGGCTGGTTTGCCTGGTGGGTATGGGGCATTGCCCATATCTACTTCCTGGTCGATGCGAAGAACCGCATCTTCGTGGCCATGAGTTGGCTCTGGATCTACCTCACCGGCCAGCGCAGTGCGCGGCTGATCACCCATGGACTGGCGCCGACGGCGGAGCCGCTCAAGGAAATCGAGCAGGAAGTGCCTAAGCCGGCTCGTTGACCAGCGTGACCTCGGCCTTGGAGAGTTGGCGCTCGCGCAGCCAGATGTAGAGGCCGCTGAGGATGATGATGGCGGCGCCGAGTATGAACCATTGATCGGGCGGCTGATTGAAGATCAGCCAGCTCGCTATCGAGAGATAGAGCAGGCTGAGATAGCTAAACGGAGCAAGGATGGCCGGGGTGGCGAAACGATGCGCCACCGAATTGAGAAAGTGTCCGCCGAGCCCTGCCGCGCCCATGATGAGGAAAGCGATCCAGGAAATCGGCTGGGTCGGCCAGACCCAATCGGTGAAGGCTATGGGCGCCAAGAGGATGACCGGCGTGGCGCCGGCAAAGAACTGCTGGGTCGAGGCGCTGTCGACGCCCGCCAGTTTGCGGGTGAGGATGGAGAACAGCGCCAGGAACAGAGCAGCGCCCACGCTCAATAGAGCGGTTGGCTGAAAGGCCTCGGAGCCGGGGCGAACGATGATCAGGATGCCGATGAAGCCGACGCCAATTGCGAGCCAGCGGCGCCAGCCGACCGTGTCGCCCAAAAGCGGACCGGACAGGGCGCAGATCAGCAGGGGCGAGGTGAAGAGGATGGCGCTGGTGACCGTGAGCGGCAGATAGCGCATGGAGAGGAAGTTGAGCCCGGTCGTCCCGAGGAGACAGAAGCCGCGCAGGACTTCGAGCTTCCAGTTATTGCTCTTCACAAGGTTGATACCGCTAACCGGCAGGAAGAGCAGCAACAGGAGCGCCAGATGCATGCCATAGCGCATGAAGACGATCTGCGTCGTCGCCATGCCTTCGATCGACAGCCACTTGGCCGAAATGTCGAGGACCAGCAGCACAAGCTGGGACGCCAGAACGAGCGCAATGCCGAGATTGGCGCGGCTTTCAATGGGGGAGACCGGGGAAGCCATCAGACGCGCCCGTATCCGGCAGGGAACAAAGACGTGCCGAGAATACGGGGGCGAGACATGGCTGGTCCGGGCAGGAAGAAAAAGGCGGTCCCGCACCGATGCGCGATGGGGACCGCCAAGTCAATGCTCTGGTATGGAAGCAAAGCCGTTCAGAACGTCTCTGCCAGATTGCGCACGGAGAGCGAGGCGGAGAGATCGGCCGCGGTGACCGCTGCGCCGTGGCGCGGAATGAAGGTCAGTTCCACGGGGCGGCCGGGCAGAAGGGTGACCGCATTGTCGGAGAAATAGCCGGGGACATTGACCGAGGCCGTGGCGAAGAAGGCAGGCTTGTCGCTTGAGAGCGTCAAGACGGCCTGGCCATCCCGATCCGACCAGGAGGAGGAGATGGTGGGCTGCACCAGCTCGTAGGCCTTGTAGGGTTTGGGGAAATAGTCGTTTTCACCGAGGATTTTGCCGGATGCGTCTTTCCAGGTGAAGTAGAGGAACTCGTCAGCGACGAGGTCAGCGGCTGCGATGGTCGTGACGCTGATGGCGGCATCGGCGCTGATGGCGCTGTTGCCGGAGAAGACAACACGGCTTTCGCCGGTGACTTTTGCGGCAGTGACTTCGAGCGCGATCGAGATCGGGCGGCCGGTGTCGTTGATGGCGCGGAGGGTGATTTCGGAGCCGTCGGCATTGGGCACGGCCACGACGTTGACGAGGCGGAAGAAGCGCTTGGCCATGTGGTGCATCAGCTTCCACTGCCCGCCATAGTCGAGGCTCGACCAGCTCGCCACCGGCCAGATGTCGTTGATCTGCCAATAGAGCGTGCCCATGCAGCGCGGCTTGGTGGAGCGCCAGTATTCGATGGCAGTCTTGATGGCGAGGCCCTGCTGGATCTGGGAGAGGAACACCATCTGGTCGAAGTCGCGCGGGAAGCGGAAATAGCGCGTCATCGTCTCGATGATGCGGGCATTGCCGCCATTGTTGCGCTGGTGGTTTTCCATGACCGGCGAGGACGGATTGCGGTCCTTTTCTTCCGAGAAGGTCTCGATGACGTTCATAGAGGTAAAGGACTGGAAGCCGAATTCGGAGGCGAAGCGCGGATTGACGGTGCGGTAGGCATCAAAGCTCTTGGCCGAGTGCCAGACGTCCCAATAGTGGAGGTCGCCGCGTGTATCCGAATGCCAGCCATCGGAGAAGTCCATGTAGCCGAGGGAGGGCGAAGACGGCCAGAAGCGGCGGGATGGGTCTTCGTCCTCGACGATCCGGTGCAGCATGGAGTTGAGGCGGTCGTAATTGGCGATATAGCGCTCTTTTTCGGCGCGAGTTTCCGGATACCAGTTGAGCGAGCCGATGACTTCATTGTCGCCACACCAGAGGGCAATGGAGGCGTGGTGCGACAGACGGCGGACCTGCTGGGTGATTTCGGTTTCGACCGAGGCGAGGAAGTCGCGGTCGGACGGATAGCTCATGCAGGAGAACATGAAATCGTGCCAGAGCAGGATGCCGAGCTCGTCGCAGAGCTCGTAGAAATAGTCCGGCTCATACTGACCGCCACCCCAGATGCGGAGCATGTTCATATTGGCGGCTTTTGCGCTTTCGAGCAGGTCGCGGATGACCGCCGGAGTAATGCGCGAGGGAATGGCGTCAGCCGGGATCCAGTTGGCACCCATCATGGTGATGTCGCGGCCATTGATGCGGCACTTGAAGGTGTGGTCGATCTCGTCCTTCTCGATGATCCACTCCAGCTTGCGGAGACCGATCTTGCGGGTCGTGACTTCGCCTTCGAGGTTCGTCGTCAGCTCGTAGAGCGGCTGGGCGCCCTGCCCGGCTGGCCACCAGATTTTCGGGCTCTGGATCGTCACATTGTGGGTGAAGACGTTTTCGCCCTTCTGGACCACGACCTTGTCGGTGATGATCTGGCCGTCGATCCTGTGTTCAAGTTCAACCTCGCCATGGGCGAAGGCAAAGACACGGGTCTTGATGGAAAGTTCGACCGAGTTTGTGCCGTGGGTCTGCTCGACTTCGACGCTGTCCTGGCGGGCGAGATGCGCTTTGCGCAGGCTCATCGTGCCATAGACGCCGACAGGCATGGTGCAGATGCCCCAGTCCCAACCTGCATGGCAGGCCGCCTTGCGGATGAAGTTCATGTGGATGCCCTTCAACCCGTTGGTTTGGTAATTGTAGGTGAAGGGAATCGGGAACGGGTGAGCGTCGGAGCGCGCCTTGGCGACGTCGGGCGCCACGCCGAACTCGATGCGTAGCGTGTTCTCGCCCTGGTGCACCTTGCCGGTGACGTCGATGTCGTGGCGCACAAAACTGTTGTCGGTGCGGGCGACGACTTCGCCATTGAGGAGGATGGTGGCGATGCAGTCGACTTCGGACAGAGTCAGCGTCAGGTAGCCGTCGATATCGGCGGCCGAGGCGTCAAAGCGGCGCTCGACATGCCACTCGGTCTCGCCCACCCACATAACGACTTTTTCGTTCTCGCCGAAATAGGGATCGGGAATGAGATCGGCGGCGAGGAGCGCGCCGTGGACGTCGCCCGGGAGGGTGATTGCCGTCGTGATGTTTCGCGATGGCGCGGTCAGGCCATAGGCGCCGCTGAGATCAAGCGCGGTGTTGAAGCTCGGAATAGTCAAGTCGTCCTCCTGCCGGCCGCGGCCGGCACCTCTGGCAGTCGCAAATCAACTACCGAAATCGATTTCGGAGGCGTTTGTAGCGGGAAGCGCGACGCCTTCCAATGGGCCAAAAGGGGTTTTTACGGCCTGTTGCATCGTTGCGAATGCCAAATTTGCTGCTTAGGGCCCCCACCGACGTAGATTTACTGATCTATTAGGAAATCTAGGCTTAGGCTTGTCATACAAAGGGCAGTGCCATGTCAGTATTCCGGCGCCTGGGCCGTGTCATTTTTGAATCTCCGGGGTCGGCAGAACTGTCGCTGGCCCAATGGCACGCACTTAGGCGCCAGGTGCCGCTGATGTACGCCATGTTGCTGGCCAATATGGTCATCCTGGCGGCGACGCACCTTTCGAGCGCACCGAAATTTCTGACGATCCTTGTTCCGTGCGTGATGATCGCGCTTTGCGCAACGCGGGTTCTGCGCTGGGTGGGTAGCGACAGCGCGACAATCACGCCGGAGCAAGCCAACCGCGACATCAGGGCCATGGTGATCCTTGGTCCGCTCATCGCCATCGGCTTTGCCGGCTGGGCATTGAGCCTTTACCCCTTTGGCAGCCCGCCGCAGCAGGCGCATATTGCCTTCTTCATGGCGATCACCACCATCGGCTGCATGTTCTGCCTGCTCAATGTGCGCAAGGCGGCCGTGGCGATCAGCGCCTGCGTCCTCATTCCTTTCACGGGCTTCTTCGTTCTGACAGGACAGCCCGTCTTCATTGCCATTGCGCTCAACATGGTCGTGGTGACCGCGGTGCTCACCACTATTCTTCTCGACAATTATCGCGACTTTGCCGGGCTCGTCGCCTCGCGTCAGGAAATGGCTCGTCGGCAAGAGCAGACACAGCAGTTGCTCGACGAAAACCACCGCCTCGCCTGGCTCGACAGCCTGACGGGCGTGCCCAATCGCCGCTCGTTCCATAAGGAACTGGCGCGTGCGCTGGAGGAAGCAAAGGCGGGCGGCAGGACAATCGCCGTAGCGCGGCTCAACCTCGATCGCTTCAAAGCAGTGAACGAGGTGTTCGGGCAGATTGCCGGCGACCGGGTTTTGATCGAGGTGGCACAGCGGATCGATGTCCATCGGCCGTTTTCTTCCTTTCTCGCCCGCCTCGACAGCGACAATTTCGCGCTGATCCTGACGGAGAATTCCTCGGGACCAAGCCTTGAAAAGCTCGGCCAGCGGCTTTGCGAGGCCATTGCGCGGCCGATCAAGCTGCCGCTGGGCACTACGCATGTGACCGCCTCCATCGGCTTTGCAGCATCGGGCCCCGAGGACACGCTGGAAACGCTGTTCGACCATGCCGACTATGCCGGCCTGCTCGCCAAGCGCGATGCGCGCGGCGGCACCATGGTGTTTTCCGCCATCGATGCGCATGACCTCAGGCAGATCCGGCGCATGGAGCATCTGCTACATACGGCCGATCTCGACGAAGAGATCTATATCCTGCTGCAGCCGCAATTCGACATCGCCATCGGCGAGACGACGGGTTTTGAGGTCCTGGCGCGCTGGCGCAGCCCGGTCCTCGGGGAAATATCGCCTGCCGAGTTCATTCCCATGGCCGAACGCATGGGCCTGATCGGGCGGATCACCCAGGTCGTGTTGCGCAAGGCGCTGGCGGTCAGCGAGAAACTGCCCCGGCGCATGCGTCTTTCGGTCAATCTCTCTGCCAATGACATCGGCTCGCCTGCCGCTATCGACGCCGTCATCGCCCAGGTGGAGGCCGCGCCACGCCCGAGCCGGGTCGATTTCGAAATCACCGAGACCGCCATCATGCGCGATCTCGACCACGCCAAGGAGGCCTTATCCCGCCTCCTCGGGCTTGGCGCGCGGATTGCGCTTGACGATTTCGGCACGGGGCATTCGAGCCTTACCCACGTGCAGCGCCTGCCGCTGCATCGTATCAAGATCGATCGCAGTTTTGTGGCCGAAGTGACGAGCGATCCGACGAGCCGCGCCATCGTCAAGACCATGGTCGATCTCTGTCGGAACCTGGGCATGTCCTGCGTCTTTGAAGGGATCGAAACCGAGGCGCAGCTTGAAGCGCTTGCCGGGCTCGGCGGCACGGTCATGCAGGGTTATCTCTTCGGGCGGCCGATGCCGCCGGACCAGGCGCTGGCTCATGCCGAGCAAAGCGAAGCGGGCTGGCGCCCGGAGCACAGCCAGCGCTTTGGCGCGGTAAGCTGAGATCGGCAGTGATTCTTCGCCCGCAGCTGTCGAAGTCCGGCCCATTGCTTCGTCGTCAAAGCGAACGGACACTATCGGGTCCAGGGAACAAGGCAGGGCAAAATGATCAGGACAGGTTGGGTAATGAGCGCGCTGGTGACGCTCTTTCTTCTGGGCGCTTCGGCGGCGCCGAAACTCATCAATTCACCGCTGGCGCTGGAGCCATTGGAAGTAGTGGGGTGGCCGGCGAAGTATCTGTTGCTGATCGGTATCATCGAGGTTGTGGTCGCCGTGCTCTACATCATTCCGCGCACGGCCCTGCTGGGCGCCGTGTTGATGACGGCATTGCTCGGCGCGGCGCTGGCGGCGAACCTGCGGGTCGACAACCCGCTCTTCAGCCATACGCTGTTCAGCATTTATTTCGGGACGTTTGCCTGGGTGGCGCTGTGGTTGCGGGAGCCGAGGATCAGGAACCTGTTTCCGATCGTGCGGTAGCTCACAAATCGTCGTCACCACCGGGCTTGTCCCGGTGGTCCCCAGCGGAGGTGAGATGGATTGCCGGGACAAGCCCGGCAATGACGATGGTGGGGGTATCGTAGACAAAAAAGGCCCGGTCGATTGACCGGGCCTTTCTTTACTGCGCTGCTTCGAGGTCCAGGAACCCGCCGGACTGGCGTTCCCAGAGCATGGCGTAGTGGCCGCCCGAGGCGAGGAGTTGGGCGTGGGTGCCCTCTTCCACGATCTTGCCCCTTTCGAGCACCACGAGCCGGTCCATGGCCGCAATGGTCGAGAGGCGGTGCGCGATAGCGATCACCGTCTTGCCCTGCATGAGCATGGTGAGCTGCTCCTGGATCGCCGCTTCCACTTCGGAATCGAGCGCGGAAGTGGCTTCGTCGAGTACCAGAATCGGCGCGTTCTTGAGGAGAACGCGGGCGATGGCGACGCGCTGACGCTGGCCGCCGGAGAGCTTTACGCCGCGTTCGCCCACATGCGCATCATAAGCCTTGCGGCCCTGCGGGTCGGAAAGACCCATGATGACATCGTGGACATTGGCCTGTTCGGCCGCCCGCATCATTTCCTCGTCGGTCGCGTTCTGGCGACCATATTTGAGGTTTTCGCGGACGGAGCGATGCAGCAGGGACGTATCCTGGCTGACAAGGCCGATGGCGGCGCGGAGGCTTTCCTGGGTCACCGAGCGGACGTCGTGCCCGTCGATCTTGATCGAACCGTCCTGCACATCGAACATGCGCAAAGCGAGATTGACCAGGGTCGACTTGCCCGAGCCGGAGCGGCCGACAAGGCCAATCTTTTCGCCCGGCTTCACCGCAAGGCTGAACTCGTCGATGACCGAGCCTTCCTTGCCGCGCCAGTAGTTGAAGCTGACATTGTCATAGTTCAGCTCGCCCCTGGTGACGGCAAGAGGCTTGGCTTCCGGCGCGTCGAGCATGGTCAGGGGCTGGGCGATGGTGTCCATCGAGTCCCGCGTCGTACCGATCTGACGGAAGATGTTGGAACCGATTTCGAGGATCCAACCGCTCATGTTCATGATCTGCAGGGCGAAGGGGATCGCCGTCGCCACCGCGGCAGCCGTCAGCACGCCATTGTTCCAGCCGGCGAGAGCCAGCCAGGTGACCGAGACCACGAGGCCCGCATTGAGCATGAACAGGATCGACCACATGTAGGTGAACACCCGCATCAATTTGCGGAAGCTCACGGCGTGGTCGAGCACGCTGTCGGCGACATATTTGTCTTCATGCGCGCCGGAGGCGAAGGTCTTGAGCGTCTGGATATTGGTGTAGCTGTCGACGATGCGGCCGGTCATCACCGATTTGCTCTCCGAAAGCTCTTCGGAATAGCGGGCAATGAGCGGCATGGTGATCGAGAAGAGCACCGCATAGAGAAGCAGCCAGACACCAATCGGCACCAGCAGCACCGGATCGAGCTGGGCCAGGACGACGACGGCGACCACGACGAAGACCAGGGCATACCAGGCCGCGTCGATGGTGAGGTTGACGCCGATTTCGATGGCTTCACCGGCCTGGATGACCTTGTTGGCGATGCGGCCGGCAAAGTCGTTCTGGAAGAAGGTCCAGCTTTGCCGGATGACATGCCAATGGCTTTGCCATCGGACGATATCGACGAGGTTAGGGACGATGCCGTGGTTGCGCACGAGCGTGTCGAGCACGAAGGTCAGCGGCCGGACGATGACGACGACAAAGACCATCCAGAGGAAAGTCTGGGTGTGCAGGTCGAAGATTTCGCCGGGATTGGTTGTCGCCAACATGCCCACCACCATGCCGACAAAGACCGGCATGAGCGCGTCGGCGATCGAACCGATGGCAACTAGGCCAATGCGGATCGCGAAAGCGCCTTTGAACTGGGCAACGAAGTAGCGAACGAAGGGCGTGAGACCCATGGGCGGCTGGCGATTCTTGGCCAGGGCGATGGGCGAATAGAGATTGTCGAAGAAGTCGATGACGCGGTTGAACATTTTCTGCTCATTTTATTGAGCCGCGCCTGAAAGAACCTTTCAGTCGGTTCGTATCAGGTTCGGTGCCTATCGGTGGGTTTGGGTTGGCTGGGGGCAAATGCACCGGGCTGATTGCCTTCATGTCGCGTCATAATGATATCTCCCATTTGGGATCTCCTCTGGTTGAGCCTCCCCTCAGGGAAGCGGATAAAAACTCTGCGTCATTCCCGCGAAAGCGGGAATCTCTGGCTACCCGCCACCGCATGGGATTCCCGCTTTCGCGGGAATGACGCCGTGGGTGGCGAGGAAAAGAGCGGCGCTTACTGCGCCGCGTCCTCGACCTGGTCCATCTCCAGGAACCCGCCCGATTGGCGTGCCCAGAGCTGGGAATAGATGCCGCCCGTATCCACGAGCTCGGCATGGGTGCCCTGTTCGACGATCTCACCCTTATCGAGCACCACCAGGCGGTCCATCATGGCGATGGTCGAGAGGCGGTGCGCGATGGCGATGACGGTCTTGCCGCGCATCAAAAGCTCGAACTGGCTCTGGATGGCAGCTTCCACTTCGGAGTCGAGAGCGGACGTTGCCTCATCGAGCACCAGAATCGGTGCATTTTTCAAGAGCACGCGTGCGATGGCGATGCGCTGGCGCTGACCACCCGAGAGTTTCACCCCGCGCTCGCCCACATGGGCATCGTAACCCTTGCGGCCCTTGTAGTCCGAAAGGTCGGCGATGAAGTCGTGGGCTTCGGCGAGCTTGGCGGCCTCGATCATCTCTTCTTCGGTCGCGTCGGGGCGGCCGTAGACGATGTTGTCGCGCACCGAGCGATGCAGCAGGGAGGTGTCCTGGGTGACGACGCCGATATTGGCGCGGAGGCTATCCTGCTGGATGGTCGCGATGTCGTTGCTATCGACCAGAATGCGTCCGCCCTGCCGGTCGTAGAAACGCAGCAAGAGGTTGACGATGGTCGACTTGCCCGCGCCGGAGCGACCGACAAGGCCGATCTTCTCGCCCGGGCGGATATTGAGGTTGAGGCCCTCGATGACGCCGGACGACTTTCCATAGTGGAACGAGACATTGTCGAACTTGATGTCGCCTTCGACGCGGCCGATCGGCTTGGCATCTGGCTTGTCCGACACGACGCGCGGCAGCGAGATGGAATTGATGCCATCCTTGACCGTGCCGATGTTCTCGAACAGGGAAGACATTTCCCACATGACCCACTGGCTCATGCCCTGGAAGCGCATGACGAGGCCGAGGGACACCGCGAGTGCGCCCGGGCTCATGACGCCCTGCATCCAGAGCCAGATACCCGTAGCGCCGACCGAGAAGAGCAGCAGGGCATTGGACCAGAGGACCAGCATATTGAGCCAGGTGAAGAGCCGCATCTGGCGATAGACGGTGCCCAGAAACTCATCCATGGCCTCGCGGGCATAGGACTCTTCGCGGTTGGAATGGCTGAAGAGTTTTACGGTCGCGATATTGGTGTAGCTGTCGACGATACGGCCGGTCATCATCGAGCGCGCATCGGCTTGGGCCTGTGAAATCTTGCCCATGCGCGGGATGAAATAGACCATCAGGGCGATATAGGCGGCGAGCCAGACGAGGAACGGAATGGCGAGGCGCCAATCCGCCGAGGCGGCCAGGAACACAGCGCCGGTGAAGTAGACGACGACATAAACCAGCATGTCGAGGAGCTTCATCACCACTTCGCGCACGGCGAGCGAGGTCTGCATCAGCTTGGCGCCGATGCGGCCGGCAAACTCGTCCTGAAAATAGCTCATCGACTGGCGGATGAGGTAGCGGTGCGCCATCCAGCGAATGCGCTGCGGGAAATTCCCGAGCAGCGTCTGGTGCATGGTCAGGGTCGAGAGCAGCGCGAAGCCGGGGAGGATGATGACGATCATCGCGCCCATGAAGGCCAGCTTCCATCCGTCGGTCTGGAGGAAGGTCTCGGGATTGGCACCGGCAAGCCAGTTCACCACGTCGCCAATGAAGCTGAAGACGAGGATTTCGCCGATGGCGACAGCCGCGGCGGCAAAGGCCATCAGGGCCAGCCACTTCTTGGCGCCATGGCTATAGTGCAGACAGAAGGCCAGAAGGCCCTTTGGTGGCTCGGTTGGCTCTCCCGAGGGATAAGCGTCCAACTGCTTTTCAAACCATTTCAGCACTTGCGTCACCATGTATATCGTCCGGAAGGACACCATGGCCGAACGCTAAGTGACGGCGATGACAAGGGCCGTCAGCAGAGGCTGGCGATGGTCGATCCATCCAGGGAAATTTAAAGACCGCGCTCGATACGTTCCAATGAACGCAGAGGAGCCGCGTGGCGTTTAGCCCAGGCCTCCTCCCCAATGCCGTCCCAATTGGCATTGAAGAATTGGGCTATGCAGCCAAGAGCGGCGTAGCATACACAAAAGGCTAGAGTCGGCTGTTGCCTGTTGGCCACATTCGGACGCCAGAAAATAACGTTGCACTGGACCATTTCATGCGCACCGAAAACGAGCACACGATCTTCCTGAAAGACTATGCACCGACGCCGTACCGGATCGTTGCCGTGGACATGGATTTCAAGATCAGCGAGGCTGGCACGCGCGTTCGGACGCAGATGACCGTGGAGCCGAGGCCGGAGACGGAACCGGGTACGTCGCTGGTGCTCGACGGCGACGGTTTGACGCTGCAATCGATCGCTATCGACGGCCTGCCGCTGATGCTCTCGGGTTATGCGACAGACGACAACGGCCTGACCGTCGTCGAGCCGCCCTTCCGGCGCTTCGTGCTCGAAACCGAAGTCAACCTCACGCCCGAGACCAATACCAAGCTCATGGGACTTTATCGCTCGAGCGGCACCTGGTGCACCCAGTGCGAGCCCGAGGGTTTCAGGCGCATCACCTATTATCTCGACCGCCCGGATATTCTGGCGCCCTTCAAGGTGCGGATATCAGCGCCGCGCAACATCGCGCCGGTCCTGCTTTCCAACGGCAACCTTATCGACAAGGGCGATGCTGGCGACGGTACGCATTTTGCCCTCTGGGAAGACCCCTTCCCCAAGCCCGCCTATCTCTTCGCGCTCGTGGCCGGCGATCTCGGTTCGATCACCGACACTTTTACCACCGCCAGCGGGCGCAAGGTCGACCTTGCCATCTACTGTACTCATGGCAAAGAGGCTGAGTGCCTTTATGCGATGGACAGCCTGAAGCGCTCCATGGCCTGGGACGAAAAGCGCTTTGGCCGCGAATATGATCTCGATGTGTTCAACATCGTCGCCGTCTCCGATTTCAACTTCGGCGCGATGGAGAACAAGGGCCTCAACATTTTTAACGACAAGCTCGTCTTCGCCCTGCCCGAGACGGCGAGCGATGCCAACTATGCCAATATCGAGCGCGTCATTGCGCACGAATACTTTCACAATTGGACTGGCAATCGCATCACCTGCCGCGACTGGTTCCAGCTCTGCCTCAAGGAAGGCCTGACGGTTTATCGCGATCAGGAATTTTCTTCGGACGAGCGCAGCCGCCCGGTGCAGCGCATCCATGACGTGGAAAATCTGCGCATCACGCAATTCCCCGAGGATGGCGGGCCGCTGGCCCATCCGCCGCGGCCGGATCGCTATCGCGAGATCAACAATTTTTATACGACGACGGTCTACCAAAAGGGCTCGGAAGTCGTGCGCATGCTGGCAACGCTCCTGGGCGAAGCCGGTTTCCGCAAAGGCATGGACCTTTATTTCGAGCGCCACGATGGCGAGGCGACAACGATCGAGGCCTTCCTGAAGGTCTTTGAGGATGCGACCGGCACCGATCTCAGCCAGTTTTCGCGCTGGTATCTCAATGCCGGTACGCCTGCTGTCACCGCCAACGACAGCTACGACGCGGGAAGCCAGACCTATACGCTGACCCTGTCACAAAAGACCGCGCCGACGCCGAACCAGCCGGACAAGCCGCCTTTCGTCATTCCGGTGAAATTCGGTCTGATCGGCCCCAATGGTAGCCCGATGGGCTGGTCCAGCGTCAGCGGCGGCACGGTCAAGGACGACCTCATCGTGCTTGATGGCGATAGCGTCACGCTGACCTTTACCGGGGTTGCCAATCGCCCGGTGCCGTCGCTGCTGCGCGGCTTCTCGGCTCCGGTAAAGCTCTCGACCAATCTGACCCAGCAGGACCTGCTGTTCCTCGCGCGACACGATAGCGATCCGTTCAATCGCTGGGACGCACTGCAGACGGTGGCGACGCAATTGCTGGCCGCCGCCGCTACCGGCAAGGCGCCGGCATCAAGCGATGTCGACGCGCTGCGCCAGGCTATCGTCGACACGCTCAGCGATCCCTCTCTTGACCATGCGTTTAAGGCCCAGGTCATCGCCATGCCGGACGAAACGGTCATTGCCCGCCAGATCGGCAGGGATGTCGATCCGAACGCCGTCGCCGAAGCGCGCCGGGCGCTGATCCGCGCTATCGTCGGCCCGGTGGCCGAGCACCTCGAGGCGCTCCATGCCGAATTGGAGGTCATCGAACCCTATAGTCCCGGTGCGGCCCAGGCCGGCCGCCGCTCGTTGCGTAATGGCCTCCTCTCGCTGCTGACTGCCGGGTCGGACCGGGGTGCAGCTCTTGCCGAGGCGCAGTATCATTCGGCCAGCAACATGACCGATCGCTATGCGGCGCTCGCGATTTCCGCTCACAATTGGACCCAAGCAGCCCCAGCCCTTCTGGGCGATTTCCGCACCCGCTTCGGTGGTGATCCGCTGGTTTTCGACAAGTGGCTCGTTGCTTCCTCGCAGGCGCCGGACGAGGGCGCCATCGAGCGCCTGCGGGCTATCCTCGCTGCACCGGACTTCCCGCGTACCAATCCCAATCGGCTGCGAGCCCTGCTCGGCAGCTTCGTCATGAGCAATCCGGCGCAGTTCGCTCGGGGCGATGGACTGGGCTTCCGGTTCGTGACGGAAGCGGCGGCCGAGATCGACAAGGTCAATCCGCAGGTTGCCGCGCGCGTACTCACCGGCTTCCGCATTCTGCCGCTGCTCGAACCGGGTCGCCGCGAGGCCGGCCGGGCCGCTCTCGAAGCGCTCAAAAACCAGCACACGCTCAGCCGCAATACCGGCGATATCGTCGACCGAATCTTGGCAGGCTAAACGCCTGATATCGAGCAAAAATGAGATGCTTCCCCACCTCAAAAGGGGGAGGCATTGCCGTTTTCGGCCCCACGTCGCCTTGAGCCGTGTTTTTCACAGGGCTGTGGAAGGATTTTTCTTTTCACCTAAGTGATTCAATCGACTCACGTTTTGGCGCCGCGCCCGCAAAGGCGCAAACACCCCTATGGACAAGCCCCCTCGGGGTGATTCATTACTTGTTAACGAGCAAATCGCTTCGGGGCTAACCCTTTAAATTTATGGAGAATTTCATGCGGTCGTCGGAGGTATCCGGCGCCGATGCTGATGGATTCGGCATGGGCAATGGGGATAAATTTCGGCGCCTCCGCCGCCAGGGCACGGCTGCACCCCGAGGGTTCAGACACCGTGTCCTGACGCCGATGACGCTGGCTGTCGCCGCCACCGCCTTTGCCGCAGCGACCCTTTTCATCGTTTACGACGTCGTCACGACGCTGGGCGAAGTGAAGCGCGAACTCTCACTTATCGGGGTCGCCGTCGCCGCGCGCGTTGCCAATGAGCCCGTCACCGCCGCCGAAACGACACTTGCGAGCACGCCAAGCGATTTTCCGGGTATTACCCGCGCGCGCTTTGTCGAAGCGGAGGCCGATTTCGGCGATTTCTTCTCTCACGCCGTGCCGGCCGGGTCGCATGGCCTGCTCAGCGTTCAGGCAGAGCAATCGGGCGCAGTTGGCGCCCTTGCCGGGCGCGGCGCAGCAGCCCTGGCGCTTGCCAGCCTGGTGACCGCGCTGACGTTGCGCCGTCGCCGCGGCGAGGACATGCCCGATCCGATGGAGCGCCACACCTATCGCTCCCTCACTTCGGCGATCCCCATGGGCATTGCCTGCTGGACTACCGACGGTCGAATGATCGTTTGCAATGGCGATTATCGCGAACGCCTCAAGCTCGAAAGCGACAGCATCAGCTACCCCGAGGCTCTGGGGCGCCTGATTGCTGGCGGCTATATGAAGCTGCTGCGCGAAGAGAGCGGCAACCGGCTCCTGGAACTGCATCAGCAAGACGGCTCCTGCCTGCTGATCGACGAACGCCCCCTTCCCGATGGCGGGTTCATGACGATCTTGTCGGATGAAACCGAGCGCCGTCGCACTGACGTTCTGCTCTCGACCATCCGCGAAGAACAGCGCCTGCTGGCCCGCCGCTACCACGAAGAAAAGATCAAGGCGGAAGCCGCGAGCCGCGCCAAGACCAATTTCCTCGCCCATCTCAGCCACGACATTCGCACCCCGCTCAACCACATCATCGGCTTTGCCGAACTGATGGAATGCGAGACCTATGGCAAGATGGGCGATCCGCGTTACGCGGAATATGTGCAGTCGATCAAAACCTCGGGCGAACACCTGCTCAATTCCTTCGCCGCCATTCTCGATCTCGCCGAACTCGAAAATGGACAAAAGGTGTTGCGCGCCGACGCCGTCCCGCTCGACGAAGTCATCACCGCGACCTGCCGCCGCTTCCGCGGTCAGATTGCCCGGGCCGGTCTTTCCCTCTCCGTCAATTCCGAAACCGGGGCGATGCTCTGCGGCGATCGACTGGCCTTTGTGCGCATGGTTGGCAATATCGTCGAGAATGCGATTCGCTTTACCCCGGCCGGTGGTAAACTAACCCTCGCGACCTTTGCCGCAGACGATGGCGTCGTCATCGAGGTCACCGATACCGGCATCGGCATGACCGAGGAGCGGCTTTCGAGCCTCAGCCAGCCCTTCGCTCTGGGCGATGCCACATTCACCCGCGAGGGTGTCGGGCCGGGTCTCGGGATTTCCATTTCCCGCGCCATAGCCGAATTGAGCGGAGGCCGCATGGTCATCGACTCGGCGCCATCCGTCGGCACGACGGTCGCCATTTCGCTGCCGCTCGACGTGCGGCACAGCAAAGTGACCGTGGCGGCCTAGATCATGATCAACCGCGAGTGGCACGAAGCGCATCGTCTGGGTCCGAAAGCCAAGCTAGACGAACGCGTTGCATGGCATATCGAGCATGCCCAAGTCTGCGGCTGCCGGAACATGCCCGAGAGCATCAAGGCAGAATTGGCAAAGCGCGGTATTCCGCAGCCTGAACGGCGGCGCTAGAGCGTTCGCGCCGTCTCGTACCAGGCCGCGGCCGCCGCAGCGACTTCTCCCTGCATCTCCGACACATCAAGCGCCAACCGCCCGAAATCGGGATAGTGGCAAAGCTGGGCGAGGAGGTCCTGGAAGGCTGGCGACCAGGCTTCGTCCTTGAACGGACTGACCAGCGCCGAACTCATCACCTGCAGCACGGTCGCGTAAACCGTGTGGATTTCGGCGAGGCGCTGGCCCCTGGGGACGAGACCGATTTCGCCGAGACGCGCCAGAACCTCGGCCGGTGGCGCTTGCGGCAGAGCGATTTGCGGGCCCGCGACCAGTTGTGCCGACTGGGCAATGAATTCGAGATCGACGAGACCGCCATCGGCGAGTTTCAGGTCGAAAGCGTGACGCGGTTTGCGCTCCTTGGCCATCAGCGCCCGCATACTGACGACATCGTCAATGATCTTGCCCCTGTCGCGCGGCATTGCCATGACCTCGGCGATCTCACGCTCGACCACATGGGGCAGATCACCCGTCCCGGCGACGACGCGGGCGCGGCTGAGGGCCAGGTGCTCCCAGGTCCAGGCCTCGCCGCGCTGATAGGAGCGGAAGGAGGCGAGACTGGTGGCGAGTGGCCCGGCATTGCCCGAAGGACGCAGACGCATATCGGTTTCGTAGAGCACGCCCTCGCTCGTCGGGGCCGCAAGCGCAGCGACTAGGCGCTGGGTCAGACGTGCGAAATAGTGCGACGGGGCCAGCGGACGCTCGCCGTCTGACTCGGTGTCCGGCGCGTCATAGAGCAGGATGAAATCGAGGTCGGAGGTAAAAGTCATCTCCCGGCTCGCCATCTTGCCGAAGGCGAGAAGCGCCGTGGAGGCGCCGGTAATGCGGCCATGGCGGCGGGCAAATTCCTCCTGCACACTGGCAAAGAGGCGGTTGAGCAGAGTTTCGGCGAGAGCCGTAAACTGCTCCCCGGCCACCGCGGCACTGACAGTACCCGAGAGCAGGCCCGCGGCGACGAGGAACTTTTGCTCCTGCCCGATGATGCGGGCGCGATCGATCAGCTCTTCATAGGTGCGGGCATCGGCAAGGAATGAATCCACCTTGGCCACCAGCACATCGCGATGGGTGACGTCATTGGCAAAGGCTGGATCGATGAGGCCGTCCACCACATGGGCGCGATGGATAACCGCCTCGGCCATGCGCGGCGCCGAGGCCATGAACTGCACCAGCAGCGAACGCAACTGCGCATGGTTGCGCAGCAGCGCAAAAAGCTGGACGCCGCCCGGCAGACGGGAGAGGAAATCGTCCATGCGCGCCAAGCCAAGATCGGCGCTGCCGGCATTGGCGAGGGTCGTCAGCAGGGAAGGCAGCAGTTCGGTCAGGTGCGCACGCGCGGCGGCGCTGCGCGTGGCGGCATAGCTGCCATAATGCCATTTTCGCACCGTCTCGATGGCCTTGTGGGCATCGGCAAAACCCATATTAGTCAGCGTTTCGAGCGTGTTCGGATCGTCATCGCTGCCGGTGAAAACGAGATTGCCTTCCACCGTGCCGAGGGACTCTCCTTCGGTGAAAAGCTCGGCATAGTAGCGCGCGACGCGCTCCAGCGCAGCGCGATAATCGGTCTCGAAAGTTTGTAGGTCGGGCTGGTTCATCAGCCGGCCGATGACAGCTACAGCCACGGGCGTGCCGGGCATGATGTGGGTCTGCTCGTCGCGCAGCATCTGCAGGCGGTTTTCGACGGCGCGGAGATACCAATAGGTTTCGGTCAACTCGCTCGCCGTGGTCGGACTGATCCAGTTGGCCGCCGCCAAAGCCGCCAGGGCCTTCGAGGTCGGGCGCACGCGCAGGGCCTTGTCGCGGCCACCGGCGATTAGCTGTTGGGTCTGGGCAAAAAACTCGATCTCGCGGATGCCGCCGCGGCCGAGTTTGACATTGTGGCCCTCGACGCGGATGTCGCCGACATTTTTGGACACGTTGATCTGGCGTTTCATCGCCTGGATATCGGCAATGGTCGCGAAATCGAGATGCTTGCGCCAGACATAGGGCGCGAGCTCCTTCACGAACGCCTCGCCCACCTGCTTGTCGCCGGCACAGGGTCGCGCCTTGATCCAGGCGGCGCGCTCCCAGTTCTGGCCGCGCACTTCGTAGTAGGCCAGCGCTGCATCGACGGAGAGCGCTACCGGCGTCGAGCCCGGATCGGGGCGGAGGCGCAGGTCGGTGCGGAAGACATAGCCGTGGGCTTGATGGTCCTCCATCAGGCCAACCAGCTTCTGCACCATGCGCGAATAGATTTTCGTGCCTTCGCTCGGATCGACCAGCACAGGCTTCTGCGGATCGAAGAAGGCGACGATGTCGATATCGGAGGAATAGTTGAGCTCGCGACCGCCATGCTTGCCCAGGGCGAACAGCGCCAGGCCGGAATTTTTGGCGCGTGCGTCTTCGCGCGAGAGCGTCAACTGGCCCTTGTCAAAGGCCTGTCCCATGAGGAAATCGAGCGCGGCCTCAAGGGCGGCATCGGCTAGGTCGGACAGTGCTTCGGTTGCTCGCGCCGTGGTCCAGACGCCACCGGTTTCAGCCACGGCCGCCAGAAGCGCAGTGCGTCCCTTGGCGATGCGCAGCGTCTGGCCAAGGCCGGCTTCGTCCGCCGTGATACCCGCTTCGGCGACCGACAGCAAAAGCTCGGCAAAGACTGTATCCGGCCCGCGCTCGAGCGCATCTGCCAGCCAATCGGCATGGGTCCGGGCCAATTCGAGCAGGTAGGGCGCCGATTGCAGCAAGGTGCCGAGGGTGGGTGTCGCCGCCTTGAAGGCAGAAACAGCCGTGGCCGGCAATTCGGCCAGCAGAGCGTCAAAAGCGGGATGTGAAATGGCGGGCAAAGGCGAGAGATGGATGCTCATGAGAGAGGCATATCCCGCCACCAAGGCGCCAGCAAGCCGCCCTCAACCCTTTGTCGCGTCACTTTCCTCAGTGTCGGAAAGTTCCGCCAGAATGCGTTTTTCGTCTTCGGAAAGAGGCGCGACTTTGGGCCCCGACGGCGCCCGCCGCATCGCCCAGAAGAGGCCAAAGAGCCCCAGCGCCAACAAGACAGGCGCCGCGATCCAGAGGATCAGCGTGTGGTTGTTGAGGCGCGGATTGAGCAGCACATATTCGCCGTAGCGGTCGACGAGATATTGTTCCACCTGCGCATTGCTATCGCCCGCCACCAGCCGCTCGCGCACCAGAACGCGGAGGTCGCGCGCAAGGTCGGCGTCGCTATCGTCGATGGACTGGTTTTGGCACACGAGGCACCGCAACCCCGCCGAAATATCGCGGGCGCGCTGCTCCAGCACCGGGTCGTCCAGCATTTCATCGGGCGAGACGGCAAAGACAGGCGCGACGAGGCAGAGGACCAGGGCGAGGAGCGACAAGAGACGCTTCATTCGGCTGGCTCCATGGCAGGCTTGGCCGTCCGCTGCGGCGCGCCGACGCGCAGGCGCCTATCCGTCAGCGACAGCACGCCGGCACCGGCCATGACGAGGGCGCCGAGCCAGATCAACAGGATGTATGGCTTGTACCAGATGCGCACGACATGGGTGTTGTCGAGCGGCTCGCCCAGTTGCAGGTAGAATTGCGAGAGCCCATAGGTTTCGATCGCCGCTTCCGTCGTCGGCATGCCGCTCGCCACATAGGTGCGGCGCTCGGCCTCCAGCGTCTTGGTACCGCCGCCGGGTGCAGTGACGGTGAAATGCCCAGTATCGGCCATATAGTTCGGCCCTGGGACTTGCTCGAAACTGTCGAAAGCAAGCGTATAGCCGCTCAGCTCCGCCGTCTCGCCGGGATTGAGCGTCGTCACCAGCTCAGTTTCCCAGGCGCTAACCGAGACAATGCCGAGCACAGTCAGGCCCAGCCCCATATGCCCGAGTGCCGTTGACCAGATGGTGCGCGGCAGGCCGACAAGGCGGCGAACGCTTTCGCCGACCGGAATGCGACCAATGCGGCCGCGCTCGATCAGCTCTGCAAAGGCGCCGAAGGTCACCCAGAAGCCGAGCAAGAGGCCGAGCGGCGCCAGCGAAATGGAAATGCCGCCAAGCGCCGAAACCAGAATGGTGAGGAACACGGCAAGGACCGCAGCGCCAGCCAGCCTTTGGCCCGCCGCGACGAGATCGGCCCGCTTCCACGGCAGCAGCGGCCCAAAGGGCAGCACCAGCAATAGCGGCGCCATTAGCGCGCCGAAGGTGAGATTGAAGAAGGGCGCGCCGACCGAGATCGTCGTGCCCGCCAGCGCATCGAGCAACAGCGGATAGAGCGTGCCCACAAGCACCGCGCCCACCGCCGTGGCGAGGAACAGGTTGTTGAGAATGAGCGCACCTTCGCGAGAGATCGGCGCAAAAAGCCCGCCCTGACGCAGGCTGCTTGCCCGCAGCGCGAACAGCAGGAAGGCGCCACCGATGAGGACCGCCAGAATGGTCAGGATGACGAGGCCGCGCGTGGGGTCGCTGGCAAAGGTATGGACCGATGTCAGAATACCCGAGCGCACGAGGAAGGTGCCGAGCAGCGACAGCGAGAAGGTGATGATGGACAAAAAGATCGTCCAGATTTTCAGCGCATTGCGCTTTTCCATCACCAGTGCGGAATGCAACAGCGCAGTGCCGGCGAGCCAGGGCATGAAGCTGGCATTTTCGACCGGATCCCAGAACCACCAGCCGCCCCAGCCGAGTTCGTAATAGGCCCAGTAGGACCCCATGGCGATGCCGAGGGTGAGGAAGATCCAGCTCAGCATGGTCCAGGGGCGCACCCAGCGGGCCCAGGCCTGATCGATGCGCCCCGAAATCAGCGCCGCCATGGCAAAGGAGAAGCAGATCGAAAAGCCAACATAGCCCGCATAGAGCAGCGGGGGATGAATGGCGAGGCCGATATCCTGCAGGATCGGGTTGAGGTCCGAGCCTTCCAGCGGCGGCGGAGAAATGCGCTCAAATGGGTTCGAGGTGAAAAGCGTAAAGCCACCGAAGGCTGCGACGAGTAGGCTCTGCGCGCCAAGCACCAAGTTTAGGAGGTCTGCCGGCAGGCGTCGGCCAAAGGCGGCAACCAGCGCGCCGAAGAGCACGAGGATGAGGATCCACAGGAGGAGCGAGCCCTCATGATTGCCCCAGACGCCGGAGATCTTGAAGATCAGCGGTTTCAGCGAATGCGAATTGTCGACCGCCAGCTTGAGCGAAAAATCGGAAGTGACAAAGGCCTGCACCACCGCGAGGAAGGCCACGGCCACCAGCACGAATTGCAGGATGGACGCCTGCGCCAATACCTGAGCCAGACGCTGACCGCTACGCCAGAGCAGCAGGCCGGCGAGCGCCGAAACCGTGGCGATGGCACAAGCCAGGATCAGGGCAAAATGACCAAGTTCGATGCTCACGGCGTCGCAGTCTCCGGCCGCCACTCGCCCTGGGCCTTCAGTGCATCGACGACTTCGCGCGGCAGGTAGTTTTCGTCGTGCTTGGCAAGCACATTGGTGGCGGTGAAGCTGCCGTCGGGCCCGATTGCACCCTCGGCGACGACGCCCTGCCCTTCACGGAAAAGGTCGGGCAGGATGCCGACATAGTGCGCGACGATTTCGGTCGCGCCATCGGTCACGACAAAGGTGTTCGACTGGCCTTCGCGCACCCAACTACCGTCCTTGACGAGACCGCCTAGGCGAATCGGGTGGCCCGCTTCTACGCCCCGCGTCTGCACGTCGGTTGGGGAATAGAAGAACACGATCTGGTCGCGCAGCGCGGTCAGCACGAGCGCTGCAGCGACCACCAACACGAGGCCGAGCCCCATGATGACGGCCAGGCGCTTCTGCTTGCGCGACCAGCCCTTGCGGCGAACGGCAGATGGCATGGTCATTGCTGGTCTCCATTGAGTTTGAGGCCGGCGGCCAGCGCCATGCTGTCGAGTTCCCCGCGGTCGAAGGCTGCCGGATAGGCCACTACCGAGGCATCATAGGCAATCTGCGCATTGGGCAGGTCGCCAAGCACGATGTATGAGCGCACCAGTTGCGACCATTCCTCGACGGTTCCTCCATCGGCAAAGAGGCGCGCGGAAAGGCTTCCCACCATGCCGCGGATCATCTCCGCCTGATCCTGCGCCGTCGTATCGACACCATCATTCTCGGCAACGGCAAGCCCCTGGCGGGCCGCTTGCAGCCAGGGTTCGTCGCCTTGCGCGAGATCGATCGCGGCCTGCCAGAAGCGGGCAGCCTCTTCATATTGGCCCGTGCGGGTCAGCTCGGCACCGAGATAAAGTCGCGATTGCGCGTGAGCGGGGTCCATGTCGGCGGCGTTGCGCAACAGGCCCATGGCCTCTTCCGATCCCACACCATCTGCCGCCAGCAACAGGGCCTCAGCCCGATCGGTCAGCAATTGGGCGGTCGGTTCGGAGAGATCAATGATGCGGCCATAAGCATCTGCCGCATCGGCAAAGCGGCCGACTTCCAGCAGTGCCGGCGCCAGCACAGTCCAGCCGCGCAGATCATCGGGATTGGCCGCAAGCTGCGCTTCGATGCGCGCAATGGCCGTATCAAGACTGATATTCTGCGCCGCAACATCGGCCCGCCCGGCAAGCGGCTGGGCCGGGAGGTTGGGGCTACCGAGAAAGGCATAAAGCCCAAGCGCCAGAGCGGCGACGAGACCGATGCCAGCAAACAGAGTACCCCGCCCCAGTTCATACGCGGTTTGTGGCTCAGCCTCGCCCTTGGCGCGCAGCATTTCGCGCGCCAATTCGCCCTTGGCGCCCACGGCTTCCTCGGCCCCGATCTTGCCGGCTGCGAGATCGGCGTCGATCCCGGCCAGCACGAGGCGGAAATGGCTGTTGGCATCAGCGCTTTCAGGCGTGCTCACGTTGACCATGCGACCGCGCCCCGCGTACAACAACGCGGCGCAGGCAATGGCGGTAACTGCAATGGCGATCGACCAGAAAATCATGGGCCCCAAACGCTTGCTTTCCTCAACGAGCAAGCTTGGGTCCTCTATAAGCCCATTGCGGCGAAAAACCATCAAAACCCGCGTGTTCGCTGTGGACGCATTGCCACAGCGGCAGCCGGTCGCAGGGATTTGAGTGCATGAGCGAGGCCGAGCTGGATTTTGCCGTCTTCGGTTCGAGCCCCCTGGCCGGGCTCGTCGCTGGGCTTCTGGCGAGCCGTCACAAGCGCAGCGTGGTTATCATCGGCGACGCCCAGGCGCGCTATCGCCTGCCACGGACGCTCGACATGTCGGTCGCCCCGATCACGCGGCCCGAAACCTGGGCGCTGCTCAAGGCCTGCCTGCCTGATATTTCCAAGCTCGTCACCAGGATCGGCGGGCGACACGCGCTGCGCCGCGTCGACCCGATCTTCTTTGCCGATGGCCCGGCCGCCCGCGAGGCCCTCGGGCATTTTTCCCATATGGCCCGCGCCCATGGCATGATCCTCGAAACCGTGCCGCCGGCAAAGATCGGTGCCGAACGCGCCGCCCTACGCATCAACGACGCGGTGACCATTCATCGTCCGGGTTTCGAACCCGCGCTCGAAGCCTGGCTGAGCGAAAGCGGTGTTCGCCGCCTTGCTCCGGAAACGGCAACCATGGCGCCCGGCGGCGCCACCGCCATCAAGGCCGGCGATGAAACGCTCGTCGCCCGCCGTGCCATCCTGGTCGACGACTGGGCCATTTCGCGCGCCTTGGCGGGCTGGCAATGGCCGGCCCAACTATTGCGCCAGCCGCACGCAACCATCCTGACCGCATCGAGCCGTCATCTCGCCGGTCCGATCATGGCGCAGCTCGATAGTGGCACCATTCTCGTGCAGCACGAGGAAGGCGGCATGGCCGCCATGGGCCCAGGCGGTCTCAGCGCCTTTTCCGGCCGCCTCTCGACGCTTCTGGCCGAGACCGGACAATTGCAACAGGTCGGCCAGGTCGGATACGAAATGCTGGTGCCGAGCGATGGCGCCCCACTCCTCGGGCCGGTCGCCATCGATGGACCGCTTCTCCTCACTGGTCTTGGCCCGACCGGCGCCTTTCTAGCGCCCGCCCTGGCGCGCTGGCTCGCGGGAGAGGCCAACGCCGATGAGACCGAATGGTGCGAGGCGCGCCGCCCCGACAAGCGCGGTCTCGGTCGTTCTGTGGCCGAGTTCAATTCCCGGATCGAAGAGCAGGCGGCATGAGGCCACAGACCAATCGCCTGCCCGCCACCACCGGCAAGGGCCTTGCCGGCGCGCATATCGACCGGACCCGCCCGATCCGGTTCACCATCAATGGCCGCGTCACGCCTGGCTTTCAGGGTGATACGGTCCTCAGCGCGCTCCTCGGCGCTGGCGTCGATACGATCGGCACCCATGCCGGCCTGCCGCTCGGCCTCCGCGCCGGGGCAGCTCCGGCCATTGCCTATGCTGCCAAAGCCAGTCTGCCCGAACACGCCCTGCCGATGGAGCGCACGCCCGCCCGTGATGGTGCCGAATATCGCATCGTCGCCGAAGGCCCGACGGCCGGCCTCTTCGCGCGGCTCTTCCAGCCGGGACGCACGCTCGGCCTCGCGCTCGACACACCCAATAGTCTCGTGCGGCCCTGGCGCTCCATTCGGGGCGAGAAGGCAGAACCCACCGACCTGATCGTTGTCGGTGGGGGTGTAGCCGGCATGGCCGCGGCCCTTGCCGGCGCCCATGCGGGGCTAAAGGTCACGCTCATCGAGGCAAGCCCACATCTCGGCGGTCATTCCGGCCTTTTCGGCACCCAGGATGGCGAAAGCACGCCCGAGGAAAATGTCGCGACGCTGACGGCCGAAATTGCCGTGAACCCGACAATCACGGTTCTCACCCATGCCGAAGTTTTTGCCATTGGCGAAGGCGTCGTACGCGTGCACCAGCTCGACATAACCGGCGAGCGCGTCGAAAGCCGGGTCGTTGACCTGCCCGCACGGCATACCGTCCTCGCAACCGGCGCATTCGAACGTCTGCCCGTGCTGCCGGGCAATCGTCTGCCCGGCATAGCGGGCGCCCAGGAAGCGTTCGAACTCGCCTATCGCTACGGCATCTGGCCGGGCCAATCCTGGCTCCTTGCCACCTCCGCCAATCCCGCC
Source organism: Devosia sp. (assembly GCF_017744655.1). GTDB lineage: Bacteria > Pseudomonadota > Alphaproteobacteria > Rhizobiales > Devosiaceae > Devosia. The sequence continues at coordinate 69,852 of NZ_JAGIAW010000002.1, read as the reverse complement.
TATCGCCTCGCCACCCTGCTCGCCGAAAGCAATATAGGCCTTGATCGTATCCTCGATGGCCGCGACCAGGCCAGCTCCCGTTATATAGAATTCTGCAAGGCCTATGGCTTCAGGCAGTTTCCCGGCACTATTCCGCTCGCCGTCACCCCCGGCGCCAGTGGCCGCCTTTTGATCGGGCTGCCGCATGGCGAGCCGGTTGCTGTCGACCGCCTGGTGCTCTGCGGCGGCTGGCAGCCCGACCTGACGCTTTGGCATCTGGCGGGCGGCGGAAGCCGCTGGAATATCCGGAGAGAGCGCCTCGAGCCCATCGGCGAAGTGCCGGGTCTCGTATTGGCCGGTTCCGCCGCGGGACATTTCACCCGGCGTGGCTGCGTCACCAGCGGCATCCATGCCGTTGATCGCCTCCTCGGCCGACCGGGCCAGGGCGTCGACGATCCCGTCATCGACGCCTTTTATGAAACGCCAGACCGGCAGATGCATGTGGCCGATAGCGGGGAAGCGCCCGCGCCCACCTATCTCGACGCCGACAATACCTTGATGCTGCGCCCAGCCCCGCCACCGCGTCGCCGATGGACACATATTTTTCGTGGCTCCCAAAACGGACCGGTGCGAGTCCTGTCGGAAGCACCACAACCGCTCTCCATCGGTGCCATTTGTGCTGGGGTCAGCATCGGCCTCATCCCACCGGACTCTGCCGGCGTGGTCGCGCAGGAGCGCGTTGCGCTTGTGCCTCTCACTGGCGCCCCCCCGCCGCAACAACCCGCCGCTGAAGAAGCCAGCGGGATACCGTCCTATCTCGCTGACCGTTTTGGCCATGATGCCATCGTGGCGATGCTGCGCCACGACCCGTCGCGCCAGCTTGGCAGCGGCGCCCTGATTTTCGAAGGGGAAGATACGCTTGATCCACGCCGCGCCGTCGGCGTCGTGCTGCGCACGCGCAACGGCAAAACCGAAGCGCTTGTCGCCGCTTCGGTCCGCAATGTCGTGGTACGCGATCTCGGCCAGGCAATCCCAGCCGAGGTGGAGCCCTAGTTCCGCCGCTCCGCCGCCTGCCGCGCACGCTTCAGCGTATCGGCATATTCTGGCGAGAAGCGCACCTGCGCCATCTGGATGACAGCATCAAGGCGGGCGATGGTATTGGCGTCGTCAGGATTTTCCTTGAAGAGATCCATATTGCGCTGGATGTGAATTTCGAGCGCCTGTCCCGACTGGTGCCAGGCCTGTTCATAGACGGTATTCAGCGCCAGGGAATCGCGGCAATCGCGAACGGTCGCCAGCAGATAGATACCGCCCACCGCCGCCAGCAGCTTGTCGGTATCGAGCCGATCGGTATTTTCGCGCCGGCGCATGGCCTGGTTGAGGTCGGTCACGACCTCCTTGAGCCGCGGCTCGATGCGGTCCGAGACATGCTTGGTTATGGCCGACAAGACGGCCGTCGCCTGGCTGCCGCGGGAGAATTCGAGATAGCCGGTCAGGGCGCGCACCAGCCTGTGGAAGCGCTCGAGCGCCCGGCAGATCAGATCGACATCGGCGAACGGCCCAATGGCCTGGAAGAACCGCAACTGGTTCTGTGCATGCGAAACGCAGGCATCGATCAGCGGCCCAAGGCCGGCGCGCCGCACCGACACTTCCGTCGCAGCGCCAGAAACCTTGATCGCGGCGAGAATGAGTTTGGTGGGCTGCGCCACCTGCCCCAGGGCCGCCTGAAAAACCAGCGCAGCGAGCGCGGGGTCCTGCAGCGGCATGGCCTGCATGGCGGTGCCGAGCGCGGTTTCATCAGAGATTGTATTGGTCGCTTTGCCGAACGCCTGGGCTTTGCCCAGAAGGGCCCGGTTACGCAGGGCCAGCATCACGGTCGGCAGGTGATGCCGCGCATCCTCGCGACCGAGTTGCGCGGAAAGACGCCGCGCGCCTTCGGCATCGGCCTGGCCCTGGGCGAGCCCGGCCTTCATGCGGCCGAGAATTTCGGGCATGGCCGCTTCGACATCGGCGGCAATCAGCGTGCCGTTGCTCAGCTTTTCCGGGGCGAAAATGTCGTTGCAGAGGTCACGCGTCACCCAGACCCATATGGCCTGCGCCGCTTCGGCATTCACCGATCCGGGAAAATTCTCGATCACCGGTTCCTGCACGAGAACGGCATCGATGAGGCCGCAGAACGGCCCCGAAGCTCTGGTGGCTGCGGCCCCCGAGTTTGTCGGGGCCGACGCACTCACGTCCGCGCGGTTGGCAAGCTGTGTCATCAATACTATCGGTCAGAGGGGTGTTTGCCTGCGAGCCTAACGCCCGCAGGTAAACAATCCTTAACTGCCGAGTGCGGACTTATCGGTAAGACCGGCCAGCATCACCAGTTTGCGATAGGTTTTAGGCCGCGCCCTGGACCACGTTCCAGTTGCCGGTCTGCTCGCGGCAGGCGGTGCCCTTCTTCACATAGTCCTGGCCATTGACCTTGACGGTGTGGGTGAAGTCGCGGCAGTCGAGATTGTTGACGCGGACATAGGGGCCAACGGAGACCGAACCGGTCGTGCCCTTGTCGCCGGCCCACTGGCGCGGCGCGCCCGGGCGGCCAAACTGCAGTGCATAGAACTGAGCGCTGTTGGCTTCGTTCGAATCCTTGGCGGTCATCACGGCGAGAGCTGCCGGATCAACGAAACCGTTCGAGATATTGGTCGTCAGGCGCGCCTGCTGCACGTTCTGGGCCGAGCTCGGCACCAGCGGCTGGGCGATGACGGGGGCAGTGACAACCGGCGCCTGGGCCACCTGGCTCGTCCCGGTGCTGGAGCAACCGGCGAGAACCAGAGCAAGAACTGGCGTGGCAAACAAGGCGAAGCGATTCATTGATATGGACCTTTTCAGCATATGGTCGGTACTTGTTGAGCCAATGCGGCGAAAGTGCGTCAGGCCGCCGGGGATCGAACCAAACCGCCCAGCCGCGCCGTGGGCAGGCGGAGTTCGACCAGAAGCCCGCCAAGCGCAGAGCGCTTGAGCTCCAGACTTCCGCCGTACACATCAACCAGTTCCTTGACGATATCCAGCCCCAGTCCGGATCCCGGCGTTTTCTCGTCCAGCCTGACACCGCGGCGCAACACTTTGCGCGCGTCGTCCTCGGAAAGTCCGGGGCCGTTGTCGTCAATACGAATCAACAATTGCGTGCCCTTGGCATTGCGCTCGCTCGATAGACGCACGCCGACCTGACCCTTGGACCACTTGCAGGCATTGTCGAGCAGGTTCCCCGCCATTTCCTCGAGGTCGGCCTCGTCGCCCCGGAACCAGGGCAGCGAAGCATCCGGCCGCTGGAAGGCCACTGTCACATCGGGATGGATTTTGCGCATCACGCGCGTCAGGCGCAGCATGATCATGGTCGAGTCGGCCTTCTTGCCGACAATGGACGTGCGAGCCGCGAGCCGCGCCCGTTCGAGATAGGTCGAGACCATATTGCTCATCTTCTCGGTCTCGGCCTGCACGACGTCAGCCAGCGCGCCCTTCTTGGCGCCTGCCTCGTTGCGAAGCACGGCAATCGGCGTCTTCAGCCCATGGGCAAGATTGCCCACCTGATTACGCGCCCGCTCGATGATCTGCGCATTCGAGCGCAGCAATTCGTTGACCTCCTCGGCCAGCGGCGCGATTTCGGTTGGATACTGGCCGGTAATTTCGGTGCTTTCACCCTCGCGCACGCTTTCGATGGCGGCGCTGAGCCTGTCGATGGGCCGCAGCGCAAAGCGCGCCACGATCACGCTCATGATCGCCAGCATCGCCCCCACGGCACCAAGCACGATGAACGTCTGACCGCGGAAATCTTCGACGAGGCCGAGAATTTCGGTGAGATTGCCCGCCACCTCGATACGATAGGTCTCCCCGCCCAGTGTCACGCTGCGTTCAACCACGCGAAGCTGAGTGCCAAATGCATCCGCCACCACGCCAGTCCGCCGCCCCAGCTCGTCGAGCGAGCCCGAAAGCTGCGGCAGGTCGATGCCCACCACCGACGTGGACAGATTGACCAGCACACCATCGCCATCGCGGATGATCCAGTACCAACCAGAGCGTGGCCGATCGAAACGCGGATCGGCCAGCGCAATATCGGGATCGCGCGGATCGCCCACTTCCAGCAAAATGCCCGCAAGGCTTTCGACGTGAAAATCGAGGGTCTGCGACAGCGTCGTATCGAGCGCCCGCGAATAAAGATCGGTCAACAAAAAGCCGGTCGCCAGCAGCGCCACGACCAGCCAGCCCACGGTCAGCCAGAACAGAGAGGCCGCAATGGAGCCCTTTCGCAACCAGTTCTTGGCCGCGCTGGGTTGCGGCGCCGGTTTCTCGGCCTCGCTAGACAAGGCCGAACCTACTCGATGATCTGGTAGCCGAGGCCACGCACGGTCTGGATGCAGTCTTCCGGCAGCTTCTTGCGCAGGCGCCCGACGAACACTTCGATCGTGTTGCTGTCGCGATCAAAATCCTGATCGTAGAGGTGCTCCGTCAGCTCCGTGCGCGAAACCACCTTGCCCTTGTGGTGCATGAGGTAGCTCAGGAGCCGCAATTCGTGGCTCGTCAGCTTGATCGCCTGTCCGTCCACGGTCACACGGCCCGAACGCGCATCGAGCCGCACCGGCCCTGCGGTAATTTCGTTGCTGGCATGGCCCGCGGCGCGGCGCACCAGCGCACGGAGGCGCGCCAGCACTTCTTCCATGTGGAACGGCTTTGCGACGTAATCGTCGGCGCCGGCATCGATGCCCTGCACCTTGTCGCTCCAGCGATCGCGCGCCGTCAGCAGCAGCACGGGCAGAGTCTTGCCCGCCCGCCGCCATTCTTCGAGCACGGAAAGGCCATCCATCTGCGGCAGGCCGATATCGAGCACCACCGCATCATAAGGTTCGGTATCGCCGAGGAAATGTCCCTCTTCCCCGTCGAAGGCTACGTCGACGACATAGCCTGCTTCGGTCAGAGCTTCTTTGAGCTGCCTGTTGAGATTGGTATCGTCTTCGACAATTAGAATACGCATGACTGCCCCCGCCGCTCAGCTGCTATTGCGCGTTCAGAACCAAATTCTGCGCCTGACCGTCAGCCGTCAAGACACCAATGATATAAACCAGTTGCCCGCCCTGGTCGCAAACCTGAACGCTCAGGATTTCAGCACTGGGATCGACCCCGGCCGAAGCCAGCACAGCATCGAGCGACATGATCTGGCCGGAGGTGACCGCCTCCTGAATTTCCTGGCGGCCAAGGCAGGCCTGGGCCTGGCTCGTTCCGGTGCCTGCAAGGGCAAGGGCGAGCGCCAGGGCGATGGCAGCAGCGGCGGAAGGTTTTGGGGCTTTGGTTTTCATGAGGCCAAACTAGCGGGGTCTTACTGAATGGGACATGAATAAGGCAATTCATCTTGGCGTCCACAGTTCCCATTATGCGCGGGGCCCCGCGCGTATCTCACGCCGCGCCGCTTTTGAGCCCCTTGCGAAGGAAGATGATGGCCAGGGCTTCCAGAATGAGGCTCCCCGCCGAACCGCCATCAAGCGCGGGCAGTTCCACCCCCAGCACCTGCGCCAAACCGGCCACCAGCATGAAGGCCGCGACAATATAGGTCCGATAACCCGACAACATGGTCATGATCTCTCTCTGTTGCATGGATGAAGGAAGTTTCACATCAGTCAGCGCTGCCGCCCTGATTTCGGCCACGCGGCGCGTCCAGCCCCGGCCAAAGACCGCAAAACTGGTCAGCCGCTGGAGAAAGCTCAGGCGCCGGTCGCAGAGCGCATTGATCAGTCGCCTTGGATCGGCCGCCTCGACCGCCACCAGTGTCACCGGCCCGATCTCGCCATCGGCGGCCACGCCAAGCGCCGCCTGCAGCACACGCACCGCCCGGTCCGGCCCCGAATTGACCGCAAAGTCGAACAGCGCCAAATCGACTCCGCTCGGCATGGAGCCGGCCTTGGCCGTGTTCCAATAATTTGCCCGATAGATCAGCGCCGCTTCATTTCGCGTCAGCGCCGCGACCGCCGCCTTGGACACCCCCGTCCAGGGCGTCACCTTTCGCCAGCGCGCCAGCGTCTTGCGGGTAATCCCCATATTGGTTGCCCCGCCGGGATCGCTGGGATGGTCGACATAGCCGCCCTCGTGCCGCAGAATTTCAGTCAGACAGCGCTCGAACCGCTCGTCATTCGCCATAGATCCCCTCCGCCACATGGCCCGTGCCCAGTGCCGCGCTCACCTGCGCCACCGAAAATCCAAAACTGGTGGCAAGGCCGCCAAAATCCGCTGCCTGCTCGGCAGCGCCGTAGCTCGCCAAAGGCGTCGAAGCCTCGATGCTGCGCTTGAGCGTCGTTCCGTCGAAAATGGAGACCCGATAGAGTTCGGGCGTCACGTCCAGAGCTGGCTCTGCCGCGCCCCAGGCATCGTCCTCGGCCCGGCTGCGCCGCATCCAGGAGAAGACGATCGCGTCCGTCCCATTCCTTTTCGCGCGCAAATGTACCGGCGCCAGTGGCAATCCCGGATCGGTCGTCGTCGAAACTGTGAGCACCTGACCTACGAGATCGGCCGTACCGGCATAGGCGTGAACATCCCGCGCCTCGCCCAGCCTCCCGGCCTCGACCGGTACCACGCCCACCTTTCCGTCGAGCACGATCACCCGCCGCCCCGGTGAAACCGGCCCCATTGCCCAGTCCGTGCCCTCCAGCCCGCGCAGCAGTTTGGTCAGCCGATAAAGCCCCGGCTCCGCCAGTGTCGCCTCGGCAAAACCGATGATCTCCCAAAACCCGACATCGGTTTCCACCGCCAGCCGATTGCTCCCGGCCAACACCCCCGCCTCCGTCCCATCGGCAATATGCCCGCCATAGAGCCTGATGCTGAGATCGTTCCCCCGATCCCAAACCGCGACCGGCCCCGGTTCGATCCCCTCGACCACTTCGCCCAGGGCCGCCGCCCGCGTCAGATCGAGCAGCCCGGCGCCCGTGGCTGTATCGACGAGCCGCACCGTGCCCGGCCAGGGCTTTGCATAGGCGCCAAACACCAGCCGGCTCCGACTGGGATCGCTTGCCAGCGGCGGCAAATGCGCGGCAAAAACCACCGGTGCCACGGCCAAGCCGACGACCGGCGCAACTGCCGGCGCACGATCGATCCCGGTCGCTGAAGCCGTGCCCGCCGAAACCGCCCGCGCCGTTATCCGCCGCACCGCGCCATCGCGAATCTCGGTAACCTCGTACGGCCCCTCCCCGTCGACCACCACGCGGTCGCCCGGCTCGATCGCTACAAGATTGGGCGGCAGCGAAAACTCCACCGTGTCCGCCGAAGCCGCGCGATCATCCAGCAGCCGCTCCGCCGCGAGGCGCGCCGATGCCCCATCGAGCACCATATTGACGCTTTCGCTGACGAGCTGCCCCGCCCCCGGCCGTACCGCCGTCGCAGAGGCGGTCAGATAGTCCCGCCCCTTATCGAAATGGTTGAGCGCTAGCCGCCCCGGGCGTTCCATGGCCGCCGCCCGACGCTGCGAGAGCACGGCACCCTCGTCCTGCGCCAGTTCCTCCCGGTCAAACCCGACAACCGTGCCGCCGCGCGCCGAAATGGCCGCGAGCACGCCCCCGCGCGCCACCAGTCTTTGCCCTGTAATCTCGAGCAGTGGTTCCAGCGCATCGCGCGCCGTGCCAGGCCCCGACAGAATGACGCCGGCAACCATCGGATCGGACGCCCCGGCATGCACCACCGCGCCATGCTCGGCCGCCATGGCCGAGGCCATTTCGTCATTGCTCATCGCCCCGAGTCGCCCCGTCAGCCAGTGCCCCGTGGCATGATTGACGCCGTCGGCCCAGACATCGGTCCGCGCCGGAAAGGCCGGAAACGGCCGTGCATCCCAGGTCCAACAATAGATCCGCTCGGGATCGACCATGCCCGCCGGGTTCTTCGCCGGACTCCCCCAATGCCGGTAATGCGCGCGCAAAAACTGCCGCTGGATCAGCGGGTCCGAGAGCCCGTTGGAAAAATAGGGCCGCCCCCCTTCAGAACTCTTCGCGTCGCCGAAAATATTGGGCTGATTCGCTCCCTTGTCGACTGCGGCGCAGCCAAGCTCTGTTAGCCAAATTGGCTTCGAGCCCGGCACCCATGCCGTCGGCGAACCCGCCCTTACGCCACCCGGCCGATCATAATGATACTGGCTCCAGAAGGCCGAAATATCCTTGAAACGCCAGATCCAGTGCTCACCATGCGCCCCATCGGCAATCGGCGTGCGCACCTGCGCCGCACGGTCCGCATCGCTAGCATAGTACCAGTCGAACCCCTCGCCCCCGGCAATATTGCCGCCGAGATAGTCGAGGTCATGCGTGCTTCCCGCCACCGCATCGAGATGCCCCTGGCCATCCCGCCAGTCGGCGGCCGGCATATAGCAATCGATCCCCACCGCATTGATATTGGCCGAGGCCCAGAGCGGATCGAGATGAAAAAACTTCTCGCCGCCGCCCGGCTGATGGCCCGAATATTCACTCCAGTCCGCCGCATAGCTCAGTTTCATCGACGGCCCGACAATGGCCCGCACATCGGCCGCCAGTGTCACCAGCGCCGAAACGAAAGGAAACGAATTCCCCGCTCCACGGACCGTCGTCATGCCGCGCATTTCCGAGCCGATCAGAAACGCCTCGACCCCGGTCTGCGCCGCCAGATTTGCATAGTGAAGGATCATCGCCCGATAACCCGACACAAACGCCGCCACCTGACTCGCCGCCGCCGCCGTGCCATCCGGCGAGCCCGCAACGCCGGCCGCCGGATGACAGGTAATCCGCCCCCGCCAGGGATAGCTCGCCTGATGGCTTCCGCCATAAGGATCGGCCAAGCCATTCCCCACCGGCACATCCATCATGATCAGCGGATAGAGCGTCACCGAAAGCCCGCGTGCCCGGAGATCAGCAATCGCCGCGCGCACCGCCCCGTCCGATGGCGTCCCGCCATAGGCCGGCCCGCCGCCATGGCTCGACACCACCGGCACCGCCCCGCGCGAATATCCCGCCACGCTCCAGGAAACGCCCTGCACGTCCCGGCTCGCCGCCTCGACCCGTGGCCCGATCTGGCAAGACCCGCAGCGCAGATCATTGCCGAACCAGCTCACCACCAGCGAAACATGTTTCAGGTTCGGGCAAAGCTCCTGCAGCTCATTGATGGACACGGTCCAGTCGCTGACACCGGGTTGCACATGCGCATTCTCGGCCGCGCCGGTCCCCATGCCCAGCACGCGCAGTCGCGGCACTGGGTCATAGCCAAATTCCGTCGCCCCGGGGATCACCGTCACCGCGCGAATGGACGTTTCAAGGTCCCCCACCGGTCGGCAAAGCTCCGCCGAGATCTGCGGAATACGATTACCGAAGCGCGACAGCGGCAGGTTTTCAAACACCATATAGCAAAGTCCGCGATAGGCCGGCGCATTGCCCGCCCCCTGCGTCGCCTCGATCAGCCCATCCGGCATCTGCCCGGCGCTGCCATCATAAAAGCGATAGTTGATCCCCCTGAGATCGAGCAACTGCCCATCCGCCCAGACCCGCCCCAGCCGCGTCACCCGCCCCTCGCAAAAACCGATGGCAAAGCTCGCGCCGATCTCGTCTTCCTTTTCCTGCTGCTGGGGTTGCTGCCCCCAGCCCTTGGCGCCCGCTGTCTCGCCGCCCAGCACTTCGAGCTCGCGCGCCCAGATGATGTTCCCCGATAGCCGCCCCCAGCCATAAAGCCGCGGAATGGCCGCCCCCTCGACCGAGCCGCCGATCCTGACATCGAAAGTCGCCTGTTCGCGCTGCTTCGGCGTCTCACCAAACAGCCAGCTATCGACGACGCTCCCCGCCAGCGCCCCCAGCGCCCGCCCCACCGTCGCGCCAATCGGCCCACCCACCAGCCCCCCGGCAAACTGCCCCGCCAGGGATAAAGCCAAAGTCGCCATGTTTTTGGTCCTTTGTTGACAAGCTTCGATCCACCCCTCGCCCCTTGCGGGAGAGGGACAGATTTTCTGCGTTCAGCAGAAAATCAGGGTGAGGGGTATCTCTCCTCCGCAGAGGAGCTTACGGGGGCATCGCCTGCCCCTCATCCCAGCCGATTTCGCAACGCGAATTCGGCGATCCTTCGGGGCACCTACTCCCGCAAGGGGAGAAGGAAGACCGACGCCTGCGAAATGCTAAGGAAACCAGAACCGCCCACTCACCCGCTTCGCCCAGCCGTCAGTCAAATACGCTTCCACGACGCCGAGCTTTTCCTGCGCATGAATGAAGCGGTCTTCGGAAACCATGATCCCGCAATGCTTCGGCTCATCGAGCCCCGCCAGCCGAAACAGCACCACCTGTCCCGCTCCAAGGCCCCCCTCCGCCGGCAGCAAAAACCGCTCCGACGCCACCCGCAGCGCTCCGGCATTTTCGGGGTCGCGAACACTCGCCCGATAAGGCGGCGGCGCCATGGGCTCATCATCATAAAGCGCCCGCCACACCCCACGCAGCAGCCCCAGGCAATCGCACCCCGCCCCCAGCGTCGAAGCCCGGTGCCGATAGGGCGTGCCCAGCCATTCCCGCGCCGCCGCGACCACCAGCTCCGCCCTCATGGCACCACCGCCCGCCCATCGAGCGCATCGCCTTCACGCGGATAGCGCAGCACATAGTCGCTGCCCGGCACATGCGGAAAACCGCGAAAATTAACCCCATTGCCGAACTTGGCCTTGCAGGTCGAAAACCGCCGATCGCACCCCGCCGTCACAGCAAACACATCGCCCGCCACAACCCAGTCGCCCACCCGCTGCCCAAAGCCCAGGAGGTCGCCCCCCGACCCCTTGCGATGCGTCAGCACCGCATCCTTCAAGCCCACCCGCTTGCCGCCCGACCACTGCCCCATGCCAAAGGCAAACCAATCTTCAACAAAGCCCGAAAGCCCGCTGACCAGCACCCGAAACGGATCGACCACCGACACAACCGTCGCGGTCCCCGAACGCCCGGGCGCCGCCAGGTTCACGCCACAGCGCGCATCTCCCACCACGGCATCACACAGCCCCTGATAGAGCCGCCCGCGCACCGAGTTGAGCGCCTCCTGCGCCGAGCGCAGTTCCGCGCGAAACGTGCCGTCCTCGCGCACGATCTCGCCGATCGTATCGACCCGCAGCAACAGGTTCTGCGCAGGGTCCGCCCAGTTCACCAGCCAAGTCTCCACCCGCGCCCCATCAAATCGCCCGAGCGCAATATCCTCGTCGTCGATGGCGTCATGGTGCAAAATCCCGAGCACTTCCCCGGTCTCCACCTGCGCCCCCAACCGCGCCGGCACCTCGCCGCCCTCAAGCCCATGCATGGGCCTACAAGCCGTCCCCGAGACCACCAACTCGACATCATGGTCGGTAAACCCGAGCACCACACCATCGCTGCGCAACACCCGCCAGCAATGCGCCAGCGTCGTCTCGCTCCCCGCCAGATGCGCCGCCAACCCCGCCCCCACCGTCTTCATGGCAAGATCTCCACCAGCGGAATATTCGGCGCTTCAGCCCCGTCGAAACTCGACCACTCGATATCGAGCCGATCCGTATCGAACCGCACCGGCACATCGAACAGAAACCCCGCGCTCACCGCCGCCCCGGCAGCCGGCGCAGTAGCAAAGCTCACCACGCCCGTCGTGACATCCACCGTCCAACCAGTCGTCCGCTCGACCCCGGCCACCGCCACGCGCACCGATCCCGCAACCGGCTTCTTGATCGGCCGAAAATAGGGATCGAACGCCGCCCCATAACGCTTCAAAAGCTGAAACTGGGTTCGTGCGCCATCACCGGTCCCAATGGCCTGATCCCCTGGCAGCGGCGCTGCGCCATCCGAAGAGTGATCGATCCCGTCGCGCCACAAAAACCCATGCAGCCGCCCGCGCCTTTCCTCGAAAAACGCCAGCACCGCCTGCATATCCGCCCGCGATTTCACCCCATAGCCGGCATTGTAGCGCCGCCGCGAATGCGCCCAGCGCCCATTGCGCTGCTCGCTCCCGCCCGCCAGCGTTACGACATCGGTCTTGCGCTCCGGCCCACCCCGCGCCCCCAGCGCAATGTCGAGCGGAAACCGCACATGATGAAAGGCCATTTTCTTGTTCCCCCACTCTCGGTCCCTCCCTCGCCCCTTGCGGGAGAGGGACAGATTTTCTGCGTTCAGCAGAAAATCAGGGTGAGGGGTGCTCTATCCTCCGCAGAGGACCGTTTTGCTCGTACGGAAAGAATACCCCTCATCCGCCCCTTCGGGGCACCTTCTCCCACAAGGGGAGAAGGGAAGACGGGGGGTTAACTCCCCCGTGTCCCGCGCCGCACTGCCCTAAGCAGCATCGCGCTCATCTCCGCCTCGCTCGCCGCAAAGCTGCGCGCATCTGTCGCCGTCACGTTGAACGTCACGTGGACCCCGCCGCCACCGCCGGCGACGCCGAGCCGTCCATCCGGCCCCCGCGCCAGCGGCATGATCGCCTCCGGCCCCGCCTCGCCAGCCAGCCCCAGCGCGCCGCCCAGCGGAAAATAGGTGGGCGTCGCAATCACCCCGCCCTTGGCATGCGGAATGATCGCTGGATTGAGGCCGGCAAAGAGCCCCTCCAGCGCATTGCCGGCCAGCGTCTCCAGCGGCTTGAACGCCGCCTTCAGCGCCATATCGGCAAATGCCCGCCCCACACCAACGATCACCGACTCCAGCGATTTCCCATCCGTCAGCGCACTGCGAAAGCCCGAAGAAATCGACCGCGCCACCCCATCCGCCAACGAATGGATACGCTTGATCTCGACCGACACGTCGCTCAGTTCGTCCTTGAAATCCTCGTCAAAGAGATCACCTGCCATCTGGAAACCTCTCCATCAAAGCCTCGAGCCCCGGCCGATCCAGCGGCCCGGCCCTGTCGCCCACCACTGCGCCCCAGGCCGCCGCCAGTTCGCGCGGGCTCATCTTCCAGAAAGCTTCGGGCGGCAGTTTCAGCACGCCCAGCCCGAATTGCATCGCGTCGCGCCAGGGAAAGGGTTTCATGCCGCCTCCCCAAACGTCGCCTGCAACAGCCGCACGGCAATATCCGCCACCCCGCGCAATCCGCCTTCGACGCTCATCTGCGCCAGCTCGTCGTCAGAAATGGCATTGCCACCCCCGCGCAACCCCGCCCCGATGATCACAGTCAGATCCCGCGCCGAAACCTTGCCGCCGGCAAAGCGCTCGGCCAATCCCGCCAGATCGCCAGCGCCAAGCCGCGCCTCCAACTCCGCCAGCGCCCCCAGCGTCAGGCAAAGCACCCGCGTCTCGCCCCCGATCTCGGCGGCGATCTCTCCACGATGAATATTTGCCATTGGTCCCTCAGATCGCCGTGAAACTGACTTCCCCGGCGCTTTCCAGCGCCAAGTCAAACGTCACTTCGCCCGCATGGTCTGCCGAAAACTCCAGCGCCACGATCTGGAACGCCCCCTCCACCGTGCCGAAATGCGGCAGGATGAGCTGCCAGTTGCGGATGGTCCCGGCAAAGAAAAGGCTCCGGATGAGCCCATCCGAAGCCTGGTCCTTGAACACGCCCGAGCCCGAAACCGAAGCCCGCTTCACCCCGCCGCCGGTAAGCAGTTCGCGCCAGCGCCCGGCGCTTTCCTGGTCCGTCGTATCGACGCTCGCCGCATTGAACGCCAGGCTGCGCGTACGCAGACCCGCCACCGTCAGAAAACTACCCGACCCCGTCTGGTCGAGTTTTAAGAGCATATCCTTGCCACTCTGGGCTGCCATTTTGTCCCTCGCTATTCGGTAAGAAATCGCAGCAAAACCGCCGCCCGCGCCTGCCCCGTCGCCGCATCGATGACCGTCTCGGTCCGCACATGCTCTGCCAGCGTCACCGCCAGCCCCGCCGGCGTCAGGCCCGTCCGCACCGCCATCACCCGCTCGGCAATCGCCAGCGCCGCCTTGCGGCTCGGCCGATCCGCCCAGCAGTTTACGAGCACCCGATGCTCCTGCCCCGGCGTGCCATCGCCATCCACCTGCCGGATGTCGTGCCGATCGATCACCACATAGGGCGCTGGCCTGTTCTGCGGCGGCGCGTCGAATACCCCCGACGCCCCCACCAGCGCGGTAAGCGCCGCATCTCCTTCCTGCGCCGCAACCAGCGCCGCCTGCAAATTGACGATCGGATGGGTCATCCCGTCACCTGCGTTTCGCTGCAGGTGCAGGAGAGGTACGCCCGCCGCCCATTCAAATCAGCCGCGCTCACCACATCGAGATTGCGCCCGCGATAGACCACGCGATCCCCCGGCCCCAGATCAGGCCGAAACCGCAGCACTACTGCATGCGAGATGGCCACGGCCCGCCCATCGGCATTGGTCCCCTGCCGCCCGGTCAGGCTCCGCACCCGCGCCCAGGCATTGCCCAGCGGCACATAGAGCCGCCCATGCCCGCCCTCCGCCTCGGCCACGCTTTCGCGCCGCCGAAGCTGCACCCGATCGGTCAGCGTGCCGATGGGCGGAAGTTTCTCGCTCACAGCCGCACCCGCTTGTGCGCCGCCACCAGCCGATCAAATCCCGAAGGCACAACCGAACCCGCCCCGGCAACGATCACCGCATCGCGATGCTCATGCCAATGCGCCACCAGCCCCAAGAGCGCCTGCCGCAAATCCGCGGGCACCTCCTCGGGCTCGGTACCAAACCCGGCGACATAGTCGATCTCGATGCCCTGCCGTTCCTGCAGCGCCGGCATGCCAACCACCACGCGCGGCACGATCAGCCGGTCCGGCTCCGAGCCAAACTGATCGAGCGCAATGTCATGGCTCGCCCCATTGCCATCCGTCGCCGAAATTTCCGTCACCGCAATCAGCGGCGAAACCGGCAGTTTCACCACCCGGCTTTCCGGCCAATCGTCGAGCACCACCCGCCAGCTCTGCGCCAGCAGCGCCTTGCCGGTAATACCCTCAATATGTAGCCGCGCCGCCCCGATCAGCGTCGTGATCAGCCCGTCTTCCGCCGCATCGTCGACCTTGAGGAAAGCCTTGGCCTCGACAAGCGAAACCGGCTCCTCGGCGGGCCCCGCCAGGAGATAGGAGGTCATTGTTTTGGTCCTTGGATTTGTTCACCGGCAAGCACCGGCCTTCCCCTCGCCCCTTGAGGGAGAGGGACAGACCAACTTTGCGTTCAGCAAATTGGTCAGGGTGAGGGGTATCCATCCTCCGCAGAGGAGCGCATTGGGGCGCTGAAAGAATACCCCTCATCCGCCCTTCGGGCACCTTCTCCCTCAAGGGGAGAAGGCAAAGGAGTCGAAGCCTCAGCTCACACCAAACTTCAGCAGCTTGATCGCATCATAATCCGCAACGCCGCCGCCCACGCGCTTCGTCGTGTAGAACAGAACATACGGCTTGCTCGAATAGGGATCACGCAACACGTTCACCCCCTGGCGATCGACAATCAGATAGCCCCTGCGAAAATCGCCAAACGCCACCGAAAGCGAATTGGCGCCAATGTTGGGCATGTCCTCTGCCTCAACCAGCGGAAAGCCCATGAAGCTGGCACGACCATCCGCCGTCGCCGAAGGCTGCCACAGATAATTGCCGTCGGAGTCCTTCAGCTTACGCAGCGCCCCCTGCGTCTTGCGGTTCATCACCCAATTGGCATTCTGGCGATAGCCAGCCTTGAGCGCATAGACGAGATCAATCAGCACATCGCTGCCATTGCTCGCCGGCAGCGCGCCCGAAGTCCCCGTCGCCACATAGCCCAGGTTCCCCCAACTCCAGCTACTCTCGGCCACCGGCGTCGAGGCCAGAAAACCCTTGGGCTTATTGGTGCCATCGCCATTGACGAAAGCCGTGGTCTCCTGCGCCGCAAAGGCCGCATTCACCTCGTCGGCAATCCACTGGCCGACATCCACAGCCGCATCGTCGAGAAAAGCCGTGGTCGCCGCCGGCATGGCATAGAGTTCGGTCGTCGGATAGCTCAGTTCCGCCAGCGTCTGGCTCGTGGTCGTCGGACGGCTCGCCGCCTCACCCACCCAGCCCGTCTGCGGCCCGCTCACCGTAATCGGGCGCTTGTAGACCGAGGCCGAAACCTGGCGCACACCGGCAATGGCGCGGATCGGCGAAATCCCCGTCATCAAACGGGTAATTTCCGTCTCGACCTCGGCCGGCACCACATAGCCGCCATCGGCGCCGACACCCACCTGCAGCGCCTTTTCCTCGCCGCGCTTCACATAGGCGGAAAAGGCCTCCTTATATTCGCCATTGGGCACCGCGCCCTTGCCCTCGAGCGCCGGACGCGCCCGCTCGGCACTGACGCGATCGAGCGCCGCCTTGTGCCCATCGAGCACGGCATTGAGCCTCTCAAGCTTGCCTTCCAGCAGGCCATCGGCCGAACCGCGCTTTTCGATATCCTTCAGGCGCTGGTCATTGGTGCGCTTGAATTCCTCGAACGCGGAGGAAAATTCGTTGAACAGCGCGGCAACGTCAGTCCCCGCGCCGGCCTTGGTTTCAAGGCCGTCGTCAATCCGATCCATGTCGGCATCCTTCTATCGGTTACGGATAGTTCTCGTAGCGGCCGCAATGGCGGCGCCGGCCGAAACGGGGGCGGCAATCCGCGCCGCCTCCATCATCGGAAAGGTCACGATCGAAATTTCATAGAGATCGATCTCGTGCAGCAGCCGGTTCCCCGCCTGCCGGCTGGCTTTCACCGTGCGAAAGCCGATGGAAAGCCCATCGAGCGCCTCGGCCTCGATCAGGCGTTTGAGCGCATCCGCACGCGGCACACCGGGCACCAGCCGCCCACGCGCAAACAGCCCATGAGTGTCCTCGCGCAGCTCCTCCCAAAAACCCACCGGTTCCTTAGGATCGTGCTGAAACAACAGCCGAATGCGCCCCGCGCGGCTCTTCAGGCTCTTCGCAAACGCCCCCGGCAAGACAATATCGCCGCCGCTATCGAGCCGGTTGAACACACTGGCATAGCCGGCAAAGCGCCCATCGGCATCGACGGGAATTGGCCCCGCCATCAGCGTTTGCTCCCCGCCCTGCCCTGGGGCTTCGCCACGGGCCTCCCCTTGTCGGCCAGTGTCCCCGCCAGGTTCCAGGCAAATTGCCGAAATGTCTGCTGCGCCGTTTCCCGGCTTTGCTTGTCCGCCATTCAGTCGTCCCCCTTGCGAAACAGCCTGTTCAAAGAGGCAATTTCGGTCACGAAATCATTGAAGCGCCTATTGGCCGAAGCCATTTCCTTGAGGCTCCAGACCAGCAGCGCACTCGCCCCGCTCGCCCACAAAAACAGCGCCAGATGCGCGAGATCCCCGCGCTCGATAATGGTCTTGGTGAGGTCGTCCATCGCGGTCCTCCTGGGCAATAAAAAGCCCGCCGGAGGCGGGCCGAAAGGTGTGGGCAAAGCTGCTGGTCAGTTCTGACCGGCAGGCCCAATAGACAAAAGCTCATAACGTTCGCTGGCTATGTCGATGATGTAGTGCGCATTTGGGGCCCAGATAAATTTCGGCATGAACAGAAATTCTGGCCCATTTGTTGGAACGGCTCGGGCCCATACATCGCTCAGCCCATCTGGATTGACAGAATGGCGGGAATATCCGGGCCGAAAATCCAAAGGCGTCGTTCCATCAGCCTTGGTGAGGCTCGATGTATAGGCCATCCCAAACACCTCGTCGGGGTGCCGCGGCCTGAAGCGCGCCCACTCGCTAAGGAGCAGCGGCCTCGCACGCTCGGCAACCGAGATCTTCGTGATGAGCAGCATTTGCTACTTACAACCCAGCATTGCCTTTCGCGAGCTATTGATCAGGGAGCAAGTGCGACTCAAAAAATGCCCTGTAGGTCTGGAGAAACCGAATTTCTGCCTCGTTCAGTTTGGTGTCCGGATATTCCAGATTAGAGCCCATTTTGCGATCCAGCTCTATCCCCACGCGACGTTTGTCCGCGGGCAGCGCTGCTGTGGAAACGATTTTGACGTAACCGCCGTCAGAATAAATCTGCGTCATCCCGTTGCGGTCGAACCTAAATTTCATTTGGGTAGTCACGTGACGTGCCGAAAAGCCGCTCGGGTCGGCGCGGTAGACGAGAAGAAGCTTTTCCTGACCGCCCGCTCCGAGGCCAAAAACAAGATCACCAACCTGAATGGCCCTCAGAGCTTCTATTCTTGATGACATAACTGCCTCATCGAGTTTTTGGATCGAAGCCACTCAGCGTTTTTTGCTGCTCATCTTGCGGTAGACTTTCAATGCCAAGGATTTTCAAAGCACACGCCCTGCAGAGATTTTTCCCGAAGATTTGAAACATGCCAGTAGTGCCAAATGTGCCACCAAGCTGGCAACCGCTGGAAAAGCCGTCACAACGCGGGCCGGCAATAAGAGTACGCTCAGTTTCGCGCGTAGTACTAACGATGCTCAGATCGTCAATCCACTGACCACCTTCAG
Source organism: Devosia sp. (assembly GCF_017744655.1). GTDB lineage: Bacteria > Pseudomonadota > Alphaproteobacteria > Rhizobiales > Devosiaceae > Devosia. The sequence goes on along the minus strand of NZ_JAGIAW010000002.1, from coordinate 51,523 downwards.
AAGTTCCACTCGGAGCCCGAGGCTGGTCCGAACGATAGCGCCTTTCAAGCTCACTTAGAGCTACGTCAATCTTAAGAGATAACGTTGCGATCCAGATTTCAAGACCGAGAGTTTTGAGCTGCGATGAACAGGTCTGGTGCATTTATGTCCCCACCCCAACCATCTCCCGCTTCTCCGCATCACTGAGAAAATCCGCGCCCGCCACCCGCGCCCAGAGCGCCGCGCGGTCCTCGGCCAGCGCTTCGACCTCATCGAAGTCCGGCACCACTTCCGCGCCTTCGAACGCCGGCCCCAGCCACAGGCTCAATTCCTGGCTCACCCGCACCACCAGCGGCACCAGCGTTTGCCGCCAGAGCGCCCGGTTAGCCTCGGCCAAATTCGCATAGGTATTGTCGCCGGGAATGCCGAGCAGCATGGGCGGCACTCCGAAGGCCAGCGCGATATCGCGCGCCGCCGCGTGTCGCGCTTCGATGAAATCCATCTCGCGAGGGCTCATGGCGATGGCCTTCCAGTCGATCCCGCCGTCGAGCACCATCGGCCGCCCGGCATTGGCGGCGCCGGAAAAGTTCTCCTCCAGCTCCTCTTTCAGCCGCCGAAACTGCTCTTCCGTCAGCGTGCCGCCGCCGGCCGAATAGACCAGCGCCCCGCTCGGCCGCGCCGCATTGTCGAGCAGCGCCTTGTTCCACTGGGCCGAGGCATTGTGAATATCGAGGCTCGTCTGCGCCGCCTCCAGCGGCCCCATCCCATAGTGGTCGTCCATGGGGTGAAACAGCGCCATGTGCAAAATGCCCGGCAGCGGCGCGCTTTCCTGCGAAATCCGCACCGTCTTCCCGCCCGCCGTATAGTCATAGGCCACCGGCCAGCCATCGCCCCCGGCCACCACCCGCATGCGATCGGGCCGCAAGACGAACAGCGCCTTCACGCCCCCGTCGACGATGCCCGCCTGTAGATAGGCATTCCCCGCAGTCTGCAAATAGGCATAAACCGCCTCCAGCATTTCCGCGCCCGATTGCCGCCCATTGGGCCTCTGCAACAGTGCTTTCAGCGGATGCTCTGAAACCACCTTGCCGTCGACCCGGACCGTAAGCGGCACCCGGTTCGCCGTCTCGGCAATCAACCGCACACAGCGATAAACCACCGGATTGCGCATAAATCCCTGGCTGACAAGGCTCGCATAGCCCCGCCCGCTCCACTGCGCCGGCCCCAGCGCACTCAGCGTCATCAACGTGTGCCCGGAAAAATTCTTGGTTTCGCTGGCCGTGTTCGTCCGTCCGCCGAAAAGGCGGTTCATCCAGTTCGGCATTTTTTGTTCCTCTATCTCGCCCCAGCCACCGACTTCCCCTCGCCCCTTGAGGGAGAGGGACAGACCAACTTTGCGTTCAGCAAATTGGTCAGGGTGAGGGGTATCCCTCCTCCGCCAGAGGAGCGCGTTGCACGCGCTGAAAAAATACCCCTCATCCCAACCGAATTCGCATTTGCGAATTCGGCGCCCCTTCGGGGCACCTTCTCCCTCAAGGGGAGAAGGAAGATCAGCGCTAAACCCAGCGCACCCGCGGCCCCACGCCCTTCAGCAGCAGTTCCGTCAGCGCCCAGACCAGCGCATCCACCCGGTCCGGCGAATGCCCATCGGCCTTGCCGTCCGGCCCAAAGGCACAAAGTTCATCCTCGAGCGCCGCCAACCCCGGCACGTGCCCCACCAGCCCGCGCCCATAAAGCGCCGCCACCGGCTCCGCCCGCAGCCATTTACCGCGATTTGCCCGCACCTCGATCACCGGCACCGAGGTATCCACTTGCCCAATCAGGTTCTTCACCAGGTCCCCGCCCTGATTGACCTCAACGACAATCGCATCGGCCGCATGCGCCTCGAACGCCGCCACCGCCCGTCGCGCCCAGATCAGCGGCGCCACGCCTTTGAGCGTCGCGTCCTCCAGCACCACGGCGCCGTCCCCGCTCCGCCCAGCCACCACGATCCCGCAGGCATCCGAACGCGCCGTTCCCGTCACCGGCGGATCGACCGCCACGACGATACGCCCATCGACCGGCCCGCCCTCGCAAAACATCCCGCGCTGCCAGAGCGCATCGGGCCGATCCTCAATGAGCTCGCCATCCAGCTCCTGCCGCCCAAGCACCGTACCGCGATAGCGTGCTACCACGGCATCGAGAAATTGCGGCGCCAGCTGCGCCTGGTTCTCCACCGTCGTCATCCGCACTGTCACCGTATGCGGATCGGCCAGCAATCGCTTGATCAGCCGCGTCGGTCGCGGCGTCGTCGTCACCAATTGGCGGGGCCGGTCCCCCAGCCGCAGCCCGAACTGCAACTGGTCGAACGCCTCTTCCGCATGGGGCCATTTGCCGGCCTCATCGCACCACGCGGCGGCAAATTGCGGCCCGCGAAACCGCTCCGGGTCCGAAGCCGTCATGATCCAGGCTTCCACCCCATTGGGCCAAACAAGCCGATTGCCACCGCGCAGGATCGGCCTATCGTCGTCCGGATGCACGGCAATGATGCCGCTCTCGCCGCGCACCATGATGCTCAGCGCCTCGGTCATCGTCTCGCCCACCAAGGCAATGGGCGTCACCCTGGCCCGCGCCAGTTCGCGCACCCATTCCGCCCCGGCCCGCGTCTTGCCCGAGCCGCGCCCGCCCATCAGCAACCAGGTGGTCCAGTCCCCCGGCGGCGGCAATTGTTTTGGCAGGGCCCATTTGTGCCAGTCGAAAAAGCGCTTTTCGGCCTCTTCATCGGAGAGCGCCGCGACCTCTTCCGCCAAGGTTGCCATTCCGATCGAGCCTCCCCAGCCACCACGTCATTCCCGCGAAAGCGGGAATCTCCTCTTGTGTGCCGGGATTCCCGCTTTCGCGGGAATGACGCCGGGGTACGGCGATTACCGCGCCTTGAACTGCTCCATGCGTTTCACCAGTTTGGCCCGTAGGTCCGTCATGTCCTTGCGGCTCGCCGGCTCGACATTGGGCTTGGCCGCCCCGAGCTCGATCAGCTTGTCGAGCGTCTTCACCTGCGTTGCCAAAACATTGGCCTGTTTGTCGATCGGCTCGTTCACCGCCGCCTCCAGCTTTCTGATCTGCTTGTCGAGCACCTTGAGCATGCGCGCCACAAGGTCCGCCTGTTTGGGCACCCTGGCCCGCGCGCTCAGCCAGCCTTCCATTTCGCGGCGATAGCGCAATTGCGCCACGCTGATCCCATGCCGCCGACAGATCACTGTCGGCAGAAACTGGCGACCCTCATACTCTTCGCGAATGGAGGCCCAATCCGGCATTGCCGTTTCGCTCATGGCTGCTGCCTCCGCTCTATCGAAACCCAATTGTTCGACTATGCCTGAAGACTAGCAGATCACCGTGACGCGGGGATTAGTTGGATAAGTTGGATAAGTTCAGGCGCCGAAAACGCGCTTGGCTTCCATGGCAAGCCCCAGCCCGACTGAGCCGAGCACATCGGTACGCACCACTTCCGCCTCGGGAAACAGCGCCTGCAACCGCCCGGCCACAGCCGGCACCAGCGTCGAACCGCCGGTCAGGATCAAGCTGTCAACCGCTTCGGCTTCCACGCCTGCCCGGCGCAGCGTTTCGCGAATGGTAGCTTCCAGCCGCCGGATCGAATCCGCCAGCGCCTGTCCCAGTTCCGCCGCCGTAATCTCCGTCGAAATCGCGCGCTCGCGCACCGGAAACACGAATTGCGTCATCTCCGCATCGGAGAGCGCAATCTTGGCCTCTTCCACCCGACCGATCAGCCGGTGGCCCAGCCGGTCCTCAACCAGCATCACCATGGTTTCCACCATGTCCGGTTCGGCCGCTTCCCGCACCGTCGAGCGCAGGTCGCGCATCGCCTTGGCGTCATAAAGCCGGTTGATCCGGTGCCAGGTCGAGAGATCGACATAGGGAGCGACAGGCAGATAGCGCTTCCCGTCGCGCGTTTCCGTGCCCAGCCCCAATTCCGGCATCACCTTGGCCATGGCCAGCAGCCGGTCGAAATCCGTGCCGCCGATATGCACACCGGCCGTCGATAGAATGTCGCCGCTGCGATCCGCCAGCCCGCTGCGTTCTGGGGAAACCCGCACCACCGAAAAGTCCGAGGTACCGCCGCCAAGGTCGACGATCAGCGCCAGCTTTTCCCCGCTCACCTGCCGCTCATAGTCGAGCGCCGCGGCAATCGGTTCGAACTGAAAGGCAATGTCCTTAAAACCCTGCGCCCGTACCGCAGCTTCAAGCTGCCCCTGCGCCTCGGCATCAGCCACCGGGTCGTCATCGACGAAATGCACCGGACGCCCCATCACCACCTGGGTCAGCTCCCCGCCCAGTTCCGCCTCGGCTCGCCGCTTCAATTCGCCGACAAAACTGCCGATGATTTCCCCAAAGCCTAGCCGCCGCGCTTTTACGCGCGTCGTATCGCCAAAGAGTGCGGTGCCCAACACGCTCTTGAGCGAGCGCATCAAGCGCCCATCGGCACCTGAAACATATTCGGCCACCGCGGCGCGCCCAAAATAGAGCGTGTCGTCTTCAAAGTTGAAAAAGAGCACGCTGGGAATCGTCCGGCTCCCGCCCTCGAGCGCCAGAAGATCGGGATGCCCATCGGCGCCGACGCGTCCGAGGGTCGAATTCGAAGTGCCGAAATCGAGGCCACAGCCAAGCGCCATCTGAGCCATCCATATCCAGGGAAAGGCGCGCCAAGCGCGCGGGGACGGCCCCTATAGGGGGTTAGGGACGGATTGGCAACTTCGAACCATGCCGCAGGCCGCCCTACACAGAGGGGAGCCAATACTAGCCTACCCCGTCCGTCGTCATTGCCGGGCTTGTCCCGGCAATCCATCTCGCCTCCGCATGGACTATCGGGACAAGCCCGGTGGTGACGATCACTCATAAGTCTTGGTTGAGGTGTAGCGAGCGAAGCCTTCAGAGAGCCCCTTACGCCGCCACTTCCCGCTTCTCGCTCACGCGCATATCGGCGATCTCAAGCCGCCCGAGCCCGCGACGTTGCGCCTTGCGCAGAGCCATCTTGGCCGTCTCGAGCACGTCCTTGTCGAATGGCGGCTCGGGATTGACCACGGCAAGCCCCGCACCCAGCGTCACTGCACCGGCATGGCTTTCCTTGTTGACCAGGCCCTCGCGGCGCACCGCCTGGTTGATCTTGTTGGCGAGATCACGCCCCATCAGCATGGGCATGTCGGGCAGGACCAGGAGAAAACCGCTCTGTCCCAGGCGCAGGCAACAGTCTTCCTCGCGCTTCAGCAGCGAGACAACAATCCGTTCCAACGTTTCAAGGCAGTCTTCGGCGGCGTCGCGGCCATAGGCGGCGAGATATTCGCCAAAGCAGTCGATTTCGAGCGCCACGACACAGAGCGAAACATTGCGTTCCGCTGCCAGCATCCAGGCCCTCTGCAGCTCTTCCTCGATCGGCCGCGCCGCCGAATGTCGTTTGGAACTGCCCTCCGGCGACATCGGCCGCCGCGCATCCCGCCTCTCCGCGTGACGTCCGAGCAGGGATCTAACCATCTGCCACAGCCCGTCTTTTTGGAAAGCTTCGGTCATGCTCATTATGCCCGCCCCCGGCGCAGTCTTCTTGCTGCCCGATCTGGTCACACTATAGTTAATGAGAAGTTACTATCATTAATGATTTGGCAAGATGTCGTTTTGCTTGGATGTAAAGCAATTGTCACACGGCATCTCTTGTGTGGCATTTTCGACTCAATAAACCTCTCTAGAGATGCTCCGGCGGCTCCCATTCCGGCCATTCAACGGCGTGCTCTTCCCATTCTTCGGGATCGACTTCGGTCTCGAGAAACGTCCGGCCCGAAACCGACACACCGACATCGATCACCGTCTGCGGATCGCCCGAGACTAGCGGGTGCCACCAGGCGAGCCCCTTGCCCTCGGCCAGCCGACGATAGGCGCAGGTCGTCGGGATCCATTTGATCTCGGTGACATTCTGCGGCGTCAGCTTGATGCAATCGGGCACGATCTTCTGTCGGTTGGGATAGTCCGTGCATCCACAGGTCTCGCCATCGAGCAATTGGCAACGCACGTCTGAGGTGATCAGCGTGCCGGTATCCTCGTCCTCGAGCTTGATCAGGCAGCAGCGCCCGCAGCCGTCGCAGAGCGCTTCCCACTCTGTCGCGGTCATTTGATCGAGCGTTTTTTCTTCCCAGAAGGACATTGGCAAGGTGGTCTCGTTTATCCTGTTGCCGGTTTGCGCTTGTCTTGGCCCCAGCGCAATCATATTCCAGCGATGCAATTGCATTGCCCGGGGGCGCAAGACACATTCGAGCCGCTTTGAACGTTTTCAGAAAAAGTGGGTACAACTTTTTCGGTTCGAAAGGCGAAGAACAAAAAGTCAGACTATTTCTCTGTCTAGAGAAATAGTCGGGGTGCAGGGGTTTTCGGTGCAGGATCCGTTCTATAGCAAGCAAAAGCGGCAAAAGCGCGCCGGCGGCATGCTGGCGGCCGACGCCTGGCTTGACTCCTCGCTTTACGAATTCTGGCAGGCGCTCGGCCGCTGGTACACGCGCTACCAGGATTTCATGAGCCGGTTCCACGTCACCGGCATCAAGCGCTTCTTCGTCGAAATCCTGTCCGACGCCTTCACCTTCGGCGCCATCGGCGCTGTCATCGTCACCGCCTTCGCCCTCCCCGCCTTCAACATCATCGACCGCGGCGCCTTCAACAAGGCCGAGGATTACTCCGTCGTCTTCCTCGATCGCTTCGGCAATGAAATCGGCCGCCGCGGCATTCGCTCCGACGATAGCGTGGCGCTCGACCAGATGCCGGACTTCCTGATCAAGGCGACGCTCGCCACCGAAGACCGGCGTTTTTACGAGCATTTCGGCATCGACATCGTCGGCACGCTGCGCGCCCTTGCCTCCAATGCCCAGGGCGACAATTCCACCCAGGGCGGCTCCTCGCTCACCCAGCAGTTGGCGAAAAACCTCTTTCTCTCCTCCGAACGCACCTTTGAGCGCAAGATCATCGAGGCCTTCCTCGCCGTCTGGCTCGAATGGCACTATTCCAAGGACGAAATCCTCAAACTCTACTTTGACCGCGCCTATATGGGCGGCGGCAATTTTGGCGTTACCGCCGCCGCCGAATTCTATTTCGGCAAGCGCGTGCAGGACATTAACCTGGCTGAAGCCGCCATGCTCGCCGGCATGTTCAAGGCCCCGACCCGCTACGCACCGCATGTCGACCTCGCCGCGGCCCGCGGCCGCGCCAATCTCGTCCTTACCAATCTCGTTGCCGCCGGTTTCCTCACCGAGGGCCAGGTGACCGCCGCCCGCCGCCATCCCGCCGCCCCCATCGACCGCACCGCCGACGTCAATTCCCCGAACTATTTCCTCGATTGGGCTTTTGAGGAAGCCAAGCTCAAGATCGAGGAAACCAATGCGCCGGGGAACAATTTCCTCGTCCGCACCACCATCGATACGACGCTGCAAAAGTACGCCGAGGAAGCCGTCACCTCGGTCGTGCGCGAACAGGGCGAGCAATACAAGGTCAGCCAGGCCGCAATGGTCGTCACCGATACTCAGGGCGCCATCCGCGCCATGGTTGGCGGCATGGACTATGGCAAGAGCCAGTTCAATCGCGCCATCGTCTCGACCCGGCAGCCCGGCTCGGCCTACAAGATCTTCGTCTATTCCGAAGCCTTTGAGCAATTGGGCCTCAAACCCTCCGACCCGATCACCGACCGCCCCGTCTGCATCGGCGACTGGTGCCCACAAAACTATGGCCGCAGCTACAAGGGTTCGGTGAGTCTCCAAAGCGCCTTCGCCCAGTCGCTCAATACGGTCCCCGTCACCCTCTCGATCAAGACCGGCCGCGAACCCATTGCTGCCCTCAGCCATCGCATGGGGCTGCGCGCCGATTACCCGGTTACCCGCTCGCTGGCCCTCGGCGTCGCCTCGGTCTCGGTCATCGACATGACCTCGTCCTATGCCGTCTTTGCCAATGATGGCTACAAGACCCCGGCCTTCGGCATTACCCGCATGACGACCTTGGGCGGCGATCTCGTCTGGGAAGCCGATCCCGATGCCGCGCGCGAGCGCGTGCTGTCCGAGCAGACCGTCGCCTATATGAATCAGATGATGTATGCCGTGACCCAGAACGGCACCGGCACCCGCGCCCGCATCGAAGGCGTGCCGACGTTGGGCAAGAGCGGCACGACCTCTTCCTATCGCGACGCCTGGTTCTGCGGCTTTACCGGCAACTATGTCGCCGCCGTCTGGTTCGGCAATGACGACTACAGGCCCACCAACAACTTGACGGGCGGCAGCCTGCCGGCCATCGCCTGGCAGAAATTCATGGCCTATGCCCATACCAATATCGAGATCAAGCCGGTCTTCGGCGTCGATTTCGTGCCCCAGCAGACCGTCGTCGCCGATGCCAGCGCCGAAGTACCGGCCGAGGACGTGGTCGAGCGCCCGCCCAGCCTGACCCCGGCCGCGGCGCGAAAACTGCTCGATCTCGCCGGTCGCCTCGATACGGCCATTCGTGATCTCGAACCGATATCGGACCAGGCCCGCGCCGCCCTCAGCGGCAGTTCGGCAGGCCTCTAGGCGCCCGCTTCGCTAAAAATGCAGCAATTAAACCTCTGAGGCGTCCACATTTTCGCCTCATGCACTGGCCATTGCCTTGATGTCCTCACGGCCTCGTGAGTATTCTTTCAATCAAAGGACAAGTCATGAAGACGTCAATTCTCGCACTTGGTTTCATCCTCGCCGCCTCCAGCGCAGCCTTTGCCTGCACGGCCGAAGAACTGCAGGCCAAGGCCATGGAAGTGTCCACCAAGGTGCAGACCGTGATTGCCGCCCACCCGGAAAAGGCGTCCGAAATCACCGAGAAATTCACCGCGCTGCAGACCAATCCGCCCGCCGATGTCGAATCCGCCTGCAAGGTCTATGACGACCTGCTGGTCGAGATCGAAGCGCTCTAAGCTTTTGCGGAAGGCGGGCGCGGCGCGCCTGCCTTCCCACCGCCAAATTTATCCCCTCCCCCTCTCAGACGCTTCCTCCTCCACCGTTCCGTTGCTATAGCCTAAACTGTTCGCAGCGCTGCCGGTCCAGCACCCCATGCCCAACCATAGAGGTTGCTGAACCAATATGCGGTTTGTCCTTCTGCTCCTCGTGTCCATCGCCATTGCCCTCGCGACGGGTTTCGGCCTCAGCTATTATGCGCTGACCGATGGCCGCCTTTTCGGCGCCGCACAGCTTGGCCCCTGGATTTCCTGGCCCGATCTCGGCTCGGCCTCACCCAATCCCTATTCACGCGGCCATCTCACCCGCGAAGCCGAATTGCAGCTCGGCCGCGCCGAAGGCCTGAAATTCACCGCCACCACCGACAGCGCAGGCGAAGCGCTCGACCTCTCCTGCGCCTATACGCTCGAAGGCCACGTCCCCGTTTCGAGCTTCTGGACCCTCGCAGCGGTTGATAGCCAGGGCATCAATCTCGCCGCGCCGGGCACCGACCTTGCCCTGCGTTCAAGCGAAATCGCCCGCACCAATTCAGGCAGCATGGTCATCCATGTGGGCAAAACCCTGGCACCGGGCAATTGGCTCGAACTCAGCGGCAGCGGCCCCTTCGCCCTCGAACTGACCCTTTACGACACCACTGCCTTTTCCGGCTTCAGCTCGGACAATGACACCATGCCCACCATCACCCGGGGAGACTGCGCATGACCCGGGTCATTCTCTGGCTGCTCGGCGGCGTGCTTCTCGGCGGCATCATCCACATTCTCGTCATCCTCACCCTGCCCCTCCTGGCCGAGGAAACCACCTGGTCGCGCGTCTCCGCCCTCGAGGCGAAGAACCGCATGCTGATCCTGCCGCAGGTCGAGGCCGGCAAGCCTAATCCGCTAGGCCTCGATCCCGAACTCGTCTATGGCCTCTGTCAGGTCGATCTCGATGAAGGCCCCGCCTATCTCCGCGGCATGCTGCCCGACGCTTTCTGGTCCCTGGCCCTTTTCAACGAAGCCGGCGCCGTCATCTATTCGACCACCAATCGCGATGGCATCGGCCAGACCGTCGATCTCGGCATTTTCAATGCCGCTCAGACCCGCCTCCTCGCCCAGCAGCAGCTCGATATCGAAGAAGGCCTGCTGGTCGTCGAAGCTCCCGCCGATCATCTCTTCGTCCTTGTCCGCCTCTCCCCGCCCCACGAAGTCATGCGCACGCGCTTTGCCGAGCGTCTCTCCGCGGTCCAATGCGGGCCGCGCCGCTGATGGCCATGCCATTCTCGGCCGTCGTCCTATACGTTCTGGCCGCGCTGGCTGAAATTGCCGGCTGCTTTGCCTTCTGGGCCTGGTGGCGTCTCGACAAGTCCCCGCTCTGGCTTGCGCCGGGCCTGCTTGCCCTCATCGCCTTCGCCTGGCTCCTTGCCCTCGCGCCGGCCGATCATGCCGGCCGCGCCTATGCCGCCTATGGCGGGGTCTATATTGTCGCCTCGCTGATCTGGCTCTTTGCCGTCGAGGGCCGCCAACCCGACCATTGGGATATCGCCGGCGGCCTCCTCGCCCTTGCCGGCGCGGCCGCCATCCTCTTCGGCCCGCGGAGCTAACAGAATGATCCTGCACGTCGAAATCGCCGCCACCGACCTCGATCGTGCCATGGGCTTTTATCGCGAAGTATTCGGCGTGGCGTTCGCCGCTCCCATCGATCTGCATGAAAGCCGCATGGCCTATGTCGAAGGCCCCTTCGAAGGCGCAAGCTGGGCCCTCTGCCAGGGTGAGGTCTATGTCCCGACCCAAAACGGCGCCATCCTCTATTTCGCCGTCGACGACATCGACGCCGTCCTCAGCCGCGCCGAAAATCTCGGCAGCAACGTGCTCTTCCCCAAGACCACGCTCGCCGATGGCAGCCACGTCGCCGAAATCGGCGATAGCGAGGGCAATCGTATCGCCGTGCAAACCCGCGGCTGACCATGACCCCCGACGTTTTTCTGTCTGCCCTCGCCACAGCGGTTTCTCGCTACCGCACTGAAGTCGCGACACGCGCCGAACACCTTTCGCTGCTGCTCTGGCAGATGAATGAGGGCCACCGCCTCGATCTGCGCGAGACCATGCCCGGGCATCTCACCACCAGCGCCATCGTGCTCTCGCCCGATCACGGGAAAATCCTCGTCATCGACCACGTCACCATCGGCCGCTGGCTGCAGCCGGGTGGTCACTACGAGCCAAGCGCCTTCTTCCATCTCTCTGCCCAGCGCGAAGCCGAAGAAGAAACCGGCGTTACAGGCCTAAAACTCCATCCCTGGCATAGGGACCAAGACCTGCCCTTCGTCATCGACAGCCACGACGTCCCCGGCAAACGCTCCCGCAACGAGCCGCCGCATGTCCACCACGATCTGCAATACCTGTTCATTGCCGACCCCAGCCTGCCACTCGTGGCGCAGCTCGACGAGGTTCATGCCGCGCAATGGCGGGAAGTTGGCATGTTGGGTGAGTTCGCGCCCAAGGCGGCCGAGCGGCTGAAATCGGTGAAGGCGCCGGGCTAAAGGCCCGCAGGGCCACCTCTCCCTTTGGGGGAGAGGTCGACGCGAAGCGGCGGGTGAGGGGGCCTTCCGGCAAACGCGGAGCGCGAGAAAGGCCCCCTCACCCGGATTGCTGCGCAATCCGACCTCTCCCCCAAGGGAGAGGTGAAGAGTCACAAGACCCCAATCACCCCACCAACCGCCGCCAGCGCCACCACCACCCATAGCGGCGGCAATTTCCAGCTCACCAGCGCCACGAACCCCGCCAGCGCCAGCGCAAAATCGAGCGGCGAAAGCACCGCACTCGTAAACACCGGATCATAGAGCGCCAGCGCCAGAACGCCGACCACGGCCGCATTGGCGCCGCGCATCCCCGCCTGCGCCAGCACATTCCCCCGCAGCCCATGCCAGAACGGCAGCGCGGCGACGAGAATCAACAGCCCCGGCAGAAAGATCGCCACGAGCGCAATTCCCGCGCCCAAAACGCCATTGGGCGGCCCGGAGCTCGCAGCCCCGAGATAGGCGGCAAAGGTAAAGAGCGGACCGGGCACGGCCTGCGCCGCGCCATAGCCGGCAAGGAAGGTGCTCTCGCTCAGCCAGCCTTTTCCAACCGTGCCCGCCTCAAGCAGCGGCAACACCACATGGCCGCCGCCAAACACCAGCGCTCCAGCCCGATAAAAGGCATCGAACAGCGCCAGAGCCGGGTTCACCCCCGCAAGAAAGGGCAACACGACCAGCAGGCCGACAAACAGCAACAGCGCAAGAACACCAAAACCGCGCGACACCGGCGCTTTAGCCTCTGCCACAGCGCCATTGCCCTTTTCCTGGCACAGCGCCAGCCCGAGTGCCGTGCCCACCACGATCGCGGCGACCTGCCCAAGCACCCCGCCAAAAACCACCATGGCAAGCACAGCCAGGACGGCAATGCCCGCCCGCACCCGATCCGGCGTCAGGCTTTTCGCCATGCCCAGCACCGCCTGCGCCACCACGGCGACGGCCACCAGTTTCAAGCCATGAAGAACGCCCTGCGCCAGATCGCCATCAAGCGCCGCCGCACCCAGTGCAACCGCGACCATCAGAATCGCCGATGGCAGCGTGAACCCGATCCACGCCGCCGCCGCACCCAACGGCCCGGCGCGCATCAACCCGATGGCAAAGCCAACCTGGCTCGATGCGGGCCCCGGCAGAAACTGGCAGAGCGCCACGAGATCGCCATAGGCCTTGTCGTCGAACCAGCCGCGTCTCGTGACGAACTCGTCGCGAAAATATCCCAGATGCGCGATCGGCCCACCGAAGCTCGTGAGACCAAGTTTGAGAAAGGCTCCAAAAACCTCTCCGGCAGACCCGGTCTTTTCGATACTCACGCTTGGCTCCAGCGACTACTTGATTTGAATGACTTCCGTATCCGGGACCATCGTCTGGAAGCGTGACGGTATGGTGACACCGCCCTGCCCCGGCCGCGTGCTGCTCCCCGAGCAGAAATCATGCCGGCTTGCCCGGTCGGCCCAGGCGCGCAATTGGCTCAGGGAATTATCCACCGCGATCGACTGCTCATGCGGGGTTTCGACCAGGAGATTGTCGAGCGCGTAGGAATAGCTCTCGTAGCGGTAATTCACCGCCCGCACGAACCACTCGATGTAATGGGTGTTCTCATAGCGCCGCGCCGCGACATCGGCCGCCGCCGTCGGCGCCACATTGGTCAGCGAAGCCAAGGCGATCTCGCGATTGCGATCAACCTCGATCACCGCACAGACGCTGGCAAAGGTCGAGGGCAAGGTATCGAGATCAGCCAGGATATGCCGGCCCAGCGTCGCATAGCGCACCCGTGAAGACTGGTAATGCTCGCGCTTGAGCCAATTGTAATAGCGGTCGGTCGTGAACTTCCAGTCCTTGGCCCGCGTGATTCGCGTGCGCTGCATTTCCGCTTCCGTGTCGAACATCCAGTCCCGCGAATGCGCGGCCACGAGAAAGCGCCAGGTGCGATCATGCATTTCGCGTTCCTGGTCGGTCTGGTTGAAGTTCGAGACCGGTTCGCGCTGCTTGGCCATGAAGGTGCCGACAGCGGGCAGCACATCATCGTGCAGGACGCTCGGCTTGGCCCTGCCGAAATCGCCAACGGGCCGCGACGCGCAAGCGACCAGCAGCCCGGCCAAAAGTGCCGTCCCGAGAAAACCAAGAATGCGCGGCATACAATCAGCCGCGTTTACGACGACGCCGTGAGGGGTCGAGACGGTCAGTGGGTGGCGGCGTCGGACCGCGTTCATAACGTACCCCGGTGAAGAGAAATATCTGTGCGTCGCCGGACAGTGATTGTCCTGGTTTTGCGGGTCGATCCCGCCTTTCGAATTTTAACAGCTTGCCCAAGCTGACCTCCAATGCGGCTCCCCCGTCCCTAGTGGAGGCAGCCAGTTCAGTGTGATTCTCCCGGCACGATGACGCACCTCGTGCTGGCCCTATTAAGAGATCGTCAAGGTTAACAGTCTGCTAACGAATTACAGGCAAATTGATCATCAGAACGCGCCGGGGGCGCGCAATTAGTCGATGGTCCTGCCCAACATGCTCGGTTTTCAGCCTTACGAAACCTTCCAGCTTCTCATTGAAACCGGCGGTGTGGACCGCACCAACACCCTGCTCATAGCGGCATGCGACGCCTATGCCCGCCGCGGTCGTCCAACTGTTCCCGAAATGGAACAGTTCGAGACTTTGGCCACGCGCCTCTTCCAATCGGCCAGCCCCCAGGCCCGCGCCAAGGCCGCCGCGATCCTCGGCCGCAGCGAACTTCTCTCCCAAGCGCTCGAGCAGCTCGTCGTTGAAAACATTGGCGAAGATCTCGTTTCCTTCCTCGCCAGCGCCGAAGAACTCTCCGATCGGACCCTCCTCGACGTGCTTAGCCGCTACGACGTTGCCGCTGCCGCAACCATTGCCGGCCGCAAGAACCTCACCAATGTGGTCCTCGCCAAGCTTTTCCAGATGAACTCGCGCAAGGTGTATCGCGCCCTCGCCACCAACATGGACATCACCCCGCGCGGCGCCTATCTCAGCGCCCTCGCGCGCTCGGCACAGATGGACCATCTCGTCGCCGAAGCCCTTGGCGAACGTAAGGATTTCGACGCAGCCCTCCTCGCGCCGGCCTTCTTCGATCTTTCCGACGCACAGCGAATCAAGGTCATCCAGGCCTTCGCCAATCGCGAAACCCCGGCCGCCCCGATTTCGCGCACCATCGAGCAGCTTTCGGTCGCGACCCCGGAACTGACTAAGGCGCTGATGAAGCTCTTTTCGGAAAACCGTCGTCCGGAAGTCACAAAACTTCTTGCCCAGATTACCGGCCTCGACGAAGTCCGCTGCGGCCAGATCGCCCATGACGTCACCGGCGCGTCGACCTTCGTCGTCCTGCGCGGTTTCGGCGTCTCGGCCTATGACGGTCTGAAAGTTCTGATCCACGCCACCAGTCATGACAGCGAACGCTCGCGCGCCCTGGCCGATTTCGCCTCGCTCTTCGCCACCGTCTCTGCCGATGCCATGGCCTATCTGATGAGCGCCTGGCGTGGCGAAGTGAACCTCCTCGATCTTTCGAAGCCCCAGTACCGTCCGGTCAACATGCCGAGCCGCCGCACGCCGCAGCCGGCAGCGGCCAGCGGCTCGGGCAATGCCGTGGTCGAGCAGGCCATGGTCGCCCTCTCCCGCATCGGCGCCCGCCGCGCCGGCTAATCCGCAATTTTTCGGAAGTACCTAGACCCGGGCTGTTCCTCAGCCCGGGTTTTTCACGACCTCAATCCCGAGGTCGTCCCCTCGCAAGTCGACGCTCAGCACCCACAGATCGGGATCAAAGTCCACTTCCCGAGCAATGCGCTGGCGGACCGTATCGGGCTCGACATGCGAGAAGCGGGTCTGGAACACCAGCCCCGCCCCATCTCCCCGACTGATCACAGGCGCCGGCGTGTAGAGCGAGCGCGTGCCATCAAGATGGTCGACCTCAATAAAGACCTGCCCGGCAATGGGATCGCCCTTGCGGGCGACCACGCACATATGGCCAAGATCATTGTGGCGCCGCACAAAGGCCATGCACCACAGATCGCTGCGGATCGCGCCGGCCACTAGATGGTCGCGCCAGCCTTGCGCAGCAGGTCGATAAGGTCGGGCTGCACCTGGCCGGTGATCTTGTAGCGATGGAAGTTTTCGAATTCCCGGATGGCGCGGGCCGTTTCGGGTCCCGGATTGCCATCAATCTGGCCACGGAAGAACCCCAGGCTCGCAAGACCCCGTTGAATATCGGCAACAAGCTCGCCATCCGTGGCCGGGCGCGCAGCCCGTGGCTGGGAGGGCGGCGTCGTATTGGCGACGGTCTGGACAACCGGCTGCGGTTGCGGCGCGGCCTGGACCGGAGCGGGCATGGCTTG
The DNA here is from genome assembly GCF_017744655.1 of Devosia sp. Taxonomy (GTDB): domain Bacteria; phylum Pseudomonadota; class Alphaproteobacteria; order Rhizobiales; family Devosiaceae; genus Devosia. Next base: position 35,663 of record NZ_JAGIAW010000002.1, on the reverse strand, counting down.
GCTCGGTAGGCTGGCGCTCGGCATGGGCGGGTTGGCAACCGGCGTACCGGTACCGCGCGTGCCATCGACAGCCGCGACAATCGAATCAATGGTATTGGCAGCGGCGACACCCACCGTATCGACAGCCTGTTCGACAGGCGAAAGCGCGGGCAGACGCGCCACGACGCGATCCTGCTCGACAGGGGCCGCCTGCTGAACCGGAGCCGGAGCCGGAGCCGGCGCAGCAGCAACCGCTACCGGCTGGGCTACGACGGGAGCCGGTGCTGGCGCGACGACGGCCTGAGGCTGCGGGGCCGCCTGAACGACAGGCTGTGGCACCGGAGCGGGCGTTGTCACCATTCCGGAAGCATTGGAACCAAGAATGGCATTGACCACATTGGCCGAGAGCGCACCCTGCGGAGCAAAACCGTTACGCTCTTCGAAGGCGCGGATGGCGCGGGCCGTCATCGGACCATAATAGCCATCGACCTTGCCTTCAAAAAGCTGCAGCTCGGCGAGCTTCTTCTGCACGGCGAAAACTTCCGAATTGCCCACCGGCTGGTCCGGAATGGTCTGCGGCACAGCGGCGACGCTGCCCGTGGTTTGCGGCGACACGACAGGCGCCGCAACCACGGCCGTCTGCTGCGCGTCTTCCACGGCCTGTTCGCGCATTTCGACCGGCGCGGGCATGGGGGCGGCTTGCGGCGTGACGGCATAGGGCACGCTGCGGTCAGCGGCAAAGAAGGGCGAGGGATGCATCCCGGTCTGGAAATAAAGCGCATTGCTGCTCGCCAGAGCGCTCATGGTCACGAGCGCAAAAACGGCTGTCGAGGCGAGCGGAGCCTGCATATAGCGGTTGAATGCCCAATGCGCCCCACGACCAACTTGGTTCATGAGGACGCTACCGGCCATAAGCGGCAGCTGGGACAGGGTCGATGCTGTCATTGCGCTTTTCTTTTTTCGTTTTGCCATGAATTGATAGGCGCCGCCGCAGGCTCCCGATGGAGGGGTAGAACTGCGACAGTCTCTTCCAACTTTGTTGCCGGACCGTTTATCGGCAGAAGAACGGTCATGGTTGTCCCCGCTCCAATTTCAGACATGGCCCGGAGCGCCCCGCCATGCAGTTCGGCCAAGCCCTTGACGATCGAAAGGCCGAGGCCTGTGCCTTCATATTGCCGGTTGAGCCCATCCTGCGCCTGGAAGAAGGGCTCGCCGATGCGTTCGAGCGCCATGGGCGCCATGCCAATGCCCTGGTCGCGCACGGCGAAACTCAACGACTGGCCCTGACGCTTGACCACGAGCGTCACCGTGTCACCGACATGGCTAAATTTTATGGCATTGGAGAGCAGGTTGATCAGAATCTGCCGGCAGGCGCGTTCGTCGGCCAGAATCGTCGGCAGACCCGATTCGATCTGCGCTTCAAGCGTGATCGAGCGCGCCTTGGCCATGGCATCGACCATGGCAAAGCAGGCCGGCACGATTTCGTCGGGCTGGAAACGCGCGGTGCTGATTTCAAACTTGCCGGCCTCGATGCGCGACATGTCGAGCAGCATGCCGACGACGTCGAGCAGATGCTTGCCGCTCTGGTGGATGAGGCCCGCATATTCGCGATGGGTCGGCGACAGCTCGCCGCCAATACCGGTCGTCATCATTTCGGAAAAGCCGACCACTGCATTGAGCGGCGTGCGCAGTTCGTGCCCGATGGTGGCGAGGAAGCGCGACTTGGCTTGTGAAGTTTCTTCCGCCGCCCGCCGGGCCTCGGTCATGGCAGCTTCGGCATCCTTGCGCTCGGTGACGTCGCGCAGCAGCGCCGTCACTTCATAGCGCGTGCCCACCATCTGATCCTTGATCGGCGAGAAATGTGCTTCTACCCAGATGAACTGCGGTAGGCCGCCCGTGGCGTGCGGATCGTCGCGGCGCATGCGCACTTCGATCGACCGGCTCCGCCCCCCCTGGTTGGCATCGGCAAAGGCGGTGAGATAGGCCGGCCGGTCCATGACATGGAGGCGTTCGGCGAGCGAACCGGTGGTCAATTGATAGCGCGGGCAGCCGAACAGCGTCTCGGCCGAGCGCGAGGCCGAAAGCAGTTCGCCTTCGGTCGAAAAGCACAGCACCGTGTCCTGCACGGTCTCGACCAGGTGCCGATAAGCATTGAGCTGGGCCTTGTCGTGCACAACATAGCCGGCATTGATGTGGTGAGTCGTATGCGCAACGAGCAGCGCGGCAAGGCAGAATGCTGCCGTTCCGGCGACCATTGCCTCGTTGGCAAGGCCCAAATCCGCGGGCAGGCCCATAAGAGCCCCGATCGACCCAAGCACCAGCGCCAGCACGACCACCAGCCAGCTCCAGAGCCGCACAATCGGTCCCATCAGCAGCGCCGCCAGAACCGGACCCATAACGGTCACGATCAACCCCACATCGGCAAGGCGCATATCGAGCAGCGTCAAGACGAGACCCGAACCCATAACAGCGACGATCTGGGCAAGGGCGGCGTCATCATAGCGGGCGCGGTGATAAAGCGAGAGACTCAGCATGCCGCCGCCGAGGCCCACGCAGGCAATCGCAAAGCCGAGCGCGGCCTGGCTTGCCAGCGCCCACATGGCGAAAGGCATGAAGATAACGGAGACGGCAATCATCAGGCGAGCATTGTTGGCGATGGTCTTGCGGCGCAGCACATCGGGGCGCTGGCAGGACGCCGCAGGCGCGCCATCATCCCTTCCGCCGATGCCGAAAATACCAAGGCTACGCATCACTTTACTCATACTCGAGACGCCACTCTTGCCGGCCCCCAAAGCCGTTGGGCGGGTCCGAAACCGGACCGGCCCGTCTGATTGTGCATCAGATCTTGTGGGTCACACTCGCGCGGCAGGCCCTAAGACAGGCTTAAGTGCGCGCCCACACGGGAGGGCTTTCGCCCGATAGCGTAAACAAGGCGTTGCCCAATTCCGAAACTGCGACAACCATTTGTTTCAAATTTTAAGAACTGGCCCCAGTTGGCCTTAAGAAGCGGCACATAGTCTTTAATGCGAAGAGCGGGAGAGGCCCGTTCGGAAGCTAGTGTTATGATGTTTCTCCTGCGTTCGGCATTCTGGCTCACCCTCGCCTTCGTGGTCATCCGGCCCGAAGTCGATGTGCGCGCCTCTGCCGGGTCGGTGGCCAACGAGGCCCTCGCCCGCGGCAGTCAGTTCGTCGCCGACCAGATCGAGGCGATCGAATGCGATAGCCTGCAATGTATTGGGGGCAAGGCCATTGTCGCCGCGGCCCTCCCACCTATCCCGCCCTCCGGCACACCCATGCATGTCGCGCCGCAGGACAATCCGGTTCCCTATCCCCGACCTCGACCGGATTGGGCGGGCTGACGGACGCCTGCCCCGGCGTCCGATTGATCTATCCAGTGGCACGCGTCTCTTGCCCAAGCGACGCAACTCCAGCGTCCACTGGCCCCTGCCGCAAGCACCTTGCCCCGTGCTTGCGGCTTTTTCTTTCTTTACCTAGATAGAGGGCATGACCCAGCCCCAGCCTTTCCAGGACATTGCCGACAATCTTTCCTTCCTCGACGATTGGGAAGACCGGTATCGCTACCTCATCGAACTCGGCCAGGCCCTGCCGCGCCTCGAAGCAAATGAGCGCGTCGACAGCAACAAGGTGAATGGCTGCGTCTCGCAGGTCTGGCTCGTCTCCGAACCGGTCGAAACGGATGGCTCGGTGTCGCTTCACATCCGTGGTGAAAGCGATGCGATGATCGTGCAAGGGCTCGTGGCAATCTTGCTGGCTCTCTACTCGGACCGTCCCGCGCGGGAAATTGCCGAAACCGACGCCATTGCCATCTTTGACGAACTGGGCCTCCGAGAACACCTCACCGCCCAGCGCTCCAATGGCCTCGTCGCCATGGTCAACCGCATCCGCTCCGAAGCGCGGGCCAAAGTTTACTGATCGGCTTTTTGTCGCTGCAATTTTCTGAGGAGCGGCTGCTCGACGAAGCGATAGAGCAGCAGCCCCATCCATACCCCTGTTGCGATGGCCAGCACGGTCACGACCGGCACGATGCCCGGCAGGTTTGGCCCGATCAGTTTCAGGCCAACCCCCGCCATCAGGGCCACGGCGAAGATATGCACGAGATAGATCGAGTAGGATGCATTGCCCATCCGCTCGAGCCAGGCGAGACGCGGCAACCGCCCCTCGCTGCGCAGCGCCAATATCACGGCCACACCTGAAAAGCTGAGGAAGCCGGCAAAGGCGGTGACGTCCTCGACAAAACCGTGATTCCACAAAAAGCCTTCGGCAAGGCCGGCCATGCCGATCACTGCCAGGGCAATCACGACCGACCTCGGAAGCCTCTTGATCCAGCCTTCCATCTGGCCAAGGCCGATCCAGCAGCCAACGACAAAGGCCAGCGGCAGAAAGCTTGTATAGAATTGCGGGATGGCTGACTGCGGAGCGAGCAAAAAACCGACGACAGCGAGAACCGCATAGGCCAAGGTCAGCCCGACCACCCTGCTCCGCGCCGTGAACATCGCGAGCAGCGCAAAGCAGGCGTAGAAGAACATTTCGTAGTTGAGGGTCCAGCCGAGCTTATAGAGCGGATGCAACCCGTGGCTCGCCCCGTTGTAGAACGGGATAAAGGCCAGCGAGAGCGCCAACTGGTTGCCGTCAAAACTCGTGGTCTTGAACAATTGCGGCGCAAACAGCGCCAGCCCGGCGGCAACGAGAGTAAAAGCCCAATAGAGCGGCACGACGCGCAGGATGCGCCGGCGCATGAACTGGCGCCCATCGAAGCGACCGATATCGGTCACGCTGACCATGATGAAGCCGGAAATCACGAAGAACAGAATGACGCCGAGCCAGCCCAGCCGCCCATAGACAATGTTCTCCCCCACCAAAGGGTAGAGCAAGGCATGCGACGCCAGCACCAGCAGAGCGGCGATGGCGCGCAGATATTGGACGGAGACGATCTTCCCGGGCATGGTTCGGTCACGATTGCGGCGAGCATTCTTACCACACGTGCCGTTTTTCAGAACATTGCAGACGCTTACATCGTTAAGAAGCCTCTGTCGGCGGAAACATCGGTGCTCGCTCTGGCAGCCAGTGGCGCTGCCTTTGCGCCTCGCGCCCCCGCGCTTCCGCATCGAGCCCGTAGTGGGCGGCGAGATGGGAGAGCGCGATGCGCAGCACCAGCTTGCCGCCGCGTCGCGGCCAATCGCGCTCCAGTTCGACATCCTGCAAACCCCGATCGAGCCCGCAAATGTCGAACAGCACGGCCCAACATTCGGCCGGCATCGCGACCGCCAGATCCGCCAAGTGTTTTCGTGCATCCGCGGCGCTGGCCGAAAGCGTGCCCTGAACCGGGCTGCCGCTGCCCCGACCACCGGTTCGGGTGGGATCATAGGACATGGTCACGCGCTGGCGCAGGCGGGCGCGCTCGAAAACCTGCATCAGGCGCCGCGCCGCCTCGACGTGATGGGGCAACAGAAAAGGCGCGCTATCCCGCCGCGCGGCAGCGAGGCGTCCCACGGCTTCAGGTAGTCCCTCACTCATTCTCGCCTCCTGCCATAAGATGTGCTTCAAGCCGGTCCAGCTCGGCGTCAAACCTGGCATCGTCGCGCAGGTCTTCGATCAGGCTGCAGGCATAGGAGACAGTTGTCCTATCTCGTCCAAAGGCCGCACCAATGGCAGTCAGGCTGATGCCCTTCGACACATGGGCCAGATACATGGCCAGTTGTCTCGCCCGCGCCGTATCGGCCTGACAGCGAGAAACGTGCACCAACAAGCGGATAGGAATTTTTCGCTCGCGCGAAATCAAAGCAAGGACTTGGGCTAGCCCCGCATCGTCGTGGACCGAAGGCAGGCGCTCGCGCGGCGCATGGCTATGGTGAGTTTCGATTCGCACGGTCATCCTCCGCCGGATATAGGATAATATTCCTACATCCTGACGGAGGTTGTCCACCCCGGGGATAAGTTTTGAAATTTTCCGCACAAGGGCCCATGGGACGGGCCAAAAACACTGCGGCCGCCCGAAGGCGGCCGCAAAGCAGGGGGACCAGCTTTTTGATACATCGCAAGGCCGGCACGCAAGTGCCTTGGTCAATTGCGAGGCAGTATGAGGGGGTTAGGGCGCTCGCTTCGGTCCCTCCGAAGCGTCCGCTCTAGGCGAAATCAGCCAGCCTTGCGGCCGAGGCCATTGTCCTTGGCGAGCTTGGAGCGCGTCGCCGAGTAGTTCGGGGCAACCATGGGATAATCTGCAGGCAGACCCCACTTCTCACGATATTCCTCGGGCGAGAGATTGTAGTGCGTGCGCAGGTGGCGCTTGAGCGACTTGAACTTCTTCCCGTCTTCGAGACAGATGATGTAGTCGGCAGCGACGGACTTGCGGACCGGCACGGCCGGCTTGAGATCCTCGACCACGGCGGGCACTTCATTGCTCCGCAGCGCGCGCAGGGCACCGTGAACATCGGCGATCAGCCGTGTCAGGTCCGAGGGGCTCACGGCATTGTGGCTTACATATGCTGAGACGATATCGGCACTGAGTTCGACGAGATCAAACTCACCCACATCCGCCGGAGCGGTATTGTCGTTCATGATCTAACCTTCCGTAATTTTTTTATTGGGCAGCAACAGGGGCAGTCACAGCCGTGCTGCATTCCTAAGTCTGTTTACTGCCGCAGGCAACTGCCGCTAATCCAATTAATTGGATGCATTACAGATTATTCATGATCCAGAATTTTGTTCCAATCGTGTCTTGATATCGTCACGCACCGTACTTTCGCCGGCATGATAACCCGCAATATAACTAGCGCGGGCAAGGAGATGCGCAGCCACGGGCGTAGTCAAAAGCACGAAAATCACACCGATGATTGCACGCAAAGCCACGGCAGCATCCATGCTGATCACGGCAACGGCGATGAGAACTAGTCCACCACCAACTGCGCCTGCCTTGGAGGCGGCGTGCATCCGCGTGTACAAATCAGGCAAGCGGACCACACCGACGGCGGCGAGAAGCGTGAAAATTGCCCCCAGAATCAGCAGACCGCCCCCAAGGCAGAGTGCGATATCGCCGATCATGATTGCGCCTCCATTGCGGCGGCATCAGTCTTGAGGCCGCGTCGCAAAATATAGCGCGCCAATGCCACGGTCGCGAGGAAGCCGAGCAGGGCCAGGGCAATGGCAATGTCGAGATAAAGCATCCGCCCGGTGCGCACGGCCACGGCACCGATAAAACCCATGGCAACCACGGTCATCAGGTCGAGCGCCAGCACACGGTCGGGCAGCGTCGGACCGATGACGATGCGGACGATGGAAACGAGCAAGGCGAGCCCCAGGAGAATCAGGGCAATCAGGCTCGAAAGATCGACAAAAGCCGCGGCGGTCATTGGAACACCTCCTTGATCCGCGCTTCAAAGCCATTGGCGATCCCGGCAATCAGCGCCGTATCGCTCTCCATGGTCAGCACATGGACATAGAGAACCGAACGATCCTCGGCGACATCCACACTCAGGGTGCCGGGCGTCAGCGTGATCATATTGGCGAGGAGCGTGATTTCCGCGTCCGACTTGACCGTCAGCGGCACCGCCACGATGGCCGGCTTGAGCGCCGATTTGAGATCGGGACGCAGGACGATCAGCGCCACATTGATGGCGCTGACCATCAGTTCGTAGAGAAAAAGCGCAATCAGCGAGAGCACCTTGCCCGCACGGCCCAAGGCCCCCTGCTGCCGGATCGAATAGCGCAGGATTAACAGCGCGCCGCCCCCGACGAGACCGCCAAAGAGCAGGTTCAGGCCCGAAAAGTTACCGGTTATGCCAGCCCAACCAAGGGCCAGGATGACCACAAGAAAAGCCCCGCTCATGGCTCAACTCCCGCAAGGCCAACCGCCTGGACATAGCGGCCGGGATCGACGATATCGGCCGCCGCCCGTTGCCCCACTTCAATGAGCGGATTGGGCCAGAGACCCATCAGCACCACGCCCAGCACCAGCGCGCTCACTGCCCCAAAGGCCAGCCGCACGCGCGGCGTCGGCGCGACGAGCGGCATGGGCTCGCCAGAAGCCGGCTGGCCTTCCGGTCCGTTGCGCCAGAACACATGCGACCAGAGCCGCGTGCCGGCAATCAAGGTCAGGATGGCATTGATCACCAGCGCCACGACCAAGGCACTACCGACCCAGCCCAATTCGGCGTCGGCCACCCCCGCTTCGAGCAGCAGCAATTTGGGCCAGAAGCCGAGGAAGGGCGGCACGCCGGCAACAGCGAGGACAAGCACGAAGAACAGGATCGAAAGCGGCGCGCTGGCGGCATAAAGTCCACCCATTTGCCGCGTATCGCTGGCCCCGGTGCGCACTTCAACAAGCCCCACCACCATATAGAGCGCCGTCATGGCGAGGATGGCGTGGAAGATATAGATACCCGCCCCGGCAATGCCGATAACGCTGGGCAGCGACAGACCGGCTAGGATCGCCCCGATGCCACCGATGACGAAAAAGCCCACCGCACGACGCAGATGCGTTTCGGCAATGGCGCCAAGCGGCGCAATCACCAGTGTCGCAATGGCCAGCACGGCCAATACCGGCTCCAGCATTTCGCGGCTATCGGGCAGGATGGCGACCAGCGACCGCAACAGCGCATAGGCGCCCACCTTGGTGAGCAGGCCCGCGAACAGCGCCGAAACCGCCGGGGTCGGCGTGTGATAGGAAGCCGGCAGCCAGGCATTGACCGGAAAAGCCGCCGCCTTCATGCCGAAGGCGAGCAGCAACAGCGCCGCAATACCGGTCATCGCCGCGCGATTGGCCACCGGCGCCACCCGCATGATGTCAGCCATGTTGAGGGTCCCCAGCAGGCCATAGGTCAGCCCGAGCGCGAGCAGGAACAGTGTCGTCGCGAGGAAATTGAGGAAGCCATATTTCACCGCGCCATCGAGCTGCAGCGGACTGCCGCCCGAAACGATGAGCCCGAGCGAGGCGATCAGCATCACCTCGAACCAGACATAGAGATTGAAGAGATCGCCGGTCAGGAACGATCCGGTCACCCCCGCCAGCAGTAGCAGGACCATGGAATGGAATCCGTCCCTGCCGTCATTCCCCTCCCGGTCGATTTCGGCATAGAGCACGACGACCAGCGTAGCAACCGCCGCCGCCAGCGCAAAGCCGGCACCAAAGAGATCGGCCGCCAGGCTGATGCCAAAGGGCGGCAGCCATTTGCCCATGGTCATGCTGAGCGGCCCTTCGCTCACAATACGGAGCAGCAGGCTGATTTCGCAGGCAATGACGGCGACTATGACCAACACCGCGCCTAGCAGCGGCAGCCTATTGCTGCGCCGCACCACCAGCAGCGCGGCTGAGCCCATCAGCGCCAGCACGATGGGCAGCACCAGCACCCAATCGGCGGCTGATGTCGCAGTCTCGATCATGGCCTGAGGCAATTGGATCATGGTCAGTAGCTCAATGGCGGCTGGGGCGCGTTTTCCGGCTCAGCCAGACGCATGGTGTCGGTATTGTCCGCATCGAGGCTTTTATAGGCGCGGAAGGCGAGCACCAGCAGGAAGCTAAACATGGAAAAGCCGATGACGATGGCGGTCAGGATCAGCGCCTGCGGCAGCGGATTGGCAATCGGCCCCGCGGGCACATCGAGCCCGCCCGGCACGATGGGCGCCACTTCGCGCGTCACCCGCCCGGCGGTGAAGATCAGCAGATTGACGCCATTGCCCAGAATGGTCATGCCGATCAGCATGCGGATTACCGAACGCGACAGCAGCAGGTAAATGCCGAGCGAAACGAAGACACCGACGAGGGCAGCGAGGACATAATCCATCAAAGGTCCTCCTCTCGGTCGCTTTCAAGCGCCAGGGCAATGGCCGAGAGCGTGCCGAAAACGACGAAATAGACCCCGATATCGAAAAACATCGGCGTCGAGAACGGCACCACGGTTTCCCCGAGATCGAGATAGAGCCAGATCGAGGTCATGAACGGCGCTTCGATGAAGAGGCTCAAGAGCCCCGAAAAGCCGGCCAACAGCACCCCGAAACCGGCAATGGCCAGCGGATCAACCTTCAGCGCCCGCCGCACCGCCGGCACGCCCGAGGCCATGCCGAAAACCGCGATGGATGCAGCGGCAATCAACCCGCCGATGAAACCGCCGCCCGGCTCATTGTGACCGCGCAAGCAAACATAGACGGAAAAAACCAGCATAGTCGCAACGATCAGCGGCGCCGCCGTGCGGAAAATGACCGTGTTCATGGCCCTGCCCCCTCCGTCTTCTTGCGCCGGCGTAGCAGGGCCAGAATGGCGATGCCCGCGCCCATGACCACCGAGATTTCGCCCAGGGTATCAAAGCCGCGATAGTCGACGAGGATGACGTTGACGATATTGGCGCCATGGGCAATCGGCACGCTGGTGGCGGTAAAGAAATCCGAGAGCCGCGTATCGAGCGTGCCCGTCAGCACCAGCATGAGCAGCAGGCTCACCCCGGCGCCGCAAACGACGGCCAGCGTCCCATCGCGAGCCCAATCCTCGAATGGCCGGTGATCTCGCGCATCGAGCCGGAGATTGGTCATGACGATGGTGAGGATAACGACCGAGAGCACTTCCACCATAAGCTGGGTAAAGGCCAGGTCCGGCGCGCCGAAAAGCAAAAAGATCAGCGCCAGGGCCGTGCCCTGAATGCCCAGCGAAAGAATGGCAATGAGTCGGCTCTGCGCAATCAGCACCGCCAAAAGTCCCAGCACCGCCAGCAATATGACACCCCATTCATAGGGACGCAGTTCCGGTAGAACCAGACGCTTGGACCAATCGCCCAGCTCCGCCGTCGGCACGATCCAGTCGAGCCCACCCAGCGCCAGCATGGGCCAGAACAGCGCCAGTGCCAGCGCAGCAAAGACCACCAGCAGATAGAATTCGAGCTTTCCGTGATGCAGCGCCCGCGTCACCGTCGCGGCAAGGCGGATGAGGCCGAACATGACCAGATCGAAAACCGTATCGGCGTTCCAGCCGATCCCAGCGCTTAGTCGCCGCAACACCGTACGGATCGCCTGACCCTGCCGGAAGACCACAATACCGAGCAGCCAGGTCAGCGCCGAAAGCCAGATTAGCGGGCTCGCTAGATCGAGCGCGAGTTTCAGGTGCGGCTCCACCGCATGCCCCAGAATGGCCGTCGCGCCCGGCGCCAGCACATGCGCGCTCAACCAGTCCGGCAAAAGGCCCGCGACCACACCGACGCCGCCGAGCAGGATCGGTCCCGCCAACATGGACACCGGCGCCTCATGCGCATTCTTGGGTGTCGGCAAAGCATCGCCGAGAAACGGCCGGATCATCACGATCAGTGCTACACCCGCAAGCAGCGCATTGCCGACAACCAGCACAGCCAGCACAAGCAGCATCAACCAGTCGCCGCCAACCAGCGCCAGATACATCTCTTCCTTGGCAAAATAGCCCACAGTCAGCGGCAGTCCGACCATGGAGAGCGCCGCCAGCGCCGCGCCGATGAAGGTCACCGGCATCCTGTCGGCGAGGCCACCAAGCGCGGTGATGTCGCGCGTTCCCGCCTCATGGTCGACCGCGCCAGCTACCATGAAAAGCCCCGCCTTGTAGCAAGCATGCGCTACAAAATAGACCAGCACGGCCGCGATCGCCGCCTCGCTGCCGAGCCCGATCAGCAGCACCAACAGCCCCAGCGAAGCAATCGTCGTCTGCGCCAGGATTTGCTTGAGATCAGTTTCCCGAAGCGCGCCCAGCGCACCCCAAATCAGCGTTACCCCGCCAAAAGCCACGAGCACGCCGGTCCAGACCGGTGTGCCGCCCAAAACCGGCGTCATGCGCGCGAGCAAATAGACGCCTGCCTGCACCATGGTCGCCGAATGCAAAAATGCCGAAACCGGCGTCGGCGCCTCCATGGCATTGGGCAGCCAGAAATGCAGCGGGAACTGTGCCGACTTGGTGAAGGCCGCGCCGATGAACAGCGACAGCACCAGCCCATAAAGCGCATGATCTTTCAGCACGCCATCGAGCCCGCGCAATTCGCTGAGGAGCCAGGTGCCCGATAGATGCTGGGCCAGAATCACCCCCACCAACAGGCACATGCCGCCGATATTGGTGATCACCAGCGCCTGAATGGCGCCGCGTCGCGCCGCCTGCCGATTGTGGTCAAAGCCGATCAGCAGGAAGGAGGTGACCGATGTCGCCTCCCAGAACATGAAGAGCGCCAGCATATTGTCGGCCAGCACCAGCCCCAGCATCGACCCCATGAAGGCCAGCATATAGGCGAGGAATCGCCCCTTGTGCCTGTGCCCCTTCAGATAGGCGCCGGAGTAGAGAATGATCAGCGTGCCCACGCCCGCAATGGTCAGGGCAAAGATCAGGCTCAGGCCATCGGCGAAAAAGCTCAGCGTCAGCCCATAGGACGACACCCAGCCAAATGACGCCGCAATCGTGCCGCCGGCAATGACAGGATCGCTGACGCCCAGCAGCAGGAGAAAAATCCCGGCGGGAACGGTCGCGAGAACCCAGCCCGAATAGCGGCCGGCGAGACTATGAACGAAGGGCGTCAGCAGCGCCGCCAGAAAAGGCGCCAAAGCGGCAAGGGCGATGCTGGCTTCAAGGGACAGCCCCACTCGGCCCCTCCTCCATGCGTTGGTCGTTCGGGTTGAAGTGACCTTAACCATGACACCCCCGAGAACAAGCCAAATCGGACCTGGGGCTACGATAGTTGCGGATATCTTCAATGGCTTAGGGTCTGGCAATCCCGCGCCGTGCGGCCTATGTCCTTGTCACCTGTTCTGCGGCCTAAAATCCGCTTCTCTCGATCCCCTCGGAAAGACGATGAGCCCAATCACTCCTCCCCAAGCCAAACGCGTGCCCCATAGCCACACCCATCACGGCGTGACCCGTGAAGACCCCTGGGCGTGGCTGCGCGCCGAAAACTGGCAGGAGGTCATGCAGAGCCCGGAAACGCTCGACCCGGAAATCCGGGCCTATCTCGACGCCGAAAATTCTTACTACGAAGACCAGTTCGGCAAGCCGACCGCGGCCCTACAGGAAAAAATCTACAAGGAAATCCGGGGCCGTATCAAAGAGGACGACTCTGGCGTCCCCTCGCCCGATGGCCCCTGGGCCTATAATTCGCGCATGCTCGAGGGCAAGCAATACCCGCAGGTCGTGCGCACCCCGCGCAACGGCGGCGCTGAAACCGTGCTGCTCGACTGCAATGTGGAAGCAGGCGAAGACTATTTCGGCTTTGCCGGTGCCGACCACGACATGAGCCACCGCTATCTCGCCTGGGCCGCCGACCGCGCCGGCTCGGAATATTACGACATCGTCGTGCGCGATCTCGAAACCGGTATGGACAGTCCGGAAGTCATCAAGGACACGGCCGGTTCATACGTCTGGTCCAATGACTCCAAGGCCATCTACTACACCGAATATGACGACAACCACCGCCCCTATCGCGTGCGCCGCCACGATATCGGCACCGAGCAATCCGCCGATCCGATCATCTACGAAGAGAGCGATCCCGGCTTTTTCGTCGGCGTCGGCAAGACGCAGAACGACAAGTTCATCATCATCGATGCTCACGACCACCAGACTTCGGAAGTCTATCTGATCGACGCCGAAAAGGGCGGCGAACCCCGCGTGGTCTCTCCCCGCCTCGTCGATCGCGAATACGACGTCGAGGAGCGCGACGGCCTTCTTTATATCCGCACTAATGCCGAGGGCGCCGAAGACTACAAGGTCGTCACCGCCCCGCTCGACAATCCCGGCGCCGAGAACTGGACCGACCTCATCGCCCACCGCCCCGGCGTGCTGGTGCTCGACACGATCGTCATCAAGAACCATCTCCTGCGCCTCGAACGCCAGGACGGCCTGCCGCGCATCGTCGTCCGCGACCTGACCACCGGCAAGGAAGATGTGGTTCGCTTCGAGGAAGAGGCTTATGCGCTGGGGATGTCGGTCGGCTACGAATTCGACACCACCGTCTTCCGCCTTTCCTATTCCTCGCCGACGACGCCCAATCAGGTTTTCGACGTCGATCTCGCAACCGGCGCCCGTACCCTCCTCAAGACGCAGGAGGTTCCTTCCGGCCACGATCCCTCTAAATACGAAACCCACCGCATCTTTGCCAAGGCGGCAGATGGCGCCGATGTGCCAGTCACTCTTCTTTACAAGAAGGGTACCAAGCTCGACGGCTCCAACCCGGCTTTGCTCTACGGCTACGGCGCCTATGGCATGTCCATGCCCGCAAGCTTCTCGGTCTCGGTCCTGTCGCTGGTCGACCGCGGCTTTGTCTACGCCATCGCCCATATCCGCGGCGGCATGGACAAGGGCTATGCCTGGTACAAGAACGGCCGCCGCGAATTCAAAACCAACACTTTTTCCGACTTCATCGCCGCCGGTGAGGCGCTGATCGCGGGTGGCTATACCCAAAAGGGCAAAATCGTCGCGCAGGGCGGTTCGGCCGGCGGCATGCTGATGGGCGCCATCGCCAATCTCCGCCCCGATCTCTGGGCCGGCATCATCGCCCAGGTGCCTTTCGTCGATGTGCTTAACACCATGCTCGACGACACCCTGCCGCTCACCCCGCCCGAATGGCCAGAATGGGGCAATCCCATCACCTCGTCTGAGGACTACACCCGCATCGCCGCCTATGCCCCCTATGAGGCGGTCTCCGCGCAAAACTATCCGCCGATCTTCGCCCTAGCCGGTCTCACCGATCCGCGCGTCACCTATTGGGAACCGGCAAAATGGGTCGCAAAGCTCCGGGCAACCGCGACGGGGGATGCTCCATTATATCTCAAGACCAATATGGGGGCCGGCCACGCCGGTGCCTCTGGTCGCTTCGACCGCCTCAAGGAGACGGCACAGTGCTACGCCTTTGCGATAAAGTCGGTTGGTTTGGACGGTTAGTTCTCCCGCCGTCATTGTTGCGCCAAGGCAAAGTGCTTATACATCGTCACAATTCCGATTTCGCTTGAGCGTCATCTTTCCAGAAACGGAGGCTACCATGTCCACCAAGTTTACCCTGCCGCCCCTGCCCTATGCCTACGACGCGCTGGGCCCCTACATGTCGGCCGAGACGCTTGAGTTCCACCACGACAAGCACCACCAGGCTTACGTCACCAATGGTGAAAAGCTGCTCGAAGGTTCGGGTCTCGAAATCCTGCCGCTCGAAGACATCGTCAAGGAAAGCTTCGGCAAGAACCAGGGCCTCTTCAATAATGCCGGCCAGCACTACAACCACGTTCACTTCTGGAACTGGATGAAGCCCAATGGCGGCGGCAACAAGCTGCCGGGCAAGCTGCAGGCAGCCGTTGATTCCGATCTCGGCGGCTTCGACAAGCTGCGCGCCGATTTCATCGCCGCCGGCACGACCCAGTTCGGCTCGGGCTGGGCCTGGATCTCGGTCAAGAACGGCAAGCTCGAAATTTCCAAGACCGCCAATGGCGAATCTCCGCTGGTTTATGGCGGCAAGCCGATCCTCGGCGTCGACGTGTGGGAACACTCCTATTACATCGACTACCGCAATGCCCGTCCCAAGTACCTCGAAGCCTGGTTCGACAACCTGGTGAACTGGGAACACGTCGAGCTGCTCTTCGAAGAAGCCACGGCTTAATTCGATTTCTCGATAATCGTCACCACCGTCTTGTCCCGGTGGTCTATGCAGACCCGCCAGCGTCCACGCCGGCGGGTTTTATTTTGCCCGCCGATTAACTTTTCCCAAGATTATCCGCGACTTGGTGGAATCCCCAGCTTCAAACACCCGCGAACCCGTGTTAACGCTCTATTTACCACAAGGGGGGATGCGTTGACGTTACGGCCGAAAACGGTCGCCATTCTGGCGGCCAATCCTGCGCTTACGTCTGTGCTGACCATGGTTCTGGCCGGCGATACGCGCCTGCGCGTGCGCCCCTTCGAGAGCGAAACAGAGCTTTTCGCCTATATGCGAATCGCCCCGCTCGATATGCTCGTCGTCGATTTCGACCGCGAAGGCCGCCCGGCCTATGAAATGGTCGAAGCCATACGCCTCGATCCGCGCTTCGTCAGCCGCGAACTGCCCGTCATCGCCCTCACCCGCAGCATCACCCCGCCCATGCGCCATCAGGCGATCAGCGCCGGCATCGATGAGGTTCTGGTAAAGCCCATGTCGCCGCGCCATCTGCTGCAGCGCGTCCAGGCTCGCCTGATCAATCGCAGCGTCGTTGGCCTGCTCGGCTCAGGCTATCGTGGCCCCGAACGCCGCGACCGCGTGCCCATGCCCAAGCCGCAGCCCAATCATGCCCGCCGCTCGACCGACAACGTCGTGCCGCTCTTCCCCGACCGCCGCAAGCCGATGCATCCAGGTTTGGAGCCGCTGGCCTAAGCGTACCGGTTGTAGCGCCGTTCTGCGACGCGACGGCAAGCAATAGCCATTCCATCGTCATTGCCGGGCTTGTCCCGGCAATCCATCTCGCCTCCGCATGGACCACCGGGACAAGCCCGGTGGTGACGACGATCGATGATCTCGGTCGAAATCGAATTCTGCCGGACCTCATCCGGAGCGCAGACCTCTACCGCTTCTGCTCGAGCACCCAGCTGACCTTGTTCCAAAGGTCTTCCACTGAATCCGCAAACTGCACATACCGGTCATAGCCCGCGACCGAATGCGACAGCACATCGCCGGCAAAGCCCTTCACCACCTCGAAGGCGCGGTGGCGATTGAGCATCACCACGGGTTTCGCTCGCCCCTGCCGCGACGCCCAGCTCCCGAACAGGGCCGATGTCGAAGCCAGCGATCCCGGCAGCGCCACCAGTACCTGTGTCTCTTCGGCAAACAATGCATGGCGCGCTTCGCGCTCCTCGACGACCCGCACCGAAACGTCCGAAAGCGTCGGGGGCAAGGCCACGTCAGCATCGGCCAGAACCGACACCGCGCCGCCCGCCGTCTTGGCCGCCGTCATCAGCGGTAGCGGTCCCACGCCATTTTCCCAGAGACACAGTAGTTGCGCGCCACGCCGGGCAAAGAGCGTTCCCGTTTGACTCATCAGGCTCGCGCGTTCCGGATCGCCCGGTCCCTTGTCCGAGGCGAAAATGCCGATAACCGCCATGCTCATCGCCCCTTCATGCTGCCCAGAATGCCGCGCACGATGGCATTGCCCAGCCTGTTGGCCACGGTCCGGGCAAAGGAATTCATCGCGGCCTCTGCAGGCGTCTGCCGGCTCGACGTGCGACGTGGCTCGGAGGCGCGTTCTTCTCGCGCCCGTTCCTTCGCTACACGTTCCGCAGCGACGCGGTCTGCCTCGTCATACTTGGCCCGCTCTTCTGCCAATTGCCGATCGCGCGTCCGGCGCTCCAGAATTTCAAAGGCTGATTCACGATCCACGACGCTGTCATAGAGCCCGCCTACCGGCGAATTGGCCATCGTCGCGTCGCGCTCGGCCGGATTGAGTGGCCCCACCTGCGCCGAAGGCGGCCGGATCAGCGTGCGGCCAACCATGGAGGGAATACCCTTGTCCTCCAATACCGAGACCAGCGCCTCGCCGATCCCCAGTTGGGTGATAACCTCTTCGGTGGAAAAATCGGGGTTAGGCCGGAAGGTTTCCGCCGCCACCTTCACGGCCTTCTGCTCGCGCGGCGTATAGGCGCGCAGCGCGTGCTGCACGCGGTTGGAAAGCTGCGCCAGCACAGCTTCCGGAATATCGATGGGGTTCTGCGTCACGAAATAGACACCGACACCCTTTGAACGGATCAGCTTGACCACCTGCTCCACCTTGTCGATCAGCGCCTTGGGCGCATCGTCGAACAGCAGATGCGCCTCGTCGAAGAAGAACACCATTTTCGGCTTATCCGGATCACCGACTTCCGGCAGTTGCTCAAAGAGTTCCGAAAGCAGCCAGAGCAAAAAGGTGGAATAGAGCCGCGGCGACTTCATCAACTGATCGGCCGCGAGTATCGAGATGAACCCGCGCCCATCCGTGTCGACCCGCATCAGGTCGGCAATTTCCAGTGCTCGTTCACCGAAGAAATTGTCGGCTCCCTGCTGTTCCAGCACCAGCAGCGCCCGCTGGATGGCACCGACCGAGGCCGTGGTCACATTGCCATAACGCGCCGAGATTTCCTTCGAGCGCTCCTGAATGCTGACCAGCATCGCGCGCAGGTCCTTCAAATCCAGCAGCAGCAGCCCTTCTTCATCGGCCACGCGGAAGGCGATATTGAGCACACCTTCCTGCGTATCGTTGAGATCGAGGATGCGGCTCAAAAGCACCGGCCCCATCTCGGAAATGGTGGCGCGAACCGGATGGCCCTGCTTGCCGAACAGATCCCAGAAGACCACCGGGAAGGAGTCATTGGTGTAGTCGGTAAAGCCGATATCCTCGGCGCGCTTGGTCTGCCATTCCTGAATTGGCTGGCCCTTGGCGACGCCGGATAGGTCGCCCTTGATGTCGGCGGCAAAGACCGGCACACCCGCCGCCGAAAAACCCTCGGCCAGCGCCTGCAGCGTAACAGTCTTGCCGGTGCCCGTTGCCCCGGTCACGAGCCCATGGCGGTTGCCATATTTGAGGCTCAGATATTCCGGCCGCGTGCTCGTGCCGAGATAGATCTTGCCGTCCACGAGCATGTAGTCACCTCTTTGGTCTTCTAAAGTCTTGCCCGTTATAGCCAAAGCCGTTCACCACGTCTTTGGGTTTTGCTCGCCCCAGGCGCCAAAGCTGGCACAATGGCACCATGCGCCAGAAAATCGAGATCACCCGTCGCCATGCTCTTGCCGGTCTCGCCGGCCTCGCCGTCGGCTTGCCCATGGCAGCAAAGGCGCAAACCGTGGATCTCGTGCCCGACAGCGACGCCGACCAGAGCGCAGCGCTGCAGGCGGCGCTCGATAGCGCCACCGGGCGCCTGACCCTGCCGGCCGGCCGCTTTCGCGTCAGCAATATCAATTTCCCGGCCAATATGGTGGTAGAGGGCGTACCCGGCGCCACTGTTCTCGTTGCCTCCGGCACGGCCATTGGCGGCTTCCTGCACCAGTCTGGCCTCGTCCTCCGCGATATCGGCTTTACCGGCGATAGCGGTAGCGATCCGCTCTTCGGCATCCAGGCGGCCGATAATGTCACCATCGAACGCTGCCATTTCTCCGAAAGCCCCGGCATCGCCCTGTCGCTTTTCGAAAGCACCGCGACCATCCGCGATTGCACCTTCGAAAACCACGGCGACGCCGCAATCCATTCCCTCGACAGCACCGGCCTTCTTGCCAGTGGCAACACCATTTCCGGCTGCGGCAATGCCGGCATCCGCATCTGGCGCAACGAGGCCGGGGCCGACGGCTCCATCCTTGTCAACAACCGCATCAGTAAGATCGACTGGCGCCAGGGCGGCAATGGTCAGAACGGCAATGGCATCAATGTCTATCTCGCCGATGAAGTCGTCGTTGCCGACAATCACATTTCCGATTGCGCCTTCACCGCCGTGCGCCTCAACACGACGAAAAATTGCCAGGTGACCGGAAACATTTGCCGTACCTGCGGCGAGGTCGCGATCTTCTCCGAATTCGGCTTTTCCGGCTCGATCATCGCCGACAATGTGGTCGATGGCGCCGCTACCGGCATTTCCATCACCAATCTCGACAGCAATGGCCACCTAGCCGTCTGCTCGGGCAATATCGTGCGCAACATCTCGCCGAAATCAGCAGTGAACCCCGACACCGTCCCAGTCGGCATCTATGTCGAGGCCGAGGTCGCGGTCACAGGCAATGTGGTCGAAAACGTCCCCGGCGTCGCCATCGCCGCCGGCTTCGGCAGTTTCATGCGCTCCGTGGTCATCACCAGCAATGTCGTCTATGCCAGCAATATCGGCATCGGCGTCTCAGTCGCCGAAGGCGCCGGCAAGGTGCTCATCGCCGACAACATGGTGCATGAGCCGAGCGTCGGCGAAATCGTCGGCCTCAAATGGACCGAGGTCGCCGAAACTGACCTCCGCGCCGTCGCCGATCGCTATCCGCACGTCACCATTCGCTAGAGCCAAAAGGCGCTAGACCATTCAAAAACACAGTGTCATTCCCGCGAAAGCGGGAATCTCTGTTTCTGTTCAAGGAGATTCCCGCTTTCGCGGGAATGACGCGGAGTAAAGAAGGCCGCAAAATCGGCCTTCCTCCCTTACAAGACCGCGCGGACCTCCCCCACAACAGTCTTCCGCACATTCAGCGTCGGCTGCCGGGCGAATTGTTCCAGCACCTTGCGCTGGCTGTCATCCGGCTCGGCAAATTTCAGCAGCAGCGCCGCGACCATCGCCTGGCTCGCCGCCATATTGCCGTCGTCGCATTTGAGCGCGTAGCCCCAACCCTTGTTGCGAATGGCGCCGCATTGCACGCCTTCCGCCCCGCCCTTCTGCATGACGCGGCCGCCAAAGGCCTCCATCACCAGCGTATCAAGATGGCCCGTACCTGCGACGAGATGCGGATGTTTCGTCGCTGCATCGAACAGCGCCCGCGCGCCGGCCGCATGCCCGGCATCAAGCCCCTGCCCCGTCGCCATGCGCGCAAACCCCTGCGCCCAGGCGCGGATCGGTGCCGCCCAGGTGGGAATGGAACAGCCATCCGTCCCGCAACGATCTTCCGTCAGTCTTTCGCCAATCACCAACTCCACCGCCGCCCGTACCGCGCGCTGCACTTCGTGCTCGCGCTTCACATATTCCCGCGTCGGCACGCCCATGGCCAAAGCCACGCTCAGCATGCCGGCATGTTTTCCGGAGCAATTGTTGTGAAGGGCACTTGGCTCTTCGTGACGCTCCCGCAGTTCTTCGCGCGCCACGCCATTGGTCGGCTGATGCGCACCACATTCGAGATCGGCCACCGACAGGCCCATGCGCCCCAGGAAGTTGGCGACATTGGTCACATGGTCGTCCTCGCCATGGTGCGAGGCGCAGGCCAGCGCCAGCTCTTCGGTCGAATGATGAAAACGATCCACGGCGTGCCGATCGAAAATCGCCAGGGCCTGCATGGATTTGATCGCCGAACGCGGAAAGACCGGCCGCTCGATATCGCCGGCCGAGGCAATCACCTTGCCATCCGCATCCATGACGACAAAGGCGCCGCGATGGCGGTTTTCCACCCAGTTGCCGCGCACGGCCTCGGCGAGAATGGGATTGGCATCCATGAATAAAACTCCGGCCCTGACTGTCCCTGAGGAACAGTGCAGAGCCGGAAAAGTCAACATGCATGGGTAGGAGGTACGCGGTTACTAAAGAGGCGCGCCGGGCAAACGGCGCTGAAATTCAGATGTCCCAGTTTTCCATCGGCGTCAGGAAGCGCGAATTGACCCAACCGCGCGTATTCTGACGTTCGACGAGGCACCAATCGGCGCTCTTGGGAACAGTGATGCAGCGTTCAACCCACACCGGGGTATCCGGCCGGAGGGCACCAATCTTCTGCGAATAGCTGGCCGGCCACTTGCGCACGTTCAACTGGTCCCAGTGGGCGACATTGCTGACGCGCGCCAATTGCTCGACCTGGTAGCCTGCCGCCATGGCAGGCTGCACGGCAAAACCGGCTGCGGCGGTCACCACAAGGCCACAGAGCGCTGCGACCAGAACCTTTTCCTGTGACTTGTTCATTTCACTATCCCCCGGGGATGGATTTCATCTTGGCCTCACCCTGCCCGAACCGGCTTGAACTCACCCTGATGGGCTCGTTCAGGCTCGGTTCATCTTGCGGGCACCTTCGGCCGGCTGGCTCAGTTCATGTCGCGCTGGTGGACATAGAGGATGATGCTGTCATTGGCGCCGTGGCGCAGCGAGACGACATCGTTCTGGTCGTAGCCCTTGGCGGTCAGTGCAGCCATCAGCGTGGCATTGCGGGCAATCGGCACGCGCAGGTGGTTGACATTGCCGTTCACGAAAAGCGCGCCGTAGGCGTTCTTGCCGGGCACGGTCAGGTCTTCACAGACCGGCAGCAGGGCGACGCGATTGCCGTTGATGGCGAAAATGTCGGCCTGTTTGACGCTGCGCATGTGGCCCATGGAGGCGGCGCAGTCATATTGCTGGCCAGAGCCCTGCGGATAGCGCTGATTGCCGCCCGGCACGGCGAACTGGGCAAAGCTCGGAGCGACGGAAGTGGCGGTGACGAGGCCGGCGAGAATGGCGAGCGTGGTGATCTTGAGCATTTTGTTTCTCCAATTTGGGTTCGGCATCCGCCCCTCGCGGACCGCCTTCGGGTTCGATGTCCTTGCATCGAGCGTGGCGGTGTTATGAGCCCCGACCCTTGAACCCTCACTGAGAACCACATTCATCTTGCGTTAACCGGCAAAACCCCAGCCACGCAGCGCCAATCGATTGGCACAAGGGCAAATTCCGCATAGGCTCGGCCGACAAAATCAGCGTGCAAATTGAGGAGGTTCGGATGAAAAAGGTGCTGGTGACCGGGGGCAGTGGCAAGCTTGGCCGTGCCGTCTTGCGCGATCTCGTGACCCAT
This sequence comes from Devosia sp., assembly GCF_017744655.1. Taxonomy (GTDB): domain Bacteria; phylum Pseudomonadota; class Alphaproteobacteria; order Rhizobiales; family Devosiaceae; genus Devosia. Next base: position 13,275 of record NZ_JAGIAW010000002.1, on the reverse strand, counting down.
GGCTATGATGTCTTGAACATCGACCAGCAGGCGCTGTCCGAACCCATCTGCCCCACGGTCAAAGTGGACCTGACCAATTTCGGTGAGGTCGCTTCCGCCATTCTCGGTGGCATCGACGAGCGCGGCGGCCCCTTCGATGCCGTGGTGCATCTTGCCGCCATTCCCGCGCCGGGCCTTGCCGCCAATGCCAAGACCTTTGCCAACAATGTGGCGACGACCTACAACGTCTTCGAGGCCACCCGCCTTGCCAAGATCAAGAACGTCGTCTTCGCTTCGAGCGAAACCGTCCTGGGCCTGCCCTTCGATACGCCGCCGCCCTATGCCCCGGTCGATGAAGAGTACTTCCCGCGCCCCGAAAGCGCCTATTCACTGGGAAAACTGCTCGACGAAACCATGGCCGCCCAATTCTGCCGCTGGGACCCGGAGCTGCGCATGGTGGCACTGCGCTTCTCCAATGTGATGTATCCCGAGGACTACGCTGCCTTCCCCAAATTCGACAGCGATCCGCGCAGCCGCAAATGGAACCTCTGGGCCTATATCGACGCCCGCGACGGTGCCCAGGCCGTGCGCCGCTCCATCCAGGCCGATTTCAAGGGATTTGAAGCGTTCATCATCGCCAATGCCGACTCGGTGATGACCCGGTCCAACATTTCGCTCCTCGCGGAGGTGTTCCCGGATGTCCCGCACAAGGGCAATATTTCGACCAATAGCACGCTGCTCTCGATCGAAAAAGCCAAGCGCCTGCTAGGATATTCGCCGCAATACTCTTGGCGAAACGAGGTGGGCAAGTAGGGGGCCGCGCCCTCTCATTTCATCCAGAACACCGGCAACAAATCCACCGAGATCGGCTCGTTCTTATCATTGGTGGCCATGATGTCGGCCATATGCGCCCACCAGCGCTGCATCACTGCGGTATTGGGCAGATCGCCCATCGTGTGATCCACTCGGCGCCAGAGCACGCCGAAAAGCGTGTTGGTCTCCTCATCGAGGTAAATGGAATAGTCCTTCACCCCCGCCTCGTGTAGCAGATCGACCAGCTCGGGGAAAATCTCGTCATGACGTTTCTTATATTCGGCCGTCATGCCGGGATTGAGGTGCATCTTGAACGCGTGCTTCTCGTAGCCGTCGTCGGTGATCATGCTTTTCTTTGCCTCCACATGCGGAACAGGATCGGCAGCGCGATCACGACGATCAGCAGCGAGCCGATGAAGATCGACATCACGATCCCCGGCACGTTGAGCAGGCCCAGTCCGAAGGTCACGAGACCCATGATCAGCGCCGCGAGCACGACGCCGATAATGGTGCCGGAGCCGCCGAGGATCGACACTCCACCCAGAACCACCATGGTGACGGCTTCAAGTTCAAAGCCCTGGGCAATCGAGGGACGGGTCGAGCCCAGCCGCGCCGTCAGCAGCACGGCCGCAATACCGCTCATCAGCCCCGTCAGACAGAACAGCACGAACTTGATGCGGTCGACGCGCACGCCCGAAAAGCGCGCGGCAGTCGCATTATTGCCGATGGCAAAGACGCGGCGGCCAAAATTGGTGTGGTGCAGCACGACGTAGAAGATCAGCGCACAGACAAGGAACAACACCAGTTCGAACGAGATCACCCAGAACACATAGCCCTGGCCGAACCAGGAGAAATCAACCGGATAACCCTTAAAGCTCTGGTCGCCGAGGACGATATAGGCGATGCCGCGGAAAAGGCTCATCGTGCCGATGGTGACGACGATGGACGGCAGTTTCAGGCCGGTAATCAGGAAGCCATTGAAGGCCCCGCACAAAATGCCGACGCCGACGCCCACAGCGACAAGCATCGGCGTATCCGCCCCCGCCTGCAGCGCCAGACCCATCATGGTGGAAGCCAACGCAATGATCGACGCCACCGACAGGTCGATTTCACCTGTGATGATAACGAGCGCCATCGCCAGCGCAATCAGCGCCTTTTCGGTGAAGTTGAACGTCATGTCGCTCAAGCTCCACTCATTGAGGAAGTAGGGCGAGGCGAAAGAATTGGCGATGAAGATGGCCAGGGCCACGAGAACCAGGAGGCTCTCCCAACTCAAGACAGCGGATTTGACCGGATTGTCGAGCCGGTCAGGAAGCTGGCGGCCGGTTGTGGTCGTATCGGTCATGCGGCTTCTGCCTTCTTGAGAATGATTCGGCCCTTAGTCTTTTCGCTGCGGCCATTGAGGACCACGGCGACGAGAATGGCGGTGCCCGAAATGGCCATCTGCCAGAAGGGCGAGACGCCGATCACCGGCAGGGCGTTGTTGACGACGCCAAGGAAGAGCGCGCCAAGCAGCGCCCCAGCCACCGTGCCAATGCCCCCTGCAATCGACACGCCGCCGATGACGCAGGCAGCAACAATGGTCAGTTCATAGCCGCCGGCCACTTCTACCGAGGCGATGACATAGCGCGAAATCCAGAGATAGCCGCAGAGCCCGGCAATGGCGCCCGCCAGAACGAAGGCCAGGAACTTGGTCCGGCCCACATTGATGCCGGTATAGACGGCGGCCGTCGGATTGACGCCGATGGCGTAGAAAGCGCGGCCGGCAGCAGTGCGCGTCATCAGGAGATAGACGAGCGTTGCGACAACAATGGCGAACCAGCTCAGGATCGGCAGGCCAATGAAGGTGCCGCGCTGGAGCTGGATGAACTCCTGGCTCATCTGCGCTGCATTCACCCAGGCACCGCCCGAAATGACGAAGACGAGGCCACGGAAAATGGTCAGCGTGCCGAGGGTGACAACGATCGGCGGAATATCGAGCTTCCAGACAAGGATACCGTTGAAGGCGCCCAGTGCCGAGCCGATCACCACCGAGCCAGCAATCAACAACGGGATCGGCACGCCGGGCGCCGCCGCATTGATCATGGCGACGATCATGCCCGTCAGCGCCAGGTTGGACGCCATCGAAAGGTCGATGGAGCGCGTCAGGATGACGGCCATCTGCCCAAGCGCCAGCATCATCAGAATGGACGTGTCGTTGAAAATGGTCAGCAGGTTGCCCGGCTGCGAGAAGCGCGGAAAGCGCAGCGTCACCAGCACGATGACGGCGAGAATACCCAGCGCCAGCCAGAGTTCACGGGTTTTCAGAAGCCGGTTCATGCCGCCTTCTCCTTGGCAATACCAGCCGCCAGACGCACCAGCGTCTCGGGCTGCAGATTCTTGTTTTCGAGGGTCTCGATGATGTGCCCTTCGCGCATGACGACCACACGGTCGCTCATGCCCAAAATTTCCGGCAGTTCGGACGAGACCATGATCACGCTCAGGCCCTGGGAGACGAGCTCGCCCATGAATTCGTGCACCGCCGCTTTCGAACCGATGTCGATGCCCTTGGTCGGCTCATCGAGAATGATGACCTTGGGCAGCGTCGCCAGCCACTTGGCGATGACGACCTTCTGCTGATTGCCGCCCGACAGGGTGGAGACGTTCTGGCTCAACGACGAAGCGCGGAGATCAAGCCGCTCGGTATAGGTCCGCGCCAGCGCGAACTCCTCCGCCATGCGGATAAAGCCCCTGGCGCTGGTCTTGTCGATGCTGGGGAGCGACACGTTCTTGAAGATCGGCTCGCCGGTGATGACACCCTGCTTGCCGCGCTCTTCCGGCACATAGACAATGCCCGCCTCGACGGCGTCTGCCGCCGATTTCGGCGCGATCGTCTTGCCGTCGAGCACCATGGTGCCCGACGCAATCTGCGTCATGCCGAACACCGCCTGCATGACCTCGGAACGTCCGGCGCCCACAAGGCCGTAAAAGCCCAGGATCTCGCCCTTGCGGACCTCGAAGGAAATATCCTCGAATTCGGTCGGGTGGCTCAGCCCCTTCACCTCAAGCACGGTCTCGCCAATCGTGGCGGCGCGTGCGGGGAAGATGTGGTCCACCGAACGGCCGACCATGAGCTTGACGATCTCGTTCTCCGGGGTCTCCTTGATGAAACCCTTGCCCACCATTTCGCCGTCGCGGAACACGGTGAAGCGGTCGCAGATGCGATAGATTTCGTCGAACTTGTGCGAGATGAAGAGGATGGCTTTGCCATCCTCCTTGAGCAGTTCGACGAGCACGTAAAGCTCCTCGATTTCCTTCTGGCTCAAGGCAGCGGTCGGCTCGTCCATGATGACGACCTGCGCATCGACGCTCAGTGCCCGCGCCACGGCCACGAGATGCTTTTTGGCAATGCCCAGTTCTTTCAGCGGAATGCCGGCATCAATGCCCGCCGCCATGGCATCGAGCGTCTTCTGCGCCTCGGTCCGCATGGTCTTCCAGTCGATCATGCCGAAGCGATTGCGTGGCGCATGCCCGAGATAGATGTTTTCGGCGACGCTCAGTTCATCGAACAGCACCGTTTCCTGATAAATGGCGGTGATCCCCGACGCCGTCGCTGAAATGGCCGTCGGCAGGCTGACTACCTGGCCGTTAACCCGGATTTCGCCCTCGTCCGGCTGGTAAATCCCGGTCAGGGTCTTCACCAGCGTCGACTTGCCCGCGCCGTTTTCGCCGATCAGTGCCGTCACCTGTCCGGGAAACAGTTCGAGCGACACATTGTGCAGCGCCCTTACGCCCGGAAAGCTCTTGGATATGCCCGTCAGGGTCAGGATGGGTTCTGTCATTGGTAGCAATGCTCGCGATGTAGCGCAGTACCATCCACAATCGTCATTGCCCGGCTCGTCCGGGCAATCCATGCGATGGCTCCGCGCCACTGGACCACCGGGACAAGCCCGGTGGTGACGAAGGAACGGAAAATAGTCAGCCCGGCGCTTTTGGCGCCGGGCTCTTGAATTCCAGACCTCAGTAGATCTTGGAGAATTCTTCGATATTGGACTTGTCGAACTGGAACGGGGCGGCCATGGCAGCCGAGTTCGTGTCGTCGAGGGTCACTTCGCCCACCTTGCCGATCGAGAAGGTTGCGCCGGGCGCAGCTTCCTGACCATCAACGAGAGCCTTGGCGAGATAGACGGCCGAATAGCCGAGGTCGATCGGGTTCCACAGCGCCACCGCCTGGCTTGCGCCATTGTCGATGAACTGCTTGAACTCGGACGGCAGAGCCAGACCCGTGACATTGATCTTGCCGATCAGGTTCTGGTCGGTCACGACCTGAGCCGCAGCAACAACGCCGACAGTGGTCGGAGCGATGATGGCCTTGAGATCAGGATAGGCAGCGATCAGGCCGCGAGCTTCTTCGGTCGATTTCACCGAATCGTCGTCACCATAGACGGTGGCCACGAGGTTGATGTTGGGGAACTTTTCCGGAATGACGGCCTTGGCTGCTTCGATCCAGGCATTCTGGTTGGTCGCGGTGGAAGCGGCCGAGAGAATGGCAACGTCGCCACCTTCGGGCAGGTAGTCGGCAGCCAGCTTGATGATGGTTTCACCGATCAGTCCGATGTCAGACGGGTTGAGGTGGATCGAACGGCCTTCGGGCGCCACGCCCGAGTCCCACGAAATCACCTTGATACCGCGCTGCTGGGCGCGCTGCAGCACCGGAACCAGCGCGTCCGGGTCATTGGCCGAGATGGCGATGGCGTCGACCTGCTGAGCGATCAGCGAGTTGACGACTTCGATCTGGGCTTCAGCGGTTGCCGCGGTCGGCCCGGTATAGATCAGCTCGATATCGCCGATTTCCTTGGCCGCTTCTTCAGCGCCCTTGGCGGCGGCATCGAAAAAGCCATTGCCGAGCGATTTCACGACCAGCGCGATGCGCGTCTGGGCATAGGCCGGCACGGCCAGCAGTATTGCCGCAGCGGCAGTTGCCGCCATCAGTTTGAACAGTTTCATAAGAGTCCCTCCCTGGGATGATCTGTCGTTCATGTCTCAAGCCACCGATTGACGGTCGGCCTGAGCAGTCGTGTCCGCGACGATGAGTTTGACGCCTGCCGTTTCCAGCATCTGGCGATCTTCGTCGCGAATGCCGCTATCGGTAATGACAGCGGCAATTCTATCGAGCCCGCAGAGGATAAGGCTGCTGCGGCCCATGAATTTGGAGGAGTCGGCGAGAACGATCAGCTCGTCCGCCTGCCCGATCAGGCCAAGCTCGGACTGCACGACCATGGGATCGGCCTCCATCAGCCCATGGGCGCCGATACCCTGGCAGCCGATGAACATGCGCTTGGCATAAAAGTGGCTCGCCACCACGCCACCAAAGGGCGAAAGGATGACGTTCTGCTCGCGATAGACCGTGCCACCGGGAATGACGACGGGATTGCGCGAGTTGTGAATGAGGTATTCGGCGATGGCGAAGGAGTTGGTGAAGACGCTGACGCGCTTGGAGGTCAGGTAATGCACCATCTGATAGGTGGTCGTGCCGCCATTGATGATGATCGGCTCGCCCTCGCTGCACAAATCTGCAGCAACACGCGCAATTGCTCGTTTTTGAGCAATATTGATCGTTTCATTGACGGAGAAGGGCCGTCCCACCAGGCCCCCCTGTTCAGGCGGGTTGATTGCCTCGGCGCCGCCGCGCACCCGGCGAAGCTTGCCCTGCTCGTCGAGCGAGGCAATGTCGCGGCGGATCGTGGCTTCCGAAGATCCTGTCACCTCACACAATTCAGCAACCGTCACCACGGGGTGCGATTGTGCAGCGGCTAAAATAACGCGGTGGCGTTCCGTTTCGTGCAAGGCTGATACTCCCTGAACGCAGTGCTTTCACTCTTTCCGCGCAGAGTCAATCAACAATCGACATTTTTCAGTCATAATCGCGCACGACTGACGCCTCATGATCGTTTCTGATTGACAGCGTGTATCGTTCTATGGCCATGTCCGGGCCAAATGTTCCACGTGCCTGACACGCAGAACCCACTACACCCTCGGTTGTCACCCCGGCGAAGGCCGGGGCCTATCCTGAGATCTCAAGATGGATCCCGGCTTTCGCCGGGATGACAGCCGGTGCAGAGCCGATAACCAACCCGGCGCCTCCGGCCTGATCTGGAGCGCTTCTACTAATGGGAGGAACGTCCATGTCCACCGCGCCCAAGCGCCTCGCTAACCTTTGGGACGACGCCAAGGCCGCGTCCATGACCGAGCCGGAGCGTCTGGTCTATCGGTCGAACCTCCTGGGGTCGGACAAGCGCGTCACCAATTACGGCGGCGGCAACACCTCCTCCAAGATCATGCAGAAGGACCCGCTAACCGGCGAGATGGTCGAAGTCCTCTGGGTCAAGGGTTCGGGCGGCGATAGCGCCTCGATCAAGCTCGATGGCTTCTCGACGCTCTATATGGACAAGCTGCGCGCTCTGAAGGGTCTTTATCGCGGCGTCGAATTCGAAGACGAGATGGTGGGCTACCTGCCCCACGCGACGTTCAACCTGAACCCGCGCGCCGCTTCGATCGACACCCCGCTCCATGCCTATGTGAACCACAACTTCGTGGACCATATGCACCCCGACGCGATCATCGCCATCGCCGCCTCGAAGAACTCCAAGGAGCTGACCAAGCAGATCTTTGGCGACACCATCGGCTGGCTTCCGTGGAAGAAGCCCGGCTTCGAACTGGGTCTGTGGCTCGGCAAGTACTGCGAAGAAAACCCGAACTCCAAGGGCCTGATCCTTGAATCGCACGGCCTCTTCACCTGGGGCGATACCCCCAAGGAATGCTACGAAACCACCATCGGCATCATCAATCAGGCCATCGAATGGTTTGAGAAGGAAACCGAAGGCAAGGTGATCTTCGGTGGCGCCGCGACCCAGTCGCTCGATGCCGACGCCCGTCGCGCCGTCGCTGCCAAGCTGATGCCGAAGATCCGCGGCTTCATCTCCGAAGACAGTTTTAAGCTTGGTCACTTCGATGACTCGGCAGCCGTTCTCGAATTCGTCAATTCCAAGAACCTGCGTCCGCTGGCGGCTCTCGGCACCTCCTGCCCCGACCACTTCCTGCGCACCAAGATCCGCCCGCTGGTTATCGACTTCGACCCGGCCAACCCGGACGTCGATGCCGTGATCGCCGGCCTCGACCAGCAGGTCGCCGATTACCGTGCCGACTACGCCGCCTATTACGAGCGCTGCAAGCACGACAATTCGCCGGCCATCCGCGACCCCAATGCCGTCGTTTACCTGATCCCGGGCGTCGGCATGCTGACCTTCGCCAAGGACAAGGCCACTGCCCGTATCTCCAGCGAGTTCTATGTCAACGCCATCAACGTGATGCGCGGCGCCTCGACCGTTTCGGAATATCGGGGTCTGCCCGAGCAGGAAGCTTTCGACATCGAATACTGGCTGCTTGAAGAAGCCAAGCTGGCCCGTATGCCGAAACCGAAGTCGCTCGCTGGCAAGATCGCCCTCGTCACCGGCGGCGCCGGCGGCATCGGCAAGGCCACGGCCGCCCGTCTCCTCCGCGAAGGCGCCTGCGTCGTCATCGCCGATATCGACCAGAACGCTCTCGACAGCGCCACGGCCGAACTCTCCGGCGTTTTCGGCAATGACTTCGTCCGCCCGGTGAACATCAACGTCACCAAGGAAGAGCAAGTCCTCGCCGGCTTCGCCCATGCCGTGGTCGAATTTGGTGGCCTCGACATTCTCGTGTCGAATGCCGGCCTCGCCTCCTCGGCCCCGATCGAAGACACTTCGCTCGATCTCTGGAACAAGAACATGGACATCCTGTCCACGGGCTATTTCCTCGTGTCGCGCGAAGCCTTCCGTCTGTTCCGCCAGCAGAAGATCGGCGGCAACGTCGTCTTCGTCGCGTCCAAGAACGGTCTTGCGGCCTCGCCCAACGCTGCCGCCTATTGCACCGCCAAGGCCGCCGAAATTCACCTCGCCCGCTGCCTCGCCCTCGAAGGCGCGGAAGCACAGATCCGCGTCAACGTCGTCAACCCCGACGCCGTGCTGCGCGGCTCAAAAATCTGGGCCGGCGAATGGCTCGAGCAGCGCGCATCGACCTACAAGACCGACAAGGACGGTCTTGAAGAGATGTATCGCCAGCGCTCGATGCTGAAGCGCTCGGTGTTCCCCGAAGACATCGCCGAAGCCATCTACTTCTTCGCTTCAGAGGCCTCGGCCAAGTCCACCGGCAACATCATCAACGTCGACGCCGGCAACGCCCAGTCGTTCCCGCGCTAAGCAATAGCAAGGCCCCCTCACCCGTCTCGCCCTGCGGGCGATCCACCCTCTCCCCAAGTGGGAGAGGAACAGAAGGCAAGCACCGGCTCATTCTTCTCCCTCTCGGGGAGAAGGTGGCGCGCAGCGCTGGATGAGGGGGCCTTTCTTCCCTAGGAGGAGCAAGAAAATTACCGAACACATCATCGACGCATCCATCGTCACCGCCGAAAACGCCAAGCGCGAAGCCGATCTCCGCCGCGACTACGAAACCCTGGGCGAACGCCTCGACCGTCGCGGCATCGCCATCGACGCCGTCAAGGCCAAGGTCGCAAAGTTTTCCGTGGCCGTCCCCTCCTGGGGCGTCGGCACCGGCGGCACCCGCTTTGCCAAATTCCCGGGCGCCGGCGAACCGCGCGACATCTTCGACAAGATCGAAGACTGCGCCGTCATCGCCCAGCTGACCCAGGCGACCCGCACGATCTCGCTCCACATCCCATGGGACAAGGCCGATCCGAACCGGTTGAAGCAGGCCGCCAGCCGCTTCAACCTCGGCTTCGACGCCATGAACTCGAACACGTTCTCGGACGCCAAGGGCCAGCTTCAGAGCTACAAGTTCGGCTCGCTCTCGTCCTATGACAAGGGCACCCGCAACCAGGCCATCGAGCACAATCTCGAATGCATCGAGATCGGCAAGACCGTGGGCTCGAAGGCCCTGACCATCTGGATCGGCGACGGTTCCAACTTCCCCGGCCAGGTCAATTTCGCCGACCAGTTCGCGAACTACCTCGACTCGGCCAAGGCGATCTATGCCGCCCTGCCGGACGACTGGAATGTCTATACCGAACACAAGATGTACGAGCCTGCCTTCTATTCGACCGTCGTGCAGGATTGGGGCACCAATTACATCATCGCCAAGGAACTCGGCGACAAGGCCCTGTGCTTGGTCGATCTCGGCCACCATGCGCCCAACGTGAACATTGAAATGATCGTCTCCCGCCTTGCCCAGTTCGGCAAGCTCGGCGGCTTCCACTTCAACGATTCCAAATATGGCGACGACGATCTCGACGCCGGCTCGGTCGATCCCTACCGTCTGTTCCTCGTCTTCAACGAACTCGTCGATATCGAGAACCGCGATTCCGATTTCCACCCGGCCCATATGCTCGACCAGAGCCACAACGTCACCGACCCGATCGAGTCGCTGATGCTCTCGGCCTCCGACGTGCAGCGCTCCTACGCCCAGGCCCTCTTGGTCGATCGCAAGACCCTGAAGGCCGCGCAGAACGACAATGATGCACTGACGGCCACCCAGCAGTTGCGCCACGCCTTCCGCACCGATGTCGAGCCGATCCTGGCCCTTGCCCGCCTCGAACAGGGCGGCGCCATCGACCCGCTCGCCACCTACCGCGCTGCCGGCTACCGCGCCAAGGTCGCGGCAGTCCGTCCCGCCGTCGAAGGCGGCTCGGGCGGCATCGTCTAAGAAACCACAGGTTCCAACGCTCCTCCCAAGTTGCGACGGAAGAGAGGGCCCGGTGCGCGATCACCGGGTCTTTTTGTTGCTGGAAGACGCCACCCTCGGGCGTGACCCAAGGGCTCGGCACTTGTCGCTCCCTCACCCGTCTCGGGCTTCGCCCGATCCACCCTCTCCCCGACGGGCAGAGGAACAAGAGGTGTGCACCGGATATTCTTCTCCCGCTCGGGGAGAAGGTGGCGCGAAGCGCCGGATGAGGGGGATGCCCGTGCAGGCGAGATTCCCTAAGGCTTCACCAGCCCGCCAAAATAATCCAGCGCATAGGCCTCCACCCCACCCACCAAAATCACTTCCCTCCCCCGAAACTGCGCCGCGCTACCCTCGCTCCTGTCGCGATAGTGCCCATGCGGCCCGGTCCAGTCAAAACCACCCAGAAACCGCCCCTCGCCATACATGACCGTCAGCGCGCCCTTGATCGTCTCTCCCGCCTTGGCCCCGTCGATCAGGTCCGGCCGCAGCACATAGCCATAGTAGTTCATGGCCCAGACCGGCTCGGCGCCGCACAGCAGCACTTCCTGGCCCAGAAAATCCGTGCCGCCAAAATAGCTGTCGAGATAACGCCACTCGCCCTCGGACCAGCCAAGATCATGCGATCCCGGACGGGACGCCGGCGCCTTCACGCCACCTCCGACATAGGTCGCGGCCTTGGCCCGCACGATCACGGCATTGAGTTCGTCTGCAGTCATGCCGCTCCTCCATTTTGAGATGAAGGAGAGCTAACGGCGCACGACGACAGGACGTGTCAGGATTTCACCGCAGCAGCGCGACGCGCCTCTCGATGCTAGCAGTCTGCTAACGCGAGGCACGCGCAGACGAAACCGCGTGCATAAGGCCGTTTTATGCGCCAGCACCCTCGCGCATAAACGCCGTCGCCTCCAGCATCCAGTCGCGGAACATTCTGATCTTGGGCGAATTGCGTCGGCTTTCGGGATAGACGAGATAGTAAGCGCGCCCGGCTGGCGCCAAGAGCGGAAAGGGCTGGATCAACCGCCCCGAGGCAATCTCCTCGCGAAAGAGGGCCGGCGTCAGCATGGTCACGCCCCGCCCCGCCATGGCCGCCGTACCAAGCAGGCTCTGCCAATTCATCAGGCTCATCGGCCGCCCCTCGGTCGAAAACCCCGGCACCCCCGCGGCAGCAAACCACATGGTCCACCATTCGTCCTGCGGATCGAGCATTGGCAGTTTCAGGAGATCGGCCGGGGCGCGGACCCCACCAATGCTCTCGGCTAAGGCCGGGCTCAGGAGCGGCGTAAAGTCAGCCTTTACAACGAGATGCGAAACCAACCCCTTCTCCGGCGGCGCCGCCAGCGTACGGATACCGATATCGAATTCATCATTGAGCAGGTCGACCATGTCACTGGTGCTGTCGAGCCGCACCGCGATCTCGGGATGATCGATCTGGAAGAGCCCCAAGTTCTGCGCCATCCATTGGCTCGCAAAAGTCGGCACGGTAGTGATCGAGAGCAGGCCGTCCACCTCGCCCCGCGTATCGGCAAAAGCCTCGCGCATGATTTCAAAAGCCTGCTGCACCTGCGGCGCGAGGCTAGAACCCACTTCGCTGAGCGCAATCTGCCGCGGTTTCCTGAGAAACAACGGCGCCCCGACGCGCTCTTCGAGCAGCTTGATCTGATAGCTCACCGCCGCCTGCGTCATGCCCAATTCCTCGCCCGCGCGGGTAAAACTGAGATGCCGCGTCACGGCTTCAAAAACCCGGATAGCGCTGAGCGGCGGCAGTGACATGGATAAAGACCCCTTATGCATGCTTGCGGACGTTTAGTTGGAAATCAACTGCAATCAGGCGCAATTTCCTCGCCATGTCAACCAGACTAGGACGCCGGCCATAAGGCCAGCGAATGCATCAAATGCTCGCTTTGCCCAGCTTTCTCGGCTTTCTCCTGCCCCTTCCCGCTGCCCTCCTGCATCAGCAGGATGCCGCAGCACCAAAGCGCCGCGCCATCCGGGCGCTGCACCTCTCCCATCACATCTTGCGCGATGTCGGACTCGACGATCTCGAAAACCCCGCAGACGATCCTCGCTGGGTGCAGCGCCCCGATCTCGAGCGCTGAGGCTTGAGCTTTGCCGTGGCGGCGCTAAAACAGGCATATGTCCAAGACCACGCCCGCCACGCAGGCCCTTATCAAGGCCGGCATCAGCTTCACCCTCGCCCATTACGACTATGACCCGAACGCCGAGCGCGTCGGGTTGCAGGCCGCCGAGGCCATGGGCGTATCGCCGGGCGAAGTGTTCAAGACGCTGATGGCCGAACTCGACGGCAAGCCCATTTGCGCCATCGTCCCTTCCGACGAGGAGGTCAATATGAAGAAGTTGGCCGCTGCGCTCGGCGGAAAATCCGCCCATATGATGAAGCCTGTCGATGCCGAGCGCCTGACAGGCTACAAGGTCGGCGGCATCAGCCCCCTCGGCCAACGCAAGCCGGTTCCCACCGCGCTCGACGAAATGGCCCAACTCTACGACGAGATCTTTCTCAACGGCGGCCAGCGCGGCTTGCAGATCCGCATCAGGCCGGACGATCTCGTTAAGGCGCTGGATTGTGTCGTTGCGGATTTGACGCGGTAGCTATCGCGACCCTCGCAGTCACCCCCTCCCATCCTCCCCCATCAAGGGGGAGGTGTCGCATCGAGTGTGTTACTGGATCGAGCCAAATTCACTGGCCTGCACCTCCCCCTTGATGGGGGAGGATGGGAGGGGGTGACT
>NZ_JAGIAW010000001.1 GCF_017744655.1 Devosia sp. | reverse complement strand
GACGTTCGTGATACCTCGCTCCGCGTTCCGCCGGGCGATGCTGGTACTGTCGTTGAAGTGCGCGTGTTCAACCGCCACGGCATCGACAAGGACGAGCGCGCCATGGCCATCGAGCGCGAAGAAATCGAACGCCTCGCCAAGGACCGTGACGACGAACAGTCGATCCTCGACCGTAACGTCTATGCGCGTCTCAAGGAAATGCTGTTCGGCAAGGCTGCGACTGCTGGCCCGAAGGGCTATGTCGTCGGCACCAAGCTCAACGACTCCATCTTCGAAGCGCAGCCCCGCTCCAAGTGGTGGCAGTTCGCTGTTGAAGACGACAAGGTCATGACCGAGATGGAAGCCCTCCATGCTCAGTATGAAGAAAGCCGTCGTCTGCTCGAACAGCGCTTCATCGACAAGGTCGACAAGCTCCAGCGCGGTGACGAACTTCCGCCGGGCGTGATGAAGATGGTCAAGGTCTTCATCGCAACCAAGCGCAAGATCCAGCCGGGCGACAAGATGGCCGGCCGTCACGGTAACAAGGGTGTGGTTTCCCGCATCGTGCCCGTCGAAGACATGCCGTACCTCGAAGACGGCACTTCGGTGGATATCGTGTTGAACCCGCTCGGCGTGCCCTCGCGCATGAATGTCGGTCAGATCCTTGAAACCCACCTGGGTTGGGCCTGCGCCGGCATGGGCAAGAAGATCGACCAGATGGTTCGTGCCTATCAGCGCAATGGCGATCTGAAGCCGCTGCGTTCGGAAGTGCAGGAGCTGTTTGCTGGCGACACCGCCATCACCGATCTTGACGACGACGGCTTGGTTCGTCTCGGCGAACACCTTTCCAAGGGTGTCCCGATTGCGACTCCGGTCTTCGACGGCGCCAAGGAAGCCGACATTGTGGTCATGCTCGAAAAGGCAGGCCTCAAGGCTTCTGGTCAGTCGACCGTCTATGACGGTCGTACCGGTGAGCAGTTCGATCGTCAGGTGACGGTTGGCTACATCTATATGCTCAAGCTCGACCACCTCGTGGACAACAAGATCCACGCGCGTTCGATCGGTCCTTACTCGCTCGTTACCCAGCAGCCGCTCGGTGGCAAGGCGCAGTTCGGCGGTCAGCGTTTCGGCGAGATGGAAGTGTGGGCCCTCGAAGCGTATGGCGCCGCCTATACGCTCCAGGAAATGCTCACCATCAAGTCGGACGACGTGGCTGGTCGTACCAAGGTCTACGAAGCGATCGTCCGTGGCGACGATACCTTCGAAGCGGGCATCCCCGAGAGCTTCAACGTTCTGGTCAAGGAAATCCGTTCGCTCGGTCTCAATGTCGAACTCGACATGCGCGAAGTGGAAGACCCCAACCAGCCGGAGCTCGCACCTCCTCAGGAAGCGGCGGAATAATCCGGCACTTCCACCCCCATTCACCTTCCAACCCGACCGTCAGCTTGGCTGCGGTCGGGGCGGATAGAGGAGAGAATTGATGAACCATCATTCCCACGTCATGGACCCGTTCAACCCGGCCGTCCCGGTGCAGACCTTCGATCAGATGAAGATCTCCATCGCCTCGCCGGAAAAGATCCTTTCCTGGTCCTATGGCGAGATCAAGAAGCCCGAGACCATCAACTACCGTACGTTCAAGCCCGAGCGTGACGGTCTGTTTTGCGCGCGTATCTTTGGCCCCGTGAAGGACTACGAGTGTCTGTGCGGCAAGTACAAGCGCATGAAGTTCAAGGGCGTCATCTGCGAAAAGTGCGGTGTTGAAGTCACCCTGTCTCGCGTCCGTCGCGAGCGCATGGGCCACATCGAACTGGCAGCTCCCGTTGCCCACATCTGGTTCCTGAAGTCGCTGCCGAGCCGCATCGCGCTGCTGCTCGACATGACCCTCAAGGATATCGAGCGCATCCTCTACTTCGAGAACTATGTCGTTCTCGATGCTGGCCTCACCCCGTTCACCCAGAACGAGCTTCTTACGGAAGAGCAGTATCTGGATGCGCAGGACGAGTATGGTGCCGACAGCTTCACCGCCAAGATCGGCGCTGAAGCCATTCGCGACATCCTGCTCAACCTCGACCTCGAAAAGATCGCTGCGGACCTCCGCGTCGAGATCGCCGAGTCGACCACCGAGCTGAAGCCCAAGAAGCTGGCCAAGCGCCTCAAGATCGTCGAGCAGTTCATCGTTTCGGGCAACAAGCCAGAATGGATGATCATGACCATCATCCCGGTCATCCCGCCCGAACTCCGCCCGCTCGTCCCGCTGGACGGCGGCCGCTTCGCTACGTCCGATCTCAACGACCTCTACCGTCGTGTGATCAACCGTAACAACCGCCTGAAGCGCCTGATCGAGCTCCGTGCCCCGGACATCATCATCCGCAACGAAAAGCGCATGCTGCAGGAAGCTGTGGACGCGCTGTTCGACAACGGCCGCCGTGGCCGCACCATCACCGGTGCGAACAAGCGTCCGCTGAAGTCGCTGTCCGACATGCTCAAGGGCAAGCAGGGCCGCTTCCGTCAGAACCTGCTCGGCAAGCGCGTCGACTATTCGGGCCGTTCGGTCATCACCGTGGGCCCGTACCTGAAGCTGCACCAGTGCGGTCTTCCCAAGAAGATGGCGCTCGAGCTCTTCAAGCCGTTCATCTACTCGCGTCTCGAAGCCAAGGGTCTCTCTTCGACCGTCAAGCAGGCCAAGAAGCTCGTTGAAAAGGAAAAGCCCGAAGTCTGGGATATCCTCGACGAAGTCATCCGCGAGCACCCGGTTCTGCTGAACCGCGCGCCCACGCTGCACCGTCTTGGCATCCAGGCCTTCGAACCGATCCTGATCGAAGGCAAGGCAATCCGTCTGCACCCGCTCGTCTGCTCCGCTTTCAACGCCGACTTCGACGGCGACCAGATGGCTGTGCACGTTCCGCTCTCGCTGGAAGCCCAGCTTGAAGCCCGCGTGCTCATGATGTCGACCAACAACATCCTGCATCCCGCGAACGGTCAGCCGATCATCGTGCCGAGCCAGGACATTGTTCTCGGTCTCTACTACCTGTCGATCGTGGCAGAGGGTGAGCCGGGCGAGGGCATGTCGTTCGGTTCCTATGCCGAACTCGAACACGCGCTCGACAACAAGGTCGTCACGCTCCACACCAAGATCAAAGCTCGCGTTCCCGCCTGGGACGAAAACGGCAAGCAGATCACCCAGATCGTCGACACGACTCCGGGCCGTATGCTGATCGGTCAGATTCTGCCCAAGAATCCGGCTGTGCCCTTCGCTACGGCGAACCAGCTGATGACCAAGAAGATGATCTCCAAGATGATCGACACCGTGTATCGCGGTTGCGGTCAGAAGGAGACGGTCATTTTCTGTGACCGTGTCATGCAGCTCGGCTTCAAGAACGCCTGCGACGCCGGCATTTCGTTCGGCAAGGACGACATGGTTATCCCGCAGTCGAAGTACACGATTGTGGAAGACACCCGTAAGCTGGTCGAGGAATTCGAGCAGCAGTACAATGACGGCCTGATCACTCAGGGCGAAAAGTACAACAAGGTCGTCGACGCCTGGGCCAAGTGCGGTGACAAGATCGCCGAAGAGATGATGAAGGGCATTGCTGCCGTTCAGATCGACAAGGAAACCGGTCGTCAGAAGCCGATCAACTCGGTCTACATGATGAGCCACTCCGGTGCTCGTGGTTCACCGGCCCAGATGAAGCAGCTCGCCGGCATGCGCGGCCTCATGGCCAAGCCGGACGGCTCGATCATCGAAACGCCGATTACCGCGAACTTCAAGGAAGGCCTCAACGTTCTCGAGTACTTCAACTCGACCCACGGTGCCCGTAAGGGTCTGGCTGATACCGCTCTGAAGACTGCAAACTCGGGCTACCTGACCCGTCGTCTCGTCGACGTGGCTCAGGACGCGATCATCATCGAGAATGACTGCGGCACCGAACGCGGCCTGACCATGGAACCGATCGTCGATGCTGGCCAGATCGTGGCTTCGCTCGGCCAGCGCGTTCTCGGTCGTACGACTGCAGACGACGTCTTCCACCCGCTGACCGGCGACCTGATCGCTCCAAAGGGCACTCTGCTCGAAGAGAAGCATGTCGACATCATCGAAGAAGCGCGCATCCAGTCGATCCGCATCCGTTCGCCGCTGACCTGCGATCTCCGCCAGGGCTGCTGCGCCGCTTGCTACGGTCGTGACCTTGCTCGTGGTACCCCGGTCAATATCGGTGAAGCTGTCGGCGTTATCGCCGCTCAGTCGATCGGTGAACCCGGTACTCAGCTCACCATGCGCACGTTCCACATCGGTGGTACGGCCCAGGTGGTTGATAGCTCGTTCCTCGAAGCCGGTGCCGAAGGCAAGATCGAAGTTCGCAACCCGAACCTCGCGACTGTCGAAGGTGGCAAGCAGGTCGTCATGGCCCGTAACGTTGCCCTCGTCATCCTCGATGGCGAAGGCAAGGAACGCGCCACCCACAAGGTGACCTACGGCTCCAAGCTCCTCGTCAAGGCCGGCGACACCGTTCGTCGTGGTCAGCGTCTGGCCGAATGGGACCCGTACACCCGTCCGATCCTGGCCGAAGTCGAAGGCGAGGTCCTGTTCGAGGATCTGGTCGACGGTGCTTCCGTTGCGGAAAACACCGACGAAGCCACCGGCTTCACCAAGCGCGTTGTCATCGACTGGCGCGGCAACCAGCGTGGTGAGGGCCTCAAGCCCGCACTGGCGATTGCCCGTGGCGGTTCGGTTGCCAAGGTGGATCGTGGTGGCGATGCCCGTTACCTGCTCTCCGTCGACGCGGTTATCGCCGTCGAGCCGGGCGAAAAGGTTGCTCCTGGTGACGTCCTCGCGCGTATCCCGCTCGAGTCTGCAAAGACCAAGGACATCACCGGCGGTCTTCCGCGCGTTGCCGAACTCTTCGAAGCTCGTCGTCCGAAGGATCACGCCATCATCGCCGAGATCGATGGTACCATCCGCTTCGGCCGCGACTACAAGAACAAGCGTCGCGTCATCATCGAGCCGACCGAGGAAGGTGCTGATCCGGTTGAATACCTGATCCCGAAGGGCAAGCCGTTCCATCTCCAGGAAGGCGACACCATCGAAAAGGGCGAATACATCCTGGACGGCAATCCCGCTCCGCATGACATCCTTGCCATCAAGGGCGTCGAGGAACTGGCACGCTACCTCGTCAACGAAATCCAGGAAGTCTACCGTCTCCAGGGCGTGTTGATTAACGACAAGCACATCGAAGTGATCGTTCGCCAGATGCTGCAGAAGGTCGAGATCGTCCTGCCGGGTGACTCGGGCCTGCTCAAGGACGAGCAGCTCGACAAGCTCGACTTCGATGAACTCAACGATGCGCTGATCAGCGAAGGCAAGAAGCCGGCAACCGCTAACCCGGTTCTGCTCGGCATCACCAAGGCTTCGCTCCAGACCCGCTCCTTCGTGTCCGCGGCTTCCTTCCAGGAAACCACCCGCGTGCTCACCGAAGCTGCCGTGTCCGGCAAGGCCGACCTTCTCGAAGGCCTCAAGGAAAACGTCATCGTCGGCCGCCTCATCCCGGCCGGTACCGGTGCCGGTCAGACCAAGGCCAAGCTCATCGCTGCCAAGCGCGACGACCTCATCCTCGAGGAACGCCGCCGCCAGGCCGAAACCACCCGCCTCGCAGCACCCGCTGCCGAGTAAGGTTTTCGGATCTATTGAAATTGAAAAGGGGCCCGAAAGGGCCCCTTTTTGTTTGCCCCACGAACCGTCATCCGCGGCCGCATCAGCAAGTGAAGTGTCGTCGGGTCAGGCCCGAGGATGACGACAGGTGGGGCATCGCCAAGGCAGGGCAGGGTGCCCCGATGTCATCCCCTCTTCACCCTCCTGCAATCGCCCCTTCACGCCCCGAGCCTAAACCCCCATCATCGCCTGACGGAGGTTTTCCATGCTGCCCAAGACTCTCGCCGCTCTTGCCATTGTCCTCGCCACGCCGGCCTTCGCTCAGGAAGGCACCATGAAGGTCGACCTTCTCGGCTCGATCACCCTGCCCACTGGCCTCATCATCGCCGGCGAAGAATTCGGCGGCATCTCTGGCCTCGACTATGACGCGCGCTCCGGCCTCTTCTACGCCATCTCCGACGATCGCTCGCAGCGCGCTCCCGCCCGCTATTACGAACTCGGTCTCAAGATCGACGCTGAGGGTCTGTCCGCTGTCGACGTCATCCGCCGCGTCACCCTCCGCGACCTCGAAGGCAATGCCTTCCCCAACAATGGCATCGACCCCGAATCCATCCGCTTCAATCCGGCGACCCGCACCATTCTCTGGTCGAGCGAAGGCGACGTCTCCGGCCGCCCCGGCGTCTATGAAGCGCGTCTCGACGGCACCATGCTTCGCGCCTTCGCCGTGCCGGACTACTATTCCCCCAATGCAGACGGCACGGTTGGCGTCTACGGTAACCTCGCTTTCGAAGCCCTGACGCTCTCCAACGACGGCAAGACCCTTTACGCCGCCACCGAAAACGCCCTCGCGCAGGATGGCGCCAAGGCCACTCTCGAAGCCGGATCGCCGTCGCGCGTCATTGCCTTTGACCTCGCCTCGGGCCAGCCGACCGCTGAATACATCTACGAAACCAACCCGATCGCCATCGCCCCGACTGCCACCATCGGCAGCATCTATAACGACAACGGTGTCTCCGAATTCCTCATGCTGGAAGACGGCCGCTTCCTCGTCGTTGAACGCTCCTTCGCCTCAGGCGTGGGCAACCAGATCAACTTCTTCACTGCGAGCTTCAACGGCGCCACCGACATCAACGGCCAGGAAAAAGCTGCTGCCGATGCCGTCCCCATGACCAAGGAGCTGGCCTTCACCCTCGCCGAAGGCGACTTCGGTCTCGACATCGACAATATCGAGTCCGTGACCTTTGGCCCGGAGGTTGATGGCAAGAAGACTCTGGTCGTGGCGTCGGACAACAACTTCAATCCGATCGGCCAGTTCACTCAGTTCATCGTTCTAGCCATCGAATAATCGCTGCGCATCAACCGGATAGGTGAGCTGCACCATCCGCCGAACATTGTTGAACACAGGGAGGGGGCCTCCAAGGCCCCATTCTTTTGCCCGAAAAGTCCGCTCTTGACCGTGACAGATAAAAATGGAATGTTTGTTTCGTGATAGATCCAAAATGGAATGTATAAGCCATTTGTGATCGTCGTTCACAAGGGAGGAACATCGATGAACATTCTGACGAAGGGCCTGGCGGCCCTGGCGCTGGCTGCCATTGCACTGCCGGCCGTTGCCATCCCGGCCGCCGCCGAAGGCGAACGGTTTGTGCTCGTATCGCACGCGCCCGATTCCGATAGCTGGTGGAACACCATCAAGAACGCCATCGCTTTGGCGGGCGAGCAGATGGGCGTGACCGTCGAATACCGCAATCCGCCGACGGGCGACCTTGCCGATATGGCTCGCATCATCGAGCAGGCGGCCGCGTCCAATCCCGATGGCATCATCTCGACCATCGCCGACTTCGACGTTCTGTCCGGTCCGCTCGGCGATGCTGTTGCGCGCGGCATTCCCGTCATCACCATCAATTCGGGTACGGTGGAACAGTCCAAAGAGATCGGCGCGCTGCTTCATGTCGGCCAGCCCGAATACGACGCCGGCTTCGGTGCCGGTGAAAAGGCCAAGGCCGCTGGCGTCACCAGCTTCCTCTGCGTCAATCACTACATCACCAACCCCGCATCGGTCGAACGCTGCCAGGGTTTCGCTGATGCGCTTGGCGTCGAGCTTGGCAATCAGATGATCGACGCCGGTCAGGACCCCGGTGAAATCCAGTCCAAGGTCGCCGCCTATCTCCAGACCAATCCCGATACCAACGGTATCCTGACCCTGGGCCCAACCTCGGCCCATCCAACCATCGCCGCGCTCGCCGCCAATGGCCAGGCCGGCGCCATCTTCTTCGGCACTTTCGATCTTTCGAGCGAAATCGCCGCTGCAATCAAGGATGGCACCATCAACTTCGCCATCGACCAGCAGCCCTTCCTGCAGGGTTATCTGCCGGTGGTCGTCCTGACCAATCTGGCCCGCTATGGCGTGGTCCCGGGCAATTCGATCAATTCCGGCCCGGGCTTCATCACCAAGGACAATATCGGTCTCGTCGAGCAATACGCCGGTCAGTACCGCTGATCTCTCCGAGCACGGGGCCGCTTCGGTGGCCCCGTTTGCCAAAGGCGCGTCGCGCGCCCTTCAGCACAAGGTCAAGAAAATGGTTGAGCAGCCTTCGGGCGTGGCGGCCGCCGACGAGCGCATTCAGCGCCAGTCGGCCCTGCGCCGAGCTTTCGTGCGCCCCGAATTGGGCGCCATGACCGGAACGGTCCTGGTCTTCGTTTATTTCGCCCTCGTTGCCGGTGGCACCGGCATGTTCGCCGCCGATGGCATTATGAACTGGGGCGTCGTCTCCGCCCAGTTCGTCATCATCGCAGTCGGCGCCTGCCTCCTGATGATCGCCGGTGAATTCGACCTCTCCGTCGGCTCGATGATCGGCTTTGCCGGCATCGTCATCGCGCTTTTGAGCGTGCATCTCGGCTGGCCCATGTGGGCCGCCATCATCGCTGCCTTCATCGTCGCCATGCTCATCGGCATGGCCAATGGCTACCTCGTCATCAAGACCGGCCTGCCATCCTTCATCGTCACCCTGGCCTCGCTCTATATATTGCGCGGCCTCACCATCTACTTCTCCATCGCCACCACCCGCCAGACCATCATCGGCGGCGTCCGCGAAGCGGCCGAAGGCGATTGGCTCGCCCCACTCTTTGGCGGCAAGATTTTGGGCTTCGTCTTCACCTGGCTCGCCGACATGGGGCTGATCGCTACCTTCACGGCCGGCAACAGGGCAGGGCAACCGGTGGTCGATGGCATTCCCATGCTCATGGTTTGGGCTCTCGCGCTCATCATCTTTGGTCACATTCTCCTTACGCGTACCCGCTTCGGTAACTGGATCTATGCTGCCGGCGGCGACGCCAAGGCCGCCCGCTATGTCGGCGTGCCGGTCAATCGGGTGAAGATCGCCATGTTCGTCTTCTCCGCCTTCTGCGCCACAGTCTTCGCCACTTGCCAGGTCATGGAGTTCGGCTCCGCCGCCGCCGACCGCGGCCTTCTCAAGGAGTTCGAAGCCATCATCGCCGTGGTCATCGGCGGCGCGCTGCTCACCGGCGGCTATGGCTCCGTTGTCGGTGCCGCCCTCGGCGCCCTGATCTTCGGCGTCGTGCAACAGGGCCTGTTCTTCGCCGGCGTCGAAAGCTCGCTCTTCCGCGTCTTCCTCGGCGTCATCCTGCTCTTCGCGGTGATCCTCAATACCTATATTCGTCGCCTGATCACGGGGGAGCGCTGAGCCATGGCCGATACACCCCTTATCGAACTCATCGACATCAAGAAGCAGTTCGGCCCCGTCATCGCCCTCAACGGCGTGTCCGTCTCCGTCATGCCCGGCGAATGCCACTGCCTCCTCGGCGACAATGGCGCAGGCAAGTCGACCTTCATCAAGACCATGGCCGGCGTGCACAAGCCGACCTCGGGCGAAATCCGCATGAACGGCCAGCAGGTCAACTTCGCCAATCCCCGCGACGCCATGACCGCAGGCGTCGCTACCGTCTACCAGGACCTGGCGATGATCCCGCTCATGTCGGTCACGCGAAACTTCTGGATGGGCCGCGAACCACGAAAGGGCTGGGGCCCATTCCAGTTCCTCGACATGGAAAAGGCCAATCAGGTCACCCTCGAAGAGATGCGCCGCATGGGCATTAACCTGCGTGAACCCGACCAGGCCGTCGGTACCCTCTCGGGCGGCGAACGCCAAACCGTCGCCATCGCCCGCGCCGTCTATTTTGGTGCCAAGGTCCTCATCCTCGATGAGCCAACCTCCGCCCTCGGCGTCCGCCAGACTGCCAATGTCCTCGCTACCATCGACCGCGTGCGAAAAACCGGCGTCGGCATCATCTTCATCACCCACAATGTCCGCCACGCCATGGCTGTGGGCGATCGCTTCACTGTCCTCAATCGCGGCAAAACTCTCGGCACCGCTCGCAAGGGCGAACTCAAGCCCGAGGAGCTGCAGGACATGATGGCCGGCGGTGCCGAACTCGCTGAACTGAGCAGCTCCCTCGGCGGCACCATCTGACAACCGACCGGGGCGTCTCTAGAGCGCTTTCAGGAAAAGTGGACACCACTTTTCCGGTTCGAAAGCGCGACAAACAAAAACTACGACCATTTCGCTGTTTCAGGGAAACAGTGAAATGGTCTAACGCCCAGTCATCATCTTGAGGACATCATGACAGACACCATCGGCGTCGGCCTCATCGGCACCGGCTATATGGGCAAGTGCCACGCCCTGGCCTGGACCTCGGTAAAACCCGTCTTCGGCTCCGGCCCGCGTCCCCGCCTCGTCCACCTCGCCGAAGCCAATATCGATCTCGCCCGTCAGCGCGCCGAAGAATTCGGCTTTGAGCGCGCCACGGCCGATTGGCGCGATCTCATCGCCAATCCCGAAGTGCAGGTGGTCTCCATCACCACCCCCAACGCCTTCCACGCCGAAATGGCCGTCGCGGCTCTGGAAGCCGGCAAGCATGTCTGGTGCGAAAAGCCCATGGCCGTCGGCTTCTCCGAAGCCCAGCGCATGGAAGCGGCCGCCCGTGCCAGCGGCAAGGTCGCCATCCTTGGCTACAACTACATCCAGAACCCGCTCGTCCGGCAGATCGGCGAACTCATCGCCTCCGGCGCCATTGGTACGGTCAATCACGTCCGCGTCGAAATGGACGAGGATTTCATGGCCGATCCCGAGGCTCAGTTCTATTGGAAGAGCGAAGCCAGCTCCGGCTACGGCGCCCTCGACGACTTCGCCGTCCACCCGCTGAGCCTTCTCCAAACCCTCCTCGGCAACCCGACCCGCGTCTTCGCCCACCAGTCAAAACCCTATCCCGACCGCCCGACCGCCAATGGCAGCCGCCGCGCCGTCGAAACCTTCGATATCGCCAGCGTCCTCTTCGAAATCGGCGAGATCAGCGGCGTCCTCTCGGTCAATCGCTCCGCCTGGGGCCGTAAGGGCCGCATTGCCCTGCAAATCTTCGGCTCCGCCGGGAGCCTCGTCTACGATCAGGAGCGGATGAACGAGCTACAGCTCTATCGCGCCGCCGGTCCGGCAACCGCCCAGGGCTACCAGACCATTATCGCCGCCCCCGCCCACAAACCCTATGACCGCTTCATCCCCGCACCCGGCCACGGCCTTGGCTTCAATGACTTGAAAGTCATTGAATGCCACGAACTGCTACGCACGATTTCCGGCGAAAAGGGCAGGGTGGTCGACTTCACCAATGGGCTCCAGATCGAACGCACCGTCCACGCCATGGCCCGCAGCCATGAAGAACAGCGCTGGATCGACCTCGCTTAGCTCTTTCGTTCTAGCCCCAGAAACGCCGTCAATTCCCGGGCCGCCGCACTGCCGGCCCGGTTCGCTCCAATCGTCGAGGCCGAAGGTCCGTAGCCCACCAGATGCACCCGCGGGTCTTTCGCCACCTGCGTCGCCAGCCGCCCGGTCATGACGATTCCGCCGCTCTCCTCGCGCAGTTGCAACGGCGCCAGATGATCGAGCGCGCTGCGGAACCCGGTGCACCAGAGAATGACATCGACATCAATCGCCGTCCCGTCCTCCCAGCGCACGCCAGTGGGTGTGATCTCCGTAAACATCGGCCGTCGCTCAAGCACTCCGCGCTCCCGCATAGCCTCGATCGCCGGCGTTACCGGCAATCCCGTCACCGACACAACGGCCCGCGGCGGTAAGCCAGCCCGCACCCGTTCCTCAACCAACGCCACTGCCGCGCGTCCGTCCTCTTCCCGGAACGGTCCGTCACGCCAGCGCGGCGGCGTGCGCGTCACCCAGGTGGTCCGCGTTACCTTCGAAATCTCGTCGAGCAACTGCACCGCCGAAATCCCGCCGCCCACCACAAGCACATGCTTCCCGGCAAACTCGTCCGCCGTCTTGTAGTCCCGCGTATGCAACTGCCGCCCGCCAAAAACATCGGCCCCCGGATAGTCCGGAATGTACGGCTTCTCCCAAGTCCCGGTCGCATTGATGATCCCGCGCGCCGAAAACAGCCCGCGATCGCTCTCGACTCGCAGCCGCTCACCCCGGTCGCAAACCACGCTCACATGCGTCGGCCGCACCACGCCCAGCCCAAAATGCTCCTCATAGGCAGCAAAATAGTGCGGCACGGCCACCGAGGCCTGCACGCTGTCATCCCCTCCTGCAAACTCGGCAAAGCCCATCCCCGGCAGGTCATGCACCCGATTGACCGTCGATAGAGTGAGAGACGGCCAACGATACTGCCACGCCCCACCTGCCTGCGACGCCTGGTCCAACACCAGAAAATCGCGCTGCGGCACAAGACCCAATGCCTTGAGATGATACGCCGAACTCAATCCCGCCTGTCCCGCGCCGATCACCACGATGTCGAGTTTGAGGGCGGCGCGTGGTGTTTGGTCGGTCAAGGGGGAGAACTCCGGCAGGCGGTCCAGAGTTAGGTGCAGCAATGGAGAGTGGCAAGTCGGTGAAGCGGGCAGGGCTCCCATGTATGATTCAAAATGAGACTCTGTTAACCCTTGCCGAACGCCTTCGGGCGAATCCGTCCATTGCGCCAATGGAGCGCCAAACGGGCCAAACCTCCCGGAATGCATAGCTCTCCCGCGAATTTTTACGCGAAAGAATCCTTGACTGAGCGAGTCAACGGTTCTAAACAGCGCCTACCTTAGCGGTCGGTCGTGGTTGTCACACCGGGTCCCTGCCACCTAGCGCGGGAATCCAGGACAATCAAACACACTGTCGGGTAACTAGACGAAGCAAATCCTTGTGCGCATGACTGTCCCTGTTTTCAGGGTTGGTCCGCTGCAAATTGGGGCGCCGCCGACTCCCGGAAGGGTTCGGATGAGCGCCACTTTGGTTTGCTTGTGTGTAGACCGAACTTGAATTTTTGGACGATGGAAAGAGCGCAATGCCCACCATTAATCAGCTGATCCGCAAGCCACGCGCCAGCAAGCCAAAGCGGAACAAGGTTCCGGCAATGGAAGCGAACCCGCAAAAGCGCGGCGTTTGCTCTCGTGTTTATACCACGACCCCGAAGAAGCCGAACTCGGCTCTGCGTAAGGTTGCGAAGGTTCGCCTGACCAACCAGCGCGAAGTGATTTCCTACATCCCGGGTGAGGGTCACAATCTGCAGGAGCACTCCGTTGTGCTCATCCGCGGCGGTCGCGTTCGCGATTTGCCGGGCGTTCGCTACCACGTGCTCCGCGGCGTTCTCGACACGCAGAGCGTGAAGGACCGCAAGCAGCGCCGGTCCAAGTATGGCGCGAAGCGTCCGAAGTAAGGAGATATTGAGCGATGTCCCGTCGTCACCGCGCCGAGAAGCGTGAAGTTATTCCTGATCCCAAGTTCGGCGATCTGGTCGTTTCCAAGTTCATGAATTCGCTCATGAAGGACGGCAAGAAGTCGGCTGCAGAATCCATCGTCTATGGCGCTTTCGACATCGTCGAAACCAAGACGAAGCAGGACCCGATCACTGTGTTCCACAACGCCCTGGACAATATCCGTCCGGCCGTTGAAGTCCGTTCGCGCCGCGTTGGTGGTGCTACGTACCAGGTTCCGGTCGAAGTCCGCACCGACCGTCAGCAGGCCCTGGCCATCCGCTGGCTCATCGAGTCCGCCCGCAAGCGCGGCGAGAACACCATGCGCGAGCGCCTTTCCGGCGAGCTCATGGATGCGATGAATGGCCGTGGTCAGGCTGTCAAGAAGCGCGAAGATACGCACCGTATGGCTGATGCCAACCGTGCCTTCTCGCACTACCGCTGGTAGTAGGAGCGCCCTATGGCACGCGAATATCCTATTAATCTCTATCGTAACTTCGGCATCATGGCTCACATCGATGCTGGCAAGACGACCACGACCGAACGCATCCTCTACTACACCGGCAAGTCCCATAAGATCGGCGAAGTCCACGACGGCGCTGCGACCATGGACTGGATGGAGCAGGAGCAGGAACGCGGTATCACCATTACGTCGGCCGCTACGACCACGTTCTGGAAGGACCGCAACGGTACCCAGCACCGCTTCAACATCATCGACACCCCCGGCCACGTGGACTTCACCATTGAAGTCGAACGTTCGCTCCGTGTGCTCGACGGTGCCGTCGCTCTGCTCGACGCCAATGCTGGCGTTGAACCGCAGACCGAAACCGTGTGGCGTCAGGCCGACAAGTACCACGTTCCCCGTCTCATCTTCGTCAACAAGATGGACAAGACCGGTGCCGACTTCTACCGCTGCGTGGAAATGATCGGTTCGCGTCTCGGTGCCCGTGGCGTTCCGGTTCAGCTGCCGATCGGCGCTGAAACCGAATTCAAGGGCGTTGTCGACCTCATCGAGATGAATGCTCTGGTGTGGCGCAACGAAGAGCTCGGCGCTCAGTGGGATGTCGTCGACATTCCGGCCGACCTCAAGGACAAGGCCGCCAAGTACCGCGAAGCTATGATCGAAGCTGCCGTCGAAATGGACGACGCTGCGATGGAAGCTTACCTGAATGGCGAAGTGCCGAACAACGACACCATCCGTCGCCTGCTCCGTCAGGGCGTGATCGGTGCCAAGTTCTTCCTCGTCTTCGCTGGCTCGGCGTTCAAGAACAAGGGCGTTCAGCCCCTGCTCGATGGCGTTATCGACTTCCTGCCGTCCCCGCTCGACGTTCCTGCTATCCAGGGCATCGACGCCAAGACCGAGCAGCCGATCGAACGTCACGCTGACGACAACGAACCGCTCTCGATGCTGGCATTCAAGATCGCCAACGACCCGCACATGGGTACGCTGACCTTCTGCCGCATCTATTCGGGTCACCTCGAAGCTGGCATCAGCCTGGAAAACACCGTGAAGGGCAAGCGCGAACGCGTTGGCCGCATGTTCCAGATGCATGCCAACAGCCGTGAGCAGATCACTGAAGCCTTTGCTGGTGACATCGTTGCCATCGTCGGCCTCAAGGACACCACCACGGGTGATACGTTGGCTCCGACCAACTCGCAGGTTATCCTCGAGCGCATGGTCTTCCCGGATCCGGTTATCGACATCTCCGTCGAGCCGAAGTCCAAGGCCGACCAGGAAAAGATGGGCCTCGCTCTGAACCGCCTGGCTGCCGAAGATCCGTCGTTCCGCGTCAAGACCGACGAAGAATCCGGCCAGACCATCATCTCCGGCATGGGCGAACTTCACCTCGACATTCTCGTCGACCGTATGCGTCGCGAGTTCAAGGTTGAAGCAAACATCGGCCAGCCGCAGGTTGCGTACCGTGAGACGATCACGCGCAAGACCGACAAGGACTATACCCACAAGAAGCAGTCGGGTGGTTCGGGTCAGTTCGCT
This sequence comes from Devosia sp., assembly GCF_017744655.1. Lineage (GTDB taxonomy): Bacteria > Pseudomonadota > Alphaproteobacteria > Rhizobiales > Devosiaceae > Devosia. The sequence goes on along the minus strand of NZ_JAGIAW010000001.1, from coordinate 1,175,359 downwards.
CGTATCAAGATCACTGTCGAGCCGGGTGAAGTCGGCAAGGGCCTCGAGTTCGTCAACGCCATCGTCGGCGGCGCTGTTCCCAAGGAATACGTCCCGGGCGTTCTCAAGGGTGTCGAATCGGTCATGGGCGCAGGCCCGCTGATCGGCTTCCCCGTCGTTGACGTGAAGGTCACCCTGACCGACGGCGCTTACCACGACGTCGACTCTTCGGTGCTCGCGTTCGAAATCGCCGGCCGTGCAGGCTTCCGTGAGGCTCTTCGTGAAGCCGGTCCGAAAATTCTCGAACCGATCATGAAGGTTGAAGTTGTCACGCCGGAAGATTACATGGGCGACGTCATCGGCGATCTCAACTCCCGTCGTGGGCAGATCCAGGGCACTGAAGGCCGTGGTGTTGTCCAGGTCGTGAATGCGTTCGTGCCGCTTGCAAACATGTTCGGGTATGTGAACTCGCTGCGCTCCATGAGCCAGGGTCGTGCACAGTATTCCATGGTGTTCGATCACTACGAACAGGTCCCGCAGGCTGTCGCTGACGAAGTCCAGGCCAAGTACGCCTAAAACCAGCGCAAGCTAGTCAAGAAACTCAACTGTATGTCGGCCATTTGCGCTGACGAATTTGGAGAAAAGCTATGGGTAAGGAAAAATTTTCCCGCTCCAAGCCGCACTGCAACATCGGCACCATCGGTCACGTTGACCATGGCAAGACCTCGCTGACCGCAGCGATCACCAAGGTGCTGGCTGAGACCGGCGGCGCGACCTTCAAGGCGTACGATCAGATCGACGCGGCCCCCGAAGAAAAGGCCCGCGGCATCACCATCAACACCGCACACGTCGAGTACGAGACCCAGAAGCGTCACTACGCTCACGTCGACTGCCCCGGCCACGCTGACTATGTGAAGAACATGATCACCGGTGCTGCCCAGATGGACGGCGCGATCCTGGTCGTGTCGGCTGCTGACGGCCCGATGCCGCAGACCCGTGAGCACATCCTGCTCGCTCGTCAGGTCGGTGTGCCGGCTCTCGTCGTGTTCCTGAACAAGTGCGACATGGTCGACGATCCGGAACTGCTCGAGCTCGTCGAACTCGAAGTTCGCGAACTGCTCTCGTCCTACGAATTCCCGGGCGACGACATTCCGATCATCAAGGGCTCGGCTCTGGCCGCTCTCGAAAACTCGGACCAGAAGCTCGGCCACGACGCCGTTCTCGAGCTGATGGCTGCTGTTGACGAATACATCCCGCAGCCGGAACGTCCGGTTGACCAGCCGTTCCTCCTCCCGATCGAAGACGTGTTCTCGATCTCGGGTCGTGGTACTGTGGTTACCGGTCGCGTCGAACGCGGCATCGTCAAGGTTGGCGAAGAAGTAGAAATCGTCGGCATCAAGGCAACCCAGAAGACCACCGTTACCGGTGTCGAAATGTTCCGCAAGCTGCTCGATTCGGGTGAAGCTGGCGACAACATCGGCGCTCTGATCCGTGGTATCGACCGCACTCAGGTCGAGCGCGGCCAGGTTCTCTGCAAGCCCGGTTCCGTGACCCCGCACACCGACTTCACGGCTGAGGTCTACATCCTCACCAAGGAAGAAGGCGGCCGTCACACTCCGTTCTTCGGCAACTACCGCCCGCAGTTCTACTTCCGTACGACGGACGTGACCGGTATCGTGACCCTTCCCGAAGGCACCGAAATGGTGATGCCGGGCGACAACCTGAACATCAACGTTCAGCTGATCGTTCCGATCGCCATGGAAGAGAAGCTCCGCTTCGCTATCCGTGAAGGTGGCCGTACTGTTGGTTCGGGCGTCGTCGCCACGATCCTGAAGTAAGTCTGTTTGAGACATTCGCGGCGCGCGATTAAGCGCGCCGCGATCTTTTTCCGTCAGGATTTGAGAAGATGAACGGTCAGAATATCCGCATCCGCCTCAAGGCGTTTGACCATCGCGTGCTCGATACGTCGACCCGCGAGATCGTCAACACCGCAAAGCGTACGGGTGCCCAGGTTCGCGGTCCGATTCCGCTGCCGACCCGCATCGACAAGTTCACCGTCAACCGCTCACCGCACATCGACAAGAAGGCGCGTGAGCAGTTCGAGATCCGGACCCACAAGCGTCTGCTTGACATTGTGGACCCGACCCCTCAGACGGTCGATGCACTGATGAAGCTCGATCTCGCCGCCGGCGTCGACGTCGAAATCAAGCTCTAAGAATACGACTACAAAAAATAAGTTTCCGCGCCTGCCGCAAAAGGGGTCCTCTGAAACCATGACCCGGCAGAGCGCCAACAAGAAGGTATAACCGATGCGTTCTGGATTGATCGCACAGAAGCTGGGGATGACCCGCATCTTCGCCGAGGACGGCTCGCACGTTCCGGTCACGGTGCTGGCCCTGCAGAACTGCCAGGTGGTAGCTCAGCGGACCGTCGAAAAGGACGGCTACGTTGCTCTGCAGCTCGGCGCAGGCCAGGCCAAGGCCAAGAATGTCTCGAAAGCTGAGCGCGGCCACTACGCCGTTGCCAAGGTCGAGCCGAAGCGTCACGTCGCGGAATTCCGCGTTGATGCTGAAAACCTCATCGAGGTTGGCGCTACCCTCAAGGCGGACCACTTCGCCGAGGGCCAGCTTGTCGACGTCACGGGTACGTCGATCGGTAAGGGTTTTGCCGGTGGTATGAAGCGCTGGAACTTCGGTGGTCTGCGCGCCTCCCACGGTGTGTCCGTTTCCCACCGTTCCATCGGTTCGACCGGTGGCCGTCAGGACCCGGGTAAGACCTTCAAGAACAAGAAGATGCCGGGCCACATGGGCGATCGTCGCATCACCACGCAGAACGTCAAGGTCGTCAAGACCGACGTGGAACGTGGTCTGCTGCTGATCCAGGGTTCGGTTCCGGGCGCCAAGGGCGCTTGGATCATGGTCAAGGACGCCGTCAAGAAGCCGGCTCCCGCGAACGTTGCCCTGCCGGGTTCGTTCGAGGCCGCTGCTGCGGGAGAAGCGAAGTAAATGGAACTCAAGGTAACCACTCTCGACGGTAAGTCCGCCGGTACGGTCGATCTCAAGGACGATGTCTTTGGTCTCGAAGTCCGCGCCGACATCCTGCACCGTATGGTTCGCTACCAGCAGCTCAAGGCAATGGCCGGCACGCACGACGTGAAGAACCGTTCCGAAGGCGTGCGCACGGGCAAGAAGTTCAAGAAGCAGAAGGGCGGCGGCGCTCGTCACGGCGATCGCAAGGCTCCCCAGTTCCGTGGTGGTGGCCGTGCATTCGGTCCGACCCCGCGTAGCCACGCGATCGATCTTCCCAAGAAGGTCCGCGTTCTCGCTCTGAAGCACGCTCTCTCGTCCAAGGCCAAGGCTGGCTCGCTGATCGTTCTCGACAGCGTTGCTCAGGCTGAAGCCAAGACGGCCGCTCTGCGTACCACGTTCGGTAAGCTGGAATGGGCAAGCGCGCTGATCATCGATGGCGCAAACGTCGACCAGAACTTCGCTCTGGCCGCCCGCAACATCCCGAACATCGACGTGCTGCCGATCCAGGGGATCAACGTTGTTTCGATCCTGAAGCGCGACAAGCTCGTCCTCACCAAGGCAGCGCTCGAAGCGCTCGAAGCGAGGTTCGCATGAACAAGCTTGCCGCTTACGACATCGTCCGTAACCCCGTCGTGACCGAAAAGTCGACGATGGCTTCGGAATACAACCAGGTCGTTTTCGACGTGGCGATTGATGCCAGCAAGACCGATATCAAGGCTGCCGTCGAGCAGCTCTTCTCGGTCAAGGTCAAGGCAGTGAACACCCTGGTCCGCAAGGGCAAGGTGAAGCGCTTCCGTGGCAAGGTTGGCGTCCGCAATGACGTTAAGAAGGCCATCGTGACCCTCGTCGACGGCCAGTCGATCGATATTTCGACCGGCCTCTAAGGGACAAGAGACAGCAAAATGGCTCTAAAGACTTATAATCCCACCTCCGAAGGCCGTCGTACCCTCATCACGACCGACCGTTCGGAACTCTGGAAGGGCAAGCCGGTCAAGGCATTGACCGAAGGCCTCAACAAGAGCGGCGGCCGTAACAACACCGGCCGTATCACTGCCTACCATCGTGGTGGTGGTCACAAGCGCTCTTACCGCATGATCGACTTCAAGCGCGTGAAGTTCGACGTCGTCGGGACGATTGAACGTCTCGAATACGATCCGAACCGCACCGCCTGGATCGCTCTGGTGAACTACGAAGACGGCGAACAGGCCTACATCGTTGCTCCGCAGCGTCTGGGTGCCGGCGACAAGGTCATCTCCTCGATGAACACTGTCGACGTGAAGCCGGGCAATGCAATGCCGCTCGAGCGCATGCCGGTCGGCACCATTGTGCACAACGTCGAACTGAAGCCCCGCAAGGGTGGCCAGGTCGCTCGTTCCGCCGGTGCCTATGCCCAGTACGTCGGCCGTGACCAGGGTTGGGCGATCCTTCGCCTGAACTCGGGTGAACAGCGCCGCGTCCATGGTTCGTGCCTCGCCACCGTTGGTGCCGTGTCCAACCAGGACCACGCCAACACCTCGCTCGGCAAGGCCGGTCGCAACCGCTGGCTCGGCAAGAAGCCGGTCAACCGCGGCGTGACCATGAACCCGGTCGACCACCCGCATGGTGGTGGTGAAGGCCGTACCTCTGGTGGCCGTCACCCGGTTTCTCCGTGGGGCAAGCCGACCAAGGGCAAGCGTACGCGTTCCAACAAGGCGACGGACCAGTTTATCGTTCGCAGCCGTCACGTGAAGAAGGGCAGGTAAGTCATGACCCGTTCAGTTTGGAAGGGGCCGTTTGTCGACGGCTACATGCTCAAGAAGGCCGAGAAGGCCCTGAGCTCGGGCCGCAACGATGTGATCAAGATCTGGTCGCGTCGTTCGACGATCCTGCCGCAGTTTGTCGGCATCACGTTCGGCGTGCACAACGGCCAGAAGCATGTCCCGGTGTCCGTCACCGAAGACATGATCGGTCACAAGTTTGGCGAGTTCGCCCCGACCCGTACCTACTACGGTCACGCGGCCGACAAGAAGGCCAAGAGGAAGTAAGATGAGCAAGCCAAAGACTGAGCGCGCTCTCAAAGACAACGAGGCTAAGGCTGTCCTGCGCATGCTGCGCATCAGCCCTCAGAAGCTGAACCTCGTCGCGCAGTTGATCCGTGGCAAGAAGGTTGAGAAGGCCCTGGCCGATCTCGAATTCAGCCACAAGCGCATCTCCGGCCAGGTGAAGAAGGTGCTCGAGAGCGCCATCGCCAATGCCGAGAACAACCATGGCCTCGACACCGACGCTCTCGTCGTTGCTGAAGCCTTCGTCGGCAACTCGCTGGTCATGAAGCGTTTCATGGCCCGCGGTCGCGGTAAGTCGGCTCGTGTCGAGAAGCCATTCTCGCATCTGACGATCATCGTCCGGCAAGTTGAGGAGGCCGCATAATGGGCCAGAAGATCAATCCCATTGGCTTCCGCCTGGGCATCAACCGCACCTGGGATAGCCGCTGGTTCGCCAACAAGGGCGAATACGGCACGCTGCTCCAGGAAGACCTGAAGATCCGCACCACTCTGATGAAAGATCTGAAGGCCGCTGCCGTTTCCAAGATCGTCATCGAGCGTCCGCACCGCAAGTGCCGCGTGTCGATCCACACTGCCCGTCCGGGCATCGTGATCGGCAAGAAGGGCGCTGACATCGACAAGATCCGCGCCAAGGTCAAGAAGTTCACCGACTCTGAAGTGCACATCAACATCGTTGAAGTGCGCAAGCCGGAAACGGACGCGACCCTGGTTGCCCAGGGCATTGCCCAGCAGCTCGAACGCCGCGTTGCCTTCCGTCGTGCCATGAAGCGCGCAGTGCAGACTGCAATCCGCATGGGCGCCGGTGGTATCCGCGTCAACGTTGGTGGCCGTCTCGGTGGTGCCGACATCGCTCGTACCGAATGGTACCGCGAAGGCCGCGTGCCGCTGCACACCCTGCGTGCTGATATCGACTACGGTACGGCTGAAGCCGAAACCACGTATGGCATCATCGGCATCAAGGTATGGGTCTTCAAGGGCGAAGTCCTTGAGCACGATCCGTCTGCCCATGAGCGTCGCGCCACCGAAGGTGGTGGTGAAGGTGGCCAGCGTTCCGAGCGCGAACCGCGTCGTGAACGCGGCGACCGCGATCGCGAACGCGCATAAGAAGGTTGAACGAATATGCTGCAACCGAAGCGTACTAAGTTCCGTAAGGCCCACAAGGGCCGCATCCATGGCCTGGCCAAGGGTGGTACTGATCTGGCATTCGGCTCCTACGCACTCAAGGCCACCGAACCGGAACGCGTTACCGCCCGTCAGATCGAAGCAGCTCGTCGCGCGATCACTCGCGAGATGAAGCGTCAGGGCCGAGTTTGGATCCGGATTTTCCCGGATCTTCCGGTCTCCAAGAAGCCTACCGAAGTCCGTATGGGTAAGGGTAAGGGTTCCGTCGAGTACTGGGCGGCGCGCGTAAAGCCGGGTCGTATCGTTTTTGAGATTGACGGCGTACCCGAAGACGTTGCAAAGGAGGCGCTTCGCCTCGGAGCAATGAAGTTGCCGATCACCACGCGCATCGTTACGCGCATTGTCGACTAAGGAACACGAGCATGAAAGCCAGTGATGTGCGGAGCAAAACCGCAGACGAACTGAAAGATCAGCTCGTCGACCTGAAGAAAGAACAGTTTAACCTGCGTTTCCAGCGCGCTACTCAGCAGTTGGAAAAGCCGGCCCGGGTCAAGGAAGTCCGCCGCGACATCGCGCGGATTAAGACGATCCTCGGCCAACAGAACGCAGCTAAGTAAGGAATAAAACCCATGCCAAAGCGCGTTTTGCAGGGGACTGTTGTCTCCGACGCTAACGAAAAGACGATCGTCGTCCGCGTCGAGCGCCGTTTCACGCACCCCCTTCTGAAGAAGACAGTGCGTCGTTCCAAGAAGTACCACGCCCACGATGAAGCTAATGTGGCTAAAGTCGGTGACGTGGTGTGGATCGAAGAGACCGCGCCGATCAGCAAGAACAAGCGCTGGACGCTTGTTCCGTCTGCGTAAGAGAAATTGAAATTAGGTCGGCGAGCCGGATGACGGTGCAGCCGGTTCAACTAGAAGGCATCCAGTTATGATCCAGATGCAGTCCAATCTCGACGTCGCGGACAACTCCGGCGCTCGTCGTGTCATGTGCATCAAGGTGCTGGGCGGTTCGCATCGCAAATACGCCTCGGTCGGCGACATTATTGTCGTTTCGGTCAAGGACGCTATTCCGCGTGGCCGCGTTAAGAAGGGCCAGGTAATGAAGGCCGTGGTGGTTCGCACCGCGACTGACATTCGTCGCCCCGATGGCACCGTCATCCGTTTTGACAAGAACGCCGCGGTTCTGATCAACAATCAGAAAGAGCCGATCGGCACCCGTATCTTCGGACCGGTTCCGCGCGAACTCCGCGCTCGCAACCACATGAAGATCATCTCGCTCGCCCCAGAGGTGCTATAATGGCCTCCAAGATCAAGAAGGGCGATAAAGTCGTCGTCCTGGCCGGCAAGGACAAGGGCAAGACCGGTCAGGTCCTGTCCGTCATCCCGACCGAAACCAAGGCGCTTGTCCAGGGTATCAACCTTGTCCGCAAGCATCAGAAGCAGACTGCCTCGCAGGACGCCGGTATCTTCACCAAGGAAGCGCCGATCCACCTGTCGAACCTGGCCGTTGCTGACAAGGCTGGCAAGCCGACCCGCGTCGGTTTCCAGATCAAGGACGGCGTGAAGACCCGCGTCGCCAAGTCGACCGGAGACCAGATCGATGGCTGAGACCGTCTACATTCCGCGCCTGCGCACCTATTATGACGAAACGATCAAGGCCGAACTGACCAAGCAGTTCGAGTACAAGAACGTCATGGAGCTGCCCAAGCTCGACAAGATCGTTCTGAACATGGGCGTTGGCGAAGCCGTCAACGACACCAAGAAGGTGAAGTCGGCTCAGGCTGAGCTTGAGAAGATCGCCGGTCAGAAGGCTGTCGTCACCCACGCGCGCAAGTCCATCGCAGGCTTCAAGGTCCGCGAGCAGATGCCGCTTGGCGTGAAGGTTACGCTGCGCAAGACCCGCATGTACGAGTTCCTGGATCGTCTGGTGAACATCGCACTGCCGCGCGTCCGCGACTTCCGTGGCCTGAACCCGAACTCCTTCGACGGCCGTGGCAACTATGCCATGGGCATCAAGGAACACATCATTTTCCCCGAGATCAACTATGATCAGATTGATCAGGTCTGGGGCATGGATATCGTGATCGCCACGACGGCCAAGACGGATGATGAAGCTCGTGCTCTGCTGCGCGCTTTCAACTTCCCGTTCCGCCAGTAAGCGGGCAGGGAAGGGATAAAGGATCAGAACATGGCAAAGACCAGTTCCATCGAAAAGAACAACAAGCGCGCCAAGCTCGCTAAGCAGTATGCCGAAAAGCGCGCTGCTCTGAAGGCTACCGTCAAGGACCAGGGCGTGTCGATCGAAGAGCGCTTCCAGGCCACCCTTAAGCTGGCCGAGCTTCCGCGCAACTCCGCAAAGGTTCGCGTTCGCAACCGTTGCGAAGTTTCCGGTCGTCCGCGCGGTTACTATCGCAAGCTCAAGATGAGCCGTATCGCCCTGCGTCAGCTGGGCAACCTGGGTCAGATCCCGGGTCTGGTTAAGTCGAGCTGGTAAGGAGAGACATAAATGAGCTTTTCCGATCCCATCGGCGATATGCTGACCCGCATCCGCAACGCTCAGGAGCGTCGCAAGAATACCGTTTCGACGCCGGCCTCGACCCTTCGCGGTCGCGTGCTGGACGTTCTCCAGTCCGAGGGTTTCATCCGCGGCTACTCGGAGACCAAGTTCGAGAACGGCGCTGCCGAATACGAAATCGAACTGAAGTATTCGGACAATGTAGGCGTGATCCGCACCATCGAGCGCGTTTCCCGTCCCGGCCGCCGCGTGTACGCGTCGGTCAAGAATATTCCGCAGGTGGCTAACGGCCTCGGTGTTTCGATCCTCTCCACCCCCAAGGGTGTGATGGCCGATCACGAAGCCAAGGCTGCCAACGTTGGTGGCGAGGTACTCTGCCGCGTCTTCTAATGCGTGTGGGCCCGAAGCTCATTGAAGCACTTCTGGGGTAGGTGGTTTCCACTTTCCTGTTGAATGTGCGGCAAAAACTGATAGGAGCGCGATCAACGTTTCTCGGAAACGCTGGTCGGCTCCGTTTTCGGGCACCTTCACGCGCATTGGATGCGCGGTAAGACGATTACTCAAGGATATAGAATGTCACGTACTGGCAAGAAACCGGTGGCCCCGGTTAATGGCGTTACGGTCACGATCAATGGTCGTGTCGTCTCCGCCAAGGGCCCGAAGGGCGAACTGAGCCTCACGCTCATGGATATCGTCAACATTGAGCAGGGTTCGGACGGCATTGTCGTTACGCCTGCTAACGACACCCGTGAAGCTCGTGCAGCCTGGGGCACCACCCGCGCGCTGATCCAGAACATGGTCACCGGGGTGAGCGCGGGTTTCGAGAAGAAGCTGGCCATCCAGGGCGTCGGTTATCGTGCCGCGCTGCAGGGCAAGGACGTCAAGCTCTCGCTCGGTTTCAGCCACGAAGTGATCTATGCGGCTCCCAAGGGTATCACCCTGGCCGTGCCGGCTCCGACGGAAATCGTCATCACCGGCATTGATAAGCAGCAGGTCGGTCAGGTCGCTGCGGAGATCCGCGGTTGGCGTCCCCCCGAGCCCTACAAGGGCAAGGGCGTGCGTTACGCCAACGAGCAGGTCTTCCGCAAAGAAGGCAAGAAGAAGTAAGGAGCGCCACCTATGGCTATCAGTGCAAAAGGTGCAGACCGCCGCAAGGCTCGTGTCCGCAAGGCGCTCAAGGCTCGTGCCTTCGGTCGCGCCCGTCTCAGCGTTTTCCGCTCGGACAAGAATATCTACGCCCAGATCATCGACGACGCGAACGGTCGTACGCTGGCTGCAGCTTCCACCCTCGAGAAGGACGTGCGCGGCTCGCTCAAGAGCGGCGGCACCTCTGAGGCTGCCGCTGTTGTCGGCAAGCTGATCGCAGAGCGCGGTGTTAAGGCCGGCGTTGCCGAAGTGATCTTCGATCGCGGCGCTTACATTTATCACGGCCGCGTTAAGGCCCTTGCAGATGCTGCCCGTGAGGGCGGTCTGCAGTTCTAACAGCGGCGAGGAAAAACATTATGAGCAGAGACGTTCAAGAACGCGAAAGCGAGTTCGTCGATCGCCTGGTCCACATCAACCGTGTGGCCAAGGTTGTTAAGGGTGGTAAGCGCTTCGGCTTCGCAGCCCTCGTCGTTGTGGGTGACCAGAAGGGTCGCGTTGGTTTCGGTCACGGTAAGGCCCGTGAAGTTCCAGAAGCGATCCGCAAGGCAACGGAACAGGCCAAGCGCCAGATGATCCGCGTGCCGCTGCGCGACGCCCGCACGCTGCACCACGACATCACCGGCCGCCACGGCGCCGGCAAGGTCGTTCTCCGTGCAGCAGTTCCGGGTACCGGTATCATCGCCGGTGGTCCGATGCGCGCCGTCTTCGAAACCCTGGGCATCAACGACATCGTCGCCAAGTCCACCGGTACTTCGAACCCGTACAACATGGTCCGCGCGACTTTCGACGCTCTCAAGAACGTCGATAGCCCCCGCGCCGTGGCTGCCCGCCGCGGCCTCAAGGTCTCCGAACTGCAAGCTCGCCGCGGCGAGACTGCTGTCGAAGCCTGAGCCCCGTAGGAACGGAGAAGCACAATGGCTGACAAGAAAACTATCACCGTGAAGCAGATCGGTTCGCCGATCCGCCGCGAAAAGAGCCAGCGCGCGACCCTGATCGGTCTCGGGCTGAACAAGATGAACAAAGAGCGCGAGCTGATTGATACGCCCGAAGTCCGTGGCATGATCAACAAGGTCCCGCACCTCGTCCGCGTAATCGGCGAGTAATAGGGAAGGCTCGACAAATGACTCGTTTGAACGAACTTCGCGACAATCCCGGCTCCACCAAGGTCCGCGTTCGCGTCGGCCGTGGTATCGGCTCCGGCGTTGGCAAGACCGGTGGTCGTGGCGGCAAGGGCCAGACGGCCCGTGCCGGTGTCGCGATCAACGGCTTTGAAGGCGGCCAGATGCCCCTTCACATGCGTATGCCGAAGCGTGGCTTCAATGCTTGGAACCCCAAGGATTGGAACCAGGTCCGCATCGACCGCATCCAGGCCTATATCGACAGCGGCAAGCTGGACGCCAAGGGCGTGATCGACGCAGCGGCTCTCGTCGCTGCCGGCGTGATCCGTCGTCCCAAGGACGGCGTTCGTCTGATCGGTTCGGCTGGCTTCACCTCCAAGAAGGTGACCTTCAAGGTTGACCACGTCACCAAGGGCGCAGCTGCAGCTATCGAAGCTGCCGGCGGCAAGGTCGACGTGATTCCGGTCAAGGAAACCTGGAAGAAGACTCCGTACGCTGCCAAGTAATTTGGCTTTGCGCACCCGGCCTTGTGGTCGGGTGCGCTTTTTTGGTTTGTTGCGCTGGGGGCGCAGTCCTATATGCTCCCTGGGCGCTCCGAGCGCGCCTGGCCTCAAAGCCACGGAGCAGGGGCGGTAACTCCGCACAGAACCCTGCGGCAACGAAATTTTGGAGCCGCCGATTTGAAGCGTTGAGCTCATATCAGGCTCTAGGGAGCGAAGTATGGCGTCCGCAGCCGAGCAGCTAGCTCGCAATCTCTCATTCTCGACCTTTTCCAAGGCGAAAGCCCTGCAGCAGCGCATCTGGTTCACACTGGGCGCGCTGCTTGTTTATCGTTTGGGCACCTTCATTCCGGTTCCTGGCATCGATCCCGACGCGTTCCGCGCGACGTTCGAGCAGAGCCAGCAGGGCATCATCGGGATGTTCAACATGTTCTCCGGCGGCGCCGTGGAACGTATGGCCATCTTCGCCCTGAACCTCATTCCCTACATCACGGCGTCCATCGTCGTGCAGGTGATCGCCACGGCCTCGCCGCGCCTCGAAGCTCTCAAGAAAGAGGGTGAAGCAGGCCGCCGCAAGATGAACCAGTACACCCGCTATCTGGCGGTCGTGTTCTGCGCCGTCCAGGCATACGGCATCGCCGTGGGCCTCGAAGGCAGCCAGGGCGTCGTCCTCAATCCCGGCTGGTTCTTCCGCCTCTCGACCGTCATCACGCTGGTTGGCGGCACCATGTTCCTGATGTGGCTGGGTGAGCAGATCACCTCGCGCGGCGTCGGCAACGGTATCTCGCTGATCATCTTCGCCGGTATCGTGGCAAACCTGCCCTCGACCATCGCGCAGACCCTGGAACTGAGCCGTACCGGCGCAATCCCGGGCTTTGCTGCCCTCGGCATGATCGTCCTGGCTCTGGTGGTGATTGCCGCCATCGTCTTCTTCGAGCGCGCCCAGCGCCGGCTGCTGATCCAGTATCCGAAGCGCCAGGTGGGCAATAAGATGTTCCAGGGCGAAAGCTCGCACCTGCCACTCAAGCTCAACACCTCGGGCGTTATCCCGGTGATCTTCGGCTCCTCGCTCCTGCTGCTGCCCGCGACCATCGCGTCGTTCGCGGCCCAGGGCAATGCGCCGGCCTGGCTCACCACGGTGACGGCGCTCCTCGGCCGCGGCCAGCCACTCTATCTGGCGCTGTTCGCGTTCTTCATTATCTTCTTCGCCTTCTTCTACACGGCCATCGTGTTCAATCCGACGGAGACGGCCGACAACCTGAAGCGCTCCGGCGGTTTCATTCCTGGCATCCGTCCGGGTGAACGCACCGCCCAGCACATCGACTATGTGTTGACGCGTATCACGGTTATCGGTGCACTCTATCTCACTGTTGTGGCTCTGATTCCCGAAGTGATGTTCAGCCAGCTGGCGGTCAGCCAGTTCATTGGCGGCACCTCGCTGCTGATCATGGTGACGGTGACCCTTGATACGGTCAGCCAGATCCAGAGCCATCTCGTGGCCCAGCAATATGAAGGGCTGTTGAAGAAATCTCGCCTTGGAGGGGGCAAGCGCCGATGAGACTGATCCTGTTGGGACCGCCAGGGGCGGGGAAGGGCACGCAGGCAAAGATTTTGGTTGAGGCCTACGGCATCCCGCAATTGTCCACTGGTGACATCCTGCGGGCCGCTATCGCCGCTCAGACGCCCCTCGGGCTCGAAGCTAAGGCGATCATGGATCGGGGCGATCTCGTCTCGGACGCTATCGTCAACGGCATCGTGTCTGAACGCATCGATGCCGAAGACTGCAAGCCCGGCTTTATCCTCGATGGCTTCCCGCGCACCATTGCGCAGGCCCAGGCCCTCGATGACATGCTCAAGGCCAAGGGAATCAAGCTCGATGCCGTTATCGAGCTGACTGCCGATGCCGACGAACTGGTGCGCCGCGTGATTCAGCGCTCCAAGGACAGCAATCGCCCGGATGACAATCCAGAAGTCATCCGCAAGCGCCTCGATGTCTACCAGACCAGCACCGCTCCCCTCGTCGACTACTATAGCCGGCAGGGCCTGGTGAAGACGGTCGACGGCATGGAAGCGGTCGAAACGGTGACGGCGGCCATCAAGACGGCCCTCGGCAAGTAATCTTCGACAAGGCGAGTGTTGACTTCGCCTTGTCGAATCCTTAAAGAACCGCACCAGTCTCATGGATTATTGGGCTGGGTTCGGTTTCTCACATTAGGTGGGGGTCGAAATCCGGTCCCTTGTTGTTTGAATGACACCCGCCGCGATGGCGCGTGTTGAATGAAGGAGAGCAGACGTGGCTCGTATTGCTGGCGTCAATATTCCGACGAACAAGCGCGTGGTGATCGCGCTGCAGTACATTCACGGTATCGGCGACAAGTTCGCCCAGGACATCGTCGAGAAGGTCGGTATTCCGGCTGAACGTCGCGTCAACGAACTGACCGACGCCGAAGTGATCCAGATCCGTGAAACCATCGACCGCGACTACGTCGTGGAAGGTGATCTTCGCCGTAACGTTGCCATGAACATCAAGCGTTTGATGGACCTCGGCAACTATCGTGGCCTGCGCCACCGTCGTGGCCTGCCGGTCCGCGGTCAGCGGACCCACACCAATGCCCGCACCCGCAAGGGCCCGGCAAAGCCGATCGCCGGCAAGAAGAAGTAATTCCACGCCCGCGATTATGCGGGCTGGCATTTTTATTGGAAGCTGCGGATCGAGGTTTGGCTACCCGGTTAGGGGATGCCAAAATCCTGATCCGCTTCTTCCGTGGTGGAGCTGCTGGCATTACGGCAGCGCCGATACCCAAGAGGACCTGAATGGCTAAGACTGATACCACGCGCATCCGCCGCAAAGAACGCAAGAATATCACTTCGGGCGTTGCACACGTGAACGCCTCCTTCAACAACACCATGATCACCATCGCCGACATGCAGGGCAACACGATTTCGTGGTCCTCGTCGGGCGTTATGGGCTTCAAGGGCTCGCGCAAGTCGACCCCCTATGCTGCCCAGGTTGCTGCCGAAGATGCTGCTAAGAAGGCCCAGGAACATGGCATGAAGACCCTTGAGGTCGAAGTGCGTGGTCCCGGTTCGGGCCGTGAATCTGCGCTCCGCGCTCTTCAGGCTGCCGGTTTCAACGTCACCTCCATCCGCGACGTGACCTCGATTCCGCACAACGGTTGCCGTCCGCGCAAGCGGCGCCGCGTCTAAAGACTAGACCACTTGGTAAACTCCTGGCCCCGGGGCCAGGGGTTCTATTGTGTTTGCGGCGGTGCGGCCTCGTCAGGCCGCGAATTTGAAAGGACAATACCGTGACGATCCAGAGGAACTGGCAGGAACTTATCAAGCCGACCAAGCTGGAGATTGTTTCGGATGGCGCTGACTCGCGTCATGCTTCGGTTATCGCCGAGCCGCTTGAACGCGGCTATGGCTTGACCCTTGGCAACGCTTTGCGTCGCGTCTTGCTGTCGTCGCTTCAGGGCGCGGCGGTAACCGCTATCCAGATCGATGGCATTCTGCACGAATTCTCGTCGCTTCCGGGCGTACGTGAGGACATCACTGACCTCGTGCTGAACGTCAAGGAAATCGCCATCAAGATGGGTGGCGAAGGCCCGAAGCGTCTTACTCTCTCCAAGCAGGGTCCGGGCGCCGTGACCGCTGGCGACATCAAGGTCTCCGGCGATATCGAAGTTCTGAACCCCGAACTCGTGATCTGCCATCTCGACGATGGTGCCGAGATCAATATCGAGTTCACCGTCAATACCGGCAAGGGCTATGTCCCGGCCGACAAGAACCGTCCGGAAGATGCCCCCATCGGCTATATTCCGGTCGACGCACTGTTCTCGCCTGTGCGCCGTGTCAGCTACAAGGTTGATGCGACCCGTGCTGGCGAAAGCCTCGACAAGGACAAGCTGACGCTGTCCGTCGAAACCAATGGCGGCGTTTCGCCGGAAGATGCCGTGGCCTATGCTGCGCGTATTCTTCAGGACCAGCTTTCGGTCTTCGTCAACTTCGAAGAGCCCACCAAGGAAAAGGCCCAGGACGCTGTCCCGGAACTCGCCTTCAACCCGGCGCTGCTCAAGAAGGTCGACGAACTCGAACTGTCTGTCCGTTCGGCCAACTGCCTCAAGAACGACAACATCGTCTATATCGGCGACCTCATCCAGAAGACGGAAGCCGAGATGCTGCGGACCCCGAACTTTGGCCGCAAGTCGCTCAACGAAATCAAGGAAGTCCTGGCACAGATGGGGCTTCATCTCGGGATGGACGTGGCCAATTGGCCGCCCGAGAATATCGATGACCTCGCCAAGCGCTACGAAGATCATTACTGATCCGGCGCTGCCAAGATTTTAGGAGATACCCATGCGACACGGTAATCGCGGCCGCAAACTCAGCCGTACCGCTTCCCACCGCAAGGCCATGTTCGCCAACATGTCCGCTGCGCTGATCAAGCACGAACAGATCGTCACCACCCTTCCCAAGGCCAAGGACCTGCGTCCGATCGTCGAGAAGCTCATCACCCTCGGCAAGCGCGGCGACCTGCACGCTCGTCGTCAGGCGATTGCGCAGATCCGCGACGAAGGCCAGGTTGCTAAGCTCTTTGCCGTTCTCGGCCCGCGCTATGCAGAACGTCAGGGCGGCTACATCCGCATCCTGAAGGCCGGCTTCCGCTACGGCGACAACGCCCCGCTGGCTGTGATCGAGTTCGTCGATCGCGACGTCAACGCCAAGGGCCAGGACTCCGGTCCGGTCCAGTACGACGAAAACGAATCCGAAGCCGCGTAAGCGACGCTTCCACCAAATTCAAAGGGCGGCCCCAGTGGCCGCCCTTTTTGTTTTTCGGCGCGAGATCACAGCGCCGTCCCCGTCATTCCCACTCATTCCCGTCCACCCGCGGCGTCATTCCCGCGAAAGCGGGAATCTCACTCGGTTTTGGCTCCGCCTGCGGCTACCCACACAAGCTCAAATCTCCCCCTCCATCGTCATTGCCGGGCTCGTCCCGGCAATCCATGTCTGGGAGGCATGGAGCACCGGGACAAGCCCTGTGGTGACGACTGATAAGAAGTCTCAGCAAATTTGAACCTACCAGGGGCCCAGGGCCCCTTGGCCCTACCCATTATCCCCAACCTCATCCCCCGGAAGCGCGGGCAACCACGGCAACGCCGACCTCACCCAAAACTGCCGCTTTGGCACCAACTCCCGCCTTTGCCCCAAAACCCCGACCCGAAGCCCCAAACTCCGCTCCCCAGCCGGCTCGTCCGACGTTGCATAGAGCGCCGACCCGCAATCCGCACAAAACGCCTGCTGCCGATGCCGCCCACTCTCCGCCGTCTTGACGTAAATCCTGGGCGTCCCCTGCAGCAGATGAAACCGCTGCTCGGGGCAGGGCGCCACCACCCTAAACGCCGTACCAGAAAGTTGCTGGCAATCCGTGCAGTGGCAAAGCCGAACCTTTTCCGGATCAATTTCCGCCTCAAAGCGAATTGCCCCGCAATGGCAAGAACCGTCGACTCTCATTATCTATGCTCCACGATGCTTGGGTCGGGGGTTCGACATCGCCCTATTGCGCCGCCCGTGCCTCGGCCTCGGCTCTTGCCTTCAACCTCTCCGGCGGCACCTGCATGAACTGCCGCACCTCCACCGGCGCCCGACAGGCCACCGTAGCCTTCTTCCCCCACTCGACCGCCTCTTCTTCGCTCGCGCATTCGAGTACCCAAAACCCGCCGACATGCTCCTTCGCCTCGACGAACGGCCCATCGGTCACCACCATGCCACCATTGTTCCGCGCCCTTATCGTCTTGGCCCGCGTTGCTGTCTGCAGGCCGCCCACGAATACGCGCGCCCCTTTGGCGATCATCTCCTCGTTGAGGTCGGAAATGTCCTTGATCGTCGATGCGTCTTCCTTGGACGGGTCGTAGTCGTCGGGCAGGTGGATAGCGACCAGGAATTGCATTTTAGTCTCCTCTCGAAACCGGCAGGCCGTTCCCGCCGTCACACCTAGACGAACGGTGCGACCGAACTCAGACTAATTTATCCAATTTTCTTGTCGCCCCTTTTCCAATGTCCCCCGGACAAACCAAAAGCTGCTTCCGCGCGCCTCTTTGAGCGTGTAGGGCAGGGGTGAGAATTGGGGGCAGATTCATGGACCGCATCCTCGTCACCGGGGCCTCCGGCTTCGTGGCCAAGCACGTCATTGGCGAACTCCTGCGCGCCGGTTTTCGCGTGCGCGGCACCGTCCGCAATCGCCGCAAGCTGACCTCCATCCAGGCCGCGATGGACCTTCTTGCGCCCGGCACTCAGGATCGTCTCGAAATCGTCGAAGCCGACCTCCTCGACGACGCCGGCTGGGCCTATGCCATGGAAGACGTGCAGGCGGTGATGCACGTCGCGACCGTCATCGTGGCCGAAGAACCCAAAGACCCGTCCGCCGTTATCCGCCCCGCCGTCGAAGGCACCGAGCGCGTTCTGCGCTTCGCCCGCGCCGAAGGCGTCCGCCGCGTTATCATGACCTCGTCCATCGCCACCGTCGGCTATGGCCACGGCCACGAGACCGGCTCGCGCACCTATACCGAGGCCGATTTCACCGACCTGAACAAGATGCGCCGCCCCTGGGCCTATTGCATCGGCAAAACCCGCGCCGAACAGGCCGCCTGGGCCTTCGCCAACGGCCAAGGCATGCAACTGACCACCATCCACCCCGGCGCCATTCTCGGTCCCGCCAGCGACCCGGAAACCAGCATTTCCCTCAGCCTCGTCGGCGGCCTCCTCGATGGGTCCACCCCCGCCATGCCGCGCATCGGCTTTGCCATCAGCGACGTCCGCGACGTCGCCGCCATGCACCTCGCCGCCCTGAAGAACCCGGAAAGTATCGGCCAGCGCTACCTCTGCACTGGCCCCTATCAAAGTTTCGAGGACGTCGCGACGATCCTCCGCAAAGCCTACCCCGACTACCCTGTGACCCTCAAAACCGTCCCCGACTGGCTGATGCGCCTCCTCGCCCTGATGGGCGGCCCCGTCCGCCAGATCATCAACGACATCGGCAACCAGAAGCACTTTGACGGACGCAAGGGCGAAAAGCTCCTCGGCCGCGCCTATCACACCTCCGAAGAAGCCATCCTCAGCGCCGCCGAAAGTCTGCTCCGCTTCAACCTCATCAAGCCAAAGGCAAGGTAAGCCCCCAGGCGCGATAGAGCCGATCCAACTCGCGCTGGTTGCTGACGAACAGATGGGGCAGGCCGGAGGCCTGCGCAGCGTCCTGGTATTTGCCGACGGAGCTACGCGTCTTCCAAAGCCAGCTGAGCATCATCCAGTTGACGTAGTCTTGGCCGCCCTCCAGGCCCCCAGCCCGTTGGCGCTGGAAAATTGTGCGCATGAAGTAGCGCCAATAGCGCTTCGTCAGGCTATCCGTAATGACGAGCACACCGGTCGCCCGATGAAAGCGTTGCGGCGTCAGGGCAGAGTAGTTGCCCTCAATGATCCAACTCGGCTGCAGGATGGCTTCATCATGGAGTGCGGCGAAGTCTGCGTCCGGACGCACTTTCCAATTGGTGTTGGGCAGATGACGAAGGCGATCCATGTGAATGACGGTCGCGCCGAGCTTTTGACCCAGCGCAACAGCGAGAGTGGATTTGCCCGAATTGCTCGGCCCCATGATCATGATCCGCCGGCCCAAAGAAGAAAGTTCCGGCAGATCGTCCATGATCGTCGCTCCTAGGCAGCGGCCTCCTCGGAAGCCGGCGGGATGGGGAAATTCGAATTGAACAACCCGCCGGGATCATACTCGGCCTTGAGCCGGCGCAGGCGGGCGAGCGTTTTGCCCGGAAATGCCTTTTCAAGCAAGTGCGGCTCGGTCCCCGTCTCAAAATTGAGATAGAGCCCATCCAACTGCGCCGAAATGCTCGGCCAGATCGCATCCAGCCGCCGCGCCATCGCGTCCCCATAAGCACCCGCATTGAGCGAGAAGTTCTGGTGCCGATGCGCATAGGCCGTCTCGTCGGCCCCCACATCGTTCACCGCCCCGCCCACAGCCCGCAACTGCATCATATTGGTCGCGCCCGCCGCCAGGAGCTCCGCCATCCCCTTCGCCAAAGCCGGCGTCAGATCGGTCACCAGCCCCGCCCGCGACACCAGCCCGCCCGCCCCGTCATGCCCCGAGAAATGGCTCTCCACCAGCGCCGTATAGGGAATGATATAGGCCTGGCTCCCCAGCATCGGTCCGACCGAGAGGAACGGCTGCAGCATCGGCTCCGCCACCGCGGGATCGTCGCTCATGATGACAACGCTCGCCTGCGCAATCGGCCCGCTGCCCGAGCGCCCCGGCACCATAGTGAGAAAACTCGTCAGCTCCCGCGGCGCGGCAATCACCGTCTCCGCCCAGCGCGGCAAAACGCTCTGCGCATCCGAAAGATCATAAGTGAGCTGCGCAAAGACGACATTCCCGACCGGATAGGCATCCAGTTCCAGCGCCGTCACCACGCCAAAATTGCCGCCCGCGCCACGCAGCGCCCAGAAGAGATCGGCATGGTTTTCCCGATCCGCCCGCACGAACGAGCCATCGGCCAGCACCACCTCCGCCGCCTGCACATGATCCAGCGTCAGCCCATGCTTTCGCGAAAAATACCCGATGCCGCCGGCCGTCGCGAGACCGCCCACGCCGACATCGCCGTAGTCGCCCGAACTCATGCCCAATCCATGCGGCGCCAGCGCCGTGGCCACTTCGCCCCAACGCGCCCCGGGCCCAACCCGGAATAGCCTGGTCTTCTCATCCATCAGCCGGATCGAATTGAGCTGCCCCACATCGAGCACCAGCCCGCCATCATTGGTCGATCGCCCCGATATGCCATGCCCGCCGCTGCGCACCGCCAGCGGCACGTCCTGCCGCGCGGCATAAGCAACAGCCTCCCGCACCTCTTCGACCGTTCTGGGCCGCAGCACCAGCCCCGGATTGCCCTTGTGAATATAGGTCGAGCGATGTTTTGAAAAATCATGATCGCCCGGCTCGACGACGCGCCCGGCCAGCGCCGCCGGCACCCCGTCATAGTCGATCCCCTCCCGCCGCGCCGCCAGCGCCCTTGCGCTGCGCACCGGCCCGGTCTGCGTCCCCGAGACCTTCCGCTCCGTCTCGACCCGCGCCCGCACCGCCGGCGCCACATCCTTGCCGAAAGTCTCGATCGCCCCAGGCGCATCGGCCGGCAGGATAAAGGTCGAAAATCCATGTTCGAGCGCCAGCCCGACCAATTGCTCGACCAGCGCCTCGACATCCTCTGGCGTCGCCAACCGCCCGCCGACATTGATCAGCCGCCGGATTTCCCGCGGATCGCGCCCGGCCTCAACTGCCGCCGCATCTATGATCGCATTGCTCTCGGCAATCGTCGGGGTCTTGATGTAGCTCATCGATGGCAGCCAGCCGTCCGCCTTGCGCCCGATCAGCTTCAGCATGCGCGGCTTCAACGCCCCGAGCCAGATGCTCACGCCATGCGCGGGCAGGGGCCCCCGCCGCGCGCCGGCCGCCTTGTGATATTTGCCATCGACCCGCACGCCACCCGATTTGCCGGCATCCCAGATGCCGCGAATGACATCAATCGCCTCTTCCAGCGCATCCACGGCCTGGCCCGGCGTCAATTCCTCGCCACCCATGCCCTTGATGCCGTCCCAGAAGGCGCCCGCGCCGAGCCCCAGCTCCGCCCGCCCATGCGAGAGCAGGTCGAGGCTTGCCACCGACCGCGCCAACACGGCAGGCTGCCGCAGCGGCAGGTTCAGCACATTGCCGGCAAGGCTGATCCGCTCGGTCTTGGCCGCAACGAAGCTCATCAATGTCCACGCATCGAGGAAATTGCTCTGATAGGGATGGTCTTGAAACGTGGCGAGGTCCAGCCCCGCAGCCTCGGTCAGCTGCGCCAGGGCGACCACGTCATCGGCTTGCTGCGCGCTCGGCGTGATAAAAGTGCCAAACTTCAGCTCGTGCCCATAATCGGTCATGGCAGGCTCAATGGTTACAAATGGTAACCGACTATTTAGGTGATACCGTCGCCCATGCAAGTGGACACATGGATGTGACCGGCCAACACTTAGTATCGCCCCACCCACTGGCCCCAACCGAATTCGCCATGGCGAATTCGGTGATCCCTCGCCCCTTGAGGGAGAGGGACAGGATTTTGCGTTCAGCAAAAATCCAGGGTGAGGGGTATCTCTCCTCCGCAAAGGAGCGAGCGACAACACCGCTGACCCCTCATCCGCCCCTTCGGGGCACCTTCTCCCTCAAGGGGAGAAGGGAGGCCGGTACGGGCGTAAAAAAAGACCCGCCCCAGCTCTCACCAGGACGGGTCCAATCATTCGGGAGGCAAAAATCTCACTCGGCCGGCGCCATATCCTTGCCGGTGTAAACCTCATCAACCCAATACTGATCGCGGCGATCAAACCCGTTGAACGGCGTCAGCGAGGCCTGGGTATACGCACCCATCAGGCCGAATTCGATCCAGTCGTCTTCATCGATATCGGCCGGCAACGTAAACACCTGCGGCAGCACGTCATAGCTGTCACAAGTCGGACCCCAGATGGTGAATTCCGAGAATTCGCCATTGTTGTCGTGGAGGCGCGGACCGCGCCACACGCGCACCGGCGGCGTGAAGTGCATGAACTTCACTTCCATCAGCGAACCATAGGCGCCGTCATTGACATAGACCGACTGCCCGCCACGCTGATGCTTCACACGCAGCAGCAGCGAGGTCGACGAGGTCACGAGCGCACGGCCTGGTTCGATAATCAGTTCCGGCTTGTTCTTGTCGCCGAAATGGTCGGTGACGGCCTGCGAGATGGTCTCGAAGTAATAGTCCATCGGCGGCGCTTCGCTGGTCGGGTAGGGGGCCGGATAGCCACCGCCGATATTGAGGCGCTTCAGTTCGATGCCGCTCTCTTCGACGATACGTGCCGCCGCAGCGATGTGGCGCTCATATGCATAGGCGTCTTCGCACTGCGAGCCGACATGGAAGCAAAGGCTGGGCGTATAGCCCATCTTGTCCACGGCCTGCACGATTTCGGCCGCGCCCTGTTCCATCACGCCAAACTTGATGCCGAAGTCGTAGGACTTCAACGCCTTGCCGGCCTTGAAACGAGTGGTAACCTCGACGTCACGCGACGGCGACACCACGGCGGCGAGCTGGTCGAGCTGCTGCGGGTGGTCGATGGTGAAGGAGCGAACGCCGAACTCTTCATAAGCCCGCTCGATTTCGCGCTTGTTCTTGATCGGGTTGTTGTAGTGCATCACGGCGCCGGGCGCGTAGTCGCGCACCAGTTCCATTTCGGTATTGGAAGCCACGTCGAACGCCTTGAGGCCTTCCTTGTGCAGCTGCGCAATGATGTGGGGCGACGGATTGCACTTCACCGCATAGGTGAGCAGGCCATCAAAGCCCTTCTTGAAAACCTTCACGGCCCTATGGAACTCCTTCTCAGAGAAGAGGAAGGAGGGAAAGTCCGGCGCCTCTGCCGCGATCAGCGCGGAAGTATTGGCGTAAACGGTCTTCGGCTCGTCAGTCATTGGACAACAGGCCTTTCGGGGCTGGAGAGAGAAGGAAATTCACCGCGTTTACGTGTTTTCCAGTTCGAAAACGCGAGAAAATTGAGCGCTGCATATAGGGCCGTGTGCCCCCTCGCGCAAACGTTTATTTGCCCATGGAAACAACAATGTTCGAACGTCATTTTCATGACAGATTCCGGGCGTTCTGCTCGCGTCGCATTCTGTGAGCCAAATGGCTCTGAACAGGTAGCGGAAAGTTTACCCATGTCTCTGCGAACGCTCGTCTTTTCGGGTCTCGCCGTAGCGGTCATCGCCATCGGCGGCACACTGGCCTTCTCCCCCTGGAACGCACCGGGACAGGCTCAGGTTCAAACAGCTCCAGCACAGGCCGAGGCGCCCCCGCCCGCCGCCGCGCCGCGAGCCGTGCCCACCAGCCAGCCGCAGGTGCAATTGAGCTTTGCGCCCATCGTCCAGGCCGTCTCGCCGTCGGTGGTCAATGTCTATGCCACCCGCATCGAGTCCCAGGCGGCGTCCCCCTTCGCCAATGACCCCTTCTTCTCCCGCTTCTTCGGCGATCAATATTTCCAGACCCGCCCGCGCGAATCCCGCTCGCTGGGTTCCGGCGTCGTCGTCGATGGGGCAGGGGTGATCCTCACCAATTCCCACGTCATCAATGGCGCCACCGACGTGCGCATCGCTTTGAGCGACGGCCGCGAATTCGCCGTCGATGTCGTCGTCGAAGACAAGCAGACCGATCTCGCCGTCCTGCGCGTCCGCGATACCCGCGGCGTCACCTTCCCGGCCATCACCTTCGCCGATAGCGACGCGCTGCTCGTTGGCGATCTCGTTCTCGCCATCGGCAATCCCTTCGGCGTCGGCCAGACCGTCACCTCCGGCATCGTCTCCGCTCTTGCCCGCACGGGCGTTGAAAGCTCCGACTACGAGTTCTTCATCCAGACCGACGCCGCCATCAATCCCGGCAATTCCGGCGGCGCCCTGGTCGACATGCAGGGCCGCTTGGTCGGCATCAACACCGCCATCTATTCCCAGTCCGGCGGTTCAGTCGGCATCGGCTTTGCCATCCCCGCCAATATGGCCAAGCTCGTCGCCGAAGCCGGCGTCAACGGCGGCGAAATCGTCCGTCCCTGGTTCGGCGCCAAGATGCAGGCGGTCGATTCCGACATCGCCAATAGCCTCGGCATGGACGCCCCCCACGGCGCCCTCATCACCGACGTTGCCCCCAACGGCCCCGCCGCCCGCGCCGGCTTCCAGTCCGGCGACGTTATCCTTGCGGTCGACGGCCAGCGCGTAGACGACCCCAGCGCCTTCAACTTCCGCCTAGCCACAAAGCCCATCGGCCAGACCACCAAGCTAGAACGCCTGCGCGGCACATCAACGGACACGCTCGATTTCCCCGTCGAAGCCGCTCCAGCCCCGGCCGACAACGCCACAGCCACCATCTCCGCCGACTCCCGTTTCTCGGGCGTCACCGTCCGCCAGCTCGATCCGGCCTTGTCGGAGTCCAAAAACCTCCCCTACGACGCCACCGGCGTCCTCATCACCGCCATAACCGCCGGCTCCCCCGCCGAAGCCATGGGTCTGCAGGTCGATGACGTCATTCTTCAGCTCAACGACACCGACATCAAGGACGCCCAGACGTTCAGCACCACGGCGTCACAGCGGGTCAGGACGTGGCAGATCATTCTGCAGCGGGATGGGCGAGTCAGCAGGGCGATTGTGAGTGGCTAGGCATCGTGCCGAAAGGCAAATTCGCTCCGGTGGAGCGAATTTAGATGACTAGGCCATGAGAGCTACGCTCGCATGGCGGGCATGCTCGGTGCCTCCCCACCTCGCAAACCGTCACCCTCGGGCTCGACCCGAGGGCTCTACACTTGCCGCGCCCACCCAAAATGAAGCGTCCTCGGGTCAAGCCCGAGGATGACGGCCGGTGCCGCTGCCCCCACCGTGTCATTCCCGCGAAAGCGGGAATCTCTGTTTGAAGTGGCGCCTGCCACCACCCCCCACCCAACCTCCCCCATCAAGGGGGAGGTGAAGGGACTGTGGCTCGGGCAGGATTGTGCCCCACACCCGATGCAACACCTCCCCCTAGATGGGGGAGGATGGGAGGGGGTGGAGCCACGAGAACTGCCGCTTGAATCTCCCCCTTAACCCCTCCGCATAACCCC
Source organism: Devosia sp. (assembly GCF_017744655.1). Classification (GTDB taxonomy): domain Bacteria; phylum Pseudomonadota; class Alphaproteobacteria; order Rhizobiales; family Devosiaceae; genus Devosia. The sequence continues at coordinate 1,150,211 of NZ_JAGIAW010000001.1, read as the reverse complement.
TTACTCCACCACCACTTCCGGCAATTCCATCACCGCCAGCGCCTCAATCGTCCCCATCCGCCAGCCCTTCAACCCCTTCAACAACTCCGTCGCCCCCTCGTCATACCCCCGCCGACTGATCCCAAACATCGCCACCCCATCCTCAAGCGACACATACCGATAGGCATTCCACTCCACGATCACCGTCCCACTGCTGTTATCGCTCAGCACGAAATCGAGAATGATCTCCCCCGTCGCCTCATTCTCGATCATCGCAAAGTTCACCACCGGATCACTGGCCTGCCGCTGCTTCAACCCATCGACCATCGTCCCCGCGGCTTCCTTAACCGAGAGCCCATTGGTCAGCACATCCACCATGAACATCTGCTCATACGCTTCCACGGTCTGCCCCGCGGGCACATATTCCTGCTTGTAAAACGTGTCCGTCGGGTGGCTCGTCCAGGCGAGCTCAAAGCTCTCCCCCTCGAGCACAAACGGCCCCGGCGCCCCCACGGCATCCTCCTGCGCCACCACCACCGAACCCGCCAGGCAAACCACCATCGCAGCGGCAATCAAACGACCAATCATGTGCAATCCCTCTTCCATTGGTCCCAGTTGAACGCGCAACCCGACCCAAGGCAACACACGAACGAAGCGGATGCCATCTCAGCCGCAATTTGCTATTGAGCCCCCATGTCCGATCTCTTCGCCGCCGATCCTAACGAAACCGATAAGGCCCGCCCCCTCGCGGACCAGTTGCGCCCGCGCGCCCTTGATGAAGTCATCGGCCAGACCCATCTCCTTGGCCCCGATGGCACGCTCACCCGCATGCTCGCCTCCGGCCGTCTCGGCTCGCTGATCCTCTGGGGCCCACCCGGCACCGGCAAGACCACCGTCGCGCGCCTGCTCGCCGACCAGATTGGTTTCCGCTTCGAGCAGATTTCCGCAATCTTCTCCGGCGTCGCTGATCTCAAGAAGGTCTTCGAAAAAGCCCGCTTCGAACGCCTCTCCGGTCACCGCACGCTGCTCTTCGTTGACGAGATCCATCGCTTCAACCGCGCTCAGCAGGATAGTTTCCTGCCGGTCATGGAAGACGGCACCGTCGTCCTCGTCGGCGCCACCACCGAAAACCCGTCCTTCGAGCTCAACGCCGCTCTTCTGTCGCGCAGCCAGGTCCTGCGTTTCGAGTCGCTCGTCCAGCCCGATCTCGAATTGCTCCTACAGCGCGCCGAAACCCTTCTCGGCGCCGCGCTGCCCCTCACCGATGAAGCCCGCCAGACGCTCCTCGGTCTCGCCGATGGCGACGGTCGCGCCCTTTTGGGCCTCGTCGAAGAGATTTTAGCATCTGCCCGCTCCGATGAGACGCTCGATGCTAACAGTCTGCTAACCGTAGTGCAGCGCAGAGCCCCGATTTACGACAAGGCGCAGGACGGCCACTACAACCTGATTTCGGCCCTGCACAAAACCATCCGCGGTTCCGATCCCGACGCCGCGCTCTACTATTTCGCCCGCATGATCGATGCCGGCGAAGATCCGCTATTCCTCGCTAGACGCTTGATTCGTATGGCTTCCGAGGACATCGGCAACGCTGACCCGCAAGCGCTTCCCCTCGCCATCGCCGGCCGCGACGCCTACCAGATGCTCGGCTCCCCGGAGGGCGAACTCTCCCTCGCGCAAGTCGTCGTCTATCTCGCCCTCGCGCCCAAATCGAACGCCGTCTACACCGCCTTCAAGGCTGCGATTTCCCTAGCGAAATCAACCGGTTCGCCCATGCCGCCCATGGTTATCCTCAACGCCCCCACCAAGCTGATGAAGGGCGAAGGGTATGGCGATGGTTACCAATACGACCACGACGTCCCCGACGCATTCTCTGGCCAGGAATACTTCCCGGAAAAGCTTGGTAGACAACAGTTTTATCACCCCGTCGAACGCGGCTTCGAGCGCGATCTGAAAAAGCGCATGGACTATTTCGCTCGCCTCCGCGCCGAAAAAGCCAGGAAAGACTGAGGCTTACCGATGAACGGCTTTCTCCTCGTCGGCGCCGGCGGCGCCTTGGGCGCCATGGCCCGCTACGGTTTCGCGAGCATCATCGGCCGCCTCTGGCCGATGAGCTTCCCCCTCGCGACGCTCTTCATCAACATCATCGGCTCCATCGCCATGGGCCTCTTCGTCGGGCTCATGGCCAAATTTCTCCCCCCCAATCAGGAGGAGCTAAGGCTCTTTGTCGCCGTCGGAATTTTCGGCGGCTTCACCACTTTCTCCTCCTTCTCCCTCGACACGATCGTCCTCATCGAGCGCGGTGAACTCATTCAGGCGATCACCTATGTCGCCTTGTCAGTTGTAGTTTGTCTCATAGGCCTATATCTCGGCCTTTTGATAACCAGAGGCAGCCCCGTATGAGTGGCGTTCAACATCGGGAAGTCACAGCAGACGAAGACGGCATGCGTCTCGATCGCTGGTTTGCCCGGCATTTCCCCCAGGTCGGTTTCGGCCGCTTGCAAAAACTGATCCGCAATGGCGAAGTGAAGGTCGACAAGGCGAAAGTCGAGACCAGCACGCGCCTTGAAGCGGGCCAGTCCATCCGCATTCCACCCGTTGACGATCCTGGCACCGTTCGTCCGGTCAAGGTCAACCAAGAAGATGCGAGATTTCTTAAGGACATAATCCTCTATGAGGATGATGACCTCTATGTCTTCAATAAGCCCCACGGCCTCGCCGTTCAGGGTGGTAGCGGCACTGTCCGCCACTTGGACGGCCTCCTGAAAAGCCTGCCCAACAAGCTCGGTGAAGCTCCGCGTCTCGTGCACCGCCTCGACCGCGACACCTCCGGCTGCCTCGTCGTGGCCAAGACCGCTGCAGCGGCAACGCATTTCGGCAAGGTCTTCATGTCGCGCTCGGCCCGCAAGATTTATTGGGCCCTCGTTGCCGGCAATCCGACCCCCCGTCAGGGCGAAATCTCCTGCTTCCTCGCCAAGCGCGCCACCGAAGACGGCGAGCAGATGGTTGTGGTCAAAAACGGCGCGCCCGGCGCCGTCCATTCGTCGAGCTACTATTCGACCACCGACACCGCCAGCCGCCGCTTCGCCTGGGTTACGCTCAAGCCCGTCACGGGCCGCACCCACCAGCTCCGCGTCCACATGGCCCAGCTCGGCACGCCGATCATCGGCGACCCGCGCTATTTCAACATCGAAAACTGGATGCCGGCCCCCGGCCTCGGCGAGGGCCTCCATCTCCATGCCCGCCGCATCGCCCTGCCGCTGCGCAATGGCAAACGCCTTGATATTTCAGCGCCTTTGCCGCCGCACATGCGCGAAAGCTGGGACGCGCTTGGCTTTGATGCCGAACGCTTCGACGTGCAGGACACCGATCCCGAGGACAATGCATGAAGCTGATCATGTTCGACATGGACGGGACGCTGATCGACACAGAGGCCCTGATCGTCGAACACATGACGTCAACATTCGAGGCGGCCGGCCTCACACCTCCGACCACGACGCAATCGCGCCGTGTCATCGGTCTGTCCCTGCCGGTCGCCATCGCCACCCTGCTGGGGACCGAAGTGACGCCGCTGGCCGAGAAGCTGGCCGATGACTACCGCAGCCGCTACCGCGCTTCGCTGGTGCAGGCCGAAGGGCGCGAAGGCCTCTTTCCCGGTGCGCGCGAGGCCCTCGATTTCCTCGCCACCTGGCCCGACACGCTGCTCGGCATCGCCACGGGCAAGGGCCTCAATGGCGTGCACCGACTCACCCAGCTCCACGGCATTGCCGGACACTTCGTCACCCTGCAAACGCCGGATCACAACCCGTCGAAGCCCCATCCCGGCATGATGCTTCGCGGCATGGCCGAAACCGGCGCCGAAGCCCGCGATACCGTCATCATAGGTGATACGACCTTCGACATCGAAATGGGTAAGGCTGCCGGCACGAAGGCCATCGGCGTCACCTGGGGGCACCACGACAATCACGAATTGCTTGCTGCTGGTGCGGACTTGCTGGTCGATAGCTACGCAGACCTACCGCTGGCGATCAAGAAAGTACTGGAATCATAATATGCGCGATCAGCTGGAAGACGCTCTAAACAATCAGCAATTTGGCTACGGCCAAGCGCAGCATATCAACCAGGTCGAACTGCCCAAGCGCTTCTACAAAGACGTGGACGTCGCCCGCACAGACGATGGCTATGTCGTCACTCTTGATGGCAAGCCAACCCGTACCCCCGGACGAAAGATTCCAGTCGTGGTTCCCGCCCAGCCCATCGCCCAGGCGATGGCCACCGAGTGGGCAGCCCAGGAAAAATACATCGACCCCACCACCATGCCCATGGTGCGTCTGATCAATTCGGCTGTCGAAAGCGGCGAAGAAAACGTCCCGGCATTCCGCGCCGAGATCGGCAAATTCGCCGGCAACGATCTGCTGCTCTACCGTGCTGATACCCCGCAGGAACTGGTCGATGAGCAGGAACTGCACTGGGATGGCGCTCTCGTCACGCTGGCCCGCCATTTCGACGTGGCCTTCCAGCCCACCATCGGCATCATCCACCAGCCACAGCCGGCCTCAACGCTCACCAAGCTCGACACTGCATTGGAAGGGCAGGGCCTGCTCTCGCTGACGGCTCTCGTCTCCATCACTGGCATCACCGGCTCCGGCCTCCTCGCCATCGCCCTGTTGCACCAATTGCTCGGCGCCGATCAGGTCTGGACCGCGGCGCATGTCGATGAAGACCACCAGATTCGCCTCTGGGGCGAAGACGACGAAGCCATGACCCGCCGCGCCAAGCGCCGCGTGGAGTTCGACACCGCCGTCGCTGTCGTGGAAGCGCTGCGGGGCTAAGCAGCTGCTTAGCAATCGGATTTTCGACGGTGTCATTCCCGCGAAAGCGGGAATCTCTGTTTGCCGACACTAGATTCCCGCTTTCGCGGGAATGACACAGTGGGAGAATGAGATTTAGCGGGGAGTTGACGCCCGCGACGCGATCCACTCCGCCGTTTCCGGCGAAATCTCGCGGAGCGGCACCAGCACGAAGTCGCGCGCATGCGCATGCGGATGGGGCAGGGTCAGTCGCCCCGTCCGCATCTCGATCCGCTCATAGGCGATGATATCGACATCGATCAGCCGCGGTCCCCAGACCTCGTGCCGAACCCGCCCCATCTCGCGCTCGGTATCAAGCGCCACATGTAAGAGATCGATCGGCTCAAGATCGGTCTCGACCTCCGCCGCCATATTGGCAAAATCCGGTTGATCGGTCTTGCCCCAGGGCTTTGTCGCAATCACCGACGATTGCTTGACCACTTTGATATTCGGATGCGCATCGAGCAGCCGAATTGCCTCGGCAAGCTGCGCGGGCGGGTCGCCGATATTGGCGCCAAGACTAAGCCAGGCTTTTGCCATCACGCCGGCCTCACACGGTGTAGTTCAATCGCCGCTTCACCGCGCACCATGGCGATGGGTGCCTCGGGCTTGCGAATGCGGATGATGATCCAGTTGATATCGCCAAAGCGTTCGAACAGCGCCGAAATGATATTCTGCCCCAGCGCCTCGATCAGCTTGGTGCGCTTGGTCTCGAACGTCGCCTTCACCACATCATAGATATCGGCATAGGAAACCGTGTGCCCGATAGCGTCGGTCTCGCCCGGCGCGCTCAGGTCGACCCCGCATTCGAGATCGATGAAGAAGCGCTGGCCCAGCCGCTCTTCCTCGGCAAAAAGGCCATGAAAACCATAAAAGCCGAGATCGCGGAGGATGATGCGGTCGCCGGTAAAAGGTGCGGTCATCGAAATAGTCCTGAAATTATGGGCCATATAGGGTCGCCTGCGCCACGCGCAAGGCATCGCGATTGGCGGCAACGTCGTGCACGCGGAAAATGTGTCCGCCACGCTCATAGCCCTGCACGGTGGTTGCGATAGTCCCAGGCAGCCGTTCGCCCGGTTCATTGTTCAACAGCTTGCCGATCATCGACTTTCGCGAGGTACCGACGAGCACGGCATGCTCTGGATAGGCCTCTACCAATTCCGGCAACAGCCGCAGGATCTGGTAATTCTGCGCCAGCGTCTTGGAAAACCCAAAGCCGGGATCAAGGATCACCTGCGTCCGCGCCAGTCCCGCCGCATCGGCAATGGCAAGCGTCTTGCCAAAATAGTCGATCATCGACGGCAGCGGCAGGGTCTGCGCGTCCCAAGCCTTGTCCCAGTGCATGGCTATGACAGGCGCGCCATAGAGCGCCGCCACCTCGGCCATTTCGGGCGGCCCCTGCAACCCATAAACATCGTTGATGATATCGGCCCCGGCCTGAAGCGCCTGGTCGGCCACCAGCGGCTTGTATGTATCGATGGAAATCGGCGCCGTAATCCCCGCACTGCGCAAGGCATCGATTACCGGAATGACCCGATCGAGTTCCTCCTGCACCGCCACAGTTTCCGAGCCCGGCCGGGTGCTTTCCCCGCCAATGTCGATGATGTCGGCGCCCTCGGCCACCATGACGCGGGCGCGAGCCACCGCCTGTTCCAGCGAATTGTGCAGCCCGCCATCCGAAAAACTGTCCGGCGTGACATTGAGGATGCCCATGATGAGTGGCTGCGGGCCCAGTTCGAGGGCAGGCCGGCGGGGCAGGGGGACGATATGAGTCGTGTGCATTGCAATTCCTGCCCCTCGCTCAGGGGCGCCAAGGCTTCGGCTCAAGCGTATATTCTTGTCTTGCGAGGGACGAAAGCCGCTTAGCGGCTTTCCCAATTCTCCAGCGCCGATTTCAGCACCAGCGTGATCACCGCGATCAGCGCCAATGTCGAAGCGGCCGCAAAGGAGCCGGCAATGTTGAAATCGTTGAACAGCAGATTGATCTGCAGCGGCAAGGTATTGGTCTGCCCGCGGATTGACCCCGAAACCACGGAAACGGCGCCGAACTCGCCCATCACCCGCGCATTGGTCAGCACCGCACCATAGACGAGCCCCCAGCGGATATTGGGCAGCGTCACACGGCAGAACATCTGCCAGCCATTGGCCCCCAGCGAAAGCGCCGCCTCCTCATCATCCGTCCCCTGCTGGCGCATCAGCGGCACCAGTTCGCGCGCCACATAAGGCGCCGTAACGAAGAGGCTCACCAGTACGATGGCGAGCGGGGTGAACATGATCTGCAACCCGATCGATTGCATTGCCGGGCCCAGCAGCCCCTGATTGCCATAGAGGAAGAGATAGACAATGCCAGCGACGATTGGGCTGACGGCCGCCGGCAGTTCGATGATGGCGACAAGCAATTGCCGGCCACGAAACTTGAAGCGCGTGACGAGCCAGGCCAGCGCCACACCCACCGCCATATTGATCGGCACCACGATGATGGCGGTGATCACGGTAAGAAAGATCGCATGCAGCGTATCGGGCTTGAGGATGGCGTCAAAATAGGCGCCAAGCCCCTCGCGCAGCGCAAAGCTGAGGATCAGTGCCAAAGGCACGACCAGCGCCGCGGCGACAAAGAGAAATGACAGCCCGATAAGAACATTGGCCCCGAGGCTGCGCTTTTCTGTCTGGCTCATGCGGTTTGCCTCTCGACATAGCGCACCTGCCAGGCAGCCAGCAGGTTGGTGGCAACCAGCGTCAGGAAGGCAACCACCAGCAGCACAAAGGCCAGCGCCGCCGCGCCCTCATAATTGTATTCATCAAGCCGGATGAAGATCAGCAGCGAGACGATTTCCGTCAGCCCCGGCAGATTGCCGGCGATGAACACCACGGCGCCAAATTCGCCCAGCGACCGCGCAAAGGAGAGCACGCAGCCGCCGATAAAGGCCGGCAAAATTGTCGGCCAGATGATGCGCGTAAAAACCTGCCAACGCGTGGCGCCCAGTGTCTTCGCTACATTCTCGAAGTCGACATCGACCTCTTCCAGCACCGGCTGCACAGCCCGCACCACGAAAGGAATGGAGGTGAAGGTCATCGCGGCGATAATGCCGAGCTGGGTGTAATTGATCTTGATGCCATTGGGCTCGAGGAACTGCCCATACCAGCCGGTATCGGCAAAAAGCGTCACCAGCACGAGCCCGGCAACCGCGGTCGGCAGTGCAAAGGGCAGGTCCACCAGCGCATCGAGAATCCGCCGCCCGAGAAAGCGGTAGCGGGTAAGAACCCAGGCCAGCAGCAGCCCGACCACGCCATTGATGATGGTGGCGATGAACGCCGAGCTGAACGTCACGCGATAGGCCGCCAGTGCCCTGTTGGAGCTGATTATCCGCCAGAACTCCGGAAACCCCATGCCGGCCACCTTGAGCAGCATCGCGGCGAGCGGCAGCAGGATGATGAGCGTCAGATAGAATAGCGAAATGCCCATGGACAGCCCGAAACCGGGCAGCAGATGTTTGCTGCGATACTGTGCCATGTGTCCCCCGAAATACGATACGGCGCGACCTAAGTCGCGCCGTCAGACTAGGAATGGCCGAGGCCGTTACTGGTTGACGAAAACCTTGTCGAGCAGGCCACCGTCAGCGAAGTGGTCGGCAGCAACCTTGTCCCAGCCGCCAAAGGCGTCCTCGACAGTCACGAGACGGATCGCCGGGAAAGTCGCGGCATGGGCTGCGGCAACAGTTGCGTCCTGCGGGCGGTGGAAGTTGGCAGCAGCCACTTCCTGGCCTTCAGGCGTGAAGAGGAAATCGAGATAGGCCTTGGCGAGATCACGGCTGCCGCGGGCATCGACGACCTTGTCGACGACCGCCACCGGGAATTCGGACAGGAAGCTCACCGAGGGAACCACGGCTTCATATTTGTCGGCGCCGAGCTGCTTCACGACGGCCAGGGTTTCGGCCTCGAAGGTCACCAAGACGTCGCCAAGCTGGCGCTCAGTAAAGGCGGTGGTGGCTGCACGACCGCCGGTTTCGAAGACCGGAACATTGGCGAAAAGCTTGGTGAGGAATTCCTCGATCTTGGCTTCGTCGCCGGCATATTCCTCGGTCGCCCAGGCGCGGGCGGCGAGATAGGTATAGCGGCCGTTACCGGAGGTCTTGGGGTTCGGGAAGATCACCTGCACGCCTTCGGCGGCGAGATCACCCCAATCCTTGATGTTCTTCGGGTTGCCCGAGCGCACGAGGAAGGAGGGGAAGGAATAGAACGGCGCAGCATTGTGCGGGAAGTCGCTGGTCCAGTCTTCCGAGACATAACCGCCTTCGACCAGCTTCTGGATGTCGGTCACCTGGTTGAAGGTAACGACGTCAGCCTGCAGGCCCTCAAGCACGGCGCGGGCCTGAGCCGAAGAACCGGCGTGCGACTGGTTGATGGTCACAGTCGCGCCGGTCGCAGCATAGGCAGCGTTTTCGGCTTCGAACAGCTCGCGGGCGATGTCGTAGGAGGCGTTGAGAATGTCGGTGGGCTGAGCCAGGACCGGGCTGCTGACGAGAGCAAGCGCCGCAACGGCAGATAGAAGAAGCTTGTTCATTGTGACGCTATTTCCGTGAAAGCGAAGGCATTGGGCACGGTGATGCGATGCCGCTTTTCGGCCGTAAAGCGCTAAATGTTTGGCTCGGATGACTAATTTACGCGCCGCAAAAGCAGGGGAAAGCCGTTGCGCTTGCCGACGCGAAGGCGCGAATTTGTTTCCGCGCCTTAAGCGCCGGAGCGCAGCTTCTCGCCATATTTAGCGACGCCAATGCCTGAAACCACCAACAGCAGCGACAGCACGAGGTAGGGTGTCAGTTCGGCAATGCCCAACAACACGAGATAGACGGCTGTCAGTACCGGGGTGAGAAAACTGAACACGCCGATCAACTGCGCATTGCCCTGCTTCATGCCGAAATCCCACATCGCATAGGCTAGCGCGAAGAAGATCGAAGCCGACGCCACAATGAGAACACTCGATACCGGAGCCGGCGGCGCTCCGAGCACAAACAGCCAGACCGAGCCATTGATGAGCGCACTGGCACCGAAAATGACGCCAAGAAAATTGCTGCTGCTCGCCGGATAGCGCGCCGCCACGGCCGAAAACACCGCCCAGGTGACCGCCGAAATAACCGCCCAGAAATGCCCCGGCATCAGGCGGAAGCCACCGACGGAAAGCCCCTTGCCAAGGAGCAGCGCAACAATCCCCGCCAGCCCCAAAGCGCCTGCGACGGCATGGAACCAGCGAAACCGCTGCCCCAGCGAGATCGTGGTAAGAATGACCACCAGCAGCGGCCAGGTATAGATGATCAGCGTCGCTTCGAGCGGTGGCGCCTGCTGCAGCGCGGCCACCCAGGTCAGGTTATGGCCGCCAATGCCGATGACACCCAGCGCATAAAGCCAGATAGGAACTTTTCTCAACTCGGGCAGCGGATTCTGCCGCCGCAAAATCCACATGGCGATGAACACCAGCGCGCCGACGCCATCGCCAAGCCCGACATAAAGGAACGGATCGACGCCAACAGCCGATGCGACGATTGGCGCCGTCATCGACCAGATGAACACCGCGGCCACGCCGCCGGCTGTTCCCCAGCTGGACTTTGTTCCGTCGCTCGTCGCTGAGCTCAATTCCATGACGTCACGCAAAAAAGAATCCCCGCTTTCGCGGGGATTGTATGGAGGTCGCTGTGGATCAGGCCTTCGCCGGTTCGGCGAAGAGATCGTATTCGTCGTTGTCGGTCACGGTGACCGAGACGATATCGCCGATCTTGATGCCGGTGGCATTGTCGACGATCACCTGGCCGTCGATCTCCGGCGCGTCCCACTTGGAGCGGGCGATAGCGCGGTTCTGCTCGGGCTGCACGTCGTCGACGATCACGTCGATGGTCCGGCCGACCTTCTTCTGCAACTGGTGGAAGGAGACGTTCTGGGCCACTTCCATCAACTGGGCAAAGCGCTCTTCCTTGACCTCGTCGGGCACGACGCCTTCGAGTTCATTGGCGGTGGCGCCGGTGACGGGCTCATACTTGAAGCAGCCAGCGCGGTCGATTTCGGCTTCCTCGATGAAATCGAGCAGCATTTCGAAATCTTCCTCGGTTTCGCCCGGGAAGCCGACGATGAAGTTGGAACGCACGGTCAAATCCGGAACCTGGCGCTTCCAGTCGAGAATGCGGTTGAGCGTCTTTTCCTGATGTGCAGGGCGGCGCATGGCCTTGAGCACATTCGGCGACGCATGCTGGAACGGAATGTCGAGATAGGGGAGCACGAGGCCCTCGGCCATCAGCTCCATCACCGGATCGACATGGGGGTAGGGGTACACATAGTGCAGACGCACCCAGGCACCCAGCTCGCCCAGTTCCTTGGCGAGGTCGTAGAACTTGGCCTTCACGTCGCGGCCACGATACTTCGAAGTCGCGTACTTCAGATCGAGACCATAGGCGCTGGTGTCCTGCGAGATCACCAGCAGTTCCTTGGCACCCGAACGGATCAGCCCTTCGGCTTCGCCCAGAATGCCGGCGGCAGGACGCGATGCGAGGTCGCCGCGGATCTGCGGAATGATGCAGAACGAGCAGCGATTGTTGCAGCCTTCGGAAATCTTCAGATAGGCATAGTGCCGCGGCGTCAGCTTCAGCCCGCTCTCCGGCACGAGGTCGATGTACTTGTTCGGCACCGGCGGCAGATGGTCATGCACGGCCGAGACGACGTCTTCATATTGATGCGGACCGGTGATCGCGAGCACATTCGGGTGCGTTTCGCGGATCATGCTCTCTTCGACGCCGAGGCAACCGGTAACGATCACGCGACCGTTTTCGTTCAGCGCTTCGCCAATCGCCTCAAGGCTTTCCTTCTTGGCGCTATCGAGGAAACCACAGGTATTGACCAGCACAATATCGGCGCCGGCATAGTCGCGACTGAACGAGTAACCCTGCGCGCGCAGGGTCGTCATGATGCGTTCGCTGTCGACGAGCGCCTTGGGGCAGCCGAGGCTGACTAAACCGATTTTGGGCGCCTGAGTCATGCGCGTGCGAAAGTCCGGAATTGCGTTGGATGGCGCGTCATACAGAATGTTGGACGGTTACGCAATGTGACTGACCCCCACGCGGGGCTTGGCAGACCTTCCCCGAGCGGTGGACACGCACTCTTGAACATCTCGATCAGCGAACAGTGCGTTCCCAAATGTTCGGTTTTTGGAACCGACAGTCTGGGTTAGGCGTCTCCCCCTGGCGCCAGGACCGGCGCCGCACGGGAGTTATAAAAAATGTCCGATCGTCTCTCCGCCTATGCGCCGCAGGCCCTCGCCGTGCTGCGCATCATGACGGCCCTGCTGTTCCTTGCCCATGGCACGCAAAAGCTGCTGGGCTTCCCCGCTGCCGAATTCGCGCCGCCCGCCTTTTCGATTTTCTGGATTTCTGGCCTGATCGAGATCGTCACGGGCGTCTTGATCGCCATCGGCTTCTTCACCCGGCCTGCCGCCTTCCTGGCTTCGGGCACCATGGCTGTCGCCTATTGGATGGCGCATGCCCCGGTCAATTTCTTCCCGGCCAACAATGGTGGCGACGCAGCAATCCTGTTCTGCTTCGTCTTCCTCTATCTGATCTTCGCCGGCCCGGGCGCCTGGAGCGTCAACAAGCGCTGATCGCACGTCAGCAATGAAAAAGGCCGCCCGGAGCAATCCGGGCGGCCTTTTTGTGTCAGGTGACGGGGTTCGTGGGAGGCGTCCGCTTGGCAGTCCGCTTCGGCTTGAACGGCTCGCCCGCCGTAGTGGAGGGCTCTCGTCGGATGTCGCCTTCCGGCGTCACATGCGGTGGGGGCTCGGTCGCCGGGGTGTAATACTCGTCGGCCTCTGCATAGTCGGTGGCTTCGCCATGTTCGGCGAGATCGCGAATGGCGTCGCGCACTTCGTCGAGCAGCGATGCCGAATAGCGCGAGCGATTGACGGTTTCGCCCGTCGCCTCGTGCGCCTTGAACCAGACCAGCAGCGCTTCGCAGCCGATGCGCAGTGCGACGAGTGCCGCCAGACCGAACACGGCGATTTCCAGCAGGCCCCAGAGCCCATCGCCAAAACTGCTGCCAAAGCGGAAGAAGAAATGGCTGACCGCCCAGAGCAGAATGGAAGCCAGGCCCAGCGCATAGAGAATCGGCACAAGGCGCGGCGACAGGATGGCATCGAGCCGGAACAGCGTCTGGCGGGTGAGAAGGCGTTTCAGGTCGTCCGTGGTCATGCCGGGCTCCTCGATTCGGATTGGCTCAAAGTAGGGCCTTACGCCACGCTGGCAAGTGCGGCGGGCGCATGGGCCGTCGGCCCAAATATGGTCTCGAACGTGCTCCGCATCACGGAATCAACTTCCGCCATCGAAACGAGCTGTCCGAGATCCTCAAAGCTGGTCACCCCCTGATCGGTAATCCCGCAGGGCACGATCCCATCATAGTGTCGCAGGTCGGGGTCCACATTGAGCGAAATGCCGTGGAACGTCACCCATTTGCGCACGCGCACACCGATGGCGGCGATCTTGTCCTCGCGCCCAAAACCCTTGTCCGGCCGCTGCACCCATACCCCGACACGCCCCTCGCGCCGCTCTCCCTTGATATTGTGCGCCTCAAGCGTATCGATCACCCATTGCTCCAGCCCTTTGACGAGGCAGCGGATATCGCGCCCGCGTTGGGTCAGGTCGAGCATGACATAGGCAACCCGCTGCCCGGGCCCATGATAGGTATATTGTCCACCGCGCCCGGCGGGATAGACGGGGAAGCGTGGATCGATAAGGTCTTCCGGCTGTGCCGATGTGCCGCCCGTATAAAGCGGTGGATGCTCCAGCAACCACACGGCTTCGGGCGCTTCACCTGCCGCGACGAGGGCCGCGCGATTCTCCATTGCCGCAAGGGTGCTCTCGTAGTCCATGAGCCCGTCGAACTGCACCCAGTCGACCGCCTGCCGATCCGACCGATGCAATTTCGAACGAATTTGGCACGCCTCATCGTCCGTTGTTAAGACTTCCATAACCAAGCCTGAGCAATCCTTAATTCACCAAGCCCCCGGCATTCCGCGAGCGAGACCCTTATTTATGAACACCCTCGACAATATTGAAGTCGATATCACCGTCGAACTCGGCGCAACCACCATGCCGATCCACCACCTGTTGCGCATGGGCCGCGGTGCCGTGATCGAATTGGAGCAGGGCGAGAACGATCCGCTCTCCATCTATGCCAACCATACACTTATCGCCCGCGGCGAAGTGAATGTCGAAGATGGCCAGCTTCGCGTGCTCGTCACGGAAAAGGTCTACAAGCACGGCTGAATTTTTGCGACTCTCCACAGGCTTGAAAGAAATCTCGATTTAGGTGCTTGAGGTTCGCCAAGTCCTTTGCTACATCCCCACTCGCTTCGGGCGCTTCGGCACTTGAAGCTTCTACCACAGATGTGCGGTCGTGGCGGAATTGGTAGACGCGCAGCGTTGAGGTCGCTGTGCCGCGAGGCGTGGAAGTTCGAGTCTTCTCGACCGCACCATTCTCCCTCCGGGGGAGAAACAAAAAGCTGCCTGCGGGCGGCTTTTTTGTTTTTGGGCCTCAGATCACGGCCTCGTCCTTGATCTCGATATTGGGCACCTTGAAACCCATAGCAATCCAGGCCGTGAGGAGCTTTCCGTAAAACCCCAGGGTCTGCCAGGTGCCGGCCGGAATCGTGTCGTCGAGCACGACATCTTCGCCGCGATCGCCGGTTACGGTCCGGATTTCGGGCTTTGGTGCCTGTCCCTCGGGCCACAGGCTCGAATAGAGGCTGAGCCAGTGTCCGCCCTTGAATTCGAGAAAGACCGGGCTGTTGCAGCAGGTCGCCACCACGCGGCGAGTTGGCGCGGTGTCGCTCAGGCGATAGCCCCGCAGCAGTTCCTTGCCCTTGGTGATCTCCGCGCGGTCCTTGCGATAGAGCACGAATTGCGTGCCGCCATTCTCTTCCAGCATCGGTCTTGCCAGCGGCAGCGTCTCCATGCGCCCGCCGGCCTCGCGGCAGCTATTGCAGTGGCATTCGGTGGTGATGAAAGGCTCGCCGGTAACGACCATTTCGAACTGCCCGCAGGAGCAGTTGAGGCGCGTGGATTGCGTCATACCCTAGTCATCCTTTGTCGCGGCCGGCTTGCGGCCTTCTGGTGCCTTGAATTGCCAGGCGTCCTGCAGCCGAAGGCTGAGTTCTTCGTCGTCGATTGCGGCAAGCCGAACCAGCACGGCGTCATAGCCGACATAGTGGTCGGTCTCGAAATAGATGGCCGGTGAAATCTCCATCAGCAGCACCTTCTGTTCGAGCGGACATTGCAGCACGATCGTCTCCTCGTCGAGGAGCCTGACAAAGGTGCGATCTTTCACCTTGAGGGCAGGGGTGCCGTAGCTCGTCGAAAGCACCACATCCGTCAGCCCGCGCGCATTGGCCAGGGCCGTGATTCGGTCGAAGGCGAGGTCGAAACTGCTCTGGCCCGACATGACCATCTCCATCCTTGCATCACACTAGACACAAACGCTTCAACCGAGGCGAAATTGGAAGAAAACTTCGTGTTCGCAGTCTGGCGTCTTTATTGCTGATTGGCTACTGCTTGCCTTGCCCCTGAAACCCCGCGGACACGCAAAGGGCTCCCTATGAGCAGCGATTTCGAGACCGAACTCGGCCCAGAGACCGAGATGGAGACCAGCGCGTTCCGCGATGCGGAAGACCGCATCAATTCGCTATGGCTCGAACGCTTACGGGCTTTTCTTGCCGCTGGCCGGGCCGAAGACGTTGCCCTCGTCATGGAGCCGCTCCACGCGGCCGACGTCGGCGACGTGCTCGAACACCTCGATCACGACGAGCGGCTCGCCCTTGTGCGCCTTCTCGGGGACGAATTCGACTATTCCGCGCTGACCGAGGTCGACGAGAGCATTCGCCTCGAACTTATGGAAGCTCTGCCCAATGCGGAAATCGCCCGCGGCGTGGCCGGCCTCGACAGCGACGACGCTGTGGCGATTCTGGAAGACCTCGAAGAGGAAGACCAGAACGAGATTCTCTCGGCTCTGCCGACCTTCGAGCGCCTGAGCCTCAAGCGGAGCCTCGACTTTCCCGAAGACTCCGCCGGCCGGCGGATGCAGACCGAATTCATCGCCATCCCGCCCTTCTGGACTGTGGGACAGATGATCGACTACCTGCGCGCCGAGCGCGACTTGCCTGATGAATTCTACCAGATCTACGTGGTGGATGCCGGCTACAAGGTCCTCGGCACGCTGCCGCTCGATCGCGTGCTGCGCTCGCAGCGCGCCGCCAAGATCGAATCGATCATGAACACCAATCTGGTGCTGGTCGATGCGGCCGAGGACCAGGAAGAGGCCGCCCGCGCCTTCGAGCGCTACGACCTTGTCGAAGTCGGCGTGGTCGATGAAAGCGGCCGGCTCGTTGGCGTCCTCACCATCGACGACATGGTGGACGTCATCACCGAAGAGGCCGATGAGGACATCAAGCTCCTCGCCGGTGTGGGCGACGAAGACGTGTCCGACACGACCCTCGACACCGTCCGCAGTCGCGCTCCCTGGCTTGCCGTAAACCTCGTCACGGCGGTTCTGGTCTCCCTCGTCATCGGTCTTTTCAATGGCACCATCGAACATATGGTGGAACTGGCCGTGCTCATGCCCATCGTCGCCTCCATGGGCGGCAATGCCGGCGCCCAGACCATGACGGTGACGGTGCGCGCCATCGCCATGCGCGAACTCGAAGGCGGCCGCCTGCGCCGCCTCATCCGCCGCGAAATGGTGGTCGGCTTCTTCAATGGCGTCATTTTCGCCATTCTCATCGGCCTCGTCACCTGGCTGCGCTACAACAATGTGCAGCTCGGCGCCGTCATCGCCATTGCGATGATCATCAATCTCGTCGTTGCCGGCACGGCAGGAATATTAATTCCTCTGACCCTCGATCGCTTCAAGGCAGACCCCGCCATCGCCTCCGCTGTTTTCGTCACGACCATCACCGATGTCATTGGATTCTTCGCCTTTTTGGGCATTGCCGGTCTCTGGTTCGGACTTTTCTAGGCCTCGAAACCGGTTGTGCACTGTTGCAGTTGGGTCACTTGCAAAGGTTACGTGACACAGTTAACGCTTGCTGACCGGCCCCTTGGAGCGTCCAGAGCGGGTCGGAATGGACGGCTGACAAGGAGCGGCAAAATGCGCAGTCAACCGAAGACCCTGGCCTGGCATTCCATTAGCTGGGCCCTCGTAGCTCTTCTCTCGATGGGGCTCGTTATCTCGGTGGTCGCCGGCGTCTAGTTCGCTGGCAATAGACACCGAAAAGATTTAGGGAAGGGCGCCCTTGCCACAGGGCGCCCTTCCTTTTGCAGTAAGGTTTTTCGCATGAAACTGCTCATTGGAAACCGCAACTACTCGTCCTGGTCGCTCCGCCCCTGGCTGGTGCTGCGCCACTTCGACCTGCCCTTCGAAGACGAAGTGCTGATGCTCTCGGGCGAAGGCTGGACCGAGGCTCTCGCTGCGCGCTCGCCCACCGGCAAGGTGCCGGTCCTGATCGATGGGGATCTGGTCATTCCCGAGACCCTGGCGATCATGGAATACTTGGCCGACAAATACCCTGAAAAGCACATCTGGCCCGCCGACAGGCGAGACCGCGCTTTGGCACGTTCTGCTGCCTCGGAAATGCACGCCGGCTTCAATGCTCTACGCGGCAATGCTCCCATGAACCTGCGTGCCTCCCATCCCGGCAAGGTCGATCCAGACCTCGTTCGTCAGGATCTCCACCGCATCGAGCAACTTTGGGGCGAGTTCCTGTCCCACTCTGGCGGGCCGTTCTTCTTCGGCGAGTTCTCGGCCGTCGATGCCATGTTCGCCCCTGTCGCCACGCGCCTCCGCACCTATGCCCTGCCCATCTCCGACACAGCCAACAGCTATGTTGAAGCCATCTACAGCCTGCCTGCCTTCCAGGACTGGCTGAAACTGGCGCTCCACGAACCCTGGGTCATCGATCGCGACGAGATCGACGTCATCCAGGGCCGCGTCGCCCCCGGGACTATCGTATGATTCATATGGTCAAACTCTGCGTCGGCATTTCCAGCTTCGAGGAGCTGGAAAGCTATCGCAACGAACGCGCCCATTGGTGGGGCGCCGATTACGGCGAGGACGTCCACGTCCATCGCACCCGCATGATGCCCAAGCGCGCCGCCGAAATGGAAGGCAAAGGGTCCATCTATTGGGTCATCGCCGGCTCCATCGTCTGCCGCCAGCCGATTCTACGCCTCGCGCCCTATACCGATGCCGAGGGCAAGGACTACTGCGACATCATCATGTCGCCCGAACTCGTCCGTACGATTCCCTATCCCAAGCGCCCCTTCCAGGGCTGGCGTTACCTCGAACCCAAGGATGCTCCGCCCGATATTGCGGCCAATGACGCGGAAAACTCGGTCGAGATCGCTGCCGAACTGGCCCGCCTCGGCCTGTTGTGAAGCCCCGTAATCGCGTCGCATTAATCGTTTAACGATTGTTAATCTTCGCCCCACTTGTGCATAAGGCGTGGAGAGTCGAGAATCCGGCGACTGATTTGGGGGCATGATGGTTCGGCAAGCGGCGCATGTCATCGTCGTAGGCAATGAAAAGGGCGGGTCGGGCAAATCGACCACGGCCTTCCATCTGGCCATCTATCTGCTCTACCAGGGCTACAAGGTCGCCTCGATCGACGTCGACAGCCGCCAGCAGACCCTCACGCACTATGTGCGCAACCGCCGTGACTGGGCCCGCCAGCGTGGCCTCAGCCTGCCGCACACCACCCATTTCCACCTGCCTCTGGCCCGCGGCGATTCCCTCAAGGAAAATAACCGAGTCGAATTCGACCTCTTCCGCCAGGCCATCGCCGAGGTGGAACAGTCGAGCGAATTCATCGTCATCGATACGCCCGGCTTCGATACCAACCTGACGCGCCTCGCCCATTCGCTGGCCGATACACTGGTGACCCCGGTCAATGACAGCCTCATCGACCTCAACGTCATGGCCCATGTCGATCCGGTGACCGGCGAGCCGCGCGAACTCAGCCACTATGCTCGCCTCGTGCAGCGCGCCCGCTCAGAGCGCCTCGCCATCGACGGCCGCACCATCGACTGGGTGCTCGTCCGCAACCGTATCTCCATGCTCTCGTCGCGAAACATGCGGCAGGTGCAGACCATGCTCGAGCGCATCGCCATGCGCCTTGGCTGCCGCGTGTCCGATGGCATTGCCGAGCGCGTCATCTTCCGCTCGCTCTTCCCCACCGGCATGACCGTGTTCGATCCGCTAGACGACGAACTGCTCGGCGGCGTCCCGTCCATGTCCCATTCCAGCGCCCGTCAGGAATATCGTGCGCTCGTCGCCGCCCTCAATCTGCCCTTCAGCCGCCGCGCCGAAGCTCGCCGCGAAGTGCTCGAAGCCGGCACGCGCCCAAACGACGCCAATCGCTTCGTCCACATGGCGCCGTCCGAAAGCTGATTTCTGGATTAGGGCAGGGCACAACGCCCAAAGCCGTCGTCACCACCGGGCCTGTCCCGGTGGTCCATCCCACCACACGCGCAAGAAAAACGGATTGCCGGGACAAGCCCGGCAATGACGAAGGTTGGTGATGCCTAGAAAGCGATCCGTTACCTACTGCCCGCGGGCATAGGCGATCTTGCGCGGCTCCGCCGCTTCCACGGCATGCTGGCGCTGGTCATAGATATCGCGGGCATCGATGATCGAGTGATGGTTTTCCGCCGTCCAGTCCCAGAGCGCGTTGATCGGCTCCTGCAGCGTCTTGCCCATCTCTGTGAGACTATATTCCACCCGCGGCGGCACTTCCGGATAGATCGTCCGGCTCACCAGCCCATCGCGCTCCAGATTGCGTAGCGTCAGCGTCAGCATGCGCTGCGATACGCCATTGATCAGGCGCTTGAGCTCGTTAAAGCGCAGAGTGCCATTGCGGCTCAACATACCGACGACCATCACGCTCCACTTGTCGCCAATGCGGCTCAGCACATCGGACATCGCAGAGCAGTTCGAGTGCTTGGATGTATCGGTCAGTGACATGGCTGTGCCTCCTAGTGTGGGTACTTGGGCACTTATATAGACACAGTTACTAGTTGTGACTAGTGTGACAGATGGTCATAAGGGGGACATGACCTATGAACAAATGGAATATCGGCCTTTGGGTTGCGCAGATCATCCTCGCAGCCGTCTATGTCATGGCGGGCTTCATGAAGCTCACCCAGCCCATTGATGCGCTTGTCGCCTCGGGCATGGCCTATGCCGGCGACTATCCCGAACTACTCACCCGCTTCATCGGCACCATGGAAGTGCTCGGCGCCATCGGCATCATCCTGCCCGCCGCCACCCGCATCGCACCCTTCCTGACGCCCTTGGCCGCTCTCGGCTTCTCCACCATCCAGGTTCTCGCCATCGGCCTCCACACCATGCGCGGCGAATTCCAGGTCCTGCCGGTCAATTTCATCCTCCTGGCGCTCGCTCTCTTCGTGCTCTGGGGCCGCCTGCGCAAGGCGCCGATCAGCCCGCGCTGAGCCCAATCATCGCTGATAGAACGATTGACAGGCTCCTCCTGGGCCTGTCTTTTTTCGCAACTATTGCGCCCGGAGGAGAATACGGTGACCAATCGCATCGAGCAGTTGCTTGCAGAAATGACGCTTGAGGAGAAAGTCTCCATCCTCTCCGGCGAGGATTTCTGGTCCGTTCCTGCCGTCGCTCGCCTTGGCATCGGCAAGCTCCGCGTTACCGATGGCCCCAATGGCGCCCGCGGTGGCGGCTCGCTCATCGGCGGCGTCAAATCCGCCAGTTTTCCCGTCGGCATCGCCATCGGCGCCACCTGGAATGTCGCCCTGGCCGAAGAGATCGGCGCGTCGCTCGCCGACGAAGTCAAATCCAAAGGCGCACATATGCTGCTCGCGCCCACGGTCAATATTCACCGTTCCGTCACGAATGGCCGCAATTTCGAGTGCTATTCCGAAGACCCCTTCCTCTCCGCCGAATTGGCAGTGGGCTACATCAAGGGTCTGCAAGGGCAGGGGATCGGCGCCACCATCAAGCATTTCGTCGGCAATGAAAGCGAGATCGAGCGCACGACCATGTCCAGCGAAATCGACGAGCGTTCCCTCCGTGAAATCTATCTCATCCCCTTCGAATGGGCGGTGAAGAAATCAGGCACCTGGGGCGTCATGAGCTCCTACAACCGTCTCAACGGCACCTTCACCTCCGAGCACGACTGGCTCCTCACCACCGTTCTTCGCAACGAATGGGGTTTTGACGGCATCGTCATGTCCGACTGGTTCGGCTCCCACTCCACCGCCAACACCGTCAATGCCGGCCTCGACCTCGAAATGCCCGGCCCCGCCCGCGACCGCGGCCAAAAGCTCATCGACGCCGTCAATTCCGGCGAGGTCTCCAGCGAAACCCTAAACAAGCGCGTAACCGCCATGTTGCGCCTGATGGAGCGCGTCGGCTCGCTCGACGATCACCGCCCCCATCAGGAACAGGCCAATGACCGCCCCGAGCACCGCGCCCTGATCCGCCGCGCTGGTGCCGAAGCCGCCGTGCTCCTTAAGAACAACGGTGCTCTGCCACTAAAGCCCGAAAGCCGCGTTGCCGTCATCGGCCCCAATGCCAAGCGAGCCCAGATCATGGGCGGCGGCAGCGCCCAACTCAACGCCCATTATCGCGTCTCGCCCTGGGAAGGCCTCGTCGCCGAGCTTGGCGAAGACCAGCTCTCCTACGCTGTCGGTTGTGGCAATGACCGCTTCGAACCGCTCCTCCGCGGCACAATGACCGTCGAATACTTCGACAACGAGAAGCTCGCCGGCGAGCCTGTCCATATCGGCAACCAGGAAGACGCCCAGGCCTTCTGGATCGGCCACGTCGCCGACGGCAAGGTCGATCCCTTGCACTTCTCCGCCCGCGTCCGCGCGACCTACACGCCCGAAAAGTCCGGCACCCACCGCGTCGGCATCTACTCCGCCGGTTTCGCCAAGGTATTCGTCAATGGCAAACTCGTTGCCGACGCCTGGACCAACTGGACCAAGGGCCGCACCTTCTTCGAAGAGGGCTGCGACGAAGTCGTCGGCACCGTGGATCTCGAAGCCGGCCGCACCTATGACGTGGTGATCGAATTCGCCACCAAGGATTTTGCCACCCTCGGCCTCGCTGCCTTCGCCTGCGGCATCGGCCTGCCGCTCGGCGACGCCGACATCGCCGAGGCCGTCCGCGCCGCCCGCAACTCGGATGTTGCCGTGGTTTTCATCGGCCGCAACGGCGAATGGGACATCGAAGGCAGCGATCTTCCCGGCATCGAACTGCCCGGCCGCCAGAACGAGCTGGTTGCCGCTGTCGCTCAGGCCAATCCGAACACCGTCGTAGTCCTCCAGACCGGCGGCCCCATTGAAATGCCCTGGATCAATTCGGTCCGCGCCGTCCTCGAAGCCTGGTACCCCGGCCAGGAAGCGGGCAACGCCATTGCTGACGTGCTCACCGGCACAGCCGAACCCGGCGGCCGCCTGCCGCAAACCTTCCCGGTCCGCTGGTCCGACAACCCCGCCCACAGCCAGGACCGCGAAGTCTATCCCGGCCTAGAAGGCAAGGTTCGCTACGAGGAAGGCATCTTCGTCGGCTATCGCCACTACGACCGCCTCGGCATGACCCCGCTCTATCCCTTCGGCTTCGGGCTGGGCTACACAACCTTCTCCGTCAGCAATCTCTCCGTCGACGACAGCAACTTCGAAGCCGACGGCAACGTCATCGCGACCGTGACAGTCACGAACACCGGCGCCCGCGCTGGCTCCACAGTCATCCAGCTCTACGTCTCCGACACCGAATCCTCGTCGCCCCGTCCGGCCAAAGAACTGAAAGCCTTTGCCAAGGTCGCCCTCGCACCCGGCGAGAGCCGCCAGGTAACCCTCACCCTCGACGCTCGCTCCTTCGCCTTCTTCCGTACCGAGGCAAAGCATTGGCTCGTGGAGTCAGGAGACTTCATCCTCCGCATCGGCCAATCCTCCGCCGATCTGTCGCTGACAGCGACGATCAAGCGCAACACGATTCTGATGCTG
Source organism: Devosia sp. (assembly GCF_017744655.1). GTDB lineage: Bacteria > Pseudomonadota > Alphaproteobacteria > Rhizobiales > Devosiaceae > Devosia. The sequence goes on along the minus strand of NZ_JAGIAW010000001.1, from coordinate 1,127,323 downwards.
GCTGTCTAGAAAGGGGGGCATCCTACTCTCCCCTCCGTCGTCATTGCCGGGTTTGTCCCGGCAAACCATCGCCGCGGCAGTCGGCACTAGGCCGCCTTGTGCTCGCTGCCATAAAGCCCGAGATAAAAGTCCATATCGCCATTGCGCATGCCGAGCGATTCAAACACCGCGCCCATGAAACTGACAGGCGCCGTGCCCGGCGCCGTAACAATCTTGCCTGAAAGCACCGCCTGCGGCTGATCGCGATAGTGCTCAACGCCCTTATAGCCTGTATCCGGCAGGCTCTCTGGCCCATTGGAAGTGTGGGGCACCTCGTCGAGCAGTCCCGCCCTCGCCAGTGCCAGCGTGCCGTCGCAAATCCCGCCCACGGTCTTGCCGGCAGCGTGTGCCTTGCGCAACACCTCGGCAATATCCGGCGCACACGGCGTGCTCCAGATCGTCCCGCCATTCACCAGCAGCGCATCGATCTCGTCGACATTGATATCCGCCACCGCCATATGCGGCGTCACCTTCAGCCCGCCCGAAGACACCACTTCCTCGCCATCGGGCGTCGCAAAGAGCGTGTTAATCCCATAGTAGCTGCGGGCCGCGGCGTTGAGCAGCGCGGTTTCCCAATCGGCATAGCCGGGCGTGAGAATGGTAACAAAGGTGGTCATGGCGAAATCCTTACTGGTTCGAGCATCAGGATTTCGCTTTGCCGCGACAATCTGCGTCAGCAGCCCATTCACGGTCCCGTCAAACTTTGCCCCATTTCTTGAGGCTTCAGGAGGACGCTGGTAAGAGTGGCCGCGTCCCCGTAAGACCTGCTTAAGAGATTCCCCGTGCTGTTGTTGCGCCGTTTCGCCATTGCCCTTGTCCTGAGCTTTGCAAGCCTGGTGCCGGCATTCGCGACCCCGCTCCTCCTCGTCGATCGCGATACCCTGCAGGTGCTTTACGCCGAGGATGCCGGCCAGCCCTGGCACCCGGCTTCCCTCACCAAGCTGATGACCGCCTATGTGGCCTTCGAGGAAATCGCCAAGGGCACGATAACGCTCGAAACCCCGGTGACCCTCTCGAAATACGCCCTGAGCCAGGCGCCCAGCCGCTCGGGCCTCAAGGTCGACACCTCGGTCTCCATGGAAGACGCGCTCTACATCCTCATCGTCAAGTCGGCCAACGACATGGCGGTGGCCATCGCCGAGACCATCGGCGGCAATGAAGCCAGCTTCGTTGCCAAGATGAACGACGTCGCGCAGCGCATGGGCCTGACGGCCACACATTTTGTCAATGCCAATGGCCTGCACGATCCCCGCCAGGTTACCACCGCCCGCGACCTCGCCATCCTCTCGCTCTATATTGAGCAGAGCTTTCCCCAATACATGCAGATGTTTCGCACCAGCGTCGTCCGCATCAACGGCCAGAAGCTCGAATCCCAGAACGAAATCCTGAAGACCTTTGCCGGGGCCATCGGCATGAAGACCGGCTATGTCTGCGCCTCGGGCCTCAATCTCGTGGCCGATGTCGACCGTAACGGCCGCCGCCTGATGGCCGTCGTGCTGGGAGGCTCCTCCGGCCGCGATCGCAACGAACGCGCCGCCGAACTCCTCCTCAAGGGTCTCTCCGGCTCTGCCACCGGCACCGGCCAGAATATCCTCGCGCTCCCCAATGCCGTCGGCGCCGCGCCGGTCGACATGCGTCCCAATATCTGCGGCAAAGGCGCTGCGGAATATGTGAAGGCCCAGGAAGCTGCCTTCCCAATGGGCCTCAAGGGCCAGCCGAGCTATCTCACGGACACCATCGCCGCGCTGGAACACGTCGCCACCGACCTCGGGCGCGTGCGCACCGGCATCGTCCTGCCGCGCCCACGCCCGGCTCACGTCCCGGCTTTTCCGGTTGTTCAGGACGTCGCGGCAAACGCGGCCACCGAAGCCGGCCTCCGTCCTGGCCTCGACCTCGCCACCAATCCCGGCATCCCCTATCCGCGCCCGCGGCCCGTGTTCAGGTAGTCTCTACCAAAAGCACCTGACCTTTCACCGTCGTCACCGCCGGGCTTGTCCCAGTGGTCCATGCCGCAGCCAAGCTGGGTTGCCGGGACAGGCCCGGCAATGACGACGCTAGATAATTGAGTGTTTAGTCGGGCTACCCAGCCACGATCTCGAACCGCAGCACATCGCCTTGGGTGTTCGCCTCGCACCCGTGCCCGCGCTGCCGGCAATAGAGCGGTATATCGATCGCCGCCATTGGATCAGTGGCCAGCACCGTAAGCGCGCTGCCCTTCGCCAGGCCGTCCAGTTTCTTTTCCAGCTTCAGCACGGGCAGGGGGCATTTCAGCCCCCTGGCGTCGATCACCTCAGGCTCAGTTGGCAACGACGAGTACCCAATAGACCCCATAGCTCGAGGCCGCATTATAGGCGACGCCAAGGCCCGCCTTGCTGCCCTGCGCCACGAGACCCGCCGCGTCGGCCGGGCTATTGCGCCAGCCCGAGAACGTGTCGGCAAAGGTGGCATAGCCCGCGCTGAGCTTCATCACCGTCATGCCCGCCGGGGTCGCCGGAGCCGTACCCGTCTGTGCATACTGGTTGGCCAGCGCCTGCGCCGTGCCATCAAGCCCCGTATCAGCCACGAGCGCCGGAACGCCGCGCGTCGAGCGATAGGCATTGATCAGGTCGATCGCCTGCGCCCGGTCGAGACGTGCATTCGGCTGGTCCATGCGAGCGGTCAAGCCCGAGGCGAGGGCCACCGGCGCGCCGCCGCCGCCCATCATCGAACATCCGGCAATGGCGATGGTGGCGGAAAGTGCAACACCGAGGGCGGCGATACGAAGAAGCGAGGTTTTCATTGGAATCCTTTTGGGCTCGTGGGGCCGATTGCCGCCAAACTCTCACGGCGAGCCTGATGTGAGGTTAATCCCGCTTGCTTCGGCATTGCCGCGCGTAAAACCCCCATTTATGGTCGCCTCGGCCTTGTCGGTCATATTTGCGGCAGGGTCTTGGCAGGGCACAGCTTTCCTGCCGCTGGAGGGGAAGAAATGTCGGCCACAATTCACGAAGTCATCGATGAGCGGTTTCGCGATCTCATCATCGGCAGCGCTCAGCTTGAGCAGATCTATACCGGTTGCCGCTGGGCAGAGGGGCCAGTCTGGTTCAAGGATGGCGACTACCTGCTCTGGAGCGACATCCCCAACCATCGCATGATGCGCTACCAGCCCGATGGCACGGTTTCCGTCTATCGCGCCAATTCCAACTTCTCCAACGGCAATACCCGCGACCGCCAGGGGCGCCTCGTCTCCTGCGAACACGGCCTGCGCCGCGTCACGCGCACCGAATATGACGGCACGATCACCGTCCTCGCCGACCGTTTTGAAGGCAAGCGCCTCAATTCGCCAAACGATGTGGTGGTTCACTCCAATGGCGGCGTCTGGTTCACCGACCCAACCTACGGCATTCTGACGGATTACGAAGGTTTCCAGGCCGAGCCCGAACAGGCAACGCACAATGTCTATCGCCTCGATCCCGACAGCGGCAGCCTGACCGCCGTCGCCACGGATTTCCTCCAGCCCAATGGCCTCGTCTTTTCACCCGATGAAAAGCGCCTCTACATCGCCGATTCCGGCTCCAGCCATAAGCTCGACCACCCGCGCATGATCCGTGTCTTCGACGTCGTCGACGGCAAGACCCTCGCCAATGGCCGTGCCTTCTGCACCCTCGACAGCGGCATTCCCGACGGTATGCGGGTCGACGTTCACGGCAATCTCTGGACTAGCGGCGGTCCGGCCGTGCATTGCTACGCGCCCGATGGCACGCTACTCGGCCGCATCAATGTGCCCGAAGGCGTCGCCAACCTCACCTTCGGCGGACAGAGGGGCAACCGGCTCTTCATCACCGCCACCACCTCGGTCTACGCCATCTATCTGGCCGTCAGCGGCGCCCAAAAGCCTTAGTGCCGGAATTCTTCGCTTCCGGCCCAGTGGTCATCATCCGCTGGGCCGTCTTCGTCTTCCTCGTAAAAGCTGTCCTCGTCGTCCTCGAGGCTTTCTCCCGCGAGGCGTTCCAGCGCATCGACATCGTCGGGCGATAGGGCATGGGAATGGTTGGCCGGATCGTCCAGCACCACATCCTCGATGCCGAAATTGTTGTCGGTCGCCTCGCGATCCCCGCTCAGTTCCTCAATGGCCCTGTCGAGTTCATCGAGCATGGCTGCCGGGTCTTCATCGCCCCAGTCGCCGCTTTCACGGATGGCCGCTTCGTCGCGCATCTCGCGCAGCCGGGCCAAACGCTCATCGACCGGCCGGTCATCGCCATAGAGTAGGTCTTCGATTTCGCTCTGGCTATAGGGCTGGGCAATGCCCGCCTGGTCCGCATTGTCGAAATTGGTTTCCTGGGGCACCAGCCCGCCGCGATGGTGCATCTGTGCCATCTCTCATCTCCCTGTCCTTGCGAGATGACAGCACAACGTCGTCGCGGCGCGCGGGTTCGCTGGCACGATGAAATGTGATCCGGGGCAGGGCGGGCCCGAGAGCCCGCTTTGCAAGCTCAGCCTTGCTGGCCGGCAATATTGACCATCCAGCTGATGCCGTACTTGTCGACCAGCATGCCGAAAGTGTCACCCCAGGGCGCCTTTTCGAGCGGCATGATCGGTTGCCCACCAGCGGCAAGTCCGTTCCAGTATCCACGCAACAGGGCTTCGTCATCCCCGCTCAGCGAAACCGAAATATTGCTCTCACTGGGAATGGGCATGCTCGCCGGCGCATCCGCGGCCATCAGCGTCATGCCATTGGCTGCGTCGAGCTGCCCATGCATGATCTTCTGCGCTTCGGCCGGATCATGCGGCATGCCGCCCTCGGCATAGGTCGACAGGTTCAGCTCGCCGCCAAAGATCGAGTGATAGAAGGCAAGCGCTTCGCGGGCATTGTTACGGAAGTTGATATAGGGGTTGAGACGTACGGTCATGGCTGTCTCCTCTCGCTGGCCGATAACCCAGCCTAGACCTGTCTTGTGACGGGAAATAGGGGCTAGTCGGTCGCCCGAAACCCGCGCCTCTGCCGCAGGATTACCCAGAGCACGAAAGGCGCCATGACCAGCCCTGCCCAACCATAGGACGGCAAAATGCCCACCCAATCCGCCAGAAAGCCAAATCCCAGCGTCGCCACGATCCCCACGACATTCTCGGCCATGACCAGCGCCGAGGTCGTCGTCGCCCGGCTCTTGCCTTCCATGATCCTCTGAAACCGCGCCTCCGCCAGTACCGTCACTGGCGCCACCACGATATAGGCGGCTGCAAGCAGCAAAACGTAAGGAGCCGTCTGCCCCAGCGATGCCGCAACCAGCAAGACACCGCCTGCACCCGGCAGCACCCAGGCAAGCCACGGCCGCCTCGCTAGTCGATAGGCGTGAATGCTCATCAGCGCATAGACCGCCTCGACACCAGCCACCACGATCCCCCAGGCCCAGACCGGCAACGACACAGCGAGAAAGTAGAGTTGGTCGAACTCCTCGAGCACCTGGAACACCAAGAGGCCGGTCGCGATATAGGTGGTCACGAAGCGCAGCTCCGCCCGGTCGCGGAACTCGTCCCAGGCATGCTTGAAATGGACGAAATAGCCGCCGCCGGCATCGCCCTCGTCTTCGGTCAAGCCTTTGCGCCGCACATCCTCAAGCCAGAAGGCGAGAGCGGAGGAAACCAGCAACGGCGGAATAGACAGCCATATGGCCCATTCAAAACCCTGATAGGCAACAAAGCCACCGAACAGCGTGCCGAGCCCAATGCCTAATCCTTCTGCGGCATTGTCCCGCCCCAGCACCTTGTCGAATTCGTCCGTCCGCCCCTCGGCCGCCATGCGCTCGTAGAGCAGCGCCTCGCGCGAACCCGATTGCATCGCTTGGCCCAGGCTCCAGAGCAGAAAGCCTGCGCCATAGAGCCAGAAATTGCCGCCCGCGATGCCCCAGAGCACAAAGGTTCCAGCCTTCGCCAGCGGCGCCAGCACCAGCAGCGCCCTGCGGTCAAAGTGGTCCGAAAGCGCCCCAGAAGGCATTTCGAGCACAATCGCCGAAGCCGACCAGAATGCCAGCAGTACGCCAATCTGGCTCGTGCTCAGCCCTTCGAGCGAAAACAGCGCCGTATAGACGGCGTAGGCAAAGATGAAGTCAAAGAGGAACACATAGGCGTAATAGACTCTGAGAAAAGCAGAAAGCCTCACCCCATTCTCCTCCCGTCCCGCTCCCACCGACGCTCGCGCCAAGTTGCAGCCAAAATGCGTCGCTTTGGTCTAGGCTCCTCGCGGCGAGCGTGATAAACCGCCAGACAAAGCATACACGTTGAGCGGAATCGTACCGTGGCCAAGTCTGATACCAAGCAATTCCTCACCGAAATCTTCGCCTGGTGGCGTGGCCAGACCTGGGGAACGCGTCTCTGGATCAAGCGCTTCGGCAACTATGTCGGCTCCGACGAATTCGGCAACCGCTACTATCAGGACAAGAAGGCCAACCGCCGTTACGTGACCTATGCCGGTTACGCCGACGCTTCGGCCATCCCGCCCGGCTGGCACGGTTGGATGCACCACCGTACCGACGTCGTTCCGACCGACGCCAACTACAAGCCGCGCGCCTGGGAAAAGCCGCACCAGGCCAATCTCACCGGCACCGCAGAAGCCTACCGCCCTGATGGCAGCCTTCTCAAGAGCGGCGAGCGTCCGCGCGTCACTGGCGACTATCAGGCCTGGTCGCCCGAATAAGGGCCCATGCCTCTGCGCTTCCTCTCCCGCCTTTTTGCTGCGCTGACCCTCCTTGGGCTGGCGCTTGCCGTTGTGCCCGCAAATGCGCAGCCCATGGCGCATCCGGTCGCGACCCTTGCCGGTCTCGACAAGATCACCGGCCGCATCACGCGCTTTGACGTCTATATCGACGAAACCGTTCTCTTCGGTGCCCTCGAGATAACGCCGCGCGCCTGCTACGACCGTCCCGCCACCGACACCCTTCAGCGCACCTCGGCCTTTCTCGAAGTCGATCAGCGCTCGCTTGATGGCACCGCCAAGCGCATTTTTACCGGCTGGATGTTCGCTGATAGCCCGGCGCTGAATGCGGTCGATCACCCCGTCTACGACGTCTGGCTGATCGAGTGCAAAACCAGCACCAACGTCCCGCCGCCCGACCAGCGATAATTCGCCAAGACCGTGTCTAAATCCTCCATCCTCGTCCGTCGTGGCCATGAATGGCCAATGATGGCTCGATGATGGAGGGTAAAGATGTTGCTGAAGGGAAAAGTCGCCGTCGTCTATGGCGGCAGCGGCGCCGTGGGCGGAGCAGTTGCCAAAGCCTTTGCGCGCGAAGGCGCCATCGTCCATCTCGTCGCCAGGGGCCGCGAACGCCTTGAACAGATGGCAGAAGAATTGCGCCGCACGGGTGCTGAAATCCATGTCGGCATAGCCGACGCGCTGGACCGCGCCTCGGTCGAGGGTCACCTTCACGACGTCGTCGCAATCAGCGGCCCCGTGAAAATCGTCTTCAGCGCCATCGACTGGGGCGATGCCCAGGGTACGCCGATCATCGATCTCACCTATGATCGCTTCATCATGCCGGTCGAGCGCGGGCTAAAATCCTGGTTCAATGTCGGCGGCGTCATGGCCCGGCACATGGGCGAAAATGGCGGCGGCGCCATTCTCGGCATCACTGCCAACGCGGCCCGCGAGGCCTATACCGAAATGGGCGGCTTCGGCATCGCCTGCGCAGCGGTGGAACATTTCCTCCGCCATCTCGCCGCCGAAAATGGCCCCAAGGGTGTCCGCTGCTGCTGGGTGCGCTCCCCCGGTTCGCCCGACGCTCCCGGCGTGCGCGAAGCTTGGCTGATCCACGCCCGCGAAAAGGGCATCACGTTCGAGGAAATGCACGCCGAAGTCGCCAAGGACACGCCGTTGCGCCGTATTTCCTCGCTGGGGCAGGTGGCCGATGCCGTGGTGCTGCTCGCCAGCGATCTCGCCTCCAGCATGACCGCCACCCTCGCCAACACGACCGGCGGCGCCCAGGTCGATTGATTTTTGGAAGGAGAACCACCCATGTTGACCCTGCCCAAGACCGAAAAACGCAAGGCTCAGCCCTATATCTACGTGCCCTTCACCGTGACCATGCGGCAGATGCAGAAGCCGGCCCGCGAAGGCTTTCCGCAACTCTTCGCCCATCTCGGAAAGCACGGCCTTAAGCCTGTCGGCGCCGCCTTCTACAATTACCGCCGCATCAACATGGAAGACACGCTCGATGTCGAAGCCGGTATCCCCGTCGAAGCCCTCGGCCCGGAGGAGGGGGCAGTGAAAAACGGCACGCTCCCCGCCGGCAATTTCATCGGCCTCAGTTGGACCGGCCACCCCGACAAGCTGATCACCGTCACCGGCATGCTGATCGGCTGGGCCCGCCTCACCGGCCAGGATTTCGACATGGAAGAAAAGCCCGACGGCGACCACTTCGCCTGCCGCCTCGAAATCTACGAATCCGATCCGGCCGAGGTGCCAAACATGGAAGACTGGGTGACGACCCTGGCCTTCAAGCTCAAGGATTAGGCGTCGCGTTTGGCTCCCCAGTAGCCCTCATGGTGAGGCGGGAGGCGCAGCCGACCCTCGAACCACGAGGGCGTGGCACCAAAGCCTACGATCCGGTCAAAACAGCTCGTCCAAGGCGCAATAATACGCATAGCGCTCGGCATCGAACTCCGCCCCATAGGCGGCGAGGAAATCGGCAACGAAATTCTCGCCGCCATTGAACTCCAGGCTCCGGCACGCCAGCGCGAGATCCTGCCAGCGATCCGCCACGCCCAGCCGCGCGCAATCGACCACGCCGCCAAACCGCGCACCATCCGCCAGGAAATTCGGCAGACACGCATCGCCATGCGTCACCACGCGATTGGTTTCGTCCGGTCGATTGTTCGCCAGCCAGTCAAACACCTGCCGTGCCGTCCAGCCATCGCGCTCATCGTCAAAATCCGTCTCGTCGATCCGCCCCGCCAGCACATTGGCCTCGGCGTCCCGCAGCCGCCGATCGAGCGAGTGGTCGAACGGGCAGTTGGCGGGATCGAGCGCATGCAGCCGCCTCAACCCATCCGCCAGCACCTGAATCAAAACCTGAGGTTCATCCCCCAGGTGAGTCAAATCCCTGCCTTTTACCGCAGTCATGAGAAGCCAGTTGAAGTCATCGGCAATCACATGATCGACCACGCGCGGCGCCGGAAAGCCCATCTCCGCGAGATAATCGAGCCGCAGCAATTCGTCGCCCATTTCATCCAGGTCATGAGCCGGCTCCGCCTTCAGAAACAGCGCGCTCTCGCCCATAGGAATACGCCATACGGAGGCCTGCGACTCCCCGATGGTGATGGGTTCCCATTCCCGCGCCTGCAAGGCTTTCAATTGCAGCGGCAGTCGCTCACGCGGATTCATCCAACGCTCCCCAATTCCCCGTAACCGCCAGCGCCTGCGCCAGCTTGTCTTCGTAGTCGGCCCGCGGAATCTCGATCCCGCCGAGCGAAGCCAGATGCGGCGTCACGAATTGAGTATCGAGCAGTTGAAATCCCCCGACATTCAGCCGCTCCACCAGATGCGCCATCGCCATCTTGCTGGCATCGGTGCGCCGATGAAACATGGATTCCCCAAAAAACGCTCCGCCAATAGCCAGCCCATAAAGCCCGCCCACAAGGTCGCCGCCGTCCCAGATTTCCACCGTATGCGCCACGCCCCGCCGAAACAGCTCGCCATAGACCGCCCGGATCGTCCCATTGATCCAGGTCGTCGAACGATCCTCGCCCACCGTCGCGCAGCCTTCGATAATCCCGTCCCAATCACTATCGACGCGAATATCCCACCCCGATTTCCGCATGGCCTTCCTGAGGCTCTTCGACGCGTGAAAGCCGTCGAGCGGCATGATCCCGCGCATTTCCGGGCTCACCCAGAACAGGTCCTCATCCGCCGCATCTTCCGCCATGGGAAAGATGCCGGCGCGATAGGCCCGAACGATCAGCTCGGGCGTCACCTCGATGTCAAAGGGATCGGTAGGGCGGGCCATGCTCAGTCAGCAAAAATGGAAAAGGGGCGCAAAGCGCCCCTTTGAGTTGTCAGGCCTTGTTCTCGGCCAGGAACTTTTCCAGCCAGTGAATATCGTAGTTCCCGGCAATGATGTCGGGCTGCTTGATCAACCGCTGGAACAGGGGGAGGGTCGTCTTCACACCATCCACAACAAACTCGTCGATCGCCCGGCTCAAGCGCTTGAGGCATTCCTCACGCGTGCGGCCATAAACGATCAGCTTGCCGATCAGCGAGTCATAATAGGGCGGGATTTTGTAGCCCTGATAGACCGCGGAATCGACGCGCACACCAACCCCACCGGCCGGGTGGTAGAAGGTGATCGTGCCAGGCGAGGGCGCAAAGGTCTGCGGGTCCTCAGCATTGATGCGCACTTCGATGGCATGGCCATAGAACTGCACCTTCTCCTGCGTCATCGACAGCTTTTCGCCCGAAGCAACGCGGATCTGCTCATAGACGATGTCGATGCCGGTGATGCGCTCGGTGACCGGGTGCTCAACCTGCAGACGGGTGTTCATTTCGATGAAATAGAACTCGCCGTTTTCGTAGAGGAACTCGATTGTGCCCGCGCCCGAATAGCTCAGCTTGCGCATGGCCGCAGCGCAGATTTCGCCGATGCGGTCGCGTTCTTCGACGGTAATGGTCGGGCCGCCGGCCTCTTCCCACACCTTCTGGTGGCGACGCTGCAGCGAGCAGTCGCGCACGCCGAGGTGCACGGCATTGCCCTGGCCATCGCCAAGCACCTGCACTTCGATATGGCGCGGCTTGCCGAGGTACTTTTCCATATAGACGGAATCGTTGCCAAAGGCCGCCTTGGCTTCCGAGCGTGCGGTCGACCATGCAACCAGCACGTCCTTCTCGCTCTGCGCCACCTTCATGCCACGACCACCACCACCGGCCGTCGCCTTGATCAGCACGGGATAGCCGATTTCCTTGGCGGTTTTCAGCGCGTCGGCTTCGGTTTCGACCGCCCCGGCCGAACCCGGAACCACGGGAATGCCCAGCTCAACCGCCGTCTTCTTGGCGGTGATCTTGTCACCCATGATTTCGATATGGTGCGCCGAAGGACCGATGAAGGTCACATTGTGCTCGCCGAGGATCTTGGCGAAACGGGCGTTTTCCGAGAGGAACCCATAGCCGGGATGCACGGCATCCGCCCCGGTGATCTCGCAGGCTGCGAGGATCGACGGGATATTGAGATAGCTGTCCTTGGCCGCATTGGGGCCAATGCAGACGCTTTCATCGGCAAGGCGCACATGCATGGCATTGGCGTCAGCCGTCGAGTGCACCGCAACGGTCTGGATACCCAGTTCCTTGCAGGCGCGCAGGATGCGCAGGGCGATTTCGCCGCGATTGGCGATCAGGACTTTCTGGAACACGTGAAAGTCCCTCCTTACTCGATGACGACGAGCGGCTCGCCATATTCGACCGGCTGGGCGTCATCCACGAGAATGCGGGTAACGGTGCCCGAACGGTGCGCCGGAATCTGGTTCATGGTCTTCATCGCTTCGATGATGAGAACCGTCTGGCCTTCGGAAACCTTGGTGCCGACATCGACAAACTGCGGCTTGCCCGGCTCGGGCGAACGATAGGCGGTGCCCACCATCGGCGAAGTCAGCGTACCCGGATTGGCAGCGAGGTCTTCCTTGGTCGCGGGAGCGGCAGCCGGAACGACCGAAGCGAGGGCAGCAGGAGCGGCCGGCGCGGCGGGCGGCGCATAATACTGCGGGGCAGGGGCATAGGCCGGAGCTTCAACCGGATAGGAGCGGGTGACGCGAACCCGGAGGTCCTCCTGCTCGATCTCGATCTCGGCGAGATTTTCCTTGTTGAGCAGTTCAGCGATGGCGCGGATCAGGTCCTGATCCACCTGCGATGACTTGGTCATTCTTGTCGGTCTCCCGGCTTCCAGTCGAAGCGTTATGCGAGTTTCTGAGCCATGGCTTCCAGGGCCAATCTATACCCCAGCGTACCAAAGCCGCAAATGACGCCGAAGGCGACTGCCGACACATAAGAGTGGTGTCGGAAGGCCTCGCGTTGATGAATGTTGCTGATGTGAACTTCCGCCACAGGCAAATTGACGGCCTTGAAGGCGTCGTAGATTGCCACCGAAGTGTGAGAATAGGCGCCGGGATTGATCAGGATGCCGTCGGCCGTGCCGAGCGCTTCCTGGATCCAGGTGACCAGTTCACCCTCGTGATTGGATTGGCGGAAATCAATGGAAAGGCCGAATTCGTCGCCGGCGGCCCTGCAAATGACCTCCACATCGGCCAAAGTTTGAGCGCCGTAGATTCCGGGCTCGCGCTTGCCGAGCATGTTGAGGTTCGGGCCGTTGAGGACGAGAACGTGCTTTGCCATAGTCTTTTCGTTGTGCACCGGCTCTTTCCGGCGGTGCAAGGGCGGTTACACGAATTGCACCGAAAAGGCGAGCCTCCTCGGTGCTTTCCGCGCGTCTAACGGCAGAGTCGGGCGAGATTCAGGCTAACCGGTCGGCGAGGGATACGCCACCACTCTCGATCGTCGTCATTGCCGGGCTTGTCCCGGCAATCCATCTCCCCTCCGCTGGGGACCACCGGGACAAGCCCGGTGGTGACGAAAGTAGGAGAATTTCAGAGTAAAGACCTTAGCTGCACACCGACTGGCCGCAGGCCCGCATATTGGCGATGCGCGTCCGCAGATCATCTACCCCGATCGCACCCGGAATGATCTCATTGCCGATGATGTAGGTCGGCGTCCCGGTAATCCCCAGCGCCTGCGCAATCTCGTAGGAGGTCTGGATGGTCTTGGCCACGCTCGGCTCACCCATCTTCAGTTCCAGATCGACCTTGCTCAGGCCCAATGAGCCGGCGGCGTCCAGCGCTACCGCCTTGTCCACCTTGCCACGGCTCGAAAACAGCGCCTCGTGAAAAGCCCAGTAGTCGACATCGGCCTCGCCCACGAGCACGCCGATGCGCGCCGCATCGATGGATTCATTGGAGAGAATGGGGAATTCCTTGAGGATGACCCGCAGGTTTGGGTCTTCCGCCAGGAGCGTCGCCAGATCGGGCAGCGCCGCACGGCAATAGCCGCAATTGTAGTCGAAGAATTCGACCAGCGTCACATCGCCGTTCGGATTGCCCAGCACGACCTGACCGGGATCATTGAAGATCTTGTCCTGCATCTGCGTGATGGCAACCTGCGCCTTGGCGCTTTCTTCGGTGCGCAGCGTCTCGTCGAGCGCCACCGACAGCCGCTGCAGCAGCTTGGGGTCGCTCATCAGAAAGCTCTCGATCATCGGATTAAGCACTGCCGGGTCGATTGCCGCCACCGCCTGCGGCTCCGCGCCGGCGGTCGCTTCGCGCTCGGTGAGCACGCTCTCGACGATGGCGCGCACCGCAACCGTATCTGTCTGCGGTTCTGGCTTATTGAGCTGGGAATAGCCCAGTGCCCCCGCGAGGATTCCCGCCACGGCGGCCAGCACGATAGACAGACGATTCATAAGACGGGTGCTCCCAGAGATTCTGCGCATGGGCCTTCTAGCAGACCTCCGGCCAATCTGGCACCGGACAATTGCCGCAGTCTAAAGCCTTGCTTCAATTGTTGTTGAGTGAGCCCGCGCTTCCGGTTAGTCCCGATGGACCAACAGGAGCCGCCTATGACCCCCGCAGCCGACGGCCTCATGCCGTTTCTCGCCATGGACATTCTCAACCGTTCCAAGGTGCTCGAAGGGCAGGGGCGCACCATCTGCCATCTGGAGCTGGGCGAGCCCGGTCATCCTCCCGCTCCAAAAGTGCTAGAAGCCGTCGCCCGCGCCTTGCCCGATCCGCAGGGCTATACCAGCGCCAAGGGCCGCCTCGATCTGCGCGAGGCACTTTCGCGCTACTACGCCGAGCAACACGGCGTCTCTGTGAACCCGGAAATGATTCTAGCGACAATGGGTTCGTCGGCCGGCTTCATCCTCGCCTTTCACACCGCCTTCCGCCCCGGCGCCCGCATCGCCATCACGCGCCCGGGCTACCCCGCCTATATCAACACCCTCATCGGCCTCGGTTTCGAATACGCGGAAATCCCCGTCACCGCGGCCAACAACTGGCATCTTACGGGCGCCGACATCGAAGCCGCCTACCGCGAAAAGCCGTTCGAAGGTCTCCTCTTCGCCAGCCCTGCCAATCCCACCGGCGCCGCCATCGACCGCGCCGGCCTCGCCGACATCATCGACACCTGCCGCCGTCTCGGCGTCACCCTGATCTCCGACGAAATCTACCACGGCCTCGACTATCGCGGTCCCTCGGTCTCGGCGCTAGAGCTGACCTCAGACGCTATCGTCATCAACAGTTTCTCCAAATACTACTGCATGACCGGCTGGCGCATCGGCTGGATGGTGCTTCCCGAAGCCCTCGTCCGCCGCGCCGAAATCCTGCAGCAAAACCTCTTCATTTCCGCGCCCACCCTCAGCCAGATCGCCGCGACTGCAGCGCTCAACGAGCGCGACTATTCCGAAGAGCAGAAGGCCAGCTACGACGCCAATCGCGCCGCCCTGACAGCTGGCCTCCAAAATCTCGGCTTCGACCTAGCTTCCGCGGCCGATGGCGCCTTCTACGCCTATGCCGGAATATCGAGGTTTTCCAACGACTCCCTGGCTTTTTGTGAATCGATGCTGGAGCGGGCCGGCATCGCCGCCACCCCCGGCGTCGACTTCGACCGCGTCAACGGCCACGGCTTCGTCCGCTTCAGCTATGCCGGCACACGCAACACGGTCGACCTCGCCCTCGACCGCCTCAAAACCTTCCTCACGGCCGGATCATGACAATCCCAACCCTCGAAACGCCGCGTCTCACCCTCCGCGCCCCGCGCATGGAAGATTTCCCCGCCTACGCCGCCCTGATGGGTTCGCAACGCGCGATCTACATGGGCGGCCCATTCGACCAGCGCGGCGCCTGGGGCATGTTCTGCCACGACATCGCCCTTTGGTCCCTCTACGGCCACGGCGCCTTGATGATCGACGTCAAGCAAACCGGCGCCTGCGTCGGCCAGATCGGCATCAATCACGGTCCGCTCTTTCCCGAAAAGGAACTCGGCTGGCTCCTCTATGATGGCTTTGAAGGCCACGGCTACGCCACCGAAGCCGCCGAGGTGCTCCGGGATTGGGCCTTTGCAGAACTGAAACTGCCAACCCTCGTCAGCTACTTCGATCCAGAGAACCACCGTTCCATGGCCGTCTCCGCCCGCCTCGGCGGCATCCGCGACGACAACGCGCCCGTGCAGGACGAAGGCGACGTGGTCTATCGCTACTACCCAACAAAATAGGCGCGGCCAAAGCCGCGCCCGAAACTTACCGGCGGCTTGCTGGCGGCGTGAAAACCCGGAGTCGGTGTCCGTCGGGATCTTCCACCACGAAAGTGAAGCCAAAATCCATGGCCACCGGCTCCTGCAAGACCTTCGCCTTGCCCGACCAGTCGGCATAGGTCGCCTGAACCGCGGCCTCGTCGTCCTCGCTGAACGTCACTTCCACGCCGCCCACCGGCAGCGGTTTCGGCTCAATCTCGTCCTTGGTCCAAAACCCGAGCTTCATCCCGCTCGGCAGCACATAGAGGACGAAGGTGGGCGAATTCTCCACCGGCGTGACGCCCAGAAGGCCCGAGTAGAATTTCTCGCTCGCGGCGGGGCTAGCAACGGCCAGCAGAATGTAATTAAGGGTGCGCATGGCGTTCTCCTTTCGATGGAGAAAACCTAGCAGCAGGGACTGCCAGTTTCCGGCAGTGGCTCACGGCGGCGCAATGCCCTCGCGCTCCCACCACTCTTTCAACATCACCGCCCGCCGCTTCGGATAGCGCTCCTCGGACACCGCCATGGCGCTGATCCGATCCACCCGGAAACTGCGAAAATCCTGCCGCATCTCGCACCAGGCAGCGACAATCCGCACCTTCTCGAAAAAGCCGATCATGAACGGCCAGATCACCCGCTCCGTCGCCGCGCCGCTGAGATCATCATACCGAATGACCAGCTTGCGCTCGTTTCGGATCGCCAGCCGTATCTGCCCCGCATCTACCTGCGCTGGCTCCAACCCGATCCGCGCCACCAGCAGGTTTGTCGCCTCTGCTCGGTCCCGCAGTTCCGCCGGCAACACCGCCAATATCTTGCTCATCGCCTGCTTTGCCGAAGCACTTAGCCGATTGTCATCTGCGCGCGCCGCCACCCAGCGCGATCCCAGCACAATTGCCTCGATCTCATCCGCCGAAAACATCAGCGGCGGCAGCGTAAATCCCGGCCTCAACACATAGCCCAGCCCCGGCTCGCCCTGAATATCCGCCCCCTGCGCCTGCAGCGTCGCGATATCGCGATAGAGAGTCCGAATGGACACCCCCAGCTCGCGCGCCAAATCCGGCCCGGTCACCGGCTGGTGGCGGTTTCGCAGCAATTGCAGCAGATCGAGCAGGCGGGCAGCGCGGGACATGAGACGAAAAGGGCGGCCCGAAGGCCGCCCCCAAAATCCTAGCCGAGACCCAGCCGGCGCTGCCACCAGCCGACTTTCTTCTTCTTGTCGGGCTCAGCTTCGCCTTCGCTTTCGGCGGGCGCAGTCTCTTCAGCCGGCTTGGCGCTCGAAGAAACCACTACGCCTTCCGGTGGCAGTTCCTTCTTCTGGCGCTTCGGCCGCGCCTCCGCAGCTTCGGTAACAGGCTCTGCGGCCGGGGCGGGGGCCTCCGGTGCCGCTTCGACCGGAGTCTCGACGACCGCTGGAGCTTCTTCCGCCACAGGCTCAGCCTTCTTCCGCGTACGCGGCTTGCGCTTGGGCTTCTCGGCGGTCTCTTCGGCAACAACGGGAGCTTCCGTAGCAACCGGCGCCTCGGCGCTCACTTCCACGGGTGCTTCGGCGTCCGCCGTCTTGGCCTTGCGGGCCCGCGGCTTGCGCTTCGGCTTTTCGGCAGCGGCTTCTTCAGCCACCGCTTCGACAGCCTCAGCCGGCGCAGCTTCCGCGGCGGCGACTTCCGGCTGGGCCAGCACCACCTCGGCCACGACGGCCTGTTCGGCCTCGCTCGCCTCGGATGCAGTAGCCTCGCCGCCCTCGGCTGCGACTTCGCCTTCCTGCTCGCGACGGTTGCGACGGCCACCACGGCGGCCACGACGACGACGGCGGCGGGTTTCGCTATCAGCGTCGGCAGTTGTTGCGTCCTCGCCCTCCGCCTCGCTGGCCTCGTCGGCGCCTTCCTCGTCACCAGCTTCAGCATCGCTCTCGCGGACCTGAACCGGTGCACGGTCCTCGCCACGCTCGCCATTGGCGCCGCCACGGCGACGACGGCGACGACGACGACGGCCGCCACCTTCACCTTCGCCGCCATTGTCCTGGCGGGCCTCGGTGGCTTCTTCTTCGATCTCTTCTTCCTCGACCACTTCCTCGTCGATCTCTTCGATCACGGCGCTATCGACGCGCACATGGCTCGCCGCACGCTGATCGACATAGGAGGAGACACGGGTTTCACCCTTCTCGATCGAGAACTGGTGACCAGTCAGCTTGCCGTCGGCCGTGATGGTGATCGAAAGCGAATTGCGCGCTTCAAGGGCAGACAGGGTGTCGCGCTTGTAGTTGAGCACATAGAGCGCCACGTCGGTCGGCACGCGGACGTTGATCGACTGGCCCTGCTTGCGCAGCACGTGGTCTTCCACGTGGCGCATGATCATCAGCGCCAGGCTCTCGGTCGAACGCACGAGACCCGTACCATCGCAGATCGGGCACTTGTGGGTCGAGCTTTCGACAACGCCGAAGCGGATACGCTGGCGGCTCATTTCCATGAGGCCGAAATGCGAGATGCGGCCCACCTGGATGCGCGCGCGATCGTCCTTCAGCGCGTCCTTGAGACGGCGCTCGACGGCACGGTTCGAACGGTTCTCCATCATGTCGATGAAGTCGATCACGATCAGGCCGGCAAGATCACGCAGGCGCAGCTGGCGCGCCACTTCGTCGGCGGCTTCCAGATTGGTCTGAAGCGCCGTGTCTTCGATATTGTGCTCCTTGGTGGAGCGGCCCGAGTTCACGTCGATCGAAACCAGCGCTTCGGTCGGATTGATGACGATATAGCCGCCGGAGGGCAGGGTGACGACCGGCGAGAACATCTGGTCGAGCTGGTTCTCGATGCCATACTTGGAGAACAGCGGCTGCTCTTCGCCATAGGGCTTCACGTTCTTGGCGTGGGACGGCATGATCATCTTCATGAAGTCCTTGGCTTCGCGATAAGCCGCGTCGCCAGCCACCAACACTTCGTCGATGTCCTTGTTATAGAGGTCGCGAATGGTCCTCTTAATGAGCGAGCCTTCCTCGTAAACGAGGCAGGGCGCCTGGCTCTGCAGCGTCAGCGTGCGCACGCTTTCCCACAGGCGCATCAGATATTCGAAATCGCGCTTCACTTCGGCCTTGGTGCGGGTCGCGCCTGCAGTACGCAGGATGACGCCCATGCCCTGCGGCACTTCGAGGTCCGAGGTGATTTCTTTCAGGCGCTTGCGGTCCGCGGCATTCGTGATTTTTCGCGAAATGCCACCGCCACGGGCGGTGTTGGGCATCAGCACCGAATAGCGACCGGCGAGCGACAGATAGGTGGTGAGAGCTGCGCCCTTATTGCCGCGCTCTTCCTTGACCACCTGCACGAGCATCACCTGCCGGCGCTTGATCACTTCCTGGATCTTGTACTGGTGGCGACGCTGCTGGCTGCGCTGGCGACGTTCCGGCACTTCCTCGAGCGCATCCGCCCCGCCGATCGACTCGACAGGTTCGGAATTGGCCGGAGCCTGCTCGATGTGGCTCTCTTCCTCATGTTCCTGAGGATCGGCTTCAGCCTCGGTTTCAGCCACGCCTTCGGGCACCGAGACGGTTTCTTCCGTCTCTTCGTGATGCTCTTCCTCGTGCTCTTCATCGCGCAGCAGGGCTTCGCGGTCGGCGACGGGGATCTGGTAATAGTCCGGGTGGATTTCGCTGAAAGCGAGGAACCCGTGGCGATTGCCGCCATATTCGACGAAGGCCGCCTGCAGCGACGGCTCGACGCGCGTCACCTTGGCGAGGAAGATATTTCCCCGCAACTGGCGGCGGGACGCCGATTCAAAGTCGAACTCTTCCAGCCGATTACCGGCTGTGACGACAATCCGTGTTTCTTCCGGGTGGATGGCATCCACCAGCATTCTCTTGGTTGCCATAATTTACTCCGCGCACCCGCGCGCCAAAGGGCGTCAGCCGGCGAACCGGAGAACCTGGCTCGGCGCGTTGCGGGGCGAATGTGTTGAAAACAATCGGGCGCGAACCTCTCACGTTCTGCGCACCAGCAAATTCGGTCATGGCCGGGAGAAAGGGCGAAGCAAAACGGCAATCGTTCAGTTCGATCGCGTCGCGCTTTGTCCGCCTGCGGGCCATATGACCTCTTCCTATTGGATGGCCGGCCCCAAAGGCCAACCACCGTCCGATCCCCGTGAGGGACCGAAATTCGTTTGCGAAGGCGTTGAAAATCGCCGCTTTCATGCCGGGCAGGTGCTTGTGTGGCACACTGGCTAGCCGGGGGTTCGCAGCGGCGCGAAGGGACTTTGAAACCCTTTCGCTGGCGCTCGCGAAACTCCTGCGCCTTCATATAAGCGTGTATGGCGGTTGCGCCAGATTGGCAACAGGAAAGTCTAAATGTGAGGAATATCGGGCTTATTGCCGTGGCCCATTCTTTGCGCCCTGTTGCAAATCATCGCATAAGCCAAAAATGCCGCAGAATCGCCCGAAGGGCATGTGACACGGTTTCGCCATACGCATGGGGCCCGACCAGTTTTGAATTTTCGCGTCATCCGCTCGCTCGTCCTTGGGCTCTTCCTGGCTTTTGCCCCGACCCTGTCGCTTCACGCACAGGAAGCCGCGCCCGCTGCCATTCCCGTTGGCCTCCCCAATGTCATCGACGTGCGCGTCACTGTTGGTGAGGATCGCGCGCGCCTCGTCATCGACCTCGCCTCGAAAACCGAATTCTCCTTCGTTTCCCTCGCGGAGCCCAACCGCCTCGCCATCGACGTCCGCGCCGGCACCTTCTCGGTGCCCGAGCCCAGCGGTGCTCCGTCCGAGACGACGCTCATCGAGTCCTATCTGGTAGAGCAGGCGGCCTCCGACCGTGTCCGCACCACCCTGACGCTCGCTGCACCTGCTCAGGTGCAGCAGGCTTATGTCCTCGATCCCTTCGAAGATCAGCCCGCCCGGCTCGTCGTCGACATCATTCCCGCAGATGCCGAGACCTTCGCCGCCAATGTCGAGCGCGACCGCACCACTTCGGCCACTGTCGCCGAAACCACAGCCGAATCCACGCCCGCCGGCGGCTCCGAACTCCCCATTGCTACGCGCCCGCTCGTCGTCATCGACCCCGGCCACGGCGGCATCGATAGCGGTGCAGAAGCCCATAACGGCATCCGGGAAAAGGACATCGTCCTCGCCTTCTCCCTCAAATTGCAGGAACTCCTCGTCGAATCCGGCCGCTTCGACGTCGCCCTGACGCGTGAAGACGATACCTATCTCCGCCTCGAAGAACGCGTCGATCTTGCCCGTACCAACAAGGCTGACATCTTCCTTTCCATTCACGCCGACAGTTTTCAGCAGCCCGAAATCCGCGGCGCGAGCGTCTATACGCGCGATGAAAACGCTACCGACGTGCTCGACAAGGTGCTGGCCGACACCGAAAACAAGTCCGACGTCATCGCCGGCTTCGCCATGCCGCAAATGGCTCCCGAGGTCGTGGACATCCTACTCGACCTGATGCGCCGCGAAATGCGCAAGCAGTCCTATGTCGCCGCGCAAGCCATCGTGCATCAACTCGAACCCAGCGTCGCCCTGCGTCGCTTCCCCGTGCGTCAGGCCGATTTCTTCGTGCTGCAGGCCCCCGATGTGCCTTCTGTGCTCATCGAACTGGGCTTCCTCTCCAATCTCGACGACATCACCAACCTGACCCAGTCCGACTGGCAGAACCGCACTGCCGAGGCGATTGCGCGTGGCATTTCTACCTATTTCGACAGCGTCGAAGCCGAACCCTAAGCAAAGTGATTAAGCGCCCGCGCCCGCTCTGCTATTCTGAAAATGCCGGGAGAGTCTCGGCCACAACCATGTGGATCTATCCACCCCCACGGTGTCATTCCCGCGAAAGCGGGAACCCCTGTTTGGGAACTGAGGTCCCCGCTTTCGCGGGGATGACACGGTGAAAACTACAACGACGGTGGCCGCCGAACATAACCGGCGTCCGTGGAGTATCTGATCGCATGTTTCGTCTACTCGGCTGGCTGTTCGGTTTCGGCATGTTCGTGGCGCTTGGTGGCGTCGCCATAGCCGCCGTCTATCTCGCCACTGTCTCCGCGCAGCTGCCTGACTACACCGTCCTCAAGGACTACCAGCCGCCCGTGACCACCCGCGTCCACGCGGCCGACGGCACCCTGTTGGCCGAATACGCTAGGGAACGTCGCCTTTTTCAGCCGATCGAAACGGTTCCACCGCTTCTCGTCCACGCTTTCCTTTCCGCCGAAGACAAGGATTTCTACTCCCACAACGGCATCGCCATCGACGGCATCGTCCGCGCCCTGCGCGACAACCTTCTCGCCCGCATGGACGGCAACAGCTCCATTCAGGGCGGTGGTTCCAGCATCACCCAGCAGGTTGCCAAGAACTTCCTGCTCACCTCCGAGCAGACCTGGGATCGAAAGATTCAGGAGGCGATCCTCGCCATCCGCATCGAGTCGACCTTCTCCAAGGACAAGATCCTCGAGCTCTACCTCAACGAAATCTTCCTCGGCCTCAATTCCTACGGTGTTGCCGCCGCGGCCCTGAACTATTTCGACAAGGCGCTCTACCAGCTCACACTGCCCGAGGCCGCTTACATCGCCGCGCTCCCCAAGGGTCCGAACAATTACCATCCCTTCCGCCGCCCGCAGGCCGCTATCGAGCGCCGCAATTGGGTGATCGACCGCATGGTCGAGAATGGCTATGCTACGCCCGAGGAAGCTGCTGTCGCCAAGGAAGCGCCCCTTAACGTCATCCCGCGTGCCTCCGGCAGCCAGGTCTATGCCGCCGAATACTTTACCGAAGACGTGCGCCGCGAACTGGCAAAACTCTACGGCGAAGACCAGCTCTATGGCGGCGGCCTCTCGGTCCGCACCACGCTTGAGCCGCGCCTCCAGGAATATGCCCGTCGCGCCCTGATGGATGGCCTGATCGAATACGACCATACCCGCGGTTTCCGCGGTCCGGTCGCAAGCATCGAGTTGGGCGATGATTGGGGCCTCGACGTCGCCAAGATAAAGCCGCTGAGCGACGTGCCCGAATGGCAGCTCGCCGTCGTGCTCTCCGTCGGCGGCAACGAAGCTCGCATCGGCCTCCGCCCGGAAAATGATGTCGACGGTGCCTCAAGTCCCGAGCGAGTCGAAGGTACGCTCTCCGGCCCCGAAATCCGCTGGATTTCCAAGCGCGTCGAAGACATCGTCAAGGTCGGCGACGTCGTCTACGTCTCCCCGGTCGCCGGCAAGCAGGGTATTTTCACCCTGGAGCAGGTGCCCGAAGTCGAAGGTTCGCTCGTCGCCATGGACCCGCGTACTGGCCGCGTCCTCGCCATGGTCGGCGGTTTCTCCTTCGCCGAATCCGAGTTCAACCGCGCCACGCAGGCCCTGCGTCAGCCCGGCTCCTCCTTCAAGCCCATCGTCTATGCGGCAGCGCTCGACAATGGCTACACCCCTGCATCCGTCGTCCTCGACGCCCCCGTCGAAATCCGCAATGGCGACGGCTCCATCTGGCGCCCGGAAAACTACGCTCAGGAATTCTACGGTCCGCAAACGCTCCGCCGCGGCATCGAACGCAGCCGAAACGTCATGACCGTTCGCCTCGCCCGCGACATCGGCATGCCGCTCATCGCCGAATACGCGCGCATGTTCGGCATCTATGACGACATGCAGCCGGTCCTCGCCATGTCCCTCGGTGCCGGCGAAACCACCAATATGCGCATGACCTCGGCCTATGCGACCATCGCCAATGGTGGCCGGAAGATCGTGCCGACCCTCATCGACCGCATCCAGGACCGCTACGGCACCACCGTCTACCGCCACGACGAGCGTGTCTGCGAAGGCTGCTCCGCTGCCGACTGGCACGGGCAGGGCGAACCGCGCATTCTCGACAACCGTCCTCAGGTTCTCGATCCGATGACCGCCTACCAGATCACTTCGATGATGGAAGGCGTCGTCCAGCGTGGCACCGGTACTGCCGCCCGGGCCCTCAATCGTCCCGTCGCCGGCAAAACCGGCACCACCAATGACTACAAGGACGCCTGGTTCGTCGGCTTCACCCCCGACCTCGCCGTTGGCATCTATGTCGGCTACGACCGTCCGCGCTCTATGGGCAATGCCTCGACCGGCGGCGGCCTCGCCGTGCCGATCTTCACCAACTTCATGGCCAAGGCTATGCAGGGCAAGCCCGCGACCCCGTTCAACACGCCATCCGGTATGACCACGGCCTGGATCAATCCAAGCACCGGTGTTCAAGCCTACGAAGGCGAATCCGGCATTCAGGAAGCCTTCAAGCCCGGCACCGGCCCGAACCTGATGACCTCCGTCATCGGCGTCGAAGTGCAGGGCTATGACGCGGCCATGCGCCAGATGCAGATGCAACAGCAATATGGGGGCGCCGTGGTCACCCAGCCGAGCAGCAATGGCCAATTCCTCGATCCGAGCCTGAGCGCACCGCAGAGCCTCTCGAGCGACTAGGTCACTAAGTCCCTTCGTCGTGATTTGCACCCGCCGCAGCGAATGCCCATCTTGAGACCATGACCAAGAGACGCTTGCCCTTCGCCATCCTCTTTGCTGCCTGCACCATCGTGCCGGCAATGGCAGCATGCCCCGCGCCGATGGCCGGCGATACCGCGGCAGCCATCGAAGCCAACCAGCAAAGGCTGGTCTGCCTCCAGCAGGAGCTCTCGCGGAAGAGCGAGCAGTATCAGTACAAGGTCGAGATCAACGCCATCGAGCGCAAGATCGACGACATCCAGCTCCAGCGCCGCTTCGACTCGCTGAACTTCCCCAAGCCTGTCACACCCGTTTTCTAGGCAAAGCCACGCGCTTGCTAAACCTCTGATGCGCCTCGTAAAGGAAGCCTTCACACTAGGCTTTGCTTTCGCTTCTCATCCTCCGCTTCACCCCTATGGTGCGGCCGTTGATTGAGAAAGAGGGGGCGTATTTTGCGTTCATTGATTCATTTCGGCCTGCTGGCCAGCCTGATTGCCACTCCGGCGCTTGCCCAGGATACCGTCGGATTTCCCGAAGACGTTGAGGTCGAGGCGCTAACCCCAGGCGCCGCTGCCGGCCCAGTCCTCGGCGAACACCGCTTCATCCTGACCTTCGAGCCGAGCAATATCCGCGAGATTGGCCTGGTCCGCAGCAAATTCGAGAAGGATGGCCTCTTTGCCGACGTCCTCGATGAATTGGCCGACCAGATTGCTCTGCCGGTCGATGTCCCGGTCACCTTTACCGATTGCGGCTATTCAAACGCCTATTGGAGCCCCAGCGAGCAGAGCATCACCTTCTGCTACGAGCTGGTCGCCGACTACAACCAGAGCTACGAATATCTCGAAGGCCAGGACGGCGAGTTCTTCCGCTGGGCCGACCAGGAAACCGTCCTCAGCGGCACCACCCTTTTCGTGCTCCTCCACGAACTCGGCCATGGCCTGACGGCGCTCTACGATCTGCCGATCACCGGCCGCGAGGAAGACGCCGTCGACCAGTTCGCAGCCCTGACCCTGATCGGCGCCGATGAGGAAGGCGATGCCTTCGAGGATCGCCCCTCCCGCATCGCTCTCCTTGGTGCCTATTTCTTCAAGCAACTATCCTTCGCGCCCGAGGAGATCTCGCGCTCGATCCTCGCCAACGAACACAGCCTTGGCCAGCAGCGCTACTACGACGTCATGTGCCTTGTGCTTGGCTCCGATACGGACACCTATGGCCCAATCCTCGCACCGGGCATGGTCATGGTTTTCGATACCATCAACAAGAACCCCGACGCCTTCGATGAGGACAAGGTCATGGACTGGCTCAAGAAGACCGACGCCCTGAACATCCTCCCCTCGGCCCGCGCCCTGCGCTGCCCACAGGAATTCGCCCGCTACGACGCGAGCTGGGACTATATCATCGATACCTTCATGACGGTGCAGGCGGACTAGGCCTAGCTCGCAAATCCTGGCGCGTCAGCCTCGCGCCAGGATCATGAGAGGGTGAGCCTGGGACTACAATAGCCAAGCGGCCCGCCCAGAAAGCGCGGCGGCAGCAACAATGTCGGGTAAAATGGTGCCCCCCGCCGGACTCGAACCGGCACGCCTCGCGGCGGAGGATTTTGAGTCCTCTGCGTCTACCATTCCGCCAGAGGGGCACGGGCACGGTTCCTAGCCTAGAGCGGTGCGGCTGGCAACTGCCTCGGCATGTTTATCCAGCGACCAGCAAGCGAACGGCGTAAACGGTGGCAACACCGATCGCCATGGCCGCAAAGAGATTTTTCGAGAGAATGAACACGGCCGCCGTCGCTGCCGCGGCAATGGCCTCCGCGACGCCCCCGGTCACGACGGCCGGCGCCACCAGCGCCGCCAGCACCGCGCCGGGGATATGCCGCAGCCAGGCCGCCGCAAAGCCGTCGCGGGGCAGGCGGTCCGCCAGGAGAAAACCGCTGGCCTTGACGGCCATGGTCACGATGGCCATGCCGAGAATAGCGGCAACGGCCTCAGGACTTGTCAGCATTTTTCCGCGTCTCCAGATAGGCGCCGACAAGGCTGCCGATCACGCCACCCACCAGAATGTGCCAGCTACCTTCGACGAGGCGCGAGGTCAGAATCGCCGCCAGTGCTGCCACCAGCCAGGGCACGAGATCGCCGCGCCCCTTCCACATGCCCAGCAGCAGCGCCAGGAACGTGGCCGTGAAGGCGAAATCCAGCCCCCAGCGCGAGGGATCGTCTATGGCCGAGCCGAGCCCATAGCCGACGAGATTGGTAGACATCCAGGCGATCCAGGCCAGCGCCCCACCGCCCATCAGGAAGGCGACCGAACCCTTTCCGCGCGCCATGGCGGCCACCGTCATGGCCCAGTTTTCATCGGTCACGAGATACATGCTGAGCGCACCGCCAAGGAGCCCCTTTGCCGGATAAAGCGGCCGCAGCGTGGCCGTCAGCAACAGGTAACGCAGATTGACGATCAGCGCCGCCAGCACCAGCGCACCAATCGGCAGCGCGGCAGGCGTCGCGGTCCAGAGGTCGAGCGCCACGAATTGCGCCGAGCCGGCAAAAACCAGCGCGCTCATCATGATTACTTCCAATAGGCTCAGCCCGGCGCCCCGCGCCAGCACACCCCAGACCAGGCCATAGGCCGCGACCGAAATGGCGACGGGCACGCAGGCTCTTGCGCCTGCAAGAAACTGATCCATCCGGGAATCGAGGCTGGCTGCAATGTCTGTCATGGCCCATTCTCTAGCACGGCCAGGGGGCAGGGGAGCGATGACAAGTCCTGATGGCTCCCATCGCCATCTTTGATCGCAAGGCCCTCATCGCGGCGTTGACGCTCCTCCCGCCGCGGCGTAGACAACCTCCCTGTCATTGCCAAGCCTCCAGCGCCCGTCCAGCCGGCACCTCTTTTTCGAGGTGTGAATTGGTCCCCCCGGCGTCGTGAACTTTTCTCAGCTTCTGCCGGTCCGGGGCCTGCCGCCGTGACGACAGCGTTATGACTCGTTTCTCTGGAGCGTTCTCATGGACCCCCATTCCACCCGCCCCCTCTGGCAGCGGTTCGCCTTCTTTCTGCTTCCCCTCATGGCCTCGAATATTCTTCAGGCCCTGTCGGGAACGGTAAATTCCATCTATGTAGGCCAGATGATCGGCGTCGAAGCATTGGCGGCGACCGCCACCTTCTTCCCGATCATGTTCTTCCTGATGAGCTTTATCATCGGTCTCTCCGCGGGCTCGACCATCCTGATCGGCCAGGCCTGGGGCGCCAAAAACATCGACAAGGTCAAGCAGGTTGCCGGCACCACGCTGGCCACCACGATCGTGCTCGGCCTCATCGTCTCCATCGTCGGCGGCATCTGGACCGAACAGATCCTCACGGTTCTGGGCGCGCCCGAAAACATCCTCGGCATGTCGGTCGGCTATGCCCGCATCGTGCTTGTCGGCATGCCTGGCTTCTTCCTGTTCCTGGTCGTCACCTCGGTCCTGCGCGGCGTGGGCGATACGGTCACGCCCCTGATGTCGCTCATTCTCTCCATGGTGGTGAGCCTGCTCGTCACGCCCGCCCTCATTCAGGGCTGGTTCGGCCTGCCGCAATTGGGTGTCAACGCCGCCGCCGTGGCCATGATCTCCGGCTTCCTCACGGTGCTAGTCTTCCTCTTCGTCTATATGCGCTTGCGCAATATGCCGCTGGCGCCGGACGGGGTGCTGCTCGGCGCCATGATCCGCCCGGATTTCAAGCTGCTCGGCCTTATCCTGAAACTTGGCATTCCGGCCGGCCTGCAAATGGTCATCTCGTCCATCGCCGGCATCGTGGTGGTTGGCCTCGTCAACCGCTTCGGGTCCGACGCAACGGCGGCCTATGGCGCGCTGGGGCAGGTAATGAGCTATGTGCAGTTTCCGGCTATGTCGATCGGCATCGCGGCCTCGATCTTTGCCGCCCAGGCGATTGGCGCGCGAAAATCCGAACAGCTCGGCGCCATCACCCGCACGGCCCTGATGCTCAACCTGATCATCACCGGCGGCCTGATCGTCCTGGCCTATCTCTTCAGCCAGCACGTCGTGGCCCTGTTCATCACCGATCCTGCGGTGATCGAACTGACCGAAACGCTGCTGCATGTGGTGCTGTGGAGCCTGCTCTGCTTCGGCTGGAGCGTGGTCTTCTCGGGCATCATGCGCGCCAGTGGCACCGTCTACGCGCCGATGATCCTGTCGCTCGCCTGCATTCTGCTCATCGAACTGCCGGGCGCCATCTGGCTCAGCCAGACCAGCCTCGGGCTCACCGGCATCTGGGTGGCCTATTCCGCCAGCTTCACCATGATGCTGGTGCTGCAAGCGGCCTGGTATCAGTTTGTCTGGAAGAAAAAGAAAATCGTCGCTCTGGTCTGAGCGTCAAAAAAGAAAGGGCGCCATTGGCGCCCTTTTTCTATTTCTCACCTAGCCGCATCACCAGTGCGCGTTTGCCGCCCGGGGCGAACACGTCGATGTCGATGCTGACCGGCTCCTGCACCATGCGCCGCGTCCGCGCCGAGAGGGTGAGTACCACGTTCATCAGGTCGCCCACCGAGCGCCGCTGTTTGGGCATCAGGCGCTCCGTCATGCCCGACAGCGCCTTGTTGCGCGCGGTCATGTCAGGCGAGGCGAGGGGGGAGCGGCCGATGAAATTGGCCAGTTCCACCAGGGAATTGCGTTCGCTCATTGGGCTACTCCAAACACAGGCACCAAACTGCTTACACAAGAGGTGGCAGGCGACCGGCCCGCCACTTCGCTTTTCGCCAGGGCATCAGCCCTGCATCGCCAGACACGCCATATTGGCGTCCTTGAGGCGGTTGCACATGGCCGTCGCACCATCGCGGTCGCCAAAACCGACGAAGCGGGCGCGATAGAAAACCTGGCCGTTCTTTTCGAAACGCTCGACATAGGAGCGGAAGTCTCCCAGGCCACCGACCTTGCCTGCAGCATCCGATAGCATCGAACGGGCGCTGTTTTCCGAGGGGCCGGCGCCGATCTGTACGATCCACGTTCCGGCCTCAAGGCCAGCCGTATCGACGGTGCCGCTGGTCATCAGGTCGATGGGCTGCCCGGCCGACGGAGCGGAAACCGGGGCAGCGCCGCCACCGACATTGCCAGGGGGTTCCAGCGGCGCGGAAGCGCGGGTCGAGCCGAGCGCCGCCGGCGGAGCGCCGAGATTATAGGTATCGCTCAGCCAGGCGCCGATAATGTCCTGGCTGGGGTAAGCTGGGGTCGGCGCCTGTGTCGGCGCAGCGAGCACTGCCGCGGCCTGCACGGCCGGCTGCAGCCCGATATCGGCGGGGGCAGCGGCCGGAACTGGCGCCGCCGAAGCCACGACGACCTGCGGGGCGCCAGTCTGCGCTGCCGCGAGTTCTGCAAGGCGGAAGCCGGGCAGGGGCATCGGCATCACGAAAACCGGCTGCGTCGGCTGGGCCACGGCAACCTGCACATTGGAATTGCCCTGGCGGCCCGGCTGCGGAACCATGGCGGTCTGCAGGTAATCGCCACGGCGGCCCTTGGGCAGGTAGTTGGCCACGAGCTGGCGCACCTTCTCGTCGCGCGCACCGGCCGAGTTGAAGCCGAAGGCGACGATCACGATGTGGCGATTGTCCTTCCGGGCGGCCGTAAGCAGGTTCGAACCGGCGGCATTGATGTAGCCGGTCTTGATGCCATCGACGGCGCCCATATAGCCAAGCACGCGGTTGTGGTTGCCATAGGTCTTACCGTTGTAGCTGAACGACTTGGTCTGGAAGAATTCGTAGTACTGCGGAAAGTGCTGGTAGATCGCGATGCCGAGGATCGCCTGGTCGCGCACCGTGGTCAATTGACCACCGTCGGGCAGGCCCGAAGCATTGCGATAGGTCGTGTTGCGCATCCCCATGGCGCGGGCCGTGGCCGTCATGCGCTCGGCAAATTTGCTTTCGCTTCCCGAAATATGTTCGGCGATCACGCGGGCCATGTCATTGGCCGACAGCGTCACCAGCGACTTGATCGCATCTTCGACCGAAATCGTCGAACCGGCACGCAGGCCCAGCTTGGTCGGCACGGCGGAAGCTGCGTGCTTGGAAACGGTCATTTTCGTGGAAAGGCTGAGATTACCCGCCTTCAATTCCTGGAAAAGGACATAGAGGGTCATCACCTTGGCGACGGAGGCGGGGTAGCGCTTCTGGTCGCCGGCTTCCTCGTAGAGGACTTCGCCAGACTTCGCGTCGACCACGATGCCGGCATATTTCCTGAGATTTTCGATGGCGTGCGCCGGGGCCGCAAGATGCAGGGAAAGGCCCAGCACGAGGGCAATCGCAGCGATGGCACGGACAAACGTAGCGCGCCAAGGGGTCATGGCCTGGAAGGTCAACCCGGAACTCCAACTTTACTCATCGGGCCAAACTGCCCGTACGCAACTGAAAACTGGCCCGCAGATCGAGGCCCCCGCCCGATCCATGCCATTGATGCAGAATAGGCCCACCCCGTTACCATTCCGTAAAATGCCATCGATTTCTGTCTTAGAGTCGCAATCCGGTCACGGCGGGCGTTCTTTCAGGGCCATGCGGCAACCGCTTGACCAAGCTCGGATAAAGGCGCTCAACTTTTCGGGATCATGTGCCCCTTAACACGGGCCCCTTTTTGCCTACATAATGGTTCCGAAGAGCTGCTTCGGTTCCTCCCAGAAATGCCGCTAAGAATATGACACCATTCACCGCTCATTCTCCGTCTGCCCGTCCCGCCAAAGGCTTCGAGAAGCCCCTCGGAAAGCTTGTGGCCGGGCCGAAGGATGATGATGGCGGCCGCCAGGGAGACGGCGGAAACAGCTTCGAGACCGGGACCGTCACCAAGACGCGTCCCAAGACCAAGCGGCCTAACCTCTATCGGGTTATGCTGCTCAACGACGACTATACGCCGATGGAATTCGTCGTTCTGGTCTTGCAGGACGTCTTCAACAAATCACGTGAAGACGCCATGCAGATCATGCTGCACGTTCACCAGAAGGGGGTCGGTGAGTGCGGCGTATATCCATACGAGGTTGCCGAAACCAAGGTGACCCGCGTCATGGATACGGCACGCAAGAACCAGCATCCGCTGCAATGCGTGATGGAAAAGCAATAGGAACATCATATGCCCTCATTCTCTCGCGGACTCGAAAAGGCTCTGCATCAGGCGATGAACCTGGCGCGCGAGCGGAACCACGAGTTCGCCACGCTTGAGCACCTCTTGCTGGCCCTGACCGACGACCGCGAAACGATCGCCGTGCTCAATGGCTGCGATGTCGATATCGACGCGCTCAAGAGCGATCTTGAAGACTTCATCAATGAGGAACTGGACAGCCTTGTCGTCCAGAACGGCCAGGATGCGCGTCCGACAGCCGCATTCCAGCGCGTCATCCAGCGCGCCGTTATCCACGTCCAATCATCCGGCCGCGAGGAGGTGACCGGCGCCAACGTTCTCGTCGCGATTTTCGCCGAGCGCGAGAGCCATGCCGCCTATTTCCTCGAACAGCAGGACATGAGCCGGCTCGACGCCGTCAACTTCATCTCCCATGGCATCACCAAGTCCGGCCCTGCCGAAGATCGCAAGGTCCGCGGCACCGAAGAAGGTGAAGGCAATGGGGAAGGCGGCGCCGCGGAAGGCAAGAAGACGTCGGCTTTGGCCGATTTCTGCGTCAACCTCAACGAGAAGGCCCGCGCCGGCAAGATCGATCCCCTGATCGGTCGCGACAGCGAACTCCGCCGCACCATCCAGGTGCTCTGCCGCCGTTCCAAGAACAACCCGCTCTATGTGGGTGACGCTGGCGTCGGCAAGACCGCCATCGCCGAAGGCCTGGCCCGCAAGATCATCGAAGGCGACGTGCCCGAAGTGCTCAAGGAAGCGGTCATCTATGCCCTCGACATGGGCTCGCTCCTCGCCGGCACCCGCTATCGCGGTGACTTCGAAGAACGCCTCAAGTCCGTCATGAAGGAACTCGAGAAGATGCCGAATGCGGTGCTCTTCATCGACGAGATCCACACCATGATCGGCGCTGGCGCCACGTCCGGCGGCGCGCTCGATGCCAGCAATCTCCTGAAGCCCGCTCTGGCTTCCGGCGCGATCCGTTGCATCGGCTCGACCACCTATAAGGAATATCGCCAGTTCTTCGAAAAGGACCGTGCTCTCGTTCGTCGTTTCCAAAAGATCGACGTCAACGAGCCGACCGTTCCCGATGCCATCGAGATCGTGAAGGGCCTGCGCCCTTACTTCGAGGAATTCCACAAGATCAAGTACACGGACGATGCCCTCAAGGCCGCTGTGGAATTGAGCGCGCGCTACATCAACGATCGCAAGCTGCCCGACAAGGCCATCGACGTGATCGACGAAACCGGCGCCAGCCAGATGCTCTTGCCGGAAGACCAGCGCAAGAAGATCATCGACGTCGAAGACATCGAAGCCACCATCGCGACCATCGCCCGCATCCCGCCAAAGTCGGTCTCCAAGTCCGATGCCGAACTGCTCTCGGGTCTCGAACAGAGCCTCAAGACTGTCGTCTTCGGTCAGGATCAGGCGATCACCGCGCTGTCCTCGGCCATCAAGCTCGCCCGTGCGGGCCTGCGCGAACCGGAAAAGCCGATCGGTTCCTACCTCTTCACCGGCCCGACCGGCGTGGGTAAGACCGAAGTTGCCAAGCAGCTTGCCGATACCCTCGGCGTCGAACTGCTCCGCTTCGACATGTCCGAATATATGGAACGCCACACGGTTTCGCGCCTCATCGGTGCGCCTCCGGGCTATGTCGGCTTCGATCAGGGCGGCCTGCTCACCGACGGCGTCGACCAGCACCCGCATTGCGTGGTTCTGCTCGACGAAATCGAAAAGGCCCATCCGGACCTCTACAACATCCTGTTGCAGGTCATGGACCACGGCAAGCTCACGGACCACAACGGCAAGTCGGTCGACTTCCGCAACGTGATCCTGATCATGACGTCGAACGTGGGTGCATCCGAACTCGCCCGCTCGCCCATCGGCTTCGGCCGCAAGCGCGAGCAGGGGGACGATGAAGAGGCGATCAACCGCACCTTCACGCCCGAGTTCCGCAACCGCCTCGATGCCATCATCTCCTTCGCGCCTCTCCCGCGCGAAGTGGTGCGCCGCGTGGTCGAAAAGTTCGTGCTGCAGCTCGAAGGCCAGTTGGCCGAGCGCGGTGTCACGATCAACCTGACTCCGGAAGCCGCCGATTGGCTGGCCGAACACGGCTATGACGAACGCATGGGCGCGCGCCCGCTTGGTCGCGTGATCCAGGAATACGTCAAGAAGCCGCTGGCCGACCAGGTTCTCTTCGGCGAACTCGTCAACGGCGGCAATGTCACCGTTGCCGTGGTCGGCGAAGGTTCGGAAGCCAAGCTCGAACTCGTCGCGGTGCCCCCGCGCCCGGCCAAGCCCAAGGCCTTACCCAAGCCCAAAAAGCCCAAGGCCACGGCCGACAAGAACAGCTAAGCAAAAAGGCCGGGAGCGATCCCGGCCTTTTCGTCTCTCCCGTCAGGAGCGCTCAATAGAGCGTGCGTTTGTAGTCCTCTTCCAGTCCCGCATCGATCGCCTGCATCGCCTTGTCGTCTGGTGCGCCGGTGGTCTCGTCGAGGATAATCTTGATCAGCGATGGCATTTCCTTGCGGTCCTGCTGATATGCCGGGTCCCAAAGGCGCGAGCGCCGAAACGCTTTGGCGCAGTGCATGAAGACTTCTTGCACCTCCACCACGATAGCCAGAGTTGGGACACGATCGTTGACCACCATAGTCGCCAGCAGTTCGGGGTCGGTCGTCAATCGCGCCCGACCATTCACCCTGAGCGTATCGTCAAAGCCGGGAATGACGAACAGCAGCCCCACGATTGGGTTGACGACAATGTTGGAAAGGCTGTCCAGCCGATTGTTTCCCGGCCGATCGGGAATGGCGAGGGTCGTGGGATCGAGTATTTTGACAAACCCCGGCGGGTCCCCGCGCGGACTGACATCCGCTCTGCCGTCCATGTCCTGCGTGCCGATGCAGAGGAAGGGCGAACGCCGGATGAACTCCTGGGCATGCCTGCCGAGCGCGCCCTGGAACTTCTGAATGGCAAGATCATGCGTCGCCGGATAAAGCCGTCTCAGCGCTTCTTCATCCCGAATTACATGTTCGTCCCGTCCCGCAATATCCTGCACGTCCAACCCCTCCCGTCCACGTCCGGAAACCTGACGTACGTACCTCAAATCCAGTAAACCCTGTCTATTCAAAAATGGCAAGAGGCCATCGCAAGACCTACCGGAGGCCGACCACAGGTGAGGGGCCCTGTGTCTCGCGCGCAGACATTGTCATCAAACCTCTATAGCGCCACGATATCGGCTTACTTCCCTCCCGCCGCCGATCCATCCAGTGCCCGTTCTCATCCGTTATCTCCTCGTCCTTGCTATCGGCCAGAACATCGGCTGGGGTACTGTCGGCCTCCTCGCCGTCCTCGGTAGCACCATGGCTGCCGACCTCGACCTGTCGCCACCGGTCATCTTTGCCGGCACGTCTGTCTTCTATGTCACCATGGGCCTATGCGCTCCGCTGCTCGGCTCCGCCTTTGTCCGCTTCGGCGCCCGCATGCTGCTTGCCGCGGGATCCTTCCTGTCCGCGCTTGGCTTCATCGTCCTCGCGGCCAGCCAGGGCGCCATTCCCTATTTCCTCGCCTGGGCCATCCTCGGTCTCGCCGGCTCCGCCTCGCTCTCGACCGCCTCTCACATTGCCCTCAACGAGGCTCTCGGCGCTCGCGCCAGGAACGCCATCGGTCTCCTCATGCTCGCCTCGGGCCTCTCCGGCACTATCTTCTGGCCCACCACGGCTTATCTCGCCGGCCTCACCGACTGGCGCATGATCAGCCTGATCTTCGCGGCGCTCCTCCTTTTCGCCGCCGCCCTTTACGCCCTCGGTCTGCCGCGCCCCCAACCAGTCGCTGCTCCTCCGGCCAAAACCATCGAAGTCGCCGCAGCGCCAGCACAAATGACCTTCTACCTTGTCGCTGCAGCCATCGCCCTCAACGCCTTCGTCACTTTCGGCTTCTCCGCTATTCTGATCGAACTGCTGAAAAGCCTAAGCGTCCAACCCGACCTCGCCGCCGGTCTTGCCTCATCCCTCGGCATTATCCAGGTCGCCGCGAGAGCTCTCGACCTTCTCGGTGGCGCCCGATGGGACGGCCTCTCCACAGCCCTAGTCGCCGCGCCGGCCCTGGTCCTGTCACTGATCCTGCTGTTGGTTTTTGGCGCCACCTGGGCCGGTGTCGTCAGTTTCATCGTGGTCTACGGCATCGGCGCTGGTGCCCTGGCTGTTGCCCGCGCCACCATGCCGCTGGTCTTCTACGATAAGGCTGAATACGCCCGCGCCCTAACGCGCATCGCCCTGCCGCTCAACCTGATCTCCGCCGCCGCGCCACCAGCGCTCATCGCACTCCTCGACGGCATTGGCCCGCAAGCCGTGCTGATCGCTGCGCTTGTCTGCTCGG
Organism: Devosia sp.; assembly: GCF_017744655.1. GTDB lineage: Bacteria > Pseudomonadota > Alphaproteobacteria > Rhizobiales > Devosiaceae > Devosia. The sequence goes on along the minus strand of NZ_JAGIAW010000001.1, from coordinate 1,092,100 downwards.
GTCTGGCGCTGGGAGTTTTGGTCCTTCTCAACCAGCGTCGGCCAGCTAGATAGCCCCGATCGGCAGGGCCGAAACCACCATCCCAATCGGCTGGCCCGGATCAAACTCAGGCTGCACGATCAGCGCATCAGCCGCCGCCAGCGACGAGGTATGCCCGCTATCCGTCTCGCTGATCGGCAGCAGCCCGGTCACGCCGTCCTGAACGACAACGCGTGCCCGCATAAAATGCCGCCGCGCGGTATTGGCCGGCGTCGGCCCCAGCAGCGGCAGCCGCAATGCCTCCACATCCGGCAATCCCAGCCAGTGCCGCAGCGCCGGCTTGATAAAGATCTCCGCCGTGACCATGGCCGAAACCGGATTGCCCGGCAGCCCGAACACCAGCGTCTTGCCCCGCGTGCCAAACATCAGCGGCTTTCCCGGCCGCATATTAATGCGCCAGAAATCCAGCGTTACGCCATGCTCGACCAGCGCCGCCTGCACCAGATCATGCTCGCCAACGCTAGCCCCGCCAGTGGTCACCACCACATCGGGCTCACTGGCAAAAATCTGCTTCAGCGCGGCATCGAGATCTTCGCGGCTATCCCGCGCAATCCCGAAATCCGTCACAGCCTCGGCAAAAGGCGCCAGCGAAGCCGCCAGCCCAAAACTATTGGACGCCACGATCTGATCCGGCCCCAGCATTGTCCCCGGCAGCACCAGCTCATCACCCGTCGCCAGCAGCGCAATCTTCGGCCGCCGAGCGACCGAGACAGTCCCGGCATTGGCCGCGGCGGCCACCGCCACCTGAAACGCCCCAAGCCGCGTGCCGCGCTCAAGGATCGTCCGCCCCACGGCAAAATCATAACCCCGCGGCCGAACGCTATGGCCCAGCCGGGCAGGGGCCGTGAACCGAACGAGATCCCCGTTCCGCTCCGCCTCTTCCTGCATGATGACTGTATCTGTCCCCTCGGGCAGCGGCGCGCCGGTAAAAATCCGCACCGCCTCGCCAACGCCGACAGAACCGGCAAAGCCCGCCCCAGCCTGCGACATGCCGATCACCTTGAGCCAAACGCCCTCGGCCACATCCGCCGCCCGCATGGCATAGCCATCCATGGCACTGGCATCGAATGGCGGCTGGTCATGGCTCGCAACCACCGGCTCCGCCAGCACGCGCCCAGCGGCGCCAGCCAGCGCAACACTCTCGCCAACCACATCCGGCACGCGAGCCAGAATGCGATTCAACGCTTCATCAACTGGCAGCAGACTCATGATTCTCTTCGATAATCGCCCGATTTGCCGCCGGATTTTTCCACGAGGCAAACGTCTGAAATCACCATGGCTCGGTCGAGCGCCTTCGCCATGTCGTAAAGCGTCAGCGCCGCGGTCGTTGCCGCCGTCAGCGCCTCCATCTCGACGCCGGTCTGCCCGGTCGTTTCGGCAACAGTCCGGATGAGAATGGTCGTCTCATTCTCGCCCTCGATTTCGACGCTCACCTTGGTCAGCGGAATCGGATGGCAAAGCGGAATGATGTCCGAAGTCTTCTTGGCGCCCATGATCCCGGCAACACGCGCCACAGCCAGCGCGTCACCCTTCTTGAGCCCGCCACCCAAAATGGTGGCAATAGTCTCGGCCTCGCCGCTCAGCCGCGCCTGCGCCACCGCGCGCCGCCGGGTGATCGCCTTCTCGCCGATATCGACGATATGCGCCTCGCCCTTGGCATCGAGATGGGTCAGGCGCCGCTCGCTCATCAGCGCACCGTTTCCGGCGCGCCCATCAGCAGCGACCGCGTCGCCGCGACCACGTCGTCCTGCCGCATCAGGCTTTCGCCCACGAGGAAGGTGCCGATATTGGCCTTCTCGTCGAGCATGCGGACATGATCATGCGTGACGATCCCGCTCTCGCTCACCAGCAGCACATTGCTGGGCACGCCCGCCGCGAGCTTCACCGAAGTCTCGAGCGTCGTCTCAAAAGTCCGCAGGTTTCGATTGTTGATCCCGATGAACTTGCTATCCAGCGCCAGCGCCCGATCCAGCTCGAGCTGGTCATGCACCTCCACCAGCGCATCCATGCCCCATTCTTCCGCCGCATCGAGCAGATACCGCGCCACGTCGTCGCCAACCGCCGCCAGAATGATCAGAATACAGTCCGCCCCCCAGGAGCGCGCTTCCGCCACCTGATAGGTTTCAAACAGAAAATCCTTACGCAGCACCGGCAGCTTCGTCGCCGCCCGCGCCTCGATCAGATAGCTCGGCGAACCCTGAAAGCTCGGTCGATCCGTCAACACCGAAAGGCACGCTGCCCCAGCGACCTCATAATCCCGCGCAATCTGCGCTGGATTGAAATCGGCCCGAATGAGACCCTTGGATGGGCTCGCCTTCTTCACCTCGGCGATCAGGCCATATTGCCCCTTCGCCCGCTTGTCCTTCAGCGCCTTCAAAAATCCGCGCGGTGCCGGCTGGTCATGCGCCTGGGCGACAACCTCCGCCCATGGGCGCATCGATTTTGCCGCCGCGATTTCCTCGCGCTTATAGGCTTCGATTTGTTTGAGAATATCGGTCATTGCGCTCGTCCGTTCGAAACCGCCACGAGGCGGGCGAGTGTTTCTTTTGCCTTGCCGCTGTCGATCGTCGCGCGCGCCAGGGCTATACCATCTTCGATTGTGGTCACCTTGTCGGCCACCAACAGCGCGGCGCCGGCATTGAGCAGTACGGTATCACGATAGGCGCCCGGCGCCCCATCAAAGAGCGCAATCATCGCCGCAGCATTGTCCGCCGGCTCGCCGCCAAGCAAGCCCTTCGGGTCCGTCACGCTCAAGCCCACCTGCTCAGGATGCAGCTCAAAACTGCGCAGATCACCATTGGCAATCTGGGCCACAAAATTCGGTCCCGAGGTGGACAGCTCATCAAGCCCCTCGCTCGAATGCACGACCCACGCCTTGATGGCGCGATTGGCCAGCAGCGCCGCCGCCACCGGCTCCACCCATTGCGGGGAATAAACCCCCAGCAAATAGCGCCGCACGCCTGCGGGATTGGATTGCGGCCCCAGGAGGTTGAACAGCGTCCGCACCCCCATTTCGCCGCGCGCCGGCCCCACATGGCGCATGGCCGGATGGTGGCTGGGCGCAAACATGAAGCCAATGCCGGCATTGGCAATCGTGCTGCCGATTTCATCGGGCGTAAGGTCGAGCTTGACCCCCAGCGCCTCAAGCACCTGCGAGGCGCCCGAACGCGAAGACAGCGCCTTGTTGCCATGCTTGGCCACCGGCACGCCGGCGGCAGCAACGACAAGCGAGGTGGTGGTGGAGATATTGAGGCTCCCCACGCCATCGCCACCAGTCCCGACAATATCGATCGCCCCTTCGGGCGCCACGACAGGAACCATCTGTTCGCGCAGGATCGATACCGCCGCGGCGATCTCGCCCACGCTCTCGCCCTTGACGCGCATGCCCATCAGGAATGCGCCGATCTGGGCCTGTGTCGCTTCCCCGGCCATGATGATGCGCATCACCGACCGCATCTCTTCGCCCGTCAGATCGCGTCCTTCGGAAATCTTGTGCAGAGCCTGCTTGATATCCATCACGCCGCCCTCTGCCCGTTGAAGTCACGGGCAATGTTCAGAAAATTCTGCAGCAGCGCATGGCCATTTTCGCTAGCGATGCTCTCAGGATGAAACTGCACCCCATGCAGCGGCAGCGTCTTGTGCTGCATGCCCATGATCAGTCCATCATCCGTCGTCGCGGTCACCTCAAGCACATCCGGCAGCGTCTCCGCCTTCACGATCAGCGAGTGATAGCGCGTCGCCTCAAAGCCGGCGTTCAGCCCGCGGAAAATCCCCTTGCCGGTGTGGTTGATCTTGCTGGTCTTACCATGCACCAGATGCGGTGCGCGAATGACATCGCCGCCCAGCGCCTGGCCCATGGCCTGATGCCCCAGGCACACGCCCAGCATCGGAATCTGCCCCTTGAACCGGTCGATCACGGCAAGGCAGATCCCCGCCTCGGTCGGCGTGCACGGCCCGGGCGACAGCACGATCGCCTCCGGCGCCATGGCGGCGATTTCCTCAAGGGTAATCTTGTCATTGCGGCGCACGGTGATTTTGGCGCCGAGTTCGCCCAGGAAATGGACGAGATTGTAGGTAAAACTGTCGTAGTTATCGATGACGAGGGTCTTGGTCATTTTGGGGCCTTCTCCAATCCACGGTGTCATTCCCGCGAAAGCGGGAATCTCTGTTTCAGAGCTGACCCCGCCATCGATTGGAGATCCCCGCTTTCGCGGGGATGACGCCGAGTGCTTTCACACTCACCGTGTCATTCCCGCGAAAGCGGGAATCCCTTGCTTCAAAACACACAAAACTCACTGTCCCACTCCCGCTTCGCCGGCATAGCGTAGCGCTTCTTCTGCCGCGCTGAAAAGGGCACGCGCCTTGTTCTCGCATTCAAGCTGTTCCAGCTCGCGCTGGCTGTCGGCCACAATCCCCGCGCCCGACTGCACATAGAGCTTACCGTCTTTGACGATCCCCGTACGCAGCACGATGCAGGTATCCATGGTGCCATCGGCGCCAAAATACCCCACGCAACCGCCATAGGTCCCGCGCCGCGACTTTTCGAGTTCGTCGATGATTTCCATCGCCCGCACCTTCGGCGCACCCGAAACCGTACCGGCAGGGAACCCAGCCGACAGCGCATCTACAAAATCGTATTGCGGATCGAGTTTGCCGACCACGTTCGAGACGATGTGCATCACGTGGGAATAATATTCGAGGAAGAACTTGTCGGTGACCTTCACCGAACCCGTCTCCGCCACGCGGCCCACGTCATTACGTCCAAGGTCCAGCAGCATCAGGTGCTCCGCCAGTTCCTTCGGATCGCTCAGCAGCTCCGCCGCCAGTTCCTGATCCCGCGTCGGCGTCGCCCCACGTTTTCGCGTTCCTGCAATGGGACGGATTGTGACCTCGCCATTCTGCACCCGCACCAGAATTTCCGGGCTCGACCCCGCCACGGCAAAATCCCCGAAATCGAGGAAATACATGTACGGCGAGGGATTGGTCCGGCGCAGCGCCCGATAAAGCGCCGTCGGCGGCAGCGTGAACTCGGCCGAAAACCGCTGGCTCAACACCACCTGAAAAATGTCGCCGGCCGCGATGTATTCCTTCGCCCGGGCCACCATCTCGAAATATTCTTCGCGAGACGTATTGCTCGTCACCTCGATGGATTCGAGATTTGGCAGGGCAGGGGTCGCCGGGAGCGCCCGCCCAAGCCGGGCAATCGCATCATCGATCCGCGCTTCCGCCGCTTCCAGCGCCTGCCGCGCCGAAACGCCAGCTTTCACATAGACCGGCGCCGTCAGATACAGCTCGTCCTTGACCGTGTCGAAAATGGCCAGCAGCGACGGCCGCATCAGCACCGCTTCCGGGGTATGCAGATCGTCCGGATTGCCGTTCGGCAGCACTTCCATGTAGCGGACCATCTCGTAGCCGAGATAGCCATAGATGCCGGCCGATTGCGGCGGCAGCCCCGCCGGTACCACGATCTGGCTTTCCGCCACCAGCCCCCGCAACGCGTCGAGCGGCTTCGCGTCCATCACCTCAAAAGCATCGGGATCAAGCTGCGCCTGCCGATTGACGCTCGCCGTGCCATCCTCGACCCGAACGATCAGGTCCGGAAGCAGGCCAATGATCGAATAGCGCCCACGGGTCGTCCCGTCCTGCACGCTTTCCAACAGGAACGAATGGGTCCGTTCCTGCGCCAGCTTGAGATAGGTCCCGATGGGCGTTTCGAGATCGGCCACGATGCGACGCCAGACGATCTGCGATTTGCCGGCTTCATATTGCTCTGCAAAACGCGTGGAAAAATCGTCGCCCATCGTGGTCTCTACGGTTGGTGGTAAAGCGGCCCGGTTCTTACTGGCCGAAGTTGAGAGCAAGCAGTTGCTGCAGCGCCTGCTGGTTGATCCGCAGCCCTGCATCGTCGCGAACGGCACTGACGAAGTCGCCATAGACGCCGTTCTTGGCTTCGTTCTGCAGGTTGTCCGCCGCCGCGGTTTCCAGCGGCTCCGTCGGAACGGTGTTATCAACCACCTCGAAGACGATGAACTCGCCCGTGCTGCTCACCACCGAGCCCTTGTGCTCAGGCCCGCCATTGAATGCGGCCTGCGCGATAACATTGTCGATGCTGCCATCGTCCGAGCCGAAGCGCGAGAAGGGCGGGGAGAGCTGCGGGAAGAGGTTCAGCGACAGCGCCACATCGGCCAGCGTCGAACCGCCCTTGAGCTGAGCGACCACTTCTTCGCTCTTGGCCAAGAGCGCATTGTTGGTGCGCTCGGCAATCAGCGTTGCGGTCAGGTCCTCGCGCACTTCGTCCAGCGTCTGGTCGCGTGCCGGCTGAATTTCGACGAGGTCGAAGAACAGGTGCGCATTGCCCGCCAGCGGGATCGACGGCGTCAACTGGCCTTCGGTTGCCTTGAAAATCGCCTGGCTCACCTTGGTGCGTTCATCGGCCTGCAGGTTGGGCAGGATTTCGAGCTGGTTGCCGCCCACGGTCACGTCGGCCTCATAAAGGTCGAGCCCGAAGCGCTCGGCGATTTCCGTAAGGGGACGGAAGGCCGCGCGCAGTTCTTCGATCTGGTCGAGAATGTCGTTGATTTCGTTGCGCGCCGCGGCCGTTGCCAGTCCGCTGGCAATGCTGTCGCGTGCCTCGTCCAATGTCGTCTGGCCCGCTGGCTCGATGGTGGTGACATGGATCGCGCGCTTGCCGGCAACGCCGTCGATCAGCGTAAAAGCGCCCTGTTCCAGCCCAAAGGCCGCCGCGGAGAGCGCCCCATCGGTAATCTGAGCCTGCGTAAATGTGCCAACAGGCGTCGCCGTCAGACCGTTCTCGGTAAGCAGCGTCGCAAAATCCTTGCCCGCGGCCAGGCCCGCCTCGAAAGCGGCCTGCTGTTCCGCATTGAGCACAGCCTGCTCGATAGTGCGCTTTTCAGGCGTCGTCAGCGTCGCTTTCACGCGCTCATATTCGGCAGCGATCGCGTCTTCCTCGATCGTCTTGGTCGCAGCAAGCGAAGCCAGCGACAGGTCCAGCATCTGCACCCGGCGCGTCTCGACCGTGCGATATTCGGCCTGGTGCTCGGTGAGGTAAGCGGTCAGCTCGTCCTCGGTCGGCGCCGCCGGCGTTTCGATATTGGCATCGGTCAGCGTGATATAGTCGATCGTGCGCTGGGTGCCTGCATAGTCGTTGATCAGGCCCTGGGCCACGTCGGGCAGGGTCTTGTCGGCAAAGAGCGCCGAGATCAGCTGCTCGCGCTTGGCTTCGTTGCCGCGCGTCTCGAAATATTCAGCTTCCGTCCAGCCGCTCGCCTGCAGCACCTGGCTGAAGATAGAGGGATCGAAATTGCCCAGCGTTCCCTGGAACGAAGGATCCGTGCGCAGCATCTGCCCCAGCTTGTCGTCGGAAACCCCAAGACCAAGCTGGTTGGCGAGCACGTTCATCGCCTCGCCCTGCGAAATATTCATCAGCACATAGGTCGGTAGGCCCATGGCTTCGGCCTCGGCCACGGTCGGCACGCGGCCGATCTGGTTGGCGAGATTATTCGCCTGGCTCTGGTAAGCCCGCAAAAATTCGCGCGATGTAATTTCCTGGTCGCCCACGCGGGCCACGGTATTGCTGCCGAGGTCGGTGATCACATTGTTGATACCGAAGCCGGCTACACCCACCAGCAGGAACGCGCCCATGATCTTCCCTGGCCAGGATTTTGCAAAACCACGCAAACCATCGAGCATTTCGAACGTTCCAGTTTAGGGTCTGAGGCTTTACCCGAAGGGTTGCCTGAGACTAGTAAGACTTTCCGACAGCCGGGGTTAGGGCAAAGCCCACTTTGGCGCAAGAGGCAGGAGTATCTAGATTGACCACCATCTCACCGCTGATCGCCGGGAATTGGAAGATGAACGGGGTGTCCCAGTCGCTCGACGAGCTGACGGAACTGGCCCATTTGCTCACGACCGGCGAGGCTCCACGCGCTGTTGTCGTCATCTGTCCGCCGGCGACCCTGGTTGCCGCAGTCGCGGCGCAGGGCGCCTCCAGCGGTATCATGGCCGGCGGTCAGGATTGCCACGCCAACGCCTCCGGCGCCCATACGGGCGATGTTTCCGCCTATATGCTTGCTGATGCCGGCGCCCAGTTCGTCATCGTCGGCCATTCCGAGCGTCGCGCCGATCACGGCGAAACCGATGATCATGTGCGCGCTAAGGCCGAAGCCGCCATCGGGGCAGGGCTCAAGCCCATCATCTGCGTCGGCGAAACCGAAGCCCAGCGCGATGCCGGTGAGGCAGAATCCGTTGTCGCCGCACAGCTCGCCGCATCGATTCCCGACGCTGCTGGTCAGCACGAAGTTATCATCGCCTATGAACCCATCTGGGCCATCGGCACCGGCCGTACCCCCAGCAATGACGACATCGCCCAGATGCATGCCAGCATCCGCGCCCGCCTCGTCGATCGCTTCGGTGCTGAAAAGGGCAATACCCTCCGTATTCTCTACGGCGGTTCGCTCAAGCCCCAGAATGCGCGCGAAATTCTGGCCGTTGAAAACGTCAATGGCGGCCTCGTCGGCGGCGCCAGCCTCTTGGCAAAAGACTTTTACACCATTATCTCCGCGGTATGACCGAACGGCATGGGTCGTTGCTATGAAAAACATGGCAACGGTCTGGTCTTTGCCGTTTTAGGCGTGTATGACGCCGCATCCTTTCTGACTGACGCGAAGACCAAGACCTCATGGCGAACGTCCTTATTGTTGTCTATCTGCTGATCGTTGTGGCCCTTATCGGCGTCATCCTGATCCAGCGCTCCGAAGGCGGCGCGCTTGGCATCGGTGGTGGTGGCGGCGGCGGCCTCATGACGGCGCGTGGCTCGGCAAACCTGCTCACACGCACCACGGCGATCCTGGCAACCCTGTTCTTCGCCACGGCCATTGGCCTCACCATTCTCAATGAGTTCGACCGCGGCACTTCGAGCATTCTCGATCGCGCCACCACGACCACTGAAGATGGCGCCGCGCCGTCCAACGTTCTTGATGCGCTGAACGCACTGCAGGGCGATACGACGTCGGACCTTCCGGTTCCGGCCGATGCTCAGGCGCCGGCCACGACGACCCCGGCTGCTCCGGCAACGACTCCCGCGGCTCCCGCACCGACCAGCGACCTGCCAGTCCCCGCGGCAACCCCGGAAGCTGCGCCCGCTGCGACACCGGAAGCTTCTCCCGAAGCGACCCCGGAAACTCCGGCTCCTGCGACCGATACCCAAACGCCGGCTACGACAACCGGTAACTAAAGCGCCGAAAGGCGACCGCCGAAAAAGGGGATGGAAACATCCCCTTCTTCTTTTTGTGTGGACCGCATCTTGTGGCTCTGCGAATCGTTCATGATGTGCTTATGGTGATCGCCCATGGCTCGGTACGTTTTTATCACCGGAGGCGTGGTTTCCTCCCTTGGCAAAGGTTTGGCTTCAGCGGCGCTTGGCGCTGTGCTGCAGGCGCGCGGCTATAAGGTCCGCCTGAGAAAGCTCGACCCCTATCTCAATGTGGACCCCGGCACGATGTCGCCGACCCAGCACGGCGAGGTCTTCGTGACCGACGACGGCGCTGAGACCGACCTCGACCTCGGCCACTACGAGCGCTTCACTGGCCGCGCGGCCAACAAGCGCGACAACATCACTTCGGGCCGTATCTATTCCGACCTGCTCAGCAAAGAGCGCAAGGGCGAATTCCTCGGCGCGACGGTGCAGGTCATTCCGCACGTCACCGACTCGATCAAGAATTTCGTCCTCGAAGGCAATGAGGACTACGATTTCGTCCTCGTCGAAATCGGCGGCACCGTCGGCGACATCGAAGGCCTCCCGTTCTTCGAAGCCATCCGCCAGCTTGGCAACGAATTGCCGCGCAACCACGCCGCTTATCTCCACCTCACCCTGATGCCCTACATTCCCTCGGCCGGTGAGCTGAAGACCAAGCCGACCCAGCACTCCGTGAAAGAGCTGCGCTCCATCGGCATCGCCCCCGATGTGCTGCTCGTCCGCTGCGATAGGCCCATCCCTGAAGGCGAAAAGAAAAAACTCTCGCTCTTCTGCAACGTCCGCGAATCCGCGGTCATACAGGGCCTCGACGTCGCTTCGATCTACGACGTGCCCGTCGCCTATCACCATGAAGGCCTCGATCGCGAAATTCTCGCGGCCCTCGGCATCACCGACGCGCCCGAGCCGGATATGTCGGCCTGGGATGAAGTTTCCCGCCGCTATCACAACCCCGAAGGCGAAGTGAACATCGCCATCGTCGGCAAGTATACCGGCCTCAAGGACGCCTATAAGTCGCTCTCGGAAGCCCTGACCCATGGCGGCATCGCCAACAAGGTCAAGGTCAACCTGCAGTGGATCGACTCGGAAGTCTTTGAACGCGACGATCCGGCCCCGTACCTGGAACACGTCCACGGCATCCTCGTGCCCGGCGGTTTCGGTGAGCGCGGCTCTGCCGGCAAGATCGAGGCAGCCCGCTTTGCCCGTGTAAAAGACGTGCCCTATTTCGGCATTTGCTTCGGCATGCAGATGGCCTGCATCGAGGCCGCGCGCAACACCGCCGGCATCAAGGCAGCATCCTCGACCGAGTTCGGCCCGACCAAGGAGCCGATCGTTGGCATGATGACCGAATGGGTCAAGGGCAACGAAACCGAGACCCGCGACGTGTCGGGCAATCTCGGCGGCACCCTGCGCCTCGGCGCTTACCCCGCCCAGCTCACCCGCGGCTCGCGCGTCGCCGACATCTACGGCTCGACCCGCATCTCCGAGCGCCATCGTCACCGCTACGAAGTGAACATGGACTACCGAAAACTCCTCGAAAAGAACGGCCTTCTGTTCTCCGGCGTCTCGCCCGACGGCAAGCTGCCTGAAATCGTCGAACGCACCGACCACCCGTGGTTCATCGGCGTCCAGTTCCACCCAGAACTGAAATCCAAGCCCTTCGAACCCCACCCGCTGTTCACGAGCTTCATCGCAGCAGCCATGGATCAGAGCCGCCTCGTCTAAGGCGAGGTGTAGGCACGCACAACGCCATCCCCGCGAAAGCGGGGATTTCTTTTTCTGGCACCGCAGGGGCAGGGTGGCCAGCAATCCTGCGTACTTCCGCCTGTCACGCCCCTGCGCTAAGCTTCCCCATCCCAAATGGGGGCCGGACATGCCGTTCTACAACGACCTTCGTCCCGAAGCTGATTTCGCCAAGCGCGACTTCATCCGCGTCTTTCCCGATATGACCAAGCCGGCGAAGATCCGGACCATCGACGGCCTCCTGCGCCTGCGCGAGGCCCTAGACAAAGCCATCCCGTCCCGTCGCGCCGAGGAAAACCTTCTCGTCGCCAGTTGGAACATCAAGGAATTCGGCCACACCACCCAGCGCCTGCCGGAATCCTACTATTACATCGCCGAGATCGTCGCCCGCTTCGATCTCGTCGCCATCCAGGAAGTCAAATCAACCCTGAAGGACATCAGCATCCTGATGCGCATCCTGGGCTCCGATTGGTCCTATCTGGTCAATGACATCACCGATGGCAGCAGCGGCAATCGCGAGCGCTCCTGCTACCTCTACAACAACAAGCGGGTGAACCTCTCGGGCCTTGTCGGTGAACTCGTCCTCTGGCCCGCCGTCAGCGATGGCGCCATGATCTCCCAGATCGCCCGCACGCCCTATATGACCGGCTTCCGCGCCGGCTGGAAAAGCTTCGTTCTCATCAACCTGCACCTTTCGCCCGACAAGACCGGCAACAAGGCCGCCGCCCGCAAGGCCGAGGTCGAACTGCTGGTAAAAGCCCTCAAGGAAAAATCAGACGAACTCTGGGGCGAAAACCTCATCCTCACCGGCGACTTCAACTTCTTCCGCACCGTCGACCAGCAATCGATCGACCTCCTCGGCGCCGCCGGCTTCGTCGAGGTCAACAGTCTCGCCGACAAGCACACCAATGCAGCGCTGACTGAGGTCTACGACCGCTTCTTCATCCGCAAGAACAAGTTCTTCCGCCTCGCCCTTTCTGCCAATGGTCAGGAAAGCGGCGGCGTCTTCAATCCTTTCGACCACGTCCTGCGTCTTGACGATGCCGCGACCTACTTGCCCGAAATGCTCGGCGTTTACGGCGGTGCCGCCGACCTCGCCAACGACGCAACTGCCATGAAAAAATACTTCGATAGCTACTGGCAGCAGAACCAGCTCTCCGACCACCTGCCCATCTGGTTCGAGATGATCATCGACTCCTCCTCGCCCTTCCTCGCCGAAAACCGCACCAAGATCGAAGCCGAGCCCTGAAAAGCAAAAGGGCTCCCGCGGGAGCCCTTCATCACGCCGGAATGAACTTCGCAGCATTCTCACTGATATAAGCCGCCAGCGTCCGCGGCTTCTTCCCCGTCAGCTTTTCCACGGCGTCAGTGGTCGGCGCCGTCCAGCCCTCGCGCACCGGATAGAAAATCGCCGCCAGCATCTGAGCATAGTCCTGCGTCAGCCCCGCCGAAACGAGGGCAGGGACGAACACCGCATCATACACCGACCGGTATCCGACAGTCCGCCCTGCCGCCTTTGAAATCAGTTCCGCCGCCTCGCCATAGCTCAGCGCCTCTGGTCCCGTCAGCGCAAATGCCTGACCATCGAACTTGTCCGTCGTCAACGCCGCCGCGGCCGCCGCAGCAATATCCCGGCTATCGATAAAGCTCGACTTACCTTCCCCCGCCGGCACGCGGATTTCGCCCGCCAGCACATCGTGCCCCCAATAGCTCTCGAAATTGTCCGAGAACCAGTTCGGCCGCAGGATCACATAGGGCACCCCCGACTTTTCGAGCCGCAGCTCCACCTGCCGGAACGGAATATTGTCATCCGCTTCAACGCCGATCGCCGTCTGCAACACGACCTTCACGCCGCGCTCCGCCGCCGCATCCACCACCGGCGCCAGCAGCCGCACATGATCCGCCTCACCAGCGGGCGCCAGCACGAACAGCCGATTGACGCCCTCCAGCGCCGGTCCCAGCGTCTCCGGCCTGTCGAGATCGACGAGCACCGCCTTGGCCCCTGCAACCGAAACCTTCTCCGGCCGCCGCGTCCCCACACGCACCGTCTCTCCCTTCGCCACCAGTTCCTGCACCAGCGCCGCGCCGACATTGCCGGTCCCACCGATCACCAAAATCTCTTTGCTCATTTGTGCTCTCCACATTGTAGCTAGTACCCAAACGAAACTAGCGAGTGAAATTGCACTTAAACCAATTCTGGAAAGCTAGTAAGAAGGCACTACCGGGTGATAAGGTCACCCCGCAGAAACCGGGCCCCGCCATGAGAATTCCAAACGTCTACGAAAAAGACTGCCCCACGCGGCTTGTCCTCGACCACATCGCCGACAAGTGGACGGCCCTGATCCTCTGGAAACTCGTCGACGGCCCGCTGCGTTTCAACCAGATCCGCCGCATCGTCGAAGGCATCTCGCAAAAGATGCTCTCCCAGACCCTGAAACAACTCGAGCGCGATGGCCTCGTCTCCCGCCGTGCCTTCGCCACAGTGCCGGTTACGGTAGAATATTCCGTCACGCCCCTGGGCCACAGCCTCGCCGAAAAAATGGCCGCCGTTTCCCTCTGGGCGCAGGACAATATCGATAGCGTACTCTCGGCCCAGGCGAAGTATGATGCCGGAGTCGACGAGACCGCCTAGGAGCGTCAAATGGCAGAAATCATCTCCCTGTCGAAAGTCCGCAAGGCCAAGGCCCGCACCGAAAAGGAAGCCGCGGCCGAAGCCAACCGCCTGAAATTCGGCCGCACCAAAGGCGAAAAGCTCAAGGACGCCGCCGAGAAATCCAGCGCCGAAAAACACCTCGACGGGCACAAACTCGAAGATTGAAGGGTGTCGCCTGGTCACCCCCTCCTAGCCTCCCCCATCAAGGGGGAGGTGCCGCTCCACTCTTTTGGCGCGATGTTGTCTCCACCACCGGCCGGTACCTCCCCCTTGATGGGGGAGGCTAGGAGGGGGTGACGGCAATCACCAAATCCCCTGCAAGTACCCCTTGCCCTTAACCGTACTCTACGGTACTCCCCAACCCAATCGTTGGCTATGGCGCGGACTATCGGGATGGAGGCGCGCTATCTCCGCGCCTAAATTGCAAAAGAACCATCCCGGACTACCATGACCACCGCAAGCATCTCGTCCCCGGCCACCGCGCCGAGGAATTCCGCCCGCCGCGTTCTCGCCGCGAGCATGATCGGCACCACGATCGAATTCTTCGACTTCTACATCTATGCCACGGCCGCGGTGATCGTCTTCCCGCATCTCTTCTTCCCCTCGACCGACGAAAATTCGGCGCTGCTCTCCTCGCTCGCCACCTTCGCCATCGCCTTCCTCGCGCGCCCAATCGGTGCCGCCTTCTTCGGCCATTTCGGCGACAAGGTCGGCCGCAAGGCGACCCTCGTCGCTGCGCTCCTCACCATGGGCATTTCTACCGTCCTCATCGGTGCGCTCCCGACCTACGAGCAGATCGGCATTTTCGCGCCGCTTCTCCTCGCGCTCTGCCGTCTGGGGCAGGGCCTTGGTCTGGGCGGCGAATGGGGCGGTGCTGTCCTCCTCGCCACCGAAAACGCCCCTGAAGGCAAGCGCGCCTGGTACGGCATGTTCCCCCAGCTCGGCGCCCCGGTCGGCTTCTTCTTCGCCACCACCATTTTCCTGGTCCTCGCCCATTTCCTTGGCGATGAAGCGTTCATGTCCTGGGGCTGGCGCGTGCCGTTCCTTGCCAGCGCCGTGCTGGTCATCTTCGGCCTCTTCATCCGCCTGAAAATCACCGAAACCCCGGAATTCGCCAAAGCCATCGAAAAGGCCGAACGCGTCGAAGTCCCGTTCTTCGACGTCTTCAAGAGCCACAAGCTGAGCCTGCTTTTGGGCACCATGGCTGCCCTCGCCACCTTCGTGCTCTTCTACATCATGACGGTCTTTTCGCTGAGCTACGGCACGGGCACCCTCGGCTATAGCCGCGAAGAATTCCTCATCCTGCAGATGGTCGGCGTCCTCGCCTTCGGCCTTTTCATCCCCGTCGCCGCCGTCCTCGCCGACCGCTTTGGCATGCGCCGCGTGATGATCGGCGTCTCCATCGGTATCGCCCTTTTCGGCCTCATCCTCGCCCCGCTCCTGGGCTCGGGCAATGTCGTCGGCGTCCTCGGCTTCCTCTGCATCGGCTTCGCCCTCATGGGTATGACCTATGGTCCCCTCGGCACCGCACTCGCCGCGCCATTCCCCACCGCCGTCCGCTACACCGGCGCCTCGCTGACTTTTAATCTGGGCGGCATCTTCGGCGCTTCGTTTGCGCCCTACATCGCCACCTGGCTGGCCTCGACCTACGGCCTCCACACCGTCGGCTACTACATGATCATCGCTGCCGTGATCACCCTGATCGCCTTCGGCTTCATCCGCCAGACTGCGGAGTAAGTTCGGGGCTCTCCCACCCACAGGCTGTCACCCCGGCGCAGGCCGGGGCCCAGCCCCCGCAGTGTGAGAGCCTCGTTCGTTGGATAAACTGAGATATCTCAAGATGGGCCCCGGCCTGCGCCGGGGTGACATCGTGGAGGGTGGCGCTATCCCGCCACATCCTCCAAAAACCGCGCCCGATACTCACTCGGACTGATCCCAACCTTCTGCCGAAAATGATGCCGCAGCGTGTGCGCGCTTCCAAAGCCCACTGCCGCCGCCACATCCTCCATCCCCGGATTACCCTGGGTAAGAAGCCGCTTCGCCTCGCCAACCCGCTCATCGGCCAGCCAATCCCCCGGCGATTGCCCCGTCGCCTCGGCAAACCGCCGCAGGAAAGTACGCAGGCTCATCCCCATCTCGTCGGCCATCCGCTTGACGGTCCAGTCGGCCTCAAGGCTCCCACGAACCTCCTCCAGGAGCGGCCCGATCTCCGTGCCCTCCCGCACGCCCACCGGTCGCTCCAGAAACTGCGCCTGCCCACCGGCCCGGTGCGCCGGCATCACCAGCCGCCGCGCCACCGAATTGGCCGCAGCGGCCCCAAAGTCCTGCCGCACCACTTCGATGAGCAGATCAATCCCCGCCGCGCTCCCCGCGGAGGTATGGATGCGATCATGAATGCGATAGAGCGAAGCATCATCCACCAAAATATCCGGATACCGCTCCCGCAGCTTCTCGGCATAGCGCCAATGCGTCGTCGCCGTCCCGCCTGACAGCAGCCCCGTCGCCGCCAGCACAAACGCCCCCGAACAGATCGAAGCCAGCCGCGCCCCCCGCGCATGCGCCGCCCGCAACTGCTCAGCAAGCGCCTCAGGAACCGGCGCATCCGCACCCTTCCACCCCGGCACCACAATGACATCCGCCTTAGCCAAAATCTCCGGCCCATGATCGGCGACCACTGTCAGCCCGCCATGCGCCCGCATCGGCCCTTCGTCCACGGCACAACTGGCAAACCGATACCACCCGGTTCCCATTTCCGGCCGCGACAGCCCAAAGATCTCGGCCACGATGCCGAATTCAAACGTGCAAAGCCCATCGTAGAGCAGGGCGACAACAAGGGGACCGGTCAAGTTTGGCATGATATCTACGCATATTGTCATTCGCGCCAATTTTCAATCGGGCAGGGCGCACCTATCCATGACGACGAAGGAGAACCACATGCCCACTTCCGTCGCCGCCACCCCCGCCGCCCCCAGCGTCCTCGCCCGTGAACACTTTGCCGCCCAGTTCGCTTTCGAAACCGATTGTTGGGACGTTCACGACGCCCTCTCGAAGGGGCCCGACTTCGTCCTCCTCGACGTCCGCAGTCCCGCCATGTTCGCCCGCGGCCACGTCCCCGGCGCCATCAACCTGCCGCACGGCAAGATCATCCGCTCCAGGATGGAAAACTACCCGGCCGACACCCTCTTCGTGACCTATTGCGCCGGCCCCCACTGCAACGGCGCCGCCCGCGGCGCCCTGCGCCTGGCTGAATTGGGCCGTCCCGTAAAGATCATGGCCGGCGGCATCACCGGCTGGATCGACGAAGGATTTGAATTGGAAGTGATCGAGGAAGTGGCGGCCTGAACGCGCCTATCTTCTCCCATCGTCATTGCCGGGCTTGTCCCGGCAATCCATC
This sequence comes from Devosia sp., assembly GCF_017744655.1. Lineage (GTDB taxonomy): Bacteria > Pseudomonadota > Alphaproteobacteria > Rhizobiales > Devosiaceae > Devosia. The sequence goes on along the minus strand of NZ_JAGIAW010000001.1, from coordinate 1,075,000 downwards.
TCGCCTCCGCATGGACCACCGGGACAAGCCCGGTGGTGACGACAATTGAGAAATCGCAATGCGCGTTATTCTCCTGGCTTTCGCGGTGGAATAATACGTCAGCGATCTGTTACCAGTCCACCTGGCAAACCACCCCATCAGGCCCAAACTGCATGCTGTCCGGCGTATACTGGAAAATCTCCAGCTTCACCCCGCTCGGATCCGCCAGCCAGCTCTGCCAGGTGTGATCCACCCCCAGCTTCTTCTCGGTAATCGCCACCCCATGCGCCTTGGCATTGGCGATGAACCCATCAAGATCATCCGTCTCAAAACAGATGTGATTGATCTGGTTGCTCTCTTCGAACCGCGACTCGCCCTTGAGAAACACCTCCACAAACGTCCGATTGCCAAAATCGAGATAAAACCCGATCCGATCCTCGCCCCGTTTGAAGTCGAATTTCGGTTTGATGCCAATGACATCGCGGTAAAACGCCTCCACGGCGTCGAGATCGCGAGCAAAAACACAGGTATGCGCCACCTGCTTGACGAGGGGTTTGGTCATGGTTCCTCCGGAATCGATAGGCTGGACAGCCTTCCCTGACATGTTAGGACAGGGCGCTGGCATGAACCAGCGGCGGGAGCGAAAATCATGGCACGTGTTGTCGTTATCGGGGCCACGGGCCATATCGGAACCTATCTTGTGCCGCGCCTCGTTCGGCTCGGCCACGAAGTCGTCGCTGTCACCCGCGGAACCTCAAAGCCCTATCTGCCTGACCCCGCCTGGTCGCAGGTCGAAAACATCACGCTCGATAGGGCGGCCCTCGAAAAGCAGGGCAGCTTCGGCACCACCATTGCCAATCTGCAGGGCGACGTCGTCATCGACAATATCTGCTTCACCCTCGATAGCGCCCGCCAGCTCATCGAGGCGTTGAAGGGTAACGTCCAGCATTTCCTCCATATCGGCACCATCTGGACCCACGGCATTTCCGAAGTCGTCCCCACGCCCGAGGATGTCACCAAGCGTCCCTTCGGCGAATACGGCATCCAGAAAGCCGCTATCGAATCCCATCTGCTCGATCTGGCCCGCCGCGAAAATTTCCCGGCCACCGTCATCCATCCCGGCCACATCGTCGGCCAAGGCTGGGCGCCGCTGAATCCCGCTGGCCATTTCGACCTCGCGGCCTTCGAAACCATCGCCCGAGGGGACACGCTCGAACTGCCCAATTTCGGCATGGAGACCGTGCATCACATCCACGCCGACGACATAGCGTCGCTGCTGATCCTCGCCATGACCAATTGGAGGGCTTCCGTCGGCGAAGCCTTCCACGCCGTCTCCCCCGGCGCTGTCACCCTCCGTCACTACGCCCGCGCTATTTACCGCTACTTCGGCCAAGAGCCCAACCTGGCCTTCGCCTCCTGGGACGAGTGGAAATCGCGCCAGACCGAGGACAACGCCACCGCGACCTGGGAGCACATTTCCCGCAGCCCCAATTGCTCGATCGAAAAGGGTCGACGCCTCCTCGGCTATGCCCCGCGCTATTCCTCGCTGGCCGCCGTCGAAGAGTCCGTTGGCTGGCTGATCGCCAATGGCCGCATCGGCAAATAGCGGGGCAGGGGTGGGCGCCAGCGCAGTATTTTTGCGCCCCCCTCTTTCCCTTGTCACAAGTGCAGTCTAGGAGAAGCCGAATAGCCTCGAAACACCGCAGGGAAAGGCCGAAAATGTCTTCAATTATCCACGTCCAGGGTCGCCAGGTTTACGATAGCCGCGGCAATCCCACCGTCGAAGTCGATGTGGTCCTGGATGACGGCAGCTTTGGCCGCGCCGCTGTTCCCTCGGGCGCCTCCACCGGCGCCCACGAAGCCGTCGAACTGCGCGATGGCGGCAAGAAGTACAACGGCAAGGGCGTCACCCAGGCCGTCGAAAACGTCAACACCGCCATTTTCGAAGAAATCCAGGGCATGGATGCCCTCGATCAGCTGGCCGTCGATCAGGCCATGATCGATCTCGATGGCACCGCCAACAAGGGTCGTCTCGGCGCCAACGCCATCCTCGGGGTTTCGCTGGCCGTCGCCAAGGCCGCCGCTGAATCGAGCGAACTGCCGCTCTACCGCTATATCGGCGGCCCCAACGCCCACGTTCTGCCCGTCCCGATGATGAACATCATCAATGGCGGCGAGCATGCCGATAACCCGATCGACATGCAGGAATTCATGATCCTGCCCGCCGGTGCCGAAAACCTCGCCGATGCCGTCCGCATCGGTTCGGAAATCTTCCACACCCTGAAGAAGGGTCTCTCCGCCGAAGGCCACAACACCAATGTGGGCGACGAAGGCGGTTTCGCCCCGAACCTCGGTTCGGCCGATGAAGCCCTCGGCTTCATCATGCGTTCGATCGAAAAGGCCGGTTACAAGCCAGGCGAGGACATCTTCCTCGGCCTCGATTGCGCCGCCACCGAATACTACAAGAACGGCAAGTACGAGATGAAGGGCGAGGGCAAGTCGCTCACTTCGGAAGAGAACGTAAAGTTCCTCGCCGATCTCGCTGCCCGTTACCCGATCATCACCATCGAAGACGGCATGGCCGAAGACGATTGGGACGGCTGGAAGGCCCTCACCGACGCCATCGGCAAGAAGGTGCAGCTCGTCGGCGACGATCTCTTCGTCACCAATACCGCGCGCCTCGTTTCGGGCATCAAGATGGGCACTGCCAACTCGATCCTCGTCAAGGTCAACCAGATCGGTTCGCTGTCGGAAACCCTGAACGCCGTCGATACCGCCCACCGCGCCGGCTACACCTCGGTCATGTCGCACCGTTCGGGCGAAACCGAGGATTCGACCATTGCCGACCTCGCCGTCGCGCTCAACTGCGGTCAGATCAAGACCGGCTCGCTCAGCCGCTCCGATCGTCTGGCCAAGTACAACCAGCTGATCCGCATCGAAGAGCAGCTCGGCTCCTCGGCCAAGTATGCCGGCTACTCGGTCGTCAAGGGCCGCTAAGCGCCATGACTACCATGCGGGCCCTCGTCTATGACAGGTATGGCCCGCCAGAACAGGTTCTGCGGCTAGAGCAAGTGCCCCGGCCGCAGCCCCAACCGGGCGAAGTCCTCGTCCGCGTAAAAGCTGCTTCGGTCAATTCCTGGGACTGGGACCTGATCATCGGCACCCCCATGGGCCGCATCTCTGGCCCCCTCAAACCACCCCACAAGATCCTCGGCGCCGATATCGCCGGCACGGTCGAAGCCATAGGGCAGGGCGTCACCGCCTTCCAACCCGGCGATCCCGTCTTCGGCGATCTCAGCGAAGGCAAATGGGGCGGCTTTGCCGACTATGTCTGCGCCCCCGCCAAAACCCTCGCCAAAATTCCCGACGGCGTCTCATTCACCGACGCCGCCGCGCTCCCGCAAGCTGGCAGCCTCGCCCTGCAAGCCCTGCACAAATTCGAAGATCTCGGCCCCGGCCATACCGTCCTTTTCAACGGCGCCGGTGGCGGCGTCGGCACATTGGGCATTCAGCTCGCCAAGGCTAAAGGCGCAAAAATCATCGCCGTCGACCGCGCCGAAAAGCGCGAAGCCGTCCTCGCCCTCGGCGCCGACGGTTTCATCGACTACCGCTCCGACGACTACACCGCCGCACCCGAAAGCTACGACCTCATCATCGACGTCGTCGCCAACCGCCCCGCCGCCCACTATGCCCGCTGTCTAAAACCCGGCGGCCGCTTCTTCTTCGTCGGCGGCACCTTCAACAGCCTGCTGCGCGTTGCCCTCTCCGGCCTTTTCCGCCGCGACAAATCCCTCGGCGCCCTCGTCTACAAGGTCTCCCCCACAGACAACCTGGCCCTCGCCGAACTCTGCAGCGCCGGCAAACTCCACCCGATCATCGACAGCGCCTTCCCCCTCGAAGACGCCCCAAAAGCCATCCGCCGCCTCGGCAGCGGTCTCGCGATAGGCAAAGTTGTCGTCTCGCTCGTCTAGCTCTTTACTCCCCCTGTACTGCCCAAAAACTAGGCATAAGATGGCAAGTGTAGAATCATCTGCGCTTGGGGAGTTTTTGGTATGATAAAGCGTCTATCTGCCGAAGCATTTGGTACATTCTGGCTAGTATTCGGCGGCTGTGGCTCGGCCGTTCTTGCTGCCGGTATTCCTGAATTGGGCATCGGTTACGCCGGCGTTGCTTTAGCCTTCGGCCTTACCGTGCTGACCATGGCCTATGCCGTGGGCCACATTTCCGGCGGTCACTTCAATCCCGCCGTGTCCCTTGGCCTCGCCATCGCTGGCCGCATTGAATACAAGGACGTCGTGCCCTATTGGGTCGCCCAACTCGTCGGCGGCATTCTGGGCGCCGCCGTCCTTTTCGTCATCGCCTCGGGCACTGCCGGCTTCACCGCAGGCGGCTTCGCCTCCAACGGCTACGATGCCCTTTCGCCCCATGGCTATGGCCTCGTCTCCGTGCTGATCGCCGAAGTCGTGCTCACCGCCTTCTTCCTGATCATCATCCTGGGCTCGACCCACGGCAATGCACCCGTCGGCTTCGCGCCCATCGCCATCGGCCTTGGCCTGACCCTGATCCACCTGATCTCGATCCCGGTCAGCAATACCTCGGTGAACCCGGCTCGCTCGATCGCCGCCGCTATCTTCGCGCAAAACGGCGCCCTTGGTCAGGTTTGGCTTTTCATCGTCGCTCCGCTGGTCGGCGCCGCCCTCGGCGCCATCCTCTGGAAAGCGCTGCTCGAGCGCCACTGAGCAAACGGAAAGGCCCGGTGAAAACACCGGGCCTTCTTCTGGGGGCGTCGCGCCCCAACGAGGGGGCCGCATCGTGGCGGCCGCTGGCCTCGTATCTTAATGCTTCAGCGCATCCCGCGCCTTGTCCTTCAGTTCGCCGGCCTTCTGCTGAACCTTGCCGGCGACCTTGTCGGCCTTGCCTTCAGCCTGCAGACGTTCATTGCCGGTCAAGCCGCCGGCGGCATCCTTGATGGCGCCCTTGACCTGTTTGCCCGCGCCTTTGACTTCATCCTTGTGCATTTTCAGCTCCTTTGAAAGCCCTGTAGCAGCAAGAACGGCATCGCCCCGCCACGCGTTCCCGCGCGCCGATGCGTCACTTGAAGTTTACTGAAACGCCGTCTCCGCAAAGCTCCGCAGTTTTCGCGAGTGCAACCGCTCCGCCGGCTGGTCTCTCAAGATTTCCATCGCCCTCAGTCCGATCTGCAAATGCCGATTGACCTGTGTGCGATAAAAATCCGAAGCCATGCCAGGCAGTTTCAATTCCCCATGCAGCGGCTTGTCCGAAACACACAGCAGCGTCCCATAGGGCACCCTGAACCGGAACCCGTTCGCCGCAATCGTCGCGCTCTCCATATCGAGCGCCACCGCCCTCGACTGGCTCAACTGCCGCACGATCTCCGTCTGGTCCCGCAATTCCCAGTTGCGATTGTCAAATGTCGCCACGGTCCCCGTGCGCATGATCTTCTTGGTCTCGATCCCCTCGGTCTGGGTGATCTCCTCCACCGCCTGCTCCAGCGCCACCTGCACTTCGGCCAGAGCCGGCACCGGCACCGTCAACGGCAGGTCGGCATCGAGCACATGGTCCTCGCGCACATAGGCATGCGCCAGGACATAATCGCCCAGCTCCTGCGAATTCCTGAGGCCCGCGCAATGCCCCAGCATGATCCAGGCATGCGGTCTGAGCACCGCGATATGGTCGGTAATCGTCTTCGCATTGGCCGGCCCAACGCCGATATTGACCATGGTAATGCCGCGCCCGCGATCCCCCACCAGGTGATAGGCCGGCATCTGCGGCGCCCGCGGCGGCGGCGACCCGGTCACCGCGCCCCCGGTGAGAGCATTGTCGGTCGACACATTCCCCGGCTCGATAAACCGCTGATAATGCCCGTGGCCTTCGGCCATCCAGGCCTTCGCCACCCGGCAGAATTCGTCTATATAGAACTGGTAGTTCGTAAAGATCACGAAGTTCTGGAAATGCTCGGCCGCCGTGCCGGTATAATGTGCCAGTCGGAACAGCGAATAATCCACCCGCGGTGCCGTAAAGGCCGAAAGCGGGTAGGGCCCGCCCCGCGGCGGCACATAGGTGCCATTGGCAATCTCGTCGTCCGTATTGGCGAGGTCGGGCGCATCGAACACATCGCGCAGCGGAATCCCTAGCGCATTCAGTGCCGCGCCATCCACGTGCTCATGCGCCGGCAGCGCAAAGTGGAGCGGGATCGGCGTATCGCTCTCGCCCACATCGATCGTGCCGCCATGGTTGCGCAGCAACACGGTGAACTGTTCCTCGAAATAGGTCTTGAACAGATCCGGCGCCGTCACCGTCGTGCGATAGATCCCCGGCGTATGCAAATACCCATAGGGCAGGGTGCTCTCATGCTTGGAATAGCTCGTCGAGCGCACTTCCACCTGCGGATAGCAGGCCCGAACCCTTCCCTCGGGAATTTCTCCCCGCGTCAGCCCCGCCAGATGCCCGCGAATGAATTCGCAATTGCGCCGATAGATCAGCGCGATCTGCTCCCATGCGGCTTCCGGATCGGTAAAGCTCTGGGTTTCGAGGCGCGGCGGGCAAATCGTCGTCATGTACCATCCTCATCTGCCGGCCCCATTCGGCCGGCGGGCGCTCATTGGAATCGCACCGGTTTTACCGTTCACTATAGGGACCGCATGACACCTTCTCAACGGAGGCTGCGCACGCCAAACCGGTCTTCACACTTCGGTGAGTTGTACTTTTATTGCCGCAATTGCCCACCATCTTTTCACCTAGTTCATCGGCACGGCAAACGACCCATGCAACCCGGTGAGCAGGATGTGGTTGGCCGCTTGTCCCCCAAGCCCTCAACAGCGCGGCGGACTATATCCCCCAAGGCCGTCCGGCAGAGATGTCGGACGGTCTTTTCTTTTCCCGTCCTCACTGAGAAGTTCATCCGCCATTCATGCCGCGGCAGCGAAGGTCGAGGTCTTGGGGAGGACGTCGCACATGCACATTCGGACACTGTTCACAGCCGCCATCGCAGCCATCACGCTCGCCTCCCCCGCGCTTGCAGAGGAGTGCACGTCCGCTGTTTCGCCCACGGCGCCCAATGAAATATTTGGCGACCTGGCGCTTTACGATTTCGGCAACAGCATGGAGCTGCAGATCGATACGCCAACCCAACCAACCGGCCTACTTTTCGCCGGGCAGATCGATGGCGAAGATCGCGAAGACATCATCCTCATCCCCGGCCTCGACGACATCCTGCTCAGCGTCACCCCGGCCAGCGGCGAACTCTCCGTCGACCTCGCCTTCCTGTCCAACTTTGTGAATGGCAAGACTTTTACGGTCACCGGCTACAACGCCGACAGCAGCATTGCCGCCACCGCAAGCTATGATATGGCCGAGCTGGCAACCGAACTGGGCAAATGCGGCATACGCTAGCCCACCGGGATATGCGCTAAAACACCAGCCTGAATCGCCGCGCTTTGATAGGGGTAGGCGTCTACAAAATCGGAGACCGACGCCGTGAGCGTAGCCTTCACCAAGGAAGACAGTGCCGAAACCGCCTCGGAATCCGTCCTCCCCGATCGCCCCATTCCGCCCGGCCTCAACCTCGTCACCGAAGCCGGTCTGAAGGCGCTCGAGGCTGAGGTGGAATCCGCCCGCACCGCCTTCGAAGCTGCGCAGGCCATCGAAGACATCAACGAGCGCCGCCGCCAGTCCGCCGTCCCCCTCCGCGATTTCCGCTACTTCGCCGAGCGCCTCCGCACCGCCCAGCTCGCGCCCGCCCCATCAAGCTCCGAAACCGTCGCCTTCGGCAGCACCGTCACCTTCACTCGCGACGATGGCCGCACGCAGACCTACCGCATCGTCGGCGAAGACGAAGCCGACCCCAAAGCCGGCTCGATCTCCCACGCCTCCCCAATCGCCCAAGCCCTCCTCGGCAAAAGCGTCGACGACGTCGCCACCCTGGGCCCGCAGGAACTGGAAATCATCAGGATCGCTTAGTGGGAACGTTCGTCCTTCTCGATCCAGCCACACCCACGGTGTCATTCCCGCGAAAGCGGGAACCTCCGTTTCAACGCTCTCCTCAGCCCCCCAAATCCCCTCTCCATCGTCATTGCCGGGCCTGTCCCGGCAATCCATCTCGCCTCCGCATGGACCACGGGGACAAGTCGGTGGTGACGACCAAGGAGAAATCTCTGACGCTCCGAGGTCAGGTGGCTCCATAAACCCTCCGCAACGCCCCCACCGACATCTCCGCCAGCTCCCGCAAAACCCCCAAATCCAAATCGCTCAGCCGCTTCACATAAAGACAAGCCTTGCCAATGCGATGCTTCCCCAGCCGCGCCAGCAAAGCCTCCCGCTCCGCTGCCGCCTCCGGCAGATACGTCCCCATCAGATAGATTGAAAACTCCGCCTTCCGCGGCGCAAACCCCACGAGAAAACTATCCCCCTCGTGCCCGGTCTCATACCGATAGTGGTAGCTCCCAAACCCTACCATCGTGCCCCAGAGCACCGCCGGCTCCCCGGTCACTTCGGACATCAGCGAAACCAGCGCCAGCGCATCCCCGCGCTTCGCCTCATCCTCGATCCCATCGAGGAACGACGTCACATCGCCAGTACCCGCTCGCGTCTTCTGTTCGGCCACAGCACACCTCTTTCAAAATGGCTGCCATGACCCGCAAAGCAATGGACGGATCATGACGCATCCCTTATGTCGAAGCCGAAACGCGGGGAGCCAGTTCTCGCGCCTCTATCCCCCAAGAAAAGGAGGCCACTATGACCGCAAAAATCATCGACGGAAAACTCTTTGCCGAGAATCTGCGCGGTCGTATCGCGGGCCACGTCGAGCGCCTCAAAACCGAGCACGGCATTACCCCCGGCCTCGCCGTCGTCATCGTCGGTCACGACCCGGCCAGTCAGGTCTATGTATCCAACAAGGCCAAGCAGACCGCCGAAGTCGGCATGAATTCGTTCAAGCACGAACTGCCGGAGGATATCTCCGAGGCAGACCTGCTTGCCCTGGTGCATCAGCTCAATGCCGACCCCGCCGTCCACGGCATCCTCGTCCAGTTGCCCGTTCCTAAGCACATCGATCCCAACAAGGTCATCGAAGCCATCGACCCCATGAAGGACGTCGATAGCTTTACGCCGGCCAATGTCGGCAAGGTCCAGATCGGCCTGCCGGGCCCGGTCTCCTGCACCCCGCTCGGTTCGCTCATGCTGCTGCGCGATCACCTCGGCAAACTCGAAGGCAAGAACGCCGTCATCATCGGCCGTTCCAACCTCGTCGGTAAGCCGATGATGCAGCTTCTCCTGCGCGACAACTGCACCGTCACCGTCGCCCACTCGAAGACGCAAAACCTCGCAGACGTCGTCCGTCAGGCCGATATCGTCGTCGCCGCTGTCGGCCGTCCCGAAATGGTCAAGGGCGATTGGCTGAAACCCGGCGCTGTGGTCATCGATGTCGGCATCAACCGCGTTCCCGCTCCCGAAAAGGGCGAAGGCAAGACCAAGCTCGTCGGCGACGTCCATTTCGCCTCCGCGGTGGAAGTCGCCAGCGCCATCACGCCGGTTCCCGGTGGCGTCGGCCCCATGACCATCGCCTGCCTCCTGGCGAACACCATCACCACCGCCTCGCTCATCAACGGCCTCGTGCCCCCGAGCGATCTCACGGCATGAGCCAGACCTCTCTCGACCTGGGCGACGAAGCCGCCCACGATCCCGGCGGCAAGGTGCGTCTGCGCCTTGGCGCCGGCGTCCATGGCGATGCGGTCATGAGCGAAGATGGCCGCTATCGCCAGCTCATGCGCCGTTGGCTGGGAGACACGTTCCCGGAAAACTACATCCTCTTCATCGGCATGAATCCCTCCACCGCCGATGCCACCGTGGACGACCCAACCTGCGCGAGAGAATGGACCTTTGCCCGCCGCGAGGGTTTTTCCGCCATGGTCAAATGCAATGTCGGCGATTACCGCGCCACCGACCCCAAATCATTGCTTCTTCCTGGCACGGTCGCCGTCTCGTCTGCGAACCTCCCCGCCATCCGCAAGGCGGCCAACGGGGCAGGGCGCATCGTGCTCTGCCACGGCAAGCTGAACAAGGCTCTCGCCCCTGCCGGTCGCGAACTGGTGGATACCCTCCGCGCCGACAACCTCGACCTCTGGTGCTTCGGCACCAATGCCGACGGCTCTCCCAAGCACCCGCTCTATCTCCGCGCGGATACCGCCCTCATCCCGTTCCCTGGCTGAGGCTGGGCCCTTGCCCTGTCGCTCCTCCTCGTCCATCTCTGAGGTAAGGAGGAGTGCCGCATGCAGATCATCATCACGCCAGCGCAAAAATCCTGGCCGCGCGATTTCCAGCATCTCAAGGCCGAACTGCTGACCCTCAGTCCACCCGGCGCCTATGTCCACCACATCGGCTCCACCGCCGTGCCTGACCTGGCCGCCAAGGACATCATCGATATCCAGATCACCGTCGATGATCTCACCAAAGTCGATCCCGCCGGCTTCCTCGCCGCCGGCCACCGCCAGAGCGAGCACACGTCTGACCATTGCCCGCCCGGCATGGACCTCGCGCCCGCCGACCTCGCCAAACACCTCTTCGTCGTTTTTACCCCACGCCGCGCCCACGTCCACATCCGCCAACGCGGCGCCTTCAACCAGAAATTCCCTCTGATCTGCCGCGACTACCTTCGTTCCCACCCGGTGACGGCAAAGGCCTACGAACAGATCAAGCAGCGCCTCGCCGCCTTCTTCCCCGAAGATCAGGACGCCTATTACGACATCAAGGACCCCGTCTTCGACATCATCCACGAGGGGGCGATGGAATGGGCCAAGCGCACAAACTGGTCAGAAGCGGCGCCCGACTGATGGATCACGGCGAGACCCAAATAGACATCCGCCGCCCATGGCGGGCCGGCGAGACGTTGTTTCTCCTCGGCCCCGGCGGCGTCGGCAAGTCGACCTTGGGCCGCGAACTCGCCGGAGTGCTCAACTGGCCACTGATCGACCTCGATCTGGAATTCTGCAAACGCCTCGATCTGATCGGCCCGTTCATCACCCGGCATGGCTACCAGCGCTACCGCGACGAAAATCTTGCTCTGGCCGGAGTTCTACTGTCGGAAGTCACCGGCCCCCGAATTTTCGTCACCGCCTCCGGCTTTCTCGCCGCGCCCGTCGGCACACCCGACAACATCGAAGCCCGCCGCCTGGTCTCGACCGGCTACGGCATCGTCCTCCTGCCCAGTCGCGACATCGAGATCGCCACCCCGATCGTGGTAGAGCGCCAGCTCCAGCGCGGCTTCGGTCTCCAACGAACCTCCGAAGACCAGAAATTCCGCCAGCGTTTCCAGATTCTCATCAACGAAGGCGACGCTCTGGTCATCTCCCAGAACCTCCCCTCCGAGATCGCCGTAGCGCTCGTTGACGCCCTGACTCTACCCGCTGCGGCTTGACGAGACTGGGGACGCAACCGCCCCCAGCTCATGGCCGCTCACGCCCCGGCATTCGCCACCTTCAGCACCTCGACGCTATGTGCCGCCCCGCCGGCATCGACCCAGGCAATGATCTGCGCCGGCCGCAGCCCCAACAGCGCCGCCCCATGCTTTGACGTCACCGACAGCCGATAGGCGTCGCGCCCCGTGACATGCTCAGGCAGCACCAGCCTGATCGTCCGCTCCTCGCCCGAGGCAACGCGAAAACGCACTACGCTCCCCAGCCGCACAATGTCGGCCGGCAGCATCGTGTCCTCCACGATCACGGCCCGATCGAGTTCATAGAGCAAAAAGTCCACCTGGTCGGAATCCTGCTCCACATCGATCAACGCCGCAGTGGTCAGCCGCCGATGCTCCCGCGCCCCGATCATGATCTCGGGAGATTGCGACCAATCCTTCAGCGAAAGCGTCGTCATCGCGCGGCCTCCCTCTGCGTTCGCCCGTCCGGCGCATCGAAAAGATGCTCGGGCAAGGCCTTCGGAGCGTCATAGTCCCGATGACACCACGGACACCGCCGTGCCGCCCTCGGGCGAGGACCGGCACAAGACCGGCAAAATCTCAGCGCTGGCATCTCCCGACCTCACATCTGCGACGATCGCGCAAAAGCCTGCAGCAAATGCTGCCGCTCTTCGAGCGAAGCGAGGCGTATGGTCATTGTCTCGGTCTTGATCGGCGTCTGCGGCGGCAGGCTATAGCGCACCGCGGGCACATGCCGCTCGGCCCAATCCTTGAACCGGCTGAGTTTGTTCCCACCGCTGATCGGAAGGGTCACGGAATACTTGAAGGTCATCGCAATTGTCTCGGGACAGGCATGCCAAAATGCGCCCGCGATCCGCAGGCGCCATCAGGCATAGGAAATGAAGGAATGGTTAGAGCCTCCTGGTGCCGCTCTTGCCTTTTCGGCAGGTAGCAACACCAGGCAATCAGAGTGCCGGGCGATGACCGTCGCGTGTCTGGGGGACGAAAATGAAATCCGTGCTCATGCCTGCCATCATGGCCATATCCCCCGCAAAGTCAAATTCGTGCCGAAACCCGCTCTTTACCGCTCGTTTACCCAAATCCACGCAATGCGGCTTCGAATGCTAACAGTCTGTCAGCATTAACGTCCCCTCAACCAGCCTGACGACATTTTGCAAAGAATTGTACGCATGCTGTGTAAAAGCGTGCGCCCTGACCCAAGCGTGTTGAGTAAAGAGTACCGTGACCACTTGGCGCAATCTCGTTCGCACAGTCGCCCTGTGCGCGCTTATCGCCCCCGCCCTTGCCGCCTGTATGGGTGGCGGAGGAGGCCTTGGCGCCACCGTCAAGCGCGGTGCCTTCACCTCCAAGGAATATGGCGTCGCCGTCTCCCCGCGCGTCACCAATGACCCCAATCCCCCGCGCGGCGGTGGCCGCTATCAGGTCGGCCAGCCCTATACCGTGCGCGGAAAAACCTATGTGCCGCAGCACGATCCGAACTATCAGGCCTCGGGCACCGCCTCCTGGTACGGCTCCGATTTCCATGGCCGCCGCACGGCAAATGGCGAAATCTTCTCCGCCAATGCCATCACCGGCGCTCATCCGACCCTGCCGCTGCCGTCCTATGTCCGCGTCACCAATCAGGACAATGGTCGCTCGCTGATCGTCCGCATCAACGATCGTGGCCCCTATGTCGCCGGCCGCGTCGTCGACCTGTCCCATCAGGCCGCTGCCATGCTCGGTTACGTCAACAACGGCTCCGCCAATGTGCGGGTCCAGTATGTCGGCGCGGCCCCGCTCGAAGGCGACGATACCCGCACCCTCATGGCCAGCTATTCCGGTCCGCAGGATTTCGATACCGGCAATATCCGGGTTGCATCGGCCGAGAGCAATCGCAGCCTCGTCGGCATGACCACCAATTTCTTCAATGGCTTGTTCTCCTACGCTGACTCGACACCTCAGGAAGTCGATGCCGGCATTGGAACTGCCTTCGCAGCCGTCAATTCCATGGCCGCCGGCACGCCCGATCTGCAAGCCTGGGCCAAGAGCGTCGATGCCGATAGCCGCGCCTTCAAGCTCGGCCTTGGCACCTTCTCGAACCCGACCAACGCCATCGCCCTCGCCGAACGCTTCGCCATTCTCGGTGCGGTCGATGAGCAGCAGGTGCTGGTCAACGGCCATCCGGCGACCCGCCTCACTCTCACTTATTTGAAGCCCGGCGCCACAAAAGACGACGCTCTTGCACTGGCCCGAGAACTTGGCCTTGGCGACATAATTCTCTATTAAATAGGGGTCTGTCGCCGAGCCGCATCCGGCCAGAACGGCCGAAACGCAAGGTACTGCCCGTGAGACTGCTTCTCGCCCTGCTCATCGCTTTCGCCAGTGCCTTTCCGGCTCTCGCGCAGGCCAATTTTGAGACCAATGCCCGCTTCGCGGTGCTGGTGGACTATGAATCGGGCACGGTGATCTTTCAGAAGGACGCCGACGCGCGTCTTGAGCCGGCTAGCATGACCAAGCTCATGACCCTGGCCGTCGTCTTTCACGAACTCCGCGCTGGCCGCATCAAGCTCGACGATCAGTTCTTCGTCTCCGAAAATGCCTGGCGCACGGGCGGCGCGGCCTCCGGCGGCTCCACCATGTTTGCCGTCCTAAACTCGCAGATCCGCGTCGAGGACCTTGTCCGCTCGGTCATCATCCAGTCCGGTAATGACGCCGCTATCGTGCTGGCCGAAGGCATTGCCGGCACCGAAGGCACCTTCGCCTCGATGATGAACGAACTGGCCCGCGAAATCGGCCTCGACGGCTCCCACTTCACCAATGCCACCGGCCTGCCGGACCCGGACGAATATTCGACCGCTCGCGACCTGGCCGACCTCGGCCGCTACCTGATCCGCGAATTTCCCGAATTCTACCACTATTTCTCCGAGCCGGAGATGGAGTGGAACGGCATCAAGCAAGCCAACCGCAATTCGCTGATCGAAGTCGGCATCGGCGTCGATGGCCTCAAGACCGGCCATACCGAAGCGGCCGGCTACGGGGCTGTTATCTCCACCGCTCAGGGTGATCGCCGCCTCGTCGCCGTTGTCCACGGCCTCGGCTCCATGCGCGAACGCGCCGAAGAGGGGCGCAAGCTGCTCACCTGGGGCATGCGCGCCTTCGAGCGTTTTGAAGCCTATCCAGATGGTGCCATTGTCGCCTATGCCGATGTGTATGGCGGCGCAATCGGCAGCGTCGGCCTCGTCGGCAAGGGCGAAATCGCCCTCTACCTGCCGCGCGGCTCGCGCGATTGCCTCTCGGCCAGCGTCAACTATGTCGGCCCGCTTCTTCCCCCGGTTGCCGCTGGCCAGCAAGTCGCCGAACTGCGCGTCTTCTGCAATGACCAACTCGTCCAAAGCGCCCCCCTCTACGCCGCCGAAGACGTCCCGCAAGGCGACCTCGTGCGCCGTGCGACGGATGCGCTTAAGCAGCTCGCGTTGGGCTGGCTTTGAAGGTGCCGGGGCCAATACGCTAGGACATCCACCCTCACCCGTCTCGCGCTACGCGCGATCCACCCTCTCCCCGAGTGGGAGAGGAATAAGAGGGGCCACCGGACCATTCTTCTCCCTCTCGGGGAGAAGGTGGCGCGAAGCGCCGGATGAGGGGGACAGCGCAGGGATGAAATCCAGCACGAACGCTATTTTCAACTACCGCCGCTTCAATATCGCCTGCACTTGTGCGAACAACGCTCCATCCCAAAACCTTCCCCCACCTCCCGAGTTGACCTAAAAGAAACCGGACCAAGGAATCAGCCCACCCATGCTCGAAGCGCCAAATCGCAGACAGGCCCGCTTCATCACCTTTGAAGGTGGGGAAGGGGTGGGCAAGTCCACCCAGGTAAAACGCCTGCTCGCCAATCTGGCCAATGTCTCCGTCGATGCCGTACGCACTCGCGAGCCCGGCGGTACGCCCAAGGCCGAAGCCATCCGCTCCTTCATTCTCCAGGGCCGCAGCGAAGCCTGGGGTTCGGGCGCCGAAGCCGTGCTCTTCGCCGCCGCCCGCTACGATCACGTGACCCAACTGATCGCCCCCAATCTCGCCAAGGGTACCTGGGTCATTTCCGACCGCTTTTGCGATTCCACCCGCGCCTATCAGGGCCTCACCGGCGGCGTTGATACAAAGCTGATCGACGCCCTCGAAGATCTCGCCCTTGACGGCCACACGCCCGACCTGACCATCGTTCTCGACATGGACCCAGAAACCGCCTTCAAGCGCGTCGCCGAGCGCGCCATCGAAGATGGCCTCGCTCTCACCGGTGATCGCTTCGAAAAGGAAGAGATCGACTGGCACAAGCGCCTGCGCGACGGCTTCCTCGATATCGCCCGCAACAATACCGACCGCTGCGTTGTTCTCTCCGCCAATCAGGCCGAAGAAAGCCTCGAGCGCGAAATCTGGAACACTGTCCAGTCGCGCTTCCCGGAACTCCAGACCGGTATCCCCGCGTGACCGATCCCAACGCGCTTGCCGGCCTGCCGCTGCCCGAAGAACGGCACGGCGCCATCGGCCATGACGCCGCCCGCGCGGCCATCCTTGCCCAGCTTCACGAGCACCGCCTCCCGGGCGCCATCATGCTTCATGGCCCCCAGGGCATCGGCAAGGCCACCTTCGCCTTCGAACTTGCCGCAGCCATCCTCCTCGCCACCGGCGACGAAAGCCCCGAGCGCGTCGCCGAACAAGTCACGGCGCTCTCGCACCCAAACCTCTTCGTCCTCCGCCGCCGTCCCAAAGACGCCAAGGGTTTTTACACCATCATTCGCGTCGAAGACGTCCGCGAGCTCCGCGATGCCCTGCACCACACCCGCGGCCGTGCCGGTCATCGCATCGCCATCCTCGACTCCATCGACGACTGCAATCCCTCTGCCGCCAACGCCCTGCTGAAGACGCTAGAAGAGCCGCCAGCCGACACGACCTTCCTTCTCATTTCGCATCGCCCCGGCCAATTGCTCCCGACCATCAAGTCGCGCTGCCACAACCTGGCCCTGCGCCCCCTTGCCGATAGCGATGTCGCCGAAATCGTCACCGCCAGCATGCCAGGCATCGACGACGAGACCCTGCAGCGCGCCCTCGGCCTTGCCGGTGGCCGCCCCCGTCGCGCCTTCGAAACCCTCGCGCTGTCCCCAGAGTCTCCGGTCGGCGCCCTCATCGCCTGGCTGCAATCGCCTGAAAACCTGCCTGCCGGCACTGCCATCGCACTTGCCGATGCCATCGGCTCCGATCCCCAGGGGCCGGACATGTCCTTCGCCCGTGAAATCCTCCTTGATTGGCTTTCCGACGAGGCGCGCAATGCCGCAATGCAGCCGGGGGAGAGGTTGCGGCTTGCCTCGGCAACTGACCTATGGGACAAGGCAAACGCGCTTCTGAGCGAAGCCGACAGCGTCAATCTCGACATGAAACAGACGCTGTCCGTGCTGTTCGACGCCATAAGGAAGCACCGAAACACGACTGCCATCCCCACAGAGTCACAATGACCGCCAAGCCCTTTTACGTCACGACCGCGATTTCCTATCCCAATGGCGCCCCGCATATCGGCCACGCCTATGAGATGATCGCGACCGACGCCATCGCCCGCTGGAAGCGGCTCGAAGGCCGGGAAGTTTACTTCCTCACCGGTACGGACGAACACGGGATCAAGATGGTTCAGACCGCGGCCAAGGAAGGCATTCCTGTCCGCGAACTGGCAGACCGCAACTCGGCCGAGTTCAAGAAACTCGCCGAGGCGCTGAACCTCTCCAACGACGATTTTATCCGCACCACCGAAGAGCGCCACCACAAGGCCTCGCAGGCCATCTGGAAGAAGATGGAAGCGAGCCACAACGGCGACATTTTCCAGTCCACCTACAAGGGCTGGTACTCGGTGCGCGACGAGGCCTATTTCGACGAAGCCGAGCTGACCGAAAAGGACGGCAAGCGCTTTGCCCCCTCGGGCGCCGAAGTCGAATGGGTCGAAGAGCCGACCTATTTCTTCCGCCTCTCCGCCTATCAGGACAAGCTGCTGGCTCTCTACGAAGCCAATCCCGATTTCATCGCGCCGAAAGAACGCCGCAACGAGATCATCTCCTTCGTCAAGGGCGGCTTGCAGGACCTTTCCGTGTCCCGCACCACCTTCGATTGGGGCATTCCTGTTCCTGGCGCCGAAGGCCATGTGATGTATGTCTGGGTCGATGCCCTGACCAATTACATCACCGGCGTCGGCTACCCCGACGAAAACAGCGAACTCTTCAAAAAGTTCTGGCCCGCTGACCTCCACGTCATCGGCAAGGACATCATCCGCTTCCACACCGTCTACTGGCCTGCATTCCTGATGAGCGCCGGTATCGAAGTGCAGCACCGCGTCTTCGCCCACGGCTTCCTCACCGTCGACGGCCAGAAGATGAGCAAGTCGCTCGGCAACGTCATCGACCCGTTCGCCCTCGTGGAAACCTTCGGCCCCGATGCCGTCCGCTATTTCTTCCTGCGCGAAGTCTCCTTCGGTAACGACGGTGACTACTCCAACGAGAAGCTGGTCAACCGCGTCAACGCCGACCTCGCCAACAATCTCGGCAATCTCGCCCAGCGCTCGCTCTCGATGATCAACAAGAACTGCGACGCCAAGGTGCCTGATCGCGGCATCCTGACCGACGCCGACAACGCCATTATCGCCGAAGTCACCGAAGCGCTTGAAGCCGCCCAGAAGGCGATGGACGAGCAGCTCGTCCACGAAGCTACCGGCGCGCTGATTTCGGCTCTCAGCTCGGCCAACAACTACTTCGCCGGCCAGGAACCCTGGGCGCTGAAGAAGACCGATCCCGCCCGCATGGCTACTGTTCTCTACGTGACGGCCGACACGGTTCGCCGCATCGCTATCCCGATGCTCGCCTTCGTTCCGGCCTCGGCCGCGCGCCTTCTCGACCAGTTGGCAGTGCCTGCTGACCAGAGAACCCTGTCGGCTGCGCTCAATGCTAACAGTCTGCTAACCAATACTGA
The DNA here is from genome assembly GCF_017744655.1 of Devosia sp. Classification (GTDB taxonomy): domain Bacteria; phylum Pseudomonadota; class Alphaproteobacteria; order Rhizobiales; family Devosiaceae; genus Devosia. The sequence continues at coordinate 1,056,594 of NZ_JAGIAW010000001.1, read as the reverse complement.
CCTGCCAGTGCCGCAAGGCGTCTTCGCGCGTCTCGAAAAGCCGGCCGAGTAAGCCATGCTCATCGACAGCCACTGCCATCTCGACTTCGAGGCACTTTCGGCCGACATCGACGGCGTCATGGCCCGCGCCGCCGCCGTCGGCGTCACCGGAATGGTGACGATTTCCACACGTGTGGATAACTTTTCCACCTATGCGGGAATCGCGGAACGTTTCCCGAACGTTTGGTGCTCTGTCGGCACGCATCCGCACAATGCCGATCAGGAATTGCATATACAAACGGATGACCTTGTCCGCCTAAGTGCCCATCCCCGTTGCATTGCTATCGGCGAAGCGGGCCTCGACTATTTCTACGACAACGCCCCACGCGAGGCCCAGGCAACCGGCCTCCGCCGCCACATCGCCGCCTCAAGGCAGACGGGTCTTCCACTGGTTATCCACAGCCGCGCCGCCGACGAGGACATGGCAAATATCCTCGAAGAAGAGAGCCGGGCAGGGGCCTTCCCCTTCGTGCTCCACTGCTTCACCGCCGGCCGCGACCTCGCTGAGCGCTCCCTCGCCCTCGGCGGCTACATTTCCTTCTCCGGCATCGTCACCTTCAAAAATGCCCAGGAAATCCAAGAGGTTGCAAAGTTCGTCCCGGCCGATCGCTACATCGTAGAGACCGACGCGCCCTACTTGGCCCCGATCCCGCACCGCGGCCAATCGAACGAACCCAGTTTCGTCCGCCACACCGCCGAAAAAGTCGCGGAACTGCGCGGTATTTCCCTCGAACAGCTTGGCGCTGAGACCACCACCAACTTCGGCCGCCTGTTCTCGAAATCCGGTGTGATTTGAAGTGGTTAAGCCCGACCGGATCATCGCGACCATTTTAGGCTGCGGTTCGTCCGGCGGCGTACCGCGCATCGGCAATGATTGGGGAATCTGCGATCCGCACAATCCCCGAAACCGCCGCCGCCGCTGCGCCCTTCTCATCGAAGGTTTTCGCAATGGCGAGGCCGAACCCACGCGCGTCCTGATCGACACCGGCGTCGACCTCCGCGAACAGCTTCTCGACGCCAAGGTCGACCGCGTCGACGCCGTGCTCTACACCCATGAGCACGCCGACCACACCCACGGCATTGATGACCTTAGGGTTTTAGCCCTGCACAACCGCCGCCGCGTCGACGTCTACTTCACCAAGGAATGCGGCCACCGCCTCAACGAGGCTTTCGGCTACTGCTTCTCGACCCCACCCGGCAGCGCCTATCCGCCGATCCTGAACGCCCACATTATCCAGCCCGGCCAGCTACTTACGATAAACGGCCCCGGCGGCACGCTGGAAGTCCAGTCCTTCCTGCAGAACCACGGCGACATCGACTCCCTCGGGTTCAAGATCGCCCGCACTGCCTATTGCTGCGACCTCTCCGGCTTCCCTGAAACCGCCGAACCCTTCCTCGCCGATCTCGACCTCTGGGTCATCGACGCGCTCCGCCAAACCCCGCATCCGAGCCACCTAAGCCTGCCGGAAACGCTAGACCTGATAGAGCGTTACGCCCCTCGCCAAGCCGTGCTGACAGACATGCACATCGACCTCGACTATGCGCAGACGGATGCCAACACACCGGCCAACGTCACCCCGGCCTTCGATGGCATGCAGATCGATGTGCTGGCTGGGCGAATTCTGAACCGCTAGGTTCCCATCTCCCCACCTCCACGACGTCATTCCCGCGAAAGCGGGAATCCCTGTTTCGGCTCCAAAAACAGAAATCCCCGCTTTCGCGGGGATGACATCGAGACCGGGAGGAAAAGGACGCCTAAACGTCCAGATCCATTACAAACTCAGCATTCTCCTGGATAAACTCAAACCGTGCTTCCGGCTTGGTCCCCATCAAACGATCGACCGTCGTCTTGGTCGCCTGATGATCATCCAGCACCTTTACCTGCAACAGCGTGCGCGTCTTGGGCGACATCGTTGTCTCGCGCAAATGCGCATAGGGCATCTCGCCGAGGCCCTTAAAGCGCGTGATATCGGCCTTGCTCTTGCCGGTAAATTCCGTCGCCATCAGCTCATTCTTGTGCGCGTCATCGCGCGCATAGAGCGTCTTGCCGCCCTGGCTGATGCGATAGAGCGGGGGCAGGGCGAGATAGAGGTGCCCGTTCTCGATCAGCCGCGGCATTTCCTGGAAGAAGAATGTGATCAGCAGCGAGGCGATATGCGCCCCGTCCACGTCGGCGTCGGTCATGACGATGATCTTGTCGTAACGCAGATCATCCTCGGTATAGCGGTCCCGCGTGCCGCAGCCGAGCGCCTGGATCAGGTCCGAGATCAGCTGGCTAGCGGCCATCTTCTCGCGGCTGGCGCCAGCCACGTTGAGGATTTTCCCACGCAGCGGCAACACGGCCTGATTGGCGCGGTTGCGTGCTTGCTTCGCCGAACCACCTGCCGAGTCACCCTCGACGATGAACAGTTCCGCGCCCTGCGCCGCATTCTGCGTGCAGTCAGCCAGTTTGCCCGGCAAACGCAGCTTTCGCGTCGCGCTGGCGCGGTCGATTTCTTTTTCCTTGCGCCGACGCAGGCGCTCTTCGGCGCGTTCAACGGCCCAATCAAGCAGTTTGCCCGCCTGCTGCGGCGAAGAACCGAGCCAGTGGTCAAAAGCATCGCGCAACGCGTTTTCGACGATGCGCGTCGCTTCACCCGAAGCCAGTTTGTCCTTGGTCTGGCCGACGAATTCCGGCTCGCGCACGAAGACGGACAGCATAGCATTGCAATGCCCAAGCACGTCTTCTGCCGTCAGGTTCGCCGCCGCCTTGTTCTTGGTCAGCTCGGCATAGTTCTTGAGCCCGCGCAGCAACACCAGCCGCAAGCCGGCCTCGTGCGTGCCGCCATCGGGCGTCGGTACCGTGTTGCAATAGGAAGAAACGCTGCCATCCTCGAGGGTCCAGGCCACAGCCCATTCCACCGATCCATGGCTACCGGGGCGCCCGGTCTTGCCAGCAAAGATATCGTCGACAATGCGCGTCTCGCCCTCAATGCGCGCGGTCATGAAATCCTTCAAACCGTCTGGGTAGTGGAACACCGCCTTGGCCGGAACCTCGTCACTGGCAAGGCTCTCGTCGCAGCTCCAACGCAGTTCCACACCGCCAAAGAGATAGGCCTTGGCCCGCGTCATGCGGTAAATGCGACCAGGCGAGAAATGCGCTGTAGCCCCAAAGATCTCCGGATCGGGATGGAAGCGTGTGGAAGTCCCGCGCCGGTTTTGCACCCGGCCGACATTTTCGACGTCCTGCACAACCTTGCCGCGCGAGAAAATGATGCGATGCAACTGCTGGTCGCGCGCCACCTCGACGATCATGTCGTCCGAAAGCGCATTGACCACAGAGACGCCGACGCCGTGCAAACCGCCCGACGTCTCATAGGCCTTGGAGTCGAATTTGCCACCGGCGTGAAGGATCGTGTGGACGATTTCGAGCGTCGACCGCCCGGGAAATTTCGGATGCTTCTCGACCGGAATGCCGCGGCCATTGTCGGTAATGGTCAGGTAGCCATCGGCCCCCAGATGCACTTCAATGCGCGTGGCGTGGCCGGCAATGGCCTCGTCCATCGAATTGTCGATCACCTCGGCAAAGAGGTGATGATAGGCATTGGAATCCGTACCGCCGATATACATGCCCGGGCGACGCCGAACCGGCTCAAGCCCTTCGAGCACTTCGATATCGGACGCACCATAGCTTTCGGAGGTCGAAGGCGCAGGGGCCTTGGCGACTGGCTTTTCCTTGGCTGGCTTGGGTTCCTGGGGCTGGCCTTCTGCCCCGCCGCCAAAGAGATCGTCTGCTTGCATGCGATCGAGTCCGATAATTCTGCGAATCAGTTCACTAGATGTTCTAGCATATCGCACACCGGCGCTGAGGCGCGGTTTGCCTTGGTTTTTCCCCCGAAACCGGGCGAAACGGACGGGGGTTCATCCTGGGTTCAGGAGCAAAAGCCCACTATGAGCGTTTGGTGGGCAAGCTCGATCGAAGAGGATGGCAGTCATGGTCAACAGGATTTTTGCGGGCGTCATGCTGGCGGCATTGGCGCTGGTTCCCGTGCCGGCTTCGGCGCAGGTCAGCTTTGGCTTTCATTTCGGTGATGAGCCGCGCGATTTCTACCCCCAGCTTCCGATTTGCCTGACGGACCATCAGATCCGCGAAGCAATCGCCCGTCGCGGCTACACCAATATCTCGCTCAACGTTGCCAATGAAAAACGCATCCAGGTGCGCGCGACGCAGGATGGATGGGTCTATCTCATAGACTTCGATTTCTGCGCCGATCGAATCCGTGGCCAGAAAGCTCTCCGCCCGGCCGGCTGAGCGCGCAATCGGTAAAGCCTCGTTTCAACTTGAGGCGGTGCGTTTACCCCTCGTTTGCTTCTTGAAAGCACTTTCTTAAGCGCACGCTGTTAGCGTTCGGGCATACGGTTTTTGTATGGAGTTGCCGTATGCGAACCCGAAATGGGCCCAGTATTGCGTATTTAGTGCCCCATTTCGGTTCATCTGCTGGCGTTGAGCCAAGAGCCGGATTTTTGAGTATTGCGTACCGGCTGGCCCAGCTCCACGTCCCGCGTTTTGGGGCGACCCTGCTTGCGAGCCTTGTTTTCTATCTCGCCTGACGCTTGATTTCATGCGCCCGCTGAATTAGGTCTGTTTCGTCATCCAACACGAAGCGGGGAGGGATGCATGGTATATTTCACTCATCATCGCCAGCATGGCCCCGTTCATGCCCTGTGGCTCAAGCTGCAGGGCTGACCAGAACGGTTCGGACGACACTTTCGGTCTTTGATCCACTGGTTTGCCCGTCACGGCACTCTGACTCCTGTCAGAGTGCACATTGATGGACTAGGCGCGCCCCACAACGCAGCGCCATCCCAGAAAGACCATACGATGGCAAATCTCAGCCTCCGCAATGCCGGCCTCCGTTCGGGCCATGTGCTCTTCTCCAACCTTTCCCTGTCTTTGTCCGATGGCGACCGCGTCGGCCTCGTCGCCGCCAATGGCCGCGGCAAATCTACGCTCCTACGTGCTTTCATCGGTGAAGCCGAACTCAGCGAGGGCGAAATCTCCCGCTCACGCGGCCTCACTATCGGTTATGTCCCACAGGATGTACCGGCGGGTGCTCTGGCCATTCCGCTCCGCGATTTCGTTGAACAGGCTCTCTCGCCTTCCGACCGCGAGAGCGAAGGCTGGCGTGCCGACGTGGCGCTCGACGAACTCGGCTTCCCGCTCGATCTCGTCCAGAAGCCCATTGGCCAACTCAGCGGCGGCTGGCAACGTCTAGCACTGATTGCTCGCGGCTGGGTCACGCAGCCCGATCTTCTGCTCCTTGACGAACCCACCAACCATCTCGACCTCGGCCGCATCCTGGCGCTCGAAAACTGGATGGCCGCGCTCCCCCGCCAGACCATCGTCGTCATGGCCAGCCACGACCGGCAGTTTCTGAACAGCGCCACCAATCGTACGCTCTTCCTGCGACCCGAAACCTCGCATTTCTTCCCGCTCGCATACGGCGCCGCGCGCGCTGCCCTCGAAGAAGCGGACCAGGCCGCCGAACAGCAGCGCCAGCGCGATTTGAAGGAAGTCGCGCAATTACGAAAACAGGCGGCGAAACTCACCAATATCGGCATCAATTCCGGCAGCGACCTGCTCACGGTAAAGTCCAAGCAGCTTCGCGAGCGCGCCGAAAAGATCGAAAATCAGGTCGTCGCCGTGCATCGCGAAAAGACCGGTAAGGTCATGCTCGGCAATTCGGGCGCCGAGGCTCGCGTCATGCTCGCATTCGAGAACATGGCCGTCGCGACGCCCGACGGACGCCCGCTTTTTTCCATCGACAAGCTGCATGTCTTTCAAGGTGACCGGGTTGTCCTGCTCGGTCGCAATGGCACCGGCAAATCCCAGCTCATGCGCAAGGTTGCTGCGGCACTGAATGGCGAGGCTATCGACGGATTGCGTCTCAGCCCACAGATCGTCCCCGGCTATCTGGATCAGGCCCTCGATTGGCTACCGCTCAACAAGACGCCGCTCGATTTCATCGTTTCATCCTATGATGAGGGGGACCGTCGCAGCATCGCCTTGCTTGCTGGTGCCGGCTTTGATCCCGACCGGCAGGACAGGCCCATCCGCACGCTGTCTCTTGGCCAGCGGGCACGGCTCGCCCTCCTGGCGCTGCGCCTGCAGCGGCCGAATTTCTACCTTCTCGACGAGCCGACCAACCATCTCGACATTCCGGGCCAGGAGCAGCTCGAACTCGATATCGCCGAGCATGGCGCGACCTGTCTTCTCGTCTCCCACGACCGTGCCTTCCTGCGGGGCGTCGGTACGCGTTTCCTGCAGATCATCGGTAAGCGCCTGCGCGAGGTCGAAGGGCCGGAAGCTTTCTTCGCAGAGATGGCCGAAGCGCCCTAGGGCCGATCCCCGCTCTGCAATCGGCTGCCGGATGCGAGGTGCAGGCGAACGGGCGTCATCACCGCCTGGTCCTTGCCCCCGCTCTTGGCTCGGTAAAGCGCCTGGTCGGCCAGTGTCATCATGTCGGCCAGGCTCTCCTGGCTATAGCTGAGGTGCAGCCCGACGCTGAGGGTAACCGGATAATTGTTGGGCAGGCCAGCAATGGTCATCTGAGCCAGCGCTGACCGGATCTTGCGGGCAATGCCCTGCAGCTCCGCCCGATCGATGTCATTGTAGTAAAGGGCGAATTCCTCGCCGCCGGTGCGTGCGGCGAGAACGGCGTCGCCATGCCGTGCCAATGTGCGCGCCACGGCCACGATAACCGCGTCACCAACCTTGTGCCCAAACGTGTCGTTGACCTTCTTGAAGTCGTCGATATCGGCCACCAACATGGCGGGCTGGCGTGAATTGGCGAAATCGCGAGCCACGGCCTCGTCTCCGGCCGTCTCGAAACCGCGCCGGTTGAGGAGGCCTGTCAGATAGTCCCGGTCTGCCTGGCCCTTGAGGTGGCTGACGACATCGAGGCCGATCGCTACGGAGTACAATGCCGCGACGATGAAAGACATCAGCGGCGTGAAAGCCCTGATGGACGTCCAATAATCCGACGCCGTGAAGCCCTCCGAGCTTTCAATGTGGAGGACGCCTGTCAGGACGAGGGCTGGCCTGAAGACGGCGACGAAAAACGCCAGGCCGACCGCCGCAGCAAAAAGGTTGTCGGCGAGCGTCCTCTCGGGCTGTCGAACAAGGCCGACGAAAGTGACGATGGTCACGCCAGCAAAAATGGCCGATGTGATGAGAATGCGCGCCAGCGTCGAGGGCTCGACGAGCAGGTACCATATGAAGGGCAGGGCACCTGAAGCTGTGATGGCGAGATAGATCAGGACAGGCGGCGGCAGGTTCTTGCGCAAAAAGGTGCTGGCACAGGCCAGTGTTATCGTTGCGACATAGAGAATGTTTGCGCCGACATTGATCTCGGCGGGCCAGACCAGAATCTTGAAATCATAGAAGATGAAACCAAGGCCGAGACAGAGGAATGCCAGGGAAAGCACCACCAGGTGCTTGTAAGAACGCCAGCGCAGCCAGATCAGGCCAAAACCGAGCGAGAACAGCAATGCGATGATCGGATTGATGAGTGCAAAGAAAAGCTGGCCATGCACCATCGTCGAGGTTCCAAATATGTCCTGCATCCCGTGGAGAGTCTATTCGTCGTGATGCAATAACAGGTTAACCGTCCGGCACCTTCGAACTGGCCAAAAAGAAAGGGCCGCCCGAAGGCGGCCCCACTAAACCATGAGTCGGGTCACACCACTTAGTGGTGGTGCTCTTCCGGCACTTCGTTTTCGTCGGCCTGGATGAGCTTGGCCAGCTCGTCGCGCGACATCTTCTTTTCGGTCTGTTCGGCAAGGCTGGCGACGTAGTCGACGACCTTGTTCTCGAACACCGGAGCGCGGAGGCTGGCGAGAGCCTGGGCGTTCTTGCGATAGTAGTCGTAAACCTGCTGTTCCTGGCCCGGGAAGCGGCGGATTTCAGCAAGCAGGGCCTGCTGGTGCTCGTCGTCGGTCACCTGGACTTCGTTCTGATTGCCGATTTCGGCAACGACGAGACCCAGGCGCACGCGGCGCTCGGCGATCCGCTGATACTGTTCCTTGGCCTCGGCTTCGGTCGTACCTTCGTCTTCGAAGGAACGGCCATGGCCTTCAACTTCATGCTGGACGCGCTGCCAGATGGTGGCGAATTCGGCTTCGACCAACTGGGCCGGAACGTCGAACTTGTGGCCTTCGTCGAGCGCGTCGAGGATCTGGCGCTTGACGTGCTGCTTGCTCATGGATTCGAGCGCAGCTTCCATCTGCTCGCTGACGGTCTTGCGCAGGGCGGCGACGTCTTCGAGGCCGAGGCGCTTGGCGAAATCGTCATCGAGTTCGCCGGCATTCGGGCCGTCGACATGCAGGATGGTGACGTCGAAGGTGGCTTCCTTGCCGGCGAGTTCGGCATTGCCGTAGTCGGCGGGGAAGGTGACCTTGATCGTGCGGGTCTCGTCCTTCTTCTGGCCGACGAGCTGTTCTTCGAAGCCAGGGATGAATTCGCCGGAACCAACGGTCAGGTGAGCGTGATCGGAAGTGCCACCCGGAAAGGCAACGCCATCGATCTTGCCGACGAACGAGAGACCCAGACGGTCGCCCTGCTCGACAACGGCGCCATCGCCCTTGTCGGTGAAGCCACGGTTCTGGGCGAACACGCGATTCACTTCAGCGTCGATTTCTTCTTCGGTGATTGCCACGACCGGCTTGTTCAGCTTCAGGCCCTTGAGGTCCATCAGCGAGACCGGCGGCAGAACTTCGTATTCGACTTCGAATGCGAGGTCGGCCTTGCCGTCGAGCACGTCGTTGATGATGGCCTGGTCCTGCGGCAGATCGACCTTGGGCTGGGCGGCGGCGCGTTCCTTGCGGCCATCCAGCGTATCGGACACGGTCGAGTTGATCGCGTCGGTCATCACTTCGGACATGGCCGAGCGGCCATAGACCTTCTTGAGGTGAGCGGTCGGAACCTTGCCCGGACGGAAGCCCTTGATACTGGCCTGACCCTTGAGTTCTTCAAGCTTGGCGTCAAGGCGCGTATTGAGGTCCGCTGCCGGAATGGTGACGCTGAGCTTGCGCTTCAGGCCTTCGTTAAGGGTCTCAGTTACCTGCATTGGGGTTTATCCCGTATTGGTTCATCTCGTTCGGCCGAGGCCGCTATGGTGCGGGTGAGAGGACTCGAACCTCCACGCCTTGCGGCGCTGGAACCTAAATCCAGTGCGTCTACCAATTCCGCCACACCCGCAAGGGTCCCCGTCGGCCGGGTTGGCGTTGCATCTATATGAAGTGTTGAAGTCAGTCAAAGCCTAACGCATGTCTCCCCAGGGTGCGCCCGGCTTCGACGAAAGACCCTTCAAATCAGCAGCGGCCGAACCGCGCCCGCGTCAACTGGCCGTTTTTGCCGGCATGAAGAACACTTGGACGATAAGGCCGTCTTCGATAACGAAAATCACCGATGTCTCCATAGGCTCCGGTCCGAGGCCATCGATCAGCTCGTGGTCGATGACCTTGTTGCCGACCACCATGCGATTCAGCAGCTTGGCGTGCAGACCTTCATGCACGAAGCGGTTCGCGGCATAGAACTCGCCCATGGCCGCCCTTCCATCGATAGTCAGGGCCATGTCAGGCAGGCGATAGCAGCGGACGGTCTCGGAAAAGGCCGTCAGAAAACGCTCGAGATTTCTCTCGTTATAGGCTGCAAGCTGCAGTTCGACGCATTCAAGTGGTGTCATTTTTGGTCAGTCGCTCCTACGCCGGAAGGTCGATAGCAAGTCCGGAACGGAAATGACAGGCAGGGCGCTGGCGGACGTCCTGCCTGCATTCGCCTAGCGCTCGCTCCAGCCGATATCGAGGGCGGCATTGCCTTGCCCCATCCAATCCCATGCCGGCCTGACCGCTCGCGGTATCGCCCGCGGCTTCTCCTGCGCCGGTTCGCGCGCCAGGGGCGCATCTTCAACGACAAAGACTTCGACGATTCTGTCGAGTTCGCTCGCTTGCCCCTCGGTCTGCTCGATGGCGGCATTGGTCTCTTCAACGAGCGCCGCATTGTGTTGCGTCATCTCGTCCATCTGCCGGACAGCGGTCGCAACTTCGGCGATCGCGCCCGACTGCTCGCGGCTGCCGCTGGCAATGCTGTCCATAAGCCCGCTATTGTCCCGCACATCGCCCAGCATGCTGGCAATGCGCTCCGCCGCGTCGGAGAGCAGCCTCGATCCCGTCGAAATCTCTGAGGACGAGCGCTCAATCAGCACCTTGACGTCCGAGGACGCCTGCGCCGCCGATTGCGCGAGCCGACGCACTTCCACGGCTACCACGGCAAAGCCCTTGCCGGCATCGCCGGCCCGCGCCGCTTCCACCGAGGCGTTGAGGGCAAGCAGGTTAGTCTGAAAGGCGATGTCGTCGATCAGCCCGACAATATTGGAAATTTGCGACGACGACGCCAGGATGCGCCCCATGGCGTCCTGGGCCTGGTTCATGACTGCGCCGCTTTGCTCCGCAGTGGTCGAAACGGCGCGCGCCTTGCCGCGGGCCGCCTCCGCTCGCGCGGCATTTTCTTCCACCGTGTCGGCAAGATTCTTCATCGCCGCACTCGTTTCCTGGATTGCCGATGCCTGGCGCGAGGTGCGTTCCGCAAGATCATTGGCGCCGGTCAGGATTTCTGCCGTTGCCGCACGCAGCGTGCCCGACGAGCGCCGCAGCCGCGCTACGATCTCGGCGAAGCGGTCCACCGTATTGTTGTAGGCCAGCCGCACGGCGTCGAGTTCCCCCTTGAACGGGGTGTGGATGCGCGCCCGCAGATCGCCCTTGGCGAGCTTTGCCAGTTCGCCGCCGAGCAAGTTCACGGCGCGCTTCCTGTCCGTGACGTCGGTAGCGTATTTGACGATCTTGAACACTTTCCCATGGTGGTCAAAGATTGGGTTGTACGTCGCCTGGATCCAGACTTCCTGCCCACCTTTGCCAAGGCGGAGATATTCGGCCGACTGAAACTCGCCGCGTCCCAACCGGCTCCAGAATTCCTGATAGGCCGCACTGGCAGCCTCGTTGGGCGGCACGAAAATTTTGTGGTGCCGCCCGCGGATTTCTTCGAGCGAATAGCCCAGAGCCCGGCAGAAATTGTCATTCGCCGTGATCACTTCGCCCTTGGGCGTGAATTCGATGACGGCTTGCGAGCGCGAGATCGCGGCAAGCTGGCCGGCGCTGTCGGCGGCGAGGAGCTTTGCCTCTGTCACATCGGTGGCGAACTTCACGATCTTCGAGGGCGTCCCATCGCGCCCGAAAACCGGATTATAGGTCGCCTGTATCCAGACTTCCTTGCCGTCCTTGCCAATGCGACGATACTCGGCTGCCTGGAATTCGCCCTTTGCCAATTGCTGCCAGAACAGCTTGTAGTCGGGCAGGGCGCTTTCGGCGGGGGTGACAAACATGCGGTGATGCTTCCCGCGCACTTCGTCGAGCGTGTATCCCATCACGTCGAGGAAGTTCTTGTTGGCCGTCCGGATCGTGCCGTCGAGTTCGAATTCGATGACAGCCAGCGCCCGCGAAATTGCGTCGAGAGTAGCTTGGTTCTCTTGCGCCAGAACCCGGCGTTTGTTGCTGAAGAGGCGGACGTCCACAGTGATCCCCCAGGGTTAAAGTAGATCGACGCTAGCAACTTCTAATGAGCACCATCTTTCGGCCATCGCCCCTTTTGGCCGCCTGCGGAGTACGCGTTTCTCCTGATGCGGGGATTTCGCCACTTTTCTGCTCAAGGGCTGAGCGGAAAAGTTTCATTGATCCAGATCAAGTCGTCCCTCCGAATCTTGTCGCTAATCTTAAGAAAAAACGATCGCCACGGGCTCTTGCCATGACCCAGGTTTTCGAAGAAAGACAACGTGCGGCACTTGATGATGCCGCAGAGTCCCCGACTTCGTCTGGCCAGCTCCTGTTGCGCGGTTAGCGGATGCAAAAGCATCCGGTGGAGAGAGGGACATGGCAGAACGTAGTCCGGGTATCCGGCAGTCCGACGAGTGGGTGCGCGCCGTCGAGGCCAGGCTTGGTGTGGGCTTCTGGTCTTGGGATATCGCCAACGCGCGGCTGCATTGCTCGGCTGGGCTGTATGCCTTGGCTGGCATCAACCCCGCCGGCCTTCACCTCGACCTCGCCTTTCTCGAAACCCTCGTCCATCCAAAGGATCGTCTCCCCGTCGACGATCCGCACGGCTTCGTCACCGATGCCCGCCAGACCGACCGGCAGTTCAGGATCATCCGCCCCGATGGCCAGTTGCGGTATCTGCGCAGTGAGGCGCGCCGGCTCTTTGATCGCGACGGCAATGCCACCCGCGTCGTGGCCGTGGTTTCCGACATAACGGAACGGCAGGACCTCCGCGAACGCGTCGCCAACAACCGCGCGCTGCTGCACAATATTTCCCGGCTCATTGGCGCCGTGTTCTGGATCGCCGACGAGGAAGGGCGCCTGATCGATCACTTCGGCAGCGACCTCGTCGACGCCAATGCCCAGCCGGGCGACGACGTCACCAATTGGCGCACGAGCCTGCATCCCGACGACCTCGAACGTCTGCCCGATCTCTGGCGCGAAACCGTGGGAAATCGCAGGCCCTACAGTTTCTCGCCCCGCCTGCGCCTCGCCAATGGCGAATATCAGCAGTTTCATATCGTAGGCTTGCCCTTCTCCTCCGAAATTTCATCCAACCTGCACTATGGTGGCATTTCGAGCCGTAATCCGCGCATTACCGCTCCGCGCGCAGCAAGGGAGGATATTGCCTCCCTGACACCGGCCCAGGTCAGGGCCTGCCGCGCACTGCTCGATTGGACGGCTGAAACCCTGGCGCAGAATGCCGGCATTTCGGTCTCAACGGTGCGTCGCATCGAGAGCGCCGAAATCCCCGGCCAGGGCGATAGCCTCCGCATGGTCCTCTTGGCCTTCAAGGAAGCCGGCCTAACCATCTGGCACGACGAACGCGGCCGCTTCTGCGTCTCCGATCTCGCCTGATCGCGTGCATGTGGTGAGATTTTGGTCAGCTATGGCGCAAGGAATGTCCGAAAGCTACTTTTGTTTGCATAAAAAATATGCAACACGCCCGAAAAACGATCATTCGTGCTATCGTGGCCACCCGGACGCATCTCGTTCGACCTGGTCAAGTCCATGCAACAGTTAATGTTTTCCATGCTTTGGCACGCTGGCATGGCCCGTGCATACAGGTTGGCGGTAACGGCCTAAGACGCTCAGTGGAGGCACAGTTGAAAAAAATCGAGGCTATCGTAAAGCCCTTCAAGCTCGACGAAGTCAAAGAGGCGCTGCAGGAAGTTGGCCTGCAGGGCATCACCGTGACCGAGGCCAAAGGCTTTGGCCGCCAGAAGGGGCACACGGAGCTCTATCGTGGCGCGGAATATGTCGTCGATTTCCTTCCCAAAGTGAAGGTCGAGGTGGTTTGCCCCGACGAACTCGCCGAAAAGGCGATCGAGGCGATCCGCAATGCCGCGCAAACCGGCCGCATCGGCGATGGCAAGATTTTCGTCTATTCGATCGAACAAGCCATCCGCATCCGTACCGGCGAATTCGGCGACGACGCGCTCTAAGCGTCGCGCCCCATAAATCCAGCAACAAACAGTCCGTTTACAGGGGAAGACCTGATGACTACCGGAGCAGACATTATCCAGCGCATGAAGGACGAGAACATCAAGTATCTCGACGTGCGTTTCACCGACCTGCGCGGCAAGCTGCAGCACGTCACCATGGATGCGTCCGTCGTTGACGCCGACATGTTTGAAGATGGCGTGATGTTCGACGGTTCCTCGATTGCTGGCTGGAAGGCCATCAACGAGTCCGACATGGTGCTCATGCCCGATCCGAACTCGGCCTATATCGACCCGTTCTTCGCCGCCTCGACCCTCGCGATAAACTGCGACATTCTCGAGCCGGCAACCTACCAGCCCTATAACCGCGATCCCCGCTCGATCGCCAAGAAGGCTGAAGGCCTCGTCAAGTCGTCCGGTATCGGCGACACCGTCGTGTTCGGTCCCGAGCCCGAATTCTTCATCTTCGACGACGTGAAGTACTCGACCACCACCTACAAGGTTGGTTTCTCGGTCGACGCTGCCGAACTGCCGACCAACAACGACGCCGACTACGAAGCCGGCAACAATGGTCACCACATCGGCCTCAAGAAGGGTTACTTCCCGGTTCCTCCACTTGATAGCGCGCAGGACATGCGCGGTGAAATGCTCGAAGCCATGGGCCAGATGGGCATCATCATCGAGAAGCACCACCACGAAGTGGCTTCCGCCCAGCACGAACTCGGCCTCAAGTACAAGCAGATGATCGCGTCGGCTGACGACGTTCTCATCTACAAGTATGCCGTGCAGCAGGTTGCCAATGCCTATGGCAAGACCGCAACCTTCCTGCCCAAGCCGGTCTACGGCGACAACGGCTCGGGCATGCACTGCCACATGTCGATCTGGAAGGACGGCAAGCCGCTCTTCGCTGGCGACCAGTATGCTGGTCTCTCGATGGAATGCCTCTGGTACATCGGCGGCGTCATCAAGCACGCCAAGGCCATCAACGCCTTCACCAACCCGACCACCAACTCCTACAAGCGTCTGGTGCCCGGCTTCGAAGCTCCGGTTCTGCTGGCCTACTCGGCCCGTAACCGTTCGGCTTCCTGCCGTATCCCCTTCGGCCAGTCGCCGAAGGCAAAGCGCGTCGAAGTTCGTTTCCCCGATCCGCTGGCAAACCCGTACCTGGCCTACACCGCCCTGCTGATGGCCGGCCTCGACGGCATCAAGAACAAGATCCACCCGGGCGACCCGATGGACAAGGATCTCTACGAACTGCCGAAGGACGAACTCAAGGAAATCCCGACCGTTTCCGGCTCGCTCCGTGAAGCTCTGGAAAACCTCGACAAGAACCGCGACTTCCTCAAGGTCGGCGGCGTCATGGACGACGATTTCATCGATGCCTATATCGAACTGAAGATGCAGGAAGTCCTGCGCGTCGAAATGACCCCGCACCCGGTCGAATACGAAATGTACTACTCGGCCTAAGAG
Organism: Devosia sp.; assembly: GCF_017744655.1. GTDB lineage: Bacteria > Pseudomonadota > Alphaproteobacteria > Rhizobiales > Devosiaceae > Devosia. Next base: position 1,041,520 of record NZ_JAGIAW010000001.1, on the reverse strand, counting down.
CTGCAGTAGCAAAGAGAAAGGGCCCTCCGGGGCCCTTTTTTGTTACCGTCAGGCTCGAAAAACTCTGGAATGGCGCGGGCCTCGTTAATGTCGCCACCAGGACGATCGAAGTATCGCGCAACTATCCAAGCTTTGAAGACTATTGGACCGTGGGGACCTCCGCGCCGGGAATAAGCCAGGTGCTCGGCCAGTTGACCGCGCAGGACGTCGCCCAGGAAATGACGGGGCAGGGGCCGGTCACCATCAAGGCCCGTGCCCACGCCGTCAAAGAAACGGTCGCCCGCTAGAGATTTGGCGGCATCGAGGGCCCGAAAAACGTGCACACCAAAAAGTTGAGTACAATCAGAGCTGAAAATCGGCTATGGTCGCTCTGCTCGGGGGTTGTAAGTATCTGTGTCTGACCAGCGCTTTTTCGGTGACGATCTCGCCCAGAGCTTTTCGCTCATGGACAGGGGCGATTGCGCCGGGGCGCTGAGCTTTGCCAAATCAGCCTATCTTTCGGCCCAGCAACAGGGCGAGCCCAGCACTCTGGCCCGCTGCATGAGCCAGATGGCCTGGTGCTGCATGCGGCTGGGGGATGTCGAGGTCGGGCTGGAATGCGCCGTCGCCGCCAGGCGCCTCTGGAGCAAGCTCGATGACACGGCCGAATTGGCCCGCATCAAGGCCATCGAAGCCTTCCTGCTGCTCGATATCGGCCTGAGCGACGATGCCTTTGACCTGGCCTCGCTGGCTGTCGCCACCGCCGAAAGCAGCAATGACGCCCCGGCACTGGCATTCGCGCTCAATGCCAAGGGCGTCACCCTGGCGGTCTGCCGGCAGGTTTCCATGGCCGTTCCGCTCCTCGAGCGCAGCACTGCGGTAGCAGCAAGCGCCGGAAATGCCGGTCTCCACGCCTTCGGCCTGCTCAACCTCGGCTTTTGCTATTCCAAGCGCGCCGAAGAAGCCGAAGCCGCAGAGGACACGTCCGCCACGACTCATTGGCTGGACCGCGCCATTCGCATAACCGACGAGGCCATTTCCGCCGCCGAAGCCTGTGGCGATCTCTGGACCCTGCGCGTGGCGCTCGGCAATTGCGCCGAATACAGCGCTCTCAAAGGCGATGTCGACGCTGCGATGCAGCGCCTCGAGCGCTCGGCCGCTCTACCCGGCGAAGGTGGGGCCAGTCTTCGCATCCACTATCTCTATACCCTCGCAACGGCCCGGCTGCGCAGCGGCGATCTCTCTGGCGCGCTGGAAGCTGCGCAGCAATCCCTGGACCTTGCCGATGAAACGGGCCAGATCGACCATCAGCTCAATGCAGCCGCCCAATTGGGGCGGGTCCATGAGGCTCTCGGTCAATTCGAGCTGGCATTGGCGCTGCAAAAGCGTTTCCACGCGCTCTATGTGCGCCAATCCGGCGAAACTACGCAGCGCCTCGCCAAAGCAGCGGAACTGCGCGCGGAAACCAGCCAGTTGCGCGCTCGCGCCAGTGCGCTGGCCGCGGAAGCCTTGCTTGACGCGCTGACCGGCATGCCCAATCGGCGCAGTTTCGAGCGCATGGTGGAAGACCTGGCAGGCAGCGACTACGCGCTGGCCATCTTCGATCTCGATCACTTCAAGGCCGTGAACGATCAATATTCCCACCTCGTAGGCGACGACGTCCTGCGCCGAGTCTCCCGCACCCTGGGCGCCCATGTGGCCGACCTGGGCTTTGCGGCCCGCCTCGGCGGTGAGGAATTCGTCGTGATCCTGCCGCGCCATGATACCCAGGACGCGATCGCCATCGTGGAAGACCTGCGCCTGGCGCTCCAGGACATCGATTGGAGCGACATCGCCCCGGGCCTCCGCGCCACGGCAAGCATTGGCCTGTGCTCGACCGCCGAGGCCCGCCACCACGACGAAATCATGGTTCGCGCCGACCAGCGGCTCTATGCGGCCAAGCATGGTGGCCGCAATCGCACGGTCTGGCGCGACACGGACCAACGCCGGCAGGCCGGCTAAAACACCCCGTTGCTTTTCCGTCCAATTGCCGGTTCCGGCGTTTCTTTGTCCTATTTCTGCTCCAACCTCGCTATGAGATAGACAGCACTGACTCGCAGCGAGGCACTCATGGCCCATACCGATGCCCTTCTCACGCCTCAGGAAATGGCCCAGGCCGATCGCTTCGCCATCGAAGGCGGCGTCAGGTCCTTCCGCCTGATGGAGGCGGCCGGTAAGGCGGTGGCCGAGGCCATCATCGAGCGCTATTACCAGCGCTCCGTTCTCGTGCTGTGCGGCACCGGCAACAATGGCGGCGACGGTTTCATCGTCGCTCGTCTCCTGCAGCAGCGCGGCTGGCCGGTGCAGGTGCGCCTCCTCGGCGAACGCAATGCGCTCCGCGGCGATGCTCTCGTTGCGGCTGAGCAGTGGACCGGCCGTATCGACGCTCCGAGCGAAAAGGACATCGAGGACGCAGACCTGATCGTCGACGCCATTCTGGGCGCCGGGCTCGATCGCGACATCGAAGGCGAGATCGCCAGCATCATCACCACGGTCAACGGCTCGACGCTCCCCGTGGTTAGCGTCGACGTGCCCAGCGGCATCGATGGCGCTACCGGTGCCGTCCGTGGCGTGGCCATGATCGCCGACATGACGGTCACCTTCTTCCGCCTGAAACCCGGCCACGTGCTCCTGCCGGGCCGTCAGCATTGCGGCGAAGTCGTCCTCGCCGATATCGGCATTCCCGACGCGGTCCTCGACCGCATCAACCCAAAAGCCTGGCAGAACACGCGCGAACTCTGGGCCATGCCGCAGTCCATGGCCGACGGCCACAAATATGACCGTGGCCACGTGATCGTCGTTTCCGGCAGCGAGCTCGAAACCGGCGGCGCCCGTCTCGCCGCCCATGGCGCTTTTCGCGTTGGGGCAGGGGTCGTCTCCCTCGCAGGCGAAACCGCCGCGTTACGCGTTCACGCCGCCCATGTGACGGCCATCATGCTCAAGTCCGCCGAAAACGCCGGCGAACTGGCCGAACTGCTCGGCGATAGGCGCATGAACGCCGTCGTCCTAGGCCCGGCCGCCGGCATTGGCGAAGCCACGCGCGACAAGGCACTGGCGACCCTCTCCTCGGGTGCGGCGACGGTGCTCGACGCCGACGCCATCACCAGTTTTGCCAGCGAGAGCGAAAGGCTCTTCGCCGCAATAAAGGCCAATGCCGCCCGCCCCGTCGTGCTCACCCCCCACGAAGGCGAATTCCAACGCCTCTTCGGCAACGTCCCCGGCGGCAAGCTCGAACGCGCCCGCGCCGCTGCCCAGCATTCCGGCGCCATCATCCTGCTCAAGGGCAGCGACACCGCCATCGCCGCGCCCGATGGCCGCGCCGCCATCAATGCCAATGCCCCCAACTGGCTCGGCACAGCCGGCTCCGGCGATGTCCTCGCAGGCATCATCGGCGGCCTGCTCGCGCAGGGCATGAACGGCTTCGACGCCGCCTGTGCCGGCGCCTGGCTCCACGCGGAAGCTGCCAATCGCTTTGGCGGCCCCGGCATGATGAGCGAAGACCTGCCGCCGCTGCTACCGGCCGTCCTCGCGACGCTCTAGGGGCTGCATGACAAGGCCACGCCCTGGCATCCAAGTAGTCCTGATGGTGAGGTGCGCAGCGAAGCGCAGCCTCGAACCACGAGGGCGTGGCACCTAGGTTTCGCTTACACGAAGCATCTCACCACACGGCGCGGAAAGCTCAGTCCCAGCGCACCATGAGCTTTTCCAGCCCATGGAAATGGAACACGTCGTTGTAGCTCGGCTGCTCGGCCAGCCGCAGCTTCGGCAGGCGCTGGAACATCACAGACATGGCCTCCTGCAACTCGATCCGCGCCAGCGGCGCACCGATGCAGAAGTGGATGCCGGCGCCAAAGCTGACATTGGCGCCATCCGTCCGGAACGGATCGAACCGCCCCGCATCGGCAAACCGCGAGGGATCGCGATTGGCCGCACCAAGCATCAGCCCAATCACGTCACCCTTCCGTAGCGGAATGCCTTCCACTTCCAGGTCCGTCAGCGCATAGCGCGTAAAAAGATGCAGCGGCGCGTCAAAGCGTAAACACTCCTCCACCGTCGCCTCGGTCTGCTCCGGCGTCGCAAATAGCGTCTTGGGATCAAGCCCGCTTTCGAGAATGGATTTCACCCCATTCCCTGTCGTGTGCACCGTCGCCTCATGCCCGGCATTGAGCAGCAGGATGGCGGTCGACATCACCTCATCGTCGCTCAGCTTCTCCCCGCCCTGTTCGGCGGTGAGCATGTGCGTAAGCAGGTCTTCCCGCGGCACCCGACGCCGCTCGGCAATCACATCGCGCAGATAAGTCATGAAATCGGCCGACGCCTTGTTGGCATCGAGTTCGGTCTCATACGTCACCCCGTACATGTACATGGTGACCATCCGATTGGACCAATTGAGCAATTGCGGCGCCGCTTCGGCCGGCAGGCCAATCATTTCTGCAATGATGATCGCGGGCAGGGGCGCGGCAAAAGCCTTGATCAGATCGACGCTATCCTCGCCCTCGAACCCATCGATGATCTCATTGGCCAACTGCCGAATGCGTGGCCGTAGCTGCTCCACCTGCCGCGACACGAAAGCCCGATTGACCAGCATGCGCAGCCGCGTGTGCCCCGGCGGTTCGAGGTTCAGCAGCGAGTGTTTTTCGGTGAGATCAAAATCCGCCACATGCGGCTTCGGCTCCGGCAGCCCGATTTCCTCCCGCGTCGACACATGCAGGATTTCCCGGCCAAATCGCTTATCGCGTAACAAGGCGCTGACCGATTTGAAATCGGCAAAGCACCAATGCCCATACTCTTCCCAGAAAAAAGCCGGATTGCTCGCATGCCGCTCGGCATAGAAGGCATAGGGGCTCTGGAAAAACTTGGGATCGCGAGGGGCGGCACTGGCGCGGCGGTCGTCGGCAACGTCGGTGATCGGCTTGACTTGAATAATGGCGGCCATGGTCGTCCGTAGGGCTTGTACCCCGTCACCTTAAGCCGACCCCATCGCCCTGCAAATGCCTCTGGTGGCTCAACGAAAAAAAGCTCAGAAAATTAGTCGAGCCCAAGAACGGGCACTCGTCGCGTCGCTGTCCAACCACGGAGACCGAACATGAAATTCCTTTGCCTCTTCCATTTCGCTCCAGATGCTTTCGCCGGCACCACACCCGAAGAAATGCGCCGCCTCGACGATGCGACTATCGAACACGACCAGAAACTGCGCGCCGGCGGTCACCTGCTCATAGCCTCGCCCCTGGCTGACGTTTCGACCGAGGAAGTGATCGACCGTCGTCGCCCCGTGCGCATCAACGAAACCGATGGCCCCTATGCCGAGGCCAAGGAAGTCGTTGGTGGCGTTGTCCTCATCCAAGCCACCGACATGGCTGAAGCCAAGGCGCTTTTCGCCGACGATCCCATCGCCGCCCATTGCCGAATCCAGATCAGGCCGCTGCATGAAAGTGACCGCCATAGCGAGACCGGCGAGGGCCGACCTGAATTCAAGCCGACATAGCGGTGGTGCTGAGGGTTAAGCCGCGGCGATTCTCGCTCCGCGGCCTTGCTCTACTCGCCGTCATCCCCGCGATTGCGCCGGCCTCCGTTTTCTCAAACGGGGTGAAAACCCTTGGCAAACGACCCGCAATGATGTCTTGAGAGCGCCAAAACGCGACGAAGGAAATCCGCACGTGAGCGACATCACCGTTTCCGCAGCGATCGACGCCATCTACGCCTCGATCAAGAACAACAACGAAGACATCGACCTGCACATCGCAGCGCTCAAGGCCGCCATGGCCAAGGAAGGCGCCAAGGAAGCCGTGTTCGAGACCTCCAAGCTCGCCCAGCCCAACCGCCAGGGCCGCAAGCTCATGCAGGCCTATTTCAAGAAGAAGGGCATCGTCGTTTCCTTCACCGGCGGCGCCGAATAAGGCTTTTGCGGCGGGAGAAAAGTCCCGCCGCCTCGTCCCTAGATCGTATAGGGCGCCGGGTCTGGTATGCCGGCCTCGGTGATCGACCAATGGGTCTGGATGATCCGCCACACGCCATCACGGCGCCGGAACACCTCGGTGCAATTCCAGCGCAGTGCTTTGCCCGCATTGTCCCATGAGACAAACCTGAACGTCAGCACCGCCGCGTCGCCGATTTCCTGCACCAGCGGCTCGATGAATTCGTAGCGGTCGGCAAAGATCGTTCCTTCGATCTCGGCATACATGGCCATCAGGTCTGCCTTGTTGAGCCGGCTTTGTGTCGTGGGGTCGAAATAGACGACGTCCTCGTCGAGCAGTTCGACAAATCCCCGCGTTTCGCCCCGGCACCAGCGGGCCATGGCAGCGCGTTCCAGTTCCAGCACCGGATGATCCATATTGTCCTCCCTCACAGATCCCGAGTTTACTAGAACAGAACAAGAACATTATCAACCGTGAATTAAATCTGACGGAGCCGGCCGGCTGGAGTTGTGAACATCCCAAACGCGGCATTCACCTTAGTGTCATTGCATTGGCGACGCTCTATTGAAGCCGGCCCCATTGCCGCCTATTTGTGCCTTTACCGCCCGTTAAGGCGGCATAGCTGCAATCGGCCAGTCGCGCCGATTCGAATTTCACCTGCGTTTCTCTGCCTTGCCATGTGCGCGTTCGGGGCAGGGGCGTGGGCCAACCAACTAAGCCTGCCGTTCGCTTGCGACGCCGACGGGGGCCAAGGGGCAAAATATGCGGGATCCGCACGATCTTTACATGAACACGCTCGTTCCCATGGTGGTCGAGCAGTCGAACCGTGGCGAACGCGCTTTCGACATCTATTCGCGCCTTCTGCGCGAGCGCATCATTTTCGTGACCGGTGTGGTCGAGGACAATATGGCCTCGCTCATCGTCGCCCAGCTTCTGTTCCTCGAATCAGAGAACCCGAAGAAGGAAATCGCCCTCTACATCAACTCGCCCGGTGGCGTGGTGACGGCTGGCCTTTCCATCTACGACACCATGCAGTTTATCCGCCCGGCCGTTGCCACCATGGTCATGGGCCAGGCTGCTTCCATGGGTTCGCTGCTCCTCGCCGCTGGCGAAAAGGGCATGCGCACCTCGCTGCCGAACTCGCGCGTCATGGTTCACCAGCCTTCCGGCGGCTTCCAGGGTCAGGTCACTGACATTCTGATTCATGCCAAGGAAGTCGAGGGTTTGAAGCGTCGTCTTAATCAGATTTATGAGAAGCACACCGGCCGCACCTACGAGGAAATCGAGAACGCTCTCGAGCGCGATCGCTTCCTGTCTCCGGAAGAAGCCAAGACCTTCGGTCTGATCGATTCCATCCACGAGAAGCGTGCTGTTCCCGAGGCGTCTGCCTGATTTGACGCGCGTTAAGCACATTGCTGATGCGCCGTGGACTGTGATCCCACAGCAATTGCACACAGCCGGAACGGCCTTTAAGGTCGTTTCGGCTTAGACTTTCTTTATGTCTTCCGCGTTACGGTTTCCGATAACGCTGATTTTGGGGACCAAAAGTTCCCGGGAGTGACTGATGTCCAAAGAGACAACGAACGGCGAAACCTCCAAGAACACGCTGTACTGCTCGTTCTGCGGGAAATCGCAGCATGAGGTTCGCAAGCTGATCGCCGGCCCGACCGTATTCATCTGCGATGAATGCGTAGAGCTGTGCATGGACATCATCCGCGAAGAGAACAAGACCTCCATGGTCAAGTCCTCCGATGGCGTGCCGACCCCTGCCGATATCTGCAAGGTGCTCGACGATTACGTCATCGGCCAGGGTCGCGCCAAGCGCGTCCTCTCCGTGGCTGTCCACAACCACTACAAGCGCCTGCACCACGCGACCAAGAATCAGGACGTCGAGCTGTCGAAGTCCAACATTCTGCTCATCGGTCCCACGGGCTCGGGCAAGACCCTGCTCGCACAGACGCTGGCCCGCATTCTCGACGTGCCCTTCACCATGGCTGACGCCACGACCCTGACCGAAGCCGGTTATGTCGGTGAAGACGTCGAAAACATCATCCTGAAACTGCTCCAGGCCGCCGACTACAATGTCGAAAAGGCCCAGCGCGGCATCGTCTACATCGACGAAGTCGACAAGATTTCCCGCAAGTCGGACAATCCGTCCATAACCCGCGACGTGTCCGGCGAAGGCGTGCAGCAGGCTCTCCTCAAGATCATGGAAGGCACCGTTGCCTCCGTGCCTCCGCAGGGCGGCCGCAAGCATCCGCAGCAGGAATTCCTGCAGGTCGACACCACGAACATCCTCTTCATCTGCGGCGGCGCTTTCGCTGGTCTTGAAAAGATCATCTCCGCTCGCGGCGAAGGTTCGGGCATCGGCTTCTCGGCCACCGTCAAGGACCCGCAGGATCGTCGCGTCGGCGAGCTTCTCAAGGACGTCGCTCCGGAAGATTTGGTCCGTTTCGGCCTGATCCCGGAATTCATCGGTCGTCTCCCGGTTCTCGCGACCCTGGAAGACCTCGACATTCCGGCCCTGATCGAAATCCTGACCGCTCCGAAGAACGCTCTCGTCCGTCAGTACCAGCGCCTCTTCCAGATGGAAGAAGTCGAACTGACCTTCCACGAAGACGCCCTCAAGGCGATCGCCGAGAAGGCCATCGAGCGCAAGACCGGCGCCCGCGGCCTCCGCTCGATCATGGAAGCAATCCTTCTCGATACCATGTACGACCTGCCCTCGCTCGAAGGCGTCGAAGAAGTGGTGATCTCGGAAGAAGTGGTGAAGGGCAAGGATGTCCGTCCGCTCTACATCTACTCCGAGCGCAAGAAAGACGAAGAGCCTGCATCGGCCTAAAGCGGCGCTGAGCTGAAATCAAAACGCCGGGTCGCAAGACCCGGTGTTTTTTTGTTTGAAGTTTGTGAGCCACCGCACTCCCTTCTCCCCTTGCGGGAGAAGGTGCCCCGAAGGGGCGGATGAGGGGTATGCGATCCCTCGGCAAGCCCTGAGCGTGTGGAGAGAACCCCTCACCCTGGAATTTCTTCTGAACGAAGAAATTCCTTTCCCTCTCCCGCAAGGGGCGAGGGAAGGCTGGTGCCTAGTCCTCCCCCGTCACAAACTCCACCGGCCCCGGCTCCTCACCCATGATCGACCGCCCAAACAGGCTCGCCACCAGGTCCACCAACAGCGTCGCGCTCTTGCCACCGTGGTCCACAAACGGATTGAGCTCCACGATATCGAGCGACCCCACCACGCCGCTGTCATGCAGCATCTCCATGATCAGATGCGCCTCGCGATAGGTCAGCCCTCCTGGCACCAGCGTGCCGCCTCCCGGGGCCAGAGCAGGGTCCACCACATCCACATCAAAACTCACATGCAGGTGCCCATTCGCCGCCTTCACGCGGTCAAGTATCGGCTGCATCAACCCGACCACGCCCGTCTGATCGATCTTGCGCATATCGATCACTTCCACGCCGCGCGCATGCAGCAGCCGACGCTCCTCCCGGTCGATCGAGCGCGCCCCAAAGATCGTGACATTGCGCGGCTCGATCTTCCCGAGCCAATCACCCCTATAACTGTCGTCAAAGCCCGGCTCGCCACACAGCAGCGCCAGTGGCATCCCGTGGAGATTGCCCGATGGCGAGGTATCAGGCGTGTTATAGTCGGCATGCGCATCGACCCAGAGCACATGCACCGGCTTGCCCTTGGGTGCATTGTACCGCGACACAGCTGACAGCGAACCCATGGCAATCGAATGGTCCCCGCCGATAAAAATCGGAAAGTGCCCATTGCTCAGAATGTCGTAACCCGCATTGCTCGTCCGCTCGGCAAGCTCCAGTACGTCGGCCTTCCGCTCATCCGGCAATCGCCAGCTCGACGGATTGGTGCTTATCTCCGGATGCACCCTTCGGAGATCGCCATGGTCGCCAATCGAATGCTCCAGCTCAACGAGCGCCTCCAGCAGCCCTGCTACCCGCAGCGCCTCCGGCCCCATGCCACAACCGCGAACCGAGGCGCCCGACGCCGTTGCTACCCCCAGAATGTCGATCCGTTTGGGTTTTGTTACCATTGTTTGGTCCTCATTTTGGGGCATGGCGATTGGCCAAGCATGGCACAGCTTCCTGTCACACCCAATCTATAGGCTGCGACACAGTCTGCTGCCGGACCAAAGGCCAGATTCTCCTTTGTATCCAAGGCACACGCCTGTTCCTGCCTTAATAGGCATGCCTCCTGTGCGAAGCGGTGTAATAGGTCACAAAACCGCAATGATTGACTTGCGGTGGGGGCGTGCGAACCTATTTATTAACCTGAATCGCCCAGCCTTTCAGAATTGGGCAGTCGCAATACGGGCGCGCTACTCCAATTCCTCCCGGCGCGCCCCGGAAAGGAAATATGATGTCGGACGTCAATCCCACCGGCGAAACGAGCCGGGACCGGGTTTACCCGGTTCTTCCCCTGCGCGACATCGTGGTCTTCCCCGGAATGATCGTGCCGCTGTTTGTCGGTCGCGAAAAGTCGGTCAAGGCTCTTGAAGAGGTCATGCGCGACGACAAGCACATTCTTGTCGTGACCCAGAAGAACGCGCAGGACGACGATCCAGCCCCGGATCAGATCTACAGCACCGGGACGATCGCCACTGTGCTCCAGCTTCTGAAACTTCCGGATGGTACTGTGAAGGTGCTCGTGGAAGGTCTCAGCCGCGCGACCATCGACAATTATCTGCAGACGGAAGAATATTTCGAAGCTGAAGCGAGCCCGCTTCCCGAGCCCGAGGAAGATGCGACCGAGCTTGAAGCTCTGGCGCGCTCCGCTCAGAGCGAATTCGAAAACTACGTCAAGCTGAACAAGAAGATCTCGGCAGAGGTCGTGGCTGCGGTCGGTCAGATCGAGAGCCCGTCCAAGCTCGCCGATACCATTGCCAGCCACCTGGTCATCAAGATCCCGGAAAAGGAAGACCTGCTGTCGACCGTTTCCGTCATCGAACGCTTCCAAAAGGTGATAGGCCTGATGGAAGGCGAGATCGGCGTGCTGCAGGTCGAAAAGCGCATCCGCTCGCGCGTCAAGCGCCAGATGGAGAAGACGCAGCGCGAGTACTATCTCAACGAGCAGATGAAGGCGATCCAGAAGGAACTCGGTGACGGCGAAGACGGCACCAACGAGATCACCGAACTGGAAGAGCGCATCGCCAAGACCAAGCTTTCCAAGGAAGCTCGGGCCAAGGCCGATGGTGAAGTCAAGAAGCTCAAGGGAATGAGCCCGATGTCGGCGGAAGCCACCGTCGTGCGTAACTACCTTGATACGCTTCTCGGCCTGCCATGGGGCAAGAAGTCCAAGGTCAAGCGCGATCTGCTGCTGGCTGAAAAGGTTCTGGACGAAGACCACTACGGTCTCGAAAAGGTCAAGGAACGTATCCTTGAATACCTGGCCGTTCAGGCTCGTACCGGCACGCTGAAGGGCCCGATCCTGTGCCTCGTCGGCCCTCCGGGTGTCGGCAAGACCTCGCTCGGCAAGTCGATCGCCAAGGCGACCGGCCGCGAATTCGTGCGCATGGCGCTCGGTGGCGTCCGTGACGAAGCCGAAATCCGCGGGCACCGCCGCACTTATATCGGCTCCATGCCCGGCAAGATCATCCAGTCGCTCAAGAAAGTGGGAAAATCCAACCCGCTCTTCCTGCTCGACGAAATCGACAAGATGGGCCAGGATTTTAGGGGCGACCCGTCTTCGGCTCTGCTCGAAGTGCTTGATCCCGAACAGAACAACACGTTCGCCGATCACTACCTTGAGGTGGACTATGATCTCTCGGACGTGATGTTCGTCACGACCTCGAACACGCTGAACATTCCCGGCCCGCTGATGGACCGCATGGAGATCATTCGCCTCTCGGGTTACACCGAAGAGGAGAAGCACGCGATCGCCAAGCAGCACCTGATCCCGGAAGCCGCCAAGGAAAACGGCGTCGCCCACGGCGAATTCGTGCTCAGCGACGAGATGCTGATGAAGGTCATTCGCGGCTATACCCGTGAAGCCGGCGTCCGCAACCTCAAGCGCGAGATTTCGAAGCTGATGCGCAAGGCGGTTACGGATATCGTCCGCACCAAGACCAAGTCGATCACCATCGACGAAGAGCGTCTGGCCAAGTATCTCGGCCCGGCCATCTTCAAGCATGGTGAGATCGAAGCCGAGTCGCAGGTTGGTCTCGTGACCGGCCTCGCCTGGACTTCGGTTGGCGGCGAACTGTTGACCATTGAAGGCGTGATGACGCCGGGCAAGGGCCGCATGACGGTTACCGGCAACATCAAGGAAGTGATGAAGGAATCGCTGACGGCGGCCACGGCCTATGTCCGCTCCCGCTCGATCGACTTCGGCATCAAGCCGCCGATGTTCGACACGCGCGACATTCACGTCCACCTTCCCGAAGGCGCTACGCCCAAGGATGGTCCGTCGGCCGGCATTGGTCTTGCGACTGCCATCGTCTCGGTGATGACAGGCATTCCGGTTCGCAATGATGTCGCCATGACCGGCGAAATCACGCTGCGGGGCAGGGTGCTTCCCATCGGCGGCCTCAAGGAGAAGCTGCTCGCAGCCCTCCGCGGCGGCATCAAGACTGTGCTGATCCCGGAAGAGAATGTTCGCGACCTTCAGGAGATTCCGGACATCGTCAAGGAAGGCATGGAGATCGTTCCGGTCAGCCGCATGGACCAGGTCATTGAACGCGCCCTGGTGCGCAAGCCCGAAGCCATCGAATGGAATTTCGATGAAGCCCCGGCCGTCGCCAAGACCGACCCGGCCGCCGACGACTCGGCCGCCAGCCTGACGCACTGATCGATCTGACAGATATGAAAACGGCGGCCCTCGGGCCGCCGTTTTTGTTTTGGGGAGTCTGCACCGCCCAACACCCACCGGCTGTCACCCCGGCGAAGGCCGGGGCCCATCCTGAGATCTCGAGATGGGCCCCGGCCTTCGCCGGGGTGACAATCGAGCTTGGGGCGGTTCAAGTGGGAGAAGCGCTTAGGCCTCCCGGCTCATCCGCATCCCCTCAACCATATACCGCAGCCCGCGCTCAAACGCCTGCTCGGTATTGATCGAGCCCTCCTTCTCCAGCGACCGAAATGCCTCGGCCAGAATCGGAAAGGGCCCCAGCTCCGCGTCGAGATCGCCCTCCTGGCCGACCTCTTCCTCCATCCGCTCACGCTCGCCCTGTTCCTCGAGCACATAGCCCACGACATAGCGCGCCACCGAAATCGAAATGTGCAGCGCTTCCTCAGCGGTAAATCCGGCGTCCACATAAAGCTTCAACTGGACCTCGGCATCTGCAAAATCCGCCGACGATGGCCGCGTCCCCGCAGCAATCCGCGCTCCATCGCGCACGGCCAGCAGTGTCTTCCGCATGCTGCGCGCCGTCCCATAGGTAAAATCCACCCAATTCTCGCCCGGCGAAGGCCGGCGATGTGTGTGATAGCGCGCCAGCATCTCGCTATTGATGGCGTCGAGCAGCGCCGACTTGTTCTTGAAATGCCAATAGAGCGCCGGCTGCTGCACCCCCAATCGCTCCGCCAGCTTTCGCGTCGTCAGCTTGTCGATGCCCACCTCATTAAGAAGGGCTATGGCCTCATCGACAATACGGACGCGATCAATCGCCATGCACATAATCCTCTTGACTTATCACTGATAAAGGAGCTTATCGGCGATAAATTAACTTATCGCTGATAAATTACCTCTGGAGGTCCTTATGAACAAGGCCCTGATCGTTATTCTCGCGACCGTCGCCATAGATGCGATTGGCGCGGGCCTCATTTTCCCCATCCTGCCCGAACTGCTGACGCAGCTCACCGAAGGCGGCGACATCGGCTTCCTCTATGGCGCCATGCTCGCGGTCTACGCCATCATGCAGTTCATCTTTTCGCCCGTCCTCGGCGCCCTCAGCGATCGCTTCGGCCGCCGCCCTGTGCTGCTGCTGTCGCTCGCCGGTACGCTGATCGACTATCTCGTCATGGCTTTGACCCCGCTCGGCTGGGTTCTCGTCGTCGGCCGCGCCATGGCCGGCATCACCAGCGCCAACATGGCCGTCGCCTCCGCCTACATCACCGACATCACGCCACCCGAGCAACGCGCCCAACGCTTCGGTCTCATCGGCGCCGTCATGAGCACGGGTTTCATCATCGGCCCCGTCATCGGCGGCGTCATGGGGGCCTGGTGGCTCCGCTCGCCCTTCCTCGTTGCCGCTCTCTTCAATGGCCTCAACCTCGCCGTCGCCCTCTTCGTCCTGCCCGAAAGCCGCAAGGCATCGGACGAAAAGTTCGATTTCAAGCAGCTCAACCCGCTCGCGCCCCTGGTCTGGCTCTGGAACTTCAAACCCCTGCTGCCCATGGTTATTGTCTCGGTCGTCTTTGGGCTCATCGCCGCCGTTCCCGGCACCATCTGGGTCCTCTATGGCGCGGAACGATTCGGTTGGGATTCGGTCCATATGGGCATTTCGCTCTCCGTCTTCGGCATCAGCGGCGCTCTCGCCCAAGCCTTCCTCGTCGGCCCGCTGACAAAACGCTTCGGCGATCTCGGCACTCTGATGATCGGTGTCGCCTTCGATACGCTTGCCTACACGCTCATGGCCTTCGCTTATCAAAGCTGGATGGGCTACGCCGTCGCCCCGCTCTTCGCCCTCGGCGGCGTCGCCATGCCCGCTCTCCAATCTCTCCTCACCAGCCGCGTCAGCGACGAACAGCAGGGCCAGTTGCAAGGCGTCCTCGCCAGTCTCATGAGCCTCGCCGGTATCGTCGGCCCGGTACTGACCACCGCCATCTTCTTCTCCACCAAGAACATCTGGATCGGCACCATCTGGATCGTCGGCGCCGCACTCTACCTCCTCGCCACGCCGCTCTTCGCCACAGTGCGCCAGCCAAAGCCCGCGATGGCGTGAGCCGGGCAGGGTGCCTCCTGTCGAAACCTGTCAGCACCATCCGTCATAGGGGAGGTGGGGTTGTAACAGCCCCGTGAACGCCCTACCTCCCTTTACCGGCCGGTGAGCCAAACAGGAGAATACCTTGAACAAGGCCCTCGTCGTCATCCTCGCCGCCGTGATGCTCGATGCCATAGGCATCGGCCTGATCTTCCCGATTCTCCCCGCGCTGCTGCGCGATGTCGGGCACACGTCGGACATTTCGATTCTGCTCGGCGTGATGCTCGCACTCTATTCGGCCTGCCAGTTCCTGTTTTCCCCGATTCTCGGCGTGCTCAGCGATCGCTTCGGGCGGCGTCCGGTCCTCCTGGTCTCGCTGGCGGGCGCCGCCATCGACTACCTGATCATGGCCTTCGCCCCGCATCTCTGGATGCTGGTCATCGGTCGCGCCATCGCCGGCGTCACCAGCGCCAACATGGCCGTCGCCACGGCCTACATCACCGACATCACCACCGAGGAAGAACGCGCCCAGCGCTTCGGCCTTTTCCACGCCATGTTCGGCGTCGGCTTCATCATCGGCCCCGTCATCGGCGGCATCCTGGGCGATTGGTGGCTCCATGCCCCGTTCCTGGCCGCAGCAGTCCTCAATGGCGTCAATTTCGCCTTGGCGCTCTTCGTCCTCCCCGAATCGAGGCCCGGCAAGGCCGACGCGCGCTTCACCTGGGAAACGCTCAACCCCTTCAAGCCGCTCGCCTGGGCCCTAAATTTCAGGGCCCTGGTGCCGCTGATGGCCATCTTTCTGATTCTCAATTTCGTCGGCACCGTCTACGGCACCGCCTGGGCCCAGTTCAGCGAAGACCAGTTTGCCTTTTCCGGCCTGACCATCGGCCTGTCGCTCGGCGCCTTCGGCGTTTTTCACGCCCTCGCTCAGGCTTTCCTGACCGGCCCGGCCGTTGCGCGCCTCGGCGAACGCTGGGCGCTTATCGTCGGCATGGTCTTTGAAACCGGCGCCATGCTTACCCTCGCATTCGCCAGCCAGGGCTGGCTGCTCTTTGCCATGGCGCCACTCTTCGCCCTGGGCGGCATCGGCATGCCGGCACTGCAATCCCTGACCACCCAGCAGGTTGATTCTGACCGTCAGGGACAGCTCCAGGGCGTACTGGCCAGCATTGTCAGCATCGCCTCGGTTTTCGGCCCGCTGCTCTTCAGTGCCATTTACGCGTCGGTGCGCCATGATTGGCCTGGAATGATCTGGATCGTGGCCATTGGCATCTACTGTCTTGCCCTGCCATTGATGATTGGCATCCGAAGCAGCCCCGCTGCGGCAAAAAACCTGGCGGAATGATGGTGGAAAGGCCGGAAAACCTGATAGTTCGGCCTTGTAGCCCCCGAATTTCCGGGCCATTAACATTCCCGTACCGTTCGACCTCGCCAAAACGGCGGAAACACTTGCGCTTCAGCTAGAATCGACCAAGGGTTGCCGCCACCAAGCTTCGCCAGCGAGGGCGGGCATTCACTGTGAGGATACGCAATGAACAAGAACGATCTGGTTGGCGTCGTTGCCGACAAGGCTACGATCACCAAGGCTCAGGCCGCTGAAGCGGTTGACGCAGTGTTCGAAGCAATCACCGCCGCCCTGAAGTCGGGTGACGAAGTTCGTCTCGTTGGCTTCGGCACCTTCGCCGTGTCGCAGCGCAAGGCATCGACTGGCCGCAACCCGGCCACCGGCGCAGAGATCCAGATTCCGGCCTCCAATCAGGCCAAGTTCAAGCCCGGCAAGGGCCTGAAGGACGCGATCAACTAAAAGCACCGCTTTTAGCGCTTCAAACAAACGGTCCCGCGAACATTCGCTGGGGCCGTTTTGTTTTTGCGGGGGCGGGGGAGGTAGCCGGAAGTCCGGGCGTCCAAAACTCCGATCTGCCGTCAGCACCGGGCCTGTCCCGGTAGTCCATGTCTCCTCGAGATGGATTGCCGGGACAGGCCCGGCAATGACGAAGGTCGTGTGATTTTTCTGCTCGCTCTGCTACGGTTCTTCAGTGTGCCGCTGCTCCGGCGGCGCGCGAAAGCCCAGCCTATCTTCCCACAGCCCCGCGCGCCCACCGGCAAATTGCCTGTTGACGGGCAAGGGCAGGGGCCCTAATCAGAGCGCCGTTCCAGACCATTGTGTCGGACGGGCGATTAGCTCAGTTGGTAGAGCGTCTCGTTTACACCGAGAATGTCGGCGGTTCGAGTCCGTCATCGCCCACCATTTTTCGTTTCCCGACGACTACGGCTCGACCGAAGCGTACGAAACGGAAAATCACCAGCCGCAGGCTTCAGTGCTGCCGGCAAAAGCCCAACACCTTATCCATCTCAGCCACAGACGCTCTCGCCGATGCCCTCGGAGAGCGTACAAGCTCGCGTTCCTCTTGAGAAAACGCGCCTTGTGGCTTGAAGCATAATAGTTTTCCACAGGCTCGGTCGCCTCTGTGAAGTTTTTATGCCGGATGCGGAAAGGGGCGCTTGACTTAGAGAGGGGCGCTGGGTACATCAGCGTCACGTTCAGCGGGCCACACGGTTCGCCGATGCGGGAGTAGCTCAGTTGGTTAGAGCGCCGGCCTGTCACGCCGGAGGTCGCGGGTTCGAGCCCCGTCTCTCGCGCCACCCTTTCTAAAAGGAGTGGCATGATACGGCGCCCATCGGGCGCCTTTTTTGTTTGCTCTCTTCTTTGTGTGTAACGGAGTGGATGCGGCCACCGTATCTGCTGGTAATATGGCCAGTAGGAAGGTGCCCCATGTCGCCACGTTTTCCCGATTTTGCGTTTTCGCGTCGCAGTCTGCTCGGCGGATTGGCTGCAGTCTCCGTCCTCGGCTTTGTTGCGAGGCCGGGCTCGGTCTTCGCGCAGGAAGAGCCGGTGGTCATTCCCGCGCCCGATAGGGATCTTGATGAAGCAGGCACATCGGCCGTCGCCGTCTTTGCTGGCGGGTGCTTCTGGGGCGTGCAAGGCGTATTCCAGCGCGTGAAGGGTGTCACCAATGCGGTGTCGGGCTATGCCGGCGGCTCGGCCGAAACGGCAACCTATGACCAAACAACGCGCGGCGACACGGGCCACGCCGAAACCGTGGAAGTCACCTACAACCCCTCGGTCGTCACCTTCGGCAAACTGCTACAGATTTTCTTCTCCGTCGCCCACAATCCGACCCAGCTTAATTTCCAGGGCCCGGACCGCGGCACGCAATATCGCTCGACGATTTTCCCGGTGAATGACCAGCAGGCCGAGATCGCCAAGGCTTATATCGCCCAGCTCGAAGCCGCAAAACTCTTCCCCGGCCCGATCGTCACTACACTCGAGCCTTTTGAGGCTTTCTATCCTGCAGAACAGTACCATCAGGATTTCCTGACCCTGAACCCGACTTGGCCCTATATCGTGCGGAACGATCTTCCCAAGATTGCGGCCCTGGCGGCGCTGTTCCCGGATGTCTATCGCGCCGAGCCGGTATTGGTCGGAGAGCTACCCGCCGCCTGATCGCGGTGTGCCCTCAATGCAACGGCGGCGCGGTGCCTTGTTTTGGCCGCCCAATGGACGGCTTGTGGCCGGATTGCGCAACGAACTTCGCTCCCGGCCGCAAGACAGAGGTGTTGCGCATCTGCATCGCCGGGCGGCCAAGGAAAACTGGCAGGGGAACGGGCGGATCATTCTTCCGTTTTCCGCCTATCTGCTGGTTGTAGTGCTAAGGAGAAACGCGATGCGCTCATCTCACAAGATCGCCCTGGCAACACTTGCCACCGTCCTGATGTCGGGTTCGGCCTTCGCTGCCGATCTGATTACCGTGCCCACGAGCACACCGGCGGCCTTGCCCGTTTACGAGGAGGCTGCCGGTTTTGACTGGAACGGCTTCTATGCCGGTGTCTACGGCGGCATCCAGAACGGGTCGGTTAGCGGCATGCAATATGGCGGCGGCGTCATGGCCGGTGTGAACGCTCAGTTCGACTTCTATCTCCTCGGTGCCGAAGTCGCCGTGCAGGGGATTACCGGGGGCAACACCAATACCAGCTATGGCCAGATTCTTGGTCGTGCTGGTCTCGTCGTTTCCGACAATGTCGTCGTCTATGCGGCCGGCGGCTACGGCATCGATCTCGGTGTGCCGGAAGAAGATGACGCCTTGCTTGGTGGCGGCGTCGAACTGGCCGTCACCGACAATGTCTCGGTCCGTGCCCAATATCTCCACGGCTTCCCGCTCAACGGCGGCAATTCCAAGGACCAGTTCACGGTCGGCGCCGCTTTCCACTTCTAGGCCATTTACCGCGTCTCGATTCGACGTTGGAATCGCCGAATCCTATCGAATCTCTAAAAATGGCCCCGCAATTGTTGCGGGGCCATTTGCATTTCGGGCAACAATGTGGCAGCGTGCCCTTCAACAGCCATATTTGGGCTGGCGTCCGATCACAATTTGGGACGCCAAACCAAGGCTGAATGCGTCAATTTGTATCAAACTGGACCAATTCCGCGGCCTAAAGGCAACACTCGCTCGATTTGGTCATGAAAACTTATCCCCACCGCCCAATATGTGTTGGCGCGGGGTTGCCTCTTTTTCTCCCTTGAGTCATTAGTCCGGTCGACTACGGTTAACTCTATGGGAGTGCAAGATATGTTTGTACGTTCTCTCTCGCTCGGCGTTGCTGCCGCTGCACTCATGGTTGGTGGCGCTCAGGCTGCTGACCTGATCATCCCGACCACCCCGCAGCCGATCTACGAAGCTGCTGGCTTCGATTGGTCCGGCCTCTACGCTGGTGTCCGCGCTGGCGGCCAGTGGACTGGTTCGAACGCCTACGCAAACTCCACCGTCAACACCACCTACGGTGTCGTTGGTGCTGCTGTCGGCGTGAACTTCATCCCGGTCGACCCGTTCCTGATCGGTGCTGAAGTCACCGGTGACTGGCTCTGGGCAAACAACACCTCGTCGGGTGAATTCTTCGCCAACCTCCGTGCTGGCGCTGTCGTCACCGACTCCGTGCTCGTCTATGCTCTGGGTGGCGTTGGCGTGAACACCAACAACAACACCACTGAATCCGTCTACCAGCTTGGTGGCGGCGTTGAAGTTGCTGTGACCGATGCGATCACCGTCCGCGGTGAACTCGTTGGCCAGGGTGATTTCTCCAATGCTGCTGGCGACCAGTTCTTTGAGTCGGCCAAGGCAACCGTTGGTGTCTTCTACCACTTCTAAGACATTATTTTTCGCTGCGGCTAGGGTCGCTGCGGAACAAGTCTTGCAAACCCAGGCGGCGAACCGGTTTCCGGTTCGCCGTTTGCGTTTATTACCAATGCTTTAACAGAACTGAATTCTTGTGTTGTCGATTGGCTACACTTGTCGAAAAGCGGACACGTTTTGGGCGATGTGATGGCCAAGCCCATTGCGGGGGGCTCACGGCTCTGTCAGGTTATGGGAAGTTATCACCGTAATCTTCGAGGGCTTAAAATGTCTGTTCGTTCTCTGCTTATTGGCGTGTCGATCGCCGCTCTTGGTACCGCCGCCGCTTCGGCAGCGGACCTGATCATCCCGACCACTCCGCAGCCGATCTACCAAGCTGCTGGTTTTGATTGGGAAGGCCTCTACATCGGTGCTCGCGCCGGTGGTCAGTGGACTGGCACCAATGCCTACACTAACCACACCCTGAGCTCCACCTATGGCGTCATCGGTGCTGCCGTCGGCGTGAACTTCATCCCCGTCGATCCGTTCCTGCTCGGCGTTGAAGTCACCGGCGACTACACCTGGAATAGCGTCAACTCGGGCGGCGAATTCTTCGCCAACCTGCGCGCTGGTGCTGTCGTGACTGACGCTGCTCTCGTTTATGCCATCGGTGGCGTTGGCGTTTCGACCGTCGGTGGCGGTTCGGAAGGCGTGTACCAGCTTGGTGCTGGTGTTGAATTCGCTGTTACCGATGCGATCACCGTCCGCGGTGAAGTCGTCGGCCAGGGTGACTTCTCCAACGCTGCCGGCGACCAGTTCTTCGAAGCTGCCAAGGCAACTGTCGGCGTCTTCTACCACTTCTAAGAATCGGCTGGCGGGCTAGTCTCGCCATCCTCTAGTCTTGCGAACGGCGAGTCGGTATCGACTCGCCGTTTTCGTTTATTCGGGACTTGTTGAGCGCCAATTGCGCTTTGCCACATTTCAAAATTCGCGTTGCACACGCCAATATTTACGTCAAACTCACGTCTTCAAAGTCATAAGCTTTCTCAGCCATGCGGCTTAGATATATGATTTTTCAGGTCATATTTTCTTTCCCTTGAAACCATTTAGGGGAAGGTCTAAGCCCTAGCCATCAACTGACGCGGTGGTCGGCTCGCCCCAATTGCTTGCTCGCCTCGCGGATCGCCGGGACCCCTCCGACCGGCTCGAACCTTAGGCTGCCGCATGACTGACTTGCTCAGCAATTACCTGCCAATCCTTCTCTTTATCGGACTTGCTGCCGTCATCGGTGGCGCGCTTTTGGTCGCGCCATTCCTTGTCGCTTTCCGCAAGCCCGATCCTGAAAAGCTGTCCGCATTCGAAGCTGGCTTCGATGCCTTCGACGACGCGCGCATGAAGGTCGACGTCCGATTCTATCTGGTGTCGATTCTCTTCATCATCTTCGACCTTGAAGTGGCGTTCCTGTTTCCCTGGGCCGTGGCTTTCCACGACATCGGTTGGTTCGGCTTCTGGTCCGTCATGGTCTTCCTCGGTGTGCTGACCGTCGGCTTTATTTATGAATGGCGCAAAGGAGCTCTGGAATGGGATTGAGCCCCTCCAACGCGACGCTGGTGAGCAATCCGCCCACCGGTGCTCTCGATCCGGCAACCGGCAAGCCCTTCGGCGCCGAAGATCCGTTTTTCGTCGGCGTGAACAACGAGCTGGCCGACAAGGGCTTCCTCGTCACCACCGTGTCGCAGCTCATCACCTGGGCCCGTACCGGCTCGCTGATGTGGATGCAGACTGGTCTCGCCTGCTGCGCCGTTGAAATGATGCAAATGTCGATGCCGCGCTACGACATCGAACGTTTCGGCACCGCACCGCGCGCTTCGCCGCGCCAGTCCGACGTTCTCATCGTCGCCGGCACGCTAACCAACAAGATGGCGCCCGCTCTGCGCAAGGTCTACGACCAGATGCCCGAGCCGCGCTACGTTATCTCCATGGGCTCCTGCGCTAATGGCGGCGGCTACTATCACTATTCCTATTCGGTGGTGCGCGGCTGCGATCGCATCCTGCCCGTGGATGTCTATGTCCCTGGCTGCCCTCCGACCGCCGAGGCGCTTCTTTACGGCATTCTCCTGCTGCAGAAGAAGATTCGCCGCGACGGCACGATCGAGCGATAGGGCCGGGCCATGACCGATACTGTTGAAACCGTCGAGCCCGTCATCGAAGTTCACCCTCTGGTCGCTCTTGGCGAACACATCGTGGCTTCTCTCGGCGAGGCCGTTACCGGCTTCGAGACCGCCTTCGGCGATCTCACCATCACCGCCAATCGCGATTCCATCGTCGACGTCGTCACTTTCCTCCGTGACGACACGAAATGCCGTTTCATCTCCTTCGTTGATGTCTGCGGTGCCGATTACCCAGCCCGCGAATTCCGCTTCGACGTGGTCTACCACTTTCTCAGCCCGCATCTGAACCAGCGCATCCGCGTCAAGGTGCAGGCCGATGAGGCAACGCCCGTTCCATCGATCACCGGCGTCTTCGCCGGTGCCGACTGGTTTGAGCGCGAAACCTATGATCTCTACGGCGTGCTGTTCTCGGGCCACCCCGACCTGCGCCGCATCCTCACGGATTATGGTTTTGACGGCCATCCGCTGCGCAAGGACTTCCCGCTCACCGGCTTTGTGGAAGTGCGCTACGACGAAGAGCGCCGCCGCGTGGTCTATGAGCCGGTCGCCCTGGCCCAGGAATTCCGCTCGTTCGATTATTTGTCACCCTGGGAAGGTACGGATTACGTGCTGCCCGGTGACGAGAAGGCGAAGAACTGATGTCTGAAGTCGACGTCCGCAATTTCACGATCAACTTCGGCCCGGTTCACCCCTCGGCCCACGGCGTGCTGCGCATGATCCTCGAGCTCGATGGCGAGCTCGTTGAACGTGTCGATCCGCACGTTGGCTTGCTGCACCGCGGCACCGAAAAGCTGATCGAATACAAGACCTACCTGCAGGCGGTTCCCTATTTCGACCGCCTCGACTACGTGGCCCCGATGAACCAGGAGCATGCCTTTGCCCTGGCCGTCGAGCGGATGCTCGGCATCGAAGTGCCCCGTCGTGGCCAGCTGATCCGCGTGCTCTACGCCGAAATCGGTCGCTTGCTCGCTCACCTGATGAACGTGACAACTCAGGCCATGGACATCGGCGCGCTGACCCCGCCGCTTTGGGGTTTCGAGCAGCGCGAAAAGCTCATGGTATTCTATGAGCGCGCTTCCGGCGCCCGCATGCACGCAGCCTATTTCCGTCCCGGTGGCGTCCATCAGGACCTGCCGCAGGCGCTCGTCGACGATATCGGCACCTTCTGCGAGGAATTCCCCGCAGCGCTCGCCGACATCGACACACTTCTTACGGAAAACCGCATCTTCAAGCAGCGCGGCGTCGATATCGGCATTGTCCCGCTCGAAGAAGCATGGGGCAGGGGCTTCTCCGGCGTCATGGTTCGCGCTTCGGGCGCCGCCTGGGATCTGCGCAAGGCCCAGCCCTATGACGCCTATGCCGAGATGGATTTCGATATCCCGACCGGCGCCAATGGCGATTGCTACGATCGTTACCTCGTCCGTATGGAAGAAATGCGGCAGGCCAATTCGATCATGAAGCAGTGCGTCGAAAAGCTGAACGCGCCGGAAGGCAAGGGCCCTGTGTCCTCGGTCGACGGCAAGGTTGTTCCGCCCAAGCGCGGTGAGATGAAGCAGTCGATGGAAGCCCTGATCCATCACTTCAAACTCTACACCGAAGGCTACAAGGTGCCCGCCGGCGAAATTTACGCCGCCGTCGAAGCGCCCAAGGGTGAATTCGGCGTCTATCTGGTGTCCGATGGCACCAACAAGCCCTATCGCTGCCATATCCGTGCTCCGGGCTTTGCCCATCTGAGCGCCATGGACTGGCTCTGCCGCGGCCACATGCTGGCAGACGTAACCGCGATCCTGGGTTCGATTGATATTGTGTTCGGAGAGGTTGATCGCTGATGTCCGTGCGACGCCTTGCAGACGAGTCGGTTCAGCCGGCAAGTTTCGCCTTCAATGATGCTAATGCTGCATGGGCCGAAAAGCGCATAGCGCTTTATCCGGCTGGCCGTCAGCAGTCTGCTGTCATTCCGCTGCTCATGCGTGCGCAGGATCAGGACGGCTGGGTTTCCCGCGCGACCATTGAAAAGGTCGCCGAGATGCTCGGCATGGCCTATATCCGCGTGCTCGAAGTCGCGACCTTCTACACCCAGTTTCAGCTTCAGCCCGTCGGCACGCGTGCCCACGTTCAGGTCTGCGGCACCACCCCGTGCATGCTGCGCGGGGCAGGGGAGTTGATCGAGGTCTGCAAGAGCAAGATCCATCACGATCCGCACCATCTCAACGAAGATGGCACGCTCTCGTGGGAAGAAGTGGAATGCGCTGGCGCCTGCGTCAACGCACCGATGGTCACCATCTACCACGACACCTATGAAGACCTCACCGCCGGTCGCCTCGAAGAAATCATCGACGCGTTCCAGGCCGGCAAAGGCGACACCATCAAGCCGGGCACTCAGATAGAGCGCCTGAACGCCGCCGCCGAAGGTGGTCAGACGACCCTGCTCGAAACGCCGACGGCCAAGCGCGAAAAGTTCGTGCCGCCCCCGCCGCCGGAGGGTTCAGCACCGGCGGCTGCCGGTGCGCCTGCGCCCGCCGCTCCGGCTCCTGCCGCCGCTGCACCGGCTCCGGCTGCGAAGGCTCCCGAACCGACCACGGCCGCCAAGCCCAAGGACGTCTCGGAAGAATCCGCTCCCGCCCTCAAGGGTACACCCAAGGAAGCCAAGGTTTCCGAGGCCAAGGCCGAAGGCGAGCGCAAGGCTGCTAACGCCTCTGCCAAGGCCAATGGAGAGCCGAACAAGGAAATGCGCCCGAACGCAACGGGCGCTGAATCCGATGCTGCCAAGATTGATGGCGGCAAGGCTCCCGGCAAGAAGACTGCTGAAGCCCCAGCTGGCGAAGCCGCCGCGACTTCGGTGAAGAAGTCGACCAAGAAGATCGTTGCCGCGCCGGCCGAAGGCCTAAGCCCGACTGCCGAGACTGGCGGACCCACCCCGCTGTTCCAGAAGCAGGAAGGCCCTGCCGACGATCTGAAACTGATCTCGGGCGTCGGTCCGGTTCTCGAAGGCAAGCTCAACGCAGTTGGCATCACCAAGTGGAGCCAGGTCGCTGCGATGACGCCGGAACAGATCACGGCGCTGGAATCGAGCCTCAACTTCAAGGGTCGCGTTGCGCGTGACAACTGGCTGCAACAGGCCGAAGTCCTCGCCCGCGGCGGGGTTGAGGAATATCGCAAGGTGTTCGGGAAGGACCCGCGCTAATGCTCGCTGATAAAGACCGCATTTTTACCAACCTCTACGGCCAGCACGACTGGCGCCTCGAAGGCGCGCGTGCGCGTGGCTCCTGGGTTGGTACGAAGGAATTTCTCGATCAGGGCCGCGATTGGATTACCAACGAGGTCAAGGGTTCGGGTCTGCGTGGCCGCGGCGGCGCAGGCTTCCCCACTGGTCTCAAGTGGAGCTTCATGCCCAAGGTCAGCGATGGCCGTCCGCATTACCTGCTTGTGAACGCTGACGAATCCGAGCCCGGCACGTGCAAGGACCGCGAAATCCTGCGTCACGATCCGCACCATCTGATCGAAGGCTGCCTGATCGCCTCGCGCGCCATGGATGCGCACCTGGCCTTCATCTATGTCCGCGGTGAGTTCATCCGCGAACGTCAGCGCCTCGAGGAAGCCGTTCAGGAAGCCTACGACGCCAAGCTGATCGGCAAGGACAATATCCACGGCTGGGATCTGGACATCATCGTACATCACGGCGCTGGCGCTTACATCTGCGGCGAAGAAACCGCGCTGATGGAATCGCTTGAAGGCAAGAAGGGCCAGCCGCGTCTCAAGCCGCCGTTCCCGGCCGGCATGGGCGTCTATGGCAACCCGACCACCGTCAACAACGTCGAGTCGATCGCCGTCGTCCCGGAAATCCTGC
Source organism: Devosia sp. (assembly GCF_017744655.1). Classification (GTDB taxonomy): domain Bacteria; phylum Pseudomonadota; class Alphaproteobacteria; order Rhizobiales; family Devosiaceae; genus Devosia. The sequence goes on along the minus strand of NZ_JAGIAW010000001.1, from coordinate 1,015,522 downwards.
GTCGCTCCGGCGCCTGGTTCTCCTCCATCGGCCGTCCGAACAATGTCGGCACCAAGCTGTTCATGGTCTCGGGCCATGTGAACAAGCCGGCGACCTTCGAGGAAGCCTTGGGCGAAAGCTTCAAGGACATCATCGAAAAGCACTGCGGCGGCATCCGTGGCGGCTGGGACAATCTCCTTGCCGTCATTCCGGGTGGCGCCTCGTGCCCCGTCGTGCGCGGCGAAGACATGATGGACGCCATCATGGACTTCGACGGCATGCGCGAGAAGAAGTCCTCCTTCGGCACCGGCGGCATGATCATCATGGACAAGTCGACCGACATCATCCGGGCCATCTGGCGCATCGCTGCTTTCTTCAAGCACGAGAGCTGCGGCCAGTGCACGCCGTGCCGCGAAGGCACCGGCTGGATGATGCGCGTCATGGAGCGCATGGTCGAAGGCCGCGCCCAGAAGCGCGAAATCGACATGCTGTTCTCGGTGACCAAGCAGATCGAAGGTCACACCATCTGCGCCCTGGGCGACGCGGCCGCCTGGCCGATCCAGGGCCTGATCCGCAACTTCCGTGACGTCATCGAGGCGCGGATCGACCAGTACACTTATTCTTCCACCAGCGACGGCGCGGTTCCGTCGATCGCTGCGGAGTAGGGCTATGGCTTCTATCAAAGTCGACGGCACGCTCGTCGAAGTCCCTGACTACTACACTCTCATGCAGGCAGCCGAAGCAGCCGGCGCGGAAATTCCGCGCTTCTGCTACCACGACCGTCTTTCGGTCGCGGGCAACTGCCGCATGTGCCTCGTCGAGGTAAAGGGTGGCCCGCCGAAGCCGCAGGCTTCCTGCGCCATGGCCGTCAAGGACCTGCGTCCTGGCCCCAATGGCGAACCGCCTGAAATGTTCACCAACACGCCCATGGTCAAAAAGGCCCGCGAAGGCGTGATGGAATTCCTGCTGGTCAATCACCCGCTGGACTGCCCGATCTGCGATCAGGGCGGCGAGTGCGACCTTCAGGACCAGGCCATGGCCTACGGTGTAGATAAGTCGCGCTTCAACGAAAACAAGCGCGCTGTCGAAGACAAGTACATCGGGCCGCTGGTCAAGACCTCGATGAACCGCTGCATTCACTGCACGCGTTGCGTCCGCTTCACCACCGAAGTTGCCGGCATTGCCGAAATGGGTCTGCTTGGTCGCGGCGAAGACGCCGAGATCACCACCTATCTCGAAAAGGCGCTGTCGAGCGAACTCCAGGGCAATGTCATCGACCTTTGCCCGGTTGGCGCTCTGACTTCCAAGCCCTACGCCTTCAACGCCCGTCCCTGGGAGCTGACCAAGACCGAATCCATCGACGTGATGGATGCCGTCGGTTCGGCCATCCGCGTCGACAGCCGTGGCCGCGAAGTCATGCGCATCATGCCGCGCGTCAATGAAGCCATCAATGAAGAGTGGATCTCCGACAAGACCCGCTTCATCTGGGATGGCCTCAAGAACCAGCGCCTCGATCGCCCCTATGTTCGCAAGAACGGCAAGCTCCAGGCCACCACCTGGGAAGAAGCCCTTTCGGCTGTTGCTGCTCGCGTGAAGAAGGCCGGCAACAAGGTCGGCGCCATCGCTGGCGATCTCGCCGCCGTCGAAGAAATGTACGCCCTCAAGGGCCTCCTCGCTTCGATCGGCTCGGGCATGACAGACGTCCGTCCTGCCATGTCGGGTATCGATCCCTCGATGCCGCGCTCGGCCTATATCTTCAATCCGACCATTGCCGGTATTGAAGAAGCTGACGCGATCCTCATCATCGGCGCCAACCCGCGCAAGGAAGCGTCGCTCATCAATGCGCGCATCCGCAAGACCTGGCGCGCCAAGAACATTCCCGTGGGCGTGATCGGCGAGCGTGCCGACCTCACCTACGCCTATGACTATCTCGGCGAAGGCTTTGAAACCCTCGTTGACGTTGCTGCCGGCAAGGGCTCCTTCGGCGAAGTCCTCGCCAAGGCCCAGCGCCCGATCATCATCGTCGGCGAAGCCGCCGTCTCGCATGCCAATCTCGGCAAGCAGGTCGGCCGCGATGTTATCGCGATTGCCTCCAAGCTCGCCACCGGTGCCAATGTCGCCGAAGGCTGGAACGGCTTCGCGCTCCTCCACAATGCGGCCAGCCGCGTTGGTGGCATCGACATCGGCTTCGTGCCGCATGACGGTGGCGTCTGCTCCGCTGACCAGATCGCTCTGGCCGGCAAGGGCGAACTCGACGTTCTGTTCCTCCTCGGCGCCGACGAATACGACATGTCCGCCATGGGCAAGGCCTTCGTCGTCTATGTCGGTTCGCACGGCGACAATGGCGCACACCGCGCCGACGTCATCCTGCCTGGTGCGACCTACACCGAGAAGTCGGGCACCTATGTGAACACTGAGGGCCGCGTCCAGCAGACCGCCCGCTCCGTGTTCCCGCCGGGCGACGCCAAGGAAGATTGGGCCATTTTCCGTGCCCTCTCCGGCGCCATCGGCAAGCCGCTCCCGTACAACTCGCTGGCTCAGCTGCGTTCGGCCCTCTATGCCGAATTCCCGCATCTGGCCCAGGTCGACGAGATTGCAGCCGGCAAGGTTGCCGATGTTGCAAAACTCGCCAAGGCCGCGATCAAGACCAAGTCGGCGCCGTTCGGTTCGGCCGTCGCTGATTTCTATCTCAGCAACCCGATTGCACGTGCTTCCACCGTCATGGGTGAATGCGCTGCGCTCGCTGCCGGTCTCCGGCAGGCTGCGGAGTAGGGGACCACAATGGATTTCGTTCTCTCGGCCCTCGACTATCTGCTCGGCATCCCCTTCCTCGGTTGGGGCGTGCAGATCGGTTTCATCTACAAGGCCCTGGCCTTGCTGGTTGCCCTGCTTGTCTTCACGGCCTTTATTCTTCTCGCCGACCGCAAGATCTGGGCTGCCGTCCAGATGCGCCGCGGTCCCAACGTCGTCGGTCCCTTCGGCCTTCTGCAGTCCTTCGCTGACTTGCTCAAGTTCGTCTTCAAGGAGCCGATCATTCCGGCCGGCGCCGATAAGGCCTTGTTCCTGCTCGCGCCGTTGCTCACTGCCACGCTGGCTCTCGCCGGCTGGGCCGTCGTGCCGGTCGACAATGGCTGGGCCATGGCCAATATCAACATTGGCATCCTGTACCTCCTCGGCATTTCCTCGCTTGGCGTCTATGGCGTGATCATCGGCGGCTGGGCCTCGAACTCGAAGTACCCCTTCTTCGGCTCGCTCCGCGCTGCCGCTCAGATGGTGTCCTACGAAGTCTCGATCGGCCTCGTCATCATCACCGTGCTGCTCTGCGTCGGTTCGCTGAACCTCAATGACATCGTCGTCGCGCAGAAGGAAATGGGCCTTGCCCACATGCTCGGCGTGCCGTGGCTCTCGTTCCTGAACTGGTTCTGGATCCCGCTCTTCCCGATGTTCGTGATTTTCTACATTTCGGCCCTGGCCGAAACCAACCGTCCGCCATTCGATTTGGCTGAAGGTGAATCCGAACTCGTCGCCGGCTTCATGACCGAATATTCGGCTTCGCCCTACATGCTCTTCATGCTTGGCGAATACATCTCGATCCTCCTGATGTGCGCCATGACCACCATCCTCTTCATGGGTGGCTGGGCTGCGCCGATCGATCTGCCGCCGTTCACCTGGATTCCGGGTGTCATCTGGTTCTTCATCAAGCTGAGCCTGGTGTTCTTCATGTTCGCGATGGCCAAGTCCATCGTGCCCCGTTACCGCTATGACCAGCTCATGCGGATCGGTTGGAAGCTGTTCCTGCCGCTCTCGCTCGTGATGGTCGTGATTGTTGCCTTCGTCCTCAAGCTCACGGGCTGGGGTTGGCACGGAGGAATCGTCTGATGCGCGCTGCACAAGTCGTCAACACGCTCCTGCTCAAGGAGTTCGTATCGGCCTTCTTCCTGGCCATGCGCTACTTCTTCGCGCCGAAGCCGACCATCAACTACCCCTTCGAAAAGGGTCCGGTGTCGCCCCGCTTCCGCGGTGAGCATGCCCTGCGCCGTTATCCCAATGGCGAAGAGCGTTGCATCGCCTGCAAGCTGTGCGAGGCCATCTGCCCGGCTCAGGCCATCACCATCGAAGCCGGCCCGCGCCAGAACGACGGCACCCGCCGTACGGTGCGCTACGACATCGACATGGTGAAGTGCATCTATTGCGGCTTCTGCCAGGAAGCCTGCCCGGTGGACGCCATCGTCGAAGGCCCGAACTTCGAATTCGCAACTGAAACGCGCGAAGAGCTCTACTTCTCGAAGGAGAAGCTCCTTGCAAACGGCGATCGTTGGGAGCGTGAAATCGCCTCCAACCTTGCAGCCGACGCGCCTTACCGCTGAGAGGGAAGAGGATGACCCTTCCACTATTCTTTTTCTACCTCTTCTCGGCGGTTGCTGTCGTCTCGGCCTTTATGGTCATTTCGGCGCGCAACCCCGTGCATGCGGTGCTGTTTCTTATCCTGACTTTCGTCAATGGCGCTGGTCTCTTCATGCTGGCCGGCGCCGAGTTCCTCGCGCTGATCCTGATCGTCGTCTATGTGGGCGCGGTCGCCGTGCTCTTCCTCTTCGTCGTCATGATGCTCGACATCGACTTCGCTGAAATGCGCCAGGGCATGCTGCAATACGCGCCCATCGGCATTCTGGTGGGGGTGGTCCTGCTGCTCGAGCTGCTGCTCGTTGCCGGCAGCTTCTTCATCTCGCCGGAAGTGGCGAGCGGGTCGGGTCTGCCGATCGATGCGGCCATGGACAATACGCGTCAGCTCGGTCTCGTGCTCTACACGCGCTACTTCTTCCTGTTCCAGGGTGCAGGCGCCATTCTGCTGGTCGCCATGATTGGCGCCATCGTGCTCACGCTGCGTCACCGCGCGTCGGCAAAGCGCCAGAATCCGATCAAGCAGGTTGCTCGCCAGGCGAGCGAGACGCTGAAGGTGGTCAAGGTCAAGAGCGGTCAGGGGCTATAGGGGTTTATCATGGGCTTGGAAATCGGGCTCGGTCACTACCTGACCGTTGCAGCCATCCTGTTCACGCTTGGCGTGTTCGGCATCTTTCTCAACCGCAAGAACGTCATCGTCATCCTGATGTCGGTGGAATTGATCCTGCTTGCGGTCAATCTGAACTTCGTGGCCTTCAGCGCCCATCTGCAGGATTTGCAGGGTCAGGTCTTCGCGCTGATGATCCTCACCGTGGCCGCTGCCGAAGCCGCCATCGGTCTGGCCATTCTGGTCATTTTCTATCGCAACCGTGGTTCCATCGCGGTTGAAGACGCCAATCTGATGAAGGGCTAAGAGCACCGCTATGATCATTCAGGCGATTGTTTTCCTGCCCCTCGTCGGGGCGCTTATTGCCGGCTTGCTGGGCCGCTCCATCGGCCATCGGCCGAGCGAGTTCATCACCACCGGCCTGCTGCTGATCGCAGCAGTGCTGAGTTGGTTCGTGTTCATCCCCGTCGCCTTTGGCGATGGCCTTGTCGGTGCCGTGGGCGATGGTCATACGGCCGTCCTCAAGGTCGAAGTCATGCGCTGGATCCAGGTCGGCGACATGGACCTGCGCTGGACTCTGCGTGTCGATACGCTCACCGCCATCATGCTTGTGGTCGTGAACACAGTTTCGGCCCTCGTTCACCTCTATTCGATCGGCTACATGAGCGACGATCCGCATCGGTCGCGCTTCTTCGCCTATCTCTCGCTCTTCACCTTCGCCATGCTGATGCTGGTGACGGCCGACAACTTCCTGCAGATGTTCTTCGGCTGGGAAGGCGTGGGTCTGGCGTCCTACCTGCTGATCGGCTTCTGGTATACCAAGCCGTCCGCAACGGCCGCCGCCATGAAGGCCTTCATCGTCAACCGCGTTGGCGACTTCGGCTTCGCCCTCGGCATCTTCGGTGCCTTCCTCGTGCTCGGTCACATCGACTTCGACGGCGCCTTCCACGCTGCCGACGAATTCGCGACCACGGGTCTGCCGGTCATCCAGTTCCTCTCCTGGAACCTTGATGCAATGACCGTCATCTGCCTGCTGCTCTTCATGGGCGCCATGGGTAAGTCGGCGCAGTTCCTGCTGCACACCTGGCTTCCGGACGCCATGGAAGGCCCGACCCCTGTGTCGGCGCTCATCCATGCCGCAACCATGGTCACCGCCGGCGTCTTCATGGTCGCCCGTCTGTCGCCGCTGTTCGAGCTGTCGCCTTTCGCCCTCAATGTCGTGATCGTCATCGGCGCCATCACCGCTTTCTTCGCGGCGACCGTCGGCCTAGTTCAGAACGACATCAAGCGCGTCATCGCCTACTCGACCTGTTCGCAGCTCGGCTACATGTTTGTCGCGCTCGGGGCAGGGGCCTATTCGGCCGGTGTCTTCCACCTCTTCACCCACGCCTTCTTCAAGGCTCTGCTGTTCCTCGGCGCCGGCTCGGTCATCCATGCCATGCACCATGAGCAGGACATGCGGAACATGGGTGGCCTGCGCAAGAAGATCCCCATCACCTATGCGATGATGATGATCGGTACCCTCGCTCTCACTGGCGTCGGCATCCCGGGCACCAACTTTGGTTTCGCCGGTTTCTTCTCCAAGGACTCGATCATTGAATCGGCCTATGCGGTCGGCGGCAATATCGGCAGCTTCGCCTTCTGGCTCCTGGTGATCGCAGCTCTCTTCACGAGCTTCTATTCCTGGCGCCTGGTGCACCTGACCTTCCACGGCACGCCGCGCGAAGCCGCTCATGGCCACGCACATGATGACAATCATGCGCACGCTCACAATGATAATGCACACGACGACCACGGCCATGGCCACCACGGCTCGGCCTACGACAACGCCCATGAATCGCCCAACGTCATGCTGGTGCCGCTTTATGTGCTGGCTGTCGGTGCGGTGCTTGCCGGTGTCGTCTTCTACGGCATGTTCTTCCATGACGTTGAGCACATCGAGCACTTCTTCGCCGGTTCGATCTTCATCGACCACGAAATCATCGAGGCCGCGCACCATGTGCCGACTTGGGTGAAGTGGAGCGCGACGGTGTCCATGATCATCGGCTTTGTCGCCGCCTGGTATATGTACATCCGTCGTCCGGATATCCCGGGCAAGCTGGCCGCCACCAATCCGGGGCTCTACCAGTTCCTGCTCAACAAGTGGTACTTCGACGAACTGTACAACACGATCTTCGTGCGCCCCGCGCTCTGGATCGGCCGCGCCATCTGGCATGGTTTCGATGACTGGCTGGTCGACGGCAAGATCGCCGAGGGCCTCGGCCGTCGCGTTCAGAACGTCACCTCCTGGGTCGTAAAGCTCCAGTCCGGCTATCTCTATCACTATGCCTTCGCCATGCTGATCGGCATCGCGGCGCTGCTGACCTGGGCCATCGCGGCCGGGGGACTGATCTGATGACCTTCGAGAACTCTATCCTCTCAATCGTGACCTTCCTGCCGCTCCTCGGTGCGGCACTGGTTCTGGTCACGCCCAAGACGGCGCTTAACGCGATCCGCTGGACGGCCCTGGTGACGACCCTTGTCACCCTGGCCATCTCGCTCTGGATCTGGGCGGCTTTCGATCCGTCCAATCCGGGCTTCCAGTTCGTCGTGAACTATCCCTGGCTGGGCGACAGCATCGGCTATCGCGTCGGCGTCGACGGCATTTCCGTGCTTTTCGTGGTGCTCTCGGCTCTCCTGATGCCGTTCTGTATCCTCGCGAGCTGGGAAGCCATCGACAAGCGCGTCAAGGAATACATGCTGGTCTTCCTCATCCTGGAAGTCCTCATGATCGGCGTGTTCACCACGCTCGACCTCGCCATGTTCTATGTCTTCTTCGAAGGCACCCTGCTGCCGATGTTCCTCATCATCGGTATCTGGGGTGGCAAGCGCCGCATTCAGGCGAGCTACAAGTTCTTCTTCTACACCTTCATCGGCTCCGTCCTGATGCTCCTGGCCATCATGGCCATGTATTGGAACGCCGGCACCACCGACATTTCGCGCCTGCTGACCCACCAGTTCCCGGAAAGCATGCAGATCTGGCTCTGGCTGGCCTTCTTCGCCTCGCTGGCGGTCAAGATGCCGATGTGGCCGTTCCACCGCTGGCTGCCTGAAGCCCACGTGGAAGCCCCCACTGCCGGTTCCGTCATTCTGGCGGCGATCCTGCTAAAGCTTGGCGGCTACGGCTTCCTGCGCTTCAGCCTGCCCATGTTCCCCGATGCCTCGGCGCAGCTTTCGAACTTCGTGTTCGTGCTCTCGGTCGCCGCCATCATCATCACTTCGCTCGTCGCCCTCGTTCAGACCGACATCAAGAAGCTCATCGCTTACTCGTCGGTCGCGCACATGGGCTTTGTCACCATGGGTATCTTCGCGGGCAATGCCCTCGGTATCCAGGGCGCCATGTTCCAGATGATCTCGCATGGTCTGGTCTCCGGCGCGCTCTTCCTTTCGGTCGGCGTCATCTATGACCGCATGCACACCCGCGATATCACCGCCTATGGCGGTCTTGTCGAGCGCATGCCGCGCTATGCCTTCGCCTTCATGGTCTTCACCATGGCGAATGTCGGCCTTCCGGGTACTTCGGGCTTCGTCGGTGAATTTCTCACCATGCTCGGCGTCTTCCAGGTCAATACCTGGGTTGCGTTCGGCGCTGCGTTCGGCGTGATCTTCTCGGCGGGCTATGCCCTGTGGCTCTATCGCCGCGTCGTCTTCGGTGCGCTGACCAAGGAAAGCCTCAAGAGCATTCTTGATCTGAGCTTGCGCGAAAAGATCATTCTCTACCCGCTGATCGTCATGATCATCGTGTTCGGCTTCTATCCTTCGCCGATTCTCGATACGACGGCCGCCTCGGTCAACAATCTGGTGTCGCACTACACCACCTCGATTGGCCTCGACCCCGCCGTTTCCCTTGCGGATGCAAGGGCACCCCTCGAATACGCCGCGCCCACGGGCGAGGCCGCGCCGGCCGCAGAACATGCGGCCGAGCCTGCTGCGCACTAGGAGAGCACCGTGAACTCTGACGTTATTGATTTCGCGAGCGTTGCGCCTGCTTATCCCGAACTGCTGATGGCAGTCGGCGCCCTGGTCCTTGTGATCCTGGGCGTCGCCATCAACAAGGAGAAGTCGGCCCTCATCTCCTGGCTCGCCGTGCTGCTGATCGCCGCCACCGGCATCCTGGCCCTGTCGAACACGGCCGATGGCGTGCTGTTCAACGGCGTCTTCATTGCCGATGCCTTCGGCCGCTACATGAAGCTGCTGGTTCTCGGCGGTGCCGCGCTCTCGCTGATCCTCGCCATGCCCAATTCCGAGGCAAACGGGGTTCACAAGTTCGAATATTCGATCCTGGCCGTCCTCGCGACGCTGGGCATGATGATCATGGTGTCGGCCAACGACCTCATGAGCCTCTATATCGGCCTCGAACTGCAGTCCCTGGCGCTCTACGTCATGGCCGCCATCAAGCGCGACGACAAGCGCGCCTCTGAAGCGGGCCTGAAGTACTTCGTCCTCGGCGCGCTCTCCTCGGGCATGCTGCTTTACGGCGCCTCGCTGGTCTATGGCTTCACCGGCCATACCAACCTCACCGAGATCGTCGGCGCCATCGCCATGGAAGGCCGCTCCATCGGCCTCGTCTTCGGCATGGTGTTCCTGCTCGCTGGCGTCGCCTTCAAGATTTCGGCCGTGCCGTTCCACATGTGGACGCCGGACGTTTACGAAGGCGCCCCGACCCCGGTTACGGCCTTCTTCGCCATGGCTCCCAAGGTGGCCGCCATGTCGCTGATGATCCGTCTGGTCATGGATACCTTCCAGCCGATCTCCCACGATTGGCAGCAGGTCGTGATCTTCCTCTCGATCGCCTCCATGGTCCTCGCCGCCTTCGCGGCTATCGGCCAGAAGTCGATCAAGCGACTGATCGCCTACTCCTCGATCGGCCACGTCGGCTTCGCCCTCGTCGGCCTCTCCTCGGGCACCCAGGTCGGTGTCGAAGGCGTCGCGATCTACATGGCGATCTACGTCACCATGACCGCCGGCCTCTTCGCCTGCATCCTGTCGCTGCGCACCGAAGAAGGTTACGTCGAGAACATCGAAGACCTCGCTGGCGCCGCCCAGACGCGTCCCTTCGTTGCCGCCATTATGGCCATCCTGATGTTCTCGCTGATCGGCATGCCGCCGCTCGCCGGGTTCTTCGCCAAGTGGCACGTCTTCCTCGCCGCCATCGAAGCCAACCTCTATGTCCTCTCGGTCATCGGTGTTCTGGCCTCGGCCGTGAGCGCGTACTACTACCTGCGCGTCGTCAAGACGATGTACTTCGATGAACCCAAGTCGACCTTCATCGCGGTTCCGAATGAGCTCAACATCATTCTCGCGATCTCTGCCTTTTTGGTCGTTACGTACTACTTCAGCGTTGGCAGTGTGCTGACCAATTGGGCACACATTGCCGCGGGAAGCCTGTTCTAGGTGGCCGAGTTTTCACTCGGCCCAAAGGCCCGGTCTGCCGGTTATCGGCTGGCCGGGTTCGATGAAATAGGGTCCACCAATTCAGAAGCGCTCGCGGCCGCAGCCGCGGGCGATCCAGGCGGGATCTGGTTCGCCGCACTCAAGCAGACCGCCGGCCGCGGTCGCCGTGGTCGCGCTTGGGAAAGCCCCTCGGGCAACCTCGCTGCCAGCCTCCTCATTGTCCCCGATGCAGACGCCAACGTCTTGGCAACACTCGGCTTTGTCGCCGGGGTAGCCATGCAGAAGGCATTCGCGAACATCCTGCCGCAAGGCGCCGTTCGCATCGGCATCGATGGCGCCGACGCCATGAACGGCTCCGGCCGCGTCGCGCTAAAATGGCCCAACGACGTCCTCGCCGATGGCGCCAAGGTCGCCGGCATTCTCCTCGAAATGGGCAAGACGGCAGATGGCCGCCACGCAATCGTCATCGGCATCGGTGTCAATGTCATTGCAGCCCCCACCGGTTTGCCCTATCCCGCAACCAGCCTCAATGATCTTGGCTACGAGCGCAGCGCCGAAGATGTCTTCGAGGCGCTCTCGGAAGCCTGGGTCGAAGCCTTCTCCCTTTGGAACGAAGGCACTGGAATCACTGAGGTTTTGAACCAGTGGCGCGGTTCGGCCGCGGGCATCGGTGCCCCGGTCGCCGTCTCGCAGGACGGTGTTATCAGGCGAGGAATTTTTGAAACCATCGACTCCTCCGGTCGACTGGTCATGCGCGACGACGATGGCGCGCGGATCGTGATCACGGCGGGCGATGTGCATTTTGGGGCAACGGCCAGCGCCCGAAGCTGACCACAACATCTGCGCGACGACCAGCGACCAAAGATCGCCAGGCGCCGCGCGCAAAAAGGAAAAAGAGAACCCATGGCTAAAACCCAACGGGATGAGCTCGTCTTCGTACCTCTCGGGGGCGTCGGCGAGATCGGCATGAATATGGGCGCCTATGGCTTTGGCCCCGAGAAATCCCGCAAGTGGATCGTCGTCGATTGTGGCGTCAGCTTCGGTGGTCCGGACCTGCCGGGCATCGAACTCATCATGGCAAACCCCGAATTTCTCGAGGAAAATGCCGATGACGTCCTCGCCCTGATCCTCACTCATAGCCACGAAGACCACTACGGCGCCGTGCTCGATCTTTGGCCCGTCTTCGACAAGCCGGTTTATGCGACGCCCTTCACCGCCGCCATGCTGGCCGCCAAGCGGGCAGGGGACGGCATCGTCGAAAACGTTGATGTCCGCATCATGCGCCCCGGCAAGCCCTTCGAAGTTGGGCCCTTCAAGCTCGAAGCGATCAACGTCGCCCACTCGATCCCTGAATCGAACAGCATCCTCATCACGACCCCGGTCGGCCGCGTATTGCACACCGGCGACTGGAAGCTCGATCCGACCCCCGTCGTCAGCGCCCCGACAGATGTCGGACGCTTCAAGGCCATCGGCACCGAATCCGACCTGCCACTGGCGCTGGTCTGCGATTCCACCAATGCCCTCAAGGACGGTGAAAGCCCGAGCGAAGCCGAAATCGGCGCCACGCTCGCCGCTCTCATCGCCGAAGCACCGCACCGCGTTGCCGTTACGACCTTCGCGTCAAACGTCGGCCGTGTCGTCTCCATCGTCCGCGCTGCCCATCAGGCCGGCCGCCAGGTCGTCCTCTCCGGCCGCTCGCTGCACCGCATCATGGGCATCGCCAAGGAACTCGGCATGCTCGAAGGTCTGCCGACCCTGCATGATCAGGACGCCTACAAGACCATCGCGCGCGACAAGTGCGTGCTGATCTGCACCGGCAGCCAGGGCGAAGCCCGCGCCGCCATCGCCCGCATTGCCCGCGGCGAGCACCCGGTCATCGATCTCAATGCCGGCGACCGCATGATCTTCTCGTCCTGGGCCATTCCGGGCAATGAGCGCGAAGTCATCGACATCCAGAACCTGCTGATCGACAAGGGCATTGAAGTCATCACCCAGAACGACGCCCTCGTTCACGTCACTGGCCACCCGCGCCGCGACGAATTGCGCCGCCTCTATTCCTGGGTCAAGCCGCAGGTCCTCGTGCCGGTCCATGGCGAAGCGACCCATCTCGCCGCCCATGCCAAGCTTGGCCGCGAAGAAGGCATTCCCAATGTCTGCGAAGCGCGCAATGGCGACATGGTCCGGCTCTTCCCCGAGCCCATGGCCTATCCGACGGAAGTCCGTACCGGCGAACTCTATCTCGACGGCCTCGTGCTCTGCACGCCCGAGGAATCGGGCGTAAAGGGCCGTCGTCGCCTGTCCTTCGGCGGCATGATCATCGTCAGCCTCGCCGTCAATTCCAACGGCCAGGTCGTCTCCGGCCCTGACTATGTCATCGAAGGCCTCCCCGAAACCGAAGACGAGTCGCTGGTTGAACTGGTCGAAGACACTGTCACCAACACCATCAAGAGCCTGCCGCCCAAGCGCCGCACGGATCCTGACGTGTTCAGCTCCGCGCTCTTCAAGGCCATCCGCAACGAAGTGAATGGTTTTTGGGGCCGCAAGCCCAACGTGAACGTCTTCGTACACAGGGTCTGACATCATGCAGTGGGGATCGATCGCCGCAGTCTTCTTCGTCGTCTGGTGGCTCTGTTTCGTCGCAGTGCTGCCGATCGGCGCGCGCAGCCATCACGAAACCGGCGAAGCCCTCGTACCGGGCGCCGATCCGGGCTCGCCGGTCGCCCCGCGCATGGGCCGCAAACTGCTTATAGCCACGGGCCTCGCCATTTTCTTCACGGCCTTGCTGCTCTGGGTGCTGACTAACGAAACGCTGATGGCCTACTGGAATCGGTAGGCCGCACGCTTCGCGGCAGCGAGTAACCGGTCGAATTCGATCCTCCGTCCCATCGTCATTGCCCGGCTTGTCCGGGCAATCCATTTGGGGAGGCACGCCACCCTGCGGATGGCATGGACCACCGGGACAAGCCCGGTGGTGACGATTGAGGGTAAGAGTTGGCGCGGGGATGACTTAGCGCTTCTTCGCCGCACCCACCGCATGCACATGCGCTATCTCAAGCGCAGCAGCGACATCCTCATTCGTCGCCGCCCGAAGCCAAATCGTGGTCCAGCCCTGACGCCCCCAGCCATTATCGATCGCCTGAAATACCTCGGGCGCGAGCTGGCATTTGAACTCCTGTTCGTCCGGCGTGAATTTCAGGTTTGCGCTCAATCCGTCGGCCGCCAACGTCGCAAATGTGCGCTTCACCTTGAACGCCGTGCGGTCAAAATGCGGCCCGCTCGTTGCGCCGGGCAGGGCTAGGGCAATTCGTGTGAAACTTTCAGAGTCAGCCATTACGTCTTGATTCCGAAATAAAAAAGCAGGGCACAAAGGCCCTGCTTGATAAGTTGAATCGACAATACGTTGGTCTTAGGCTCGCTCTACAGCGTGCGGCCAACGCTCCTCCCTTGACGTTGTCGACCGTTGGCGGTTGCACCGCCTTCGTTTTATTGTGACAGGAACCTAACAACACATTTTCTTCCTGTCACGCAGATTCTGCATAGCTTGCATGCTTGAATCGTATGGACGGTTGGGCTCTGAGTGGGCATCAACAAAAGTCTTGAGTCGAAGCACGAATTTCGGAGTTCCCATGCGCCTTTCCCGCTACTTTCTGCCGGTTCTGCGCGACGTTCCCAAGGAAGCCGAGATCGCCTCGCATCGGCTGATGCTGCGCGCCGGCATGATCCGCCAGCAAGCCTCCGGCCTCTATTCCTGGCTGCCCATGGGCTACAAGGTGTTGATGAAGGTTCAGAAGATCATCGAAGAGGAGCAGAACCGCTCCGGCGCGGTGCAGCTTCTCATGCCCACCATCCAATCCGCCGATCTCTGGCGCGAATCGGGTCGCTACGATGCCTATGGCAAGGAAATGCTGCGCATCGAAGATCGCCACGAGCGCGAATTCCTCTATGGCCCGACCAACGAGGAAATGATCACCGACATTTTCCGCACCTATGTGAAGTCCTACAAAGACCTGCCGCTGAACCTTTACCACATCCAGTGGAAGTTCCGCGACGAGGTGCGCCCCCGCTTCGGCACCATGCGCAGCCGCGAATTCCTGATGAAGGACGCCTATTCCTTCGATCTCGACGAAGCGGCGGCGGTCAAAGCCTTCCAGCGTATGTTCGTGGCTTATCTCCGCACCTTCCGCCGCATGGGCCTTGTCGGCATTCCCATGCGTGCTGATACCGGCCCCATCGGCGGCGACCTGTCCTATGAATTCCACGTCCTGGCCGACACCGGCGAGAGCGGCGTGTTCCTCGACAAGGACCTGCTCGACAAGCCCGTTCCTCCGGCTGACACCGATTTCCGCGGCGATCTCGATCCGATCTTCAAGGATTGGACCTCGCTCTTTGCCGCCACCGACGAAATGACCGACGAAGCCGCCTTCCGCGCTGCTGTTCCCGAGGACAAGCAGTTGATGGCGCGCGGGATCGAAGTGGGCCACATCTTCTATTTCGGCACGAAGTATTCTGCGCCCATGAAGGCCAATGTCACCGGCCCCGATGGCAAGGACATCACCGTGCATATGGGCTCCTATGGCATCGGCCCCACCCGTGTCGTCCCGGCGATCATCGAAGCCATGCACGACGAAAACGGCATCATCTGGCCAGTGTCCGTCGCGCCCTTCGAAGCCGTGCTGATCAACCTCAAGGCCGGCGACGCCGACACCGATGCCGCCTGCGACAAGCTCTATGCCGAGCTGACCGCAGCCGGTCTCGACATGCTCTATGACGATCGCGACCAGCCCGCCGGTTCCAAGTTTGCCACGGCCGATCTCGTCGGCATCCCGTACCAGATTATCCTTGGGCCACGCGGCCTTAAATCGGGCGAAGTTGAGATCAAACATCGCAAGACTGGCGAGCGCGAGACGCTGCCGCTCGCCAATGCGGTCGAGCGTCTCAAGGGCCTTATCGAACCTCAGCGGATGAACGACATTTGACCCTTAGCGCGCAGCAAGCCCCGGCCGGCCGATCCACTCGGCCGTTCTCCCGGTTTGAGTGGATGATTGCTGGGCGCTATTTGCGCGCAAGGCGGAAGGAGGCGTTCATTTCGGTGATCGCCAGCCTCACCATGGTCGGCGTGGCGATCGGCGTCGCGACGCTGATCGTCGTCATGTCCGTCATGAACGGCTTTAGGGCCGAACTGCTAACGAAAATCCTTGGACTCAATGGCCACTTCACGGCCTTTCCCATCGAGAGCAAGTTCACCGACTATAAAGACGCCGTGACAACCCTCGAGGAAGTCCAGGGCGTCAAGTTCGCCGTCTACTATGTCGAAGGCCAGGTGCTCGCCTCGGGTCGCGGCGGTTCCACCGGCGTGTCCGTGCGCGGCATGGATGCGGAAAATCTCGAAAAGCTCGACCTGCTGTTCAATTCGGCAGAGCAGGGCGGCTTCGATAGCTGGGATGAGAACGACGGGGTCGCCATCGGTTACCGATTGGCCCAGACGCTCGGCGTCGGCCTTGGCGATCAGGTGCAGATTATCAATCCCGACAGCGGTGCCATGACGCCCTTCGGCTCGACCCCGCAGATAAAATCCTATCCGGTCCGCACCATCTTCAATCTGGGCATGGTCGAGTTTGATAGCCTGTTCATGTATATGCCGCTGAAGACGGCCCAGGACTATTTCAAGCTCTACGAAGACCAGCTCAAGCCGGGTCAGCCTCCGCTCGACCCCATGGCATCGGACGAGGAAATCGACGCCGCCTATGAGCGCATCTATCAGGCGACTGCGGCGGAAATCTTCATCGATAACCCCGACGCGATTCCCCTGATGCGCCAGCGCATCGCCGACCAACCGGGCCTGCGCCCCTTCATCCTCACCGATTGGCAGCAGCGCAACGAGACCTTCTTCTCCGCCCTGCAGGTTGAACGCGTGGTGATGTTCACCATTCTCTCGATGATCGTCCTCGTCGCCGCCTTCAACATCATTTCGAGCCTCGTCATGCTGGTGAAGGACAAGAGCAAGGACATCGCCGTGCTCCGCACCATGGGCGCCACCCGCGGCGCCATCATGCGCATCTTCTCGATCACCGGCACGACCATCGGCGTCGTCGGCACGTTGAGCGGCCTGGTCCTCGGCCTCATCGTCGCCGCCAATGCCGAAGCCATCCGCTCGACCATTTCCAACACCCTTGGCGTCGCGCTCTTCCCACCGGAAGTCTTCTTCCTCTCGGCCCTGCCGAGCAAGACCGACCCGACCGAAGTGACCGTCGTGGTCTTCATGTCCCTCGGCCTGAGCTTCCTCGCCACGCTTTATCCCGCCTGGCGCGCGGCCCAATACGATCCCGTCGAGGCGCTGCGCTATGAGTAATTCCTATCTGCGTCTCTCCGGCGTCCATCGTCACTATGGCGAAGGCGCAACCAAGGTTCGCGTGCTCGACCAGGCCGATCTCGTCGTCGAAAGTGGCGAACTCGTCGCCCTCGTTGCCCCCTCAGGCGCCGGCAAGTCGACCCTGCTGCATCTCTGCGGTCTTCTCGAAAGTCCGCAGGAAGGCGAGGTCGAAATCGTCGGCAACAAGACCAGCAAATTGAGCGACCGCGGTCGCACCCAATTGCGCCGCAACACGGTGGGCTATGTCTACCAGTTCCACCACCTGCTGCCCGAATTCACCGCGCTCGAAAACGTAACCATGCCGCAACTGATCGCCGGCAAATCACCCGCGGAAGCAAACGTCCGCGCCATGGAACTCCTCGACATACTCGGCGTCGCCCCTCGCGCCACCCACCGTCCGGCAGAACTCTCGGGCGGCGAACAGCAGCGCGTCGCCATCGCCCGGGCCGCCGCCAACCACCCCCGCGTGATCCTGGCCGACGAGCCCACCGGCAATCTCGATCCCGGCACCAGCGATCTGGTTTTCGCAGCCCTGCAGGGCTTGATCCGCACCGAAGGCGCCGCTGCCCTCATCGCGACCCACAATCACGACCTCGCCAAACGTGCCGACCGCATCGTCACCATCAGGGACGGCAAGGTCGTACCGCACAGCCTCTGACACCTCCCCCCTGGGGGAGAGGTCGCCGCGAAGCGGCGGGTGAGGGGCCTTTTCTAAGCGCGGCCACCTCCACTTCGAGGCGAATGCCGCTCCGGGGTCCGTCCACTGCATCCCCGGAAGCCCTAGGCGGTCCGGCGCTTCCGCACGTCCCGAATCTGCCGTCGCAAAGCCCGCCCTCTAACGAATCCCTAACGCGTTAACCCTGTCCCCGCTTTCCCCGATCATCCCCCTAGACCAGAACAAAGAGAAAACATATAAGAACATTATAGCAACACGGGAGCTAGAGATGATTGATTTCCTCAAGGACTTCGCCGCCTTCGTGACCCTCGGTGCCTTCACCATTGGTTCGTTGACCTGGATGGACCTGCTGACGCATTTGGCCTGATCGCCTGTGGATTGGGGGCAGGGTGATTTGACCTCGCGCCCCGACAGGCTAAGACTCCTTTCAGGAGACCAATATGCGCGGCCCCGGCTTTATCCATCTACACGTTCACTCGGCTTTCTCGCTCCTTGAGGGTGCTGTTCAGCTCGAGTCGATTCTCAAACTCGCCGCCGCCGACGCTCAGCCGGCGCTTGGTCTGGCCGACACGGCCAATCTCTTTGGCGCCCTGGAATTCTCCGAAAAGGCGACGAAGAAGGGCATCCAGCCGCTGATCGGTGTCGAACTCGCCATCGATTTTGCCGCCGCCGAAGAGCGCGTCAGCGAACGCGGCCACGTTGCTTGGAACGGAAAATCCAGTGTCGTCATGATGGCCCAGTCCGAAGAGGGCTTTGCCAATCTCTCGCGCCTTGTTTCCCGCGCCTATATGCAGGGTGAAAACGGGCTGGCGCGCGCCAAGCTCGATTGGCTGACACCCGATTCCCTCGCCGGCATGATTTGCCTCTCCGGTGGCCCGGAAGGCGCCATCGACATGCCCTTCGCCCACGGGCAGGACGCCAATGCCGTCCGCCGCCTCGATCGCTTGGCCGACCTCTTCGGCGACCGCTTCTATATCGAGTTGCAGCGCCATGGCCGCGCGCAGGAAGTCACCGTCGAGCCGCGCCTGATCGATTATGCCTATCGCAAGGGTATCCCGCTGGTCGCCACCAACGAGCCCTTCTTCAAATCCGCCAAGGAATATGAGGCGCACGACGCCCTGCTGGCCATTGCCGGCAGCTCAGTGCTGGCCCAGACCGAACGTCGAAAACTCAACGACCAGTATTATTTCAAGACCCGCGCGGAGATGATCGAGCTTTTTGCCGATATTCCCGAAGCACTCGATTCTACCATCGAGATTGCCCGCCGGGTCGCCTACCGCCCGCGCACGCGTGGTCCCATCCTGCCAAAATTCGCCGCCGGCTCGCACGATACCGAAGAGGCCGTCGTTGCCGCCGAAGCTGCGGCCTTGCGTGAGATTTCGGTTACCGGTCTGAATGCCCGTCTCGCCGCCCACGGTCCGGGGCCCGGCAAGACCGAACAGGAATATCGCGAGCGGCTCGATTTCGAGCTGAACGTCATCGAGAAGATGAAATTCCCCGGCTACTTCCTCATCGTGGCCGACTTTATCCAATGGGCCAAGGCGCAGGGCATCCCAGTGGGGCCGGGCCGCGGTTCCGGTGCCGGCTCGCTTGTGGCCTATGCCACGACCATCACCGACCTCGATCCGCTACGCTACAATCTGCTGTTCGAACGCTTCCTCAATCCTGAGCGCGTTTCGATGCCCGACTTCGATATCGACTTCTGCCAGGACCGGCGTGAAGAAGTCATCGAATACGTGCAGAAGAAGTATGGCGCCGAGCAGGTGGCGCAGATCATCACCTTCGGTTCGCTCCAGGCGCGCGCCGTGCTGCGCGACGTCGGTCGAGTGCTGCAGATGCCTTACGGGCAGGTCGACCGCATCTGTAAGCTCGTGCCCGCCAACCCAGCGGATCCCTGGACCATCGAGCGCACCATGAACGAGGTGCCGCAGTTCAAGCAGATGGCCGAAGAAGACGAAACCGTCGGCCAGCTCGTCGAAATTGCCAAGTCCCTCGAAGGCCTGTTCCGCCACGCGTCGACGCACGCCGCCGGCATCGTGATCGGCGATCGCCCGCTGCAGGAACTGCTGCCGCTCTACCGCGATCCGCGCTCCGAAATGCCGGTGACGCAATACAACCTGAAATGGGTTGAGCCCGCCGGCCTCGTCAAATTCGACTTCCTCGGTCTCAAGACGCTGACGACGATCCAGTACGCCGTCGAGATGGTGCGCAAGCGCGGCGTTGAAATCGACATCGACACCATCCCCATCGACGACGCAGCGACCTACAATCTCTACGCCCGTGGCGATACCTACGGCATCTTCCAGTTTGAAAGTGGCGGCATGCGCCGGGCCTTGATGGATCTCAAGCCCGACCGCATCGAAGATCTCATCGCTATGAACGCGCTCTATCGGCCTGGTCCGATGGACAATATTCCAAGCTTCATCGATCGTAAGCATGGCCGCGAGGAGGTGGAATATCCCCACCCCAAGCTGAGCGAAGTGCTCGACGAAACCTATGGCATCATTGTCTATCAGGAGCAGGTGATGCAGATCGCCCAGCTTCTGTCGGGCTATTCGCTCGGCGAAGCCGACATGCTCCGTCGCGCTATGGGTAAGAAGATCAAGGCGGAAATGGACAATCAGCGCGTCCGCTTCCGCGAGGGTTCCGGCCCGCAGGGCGTCAGCGAGGCCTTGGCCGACCAAATTTTCGATCTTCTGGCAAAATTCGCGAACTACGGTTTCAACAAGAGCCACGCCGCTGCTTACGCGTGGGTGTCCTACCAGACAGCCTATCTCAAGCAGCATTTCCCGCATGAATTCTATGCGGCCTCGATGACGCTCGATATGGCGCAGACCGACAAGCTCTCGGATTTCCGCCGCGAGGCTGGCAAGAAGAAGATCGAAGTCGTTCCGCCCTGTGTGAATGCCTCGGAAGTCGTGTTCTCGGTGAAGAATGACCGCATCCACTACGGCCTCTCCGCCGTGAAGGGTGTCGGCCGCGCCGTTGCTGAGCACATCGTCGAAGTCCGTGGCGACAAGCCGTTCAAGGATCTTGGCGACTTTGCCCGCCGCGTCGATCCCAAGGCCATCAACAAGCGTACGCTCGAAACCCTCGTCAATGCCGGCGCCTTCGACGCGCTGGTTGAACGTCGCGAAATTGCCTTCGCCGCTATGGACCAGGTTGTGGGCACAGCCCAGGCCCTGACCACGGAGCGCAACGAAGGCCAGTGGAACATGTTCGCCTCGAGTGAACCTGAACCATTCCGCCTGCCCACAAGCGTCCCAGCCTGGAATTCCACCGAGCGAGCCGACCGTGAACTCTCGGCCATCGGCTTCCATCTATCGGCGCACCCGCTCGATGCTTATTCCGACCTCTTCGAGCGCCTCCGCGTCCAGCGCTGGAGCGATTTTGAGCGCGCGGTGAAGGACGGCGCTTCCGCGGGCCGTATGGCCGGAACCATCTCGTCGCGTAACGACAGGCGTACGCGTAAAGGTACGCCGATGATGATCCTGAGCCTTTCGGATCAGAGCGGCACCTTTGAAGTCATCGCCTTTTCCGAACAGATCACCCAGTTCGGCGCGATTTTGCAGCCGGGCAATTCGGTCATCCTCGAAGTCGGCGCCCAAGAGCGCGCGGAAGGCATCAGCCTTATGCTCAACGGCGCCAAGCCCATCGAAGGGTTGGCAGAAAGCATCGACCGCCGCCTCACCATTTTCACCGCGAGCGAGAAAGCCCTCGGGCCCGTAAGCGCGCAATTGAAGCGCGGCGGCAATGGCACGGTGAGTTTCGTGGTGATCCGCGACGCCGGCGCCCGCGAGTATGAAATCGAACTTCCCGGCAAGTATTCCGTCAGCGCCGAAGTCGCCGGCGGTATTAAGGCGCTTGATGGGATCACCGACGTCCGGTTCAATTAGGGTAGGGGGCAGACAAGCGCGGAGGAGGTGAGCGCAAAGCTCTTCCTCCCCCGCTCAGGGGCTCTCACCCTGTAGCCCCACGTTCGGGCGCGGGTCCATGAAGACCTAACGAGCAATCCACGGATCGGTTCGTTGACGATCCCGTGAGTGACTTTGGCGGGTTGCGCTCGGGTAAGACTTCGCTTATATCGCCCACGCGTCCAGCAGTTTGGCTGGAGCGATCTCACACACGAAGCGGGCCCTCCGTTTGGAGTGCCATCCGGTGGCGGGCAACCGTCGCAAGGCTTCGTGGAGGCATCAACCGGTAAAGGAATACCAAATGGCTCTGCCAGAATTCTCCATGCGCCAGCTCCTCGAAGCAGGCGTGCACTTCGGCCACCAGAAGCACCGCTGGAACCCGAAGATGGAACGCTTCATTTTCGGCGTTCGCAACGACATTCACATTCTCGACCTGTCGCAGACCGTGCCGGCCCTGAGCCGCGCCCTGCAGCTCGTGTCCGACACCGTCGCCGATGGCGGCCGCGTGCTCTTCGTCGGCACCAAGCGCCAGGCCGCCCCGCTCGTTGCTGAAGCTGCCAAGCAGTCCGCTCAGTACTTCGTGAACTCCCGTTGGCTCGGCGGCACGCTGACCAACTGGCAGACGATCTCGAACTCCATCTCGCGTCTGCGCGAACTAGAATCGATGAGCGAAGAAGATCTCGCTCTGCGCACCAAGAAAGAGCGCCTTATGATGTCCCGCGAGCAGGAGCGTCTTGAGCGCGACCTCGGCGGCATCAAGGACATGGGCAATGTTCCCTCGCTCCTGTTCGTGATCGACACCAACAAGGAAGCAAACGCGATCAAGGAAGCCCGTCGCCTGGGTATCCCGGTCATTGCTATCGTCGACACCAATTGCGATCCGGACATGGTCGATTACGCCATCCCGGGCAATGACGACGCCAGCCGCGCTCTCGAACTCTATGTCTCGCTGGTCTCGCGCGCTGCCCTCGATGGTATCGGTCGCTCCTCGAGCGCTCTCGGCCAGGATCTCGGCGCTTCTTCGGAAGCCCCGGCTGAAGATCTTCCGGGCGAAGGCGCAGCTGTCAACTAAGTCCGGTATGTCCGGAATCGTTTGAACGAAACTATGCGGCCCCAGACTGGGGCCGCCGAAAGGTGAACCCATGGAAATCACTGCTGCACTGGTTAAGCAGCTCCGCGACTCGACCGGCGTCGGGATGATGGACTGCAAGAAGGCTCTGGCCGAAACCAATGGCGACATGGAAGCTGCCGTCGATTGGCTGCGCACCCGTGGCCTCGCCAAGGCTGCCAAGAAGGCCGATCGCGTCGCTGCGGAAGGTCTGGTTGGCGTTGCAACCTCCGGTACCAAGGCTGCCGTCGTCGAAGTCAACTCTGAGACCGACTTCGTTGCCCGCAACGAGCAGTTCCAGAATATCGTTGGCTCGATCGCGAAGCTCGCTCTCGACGCTGATGGCGACGTCGCCAAGCTCGGCGAAATGCCGTTCCCCGGCGCTGGTCACTCTGTTCAGGCCGAACTGACCGAAGCCATCGCCAAGATCGGCGAAAACATGAACCTGCGCCGCACGCTGACCGTCTCGGTCTCCGATGGCGTGGTGGAAAGCTACGTGCACAACGCTGTCAAGGCGGGTCTGGGCAAGATCGGCATTCTGGTCGCCCTCGAGTCCACCGGTGACAAGGCTGCCCTGTCGGCTCTCGGCAAGCAGCTTGCCATGCACATCGCCGCCACCAACCCGCTGGCAATCGACTCCAGCGAGCTGGATCAGGACGTCGTGGCTCGTGAACGCGCCATCATCCTCGAGCAGGTCAAGGAATCGGGCAAGCCGGCCGACATCGCCGAGAAGATGGTCGAAGGCCGACTGCGCAAGTATTACGAGGAAGTCACTCTCCTCGCTCAGACCTTCGTGATCGACGGTGAGACCAAGGTCGCCGACGCCATCAAGAAGGCCGAGAAGGACGTTGGTGCACCGATCAAGCTGACCAAGTTCGTGCGCTATGCGCTCGGCGAAGGCATTGAAAAGGTCGAAACCGACTTCGCAGCCGAAGTCGCCGCGACCGCAGGCGTCAAGGCCTGATGACTTTTGGACGGGCCGCAAGGCCCGTCCATCGCTCTCCAGTGCGGCTGGATCGAGCTTCAGAAATTTTACATTTACTTCCTGCGTGGCTTAGCCTTCAGCTTGTGGCAGTTTTGCCCTAGTGTCCCGAAGGTCTTGCAGAGTCGCGAGCCCGCAGTCTCACATGAGGTCTTCCGATGGCGTCGAGCTACAAGCGCATTTTGCTCAAGGTTTCGGGCGAGGCGCTGGCGGGAGATAACTCCTTCGGCATCGAGCCGCCCTTTCTCCAGGCCGTAGCCAAGCAGATCGCAGACGCGGCGCGCTCCGGCATTCAGGTTGCCATCGTTGTTGGTGGCGGCAATATCTTCCGCGGCATGGCTGGTGCCGCAGACGGCACCGATCGTGTTACCGCCGACCTGATGGGCATGCTGGGCACCATGATCAATGCCCTCGCCCTCTCAAACGCAATCACCCGCCAGGGCGTGAAATCCAAACCGTTCAGCGCCGCGACCATGCCGTCGGTCGCCGACACCTTTACCGCCCGCGACGCCAAGCAGGCGCTGGAGGAGGGCTTTGTCGTCGTCCTCGGCGGCGGTACCGGCAACCCGTTCTTCACCACCGATACGGCCGCCACGCTCCGGGCCATCGAGCTCGAATGCGACGTTGTGCTCAAGGGCACCAAGGTTGATGGCGTTTACTCGGACGACCCGAAGAAGAACCCCGAAGCCGTCCGCTATTCCCAGATTGGCTACGATGAAGTTATCGCCCGCAATCTCAAGGTGATGGATACGGCTGCATTCGCGCTTGCCCGCGACAGCCACATGCCCATTATTGTATATGCGCTCGATGAGCCCGCTGGCCTTTCCGGCATTCTGGAAGGCAAGGGCCTGTCGACCCGCGTTGGCGACCCGATCTAGGGCAGGGGCGTCTTCGCCGATTGCACCTTTCCGGTGCGAGTTTAATAGAGAAGCGCGCCCCAAGTTGGCAGCGCCAAATGACTGGAAGGACCTCGGCCATGGCCTATGATCTCACCGACATCAAGAACCGCATGCAGAAGTCGATTGCTTCGCTCAAGGACGAACTGGTGGGCCTGCGCACCGGCCGCGCCAGCGCCAGCCTGTTGGAGCCTGTGACAGTTGAAGCCTATGGTTCGCGCACGCCGCTCAGCCAGCTTGCCACCGTGACTGTTCCCGAGCCGCGCATGCTCTCGGTGCAGGTCTGGGACCGGGGCCTGGCCAATGCTGTGGAAAAGGCGATCCGCGACAGCGGCCTCGGCCTTAATCCGATGGGCGAAGGTCAGGTCATTCGCGTTCCGCTTCCGGAACTCAACGAGCAGCGCCGCAAGGAGCTCGCCAAGGTTGCGCATACTTATGCCGAACAGGCCCGTGTTGCTGTGCGCCACATTCGTCGCGATGGCATGGACGCCTTGAAAAAGGCGGAGAAGGACGGCGACATGAACCAGGACGACGCCAAGAAGCAGTCCGATCTCGTGCAGAAGGCGACCGATGACGCCGTCAAGGAGATCGACGTCATCGTGGCGGCCAAGGAACAGGAAATCATGCAGGTCTAGGGACCGGTATGGAACGCCGCCGGGAGGGGCGTTGATGGCAAGCGAGACCGCCGCAAAAATGAGCCCGGACCTCGGTTCGGGCCTCCGTATTCCGGTTCACCTCGGGGTGATCATGGATGGCAATGGCCGTTGGGCCAAGGCCAGGGGCAAACGTCGTACGGAGGGGCACGTGGAAGGCGTGCACGCCTTGCGCAACCTCGTGCAGTCCTGCATCAAGCACGGCGTCGGCTACCTGACGGTCTTCAGCTTTTCATCCGAGAATTGGACGCGCCCGCCCGAAGAAGTCTCCTTCATATTTGGCCTCCTGCGCCGCTTCGTCGCCTCCGACTTGCAGCGGCTCATGCGCAACAATGTTCGAATCCGCATCATTGGCGGCCGGGCAGGGCTCGAACCTTCGCTCGTGCGCCTCATTGAAGATGTGGAGGCCAAGACCGCTGCCAATACCGGTCTCGTCCTGGTTGTCGCCTTCAACTACGGCGGCCGCGCCGAAATCACCGATGCCGCCCGCCGCCTTGCAAAGGACGCAGCCGAAGGCCGTATCGATCCTGCCCATATCGACGAAGCCGCAATTTCGCGCGCCCTCTACACCGTCGACATGCCCGATCCGGATATCATCATCCGTACAAGTGGCGAGCAGCGTCTCTCCAATTTCCTGCTTTGGCAGTCGGCCTATGCCGAACTCGTTTTCGTGCCGGAAAACTGGCCTGACTTCGACGAGGCAAGTTTCCTACGTGTTCTTGAAACCTATTCGCTGCGCGATCGGCGTTATGGCGGTCTGGGGGCGACCGGGAGTTGATGGAGCCAGGCGCACCTTCTCCCAAACCTGCCGCATCCCAACGTCGCAATTGGGCCGATGTTGGCCCACGCTTTGCATCGGCCATGGTGCTCATCGCCGTTACGGCAACTGCGCTCTATCTAGGTAGTTACTTTTTCTCTGGCGTCGTAGGGGCCGTCTATGCAGGCGCCTATCGCGAATGGGAAACCATGGTTTCCCGGGCGCCGCTGACGGTGCCCGGCATGGCGCTGATCGGGCTGGTTGGCCTTTCCGGCCTCATCTTTCCGCTGCTTGGTATTTGGGGTCTTGTTGGTGCCGTAGCGCTTGCTTGCGTTGTCGCCGCGTTCATGGGACGCGAGTTGTTCCTGTGGCGGGCCGTTGGCCTCGTGCTGTTCGGAGTTTTGATTCTGTCGGCCGTGCTGATGCGAGGCGACGGCGTCGTGGGCATTTGGGCGGGCATTTTCCTTGGCACCGTCGTCTGGATGACTGATTCTGCAGCCTTCTTCACCGGAAGGCAGATCGGCGGCGAGAAACTGGCTCCCGGTATTTCACCCTCGAAAACGTGGTCAGGTGCTCTGGGCGGTCTTGCCCTCGGGTCAGGAGCGGGCCTGCTCGTCTGGATCGTCCTGACCGATTCGCCTTGGTGGATAGGCCTGTTGATCTCCCTCTCGATCAGCATCCTTGGCCAATTGGGCGATCTCTCAGAAAGCGCCGTAAAGCGGCATTTTCGGATCAAGGACAGCGGCGACATTATTCCCGGTCATGGCGGCTTGATGGATCGGCTCGATAGCCTCACATTCGGCATCATTCTGGTCTTGATCGTCGGCGCACTGCATGGCGGCATTGGCTCGGTGGCCGAAGGACTGCTCTATTGGTGATCACCGCCCAGGCGGTGCGTCTGCCTCACTCCCGGAATGACGATGTTTGATTTTGTGTACTGGCTCCTGTCCTACGTCGTCCCGTTTCTCGCGGTTCTGACGGTCATCGTCTTCGTCCATGAAATGGGCCACTACCTTGTGGCGCGCTGGAATGGCGTTGCTATTCAGGCCTTCTCGATCGGTTTTGGGAGAGAGCTGATCGGCTGGAACGATCGTCACGGGACACGCTGGAAGATTTCGGCGATTCCCTTGGGCGGCTATGTCCGCTTTGCCGGCGACATGAACGCCTCCAGCATGCCAGATCCCGATGCGCCGGAGCTGCGAGATCCTGCGCTGGCGCCGCGGCTCTTCGTGAATAAGTCGGTCTGGCAACGCATCGCCATCGTAGCCGCTGGTCCTCTCGCCAACGTGCTTCTGACTTTCCTCATCCTTTATGCGCTCTTGCTTGGCTATGGCCGCGAAACCGTGCCCGCCGTCATCGGCGAGGTCATCGCCGGATCGGTGGCCGAAGCCGCCGGCTTTGAACCCCGCGACAAGATTCTGTCGGTGGACGGCTATGTCGTCCGCGGTTTCGAGGATTTCCAGCGCTATGTCGCCACGAGTCCCGCCCGTGAGGTGGTCGTCGAAATCGAGCGTGGCGCATCCACGGACACGCTTCACCTCGTGCCCGAGCCGGTTGTGATTCAGGACCGGTTCGGCAATGACCAGCGCATCGGCCGGATCGGCGTCAGCCGAAATATTGAAGAGGCTGATATTCAGCTCTATCGCCCCGGACCCATCGAGGCGATCGGCATGACGGTTGAAGAAATTCGCTTCATCGTGCAGCGGACGGCCGCTTTCCTGGGCGATTTTTTTGTTGGCCGCGGCGATGTTCAGCAGCTTAGTGGCCCCGTGAAAGTGGCCAAGGTTTCGGGCGAAGTGGCGACACTCGGCGTCATTGCCCTCATCAACCTGATGGCGCTTCTGTCTCTCAACATTGGGATATTCAATCTTTTACCCGTTCCCATGCTCGACGGCGGCCATCTCTTGTACTATCTGATCGAGGCCGTTCGCGGACGACCGCTCAGCATGCGCGTGCAGGAGATGGGATTTCGCTTCGGCTTCGCCCTGGTGCTGGCCTTGATGGTTTTTACCCTGTTCAACGACACGGTTTTCGACCATTTTGGCATCTTGCGCTAACCCTCGGTTAACCTTGGTTCGCAAGGTGTTGCACGAATACAAGCGCGCCAATGAATTGCTAACTGCGTCCGGGCTTACCGCTTGTCCGTGGTTAAAAAAACAGTAAAACACTCCAATGGAGTTAGCTTGGGGGAGCGGCGTATGACGATTCTCCGGGCAGGTCGCAGAAGGCAATAACAATATGATTAACCCCAAGCTGTTGCGTGGCGCTGTCTCGGTGATCGCGATTATGGGCGCGAGCCCAATGGTCAGCGGGATCCCGGTGCTGGGCGTCGTTGCCGCGCATGCTCAGGAGCAGTTGGTCGGTTCGGTTCTTTTCGAAGGTAACCGCCGCTTCTCCGATGCTCAGCTCCTGGCGATGGTCGATGTCTCTGCCTCCGGCATCTACACCGCTCAGCGCGTGTCGGCTGACGTTGAGAGCATCCGTCAGGCTTACGACCGCGATGGCTTCCTGGGCGTGACGGTGACGTCGCGTACGGAGCCGACCGCTGATGGTCGTGTTCGCGTGGTTTTCCAGGTCAATGAAGGTGAGCGCGCAGGTATCGCTGCGATCAACTTCACCGGCAATAATGCAATCAGCGGCGGCAACCTCAAGGGTGCCATGCTGACCAAGGAGACCGGCATCCTGAGCTGGCTTCTTCGTGACGACACCTATGACGAGCAGAAGCTGGCGGTCGATCGCGAGCGTCTCCGTCTCTACTACGCAAATCGCGGCTATCCCGATGCGCAGGTGACGTCGGTTGCCGAGTATGATGCTGCGCGCAATGCGTACTTCATCAATTTCACGGTCAATGAAGGCCAGCGCTACCAGTTCGGTAATATCGGTATCGAAACCAGCATCAACGGTCTCAACACCGACGTGCTGCGCTCGACCGTCCAGACCGGCAAGGGTGCGCAATATTCCGTTTCGAACCTGCAGGAAACCATCGAGGACATGGCCTACGAAGCCACGGCCCAGGGTTATTCCTTCGCGGACGTTCGTGCTCGCCTCGATCGTGACGTCGCTACCGGCACCTTCAATGTGACCTACCTGGTTGACGAAGGTGCGCGTATCTATGTGGAACGCATCAATATCACCGGCAATACCAAGACCCGCGACTTCGTTGTTCGCCGCGAACTGGCCTTTGGTGAAGGCGATCCGTTCAACCGCTCTATGGTCATCCGTGGTCGCGATGCCATCCAGAATCTCGGTTTCTTCTCGAAGGTTGAAGTCACCACGGCGCCGGGTTCTTCGCCCGACAAGGTGGTTCTGAATATCAATGTGACGGAAACCTCGACAGGCGAGTACGGCGCGAGCGCCGGCTATTCAACCAGCGATGGTATTCTCGGCGAAGTCTCGCTGACCGAGCGTAACTTCCTTGGTCGTGGCCAGTATCTGCGCGCCGCCATCGGTGCATCGCAGTCGGGCCGTACTTTCGACTTCTCCTTCACCGAGCCGCGCTTCATGGGGCTCAAGGTGTCGGCAGGTTTCGACGCCTATCACCGCATTTCCGACGAAACGACTTCGAGTTTCTACGGTTCGCAGTCGACGGGCGGTCAACTGCGATTCGGCGTGCCGATCACCAGTGCGCTTAACGCTGGGTTCTTCGCCGGTTACGAGCGCAAGGTTATCTCGGATGTGAAGGATAACCCGCAGTACAAGTCTGCTCTGGTGAATGACGGCCAAGAGTTCAACAAGGCGTTTATCGGCTACACGTTGACCTGGAATGGTCTTGATGACGTCAAGTCGCCGACCGAAGGGCTCTATGCTACCTTCACCCAGCAGTATATCGGCTGGGATCATAACCTGCTCAAGACCGAAGCGCGCGGCCGCTACTTCCTGCCGGTTCTTGACGACAGCGGGATCGTTGCCAGTGTTCGCGGCCAGGCCGGCGTTGTGAACAGCCTTGATGGCGGTTCGGTTCACGCGGTTGAGGCCTTCATGCCCGGCGCGACCATTATTCGTGGCTTCGAAGGCCGCGGCGTCGGTCCGCGCCTGCAGAATGGCGAATTCCTTGGCGCGACCATGTATGCTGCTGTTTCGGCCGAGATCGAATTCCCGATCCCGGCGCTTCCTGAGAGCTACGGCCTCAGCGGTGCGCTCTGGGCGGATGCTGCCTGGATCGACGGTCTGCCTGGCACGGGCCTAAGCGCGCTTGATCCTGCGAGCCAGGATACGCCGCTGCGTACCTCCATCGGTGCCTCGCTCATCTGGGATTCACCGTTCGGCCCGCTGCGCGGCGACGTTTCGCACGTCCTCAACAAGTCGACGGCAGACCGTACTCAGGTCTTCCAGATCACGCTTCAGACCTTGCTCTAATACGAGCAACGTGAAAGAAGTCATCAAGCCGCGGGGCGGTAGCTCCGCGGCTTTTCTTTTGAAGTGATCTCATGGTCGATACTCGATTTCACCGATTTTCCGGACCGATTGCTGTCGGCACTCTGCTGACGGAACTTGGGCATGCCGATCTGGCCGCGGGACTTGCCGACAATGACCGTGTAGTCAGCGGCGTTTCCGAGCTCGAACTTGCGGCTCCCGGCGATCTCGCTCTCGCAGCGCACATGTCGTATGTCGAAGATCTGCGCCGAACGGCTGCGGGCTTCGTAATTGTGCACCCGTCCTTGAAGGATAGCGTGCCGGCAGGCGCAGTCGCCATCGTGGCTCCGCGCGCCCACAATCTCTTCACCGAGATACTGGATCGCCTCTATCCGGGCAGCACCAAGGCAGCCATCGTTGGCGGTCGTGAGGATCTCGGTGCGCCGATCTTCGAGCGAGACGTTACCATTGGTTCCAATGTCGTTATCGGTAATGGCGTCGAAATCGGACGCGGCACGATCATTGGGGCCAATACTGTTATCGGTCCCGGCGTTACCATCGGTCGCAACAGCATCATCGCCCCCAATTGCACCATAGACTGCGCGCATCTGGGCAATGAGGTGGTCCTGCACTCGGGCGTTCGGATTGGTACCGAAGGCTTTGGCTGGCTCGATCACGGCCAGACCAATCGCAAGATCCCACAACTTGGCCGCGTCATTATTCAGGATCGCGTCGAGATCGGCGCTAATAGCACGGTTGATCGCGGTGCCCTTGGCGATACGGTCATCGGCGACGGCACGAAGATCGATAACCAGGTCCAGATCGGGCATAACTGCCGCATTGGTCGCAACTGCCTGATCGCGGCTCAAAGCGGCCTTTCCGGCTCCACCATCGTGGAAGACAGCGTGCTGATGGGCGGGGGCGTGGGCACGTCGGGCCATTTGCGTATCGGCGCAGGTACGACTATTTTCGGCCGGGCAGCAGTGACTAAAGACTGGCCGGCAGGCTCCAAACTAGGTGGCGCGCCGGCACAGGACCTAAAGGATTTTTGGCGGGAACTCGCCACGTTGCGGAAATTGGCCAAAGGGGACAAGCGGGGATGACGGACACGGTAAGCTCGACGACCGAACTCGATGCCATGAGCATCATGGATATCCTTGCGGCCCTGCCGCATCGCTATCCCATGCTGATGATTGACCGCATCGTCGACATCAAGGGCGATGACTCCGCCGTCGGCATCAAGAACGTTACCTTTAACGAGCCCATCTTCCAGGGTCACTTTCCCAACAACCCGATCTTCCCCGGCGTGTTGATCCTTGAGGGCATGGCGCAGACTGCTGGCGCCATCGTCATCAAATATGATGCGACCGAGAACAGTAACAAAAGCATCGTCATGCTGCTCGGCATCGACAATGCGCGGTTCCGCAAGCCAGCCGGGCCTGGCGACACGATTGAATACCACATCTCCAAGTTGCATCGCCGCCGCACCGTGGGCCGCTATAAGGCCGAGGCCAAGGTGAACGGCAACATCATTGCCGAAGCCGAGCTTACTGCCATGATCGTCGAGGCCACCGAGTGAACGAAATCGTTGTTCATCCGACAGCGATTGTCGCAGCCGGCGCGCGGTTCGGGGCCGGTGTCAAGATTGGCCCTTACTGCATCGTGGGCGAACATGTGGTCTTGCATGACAACGTGGAGCTGATTTCCCACGCGGTTGTCGAAGGCCACACGACCATCGGCGCCGGCACCAGGATTTTCCCCTTTGCCTCGGTCGGTCATCAGCCCCAGGACCTGAAATTCCACGGCGAAGCATCGCGCGTCGAAATCGGTGAACGCTGTACCATTCGCGAATCGGTGACTATCAATCCGGGCACCGAGGGCGGCGGCATGCTGACCAAGATCGGCAATGACTGCCTACTGATGGCCTGCAGCCATGTTGCGCATGACGCGCAGGTTGGCAACAACGTGGTCCTGGCGAATTATGTCGGCATCGCCGGCCATGCCGTCATCGGGGATTACGTTCGTTTCGGCGGCCTTTGCGGTGTGCACCAGTTTGTCCGCATCGGCAATCACGCCTTCATCGGCGCTCAAAGCATGATCGATGCCGACGTCATTCCCTATGGCATGGCACTTGGCAATCGTGCGCGCCTGGCAGGCCTCAACCTCGTGGGCCTGAAGCGTTCCGGTTTCGATCGCGATGCCATTCATTCGCTACGCGCGGCCTATCGCATGATCTTTTCGAGCGAAGGAACCTTGCGCGAGCGCGTCGACGACGCTGCCGTCATGTTCAAGGACGCAACCCTCGTTCAGGACGTCGTAGCTTTCATTGGTGGCGCCAAGGATCGGCCACTTTGCCTGCCGCGTCCTGAGGCGGACGAGGAGTAGGTGGCGACCCCGCTGCGGCTTTTCATTCTGGCCGGTGAGCCTTCAGGTGATCGTATCGCTGCTGAACTGGTTCGCCGTCTGAGTGAGCGCGTCCCTGTCGAAGCAAGCGGCGTCGGCGGCGAGGCATTGTCTGTCGTCGGGGTCAGGTCGCTCTTTGATATGAACGAGCTGTCGGTCATGGGATGGGCCGATGTGCTACCTCGGCTGCCCAAGCTCCTCTGGCGCGCGCGCCAGGTGGCGCAAAAAATCATCAAGACGCGCCCCGATGTGGCGGTGATGGTGGATTCGCAGGTCTTCTCCGAAATCGTCGCCAAGCAGGTCTACAAGGCCGCTCCAGACATTCCGGTGCTTCTCTGCGTGGCGCCGGCCGCTTGGGCCTGGAAGCCGGAGCGCGCAACGCATCTCAAGCCCCATTTCCGCGAAGTCATGGCGGTTCTGCCCTTCGAGCCGGCCTTCATGCGCAGCGTTTCCGGCCCGGAAACCCACTACATTGGACATCCCGCCGTCAACAGCATGGCGTTCAGGAAGGCCATTCCGGAGCATGGTCCGCTTCTCCTGCTCCCCGGTAGTCGCGACGGGGAATTGGGGCGTCATTTGCCTTTCATGCGGGTCGTTGCCGAGCGGCTGGCTGCCCATCCCAAGGTCACGGGTTTCATCCTGCCAACGCCACGCCGTCTGGAAGCCAACCTCAAGCAGAGGGTGGCGGATTGGCCGGTCAAAGTGGACGTTATCTCCGGCGAAGAGCGCAAGGCGTCTGCCATGGCCGGCGCAGTCGCCGCAGTCGCGGTTACCGGCACTGTAACGCTGGAGCTGGCTCTTGCGGGCGTGCCGATGGTGACGACCTACGTTGCCGAAAGGCGACAGGCCAAGCTTTGGGTCAAATACAAAGTCAAGTTCGCTTCGTTGCCCAACATTCTGCTGGATCAGGCCGTCGTGCCCGAAATCCTTCAGCTTGAGCCGGACGTTGAAGAGCTCGTCTCCGCAGCCAGCGCGCTCTTGGATAGCGACGACACGCTGCAGGCACAGGTTGAGGGCTTCGCAAAGATACGTCGACTCATGGAAGCGGGTACTGTCGAAGATCCGCGGATCGACCCCGCCGAACGAATTCTGCGATACAAGGCCGAAAAATAGCAATGACCCCGCCAAGGCGGGGCCATTTCATTTCGACGCTGAGATTAGCGGGCGCCGATCTCGGAATAATCGCGGGCCACCGAGCCATTGTAGAGCTGGCGCGGACGCCCGATCTTCTTTTGCGGGTCGCCGATCATTTCCTTCCACTGGCTGATCCAGCCAACAGTGCGGGCGACAGCGAAGAGCACGGTGAACATCGAGGTCGGGAAGCCGATCGCGTCGAGGATGACGCCCGAATAGAAGTCGACGTTCGGATAGAGCTTGCGATCGACGAAGTACGGGTCCGACAGCGCGATGCGCTCAAGTTCCTTGGCAACTTGCAGCGTCGGGTTGTTTTCGACGCCGAGCAGATCCAGCACGCGGTTTGCAGTTTCCTGCATCACCTTGGCGCGCGGATCGTAGTTCTTGTAGACGCGGTGACCAAAGCCCATCAGGCGGAACGGATCGTTCTTGTCCTTGGCGCGGGCAATATATTCCGGAATGCGATCAACCGTGCCGATTTCACGCAGCATGTTGAGCGCGGCTTCGTTGGCGCCGCCATGGGCGGGGCCCCAGAGGCAGGCAACGCCTGCGGCGATACAGGCGAACGGGTTGGCGTCGGACGAGCCGGAGAGGCGGACGGTCGAGGTCGAGGCGTTCTGTTCGTGATCGGCATGGAGGGTGAATATCAAGTCCATCGCGCGAGCGATTTCCGGGTTCACCTTGTATTCTTCCGCCGGCACCGAGAAGCACATGTGAAGGAAGTTCGACGCATAGTCGAGATCGTTGCGCGGATACACGAACGGCTGGCCGATCGAGTACTTGTAGGCCATTGCCGCGAGCGTCGGGATCTTGGCGATCATGCGGATCGAGGCGATCTCCCGCTGCTGCGGATCGTTGATATCGGTCGAGTCGTGGTAGAACGCGGCCATAGCACCGACGACGCCGGTCATCACAGCCATCGGATGCGCATCGCGACGGAAGCCGCGATAGAAGTAGTGCATCTGCTCGTGCACCATGGTGTGCTTGGTCACCAGCTCTTCGAATTCCTTGAACTGCGCCTTTGTCGGCAGATTGCCGTAGAGCAGCAGGTAGCAGACTTCGAGATAGTTGGACTTTTCCGCGAGCTGTTCGATCGGGTAGCCCCGATAGAGGAGTTCGCCCTTGTCGCCGTCGATATAGGTGATGGCGCTGTCGCAGGCTGCCGTCGAGGTAAAGCCCGGATCGTAGGTGAACAGTCCAGTCTTGGCGTAGAGTGAGCGGATGTCGACGACATCCGGACCCACGGTTCCGCTCAGGATTGGAAATTCGACGGTCTGGTCTCCGACGATGAGTTTGGCGACTTTATCGGTCATTGAGCTCTCCTCGTTTTGCCCGCGCTCCGAGGGGAGGGAAGTGGAGCGGGGCAGCACCTCCAGCGGTGCCGATTGATGCCCGCAGAGGTATCAGTTTTTGCCCCGCCGAGGCAACCGATAGGTAAGCAGAGGTTACCCTCTGCCTACCCGCTCGTTAAGCGATTTGGTCACTCAATCGTGCCATCGATTCTTCACGGCCGATAAGCACCATGACCTCGAAGATTCCCGGCGAAACCGTGCGCCCCGTAAGGGCTGCGCGCAGCGGTTGGGCGAGCTTTCCGAGCTTGAGGCCCTTGGCTTCGGCCAGTTCGCGCATGGCCGCATCGATGGCCGGCACTGACCAATCGGCAAGGCCCCCTAACGTTTCGGCAATACCGGCAAGAACCACCTTGGCTTCCGGCGTCAGCAGGGCCGCCGCGGCAGCGTCCGGCGTGATCGGGCGCAGGGCATAGATGAACTGCGCGAGGTCGATCAGTTCCAGCACCGTCTTGGCGCGCGGCTGCAGTTCGGGCAGGGCGGCGAGCACCGTGTTGTGGTTCGCCATCAGGCCCTTTGCGTCCTCGTCGCGGCCCACTTCCTTGGCCGTATCGATCATGACGTTGTAGAGATAGGTCGGGTCTGCTTCGCGGATATAGTGGCCGTTGATGTTCTCAAGCTTGACGAAGTCGAAACGCGCCGCGCCCTTGTTGAGGGCTTCGAGGCTGAACCACTCCACCATCTGCTCGGTCGAGAAGATTTCCTCGTCGCCATGGCTCCAGCCGAGGCGGGCAAGATAGTTGCGCAGCGCTGCCGGGAGGTAGCCCATCTGGCGATAGGCCTCGACGCCGAGCGCACCGTGGCGCTTGGAAAGCTTGGCACCATCCGGACCATGGATCAGCGGAATATGCGCCATCTCCGGCACGGTCCACCCCATGGCATTGTAGATGATGATCTGGCGCGCGGCATTGGTCAGGTGGTCGTCGCCGCGGATGATGTGGGTGACGCCCATATCGTGATCATCGACCACCACGGCATGCATATAGGTCGGCGTCCCGTCTGAGCGCAGGATGATGAAGTCGTCGAGGTTCTCGGTCTTGAACACGACCTTGCCCTGCACGTGGTCATTGACCACGATCTCGCCGCTCAGCGGAGCCTTGATGCGGATAACAGGCGAAATGCCAGCGGGCGCTTCCTTCGGGTCGCGATCACGCCAGAAACCGTTATAGCGCGGCGGCTTGCCGGCAGCGCGGGCTTCTTCGCGCATCTGGTCCAGCTCTTCCGGCGAGCAATAGCAATAATAGGCGTGCCCCATCTTCACCAGCTCATGGGCAACCTCGGCGTGGCGCGAGGCGCGGGCAAACTGGCTGATCGGATCACCTTCCCAGTCAAGGCCCAGCCACTTGAGCCCGTCGATCAGGGCAACAACGGCAGCTTCGGTCGAACGTTCGCGATCAGTGTCCTCGATGCGCAGCAGCATCTTGCCGCCCTTGTTCTGGGCATAGGCCCAACTGAACAGGGCCGTACGGGCGCCGCCGATATGCAGGTACCCGGTAGGGGAAGGGGCAAAGCGAGTAACAACCTGGGACATGATAACCGGAACGAATTGAGGGAATTTCGGGCCGTGTGTAGCATAGGCGGGCTTGAGCGCAAGGGCAGGGGTGCGCAGTGCAGGGGCAGGGGGCTGCTAGAGGGGAAATTGTGCTGGGGGGGCCGGCCATCGCACGCCCGCGCCCCTGGTCAATCGTGGCATGGCCGTCAGTCGCCTCGCGATCTCTTCGACTGGCCATCACCGACGCCGCCGAACAACGCCGCCTCTTCGTCCTCTTGCCCTTCAGCCTCATCGCCGGCCTCGTCGCCTATGCCCTGCTACCAGTCGAACCTGAGGCCTTTCATTTCATCATCGGTTCGCTTTGCGTTACGGGATGCCTGTTACTGGCAATGCTGACGCACTCGCTCACCGGCCGGCGCGTGGCAATCCAGTTGTTCGCTGCCTGGCTCGGTTTCTGCCTCCTCGCCCTGCATGGTCTGGCCTTCGGCACACCCATGCTGTCAGTGCCCGCCTACGGCACCTATTCGGCCCGCGTCGATGAAGTCCTGTCCGCCGACGCCAACGGTATCCGCGCTGTCCTGTCTGCCATGACCCCAATGGACGGTGCCCGCGAACTGCCGATCCGCCGTGCCCGCATCCTTCTCCCTGGTGAGCCACGAGTCGAAGTCGGCGACTGGATCGAAGCAAGGATAAGGCTCGCCTCCGTTCCTGGCCCCATTCTGCCCGGTGCCTTCGACAGCCAGTTCCACGCCTATTTCTCCGGTATCGGCGCCTACGGTAACGCCATCGGCGCGGTTGAAATCGTCGCCCAAGGCGATGACAGCGACCTCGCGCGCCGCGTGCAGGCGCTCCGCAACCACATCGGCCAACGCATCGATCTTGCCTTGGAAGGCGCCAGTGCCGCGATCGGTCGCGCCATGATGATGGGCGACCAGAGCGCTATCAGCGACGAAACCCGCGATGTCATGGCCGCCTCCGGTCTCGCCCACGTCTATTCGATCTCCGGCCTCCACCTGTCGATCGTCGCCGGCGGCATTTTCTGGCTCCTGCGCCTGGCTCTCGTCTGCTTCCCGATGACGCTGACCTGGCCCAACAAACAGATCGCCGCCATCGCCGGTCTCTCAGCCGCCTTCAGCTACCTGCTCCTCGCCGGCGGCATGGACAATGTCCCCGCCTTCCGCTCCACCCTCATGCTCGCCTTGATCTTCGGCGCAGTTCTCGCAGGCCGCCGTGCCCTGACCATGCGCAATGTCGCTATCGCCGCTCTGGTGATCATCCTCATCGATCCGGCCAGCATCTTCCGCGCCAGCTTCCAGCTCTCTTTTGCCGCCGTGGTCGCGCTTATCGGCATCTACGAACTGCCGCGCCTGTCACCGCCGGCAACGGGCGGAAGTGTCGAACGCGCGTTACGCTTCGTTTCGGCAACAGCCTGGACAAGTTTTGTGGCCGGCGCCGCCACGCTCCTCTTCTCCGCCTATCACTTCCAGCAGACAGCGCCGCTCGGCGTCCTCGGCAACGTGCTGGCGCTGCCCTTTGTCAGCCTCATCATGTGGTTCGGTGTCCTCGCCATTCTGGCCATGCCATTCGGCCTCGACGGCCCGTTCCTCAAGCTGATGGGCTGGAACATCGACCGCATGGTCGATGTTGCCGAACTGGTCGCGGGCTGGAGCGCCAGCCTCACCGGCAATCCAATTCTCGCCGGGTGGACGCTGCTGGCTGGTCTAGCGACGCTCGCTTGGTTCGCCTTCATCGAAGGCCGCTGGCGCCTTCTGGCTCCAGCCATGCTGCTCCCCATCATCCTGCTGTTCGGCTTCGCCCCTCGGCCTGATGTGCTTGTCGCTGATACGACCCAGGCCGTTGCCGTCCGCGATGGGACGGGCATGGGTCTCGTCACCGGCCGGACCGGCAGCTTCGCCGTCGACGTCTGGAGCCAATACTATCAGACCGAGATCGCCCCAACGCATTCGGGCACCCACTGCGATAGTCTCGGCTGCATCGTGAAGACGGACCAGTTCAGCATCGCGGTCATCCGCAACGCCGCCGCCTTCGCTGAAGATTGCTACGGAAACAATTTGATCATCGCCCGCATTTCGGCGCCCCAGGGCTGCGGCGCCTCGGGCCAGATCATCACCGCCCGGGATCTGCAGCGCGGCGGTGTCCAATGGCTCCGCTGGGACGAAACAGCCGGGCGGTTCGAAATCCACCCGGCGATAGAAACACTTAGCCGGCCGTGGCGAGTTTTGCCACGGTGACACCAGCGGCCGGTACGTCCGCGCCGCCAATCACATAGTCGCTTTCGTCGTCAGCCGGCGTCAAAGTCGCCCCGCTTGCCGAATAGTTCACATAGATGCGGTAGCCGCCGCGGCTGCGGGCACGAACGCCGGCCGGCAAGCTGAGGATCGGCAGGTCGGCCTCGGCAATGAGGTAGTCGGCAATGCGCTGCATCAGCGCCCGGTCGCCGCTGGCGGTCAGGTAGAACAGCTTCCCCTGCGAAATCAGCACCGGCACGCCTTCATTGTCTTCCATCACCACTTCGCCACGCGTCTCGACCTTTTCGCGCCAGAGGCGCGTCGAACCGCCGCCCTTCACGGTGACCGAAACATGGGCGGGAATACTGTCCACCCGCGTCACGCGTGCATCGAGCAGGTTGGGGGACAGGTCCGGGCCGAGGCGGGCGGGAATGGAGAAATTCTTGGTTTTCGATCCCGAACGCGGTCCGATCAGCAGATGACCTTCAAAGCTGGCCACGGCCTCGCGCAGTTCGTCGGTCCAGGTAAAGAGAGCCGGGATAGCGACGATGTCGTATCCGGCAAAGCTCTTGGTCTTGGGCGACAGGATATCGATGTCGACGCCGTGCTTGCGGAAGGCGGCATAGATGTCACGCACATGGGCGCCGTGCTTGAAGCCCTGAGCCTGCGGTTGCACCTCCCAGGCCCATTCGCTGTCATAGTCGAAGACCAGCGCCACGCGCGCCTTGCCCACCGGACCATCGAGGCCGGTGAGCTTGAGTTCCTCGGCGACCTGGCTTGCTTCGCCATAGGCCGGAGCCGGTTCACTGTCTGGCCGCAATAAGCCAGCATGCATCTGCTCCTGGGCGAACGGCGCCTGCCGCCAGCGGAAGTAGGAAACGACCTCCGCGCCATGCGCAAAGGCTTCCCAGGCCCAAAGGCGTGCCATGCCCGGCAGCGGATCGGGGTTGAAATTCCCCCAGTTCACCGGCCCTGGCTGCTGCTCCATCACCCACCAGCGGCCGTGGCCAACCGTGCGATAGAGATCATGATGAAAGGCCGCATTGTCCGGATCGCCCTGGCGCATGTACTGGCGCTTCAGGTCTTCGCTCTCGTCGCTGACCGCGAGATGGCCGATGGGGTAAGAGTCCCAGCTCGCGACATCGAGCGTTTCGGCGAGGTCGTAGTGGTCGAACTCGGTATACCGGCTCATGAAATTATGGATGACCGGCAAGTCCGGTCGCTTGGTCTTCAGGATATCGTACTGCACCTTGTTGAAGGCGCTGACTTGATCCGAGGAATAGCGGCGGAAGTCGAGGTCGTGGATCGGATTGGGCTCGCAAACCAGGAGGTTCGGCAGCTCGATCTGGTCGAAGCGATTATACTCCATCGACCAGAACACATTGCCCCACGCTTCGTTCAGCGCCTCGATCGATCCGTAACGCTCAGCGAGCCATTTCCGGAAACCCTCCAGCGCGGCCGGCGAGTAGGAATAGGTCGTTCCGTGGCAGCCATATTCATTGTCGGTCTGCCAGCCACCGAGCGCAGGATGATCGCTCAGCGCATCGGCAAGAATCTGCGTGATCCGCGCCGATTCCTCGCGATAGGGCAGATGCGAGAAATCGTAGTGGCGGCGCGAGCCAAAACCCTTGCGCTGCCCCCACGCGTCGACCGCCAGCATGTCCGGATGCTTGTCGACCATCCAGCGCGGTGGAGTCGCAGTCGGCGTGCCGACAATGACCTTGAGGCCATGCTTACCAAGCACGTCCATGGCCCGGATCATCCAGCCGAGCTGGAGGTTGCCCGGCATCGGCTCCAGCCGCGACCAGGCGAATTCGCCGATGCGGACATATTTGATGCCCACTTCGGCCATGCGGGCCGCGTCCTTGTCCCACCACTCTTCGGGCCAGTGTTCTGGATAGTAGCAAACGCCGAGGGCGGGACTGATGGACATGGCAGAAGCTCAGAGCTTTATGGGAGTTTCAGGGAGGCCGGGCACGTCGACCTCGATGGCAAAGACGCCACCGGCCACTTTTTCTGCGGCGAGCTGTTCCGGTGTCAGCGTCTTGGCGGCGGTGGTGATGAACATCGTCTTGAGGTCCTTGCCGCCAAAAGCGGGGCAGGTGACCTGGCTGACCGGCACTTCGATGATACGGTCGATCGACCCATCCGGCGCGTGGCGCACGACACAGCTACCGCCCCAGCGGGCATTCCAGAGATAGCCTTCGCTATCGACCACGGCGCCATCGGGCCAGCCGCGGTGATCCGATACGTCAGCAAACAATTCCCACGCGCCAATCGGCAGACCGGTTTCGGGATCTGTCGCGCATTTCAGGATTTTCTTGGTCGGCGTATCGGTCCAATAGGCGATCCGGCCATCGGGCGAGAAACAGGTCGCATTGGGAATGGCGACGTTCTCGATGATCTTTTTGAGCTCGCCTGCACGATAGTGATAGACCGAGCCGTCCTTCGGCCCCTCTTCCTTAACCATGGTACCGATCCAGAACGCGCCCGACGGATGGACGCGGCTATCATTGGTACGGTTGGCCGGGATCTCGCGCTCGATGTCCAGCAGACGGTTCATGCCGCCGACGCGCAGGTCAAACTCGATCAGGCCGTTCTCGCTGGCGATGGCCAGCCGGTCGCGGTCAATGATCGCTGCGGCCGCGACCGTCTCGTTGAAGAGCCAGCTTTCCTCGATTTCGCCTTCCGCATTGGCGGCAAACAGGGACTGCTCGTTGATATCGAACCAGAAGAGCTGCTGGCGCTCGCCGTGCCAGATCGGGCCTTCGCCCAATTCGCATTTGCTGTCGATCAGAAGAGGCGCCGTGTCGGTCATGCCTTTGCTCCCTTGTCATAGGCGGCAACCGCGGTGGCCGCGCGCTCGGCGACTTCGGTGACGCTCATGCCGGGCTTGTAGATATAGGTGCCGAGACCGAAGCCGGCGCAGCCGACGGCGAAGAATTCATCGAAATTGTCGGGATTGGCTCCGCCGACGGCATAGAGCGGGAGGTCAGGCGGGAGCACGGCTTTCATGGCCTTGATGCCCTTGGAACCCAATACTTCGGCGGGGAAGAATTTCAGCCCGGTCGCGCCGGTGCGGATCGCCTTGAAGGCGTCGCTGGGCGAGAACACGCCCGGATAGGATTTGAGGCCTAGTTTCACTGTCTCGGCGATAACGGCTTCATTGGTGTCGGGCGAGACGATGAAGGTGCCGCCCGCAGCCGCGACGGCGCGTACGTTTTCCTCGGTGAGAACCGTGCCGGCGCCGATTTCCGCACGGTCGGACAGCGCCTTGGCGGCCCGCGAAATGCTTTCGAGCGCATTGGGCGAGTTCAGAGGCACTTCGATGAGCGTGATGCCGGCTTCGACGAGAGCGGTGCAGACCGGTACGGCCTCGTCATTGGTGATGCCGCGCAGGATGGCGATGATGTGGCGGTGGGACATGGTCAGTTTCCTTAGGCGGCGTCGCGGGCGGCCTTGAGGCCGGCCAGAACGACCGCAGTAGCATCGACGGGGCGGCCGGCAGCGCCGGCCATTTCCAGCACCTGGCCATAGAGGGCGCAGAGCACATGCGAACCGATCAGCGGAACGGGTTCGTTACCGATCTGGTGGCGATTGGCTGATATTTCGGTGCCGATGAGCAGGCCCGAGAGATAGCCGGCGCACCAGGCGGGCTGGCGGCCCGAAACAAGGGCACTGGCGCGGACGCGGAACAATTGGCCGAGGAGGTCGGCCGGCTTTTCGAGGCCGGTCTGCGCTCCGGCGGCAAATCCCTCGGCCCGCTCGGGCGTATCGAGATCGCCGCCAAGCGAATGGCGCAGCACCGAATGCGTGGACAGGATTTCGAACATCTCGCCGGTCATCGCGGTGGTGAAATGCTCGATCTTCGTCCCGTCAAGCAGCGCCCATTTCGAATGGGTGCCGGGCATGCAGACGAGGCCGGAATAGCCGGGCAGGGTGCTGGCGAGGCCGAGAAGCTGAGTTTCCTCGCCGCGCATGACATTGTCGGCACCCTGCTTCTGGCAGACGCCGGGCAGGATCGAGACTTTCAGTTTGTCCGAACCGCTATCGGGGCGAACGGCACCCTTTAGGAGGCCGCGCAGGTCGGTCGGCGCTTCGAGATAGGGCGCTTCAAGCCAGCCCTGACGGGCACCGGCCATGCCGCAGACGAGAACATCGGTGGGTCCAGCGACATCGACACCGTCGAGCAGTTCGGCCAGCGCCGCTGGAAATTCTTCGCGGCTGAGCTTGCCCATGCCCTTGGGCGAACTACGGGACGCGATGACGTTGCCGCTCGCATCGATCGTCCAGCCCCGGAGATTGGATGTGCCCCAATCGACGGCAATCCACGCAACAGATTCGCTCAACCCAAACTCTCCTCGACGAACGCCTATTGAATGCGGCGCGACCCTAATGGGCTTCGTCCGCTCTGAACAGGGCGTTCCGCTGCACCCGCTACCCGAGCAGGCGCTGGCGATCCCCTCGATTGGTAAGATTTTCAGAGCGTTCCGGCACATCTGGGGTCTGTTGCACCGCCTCGATCAATTGTATGATTTTTTCGCTTGGGGCCGTTCACACGGGCGTTTGCCGTGATAGAACGGGGTCAACCAAGGCCCCACGGTTCGCTGCGGCGGACGGAAAAGGAATTTGACGATGACGACTGACAATGGCGCCGGTGCCGAAAAGAAGCTGCGCTCGCGTGCTTGGTTCGATAATCCCGAAAACCCGGACATGACCGCTCTCTATCTCGAGCGCTACATGAACTTTGGCGTTTCGCGCGAAGAGCTGCAATCGGGCAAGCCGATCATCGGCATCGCCCAGACCGGTTCCGATCTCAGCCCCTGCAACCGTCACCACATGGTGCTGGCCGAACGCGTGCGTGAGGGCATTCGTGAAGCCGGCGGCATCGCCATCGAATTCCCGGTCCACCCCATTCAGGAAACCGGCAAGCGTCCGACCGCCGGCCTTGACCGCAACCTTGCCTATCTTGGCCTCGTCGAAGTCCTCTATGGCTACCCGCTCGATGGTGTCGTGCTGACCATCGGCTGCGACAAGACCACCCCGGCCATGCTGATGGGCGCCGCCACCGTGAACATCCCGGCGATCGCGCTGTCGGTCGGCCCGATGCTCAATGGCTGGCACAAGGGCGAACGTACCGGTTCGGGCACCATCGTCTGGAAGGCCCGCCAGATGATGGCTGCCGGCGAAATAGACTACGCCCAGTTCATCGAACTCGTCGCCTCGTCCGCTCCCTCGACCGGCTACTGCAACACCATGGGCACCGCCACCACGATGAACTCGCTGGCCGAGTCGCTCGGCATGCAGCTCCC
The DNA here is from genome assembly GCF_017744655.1 of Devosia sp. GTDB lineage: Bacteria > Pseudomonadota > Alphaproteobacteria > Rhizobiales > Devosiaceae > Devosia. The sequence goes on along the minus strand of NZ_JAGIAW010000001.1, from coordinate 971,457 downwards.
GGGCTCTGCTGCGATTCCTGCGCCGTACCGCGATCGTCAGGAAATGGCCTACCGCACCGGCAAGCGCATCGTCGACATGGTGCACGAAGACCTGAAGCCGTCCGACATTCTCACCAAGGACAACTTCATCAACACCATCGTCGTCAACTCGGCGATCGGTGGCTCGACCAATGCGCCGATCCACATCCAGGCCATTGCCAAGCATATCGGCGTTGAACTGGAACTGCAGGACTTCCAGACCTACGGCCACAAGGTGCCGCTGCTGGTCAACCTGCAGCCTGCCGGTGAATATCTCGGCGAAGACTACTACCATGCCGGCGGCGTGCCGGCGGTGGTCAACGAGTTGATGAAGCAGGGCCTGATCCGCGAGAACGCACCGACCGTCAACGGCAAGACCATTGGCGAGAACTGCCGCAACACGCCGATCCAGGACGAGAAGGTCATCCGTCCGTTCGACCAGCCGCTCAAGGTCGATGCCGGTTTCCTCGTGCTGCGTGGCAATCTCTTCGACACCGCCATCATGAAGACCTCGGTTATCAGCCAGGAATTCCGCGATCGCTATCTGAACAATCCGGAACACCCGGGCATGTTCGAAGGCAAGGCGGTGGTCTTCGATGGTCCGGAAGACTATCACCACCGCATCGACGATCCCTCGCTCGACATCGACGAACACACGCTGCTCTTCATGCGCGGCGCCGGCCCGATCGGCTATCCGGGTGCTGCCGAAGTCGTCAACATGCGTCCGCCGGCCTACCTCATCAAGAAGGGCATCTCTTCGCTCGCCTGTATCGGTGACGGTCGCCAGTCGGGTACCTCGGGTTCGCCTTCGATCCTCAACGCTTCGCCGGAAGCTGCCGCTGGTGGCAATCTCGCCATCCTCAAGACCGGCGACCGCGTGCGCATCGACCTCAACAAGGGCGAAGCCGATATCCTGATCTCGGCCGAGGAAATCGCGACCCGTCGCGCTGCCCTCGAAGCTGCTGGCGGCTACAAGTACCCCAAGCACCAGACCCCGTGGCAGGAGATTCAGCGCGGCATCGTCGGCCAACTCGGTGAGGGCGCCATTCTGAAGCCCGCCGAAAAGTACCAGCGCATCGCCCAGACCGAAGGGCTGCCGCGCGACAACCACTAAGCTTGAGGCGCAACCACGCTTTGACCAAAGGCCGGGCAGCACAAAGTGCCGCCCGGCCTTTTTGTTGGCGGTGCGGTTGCACGGTGGAGAGCGGCTTTCGCCCAAAAAAAGGTAAAATGAAAGAGGCGAAAGCCGCTTCCCACGATCGGGATTTTTTGCGCACGCCTCGAGCGGTCCCCTTTTGAGGTTTTACGGTCCAGTTCGCCGTCGGAAGCATCCTGAGATGCAACGGGGGCTCACTGCCGCTTGACCGGTGGTCGGCATCCACGCACCTGCCTGAGCGACCTCAAGCAGCCCGTCTTCCCACCCGGCACTTCGTCGGTACCGCGTGTTGCGGTGGGAACGGGGCGATAGTGGCACGGCGGGCAGGGCCTGGGGATAAGTTTTGCGGTGACCGCGAAAGGCATTTGCCGGCGGGACGTTGGCGGTGGTGGATCGCGCGGAGAGTTTCGGGCTTGGGGATATGCCGAAGCGCAGAGTTCAGCGAGACAGATCGCGAACCGGGCGGACGTGATCCTCGAAGGGAACATGCCGCCGTTGAAACGTTGCGCTGTCGTCTATTTCCGGGACGCTGATCCGGTCCATGCGAAAATGGCGGAAGGCCACGCGCGCTGGATCCCACGCCACCAAATACCAAAGGGGTGGCAGGATGAGCATGGCCTGCGGCTCAACATTGCGGTGGGTGATCTCCCCTTTCGAGTCGCGATATTGAAAGCGCAGGCGTCGCCGCTGGAGAAATGCCGCTTCGAACGCGGGTAGCAGCGTTGGGTCCATTGCCCGCATGTCCGATATGTCCACCTGCGGCGCAAGTTGCCCGACATGCAAGCAGTCCAGAAATCGGCGCAAGTCGCGCAATTTGTCCGACGGCAAAGCGGCTTCGATTTTGGCAAGCCCGGCATCGGCGAGATCAGAAAATGGCAGGTTTCCCGCCGCGCGCATGGACGCGACGCTAATGAGCAGAGCAAAGACCTCGGCGACCGATAGCCGCGCCGTGGTCTGAACCGACTGCGGGTCGAGCTGCAGGCCGCCGCCGCGCCCGGGTTCTGAATGGATGACAAAACCCTCGTCGCGCAGCGCGCCGATATCGCGCAATACGGTGCGCCTCGATGCGCCGACCTTTTCTGCCAGGTCCGCGATTGTCGAAGTGCCGTTTCGGCGAAGGCTGCGCACGATGGCGTCTTGTCGGAGACGAGCTTTCATGAGGAGATGGTGTCATTCAATGGCGTCAAATTTTGGCACCATTCACTTTTAGGCAGCGGTCGTAAACAACCATTAAGGTGAATGACCAATGCTCAATACGATCGATTTTCCCAACCCCACCCTTATTTCAGTCAATGGCGTGACCCTCGAAGTCTTTGAGGCAGGGCGGGAAAACAAGGGAAACCCCATCGTGTTCTGTCATGGATGGCCCGAGCATGCCTTTGCCTGGCATCGTCAGATACCGGCCCTTGCTGCCGCGGGTTACCACGTCATCGTTCCGAACCAGCGCGGCTATGGCAACTCGTCTCTTCCAGACGACGTCACCGCCTATGACATTGAACATCTGTCCGGTGATCTCGTCGCGCTTCTGGATCATTTTGGCTACGACGACGCCACCTTTGTCGGTCACGATTGGGGCGCGATGGTTGTCTGGGGCCTGACCTTGCTCCACCCCAACCGCGTCAACAAAATCATCAATCTGAGCCTGCCGTACCAGGAGCGCGGCGAACAACCCTGGATCGCGTTCCTGGAGCAGATATTTGGCGGCGACCATTATTTCGTTCATTTCAACCGGCAACCGGGCGTGGCGGACGCCATTCTGGAAGAGAATACGCTCCGCTTCCTTCGCAACCTCTACCGGAAGAACGAGCCTCTCAAGGAACCCGAACCGGGGATGGTCATGATCAATCTCGCCAAGGCAGAAGCGCCGCTCGGCGAGCCTGTGATGAGCGATAGCGAGCTTGCCGTTTTTGTCTCCTCCTTCGAAAAGACCGGGTTCACGGCCAGTATCAATTGGTACCGGAACCTCGACCGGAACTGGCACTTGCTGGCGGGTGCTGACCCCATCATCCGGCAACCGACGCTCATGATCTATGGCGCGCGCGACCTGATTCCTCCTTCAGCCAGGCTTGCTAGCTTCGTTCCGAATGTGGACGTGATCACGCTCGATTGCGGCCACTGGATCCAGCAGGAAAAGCCGGAAGAGACAAATAAGGCCATTCTCGGCTGGCTGGAGCGGCAGAACGCCTCTTAGTCCCCGGAATACGCAAGCATGCCCTCCGGCCCGGCCGGGGGGCAAAGCTTCGCTATGCAAGACGCCTGTTTGCGCGACCAGACCAATCGCAAACGACCACATTTCTGCCACTGGACTTGGCCTGCAAAAGCGCCGCGTCGGCCCGCTGCATCAGCGTCGCCTTTGGCCGGTTGTCCTCCGTCGTGGCCACTCCGACAGAAACTGTCACGGTTCCCAGTGGCTGCCCTTGGTAGTCGATCGGCGCGGTTTCGATGGCGTGCCTTATCGCCTCTGCTTTTTGTAACGCCGCGGCGCCGTCGTGCTCGCGAAATATTACCGCGAACTCTTCTCCGCCATAGCGGTGCGCTATTCCACCATGCCCGGCGACATTCGTGATGATGGCGGCAACCTGGCTCATGACGAAGTCGCCGGCGTCATGCCCAAATTGATCGTTGAAGCGTTTGAAATGATCGATGTCGATCATCATCAGCGCTGTGGGATCATCCCTGTCTTCCTGCACTAGGTCCGCCAGATTTTCATCGAGCGAGCGCCGATTGAGCAGGCCTGTCAGCGGATCCCTCACGGCGAGGTTGGCCAGTCGATCCCGCAGTTGAAGATTGGCAATCGCCAAAGCCAAATTTTCCGCGATCAGCTCGACATATGTTCGGGCATTGTCCAGGGCGGTGCCACCTTCGGCCTCTTCGAAATAGAGGGCCCCGACGGTGTCTCCACGAGCGGAGAGCGGGACGCAAAGCGCGGAACTCGCCTCCTGTTCCCTAAGGTGAAGGCACCGGACGTCGTTATTTGCACCGTCGCTGAGATGCGCACGGCCCCTTCGAATGCCCCAGCATTCGAGGGCGGCAAACTCTTCGCCCGACAGGGTGGGAGTGCCCCAACTGCTTTTGGCGACCAGCGCCGTCCGACCGGTGTTCATGATGAAGAGATGGCCGGACAGATCCGGAAAGAGCTGCGAAGCAAACAGGGCCACCACGGGCGCCAATTCTCCTTCCTGGCGGCAGGCCTGGAGCCGATGCATCAATTGAAGAATCTGATCTTTGGTCCGCTGGTCCTTGCGGCGCTCGGCATCGAGACGCTCCCGCTCAAGTCCATTGTCGCGAAATATCTGGATGGCCTCATTCATGTCGCCAATTTCGTCGCGACGCCCATCCGAGAGAAGCTGAACATCGTAGTCTTGCCGGGCAAGGCGTTGCACAACGTCGCTCATGCGCAGCAAAGGCCGGGTCACGCGCCGCGTCAGGACGAAATAGAGCACGCAGAGGAACACGAGAGCCGTCAGCGCGAGCATCGACTTGGCGATCGTGCCCCAAAGCCCCGCCTGTGCGCTGGCCCGTTCTACTTCCCCGCGCGTTCGCAGCGCGACGAGATCGACAAAATGGCTAACGCTGTTCAGGAGGCCGAATTGCGCCTCCTCGTGCTCGGGAGAAAAAAGAGCCGCTTTGGCCTGATCCTCGGCGCCATTGGCGAAGTCTGCGACTGCCTGCTCTTCGATCGCATCGAGAATTTCGGCTTTTGTTTCTACCGCACGAAGCGCCGCCGCCTCCTCTTCGGGCAGTCCCTTTTCCCTCAACACGCGAATGGCGCGTTCCCGCTCCCGCTCTTCCGCGAGAGTCGCCCGAAATGCCTCGAGGTAGCGCTGCTCGCCCGTAAAAACGAAAAGTCTAGCGTCTTCAGTGGTTAGCTCGGCTGCCCGGGCCAGCATTTCGACGCTTTCATCGATCTTCCATGCGGTATCGAGGGCATCGCGCTCGCGATCCGCGTAATGCGTTGCAATGATGAAGGAGCCGCCTGACAACAAGGTCAGTCCCACAGTCAAGGCATAGGCCCAATTGGTGATCGTGCTGATGCGCATCGCGGTCCTCGCCTCCAACTAGACAGCCAAGAGTCAGGCCAAAGGATGCGCGACGGCGCTAAAAATCGGCTTAAATTTTGCTATTTAGTTCGCCTCGCGACATCAGGAGCATAGCCCACCGCTCGTCGTGGGTCGAACCCCAGTGCCATAAGAGCCTTGCTTTAGCAGTGGTGTTCCCAACCGCGTATGCCGGCTTGTGGAGCGCTTTCATTCATTCCGGGAAAGCGCTCAGGTGCTCATGCACAATATGCCAGCCACTCTCTCCCATGGCGAGAACCGTCGTTCCGCGGCCCTTGCCTTCTACGACCTGGCCCTCGATGGTCGCGCGCCAGTGGAAGCGGTAAATGCAACTGGCGGCTTCGGCACTCCTGGCAATCCAGCGAAGGTCTTCTAGCCAATAGGTCTCGTCGGCAAGACGTTGCCAGGTACGTTCGAAGGCGTCGCGCGCCGCTTCATGGCCCTCGTAAGTGCCGGAGCTGAACCAGAAGCTGGCTTTGGGATCGATCAGCGGGATCAGCAGCGCGAAATCGTGTCGATTGATCAGCTCGGCATAAGCCGCCATCGCCGCTTCAGGTGTGGCGGCCCCGCTCATCAATATTTCCGCAGGAGACCAACGAGCCGACCCTGAACTTTTACGCGGTCCGGCGGGAAGATACGGGTTTCATAGGCAGGATTGGCGGCTTCGAGGGCGACCGTATTGCCCTTGCGACGCAGGCGCTTGAGGGTGGCTTCTTCATCATCGACCAAGGCGACGATGATCTCGCCCGTGGACGCCGTGTCCTGCTTCTTGATGAGCACGGTGTCGCCGTCGAAAATGCCGGCCTCGATCATCGAGTCGCCGCGCACTTCGAGCGCATAATGTTCGCCAGCGCCGAGCATTTCCGGGGGGACGGCGATCGTGTGGGAATGGCTCTGGATCGCCTCGATCGGTGTACCGGCGGCAATGCGGCCCATGACCGGAATCGAGATCGGGCGGGCATAGTCGTCGGTGCTGCGCGCGGGGGGCGAAGCGACCTTGCCCAGATTGCCTTCGATGACTGCGGGCTCGAAGCGCGCCTTGCGTCCCCCAAGCGACGGGTTCATCGAGTCTGGGAGCTTTACCACTTCCAACGCTCGGGCCCGGTTGGGCAGGCGGCGGATGAAGCCACGTTCTTCAAGCGCGGTGATCAGCCGATGAATGCCGGACTTGGAGGCGAGATCGAGCGCATCCTTCATTTCATCGAAGGACGGCGGAATGCCGCTTTCCTTCATGCGTTCATGAATGAACATGAGAAGTTCGTGTTGTTTGCGCGTCAGCATTGCCCGGCGACCCCAGAATCGGAACATAGACGGAACGACTATATGTGTTCCACCTATGTTCCGCAAGAGTCTTGGATTTTTTGGTGTTTTCGGGTGGCTACAGCGCGGCTGCGATGTGCTTGGCCAGTTGAGCCAGTTCTTCGTCATCGGCGCGGCCGGTGGCATGGGCGCCCATAGCTACGCCTTCATAAGCGGGGATGATGTGGAAATGCAGGTGGAAGACCGTCTGACCTGCCGGAGCTTCATTGAACTGTGCGACGCGCAGGCCGTCGGCTTTGGTGGCGGTCTGAACCGCCTTGGCAACTCGCTGTACCAGCGGAATGACAACGGCGAGATCAGCCGGATCCGCATCCAGCAGGTTACGCGATGCAGCCTTGGGAATAACCAGTGTGTGACCCCTCGACTGCGGAAAAATGTCCATCATGACGAGAGCGGTGTCGTTCTCAAAAACCTTGTGGCAAGGCAGTTCGCCCTTGAGGATCTTTGCAAAGATATTCGTCGGATCGTAGGTCATTGGCCTCTCGTATTATTCGGCTGCCGCCAGCGTTTCATCACCGGCATTGTTGGCGTAGCGGAAGCGGAAGAAGTTCAGCAGTGCAAGGCCTGTCAACGTGACAGGCACATATCTGATGCCACGCGTGATGAAGAAGAAGGCTATGTTCACCGCCGTTTCTGCCGACATGGCACCCTTGCCCATGGCCGAGGTGAAGGAAGACGGCACGATGTGTCGGTAGATGAGATCGTCGGAGCGGTAGTAGCTGCGCGCACGTGCGGCGAATGCGCGCTTCGAGGCTGAGTACTCACGAAGTTCGTCGAGGCCCATATCGCCGTGGAATTCGACTTCGGAGCCTAGAGCCCAGACCTCAGGCGCCATCAGCCGATCCTTGCCGATGGTAGTGAAGCGTTCGGTCAGGTCGCGGAACGTGACGTAGTTGGCGTTCCAACAATCCTTCGACTTGGCACCATGTGAAAGAATAAGAACATCGGCCCGCGCCAGCTTTTCATCCAGGCCAGCGTAGTTCCCCGCTGAGAAATCGACGCCGGACTTCGCCACTTCGACAATGGCGCCCCGCTTCTCGAGCGCTTTGACCATTGCCGAGCCAAAGGCGCCGCTTGCGCCAGTGACAAGGAAACGGCGGCCAGCGATCTGGCAGGTCGTGCCGACGAGGAGATCAAAGGTATTGGCGAATGACGAGAAGAAGTTGTGGGGATAGACGTGATGCATGGCGTGGTAGTTGTTGTTGACCCACAACAAACCCTGCTTGCCGCCCACGCGGTCCATGGACATGTGGTTGTAGTCCAGTCCCTCTTCGCGCAGCGTCAGGATGAACATAACGGTGCGGATTACGGCAACCACCGCTACGGGTTGCCACGGAATCGCCAGCAAAAACAGAGCGATAGCAATCATAGACGTGAGATATTCGGGAAGCACGTGGAACCAGATGTTCTGCCGCGCATAGGCCGGATTGATCTGCATGTCGAGGCCCAGGAACTTGTGGTGAACCCAGTGCCATGATGAGAAAGTGCGCAGGAGCGGGATCTTCGAGTTTTCCCAGCGGTGCAGGAGCCAATGCAGGGTATCGAACAGGGTCGTGGCCACAATGAAGACGAGAAGGGCTTCGAGAAAGAAGGCTACGACGTCCCAAAAATCCATTGGTTCCCGGTTCCTGTGCAGTTGGACGGAGCTTCCTTAACACACTCGACTGCCCGGGGCTAACGCTCCTGCCTCTCACCTCTCCGGAACGGTGTAAACCCTTCCAGCGCCTCTTGTTCCCGTTCGACGGCGGGGCGCTCGGCGTTGAGATACTCGGCGACTGCATCGCGCAGACCTGGATGGGCGATCCAATGCGCTGAATGCGTGGCAACGGGGGTGTAGCCCCGCGCCAGCTTGTGTTCGCCCTGGGCGCCGGCTTCGACCACCTTCAGGCCATGGGCGATGGCGTAGTCGATGGCCTGATAGTAGCAGACTTCGAAATGGAGGAAGGGCACTTCGCGTGTAGCGCCCCAATTGCGGCCATAGAGGCGGTCTTTGCCGATGAAATTGATAGCGCCGGCAATGGGCTCATCGCCCGCATAGGCAAAGATCAGCAGCACGCGTTCGGCCATGTATTGGCCGAGCAGGGAGAAGAATTTCCGGTTGAGATAGGGCTGGCCCCATTTTCGCGCGCCGGTGTCTTCGTAGAAATCGAAGAAGGCATCCCAATGATGCTCTTTGATGTCATTGCCGCGGAGCCAGCGAATGGTGATGCCGTCGGCCAGTGCGTCGCGGCGCTCGCGGCGGATGACCTTGCGTTTTCGCGACGAGAGGGTTTCGAGGAAGGCGTCGAAGCTGGGAAAGTCCTCGTTGTGCCAGTGAAACTGGGTGTCCACCCGGCTCAGCCAGTCCGCCGCATTGGCCGTCGCGGCATCTTCGTCGGGCAGGAAGGTGAGGTGCACGGAGGAGGCATTGCGCTGGCGCGCCAGTTCTTCGGCGGTCGAGAGCAGCGCGGCCCGGATTTGCAGGCTGTCGGACGGAACCAGCAGCTTGGAGGCGGTTACAGGGGTGAAAGGCACGGAACCCTGAAGCTTGGGGTAATAGTGCCCGCCGGCGCGCTCCAGCGCCTGGGCCCAGCCGTGGTCGAAGACATATTCGCCCATGGAATGGGTTTTCAGGAATAGCGGCAGGAGACCGACAGCGTTGCCTGTCTCGTCCTTCATGAGGATGTGCTGGGGCTGCCAGCCGGTGCGGCCAGTGGCGCAACCCGATTCTTCGAGCGCCAGAAAGAAGGCATGATCGAGGAAAGGATTGTCGGGCACGCCATTGGTGCCCGGCACAAGGGAATTCCACTGCTCGGCGGATATAGACGCCGTGGAGGGATGGATAGTTGCTGAAAGCTCTTTAGGAGACACTGTCCGGGTTGAACCCTTCGAACACGATCTGGTCGATGTAGGGGGCCGCGGCCTCCGCTTCAACCTTAGACCGGATCGTCCAGGCGGTCACCGGCTTGCCGAGGGCGCGCCAGAAAGTGATCGCAGGCAAGGTCAGCGCGCTCTTGTCGCAGGAAATGAAGTCGAACTGCGTCTCGTGCCAGTGCAGCAGATGGCGCATCGTGTAGCGCTCATCCTCGGTGATCCCCGGCGGATAGTCTTCGCCCTCATAATCATAGGTGATGATGCCCCGCGGGCCGGCAAAGCCGTATTCGCGGATGAGGGTGATGAGGCGCGGATCAAAGGATTCGACGGTGGTCGGACCGGAATATTTGGCGAGCGCTTCGGCGGCGATGGCGGCCAGGCGACGCGTGGCTTCGAGGCTCGGCTGGTGCTTGAGCTCGACCTGGAGCAGGGCACGACCGGAAATCTGTTCGAGGAAAGCGTCGAAGGTCTGCGGGCGATCGCCTGCGGCACTGTCGAGCAGTTTCAGGCTCGTCATCTCGGCGAGGGTGCGGTCGCTGACGAGACCGGTTTCGCCGGTCAGGCGTTCGAGCTTTTCATCGTGGAAGACGACCGCATGGCCGTCGCTGGTGAGCTGCAGATCGCATTCAATGGCGAAATTGCCCGCAATAGCGGCCGCAAAGGCGCTTGCGCTGTTTTCGATCACGCCATTGGCGCGGTCGTGCAGGCCACGATGGGCAACGGGACGGGGAAAGAGCGGTGCGGTCATGACAATCTGCCGTGAAATCGGAGGCGTCCGGTTCGCACGCCTCCGTGACAGTGCAATTACAGATAGGCGTCAGACTTCGACGACGGCGTCGATTTCCACCGCCGCGCCGAAGGGCAGCGAGGTAACGCCGAAGGCGGCGCGGGCATGCTTGCCCTTGTCACCCAAAATGCCGACCAGCAGGTTCGATGCGCCATTGGCAACAAGATGCTGTTCGGTGAATTCAGTGTCGGAGCAAACGAGAACCGTCAGCTTCAGGATTTTCTTGATGTCCTGCAGCGGAATGCCGGCGGAATAGACGATGTGCGAGAGGACGTTGAGGATGGCGAGTTCGGCGGCGTTGCCGCCTTGCTGGACGTTCATCGTGTCGCCCAGGCGACCACCCACGACGCCATTCTCACCGGTCGAAATCTGGCCCGAGACGTAAAGGAGATTGCCGCTGCGGGTAACGGGCACATAGCTTGCGACCGGCGCCTTGGGGGCGGGCAGTTCGTAGCCATATTCGCGGAGCTTTTGGATCGGATCGGTCATCTGGTCTTGCCTTCCAGGTCTTCTGCTTCTTCTTCGGATGCCGGAGCCGAACTGGCTTCGGTCCGGTTGGTGTAGAGTTTGCCGCGGACGACGGCCGTGCGGCCAAAGCGGGTGCGCACGCGGTCCATGGCCCGTTCCGCCGCCGCCTTGCGGGCAACCTGCGGCTCGAGCAGGTCCGTCGGATCGGACCCGTCGGCCGCTTCGATGCCCGAAATGCCGATGCCGATCAAGCGGAACGGCGTGCCATCGGCCTCACGCTGCAGCAGGTTCAGTCCTGCCTCGTAGAGCACATTGGCGAGCTGTGTCGGCATCATCAGGTGTCGGGCGCGCGTGCGCAACTTAAATCCTGCTGTCTTGAGCTTGAGCGTCACCGTGTCGCCGACGATGTTCTTGGATTTGAGACGCTCGGAAAGGCGTTCGCAACAGTGAAGCAGTTCGGTGGAAAGCTCTTCGAGCGTTGCGAGATCACTGTTGAATGTGGTTTCCGAGGAAACCGTCTTCATCTCGCCGTCGATAGAAACCCGGCGACTATCCTCTCCGCGGGAAAGCCGCGCCAGGCGCGCGCCCGATTCGCCGTAGAGATGCATGAGCTGGATGGGATCAGCGTCCTGCAACTGGCCGATGGTGTGATAGCCGTCCTTCTTCAACGTCTCGGAAAAGACCTTGCCGACGCCGAAGATCAGGCTGATCGGCTTGGGCGCCAGGAACGACAGGGTTTCGGCGGCGCCGATGACGGCAAAGCCGCGGGGTTTATCGAGGTCTGAGGAAACCTTGGCGAGGAATTTGTTGTGGCTGAGGCCGACGGAAATGGTGACACCCACCTCCTGCTCGATGGTGCGGGCAAAGCGGGCCAGGGTCAGGGCAGGGGGCGCCTTGTGGACTTTCTCGGTGCCAGTGAGATCGAGGAAGGCTTCATCGATCGAAAGAGGTTCGACCAGCGGCGTCAGCGTATCCATATAGCGGCGGATCTGGCGGCTGACCTCCACATACTTGGCCATGTTGGGCTTGATGATCACCGCGTCCGGGCAAAGCTCGCGCGCCCTATACATCGGCATGGCCGAGCGAACGCCGGATTGGCGGGCGATATAGCAGCAAGTGGAGACGACGCCTCGAACACCGCCGCCGATGATCAGCGGACGGTCACGCAGGCTTGGGTCGTCACGTTTTTCCACCGAGGCGTAGAAGGCGTCGCAGTCGACATGGGCGATGGAGAGGCCGAAGAGCTCGGAATGGCTGCGGATTCGGGGCGAGCCGCATTGCGGACAGCGGCGGGGTTCAGCCGCCGCCGTTCCGGAACTGAGGCAGTCGCGGCACAGCCAATCCATCGCGTTGGATCATCCGTTGGGGTTGAGCTTGTACCAGAGGCGCATGAACGATTCCGGGTTCATGCCGGTATTCGCGCAGAGGGCGAGCAGAATCGGTTCGTTTGCGGCAAAATAGTCGACGAGCCCGGTTTGCAGCCGCTTCGTGCCGATTGCGGAACGAAGGGATTGCGGATCGAGCCCGGCATGCTGCATGAAAGCCAGCAGTTCATCGGGATTTTCGGCAAGGTAACCGAGGCAGGCCCCGGCGACCTCTTCGAGGTCCAACGATGACGGTTTCGCGAGCGGCAAGTCTTGGCCTCATTTGAGGTTTTGTAACGGATTGAATGATACCCCATGGCGACGGGGAAGCGAAGGGCCGTGGTGCTGGGACCGGGGAAAGTACCGGTGCCACAGGCACGCAAGTGAGGACCAATGTCCAAGACAGTCATGATCGTGGAAGACAACGAGCTCAACATGAAGCTCTTCAACGATCTGCTCGAATCGCGCGGCTACAGGGTCATCCAGACCCGCAATGGCCTTGAAGCGCTGGATCTGGCGCGGGCGCACATGCCCGACCTGATCCTCATGGATATCCAATTGCCGGAAGTATCGGGCCTTGTTGTCACCAAATGGCTCAAGGACGACGAGCAGCTCGCCCATATTCCCGTCATCGCCGTTACGGCCTTTGCCATGAAGGGCGACGAGGAGCGGATTTTGCAAGGCGGGTGCGAGGGTTACATTTCGAAACCTATCTCCGTGGCTCATTTTCTGGAAACCATTGCCCAATATATTGGACCTGCCTGACGACGCTGGAGGTATCAGGCGGTTCGGCGGTGCTTTCCCGGTGGCCGGTGCGGCATCGGGATAAATTGGTTTGCTTGGGGGATATGCGGTGACGGCGCGCGTTCTGATTGTCGACGACATTCCGACGAATGTTCGGCTGCTCGAAGCGCGGCTCACCGCTGAATATTTCGAAGTTCTCACCGCCAATTCCGGGCCGGAAGCGCTTGAAATCCTTGAAGGAACCGACGTCGACATCATCCTTCTGGATGTGATGATGCCGGTGATGGACGGTTTTGAGGTCTGTCGCCGCCTGAAGTCCAACCCGCGCACGCATCATGTGCCGGTGCTGATGATCACGGCGCTCGACCAGCCTTCCGACCGCGTGAAGGGCCTTGAGGCTGGTGCGGACGATTTCCTGACCAAGCCTGTCGACGACATGCAACTGATGGCGCGCGTCAAAAGTCTGGCGCGGCTCAAGTCCCTGACGGACGAATTGCGGGCTCGTGCCTTGACCGGCCAGCAACTGGCGATCGAGGACGCCATGCGGGCGATGGACACCATTTCGGCACAGGGCGGGAAGGTGCTGATCATCGACACCGACAAGCGCCACGCCGAGCGCGTGCAGGGCTATCTCTCGGAAGAACACAAGGTCGAACTCCTGCTCGAGCCGGCCGACGCCGTCTTCCAAGTGACTGGCGCACAATATGAATTGGCGCTGGTGAGCATGTCGCTCAACGATTTTGACCCGCTGCGGGTGGCGTCACAAATCCGGACTGTGGAGCATTCGCGGAACCTGCCGATCATCCTGATGGCCGACGACGGCGACAAGCCCCGCGTGGTGCGGGCGCTGGATCTCGGGGTCAACGATTTCATCAGCCGGCCGATCGAGCGGAACGAGCTGAAGGCCCGGGTGCGTACTCAGATTCGGCGGCATCGCTATGCGATGGAGCTGCGCGAAAGCGTCAACAATTCCATCGCCATGGCGGTGACGGACGACCTCACCGGCCTCTACAATCGTCGCTATTTCGATAGACATCTCAATGTCTTGCTCAGCAAAGCCCAGGAGCAGGAACGCAACCTGGCGGTGATGATCCTCGATATCGACCACTTCAAATCGGTCAACGATACCTATGGGCACGACGTCGGCGACGTGGTGCTCAAGGAATTCTCGGCGCGGATGAAACGCAATATCCGCGGGGTCGATCTGGCTTGTCGGTTTGGCGGCGAGGAATTCGTGGTGCTGATGCCCGATACGGACGTCAGCAATGCCGAGCTGGTGGCCGAGCGCGTGCGACAGGCAGTCGGCGAAAAGACCTTTGAAATCAATGGTCAGAAGCTGCTTACGGTGACCGTGTCCGTTGGCGTCTCATTCAACGAGAGCTTGTCCGATACCGCGGAAAGCCTGATCAAGCGGGCCGATTTGGCGCTCTACCGCGCCAAGCGCGAGGGCCGCAATCGAGTAATCCTCGACGCGGCTTGATAAAATGCCGCGCGTTAGGGTTATCTGTTATAATTAACAAACGGTTATCGGTCGCTTTTGACTGGATTTCCTTGAGTTTCCCCCGGTCCATTGTAGGGTGAGTTTCAGATGGCGACGGTCATAAACGACTGGTGCCTCCGAGCTCCCTACGGCTTTTCTCAGGTCCGCCGCAACTCCTGAGTCCCGTAGGGCGGTTGGTCCGGATGCGGTGAGAGTGGCCTCTTCGACGTACCGCTCCGGACCAGCCACTCTCCTCCTCAAATCGCTCTGGACTTGTCCCTCGATGCTGACAGACTGTTAGCGTCGAGATCAGCGTTTCGCCGATTTGGTTACCCCAAATGCGGAAAGGCCCCGCACGCTAGTGCAGGGCCTTTCAAACGCTTAGAAGAGCTAGATCGGATTACTTGATCTTGGCTTCCTTGAATTCGACGTGCTTGCGAACGACCGGATCGTACTTCTTGAATGCCAGCTTTTCAGTCTGGGTACGGGCGTTCTTCTTGGTCACGTAGAAGTAGCCGGTATCGGCAGTCGACACGAGCTTGATCTTGATGGTGGCGGCTTTTGCCATTTTCGTAGTCCTTGTCAAAACGAAAAGGCGCCGCGAGCCAAGGCAGCGCCGGAATTTGGGCGCAACCTACGGATTTGCGGGAAGTTGTCAAGCATATAGAGGCGGATGGAGACAGACAGATGACCACACCGACCGAATTGCTGCACCGGCTGCAGATCAAGGCTGGGACCAAGCTCTGGCTGATCAATGTACCACAGGAAATCGCCGAGGAAATCACCGCCGGCGCCGAGGTGGAGCCGGTGCATGGCGATTCCTACTACGATGGGGTTTTAGCCTGTTTTGCGGGGCCGGCGGAGGTGGAGGCCATGGTGCCGCGAATCCTGGCGGAGCTGCCGCCGGATGGACTGCTTTGGATGGCCTACCGGAAGGGCGAGGTGGGCAAGGAGGCGGGCCTGACCCGGGATCTGGGTTGGGAACCGCTGGAGGCCAAAGGGCTGCGCCCGGTGCGTGCCGTGGCGTTGGACGGCGAGTGGTCGGCGCTGCGGTTCAGGCCGAAGGATAAGGTGAAGGCGAAGGAAGGTTCGCAGTTTGCCTAACCACCACTGTGGCGCGATCTCTCATTGGTCGTCACTACCCGGCTTGCCCCGGTAGTCCCCGGCGGAGGGGAGATGGATTGCCGGGACAAGCCCGGCAATGACGACGGAAAGAGTGGGGAAGTGCGGGACAGCGTCTGGAAACAGAAATCCCCGCTTTCGCGGGGATGACGTTGAGGTTGGGATGGCATTCAGGCCGATTAGTCGCGCTGGCCAGTTCCAAACCCATACATCCTGGTAGCCCATTGCAGGCCGACGATGGCGCCCTTGGTCGAGGGTAGAATCGCCAATGGCAGCACGATGGCCAGGGGAATCATGGTGATCACATAGGTGATCGGCTGGACGTGATAGGTCATGTCCATGTGCAGCATCAGGAAGATGATGATGTGGCCCACGATGGTGATGGCGATATAGGGCGGGAAGTCGTCGGCACGATGGTGCTTGAGTTCTTCGCCGCAAACGTCGCACTGGTCGACGACTTTCAGATAGGCGCGGAACATCTTGCCCTTGCCGCAATGAGGGCAACGGCAAAGCGTGCCACGCCACATAGCCTGGGCGACGCTGCGATTTTCGAGAGTTGTGGCGTTCTCGGTCATGGAACTACCTCTTTCTCCGGCCCTTGGGACCGAAGCTCCTAGATGGCCCCTTTCGGAGGCGTCTGCCAGATGGCGGATTGCCGCGGGTGCCTTCCGAGAGAAGTTCGAAACGGAGCGCGCCGGCTACGGGTGCCGCCTCGAGGAGACGCACGGTAACGCGGTCGCCAAGGGTAAAAGTTTCGCCGCCGCGCTCGCCGATCATCGCCTGTCGCTCTTCGACATAACGATAGTAATCTTCGCCGAGGGTGGAGGCGGGGATAAAACCATCGGCGCCGGTTTCGAGGAGACGGATGAAAAGGCCGGAGCGGGTGACACCGGAGATGCGGCCCTCGAAGCGGGCGCCGATTTTTTGCGCCAGGAACTGGGCCAGGAGGCGATCAGAGGTTTCGCGTTCGGCCAGCATGGCGCGGCGCTCGGTGGCCGAGATGTGCTGTGCGATGCCCTGAAGCTTTGTCGCTTCCTGGTCGGTGAGGCCGTCGTCACCGAGGCCGAGTGCTCGGACCAGGGCGCGGTGCACGATGAGGTCGGCATAGCGGCGGATGGGCGAGGTGAAGTGGGCATAGCGGTCGAGATTCAGGCCGAAATGACCATAATTCTCGGCGGAATATTCGGCCTGCGCCTGGCTGCGCAGCACCATTTCGCTGACCTGCTCGACATTGCCGGCCTTGCGGGCCTGGCCGAGAATCCCGTTGAAATCGGAGGCGCGGACGGAATCGGACTTCTTCACCGCGATGTCGAGGCTGCCGAGGAAATCGCGCAGGCTCTGCAGCTTTTCCGAACTGGGCTCATCGTGGACGCGATAGAGCAGTTCCGAGCGCTTCTGTTCCAGCGTTTCGGCGGCCGCGACGTTGGCCGCGATCATCATCTCTTCTATGAGGCGATGGGCTTCGAGACGCTCGGGGATGCGGATGTCGGCGACCATGCCCTTATCGTCGAGGATGATCTTCCGCTCCGGCAGGTCGAGATCGAGCGGGCCGCGCCTGTCGCGGGCGCCGGCCATGGCGTCATAGGCGTCCCACAGGGGCCGCAGGATGGGTTCGAGCAGCGGACCGGTCTTGTCGTCGGCATTGCCGTCAATCGCCGCTTGAGCCTGCTGGTAGCTGAGTTTGGCCGCCGACCGCATCAGGATGCGATGGAAGCTGTGGCTGATCTTGTGCCCGTCGGCATTGAGCACCATGCGCACGGCAAGGGCGGCGCGGGGCTCGCCTTCCTTCAACGAGCAAAGCTCGTTTGAAATGCGCTCGGGCAGCATGGGCACGACGCGGTCGGGGAAATAGACCGAGTTGCCGCGGAGATAGGCCTCGCGATCGAGCGAGGTGCCGGGGCGGACATAGGCGGCGACGTCGGCGATTGCCACGGTGACGACGTGGCCCCCGGGGTTCTTCGGGTCGTCGTCGGGCGCAGCGTGGACCGCGTCGTCATGGTCCTTGGCGTCGGGAGGGTCGATGGTGACGAGCGGCAGGTCGCGCCAGTCTTCGCGACCCTTGAGCGTTGCTTCCTTGGCCTCTTCGGCCTCGCGGATGACGCTGGTCGGGAATTTGTAGGGAATTTCGAGGTTGTGGATGGCGATCATCGACACCGCGCCTTCGGAGGCGGGGTTGCCGATGACGGAAGTGACGCGGGCGCGCGGAATCATCAGGCGGCCGGAGAGCTTTACTTCCACCTCGACGAGATCGCCGTCCTTGGCTTCTCCGAGATCGCCGAGGGGAATGCGCATTTCCTTCTGCTTGCGATCGACCGGGATGAGGCGGGCGCCTTCATCGTCCATGCGGACAATGCCGATCTGGCCGCGACGGGGCTTGTCCAGCACCTTCATCGGCTTGGCGGTGTAGTGCGGAATTTCGTCTTCGCCGGCGTCGATGCGGGCGAGGATGCGATCGCCCGGAGCCGGGACGACGCGGGAATCCTTGCTGACGAGCACTTCGACGCGCGGCTTTTCGCCTTCTTCCGGGTTCCACTGGGCCGGGAAGGCGTGGAGTGCGTCGGGATCGGCGTCGGAGGGAATATCGAGGACGGTCACATGGGGCAGGGCGGCGGTGCGGCGCAGCGCCTTGCGGGTGCGCGTGATGACGCCATCGCCTTCAAGCTCGGCCAGCATGGCCTTGAAGGGGCGGCGCATGTCTCCGCGAATGCCGAAGACTTTGGCGAGGTCGCGCTTGCCCTTGATGTCGGCGTCCTGCTTGAGGGCCTCCAGCAATTGTTCGCGCGTGGGCAGTTCACCCGCGCGCTGTTGAACGCTGCGCTTCGGGCCCGAGGTGTTTTTTGGTTTTGTTTTTTTGGTGGTCATGTTGCCCGATATGTAGGGGATTGCGGGGCTTTTGCCAATTCGGGGCCGTCCCGCAGGGCAAATCACTCCGGTGGAGTGATTTGAGGCTTCGAAGCCATGAGAGCTAAGCTCGAATGGCCCAGCGGTTTGGCAAGCGCGATGCCTGTCGCGATCTGGCGACACGCTCCTCTGCGGAGGAGAGAATACCCCTCACCCTGATTTTCTGCTGAACGCAGAAAATCGGCCCCTCTCCCGCAAGGGGCGAGGGGAAGCCGGTGGCTGGGGCGGTACCTTGCCCTAACCGTCCAAACTCCGTTGAATAGCTCCTTCAACCCAAGGCGATTCCATGACCATACCTTTCTTCGACGGACACAATGACACGCTGCTGCGACTGCTGGATGATCCGCGGACGAACAAGGTGGAATTGTTCACGAACGGCATGGCGGAGGCGCAGATCGATCTGCCGCGGGCCAGGGAGGCCGGGATGGCCGGCGGGTTCTTCGCGATGTTCCCGCCGCCGCTGAGGACAAATTTGACCGCCGTGGCGGCGAGTCCGACGACATCGGGCGGACAATTGCCGCCGGAGCTGGATATTGCCGAGGCGCAGCGTTCGACCAATGCCATGGCGGCGCTGATGTTCCGGCTGGAAAAGGCTGGGGCGCTGGCCGTGTGTCGGAGCGAGGCGGAACTGCGGGCGGCGATTGCGGTCGGAAAGCTGGCGGCGATCTATCACCATGAGGGTGCCGAGGCGATCGACACCGATTTCAATGCGCTCGAAGTGCTTTATGCGGCGGGGTTCCGCTCGCTGGGGATCACCTGGAGCCGGGCCAATGCGTTCGGGACGGGCGTGCCGTTCAAGCACAATGCCGATCCCGATATCGGGCCGGGGCTGAGCGATGCGGGCAAGGAATTGGTGCGGGTGTGTGACCGGATGGGGATCATGATTGATCTCAGCCATCTCAATGCCGCAGGGTTCCGCGATGTGGCTGATATTTCGACCAAGCCGCTGGTGGCGACGCATTCCAATGTTTTTGCGATTTGTCCTTCCACCCGAAACCTGACCGACTGGCAGCTGGCGGCGATCCGCGAGAGCAGGGGTGTCGTTGGGCTCAACTATGCGACGGGGTTTTTGCGGCCCGACGGCAAGATGGAGCCGGACATGGAGATTGAACTGATGGTTCGCCATGTCGACGCGCTGGTGGAAGCGCTGGGCGAGGACGGTGTGGCGCTGGGGAGCGATTTTGACGGGGCGGTGATGCCAGCGCCGATCAAGGACGTCACCGGCGTGCCAAAACTGCTGCAGGCGCTGCTGGACAAGGGTTATGGCGAAACGTTGGTGCGCAAGATTGCGCTCGAGAACTGGCTGAGCCTTGTCGGCCGGACGATGGGCTGAGTTTAGGGCATCTGGTCGAGGCGCAGGAAGATGTAGCCGTTCTGCTTGAGAGTGAGCAGGCCGGCGGCTATGCCTTCGCCGGCGGGGCGGCTGGGCTGGTTGATATGGGCGATGATGACATCGCCGTCTTGCGCGCCTTCGATGCGGGATTGGGCCACTTTGGCTGTGGCGCTCGCCCCGAAATCGGCATTGAGGGAAAAACCGGCGACCCGATAGCCGAGCTTGTTGATCTCATCCATCGCATCGGGCGTGTAGAGCGCCGTGGCACCGCGGAACCAGGTGGGCTGGCGGCCAAAACCGGCCAGGATCGCCTCGCCGCCGCCGAGTACCTCGTCGTCCACAGCCGCCAGCGTGCCGGCGGGCGTGATGCCATAGGGCTTTTCGCTGCCGATAACGGCGGGCACGTGATTGCGGCCATGATCCTCGATTTCGAAGAGGTCTGGATGGGCAGCGAGAATGGCTGCTGTCTCGGCATTTCCGCTCATCCAGCGGGCGGTGACGAACAGGGTCGCCGGGATATGCTCGCGCACCAGGACATCGAGAATGCGGTGGTCGACGCCGCCCATGCAGGCATCGAGCGTGACGGCGACGCGTGGCGCGCCGATGCCCGGCGCAAAGCTCAAAGCTGGTTCGAGAAGATCATTGGCATGGGCCGCGGACGTGAGGGCCAGGGCAAAGGCAAGGCTAGAGAGCAGGCGGCGCACGGTAAAATCTCCGGAACGCGCGGACAATGGCGGTTCCGGAGATTTCAGGCAAGCCTCAGAACGGAGGATCTTCTTCGGTCGTTGCGGCGACTTTTTTCTTGGCCGGCGCCTTCTTGGCGGCCGGCTTCTTTTCAGCCGTAGCCTTGGCGGCGGGCTTTTTGGCAGCGGCTTTCTTGGCCGGAGCCTTTTTCACCTTCGTGCCGGTGGCGGCCGCGCGTGCAGTGATCCACTCGATGGCCTGTTCGACGGTGACGTCCTCGGGCTTTACGTCCTTGGGGATGGTCGCATTGACCTTGCCCTGGTTGACATATGGCCCATAGCGGCCGGCGCGGACGGTGATCTGGCCGTTGTCGTGCTCAAAGGTCTGGATGGCCGCGACCGCTGCGCCGCCGCCGCGCTTGAAGCCGCCAGCGGCCTTTTGGGCGAGGAGGTCGACGGCGCGGTTGAGGCCGACGGTAAAGACTTCTTCGACATCAGGCAGGTTGGCATATTTGCCATCGTGCAGGATGAAGGGGCCATAGCGACCTAGGCCGGCGGAGATGGGTAGGCCGGATTCGGGGTGGAGGCCGACTTCGCGTGGGAGCGAGAGGAGCTGAAGCGCTTTTTCGAGCGTCAGCGAGCCCGGTTCCCAGCCCTTGGGGAGCGACGAGCGCTTGGGCTCCTTGCCTTCCCCGAGCTGGACATAGGGGCCGAAGCGGCCCGATTTCAGGTGCACTTCTTCGCCCGATTCCGGATCGGTACCGAGGACGCCGTCACCCTGAGCTGCTTCCGAGGACTGACCGGAGGCCGCGTCGGAGAGCTGCATGGTGTGCTTACACTCGGGATAGTTCGAGCAACCGATGAAGGCGCCGAATTTACCGAGCTTCAGCGACAGCGTGCCGGTGCCGCAGGTGGGGCAGCGGCGCGGGTCGGAGCCGTCTTCCTTGGGCGGAAAAATGCGGCTCGCGAGAAGATCGTTGAGCGCGTCCAGAACTTCGGAAACGCGGAGATCCTTGATCTCCTCAACATTGCCCGTGAAATCCTTCCAGAACTCGCGCAGCACTTCCTTGTAGTCGAGCTTGCCGTCGGAGATTTCGTCGAGTTTTTCCTCAAGGCCGGCGGTGAAACCGTATTCGACATAGCGGGTGAAGAAGCTTTCGAGGAAGGCGGTGACGATGCGGCCGCGATCTTCCGGGTGCAGTGCCTTGCCCTCGAGGCGGACGTAGTCGCGGTCCTTGAGGGTGGAGAGCGTTGCCGCATAGGTGGAAGGACGGCCGATGCCGAGCTCTTCCATCTTCTTGATCAGGCTGGCTTCGGTATAGCGGCTCGGCGGCTGGGTGAAGTGCTGCTCGATGTCGACCTTTTCGAGGCTCGGCTTGTCACCGACTTTGAGCGGGGGCAGTTCGCGGCTGTCTTCGTCTTCCGTGTCCTCGTCGGATTTGACCTCGACGCCATAGAGCTTGAGGAAGCCCGGGAAGGTGACGACGGAGCCGACGGCGCGCAGCTCGACCGAGCGACCGGGCACGTTGACGGCGATGTCGACCGTGGTGCGATCAATCTCGGCCGACTTCATTTGGCTTGCAAGGGTGCGGCGCCAGATCAGGCCGTAGAGTTTTGCCTGATCGGCATCAAGGCTGAGCTGCTCGGGGCGCTTAAACATATCCGTCGGGCGGATCGCTTCGTGCGCTTCCTGGGCGTTCTTGGCCTTGGACTGATATATACGCGCTTTTTCCGGCAGATATTCGTCGCCGTAATATTTGCCGATCACCGAGCGGGCCATGGCGATGCCCTCAGGCGCCATCTGCACGGCGTCGGTACGCATATAGGTGATGAGACCGTCTTCGTAGAGACGCTGGGCGATCTGCATGGTGCGGGACGGCGAGAGGCCGAGGCGCGAGGAGGCGTCCTGCTGTAGCGACGAGGTGGTGAAGGGCGCATAGGGATTGCGCTTGGTCGGCTTCTTTTCGACGTTGGAGACGTTGAACTGGCCGGCTTCGATGAGTTTTTTCAGGGCGGCGGCGTCTTCGCCGGTCTTGATGTCGAGCTTGTCGGTCTTTTTGCCATCGACGGAGAACAGGCGGGCGATGAAGCCTTTGCCGTTCTGGGAGAGCGAGGCTTCGACGGACCAATATTCCTCGGCCTTGAACTTTTCGATCTCGGCTTCGCGGTCGGAAACGAGGCGCAGGGCTACGGACTGCACGCGGCCGGCGGAGCGGGAGCCTGGCAGCTTGCGCCAGAGGATCGGGGAAAGGGTAAAGCCGACGAGATAGTCGAGAGCGCGGCGGGCGAGATAGGCGTCCACTAGTGGCATATCGACATCGCGCGGATGCGCCATGGCCGTGGTCACGGCGTCCTTGGTGATGGCGTTGAAGACGACGCGCTGCACGGGCGTGTCCTTTTTCAGCGCCTTCTTTTGGCGGAGCACGTCGAGGATGTGCCAGGAAATGGCCTCGCCTTCGCGATCAGGGTCGGTTGCGAGAATTAGGCCGTCAGCACCCTTGAGGGCATTGGCAATGTCGGCAACGCGCTTCTTGGAGGCGGTGTCGACCTCCCAGGACATGGCAAAATCTTCGTCGGGACGGACCGAACCGTCCTTGGCGGGCAGATCACGGATATGGCCGAAGCTGGCCAGGACTTCATAGCCCGAGCCCAAATACTTGTTGATTGTCTTGGCTTTAGCCGGACTTTCAACGACGACGACCTTCATGGAGTACCCGTTCCGCAACGCTGTAACTGAGAGCGCGCAACATGGTGAACCGAGGGGGCGGTGTCAACGGGGACTGTTTTTGTTCACGCGCCGCGCAGTGCGACAAGCTGTCCGGATGACCATTCGATCTGCCCAGCGAGGTCGAGTTCGAGGAGGAGAATCTGCATGGCTTGGGGCGTGATCGTCGTTTGTGCCAGCAGTTCTTCGATGTCGGTGGGGGTTGTGGAGAGGGCGGTAAGAAGGCGCGAGCGCTCGTCGGCGCCGGGCGGGCTATCGGGCAGAGCGTCGAGGTCGGGCTGCCATTCGGTTTCGAACAGCATGTTTCGCTTGGGATCGGCTGATCCGATGCTGTCGATGATGTCGGCGGCGGAGGTGATAAGTTTCGCGCCTTGCTGGATAAGGGCATTGCCGCCTTCGGCGCGTGGATCGAGCGGGGAGCCAGGGACGGCGAAGACGTCGCGGTTTTGTTCGAGAGCGAGGCGGGCGGTGATGAGGGAGCCGGAGCGCTTAGCGGCCTCGACGACTACGGTGCCGAGGGAGAGACCGGATACGATACGGTTACGCCTTGGGAAGTCGCGAGCGCGCGGTTCCCAGCCGAGCGGCATTTCGGTGACGAGGGCGCCGCCATAGCCGAGGATTTCATTGGCGAGGGGAATGTTCTCGTCGGGATAGATACAATCGAGGCCGCCGGCCAGGACCGCGATGGTGCCGGTTGTGAGGCTGGCGCGGTGGGCTGCCGTGTCGATGCCGCGGGCAAGGCCGGACACAACGACATAGCCGGCTTCACCGAGATCGGTCGTGAGAAGCCGCGTCATCTTGGCGCCGGCAGCGGAGGCATTGCGGGCGCCGACAATGGCGACGGTGCGGTGCCAGTCGAGGTTTTGGCCGCCGGCAATGGTGACGATGGGGGGAGCCGCGGGGATATGGATCAGGTGCGGTGGGTAATCGGCTTCACCCGTGGCGACCACACGGGCGCCAAGGCGGTCGAGCGCGGCTATTTCGTCCTCGGCCTCGGTGGGGGAGGTTAGCCGGAAGGGACGGCCTGCGCCACGCATGAGGGCGGGCAGGGCGTCGAGAGAGGCGTCGACGGACCCGAAGCGATTGACGAGCTGGCGGAAGGTGACGGAGCCTACATTGTCGCTGCGCACGAGACGCAGCCAGGCGATGCGTTGGGCCGGCGTGAGTTTTGGCATCACGCTGGCCCGCATGGTCAGCTCGCCTTCTTGTCGCCGCCGATGGTCGACTCGGTGCCAGCGAGAAGCCGGGCGATGTTTTCGCGGTGCTGGAAGAAGAGGAGGAGCGCGAGGCCGAGAACTGTCAGAGTGAGGCCGGTGCTGCCAACAACGACATAGGCGAAGATCGGCGCGGTGGCGGCGGCAGTGAGCGCGGCGAGCGACGAGATTTTTCTCGTATAGGCGATGAGCAGCCACACGGCGCAGAAGATGAGGCCGACGGGCCAGGCGAGGGAGAGGAGCGAGCCGATCATGACGGCAACGCCCTTGCCGCCTTTGAAGCCGAGCCAGACGGGGAAGCAATGGCCGAGGAAGGCGCCGACGGCGGCCAGCATGGCGGCGTCTTCGCCCCAGAAATAGCGGACGACGAGAACGGGGATGGCGGCCTTGAGGGCGTCGAGGACCAAGGTTGCGGCGGCGACCTTGCGATTGCCGGTACGCAGCACATTGGTGGCGCCGATATTGCCCGAGCCGATCTTGCGGATATCGCCGAGGCCGGCGGCCTGGGTGAGGATCAGGCCGAAGGGAATGGAGCCGGCGAGATAGCCGAGGAAGAGCGCCAGAATGAGCGGCAGGATATCGATCGGCATGGTTTCTCCCTTATTACCGGAAGGAGTAGCGCTGGGGCGGGGATGGGGCAAGAGGCTCCGAGCCGTGAAAATCGCTCCGGTGGAGCGATTTTAGGCGAGGAGGCCATGAGAGATATGCTCGAATGGCGGTTAGAGAAATTGCGGGGTTGCACTTCTCCCCTTGAGGGAGAAGGTGCCCGAAGGGCGGATGAGGGGTACCGCGGGGCCAACAATTCGCTCCTCTGCGGAGGAGAGAATACCCCTCACCCTGGAATTTCTTCTGAACGAAGAAATTCCGGTCCCTCTCCCTCAAGGGGCGAGGGGAAGTTTGGTGCGTGTGGTTGTCAGCCCAGATAATCCCGCTTGCCGATCGGCACGCCCTTGTGACGGAGGATGTCGTAGGCGGTGGTGACGTGGAAATAGAAGTTCGGGAGGCCGCGGTTGAGGAGGTAGGTCTCGCCGGTCAGCTCGGTATCCTGGCCGCCGATCTTGATGGTGACGGTGCGGTCGTCGGAGCCGACGAATTCTTCGGGGGTGAAGGTCGCGAGATAATCGATGCCCTTCTGCAGGCGCGCCTTGAGGTCGGCGAAGGTGACTTCATCGTCAGCCCAGCTCGGCAGCGGCTTTTGGGCAAGGCGCGAGGAGACGCCCTTGGCGCCGTCGGTGGCGATCTGCACCTGGCCGCTGAGCGGGATCATATCGGGCGCGAGGCGGGTTTCGACGAAGGTCTGTAGGTCGATATTGTGCTCGGCCGCATAAGCCTCGGCCTTTTCGAATACGGCCAGCAGGTTTTTGAGCATGCGCGAGAAGACCGGCACCGAGGCCGAATACATGGACAGCGTCATTTATTGCACCATTGGGTGGGGGAACGAATGGTCTGGTAGGCCCCGAGACTTCCTTCTCCCCTTGTGGGAGAAGGTGCCCGAAGGATCACCGAATTCGCTTCTGCGAATTCGGTTGGGATGAGGGGTATCCTTCCGCAGCCCATACTTGGAGCCTTTTGCGGAGGAGAGAATACCCCTCACCCTGAAATTTCTTCTGGACGAAGAAATTTCTGTCCCTCTCCCACAAGGGGCGAGGGAAGTTTATGGCTCTCAGTCCTTATGCAAAAATACCGTCTCGCCGCCGACGATGGTGCGCATGACCTTGCCGGCGAGGCGGGCATTTTCGAAGCTGGTATTGCGGGAACGCGAACGAAGCTCGTTCTCGCTGACCTGCCAGGGATAATCGAGATCGACGAGGATCAGGTCGGCCGGCGCGCCCTTGGCGATACGGCCGGCTTCGAGGCCGAGGATTTCGGCGGGGCGGCTGGTCATTGCTTTCAGGACCGTGAGCAGCGGCACTTCATCCGAATGGACGAGGCGGAGTGCGGCGGCGAGCAGGGTTTCAAGGCCGATGGCGCCGGTGGAGGCTTCGGCGAAGGGCTGGCGCTTGACTTCACTGTCCTGCGGATCGTGGTCGGAGTGGATCGTGTCGATGACGCCCAAGCGCAAGCCTTCGATGACGGCGCGGCGATCATCTTCCGAGCGCAGCGGGGTGCCGAGCTTGAAATAGGTCCGGTAGCGGCCAATGTCGTTTTCATTCAGGCAGAGATTGTTGATCGAGATGCCAGCGGTAATGCGCGTGCCCGGATCGGTCTCGGAGGCCAGCTTGTCGCGGACAACCCACCTTTTAGCTTCACGAATGAGTTCGACACTACGCTGAGTGGAAATCTGAGCGGCGTGGTAACGGACGCCCGTGAGAGCGGCGAGTTGCAGGTCGCGCGAGAGCGGGATGGTCTCGGCTTCTCTGGCAATACCCTTCAGTCCCAGCACGGTGGCGAAGAGGCCGTCGTTCATGACGCCTTCGCCGGCAAGGCTGGTGTCCACCGTGTGGTGGACAATGGTCATGTCAAAGTTGGCGGCATAGGACATGGCCGTGCGCAAAAGCGCGGTGGACTGGATGGAATTGCGGCCATCGGAGAGGCAGACGGCGCCCGCCTCGCGCATGAGGCCGAATTCGGTGAGGTCCTTGCCGGCAAGGCCTTTGGTGATGCCGGCGGCGGGGAGGACGTTGACCTTCGAGGTGGCCTTGGCGCGGCGGACGAGGAAATCCACCACGGCGCCGTCGTCTACAGCCGGCATGGTGTCGGGCATCATGACGAACGAGGTGACGCCACCGGCAGCGGCGGCTTCGCCGGCTGAGGCGAGGGTTTCGCGATATTCCCAGCCGGGCTCGCCGGTGAAGACGCGCATGTCGATGAGGCCGGGGGCGAGGACGAGGCCATTGGCGTTGATGACCTCGGCGCCATCGGGCACGCCGACGGGACCATCTAGGGCGAGATCGGCAATGCGGCCGTTTTCGATGAGCACGGTGCCGCGCTGGTCGGTACCCGAGGCGGGGTCTACGATGCGGGCATTTTCAATGAGCAGGGGTTTTGTCATGCCTGATCTCCCGAGAGCAGCGCGTCGAGGACGGCCATGCGGACGGCAACGCCCATTTCGACCTGGTCGGTGATGACCGAGCGGGAGCCATCGGCGATGGCGGGATCGATCTCGACGCCGCGGTTCATGGGGCCGGGGTGCATGACGATGGCGTCGGGATTGGCGAAGGCGAGCTTTTCGGCGTCGAGGCCGTAGAAGCGATAGTATTCGCGGACCGAGGGGATCATTTTGCCGCTGGCGCGCTCGTGCTGCAGGCGCAGCATCATCACGACATCGACGCCCTTGAGGCCTTCTTCCATGTCGGTGAAGACTTCCGTCGCGAGGTGTTCGATGCCGGGAGGAAGCAGGTTGCGCGGGGCGATGACGCGGGTGCGGACGTGGAGCGCGCCGAGCAGCAGCAGATTGGAGCGGGCCACGCGGGAATTGGCGATGTCGCCGCAGATGGCAACCGTCAAGCCGGAGATGCGGCCCTTGTGGCGGCGGATGGTCAGCGCGTCGAGGAGGGCCTGGGTCGGGTGCTCATGGGCGCCGTCGCCGGCATTAATGACTGAGCAGCCGACCTTTTGGGAGAGAAGTTCCACCGCGCCGGCGGCGCCGTGGCGGACCACCAGCACGTCGGGGCGCATGGCATTGAGCGTGGCGGCGGTATCGACGAGGGTTTCGCCCTTGGAGACCGACGAGGTTTTGACCGACATGTTGACGACGAGGGCGCCGAGGCGTTTGCCGGCGATCTCGAAAGAGGACTGGGTCCGGGTGGACGGCTCGAAGAAAAGATTGATCTGGGTTTTGCCGGAAAGTGTGGGGAGCGATTTGCGCTCCTGCCTGCTTACCGGGACCATGCGCTCGGCGCGGTCTAGCAGGTCAATTATTTCGTGCTGTTTGAGATCAGCAATGGAAATGAGGTGTCGTTGGCGGAACGGGGGGAAGTCGCCGGAGGAGGTGCTGGCGGGCGTGTCGGCCATGCTCGGATCCCTTCAGATTTGCTGCGGTCTATCCGAGGGGGGCGACACGTTCAACCCATGATTGGGTTTTCAACGGATGTTGGGGGCGCCGGCCAGTGGTCGGCGCCGAGGTTTTCAGGCCGCGATGGTGCGACGCTGGATGAGCAGCAGCGCGGCCGCGGCGAGGCCGAGGGCGAGTTCTAAGGCACCGGCGGCGAAGAGGCCACTGGAGGGAATACCGTCGAGGGCCAGAGACAGCGTGCGGGCGGTGGCGTAGCCGAGGTAGAAGACCGCAGCGGCCCAAAGGGCAAGATTGCGCCATTGGGGCGAGATGACGCCATAGGCGAAGAAGAGGCCGATGGTGGTCAGCAAGACGCCGGGGGAGCGGAGTTCGCTCGCGAGGCTTGGGGACAGCGTCGGGTCGATGCCATAACTGCCGTAGAAGGCCACCGGCATGCTGAGCATGCCAAGGCCGACTAAGAGCGCCGTGAGGGCGGCGAGGGCGAGATAGGCTTGCGCGAGGCGGAGCATCACGCGGCCTTGCGCCAGGCGCCGCGGGCGGCTGCGGCTTTCACATAGTCGGAGAAATCGCGCGGGGGGCGGCCGAGGGCGCGCTGCACGCCATCGTCGAGGCGTTCGTTGCGGCCGTCGAAAACTTCGGCGCAGAGATTGGTCATGAGATCGGCGATCTCCGGGCCGACAGCGGGGAGCAGGGCGGCGTGGAAGGTGGGGCCGTCGATGGGGACATAGCTCACCGGGAGACCGCTGGCCGCGGCGATCTCGGCAGCGGCGTCGGCAAAAGTAAGAAGGCGGAGGCCTGTGACTTCGTAGGTTTCGCCATTGTGCTTGTCGTCGAGGAGGGCGGCTACGGCGACTTCGGCGATGTCGTCGACATCGATAAAGGGTTCCACGCGGTTGCCCGCGGGCAGGGCGATGACACCGTCGAGGATGGACGAGTGGAAAAAGCCTTCGTCAAAATTCTGGTTGAACCAGCTGGCGCGGACGATGGTGAAATCGAGACCGCTCTGGCGGATTTTTTCCTCGGACAGTTCGGCGCCGTATTCGCCGCGGCCGGAAAGGAGGACGAGCTTTTTGAGGCCTGCGGATTTTGCCACGTCGGCGAAGCGGCGGATGTTCTCCTGGGCTTCGGCGGCGGCGAGATCGGGGACATAGGTGATGTAGGCGCTCTTCATGCCCTCAAGGGCCGGTGCCCAGGTTTCGGGCTTTTCCCAATCGAAGGCGGGCTCGGAGCGGCGCGAGACGGCGCGGTGGGGATGGCCCAGGGCGGCGAGCCGTGAGGCGACGCGGGCGCCGGTCTTGCCGGTGGCGCCGATGACGAGAATGGGGTTGTCGGTTGTCATGGTGAAAAAGTCTCCTCTTGATGACAGGGGAGATTTTGGGGCGGTGGGTGGGACTATCAATCACGTGAAGTCCGCACTATTTTGCAGATCGTCCAAACCGACGGTGTTGCCATGGATTGCTTTCAGCCTGTGCCGCTTTCCGATCCACTGGGCGAGGTGCTGCATATGTTGCGTCTCACCGGGACGCTTTATTGCCGGGCGACCATGACGGCGCCCTGGGGCATGGATATGCCGCGGCTCATCGAGTCGATGATGTTCGTCATCGTCACCGAGGGGCAGGGTGTTGCCGAGGTGGATGGCGAGGAGATTGTGCTCAAGGCCGGGAGCATGCTGGTGTTGCCGCATGGGCAGGAGTTTCGACTGCTGAGCGGATCGGGCGTCGCGAGTGTGCCGCTGTTTGATCTGCCGGTGGAGAAGATCAGCGAGCGCTATGAGATCATGACGCTGGGCGGTGGTGGCGAGCTGGTGCGGGCCATGGCCGGCGTGGTGCAGTTTGACCATGTGGCGGGGAAGCGGCTGCTTGATCTCTTGCCGCGAAAAATTCTGATCCATGCCTGGGACGAGGCGCTGGATGCCTGGGTGCAGAGCACGCTGGGGCTGATTGCGCGCGAGGCGACGTCGCTGCGGCCGGGCGGGGAAACGGTGATGACCCGCCTAGCGGACATTCTGGTGATCCAGGCTGTTCGCGAATGGCTCGATACGGCGCCCGAAGCGCGGCAGGGATGGCTGGCCGCGCTGCGCGATCCGCAGATTGGTCGGGCGCTGGCACTGATTCATCGGCGGCCGGAGGCGGAGTGGACGCTGGCTGGCCTGGCGAAAGAGGCGGGCATGTCGCGCTCGGGGTTTGCGGCGCGGTTCACCGACCTCGTGGGGCAGCCGGCGATGACCTATCTCGCCCAATGGCGGCTGCATCTGGCGCGGCTGAAACTGGTCGATACAGGGGAGCCGGTGTCGCGCATTGCGAAAGCCAGCGGTTACCAGTCCGAGGCGGCGTTTTCACGGGCGTTCCGAAAACTGTTTGGTGAGGCGCCGGTGACGGTGCGACGCCTAGCGGCGTAGGCGATCGAGGGCGCCCTGCAGGATGTAGCTGGCGGCGAGCTTGTCGACGACTTCGGCGCGACGATCGCGGCGTAGATCGGCTTCGATCATCATGCGGGTCACGGCGGAGGTGGAGAGGCGCTCGTCCCAGAAGGCGATTGGCAGGTCGAGTTTTTGGCTGAGATTGCGCGCAAAGGCGCGGGTCGATTGGACGCGCGGGCCTTCGGTGCCGTCCATGTTGAGCGGCAGGCCGAGGATGAGGGCCACGGCATTGTTTTCGGCGACGAGCTGGATGATGCGCTCCGCGTCCTGGGTAAACTTGGTGCGCTTGATGGTTTCGAGCGGGCTCGCCGAATAGCGCATACCGTCCGACACCGCGACGCCGATGGTTTTGGTGCCGAGGTCGAGGCCGAGGATTTTTCCCGTTGGCGGGATGGCTGCCAATTCGTCAGACATTTTTAAACTCGGCTTGACGGAACAAAAAGAGAACAATACAAGAGAAAGCACTAACTAAAGCGCGTACGTAGTTTCTAAAACACGTAGGTAATTCTGCGGACATACATAGATTTCCGACTGGGATATTGTCGTAGTGCGTGAGGTGCACTATTTTGGGGGCAGAGAATGCCAACGATCTATCGTTTCGGCAATGCGAAGATCACCATGTACGGCAAAGATCATAATCCGCCCCATTTCCATGTCGGCACACCTGACTTTGCCGCAATGATCTCCCTTGAGACGTTCGAAATAATATCAGGGAATTTACCTAGGCAGACATACGAGATGGCCAAGGCCTGGGCGATGGAACATAGCACTGAACTGTGGGCTCTTTGGAATGAACTCAATGGTTAGCAATGACATCGTGGGCACGGGCGTTCCTCTGCCTCGCATCGAGCGTGTTGAGGCGCTCAACGGGCGTTCGCTACGGGTCGCTTGGCAGTCTGGCGAGGTACACGACGTCGACGTGATGCCTGCCTTGCTTAGCCACCGACTGTTTGTCGAATTGCGATCAAATGACGAGTTGTTCGCGACCGCTACCAAGGATGAATATGGCGACGCAGTGGTCTGGTCCGACGGTACTGAATTAGCTGCGACGTGGCTATACGAGCTTGCCGAGCCCGCTGAACTGACAAACGACGAGTTCCGATCTGCCATGGAAAGCCTCCACATGAGCCTGGATGGTATGGCCGTGCGCTTGGGCATTGCCCGAAGGCTTGTTGCTGACTATCGAAAGAACCGACCAATTCCCCGTACGGTGGCTTTGGCAACGCGCCACTTGATGGAGCGGCAACGACACAGCGGATAGTGATCAGAAACTATGAAACTCACCTGGTTCGGAGACGACACGTTTCGCATTCATGCGGCGGGGGCGATTGTGGTTGTCGAGGGTGAGGGGGCTCTGCCGGGGGTGGATCGGGCGGAGCTGGTGAGCGGGGCTGATCTGGTTGTGGCGTTTGCCGAGGCGGTGAGTGGCGCGAAGCGGGATTGGAAGCCCCGGGCGCCGTTGCGGATGCTGGAGGTGGATGAGGCTATGCGTCAGCCGGAGGTGGTTGGGCTGGGGCAGGGGGCGCTGGTGATCGATGCCGATGGGGAGGCGCCGCTGGTGTTGGCGCGGGAGGATTTTGGTACGACTGGGCGCTGGTTGGGACAGGCGGTGGTCGTGCTGATTGGCGAGGGGCTGGCGGAGCGCGGTGGCGAGCTGCTGGAGCGGGCTGCGCCGCGGTTGATTGCGCTGGCTGGGGCCGAGTCGGAGGTGGATGCGGCCTTTGGTGCGCTGCGGGATCGGCTCGATGGGACGGGGCTGATTGCGCTTGAGCGTGGATTGGCTGTGGAAGTCTGATCCCTGCCATAAGGCATTTTCATTGTCTTTTGGGTGCCTGCATTGCTAATGAAGCGGCAAAGAAGGCCTTATTCGCTGGAGTTTGCCATGTCTGTCGACGCCACCACCGTGAAGCGCATCGGGCGCCTTGCCCGTATCCGTATCGAGGAAGAGGAAGTCGCCGGCTATCAGACCGAACTCAATGCCATTCTCGGTTTCGTCGAACAGCTCGGTGAAGTGAATGTCGATGGCGTCGAGCCGATGACCTCGGTGACCCCGATGCAGCTGCGTCGCCGCGATGATGTCGTGACCGATGGCGGCTATCCCGAGAAGATCGTGAAGAATGCGCCGCTTACCGAAGACAATTTCTTCATGGTGCCGAAGGTGGTCGAGTAAAAATGGCGGTCACCATCGCCGTGGAAACACCGCTTCAGGACGATGTACGCGGCCTAGTCGCGCGCCTCAACGACCATCTGCTGCCGCTCTCGCCACTGGAATTCCAGTTCAAGATGACTGTGGAACAGATGGCCGATAGCGACACGACGCTGTTCGTGGCGCGGGATGAGAGCGGCGCCGCGGTGGGTATGGGGGCGCTCAAGGCGCATGGGCCGGAGCTGGGCGAAGTCAAGCGCATGTACACCGTGCCGGAAGTGCGTGGGCAGCGCGTCGGCCGGCAGTTGCTGGAGCGGATCGTCGAGCTGGCGCGCGAGCGGCGGATGCCGGTCGTGATGCTGGAAACAGGCACCGGCGACGGCATGCTCGAGGCCCATCGGCTCTATGAGCGTTACGGATTCGTGGCGCGTGGGCCGTTCCTCGACTATCCCGATAGCGAGTGGTCGGCTTTCTTCGAGTTGCGACTCGACGAGGAGAAAGCCGCATGATCCGTTTTGCCCTTGTTTCCCTGCTTGCCCTGACGGCGCCTGCCTTTGCGCAGGAAGACCTGAAGATCGACCAGACCAAGATCTATGTCAGCGACGCCAAGGCGTGCGGCGTGATCGAGGACAAGGGCATCGACGCTTTCATGGACCTTGACTTCCTGGCCCTGGATTTCTCCAAGGGCATCCAGTCGATGGAGTTTCACTGCAACTTCTTCGACGTCAAAAGCCGGAAAGGCTCGACGCATCTGTTCATTGATGCGATCTGCGAGCTTCCGGGCGAAATTTATCCTGACACTCTGGCCGTAACGCCGTATTCGGAAACCGAGATACAAGTGGCGTCATCCGCGGATATCATGTGGGCTATGAATTTTAAGCCCGAAGACGCGGAATCGGCCGACGCCATAGTGCCCACGGGCACAACCATTTATACGCGCTGCGACAATCTGAGCGAGATTGCCGTTGACTGAACTGACCAAGCTGAGCCTTGCCGATAGTTTATCGGAAGGTTCTCTTGATCGTTGTCGTAAACAGCTCGATCGAAGTAATTCTGCGGCCAAATCAATGGGGCCTCTTGGTGAAAAGAGATAAACTATTCTACGGCATTAAGTTTCCCATTGCTGCCATACGCGAAGCTTCCGATCTAGTTAATTCTTTGTTTGAATCGAACGAACAGATAATTACTAGCTACGAATATTATCGAATATATAATAAAGAAGAGTCGTGGCATCACGACGATGAAGATGAATTCTTTGCGGATTATAATAAGTGCTCCCAAAAGGCGGTCTATTCTCGAGAGTTCAAGGGGACAATTGATGGTGCCATCGAGAAGATATCTCTAGAGGTCAGCTTGAGCCTCGATGGTGGCACTTCGGAGGTCGGCGTTCAAGCATCTCGTCGGTGGATCATAGAGCGCGTACTTAGCAAATTTGACGCTTGGGAAAGCAGGGCCGAAAAGATTATTGGCT
This sequence comes from Devosia sp., assembly GCF_017744655.1. GTDB lineage: Bacteria > Pseudomonadota > Alphaproteobacteria > Rhizobiales > Devosiaceae > Devosia. The sequence continues at coordinate 937,240 of NZ_JAGIAW010000001.1, read as the reverse complement.
ATGCGGAAAATTTTTCTATATTTGTTGGGCATGGTCGTAGTCCGCAGTGGCGCGATTTGAAGGATCATCTGTCCGATCAGCATCATTTTGATGTGGTTGCATACGAAACGGGCGCCAGAGCTGGGCATTCCATTCGTGATATTCTGGGGGAGATGGTGGATAATACTTCATTTGCTCTCTTGGTTATGACCGCGGAGGATGCAAGTGAGACGCGAGAGGGGCGAGCCCGACAAAACGTTGTCCACGAAATAGGGTTGTTTCAGGGGAGACTCGGCTTTGCTCGCGCAATTGCTCTCGTGGAAGACGGCGTCGAATTGTTTTCAAACCTTGACGGAGTCCAACAGATAAGGTTTTCAAAGGGCAACATCCGAGAGACCTTCGGTGATGTACTGGCCACCATCCGACGCGAATTCGGCCGTGGGATTTTGAGAGATGATCGTTGACTGAACTGACCAAGCTGAGCCTCGCCGATGCCCGCCAGGGCCTCAAGGATAAGAGCTTTTCGGCTCTCGAGCTGACCGAGGCCTATATCGGTGCCATCGACGCTGCCAATGACAAGCTCAATGCCTATGTGGCGACGACGCCGGACCAGGCGCGCGACATGGCCAAGGCCAGCGACGCGAAACTGGCCAAGGGCGAAGCCGGCCTGCTGGAAGGCATTCCGCTGGGCGTGAAGGACCTCTTCGCGACCAAGGGCGTGCACACTCAGGCGGCGAGCCATATTCTCGATGGTTTTAAGCCCGAATACGAATCGACCGTGACGGCCAATCTCTGGCGCGATGGCGCCGTGATGCTGGGCAAGCTGAACATGGACGAATTCGCCATGGGTTCGTCCAACGAGACGAGCTATTACGGCTCGGTGATCAACCCGTTCCGCGCCGAAGGCAGCAATGCCAATCTCGTGCCGGGCGGCTCTTCGGGTGGTTCGGCCTCGGCCGTTGCCGCATGGCTCTGCGCCGGTGCGACTGCGACCGATACCGGTGGTTCGATCCGCCAGCCGGCCGCGTTTACCGGCACCGTGGGCATCAAGCCGACCTATGGCCGTTGCTCGCGCTGGGGCACGGTGGCTTTCGCCTCTTCGCTCGATCAGGCCGGTCCGATTGCCCGCACCGTGGAAGATGCGGCGCTGATGCTGCAGTCCATGTCGGGTTTTGACGCCAAGGACTCGACCAGCGTCGATCTGGCTGTTCCGGATTTTGCTGCTGCCGTTGAGCGTGGCGTGAAGGGCCTCACCATCGGCGTGCCGCGCGAGTACCGCATGGACGGGATGCCGGCCGAAATCGAGGCGCTGTGGAATCAGGGCCTAGAATGGCTCAAGGCCGAAGGCGCGACGGTGAAGGATATTTCGCTGCCGCACACCAAGTATGCCTTGCCGGCCTACTACATTGTGGCACCGGCAGAAGCTTCGTCCAACCTCGCGCGCTATGACGGCGTGAAGTATGGCCTGCGCGTTTCGGGCAAGGACATCACCGATCTCTATGAACTCACCCGCGCTGCCGGTTTTGGGCGCGAAGTGAAGCGCCGCATCATGATCGGCACCTATGTGCTCTCGGCTGGCTACTTTGACGCCTATTACGTCAAGGCCCAGAAGGTCCGCACGCTGATCAAGAAAGACTTCGAGGACGCTTTCAATGCCGGCGTCGACGCGGTTCTTACGCCGGCGACGCCGTCGGCTGCTTTCGCCATCGGCGACGAGGCTTTGGCGGCTGATCCGGTGGCCATGTATCTCAATGACGTCTTCACCGTGACCGTGAACATGGCGGGCCTGCCGGGCATTGCCGTGCCGGCGGGCAAGGACGGCAAGGGCCTGCCGCTGGGGCTGCAGTTGATCGGCAAGCCGTTCGACGAAGAGACGCTCTTTGCGGCGGCGCGCGTGATCGAAAAGAGCACCGGCACCGACTTTTCGCCCACGCGTTGGTGGTAAGCCGGAGGGGCGCCATGCAATGGCGGCGCTTGATTGCGCCGCCGTTCCGCACTATTTGCGCCCAATGCACAAGTTGAAACTGGTTGTGACGCGCCCTGTGGCAGCGTCCGGGCCAACAGGAATTTCGCCGATGGCCGTTGATATTTTCACGACGCTCGACTGGTCCGAGCCGCCCAAGGACATGAGCAAGCCGCTGCAGGCGCTGTGGTGGCTGAAGAAGGGCGAATTGCGCATGGGTCCCGAATGGGAAAAGGCGCACAACATCGTCCAGGCGATGGAAGGCGTGCAGGCCTTCGACTGGGTGCATGCGCTGATGCACTGGATCGAGGCCGATATGGGCAATGCTGATTATTGGTATCGCCGCTCCGGCAAGCGTCGGGCAACGGCGAGCGTTAGTGCTGAATGGGAGCATATTGCTGCCGCGCTGAGCGAAGTGACCAAGCACTGAGCGAAAGCGTCTTTATTAGGGCCACAGGATAACCGTCCCGTGGCCCTTTGCTTTCTGACCTGCTGCCTTAGACGCGCAGGGTTTCGAGGCCGTGTTTCGTTATGCGATATGGACCGCCTCGCACCGATGAGATGACTTTCTTGGAGCGCATGCTCTTGAACATGTCCAAGGTACAGTCGGTCATCACCCAGCCTTCTCGGGTGTAGCATTCGATATCGATGGTTTTGCCCTCGTCATCACGAATGAGGCAAATCCGACCGCCAAGGGCCAGCACGCCGAGAACTCGGCGTTCTTGTCGGGAAACGTTCATTTCTTTAGCTGTCTAGGAGCGGCGTGCCATTGGCATAGCCGCGAACAAACAAAACCATCCGCCGGCATCACGCTCGGCGGCTGGTCGGTTCATTCTGCCCCGTCGCGATTGGACGGGGTCTTAGGCAATCTCAAACTGACTAGACATGCGGCATTGTTTAACCCCGCTCCGACGTGGCGTCCAGAATCTGAGAACGCAGCGGTTGAAATCGTGGCCATGGCGGTGCAAACCAGCAACAGACGCATGACTTGAGGATAGACCGTGACCGCAGCCGCCAAACTGCCCGCCGAATGTGAAAGCAAGGAAGATGTGCGGGCCGAGATCGACCGTATCGACCAAGCGCTGTTGACCCTGCTTGCCGAGCGTCACCGCTATGTGACAAGAATGGCCGAGATCAAGACCGATCCGCACGAGGCCTATGATCCCCAGCGCATCGAAGCGGTCATTTCCAAGGTGCGGACGCGCAGCGGCGACCTTGAACTGGACGAAGACCAGGCCGAACTCTTGTGGCGGACCCTGATCGACTGGAACGTGAACTACGAAAAGGGCATCATCGCCGCTCGTCGTCGGGCGCGGTGAGTCAAGCGTAACTGAAGCGTAGCGGGAGTCAGGTGTGGCGGTGATCGAAATTCGGAAGGCCGAAATATCCGACGCCCCTCGCATGGCCGACATTGCCTTCGCCGCCTGGGACACCGGCATTCGGCCATTGCTTGATGAACGGCCAGGACAGCGCGAAAGCGAGCGCGCCCGGCTCTCGCAGGCTTCGGCGATGAACTGGCAGAACACCATTGTCGCCACCATCGACGACATTGTCGTGGGCTGGTGCTGCCGGTCATCGCGGCGGAGCTACATTCCCTATCTCTTCGTGATGCCCGACATGCAGGGGCATGGCATTGGCGCGAGCCTGCTCAATCGCATGGAAACGATTCTCGAGCTGCAAGGCGCCAGCAAGGTCCATCTGGAGACGCCGGCCGACAATGTACGGGCGGTACGGTTCTACGAGCGGCAGGGCTATCACATCCTGGCGCTGCGCGGAGAACCGCGAAGCGGGCATGATCCCTTTGCAAGCGTGCACCTCGAAAAAGTACTTAATCCTTATGAGGGACAGATCGAGTGATCGTGCGTAAGGCGGTCGCGGCGGAAGCCCTGCGGCTGGGGGAGATTGGATTCGAGGCGTGGCGGATGAGCGCCTTTGGGGCTAACGACGCCGGCCGGACGGACGCTGATCTGCTCCGTGGTGAATTCGTTCAATTCTGTGCCAAGAATCCGGAAGCCATCCTTCTTGCTGCGAACGACGACCAACTTTTGGGCTGGGGCGCGCGCGAATTTTCTGATCAGGTTATTTCAGATCTTTGGGTTGCCCCCGAGGCACAGGGCAAAGGCGTCGGAGCGGCCTTGCTTGCAGCTCTGGAAGAGGCTATCGCCATAGCAGGTTTCAGCCATTCTGAGCTCGAAACCTATGCCGGCAATGCCGGCGCGGTGCGCTTCTATTCGCGACAGGGCTACGAGCCCATTTGGCGCGGTATGAAATTCACCGCCAGCCTGAACTATGATTTGGAAAAGATACGCTTCCGGAAAATGCTCCCGGCGGCGGAGTAGGACCGGTAACGCATGACCCTCGTCGACACCCGCACCCCTGACAAGAAGCGCCTGATTTCCGGTTCGACCGGTGATTGGGAAGTGATCATCGGCATGGAAGTGCACGCGCAAGTCACGAGCGAGAGCAAGCTGTTCTCCGGCTCTTCGACGGCCTTCGGCAATCCGCCTAATGCCAATGTGAGCTTCGTGGATGCGGCCATGCCGGGCATGCTGCCGACGATCAACGAGGAATGCGTGCGCCAGGCTGTGCGCACGGGCCTTGGCCTCAAGGCCAAGATCAACAAGCGCTCGGTGTTCGACCGGAAGAACTATTTCTATCCGGACTTGCCGCAGGGCTACCAGATTTCCCAGTTCAAGGACCCGATCGTCGGCGAGGGCAAGGTTCTGCTCGATGTCGATGGCGAGCAGATCGAGATTGGTATCGAGCGCCTGCACCTCGAGCAGGACGCCGGCAAGTCGATCCACGACCAGCATCCGAACATGAGCTTTGTCGACCTCAACCGGTCCGGCGTGGCGCTGATGGAAATCGTGTCCAAGCCCGATCTCCGCTCGGCAGAAGAGGCAAAGGTTTACCTCGCCAAGCTGCGGACCATCCTGCGCTATCTCGGCACATGCGATGGCAATATGGAGCAGGGCTCCATGCGTGCTGACGTGAACGTGTCGGTGCGTCGCCCGGGCGGTGAATTCGGCACGCGTTGCGAAATCAAGAACGTCAATTCCATCCGCTTTGCCGGCCAGGCGATCGAATATGAAGCGCGTCGCCAGATCGATATCCTGGAAGACGGCGGTACGATCGACCAGGAAACGCGTCTGTTCGACCCCAAGAATGGCGAAACGCGGTCGATGCGCTCGAAGGAAGAAGCGCATGACTATCGCTATTTTCCCGATCCGGACTTGCTGCCGCTTGAATTCGACGATGCCTTCATCGCTGAACTCGGCGAGCATCTGCCGGAACTTCCCGATGAGAAGCAGGCCCGTTTCATTGCTGACTATGGCGTGACCGCCTATGACGCGATGGTGCTGACGCTTGATCGGGAAACCGCTGATTTCTACGAGTCCTGCGTTGCCTTCGGCGGCGCCAAGCGTGATGGCAAGGCTGTTGCGAACATCCTCAACGGCGACGTTGCGGCCTTTGCCAATAGCCAGGGCCTCGCCGTTTGGGAAACGCACCTGCAGCCGGCCCAGATTGCCGGTGTCGTCGATCTGATCGCCGGCGGCACGATTTCGTCCAAGGGCGGCAAGGACGTGCTGCAGATTCTCATCGCCGAGGAACCCGAGGGTGATCCGGCCGAGATCGTTGAGCGTCGTGGCCTCAAGCAGGTCACCGACCTCGGCGCGATCGAGAAGATCGTGGATGACATCATCGCGGCGAACCCGGACCAGGTGGCCAAGGTCCTGGCCAAGCCGACCATGATCGGCTGGTTCGTCGGTCAGGCCATGAAGGCTTCGGGTGGTAAGGCAAACCCGCAGGCGCTGAACGACCTCATGAAGAAGAAGCTCGGCATCGAATAAACCAATCTGGAGGGGGCATGGCGAAAGGCTATTGGGTGGTTCGGGTCGATGTGATCGATCCCGAACAGTTCAAGATTTATCAGGCTTTCGTCGGCCCTTTTCTGGCTGAGCACGACGGGCGGTTTCTCGTACGCGGGGGACGCCACGCCATTCCCGAAGGTACGGCGCGGCAACGCACCGTTGTCGTCGAATTTCCGACCTATGAAGCCGCATTGAAAGCGTACGATTCCGTCGAGTATCAGGGCGGCGTTGCAATGCGCGAGAATGCTGCCGTGGTCGATTTCGTGGTCGTGGAAGGTTACGATGGCTGAGGAATCCAAGCCACAACCGCAACTGCGCCTGCCGGGCGGTTTTATCGTTCGGGCGGTGACCTTGCTGCCTGTCGTCGCGACCATGATCGCCTCATTGGCGCTGATGATCTATGGCTTTGTCGATACCTGGCGGTTCGCGCGCAATCTGGTTTTTCCGGAACATGAGGCGACGCGGGATGAAGTCCTGTTGCACGCCATCGAGATCGTGGACCTCTTCCTGCTCGCGACGGTGGTTCAGGTGGTGTCGTTGGGTCTTTACCAACTCTATTTCCATCAGGACCTGCAACTGCCGCGCTGGTTGAAAATCGAGACGCTGGACGATCTCAAATCAAAGCTGGTTGGCGTGACCATTACGGTGCTCGCAGTCTACTTCCTCGGACGGGCGCTCACCTGGCAGTCGGGCGCCGACATCGCCTACCTCGGCGCAGCGGTTGCCGTGGTGATCGCCGCGCTAACCTGGTTTCTCAGCAAGATAGACCACCATCACGATTGACCGCTAGAGCATGCGCGGTTCGTTCCCCGGCCCGGGTGGCGGCGATGGCATGGGATCTTCGTCCGGCTGATCAGGCGGAGGAAGTTCCTCCGGGTCTGGCGGATAGGGCTCGACGGGCTGCGGGGGCGATGGTTCGGGTTGCGGGATGATTTCGGGGATCGGCCGCGGATCGATATCGGGTTTGGGTTCGGGCATTGCACACCTCCTTGAAGCCAACGTGAGGCTTCAAGGAGGGTTCCGAGTCAGCTTGCCGACTTGGCCTGTGTCGGTCGCCAACGCTGTACCAGACGGCCATCCATGAAGATCAGACCGATGAAGATCACCACGATACCGGCGATGTGCACGGGCTCGAAGCGCTCGTGAAGGATCAGCACGCCGAGGAGAATCGCCGAGATCGGCGTGATGTAGGTGTTGAGCGAGAGATTGGTAGGACCGACGCGAGGCAGCAGCCAATAGACCAGCAGGAAGCTGAAGCTGGTCGAGAAGGTCGCGATGGCAAAGAGGGCGCCCCAGGTTTCGAGTCGGGTGATGATGGGCAGACCCGAAAAGAGCAGCGCTACCGGCAGCGACACCAGGGCGGCGCCGGTCAACGAACAGGTCGCGACGACTGCTGGCTCGATGGCCTTGAAGCGCCGGGCATAGTTGAGGGTCACCGCGTAGCAGATGGTGGCGAGGAGCGCGGCGAGGAGGCCGATGACCTGGGCGGAGGCGCCGGCACCAAGCGAGGGCAGGGCGAGAATGACGGCACCGAGGAACCCGACGATGACGCCGGCGATCTTGTTCCAGGTCGCTTTTTCGCCGCCCGGCCAGAGCTGCGAGACGATGACCGTGCTCATCGGCGTCAGGCCATTGATGACGCCGACAATGCTGCTGGCGACGGTGTGCTCGGCAAAGGGAAAGAGCGAGAAGGGGATGGCATAGTTGAGAATGCCCAGAACCAGCAATTGCCAATAAATCCTGCCGTCCTTGGGCAGGGTTTTGCGTGTGGCGAAGAAATAGACCCAGCAGATTGCCGCGCCGAGCGTGACCCGACCGGCAGAGACCCAGAGCGGGCTGATCTCGCGAATAAGAATGGCATTGAAAAGGAAGGAGCTGCCCCAGACCGCACCGAGCAAGATGATCAGCAACCAATAGCGTAGCGGCACAGGTGTTCTCCTTTTGTGCTGAGGTTAGCGGGCAAAAGGAGTCGCGTCGAACCGATTTTGACGATGGGTCCATCAATTGCATTGATGCGTTCGTTTTGCCTGCGGGCATTAGGACCCCGTCTGCTGACAATGTGTGTCAGCGGCGTCTGGTGGGCTTTTCGAGGACATGGAGAAGCAGCGGCGATGACGCATCTGAAATATTCCGGACTCGATGCCGATGTACAGCGCCAGGTGCTGATCGACATCATCGCCGATGATCCGGTGTTGATGGCGCTCCTGAGGGGCATGGAGGAAGTCGAGCTGCCCGACCCGTTGCTCGGCTCGGGGGCGATCTACAATACGGTCTGGAATGTGCTCACAGGCCGCGAGAGGCATCGGGGCATCAAGGATGCCGATGTCGTCTATTTCGACGCCAGCGACCGAAGCTATGAGGCTGAAGACAGGGTCATTCGCCGGGCGTGGGCCTATTTCGCAGATAGCCCAATTCCGGTCGAGGTGCGAAACCAAGCGCGGGTGCACCTCTGGTTTCCGGAAAAATTCGGCCTAGCCTATCCCGAACTTAGCTGCAGCGCAGACATGTTGCGCTATTTTGCCACCAGGACACATGCGGTTGCGGCGCGGATAGAGGACGGGAAGATCGCCATCTTCGCGCCCTTCGGGCTCGACGATATGTTCTCGTTTCGGCTGACGCCTAACCCGGCATTACCCAACCGGGCTACGCATGAGGGCAAAGGGGCACGTGCGCTGCAGCTTTGGCCGGAACTGCAGTTCGAACCTTGGCCCGATGAGATTGCCGATTGACGGGCAACCTACTAGAAGGTAGGTAAATGACATGACCGATCTTTCCAGCACTGCCGAAGAAATCATTCGCCGCACGCGACCGCTCATTTTGTCGGGCGGATATGACGGCTTCAGCTATGCGGATATTTCCAACGTGGTTGGCATCCGCAAGGCCAGCATCCACCACCACTTTCCGACCAAGGCGCAATTGGTTCGGGTTCTGGTGGAGCAGTATCGCCGGGAAGCCGTAGAAGGGCTCCGACAGTTGGATCAGGCTATTGCCGACCCGGCAGAAAGACTGCGGGCCTATACGGGCTATTGGCAGAACTGCATTGCCTCGGGCTCGGAGCCGTTCTGTGTTTGCGCCTTGCTGGCGAGCCAGATGCCGGCCTTGCCTGCAGAAGTGGCGGCAGAGGTGCGGGCGCACTTTCGGGCGCTGGCTGCGTGGGTCGCGAGTGTGTTCCGGCAAGGCATCGAGCAGGGAGGCCTGCAGATGGTGCATGAGCCTCAGATCGAAGCGGAAGTCTTTGTGGCAACTGTGCATGGCGCCATGCTTTCGAGCCGTGCCCATGGCGATGCCGCAGTATTCGAAATGATCGTTGGGCCGCTTGTAGAGCGCTTTGTCAGGTAAGGTTCGGGGGCGTGCGCCGATATTTGGCGGCATTGCCTACCAACTAGTAGATATATAACGGCGCGTGGTGCGCCTCTCGATATGAGGACCAAAAATGTTCGGTATTTCTCCCATTGGTTGGGTTCATACGCTTGGCAGCCTGCCGGCGCTCGCCATGGCCATCTATATGCTGGTGCGGCATGGGCGCATCGTGCCGCGGTCTATTCCGGGCGCGATCTATTTTGCCTCGATGGTTTTGGGTGGCACCACGGCGTTTCTGGTGGCCAAGCAGCCGGTAAGCTATGCCATTGGCGGCCTGACGCTCATCTTGATCGCCGTGGGCTATGGCGTTCACCACGTGACCTTTTTGGGTCGCCTGCGGCGCTATATCGAAACCATCAGCCTCAGTTTCAGCGTCTTGCTGCTATTGTTGCCGACGATCACGGAAACGCTAACGCGGGTGCCGGATGGGGCACCGCTGGCATCGAGCGTGAGTTCGCCCATTGTGCTGGGGTCTCATGGCGCGCTGCTGCTGGCCTTCGTCGTCGGGCTGATCGTACAGATTGTCGTGCTGCGGCGCGAGGGCCGGGCCACGGCCGCGGCTTAAAGCGAGACTTCGCCGCGGGCGAGCATCGCCAGGGCCCGGGGATAGATCTTGTGCTCTTCGACCAGCACGCGGGCAGTCAGTGTCTCGGGCGTATCGCCCGGGAGGACCGGCACGCGGGCCTGGAGAATGGCGGGACCTTCATCGAGGCCGGGGGTGACGAAATGGACCGTGCAGCCGTGTTCGGCATCGCCGGCGGCGAGGACGCGAGCATGGGTGTCGAGGCCTTTGTAGAGGGGCAGGAGGGAGGGGTGGATGTTGACCATCCGGCCCTGCCAGCGCAGCACGAAATCTTCGCCCAGAATGCGCATGAAACCGGCGAGGCAGACATAGTCGACCTCCCAGCTTTCGAGTATCTGGGTCATCGTGTCTTCGAACATTTCCCGGCTGGGGAACTTGCTCTGGGCCAGGGATGCCGTGGCGATGCCATGCTCCTGGGCCGTGAGCAGACCCGGCGCGGCCGCCTTGTTGGAGAGAACGCCGACGATCTCAGCGGGATAGTCGCGAGCCTTGGTGGCTTCAATGAGCGCGGACATGTTGGAGCCGCGGCCGGAAATGAGGACGCCGACCTTTTTGCGGCTCACAGGGCGAGCTTTCCGCGGAAGGTGACGGGTTCGCCGGTGCGCGGGGTCAACTGGCCGACTATGGCCGCAGTTTCGCCCGACGCGGTGAGGCTTTCGACCAGCTTTTCGGCATCTTCCGGGGTGACGGCGACGAGCATGCCGACGCCGCAATTGAAGGTACGCAGCATTTCGCGCTCGCTCATGCCGCCGACCTTGGAAAGCCAGCCGAAGACGGCGGGCACGGTGACGGCGCCGAGATCGACGTCGGCCGCGAGGTCATCGGGGAGGACGCGCGGAATATTGTCGATGAAGCCGCCGCCGGTGATGTGGGCAAGGGCCTTGATGCCGATGCCGGCCTTGAGGGCGCTAAGGAGCGGTTTTACGTAGATGCGGGTGGGTTCGAGGAGTGCTTCGGCGAGGGTCTTGCCAGTCTCGAAGGGGGCATCGGCAGTCCAGGCGAGACCGGAGAGCTCGACGATTTTTCGTACGAGCGAATAGCCATTGGAATGGACCCCGGAGGAGGCGATGGCGACGAGCGTGTCGCCGGCGGCAATATCCTTGCGCGGCAGAAGGGCATCGCGCTCGGCGGCGCCGACGGCGAAGCCGGCCAGGTCATAATCATTGCCGTGATACATGCCCGGCATTTCGGCGGTTTCGCCGCCAATCAGCGCGCAGCCGGCGAGGCGGCAGCCATGGGCAATGCCTTCGACAATGGCAGTGCCCTGGGCAACGTCGAGCTTACCGGTGGCGAAATAATCGAGGAAGAATAGTGGCTCGGCGCCCTGAACGATGAGGTCGTTGACGCACATGGCGACAAGGTCCTGGCCGATCGTGTCGTGCCTGCCGGTATCGATGGCGATCTTGAGTTTGGTACCGACGCCGTCATTGGCGGCGACGAGAACCGGATCTTTGAAGCCAGCGGCCTTGAGGTCGAAAAGGCCGCCAAAACCGCCGATTTCACCATCGGCACCGGGGCGGCGCGTAGAGCGCACGGCGGGCTTGATCGCCTCGACCAGAGCATTGCCAGCATCGATATCGACACCCGCCTGCTTGTATGACAGGCCGTTTGATGGCAGGTTTTGCGCGTCGGACATGAGCCTAAAGCCATTGCTGGGGATATCGGGAACGCTTTGGCTACCGAGACCCGGTCTGGTTGAACTTAACGGTGCTGGCCGCTAGAGCTTTTCATGCGATGTTCGAATCGCGCGATGCTCCAGGTCTTTGTTTTTGCGGCGGTTTCGTAAGCCGAAAGTGATTGATGCTTTCTGCTTATTTCGCCTGAAGGCCTGATAGCTTCTTGGATAGTCAGACGCAAGGGCCGCCCGGCACCATGAACCTTAGAAATCAAGTGCTGATCTGGATCGGCTTCTTCGTCTTCCTGATCCTGTCTCTCTGGATCTTCCGCGGCATTCTTCTGCCTTTCGTGGTCGGCGCGGCGCTGGCCTATCTGCTCAATCCGCTCGTCAACCAGTTGCAGCGCTGGCATTTCAGCCGCAGTTGGGCCACCGCAGTCGTGCTCCTGAGCGTGATCACCATCATCGTCGGCATCTTCGTCATGCTGGTTCCGATGGTCGCGCAGCAGATCGTGGGGCTGGTGCAGCGCTTGCCGGGCTATGCGGCCGATCTCGAAGCCATGGTGCGCAAATGGGCGCCGGAGCTGAACGAATGGCTTGGGCCGGAACGGGCGGCACAGGTCGAGCGGACGGTTTCGGACATGCTGGGACAAGTGGTCGGCTTTGCCGGTGTCGTCACCCAGGAAATCCTGGCTTCGGGCATGACGCTGATCAGCGTCATCGGTTTTGCGATTTTTACGCCTGTTGTCGCCTTCTACCTGCTGCTCGATTGGGACAGCATGGTGCGGGGTCTCCATGACCTGCTGCCGCGTCGCTACCGGGCAGAAATTCTCGGCATCCTGCGCGACATCGACAGCTCCATGGCCGGCGTTATCCGCGGGCAGGGCGGTGTGCTGCTCATCGATGCCGCCTTCTATGCCGGTGCGCTCTCGCTCGTCGGCCTCAACTACGGCCTCGCCGTGGGGCTCATTGCCGGGCTCCTGAGCTTTATCCCCTATGTGGGGTTCGGCGTCGGCTTCGTGCTGTCGATGGGTATCGCCACCGTTCAGTTCTGGCCGAACTGGTGGATGATCGCGCTGGTCTTCGCCATTTTCATGGGCTGGCAGTTCGTCGAGGGCAATGTGCTCTATCCCAAGCTCGTCGGCAGCTCGATCAATATCAATCCGGTCTGGCTGATGTTTGCCCTGCTCGCCTTCGGCGCCCTGTTCGGCTTTGTCGGCCTGTTGCTGGCGGTGCCGCTCGCGGCGATCGGCGGGGTGCTCGTGCGCTACGGCATTCGCAAGTATAAGGGAAGCAGCCTCTATCTCGGATCAACCCATGGTGGCCAGGGTGGTAACCCCACTGCGTAACGACAGGCTGCGGCAATTGCCGCTCGAGTTCGAGCATACACCATCCCATGCCGCGGACGATTTTCTGGTGGGGGAGGGCAATGCCTTGGCCCATGGACGCATCGGCGCCTGGCCGCATTGGCCGGATGCGGTCACGCTGCTGATCGGGCCACCGGCTTCGGGGAAATCGCATCTGGCGCGGATTTTTGCCGATCGCAGCCATGCGGTGATTGTGACGCCGGAGACGATCACGGCTATCGCCGAGGCGGATGGGCGCGGGCCGCTGGTGGTCGAGGACGTGGATCGGCTGGGTTATGACGAACCGAGTCTTTTCCACCTGCTTAACCAGGCCATGCGCGGCAACCGGACGCTGCTGCTGACGGCGCGTGACGATATTGCCAAGTGGCCGCTCCACACCGACGACGTGCGCTCGCGGGTGCGGCGGGCTCCGGCTTTCCGCCTTGAGATCAGCGACGACATAGAACTGTCACACATGTTCGCCAAACTTTTCGGCGATCGTCAGATCAAGGTTGATCCAAAAATCATCCATTACCTCGTGGCGCGCATGGAACGCAGCCCCGAAGAAGTGGGCGAACTGGCAGACCGCATGGACCGGCTGGCCCTGGCCAGGGGCACGGCCATTACCCGAACGATTGCAGCAGAGGCCCTGGCGCTCCGGGAGGCGGAGCGCGACGGTGGCAGCCAACAGGACTGGGACCCTTTAAGCGATGAATGACATGAGCGAGATCACCGAGGCAGAAGGCGCTGGGCCGGATGTCGAGGCGTTGCGAACCAGCCCGGCGCGGTTCGTCAACCGTGAGGTGAGCTGGCTGCAGTTCAACATGCGCGTGTTGGAAGAGGCTGGAAACGAGGCCCATCCGCTACTCGAGCGCCTTCGCTTCGTGTCGATTTCGGCCAACAATCTCGACGAATTCTACATGGTGCGCGTGGCGGGGCTGAAGGGGCAGATCCGCGCGGGCCTGACCAAGCAGAGCGCCGACGGGCTGACGCCGGCCGAGCAGCTAGAAGAAATCGCGACGCTGGCCCAGCATCTGCAGCGCGATCAGCAGGACCATTGGGAAACGCTGCGCGAAGAGCTGTTTGCGCAAAACGTGGTCATCCACGAATCCAACGATCTCAGCGAAGAGCAGGTGGCTTACCTGCAAAAGCTGTTCCGTGAGGAAATCTTCCCGGTCCTCACACCGATCGCGGTCGATCCGGCGCATCCGTTCCCGTTCATTCCCAATCTCGGTCTGGCGCTGGCGTTTGAGCTGAAGCGCCCTGACAGCGACCAGCCGCTGACGGCGCTGGTTCGTATTCCGGGCAATCTCGATCGTTTCATCAATCTGCCCAATGATCTGGTTTCGGAGGGTCGCAGCGAGGTTGTGACCATCGACACGCTGGTGAAGCTGTTCTTCCACAAGATGTTTCCGGGCCACGAGGTCGTGGGGTCTGGTGCGTTCCGCATCATCCGCGATAGCGAAATCGAAATCGACGACGAAGCTGCCGATCTGGTGGTGGAGTTCGAAAGCGCCCTGCGCCAGCGTCGTCGCGGCCAGGTGATCCGGCTTGAAATCGAGCGGTCGATGCCGCGCGCCCTGCAGCGCCAGATCGGCGAGCAGATGGGCATCAGGGATGCCGACGTGTTCGAGGTCAATGGCTTCCTCGGGCTCGCCGACGCGCGCAAGATTTGCGACGTGGAGCGGCCGGACCTGAAATTCCCGCCCTATATCGCACGCTTTCCCGAGCGCATCCGCGACTATAACGGCGACAATTTTGCCGCTATCCGGGCCAAGGACATTCTGGTCCATCATCCATTCGAGAGCTTTGACGTCGTTGCGCAATTCCTGATGCAGGCGGCGCGCGACCCCGATGTGGTGGCGATCAAGCAGACGCTCTATCGCACCTCGTCGGACAGCCCGATCGTCAAGGCGCTGGTGATGGCGGCCGAGGCGGGCAAGTCGGTGACGTGCCTTGTCGAGCTTAAGGCTCGCTTCGATGAAGAGGCGAATATCCGCTGGGCGCGCGACCTCGAACGGGCCGGTGCGCAGGTGGTTTTCGGGTTCATCGAGTTGAAGACCCACGCCAAGCTGAGCCAGGTGGTGCGGCGCGAGAAGGGCAAGCTCGTCAGTTATTGCCATATCGGCACGGGCAATTATCACCCGATCACGGCCAAGATTTATACCGATCTCAGCTATTTCACGATCGACCCCGCGATCACGCGGGACGTAGCGCGCGTGTTCAACTTCATCACCGGCTATGCGCGGCCGACCGAACTCGAAACCATCGCGGTTTCGCCGGTCAATCTGCGTGAAACACTGGTCAATAATATCGCCCGCGAAATCGAATTCGCGCGCAGCGGCCAGCCGGCCTCGATCCTGCTCAAGATGAATTCTCTCGTCGATCCGCAGGTGATTGATGCGCTCTACGATGCTAGCCAGGCTGGGGTGAAGGTCGATCTCATCGTTCGCGGCATCTGCTGCCTGCGGCCCGGCATTCCTGGCTTCTCGGACAATATCCGGGTCAAATCGGTGGTCGGACGGTTCCTTGAACACAGCCGCATCTATTGCTTCGGCAATGGCGAAACCATGCCTTCGCAGCGGGCGCTGGTCTATATTTCCTCGGCGGATCTGATGGGGCGCAATCTTGATGGGCGCGTCGAGGTCATGGTGCCGATTCTCAACAGAACCGTGCACAAGCAGATTCTTGACAGAACGCTAGTTGCCTATTTGAAGGACAATCAGCAAAGTTGGGAAGTCTTGCCAGATGGCAGTTCCCATCGCTTGCGCGTTGCGGAAGGGGCGGAACCCTTCAACGCGCATGACTATTTCATGACCAATCCTTCGCTGTCCGGACGCGGCAGCGCCGGCATTGGAGACGACGAGGGCTGAGTTTGACACAATTCTGGGGCGTAGACGCCGATCCTACGGCCCAGGGCCGTCTCAAGGGCGCCCAGCCGGTCGCTGTCCTTGATATCGGGTCAAACTCCGTTCGCCTTGTCGTCTACGAGCGCCATGCGCGCTCGCTGACGCCGCTTTACAACGAGAAATCGGCCTGCGCGCTCGGCCGGGGCATTGCCCAGAGCGGGCGACTGGCCGACGCCAATGTCGAAAAGGCACTCGACGCCATCAAGCGCTTTGCGCTGGTGGCGCGGATGATGCGTGTCGGCAAGGTGCATGTGCTGGCGACTTCTGCCGTGCGTGATGCAGCCAACCGGACCGAATTTGTTTCGGCCGTGGAAGCGATCATGGAAGCGCCGGTGCGGGTGCTTTCGGGGGAGGAAGAGGCACATTTCGCGGCGCTTGGCGTGGTTGCCGGCATTCCGGGATTTGCCGGCGTGGTCGGTGATCTCGGCGGCGGCAGCCTTGAGCTATCGATCATAACCAACGGCCGTGACGCCAATGGGCAGTCACACGAACTGGGCGTTATTCGCCTGCAGGACGATGCCGATGGGTCGCCCAAGAAGGCCGCGGCGCTGGTACGCGAAAAGCTCAAGAAGTCGTTGCTGGCGGGCATTGAGCCAGGTGGGCAGTTCGCGGCCATCGGCGGCACTTGGCGGTCCCTTGCGAAACTCCATCTCGAGCTGCGCGACTATCCCCTGCACATGGTGCAGGACTATGTGGTGCCGGCCTCGGAGATGATCGCAGTCTGCGAAGAGATCATTGCGGCTGAGTCGCTGAAAACCTATCCGGGCTCGAACAGCGCCAGCAATTCGCGCCGAGAGCTGGTGCCGTTCGGTGCGGCGGTACTGGCTGAAGTGCTGCGCGCCGGGAAGTTCGAGAGTGTCGTATTTTCGGCACTGGGTGTGCGCGAAGGCTATCTCCATGGCCTCCTGTCTGAAGCCGAACAGGCGGTTGATCCGCTGATTCAGGGTGCTGAAGAGCTTTCGGTGCTTCGTTCGCGCTCTCCGGCCCATGCTTCTGATCTTGTCGAGTTTACCGCCCAGTATTTTGCGGCCACCGGTACTGTCGAAACGGCGGAGGAAAGCCGGCTGCGGCAGGTGGCGTGCCTCCTGGCCGATATCGGCTGGCGCGCGCATCCCGATTATCGCGGTCCGCAGAGCGTCGATTCGGTGGCCTATGGCTCATTGACCGGCGTCGACCATCCCGGCCGTGCCGTGCTCGCCCATGCCATCGCCGTGCGCTATGACGGGCTCAAGACAAAGTCGGCCAATACGCTGATCCCGCTGGCTTCCCCGGAGATGATCAAGCGGGGGCGGCTGATCGGCACCCTGTTCCGCGTGGCCTATCCGATGACTGCGGCCATGCCGGGCATATTGCCCCGCATTCGCTTCCGGCTGGAGGGCGATGTGCTGGTGTTGCAACTGCCGGAAGACTACACCTTCCTCAATGGCGAGCACCTACGCAACCGGCTGAGTCAGTTCGCCAGCTTTGCCGAGCACGCCGATGCACGGGTTGAGGTGGGCTGAGGGCTACTCAGGATCCGAAACGGCCGTCATCATGGCGGTGACCGCATGGTCTAGGGAATCGAGTTCGGTCGTATAGATGTCCCACAGCGACCTGGCGTCGCTCTTGTGGTAGGTGTGCCTCAGAACGTTGCCCAGGTCCGCAACATTTCGCCAAGGGACGCCTTGCCCATGGCTACTTTTCAGGTCGTCCGGAATGTGCCGAGACGCTTCGCTCGCAATCTCCAGATATCGTTCGAATGCGGCGCGAATGTCGGGATCGGCATACATCTGCTCGAACGTCTTTCCATCGAGCAACCGGCGAATATTGGCAATCGAGTCCCTGATGTCGGTCAGCCGATAGATTGTGCGCCGGGTCATCAGAAAATCCGGACCAAGTCCGGCTGGGCTTCCCTGACGAACTTGTCGTCCAAGCTTCGCTTCATGAAGATGTTCGCGGGGAGGCCGATGCTGTCTTCGACGATGTGGCCGATGCCTACAACCTTCAGCATCGAGAACGGCTGATCGTCGTTTACTTCGATCATCAGGTCTATGTCGCTGTCTGGACGATGGTCGCCACGCGCCCTTGAGCCAAACAGGCTCATATGCATCACGCCATCCCGCTCTAAATCGGGGCGCAATCGCCTTAGACTGATCAGCAATTCATCGCGGGCAATATTCGGCATGCAGGAAATATAGCATGCGACCAGCCCTTTGCCACCTGGGCTACTCAGCCGCCTCGGCCTGATTGACGGCAAACTCGATGACGCCTTTTCGTGTCGCCGCGAGGCCGATGCGGCCGTGCTTAATGGCCAAGGCCTTTTCGCCGAACAGTTTGCGGCGCCAGCCCTTGAGAGCGGGAACGTCGGCTTCGTCATCGAGCACGAGGGCATCGATGTCGTCCGACGTCGCAAGGATGCGGGCAGCGACACCGTGTTGTTCGGCGACCGATTTCAGCAGAACGCGAATGAGATCGCCGACCGCGCCCTTGGGCGAGGGGCCGCGATAGCGCTCGGGCAGGGTGGGGAGGTCGGCCTTTTGCAGCGCTTCGACGCCCTTGAGGAGCTCGATGATCTCGGCGGCGGCGGAGCTGCGGCCAAAGCCGCGGGGGACGGCGCGCAGCTTGTCGAAGGCATCCGGCGTCAACGGACGCTGCATGGCGAGATCGAACAGGGCGTCGTCCTTGAAGACCCGGCTGCGCGGCTGATCTGACGTCTGCGCCTTGCGCTCGCGCCACTCGGCCAAAACCTTGAGGGCGGCGAGGTCGCGCGGACGATTGATCTTCATCTTCAGCCGTTCCCAGGCCTCTTCGGGCTGGACGACATAGGTATCGATGCTGCGCAGGACCGTGAGTTCGTCTTCGACCCAATCCCAGCGGCGAGTCTGTTCGACCTGCTTGCGCAGTTCGCGGTAGATGTCGCGGAGATAGGTGACGTCGGCCAGCGCATAGAGGCGCTGCTTTTCCGAGAGCGGGCGCGCCGACCAATCGGTGAAGCGGGAGGATTTGTCGAGCTCGACCTTGCAGATGGCGCGCACGAGGCTGTCATAGGACGCGCTATCTCCAAAGCCGCATACGCTGGCTGCGATCTGCGTATCGAAGATGTTATGCGGTAAGGCGCCGGTCAGTTTGACAAAGATTTCAATGTCTTGCCTTGCGGCATGAAACACCTTGGTGACCGATGGATTGGCCAGAAGCGCAAAGAACGGTTTCAGATCAAGGTGATCGGCCAGGGGGTCGATGAGCACGGCTTCGTCGTCCGTGGCCACCTGAATGAGACAGAGGCGGGGCCAATAGGTGGTTTCGCGCAGGAATTCGGTGTCCACCGTCACGAAATCAAACTGGGCTGCACGCTCGCAAAATGCCGAGAGCGCCTCTGTGGAAACAATCAGGTCCATATGAATACCGTCTCAAAATAGTCACTATCGTTCCTAGCAGGTGCGGAAGGATTGCTCCACCTCGGATTTCCGCCACGGCTAGGGAAAGGCCTGACGCTTGACAATCAGGGTGCTCCATGCGCTTTTCCCGCCCTAGAATCCGGCCCTTTTTGCACTTTTTCGGAAAAGAAAATGACGACACATCGCTACCGTACCCACACCTGTGGCGCTCTCACGGCGAACGATGCCGGCAATAATGTGCGCCTTTCCGGTTGGGTCCACCGCATCCGCGACCATGGCGGCCTGCTGTTCATCGACCTTCGCGACAACTACGGCATCACCCAGTGCGTGATCGACCCTGATTCCGCGGCCTTTGCCGACGCCGAAAAGGTGCGTTCGGAATGGGTGCTGCGCATCGATGGCGAAGTGAAGCTGCGCGACGCTGCGGCGGTGAACACCAATATCGCTACCGGCGGCATTGAAATCTTCATCCGCGAGATCGAAGTCCTGTCGGTTGCCAAGGAACTGCCGCTGCCGGTTTTCGGCGATGCCGAATATCCGGAAGACATTCGCCTGCGCTATCGCTTCCTCGATCTGCGTCGCGAAAAGCTGCATGCGAACATCCTCAAGCGCACCAAGGTCATCTCGGCCATGCGCGCCGGAATGGGTGATGCCGGTTTTACCGAATTCTCGACGCCGATCCTGACAGCCTCGTCGCCGGAAGGTGCACGCGATTTCCTCGTGCCGAGCCGCATCCACCCCGGGAAGTTCTTTGCGCTGCCGCAGGCGCCGCAGCAGTATAAGCAGCTCCTCATGGTCGCCGGCTTTGATCGCTACTTCCAGGTGGCGCCGTGCTTCCGCGACGAAGACCCGCGTGCTGACCGTCTGCCAGGCGAATTCTACCAGCTCGACCTCGAAATGAGCTTTGTGACGCAGGAAGACGTGTGGAGCACCGTCGAGCCGGTGATCACCAACGTGTTCGAGAAGTTTGCCGACGGCAAGCGCGTCACCAAGAGCTGGCCGCGCATTCCCTATGATACGGCTATCCGCAAGTATGGCTCGGACAAGCCCGACCTGCGCAACCCGATCGAAATCGATGCTGTCACCGAGCACTTTGCCGGTTCCGGCTTCAAGGTTTTTGCCAACCAGATCGAAGCCGATCCCAAGGTGGAAGTCTGGGCGATTCCGGCCAAGAACAAGGCCGGCGCCGAGCCGATCGGCCGCGCCTTCTGCGATCGGATGAATGCCTGGGCGCAGGGCGAAGGCCAGCCGGGCCTTGGCTATATCTTCTTCAAGGATGGCGCCGGTTCCGGCCCGATCGCCAAGAACATCGGCGAAGAGCGCACTGCTGCCATCAAGGCCCAGTTTGGCCTTGAGGATGGCGACGCAGTGTTCTTCGTCGCCGGTCGACCCGAAAAATTCTACAAGTTTGCCGGCGAAGCCCGCACCAAGGTCGGCACCGACCTCGGCGTTGTCGACACCGAGCAGTTCGCGCTGTGCTGGATTGTCGACTTCCCGTTCTACGAATGGAGCGAGGAAGAAAAGCGCATCGACTTCGCGCATAACCCGTTCTCGATGCCGCAGGGCGGTCTTGAGGCGCTGAATTCGTCCGAGCCGTTGTCTCTGAAAGCCTATCAGTATGACGCGGTCTGCAATGGCTACGAAATCGCCTCCGGGTCGATTCGTAACCAGGAGCCCGAGACCATGGTCAAGGCGTTCGAACTGACCGGCAAGTCGCGCGAGGAAGTCGAAGAGCAGTTCGGCGGTCTCTATCGCGCCTTCCAGTACGGCGCTCCGCCGCATGGTGGCGCTGCATTTGGTATCGACCGTATCGTGATGCTGCTCTGCGGCGTGCAGAACCTGCGCGAAATCACGGCCTTCCCGATGAATCAGCAGGCCGAAGACCTGCTCATGGGCGCGCCGAGCCCGGCTTCGGCCAAGCAGATGCGTGAGTTGAGTATCCGCCTCAACGTGCAAAGCTGATTTCAGCGCACTGATTTTCTACGAAAGGCAGGCCGCAAGGCCTGCCTTTTTCGTTTCCACCGCGGGCTTATATGCTGGTTAATGGGTCTTTAACATTGCAGCACTATCAATGGGATACTGCCTTGTAGAAGTGGATATGGTCGGTGAAGGCGAAGTTCTCGCACGTTCTTATGTTGCTGGGCGCCTTGTTGGCCTTCGTTCCCATAGTCTCGGTCGACTATCTGCTGGACGCCTATGCGCGGAACAAGGAAGTGGCCGCGCTGCAGATGCGCGTCGATGCCCTCAGCTCCGAGATCAATTACAACGCGGCCAATGCCGTCGCGGCTCTGCGCCAGGTGGTTGCCGATAGCCCGTCGTTCTGCACGCCGACCTTTAGCGGCTTTGCGCAAACGGCGATCGATAACAGCTTCAACGTGAAGCAGATTCTCGTCGAGAACATGGACGGGGTGCAGTATTGCGACGCGTTCGGTCGCAACGTCACCTATTCGCCGCTGTCCGAATCCCTGCCGGTGCCGGGCCTCACTGAGACAATCACCGTCGTGAAGTTCGCCGAGATGGTCATGCCGGCCCTCAAGGTCACGCAGACCCTTGGTGGCGTGCGCCGTATTTCTGCCTTTACGCCGCTGATGGCGACGACGCAGGAAGCACTCGACGACAATCTGCCCGATGGGGCGATGCTCGACATTGCGCTGACCAGCGGTCTGCCGGTTCTGTCCCTGGGCACGACGGTCGATTTCGACCGCCAGGCGGCGCGCGGTGATTACATTGCCGTGCAGAGCTTTGCCGGGGAACTGCCGATCAAGGTTCGCTACCTGCTGCCCTTCGCCCAGGCGCGGGCCGGCTATGCCGATCTCGACGTGCTCTTCACGATTCTCGCATGCCTTCTCAGCGCCGGCCTGCTGCTTCTGACGTTGCGCTATGCACGCCGCTCGCGCACGCCATCCTTCGATCTCGAGCGCGCCATTGGCCGCAATGAAATCAAGCCTTATTACCAGCCGGTCATCAACCTGCGCACCGGTGGCCTGATGGGTTGCGAAGTGCTCTGCCGCTGGGAAAAGCCGAGCGGGGAAATTGTGCCGCCGGGCGTTTTCATCGACTATGCCGAAGCCTCGGGCATGGCCATTCCGATGACGCTCTCGCTGATGCAGCAGGTGCGCTACGATCTGAGCGATCTTTCGCAGAAGATTCCGGGCCTGAAGATTTCGATCAATCTGTTCGAGGGCCATTTCCGCGATGTCGGTATCGTGGATGACGTGCAGGCGATCTTCGGCAATTCGCCGATCTCCTACGATCAGCTCGTGTTCGAAATCACCGAGCGCCGTCCGCTGGAAAACTCGTTGGCCGTGAACAGCGTCATCTCGGGTCTTCATGCGCTGGGCTCGCGCATTGCCATGGACGATGCCGGCACGGGGCACTCGAACCTTGCCTACATCGCGACGCTGGGCGTCGACGTGATCAAGATCGATCGCATCTTCGTCGACATGATCAAGCCGGGCACGACTCAAGTGCCGGTGCTGGATGGTCTCATCGCTATGGCCAAGGATCTCGATTGCGAAATTGTGGCCGAGGGTGTCGAAACCGAAGCGCAGGCTATCTATCTGCGCTCGCGCGGGGTGGTTCAGGCACAGGGTTATATCTTTGCGCCGGCCCTGAAAGTGGGTGCGTTCAAGGAACTGGCGCTGGCGCTGGCTTCGACCCCCGCGAGCTATGCCGACATGCAGGATCCCTCTGAAATCGT
Organism: Devosia sp.; assembly: GCF_017744655.1. Lineage (GTDB taxonomy): Bacteria > Pseudomonadota > Alphaproteobacteria > Rhizobiales > Devosiaceae > Devosia. The sequence continues at coordinate 914,539 of NZ_JAGIAW010000001.1, read as the reverse complement.
TACCGACGCGGCCTGACCGAGAGTCGGGCGATTTGGGGGCGGCGAAGGCCGTATTTCTTGCCTTCACAGGAGCCCGCGCCCCTTTCCTTCGACGCTGATTGATGGCAGGTACGACGCCATCTAAGCTGTGCCGGAGGAAAGCGTGTCGACTGATCCTAATGAACAACGCAAGGTTCTGCGCGAAGCGGCCCTCCACTTCCATGAGTTTCCGAAGCCCGGCAAACTGGAAATCCAGCCGCTGAAGCCGTTGGGCAACCAGCGCGATCTGGCGCTGGCCTATTCGCCCGGCGTCGCTGCGCCTTGCGAAGAGATTGCACAGACCCCTGAGGCTGTGGCGCGCTATACGTCGCGACAGAACCTTGTGGCGGTCATCTCGAACGGTACGGCCGTGCTAGGCCTTGGCAATATCGGCGCGCTGGCTTCGAAGCCGGTGATGGAAGGCAAGGCGGTTCTGTTCAAGAAGTTCGCCGGCATTGACGTCTTCGACCTCGAAATCGACGAGATCGTTCCGAAGAAATTCATCGACGCCGTGGCGCCGCTCTGGCCGACCTTTGGTGGCATCAATCTTGAAGACATCCGTGCGCCGGACTGCTTCGAGATCGAAGAGACGCTGCGCGAGCGCATGCCAATTCCTGTGTTCCATGACGATCAGCATGGCACGGCGATCATCGTCGGTGCGGCGGTTCTCAACGGGCTCGAACTGACCGGCAAGAAGATCGACGAAGTGAAGATCTGCACCTCGGGGGCAGGAGCCGCGGCAATCGCCTGCCTCAACGTGCTGGTGGCGCTGGGCGCCAAGCACGAAAACATCTGGGTTGCCGACAAGGACGGCCTCGTTACGCACAAGCGCAACGACGTGAATGACAAGTGGCGCGGCCAGTTCCGCCGCCAGAGCGATGCGACGACGCTGGCCGAGGTCATCGAAGGCGCCGACGTGTTTCTGGGCCTTTCGGCTGCCGGCGCGCTGAAGCCGGAAATGCTGGAAAAGATGGCACCCAAGCCACTGATCCTGGCGCTGGCCAATCCCAATCCCGAAATCATGCCGGAAGTGGCGAAGGCAACGCGTCCGGATGCCATGGTCTGCACCGGGCGTTCAGACTATCCCAATCAGGTCAACAACGTCCTCTGCTTCCCCTTCATCTTCCGTGGCGCACTCGACGTGCATGCGACGACGATCAATGAAGAGATGAAGCTGGCGGCGGTGCGTGCCATTGCCAAACTGGCGCATGAGCCGGGCCTTGAAGTCTCGGCTTCCGGTGCGCCAGCCGTGTTCGGTCCGGACCACATCATCCCCAATCCGTTCGACCAGCGCCTGATCCTGCGCATTGCGCCGGCCGTGGCGCGGGCGGCGATGGAATCGGGTGTCGCCAAGCGGCCGATCGCCGACTGGGATGCCTATCAGGATCAGCTCAACCGCTTCGTGTTCCGCTCCGGCCTTGTGATGAAGCCGATCATCGATCGCGCCCAGGGCCAGAACAAGCGCATCGCTTTTGCTGATGGCGAAGATGAACGCGTGCTGCGCGCCACCCAAGTGCTGCTCGAAGAGCGGATCGCTCGTCCGATCCTTATCGGCCGTCCGGCTGTCATCGAAGCGCGTATCGAGCGTTTTGGTCTCAGCATCCAGCCGGGCCGCGACTTTGAGATCATCAACCCTGAAGACGATCCGCGCTATCGCGACTATGTGAGCCTCTTCCACTCGCTGGTGGGCCGCAACGGCGTGACGCCAGATACCGCCCGCACCATCGTGCGCACCAATACGACGGTGATCGGTGCGCTGGCGGTGAAGCGTGGCGAGGCTGACGGGCTGATCTGCGGTCTTCAGGGGCGCTACATCAAGCATGTCCGCGACGTCCGCTCGATCATTGGCCTGCAGGATGGCGTGAGCGATGTTTCGGCGCTCTCCATGCTAATCATGCCGCGCGGTGCTTTCTTCCTTGCCGATACCTATGTGAACCAGAACCCCTCGGCCGACGAACTGGTGAGCATTTCGCTGCAGGCGCGGGACCATCTCAAGCGGTTCAATATCGAGGCGCGTATGGCGCTCTTGAGCTATTCCAACTTCGGTTCGCGCGATGGCGACAGTGCATTCAAGATGCGCGAGGTCTATGCCAAGCTCAAATCCGTCGCGCCCGACCTCATAGTTGAAGGCGAAATGCAGGGCGATCTGGCGCTGAACGAAGTGCTCCGCGAGCGCTATGTGCCCGAGACGGTGCTAAAGGGCGAGGCCAACCTCCTGATCTTCCCCGATCTCGATGCGGCCAACCTTTCCATGACGCTACTCAAGGAAATGAACAACGCCTTGGCTGTCGGACCGATCCTGATGGGCACGCGCGCCCCGGCGCACATCCTTGCCCCGTCCGTGACCAGCCGCGGCATCGTCAACATGGCGGCCATCGCCGCCAATGAGGCCATCGGAGCCGAATAATGATCCGTCACACCGTCGTTTTCTCGCTCAAGCATGCGGCCGGCTCGGAGGCCGAGGCGGCCTTTCTGCGCGACGCGCTCGTGCTGGAGCGTATCCCGGGCGTCGAGAAATTCGAGCGCCTGAAGCAGGTCAGCCCCAAGGCCGACTATGCCTATGGCTTCTCGATGGAGTTCGCGGATCAGGCTGCCTATGACGGCTACAATGTGCATCCTGACCACGTTGCCTTCGTAGAGGGACGCTGGGTGCCGGAAGTCGCGAAATTTCAGGAGATCGACTACGTTGCGCTCTGAGGCTGCGTAGGTTAAGACCGCCGCATAAATCCTTATCGCCAAAAGCCGAGGAAGTTCCATGAACCAGATTGCTGTGTTCAGTGGCAGTGCTCACCCCGAGCTGGCTAAGGAGATATGCGCCGATCTCGGCGTGCCGCTGCTCCCGACGCGGGTCAAACGCTTCTCCAACGACTGTATCGAAGTGCAATTGCAGGCCAATTGCCGCGAGCAGGATGTGTTCCTGGTGCAGACGCTGAGCGCGCCGGTTCAGGAGCACCTGATGGAACTGCTACTGATGCTCGACGCAGCGCGTGGGGCTTCGGCAGCGCGGATCACGGCGGTCATTCCGCACTATTCCTATGCGCGCTCCGACAAGAAGGACGCGCCGCGCATTTCGATCGGCGGGCGTCTCGTTGCCGATCTGCTCAAGACCGCCGGCGCCGATCGCGTGCTGACCATGACGCTGCATTCGCCGCAGGTGCATGGCTTTTTCAGCGTACCGGTGGATCACCTGCATGCGCTGCACGAACTGGCCATGCATTTCCGCCGCTTCGACCTCAGCAATACGGTCGTCGTTTCGCCGGACCTCGGCAATGCCAAGACGGCGGCGGCCTTTGCGCGGAGCCTCGGTACGCCCGTTGCTGCCGGGGCCAAGGAGCGTATCACCGATACGCAGGTGCGTATCTCGGCCATCATCGGCGAAGTACGGGGCAAGGATGTCATCATCCTTGACGACGAAATCGCCAGCGGCGGTTCTATCCTCGAACTGCTGAAGCATCTGCGGGCCAATGGTGCGCGCTCGGCGCGTGTCGCCTGCACGCATGGCATCTTCGGTAGCGATGCGGTTGCGCGTCTGGCGGCCGAGCCTGACGTGATCGAGATCGTCTGCACCAATACGCTGCCGAATGCGGCCTTGCAGCCTCACGGCAAGCTGACGGTGCTGTCTGTCGCGCCGGCCTTGGCCGAAGCGATGCGCCGCATCAATAACGGGGAATCGGTCAGCGCGCTTTTCGAGGAAGACAGCCTACCGGCGCGGGTCGCGGCCGAATAGTTAAAGAGCTAAACCGGACATTAATTCCTCAGACGGCATAGTGGAGGACCCTAGACCGGTCCGTACATGCCCACTCGACTTAAACGCCCACCATTCTGGCGTCCTTTGGCCCTAGCTGTGACACTCCTGGCTTTCCAGGGCTATCTCGGCTATTCGGCAATCAGTGGCCAATTCGGCATTGAGGGTCGCGACGAAATTCACGCCGACATTCAGGTGCTCAAGGATCGTTCTTCGGCCCTGCAGGCCGAAATCGACAGCTTTCGTCACCGCAATTCGCTGATGAACCCGCGCCACCTCGATCCCGATATCGTGACGGAGCGGGCGAGGGCGCTGCTCAACATGGCCAATGCCGATGACATCCTCATCATGGTCGATCCGGCGACCGGTAAACCGATTTCCGGTAAATTTCAAGAATTAATCGATGATGAGTTAATTAGGATTATCGAAGCAGATTCAACGCTCTAAGATGCATTCTTGTGCGTTTCTGGAGCAATTTTATCTGTCAAACGCTTGCGCTATAGTGCGAGAAGTGGCCTGATCGGCCTAGCGGCAAATTCCATTCTATACCGGGAGCCCCACCCATGGCGCGCAAGGCGACGGCCACCAAGGCCAAAACGCAGCCCAATGCCCCCCAGTTCACTGGTGAACAGGACCTCGAAGCTTTCCGCGAAATGCTGCTGATCCGGCGTTTCGAGGAAAAGGCCGGCCAGATGTATGGCATGGGCCTGATCGGCGGCTTCTGCCACCTCTATATCGGCCAGGAAGCTGTCGTCACCGGCATCACCATGGCCTCGGAAAAGGGCAAGGATGCCCAGATCACCGGTTACCGTGATCACGGCCACATGCTGGTCATGGGTCTTGATCCCAAGGGTGTCATGGCCGAGCTAACCGGTCGTCAGGGCGGCCTGTCGAAAGGCAAGGGCGGCTCGATGCACATGTTCTCCAACGAGCATCGCTTCTATGGCGGTAATGGCATTGTTGGCGCGCAGGTTTCGCTCGGTACGGGTCTGGCCTTCGCTTCGAAGTACAAGGGCGACGGCTCGGTGAGCCTTGCCTATTTCGGCGACGGCGCTGCCAACCAGGGCCAGGTCTACGAAAGCTTCAACATGGCCAAGCTCTGGAAGCTGCCGGTTGTCTTCGTGATTGAAAACAACAAGTACGCCATGGGCACTTCGATCGAGCGCGCTGCTGCGACGACCGATTTCTCCATGCGCGGTGCTTCGTTCGACATTCCGGGCGAGCAGGTCGACGGTATGGACGTCCGCATGGTCTATGACGCCGCCAAGCGCGCCATCGAGCATGCGCGTTCGGGCAATGGTCCATACATTCTTGAAATGCTGACCTACCGCTATCGCGGCCACTCCATGTCCGACCCGGCGAAGTATCGCTCGAAGGACGAGGTGACCAAGTACCGTCAGGAACGCGACCCGATCGAACAGGTCCGCGCGCGTCTGCTCGAAGCTGGCGTGATCACCGAAGACGATCTCAAGAAAATCGAGACCGACATTCGTGCAGTCGTCACGGAAGCGGCGGATTTTGCCACCAACGATCCGGAGCCCGATGCTTCGGAGCTGTGGACCGACATCACGATCGAGGCCTGATCTCACGATGAGCATCCTGCTCGGCGTCATCATGCTCTTCGCACTGCTCTCTGCCTTGCTGGCCGCGGGGCAGGCGATTGCCATCAGCCGTTTGGCTGTGGCTGCAGGCCCGAGCTGGCACGAATGGCTTTTCGGCTGGTGGCGTTTTGAACGCGTCGCCAGCTGGGCTGGCCTCAGCGGCGAAGTGCAGGCCGCCATCTACAAGCGCGCCGTCATCGCGTGCCTGGGCTTCTTGATCCTTGGTCTGATCCTCAGTGGCTGGGTGGTCAACCAGCGTCAGGCCGCCGAGCCTGCTGCCACTTCCGCCCTCATCAACGATTGGCGCGTGCTGCCCGCCGCGCAATTTGCCGAACAATTCGAAATTCGCCGCGTGGCCCCCATGCCCGGCACTACCATTCTGGAGAGCTGATATGCCCCAAATCCTTATGCCCGCCCTGTCGCCAACGATGGAAGAGGGCAAGCTCGCCAAGTGGCTGGTCAAGGTCGGCGATACCGTCAAGTCCGGCGACGTGCTGGCCGAAATCGAAACCGACAAGGCGACGATGGAAGTCGAATCCGTCGACGAAGGCGTGGTTCGTGAAATCCTTGTGGCCGAAGGCACCGAAGGCGTGAAGGTGAACACCCCGATCGCGCTGGTTCTGGCGGAAGGCGAAAGCGCCGGTGTTGCTCCGGTCAAGGAAACCGCTCCCGAGCCATCCGAAGCTCCGGTCGTGGCAGCCGAAAAGGCTAATGATGCCGCGCCCGCTGCTGCCGTTCCGGCCGCGCCGAAGTTTGAAGCCCAGGCCGATCCGGACCTGCCGGAAGGCGTCGAAATGGTGGAACTGACCGTTCGTCAGGCGCTCAACGAAGCCATGGCCGAAGAAATGCGCGCTAACCCCGACATCTTCATCATGGGTGAAGAAGTCGCCGAATATCAGGGCGCCTACAAGGTGACCCAGGGCCTCTTGCAGGAGTTTGGTCCGCAGCGCGTCGTTGATACCCCGATCACCGAGCATGGCTTTGCCGGTCTCGCTGTCGGTGCGGCCTTTGCAGGTCTGCGGCCGATCGTCGAATTCATGACCTGGAACTTTGCCATGCAGGCAATCGACCAGATCATCAACTCCGCTGCCAAGCAGCTTTATATGTCCGGTGGCCAGGTCACCGCGCCGATGGTCTTCCGTGGTCCGAACGGCGTCGCCTCGCGCGTTGCCGCCCAGCACAGTCAGGACTACTCGGCATGGTACAGCCACGTTCCCGGCCTGACCGTTATCGCGCCCTATAGCGCCGCTGACGCCAAGGGCCTGCTGAAGGCAGCCATTCGTTCGCCGAACCCGGTCGTCTTCCTCGAAAACGAAATTCTCTACGGCTCCACCGGCCTTGTGCCGAAGGTCGATGACTATGTCCTGCCGATCGGCAAGGCGCGCATCGCGCGCAAGGGCGCCGATGTGACCATCGTTTCGTTCTCCATGGGCATGCGCTATGCGACCCAGGCGACGGAAAAGCTGGTTGCGGCCGGCGTCGACGTTGAACTCATCGATCTGCGCACGCTGCGCCCCATGGACAGCGACACGGTCATCGAGTCGGTCAAGAAGACCGGCCGCCTCGTGACCGTGGAAGAAGGTTGGCCGCAGGGCGGTATCGGCGCTGAACTCGCCGCCCGTGTCATGGAACAGGCTTTCGACTATCTCGATGCGCCCGTGTTGCGCGTGACCGGCAAGGACGTTCCTATGCCCTATGCCGCGAACCTTGAAAAGCTGGCACTGCCCAATGTTGACGAAGTGATCGCGGCTGTGAATGCCGTGACCTATCGCTCGTAAGGAGACCCGGTATGCCAATCGATATCACCATGCCGGCGCTCTCTCCCACGATGGAAGAGGGCAAGCTCGCCAAATGGCACGTCAAGGAAGGCGACTCTGTCTCTTCCGGTGACGTGATCGCCGAAATCGAAACGGACAAGGCCACGATGGAAGTCGAGGCCGTGGACGAGGGCAAGATCGGCAAGATTCTCGTTGCCGAAGGTAGCGAGGGTGTGAAGGTCAATGCCGTTATCGCCGTGCTGCTGCAGGAAGGCGAAGACGCCGGTTCCATTGGTGCACCGAAGGCGGAAGCGCCCAAGGCAGCACCGGCTGCAGCTCCCGAGGCGCCGAAGGCCGCTGCTCCTGCGCCGGTCGCGACGAATGCCAATTCCGGTTCCAGCGCTCCGACTGCTGCGGCCAACGCTCCGGCAAAGTCGGAAGGTGGTCGCGTGTTTGCTTCGCCGCTCGCCAAGCGTCTTGCAAAGGAAGCTGGCATCGACCTCTCGACCGTTGCCGGTTCGGGCCCGAAGGGCCGCGTCGTCAAGTCGGACGTGGAAGCTGCCAAGTCGGGCAAGGGCGTCAGCAAGCCTGCTGCCGGTGCTCCGGCTGCTGCCGCTGCGCCTGCGACCGGCATGAGCAAGAACCAGGTCATGGCGCTCTACGAGGAAGGCTCGTACGAAGTCGTTCCAAACGACGGCATGCGCAAGGTCGTGGCTGCGCGCCTGACCGAAAGCAAGCAGACCGTTCCGCACTTCTACCTGACTCTCGATTGCAAGATCGACGCGCTCATGGCTGCCCGCGAACAGATCAACGCCGCCGCGCCCAAGGGTAAGGACGGCAAGCCGGGCTACAAGCTCTCGGTCAATGACTTTGTCATGAAGGCCTGGGCCGTTGCATTGCAGCGCGTGCCGGCCGCTAACGCGACCTGGGCAGGGGACTCGATCCTCTATCACAAGCGTTCTGACGTTGCCGTCGCCGTGTCCGTGCCGGGTGGCCTCTTCACCCCGGTGGTGAAGTCGGCGGATACCAAGACCCTTCGCGAAATCTCGGAAGAGGTGAAGGATCTGGCGACGCGCGCAAAGTCGAAGAAGCTAGCCCCGCATGAATACCAGGGCGGTTCGTCCTCGGTGTCCAATCTCGGCATGTTCGGCATCAAGCACTTTGCCGCCGTGATCAACCCGCCGCATGGCACGATCCTCGCGGTCGGCGCCGGCGAAGAGCGCGTCTATCCCGAGAATGGCCAGATCAAGATCGGCCAGTTCATGACCGTGACGCTCTCCTGCGATCACCGCGCTGTCGATGGTGCGCTGGGCGCAGAACTGCTCGGCGTGTTTAAGGGCCTGATCGAAAATCCGGTCATGATGCTGGCCTAAGGGGCAGGGCGCATGAAAACCATCCTCGCCTATGGCGACAGCCTGACCTTCGGGTATGCACCCGAAGGGAATGGCGTTCGCCACGCCTATGAGGATCGCTGGCCGAGTGTTCTGGAAGCCCGGCTGGGCGGCGCCGCGCGCGTCATCGCCGAGGGGCTCAACGGCAGGACCACTGCCTTTGACGACCACACGGCCGCTGCTGACCGCAATGGCGTAAGGGTGCTGCCCACTCTGCTGGATACGCATCAGCCCTTGGACCTCGTGATCATCATGCTCGGGTCCAATGATATCAAGACGTTCATGACCGGCTCCGCTTTCGCGGCGGCTGCCGGCATGAAGCGGCTCGGCCAGATCGTGCGCACCTATCCCTATAGCCATGGCGGCGTGCCTCAGGTTCTGCTTGTGGCGCCTCCGCTTTTGGTCCCTTCGCCTCTGAACGGCCCACCGGCTTTGGTGTCGCCGCGTACCGAGGACGACAAACTTTTCGGTTTCTACTACGAGCGCGCCGCCGCTGAACTCGGCGCTCATTTCTTCGATGCCGCGACGGTGGCCAAGGCCGATCCGCGCGACGGCGTCCATCTCGACGCGGCCAACACCCGCGCCATCGGCGAAGGCCTCGTGCCACTCGTCAAACAAATTCTGGGTCTTTGACCCGACTATTTTCTGGAGGCCCTCATGGCTGACCAATACGATCTTCTCGTCATCGGCGCCGGTCCCGGCGGTTATGTTGCCGCCATCCGTGGCGCGCAGCTTGGCATGAAGGTTGCCATTGTCGAGCGCGAGCACATGGCTGGCATCTGCTCCAATTGGGGTTGTATCCCGACCAAGGCGCTGCTGCGCTCGGCCGAAATCTACGGCCATATGGGTCATGCCAAGGACTACGGCCTGACCGCCGAAAAGTTCGGCTTCGACATCGACGGCATCGTCAAGCGTTCGCGCGCCATTGCAGCGCAGATGAACAATGGCGTGCAGTTCCTGATGAAGAAGAACAAAATCGACATCATCTGGGGCGAAGCCACGATCACCAAGCCGGGTGAGATCAAGGTTGCTGCTTCGAAGAAGCCCATCGTGCAGCCGCAGGGCCCCGTGCCGAAGAACGCTCTCGGCGATGGCACCTACAAGGCCAAGAACATCATCATCGCCACCGGTGCGCGTCCGCGCGTGCTGCCGGGCATCGAGCCCGATGGCGACAAGATCTGGACCTATTTCGAAGCGCTGAAGCCTGCCACCATGCCGAAGTCGCTGGTGGTCATGGGTTCGGGTGCTATCGGCATCGAATTCGCCTCCTTCTACCGCTCGCTGGGCGCCGAAGTGACTGTCATCGAGCTGCTGCCGCAGATTCTGCCGGTGGAAGACGCCGAAATCTCGGCTCTGGCGCGCAAGCGCCTGGAAAAGCGCGGCATCAAGATACTCACGGAAGCGAAGGTCGCCAAGGTTGAGAAGACCAAGGACGGCGTGGTAGCCCACGTCGAAACCAAGGACGGCAAGACCCAGCAGATTGCTGGTGACAAGCTGATCTCGGCGGTTGGCGTCCAGTGCAATATCGAAGGCCTGGGCCTCGAAACGGTCGGTGTGAAGACCGAGCGCGGCGCCATCGTTATTGATGCCTATGGCAAGACCAATGTGGATGGCATCTGGGCTATCGGCGACGTCGCCGGCCCGCCGATGCTGGCGCACAAGGCCGAGCATGAAGCTGTCATCACCGTCGAGAAGATTGCCGGTTTGAAGGTCCACGGGCTCGAAAAGTTGAAGGTTCCGGGTTGCACCTATTGCGAGCCGCAGGTGGCGAGTGTTGGCCTGACAGAAGCCAAGGCCAAGGAAGCAGGGCGCGAGATCAAGGTTGGCCGTTTCCCGTTCGTGGGCAATGGCAAGGCTATCGCGCTGGGTGAACCCGACGGCCTCGTTAAGACCATTTTCGATGCCAAGACTGGGGAGCTCCTCGGCGCTCACATGATTGGTGCCGAAGTGACTGAACTCATCCAGGGTTTCGTCGTCGCGATGAACCTTGAAACCACCGAAGAAGAACTCATCCACACCATCTTCCCGCATCCCACGCTGAGCGAAACGATGAAGGAAAGCGTGCTCGACGCATACGGGCGCGCGCTGAACATCTGATCGTTCGTGTCCCCTCGGTGTCATTCCCGCGAAAGCGGGAATCTCCGGGAGCCAAAACAGGGATTCCCGCTTTCGCGGGAATGACCCGGTGATGGGGTGGCAGAGTCTAAAACCAGAGGAGTTATCCACATGGTGAAAGCAATTCAGATCGGCCTTGGACACTGGGGTTTCAGCTGGTCCAAGGAAGTTATCCCCAATGTTCCCACCATTGAGATGGTGGGCTATGTGGATACTAGCCTCGACGCGACGGCCCGTGTCCAGACCGAGCTGGGGATTGATCCAAAACTGTGTTTCTCGAGCCTCGACGAGGCTGCCAAGCGTACCGATGCCGTGCTGGCGATCTGTACGCTGCGGACCGAAGCGCACTATCCGGTCGTGAAGCGTTGCCTGGAACTCGGCTACAACGTCATCGTCGAAAAGCCCTTCACCACGACCATTGCCCAGGGCAAGGAACTGGTGGCTCTCGCCAAGGCGCAGGGCAAGGTACTGATGGTGAGCCAGAACTACCGCCACCAGCCCGCGCCGATCGCCGCAGCCAAGCTGATCGCGGACAATACCTTTGGCGCCATGAACATGGTGTCGCTCGACTTCCGTCGGCACGGCCCGAGCCAGGGCTATCGCTATTGGGATATGCCCGATCCGCTGCTTGCAGACATGTCGATCCATCACTTCGACCTGATGCGCTATGTGCTTAATGACGAGCCGGTCCGGCTTTCGTGCCGCACCTGGAATCCGCCGGGCAGCCCATTCCATTTCCATCCGAGTGGGGCGGCGCTGATCGAATTCTCCAAGGGCACAATGGTGTCCTACCGCGCGAGCTGGATGAATTCTGGTCCAGTGACCCCATGGGCCGGCGAATGGGTGATGGACGCGGCGGAAGGCCAGATTCACTGGACCTCGCGCGACCATTTCCGCGACAAGACCGGTCCGGATGTTGTTACGCTTCAGAGGCTCGACGAGAAGCCGGTGCCCGTCAAGCTGGAGGCGGTCGAATTCCCTGATCGACGCGGCACGCTCAATACCATTGCCGGCGTTATCGCGACCGGCAAGGTGCCTGTCGGCTTCAGTTCTGGCGAGGACAATCTCGGCTCGCTGGCACTGGTGCAGACAAGCATTCTCTCGGCCTCGCGTGGGGGCGACTGGACCGAGATCTCCGAGGTCTTAGGCTAACTTTCACGCAAGCCTGCCTATCACTAAGGTCGGGTTGAACCGACAGCTCAAGGGAGCGATATAGGGGCAAGCCCCAGACAGGACTATCATGGTCACGCTCATCGACAATTCGGTTGCAAAACCGCGCCACCCGGAAAAGGCCAATCGGCCGGACAGCATCGTGCTGCGCAAGCCCGACTGGATCCGTGTGAAGGCGCCGGGTTCGCCGGTCTACAAGGAAACCCAGCAGATCGTGCGCGAGAACAATCTCGTCACGGTGTGCGAGGAAGCTGGTTGCCCCAATATCGGCGAGTGCTGGAGCAAGAAGCACGCGACCATGATGATCATGGGCGAAATCTGCACCCGCGCCTGTGCCTTCTGCAATGTGCGCACCGGCATGCCGACGGCGCTTGATCCCAACGAGCCGGAGAATGTGGGCAGGGCCGTGGCGAAGCTCGGCCTTGAACACGTCGTTATCACCTCGGTGGACCGCGACGATCTCGCCGATGGTGGCGCGCAGCACTTTGCCGACGTGATCCTTGCCATTCGCGCGGCGACGCCCAAGACGACGATTGAAATCCTGACGCCAGACTTCCTGCGCAAGGATGGTGCGCTGGAGATCGTCGTGGCCGCGAAGCCCGACGTCTTCAACCACAATCTCGAAACCGTGCCGTCGAAGTATCTGAAGGTGCGTCCGGGCGCCCGCTACTTCCACTCGATCCGTTTGTTGCAGCGGGTCAAGGAAATCGATCCGTCGATCTTCACCAAGTCCGGCATCATGGTTGGCCTCGGCGAAGAGCGGAACGAAGTTCTGCAGCTCATGGACGACCTGCGTTCGGCCGATGTCGATTTCCTGACCATCGGCCAGTACCTGCAGCCCACCAAGAAGCACTATCCGCTACAGCGCTTTGTGACGCCGGAAGAATTCAAGTCCTACGCCACCGTCGCCAATGCCAAGGGTTTCCTGCTGGTGTCGTCGAGCCCGCTGACGCGTTCGTCGCACCATGCCGGCGAAGACTTCGCGGAACTCAAGGCGGCACGCCTGGCCAAGCTGGGGCACTGATGAAGCGGTTTTTCGAGCGGCATGTGCCGCACCTGCCTCGGCCGATGTTCGAGATCGTGGCGGACCTGGAGCGCTATCCGGAATTCATCGCCAACTGCAAGGCGATGGAGGTTCGTCCCGATCCGGCGGCGCGGGGGCGGGATGTGCGTCTGGCCCGGATGACACTGAGCTTCGGGCCGATCACTCAGGCCTATACCAGCCGGGTTACGGTCGATCCGGAAGCGTTGACCATTACCGCCAGGGCCGTCGACGGTCCCTTTGCCTACCTCGACAGCGTCTGGAGTTTTGAGCCCGAAGGGCAGGGCACGCGCGTGCGCTTCGAGATCGATTTCAAGATCTCAAACCCGCTGATTGCCGCTGTCGCCGAGCCGGCCTTTGCGGCCAAGCAGGACGAAATCATGCAATCCTTCGCCGACGAGGCTGACCGGCGCTACGGCGGCTAGAACCTAATCTTCGTCGCTCGTCAGCACCTGCATTACGAGGTCAAGCGCGGCGTTCACTGTTGCCTTGCGCACCTCGTCGCGGCCGATGTCACCAAAACGGTGCTCGATGACGACGGTTGCGAGATCGGTCGAGACTGCGACATAGACGAGGCCGATGGGCTTTTTCTCGCTGCCGCCATCGGGGCCGGCGATTCCGGTGGCTGAAACGGCGATGTCGACGCGGGCCGTGTTGCGGGCGCCGTCGGCCATGGCGCGGGCGACCTGGTTGCTTACTGCCCCATAGTCGTGGATCAGGCGCTGCGGCACCTGGATCATACGGGCCTTGGCCGTGTTGGAATAGGTGATGAACCCGCCATAGAGCGCCGCGGAGGCCCCGGGAATGTCGGTGAGCGCGGCGGCGATGAGGCCGCCCGTGCAACTTTCGGCCGTGACGATTGTCTTGTTGCTGTCACGCAGCAGGTCGATGATGCGTTTGCCTATGCTGGGCTGAGGGGATTTGGCCATCTACTCATCCCTCGGTACTTCGACGCTTGCACTTGCCATGGCCACGATACCTTCCTCCCGCCCGGTAAAGCCGAGCCTCTCACTCGTTGTCGCCTTGATCGCCACGCGATCCGGCTTGATCCCCAGAGTCTGGGAAATCACAGTGCACATCGCCGGAACGTGTTTGGCAATCCTCGGTGCTTCGCAAACGATGGTCACATCGAGATTGACAATGCGTCCGCCGCGTTTTGCGACGAGGTCGCCGGCATGTTTGAGGAAGAGCGTGGAGGCCGCGCCGCGCCATTGCATGTCGCTGGGCGGGAAGTGAACGCCGATATCGCCTTCGCCGATTGAGCCGAGAATGGCGTCCGTAAGGGCATGGAGAGCCACGTCGGCGTCGGAATGGCCGACCAGCTTGGCCGTGTGCTCGATGCGCACGCCGCCGAGCCAGACCGCATCGCCGGGTTCGAAGGGGTGAACGTCAAAGCCGGTGCCGACGCGGGTTTCCATCGCCTTGTCTCCTGAAATATGCCGCTCTGCCCGTCGAAAATCTTCCGGATGCGTGATTTTGAAATTGTCGCGGTCGCCCGCGGTCATGGCGACGCGTAAACCGGCCCATTCGGCGATTTCCGCATCGTCGGTGAATTCGCGGCGCACGGTCGCGGCGCGCATGTGAGCGGAAAACATCTGGCCGAAACGAAAACCCTGCGGCGTCTGGGCGGCAAAGAGCGTGCGGCGGTCTTCGGTCGTGAGCACCACTTGCCCATCCGGCGCGCGCTTGATCGTGTCGGTCAGCGGCAGGGTGGGCAGAGCGCCATCATGCGAGGCGAGGGCCGAAATCACGGCGTCGATCTGCTCGACAGTGACGAAAGGCCGCGCTGCATCCTGGATCAGCACGAGGTCCGTCCGCAGCGCTGCAATAGCCTTTAGGCCTTCGAGTACCGATGCCTGGCGGCTGGCACCGCCGGGTATGGGATCGCGCAGGCGCTCGTCCGCAAGGCCCAGTGCCTGATAGCGCTCGGCGTGGTCCGGGTGGATGACCGGAACAACGGCCGAAATGCCGGGATGGGCAAGGAAAGCGTCGACGGTACGCGCCAGAACCGGGCGACCGCCGACGCGGCGGTATTGCTTGGGTTCGGCAAAATCCCCTGTTTGCGCGCGCTCGCCTTTTCCGGCGGCAACAATGATGGCGGCTATGAATTTTGGACGCGTAGACATATAGGCAGGGGCAACTCGGACCGTCGTTTATCTGATTGGTCTAGCCTCCGCCTTGGCATGCGGCAAGAGCAGCGCTGGTTCCCACCTGGCGCGGGGGCCTTAACAGTTGCGCCACGCCTCAAAATGATTATTGTGCGGGCACCTTCTATAAATTGACCATTTCTGGGGCAGTCGTTGTCGGGTAATGCCTTTACATTGAGCATTGGCGGGCATGCTGTCCGCAACCGCGCCTTCCTTGCCCCCATGGCCGGAATCACCGACCGCCCCTTCCGCGAGATTGCGGAGCGCCATGGAGCAGGCATGGTCGTGTCCGAAATGATCGCCAGCGCTGCGCTTGGGACCGGCCATGCCGATATGGTGCGAAAGCTGCGCCGCGCTGGCGACCTTCCGCACATGGTGCAATTGGCCGGCTGCGAAGCCGGCTGGATGGCCGAAGGCGCTCGCATTGCCGAAGGGGCAGGGGCGGATATCGTCGACATCAATTTTGGTTGCCCGGCCAAGCGCGTGACCAATGGCTATGCCGGATCGGCGCTGATGCGCGTGCCGGACCAGGCGCTTGCGATTGTCGAGGCGGTCGTTGGCGCCACCAATCTACCGGTCACCGTGAAAATGCGGCTCGGTTGGGACGACGATAGCCTCAATGCGCCGCAGATTGCGCGTATGGCGGTCGATGCCGGGGCGCAGATGATCACGGTGCATGGCCGGACTCGGCAGCAGTTCTACAAGGGCGCTGCCCGCTGGGAACTGGTGCGTGCGGTCGTGGAGGCTGTGCCGGTGCCTGTCGTGGTCAATGGTGACATTCTGGATGCCGAAAGCGCCCAAACTGCCCTGGAGCAGTCTGGTGCCGCCGCAGTGATGCTCGGACGCGGAGCGCAGGGACGCCCGTGGCGCGTTGGGCAGATCGGCGCGACCCTGGCAGGCGAAACGCCGCAGGATGCGCCGCAGGCCGCCGAGCTGATCGCGCTGATCCAGGCCCACTACGAAGAGATGCTCGTGGAATACGGCACCGAAGTCGGCTCCCGCGCGGCGCGAAAACATCTCGACTGGTATGCCGAGGCGGCCAATCTCGAACTCGACAAGCCGACCCGCACGGCCCTTCTCAACAATGACCAACCGGCCGAGGTCATCGACCTGATCGGCCGGGTATTTTCGCCTGAATGGAGAGTGGCCGCATGAGTGCTGCCATATCGGCCCCCGATACACTGCCGTCCCGCTCGGTTTTGCAGGCCCTGCCGCAGCCGATCATCGTGCTCGACGAGCAGCACAAGATCCAGTTCGTGAACTATGCGGCCGAGGCCTTTTTCGGAGCTTCGCTGAGCGTGCTCACACGGCAGAAGCTGGATGATCTGATTGCCTTCGGTTCGCCAATCATTTCTCTGGTCGAGACCGTCGTGCAGCGCCGGGCGCCGATGACGGAGTATCGTGTGCGCATTGGCTCCTCCCGCTTTGGCGATGAACGCATTGCCGACGTCTTTGCAAGCCCGCTGTCGGATGTCGATGGTCGTGTCGCCCTGCTGATCCAGGAACGCACCATGGCCGACAAGATCGACCGGCAGATGGTGTCGCGCGGCGCGGCGCGCTCGGTGACCGGCCTGGCGGCCATGCTGGCACATGAGATCAAGAATCCGCTCTCGGGCATTCGTGGCGCGGCCCAGCTGCTGGAGCAGACGGTTTCGAGCGACGAGGTCCCGTTGGCGCGGTTGATCCGTGAGGAGACAGACCGCATTGTGGGACTGATCGACCGCGTGGAGGTGTTTGGTGACGAGCGCCCGATGGAACGCGAGCCGATCAACATTCACGTCGTGCTCGACCGGGTAAAACTGCTGGCGCGCAATGGCGTGGCGCGCGGTATTACCTTCTTCGAAGAATACGATCCCTCGCTGCCGCCGGTCTTCGGCAATCGCGATCAGCTCATTCAGGTCTTCCTAAATCTCGTTAAGAATGCGGCAGAAGCGCTTGAAAGAACTCAGAAACCGGAAATTCGACTGTCGACGGCCTTCCGTCCGGGTATCCGCATCAGCGTAGCCGGTGTCGCCGAGCGCATTTCGCTGCCGCTCGAGATCGTCATTGAGGACAATGGTCCTGGCGTGTCGCCTGACACCCTGCCGTTCCTTTTCGATCCCTTCGTGACCACCAAGACCAATGGCTCGGGCCTGGGCCTGGCGCTCGTGGCAAAGATCGTGGGCGATCATGGCGGAGTGATTGACTGCGACAGCCGTCCGGGCCGGACGCGCTTCCGCATTCTGCTACCGGTTGCCAGCGGCGCCTTCCAACAAAGTTCGTATGAGGTATCGACGAAATGAGCCATGTCGTTTTGCTCGCTGACGACGATGCCGCCATCCGCATGGTGCTCAACCAGGCGCTGACCCGCGCGGGCTATGAAGTGCGCCCGACCGGCAATATCTCGACCATGTGGAACTGGGTGAGCCGCGGCGAGGGCGATGTGCTGATCACCGACGTCGCCATGCCCGATGGCAATGCCTTCGAGGTGATGCCAAAAATCAAGAAGCTGCGCCCCGATCTGCCCATGATCGTGATGTCGGCGCAGAACACCTTCATGACGGCGATCCGGGCTTCGGAAGTCGGCGCCTATGAGTATCTGCCAAAGCCGTTCGATATCACCGAAGTGCTTTCCGTGGTTTCGCGCGCCCTGGCCGACGCCAAGAAGCCGGCCAGTGCCGAGCGCAAGGTCGAGGAAGCGGGCGACACCATGCCGCTCGTCGGCCGTTCGGCGGCGATGCAGGACATTTATCGCGCGCTGGCGCGCCTGATGCAGACGGATCTTACGGTGATGATCACCGGCGAGAGCGGCACCGGCAAGGAACTGGTGGCGCGGGCGCTCCACGATTTTGGTAAGCGCCGCAATGGGCCATTCGTTGCGATCAACATGGCCGCCATTCCCCGCGACCTCATAGAAGCCGAGCTTTTCGGTCATGAGAAGGGCGCCTTTACCGGGGCCAATACCCGTTCGTCCGGCCGCTTCGAGCAGGCCGAGGGTGGCACGCTGTTCCTCGACGAAATCGGCGATATGCCGATGGACGCCCAGACGCGCCTGCTGCGCGTATTGCAGGAAGGCGAATACACGATGGTTGGTGGCCGCAATGCCATCAAGACCAATGTCCGCATCGTTGCCGCCACGCACCGCGATCTCAGCCAGATGATCCGGCAGGGGCTGTTCCGCGAAGACCTTTACTACCGCCTCAACGTTGTGCCGATCCGCCTGCCGCCGCTGCGCGAGCGCATCGATGATATTTCGGACCTTGTGCAGCATTTCTTGCGTGCTGCGGAACGCGAGGGCGAGGCGCCCAAGACGCTGTCTTCCGACGCTATCCGGTTGATGCAGAACTATTCCTGGCCCGGGAATATTCGCGAGCTGGAAAACCTCGTCCGTCGCCTGTCGGCGCTCTATGCCGACGAAAGCATTTCGGCCGAGATCGTGCAGAACGAACTCAATATCGCCGACCGCCCCACCGTCACGGCCGCCACCGGCCCGGTAGATGTTTCAACGGCCGTCGAAAGCCATGTTGGGCAGCTCTTGCGCGAATATGAGCCGAACTTGCCACCCGCAGGGCTCTATCAGCGCGTGATCGACCGAGTTGAAGCTCCGCTGATCGCCATGGCGCTCAATGCCTGCGGCGGTAACCAGATCAAGGCGGCCGACCTTCTCGGGCTGAACCGCAATACGCTGCGCAAGAAGATCCGGACGCACTCGATCGAGATCGTCAAGCACAGCCGGCGCAACTAGCGCCGCATCTGATTGCGGCGGGTGCGGTGCTCTGTCCAGGCAAGCATCAGCCCCGCGGCGATGACCAGCGCAGCACCGGTATAGACCGAGGGTAGGGGCGTTTCGCCCCAAAAGAGAAAGCCGAAGACGAAGGCCCAAATGAGGGCGCCATACTCGACCGTGCCGAGAACACTGGCGGGGACGAGCTTGGCGGCCTCGACCAGGATGAACTGGGCCCCGCCGCCGATGATGCCCGCGGCGACGATGAACAGCAATTCCTGCCAGCCCATGCCCTGCCAGAACGGAATGCTGACGACGCCCATGACGAGAGCATGAATGAGGTTCTGGGCAAAGACCTGCACAAGTGCGCTGTCGGATTTTGAAATGGTCCGCATCAGGATCATGGCGATGGCCCAGCTCAAGGCTGCCAGAAGCACCATGATGACGGGCAGGCTCAGTGTGAAACCGCCGGGATTGGCCGCCACGATAACGCCAAAAAAGCCGATCGATGCCGCACCGACCCGCGCGAGCGTCAGGCGCTCCTTGAGAAAGATGGCGGCGAGAACTGTGGTGAGCACCGGCGCGAAGTAATAGAGCGTCGTCATCTCGGCCAGTTGCAGGTCGCGGCCGGCGCTGTAGTACATCACCCAGGCGGCGAGTGTGAGCAGGCCCCGGCCCAGGATCATGCCGCGATTGGACGACGCCCAGAGTTTTCCGAACAGAAAGCTGCGGCCGATGATCATGCACAGCAAGACGATGATCACGCCGCGCACGAACAAAATCTGGGCGGCCGGCAGCGCATGGATGATGCCCTTGATAAAGGCGTCGTGCACGGCGAACAGCGTATAGGCGAGAATGCCCATGGCCATGCCCTTGAGGCTGGCAGTGTCGGTACTGGTCAGGGACGGCGTGGTCACGGGAGGCTCGCGGGGCGATTTCGGCCCTCTTTGCCCGTGCCCGATGCCATTGTCCAGTGACGAACTTTGCCCCCCGCGGGGGTGCACTGTCACATTTCGGCAACAATTATCTTGAAGGGTCCGGCGAATTGGGTCAGGCTTTGCGGCCTAAAGCAGCAATTGCGTTCAATTTGCGTTACGCAGTGGTGCCTTTGCTGGAACAGAAAGCCGGAGCATACCGAGTATTGCATGACTGAGGCGGTTAGCCGAGACATCGACGCCCCCGCCAAACCCATGGCGAGGACGAGTGTAGGACGTTCGCTGTTCTCCGCCGAGGGGAATGGTCCCTTGCGCGTGCTCGGCTTCCTGGTCGTGTTTGCTTCCGTTCTGCTGTCCTCCGTGTCGTTCCTCATCCTTTCCGGCACAACCAATATCGAGCCTTCGGCCGAAATATGGACGGTGATCTGGGTCGCTACCGGTATTCTGGTGCTGCTGGTTTTAGCGCTGGTGGTGACCGAGGCGGTGCTGCTCGTTCAGGCGCGGATCCAGCGCGTGCCCGGTTCGGCGCTGCAGATGCGCATGGTGGCGATGTTTGCGCTGGTTGCTGGCATCCCGGCTGTTCTCGTGGCCATCGTCGCGACGATTGCACTTAACCAGGGCCTCGACCAGTGGTTCTCCGAGCGCACCCGCGCCATGGTGGAAAGCAGTCGGCTTGTGGCGCGATCCTATATGCTGGAGCATGCTCAGGTTCTGCGCGACGATATCATCTGGGT
This sequence comes from Devosia sp., assembly GCF_017744655.1. GTDB lineage: Bacteria > Pseudomonadota > Alphaproteobacteria > Rhizobiales > Devosiaceae > Devosia. The sequence goes on along the minus strand of NZ_JAGIAW010000001.1, from coordinate 894,181 downwards.
TGCGACCGAGCTTGAGCAATCGCACGCGACCTATATCGACGATCCCTCGCGCTTCGAGCGTATTCTAACGGCGCTGGCTGTAACGCGTTCGCTGCCCTTCACCGCGCTGATCGATGGCGGGGGGAATATGTTGCAGCGGGCCCAGATCAACGTTGCCGGTGGCTATCCACGCCTCCCCGAAGGCATCACTCAGGGCGTCGTCGAAGGCATTCCCACGGCGATTTCGCCCGGCAGCACCAACCTCGTGGGTTCCGTCATCAAGCTGCGCGGCTATGATGACGTCTTCCTCTTCGTGGCGCGTCCCGTGGATGCGGAAGTACTTCAATACATGCGTCTAACTGACGATAATATCACGGAATATCGTCAGTACGCATCCAATCGCCTGGTCTTCCAGATCACCTTTACCATCATGTATGTCGGTCTGGTGGTCGTGCTGCTGCTCGCGGCGCTGTGGATCGGTATTGCGCTCGCCAACCGCTTCGTGGACCCGATCCGAAATCTCATGATCGCCTCGCGTCGGGTCAGCGGCGGCGACCTCGATGTGCGGGTGCCGGTACAGGCTGGACGAGGCGACTTCCGCGATCTCTCCAACGGCTTCAACCGCATGACCGAGCAGCTCAAGACGCAGCGCGAAGAGCTGCTCATGGCCAACGAAGTCAACGAGAAGCGCCGGCAGTTCACCGAGGCCGTGGTGGAAGGCGTGTCGGCCGGCATCGTGGGTCTAGATCCCTTTGGCGCCGTGACGCTGGTCAATGCGCGCGCCTGCCAGATGCTCGGGAAAACCGAGGTCGAGATGATGGGCGAGCCTATGGAAGAAATTCTTCCCGAGATCGCCCCGACCATCGAGAAGGCGCGCTCCGCCCGGCGGGGGCAGGTGCGCGACCAGATCCAATTGGGTAATGAGACCAACCGGCGCATCTACCAGATTCAGCTCACCCGCGAAGGTTCGATCACCGAGTCCAAGGGCTATGTGCTGACTTTTGACGACATCACCGATCTCGAATCCGCCCAGCGCACCAGCGCCTGGGCTGACGTGGCGCGCCGCATTGCCCACGAAATCAAGAACCCGCTGACCCCGATCCAGCTTTCGGCCGAGCGTCTGCGCCGCCGCTATGGCGCCAAGCTCGAAGACGATCGCGATGTTTTCGACAAGTGCATCAATACGATCGTGCGCCAGGTGGGCGATATCGGTCGGATGGTCGACGAGTTTTCTGCCTTCGCCCGCATGCCGGAAGCCGCGCCCGAGCGTGCTGATCTGTCAGATACCATCCGCCAAGCTGTTTTTCTCGAGAGTGTACGCCTGCCGGAAGTTGCCATTGCCACAGAATTGCCCGATGAAGCGATCTATGCCTGGTTCGACACGCGGTTGGTATCGCAGTCCCTCACCAACCTGATCAAGAATGCCGTCGAGGCATTCGAGGGGTTGGACGTGGGCTCGGATTGGCAGCCGGGCATCAAGGTCGAAGCGCATTACGAGGGCAATCATGCCCGTGTGTCGGTTTCCGACAACGGCAAGGGATGGCCCAAGGAGAACCGGCAGCGGCTGCTCGAGCCCTATATGACGACACGAGAAAAGGGGACCGGACTGGGTCTCGCCATTGTTGCCAGAATTATCGAGCAACACGGCGGCATCGTGGAACTGGTCGACGCCGAACCCGACGAACAGGGCAGGGTGGGTGCCTGCGTGACCTTCACGCTCCCCCTGCGCGCCCCGCAAAAGACAAATGAAAAGGACGATTCGGTCCAGGTCGAGCCCGAATTGCCCCAAGAGGAGGAGTCGCTGGTGCCAGCGATTGTCCAGAAGTAGATGGCTCTAGATATTCTCATCATCGACGACGAAGACGACATCCGCGATCTCATTGCCGGCATCCTCGAGGATGAAGGTTTTGAGACGCGCCAGGCGCATGACGCCGATAGCGGCCTCAATGAAATCGCCCGCCGACGGCCGAGTCTGGTCTTCCTCGATATCTGGATGCAGGGTTCACGCCTCGACGGCTTGCAGCTTCTGGACGTATTCCAGAGCCAGCATCCGGACATGCCGGTGGTGATGATCTCGGGTCACGGCAATGTCGAAACCGCCGTCTCTGCCATTCGCCGCGGCGCCTATGACTATATCGAAAAGCCCTTCAAGATCGACCGGCTGCTGCATGTCACCCAGCGGGCCATGGAAGCGACGCGCCTCCGCAATGAGGTGGCGGAACTCAAGGAGCGCTCGGCGTCCAAGAGCGCCGATATGGTGGGCACCTCGCCCTCGCTTCAGCAGGTGCGGGGGCTCATCGACAAATCGGCGCCAACCAATTCGCGCATCTTCATCGCCGGTCCTTCGGGTGCCGGCAAGGGTCTTGTGGCACGCCTGATCCATCAGCGCAGCCCGCGCAATGACGCGCCCTTTGTCGAGATCAACGCCTCGCTCTATGCGCCTGATGAAGTTTCAGTGGTGCTCTTTGGGCGGGAAGGGCGCGACAAGTCCGGCCTGTTGCAGGTCGAAGTCGGCGCGCTCGAACGCGCCCATGGCGGCACGCTCTATCTCTCCGAAGTCACGACGCTGCCCGCCCAGGTGCAGACCGCCTTGCTGCGCACGCTGGTCGAGAATCGCTTCAACCGCGTGGGCGGCGCGCAGGCCGTGCCCATCGATGTGCGCATCATCTCATCGAGCTCGCAGAATGTTTCGGGGCTGACCGAAACCGGTGAATTCCGCTCGGACCTTTTCCACCGTCTCGCCATCGTGCCGGTGCAATTGGTGCCGCTCAAGGAGCGTCGCGAGGATATCCCGCCGCTGGTGAGCGTCTTCATCGAACAAATCTGCCGCATGCACAATCTGCAGCGCATGGCCATCGGTGACGATGCAATCGCCGTGCTTCAGGCACAGGATTGGCCGGGCAATGCGCGGCAATTGCGCAATTCCATCGAACGCCTTCTTATTCTCATGAAGGATCAGCAGCCCGAGGATGGGGTCATTACGGCCAGCATGTTGCCGTCCGACATCGGCGAAGTGCTGCCCACCGTGGGCGATACCGATGCCTCGGCGCACCTGATGAGCCTGCCGCTGCGCGATGCCCGCGAAGTCTTTGAAAGGCAATATCTTTTGGCTCAGATCGAACGATTTGGCGGCAATATTTCGAAGACGGCCGAGTTCGTCGGCATGGAGCGAAGCGCATTGCATCGCAAGATCAAATCGCTTGGACTTTAGTACAGCACTGAAAATGGCAGTGTGCCATGCATTTGCCGCGGGTAGGCAGCGCAGCCGATTTGTGGCATAGTTGATAATGTATGATAATTCCGGGAGAAGGGGACTGGGCGGCAGTCTTCAAAAATCCGGACGCAAGCGATTGCGACAAAACAGCGACAATAAATGCCGCGACAAGAGGCCTGAATGCCCAGTGAGAAGCAGCAAAATCTGCAAGACTCCTTCCTCAATCATGTTCGCAAGCAGAAGGTGCCGGTCACGATCTTTCTCGTGAATGGCGTCAAGCTGCAGGGCGTGATTACCTGGTTCGACAATTTCTGCCTGCTGCTGCGCCGTGACGCGCAGTCGCAACTGGTCTATAAGCACGCCATCTCGACGATTATGCCGGGCGCGCCGATCCAACTGTTCGATCCCGAGCAGAACAACGACCACGACTGACGGACCATATGGACGATTTTGACGACGAGGATGGCCGCCTTCCGGGCGGCCCGAAGCCCTATATCGACCGGCAGGAACAGCCGACACGAGTGGGGCTCGTCTGTCCCGATGTGCGCGGAAAGTCGTCCTATCACGGCCTCGATGCGCGTCAGGCCGAGTTTGAGGGCCTTGCCGAGGCCATTCGGCTCGACGTGATCTTTTCCGACGTCGTAAAAGTCCGCGAAATTCGGCCGGCGACCTATCTGGGCGCCGGTCACGTGGAGGCCCTTGCCGCCAAGGTGAAGGCCGAGAATATCGAACTTTTGCTGGTCGATGCGTCCTTGTCGCCGATCCAGCAGCGAAATCTCGAGCGCGAGACGCACACCAAGGTGCTCGACCGCACCGCGCTGATTCTCGAAATTTTCGGCGAACGCGCTGCGACCCGCGAAGGCGTGTTGCAGGTGGAGCTCGCCCATCTCAATTACCAGAAGGGCCGCCTCGTGCGGTCGTGGACCCACCTTGAACGCCAACGCGGCAGCGGCGGCACTGGCTTCATGGGTGGTCCGGGCGAAACCCAGATCGAAAGCGATCGTCGGCAGATCACCGACCGGATCGTGCTGCTCGAAGATCGCCTCGACAAGGTGAAGAAGACGCGAGTGCAGCAGCGTCAGCAGCGCATCCGCGCTGCTATCCCCGTGGTAGCGCTGGTTGGCTACACGAATGCCGGCAAGTCGACGCTGTTCAATCGGCTGACTGGGGCAGGGGTGTTTGCCGAAGACCTGCTCTTCGCCACCCTCGATACGACCGTCCGCAAGATCGAGCTGCCGCATGGCCGCGAAGTCATGCTCAGCGACACCGTGGGTTTCGTTGCCGACTTGCCGCACGACCTTGTCGCGGCATTCCGTGCAACGCTTGAGGAAGTCGTCGACGCCGACATCATCCTGCACGTGCGCGACGTGGCTAATCCCGATCACTCAGGCCAGGCGCAGGATGTTCTTACCGTGCTCGACGAGCTGGGCGTTTCCTCGGAAACGACGCCGATCATCGAGGTGTGGAACAAGATCGACCTGCTGGTAGAGCCCGGCGTGACGCTGGGTGGGGCGGCGCCGGCCGGCAAGGTGCTGGCGAGCATGCCGGTCTCCGCTCACACGGGGCAGGGCATCGAGGATCTGCTCAACCTCATCGAGCGTTCGCTCGGCGAGCAGAGCCGGACATATCATGTGCATGTGCCACACAGCGCCGGCGCCGATATCGGCTGGCTGCACACCAATGCCGAGGTCATTTCGCGCGACGAGCCGACCGAAAGGGGCCAGGACTACGTCGTGCGCGTTGAGCCGCGCCACAAGACGGCGTTTCTTGAACGCTTCAACGGCCGGATCGCGCTGTCCGACCTCTGAAGCCTATTTGGCTTTGTCGGCAGCGCGGATTTCGTTCCAGTAGCCATCGAGGCGATCAAGCCCGGCATCCTTGGGCTCGATACCGTCTTCGCGGCTGCGGGCCTCGACATAGTGGAAGCGTCGGGTGAACTTGGCATTGGCATCGCGCAGTGCGGCCTCGGCATCGACCCCGGCGTGGCGCGCCAGATTGGCGACGGCAAAGAGCAGATCGCCGATCTCTTCGTGGGTGGCCTGGTTGTCACCAGCCGCCTGCGCTTCGGCAACCTCGACCACTTCCTCTTGTACCTTGGCCATCACCGACGCAAAGTCAGGCCAGTCAAAACCGACCTTGGCTGCTTTCTTGGTGAGTTTTTCGGCGCGTGCCAGGGCAGGGAGCACCTGCGGCACGTCGTCGAGCACCGAAGTGACCTCGTCGCCACGCCGTGCAGCCTTGGCCGCGCGTTCCTGCGTCTTGATCGCTTCCCAATTTATCTGCGCGCCGGCGGCGCTGTCCGCCGAGATATCGCCGAAGACATGCGGATGGCGGCGGATCAGTTTTTCGGTGATGGCATAGACGACGTCGCCGATATCGAAATGGCCGGCTTCCTTGGCCATCTGCGCGTGAAAGACCGGCTGCAGCAGCAGATCGCCGAGCTCTTCCTTGAGATCGTGAAAATCCTGCCGCTCGATCGCATCGGCCACCTCATAGGCTTCCTCGATCGTGTAATGGCGGATCGTCGAAAAGTCCTGTTCGAGATCCCAGGGGCAACCACCACTGGGATCACGCAGGGCGGCCATGATTTCGATAAGGCGGGAAATGTCGCGAGAGGGCTGCATGGGCAACGTCCAGATGGGAAATTGCGCCAGTTGAGACGCCCAATTCGCCACATCCAGTTTTCGCATAATATATATTATGGAACTTTTTATGTGCGAAAGCGCGCCAAACCGGGGCTTTGGGCTGCCATGATACAAGCTGCTGGGCTCGCGTGGATAAGTTTGTGCGCCGATCCCTCGGCATTCCACGATTTTTCCTTGTGCGTGTTGAAATCCGCGCGCCTCATCCGTCGTGAAGGCATATTCCATGTGGAGGACCTTCGGAATGGAACGGCATTATGGTTGGGTCATCGTCGCCGCCGGCGCGGTGATCACCTGTCTGGCTATGGGCGCCATGTTTGCCCTGCCTGTCTATCTTCAGCCCATCGCAGACGAAACCGGTTGGACCAGGGCCGGCATTTCCGGTGCCATGACGGTCGGCTTCATCGTCATGGGCGTCGCGGGCTTTATCTGGGGCACGCTGACGGATCGCATTGGCGCTCGTCCGGTTATCTTAGTCGCGGCCGTGCTGCTTGGCCTCGGCCTTTTCATTGCCAGCCGCGCGACTGATCTGTTGATGTTCCAGATTGCCTATGGCGGTCTCATCGGCGCGTCCGGTGGCGCCTTCTTTGCCCCGCTGATCGCTACGACGCTCGGTTGGTTCGACAAGCACCGCAGCCTTGCGGTTTCGCTGGTCTCGCTCGGCGGCGGTATCGCGCCGATGACGATTACGCCGCTGGCGACTGTCCTGATCGCGAACTATGGCTGGCGCAATGCCATGATGATGACGGCTATTGCGGCCGCAGTGCTCATCATTCCGGCGGCTTTCCTGATCCGCCGCGCGCCGGCCGTGATGGCCGAGGCGCCATCTCCCGGCAGCGATGTAGCACCCGCCGAACCAACACCCACCAATATGGGTGCGATCTTCCGCACGCCGCAGTTCTTCATTCTGGCCGGTGTTTTCTTCCTTTGCTGCGCCGCCCATTCGGGACCGATCTTCCACACCGTGAGCTACGCCATGCTCTGCGGCGCTTCGGCGCTGGCGGCGGCCAGCATCTACAGCGTCGAAGGTTTTGCCGGGCTGTTCGGCCGCGTCATCTTCGGCGTTTTGGCTGACAGGATCGGCGTCAAGCGCGTTATCGTCTTCGGCCTCGCACTGCAAGCCGTTGGAATTTATAGCTATATCTACGTGAGCGAACTGCCGCATTTCTATATGCTGGCCGTGGTGCTCGGCCTCGTCTATGGCGGCGTGATGCCGCTCTATTCGGTGCTGGCGCGAGATTACTTCGGCCCCAATGTCATGGGCACCGTTCTCGGTGGTATCACCATGACGTCATCCATCGGCATGGCATTCGGACCGGTCGGCGGGGGCTGGTTGTTCGACACCTTTGGTGATTACCACTGGCTCTATGTTGCCTCGGCTGGTGTTGGTCTTGCCGGTGCGGCTCTGGCCCTGGCGTTCCCGCCCAAGACCATCAAGGAAACGCCGGCAGACGCGCTGCCGGCTTAGTTCGAGGATCAGGCGGGGCTGGCGACAGTCGCCCCGCCACCCTCATCATCATCCTTGTTGTTGGCATAAGCCGCCGACAGCTCCCTATAGTAGCGGGAGTTGAAGGCCAGAATGGTGACGAGAAGCCCGAGGAACCCTGCGACGGTGAAGACCAGGGCAATTCCGCGAGCGGGGCCGGTGCCGAACCAGGAACCGATCATCTGGGCCCCTGCCCCATCCGTCATGAACGGGATCACCACGAACTGCGTGAGCGGCCCAATCAGGAACGCGGTCAGCGGCGAGGCAGCTTGCTCGACTGATTGGGCAAAGCCGAAAACGCGGCCTTGGCGTTCGAGTGGCACCACTTTTTGCAGCGTCGTGTGCTCCGCGGCTTCGGCATAGGGCCCGAGCAGCATCCAGACGAAACAGCCCGCAGCCAAGAGCCAGATGGACGATTGCAGCGTGAAAACGCAGCAGACCGCCCAGGTGATGACATTGACCATTAGCAGCGTGCGCAGCGGGTTTTTGCCGAGGCCAGTCTTGGCAATGATGATGCCGCTGGCAATGAAGGCTGTCGACAGGACGCCGAAGAGCAGGCCCCAGACTTCGACTGAAACCAACGACAGCCCGTAGGCATCAAGCAGCGCCATGAAGATGCCACCGAGGAAATTGTTGAACGTTGCGAAGAAGATAAGCGCGAAGAGGCCCGGAACGGCGGCAATGACCGCGATAGTGCCGGCGATGTCGACGCGCTTGGGCTCGTTGGGAACGTCGGGGTCGACGGGCGCCCTGCCCTCATCGAGGCTCACGAACGACAGGTGTGCGAAGGCCAGGATGGTTGCTGCCAGCGCGAGGATCATCACGCCCAGCATGCCGGTGAAGGCGACGAGGAAGCCAGAAATCACCGAGGTCGTGAGAAAGCCGATGCCGCCCACCATGCCGACGAGACCATTGGCCTTGTCGCGGTTCTCCTCGGGAATGAGGATGGTGACGAGCGTCGGCAGTGCGATCGACCGGATATTGCCGGCGATGACCCCCAGCATCACCACGAGGATGAACAGCCAGAGATAGGGCCCATAGGGATTGCCGAAAGCGCCCTCTGGCTCAAGCAACACCGTGGCCAGGCCAGCGACGTAACAGATCCCCGAAGCCACGCTGGAACCCAGCATGACCAGCCTTTTTGAATTGTGGTCGACGATGGAGCCGAACCAGATGCCAAAGGCGGCCGTGAAAACGAGATAGATGCCGGCGATCATGCCGGTGGCGAAAACCGATTGGGTTTCGATGAAGACCCAGAAGGTCACGGCAAACCAGACGGTGAAATTCGTGACATTGGCCACGAGGTTGTTCACCAGCAGATGATGGAAGGGACGCATTGCTTAGTCCTCTTGAATTTCTGGTCATTTCGGCCGGATGGAGCAATTTCCTCCCTCTCAGCCGCGGCGGCAAGTCGGAACGGTTTAGGCCAATTCCGTGACAGGTCGTGTCAGCGGGTCGCGGAGAATATGGCCACCGACAGAATGACGACGCTTCGGATCTCGTCGTTTCGACACGGCAAAGAAAAAGGGCCCCGGCAATGCCGGAGCCCAGTCGGGAGGAAACTCTTTGCCTCTTAGCTGAGAGGCGCCAGCAGCGACTTGCCATCCTTGTCGAAGAGAATTGCCTTGGCCGGCTCGGCGGCGAGCGCCAGGCTTTCGCCGACGCGGAGCGGCTGGTCGCCTTCGAGCACGGCGAGCCAGGCGGCGCCGGACGACAGCTCAAGGTTGACGATCGTTTCGTTACCGAGGCGCTCGACAAGGCTCACGCGGCCGACGATAGCGCCATTGTTGTCGGGAACGAGGTCATGCGGGCGAATGCCGAGGGTCAGCTTGTCGCCGACCTTCGCGCCTGCCGAGGTTGCCGGAACGCGGAGACTTGCCACATCCTTGCTCGAAACCGTGACGGTGTCGCCGTCGGTTGCTTCCACAGTCACCTCGACGAAATTCATCTTCGGCGAGCCGATGAAGCCGGCAACGAAGAGATTGGTCGGACGCTGATAAAGCTCAATCGGGCTTCCGACCTGCTGCACGACGCCAGCATCGAGCACGACGATCTTGTCGGCCAGGGTCATGGCTTCGACCTGGTCGTGGGTCACGTAGATCATCGTCGCACCGAGGTCCGCATGGAGCTTGGCGATTTCCATGCGCGTATCGACACGAAGGGCGGCGTCGAGGTTGGACAGCGGCTCGTCGAATAGGAAAACCTCAGGCTTGCGCACGATTGCGCGGCCGATGGCGACGCGCTGGCGCTGGCCGCCAGAGAGCTGACCCGGCTTGCGATCGAGCAGGTGCTCCATCTTGAGAATGCGGGCAGCTTCACGGATCTTCTGGTCGCGGACGTCTTTGGGCGTCTTGGCGAGCTTCAGGCCGAAGCCGACATTGTCGTAGACCGTCATATGCGGATAGAGCGCATAGGACTGGAACACCATGGCGATGGAGCGGTCACGCGGTTCGACAGCATTGCAAAGCTTGTCGCCGATATAGAGTTCGCCGCCGGTGATGTCTTCCAGGCCCGCAATCATGCGCAGCAGTGTGGACTTGCCGCAGCCCGAGGGACCGACGAAGACGACGAACTCGCCGTCCTCGATGGAAAGGTCCACACCCTTGATGACTTCGACCTTGCCGTAGGTCTTCTGGATATTCTTGAGTTCCAAGCCAGCCATGGGTCAGATCTCCTCGCGTGAGAATGTCGTTGAATTGCGCATCTGTTAGCCCTTGACCGCGCCGGCCGTCATGCCGGCGACGATCTGCCGGTTGAAGAACATGAAGACGATGAGCGGCGGGATGGTGATGAGCAGGATATTGGTGAAGAGCAGATTGTAGGCCGTGCTGAACTGGCTCTGGAAATTGTAGAGCGTGAGCTGCACGGTCGCATTCTGGTTGCCCGGCAGGTAGTAGAGCGGGTTGGTGAAATCGTTGAAGATACCGACCGACTGCACCACGATATTGGTCACCGTCACCGGCCACAGCAGCGGCAGGATGATCCGGAAGAACACGTCGAGCGGACGTGCCCCGTCAATTACCGCAGCCTCATCCAGCTCGCGCGGAATGGTGGCGATGAAAGCGCGATAGAGAATGATCGAGAACGGCAGGTTGTAGGCAACCTGGATCAGGATCATGCCATGCAGCGTCCCGAACAGTTTTAGCCCTTGCAGCAGCCAGATGGTCGGCACCACCGCGGGCGGGATCATCAGGCCCGCCAGGATCAGGAATTCGATAAGGCCATTCCAACGGGTCTTGCGACGAGCCAGCACGAAGCCGACCATGGCCGCGAGAACGATGAGCAGCGTCACGCTAACCACGGTGATCAGCGAGGAGTTGATGAAGGCCGTGATCATCATCCAGTTACGGGTCTTGATCACCTCATAGAGGTTATCAAAGAGGTGAAACCCGTTGGGCCAGGAGAAGTCTCGCAGGGCCGACTGTTGCTTGTCCTTGAACGCCATCAGGATGATGAACAGGAACGGGATCACGAAGACCACGAAAGTGGCCGCGATGGCGGCGATACCGCCGAACATGGAAGCGCGCGATCTCATTCGTGACCCTGCTTGCGATTGAGGAACATGGTCAGCGGCACGACGAGCACAGCGATGAGGATGAACAGCACGACGTTACCGGCCGTGGAGAGGCCGTAGAAGCCCGCCTGGTACTGCTTGTAAATCACCGAGGCGACAGTGTCGGACGCAAAGCCCGGCCCGCCCTTGGTCATCGCCCAGATCAGGTCGAAGGTGCGCAGGCCGCCAATGAAGGACAGCGTGATGACGGTCGCGGTCGCCGGACGGCTGAGCGGCAGCGTCACATAGAAGAAGTTCTGCAGCTTGGTAGCACCGTCGATGCGCGCGGCTTCGTAATAGTCCTTCGGGATGGCTACGAGACCGGCGATGTAGATGACGGTGGCAAGGCCCACGCCCTTCCAGACGTCGACGAGAGCGACAGAGAACAGCGCCAGCTTGGGATCGACGAGCCAACCCGGCCCCTGAATGCCGATCATCGCCAGGGTCTGGTTGATCATGCCCAGGGTCGGATGCATCAGAACTGTAAAGGTCATGCCGACGCCGATGGTCGACACGAGCACCGGGAAGAAGATGACAGAGCGCAGATAGCCGCGCGCCATGATCTGGCTCGTCAGCATCACCGCGAGAGCCATGCCGATGACGACCTTAAGGCCCGACGTGATTACGGCATAAATGACCGTGTTGACGAGGCCCTGAATAAGAAACGGTTCGCGGAAGAACTGGGCGAAATTGTCGAAGCCGATGAAGGTGGCATCGAACAGCGTCCAGCGCGTCAGGCTGAAATAGAGCGACGCAAAGGTCGGCGCCAGGAACAGCACGGAATAGACCGCGGCTGCCGGTGCATAGAACCAGCCGGGGTAAAGGGACCTACGCTGCATTTTCAGCGCAGGAACAGCTGATGCTGTCATGGGGGAACCTCGCAATGCGTTGCGGCTCCGGAGGGGTGGCCCTCCGGAGCCTAAGCAGGGTCAGAGACGATTACCAGCCGGCAAGGCCGAGCTGCTGCGCCTGCTTGCGCACGTCTTCGTCGTAGAGGGCGGCGCCGTCAGCGGCCGAGCGGATACCCGAACCGACTTCAACGGTGATCTGCTCAAGCGCCGGGCCCTTGATGGGCGACAGGAACTCGAGAGCCGGGCCGTTGTGGCCGCCTTCCTGGAAGTAGGGCAGCATGTCGGCCACGGCGGGCGGAACGTCGGCAGGCAGTTCGCAACCGGCGATCATATAGGGACCGGTGGCGCCCACGGCTTCGTTGCGGATATCGCAGCCTTCGGGCGAACCGACAAAGCCAACGAAGTCCTTGGCGAGATCTGGGCTGGCAGAGCTCTTGGCGATGTAGATCGAGTCCGGCATCCAGGTGGTCAGGCCGTTGGTTTCGGCATTGTCACCCGGCTGGGCGAAGAAGCCGACGTCCTGCAGATGATCCGGAACGGTTTCGGCAATGGCGCCGATACCGAAGGTCAGCATCGGATAGTGCGCGCCTTCACCGGTGGCGACCATGCGCAGACCATCAGGATAGGTCGCAGCGCCGAAGTCGGCATTGAGGAAGCCGGCTTCGTAGACTTCCTGCAGCTTTTCAAAGCCACGGACTGCCGCCGGAGTGGTGGCGAACTTGGCTTCGTTGGCGGTGTACTTTTCGGCAAAGTCAGGCACTTCGGCCAGCACGTTGTAGAAGTCGGCCAGAACGAACAGCTGGCTGCTCCAGGTGTCGCCATAGGTCTGGATCACGGCAGTCTTGCCGGCTGCCTCGATCTTTTCGTTGTTGGCCATGAATTCATCCCAGGTCTTGGGAATTTCGAGGCCAAGCTCTTCATAGATCGGCTTGTTGTAGAAGATGCCGCCGCCCATGGCCGGAGCGAAGGGCGTGCCATAGACTTCGCCGCCAGCCGAAACGACCGACTTGAAGCTGTCCTGAATGCCAGCCTGCCACGGCTCATTGGTAACCGGCAGCAGGTTCTGGACGGGGTTGATCGCCTGGAAGAGCGAGCCCGAATTGTAGAAGAACACGTCGGCCATGGCGCCGGTCGCGAGACGGGTCTTGACGATGTTGTCGCCTTCGCCGCCACCGGGGCGCACTTCGATGTCGATGGTGACGTCGGGGTTCTTCTCGGTATAGGCGGCAACCCATGCTTCAGCGACGGCGACCGACTGCGGGCCGTTGTCGATGAGGAACGACAGATAGCCCGACTGCTGGGCGTTGACGGCATTTGCCGTCATCATCAAGCCGAGCAGGCTGGCGCCGGTCAGGGCGAAAAGTTTGGTCTTGGTCATAGTCTACCTCCCTGGAAGGCCCGCATTTGCGGGCCCGTGGTTAAAGTTCAGGACGCGCCTTACGGCGTGTTGGCGTTCACCAGCGACTTCTGGCGCTCCTCGCGCTTCGGTGCTGTGTAGTTGAAGGTCACGACGTGCTTGCCGGCCGAGAGAGCCGTGTCCTGGCCGGTAATGGCCTGGCCATCGAGCGTGGCGTCGCGATAAGTGGAAGCGAGGCGGAGAACACCGCGGCTTGCTGCCGGCACTTCGATTTCGTAGCGCACGGCTTCACCGGTGATGGTCCATTCGGCGCGGATCTTACCGGCCGGGCTGTCGTGATCGGCCTTGACCGGGGACAGTTCAGGCAGGATCAGCGGTTCGAAAACGATGGTCTTGAACGCCGGGTCCTTTTCGTCCGGGCGGAAGCCGGCAACCCCTTCCAGAAGCCACTGGCAAACGGCGCCATAGGCATAGTGGTTGTAGGAGTTCATCTGCGGATTGTAGATCGAGCCGTCGGCCTGGATCGCATCCCAGCGTTCCCAGATCGTGGTGGCGCCCATCTTCACCTGGTAGAGCCAGCCCGGGACTTCTTCCTGCAGGAAGACAGCGCTGGCGAGACCCCATTCGCCGATCTTGATGAGCGCCGGCAGCAGTGCCGGGGTGCCGATAAAGCCAGTGCCGATACGGCCTTCGGCGCGATCGATGGTGTTCTTGAAGTAGCCCTTGGCCGCTTCATACTTGTCGGCCGGGATCAGGTCGTGAACGATGGCGAGTGCATAGGACGTCTGGTCGTCATAGGCCAGACGACCGGAGACGGTGATGAACTCGCTCTGGAAAGCGGTCTTCACATCGGCTGCCATCTTGCCAAGACGCTGGGCCGTGGCGGCGTCGCCGACGATCTCAGCGATATCGGCAACCTGCTTGGCCGCGATATAGAGGTAGATCGTTGCGGCGGCGTCGTCGCCGATGGTCGGCAGGGGCTTGGCGCTCGGGCCCTTGGGCTGCAGCCAGTCGCCGAACGAGAAGCCACGGGCACCCCATTCACGCGGCGGCGAAACAATCGGGCCATCGCTGATCGACCAGACGAAATCGACCCACTTGACCATGTTGGGCAGCACTTCCTTGAGGAAGTCCTTGTCGCCGTAGTGGAGATAAACCTGCCACGGCACCTGGTAAATGGCATCGCCCCAGCCGGTCGAGCCGTAGAAGCCCGGATAGTGTTCAGGCTGCATGCGAGTCGGATCGGGGCAAACATGCGGGACAGCGCCGTCTTCGCGCTGGTCGACCATCAGGTCGCGGACCCACTTGTGGAAGAAGCCCTGCACTTCGCCGAGATAGGCGGCGGTGCCAGCAAAGACCTGTGCGTCGCCGGTCCAGCCCAGACGCTCGTCGCGCTGCGGGCAGTCGGTCGGCACTTCGATGAAGTTGCCGCGCTGGCTCCAGAGCGTGTTGAGGAACAGGCGGTTCACCAGCTGGTTGCCCGAGGTGAAGGTTGCCTTCTGCTCGGTCACCGAGCTGATCGGGATCGACTTGATGTCGACGAGCTTGGCATCGCCTTCAATGGCAACGCGTGCATAGCGGAAGCCCTGGAAGGTGAAGTGCGGACGGTAGGTCTCGGTCCCCTGCCCGTTCAGGACATAGGTGATCGTCGCTTCCGCCGTGCGGTAATTGACGTTGTAGAAATTGCCGTCCTTGTCGAGGACTTCGGCATGCTCGATGGTAACCTTGGCCCCGGCGGAACCGGCGACCGAGATAGCGACATAGCCGCCGATGTTCTGGGCAAAATCGAAAACCGTGCGGCCTTCGGCATCGGTCCAGGTCTTGACCGCGGTCAGCGCATCAAGCTCGCGCACCGGCGTCGTCTCATGGGCCACAAGGCGAACATCGTTGAAATCGACGATTTCGGTGCCGGCGGAAACGGTTGGCGCAATACGCGCATCAAAGGTCTCGCCGAAATAAATGCCCGATTTACGGATCGGCAGCTCGCCGCTTTCCCAGGAGGCATCGGTCACGAGAACCGGATTGGTGTCCCCTGCCTTGGCGCGGAGTTCGACCAGCGCGGCAATATCGCTACCCCAGACGTTGTAGATGGGCGCCTTGCCCCACATGAGCTGCGAGCGCATCCAGCCGTCACCCAGCCAGATCTCGATACGGTTTTCACCGGCAACGAGCAGCGAGCCAACCTCATAGGTCTGGTAGCTCAAGCGCGCGTCATAGGCAGTCCAACCCGGCGTCAACACATCGTTGCCAACACGCTTGCCGTTGATGAAGGCGACGTAGAGGCCGAGGGCCGTGATATCGAGGATTTCGGCGCCGGAAACACTGTCGAGATTGAAGGTCTTCGCAACGAAAGTCGCTGGAGTGCCGACACCCTTGTCAGCGAGCGGACGAACCATCCTGGCAGTCCAAGCGCGTGTGGAAGCTCGTGAGCTGGAAGCCAGCTCTGCCGCGGTTTCATTCAGCACGTGGTAGTCTCCTCAAGTCGCTTGGTGCGACTGTAAACTGTTCTACGTGTAGCGTTCTACATTTTTGCGATCTTCGCAATAGGCTTTTTTTAGATTAGGTGCGAAGACTGAGGCGGAGGACGTCATGACCAAGAAGAGCCCAGCGAGAACGCCGCGCATCACCATCCGCGAAGTCGCCAGCGATGCTGGGGTGTCGGTCGCGGCTGTTTCCAAAGTGCTGAGAGACGCTTACGGCGTTAGCGAAGCCCTGCGCGCCAAGGTCCAGGCGTCGATGGAAAAGCTCAATTATCGCCCCCTCGCCTCGGCCCGTGGCCTGCGCGGCCGCACCTATACGCTGGGCCTCGTTTTTCCCGACCTGCGCAACCCATTCTTTGCCGATATCTTCGTTGGGGTGAATGCCGCCCTGGAGCGGACGCAATATCAAGCCATGCAAGGGGTCAGCGTGTCTGCCTCGTCGCTGGTCGAAGCCATGATCGACCGGCAGATGGATGGCCTGGTGCTCATTGGTCCGAACGAAACGAATGCGCGGCTGAACGACATCGCCGACCGCATTCCGCTGGTGGCCATCGGCCATCACGACATCGAGGAAGCGCGGTTCGACACGGTCAATAATGACGATCAGCTGGGTGCTCGCCTCGCCGTCCGCCACCTCTGCCAGAATGGACACAAGAAGGTGGCTATGCTCAGCCTCGCCGCGCCCGTATCGACCGTCATCAACCAGCGCGAGCTGGGCTATCGGCTGGAAATGACCGAACAGGGGCTCGGCACCGCAATCAACATCGTGCGCGCCCCGCAGGTTCTGCGCGATGTGCAGCTCACCGTGCGGCGGCTCTTGGAAAGCCGCGATCGCCCGGATGCCATTTTCTGCTGGACCGACCTCATGGCATTCGAAGCCATCAGCGTGGCGACCGAACTCGAGCTTTCTATTCCGCAAGACATTGCCATTGTCGGCTATGACAACACGGTTTTCTGCGAATTCGCGCAAAACCGCCTTACCAGCATAGACCAGTCTGGAGAAGTGCTAGGTTTGCAAGCAACTCGTCTGCTCATCGAGCGCATAGATGGCCGTTCTCATTCCGAACACTTCGTTGTCACGCCGCGCGTGGTCGCCCGTGCCAGCTCGGCCAAGGCGGGCTGAGCCCCCGGCATTAACCCCAAATCCGGGCAAGACCGTTGACACCCAAGGGCTTTGCGTTATGGTCCGCGCCGCAAGGTTTGCCGAATTGCCTGTTTTTTCTCTTGCGTCTTCTTTGCCCGGAAACGGGCCCGCGCAGAAAAACAAGTATTCGACGCTCCATTCGACATTGGGTCTAGGGCCACAGCCCCAAAGCACGGGCCTTGCACATATTTTCCGCGGTGCGCCGTACCGGACATTTCGGTTCGCTCAGCCACCCGGATGACCCACGAGTGGAATCTCTGACGTTGACCGACGATTTTTCTGGCCTTGGCCTTTCGAGCAAAGTTACCGACGCGGTTGCCGCAGCCGGATATACGCGTCCGACTGAAATCCAGTCGCAGGCGATTCCGCACCTTCTGCAGAAGAAGGACCTGATCGGCATTGCTCAGACCGGCACCGGCAAGACGGCATCCTTCGTGCTGCCCATGCTCACGCTGCTTGAGGCCGGCCGGGCCCGCGCCCGTATGCCCCGCACGCTCATTCTCGAACCGACGCGCGAACTCGCGGCGCAGGTTTCCGAAAATTTTGAAAAGTACGGCAAGAACCATCGCCTCTCGATGGCCCTGATCATCGGCGGCGTGTCCTTCGAAGACCAGAACAAGAAGCTCGATCGCGGTGTAGACGTGCTGATCGCCACCCCCGGTCGTCTCCTCGATCAGTTCGATCGCGGAAAGATCCTTCTCACGGGGGTCGAAATCCTCGTCATCGACGAAGCCGACCGCATGCTCGACATGGGCTTTATCGACGACATCGAGAAGATCTGCTCGCGCCTGCCCCCGCGCCGCCAGACCATGCTGTTCTCGGCGACCATGGACCCGCAGATCGAGCGCCTGACCAAGCGCTTCCTCAAGGATCCGGTGCATGTGCAGGTTTCCCGCACGGCGTCGACGGCCGACACGATCGACCAGAAGCTCGTAAAAGTTTCGTCGCGTCCGGACCAGAAGCGCGCCATGCTGCGGGCCCGCATCGATGCCGCAGAAGGCCTCACCAACGCGATTATTTTCTGCAATCGCAAGCGCGATGTGGCAACGCTCGCTCGTTCCTTGCAGCGGCACGGCTATAGTGCCGGCTCGCTCCATGGCGACATGGATCAGAAGAGCCGCATGGAAACCCTGGATGCCTTCAAGTCGGGCAATCTCACTCTGCTCGTCGCCAGCGACGTCGCCGCCCGCGGTCTCGATATCCCGGCCGTCAGCCACGTGTTCAACTTCGACGTCCCGGTTCACGCCGAAGACTATGTGCATCGCATCGGCCGCACCGGCCGCGCGGGACGTTTGGGCACTGCCTATACCTTGGTCGGCCCGGGTGACGAGAAGCATCTCGATGCCATTCTGAAGCTTATCCAGAAGCCGATCGATTGGCTCGATGTCGCCCCGGTGGCATCAAGCCAGAACAACGAAGAGGAAGCTCCGGCGGCAAGGCCCGCCCGCACCTCCCGGCGCAAGGCCCCGGCCCGCGCGAGCGAACCCCAACCGGCCGAGGCGGCCCAGGAAAAGGCTCCGGCCCGCAATTCACGTCGCCGGCCAAAGGACACTCCGGCGCCAATCTCGGACATCGTGCCCGATTCGCCGTTCGGTGATGCCGGGCCAATTCCGGCTTTCCTGCTGCGTTCGACCCGTACGGCCGAACAGGAATCTGAGTAAAATACTGCCAGTTTTCGAAAATTTGCTGGTCGACACGTTGTGTTGCCTGCCGTTATGACTTGTAGATGACTTTAAGGTAAAGATTCAGGGCCGGTGGTCGGCGTAACGGGGCGCGGGGAAGTCTGTGTCGGATCACGAATTCAAGCGGGCGCTGGGCTATGCCAATTCAGCGCTCGATCTTCTGAAGAAGAGTAGTATTCCGCCCTACCCGCAGTTCTATGAACTGCTCTACACCTATGCGACCGGGGTCAACCCAACGTTGAACCACCGGATCAACGCGATTTTCGCGACCGGTGAATCGCCGTCGGCGAGCCTCGCTGAAACGCTCTACAACGAGTTCCTGAAGTCTGACGTCAACGATCGCATGTCGACCGTTTCGGAGCGCATGCAGGTGCGCATCGAGGCGGTGCACTCGGCCATTGATCACGCCATGACGACGGCCAATGCCTATTCCGGCTCGTTGCAATCGGCGCAGGGCGATCTCGATCGCGACATCGAGCCGGATGACCTGAGGGCGCTTGCTGGCCGCCTGTTGACCGAAACGCGGCGCATGCAGGACACCAACCGCATGCTCGAGCAGAAGCTCGAAGCGTCGCGCGACGACATCGCCGCTCTGCAGCGCGACCTCGACGATGTTCGCCGCGAGTCTCTGCTCGATCCGCTGACCAAGATTGCCAACCGCAAAAGCTTTGACGAGGGCCTGCGCTCCGCCATTGCCGATGCGCGGCAGACCGGCAATCCGCTCTGCCTGATCCTGATGGATATCGACCACTTCAAGAGCTTTAACGACACCTACGGCCACCAGACCGGTGACCAGGTGTTGCGGCTCGTGGCCATGACCATCAAGTCCAACATCAAGGGGCGCGACCTGGCTGCGCGCTACGGCGGGGAAGAGTTCGTTGCCATTCTGCCCAATACCGACCTCAAGGGCGCGACCATCGTTGCCGAGAACGTGCGCCAGGCCATCCACGGCAAGGAATTGCTGAAGCGTTCCACCAATGAAAAGCTCGGCCGCATCACGGCTTCGTTCGGTATCGCCGCCTTCCACGCCTCGGACACGGCTGGCTCGCTGATCGAGCGCGCGGACAGATGCCTCTACGCGGCCAAGCACGCCGGCCGCAATCGCGTGCTCACTGAAGAGAGCCTCACCGAGATCAGCGAGTCGCGAGGCGGCGTCACCGCCGCCTGATCCTTCAGGCGGTCGGAACCAGTTCGACGCCGAGCGACGCCAGCATGTCCCAATAGTCCGGATAGGTCTTGCCCGTGCAGGCGGGATCAAGAATCGTCACGCCGCCGACGCGCAGGGCGGCCAAGGCAAAGCTCATGGCAATGCGGTGATCGTGATAGGTTTCGATCCGCGAGGTGACATTGCGCTGCGAGGCTTCGAGCAGAGCCGGATCGGACGCAACCAGGAGATCGTCGCCCTCTTCCCTCGCCAGGCCTGGACGAATGCGGTTCAGTTCGTTGGCAACAGCGCGAATGCGGTCAGTTTCTTTGACGCGTAGATTGGCGATGCCCACGAAGCGCACCGGCTGATTGTTGAAGGCCGCAACGACGGCCATGGTCGGCACGGCGTCCTGCATCTGCGAACCGTCGATGACAGCAGGCATGTTCGGGAATTGCGCGATGACCGCCTGCGCGGCGGCGTCCGGTTGCGTGAAGGCACCTGTTGCCACGCCAAGATCGATCTTGCCGCCAGTCAGTGCTTCGATCCCCCAGAGATAGGTGGCGGCCGAGGCGTCGGGCTCGATATGGAAATCCGTCGCGACATAGCCGGTCGGTTCAACCTGCCAGGTGCCCGGCGACGTTTCTTCGACCTTCGCACCGAACGAGCGCATGGCGGCCAGCGTCAGGTCGACATAACCACGAGCGCCGATATCCTTGCCGGCCAGTGCCACCTCAATGGGCCCATCGCCAAATGGCGCAGCCATCAGCAGCGCGGAAACGTATTGGCTGGATAGAGAAGCATCGATTTCCACCCTGCCCTTCCCAAAGCGGCCGGTGCCGCGAATGGTCACTGGAGGGCAACCGGTCGGTGCTTCGGCATCGATTCCGAGCGAACGCAGGGCATCAACCAGCGGCTTGATTGGGCGCAGGCGCATGTCCTCGTCGCCATCCACCACCACGGCGCCGTCGATAGTTGCCACCGCCGCCGTCAGAAAGCGCGTCGCTGTGCCGGCATTGCCAAGAAACAGCGGTGCGTCGGGCGCGGTCAACTTGCCGCTGCTGGTGACCAAAAAGCTAGTCGCATCAGGCTCTTCGACCGTAACACCCATCTGGCGCAGGGCCTGCGCCATCAGCACGGTGTCCTTGCTCTTGAGCGCACCCGTCAACCGGCTCGTGCCTTTGGCGAGAGCCGCGAGCAGCAAAGCGCGATTGGTGATGGACTTGCTGCCCGGGGGCGAAACGCGACCCGAAAGCGGACGACCAGGAGGGATGATGGTGTAGGCAGGCGGGAGCGTTTTCGGCATGATGCCGTGGTGTTAAGACAAAGCGTTCCCTGACGCAATCGCAGAAGAGCCTGCACTGGGGCCATGCTCAGATAGTCCTCATGGTGAGGTGCTTTGCAGCGCAAAGCCTCGAACCACGAGGACGAGAGAGTGGAGGCATCGTGCCACGCCCATAGCCCGACGCGCGTAGCGCTCTGGGCGTTCTTCCTTGCAATCGCTCCACCGGAGCGATTGCAGCCAGTCAGAACCCTTCGAGGCTACGCTGCGCTCCGCGCCTCAGGATGAGGGCTGCTTTGTCACCGCATAAGCTACCTCAAGCGGTAGCTCGAGCCTCGGCGATCGCCTTCAGGTCAGCCGCCTTGAGCGTAACGCTCTCGCCGCAGCCGCAAGCGCCGGTCTGGTTCGGGTTCTTGAAGGTAAAGCCCGAGCTCATCTTGCTCTGTTCAAAATCCATGACCGTGCCGAGCAGGTACATGGTCGCTTTGGGGTCGACCCAGACATCGACGCCCCGATCGGTGACGTGATCGTCGCCCTTCAGCGGTTCGCTGACATAGTCCATCGTATAGGCGACGCCGGCACAGCCGGCATTCTTGATGCCGACGCGCAGGCCAATGACCGGCTTGTCGGAATCTTCCATGATTTCCTTGATGCGTTCGGCTGCCGCATCGGACAGCGACATGATCTTGAAGGCCATGGATCGTTCCTAAAAGTTCTTCCAGACACCGCGGGTCACGAGCTCGACCACAAGGCGATCCGGATCTCGGAAATAAAGGCTGCGGCCGCCACTCGGCCAAACAACCTCGCTCTCAATTTCTATATGTAAGCCCTGAAGGAAGGTTTTCCAATCGTCATAGGCTTCCAACTCAATGCCGAAGGCGAAATGCTGTTCCCCGCCACCGTCATGGGGCGGAATGAAACCGCCGCCGATGGGAATCGGCTTCAGCGTCGCGCCCTGCTTGAAGAGCAAGAGTACCTGCCCCGGCGCAACCGCCAGAGGCTGGATACGCTCGTCACCGCCCATGGGCTCGAAACCAAAGATTCGGACATAAAAGTCCCGGCTGCGCGGCACGTCGGTGACGTAAAGCGCGGTTTCGACCAGCCCATTCAGCGGCGGTCGGTTCATCTTACCACCAGTTGAGCGCGACCTGGGCTTCTTCGCTCATGCGCGAAGCATCCCACGGGGGATCGAAGACCATGTTGACCTTGACGTCCTGGATGCCTTCAACGCCGCGGGCGGCGTTTTCAACCCAAGCCGGCATTTCGCCGGCAACGGGGCAACCCGGCGCGGTCAGCGTCATGTCGATGGTCAGGTTGCGGTCATCATCGAGATCGACCTTGTAGATCAGGCCCAGCTCATAGATATCGACCGGAATTTCCGGATCATAGACGGTTTTCAGCGCACCGATCAGGTCAGTGGTGATGCGCTCCACTTCGCCATCGCCCAGGTTTTCGGGCATGGTCGGCTGGATGCGGACATCGATCTGTTCGTCAGCGGCTGGTGTGGTGTCTTCGCTCATCACAAGTCTCTCAGGCGAAAAATTTACGGGCGCGCTCAATGCCGTCCACGAGCGCGTCAACATCGTCCTTGCCGTTATATAGGGCGAGGGAAGCCCGGCAGGTAGAGGTGACGCCAAATCGCTTCAGCAGCGGCTGCGCGCAATGGGTGCCGGCACGGACTGCAATGCCGTAGCGGTCGAGAATGGTGGCGACATCGTGGGCATGGGCGCCCGCGATCTCGAAGGAGAAAATGCCGCCCTTGCCCGGCGCGGTGCCGATCAGACGCAAGGAATTGATGCGGCTGAGTTTTTCGTGCGCATAGGCGGCGACTTCATGCTCGTGCGCGGCGATTTCGTCGCGGCCAATCGTTTCCATGTAGGTCAGCGCCGCACCAAGCCCGATGGCCTGGACGATCGGCGGCGTGCCGGCCTCAAAACGATGCGGCGGCTCGTTGTAAGTGACATTGTCGAGGGTGACCGTGTCGATCATCTCGCCGCCACCCTGATAGGGCTGCATTTCGGCGAGCAGGTCATACTTGCCGTAGAGCACGCCAATGCCGGTGGGCCCATAAAGCTTGTGGCCGGTCATGATGTAGAAATCGGCGTCGAGATCCCTAACGTCGACCTTGGTGTGCACGGCGCCCTGCGAGCCGTCGACGAGCACCGGAATACCGCGAGCATGAGCGATTTCAATCACTTGCTTGATCGGCGTCACAGTGCCAAGCACGTTCGACATATGCGTAACAGCGACGATACGCGTCTTGTCCGTCAGCGCCGCCTCGAAGGCATCAAGGCTGAAGCTGCCGTCGTCGAGGACATCGACCCACGTGATGACAGCGCCCTTGCGCTCGCGATGGAAATGCCAGGGCACGATATTGGAGTGGTGCTCCATGATCGTGGTGACGATCTCGTCCCCTGCCCCGATGCGCGGCCCGGCAAAGGACTGCGCGACGAGGTTGATCGCCTCGGTGGCCGAACGGGTGAAGATGATTTCTTCGATCCGGCCGGCATTGAGGAAGCGCCGCACGCTCTCGCGGCCGGCCTCATAAGCGTCGGTCGCGCGATTGGCGAGCGTGTGCAAGCCACGGTGAACGTTGGCATATTCGTGCCGGAAGGCATAATCCATCCGCTCGAGCACCTGCACCGGCTTCTGGGCCGAGGCGCCGCTATCGAGATAGACCAGGCGATGGCCGTGGATCACTTCCGACAGGATCGGAAAGTCGGCACGCACTTTTTCGAAGTCGAGGGTCATTCCGGGTTCCGTTCTTCACCTCTCCCTTTGGGGGAGAGGTCGACCGTCTTCGGTCGGGTGAGGGGGCCTTCCTCCGCACCCGGATCGCAAAGGCCCCCTCACCCGGCGCTGCGCGCCGACCTCTCCCCCAAGGGAGAGGTGAAGAGGCCGGGGATTACTTCCCCAGCAGCCAGCCGTCGACGATGCCCTGCAGGGCTTCGTTCAGCGCTTCATCTTCAATCGGATCAATGAGTTCGGCGATGAAACCGCGCACCAGCATGGTCTCCGCCTCGGCCTTGGGAATACCGCGGCTGAGGAGATAGAACAGGCTGTCCTCATCGAGCTTGCCGCAGGTCGAACCGTGGCCGCAGACGACGTCGTCGGCATAGATTTCGAGTTCGGGCTTCGAGAGGATTTCTGCGTCGTCCGACAGCATGAGGCCCTGATGCATGAATTTTGCGTCGGTCTTCTGCGCGTCGCGGGCGACGATCAGCTTGCCCTGCACAACGGACTTGGAACGGCCGCGGGTGATGGACTTGAACAACGGCTGGGAGGAAGTGTGCGGCACGGCGTGCTGCGTTTCCATAGTGATATCAGAGTGTTGGCCATCCGATACGAGGTTGAGACCGGTCACGTCGGCATGCGCGCCCTCGCCTTCCATCTTCGGGAAGAGATGAGTGCGGGCAAGGCCGGCGCCGGCATGGATGACCAGCGTGCGGAGCTGCGCGCCGTCGGCGAGATGATACTCGTTGGTCGCGAAATGCGAAGTGGCGCGGCCACTTAGGTCGACGGTGACGTGGGTCACCACGGCATTCTTGCCGAGCGCAATGTAGCTGGCGTGGTTGCCGACGTGCGCGGCATCGGAGCCCGAAAAAGTTTCGAGGATCACGACGGAGGAGTCGTCAGCAACGAAAATCTTGGTCGCGTCGGCAACGTGGCCGGCTTCGCCTTCGATGCGATGGTCGATCTGGACGACCTGCTCGATGGCGCCCTTGAGGTCGAGACTAAGCGTCTCTTTTGCTAGCGCATTGCTAACACTGACAATGACGTCATCGCGGTTCGTGAGAACGCCGCCGTGAGTCTTGCCCACCTTGACGCCTTCCGGTGCCGTAGCGGCGCCGAGAACGGCACCGTTGACGATCGACAGGGCGTAGGCACCCGGAACGCGCAGAGCGGTTCCAGTGGCCTCGTTTGCCGCCTGTGCCAGCGGCGGGATGGCCCGCAGCAGCGTCTTGAGGTCGGTATAGTGATAGGCCTCGACACGACGGGTCGGCAGGCCGGCCACGGTGACGCGTTCGGCGGCTTGGTCGGCGCCGGCAGCCTTGAGCTGGGCGATCAGGGATTCCTCGGCGGCGCCGAGGCGGACAGGAAAGGTCTGACGCATGGTTGGTTACGCCGCCTGACCGTCATAGTCGGCATAGCCCTTGGCTTCGAGCTGAAGCGCCAGGTCCTTGTCGCCGCTTTCGACAATCTTGCCATCCGAGAACACGTGCACGACGTCGGGCACGATGTGGTTGAGGAGGCGCTGGTAGTGGGTGATGACGAGCATTGAGCGCTTGCCGTCGCGGAGTGCGTTGACGCCCTTGGACACGACCTGCAGGGCGTCGATGTCGAGACCGGAGTCGGTTTCGTCGAGCACGGCCAGCGAGGGCTTCAGCAGAGCCATCTGCATGATCTCGGCGCGCTTCTTTTCGCCGCCGGAGAAGCCGACGTTCAGCGGGCGCTTGAGCATGTCGCTATCGACGTTGAGCTGGGCGCCGGCTTCCTTGACGGCGCGCATGAATTCCGGCGTCGTCAGTTCGCCTTCGCCGCGTGCCTTGCGCTGGGCGTTGATGGCGGCCTTGAGGAAGGTCATGGTCGCAACACCCGGGATTTCGATCGGGTACTGGAAGGCCAGGAACAGGCCGGCAGCAGCGCGCTCATGCGGTTCCATCTCGAGGATGTTCTCGCCGTTGAGCAGGATTTCGCCCTCGGTGACCTCATAGTCTTCCTTGCCGGCGAGCACATAGCTCAGCGTCGACTTGCCCGAGCCGTTGCGGCCCATGATGGCGTGGACTTCGCCCTGCGGGATGACGAGGTTCACACCCTTGAGGATTTCGCGTTCCTCGATGCGGGCGTGCAGGTTGCGGATTTCAAGAACGGGAGTGGTCATTTTCGTATCTCCAATTGCGGAAGGGATAGCTGGCAGCGCCTCAGGCGCCCGGCTCGCCATCCCAGTAATCAAGGTGGTTCTGGCCTTCGCGGCCGCAGTGGCGGAGGCGACGGGTAGCCGAAGTGCGGCTCGTCACCTGGAATTTCCCCGAGTCAGGGTATTCGCAAGCTTCGGTATCGGCATTGTTGGCCACGCCCAGATATTTCAGCGTCACCGATCCAGTATTGAGGATCTGGTGTGCTGTGTCCGGGCCGCCGGTCGGCGCGCCAAGCACGTCGCCCGCCTTGAACGAATAGCGCTCGGTACCGAAGCGATAGGTCCCCTCGCCTTCCAGCACGATGAAGAGTTCTTCTTCGACGTGATGGTTGTGGAAGGGGCAGCTCGACTTGCCGGGCGGCACTTCGTTGTAGCTGATGCCGAGAGCGCGCAGGCCAAGAAGCTTGCCGAACGAAGTGTCGGCAGACTTGTAAAGCGTGCCCTGCTCCCAGGCGTCGAGCGCCAGGGAGGCAAGGGTAACAACCGGGTTGCGCGTTTCCGTTGTCATGTTAGCCGACTGAGCCTTCGAGGCTGATCGAGATCAGCTTCTGGGTTTCGACCATGAATTCCATCGGCAGGTGCTGCAGCACGTCGCGGACGAAACCATTGACGATCAGCGCCACAGCTTCTTCCTCGTTGAGGCCGCGCTGGAGGCAGTAGAACATCTGGTCATCGGAAATCTTCGACGTGGTCGCTTCGTGCTCGAAGACGGCGGTGCCGTTGCGGCTCTCGATATAGGGAACCGTGTGGGCGCCGCACTTGTCGCCGATGAGCAGCGAGTCGCACTGGGTGAAGTTGCGGGCGTTCTTGGCCTTGGCGTGAGCCGAAACCTGACCACGATAGGTATTGTCCGAGAAGCCGGCAGCGATACCCTTGGAGATGATGCGGCTGGACGTGTTCTTGCCCAGGTGGATCATCTTGGTGCCGCTATCGACCTGCTGATAGCCGTTCGAGATGGCGATCGAGTAGAACTCGCCACGCGAACCGTCGCCACGCAGGATGCAGCTCGGATACTTCCAGGTGATGGCCGAACCGGTCTCGACCTGGGTCCAGGAAATGTGCGAATTGACGCCGCGGCAATCGCCGCGCTTGGTGACGAAATTGTAGATGCCGCCCTTGCCGTCCTTGTCGCCCGGATACCAGTTCTGGACGGTGGAGTACTTGATTTCGGCATTGTCGAGGGCGACCAGTTCCACCACGGCAGCGTGAAGCTGGTTTTCGTCGCGCGAGGGAGCGGTGCAGCCTTCGAGATAGGAAACGTAGCTGTCATCATCCGCGATGATCAGCGTGCGCTCGAACTGGCCGGTCTTCTTCTCGTTGATGCGGAAATAGGTCGACAGCTCCATCGGGCAGCGAACGCCCTTGGGGATGTAGACGAAGGACCCATCGGTGAAGACGGCCGAATTCAGCGTCGCATAGTAGTTGTCCGAAACCGGAACCACCGAACCGAGATACTGCTTCACGAGTTCGGGGTGCTCGCGCACGGCTTCCGAGATTGAGCAGAAGATGATGCCGACCTTGGCAAGCTCTTCGCGGAAGGTCGTCACGACCGAAACCGAGTCGAACACGGCGTCGACGGCCACATTGGCGCCGAACGGTGTACCAACGGACTCAGCGGCGCCTTCGACGCCGGCGAGGATCGCCTGTTCCTTCAGCGGAATGCCGAGCTTGGCATAGGTCTTCAGAAGCTCAGGATCGACTTCGTCGAGGCTCTTGGGGCCCTTGAAGGACTTTGGAGCCGCGTAGAAGCTGATCTCCTGCAGGTCGATCTTGGGATAGTGCAGCTTTGCCCAAGTCGGCTCTTCGAGGGTCTGGAAGCGACGGAACGCGTCGAGACGCCATTCCAGCATCCATTCCGGCTCGTCCTTCTTGGCAGAGATAAAGCGGACCGTTTCTTCGGTGAGGCCGGGCGGCAGCACGTCGGATTCGATATCGGTCTCGAAGCCGTATTTGTATTTGTCGACGTCGAGCGCCAAAACCTGCTCGACCGTTTCCCGGTCGATTTCTTCCTTGAGCGTCGGAATATCGTAGTCCGCCATCAGGCTCTCCTTTTCGTCCCTCGGCGGTTCAAGGCCGCCGCGAACACTTTTATTTCCAGCAGCCTAAGCCGCCTGTCCCGTCCGCTTGTGGCGGGCAAGGATCGTTTCAAAACCGGCAAGGAACGCCTCGACATCTTCTGCCTTGGAATTCCAGCCGAAACTCACGCGCAAAGCGCAATCGGCAAGGTCGCGCTCGACACCCATGGCGAGGAGCACATGGCTTGCGCCGACCTTGCCCGAAGAACAGGCCGAGCCGGCCGAAACCGACAGACCAGCCAGATCGAGCGCCATCATCGCCGTGGCATTGCGGACGCCCGGCACGGCGAAATTGACCACATTGCCGACGCGGTCGGTGCTTTTGCCGAAGACAACGACGTCCGGTGCAATGGTCCGAAGCCCGTCTTCCACGCGCCTGGTCAGCGCCGAGACGGATTCCATATTCATACGCTCGGCGGCAGCCGCAGCACCAAAGGCGCTGATCAGCGGCGCCGATTCCGTGCCGCCACGACGGCCCTGCTCCTGCCCGCCACCGGGAATGAGCCGCACCGTATCGGCGTGGCCCTTGACCAGCAGCGCGCCAATACCGGCCGGCGCGCCGATCTTGTGGCCGCTGATAGCCACCATATCGGCAGCGGAGGCGGCAAAATCCAGATCGACCTTGCCCAAAGCCTGCACCGCATCAATGACCAGGGTATGGCGCGTCGGGCCGACGAGAACGGAAATCTGACCGATCGGTTGAATGACGCCGGTCTCGTTGTTCACCCAATGGACGGCGACAAGGAGGGAAATGCCTTCATCGTCAGCGCGCTGCAAAGCGGCGCGAAGTTGATCCAGATCAATACGGCCATCGGCCTGCAGTGGGATTGTCCAGACCGGCAGGCCCGTGGCGTCGGCCGCCTTGGCGACCGCAGCATGCTCCCCCGCACTGATCGCCACGGCGCCTGCCGAGAACGTACGGGAACCGCCGACAATCGCCTGGGTCAGGGCTTCGGTGGCCGAACCGGTAAAGACGACCTGACGGGTCTCGGCGCCGGCAAGGCGCGCGACCTGCTGGCGGCCGGTCTCGATGAGATCGCGCAGCTTGCGGCCATGGGCGTGAACGGAGGACGGATTGCCCGTCAGATCGAGCGCAGCATAGAGCGCCGCGCGCGCTTCTGGCCGAAGCGGAGCGGTGGCATTGTGATCGAGATAGATGCTCTCTTTCGCCATCTGCCTTCTTTGGGGCTCTCGTGCCCGACGTACCTTCCATGCTGGGATCGGGACGCTGGAACATCCCGCAAACCAAACACTTCTTGAAATTTGCCGCCCAACTTCATTACAAGGGGCGCTCAACAAGGCCGCATGCGGCCTAAAACCGAATTTCGAACCATTCTAAACTGGTTTTTTCGACCCATGTTTTAGGGAGGCTCCCGCGCTTAGTCAAGCCGCGCGGAAAGCAAACCTGAATAGTCGGATCAACTTAGTGACAGAGCCGAAAAGGCCGGAAAAGACACCATGCCTGAAGTTATCTTCAATGGCCCCGAGGGCCGCCTCGAAGGCCGCTACCAGCCGGGCAAGGAACCGAACGCGCCGATCGCCATCGTGCTGCATCCGCATCCGCAGTTCGGCGGGACGATGAACAATCAGATCGTCTACAACCTCTTCTATATGTTCGCCGAGCGCGGCTTCTCCGTTCTGCGCTTCAATTCGCGCGGCGTCGGCCGCTCGCAGGGCGTGTTCGATCATGGCATCGGCGAACTCTCGGACGCTGCCGCCGCGCTCGACTGGCTGCAGATCATCAACCGCGAATCTCGCGGCTGCTGGATTGCCGGCTTCTCGTTCGGCGCCTGGATCGGCATGCAACTGCTGATGCGCCGCCCGGAAGTGGAAGGCTTTATCTCGGTGTCGCCGCCGGAAAACCTCTATGACTTCTCGTTCCTGGCCCCCTGCCCGTCTTCGGGCCTGATCATCCATGGCGACAAGGACCGCGTGGCTCCGCCCACTTCGGTTCAGAAGCTCGTGGACAAGCTGAAAACCCAGAAGGGCATCACCATCGAGCAGCAGATCGTGGAAGGGGCCAACCACTTCTACGAAGGCAAGATCGATGAACTGACCACGGCCTGCGCCGAGTATCTCGACCGTCGCCGTCAGGAGATCGCGGACGGCGGCGGGCGTTGAATTAGAGCGCAATCATTGCGGTCACACCCACTGGATTGTCATCCCCGCGCAAGCGGGGACCTCCGTTTTCTACCGCCGGCCTTTCAACAGAGGTTCCCGCTTTCGCGGGAATGACACTGTGGGAGGAGCGGCATCTGGATCGCACCAAAATGACCAAGTACAAATCCGACTTTCTGCGCGTCCTCGATGAGCGCGGCTTCATTCACCAGATTTCCGATCCCGAGGGCCTCGATAAACTCGCGGCGACCTCCAAGATTACCGGCTATGTTGGCTATGACGCCACGGCGACGTCGATCCATATCGGCAATCTGATCACCGTCACCATGCTCTACTGGCTGCAGGAAACCGGCCACCAGGCGATCAGCCTGATGGGCGGCGGCACCTCCATGGTGGGCGACCCTTCGTTCCGCGACGACCAGCGTAAGCTGCTCACGGTCGAACAGATCGAAACCAATATCGCCAGCATCAAGCGCGTTTATGGCAATATCCTCAACTATGAAGGCTCCAACCCGGCCATCATGGTGAACAATGCCGATTGGCTGTTGAAGCTCAACTATATCGAATTCCTGCGCGATGTCGGCCGGCATTTCTCGGTCAACCGCATGCTCTCGTTCGATTCGGTGAAGCTGCGCCTCGATCGCGAGCAGTCGCTGAGCTTCCTCGAATTCAACTACATGATCATGCAGGGCTATGACTTCACCGAGCTGAACCGGCGCTATGGCACCGTGTTGCAGATGGGTGGGTCGGACCAGTGGGGCAACATCATCAATGGTGTCGACCTCAGCCATCGCATGGGCGGGCCGCAGCTTTATGCGCTGACGACGCCGCTGCTCACCAAGTCGTCCGGTGAGAAAATGGGCAAGTCGGCTTCGGGCGCTGTCTGGCTCAATGGCGATCTCTTTTCGCCCTATGATTTCTGGCAATATTTCAGGAATACCGAAGACGCCGACGTGGTGAAATTCCTCAAGATTTTCACGCGCCTGCCGATTTCGGAGATCGAACGCATCGGTGCGCTCGGTGGCAATGAGATCAACGAAGCCAAGAAGATCCTGGCGACGGAAGTGACCGCCATCGTCCATGGCCGCGATGCTGCCATTCAGGCGGCGGCCACGGCCTTGGCGACGTTCGAATCCGGCGCCATCGATCTTTCGCTGCCGACGGCGGAAGTGACGCACGCCGAACTCAATTCGGGCATCGGCATTCTCAATGCTCTGGTGACGGCTGGCCTTGCTGCCTCGAATGGCGAAGCCCGCCGGCATATCGCTTCGGGTGCGGTGAAGGTCAATGATGCATCAGTTGACGACGACAAGCTGAGCCTTGGCGAAAACGCGCTG
Source organism: Devosia sp. (assembly GCF_017744655.1). Classification (GTDB taxonomy): domain Bacteria; phylum Pseudomonadota; class Alphaproteobacteria; order Rhizobiales; family Devosiaceae; genus Devosia. The sequence continues at coordinate 862,919 of NZ_JAGIAW010000001.1, read as the reverse complement.
CTGCCGGAAGGGGTTATCAAGCTGTCAGTCGGCAAGAAGCGCCATGCGCTGATCAAGCCGATCTGAGCTGGCTCTGCCCTACTCCGCCTGTCGTCATACCGGTCCCGGTAGTCCATGCCTCCGCGAGATGGATTGCCGGGACAAGCCCGGCAATGACGATGAGGGGATGGTTTGAATTTCAGGCGTCGCACTTCTGTGCGGCGCCTTTTTTCATTCCTGCGGCAGTTCGCGTGCCCGGAACTCGAACAGCTCGCGGAAGGCGCCGGGGACCAGCAGGGACAGCGGGTTGATCTGGAACTGCGGATTGTCCAGTGGCCCGCGAACGGCAAAGGTCACGCCGACGAGACCCTCTCCATCGCGTCCGCCCAGCAGCGGTCCGAGGAGCGGGATTTGCTGGAAGGCGTTGTTGAGGCCGAAGAGCGGCACATAGGTGCCGGTCAGGTCGTATTGGCGGCTGTTTGTGTAGATGAAGCCACGCATGGTGCCGCCGACCGTATCGCCCGACAACACGCCGCGGGTGACTTCGACGCGATCGCTGCGACGGATGAAGTCGGCTTCCGCCGCTGAAAAATCGAGGCGATTGCTGCGGGCGATGGCGGCGCGGGAATCGGAGTGATTGCCCAGCACCTGCGCCACATTGGCTTCATCAACGATGGCGAAGTTGCGCATGAGGAGGCGCCCGCCTTCCGCATTTGCTTCGCGGTCGGTGGTCAGCACGAGGCTGCCGCTGCCGCCGGCGAGCTGGGAGTAGACGCCAACGAAGCGCAGGACCGTGCCGGCATCGTTGAAGGCGACGCTAAGCGTGCGGCCGTTTGGGGCGGGATTGGTGGTCACGGAGAGACCATTGCCTTCGCCGAACTGGGCCGAGACCGTTGCGCTGCGGAGATCGGAACCGCGAAGGGCCAGGTTCAAGTCAACGTTGAAGGCCGTGGTGGCATAGAAGCCGATGGCGCGATCGAGCTGTACGTCGAGGTTGATCGCCTGGTTGATCTGCGTCGTCTGCACCCCGCCGCTGCCCTCGCCCAGGCTGAAGAAGCGGCTGAGGAGCGGCTTCAAATCGAGCTGCGCGCCGCGAATCTGAACGTCAAAGCCGTTGCCATTGGGTTTGAGGGTTAGCTGCGCGCTATCCCCGGAACTGAGGGCGACCTTATCAAACTCGGCCAGCACGAGGCCGTTGGTGGCGTGATAGTCGAGCTTGCCCGATAGCTGTACGGCACCAAAACCGAGGCTGATATCCGTGAGATGGGTCAGCTCGCCGTCCATCTTCACAGTGGCAGTGAGGCTGCCCGGCGTGCCGGCGGCCTTGCGAATGCCCAGATCCCTGATGGTCAGTCCCGCGTCGACGAGATCGACGGACATCTTCATCGTTCCGTCTGCCGCCGGTTCGGCCACGAACCGCACTTTACCCGACAGGAACTCGGAGGCATCGAAGCCGAGCTTGGCGAGATCGGCCACCTCGACGGTCGAGCCCAACTGGAAGACCGGCGCGGTCGTCGGCGTGCCGGTGACGGCGAGATCGGCCGCCATGCCGTCGATTTCGGCCGTGCCGCCAAGCTGGTAGCTGTCCTGCGTCGCCGAAAAGGTCAGTTGGCCATTGCCGATCGTGCGATCCTGGATTGGCTCGCTGCTGGCGAAATTGGTGACGGTTCCGTTGGCGGCATAGTCGATGTCCATCTCCTTGCCGGTTTCCGGCGCAGGTAGGCCGATGGTGGCGACGAGGCCGAGATCGATATTGCCGGTAATGGCGGCGAGGTCGATCGGAAGCTCGATCTGGTCGAGTGCCTCGGGCTGCAACTGTTCGGCCAGCGACAGCAAGGCTGGGATCGGCGCACCGAGGCTGCCGGACACTTCGAAAATGCTCTCCTCCGGATTGGAGGTTTCGAAGATCATGGCGGGACGCCTGACGGCAATCGTTCCCTCGTCGGTGTCGATATTGCCGCCATCGGCGGAGATCGTCGTCTTGGTGCCGGTCACTTGCAGGCGCGTCAGGCCATCGAGGGCAATCGGGTCCATGGCTTCGGTTGCTCGGACAACCACGTCGTCGCCAACGATGTTGATATCCATCGCGTCCTTTGGCATGGCCTTGGCCGTGCCATCGACCGCAAGTGTGCCGACGGGAAAATCGAATTCCAGCCGCCCCTCGACCACGTGGCCGCCGGTAACATTGGCGACGAACCAGTCGCGGCTCTCGCCCCCCATAAAATAGGGCCAGATGCGCTTGACGTCGTCGGCGGTGACGCCCTTGCCAGCCACGGTCATGTCTATGCCGAGGCCGGTCTGCAGCATGTCCATGCGGCCGGTGGTCTCGATGATGGCGTCGCCCTTCTTGGCAACGAACCGGTCGATCCCCACAGCGCCATAAAGTGGCGCCGACCAGCCCGAAAAGTCCATCGTGTCAAAAGGCTGTTCGGGCGCCGCCATGTCATTGGGGTGCAGCGCCACATCGGTGGCGCGGATCGACATGCCTATGGTCGGGCCATATTTCTGGTCGAGGCCCATGGCGAAAATGCCTGAAATGCGCCCCTTGCTCTGGCCGATCTGGATGGCGGAATCGGCGAGCCGGAAATGCCCGAGATCGGGATTCCAGTCGATTTCCATGATCGAGCTGACCACCGGAAAATAATCTGTGCCGATGCGCAGGTCGATGCCGGTCAGGTCGACGCGAAAGGTGCCGTCGACGAGTTTGCCGCCGGCAGGATCGAAACCGATATCGATGGAAAGCGCGCCGGTGCCACGCATCGCGGCCATGCTCGTCGCGTCGTCGATGAAGGGCAGCATGGCGGCAAAATCGATATTGGTGGCATCGACCTTGAGCCGTGACGTTCCATCGTCCTCGACCGCGCGATCGATCGTGCCGGTGACTGTCCGCCCGCCGATCCTTGCGGAAAATTCGCCCGTCGTCTGCCGTCCATCAGCGGATGGCCCGACTTCCAGCGCGACATCGTCGAACCGGCGATAAAGGCCATAGACGGAATCGGTCATGTCTATGGTCGCGTCGCGGACCACGAGCTTGGAAAAGCGGCCCTGCTGGGTCATCTCGACGAAATCGTCGATCCCCACTTCCATGGCTTCGAGATTGTAGACGAGCCAGTCATTATCCGAGCGCAGCTTGGTGCCGTCAGGGCCCAGGTTCAGCCCCTCGGCGCCGATACCGACGGGCGAATAGGCCTGCTCGCCTTCCAGCACGCGCAGTGTCGGCACGCCGCCCTCGGGATCTTCGACGATTTCCATGCGCGCAAGGCGCGGGCCGTGCAGATCCTGCACCAGCTGCAGGTGCGGCCCGACCACCGTGATCGAGGCGCCGGGTTGGCCCATCAGCGCGCGCAGGGGCGAAAAGCCGACTTCCAGCGCCTCCATGGCGATGCGCGAGCCGGAAAGCGTGTCGGTGAGCACAACGGGCGAAAACTGCACGACCGGCCAGACACCATTCTCGACGGCGATGGCCAGATCGCCCATTTCGAGCTTTGACGTGGCCGGCAGCATGGATTGCACGAAACCGCGGGTCGCATCCCCCGAAAATGGCAGGCGGATAGGGGTTATCAGTAGAACGAGGTAGAGAACCAGCAGCAGGGCAGCCGCAATGCCGAGGACCCAGCCGAGGATACGCCGTTTCCGGCGCCGTGGTGGAACGGGAGGAGGAGGCGGCGATGTTGGCGCGGGCTGATCTGCCGAAATTGTCACTCGCTCACGTCTATCCAGATCAGGGTCACCCAAGGGTGCATTGAGATGCAAAAGAAGACGGCCTGCCCATCGCAGTTTTTCGGCTCGTCCAGAAATCTACCTCAACACATCTTAAGCAGTGCTAATTCGTTGCAGAATCATCCGCCAGCCGGGCTGCAATGCCCAATGATACCGGCTGGATTGTGGCGCTGACACCCTCTAATCATTTGCTTCCAAAGGCGAGTCGATCATGACGCATTTGAAACCGGGCGATCCCGCTCCAGACTTCACCCTGCCCCGTGACGATGGCAGCAGCTTCACCCTGTCTGCACAGCGCGGCAAACGGGTGGTGATCTACTTTTATCCAGAAGACGATTCCGGCGGCTGCACCGACGAAAACATCGAATTCTCAGACCTTTCGCCGGAATTTGCCGCGCTTGGCGCCGTGCTGGTCGGCATCTCGCCCGACGATATTGCCAGCCACCAGAAGTTCCGGGCCAAGTATGGACTGAAAGTCCCGCTGGCTGCAGACCCGGAGCACATTGCCATCGAGGGTTTTGGCCTTTGGCAGCTGAAGAAACTCTATGGCCGCGAGTTCATGGGCCTTATCCGCACCAGCTTCATCATCGGCGCCGATGGCAAGGTTGAGCGCGTGATCCGCGCAACCCGCATCAAGGGCCATGCCGCCAAGATGCTGACTGCGCTCCAGGAACTGGGGCCTGCCTCCTGAAGCGCCTCAAGACTTTCGGTTTTTCTTAACCATGCTCACTCATAGTCTGCTTACCATAAGTGTTCGCAGCGTGAGGAAAGCAAGGTGGTCACCAAGGCCGGGTTCACAGACCACAAGCGCCAGGGCAAGCCGCCGATGCGGGGTGTTCATCCCGGCATTTTCTACGGCATGTTCGCGCTGCTCTTTGCCGGCAACGTCTTCGCCGGCACGGCTCTCTATCTCTCTCCCGACATCGCCCGGCTGCTCAATGGTCGCACCGACGAAGTGATCGGCGCCTATGAGGACCGGATCGCCCAGATGCGGGTCGAGATCGACCGTCTGCATTCGCGTAGTTTTGCGCAGGCCGGCGATATCAACCTACAATTGCAAGAGCTCTCCCAGCAGCAGGAAGTGCTGCTGGAGCAGCACCAGCTCGTCAAGGTGCTGGTCGAAAAGGCCGATTCCCTGGGGATCGCCGCGACCGACCTGCCAAGCGTCGATATGGCCCCGACCCTGCCTATCGCCAGCATGACGGGCAATCCCGATGTCGACGCCACGGCGCTCAGCCTAGAGCGTATGATGGGTGAAACGCAGATGGCGATGCACGGCATCGCCGCGGTTGCCTCGACGCGCGCCGATGAAATCGCCACGGAAATGCGCCAATTGGGCATTCCTTTCGCCCTCCCCGATCCGGAAGCGGATGCCATGGGCGGCCCGCTGCTGCCTGCGACGGACGAACTCAATGGCACACCGATGCTCGACGACGCCAATGCCGTCATGTCGGCGTTGCTGCGCTACAAGGCGGCGCGCGAAAGCCTTGATACGGCGCCAGTGCACATGCCGATTTCAGGCAATTTCCGGCAGAGTTCCAATTTCGGCAATCGCAAGGACCCGTTTACGGGTGGTCGCGCCTTTCACTCAGGCATGGACTTTGCCGCGCCGAGCGGTACGACCGTGATGAGCGCCGCGGCCGGTGTCGTGACCTATGTCGGTACCAAGTCCGGCTATGGCATGGTGGTGGAAGTGACGCACGACAACGGTCTCGTCACCCGCTACGCCCATTTGAGCGGCTATCTGGCCCGGGAGGGTCAGGCGGTGAACACTGGCACGCCCATCGCCAAGGTGGGGTCGACCGGTCGATCGACTGGGCCGCATCTGCACTTTGAAATTCGGAAATCCGACGAGGCGATCAATCCCAAGGCGTTTCTGGATGCTGGGAAGAGATTGGGTGCGGTGATCGGGTAACTTCACCGTTCGAGTTTGCCGCTCCACCCCCGCCCTGCCTCCCCCATCAAGGGGGAGGTGAAGGGATTGAGTGTCTGGCAAGATAGTGCCCCCAAACTCGATACGGCACCTCCCCCTTGATGGGGGAGGTTGGGAGGGGGGGGCACGAGTGTGGCTGGCGAGACTTAGTCTGCCTCGACGTCCGTTGCCACGCCCACGCGCTGCGCCAAGGCGGCTTCCATGAACTCGTCGAGATCGCCATCGAGCACGACGGAAGGCTGGCCGCTTTCCACGCCGGTCCGCAGGTCCTTCACCATCTGATAGGGCTGCAGGACATAGGAACGGATCTGGTGGCCCCAGCCGATATCGGTCTTGTTGGCCGCCTGGGCGTTTGCCGCCTCTTCGCGCTTCTGCAGTTCCATCTCGTAGAGACGGGATTTCAGCATGGCCATAGCTGTCGCACGGTTCTTGTGCTGGCTGCGTTCCTGCTGACACGCCACAATGATGCCCGAAGGCACGTGGGTGATGCGGATGGCCGAGTCCGTGGTGTTCACGTGCTGACCGCCGGCGCCCGAAGCGCGATAGGTGTCGACCTTGAGGTCGGCTTCGCGGATCTCGATCTCGATGGAATCATCGACCACCGGATAGACCCAGCAGCTCGAAAAGCTGGTGTGGCGACGCGCGGCCGAGTCATAGGGGCTGATGCGGACGAGGCGATGCACGCCGCTTTCGGTCTTGAGCCACCCGTAGGCATTGTGGCCCTTGATCTGGATGGTCGCGGACTTGATGCCGGCTTCTTCGCCGTCGTGCATTTCGAGCACGTCGACCTTGAACTTCCTACGCTCGGCCCAGCGGGTATACATGCGCAGGAGCATGTTGGCCCAATCCTGGCTCTCGGTGCCGCCGGCGCCGGAGTGGATTTCGACATAGCAGTCGTTGCCGTCGACTTCGCCGGAGAGCAGCGTTTCGATCTGCTGGCGGCGGGCCGCCTGCTTCAGTTCGAGCAGTGCGTTCTCGGCATCGCGTACGATATCGGCATCGCCCTCGGCTTCGCCGAGCTCGATCAGTTCGATATTGTCGGAAATGCCGGATTCAAACTCGCGCACGGCTTTCACCGCGACATCGAGTTCGTCGCGCTCGCGCATGATCACGCGGGCCTTTTCCGGGTCATTCCAGAATTCGGGAGATTCAGTTTGCGCCGTTAGCGCATCGAGACGGAGTTGTGCAGTATCCCAGTCAAAGATGCCTCCTCAGCAGGGTAAGCACCTGCTCGATTTCGGCAACGGCCTTTTCAATTTCCGCGCGCATCAAAAGTTCCTTTTCGAAAGTGCGCCCCGTTTAGCGGAGCGAGGCCGGAGGATCAACCTCTGCGTCAGCGGCGGCCGAGCTTGGCAAACCGCCGAATGGCCGCCACTCGCTTCAGCCGCGAGATCTTGGCGAGGAAGAACACGCCGTTGACCTGATCGATCTCGTGCTGAGCGACCCGGGCGGCAAAGCCCGAAAGGGCGAGTTCCCGCCCCTGCCCCGTCTCTTCATCGAAGGCGATTACTGCCGAATGGGCGCGCAGCACATCGACCTCGATGCCGGGCATGGAAACGGAGCCTTCCGGCCCGGCCTCCTGCGGCCCCTCGGTCGAGAGAATCCGCGGATTGTAGAGTACGCGATAGTCGCGCGTTGAGGGATCGCCGAGGCTGACCACGGCGACAGGCGCCACGATACCGATATGAACGGCGGCAAGCCCATACGCTCGCGCTTCCTCGGCGGCAGCCAGCAGCCGACGACCGGTATCGAGCAAATCGGCGTCAACCGGCCGCGCGGAGGCCGAATCGTTCAGCCTCAAATCGGGATAGAAAATAAATGGATCAGTCTTGGTCAAATCAGCATCCTCGGGGCGGCCATCTTGCATGTTATGGCCTTGGCTGGTAGGTCCAATCCCGGCTGGTCTCGTAGCTCAGCAGGATAGAGCGTCGGATTCCTAATCCGAAGGCCATGGGTTCGAATCCCGTCGAGATCACCACTGTCGCCCGCCCCGATTCTCCTCCCCTGCATTGTCAGTCTCACAGCGATCTCAAGCGTTTGCCTCGCGTAACAGGGTATTAACCAAAACCCCTCACGCTCGCTTCTGGTTACGCTTGAAGTGGAGAGCACCATGCAGGACGAAATCCAGCGCCGCGCCTATCATCTGTGGGAGGCCGATGGTCGTCCCGAAGGTATGGACCAGACCTACTGGTTCAAAGCCGTGTCCGAAATCGCGGCTGATGCCGCCAAGACCATCAAGCCGCCGCGGAAACGGGCCGCACCGCGCGCCAAGAAGGTCGCGGCTTGAGCTTGATCAGGTTGTCGGGACGGAAATGGCAGCAGGAGTGGCCCGCCGCCGCTCCTGCTTTTCTTTACCAGACGCGCGGCCAGTAGACGTCGTCGGCATAATCGGCTGGAATCGGCGACAGCCGGCCGATGGCCTGGGCGGCGTATTCGATCTGCAGGGCAAGGTGGCGGATATTGTCGGGAACCGGGGTGCCGGTAACGAATTCGCGGACGCGCCATTCTTCGATCTTGAGCGATTTCAGACGACGACGCGCTTCGTACTGCACGTCTTCGACCTCGACGGCCTGCCGTGGCATGACCCTTTCGGGCGCCGCTTCCGTCCACTCCCGTGACCCATTGATGACTGCGAACCGCACGATACGCCTGCCTTCCCGCTCCCCAAACGCCGGGAGCATGGTTCAATATGTCATCATTCCGTTACATAACCGGTAACGACCAGTACTTGAGCGGCATGGCAGCCATGCTAGTTTGAAGCATGACCATTCTCTATCTCATGGCTGCCAAAGCCGAATTCGGCCCGCATCTGGCCGCCCGCATCCAGCCCGTCATGATCGGCATTGGCCCGGTCGAGGCGGCGGTTTCCGCCACAAGAGCACTGATGGAGCGGCGCGACAGCTTGCCAAAGCTGGTCGTCTGCCTCGGTTCAGGCGGTTCCAACCGGCTGGAGCAGCTCGGTGTCTATCAGGCGATATCAGTGTCCTATCGCGATATGGACGCTTCGGCTCTGGGCTTTCCGCGCGGCGTGACGCCCCTGACAGACCTGCCGCCGACGCTTGACCTCGTACCGTCCATCGCCGGTCTCTTGCCCGCCACCCTTTCGACTGGAGGCAATGTCGTGACCGGCAAGGCCTATGACGCCATTGCCGAAGACATGGTCGACATGGAAACCTTTGCCGTCAAGCGCGCCTGCCAGGGTTTTGGCGTACCGCTGCTCGGCCTGCGCGGCATTTCCGATGGCGCCGAAACGGTCAGCCGCATCGAAGACTGGACGCAATACCTGCACATTATCGACGAGCGGCTTGCCGCGGCCGTGGATATTGTCGAAGCGGCCTATGCTTCGGGCGAAATCGACCTCACGCCTTAGGCGCGTTCTTGCGATCGCGGCGCTTGCGCTGCCAGGTCGTCCACTTGCGGCTGCCGCGCACGATAGCCAGGTTCACCGGGCTTTGCAGGAAGATGAGATCGAGGGCCAGCAGCAAAAGGCCCAGCGGCAGCATCCAGATGCCGAGGACCGGCAGGAAGCTGAAAATACCGCCGAGTACCAACAGAATGCCGAGCGGGATGCGGATCCAGCGCGCTTCCGGCCGGCGCAGGCGTGCCAGCCAGCCGCCGGCAGTGCGCGGAATCCTGCGCTCGAGCTTGTCGAACAGTCGATTGAGACGTTGGGCGTGCTTGCTCGTCATGTCGAAACCATCCGGCTCCCTAGCTCTCGGCCCCGGGTCGCGGGGTCGAAGTCATTGATTGTGTACGGAACTTGTGTCCGGCCAATGGCGTTGCGCCCATAATCAGGGAGTAACCCATGCATCTTGAAGATTTGTTCACGAACCGCCGCCGTCAACACGATCCGCTTGACGCCCTTGCCGCCCAGATCGGCGAATTGCGCCGCCAGACCAGGCATCTCAGCCGCACTTTGTCGCACAATGCCGGCGACGTAGCGGGCGATCTCGGCGATACCCTTTCCGATTGGGGTCACGATGCGGCGCGCCAGGGCGCCTGGCTCGCCGGCGTTGCCAGCCGCAAGGCGGTCCAGGGTGCTCGCGCCGTGCAGCGCGATCCCGTGCCGGTCATTGCGGTCCTCGGAACGGCCGTTCTGCTGGCCAGTCTCATCGCTCGTCGGCGCTAGCAATCTCTTAACCCTCCTTCTGAGGTCTTCCTTAAGGCTGTCGGCGCATTTTCGGACCAAGCCGCAACTCGGCAACACTCCGGAGATGCACCGTGGCCCAACTCGCCCGCCTCGCCCTCAAAATCTCGGCCCTTGCCGTCGTCGCCACCAGCCTCGCCGGCTGCAGCTTCCTCGGCATTAATTTCGGCATGGCGCAGATGAGCGACAAGGAATGCATGATGCGGGCCATGTATTTCGAATCCAACCGCTCGAGCCCCGACGGCATGCTTGCCGTCGGCACCGTGGTGATGAATCGCCTTTACGACTCGCGTTATCCCAAGAGCGTCTGCGGCGTCGTCGGCCAGAAAAACCAGTTCGCCCAGGGCGTTCTCACCAAGCCGATGACCGATAGCGGCGCTGTGCTGGCTTCGCAGGTTGCCGATCAGGTTCTGCGCGGCGCGCGTCACCCGGGTGTCCAGAATGCGCAGCATTTCCATACGGCCGGCCTGCGTTTCCCCTACGACAACATGTTTTACGTGCTCGAAGCCGGCGGCAACGAATTCTACGAAAAGCGAACCCGCTAGAAGTCGCCGCCGATATCGAAATCGCTGCCCCAATCGCCGCCACCATCATCGATGCCGGGATCTTCCGGCGCTGGCTCAGGCGGCACGTCGGCTTCGGCCGCATGCGCATCGCCAGTGAAAAGGCCGGCAAGAGCGCTGCCGAGCAGTAGCCCCCCGGTTACGCCAAGTGCCGTCTGCGCCGCACCGGCCAGAAAGCCGCCTCCACCTGCCGACCGCCGCCGATCATAGGATTCGTCTTCATGGGAACTCTGGCCCCACGGACCGCGCTGCGGCGCGCGAGGCGGCGTTGGCCGGTCATTTCCAAAAATTCCGCCGAGAAAGCCGCCTTGTCCCTGCCGGGCTTCCAGCGCTTCGATGCGCTCCTGAGCCTCGCGCAAGGCGGCTTCCTGCACGATGATCGTCTGCGCCATATAGTAGGCGGCAGCCGGATTTTCGGAGAGACGGTGGCGGATAAGCCGCTCGGCGTCGACATCGCGCGGGGCGCTATTGCGTTCGACATTGTGCAGCCGCTCGAACAGATCGTCGATGGCGCGTTCGTCTTCGGGTCTGATCATGACTGGTCTCCCTCGTCTGCATTGGGACATGGGGAGGCTTTGGCCGCGATGCAATGGCGCGAGGCGACGGTCACATAGATTTCACTGTGGCTCGGGTTCGTCCGGCTTCCAGCCGGTCGCCTGGCTCTGTCGCAGTACGAAGCCGATCACCGCCGCGACCGCCTCATAGAGCTCGACCGGAATGGTATCGTCCACCTCGACATGGCTCAAAGCCTCGGCCAGCACCGGATTGGCCTCGATGACGATGTCGTTTTCCGTCGCGATGGCCAAGATCTGCTCGGCAATCAGTCCCCTGCCCTTGGCGACGATACGCGGCGCCTGGTCGCTTTCCTTCTCATATTGCAGCGCTACGGCCAGCGGCGTCACTTTCGGCTCGTCCGTCATCGCTTCGCATCCACAAAGTGACCGGCGGCAGCCGGAGCATGCATTTCTCTCGGGGCACCGACGCGGACGACGAGCGCGCCGGGTTTGAGGCCGACGGATTCAAGGCTGGCGCGCAGCTCCTCAAGATTGTCCGAGAACGCCTTGGCGGTTTCATCGCGATCGGCCCAGAGCATGATGCCCGTCGTCTGTCCTCGCAGCGACACCTGCGCGCCGACCTCGCCCAGATCGGGTAAATTGACCGCAAAACGCACCTGCCAGCCACGATCCTCGGGCCGATTGGCGTCGCCCCCGCCATCGTGGTGGATCTGCAATTGCAGCACGGCCTGCTGCTGTCCGAGAGCAATCGGCAGGTCCGTGTTCCATTGGCTCTCGCCGCCCCGCAGGGCCTCCGGCAGCGAGGCATGCTGATGGAGACGCACCCGCGACAGCGCCCCTTCGGTGCGCTCCAGCAGCAAGCGCCCGAGGTCTTCTGCTTCGTCGGGCAAGTCGAGCAGTGGCACCTCGGGCAGTTTTGCCCGCGGCAGGACGTGCCGCAGCGGCGGCGGAATCTGTGAAATCTGAGCAATCTGCGGCTGGTTGCCGAGCCATTGGGCAAGGCCCTGTCGCATGGCAAGCAGCCCCGATTTGGTGTCGGCGCCGGCGGCCGCCGGAGATCCCTGCGCCAGCATCGCCTCCTGGAAAATGCCGGAACTGCGCAGCGCGGATTTGAGCGCGCCGGCATCGATCTTGCCGTCTCGTGTGCTCAACTGGTTGTCGAGAATCTGCCGCGCGGCCTTCAGCACCGGCTCGGGCAGGCCGGCGCGGCCGATGGCTGCGGCGAGCATGCCGGTTAGCGCGCCGATACTGCCTTGGCCCGGCAAGGCCTGCTGCACCATTTGCGCCAGCGCTGCCGCCTGGGGACCCGGCAATGCACCCTGCGCTGGCACGGTACCGGGCGGCGAGCCTGTCGGGTTCGCACCGAGCCCCGCCATGCCATAGGGCGCCGCGCCCGGCCGCTGCAATGCGGGCCCGGATGGCGCAACGGCAGCGCCCGGCGGAGCAATGATCGGGCCACCGGCCTGCGCCGACGGTGCCGGCGCAGCAGTTGACGGGGCCACAGGCGCCGCAATGCCTGCTGCAAGTCCAGTTGCTCCCGCCAGCGGCGCCGCGGCGCCGGGCGTTGCGCCGGCCACGCCCGCGGGCGGACCATAGGTGAGCGGCCCCTGCGGCACAGCGGGGCGCTGTGAAATCTCGACGCTGGTTGCCGGCAATTGCTGCGGCGCTACGGAGGACGGCGGTCGGCTATCGATCAGCGCCAGCCGCAGATGACCCTCGCCCTGTTGCACGCCAAGCGTGAGCAGGGAACCAACCGGCAAAGCATTGGGCAAAGTGAGGGACATGGCCTGCCGGCCAATCTGGACCAGGGTTGCCCCACCCTGTCCGGGGCCAAGCACCCTGCCTTCGACGGTCTGTCCCGGCGCCAATGCAAGCGCCCGCAGCATCGAACGGGCCTCGGCCTGCGATACAACGGGAAAATGCGAGACAATCGTCATGCACAGAGCGTCCCGGCCGCGTCATGCGGCCAGAATCGATCCTATGGGTGATTCCTAAAAATGTGGAGAGCTACCGGAAAACCGGGAGATCAATCCTTGCGCACGTCCTTGTAGTCCATCGTGGCCGGTTTGCCGCGGAAGGTGACCCAGAAGAAATTGAGCGTATAAGTCGCAGCGGTCTGGAACACGCCTTCCTTTTCGAGGCGACGGCCGGAGGTCTTCATCTTCAGAGCATAGGTCCACTTGACCCCCCCGACGCGCGACAGGCGCACGGCGACGTCGGTGTCTTCGCCGAAGAATTCGATGGAGCGGTCATAGCCGCCAACCTTGACCCAGGCATCGCGCTTGAAAACGAAATTGCCGCCCTGCACCACCGAGCCGACGCGCAGAATGAAGCGGTTGAGCAGGTAGATGAGATAGGTCAGGCCGTAAAAGGCCGAGATCAGCGCGCGGTTATGCAGCGCCATGTCGTAGTAGATATAGGGGCCGCTGAGGCAGACGAGTTTGGAATCCTTGTTGAACTCCCGCATCACCGTCGTCAGCCAGCCTTCCGGCACGATGGTATCGCTGTCGATATTGGCGATCAGGTCATAGCCTTCGCTGGCGGCAAAGCCGGCGTCGCGGGCATTGACGAGACCCTTCTTGGGCTCATCGACCACGCGTACGCCGGCAAAGCTGCGGGCGATTTCCCCGGTGCGGTCGGTGGAAGCGTTATTGACCACGATCACGTCAGCCGGCACGCCGGAGCGCTTGATCTCGGCCTCGACCGATTCAAGGCACTTCCCGATCAGCGCCTCTTCATTGTAGGCGGGGATGACGAATGCCAGCTTCATTGTTTTCCTTCTGCCGGGTCGGCCGACGCTTGGGTGGCGCTGCTCATAGCGCGACATCTGCCCGCGAGCAACCTTCAGGCCCCGTTCAGGCTGGATCGGGAAGTTTCCAAGAGGTTCGCCGATTGCTATAGTAAGCTATAGCGGGAAGTCCCGGCGTGTTTGAAAGTTGTTCCGGCGTGGAGAACGTCATGCGTCGACTTGTCTTGAATGCGGCCATTCTCTTGTGCAGCGGCATGTTGCTTGCCGGTGCCGCTCATTCGGCCGAAGGCCAGGCGGTCGGCGTCGATCCCGATGCCGTGGCGCGGCTCTCGGGAACCGACCGAATATTGGCAGTCGGCGCCGATATTTCCCTGGGGGAGCAGGTGGTTACCGGCCCCTCGGGACAGGTGCAGATCGTGTTTTCCGACCAGACACGGCTCGTTGTCGGCCCCGGCAGTGCCCTCATAATCGAGTCCTATCTCTTCAACGGCAATACTGCGGACAAATTCGCCATCAATGCGCTGGCCGGCAGTTTTCGTTTCATTTCCGGCCACAGCCCGAAATCGGCCTATTCGATCAATACCCCGACGGCTTCCATCGCCGTGCGCGGCACGAAATTCGATTTCAACGTCAGGCCCCCGCGCACCGATCTCATGCTCTATGAAGGTGCCGTGCGCCTCTGCTCGACCTCCGGCCAATGCCAGGAACTGGTAGCGCGATGTGATCTCGGGACGGTCGATGCCAGCGTGGCGCAATTGGTCAACCATCGCGATCCCACCCATCCGGAACTGAGCGCGGCCTTCCGCTATGCTCGCTTCCAGACTCCGCTCCTGAGCCAGTTCCGTGTCAGCGGCGCGGGAAAATGCGCCGAACCGCCGCAGGACCAGGGCGTTCCTGGAAGCCTCTCCCCTCTGGGCGGCGGCTCGGGCTCCCCGCAGACCCAGCAGCCAACCCGTTTCCCGACTTTCGGGAATTAGTCGGCGAAAGCGGCGCATTGCAAGGACTTGGCCTCTGACCACCACCACCCCGAAAACGACTGATAAATCGGGCGAGCTGGGCTGGTTCGCGCGGCTGCGCAAAAGGCTGCGCATCCTTTATCACTCCCAGGCGCCTTTCGCCCTGCGCTTCCAAGCGGCAGTGCTGATCGTCGATCTCGCGATCATCGCCTTCTTCATCGCCAGTCCCCTGATCAAGGGGCGCGAATACTTCCTCTGGATCGACTACTCGATCGCGGCCGTGGTCTTCATCGAACTCGTCGCTCGTGGGCTGGCGTCGACCAGCATCACCCGCTGGTTGCGCCAACCGCCTGTCATCATCGATATTTTCATCCTGATTACCCTGCTGGCGCCGACCTGGCTGTTTAACCTCGGCTTCCTCCGCATCCTGCGGCTCTGGACGCTGAGCAAATCGACCATCGTCTGGCGGCCGCTGATCAAGCGCCGGCTCGGCGCCTATCAGGAAACGATCCAGGCGGTGATCAATCTGCTGGTCTTCGTCTTCGTGGTGACCGGCTTTGTCTACACCGCGTTTGTCAGCGAGGATTCCGGCATCGTCGGCTATGTCGACGCGCTCTATTTCACCGTCACCACCATGACGACGACGGGCTTCGGCGACATCACCCTGCCGGGCACTTTCGGAAAGCTCGTTTCCATCGCCGTCATGCTGATGGGCATCTCGCTTTTCGTGCGGCTCGCCCAACTCATCTTCCGCCCGGCCAAGGTGCATTTCCCCTGCCCGCAATGCGGTCTCGCCAAGCACGAGCCGGACGCTGTGCATTGCAAGGCCTGCGGGCATATCCTGAACATTCCCGACGAGGGAAGTATCTGAGCTAGCCCCGGATCACCGGCAGGCGCAGCCTGAAGCAGGCGCCGGGCAGCGGGCTTGGCGCGAGGTCCAGCGTGCCCTTCATGCGCTTGACGATCTGGCGGCTGATGGCAAGCCCCAAGCCGGCCCCAGTCTGATCGATGGCGCCCCGCTGCCCTCGTGAGAACTTTTCGAAGATCAGCTTGCGCTCGCCCTTGCTGATCCCGGGGCCATTATCAGCGACTTCCACGACGAAATTGCCCGACCGGAGCGCCGAGGTGATCTGCACGACGGGTTCTGCCGCATCGTTATATTTCACCGCGTTGGAAATGAGATTGATGAACACCTGGCACAGCCGGTCCGGGTCACCCTCGACCATGGTGGGTCCGGCGCGCTCGCCGTGATCCACGCGCATGCCTTTCTGGCTGAGGAGCGCATCGCAGACCGAGAGGGCCCTGTCGAGCGCCGCATCGGCATCGACCGGCCCGCTCTGCCAATTGCGCTCGCCCCGCTCGAGCGCCGAGAGATCGAGGATTTCGTCGAGCAGTTTTGTGAGTCGCAGGCTCTCTTGATGGATGGTCGAGACGAAGCGCTGGCGCTGCTTGTCGTCCAGCGAATGACCATCGAGCAGGATTTCCGAAAAGGAGCGAATGGAGGTCATGGGCGTGCGCACTTCGTGGCTCACCTGACTTAGAAATTCATCCTTCTGGCTGTCGAGTTCTCGCAGCTGAGTATTGGCGTCTTCGAGTTTTTGCGCCGTCAGCCGCAGCTCGGCCGAAGTCTTTTCCAGCTCCTGCGAATAGACGATGACCTGCTGCGTCTCGTCGGCCATCTGCATCATCTCTTCGAGCGACACGTCGCTGCCGGCGACGACTTTTGAGAGCATAACATGAGCCGATGCCGCGCCGATGGAGCCAGCCAGCTCGCGCTCCAGCCGTCCGACGAATTCCGGTGTCGGCTCGAAGCCGATGGGATCGACGCCGCTATCGCGCGCCGCCGCTTCGAACAGTGCCGCTGCCTTTTGCTCGCCCAATACGCGCTCCGCCACGAAATAGAGATCGTTGGCGGTCGCCGAACCCGGGGCAAAATTGCGCTGCGGCAGATTGGGGCGGCGGAACACATCGACGAAGGCACTCGCCTGAATGCGCTCCAGCGCTGACGGCGTCGTCACCAAGGAGCCCAAGGTCAGGGTGAGAATATTGACCGAGAGGCTCCAGAACGCGGCATGGGCCAGCGGGTCCCAGCCTTCGAGGCCGAACATGGCCTCCGGCCGCAGCCAGGAAATACCCCATGGGCCTTCCTGCAATAGCAGCGAAACGGCGGGCGATACGGAATCGAACGAGGGCAGAAAGCAGCACCAGGCCCAGGTGATGAAACCGAGGAGAATGGCCATGGACACGGCTTTCAGCGAGGCGTCCTTCCAGAAAATGGCCGCCAGCAAGGCCGGGAAGAACTGCGCAATGGCGGTGAAGGAAATCAACCCGATCGGCGCCAAGGCGTCGGAATCGCGGGTGAAGAAAAAGTAGAAAAAACCCAGCGACAGGATGAGCATGATTGAGAACCGCCGCGCCACCAGCAGCACGCGGCTCACCCCCTGCCCGTCCCCATATTGCGGCGGGCTGAAGCGCAGCACGAGCGGCATGATGATGTGGTTCGACACCATGATCGAGAGCGCGATGGATTCGAGGATGATCATCGATGTTGCCGACGAGAACCCGCCGATAAAGGCAAAGAGCGCCAGCCCGTTTTGTCCGGCCGCCAGCGGCAGGGTCAGCGCGAACATATCGGGATTCGAGCCCTCGGGCATCACGGTCAGCCCATAGATGGCAATGGGCAGGATGAAGATGCTCATCAAGAGCATGTAGGCCGGAAAGGCCCAGCCAGCGATGCGCAGATGGTTCTCGTCGGAGTTCTCGACCACCGTCACCTGAAATTGCCGCGGCAGGCAGACAATGGCGGCAATGGACAGCGCGAGCGTTGTCAGCCAGCGGCTGTCGAAGCTGGTTGAAGTGTCCACGACAATGCCTTTCGCCGCTGCCTGGCTGAAAATCCCCTCAAACCCGCCGCCGATGAAGACGACGAACACGCCCACCGCTACCAGCGCCGTCAGCTTTACGACGGCTTCGAAGGCGATAGCGGCCACAACGCCATGGTGCTGCTCCTTGGCATCCACGTGCCGCGTGCCGAAGAGGATCGTGAAGAGGGCCATGCCGGCCGCGACGCCGAGTGCCAGTCCGACATCGTCGATACCCTTCAAGCTGCCTTGCCCGAATTCGGAGGAGCCGGCCACGGCCTGGATGGACGAGGTGACGGCCTTCAATTGCAGCGCAATATAGGGCGCGATACCGATCACGGCGATGCAGGTGACCAGCACGCCGAGCCGGCTCGACTTGCCGAAACGCGACGACAACAGATCGGCCACCGACGTGATGCGATAGAGATGGCTGATCCTTACGAGGCGCCGCAGCAGGAAATACCAGCCAACGAAAACGATTGTTGGGCCGAGGTAAATCGTTAGAAATTCCAAGCCACTACGGGCAGCATTTCCGACGGCACCGTAAAAGGTCCAACTGGTGCAATAGACCGAAATCGACAGCGTATAGACGGCCGGCGAGTTGAGCCATGATTTCGGCTTGGCCCGGGCTCTCCGGTCGCCGAAATAGGCCAGCACGAAGAGCAGGCCGACATAGGCCACGGCGGTCGCAATGACGAAATCGGCCGATAGCATCTAGCCCTCACCCTCCTCGCCATTGGTCGAGCGCTCGCGAGGCAGCCGGCTCGTCAGCACACCGGTGCCGACGATCAACGCCAGCCACACACCGAACAGGTAAAAAACGATCTGCGGTACGCCGAGCACGGTAAAATCGTGATTGAACAGATGCACCAGTGGCGGCACGAGCAGCAACAAGCCTGCCGTGGTCAGCAGGAACATGCCGCCGACAATCTTACGCCGCTCCGGCATCTTCGCCCAACAGGTGACGCACCGCGCCTACCACCTCGGCATTCGAATAGGGTTTTGTGACAAACCCGTTGGCGCCAAGCTCTTCGGCAATGCGTCGATCCTGCTGCTGGCCCTTGGCCGTCAGGATGAGTACCGGCAGGTTTTCCGTGTCCGCATCGGCCCGCAGGTGTTTCAGTATGTCAAAACCGCTGCGCTTGGGCAGCATGACATCGAGCACCAGCATGCGCGGTTTTAGGCGGCGCACGCCTTCGAGTACCGCATCGCCATCGGTCACGGAGCTAATACTCCATCCGGCACGCCGAAGGATGAAGTCCAGCGATTCCAGAATAGACGGCTCGTCCTCGGCAATCAGGATATCAATAGCCAAATCTCCCCCCAGTGCCCGCGGTCTCCCCT
The DNA here is from genome assembly GCF_017744655.1 of Devosia sp. Classification (GTDB taxonomy): domain Bacteria; phylum Pseudomonadota; class Alphaproteobacteria; order Rhizobiales; family Devosiaceae; genus Devosia. Next base: position 844,152 of record NZ_JAGIAW010000001.1, on the reverse strand, counting down.
CCGCAGGCGCGCACACTAAAACCCAATCAGCCGGAATCGCCAAGGCCGAATTCTTGCGGGATGAGCGGCAGGCGTGTCACCGAGCGCGGCCCATCGGGCGTCAACATCTCTTCCTGGCGTGCCGGACAACCCCGCCGCGTACAGAGCCGACAGGTCGGCCCGACGGGCACATCGGCCTCGTGATCGTCGAGATCTAGCCCCGAAGCATAGACGGTTCGATCGGCGTGCAGCACGTCGCAGGCGAGCATGATGGAAATGTGCGTCGTCGGCTCCCGATAGGAGCCGGGCCGCCTTTGCAGAGAGCGGGCGAGGAAGAGATAGCGCGAGCCATCGGAGAATCGCACCATCTGCCGCAGGAGCGTTTCCGGCTGTCTGAAAGCTCCATAAATCGACCAGAGCGGGCAGGCATGCCCCGAATTGGGCAGCAACAGCCCAGGCAGTGGAAAGTGCTTGGTCAGGCGTCCCGCAGGGTCGGAACGCAGAAAACCAAACGGAATTCCTTCCTCGCCCGGTCGGCGCAGCGACACCAGCCGGTGCGTTACCTGCTCGAAGCTACCATTAAAAATCTGCCGCAGTTGGTCGATGTCGTAGGCGAGGCTCTCGGCTTCGACAAGAAAGCGCGAATAGGGAAAGACGATGGCTCCCGCCAGATACGACCCCATGGCCCGCGCGGCCAACCGTCGCGTCGTTGGGCTGGTCAGCACTGCCGCGTCGAGCGTGTCGCGCAACACGTCTGCCGCTGACAGTTCACCGAGTAAGCGCGCCAGTTGAAACTGCCGCGTGGCGAGGGTTGTCGAGCCCTGCAGCCACATCACCCGCTCGTCCGCCGCAAAGCGGTACTGTCCGGGGAAATCCTCTACGCCCGATGACCCACCGATCTGCGTCCGCACCCCGAAGCGTCGCTCCAGTTCTTCGGCTAGCAGCGCGGGCCCAAAACTTCCCCGCGCGTCGAGCTCGCTTCGCAAGTCCTCAGCCACCCGTTCGAATTGGGGGAAATAATTCTGCTGCTCGATGATGAGATCGTCGATTTCGCGCATGGCCGACACATTGCCCGCCACGCGGCTGCTGCTGTCGAACTGGCCAATCAAGCTGCGCGCAACATCGCTCAGCGCCCGTGCCTCGCGCCCGATGGCCCCCAGAAACCGCTGGCGCTCCGTCTCATCGAGGTCAGGCACATCTTCCAGAATTTCCGCGCTGGAGCGCACCGCTGTGATCCCTGAAAGGATCTGATGCAAAAGCTGGCTCAGCATCGGATCGGAGCGCAATCGATCGGCATAGCTGTCCGCACTCGCCACCGCATTGGCATAGGCCCGGTGCAACCGCGCGATGGCCCCGGCGCTGGCCGGATATTGTGCCACCAATTGCCGTCTTTCATCGGGCTGAAAGTCGAGCGATTCGACCACCGGATCGGCATAGGCCTCCTCAAGGTCCTGCAGCAGCTTCTGCTCGTCTTCGCCCGTCAGGTCGGCGGTCTCGATCTGCAAATGATGCGCCACACGCTGCAACAGGGCCCCGCCAATGTCGCGTTTGTTGTTCTCGATGAGGTTTAGGTAGCTAGGCGAAATGCCGATCTGACGCGCCAGCGCGGCTTGGGAAATCCTTAGCGATTTCCTGCGGTTGGAGATGCGAAACCCGATGGGCGCCCGCATTGCCGTTCCCTCCCCGAAACTGCATTTGCAAATGAATTTACTAGATCGTCTCCGATATAGAACAACAATTGACAGAATTATCGTTGAATTACAATGGGATATTGCCGTCGTTTTCAAATCCGGCAAATATTGGGCAGCGTTGAGGCTCCGGCAATGTACCGGCTGCCCTCGCATAGGAGGAGATCAATGACTATTTTGAAGCGTGGCTTGTCGCGCCGCCGTGTCCTGCAGACCGGCATGGCCGGCATCATCGGTTCGGGCGTCGCCCCTCTCGTTTTCACCAAGGGCGCCTGGGCCCAGGAATTCTGCAACAATCCCACCGGCGACACGGTCGTCTTCGGCCTCAACCTGCCTCTCACCGGCACCTATGCCGAAGAAGGCGCTGACGAACAGAAGGCCTATGAACTGGCCATCGCCCACCTCAATGGTGAAGGCGACGGCGGGCTGCTGAATGTGCTCCAGCCTTCCGCCCTCAAGGGCAACGGCATCCTGGGCAAGAAGGTCACCTATGTGTCCTCCGACAGCCAGACCAAGTCCGACGTGGCCCGCGCCGGCGCCACCCGCATGATCGAGCGCGATGGCGCGATCATGATCACCGGCGGCTCGTCCTCGGGCGAAGCTATTGCCGTGCAGGGTCTCTGCCAGGAAATGGGCGTCATCTTCATGGCGGGCCTCACCCATTCCAACGACACCACCGGCAAGGACAAGCGCCGCTACGGCTTCCGCCACTTCTTCAACGCCTATCAGTCCGGCATCGGCCTCGCCCCGGTTCTGGGTCAGTCCTACGGCAATGATCGCCAAGCCTACCACCTGACCGCCGACTACACCTGGGGCTGGACCCAGGAAGAATCGATCAAGGCGGCAACCGAAGCCCTGGGCTGGAAGACAACCGCGGCCGTGCGCACCCCGCTCGGCGCCACCGACTATTCGCAGTACCTGACGCCGATCCTCAATTCCGGCGCCGACGTGCTGATCCTCAACCACTACGGCCTCGACATGGTGAACTCGCTCACCCAAGCAGTGCAGTTCGGCATGCGCGACCGCCAGGCCAACGGCAAGGACTTCCAGATCGTCACCCCGCTCATCTCCGAGCTGATGGCCAAGGGTGCCGGCGAAAGCGTCAAGGGCATTTTCGGTACGTCCAATTGGCACTGGAACCTGCAGGACCCCGGCTCTATCGCCTTCACCAAGTCCTTCGGCGCCGCCTATGGCTCCCCGCCGTCGCAGGCCGCCCACACCGCCTATGTCCAGGCCCTGCTCTACGCAGACGCCGTGGAACGCGCCGGCACCTTCTATCCGCCCGAAGTCATCAAGGCGTTGGAAGGCCACGAATTCGACGGCATGGGCAATGGCAAGACGCTTTACCGCGCCGAAGACCACCAGTGCATCAAGTCGGTTCTCGTGGTGCAGGGCAATGAAAGCCCGACCAGCGAATTTGACGTCTTGAACGTGGTGCAGGAAATCGACCGCGACACCGTGGCTTACGATCCCGCCATCTTCGGTGGTGACCTCGGCCCGGCAGAGCCGGTTCCGATGTGCGCGTAAAACTGTAGTCGAGCTCCCAACCATCGTCATTGCCGGGCTTGTCCCGGCAATCCATGGGATGCCGCCGCGCCCATGGACCGCCGGGACAAGCCGGCGGTGACGCTCCAGGGAGATTTCGTGCCTTTCGGTCGACCCGGAGCATCCGATGTTCGAAGTCATCTTTCTGCAATTTCTCAATGGGCTCGACAAAGGCGCCGCCTATGCGCTGATCGCCCTTGGCCTCACTTTGGTGTTCGGCACGCTGGGCGTCGTCAATTTCGCCCATGGCGCGCTGTTCATGCTGGGCGCTTTCTGCGCCGTCACCGTGCGCATGTTCCTCACCATGGAAACGGTCACCATAGACCCCGAAAAGCTCTCCCCCTGGGGCGCGCCGCTCGAAGTGCGCGAGCCGCTGGTGCAGGCCTGGCTTGGTGATTTCGGCGCAGTGCTGGTCAATTACTCCGTGCCGCTCTCGATCCTTATCACCATTCCGATCATGCTCCTTGTCGGCATCGGGCTCGAACGCGGCATCATCAAGCACTTTTACAAGCGCACTCACGCCGAACAGATTCTGGTCACCTTCGGCCTCGCCATCGTGGCCCAGGAAGTCATCAAGTCCGTCTTCGGACCCAACCCAATTCCCCAGCCCATGCCGACCGATCTGCGCGGCGCCGCCGATATTGGCGCGTGGCTCGGCATGCAGGCCAATGTCATCACCTACCCGGTCTGGCGCCTGATCTATTTCCTCTTTGCCGGCGTGGTCATCGGTGGCGTCTTCGCCTTCCTGCAGTTCACCACCTTCGGCATGGTTGTGCGCGCCGGCATGGCCGATCGCGAAACCGTCGGGCTGCTCGGCATCAATATCGATCGCCGCTTCACCATCATGTTCGGCCTCGCCGCCGTCGTCGCCGGCATGGCGGGCGTCATGTACACGCCCCTCCTCCCGCCCAACTACCACCTCGGCATGGATTTCCTGGTCCTTTCCTTCGTGGTTGTGGTTGTCGGCGGCATGGGCTCACTGCCCGGCGCCGTCGCCGCAGGCTTCCTCCTCGGCATTTTGCAGTCCTTCGCCTCGATGAACCAGGTGAAAGCGATCTTCCCCGGCATCGACCAGATCATCATCTATCTCGTCGCCGTCATCATTCTTCTGGTTCGTCCCCGTGGCCTCATGGGCCGGCGCGGCGTGATGGAGGCCTGACATGACCACTTTCATGTCCCGCAACGATCTCTTCCTGTTCCTGGGCTTCACCATCGTGGTGCTCGCCATGCCGATTTGGCTGGCGCCCTTTGGCGCCGGCTATCCGGACCTGCTGCAGCGCTTCATGATTTTCGGCATCTTCGCCGTGGGCTTCAACATTCTCTTCGGCCTCACCGGCTATCTCAGCTTCGGCCACGCCGCCTTCTTCGGCGTCGGCTCTTATGCTGCCGTCTGGTCCTTCAAGCTGCTAACGCTCGATGCCATCCCGGCCATGATTTTTGCCGTGCTGATCTCCGGCCTCTTCGCCCTCATCATCGGCTTCCTCTGCCTCCGCCGCTCGGGCATCTATTTCTCGATCCTCACGCTCGCCTTCGCGCAGATGAGCTACAATCTCGCCTATTCGGTGCTGACGCCCATCACCAATGGCGAAACCGGCCTCCAGCTGACGCTCGCAGATCCGCGCGTGCTCGATGCAGCAGTGGGTCAGACCTTCGTCGGTCAGCCAGTGCCGACCCTTCTCGGCCAGCAGCTCGGCGGCTATGCCGGCTTCTACTTCTGCGCCGGCTTCCTGATCCTGGCTTTCTTCATCGCTCAGCGCATCGCCGGTTCGCCGTTCGGCATGATGCTGAAAGCCATCAAATCCAACCAGACGCGCATGCAGTTTACCGGCTTCAATACCCGTCCCTATGCGCTTTCCGCCTTCGTCATCTCGGGCATGTATGCCGGCCTTGCAGGTGCCCTTCTTGCCGTCACAGATCCGCTGGCTGGCGCGGAGCGCATGCAGTGGACCGCCTCGGGCGAAGTCGTGCTCATGACCATTCTGGGCGGCGTCGGCACGCTAGTCGGTCCGGTCATCGGTGCCTGGATCATCAAGTATTTTGAAAACATCCTCTCCGCGCTCAACGACAACATTCTCGCCCGCTTCTGGAGTTTTCTTCCGGAGGGCGTCGCCGATGTCGTGGTCAAGATCACCAGCAAGTTCGTGGGCGATGGCTGGCACCTCACCTTGGGCCTCGCCTTCGTCATCGTGGTGATCTTCCTGCCCGGCGGCATCATGGAAGGCGTTCGGCGCATTGCCGCTGCCTTCCGTCGCTCCGGCTCCTCCAGCGCGAAGCCCAGCGCCCGCACGCAACCTGCAGAGTAGGACGAAAGAAAATGGAAAAATCCAACGTCGTCCTGCACGTAGCAGACGTCCACAAGCGCTTCGGTGGCCTTCACGCCCTTGCCGACATCGACCTGCAAGTCGAAGAGGGCAAGACCCACGCCATCATCGGGCCCAACGGCGCCGGCAAATCGACCCTGCTCAACGTCATCATCGGCAAGCTGGCGCCGACAAGCGGCCAGGTCGTCTTCGACGGCACTGTCCTTACCGGCAGAAAGCCCTACCAGATCAACCAGCTCGGCATTGCGCGCGTGTTCCAGACGCCGGAAATCTTTGCGGACCTCTCGGTCCTGCATAATGTCATGATCCCTGCCCTCGCCAAGCGCGACGGCATGTTCACGCTCAACATGCTGCGCTCGCTCGACAGCGAAACCGGCATTCGGGCCGAAGCTGAGCACATGCTTGAAGACGTGGGCATGACCAACCGCCGCGAAATGCTGGCCGGCAGCCTCAGCCGTGGCGACAAGCGGCGCATGGAATTGGCCATGTGCCTCATCCAGCACCCGCGCCTGCTGTTGCTCGACGAGCCCACGGCCGGCATGAGCCGCCATGACACCAACACCACCATCGAACTGCTCAAGAAGATCAAGAGCCGCGGCATGACCAAGGTGATCATCGAGCACGACATGCACGTCGTCTTCTCGCTGGCCGATAAGATTTCCGTGCTCGCCCAGGGCCGCATCATCGCCGATGGCTCGCCTGACGAGGTTCGCGGCAATCCCAAGGTCCAAGAGGCCTATCTCGGAGGAGCCCATTGATGAGTTCCATCGCCATGACAACAGAAACCACCGTCAGTCACGCCGTCGAAATCGAAACCACCCGCCCCTTCTTCTCGGTGCGCGATATGCACGCCTATTACGGCGAGAGCTATATCGTGCAAGGTGTGTCGCTCGATATCCGCAAGGGCGAGATCCTCGCTTTGCTCGGCCGCAATGGCGCGGGCAAAACGTCCACCCTGCGCACCATCGCCCGCACCGACAATCCGCAGATGCGCCAGGGCGAAATCTGGCTCGATGGCCTGCCCGTGCACCAGATGAAAAGCTTTGAGGCCGCCCGTTCCGGCATCCAGCTCGTGCCGGAAGACCGCCGCATCATCCAAGGCCTGACCGTCGAGGAAAACATCACCCTCGCCAAGGTCGCCCCCGGCAATGGCTGGAGCCTCGAACAGATCTACGAAAGCTTTCCGCGTCTTGCCGAGCGGCGCACCCAGGAAGGCGTCACCCTCTCCGGCGGCGAACAGCAGATGCTAGCCATCGCCCGCGCCCTGGCTCGGGACCTGAAACTGCTGCTGCTCGACGAGCCCTATGAAGGCTTGGCGCCAGTCATTGTCCAGGAAATCGAACGCATCCTGCACTCGATCAAGCCGCTGGGGATCACCACCATCATCGTTGAGCAGAATGCCGTTGCAGCCCTGAAGCTCGCCGACCGCGCCGTTATCCTCGATACGGGCGAAGTCGTGTTTGCCGGCACCGCCAAGGAGGTGCTCGATAACACGGAGCTCAGGCACGAATACCTGGCGATCTAAAAGAAGAGTGCTGCGCCTATTCCAAACTCGATTGTCACCCCGGCGCAGGCCGGGGCCCATCCTCGGATCTCAAGATGGATCCCGGCCTGCGCCGGGATGACAGCCGGTGAGGGCGCATAGACATGGGCATCAGGCCCCAGAGCTACCCTGGGTTTCTCAAACCCAAAGGCATGTCGCCGATTTCAACCTCTCCCCCCTTGGGAGACCCAGGGTAAGTCTTCTTCTGGCGGATCAGCCTTGATGGTGATCCCCTCACCCTCAAGCGCATCGCGCACGTCCCGCGCCAGGTCGACCGCACCGGGCGTATCACCGTGGAGGCATATTGAGCGCGCGCCCGATTTCAGCACCGTCCCGTCTATGGCCACGATCTCGCCCTTCTGCGCCAGCCGCAGACAGCGTTCGATCACGGCATCCGTCTCGTGAATGACCGCGCCCTCCTGCGTCCGCGGCACCAATAACCCCTCTGCCGTATAGGCACGGTCGGCATAAGCTTCCCGGATCAGCGGCACGCCGACGGCCTTGGCCGCGCGCACCTGCTCGGAATTGTCGAGTGCCAGCACCGCCATTTTCTCGTCCATGGCCTGCACGGCCGCGAAAACCGCAACCGCCAAGGCCAGCTCTTCCGCTGTCTGGTTGGCCAGCGCCCCATGCAGCTTCACATAGGACAGCGGCACATCGACTTCGCTGGCGATATGGCGGATCAGAAACATCTGGTTGCGCACCTGCCCGATAAGCTGGTCCAGCGGCATCACCAGCCGAAACCGGCCAAAACGCGGCTTGTCGGCATAGCCCGGATGCGCGCCGGCCCGAATCCCCCGCGCCTTGCACAGTTTTAGGATATGCCGGATCGTCTGCGCATCGCCCGCATGGCCGCCGCAAGCAATCGACGCGCTCGATACAATTCCCAGCAGATCATCATCCGTGCCCATGCCTTCGCCGAGATCGGCGTTGAGATCTATGCTGGTCATGCAATTCCGCTCCGCAACAAAGCCTGGGCATGATCAAGGCCAACCGGCGCGAACACAAGCTCCGCATTGGGCCGGAGCTGGAAAAAGCGATCGAGATCGGCCGAAATGATCGTACCGATCCGCGGGTAACCGCCTGTCGGCTGATGATCGCGCCCCAGCACGATGGGCGTGCCATCGCCAAGAATCTGGATGTCGCCGACCACGACCGGGTCCGACACCAGCGACAATATCCGTGCCTCGGCAAAGACCGCGGCCTCATCGCGCAGCCGTACGCCCATGCGGTCCATCATCGAGGAAATGCGAAACGCGCTGGTTACGAATTTTTCCCGTAACTCGGTGCCAAAGACCTCGGCATGCAGGCCCCAAACGAAGCGGATCGGCCCACCGCTCACCGTCTTTGGTGCCGCGTCATTCCCCAATCTCACCCCAAAAACCGAGCTGCCCTCGGGCTTGACCCGAGGGCCATCATTCCCGCCCTCTATGGCTGCGGCTCCCGCATCGGCCCTCGGGTCAAGCCCGAGGGCAGCTCGGCGATTGGTGATATGCTGGGTTACTCCCAACATGTCGCCCGCTCTGAGCGCGCGGCCATCCAGCCCGCCGATCCGCGCTCGCATACTGGTCGCCCGGCTGCCCATCACCAAGGGCACGTCAATCTCGCCGCCAAAGCGCAGATAGCCGTAATTGCCACCAGTGCCCGCCGAAATGGTCAGCCGGTCACCCGCTGCCAACAGGACCGAGCTCGGCCAGCTCTGCGTCCGCCCATTGACCGAAACTTCGAAGGTTCCGCCATCCCAGCCCATCACGGCTTCGCCTTCGGCGACAAGGAGATCGAGCCCGAGCATCGAAAACTCGATGCCCGCCGCCCCTCCGCTCCCCGCGAGCACTCCCGCCCGCTTGAAAGCGCCGGCATCCATCGGGCCCGACGCGCTGATGCCATGGGCGAGATAGCCAAACCGCCCCGCATCCTGAATGCTGACGAGTGGCCCCGCCCGTTCGATGACCAGAGTTGCTGCCACTCAGGCCACCTCGAAGCTGACGCTATCGCCCGCCCGCAGCCGCGTCGGCGGCTCGGCAGCCGGATCGAAATTGGAAAAATCGGTGTGCCCGATCACGTGCCAGCCTGTCGGAATATCCGTGGCGGCAATCGCCGTCTGCCCGGCGGCAAAGAGCACGCTCCCGGCCGGCACCAGAGCGCGCACCTTGTCCCGCCGCGGCAGGACCAGCGCGTCGGGATGAAATCCGCAATAAACAAAACCCGGTGCAAAGCCGGTCGCCAAAACCCGCAGCGGCACAGCATTGTGCTGCGCCATGAATTTTTCCGCAGAAATCTTCAGCAAGCCTGCGACCTCCTCAAGGTCCGGCCCCGCCTCGCCGCCAAAACGCACGCCGATCCCATGAGCGGCGCCGGCCCGCTCCTCCAGCGCGTCATGCAGCCGTAGCCGGATTTCGCCTTCAATATCCTGATGTCGTGAAATCAGTGGATCGTACCGCAGTAGCACCGAAACAAGGCTCGGCACGACTTCGATTATTCCTGCGATCTCTTCGCTTTCCAGCGTCGCCGCAAAGCCGATGGCCCGACGATTGGCATTTTCATCGAGCCTGCTGCCGAAACGTACGAGAATGGCGCTGTCGCCCAGCGCCTGCACCATGGGCCGTTCCGGCAGGATTTGCATTTGCCCCACTCTTCACGTCCCTCGCGAAAGATTGCCCTGGCGAAGCCAAGTCCTCGCGGACCCAAATAGCTTCGTCAAGGCAGATTGCGGGTTCGGCGTTCAGGGCCGTATGGCAGGCACCACCTCAGCAGTGCTCACGGGTGAAAGTGGAAAAAGCTCTAATTGGGATCGCGCCCCTCCTGTTCAACCACCGCATCAAACAATTCGCGCACATTGGCAGCACCAATGGTCTCGATTGCCACGGCCGCGATGGCCGCAAACAATTCCGCGATTTCCTGAGGATCGGTGATTTCGGCGTCGTCTTCGTCGGCGTCTGCGTTGATGAGAGTAAACACGATGCGCGCCTCCAATAGAGCGTTTTCGGAAAAGAGTGGACACCACTCTTCAGGATCGAAAACGCGATCCAAGAAACCAGAGGCCATTCAGCGCTTCAGAGAAACGATGAACGTCTCCAGTGAGCCTACACATGGAGTGTGAGCCGATTCCTATTACGGAATAAATAACGGAATGTTCCGCTACGGGGCATTCGCTCGGTTGCCATGAAGGTCAGCCTCGCTTACTCTTCTCCCGCCTCAAGCTTGTCGAGATAGGTCTCGATATCGTCGAGCGACGCAGAAAATGGTTTGGGCACATCACCATAGACGATTTTGAAGGTTTCATCGTGCCGCAGGGCATGGCCGCCGGGCTGTCCCAAAACCTTCAGCTTTTCCGCCGTGAGAATCGTCAAGCCATAGCGCCCTGCAATGCGCTTCATGCGCCGCATGCGCGATGCGTCAAATTCCTTGCGGCTCATGCATCGTCTCCAGAATTAAGCCCTAAGTCCAACCGGTCTTCACTCGATATCGGATTTCTTTTGGCTTCGGCCGACATTTGCCTGCACCAATCGTAAAATTTCATATGACCGAGCCGTACTTCGAGCCGCTCAAGCCAAGTCAGCCGACTGTAGAAAACATATCGCACGGGGCCGATGGTAAGGGTGGAATGAAAAGCGTTTGGTCCACCTGTTTCACCGTCACTGTAGACTACGAGTCCACCATGCGCAGCATACGGACCGTATGATCCTGAGTGGACGTATTTTTTATACTTCGGATCCAAATCTACAGAGAGGTAAACGCAATTCTGGTTGTTTTTACCGATGGCAAAATTGCACATATGCAGCAGGCGAGGCCCATCAAGATCTGCGATGTGGCAGCACAATATTTTCGCGAAGTATCGAAACAGGTCAACATATCCAGGTGTGCCTTCTAAAAACGCTTCGTCCATAAAGGCAAACTCTGGCGGGGCGCCTTCAGCACATAATTGAGTGGCATTTGAATTAAATTTATCAAACGCGCGATCAGCGCCCTGAGTTCGACTACTGTTGCAGTCGGCACATAATTTTGAATTGAAGTGAAATGCTTTTGATTTTGTTCCCTGAGCGTATCGCATAGGGCCATGCTCAACGTTGCCGATGTACAGCGGCCGATTTCCAAACTCTTTTTTTAGAGCGCTCGCCTTTACTTTGTGTTCACCTGTCAAGACAACGGCATTGGCCCCGCAAAGACAGCAGGAGCCCCGCACATTGCTTTCGACAGAAACTCCCACAACGATCCTCGATCAGGGGAAGAAAACTGGCGGGTAGGGAGGGATTCGAACCCCCGGAAGGCTTTCACCTTCGCCGGTTTTCAAGACCGGAGCAATCAACCACTCTGCCACCTACCCGTGGCCTGCCGTTTAGCCGTGCCGCGCCGCCCTGTCCAGAGGGCGAGCACGACTTCCTTGGCTCAGGGAAGAAGGACCACCGAGCCAGTCGTCTCGCGCCCTTCCAGCGCCCGATGCGCCTTCTCTGCCTCTTCGAGCTTGAAGCGGCCGCCGATCTCCACCTTGATCGCACCGGAACGGATCGCGCCAAACAGCGCCTCGGCGCCCTCGAGCAGATCTTCGCGCCTGGTAAAATAATGCGCGCCGGTCGGCCGCGTCACATAGAGCGAGCCTTTTCGCGACAGCACCGTCAAATCGGGAATCGAAACCACGCCGGAAGCATTGCCAAAGCTGGCAAGAAGCCCGCGCGGACGCAGGCAATCGAGGGAGCCTTCAAACGTCGCCTTGCCCACGCCGTCATAGACGACATCGACACCCCTGCCCCCGGTGATTTCCCGCACCCGCGCCGGAAAGTCCTCGGCCCTATAGTCGATCACATGATCGCAACCATGCGCCTTGGCCAGCGCCACCTTTTCCGGTCCGCCGGCCGTGCCGATCACCGTGGCACCCAGCGCCTTCGCCCATTGCGTCGCAATGAGCCCGGTGCCGCCCGCCGCAGCGTGCCAGAGAATGGTCTGGCCGGGCTCGACCGCCCAGGTCTTGAACAGCAGGTAGTAGGCCGTCAGTCCCTTGAGTACGACGGCGGCCGCCGTTTCGTCGTCCACGCCATCGGGGATGGGAATCAGCTTTTCGACAACGGCCAGGCGTTCGGCGGCATATGCGCCGACCTGTCCCTGATAGCAGACCCGGTCGCCGACCTTGATCGCCGTCACATCCGGGCCAATAGCCCTGACGACGCCCGCGCCCTCATTGCCGCCCACAAAAGGCAGGTTTTGTGGGTAAAGCCCCGAGCGCTGATAGGTATCGATGAAATTGAGCCCGATCGCCTTCTGCTCGATAAGAACCTGCCCCGGGCCCGGTGCATTGACCGGCCAATCCTCGACCGACAGTACTTCCGGGCCGCCGGTCTGGTTGATGGCGATAACGCGGGTCACTTCGGCGTCCTCGGCTTGCGCGGCGCCGATTTCGGCCGCGCCTGCGCGCTCCGCACCGCAGGGCTCTTTGCCCTCGGCTTGCCGGTGACGGCGGCGACGCCCGCATTGGCGGAGACCGAGCCCGTATCGCCGGTAAAGGGCGTCATCGCATGCTTGACCGCAGTTCCGCCGGCAGCGCGCAGCTTGCGCTGCTTAGCGAAAATATTGACCGCCTCCACCAGCACCGAGAAGGCCATGGCCGAGTAGATATAGCCCTTTGGAATGTGGAACCCGAGCCCATCGGCCACCAGTGTCACCCCGATCAGCAGCAGGAAGGCGAGCGCCAGCATCTTTGTCGTCGGATGATCCGCCACGAATTTGGCGATGGGGCCCGAGGCAAAGAACATCACAGCCACGGCAACCAGCACCGCGGCAATCATCACCGCAACCTGATCGGCTGGTATCATGCCCACGGCGGTGATGATCGAGTCGATCGAGAAGACCATGTCGATGACGACGATCTGCACCAGAATGGCCTGCAAGCTGGCCTTGGCCGCTTCCTTGAGGCCAACCTCGTGCGGCTCTTCGATCGCGGCATGCATTTCGTGCGTCGCCTTGTAGATCAGGAAGGCGCCACCGGCGATGAGAATGATGTCCTTCCACGAGAAGGGATGATCGAAGGCGGTAAACACCGGCTCCTTGAGCTGCACGATCACGCTGATCAGCAGCAGGAGGATGATACGGAACACCAGCGCCAGCCCGATACCGAGCTTTCTCGCAAATTCGGCCTGCTCGCGTGGCAGGCGCGACACCAGGACCGAAATGAACACGATATTATCGATGCCCAGCACGATCTCCATGATCGTCAGGGTAAGGAAGGCGACCCAGACGTTGGGATCGTAAAGAAGCTCAAGCATGGTGGGCTCCGTAAAAGGGATTCTCGGTTGCGCGCGAGTCTATTGTCTTTGGCGCGATTGTGGAGGCCTTCTGACAGCAAAGACAAGGCCCCCGCGCTCTGCCATTTCAGCTTTGTCGTCCCTGTGGCAGCTTTTTCTTCCCCTGCGGCAAGGCGTGAAATGGTTCTGCCGGCCCGAGGCTGGTATGCCGTGAATGGCCAGTGCTAGGGTCTGGTTCCGTTTTCCTGCCGGAGTTCCTTCATGGAATCCTTTACGCCCCTTACCGCCGCGCTCGGCGGCAGCCTGATCGGCCTTGCGGCTGCCGTGCTCTGGCTCGGCAATGGCCGGATTGCCGGCATCTCCGGCATTTTCGGTCAGCTCCTGCCGCCCGCCCAGACAGTGGTCTGGCGCCTGGTCTTTCTAGCCGCGCTGGTGCTAGGCGCCTGGGGCACATCGCGACTCTTCCCGGCGGTGGGTGTCGGCGGTGTCGAACCAGCCGCGCTCGTGCCTCCGCCTGCCACCTGGGGCGTGCCGCCTCCGGTCTGGCTGATCGTCGCGGGCCTTCTCATCGGTTTTGGCACCAAGATTGGCAATGGCTGCACTTCGGGCCACGGCGTTTGCGGCCTCGCCCGCCTGTCGTTGCGTTCGCTGGTCGCCGTCCTCGTCTTCTTTGGCGTCGCCATCATCACCGTAACCGTGACGGGGATCGTGTGATGGCCGTTCTTCGCCCGCCCTATCTCGCCACTGCCGCCCTCAGCGGTCTGCTTTTCGGCGCCGGCCTCTATGTTTCGCAGATGGTCGATCCGCTAAAAGTCCTGCGTTTTCTCGATTTCACCGCCATTCCGTCCGGCGGCTGGGACCCGAGTCTGGCCTTCGTCATCGTTCCGGCCATTCTCGTCATGTTCATTGCCGTGCGCATCGGTCGCGGCCGCTCGGCGCCCTTGTTCGACAAGGAATTCCACGAGCCCGAATATAAGCGCATCGATACCCGCCTTGTCGGCGGCGCCGCGCTTTTCGGCATTGGCTGGGGCATGTCCGGCATTTGCCCCGGCCCGGCCATTGCGCTCATCGCCTTCCCGCCAGACGGGGTCTGGCTTTTCCTTGCCGCGCTGGTCGTTGGCTCTTATGCCGGGAGTCTTATAGTCCCCAGCGGCCATGCCAAACGTCTTGTGGATGCCAAATGACTAAGAAGAACGCCGACATCATCGTCGTAGGCGGAGGCCTTGCCGGCCTTGCCGCTGCCGTGAGTCTCGCCCGCGCGGGCTACGACACGCTACATCTCGCCCCCACGGCCCCGCCCGACCGCCGCACTTCGGCCCTGATGATGCCCAGCGTCGAGTTTCTGGTTTCCTCCGGCCTGATCGACAGCCCGGAAAGCGTAGGCCATAAGCTGACCGCCATCCGCATCATCGACGCGACACCCCGCCTCATCCGTGCCCCCGAAACTCTGTTCGATGCCAAGGAAGCAGGCCTTGACGCTTTCGGCTGGAATTTTGCCAACGCCACGCTCCTCGAGCGTTTTCAGGTCGCCGCGCCCGCTACGGGTCTCGCCACCCGCAATACCGCCGTTACCGCTTATCGCCGTGAAGACGGTCTCGGCATACTCACCCTGATCGACGGCAGCACGGTTGCCGCCCCCCTTATCGTGGGTGCCGACGGCAAAAAGTCTCTGATCCGCACGGAAGCCGGACTAACTGCGCACGAGCATAAGTTCAACGAATCCGCGCTGGTCTGCGACCTCGAACTCGGCCGCTCCATTGGCGGCACTTCTATTGAGTTCCACTACCCGCACGGCCCCTTCACCCTCGTGCCGGCCGGCGGCACCAAAGCCAACCTCGTCTGGATCGACGAAGAATCCGTGCTTCGCGAGACACAGGCCGGCGGTCCCGAAGCCCTGCTCGCCGCCTTCCGCACCCGCTCGCAAAACCTTTTCGGCAGCATAAAACTGGCGTCGCCCAGCTTTATCTTCCCGCTGAGTGTCCTCAGCGTTCCCGAGGCTGGCCGCGACGGCACCGTGCTGGTCGGCGAATCCGCTCACGCCTTCCCGCCTATCGGCGCCCAAGGCCTCAATCTCGGTCTGCGCGACGTCGCCGACCTCGTCGCTGTTCTCGCGCAAACCGACCGCACCGTGGCCGATTGGGCTATCCATGCCAGCAAAGCCTATGCGGAGCGCCGAGCCAGCGACCTCGCCCGCACCGGCATCGTGGTCGACACGCTCTTCCGCTCGCTCCTTGGCGAAATGCTCCCCACCCAAGCCCTCCGCGCCGGCGGCCTCTGGGCCCTGAAACTCATGCCCTCGCTGCGCCGCCAGGCCTTTTCCATCGGTATGGGGGAAAGGTCGGCCTAGGTTGACGTCAAGATAGGTGATCCATCAGCAGACCTCATCCTGAGGTGCGAAGCGTAGCGTAGCCTCGAAGGACGAGGGCGTGGCACGAAACCTCCACTCGCCCGCCCTCCGTGGTTTCGAGGCTTTGCTTCGCGAAGCACCTCACCATGAGGACTACTGAGCTAAAAACAAAAAAAGGGCGCGGCCTCGGCCGCGCCCTTCTTATTTCATGTCGGCAAAAAACTTACTGCGCGGCCGGAGCAGGGGCATCCGCGGCCGGAGCGTCAGCCGCCGGGGCGCCGGTCTGCTCGGTAAGTTGCTTGCGGAGCTGTTCGGCGCGATCCTGCAGAACCTGCTCGAGGGCGTTTTCGCCCGAGGTCTCCTGCTGGAACTGTTCGAAGGTCATGGCCGTGTCGCTGTCATAGGCAGCGGTGAAGCCGGCCAGGTTGATCTCGATGGTGAGATCCTGGTTCTGGCGGTTCTTGGCGGTCAGGGTCAGCTTGTTGCCGCCCTTGAGCGAGTTCACATACTGCTCGTTGATCACGAGCTGGGTGGCGCACGAGGTCGGGTCGCAGATCATGTAGGGCACGCGAACCGGCTTGGCGCCGTCGATCTGCCAGGTCAGGCCGAAGGGCAGCAGAACCCCAAGCGGCACGGCGGCAACGGCGAGCAGGCGCGATTCCTGGCCCGGATCGTCACGCAACAGGAACGAGCCGAGGAACTGGCCATTGGCCAGAACCACCTGGCGCATGATGCAGGCCTTCTGCCCATCGGGCAGCGGATCACAAACCTTGAGCCAGTTCTGTGCGGGATTGTTGGCGGCCGGCGCGGCAGTAGCGCCGGTCGCCGGAGCTTCGGCAGCGGGCGCCTCCGGAGCCGGGGCAGCTGCATCTTGAGCAAAAGCCGAGAGCGGCGACAGCAGCAGGGCAGCCGCAGTCAAACCAGCAACGAGGGGTTTCCTGAATTTCATAGAGTGTCCTTGCCTTCCTTGGCGGTCTCGGCGGCACTCCGCCACCTAGAAACTTACCTGCCCTTCAAGGGCGCAATTCGGGCAATAACATGACCGGGCGCCCTTGCCAAAATATAATGAGGCCTGAGCGCAACATGGAGTCGCCTAGGCTGCATTTTCCGCCAATTTTGCCAGTTTTGATAGGATCGCAGCCGTGCCTTTGAGCCTCTGTTCAGGCGTAGGCCAGCTGCGAGCGAACACGAGTTTCTGATCGGGCTTGATGCGAACCTGGTTGGCCGGGTCGCTCACGAGCTTCACCAGACCCACCGGATTGGGGAATTCGTTGTTCCGCAGCGTCAGCACCGCGCCCTTGGGGCCCGCATCGACCTTTTCGACATTGGCCTGCCGGCACAATGACTTGACGAGGATCACCTTCAGCAGCGCCTCGACTTCCTCGGGCAGCGGTCCGAATCGATCGATCAATTCCGCGCCCGCCGCGTCGATGTCCCTGATATCGGTCAGGTCGCCGAGCTTGCGGTAAAGCTGCATGCGCAGCGTCAGGTCGGGCACATAGTGTTCGGGGATCATCACCGGCATGCCCAGCGAAATCGACGGGCTCCACTCGTTGCGATCCTCGTATTCTTCCTCCCCGCTCCGCAGCGCCGCCACGGCCTCTTCCAGCATGGCCTGGTAGAGTTCGTAGCCCACCTCGCGGATATGGCCTGATTGCTCGTCGCCAAGCAGGTTCCCTGCCCCGCGAATATCGAGATCGTGGCTCGCGAGCTGGAAACCGGCGCCGAGACTTTCGAGCGATTGCAACACACCCAGGCGGCGCTCCGCCGTGTCGGTCAATTTTTTGTCAGCCGGCACCGTGAACAGCGCATAGGCGCGCTGCTTGCCGCGACCAACGCGGCCGCGGATCTGATAAAGCTGCGCCAGACCGAAATTGTCGGCCCGATGCACGATCAGCGTATTGGCGTTCGGAATATCGAGACCCGATTCCACGATCGTCGTCGCCAGCAACACGTCGAACTTGCCGTCGTAGAAAGCGTTCATGATGTCGTCGAGTTCGCCCGGCGGCATCTGGCCATTGGCCACGACGTAGGAAACCTCCGGCACCTGCTGGCGCAGGAATTCCGCAATATCCGGCTGATCCTTGATCTTGGGCACGACATAAAAACTCTGCCCGCCACGATACTTTTCCCGCAGCAATGCTTCGCGGATCGACAGTGGATCGAAGGGCGAAATGAAGGTGCGGATAGCGAGACGATCGACCGGCGGCGTCGCCAGCAGGCTGAGATCGCGCACCCCGGTGAGCGCCAATTGCAGCGTGCGCGGAATCGGCGTCGCCGTCAGCGTCAGCACATGCACATTGGCCTTGAGCTCCTTGAGGCGCTCCTTGTGGCCCACGCCAAAGTGCTGCTCTTCGTCAATGATCAGCAGGCCCAAATCCTTGAACTTGATGGACTTGCTGAGCAGCGCATGCGTGCCGACCACGATATCCACCTGCCCATCGGCAAGTCCTTCCTTGGTCGCCTTGAGCTCGCCGGCGCTCACCATGCGCGAAGCATGGCGCACCCGCACCGGCAGGCCCTGGAAGCGCTCGGAGAAAGTCTTGAAATGCTGGCGGGCGAGCAGCGTCGTCGGCACCACCACGGCCACCTGCTTGCCTGACAGCGCCACGCCAAAGGCCGCACGCAACGCGACTTCGGTCTTGCCAAAGCCCACGTCGCCGCAAACCAGCCGGTCCATGACCTTGCCCGAGGTGATGTCGTCAAACACCGCCTCGATGGCCGTGAGCTGGTCTTCCGTTTCCTCATAGGGGAAGCGCGCGGCGAATTCATCATAGGCACCGGCATTGATATCGATGACATCGGCCTTGACCAGCAAACGCTGTGCCGCAAGCTTGATAAGCTGCTCCGCCATCTCGCGGATACGCTTCTTGAGCTTGCCTTTTTTGGCCTGCCAGGCAACGCCGCCAAGCTTGTCGAGCGTGACCGAGGAATCGTCCGATCCGTAACGGGTCAGCAACTCGATGTTTTCCACCGGAAGGTAAAGTTTGGTGTCGCCGGCATATTGCAGCTCGACGCATTCATGCGGCGCGCCACCGGCCTCGATCACTTTCAGGCCCACGAACCGGCCGATACCATGATCGACGTGAACCACGAGATCGCCGGCCGAGAGCGAAGCCGCCTCGGTCAGCGCATCCGAAGCCTTCTTCTTGCGCTGCGGCCGCAGAATGCGCTCGCCCAAAATATCCTGCTCGGAGAGAACCAGCAGGTCTTTGGTCTCAAAGCCGGTTTCGAGCGGCAGCACCACCAGCGAGGTGGTAGCGGCGCTGGTCGTCTCGGCATCGCGCCAATTCTCGGCCATGCGCGGATTGGTGAGGCCATGGTCCTTGAGAACCTGGACCATACGGTCGCGCGTCCCGGTGCTCCAGCAGGCAACGATGACCCGCCGCCCTTCACGGCGCTCGGCCAAGAGTCGATCGACGACCGCCTGGAACAGATTGACGTCAGACGCCAATCGCTCGGCGGCAAAGCTCGGCGCGATATGCCCGCCCCAATCGTCGCCCTTCTTGGCTTGAGGCGAAAGGAACTGCGAAAGCTGGATCACCGAAGCGCCGGCCAGTGCCTGCGGCGGCACATCGATATCGTACAGCAGTTCCGGCTTGATCGGCTTGTAGGGCGCCCCTGCCCCGGCCACCGGCGGCTGCAAGCGCGCAGTTTCGCGCGCTTCGTAATAGTCGGCGATTTGCTCGGCACGCTCGGCAAAAGCCTCTGCAGCCTGGTCGTCGAACACAAATGGCGCATCGCCGACATAGTCGGCCAACCGGTCCATGTGGTCGTAGAAAAAAGGCAGCCAGTGCTCGGTGCCCGAATAGCGCGAGCCTCCGCTCACCGAGGCATAAAGCGTGTCGTCGACCGTGTTGCCGCCAAAAGTCGCGGTGTAATTCTGGCGGAAGCGTCGAATGGTCTCTTCGTTGAGCACCACTTCGCTCATCGGCGTCAGCGCGATCCGCTTCAGCGTACCCGTCGTGCGCTGGCTGTCCGGATCGAAGGTGCGAATCGATTCAAGCTGACTGCCAAAGAAGTCGAAGCGCAGCGGCGCGTCCGCACTTGCCGGATAAAGATCCACCAAGCCGCCACGCACGGCATATTCGCCGCTCTCGCGCACCGTCGGCACGCGCAGATAGCCATTATTCGACGCCCAGGCGATCAGCTTCTCGCTATCCACCACCCGCCCGATCGCCGCCGAAAACGACATGGTTTCAACCACATCGCGCGGCGGCAATTTCTGGATCAGCGCATTGACCGCGGTCAGCACGATCGCGCCCTTTGCCCCGCTGGTCAGCGCCGCCAGCGTGTTCATGCGTGCCGCAATGGTTACGTTATTGGGCGAGACACGGTCATAGGGCAGACAGTCCCAAGCCGGCAGCGTCAGGATCGTGTGTCCGGGCAACATCGCGCCAAGCACCTCGGCCATGCGCTGCATGCGTCGCCCGTCGCGCGCAACGAAAACCAGGCTCGCCGCATCATCGGGCGCATCCTTCAGACGCTGCTCGATCAGCCGCGCCAGCGCCATGGGCTGCATGCCATCAGGCACATTGGAAATCGTCCGGATGGCCGGCAGCCCAGTCATTTCATTCATTTTTCGATCCGAGCCTGATGGTCGGCCACCACGAGGTCGAGAAACGCCCGATCGATATGAGCCGGCGGTTCTTCCTGCCGCATAACCCATTTGAGCAGCGGCGGATCTTCCTCATTCATCAATGCTTCCAGCCGGTCGAGCTCGTCCGTGCCATACCCCTCGATATTGGCATCGCAGAATGGCCCGAGCACGAGGTCCATTTCCTTGGTCCCCCGGTGCCAGGCGCGATAGCGCAACCGCTTGCGGCGAATAGCAATGTCCTCACCGGCCGTCATTTCGACATCCATGATTCAGAAGTTTGTTCTCGATTTGGACACTCTCTTACGCGCCTTGAAAGGGATTGTCAGCCCTTTGCGCACAATGGCGAAGCAACTTGATCTCGATCATGCAGCAACCATGAATTCTGCCCTAGAAGCACTGAAGAGTAAGGAGCAAACCATGGCCGTTCCCCAAAACAAGACCGAGCTTCTGGCCGCCATCGACAAGACCTACGCCAAACTGGCCGCCGACCTCGCCGCGATTCCGGTCGAGCGAACCGCCGAAAAGACGCTCGAAGGTCATGCCAAGGGTACCATGATGAGCGTGCACGACCTTGCGGCCTATCTCCTCGGCTGGAACCTACTCGTCATCAAATGGTATCGCGGGCGCAAGGCCGGCGAAGAGGTCGATTTCCCTGAAACCGGCTACAAATGGACCGAACTCGGCCGTCTCGCACAAAAATTCTACGCCGACCATGCCGCCCTTCCTTTCCCCGATCTGCTCGCCGAACTCGACCGCGCCAAATCCGACATCGTCGCGATCATTGAGGCGGAGGACGACACCAGCCTCTACGGTCGCCCATGGTACGAAAAATGGACCTTGGGACGCATGATCCAGTTCAATACGTCCTCGCCCTACGCCAATGCACGCACGCGTCTGGTGAAATGGCGCAAAGCCCGGGCGTCCAGCTAGGGTTCTGCCCTGTTCCTGTCCTGTTCTTTTGTGCCACTCTCGCGCGCAGGAGAATCAGTCAGTGTCGCGTCCCGAAACCCTCCAGCCCCTGTTCCGCTCGCTTCACGCCATCAAAGGCGTGGGCGACAAGCTCGCGGCCCTGCTCACGCGCTTTTTCGGCGCGCCCGACGGCCAGGAGGCCATCGTCCTCGACATTCTGATGCACATGCCCTCCGGCACGGTCGACCGCCGCCGCCAAGTCGGCATTGCCGAAGCCTATCTCAATCAGATCGTCACGCTAAAACTCCACATCGACCGCCACCAGCCCCCGCCGCGCGGTCGCGAGCACATTCCCCATCGCGTTTACACACACGATGAATCTGGAGACATGCAGCTTGTCTTTTTCCGAGCCCAAGGTGGTTGGGTCGAGAAGGCTTTGCCGGTAGGGGAAGAGCGCTACGTTTCGGGTCAGGTTGGTTTCTTCAACGGCGAAAAGCAGATCACCCATCCCGACTACATCGTCGAGCCGGACAAATTCGCCACCCTGCCCCTGGTCGAGCCCGTCTATCCGCTCACCAACGGCCTCAGCTCCAAGGCATTGGCAAAGCTCGTCCGCCAGGCCGTCGACGCTGTCCCCGCGCTCCCAGAATGGATCGATCCGGTGACAATTTCCCAGCGCAAGTGGCCGACCTTTACGGACGCCATGCACAGCGTTCACCTCCCCGAAAACCCGGGCGAAGCCGAACTTTGGGCCCCTGCCCGCCAGCGCCTCGCCTATGACGAATATCTTGCCGGCCAGATCACCCTGCAATTGCTCCGTTCGTCGATGATTTCCGAGCGCGGCATTGCCCGCACGTTCAACGGTAGCGTGACCTCCAAGGTCGCCAGTGTGCTGCCGTTCAAGCTCACCGATGGACAAAATCAGGCGCTCGAGGAAATCCGTGCCGACCTCGCCGCGCCAGAGCGCATGTCTCGCCTTTTGCAGGGTGACGTGGGCTCCGGCAAAACCGTCGTCGCTTTGATGGCGATGGCCGCCATGGCCGAGTCCGGCGCCCAATCCGCCCTGATGGCGCCCACAGAACTCCTCGCCTCGCAGCACTATAAAACCATCAAGCCCATTTGCGACGCCGCCGGCCTCGGTTGCGCCCTCCTCACCGGCAAAATGCCTGCCGCCGAACGCCGCGCCATCCTCGCCGGCCTCGCCGATGGCACCACTACCATCGCCGTTGGCACCCACGCCCTCTTTCAGTCCGGCATTGAATTCAACAATTTGGGCCTGACGGTCGTCGACGAACAGCACCGCTTCGGCGTTCACCAGCGCCTCGCGCTCTCGGAAAAAGGTCGCCACACCGACCTCCTGGTCATGACCGCCACGCCGATCCCGCGCACGCTGGTGCTCACGCACTTCGGCGACATGGCCGTCAGCGTCCTCAAGGAAAAGCCCCGAGGCCGCCAACCCATTGATACCGCGGTTCTTTCCATTGGCGATTACGACCGCGTCATCGCCCGCCTGCAGGCAAAACTGCACGAAGGCGCCCAGGCCTATTGGGTCTGCCCGCTAGTGGAAGAAAGCGAAACGCTGGAAGTCGTCTCAGCCGAAGACCGCTTCGCCGAACTCCAAAAAATCTTCGGCCTCGAAGTCGCCCTCGTCCACGGCCGCATGTCTGCCGCCGCCAAGCAGGACGTCATGGCGCGCTTCAAGGCCAATGAAATCAAGCTTCTGGTCGCCACCACCGTCATCGAAGTCGGCGTCGACGTTCCCAACGCCACCATTATGATCATCGAGCATGCCGAACGTTTTGGGCTCGCCCAGCTCCACCAGCTCCGCGGCCGCGTCGGTCGCGGCTCCCAACGCTCAGCCTGCCTGCTGCTCTACAAGGACCCGCTCAGCGAAACCGCGAGGGCCCGCCTCGACACAATAAAATCCACCGAGGACGGCTTCGAGATCGCCGAACGCGACCTCGAGCTCCGCGGCCAAGGCGACATTCTCGGCACGCGCCAATCCGGCATGCCCGGCTACCGCCTCGCGGTTCCGGACGTGCACCGGCACCTGCTCGAATTCGCCCACGACGACGCAAAAGCGCTTATGCAGCGTAACCCCGGATTGACGGGAGATGAAGGCGAAGCCGCCCGTACGTTGTTGTATTTGTTCAGAAAAGACTTGGCTATTCCGCTGATCCGGGCGGGGTAGGCATACGCAACGTCGTATCCACCCCCACGATGTCATTCCCGCGAAAGCGGGAATCTCTGTTTCCGGGCAGGGAGATTCCCGCTTTCGTGGGAATGACGCCGTGGGGAGGACAGGCTGAGAGACTCTCCGCCCTATTCCACGGTCACTGACTTCGCCAAATTCCGCGGCTGATCCACGTCCGTGCCCATAAACACAGCCGTATGATAGGCCAACAATTGCACCGGAATCGTCGCCAGGATCGGCGCGACGAACGGATGCACATGCGGGATCTCGATAATATCCGCCACGCCGTGCCCAACGGTCTTCGCGCCCTCGGCGTCGGTGATGAGAATGATCTTCCCGCCCCGCGCCGCGACTTCCTGCATATTGCTCAGCGTCTTGTCGACCAGCTCGTCCGACGGCGCCACGACGATCACCGGCATGGCTTCGTCCACCAGCGCAATCGGCCCATGCTTCAACTCGCCGGCGGCATAACCTTCGGCGTGAATATAGCTGATTTCCTTGAGCTTTAGCGCACCTTCCATGGCGATCGGGAACATCGGACCGCGCCCGAGATAAAGCACGTCCTTGGCCTTCGACAGGCGCTTGGAAATGTCGATGATCTGGCTTTCAGCGCCCAGCGCCTCGGACACGGCCGAAGGCAATGCCACCAGCGCCCGCACCAGTTCCGCTTCCTGCTCGACGCTCACCACGCCGCGCGCCCGGCCCGCCGCCAGCGAAAGGCTGGCCAGTGCCGTCAACTGCGCCGTCAGCGCCTTGGTCGAAGCAACGCCGATTTCAGGCCCGCAAAGGATCGGAAAAACCACGCCGGATTCACGCGCAATCGTCGATTCCACGGTGTTGACGAGGCTCGCCACATGCTGCCCCTGCCCGGCGCAATAGCGCAGGGCCGCCAGCGTATCGGCCGTTTCGCCCGACTGCGAGATGAACAGCGACAGTCCGTTTTTGTCGAGCGGCGGTTCGCGATAGCGGAATTCACTCGCCACATCTATGTCCACGGGCAGCCGCGCATAGCGTTCGAACCAATATTTCGCGACCGCGCCCGCATAGTAAGCCGTGCCGCAGGCGCTCATGGTCAGGCGCGAAAGATCAGCGAAATCAAAGGGCAGGTTTTCACGGATTGCTACCTTTTCTGCGCCCATGTCCACATAGTGGCTTAGCGTGTGCGAAATGGTTTCTGGCTGCTCGTAGATTTCCTTGGCCATGAAATGGCGATGGTTGCCCTTGTCGACCAGCAGCGCCGACGCCTGCGACAGCAGCTGCTCGCGCTGGACGATGGCATCCTTGCCATCGCGAATGGTCACGCCGGCCGGCGTGATCACAGCCCAGTCGCCATCTTCGAGATAGGTCAGGCGCGAGGTGAACGGCGCCAGCGCCATGGCGTCGGAGCCGAGATACATTTCCGTCGCGCCATAGCCCACGGCCAGCGGCGCCCCATGGCGCGCGGCGATCAGCAGATTGCCCTGTCCCTTGAACAGAAAGGCCAGCGCAAAAGCGCCCTTGAGCTTCTTCAGCGTCCGCGCCACGGCCAATTCCGGGTCGGCGCCATTCGCCAGTTCCCGGCTCACCCAGAGCGCTACGGATTCGGTATCCGTCTGCGTCTGCGGCAAATATCCATCCTGCGCGAGGTCAGCTAGCAGCTCGCGAAAATTCTCGATGATGCCGTTGTGCACCACGGCAACGCGCTCGGTCGCATGCGGATGCGCGTTCTGCTCGGTCGGCGCGCCATGCGTCGCCCAGCGGGTGTGGCCGATGCCGACATGGCCGTCGAGTGGCTCCATGCCGAGCTTGGTGGCAAGATTGCCCAGCTTCCCCTCGGCTCGCCGGCGCGAGATCGCGCCGCCTTCCAGCGTTGCAACACCGGCGCTGTCATAGCCGCGATATTCCAGGCGCTTCAGCGCATCCACAAGGCGACCGGCAACCGGTTCGTTACCAACAATACCAACAATGCCGCACATGTTATTTCCCCTTGGCTGCCAGCTTGGCGGCCTTTTTCGCGAGCGCCAGTTCGCGCAATTTGGGCGCATAGCCCGGCTTGGTTTCCTGCCGCGCCCGGCCAAATGCCAGCGCATCGTCCGGCACGTCCTGCGTAATGACACTCCCCGAAGCCGTATAAGCGCCGTTGCCGATCGTCACCGGCGCCACCAGCGAAGCATTGGACCCGATAAAGGCATTGTCGCCGATAACGGTCTTTTCCTTGTTAACGCCGTCATAGTTACAGGTGATGGTGCCCGCACCGATATTGGTCTTTGAACCAATTTCAGCATCACCAAGATAGCTCAGGTGCCCCGCCTTGGTCCCGGCGCCGATCTTGGACTTCTTCACCTCGACAAAATTGCCCAGGTGCACATCCGGCCCCAGTTCCGCCCCGCCGCGAATGCGGGCGAACGGCCCAATGGTGGCACCCTCGCCAATTACGGCGTCCTCGATGTCGCAAAACGCCCGGATCTCGACATTGTCGGCGATTTTCACGCCCGGCCCGAAGACGACATTGGGAAAAATCGTCACGTCGCGCCCGATTTCCGTGTCCCACGAAAACCAGGTGCTCTTGGGATCGCGCAAGGTGACGCCATTTTCCATGGCTTCAATGCGCTTGAATTCCTGGAACGTCGCCTCGGCCTCCGCGAGCTTGACCCGGTTGTCGACGCCAACCAGTTCATTCGCATCCGCCTCGATGAAATCGACGCGCTTCTTGTCCCCGGCCGCCAGTTCGATTGCGTCGGTTAGATAATATTCGCCCTTGGCATTCTTGTTGTCGATCCGATCGATCACCGACCGCAACGTGTCACCACGGAACCCCAAAATGCCGGAATTGCAGAGGCCAATTCTACGCTCTTCTTCTGTCGCGTCCTTGTGCTCGCGAATGGCCAAGACGCGGTTTCCTTCGGTTAGCAGTCGACCGTAGCCCGTGGGGTTATCCGGCCGGAACCCGACCACCACGATATCGGCGCCGCTATCGAGCCTGTCGGTAATCTCACCAATCGTCTCGCTGGTCACCAGCGGCGTGTCCGCGTAAAGCACCAGAATATGCCCGGTTGCAGCATCATAGGCCGCCCGCGCCTGCTGAACCGCATGCGCCGTGCCCTTGCGCTCCGTCTGCTTGGAGATATGCGCATTCGCCTCAAACCGCGTCACCGCCTGTTCCACGGCTTCATGGTTCGGCCCCACTACGACGGCAATGGTCGAGCCCGCCGCCTTGGCCGTGCGCAGCACGTGGCTGACGACGGGCAGGCCGCCGACCGGGTGCAAAACCTTGGGCACGGATGACTTCATCCGCGTGCCCTCGCCGGCCGCAAGAATGATGGAAAGCAGTTCTGTCATCGCAGCCACTCCAGCTTGCCAGTTTCTTCTTCGCCCATTGCCACAAATTTATGGCGTCTGTCATTGGCGAATAGATAACCAATGACACATTCTAATAGGGCGTAGTGCCCTTGATTCGTTGGGCAATCGAGGATGGACAATTGGTGCAGAATTCAGAACAGTTTCGGCAGTCGGACGTCAAAGTCTGGGGAATAGCCGCGCTTGTCTGCACTGGCCTGGCCGTTCTGGGTGCCAATGTGGGCGGTCTCATTCCCTCTTCGGCCCTGAATGCGCTGCATTCGCCGCGAAACGACGCCGCCTCGCTCTCGCAATTGCGCCAGCAGGTTGCCGAGCTGCGCACCGAAACCGCACAATTGCGCCGCCAGAATGAGGTGCTGACCACCCGCTTCTCGCTGCAGGAACAGTCCGGCAATGAAGTGGTCCGCCGCGTCGGCGCACTGGAGGTCTCCATCCCTGCACTCGCAGAAATGCGTCCAGCGACGGCCCCCATCGATCGCTCCGTTACCACGGCCTCGATCACCAACAATGCAGGGCAGCAGGTAGCAGCCGAAGGCGGCACCGTCGTCGTGCACCAGTCGCCGCTGCAACAGCCCCTGCCCGCGCCCATCGCCGTGCCGAGCGCATCTTCGGGCGCCCAGGTTGGCTATGCTGTTGCCGTCGGCTCCAGCTTCGCCACCGGTCAGGCCGCCACACAGTGGCACGATCTTGAAGTGCGCCTGGGCTCGCTGGTCATCGACATGTCGCCTCTGGTGACCGACGGCACCGGCGCCAATCAGCAGCGCCTGATCCTCGGCCCCATCGCTGAAATGTCGGAAGCGCGCGATCTCTGCCAGCGCCTCGAACAGATGGAAATCGCCTGCTCGCCCACGAGCTTTGCCGGCGCGCCGATCAACTAGGAAGGCCGCCTTCCCCAGCCTTGCACGGCCCCGGTGCGATATTGGTTGACTCCGGGACCATCCTGACTATTTTCCGCGCCAACGCCGCAGGGCGTTTGCACCACATGTCTGCCAAGACATGCAGGAGATGCGCCGGTAGCTCAGTGGTAGAGCATTCGACTTTTAATCGAATGGTCGAGGGTTCGAACCCCTCCCGGCGTACCACTCTTTCCCCAGATCACCCGACAAGACCGAGTTGCTGCGCCGAGTGCAGCTTCGCATAAACGCCGTTGCTGTTGAGCAACGCATCATGCGCCCCCTGCTCGGCAATGCCGTTCTCCGTAAGAACGATGATGCGATGGGCGTGGCGAACCGTTGCCAGGCGATGCGCAATGATCAGCGTGGTGCGACCCGACGACAGGTCATTGAGCGCCTGCTGGATCGCCGCCTCCGTCGCCGTGTCCAGCGCCGAGGTCGCCTCGTCGAGGATCAGGATCGGCGGGTTTTTCAGGAAGATGCGCGCAATGGCGACGCGCTGCTTTTGCCCACCCGAGAGCTTCACCCCGCGCTCGCCGACAACGGTGTCGAGCCCAGCCGGCAGCCCTGCGATCATCTCTTCAAGCCGGGCCCGGCGCGCCGCTTCCATGATCGCCTCATCGCTGGCATCGAGATCGCCATAGGCGATATTCGAGCGCAGCGTGCCGCCAAACAGGAACACGTCCTGCTGCACCACGCCGATCTGCTTGCGCAGCGAGGCCTGGGTCATGTCGGAGATACCGATTCCATCTATGCTGATCCGACCCTCGGTGGTCTCATAGAACCGCGGCAGCAGTGAGCAGAGCGTTGTCTTTCCGGCACCCGAAGGCCCGACAATGGCAACGGTTTCACCTGACGCGATGTCGAGGTTGACGTTGCGCAGGATCGAGCGGCCCTCGTCGTAGGAGAAGGACACGTCCTCGAAGCGGATATGCCCATTGAGACGCTCCACCTCGATGGCGTTGGGGCTGTCGGCGATGTCAGGCTCGGTATCGATCAGATTGGTGAAGCGCCGGAACCCGGCAATGCCCTTGGGATAGCTTTCGAGCACGCCCGTGATCTTGTCGATCGGCCGCAGGAACACGTCCACCAACAGCAGGAAGCTGACGAAACCGCCATAGGTCAGCTCGCCGACCACCACCAGCCAGGCGCCGGCCATCATGATCACCAACTGCACGATGCGCGTAGACAAGAACGTAATAAGCAGGCTCGCCGTCATGATCGCATAGGCCTGCAACTTGGTCTTGCGATAGGCGAGGTTGTTGTCCTGGAACAGGCCGGATTCGTGCCCCTCATTGGCAAAGGCTTTCACCACGCGAATGCCACCAATGGCGTCTTCCACGCGCACATTGAAATCCCCGACCCTGCGGAACAGCTCCTGCCAGTTCTTGGTCATGCGCGAGCCATAGCGCATCACGAGCCAGCTCATAACCGGCACCAGGGCGATGGCGATCAGCGCCAGCTTCCAATTGGTGAAGAACATCAACAGGAACGCGCCGATAAAGGTCATGACGGCGATGAACAGGTCTTCCGGGCCGTGATGCGCGATTTCGCCCACGTCCTCGAGATCCTTGGTCACATGGGTAATGAGGTGCCCGGTCTTGTGATTGTCGAAAAAGCGGAAGCTGAGCTTCTGCATGTGGTCAAAGGCCTGCCGACGCATGTCGGTTTCCATCGACACGCCGAGCACATGGCCGAAATAATTGACGATCGCCTTGAGGCCGGCGCTGACCACATAGATGGCGAGCAGGCCCGCACACGCCGCCAGGATAAGGGAATAGTTCGACTCCGGCAGCAGCGTGTCGATCACATATGCGACCGCCAGTGGGAAAGCGAGCTCCAGCAGGCCCGCGATAACGGCGCACCCGAAGTCGAGAATGAACAGCCCTGTATAGGGGCGGTAGTAGGCATAAAAGCGCTTAAGCATGGTTTGGCCCATCAAGAAGGATACTGGCCGCGATGGTCGGCCGGTAGAGATAACTAGACTTATTTAGTCATATTTGACGTCTGTGGCAACGTGCCCAAGGCCGCTGTCTTGACGTTGCCATACGACTTGGGCATGACCCCGGCAACGCTGTTTCCGACATGACCTCATGCCAAGCTCTTCCACCGACGTCGACCCCTATGCCGAGCTTGACAATCGAGCCGATGCCTACGAGCTGTCGGAGGAGTTTTGCATGCCGGTCGCGGTTCGTAGGCGCCGTCCACCCAGCAGAATTCTGACCCAGCCCGGCCGCCGCCGCCTGTGACGGCTGTCAGAATCGGGCCGGCGAACTCATACTAAACCCCCAGCATCGTGAGGAGGCGACGTGTCTCAGGATACCATGGACCTGCTGAAAGTCCTCGCAGCGGTCTTGCTCGTCTTCGCAGCCTCGACCCTTGCCATGCTCTACGTCATCTTCCTGATGGCGCAATATGGGGCAAACCTGCCCATGGTCGGTGCCGTGCCGCTCTTCGCGCCGCCAGAACTGATCCCGCTTTTGGCCCAGAATCAGGTCTTTGCCACCCTGGCCGCCGTGCATGTCACCGCCACGGGCATCGCCCTCGCCCTCACCAGCAATACCATCGACATGGCGCTGCTGATCACCGCCAAGGCCGTCACAGTCGTCATCACCTCGCTGATCGGCTTTGCCGGCGGGCACATGATCTATCTCCAGCTCAACGAAAACACACCGTTGACGGCATCGGGTATCGCCCCGGCGCTGATCGCGCTGGTCGGCTATTTCCTGCTGTCGACGGCGCTGAGCGTGCCGGCACTGCGCCAACTGGGTAATCTGCGCTTCGTCATCGCCATCGGCTCGATATTGATCGGCCCGATGCTGCTGGTCTGGCTTTAAGCCGCCAGCGTTACGACGATCGCGCCCTTGGGTGTCGCCACGACGGTGTGCTCATACTGCACGCAAGGCGCCATCGGATCGGCAACCAGCGTCCATTCGTCATCCTCGCTCTTTTGCGCGGCAAACTGTCCGCCCAGCGACAGGAACGGCTCAATGGTGAACACCAGCCCATTGCTGATCCGCCGTCGCTCCGACCGGTCCGGCCAGGTCGGGATTTCTCCCGGCTCGTCATGCAGGCTATCGCCCACACCATGGCTGGCGAGGTTCTTGATCAGCGTATAGCCGCCCTTCTTGGCCACCTTGCCGATGGCCGTGCCGATGTCGGCCAGCGGCGCGCCAGCCTTCACGGCATTGATTCCGGCCCACATCGCCTTCTTGCCATCGCGGCAGAGCGTATCGAGCCGCTTGTCGCCCTTGCCCAGCACATAGCTTGCGCCACAGTCGGCAAAGACCCCATTCAGTGCCGCCGACACGTCGATATTGACGAGATCGCCCTCATGCAGCACCCGGTCGCCCGGAATGCCGTGGGCGATCTCTTCATTCACCGAAATGCAGGTCGCCCCCGGAAAATCATAGGTGACGATAGGCGCCGAAAGCGCCCCGTGCTCAGCCAGGATTTTAGCGCCGATCTCATCGAGTTCGAGCGTCGTCATGCCCGGCCGCATGGCCGCGGCCATGGCGTCGCGCGCCACGGCACAGATTCGGCCGATTGCCCTAAGTTTTTCCAGTTGCTCGTCGGTGGTGATGGTCAATGATCAGGCCTTGTTGGCGAGGTAGAATTTGAGGAGACCCTGGGTGGAGCTATCGTGCCCCTCCCCGCTCTGCTCTCCCTGCACCTTCGGCAGCAGCGCCTTGGCGAGCTGCTTGCCCAGTTCCACGCCCCATTGGTCGTAGGAATTGACGTTCCAGATGACACCCTGCACGAACACCTTGTGCTCATAGAGCGCCACGAGCGAGCCCAGCAATTCCGGCGTCAGCTGTTTGTAGAACAGCGTATTGCTCGGACGATTGCCCGGGAACACCTTGTGCGGGGTGAGTTCCTTGATCTTGTCCTTGTCGAGGCCCTGCGCCTTGAGTTCGGCCACGACCTCTTCCTCGGTCTTGCCCAACATCAGCGCTTCCGACTGCGCCAGGACGTTAGCCACCAGCTTGTCATGGTGCGGCGGCAGCTTTTCATGCGGCTGCGCGGCGATCAGGAAATCGCAGGGAATGACGTCCGTACCCTGATGGATCAGCTGATAGAAAGCATGCTGTCCATTGGTGCCCGGCTCGCCCCAGACGATCGGGCCCGTCGACCAGCCCACCGGCTTGCCGTTGAGTGTGACGGACTTGCCGTTCGATTCCATATCCTGCTGCTGCAGATAGGCCGGGAACCTGCTCAGCCGCTGATCATAGGGCAGTACGGCATGGGTCGAAAAACCCCAGACATTCCGATACCAGACGCCAAGCAGGCCCATGATCACCGGCAGATTGCTTTCCAGCGGCGTCTCGAGGAAATGCCGGTCCATCGCATCGGCGCCAGCCAAAAACTTTGCAAAATTGTCATAGCCGACGGCCAGCGCCACCGGCAGGCCGATGGCCGACCACACCGAATAGCGGCCGCCAACCCAGTCCCAGAACCCAAAAATGCGGTCTTCGCGAATGCCGAACTTGGCGCAGGCCGGCAGATTGGTCGAAACCGCTGCAAAGTGGTTCGGCACCGCCTCTTCGCCCAAGGCATCAGCCAGCCACTTACGGGCCGAATGCGCATTGGTCATGGTCTCGTCGGTCGTAAAGGTCTTAGAAGCGACGATGAACAGCGTCTTCTTGGGATCGAGCCCCTTCAGGATGTCATGGATATGCGCGCCATCCACATTGGAGACGTAATGGGCGCGGAGGTCCGGCCGCGTATAGGGCGCCAGCGCCAGCGTCACCATCACCGGGCCGAGATCCGACCCGCCAATGCCGATATTGACCACATCGGTAATCTGCTCGCCGCCATGCCCGCGGATTTCGCCGCTGCGCACAGCATTGGTATAGGTCTCGATAGCCTTCAGCACCGCCCGCACGTCGGGCATCACGTCCTTGCCATCGACTTCAACAGGCTTGTCGCCCTGATAGCGCAGCGCCATGTGCATCACGGCGCGGTCTTCGGTGATGTTGATGTGCTCGCCTTCGCACATCTGCGTACGACGCTCTTCGACGCCGGCAGCGCGTGCGAGGTCGAACAGCGCCGCCATCACCTCTTCGTCGATCCGGTTCTTCGAATAATCGAGAAGAATGTCAGCGCCCGACACCGAAAAACGCTGGAAGCGGTTCGGGTCTTCCGCGAACAGCAGCCGCATCGGCTGGCCCTCGATTGCCTTCTTGAGCTTGCCCAGCGTTTCGAACCCGGCCTTGCGTCCCGACTTAGCCATCAGCGTCTTCTCCAAGGAGTTTTCTTACAGGACCGGCAGATCGCCGGCAGCCCATGCGGCGCGCGTTTCGGCCGCAAAATCGGCCATGCGGCCGGCTTCGATAGCCGCCCGCGTGCCCGCGGTCAGCTCTTGATAATAGGCAAGGTTGATCTGCGAAAGGACCATGGCACCCAAAATCTCTTCCGTCCTTACCAGATGGTGGAGATAGGCTCGGCTCCAGCGCCGGCAATTGGGATTGGGCGACGCTTCGTCGAGCGGACGATGGTCATCCTTGTGCCGCGCATTCTTCAGATTGATGACACCGAAGCGCGTATAGGCATGGCCATGGCGCCCGGCACGCGTCGGATGCACGCAGTCGAACATGTCGACGCCGCGCTCGATGCCGCCCAGAATATCATCCGGCTTGCCCACGCCCATCAGATAGCGCGGCCGATCCGTCGGCAGTTCCGGCGTGATATCAGACAGCACGCGGAACATGACTTCCTGTGGCTCGCCCACGGCCAGCCCGCCGATGGAATAGCCGTCAAACCCAATCGACTTGAGCCCCGCCGCCGACTTGGCCCGAAGCTCGGCATCGTCGCCGCCCTGCACAATACCGAACAAAGCCCGGTTCTGCTGATTGTTGAACGCGGTCTTCGATCGATCCGCCCAGCGGAGCGACAACTCCATCGCGCGCTCGATTTCCTTGCGCTCGGCCGGCAGCGCAATGCACTCGTCGAGCTGCATGATGATATCGCTATCGAGCAGCGTCTGAATCTCGATCGATCGCTCAGGCGTCAGCTCATACGAGGAGCCGTCGATGTGCGACTTGAAGGTCACGCCCTTCTCGGTGAGCTTCCGAAGCTTTGCGAGCGACATGACCTGAAACCCGCCGCTATCGGTCAGGATCGGCCGCTGCCAGTCCATGAAGGTATGGAGGCCACCGAGCGAAGCCACGCGCTCCGCACCGGGCCGCAGCATCAGGTGATAAGTGTTCCCAAGCAGAATATCGGCGCCGGTCTCGCGCACCTGCTCGGGATACATGGCCTTAACGGTGCCTGCCGTGCCCACCGGCATGAAGGCCGGCGTATTGATCTCGCCCCTCGGCGTGTCGATACGGCCGCGCCGCGCCGCGCCATCGGTTGCGAGAAGGGAGAAGGTAACCTGTTTCGTCGTCGTGCTCATGGGCCGGGTTTCTAGCGGGTTGCCCCGCCAGAATAAAGGGCCCCAGCCACTAAAGCTTCAGGTCGTCGCCGCCGCGAAATTGTTGTTGCGCTCAAGAGCGACCTTGAGCCGCTCCTGCACGACCGAACGGGCCTGCCACCAGTCGTCGCTCCGCACCGGAACCCGCACCACCACCGTCATCGTGCTGTCGCCGAGCGTATCAAGCCAAATGTCAGGTTTGGCCGCGCTTGCGGAATATTCCGTCGCCACGGCTTGAGTCACTTCCGCGCGCACCCGATCGAGATCGGCCGAGCGCGGCACGTTGAATTTCACCTCGACGATCCGCGACGTTTCCCGGCTGTAATTGATGATTTTTGCGTTCGAGAGCTTTGAATTCGGCGCAAAGAGGTAGAGCCCGTCAATCGTCCGCAACTGCGTCGCGAAAAGCCCGACCTCTACCACTGTGCCGACAATCCCGTCCGCATCGATATAGTCACCCGAATTAAACGGCCGCAGGAAGACCAGCATGATGCCTGCCGCGATATTGGCGAGCGTCCCCTGCAAAGCCAGCGCGATAGCCAGACCCGCCGCACCCAGCACGGCGAGGATTGACGCCGTCTGCACCCCGAATTGCCCCAACACGACGATGACGGTGACAAACAGGATGCCATATCGCACCACCTGCCCCGCCAGCGGCGCGATGGTGGCATTGTGCTTCATGCGCGCGGCCAGAAAGCCGGTGACATAGCGCGACACGATCTTGGAAATCACCCAGCCCGCCGCCAATACCAGCAGTGCGATCACCAGCGACCAGGCATTGGCGATGACCCAGGCGGCCGAGATTCCGAAAATTTCCGCTTCTTGCATTCCACGTTCCCCGTATTAGTCGAGGACGAAAATCCTGACCGTTGAGATGGTTGCAGCGCAACGCCGTCCGATTTTCGCCACGCTCGCCTGTCCCTATTCCAAAATTACGTTCAGTTGTTGAGGCCAACCATGTTCCGTACCGCTCTTCTCGTCGCCGCCATTTCCCTCGCCACACTGCCCGCTTTTGCGCAGGATGTGAACGAAATCGAAGGCCTCTATTCAGGCAGCGGCGAAGGCGATCTGACGCTCGACCTCACCCATATCGAGGATGATCGCTATTCCATCTCGATCAATACGGTGGTGCCAATCCAGGAAGAATTCATGGGCTGCGCAGGTGGCATCGAGGGCGAAGTCCTGCTCTCCAAAAAGGGCGGCAATTTCTTCGTCGAAAACGAAATGTACGAGCCCGGAGACGAGTCACCGCTCAACCAGCGCTATTGCGAAATCGGCATCGCTTTCGATGGCCAAGGTGGCGTCGTTCTCGAGGAACGCGACGGGTGCCTTGAATATCACGGCGCTTCCTGCGGCTTCTCCGGCACGCTCACTCACGACGCGGCCGGGATCTGAAGTCCGCCCCAGAACCTCACCAGTCGCAATTCCATTTTCATTGCCAGGCTTGTCCCGGCAATCCATCTCGCCTCCGCCTGGGGACACCGGGGCACGCCGGCGCGATAGACTGGGGCTAAAACACCGTATTGACGGCATGCATGCCGAGGTTGATCGCCCCGAACACCAGGGCGATCTCCACCCCCAGCCCGAGAACACAAATCGCGGCCCCTATAACCGCCCCAATGCCATCCCGGTTTAGCATCGAAAAGGCCAGCACGCAGAGCCCGACATTCGGCACGGCATTGGAAAAGGGAATCGGCACTGTCATCGCCACGCTGATCACCATGGCGAAAATCCCGTAGGGAATAGTCGCAGCGGCGCCAGTCAGCCAGCGCATCCGAGGCCGCGAAAATCGCGCGATGATCCCTGTGACCTTCACCACCTGCTCGCTCCCCTTGAGCAGCGGCGCCACAGGCAGCTTGCGCTCACCGATGATGCGAGGCAGACGCACCGGCTTCCCCAACACCATGGCAACGGCCACGGCAAAGGTCGTCCAGGCAATGACCCCGCCAAAACCTGGCGGGCCCGGGATCATGTTGAGCAGCGTCAGCATCAGGATCAGCAGCCGATGCGACCCCTGCCCCATGGCCTCTATAAGCCGTTGAAATGTGAGCTTTTCATCGCCCGATGCCGCAACCGTCCGCAGCCCAATCACGATCCGATTGGTATAGCGAACGATTGGCGGCGTACCGCGCTTCACGCCTCGTCGTCCTCGTCTCCGCCAGCGCGGAACAGCAACGACGAGTCGCCATAGGAATAAAACCGGTAACCATTCGATATCGCGTGATGATACGCGGCCTTCATCTGGTCGAGCCCCGAAAAGGCGCTGACCAGCATGAACAGGGTCGACTTCGGCAGGTGGAAATTGGTCATCAGGATATCGACGGTCCGGAACTTGAAGCCCGGCGTGATGAAGATATCCGTGTCGCCGATGAACGGCTGCAACCGCCCGGTCGCCCGCGACGCTGTCTCCAGCAGCCGCAAACTGGTGGTTCCAACTGCAATGACGCGCCCACCCAGCGCCCGCTTGGCGTTGATCCGCTCTACCGTCGCCTGATCGATATCGCCCCATTCCGAGTGCATGACATGATCTTCCGTGTCATCCACTTTCATCGGCAAGAACGTTCCCGCCCCAACATGCAGAGTCACCCGCTCCATGGTCACGCCGCGATCGCTCAACTGCTGCAGCAACTTTTCGGTGAAATGCAGCCCTGCCGTCGGCGCCGCCACAGCGCCATCCTCAGCGGCATAAACCGTCTGATAGTCGACCTTATCGCGTTCCTCGACCGCCCGCTTGGCCCCGATATAGGGCGGCAGCGGCATGGCGCCGTGCGATTTGATCGCCTCGTCGAGCTGCGCCCCGCCCAATTCGAACTCGAGCGTCACTTCTCCCGTGTCGCCCTTTCCCGCAACCCGGGCCTTCAGCGCATCCGCCTGACCATTGCCCAGCTCCAGCGCATCGAGCAGCGCCAGCTTCTTGGCCGGCCGCGCAAAGGCCCGCCAGGTATGCGCGTCGACACGCTTGTGTAGGTTGAACGAGACGTTCGCCCGCGTCTCCCCGCGCACCCGTGTGCCCCGCAATTCCGCCGGCAGAACGCGCGTATCGTTGACGACAAGCACATCGCCCGGCTGAAAAAGTTCCAGCAGATCCGGAATATGCCGGTCCTGCAATGCCTCGCCCGGCCGCACCACCAGCAGTCGCGCAGAGTCGCGCGGCTCTGCCGGATGCAGGGCGATCAGTTTTTCGGGCAGGTCGAAGTCGAATTCGGAAACACGCATGTTGGGCTCGTTAGCATGTGTTCGGCTTCGCGAAAACGGGGCAAAATCAGCAAGGTTGCCCTAAAGCACCCTGATCATCACCGCGCCAACGATCAGCAATGCGGCGCCGGCCACGCGCCCCATGGTGATCTCGCGCACCGCCATGCCCATGAAGCCAACCTTGTCGAGCACGAGCCCGGCCATGAGCTGTCCCGTCACTGAAAGCGCCATCACCGCCGCCGCGCCAATCATCGGTGTCAGCGTGATGTTGGAAAACACATAGAACGCGCCAAGCAGCCCGCCTGCCACCAGCGTCCATTGCGCAGGCGCAGCGAAATTTATCGGCGTTGCAGTGAGATGGCTGAAGAGAAAGGCGAGCGCCCAAAGCACCACGCCACCGGCCAGAAACGACACGGCCGCCGCCGCAATCGGTACTTCGAGCGCGCGACCGAGCCCGGCATTGATCGGCGCCTGCACGGCAATGCAAGCACCTGCGAAGACGCCCATCAGCGCCCAAAGCAGAGTATCCATTTTCAAAATCTTGGTCCTGAATGCGAGCGACGGAATCAGCCGTCACGGCGGGTCAGGATCGCCCAGATGGACCACTCAGGTCCAGCGCTCGCCATATGCCTGGCGCGCCGCAAATAAAAGGCTGGCGGCCGTGGCCGCCAGCAAAATCTCAGGCGATATCGGCCGCGACTTTAACGGAAACCATCTTGTCGGGATTGATGACGGGTTCGCCGCGCTTGATCTGGTCGACATTTTCCATGCCTTCGATGACCTGTCCCCAAACGGTGTACTGACGATCGAGGAAGCGTGCATCACCAAAGCAGATGAAGAACTGCGAGTTCGCGCTGTTCGGATCCTGCGAGCGGGCCATCGAGGCCGTGCCGCGAACGTGGGGCTCGGCGTTGAATTCCTGCTTGAGGTTCGGATAGGACGAACCGCCGGTACCGGTGCGGGACGGATTGAAGTCGGCCGAATTCGAATTGCCGAACTTCACGTCGCCGGTCTGAGCCATGAAGCCGTCGATCACGCGGTGAAACACCACACCGTCATAGGCGCCTTCGCGGGCGAGCTTCTTGATGTGATCGACATGGCCCGGGGCCAGGTCTGGACGCATCGCGATAACCACATTGCCCTTGGTCGTTTCGATGACGAGGGTGTTTTCGGGATCGGCGTAATCGGCCATGATTTTCGCTTTCTGGAAAAATGAAGTGGCCCGGATTTAGGGCCTATGCCACGCAAGTGCAAGGCGGCCCGGCACTTTCCGAGCCGCCAAAACGACGGTGCGCTTACTTATTCTCGATCGTGGCCTTCACGATCTTGTCGGGATTGGCGACTGCGCCATTGGCACTCTGCGGGCCCTTTTCCAGCGCATCGACGAATTCCATGCCCGACACGACCTTGCCGAACACCGTGTACTGGCCATCGAGGAAGCTGGCATCGGCCGTGGTGATGAAGAACTGCGAATTGAACGAGTTCGGGTCCTGCGCACGCGCCGCGCCGACGACACCGCGCTGGAAGCTTTCGGAATTGAACTCGGCCTGCACGTCCGGCTGGTCCGAACCACCCATGCCGGCCTGCGCCAGGTTAAAGCTGGGCGAATCCGACTTGCCGAACTGCACGTCGCCCGTCTGGGCCATAAAACCATCGATCACGCGGTGAAACACCACACCGTCATAAGAGCCAGCCTCGGTCAGCGCGATGACGCGCTCGACATGCTTGGGCGCCAGTTCGGGCAGCAGTTCGATATCGACCGTGCCGTCTTCCAGCGTCAGGATCAGATGCGGCTTGCCAGTCTGCGCCATCGCCGGCACGGCGGACAGGGCAAGAGCGGAAATGGCGAGGCCGGCGAAGAGGCGGCGGGAAAAGGTCATCATGATGCTTTCAAGGCCTTGAGGACGATTGGCGGAACGAAGGCGGAAATATCTCCACCCATCTCGGCGATCTGACGCACCAATGTGGCCGAGATATGCCGCACGGGCGGGCTCGATGGCAGGAAGACCGTCTGCAGGTCCGGCGCCATCTGCGCATTCATGCCCACCATCTGCATTTCGTAATTGTAGTCGGTGGTATCGCGCAGGCCGCGAATGATCAGCTTCGCGCCATGCTCGCGGGCCGCATTGACCATCAGGCCCGAGAAATCGACGATCTTGAATTCAGTGTTGGTACGAATGCCCACCGGCCCCAGCACTTGCTGCAGAATGGCGTGCCGGTCGGCGTGGGAAAACATTGGATTCTTCTTGGTGGCGCTGACGCCGACGCCAACCACCAGCGTATCCACCAGCTTGCAGGCGCGCTCAATCACGTCGAGATGCCCATTGGTCAGTGGATCGAACGAACCGGGATAAAACCCAACCAGACCGTTCATCGGCCCCTCCCCTTTGTAGTCATTCGGTTTTTGTCATGGGCCGCGATGCGAGGCAAGCGTAACGGCGCCGAGCAGCACCAGGACGCAGCCGCCCGCGAGGAAGGCCATCGGCGTCCCCCACTGGCTGGCAATAAAGCTGCCGATCAGCGGCGCTGATAGCATGGTCAGCGTGATAACGGCTTCGCCCGCGGCAAACACCCGCGCAATCCGGTCCGGCGGCGCATCCGCCTGGACGATAGTGCGATAGGGCACGAGCATGAAAGCCGTCGCTGCGCCCATGAAGCAGAGGACCAACAGGAAGGCCGGCAGCGGCATCGACCAACCCATCACCGCGGCAACAGCCACGGCACACGTCGTCAAACCCGAAATCACTGCCGCCAGCGACATGGTCAGCATTGGCCGCTTGCCCGCCATGCTCCCGGCCACCAGCGCCCCAACCAGCCCGCCCAGCCCCGAGGCCGAAATCGACAGGCCGAAGGCCGTGGCGTCGAAGCCAAACCCTTCCGCCAGCAGCGCAATCAGCGCGTCATAGAGAAAGAACGCGAAATAGGCGCAGGCCGAAAAAATCAGCGCGACAAGGAGCCCCCGGCTCCGCCTGAACTCGCTGATGCCCTTCAGCGACTCGGTGAAGAACTTTCCTTTTTCTTCGGTAGAAGTCGGCCGCGGCGGTAGCACTACGGTCAACGCAATCAGCGTCGCCACCAGCGATAGCCCTGCATTGAGCATGAAAATGCTCTGCGCCGACCAGAAAGCCAGCAAAAGACCGCCCAAAGCCGGCCCGGCAATCTTGGACGTCTGGTTGATCGCCTGATGCAGCCCGTTGGCGACCCCGCGCAGCTCCTCCGGCGTACTCGCCTGGATCGCCGCCTGCCGGGCCGGCGTAAAGGCCGAGTCGATGCAGCCACGAACGAAAACCAGCGCCAGCAGCACCGCCGTATCGCCGGCAAAGGCAAATCCCAACGTTGCGAGACCCCGCCCCAGATTGCTCACCACCAGCACGGTCCGGATCGGCACCCGATCCACCACCACAGCGATAAACGGCCCGACCAATATATACGGCAGGCTCAGCGCCAGCGCGAACATCGCCAGCGCAAAGGGCCCCTCGCCCCAGGCAAAAACCACCAGCGCAACGACGGCTGCATAGTCCAGCCAATCGGCAAAATCGGCCGGAATACTGGCAGCAGCAAGCCGTCGCGGAACCGGCAGCCGCAGAAGCGCGCCATAGCCTCCAGACTTCACCTCAGACATCGACCTTGAAGCCCAGTTCTATTTCGCTCGCCGGCAGGCCCCTGAGCCCCCAGTTCTCGCGCGGAACCTCGTGCAGGATGACCTTGATGTCATGCGCCGCAAGCCCGAACGCCGCCAGTTCCGTCACCAGCGCCGCGTAGAGCCGGCGTTTCGCCTCGATTGTCCGGCCTGTAAACAGGCTGATCTCGATCACCACATAGCGCTCGCCGACATGTGGCGGCGCAATCATCGCGTCCTGATCGAACTCCACCAGCCGAATGCAGCGGTCGTTTTCCGGAATGAGGATGCCCGTCATCAGCGCGCGCTGCACAGCCTCGATGAACTCGCGCTTCTGCGTCCCGAGCCAGCCACGGCGCGTCTCTATTCGTGTCGATGGCATACGCTATCCCCTTGCGAACGTTCGCTTGAAAACGTCGAGCGCATCGTCGCCGACATTGTCT
This sequence comes from Devosia sp., assembly GCF_017744655.1. Lineage (GTDB taxonomy): Bacteria > Pseudomonadota > Alphaproteobacteria > Rhizobiales > Devosiaceae > Devosia. The sequence continues at coordinate 802,892 of NZ_JAGIAW010000001.1, read as the reverse complement.
TCAATCAGTTCCCAGCCCTGCCCGCGATAGTAGGATCGCAACGGCTGCCGCGCTGCCAGATAGGCACAATCGAATCCTGCGGCCACAAGCCTTTGAAGCGCCATCTCAACCAATCTGCCGCCGAGATTGCAACCACGCCGGTCGGGTTCTACCCAAAGCGCAGCGACGCAAGGCCCCAGATCCGGTCGGGCCGCGATATCGCTCGCGATGCAGGTAACCGTTCCGGCGAATTTTTCGTCTTCGACGCCGATCAGCGTGAACGGAAACGCGGCGGACGCAATGACGGCAGAAAGGGCGGCCTCGACATCGCTCAACGATGCCCCGGACGGTTTCCACCAAGCATTCCAGATGCGATCCGCAACCACGTTGAAAAACTGCGGCCTCGCCTTGAGGTCAACGATCTCCATCAGGCCCGTTTCTGCAGCGCCAGCCAAACCCCACCAAGCATGAGGATTACCCCGGAGAGCCGCGACACCATGCGAACCCGCGCGGCGCTCAAGAGCCCACGCGCCCTGCCGGCCACCACGGCATAGATTGCGTCGGTCGAACCGGCCACCAGCATGAAGAATAGGCCGAGGACCATCACCTGCGGAAAGGTCGGCCGCGACACGTCGACGAACTGCGGCAGGAACGCCCCGAGGAAGATAAGAGCCTTGGGATTGGAGAGGATTACGACAAATCCCTCAAGTGCCGTGCGAAGATTGGATTTTCCCCGCTCGGCCTCGACCGTGCCGAGATCGCCATCGCTGCGCAGCATCTTGAAGCCGAGCCAGATGAGATAGGCCGCGCCGATCAGCTTGATCCAGTCAAACGCCGCGCCCATGAACGCCACCAGCGCCTGCATGCCCAGCGCCACCACCAATGTCATCACCAGAAAGCCCGCCTGCGTTCCGGCGACGATGGCGAGCCCTGCCCCCGTGCCGCGCGCTAGCGAATTGGCGACGATGACGGTCACCGTCGGCCCTGGCACGATGGCCAGCAGAAAGCATGCCCCAAGATAAGGAATGAGCGTCGAAATATCGAACACGGTGAGTCTCCTCTCAGGAGCGAGCAAGCCACCGGGCGTCAGAAAAGACAAGAGGCGCCGGCGCGCCCCTTGATTCCGAAGACCTCATGGTGAGGTGCGTAGCGTAAGCGTAGCCTCGAACCACGAGGTCGGGCACACCGAGCTTGCAGTGCCACACCCTCGTCCTTCGAGGCTCGCCTTAGGCGAGCACCTCAGGATGGGGGCTACTATGACTTACTCGGCCGCGCCGTCACCACCTTCGGCAGCCGGCGGAGCGGCGTCGTCGCCCTCTTCGCCTTCAGGCTCGCTGATGCGTTCCACCGAAACCACCTTCTCGCCCTCGGCCGTGTCGAACACGATCACACCCTGAGAGCCGCGGCTGACGATACGGATCGGCTTGTCGCCGCCCACTGGCAGGCGGATGGTCTGGCCGCCATCGCTGATGAGCATGATCTGGTCTTCGTCTTCCACTGGGAAGCTCGCGACCAGGTTGCCATTGCGCTTGTTGACCGCCATGGCGACGATGCCCTTACCGCCGCGACCGGTGATCCGGTATTCGTGGCTGGAGGTCCGCTTGCCATAGCCATTCTCGGAAATGGCAAGAATGAACTGCTCGCTGGCACTCATCTGCGCGTAGAGTTCGGGCTCGAGCGCACCGGCGACCACATCGGCTTCATCCGAACTGGTCTCTTCGCTCTCGGCCTCGCCCCGCACCGCACGGCTCATCTTGAGATAAGCGGCACGCTGCTCGGCATCAGCATCCGAGTGGTTGATGACAGCCATGGAGATGACCTTGTCGCCATCGGCCAGCGCAATACCGCGCACGCCCATGGAATCGCGGCCCTTGAACAGGCGCACATCGTCGACGCGGAAGCGGATCGCCTGACCCAGTGCGGTCGTCAGCAGCAGGTCATTATTCACCGTGCAGGTGTCGACGCCGACGATCTCGTCGCCCTCGTCGAGCTTCATCGCGATCTTGCCGTTCTGGCGCACTTCGACAAAGTCGGCGAGCGAGTTGCGGCGAACTGTGCCGCGCGTCGTCGCGAACATGATGTCGAGATTGCCCCACGAGGTTTCGTCCTCAGGCAGCGGCATGATGGAGGTAATGCGCTCGCCCTGCTCCAGCGGCAGGATGTTTATCAGCGCTTTGCCCTTGGCATTGGCAGCCGACAGCGGCAGGCGCCAGACTTTCAGCTTGTAGGCAATGCCGCGGCTGGTGAAGAACAGCACCGGCGTATGCGTATTGGCCACGAACAGTCGCGCCACGAAGTCCTCTTCGCGCGTCGACATGCCCGAGCGGCCTTTGCCGCCGCGATTCTGCGCCCGATAGGTCGAGAGCGGCACGCGCTTGATATAGCCGGCATGGCTGACGGTCACGACCATGTCTTCGCGAGCGATCAGGTCTTCGTCGTCGAAATCTGCCGCATGATCGGAGATCTCAGTGCGACGCGCTGAGCCGAATTCCTCGCGGATGGCTTCCAGTTCCTCGCGGATGATGGCGCGAACGCGAACGATGGAACGCAGGATATCGAGATAGTCCTCGATCTCCGTACCGAGCCCGTTAAGTTCTTCGCCAATTTCATCGCGGCCAAGCGCCGTGAGGCGCGCCAGACGCAGTTCGAGAATGGCGCGAGCCTGTTCTTCGGAAAGGTTGAACGTACCATCGTCATTGATGCGGTGACGCGGATCGTCGATGAGCCGGATCAGCGGTTCGACATCGGCCGCCGGCCAGCGGCGGGTCATCAACTGCTCGCGCGCCGTCGCCGGATCGGGCGCAGTACGGATCAGCGCAATGACTTCGTCGATATTGGCCACGGCCACGGCGAGACCGACCAGGATATGGGCGCGGTCGCGAGCCTTGTTCAGCAGGAACCGGGCGCGACGCGTAACCACTTCCTCACGGAAGGCGATGAATGCATCGAGAATCTGCTTGAGATTCATCAGCTCCGGCTTGCCGCCGTTCAGCGCCACGAAGTTGCAGCCGAACGAGGATTGCAGTGCCGTAAAACGATAGAGCTGGTTGAGCACCACGTCAGGCAGCGCATCGCGCTTCACCTCGACGACGACCCGCATGCCTTCGCGGCTGGATTCGTCGCGGAGGTCGGCCACGCCTTCGATACGCTTTTCGCGCACCAGTTCGGCAATGCGTTCCACCATCGCCGCCTTGTTCACCTGATACGGAATCTCGGTGATGACAATGGCTTCGCGTTCCTTGCGCACTTCCTCGATCGTCGAGCGTCCACGCACGATGATCGAGCCACGGCCGGTTTCATAAGCCTGGCGAATGCCGGCGCGGCCAAGAATGATGCCGCCCGTCGGGAAATCCGGACCAGGAATATGCTCGAGCAGCTCTTCCGTCGTGATCGACGGATTTTCGAGCACAGCCAGCGCCGCATTGATCGTCTCGGCGAGGTTATGCGTCGGAATATTGGTCGCCATGCCAACGGCGATACCGCCGCCGCCATTGACCAGCATGTTCGGGAAACGCGCCGGCAACACCGTCGGCTCGCGCTCGGAGCCGTCATAGTTGTCGCGGAAATCGACCGTGTCCTTGTCGAGATCGTCGAGCATGAAGCCCGTGATCTTCTGCATGCGGACTTCGGTGTAACGCATGGCAGCCGGCATATCGCCGTCGACGGAACCGAAATTACCCTGGCCCTCGGCCAGCATCTCACCCATGGCGAAATCCTGCGCCATACGCACCAAGGCCATGTAGACCGACTGGTCGCCATGCGGGTGATACTTACCGATCACGTCGCCGACGACACGCGCCGACTTGCGGAAGGGCTTGTTATATTCGTAGCCGTTCTCGCTCATGGAGAACAGGATACGGCGGTGCACGGGTTTCAGACCGTCGCGAACATCGGGCAGCGCGCGGCTCACGATCACGCTCATGGCGTAATCGAGATAGCTCTTGCGCATTTCGTCGGTGATATAGATCGGAGCGATGTCGGAGCCGGGCGCGCCGGCTGCACCTTCGGGCGTATCTGTCACGTTGTGATTCTACGTTGGTTTTTCTTACCCAACATGTAGTCTATTTCGGCTCGAAAAGCGAATTTCCACCCCAATAGGCTGTGGAGAGCGCTCTTCAGGTCTATCCGCAATCCGCTTCGCTCGCCTCCCCGGCAAACCGCGCCCGCGTCCAGGCGATGAGCTCAACTGTAAGAACCGAATCCGGCGCCACCAGCGACACGTGCTGCAGCCCCTCATAGCGCCGGTAAGTCAGGTTCACGCCGGCATCGCAAAGCCCCGCGACAAACGCGGTCTGGATCGGTTCCAGCACGATTTCATCTTCGATACCCTGGGCGATGAACACCGGCATCTCGAACGGCCCAACGGGAATGTTCTCCACCAGCCGAGCGCCGAGCGGCATCCCTTCCGGCATGGTCGAAAACAGGTCACCCGGCATCAGTGCCAGTTCGGCAACGGAGTACATCACGCGCGCGTCTACGGCACAGCGGGCTGCAATATCCTGCAGCAGTGGCGCGCGATAGCCGGACACATAGTCGGCGACCCGAACATCGTCATAGGTTTCGGCAAAAGCATGCAGCAGGAAGCTCGACACGATCTTGCCGAACAACCCATCCTGCGCGCCTTCCACCAGCGCCGGCAGGTTCGTTGCCGGCGCCTGCGCCGCTATGCCAAGCACTTCCACGTCAGGTGCATAGGTTCGGGCCAGCATGCCCGTCCAGAGCGCCGCGTGCCCGCCCTGCGAGTGCCCCCAGACGACAGTGCGCGGCAGTATTTCCACCTCGGTCATCTGCGCCGCCGCCCGCACGGCATCGAGCACGGCCCGCGCCGCATCCTCACCCACGAGATAGGCGTGCCCACCCTCGGTGCCGAGCCCGACATAATCCGGCGCCAGATAGACCCAGCCCTCAGCCAGCAATTCGGCAACCGCCGGCACATTCTTCAGCGGCCCGACCACCGAAGGCGCACATCCCGGCGCGGTCCCATTGGTCCCATGCGCCCACGTCACGGGCAGCAACGGGCCAGTCGCCGCCTCCGATACCATCACGACGGCACTGGCAACCGCGGGCGAGCCATCGATCCGCGTCGTCACATAAATAATGCGCCAGCCCTTGGCCCCATCAGGCACGTCGAAGTCATAAGGCTCAACCGCCAGCAGCGCTCCCGGAGCGCCCTCGGCCCTTGCCGATGTGTAAAACGCCGCCGGTTGGTCGGGCCGCGCTAGAAGCCAGCCGCCAACCACAAGACCCACCGCGACAATCAGCACCACGACGAGAACAACCAGGAATCGACGCATGTTATCCCTCTTCACGCAGACCCTAGCAGCGCGCCCTACCCCGCGCCACTTGACATGAACCACTCACAGGTTCACTGTATTTGCATGATTAGCTAAGTACGCAAATGCAAGATCACCTGACCTCGACATTCGCCGCCCTCGCCGATCCGACCCGCCGCGCCATGCTCGCGCGCCTGGCCGAAGGCCCCGCCACGGTCACCCAATTGGCTGAGCCATTTTCGCTCGCCCTGCCCACCGTGTCGCGACACCTGAAAGTGCTTGAGACCGCCGGCCTCATCACCCGCGAAAAATCCGCCCAGTTCCGCCCCTGCCGGCTAAACGCAGCGCCGCTTGAAGAAGCCGATACCTGGCTCGCCACCTATCGCGAATTTTTCTCCCAGCGCTTCGATGCACTGGAAGCCCAACTCAAGACAATGATGGCCGCCAAGGCCAAAGAGGAGGACAAATCATGACCGCCCCCACCTTTTCCCTCGGCCGAGGTTTCACCCTCACCCGCACCTTCGAAGCGCCGCCTGATATGGTCTTTTCGGCCTGGACCGAGCCAAAGAGCCTTGGCTGGTTCTTCAATCCCGGCTTCACCAGCGACCTGCCGACAAAAGTCGATCTCCGCGTCGGTGGCGCCTGGCGACAGGAAATGATCGTAAACACCGAGACCCGCTATATGACCGGCGGCATTTTTCGCGAGATCGACCCGGGCAAGAAGCTCGTCTTCACCTGGGGCGCGGTCGATGGCTGGCCCAAGATCGATCCCGAGCAGCTCGACCAATCCCCACAGGTGACGATCCTGTTCCGCGAAGTTGCCGAGGGCACGCAGATGGTCTTCCGCGTGGAACTTCCCGATCAGCTCACCGAGCCGGAAACCGCCGAATGGATGTCCACCGGCATGCTCGCTGGCTGGACCATGACCATCGATCGCCTGAAATTCTGAGATAAATCAGTCGCGCGCGTCGTAGTCGGCGCGCGCCGCATCGATCTTGTCGAAACTGCGATTGGCCCATTCGATCAACTGCCCAAACGGCACGATCAGCGATTGCCCCAATGGGGTCAGTCGATATTCAACAGATGGCGGCTTGGTATCGAACACCTGACGCCCGACATAGCCGTCCCGCTGCAGGTCGCGCAGCGTCTGCGTCAGCATCTTCTGAGAAATGTCGGGCACTTCCCGGTGCAATTCGTTGAAGCGCTTGGGGCCGGCGGCCAGTGTCATGACCAGAAGCATGCTCCACTTGTCGCCGATCTTGTCGAGCACATTGCGCACAGGGCACGGCGCCGCTGGCCCGGCAGTGGCCGCAGCGTTCCAGCGTTCGACGTAAACGGCGGCCATATCCTGTCCGTCCAGCATGCACTTACCTCAAGGTAATCTTCACCCGAAAAAGTGCCTCCTTTTCAGCCGCCTCGGCAACCTCTAGATAGCACTCTCCTTTCGATACTTACTCTCTGCCGACGCGGCGGACAAGTCGGTTCGAACTGTGTCGCTATGGAATGGAGAGTAAAATGAGCAAATTCACCAATTCGACCCTGCTGGTCACAGGCGCCTCCGGCAAGCTGGGCCGCCTCGCTGTCGAAGAGCTGCTGACCCGCGGCGCCACCAGGGTCATCGCCGGCACGCGTGATCCGTCCAAGCTGCAGGACCTGGCCGCCAAGGGCGCCGAAATCCGCAAGCTCGATTTTGACGACGCGTCCACCTTGCCGACCGCTCTGGCCGGCGTCGAACGCCTCCTCATCGTCAGCACCGATGCCGTCGGCCGCCGCGCCGCCCAGCAACAGGCCATCGTCGATGCCGCCAAGGCAGCCGGCGTCAAGCACATCGTTTACACCTCGGCCCCCGCCGCTCGTCCCGACGCCGACGCCGGCCTCAATCCCGAGCATTTTTGGACCGAAGTTGCCATCGCCGCCAGCGGGCTCGATTTCACCATCCTGCGCAATCACATGTATGCCGAAAACATCTTCATGGAGGCCGCACAGGTCCTCGGTTCGGGCCAGATTTTCGGTCTGATCGGCGATCGCGGCACCTCCTATGTGACCCGCGCTGATACCGCCCGCACCGCTGCCGGCGCCCTCCTATCAGCCGAAGGCAAGACCATCGAGGACGTCACCGGCCCCGCCCCCATCACCAATGTTGAACGCGCCGCGCTCCTCAGCCAGCTCTCGGGCAAAAAGATCGACGTCGTCGGCCTGACCCCGGCCCAACTCCAGCAGGGCATGGTTGCCGCTGGCCTTCCTGAAGGTTTTGCTGCCGCCCTCGTCGCCTTCCAGCGCGACGCGGTCACCGGCTACCATGGCGTCGTCACCGACGTCGTCGAACGCTATTCCGGCCGCAAGCCAACCGCCTATGCGGACTTCCTCACCGCAAGCAAGGCTACCCTCGGCCTCTAAGCGAACTGGCCGGGGCAGAATGTCGCCCTGGCCACCAGCCCGGCACCTCCCCCTTGACGGGGGAGGATGGGAGGGGGTGCGAGAGCCACGATTTAGGAGCTTGTGCGCACCCCTCCCCGTCAAGGGGAGGGTGTCGCATCGAGCTCGGAAATGCGGCCTGAGCCGTGTTCCTCCCGCAACACTCCCCGCCGAACCGCACCACAGCATAACCTGCCGGCGCTCCACATAGTTCAAGCTCCTGCGACCGCTGGACGCACCCGAGCGAAACACTTAGAGATTCCACCTGATTGTCGCCTCATTTGCGGAGTCGGGGTTCTCGTGTCTTCTCCTACCTGGTTCAAGCGTGTCCTGGCCCGCCTCACCTATGACCGCTCCATCGGCTTCGGGCTCGAACACCTTGGCCTGAGCACGGTTCGCTATCCGCGCCTCATGGCGCTGGGCGTTCTCCTCTTCTCCATCCTCTGCTTCACCCAAATCCCCAAGGCCAATGTCGACGGCGACCTGCTGCGCGTCTATGCCCATTCCGGCCATTATTACGATGCCTACGAGCATCTCTCGGAAACCTTTGGTACCTTCGAGAACGACCTTTACGTCCTCGTCAATTCCGAGCGCCTCGCCGAACCCGAAATCATCGAGCAGGTGCGTAACCTCGCCTTCGAGCTTGAACTCAATGAGTTCGCCGTCGGCACCATGTCGCCCTTCACGCTCAGAAAACCCTCGCCCTATGGCGGCTCCGAACCTGCCGTCCCCGAAGGCCTGCAAACCGCCGACGAAGTCGCCTTCGCCCTCATGGATCTGCAGCAGAACGATCCCATGATGCGCAATCTGATCACGCCTGATCTCAATGGCGTGGTGCTCATCATGTTCCCCAATCAGGACGTGGTGAAGGAACGCGGCGCCAAGGCCATGATCGCCAACCTGCGCGAAACCATCGCCCCCTTCCAGACCGATGGCATCTCCATCGAGATCACCGGCCCCCCGGTCTGGACCACCGAAATGCTCAATGCTGCGGTCGACGATCAGGTGAAATTCACCGTCTACGGCTTCGCCCTCGGCTCCCTCATTGCCCTTCTCGCTCTGCGTTCCATCGCCGGCGCGCTTATCGTCGCCGCCACGCCGTTCCTCGCGGTCATGTGGTCCATGGGCATCATCCTCCTCTTCTTCGGCTCATTCTCCTTCCTCACCATCATCGTCACGACCCTGGTGCTGGTGATCTCCTTTGCCGAGTCGATGTTCTTCACCTTCAACTGGCTGGCCTATTGGCGGGACGGCATGGAGCCCAACAAGGCAGTCGACGCCACCATAAAACTCGTCGGCCCGGCGACCGCGCTGACCATGCTTATCTCCATGGTCAGCTTCGCTTCGCTCTCGCTCACCCCCGGCCAGGGCGTACGCGAATTCTCCATGGCCGGCGCCATGGGCTCCTTCCTGCTCTTTGCCTGCACCATGACCTTCCAGCCGCTGCTGCTGAAGCTCGCAGTACGTCTCGGCTTCAAGGCCCCTCCCAAGTCGAGCGTGGTGCTCACCGCCCCCCTGCCCCTGAGCTGGTTCCTCGCCAGCCGCTTCGGCCGTCCCATCGCCATCCTTGGCATCGTTATCACCGGCCTGCTGCTCGTCCCCTATTTCCTCATCCAGCCGCGCTTCTCTTTCGAGGATTTCGTGGCAACGGAATCGACGGCCCTGACCGCTGCCGAAAACATCGATGAAGGCGTTGGCGGCGTCGCCCCGCTCTACATCCGCGTGCCGCTCATCGAGAACAATCCCGATGTCGGCGAGGTCGATTTCCAGCGCATCAAGCTGGTGCATGAGCTGCTCGAAAAGGAGCTGGGCGAGAACAAGGTCATCTCCGCCGCCAGCATGACCAATTACACGGATTCCGGCTTCACCCGCGGCGAAGTTCTCGACGCCGTCGGCCCCTTCATGCGCCGCCGCTTCGTCACCGACGATGGCTCACAGGCGCTCGTCACCGGCTTCATGCCCACCATCATCGATAGCGATGTCCTCAAAGACCTGGTCCATCGCGTCGAAAGCGAGTTGGCTGCCGCCGGCATTCCCGATGCCGAAGTGGGCGGCTTTCGCGTCCTCACCACCTTCGCCACAGACGATATCGTGCGCGGCCTGCAACTCGACCTGACCGTCAGCGTGCTCGTCAATCTCGGCCTGATCGGCTTCGCCTTCCAGTCCTTCCGGGTCGCCTTGGCCTCTGCCATCCCCAACCTCTTCCCGATCCTCGGCACCGAAGCCTGGCTCTGGTATTCCGGCGCGGGCCTGCAATTGACCACGGTCATCGCCCTCACCATCGCTTTCGGCATCGCCGTCGATGACACCGTGCATTTCCTCTCGCACTATCTCCACGGCAGACGCGAAGAGCGGCGCAGCCATGAAGATGCGGTCAAGCACACGCTGCTGCGCATCGGCGGGGCCATCGTCGCGACCACCATCATTCTCTGCGCCGGCACGGCCATCATCATGTTTTCCGAATTGCCGCAGGTGGCGCTCTTCGGCTCGCTCTTCGTCATCACCCTGGCGCTGGCGATCCTCGGCGATCTCTTCATCCTGCCGGCCCTCTTGATGGCGGGCGGAAAATTCTTCCACAAGCTCGGCAATATCCGTGTCCGTACTGCGGACCACGACGCCACGCCCGACGACCCCACGGGCGACACGGTCACCCGCGAGGGTGGAACCGAGGGCGAAGATCCCCAGCCCAAGACTGCATAGGGCATGTCCCACTCTATCTGAAGCTGCCCTGCACCCTCGATTGTCACCCCGGCGAAGGCCGGGGCCCATCCTGAGATATCAAGATCGCCCCGGGAGGCGTCCCAGCCAAGCGACGACCCATTATGGCGCCAAAACCGCATAAACTCCGGTTTCCGAGCCAAGCATGGACGGCATAACGAAAACACAACGCCGAATCTGACTGAATTTGCTATCAACCAACGATAACCAGCCGGGGGGCTTGGTGTGACACTCGGAGGCTTTGCACTATGACCTTTCTCGGACCCCTGTCCCGTGCCGCTGCACTGGCAGGTATCCTTCTTTCGGCCGGCTTCGCCACGGCGCCTGCTTTCGCCGGGCCCAACGAGGTTGCTCTGCTGAAATCCTATATCGGTGAATGGCGCGGTCGCGGTACGCTGGTGGGCGCCTCGACCGAATCCGTCGTCTGCCGCCTCTCCGTGTCTCAGGGCAATTCGGACAAGGTCAATTATTCCGGTCGCTGCACGCTCGCCGGCACCAACCTCTCCGTCGCCGGCACCATGGCCTATGTCGACGCCTCCCGGCGCTACGAAGCCGCAATGACCTCCAACGCCACCTTCAGCGGCATCGCCGTCGGTCAGAAGCGCGGTAGCGGCCTGGTCTTCAACCTCAAGGAGCGCAAGCCAGACGAGGAAGGCAAGGACATGAACATCTCCGCCCAGATCGCCCTCAACGGCGACGCGATCAGCGTGGCTTTCGAAGTCGTCTACGTCGAATCCGGCGACAGCCTCCGCGCCGACGTCCCGTTCTCACGCTGAACGTCAGACATATCTCGATCCAAGGGCGGCCCCAGGCCGCCCTTTCCATTTTCGGCGACTAGCGGTGTTGCTCTCACCTCATTCCGCCGTCGTCATTGCCGGGCTTGTCCCGGCAATCCATCTCGCCTCCGCATGGACGAAGTGGGGCAACGCCGATCGCGCCAACAAAAGGGTCCAGCGCTAACGTCACCCCTGTCACCAATGTCATACCCGCGAAAGCGGGCACTTCTGTTTTCCGCCCACGATCTGCTGCACTGGCGAGCCAGGCTTTTGCACCCTGACGCCGCGTGAGGGTCAACTGCCATTATTTTATGACTGTAAAGCTCAGTCATTGAACGCTAAAGGAGAGCCATGCGAGCCCTCGTCCAACGCGTCCAGTCCGCCTCCGTCACCGTCGACAGCAAGATATCAGGCCAGATCGGTCCCGGTCTTCTTGTGCTCGTCTGTGCCATGCAGGACGACACTGACGACCTCGCCGATTGGCTGGCCCAGAAAGTCGCAAAACTGCGTATTTTTCAGGACGATGCCGGCAAGATGAACCGTTCGCTTCTCGATATCGGCGGCTCCGCCCTCGTCGTCAGCCAGTTCACCCTCGCCGCCGATACCAAGGGCAACCGTCCCGGCTTTTCCCGCGCCGCCCCGCCCGAGCGCGATCTCTACGAGAAATTCTCCGCCGCCCTCGCCGCCGCAGGCGTTCCGGTTGCAAACGGCATCTTTGGGGCCGATATGAAGGTCGCGCTCGTCAATGACGGGCCGGTCACCATCTGGCTGGACACCGACCAATGAACGAGCCGCAATCGCCCCTCGCCCGCAACCGGCTGATGCGCGCGCTCTATCTCGTACTCGGCATCCTCCTCCTGATCACCGGCATCATCGGCATGTTCGTGCCCCTTATGCCGACGACGATCTTCCTCATCCTCGCCGCCTGGTGTTTTTCCAAATCCTCGCAGCGCCTTGAAAACTGGCTGCTCGGCCACGCCACTCTCGGCCCCACCATCGTCAATTGGCGCAAACACGGCGTCATCCCGCCGCGCGCCAAAATGATGGCCTGCACCGGCATGGCCGTCGGATTCTTGATCTTCCTCTTCGCCGCCCACCCCGTTTGGTGGCTCTTCCTCCTCGTCGCGGCCATCATCGGCGGCTGCGCCTGGTATGTCCTCTCCCGGCCCTCTGCTCCGCGCGAAGCCAAAGACGCCGCCTGAAACAAAAAGGGCCGCCGAAGCGACCCTTGGTAACAAAAATCTCAGAACGGAATGTCGTCGTCGAGGCCGCCGGATTCAAATGCCGGGGCGTTCGACGAAGGACGACGTCCGCCACCACCACCCGCATTGTTGCTGACACCGCGGAAACCGCCATCGTCATTGCCACGGAAACCGCCGCCGCCGCTGTCACCGGCGCCCTCGCCACGACCATCGAGCAGCACCATCTGGGCATTAAAACCCTGGAGCACGATTTCGGTCGAATACTTGTCCTGGCCGGACTGGTCCTGCCACTTGCGGGTCTGCAACTGGCCTTCGAGATAGACCTTGCTGCCCTTGCGCAGATATTGCTCGGCGACCTTGGCGAGACCTTCCGAGAAGATCACGACGCGGTGCCACTCGGTCTTTTCGCGCTGTTCGCCCGTATTGCGGTCGCGCCAGCGTTCCGATGTCGCCACCGACAGGTTCACCACCTTGCCCCCGCTGGGCAGGTTGCGCACCTCGGGCTCATTGCCCAAATTGCCAACCAGAATGACCTTGTTCACGCTGCCTGCCATGGCGCTTGTCCTTTTAAAATTCAGTCCCGGTCTGAACCGGTCGCGGGACGCTTTCTCACAGTGGGCCCAGAGTACGCCGCCCGGTACGCGGCCTCCTGCCCGGTCGGCGCACCATAAACCCTTCCACCGGCAGGCAGCGGTAAATTTACCGAATGCCCACACTTTTCGGCGGTACGCCTACATCTTTATGTTCTCTTTATGTTCTAATTGATTTGATGTCAACAAGCCCATTGCCCGGGACGAACTGTGAAAGCGCGCCAGGCTCCTGACTCTCCCTGTCAGCAGCCCTGATCCATCTCCATTCCCACACTCGGAAACCACCATGGACTACGCGCAGGCGCTCTGGATCTATACCGTTCTTGTCTTCGGCATCATCATCGTGCCGGGCATGGACATGTTTTATGTCCTCGCCAATGCCCTGACGGGCGGCCGGCGGCTGGGCTTTGCCGCGCTGGGCGGGGTCATGCTCGGCGGCGCCGTCCATGCCCTTTTCGGCACCATCGCCGTCGGCGTCCTCACCCAGCTCCCAACGATACTCTTCCAGGCCATGATCCTCGCCGGCGCCGCCTATATGGCCTGGATCGGCTACACGCTCCTGCGCAGCACCATCACCGTGGATGGCATCGGCCGCGCCACCACCCGCACCGAATGGGCCGCCTTCCGCCAGGGCACGATCACGTGCCTCCTCAATCCAAAGGCCTATCTCTTCGTGCTGGCCGTCTTCCCCCAGTTCGTCCGCACCGATTTCGGCCCCATCTGGTCCCAGGCTCTCGCCCTCGGCACCATCACCGTGCTCATGCAGGGCCTCATCTATGGCGGCCTGGCGGTCGCCGCCGGCCGCGGTCGCGATGCCCTGGTGGAAAATCCCGCCGCCACCATCTGGATCAGCCGCGGCGCCGGCGCGTTGTTCGTCGCGGCCGCTATTTTCACCGCCTGGCATGGCCTCACCATGTCATCACCCACTTGACTGATTTTGAAATGTTCTGCAAATGTTCATGAGAGCTAAAGGTGTTTTTGCAAGCCACCTCGGACACAGTAAGGTTACAGTTGCGCTGGTTAGCCATGCGTGGCTGGCGCTTGCGGTTGGCCTGAGCAGCGCTTATCTCATGGGCTCTCCGGCCCCTTTTGACCCCATTGCTGCTGTGCCTTCCATCGGCGCGACAAGCCACGGACGTGAACTATGAAGCCTACGCCCAGCCAGAACCGCGAAATCATTGTCCGCGGCGCCCGCGAGCACAATTTGAAGGGCATCGACGTCAAGCTGCCCCGCGACAGCCTCATCGTCATGACCGGTCTGTCCGGCTCCGGCAAATCGTCCCTCGCTTTCGACACCATCTATGCCGAAGGCCAGCGCCGCTATGTGGAGTCGCTGTCGGCCTATGCCCGCCAGTTCCTCGAAATGATGCAGAAGCCCGATGTCGAGCACATCGAAGGCCTCTCGCCCGCCATTTCCATCGAGCAGAAGACGACCTCGCGTAATCCGCGCTCGACCGTTGGCACCGTCACCGAGATCTACGACTATCTCCGCCTGCTCTTTGCGCGCGTCGGCATTCCCTATTCGCCGGCCACGGGCCTCCCTATCGAGAGCCAGACCGTCAGCCAGATGGTCGACCGCACCCTCGAACTCCCCGAAGGCACGCGCCTCTATCTGCTGGCCCCCATCGCGCGCGGCCGCAAGGGCGAGTTCAAGAAAGAACTGGCCGACCTCATGCGCAAGGGCTTCCAGCGCGTGAAGATCGACGGCACCTATCACGAGATCGAAGACGCCCCGGCGCTCGACAAGAAGTTCAAGCACGACATCGAAGTCGTGGTCGATCGCGTCGTCGTCTCGCCCGACATCTCCGGGCGCCTCGCCGAAAGCTTTGAGACGGCGCTGAAGCTGGCCGAAGGCATCGCCCTCGTCGAATATGCCGATGAGAAGAACGAAGACGGTTCTGCCCGCCAGATCACCTTCTCGGAAAAGTTCGCCTGCCCAGTTTCCGGCTTCACTATTGCCGAAATCGAGCCGCGCCTCTTCTCGTTCAACAACCCCTTCGGCGCCTGCCCGGTCTGCGATGGCCTTGGCACCGAGCAGAAGATCGACCCGGATCAGATCGTCCCCGACGTAACCCTCTCGCTGCGCGACGGTGCCATTCTGCCCTGGTCGAAGACGTCCGCGCCCTATTACCAGCAGACCCTGCAGGCCGTGGTAAAACACTATGGCGCTTCGACCGGCACCGCCTGGAACGAGCTGCCTTTCGACGTCCAGCACGCCGTTCTTTACGGCACCGACAAGACGGCCATCAACTTCGTCTATGACGATGGCCTGCGCCAATACAAGACCTCGAAGCCATTCGAAGGCGTCATCGGCAACCTTGAGCGTCGCTACAAGGAAACCGAAAGCGCCGGCATGCGCGAGGAAATCGAAAAGTACATGTCCGCAAAACCCTGCGTGGCCTGCGGCGGCTATCGTCTCAAGCCCGAAACGCTGGCGGTGAAGATCGATGGCCTCCATATTGGCCAGGTCAGCGACATGTCGATCAAGGTGGCCTCAAAATGGTTTGTCGACCTCTCCGACAAGCTCAACGCCACCCAAAGCCAGATCGGCGAACGCATCCTCAAGGAAATCCGCGAGCGCCTGAATTTCCTCAACGATGTGGGCCTCGAATATCTGTCCATGTCGCGCAATTCCGGCACCCTGTCGGGTGGCGAAAGCCAGCGTATTCGTTTGGCCAGCCAGATCGGCTCGGGCCTGACCGGCGTTCTCTACGTGCTCGATGAGCCTTCTATCGGCCTCCACCAGCGCGACAATGCCCGCTTGCTCGAAACGCTGCAGCGCCTGCGTGACCTCGGCAATACCGTCATCGTCGTCGAACACGACGAAGACGCGATCCTGACCGCCGACTATGTCCTCGACATCGGCCCCGGCGCGGGCGTCAATGGCGGCAATATCGTCGCCGAAGGCACGCCGCAGGACATTCTCAACCACCCCGATTCCCTCACCGGCAAATACCTATCCGGCCGCATGGGCATCCAGATTCCGGCCGAACGCCGCGAAGGCAAGAAGGGCAAGGCCCTCTCCATCAAGGGCGCGACCGGCAACAATCTCAAGAATGTTTCGGTCGATGTCCCGCTCGGTCTCTTCGTCGCCATCACCGGTGTGTCCGGCGGCGGCAAGTCGACCCTGATGATCGACACCATGTACCAGGCCATCGCGCGTCGTCTGAATGGCGCTCGCGTGGTCCCTGCCCCGCATGAATCGCTCACTGGGCTCGAATTCCTCGACAAAGTCATCGATATCGACCAGTCGCCGATCGGCCGCACCCCGCGTTCCAATCCGGCTACCTACACCGGCGCCTTCACGCCCCTGCGCGAATGGTTTGCGGGCCTCCCGGAAGCGAAAGCGCGCGGTTACGGACCGGGCCGTTTCTCCTTTAACGTCAAAGGCGGCCGCTGTGAGAAGTGCGAGGGCGATGGTGTCCTGAAAATCGAAATGCACTTCCTGCCCGACGTCTACGTCACCTGCGACGTCTGCAAGGGCAAGCGCTACAATCGCGAAACCCTGGAAGTCCAATTCAAGGGCAAGTCGATCTCCGACGTCCTCGACATGACCATCGATGAAGGCGTCGAGTTCTTCTCGGCCGTTCCGGTCATCCGCGACAAGTTTGCGACCCTCCAGCGCGTCGGCCTCGGCTACGTAAAAGTCGGCCAGCCCGCCACGACCCTCTCCGGCGGCGAAGCCCAGCGCGTAAAACTCTCCAAGGAGCTTTCCAAGCGCGCCACCGGCCGCACGCTCTACATGCTCGACGAGCCGACCACCGGCCTCCACTTCCACGACGTGGCCAAACTCCTCGAGGTGCTCCACGAGCTTGTCGATGGCGGCAACTCGGTCGTGGTCATCGAGCACAACCTGGAAGTCATCAAGACGGCCGACTGGATCATCGACATGGGCCCCGAAGGCGGCGACGGCGGCGGCGAAGTGGTCGCCATCGGCACGCCCGAGGACGTCGCCTCCAACAAGCGCTCCCACACCGGCCACTTCCTCAAGGAAGTCATGGACCGCCGTCCCCAGTTCGCGACGCGGGCAGCGGAATAATCGAACCAAGGGCGGGACCAGTTCCCGCCCTTTTCCTTTCCACGGTGTCATTCCCGCGAAAGCGGAAATCTCTGTTCGTGGACGCGGATTCACATATTCGCGCCGATGCGACACTCAACGCTAGCAGTCTGCTAACACACGCACAGCGTGCTCTTCGCGCCACAAACACTCCGAATTGACCGCATCGAGTCACCAATTCGCGCCAATGCGCCTCTCGATGCTACCAGTGTGCTAACCCGAAAACGCCGGTTTACCGCAGGCCGTTAGCCTGTCACGCCACTGTCTTGCGTCAAACCGATGAAACTACCATGCGCCGCACGCATGCCGCGCCTGCTATTTGCCCCATGGCGCACCCCCGCAAATCAGCCGATCTTCAATCTGCCGCCACCAGCCATACTGGAATAGACCCATGTTTGTACGTGCCGTATGGCGCATCAAGCGCCTGGTCGACATCAAGCAGACGTTGCGGGAGATGGAAGTTCCCTCGACGCGAGATGCCGACTTACTGGGCATTTCCGGCCCAGACTTTTCCAAGATGACGCGATCGCTGTTCGATCGCTGATCTCTTTTCGACCTCAGAAGTAGTAGTGGCCGCTGGATCGCCGTCCGGCGGCCATAGTTTTGGCTTGCACATTAACCGAGCATTAACAGGCACTGCCGATGGGTTGCGCATTTTGCATAGCTTCTTTGACTAATCTCTATCTGCTCGCTGGGGTTGGTCTCGACTATATCTCTCCTTGCAAACGACAGGAGAACTCAAATGGACATCCGCAAAACCTTCAAGAAGTGGGCCGCTTACCAGCAGACGGTTCGTGAACTTGCTGCTCTCGACAATCGCCAGCTGAACGATCTCGGCATCAACCGTACCGAAATCAATCGCATTGCTCGCGATCATGCTAATTCGCTCTAATAATTTCAGCGCGAATACTTCTGAGCTAATCGACCGAACGCCCGCTTCTCTCTGAGATGCGGGTGTTTTCGTTTCTGGCGCCAGGCGTTACGAAACTTATCCCCGCCTCATAAACCTCTGCTATTCTCCCGCCCGTGATTGGCTTCCAGTTGCGTGGCGGCATGGCGCTTGGTATCTGCCTGCCATGTCAAACGAACCCATTCACATCATCGGCGGGGGCCTCGCTGGTTCCGAAGCCGCATGGCAGGCCGCCGAAGCTGGCGCCACCGTCATCGTGCACGAAATGCGCGGCGTAAAAACCACCGACGCGCACAGCACTACCGACTTCGCCGAGCTCGTCTGCTCGAACAGCTTCCGCTCCGACGACCACGAGCAGAACGCCGTCGGTCTCCTCCACGAGGAGATGCGCCGCTGCAACTCCTTGATCATGCGCGCAGCCGATGCACACAAGCTCCCTGCCGGCGGCGCGCTGGCCGTCGATCGCTACGGGTTTTCCGCCGCGGTCACGCAAGTCATTGAAAATCATCCACGAATTACCATCGTCCGCGAAGAACTGGACGGCTGGCCGCCGGAATACTGGCGCCATGTCATCATCGCGACGGGCCCCCTGACCTCGCCCGCTCTGGCCGATGCGATCCTCGCCAAGACCGGCGAAGACTCCCTCGCCTTCTTCGATGCTATCGCGCCCATCATCCACTACGACAGCATCGACCACGACATCGCTTGGAAGCAGTCGCGTTACGACAAGGCCGGCCCCGGCGGCACGGGCGCCGACTATCTCAACCTGCCGATGGACCGTGACCAGTACTATGCCTTTGTAGAGGCTCTGAAAACCGCGCCGCTGCACGAGTTTAAGGACTGGGAAAAGGTCCCCTATTTCGACGGCTGCCTGCCCATCGAAGTCATGGCCGAACGCGGTGACGAAACCCTCCGCCACGGCCCGATGAAGCCCGTCGGCCTCACCAATCCGCGCAATCCGACGGTAAAACCCTATGCCATCGTCCAGCTCCGCCAGGACAACGCCTTGGGCTCGCTGTGGAACATGGTCGGCTTCCAGACCAAGATGCGCTATGGCATCCAGGCGGAAATCTTCCGCATGATCCCCGGCCTCGCCAATGCCCAGTTCGCGCGCCTCGGCGGTCTGCACCGCAACACTTTCATCAATTCCCCCAAGGTCTTGAGTCCGGACATGCGTCTCAAGGCCGACCCGCGCATCCGCTTTGCCGGCCAGGTCACGGGCGTTGAAGGTTATGTCGAAAGCGCCGCCGTCGGCCTCATCACCGGCCGCCTGACCGCCGCAGAAGCCCGTGGCGAAACCATGCCGTTGCCGCCTGTCACCACGGCCCTCGGCGCCTTGATCGGTCACGTCACCGGCGGCCACATCGAGGCCGAAGGCTATAGCGGGGCTCGCAGCTTCCAGCCGATGAACGTCAATTTCGGCCTCTTCCCGGAAGTATCAGTTGAGAAGCCCGAAGGCGTAAAGCGCTGGCGCGGGCCGGAAAAGACTATGGCCAAGCGTCGCGCCATCACCAGCCGCGCCCTTGAAGACCTGAAAGTCTGGCAGTGACCCCGGGGGCGCTGCGCACCTATCTCCACGACCATATCCCGCTTTCCCGGGCCATGGCCGTGGAGGTCGTGGAAGCCAGCGCCACGCACGTCCTCCTCGAAGCGCCACTGGCGCCCAATATCAATATGCATGGCACCATGTTCGGCGGCAGCTCGGCCACCCTCGCTTTGCTCGCCGCCTGGTCGGTCATGCATCTCAAGCTCGAGGCCGAAAGGATCGCTAGCCAATTGGTGATCCATCGAACCGCCATGGAATATTTGCTGCCGGTAACCGGCCTCGCCCAAGCCTCCGCGCATCTCGATGAGGTCGGCTGGCCAAACTTTCTGCAGACCTTCCATCGACGCGGCCGCGCAAGGCTGACTATTGCCTCCGAACTCCTGTTTGAAGGCAACATCGCTGGCCGCATCACCGGCGAATTTGTTGCGATTTCCGAAGCTTAGCGGTTCCGCAACGCCCACCAGCCGATCCGGCCGATCTTGCGCCAATCTGCCTCGTCGGCCGGCGCGGCAAAGGGCGATCCGCCCCGCCGCCAAAGTCGCAACTGCGCTTCGACCACCAGAAGAATCGCGAAAGCCGGCCTCAGGCCGCTCGGTAGTGCGGCAATCGCGGCCTTTGCCTTCCTGAGGTGCTCCTCAGCCAACTCCGCAATCTGCCCGAGGGCTTCGTGCAATCCTTCGCTATCGGTGCCAGCAAAGATCTCGCCCTCGCGCACGCCGTTCGCCTGAAAGATCGACCATGGCAGCATGATCCGGCCCTGCGAGGCCACATAGCCAAATGCCCGCAGATGCCCGATCATGGCTTGCGCTACGCCCAGATGCCCGGCTGCATCACCCGGCTCCACCGGCAGGCCCTCATTGAGGATCATGGCCGAGAGCTGCAGCAGCGTCGACGCCGTTTCGCCGGCATAGCCCTCAAATGTCTCGAGATCGGGCATCGGATCATCATAGAGATCAAAGCGCCGGGCACCGATCAGGCGCTGCAAAGTTCCCGGCGGCAGAGCGTAGCGATCGAGCGTCGTCAGCAACGCATCGGCCAGCGGATTTTGCCGGACCGCGCCATGACCATCGCCCTTAAGGGCATCATTCCACCATTGCAGGCGAATTTCGCCCGGCGCAGGCCCGGAAACGCGCTCGCGAATGCCCGCAATGTCGGCGTTGAAAGCGAGAATGGCCGTGATGCCATCCCTCGCGCCAGTAGGTAGGGCGAGCGTTGAGAGATAGCGATCCCTATCGCTCTCCCGCAGCATCTGGGCGGCGTGCGCAAAACTCTCGGCAGACATCAGCGGGCATTCTCGACGGCAATGAAGGCACCAGCCACGGCCCGTTCCTCGGCCAACAGCACATTGTAAGTGCGCACGGCGCCGCCGGTACCCACGGCTTCGATGATCACCCTGTGCTCGCGAAATGCATCGCGAATGGATGGATCGATGAGAGAAATATCCATGCCGAGACCGATCAACAGCACGTCGAGTTGGTCGGCGAGTTCGAGCACTGGCTGCAGGCTTTCAAGCGTCAGCTCCGCCGGCGACGCAACGTCCCAGCCCTGCATGCCGGTAGGCAGGCACAGCAGGGAACCGCGATGCGACAGGTCAGCGAAGCGGAAGCCACTATTACCATAGGCGTCGATGCCGACCTGGCGCGGGAAGCGGCCCGCGCCAGTCGAAAGAGGGTCAGACGGAAGCGCCATCCGACGTCTTTTCCTTCTTTGCCGCGAGCTCTTCGTCGGTCTTCTGCTTGAGACCAAAATTGATGAGGATCGGGCCGTTGACAATCACCGACGAATACATGCCGACGAGCGAGCCGAAGGTCATGGCGATGGTGAAGCTGCGCAGCGCCTCGCCGCCAAAGAGCACCAGCGGCACCAGCGCCAGAAGCACGGTGAACTGGGTGAGCGAGGTACGCACGATGGTCTGGTTGATCGAAAGATCGATCAATTCAGGCAGCGGCATCTTCCTGTATTTCAACAGGTTTTCGCGGATACGGTCCGAGACCACGACGGTTTCGTTTAGGGAGAGACCGACGAGGGTCAGCACCGCGGCGATGGAACTGAGATTGAATTCGAGTCCCGTGATCGAGAAGAGACCTATGGTCATGATGATGTCGTGCGACGTCGTCGTGACGGCCGCGAGGGCGAATTGCCACTCGAAGCGGAACCAGATGTAGATCAGGATACAGGCAAGCGCGATGATCACGGCGATGGTGCCGGTCCAAGCCAGTTCGCCCGAAACCGTGCCGCTCACTGCTTCTGTGCGTCGGACTTCGTAGTTCTCCCCGGCGAGCGCTTCCTGAACCTTCTGCACGGCGATCTGGTCGGCCGATTGACCGCCTTCCTGCGCCTGTACGCGCACGAGGACGTCTTGCGGCGTACCAAAGCCCTGGATCTGGATTTCGCCGACATCAAGCCCGTCGAGCAGCTCACGGACGCGCGCCACATCGGCTGGGCCGCCGACATGCTGAACTTCGATGGCGGTGCCGCCGACGAAGTCGATGCCGAGATTGAAGCCCTTGAAATAGGCCGTGCCGATGGAGACCACCGACATGATGATCGAGAGCGCGATAACGTAGCGCGAGATTTTCATGAACGGGATCTTCGTGCCGTCCGGAATGAAGCGGAAATGCTGGATCTTCAGCTCTTTCGGCCGCACGCGCTTGTACCACAGGTTCACCTGGTAGGAGGTGACCGTGTAGGACGTGAAGAGAGAGGTCAGGATGCCGAGGCCGAGAGTAACGGCAAAGCCCTGTACCGGACCGGAGCCCATGAAATAGAGCACGACGGCTGCGACGAGCTGGGTCAGATGCGAGTCGACGATAGTGCCCCAGGCACGCTCGAAACCAGCATTGATGGCCTGCAATGGCGTGCGCCCTGCCCGCTGCTCCTCGCGCATTCGTTCGTAGATCAGCACGTTGGCGTCGACGGCCATACCAATGGTCAGAACGATACCGGCGATACCCGGCAAGGTCAGCGTCGAACCCAGCGTTGAAAGCGCCGCAAAGATCAGGATGACGTTGAGGACCAGGGAGACGTTGGCAAAAACGCCCCAGACGCCGTAGGCGATGATCATAAAGCTCACGACCAGAACCGAAGCCACAATACCCGCGGTGAGGCCGGCCTGGATAGAGTCAGCGCCGAGGCTGGCGTCGACGGTGCGTTCTTCGATGACGTTGAGGCTGGCCGGCAGCGCACCGGCGCGCAGCAGCACGGCAAGGTCGTTGGCCGAAGCAGTTGTGAAGTTGCCGCTGATCTGGCCGGAGCCGCCCGTGATGGGCTGCTGGATCACCGGAGCGGTGATGACGGTGTTGTCGAGTACGATCGCGAAGCGCTGGCCAACATTGGCCGAGGTGATTTCGCTGAACGTGACGGCGCCGCGCGTGTCGAACTTGAAGCTGACCACCGGAATACCGCGCTGCGAGTCATAAGATGGCTGCGCATCGACGAGGGACTCGCCGCCAAGTGCGACGTCTTCATAGAGCAGTTCGCTGCCGCCATCTTGGCTGGGTACAACCATGGTGCCAGCCGGCAGGCCCTGGGCCTCGGCCTGGGCAGCCGTGAGGCCGGGATAGACCATGTGGAAGGTCAGACGCGCGGTCTGCGAGATGATGTTCTTGAGGCGGGTCGAGTCGCCAAAGCCCGGCACCTGCACCATGACGCGCGTGTCGCCCTGGCGCTGAATGGTCGGTTCGGTCGTGCCCAGCTCGTCGATGCGGCTGCGAATGACTTCGATGGACTGCGCAACGAGCGAACTCATGCGCTGGGTAATGCCCTCAGGGGTCAGGGTAACGGAGATCCGGCCGTCTGGCAGCTCAGCGAATGCCAGTTCTTGGACGCCGACTCCGCCCGAGAACAGCGAATTGTTGACGGTGTTCTGGATACTTTGAAGGGCAGTCAGCGCCTGCTCTTTCTGGGTCGGGTCGGTCAGTTCGATATAGATGGCGTTCTTGGCTTCATCGGTGGTGATGATATTGCCGATGCCGTTCTGATTGGCCAGGACGTTGCGCGCGTCGCGGCGCACGTCGCTCAAGCGCTGGGTAACGATGCCCGCGCGATCGACTTCGAGCAGCAGGTGCGAACCGCCCTGCAAATCCAGACCAAGCACCAGGCCAGGCTGAGGCAGCCACCCAGGGAGCGCATCCCGCACTTGCTGGGGCAAGAAATTGGGGGCGGCAAACAGAATACCCGCGATCGCGACAAACAGGATTATTGCTACGCGGAACGGCGACTGGTGCATGAAACGGCGTCCTAGAGCATGTCTCCAAACCAAGACATGCGGCTTCAAAGAGTCAGAAAGCCGGAGCCTTTCGGGCTCCGGCCAGATTGATCCGGCTTATGCCGGCTTGTTGTCGTTGACCGGCTCGGCCTTCGAACGCACATCGGCAACCATGCCGCGCACGAGCTTGACCTTGACGCCCGGGGAGATTTCGACTTCCAGGTCTTCGCCATCAACGGCCTTGGTCACCTTGCCGACGATACCGCCCGTGGTGACGACGGTGTCGCCGCGGCGGATAGCCGAGAGCATAGCCTGCTGTGCCTTGAGGCGCTTCTGCTGCGGACGGAAGATCAAAAGCCAGAAAATGATCACCAGCAGCACGATCGGCATGAGCTGGATCAGAATATCGGCGAAACCTCCCGTGGCGGGTGCGGCTGCATCCTGCGCAAAAGCGGGCGTTACAAACATCAGGCGAACTCCTATGATTCTTCTTGTGTTGGGGAGAAGAGCGCCACGCAGCTCACGGCTGCCGACTGGACGCGAATGGGGTCCCGTGCACTTGCACCCCGGCCAAAATCGCGCGGACTATACATTTGGCCCCCTGTGATTGCAAAGCCATTCAGGGAACACAATGCCGCGCTCGAATTGAAGGACTGAACCGGTGAAAACCAAAGACTATCTGGGCCGCATTGCTACGGCTCTCGAGGCTATTGCCGAAGCGCTGGAAACAACCTCAGACGGAACCGCAGCTTTCGTGCTGGGCGAAGCCGACGCTTATCATTGGCAACGCGAATCCGGGACGCTCCTGCCGGTACCCAAGGTTAGTCGTGTGCCGCTCGAGATGTTGCGCGGCATCGAGCATGTCCGCGACGTTCTTTTGAAGAATACCGAGCAGTTTGCGCGCGGACACGGCGCCAACAATGCGCTCCTTTGGGGCGCACGCGGCATGGGCAAGAGCTCGCTCGTGAAAGCCATTCATGCCGATATTGGTGCGCGCGAAGGTTTTGAGCGGCTGGTGCTGATTGAAATCGCCCGCGAAGACCTCGACACCCTGCCCCAGCTCATGCGCGCCATTTCGGGCAATTCGGCCCGCTTCATTGTCTTCTGCGACGATCTCAGCTTCGATAGCGGCGAAACGAGCTACAAGTCGCTCAAGACCATTTTGGATGGCGGCCTCGAAGGCCGGCCGGACAATGTGCTCTTCTACGCTACGTCCAACCGCCGCCATCTGATGCCGCGCGACATGATCGAGAATGAGCGCTCGACGGCGATCAATCCGAGCGAGGCCGTGGAAGAGAAGGTGTCACTGTCAGATCGTTTCGGCCTCTGGCTGGGTTTTCACAATTCCGACCAGGACACGTACCTCGCCATGGTGCGCGGCTATGCCGATTATTATGGTCTGGCCCTAGACGACGAAACGCTACGGGCCCGCGCCATCGAATGGGCTGCTACCCGTGGCTCCCGCTCCGGCCGAGTGGCCATTCAGCTCATCCGGAGCTTGGCGGGCGAACAGGGCAAGGTCGTATAGCTACGCCAAGGCGCAGAAATGAAGAGGGCCGGTGCAATCGCACCGGCCCTTCTTTGTCTGTAGCTGACCCTTAGCTTGCCAGCAGCGGCACCGGATCAACCGGGGTCGCGCCCTTGCGCAGTTCGAAGTGCAACTGGGGCTTCGAGACCGAGCCACTCATGCCGACCGTGCCGATCGAGTCGCCGCGGCTCACCGTGGCACCCTTGGCAACGCTCATGCCGTTGAGATGGGCATAGGCGGACACATAACCGTTGGGGTGACGGATAAGGATGAGGTTGCCATAACCCTCGACGCCCGAACCGACATAGATGACCGTACCGTTCTCAGCGGCCTTGACCGTCGAACCCTCGGGAACATCGATATTGATGCCCGTGCCACGCGAGGCCGCGAAGTCGGTGATCACGCGGCCGCTGACGGGCCAGCGGAACTTGTCATTGCCGGAAGCAACGGGCTCGGCGGCGGGTGCGCTTGCGACCTGGGTCGGAGCTGGCGTCGCGACAGGAGCAACGACCGGCGCCGGAGTGGCGGCGGGGGCGACAGCGACCTGCTGCGGTGCGGCCTGCGGACGTCCCAGAGGAGCGGGAGCAGCCCCGAGCGTCTGGGTCGGCGTCGCGCTTGCCACCTGAACGGTCGGCTGAGCCGCCGTCTGCGGCGTGCGCACCAGGTCCGGACGGCCAGGAATGATCAACGACTGGCCGACAACGATCTTGTCCGGCGAGGAAAGGCCATTTGCCTGCACCAGCGCCTGAGTGGTGACCTCGTAGCGGCGGGCGATCGTATAGAGCGACTCGCCACCAGCGATGGTGTGGGTATAGGCGCCGGCAGTGTTCGCAGCCGCGGCCACAACCGGAGCGGCGGCGGGAGCGGCGCTCGGCACGCTGCTGTTGACGGGCAGAGCGGCGTTGGAGCTCGGCAGCGAGCCGAGTGCGACGGCGGGCGGCAAGGACGGCATCGAGGCCGGGGTTTGCATGGCGGGCATGGCTTGCGGGGTTCCCATGGAAGCGGAAGAACTCAGTACAGGAAGATCCTGGGATCGAACCGAGGGCGCACTTGCCCCCATGCCAATCGGCGAGACAGAGCCGACCGGCTGCGTAAAGCCCGACTGCACGGGCGAAGCAGATTGAACAGGTGGAGCGCCCCAGGCGGAACCGATCGGCGCTGGCGGCAGGAAGCGCTGTTCGGCAACCTGCACAGTGGCAGGTGCCCCAAGCGAGGCCGGCATGGGCTGGTTCAGCGTGGCGGGAGCGGAGGACTGGGTAATTGAGCCGGTCGTGGTGGAATCGCCAAAAGTTCGCGATCCAAGACTTGAACAACCGGACAAGCCGACGGCTGCTAATAACAGACCAGCCACGGCGACTGTACTTTTAGGCACCCTGACAGACAGGTTTTTACGCATCGGCTAACTCGTACGCAGGTACTTAACACTGGAAACGAGAGTAGGCCGGTAAGGTAAAAGGGGCCTTAAAGCCGATGCGATTTGAGTGAAATCGGATTGGGCTTGTTGTTGATTGGGTAAGGTTAAGATTGCCCGGCTGGGGACAAGCTGAGCCCGGCAAGCCTTTGCAGAGCAATTTTTTCCGTCTGCTGCAGCGCGAAAGGCGTCACCGTTATGGTGTTGCGGCGGCGCAAAACTTCAAAATCTGCATTCGAGTCCAAGGGCATAGGCGTTTCGGGAATGGCGACGAAGAATTCGCCATCCTTGTCGCTTGGATAGTAGCGGAAGGCCGAGCGCGAGAAGCGCTGATGGGGAACTGCGGCTATGCCGGCGACCTCACCAGGCGAGCAAACCGGAAAATTGACGTTGTAAAAAACATCGTCCTTACCGCGCGCCGCTAGAATCGCTCGGACGACATCTGTCCCGAAACGAATCGAATTCGACCAATCGACTGCGTGACTTCTTTCGTAGTCGATCGCCTGACTCATCGCGATTCCGATGGCGCCTTGCAAAGCGCCCTCGCGAGCACCGGCCGCCGTGCCAGAACAATGAACGATGTCGCCAAGGTTCTGCCCGGCATTGACGCCGGACAGAACGAGGTCGGCCGGGTGATCGGCCAGCACGTGAGTCATGCCGGCCACGACGCAATCGGCGGGAGAGCCGCCGATCACGGTGAAGCGCCGCGGGCCGCGCTCTTCGAGGGTTAGTTCACGGCCCAGCGTGAAGCGGTGCCCTGCCCCGGACTGGTTGCCATCCGGGGCCACGATCCAGACATCGTCCGATAGCGCAGCGGCGATATCGGCCATGATGGCGATACCTGGCGCATCCACACCATCGTCATTGGTGATGAGGATGCGCATGGATCACTTGCCCCCGAT
Organism: Devosia sp.; assembly: GCF_017744655.1. Classification (GTDB taxonomy): domain Bacteria; phylum Pseudomonadota; class Alphaproteobacteria; order Rhizobiales; family Devosiaceae; genus Devosia. Next base: position 775,378 of record NZ_JAGIAW010000001.1, on the reverse strand, counting down.
GGAGGTAAGGCCGCCCATATAGGGCTGCAGAGCCTCGGGAATCAGCACCGAGCCATCTTCCTGCTGGTAATTTTCCAGCACGGCGATGAGGCAGCGTCCGACGGCAGTGCCGGAACCGTTGAGCGTGTGCACATAGCGCGGCGCCTGCTTTTCGCCCGACGGGCGATAGCGGGCTTCCATGCGGCGGGCCTGGAAATCGCCGCAGACAGAGACGGACGAGATTTCGCGATAGGTGTCCTGCCCCGGCAGCCAGACTTCCAGGTCATAGGTCTTGCGCGCGCCAAAACCCATATCTCCAGTGCAGAGCATCATGACGCGATAGTGGAGGCCGAGGCGCTGCAGCACCGTCTCGGCACAGGCGAGCATGCGCTCGTGCTCGTCGATCGAAGTTTCGGCCGTCGTGATCGACACCATCTCGACCTTGTCGAACTGATGCTGGCGCAGCATGCCGCGGGTATCTCGACCGGCGGAACCGGCTTCGGAACGGAAGCACGGGGTCAGTGCAGCAAAACGCAGCGGCAGTTCCTCCTCGGCGAGGATGGATTCGCGCACTAGGTTGGTCAACGGCACTTCAGCGGTCGGGATCAACCAGTAATTCGTGGCAAACTCGCCATCATTTAGCTTCTGCATCCACTCGCGCTGACGAGTCAAAGACCGTGCATTAATGATTTCGCCCGCGGGTTTAGGTTCCATCTGGCGCATGACCTCTAGGTCTTCCTCGCGGGCTCTTTGGTACTCATTCCAGAAGCGGTCGAGGTCATTGATCGAAGCGCGAAACAGGTCTTCCTTGAACTTTGGCAACTGGCCAGTGCCGAACAGTGCATCATCGCGCACGAGAAGCGGCGGCTGGACTTCGAGATAGCCGTGCTCGGTCGTGTGGAGATCGAGCATGAACTGACCGATGGCGCGTTCGAGGCGGGCGATCTGGCCCTTAAGCACCACGAAGCGGCTGCCGGAGAGCTTGGCGGCCACTTCAAAATCCATGTCCTTCTCGGCTACGCCGATTTCGTAGTGCTCTTTAGGAGCAAACGCGAAGGACGGCTTGGCCGGACGCTGCCTTGCGGCGGTCTCCGCCGTGCCGTTGGCGCCGAAATACTCGACATTGTCGTTTTCGTCGTCACCCTGCGGCACATCGTCGAGCGCGAGGTTCGGAATAACCGACAGTGCGGCACGAAGCTCGGCTTCCACGGCACGCTCTTCGGCTTCGCCCGTGGGGATAAAATCCTTGAGGCGCGCGACTTCGGCCATCAGCTCCTGGGCTTTGGCTTCGTCCTTCTGAGCCTTGGCCTGGCCGATCTGCTTGGAAAGCGCGTTGCGCTTTTCCTGCGCTTCATTGAGGCGGACGATGATCTCGCGGCGCCGATCGTCGATCGCCAGGAGATCGGAGGACCGCACGGAGACATTCTTGCGCCGGGAGACGGCAGCGTCGAAAGCTTCGGCGTTGGCTCTGATCCACTTGATATCGAACATCGGTTCTTACGGGCCCTTGCCCGCCTCTGGTTTGACGCAGGCCCTGGGGTCTATGCCTCGGGCGCGCCTGCCAGCGCCGCGGGGCAGAACTGAGCTGCACCCGCGAGAGAACGCGGAGCAGCTATTCGCTAGATGAGCCGGAGAGCTCGGATTCCTGTGCAGCGAGCTTCGCCTCGCGACGCTTCTGCACGAACCGAACCGACAGGATCGCCAGTTCGTAAAGCGCGTACATCGGCAGGGCAAGTCCGATCTGGGAGATCGGGTCGGGCGGCGTGATCAAGGCGGCGACGATCAGGATGCCGACGATGGCGTAACGGCGGCCCTTCTTGAGCATCTCGACATTGACGAGATCGATCTGCGCCAGAAGTGTCAGCACCACAGGCAACTGGAAGCAGATGCCGAAGGCCAGAATCAACGTCATGGCGAAGCCGAGATATTCGGACACGCGCGGCATGAGCTTGATTTCTTCCGTCTCCATGCCGGCGAAGAAATGCAGCGCCATGGGCAAGACGGTGAAATAGACCATCAGCGCGCCCAGGACGAAGAAGACCGGGGTGGCGATGAGATAGGGGATCAGCGCCTTGCGCTCATGCTTGTAGAGCCCCGGCGCCATGAAGAGATAGATCTGCGAGGCGAGGAAGGGGAAGCCGAGGAAAATGGCGCCAAAGAACGCCAGGTTCAGTTCGGTGAAGAACAGCTCCTGCGGCGCGGTATAGATAAGCTCGATCGTGTGGGTCGGATCGCTGGCATAGACGCCGCGATAGGGCACGAGCAGGATATCGAAGATGTTCTTCGAGACGAGGAAACAGCCTACCATCAGCACGACGATGGCGATGGCGCAGTTGATCAGACGCTTGCGCAGCTCGATCAGGTGCTCGAGGAGCGGCGCCTCGCTGCCCGCGAGTTCGTCTTCGACTTCGGGCTTGTTCTTGTCTTCAAGCTGCGGCTGCTTCGCGTCGGCCATTCTTATTTCGTTTCTACCGGTTTGGCCGGCTTCTTGCGCGGCGCGCGGGGCTTCTTGGCGGGCGCAGCCGGTTCAGCGGCAGCCTCTGCGACAGCAATCTTGGTCCGCGGCTTGCGAACCGGCTTGGCAGGCGCCACGACTTCATCGGCGCTCGCAGCCTCAGGCAGTGCGGTCTTCTTGGTTGGTGTTTTCCTCGCGGCAGGCTGCTTGGCAACAGCCGCGGTTTTCTTTGCGGCGGCAGGCTTTTTCGCTGGGGCGACCTTGGTGGCCTCGACCGGCGGAAGCTCGCTTGAGGTCACCGGTGCCGTCGGCGCTGCGGTGACCGACTTGGCCGCCGTCACCTGTGCTGCCTTCACCGGCTCGCTGCCCTTGAAGCCGTAGTCGGAGGCCAGCTCGTCATTGGTCTTCTTGGCGGGCGGCATGCCGGCGGCGCTGCGCAGTTCGTCGACAACACTTTCCGCCTTGGGGTCGGCCGGCTTGATGGCGCCGCTGGGCTGCGGGCCGGTCGGCGTCATGGTATTGAATTCCTTGCGGATTTCTTCAGCCGTCTTCTTCAATGGCGAGGTGATCGAATTGCGGAGGTTCCGCACTTCATCAAGCCCGGTCGTGCGATTGATTTCGCGCTGGAACTCATTGCCCATACGACGGATTTGACCCACGAACTTGCCGATGCGTCCCATGACGACAGGCAGGTCCTTGGGGCCAATAACGATCAGCGCAACGACGCCGATCACCAGCATCTCTGTCCAGCCTAGACCGAGCATAAAGATAGTCTCCGAGCGCGGCCCACGGCCGCTAAGTCAGGCCGAGAAGGATCAGACGTCCTTGCGCTCGGTCTCGCGTGTTTCGACTTCAGCAGTCGTGGTGACACGTTCGGCCGGCTTTTCGTCGTCCTTCATGCCCTTCTGGAAGGCTTTGATGCCCGAGGCGACTTCACCCATCATGCCGGAGATCTTCCCGCGGCCGAAAAGCAGAATAACGACAACGGCAACAACGAGAATGCCCCAAATGGAAGGCGCGTGCATGGTGATCTCCCTAGACTTTCAGAACGCGTTACACGCGATAGATGTGCGAGAAATAGGTTCAATCGCGGGCAAACACAAGAACGTGTTGATTTTGCTCACTCACGAAAGCGGCAACCTGCGCCCCAACATGACGGATTCACTCGCTCTCAAGACAGGGCCCTGGCCAGTTCATGGAGCGGAGTGCTAAATCGGCAGGCACAAGACCCGCCCGGCCTTTCGGCTTGCGGTTGCACGGTCGCGACGCCCTTCGGGCGCACGGTGAAAAGCGGCTTTCGCCCCGAAAATATAAGATAGAAGAGGCGAAAGCCGCTTCGCACGTCCGGGATTTTTTGCGCACGCATCGAGCGGTCCCCTTTTGAGGTTTTACGGTCCAGATCGCCGTCGGAAGCATCCGAAGATGCAACGGGGGCTTTCTGCCGCTTGACCGGTGGTCAGCATCCACGCACTCGCCCAGGCGACCCCGAGCGACCCGACTTCCCGCCCGACACTTCGTCGGTGCCGCGTGTTATCGGCGGGAATGGGGCATATTGCCATGAGAAGAAGTGGATGGGGATAAGAGGGATAGATTGCGTTCGGCGCTACAGCGCGCGTTAGGGCATATTTCACCTGATCGCATTCAGGAGAGTCCGCGCCGAAGTCCTATAGTCCTCACGCTGGGCTGATTTTGAGGTCAGCAGTTTTGCCTAGGAGTCTCTCCCTCTATCGTCATTGCCCGGCTCGTCCGGGCAATCCATCTTGCCTCCGCATGGACCACCCGGACGAGCCGGATAGTGACGACCAACTGAAAAGTCAGCGTCTCACCCTTCGAACCGTGGGGAGGCGAAACGCTTTAGTCTTCTTCGCCGACCGCATCACCCTGATCGTCGGGGGCAAGCGGGTCTTCGTCCTCGCGCAGGGCACCATCGAAGGGTAGCGGAATTTGTAGCGATGGTGGGAGTCTGGACGACAGGAGCCCTGCCCCCTTGAGCTCGTCTAGCCCCGGCAAATCGGACAGGTGCTCAAGGCCAAAGTGGTCGAGAAAGGCATCTGTGGTACCATAGGTAACGGGCCTGCCCGGTGTGCGGCGGCGGCCGCGCATGCGCACCCAGCCGGCTTCCATCAGGATATCCATCGTGCCCTTGCCGACGGCAACGCCACGCACCTCCTCGATTTCGGCTCGAGTCGCGGGCTGGTGATAAGCGATGATCGCGAGAGTTTCGAGCGCGGCGCGGGAAAGCGGGCGGGTTTCCTCTTCCTCCCGGCGCAGCAGAAAGCCCAGGTCTTCGGCGGTACGAAAGGCCCAGCGATCACCACGGCGCACCAGATTGACGCCGCGGTTCGCGTAAAGCGCGCGCAGCTCTTCGATCAGCACCGGCAGGTTGGCGCCGTCGCCCACATAGGGCGACATCTCGGCGAGGGACAAAGGCTCTGACGAGGCGAACAAGAGCGCTTCAAGAATGCGCAACTGACGCTGGCGCACCTCGCCTTCGAAATTCTCGTCGCTCATGGTTGTTCACGCTTCCGGCGCCGCAGCAGGATTGGACCAAAAGTCTCGCTCTGCCGCACCTCGATTTCGCCTTGGCGAACGAGTTCGAGGCTGGAGGCGAAGGTCGAGGCGCGGACGGTTGCGCGCTCGTCAGGCTTGGCCAGATATTGTTCGAGATAGGTATCCATGGCGATCCAGTCCGCGCTTTCGCCGATCATCCGCTGAAGGATGTCTCGCGCGTCCTGAAGCGACCAGACGGTGCGGGTGTAGGGACGATATTCGGTGACTGAACCACGCTCCCGCTGGGCCGAATATGCTTTCAGCAGCTCGTAATAGCTCGCTTCCCATATGGATTTTCGTGCGACTTCCAGCGGTTCAGGCGCACCGCGGGAGTAGATCTGCAGGCCTAGCCGAGGCCGGCTTAGCAATCGGCTCGCTGCTAGGCGCATGGCTTCGAGGCGCTTGAGCCGGAATTGCAGCATGGCCGCCAGCATTTCGCCGGATGGCTCATCATCGTCCTGAACCTGCGGCACCATGAGGCGGCTCTTGAGATAAGCCAGCCATGCGGCCATCACCAGATAGTCGGCCGCAACCTCGATACGGCGCTCGCGCACCCGGTCGATGAAGGACAGATATTGCTCGGCAAGGGCAAGAATGGAAATCGCCGCAAGATCGACCTTTTGCCGTCGCGCAAGGTCCAGCAGCAGATCGAGAGGGCCTTCATAGCCGTCTACATCGACATGCAGGACCTCGTCCGCTGGCGGCGCTTCTGCGTCGAGCCATTCGGTCAGCGATCCGGTCATAAGGCAATCCGCGGAGCACAGGTCATGCCGCATCCTTGGCGGCGCAAAGCCGCAGCGTCAAGCGAGCCAAGCAGTTGGGCTAGAAGCTGAACACGCCTTCCACCGGAACGTGGTCGCTGGGCTTGTCCCATCCACGCACGTCCTTGTGCACGGTGACATCATCCAGCCGGTCGGCCGCCTGCGGCGAAAGCATCAGGTGGTCGATGCGGATCCCGGCATTGCGGCGCCATGCGCCGGCCTGGAAATCCCAGAACGTGAACGTCTGCTCGGCGGTGATGGAGCGCAGGGCATCGGTCATGCCGAGGTTACGCAAGATGCGGAATTTCTCGAGGCTTTCCGGGCGATAGAGCGCGTCGCCCCACCAGGCATCCGGATCATGCGCATCGATCGGTGCGGGAATGAGATTGAAGTCGCCCATCAGCACGAAGGGCTCTTCCATGGTCAGGCGCCCGGCGACAAAGGTGTTGAGCCGATCCATCCAGCGCAGTTTGTACGGAAACTTCTCCGTATCGACCGGATTGCCGTTGGGCAGGTAGATATTGCAGACGCGGATGACACCGCCTTCGACGGAGAAGACGCCTTCGATCAGGCGGGACTGTTCGTCGGCATCATCGCCCGGCAGGCCACGATGCACTTCGTCGAACGGTAGCTTTGATAGGAGCGCGACGCCGTTCCAGCTCTTTTGGCCGTGCGTCACGACATTGTAGCCGAGCGCCTCGATCTCGGCGGTCGGAAAGCCTTCGTCGACGGTCTTGATTTCCTGGAGGCCGACGATGTCGGGCTTTTCCTCTTCGAGCCAACGCACCAGCAGCTCAAGCCGGGCCTTGATGCCGTTGATGTTCCAGGTGGCGATACGCAAGGCCATGGCTCTCTCCGGCTTTAGTTGAGGTCGGCGTAAACGGCGCGAATGAGGTCCTTGGGATAGCGTCCCGTACATCCTTCGAGCGCCGTATTGCTCATGGATACTATCGTAATGGCATTGGCGGGATCGACAAGCCAGGAATGACCGTAAACCCCACCCCAATTGACGGTACCCTTGGCGGAGGGCGAGGCGGCGGCTTCGGGATCGTCGATGACAGCGCCGAAATAGCCGAAGCGCTGGCCCTGATCCTGCCTGAAGACATCGCCGATGCGGTTGGAAAAGCCCAGTGCGACCGTCTCGGGCTTCAGCGCGGCGCCGCCGCCCTTGCGCAGGGTTTCGAGGAATTTCGCGATATTTTCTGGCGTACCCGCCATGCCGGCCCCACCGGACTGGAAGGCTTTGTCGCTAAAGATGCGGGAGGGCGAGAACATGACCGTGCCACCGTCTTCGCCGGCAACGAATTGCGGGTCGGTCATCACGGTCGGTTCAGGTGTGCCATCGGCATAGGGGATGGCGAGGCGTGCCTCGTCGGCGACGAAGAAGCCGGTTTCGTCCATGCCAAGTGGGCCGGTGATGTGGGAGTGCACGGCGTCCTGTAGCGAACCGCCCTGCACTGCTGCGAGCACGGCACCGAGAACGTCAATGGCGACCGAATAGGTCCAGCCGGCACCTGGCGCGAAGAGCAAGGGCGCAGCGGCGACCTTCGAGAAATTGGTCCGGAAATCCTTGTCGGTCGGCCCGAGGCCGGTCGAAATCGTCTCGTCGGCATAGCCGTAGGCAAGCCCGGACGTGTGCGTCAGGAGGTGATGGATAGTAATCGGTGCTGGGGAGCCGTCGTCGAGCTTGGGCGCAAAATAGTCGAGGTGTTTTGAAACCAGGTCGTTGAGGCCGAGCAGACCCTTGTCGATCATCGCCAGCGCCGTCGCGGCAACGATGGGCTTGGTGACGGAGGCGAGGCGATAGATGGCGTTTTCCATCATGGGTGCGCCGGCCTCGCGGTCGAAATGGCCTGCAGTGCGCCGCAGGACCAGTTCTCCATGGCGATAGACGATCAGTTCCGCTCCGACGATCTTGTTGCCGGACACAGCCTCATCCATGACCGCGTTGACGCGCGCGCCCATATTCCCCTCCCAGAGATGTACTTGAATATTTAGACGGCGAAACTCGTGCCGCAGCCGCAGGATGCGACGGCGTTCGGGTTCTTGATCTGAAAAGCCTGGCCAATCAGATCGTCCGTAAAGTCGATTTCCGCGCCGCCCATGAATTCGAGGCTCAGCGAATCGATGAGCACTGTGGCATCACCCTTTTGCAGAACGAGGTCGTCCTCGTTCGCCGTCTCCTGTACGAGATTGTATTCGTACTGGAAACCGGAGCATCCGCCGCCAGCTACCGAAATGCGCAGCACGGTTCCCGTCGGCTCTTTCGAGAGAATGCGAGACACGCGCTTGGCAGCGCGATCCGACAAAGTCACGGCAGGGGTTTCGGCGAGGGCGGCAGCGGTCATTTGAAGTGTCCGTACGGTCGTAATGTCATAACACTGGCCTTAAGATAGGCGCATCGAGCGCTATTGCAAAGGCCTGGAACGAGAAGATGAACGAAACAGCGCCTTATGCCAGCAAGCCCGAAGATTCCCTCGGGCGTCTCTACGGCACCGGACCGAGCCCGACCCGCTCGGAATTCCAGCGGGATCGCGACCGCATCATCCACTCGACCGCCTTTCGCCGGTTGCAGCACAAAACGCAGGTTTTCCTGCATCACGAAGGCCGGCATTTCCGCAATCGGCTGACGCATACGCTGGAAGTCAGCCAGATTGCGCGTTCGATCGCTCGGGCGCTGAGGCTCAATGAAGACCTGGCCGAAGCCGTGGCGCTGAGCCACGATCTCGGCCACACGCCATTCGGGCATGCCGGGGAACGCGCTCTGCACCGCGCAATGGCGCCCTACGGCGGCTTCGATCACAACGTTCAGGCCCTACGAGTTGTTACCCAACTCGAGAATCGCTATGCCGAACACGACGGCATCAATCTCACGTGGGAGACGCTGGAAGGTATTCTCAAGCACAATGGCCCGCTGATCCATTCGGATGGCCGGCCATATGGTCGGTATGAGGAAGAGGGCTTGCCGACAGGCGTCGCTGACATTCCGGCCGTCGCGGACCTTCGACTATCGAGCCATGCGAGCCTTGAGGCCCAGGTGGCGGCTATTGCCGACGACATCGCCTACAATGCCCATGATATTGACGACGCCCTGCGCGCTGGTCTGGTGCAGCTCGTCGATTTCGAGGACGCGCCAATGGCCGGGCCGATCGTCCGCGAAGTCGAAGAGCGCTATCCCGACGTGGACACCAAGCGCCAGACGCATGAAGTGCAGAGGCGCATGATCACGCGGGCGATCGAGGACGTCATTGCCTTCAGCGCGGACAATATCGAAGCAGCCGGCGTGAGCAGCGCCGAAGACGTGCGCATGGCCGGCAAAACCCTGATTTCCTTCTCACTGCCCACGGCCGAGGCGGAAAAGGGCTTGAAGGGCGTGCTCTACAAGCGCGTCTATCGCGATGAGGCCGTCATGCGGCCGGTTCGCGAGAGCGAGGCGGTCGTGGAGCGGCTGTTTGCCACCTATATGGAGGGCGGCGATATGCCCGGTCGTTGGGGGGAAGCGGCTAGTGCGGCAAGTGATGACAACGCGCGGGCGCGCATCGTCGCCGACTTCATTGCGGGCATGACCGATCCCTATGCGCTTGACGAACATCAGCGCTTGTTTGACGCTCGCCCGGAATTCCGCTAACCGCCTGACAGCATTTCCAGCGGGTCTGTCATGGATATCTTCGCACTTTTCACCTCTCGGGTTACCGAGGCTCTGCTTGCCGATCACCCCGAACTGGGCGCCGATCTGCTGTCGCGCGTTGTGGTGGAACCCCCGCGAGACCCCGCCCATGGCGATCTCTCGACCAATGCCGCCATGGTTGTGGCCAAGCCGCTGGGCAAGAATCCGCGCGAAGTCGCTGCGGCGCTTGTCGAGCGCTTCAAGGCCGATTCCGATGTGACCTCGGTTGAAGTTGCCGGTCCCGGCTTCATCAACTTCCGCCTCGCGACGCCCATTCTGCACAAGGTGCTGAAGGCGATCGCCGAGCAGAAGGAGGCCTATGGCAAGTCCGATCTGGGCAAGGGCGAACGGGTCAATGTCGAATATGTTTCGGCCAACCCGACTGGTCCCATGCACGTGGGCCACACCCGCGGCGCCGTTTTCGGCGACGCCTTGGCCTCGCTCATGGCCTATTCGGGCTATGACGTGACGCGCGAATATTACATCAATGACACCGGCGGCCAGACCATTATCCTCGGTCAGTCCGCCCTGCTGCGCTACCGCGAGGCACTCGGCGAAACCATAGAGATTCCGTCGGGCTTCTATCCCGGCGACTATCTCATCCCCGTCGGCAAGGCGCTTGCCGCCGAATATGGGGCTTCGCTTCTCGAAAAGCCCGAGCAGGAAGCGGTTCTCATCGCTCGCGAGGCTGCTCTTGCCGAGATGATGGAACTGATCAAGGCCGACTTGGCCCAGCTCAATATCCATCACGACGTCTTCTTCTCCGAACGCACCCTGCACGGCCAGGGCGGCGATATCCAGACGACGCTCGATTGGCTGCGTGAAGAAGGTCTGGTCTATCAGGGTGTCCTGGAAGCGCCGAAGGGCAAGACACCTGAGGATTGGGAAGAGCGCGAACAGACCCTGTTCCGCGCCAAGGACTTTGGCGACGACACCGACCGTGCGCTGGTCAAGTCAGACGGCAGCTACACCTACTTTGCCGCCGACATCGCCTATCACCGCAACAAATATCTTCGTGGCTTCAAGCACATGGTCAATGTGCTCGGCGCCGATCACTCGGGCTATGTGAAGCGCCTTTCGGCAGCTGTGAAGGCAGTGTCGCAGGGCGAAGCCGACATCGACGTGCGCATCTGCCAGCTCGTGCGGCTGCTCAAGAACGGCGAGCCGTTCAAGATGTCGAAGCGTTCCGGCGACCTCGTCCTCCTCTCCGACGTCGTCGAGGAAGTCGGCGCCGATGCCACGCGCTTCATGCTGCTCTTCCGTCGCAACGACGCCTCGATGGACTTCGACTTCGCCGTCGTCAAAGAGCAGACCCGCGACAACCCTGTATTCTACGTTCAGTACGCATACGCTCGCGCTTACTCCGTCTTCCGCAAAGCTGCGCTCGAAGTGCCGGGTCTCGATTTCAGCGCCCCTGCGCTCGCGAATGCTGAAGTCGAATTGCTGACCTCGGCTGCAGATCTCGAGCTGATCCGCCTCCTCGCCGCCTGGCCGCGGACGGTGTCGGCCGCCGCAGTTGCGCACGAGCCGCATCGTATTGCATTCTATGTCCACGACCTCGCCGCGGCTTTCCACGGCTTCTGGGCCAAGGGCAACGATGATCACTCGTTACGATTTGTTAACGCTGCCGATCCAAAGCTCACTTTGGCGCGACTCGCACTTGTGGATGCCGTACGTCAGGTAATCCGCAATGGCCTTGGAATTCTGGGTGTTTCGGCTCCCGAAGAGCTTTCATAATTCGGGCGCATTAGTGTGAAAACTCGCGGCAAACTCCCTAAGGGAGCGCTTGCAGCAATCTAGGGGCGCTGGCCGATGACGACAGCGAAACCGAAACATATGGCAGGACAGACCGATAGCGCGGACGACCTGATCGCAGAACTCGCCAGACTGATGGCCGAAGACGCTCAGGGCGATAAGCCCAAGAGTGAGCCGGCCGTGACGGTCCGGATACCGGGTGGCGATAGTCCAGCAGCTTCAGTGCCCCCGAAAGTAGCCGAAGCACCGAGCCGCCCCGTGCGTATTCCGGGCGACAATGCGCCAGCGCCTGAGCCTTTTGTCTTCGATTTCGACCGCAAGCCGCAGGCTGGCCAGCCCAAGACGGAAGCGCCGCAGCGCGTCGAACCCGCAGCGTTTGCGCCTGCTTTCCCCGCGCCCAAGCCAATCGTCAACGAAGCGCCGGTAGTGGCGCGGCCCCAGCCGGCGCCCTCTGTGCCGGCAGAGCCTGTTGCGATCGCGCCGCAGGAGGTCGCTCCTCCGGCCCCGGTATTTGTGCGCACCGAACCGGTCGTGCCACCGGCCGAAGAAATGCCCGAGCTGGATCAGGATAGCCTTGCGGACCTGATCGCCGCCGAGCTGGCCGTCGGAGAAGAACCCGAACCCCATGCACAGAGGCAGGACGATCCGGTCGACGAGCTGGATGTCACCGACGCGGTACTTGGCCAGACCTTCCCGCGCGAGGCCGATGCTTTCGGCATCCCTCCGGTTTTCGGCCTGGCTTCGAGCGCCGTGAACAAGCCGGAAGCCCGCCCGGTGCCCGCCGAGGTTGTCGCGCCCAAGATCGAGCCGGCGGAGACCGTTGTCGCTCACAGCCCGGCCGTGCCGCCAAAGCCGCAGGCATTGCCCGATCCGCTCGAGGAGATCGAGCGTCTGATTGGTCCGGCGGCCCGCGTTCAGCAGGCCCCGACTGCTCCCAGCCCGGCCTTGCGCAGCCTCGCGACACCAACCCTGCCGACGCGCGAGCCTCAGCCGGCCGCTGTGGTCACGCCCGCGCGGGACAATACCCGGGTCTCATCGGTGGAAGAGGCTATTCTGGCTGCCGCTGAAACCAGCGGGGCCCGCTTGGAATGGGTGGAGCCTGCCATCGAGGCCAGCCTGCCGCCCGAAGAGCCCGTAAAGCCTGCGAGGGCGCCACGCGGCCGAGTGCTTGGCCTGACGCGTTCGCTTGCCGGCCCCGTCGTCGCCACTTTGCTACTCGCTGTTGCCGCAGTTGGCCTTTACACGGTCCTCGGTCTTGGCAGTGGCACACCGGAGGGCCCTGCCCCGCTGGTTGCCGCCGACACGACGCCAACCAAGGAAGTTCCCGAACCCACTCCTTCGGCAGACGCGGCCAGCCAATCGGTGGTCTTCAACGAGATTTCCGGGGTCGATACCGGCGCTGAAGAGCAGATCGTCTCGCGCGATCAATCCGACGTTGAGGCGGTTACGCAGGTCGCCTCCACGGACCTGAGCGAAGAGGGCCTCGTCAATCGCAAGGTTCGCACTGTTACTGTGCGGCCGGACGGCACCATTGTGAGCGGCAGCGACAATCTCGCTGGTTCGGCAATGCTGCCTGTCGATCGCCCATCCGTGCCGGACGTTCCCGGCGCCGACTTCTCGACACCCGATCTGATCGCCAACGCCATTGCCAATGCACCGGCGACGACGCCGGAGCCAACTCCTGCTCCTGCAGCAGGGCCTGCGGTCGTCCCCGTTCAGCCTGGTTCGACCGTTCCGGTTGTCGACCTGACTGGCGCGCCGGTCGCTGGCAAATCGGCGCCTGTTCCGCTCGTTCGTCCGACGAATTTCGCGCCGCAGGCGGCCGTTGCCACACCGGTGACGGCAACGCCGGCACCTGCTGTGGCTACGGCCCCCGCAACCACCTTGCCTGTGACTACCCCGGCTGCCGCACAGCCCGAGCCGGTTGCTGCGCCTTCAAGCGCTAGCACGGCTCCTGCCTATGTGCAGTTGTCGTCGCAGCGGACAGAGGAAGCCGCACGCCAGACAGCCCAGCAGATCGCCGGCCGGTTTGGCCCGCTCTTCGGTGGCGCCAGCCTCGAAGTGCAGCGCGTTGATCTCGGTGATCGTGGGATTTTCTATCGCGTTCGCGTCCCGGCCAATTCGCTACAAGATGCCAATACCATCTGTTCGAACGTCAAGGCTGCGGGCGGCGACTGCTTTACTCTCTAGCGGGGCATGCCGCAGCGGCAAGGCGCTGCGGCGATATTTCTTCAGAAATCGGCGAACTGCGGCGCGATGGATTCTGCCAGCGCTGCTGCATTGGCGCGATCTTCCGGACGAGCCATGGACGAGGCGCGGGTGAGCAATTCGTCGACCTGCGCCTGATCGGCCGTGCCGAGGCAACGCTGATGTGACAGGTTCAGCCACATCAGCCCTTCGATCGGCTGGGCCTCGATGCCGTCCATGCCGTTGAAGAGGAGATCGCCGAGGCGTGCCTGGGCCAGGCAGTGGCCCTTGCGAGCAGCAAGCGAGAACCAGCGCGCGCTCTGCAATGGATTTACGCCCAGGCCTTCATCCTGCAGATACAGCAAGCCGACGCGGTACTGGGCATCGGCATCGCCAAAATAGGTAGCGGCGTGGAGCAGCAAGGCATGCGAGCGCTCGATATCGGCGGGAATACCGGCATCGGGCACGCCCAGGCGATAATAGTCGCCCATCTTCACGAAGGACTGCGCAACGATATCGGATTCGACGCCGCGCGGCGCGGCATCGGCATGCTGATTGGCGATCTGGGCAAAGTAGCCAAAGGCCTTGGCAGGATCCTTGGCAACGCCTTCGCCATTTTCGTACATGGTGCCGAGCTGCCACATGGCCATGGGCTGGCCGGCGGCAGCGGCATTTTCAAGCGCGGAAAGATAGGCATCGCCCGACACGCCGCCGCCAGCGCCATCCAGCATATTGGCTAGATCGAGCGCAGCCTCGGCTGCTGTCTGTGCCTGTGCGGGGATCGCTGCTGTCAGGACCGACAGCGCAAGTCCGGTTACCGCGGATGCCAGATAAAAAGCCGGCGATTTCCGCATCTTACTCCTTTTGCCCATAACGGCCTGGGCGGGTGCTACAAATATATGCTGTCCGGTCGATACAGGCGGGCAATTTGATCCCGATGCCGCTCGAGGGAAAGCGAAGTGTGAACTTTTGGTAAACTCGCATTGCGGCAGGATTTGAGCCGAGGAGATCACATCCCCGAGGACAATGCCGGCGGCCATATGGCCACTCAAATACCTGGAACTTATCGTATCCTGTTTGCGCACGTGCTCACCAAGAACCGGCGGATTCCCGCCCTTTTCAAGCAGTCTGGCGCGCCACAGACAGGCCGAAGACGAAACCTCGCGGTTTCACCCCTGGACTGCCGACACCCGCCCCCGAATGCCTAGCCATCTCGTTTAAGATGAGATTGTGGCGGGAAACATCGCCAAATTCTTTATGCCGAGTGACACCGCAGTGAATCCCGGGTGCTGTTGCCAATTCGTCACAGAGGTCGAGAGCCCTACCGGCCTGGGTGAACACGGCGTTGTGAAAGCGGCGCGAAGCACCCATACTTCGTCGGCTTTTGCGCCGCATATAGGAGTTCGAAATGAAAGCGATCCTGTTCCCGATCAACCACACGGAAATCCATCAGGACATGATCGTTCATGCATTCGAAAAACTCCTCGGAAGAGGCGCGCCGCGACAGCACTAGCCGCACTCTTCACGCCAGCCTTTCTGTCTTCTTCGCGCGCCCAGGCTTTCAGCGCGCCCGCAAGTTCGTTTCCTATTATCGCCCATACCGGCACCTGCTGGTCATGGACCTTGTTTGCGCAGCGCTGATCGCGGCAACGGCCATTGCCCTGCCGCTCTGCGCCAATTACGTGACCACGCGCCTGCTCATCCTCGACGACAGCGCCGAGGCCCTTTCGCAGATATTCGCCATGGGTGGCGTTATGGTCCTGGTGCTCATTGCCCAGGCCGGCGCAACTTTCTTTGTCGACTATCAGGGCCACGCCATGGGTGCGCGCATCGAAGCCGATGTGCGGCGAGAGCTTTTTGAGCACTGCCAAAAACTCTCCTTCGGCTTTTATGATCGCAGCCGTGTTGGGCAATTGATGAGCCGGATCACCAATGACACCTTCGCTCTGGGGGAAATGTTCCACCATGGGCCCGAGGACATTGCAATTGGCCTCCTGAAGTTCACTGGTGCCCTCACCGTGCTGTTCTTCATCGATGCAACCCTGACGGGTTACATCGCCATTCTCCTCCCTATTGCAATCGTTTACGCGCTCTATTTCAACCGGCGCATGAATAAGGCCCTCGCCCTCAGCCGGGAGAAAATCGCCTCAGTCAACGAGCGGGTTGAGGATGCGCTGGGCGGCATTCGCGTGGTGCAGTCCTTTGCCAACGAGAGGTTTGAACTGGCCCGGTTTGAAGCGGAAAACCGGACATTCGTCGAAAGCCGCAAGGATGGCTACCGCAGCGAGACCTGGTTCTTCGTAGGGATGGAGGTGTTCGTCCATCTCGTCACGATTATCGTGATCATTGCCGGCGCCATGCGCATTCTTGCGGCAGACATGTCGGTGCCCGATCTGCTGACCTTCCTGCTCTGCGTCGGCGTTCTGGTCGATCCGGTCAACCGCCTCGCCAATATCGTTCGTCTCTGGCAGGAGGGGTCGACCGGCTTCACCCGCGTGATGGAAATCCTCGAGCAGACTCCGGATATCGTGGATGCGCCGCGTGCCCACCCTGCCCCGCATTTCCGGGGCAAGATCACCTTTGATCAGGTCAGCTTTGGCTATGGCGATGGCCGAACCGTCTTCTCGAACCTGTCGCTCGATATCGCGCCAGGCGAGTTCGTGGCCCTGGTCGGGCCTTCGGGTGTTGGGAAAAGCACACTCTGTGCCCTTATCCCACGCTTTTACGAGGTCGAAAGCGGCGGGATCGCCATCGACGGGCAGGATGTCCGCGAGTTCGAACTGGCCTCGCTCCGGCGCCAGATCGGGGTTGTGCAGCAGGATACTTACCTGTTCTCCGGCACGGTGGCCGAGAACCTGCGCTATGGCCGTCCGAATGCCAGTGACGACGAAGTTGTGGCGGCCGCTCAGGCGGCCAATGCCCACGACTTCATCATGGCCCTTCCACACGGCTATGACACCGATGTGGGACAGCGCGGCGTAAAACTGTCAGGCGGACAAAAGCAGCGTCTGACCATCGCACGTGCCTTCCTCAAGGACCCGGCAATCCTGATCTTCGACGAGGCGACCAGCGCGCTCGACAATGAAAGCGAACGCGCTGTGCAAATGGCGCTGCAATCGCTCGCCAAGGGTCGTACCACCCTGGTGATCGCGCATCGGCTGACGACCGTGCGCAATGCCGACCGCATTCTCGTGCTCACGGAAGACGGGATCGTGGAAGAAGGCCGGCATGACGATCTGATGGCGGCGGATGGCTACTACGCCCGCCTTCAGGCAGTTCAGGCCAGCATCTAGGCGTCTTAGCTTCGTCCCTCTCCAGGTGGGGAGGGACGAACAGCTAAAAGAGACGGCTTTTGCGCATCCACCAGACAAGCCCGACGGCCAGCGCGATCAGGGCGCCGCAAACGACCCAGAATGCTCCGCCATAGTCGGCCAGAGGAATGCCCGAGACATTCATCCCGAGCATGCCGCTGATCAGGGTCAGCGGCGAAAACACCACCGTCACTGCCGCGAGCAGCAGCATGGTCCGGTTCATCTGCTCGGCGCGATCGTCGATGATCTCTTCATGAACGAGCACCGCACGTTCAGAGAGGGCCTGCAATTCATCACCGATACGGGCGGTGCGCATGGCCGCGTCGCGCAGCCGCAACCGATCCCGGTCCGAGAAGAAAGACAGGTCCTCGATTTCCAGCGTCGTCAACGCGTCGCGTTGCGGCCACACGAGGCGGCGGAAATTGATGAGGGTGCGGCGCAGGTGCTCAAGATTGTCCTGCGCCCTTTCGGTGCGATGGGTAATAAGCGTCTCTTCGACTTCATCAAGCCGGTCGCCGAGCATTTCGATCAAGGGTTCGAGACGATCGGTGGCACGCAGGGCCAGGCGCGCGATCAGGTCCGCCGGGGAAATCGGCGCATGCGCCCCTTGCTCCCATTTGGTGAGGCCCAGAAAGTCGAGAATATTGAGTTCGGACGCGATGATGACGCGGCCTTGTTCGATCCAGACTGTCAGGAATTGCCGACCTACATCGTGGGGAGCGGCGCCCGGGCGCACGACGCGCAACATGACCAAGGCCCGGTCGTCCATAACCGTGCAACGCGCGCGCGACGTCGGAGTGGTCAGCAGCCCCGAATTGAACTCACCCAGTTCACCGCGCAGCCAAAGCTTGAACTCGGGGGCCTTGGAATTGCCCACGATCAGCTTGAAGCCGCGCGGCGGCACGGACGGCGGCTCGTCGCTCGGTTCAAACCGTTTCATGCCGCCGTCGCCGTCAAAGACCAGGACGGCGCCGACGCCTACGAGACCGTTCCGCAGGGCGCGGTCGCTGGGCTGCTTCGGCGTACCGTCCATGCTGTCAGCTCAAACGCTTCAGGGCTTCGAGTATCTTCTGACGCCGATCGATTGCAGCTTCACGACGAGCCTTCTGCTCTTCGATCACTTCTTCCGGTGCCTTCGAGACGAACTGCTCGTTGCCGAGCTTCTTGTCGATACCCGTGATTTCGCCGTCGAGCTTGCCCACTTCCTTTTCGAGGCGGGATTTTTCGGCGGCGATATCGATCACGCCTGCCAGCGGCAGGGCGTAGGTGGCATCGCCAACCACGAACTGCGCCGATTCACCCGGCACCTGGTTCTGCGGCGAGATTTCCTCAAGCCGCGCAAGGCGGCTGATGAGCGACGTACCCGCGACAAGACGAGCCAGCGTCTGCTCGCCTGCACCGGTCACGACCAGTTGCAGTTTGGCACTGGCCGGCACGTTCATTTCGGCGCGCACCGAGCGAACGTTGGAGATGACATCGACCAGCCATGCCAGTTCTGCGTCGGCCTCCGCATCCTCAAGACCCTGATAGGTGGGCCATTCGGTGAGAATGAGAAGGTTGTCACGCTTCGGGCCGGCCTTGCCAGTTTCCGCCCAGAGCTCTTCGGTGACGAAGGGCATCATTGGGTGAAGCATGATCAGGATCTGATCGAGTGCCCAGGCAGCGGTCGCCCGCGTTTCGGCCTTGGCGGCCTCGTCCTCACCGTTGAATACCGGCTTGGCGAATTCGACATACCAATCGCAGAACGTGCCCCAGACGAAGTCATAGGCATGGTTGGCGGATTCGTTGAACTTGTAGTCTTCGATGCCCTGGCGAACGCTGGCAAGCGCGCGGACAGTCGAGCCGACGATCCAGCGATTGAGCGCGAGCTTGTTGGCCTTGGGATCAAATCCTTCCACACGGCGGCATTCGTTCATCTCCAGGAAGCGCGCGGCGTTCCAGAGCTTGGTGACGAAGTTGCGATAGCCTTCGACGCGCGAAATCGCGAGTTTCAGGTCACGCCCCTGCGCCGCCATCGCCGCCAGCGTGAAGCGGGTAGCGTCGGCACCATATTCATCGACAAGCTTGAGGGGATCGATAACGTTCCCCTTGGTCTTGCTCATCTTCTGGCCCTTTTCGTCGCGGACCAGGGCATGCATGTAGACGGTGTGGAACGGCTCCTCATCGAGGAATTCCAGACCCATCATCATCATGCGGGCAACCCAGAAGAAGATGATGTCAAAGCCGGTGACCAGCACGTCGGTCGGGTAGTAGCGCTTGAGCTCAGACGTTTCATCCGGCCAGCCGAGCGTCGAGAAGGGCCACAGCGCCGACGAGAACCAGGTGTCGAGCACGTCCGGGTCGCGCGTCAGTTCTACGGCCTTGCCATAGTGTTTGGTCGCGGCCTCCTGCGCTTCGGCTTCGTTGTAAGCGACGAAGGCCTCATTGTCCGGGCCATACCAGGCCGGAATCTGATGTCCCCACCAAAGCTGGCGCGAAATGCACCACGGCTTGATGTTTTCGAGCCAGGCGAAATAGGTGTTTTCGTACTGCTGCGGCACGAACTTGGTGCGGCCTTCGCGCACCGAGGCCAGCGCCGGCTGGGCCAGCACGTCGGCCTTGACCCACCACTGGTCGGTCAGGAAGGGCTCGATGACGACGAGTTTGGACTTCTCGTCATGGGGCACCATGATCTTCTTGTCTTCGATATGGTCGAGGCCACGCGTGGCGTTCTCTTCGGCAAGGGCTGTCAGGTCGGAGACAATCGCCTTGCGCGCTTCGAAGCGATCCAGACCACGGTACTTCGCGGGGATGAAATCGGCATCGATGATGGCGCCACGGGTCGTGAACACGTTGATCGGCTCGACCCCAGCGCGCGCGCCAACTTCAAAGTCGTTGAAATCGTGAGCAGGCGTGATCTTCACGGCGCCGGTACCCAGCGTCGGGTCCGCGTATTCGTCGGCAACGACCGGAATTCGGCGGCCGACGAGCGGCAGTTCGATGAACTTGCCGACGAGGGATTGATAGCGCTCGTCTTCCGGGTGCACAGCAACGGCGACGTCGCCCAGCATGGTCTCGGGACGGGTCGTCGCGACGATGATGTAGTCGCGCGTCTCGTGGCCGGTGACGTTGCCTTCTTCGTCCTTGATCGGGAACTGATAGGTTACGCCATCCGCCAGCGGATAGCGCAGGTGCCACATGTGGCCCTTGATCTCGATGTTCTCGACTTCGAGGTCCGAAATGGCGGTTTCGAGGCCCGGGTGCCAGTTCACCAGGCGCTTGGCGCGATAGATGAGGTCGCGCTTGTGCAGCTCCACGAACACCTTGGTGACGGCGCGCACCATCTGATCGTCGGCCTGGCCGCGTTCGCCCATGGTGAAGCGCTCGCGCGAGAAATCAGCCGAAGCGCCGAGGCGCTTGAGCTGGTTCATGATGGTGCCGCCGCTTTCGGACTTCCATTCCCAGACGCGGTCGATAAAGGCCTCGCGGCCCATAGACCGGCGGTCCATCTGCTTTTCGGCAAGCTGGCGTTCGACGATCATCTGGGTGGCGATGCCGGCATGGTCGGTGCCGGGCTGCCAGAGCACGTCCCTCTTCAACATGCGGTTGAAGCGGATGAGAATGTCCTGGATCGTATTGTTGAGCGCGTGCCCGATATGGAGCGAGCCCGTTACGTTCGGCGGCGGAATGACAATGGTGAAAGTCTCCGCACCCGGCTTTGCGCCCGCACCTGCGGCGAAGGCCTTCGCGTCCAGCCAGGCATCGTAGATGCGGCTTTCCACGGCAGCGGGTTCGTAGTTCTTTTCAAGCATAGGTCACTCGCAACAACATTGACCCGCCACGGAGAACATGGCGGGCCCAATCAGGGTTGGCAACTTCAAGCAAAAGCGCGCCGCAGGGTCAACTGCGACGGGGCAGGAAAAGCACCCTGCCCCTGATATGGGAAATCAATCGCCGCGTGCAACGCGGGCGATTTCCTTCTCGACCATGCGCTCGACGACGGAAGGCAGGTTTTCGTCCAGCCATTCCTTGAGGATCGGGCGGAGCATTTCGCGGACCATGGTCTCGATGGTCAGATTGGCATTGCCGAGAGCCGGCGACGGCACAATACCGATGCCGGCAGCGCCCAACTTGTCGATCGAGCTGCGGATAGCGGCCTTGGTGGTCGTCTCGAGCAGACCATCGGCGATATCGGCGCTCAAGGTCGCGTCGGGCATCGGCGAGGCGGCTGCGACGGACGGGCGAGCGAAAGCGATCGGTTCGGGCGCAATCTCGGCCACGGAGCGGTCTTCATCGATACTGACGGCAGAAAGCACGGGAGCGGCCTCAACTTCTGGTTCGGGCGAAAATTCGGGTTCGGCTTCTGCCTCGACGTCTTCGGCAAGGCTCGGAGCGGGATTGAAGCTCGGAAATTCGGCAATGCCGGCTTCGGGCTCGGCCGGGGTGAAGCTGATATCGTCGGGCACGACCAGGGCCGGAGCCTCTTTCGGCTCGGCAGTTTCGGCCTGAGCATCGGCCAGCAGGGCATCAAAGCCCATGTCGGCGGCAGCTTCGCTTTCCGGCACGATCTGCGCCGAGGAAAGTTCCAGCGGCTCATTGTCCTGGTCTGCGCCAAAGCTCACCGCTTCCATCGGATCGGGCGCAACCTGCAGCGAAGGACGGCGCGGCGCGGCACTCTCGTCGTCATCGGCAATGATCTGCCGGATGGAAGACAGAATCTCGTCCATGGAGGGTTCTTTGGCGGCCGGCTTGTTCATAAGTGCCTCTTCAACTCATGCGCGACGCTCGAGAGGGCATCCGCATGCCACCCAACCCGATTCGTTACCTACACCTTAACCGGTTCTGCTGGGCTTAGGAATCCACAGGACGCCACGTCCGACAACTTCCACAAAAACTTGTGGCCGGGACAGGCCCGGCCACAAGATTTGGATTTGCTGTAAAAATTACTCGGCGACGGTGCGCAATTCCTGCCAGACGTCCTCGACGGCCTGCGTGTAGTTGACCGCAGACTTGACGGTAACAGGCAGGCCGAGATTGGACGCCGTCAGGCGCCCCATAGCCGAGAGCAGCGAGAAGGTCGCGACCACTTTAGAGGTCTGGGCATTGATCAGGCCTTCCTTGGCGCTGGTCAGTTCTGCCTGCGAATTCAGCACGTCGAGCGTGGTGCTGGTGCCCAGGTCGCGCTCCTGGATCGTGCCATCAAGCACTGTCGTGCCGGCCTGCACGGCGGCCTGCGCAGCCTGAATCTGTGCATCGGCACTCTGGATACCTGCCCAGGCGGAAATGACGGCCTCGCGGACCTGGTCGTAGGTGGACATGGCTTCCACCTCGGACTTGATCTGCCCGAGATTTGCCTTGCGCACGCCAGCGCCGATTGCACCACCGGCATAGATTGGCACAGAGACCTTGAAGCCGAACGAACCACTGAGTCCATCAGGCCTGACGCCATTGGTCCAACTGCTGCCAACTTGGCCAGAAATCGAGGCAGTCGGCCCAAACGCGGCCTCGGCTGCATCCGTCCCGGCCTGCGCGGCCCGGATCGCAGCCTTGGACATCATGATGGCGGGATGGCCAACCTCGGCTTCTGCCAGAGCCGCGTCAAGGGAACTCGGGATCAATCGCGCATAGTTGTGCGAAGAATTGAGTTGCTGCGGTCGCACACCCACGAGGCGCTGAAAAGTCGCCTGACTGGTTTCCAGCGTGCTGAGCGCAGCACGATAGGAAGCCTCACCCTGAGCAAGACGCGCCTGGGCCTGGGCAACGTCTATGCGTGTGCCCTCACCCACATCCAGCCGATCCTGAGCTGACTGCAGCTGAGCCTGGAAAAACCGGGTATTTTCTTCGCGCAGGGCAACGAGTTGCCGGCCGCTCAGCACGTTCATATAGGCCTGCACGACCGAAAGCAGGACATTCTGTTCCGAATTGCGGATCTGATATTCGGCGAGTTCAGCGGCAGCACGAGCCGACTCGATCTGCGCTTCGGTCTTGAAATTATCGAAGATGGTCTGGTTATAACCAATGCCGGTCGTGATTGTGGGATTACCGCTGAATTGTCCGCCAACCAAGCTCCAGCTCTGGTTGCCCCCCACCTCTGCACCGATCGTTGGAAGCATCGCCGACTTGGCCAGCGCAATATTCTCGGCCGAGGCCTTTGCTTCAAGCAAAGCCGCCTGCAGGTCCGGCGCGTGATCATAGGCAGCGGTCAACGCCTGGGTGATCGACTGGGCCTGTGCCCCGCCGGCCGCCCCCAGCGCCAAGAGAATGGCGACCGCGCTCGCCGTCACGAACTTATTTACCATAGGTACCCCGCATTCCGACCCTATTACCAATACGCCCGGCATATGGGGTCTACAACCAACCATACCCATGCCTATCAAAATTTAACGTACGCTTCGTTTCAACCCGTGGCCGTTTGGCAACAAATCGACCGCTAGAAAACGAATTCGTCCTTTTGCGCCCAGCTCCACAAGCGCGGCATGGTTGCATCGAACTCTGACGTGAACATTACGCTATCGTTGTGTCGCTGGAAAACATGGATGACCGCGATGCCCCGTTGCAGAATCGGCACAACCAACCGTCCGCCCCGAGCCAGCAGCCCAATGAGATCATCGGGTTCAGCGTCCACCGCACCTTCGACCACGATGGCGTCAAAAGACTCTTCGCCGACCGCTTCTATGCTGCCGGCAATCACCCGGGCGTTTTCGATTCCAAGCTGAGCTAGATGCGTGTTGGCGCGAGAGGCAAGGTCGGCGTCGAATTCGACACCGACAACCTGCGCTGCGACACCTGCCAGTACCGCAGTGGAATAGCCGCTCGCGGCCCCGACATCGAGAACGCGGCTATTGTCCGCGATCTCCGCAAGCTGCGCGATACGCCCAAAATGTGCAGGGGAAAGAATGAAGCGTTGCCCGGAGGCCAGCGGTTGCAGGTCATCCACATACGCAACCGGCTTGCGCCCGTCGGCGACGAAAATTTCGCGCGGCACTTCTGCAATGGCGGCAAGCAGCCGACGCTCCGTGACGCCGCTGGTGCGCAACTGGCTATCGATCATAGCCATTCTTGCGCTTCGATATTCATCCATCAGCCAGCGTTCCGACGCCCATTCATATGCTGGACGTGAATATAGACGAGCCGATCAACTGGCAAGCCATGCCGCAAAGCGATTGCGAAACACGCCCAGAAAATTGGGCGCGAGGGCTGACAAAAATTTTGGGGAACTGGAGGCCGCGTCCGGAATCGAACCGGAGTGCACGGATTTGCAATCCGCTGCGTAACCACTCCGCCACGCGGCCTCTGCGTCTGTACCTATTTGACCTCTCGGGGCGATGCAACAGGATTGTCGACGTGGAACGAATTTCCCAAAGCTTTGGAAAACGCTTCGTTCAGTTCTCGCCGAAGGCTTGTCACCCCTGCCCGGCGCCAATCAGCACATTGACCGCGGCGGCGAGGAGGATCGTGTTGTAAAAGTGCGAAAAGATCAGGTGAACCATCACCCTGCGGCGCATGGCATTGCTCGAAACCTTGGTGTCCGAGGTGGCAACTGACGTGCCGACCGTGAATGAGAAGTAGAGAAAGGCCACGCCGTCGGGATCTTCGTCGCCCGGAAAATCGAGCCCTCCCTCGACCTTCTTGCTCCGCGGCCGATCAGGCACCTGATAATATTCATAGGCATAGTGCAGCGCACCCATGACCTGCACCGTGAACCATCCCAGAATGACCGATGCGATGCTGGCGATGATCTCGCCGGGCTCCGTGCCGCCGTCCTGGTCGAGCGCGAGGAACAGCGAGACCACTGAAGCCACAATGACGATGAGGACAATCAGCAGGATGCCTGTGCCCGGCGTGTCCTCCTCGCGGGCGTGCTCATGCAGATAGTCGGCCGTCAGATGCGGCAGCTTGAGAAAGGCCAGGATCAGGTAGCCGGCGAAGAGGCAGTTGGCGCCCAGGCTCACGGCATACTTCGGCACCAGCAGAAATGATACGGCCAGCCCGACCAGACCCAACAGCAGACCGAAATAGAACGGGGCATGTCGCGGCATGACATGCCCCACGGCAACCATACGCAGGTTGCGCTTCGTCTGTTCCGGCATTCGAGGGCTCCTCCGCAAATTCATCGCGGAGGAAACGCCGTTAACCGCTAATGGCTCCCGGTCCCGGCTTCGCGCCCGACGGTACCTTGCCCATGATGATCATGCCCAGAACTTCGTCCTTGGTGACATCGCTGGTGCGCGCCTCGCCCACGACCTGGCCATTCTTCATCACCACCAGCCTGTCTGCGAGGTCGAAGACGTCGTGGATATCATGGCTGATGAGGAAGATGCCGATGCCTTCGGACTTGAGCTGCTTGATCAGTTCCCCGACTTGCGCTGTTTCCTGCGGTCCAAGAGCGGCAGTCGGCTCGTCCATCACGAGGATGCGGGCATTGAAGAGAATGGCCCGGGCAATGGCCACCGATTGGCGCTGCCCGCCGGAAAGGGCTTTCACCGGCTCCTTGAAGCGGCGGAAATTGGGGTTGAGGCGCCCCATTACTTCCCGGGCTCGCGATTCCATGGCGGCATCGTCGAGGGTACCGATCGGGGTTACCAGTTCGCGGCCAAGGAAGAGGTTGGCCGCAGCGTCGACATTGTCGGCAACGGCAAGCTGCTGGTAGATCGTTTCGATACCATAGGCCTTGGCATCGCGCGGATTGCTGATCGAGGCAGGTTCGCCATTGATCTTGATATCGCCGGCATCGCGCTTGTAGGCGCCCGAGAGGATCTTGATCAGCGTCGATTTTCCCGCACCATTGTGGCCCAGGAGGCCAACAACCTCGCCGCGGTGAAGGTTGATCGAGGCGTGATCGACAGCCTTGATACCACCGAAGGCGATGGAGATATCGGTCATTTCGACCAGGGGTGTGCTGGCATCCAGCATGGCGGGCACTCCTAGTGCTTATTCCGGCGGTAGAGCGTGTCGAGCCACACCGCGAAAACCAGAACAATGCCGACAACGATGGACTGAAGCGGACTATCGAGCCCCATCAGCACCATGCCGGATTGCAGCGATTGCATGACCACGGCGCCGAGCAATGCGCCGGCAATGGTGCCAACGCCACCGGCCAGAGACGTGCCGCCGATGACGGCTGCCGCGATCACGTAGAGTTCGTCGAGCGTGCCAAGGGCATTGGTCGCCGCATTGAGGCGCGCGCTCGAAATGGCCGCCGCGATGGCGCAGAGGCCGCCCATGAGCATAAATATCTTGACGGTGACCCAGCGCGTATTGATACCGGCCAGTTCCGCCGCTTCCGGATTGCCGCCCATAGCATAGACATAGCGGCCAAAGCGGGTCCGCATGGTGAGGAAGGTCATGAACACCCCTACCCCCACGGCGATCAGAACGGGCACGGCGATGCCATGGGAGATGAAGAGACCGCTTTCCGGCACGGCGATGCTGTTGGCTTTGGCGTAGTTTTCAGCAATGCGCACGGGCCAGGGATAGGCATTCGCCACCCAGATCGCCCCGATGGTTGCGCCACAGCCAAGAACAGCCAGCGAGGCCTCCGCCCAAAGCGGACGCTGCGGAAAATTGAAGCGACGACGTTGCCGTCGGCCGAAATAAAGCCCCGCGACGATGGCCGCGCAGGCGACGGCTCCAACGATCCAGCTCCAGGTGAAACCAATCGAGCCCGCCGGGCCGCCGCCGATCAGTTGGAAAGTCTGATCCATGGGGGCAACGGTGCGGCCCATGGTGACCCACCAGGCGGCACCGCGCCAGACGAGGTAACCGCCGAGCGTAACGATGAAAGCCGGAACGCGCAGATAAGCGATGATCGTGCCCTGCAAGGCACCGATACCGACGCCGACGACGAGCCCCGCCAAAAGCGACAAGCTCCAGATGAGCGGGTGACCGAGCCCGAGGCCCAGCTGCACCGGCAGAATCTGCGTCTGCATGACGCCCATGACCATGCCGACCACGCCAAGGATCGAGCCCACGGAAAGGTCGATATTGCGGGTGACGATAACCAGCACCATGCCGGTGACCATCACGGCCACTGAAGCCGTCTGCACAGACAGGTTCCAGAGGTTGCGCGGGGTCAGGAACAGGCCGCCGGAAAAGATATTGAAGCCGATCCAGATGATCGCCAAAGCGCCAATCATGCCCAGGAGGCGCGTATCCACCTCAGTCGCGATGAGGAAGCGCTGAATGGGATTCTGCGTGAATGTGCTCGGATGGGCTGGCGTGGAAATGGCGTGTTGGTCAGCCATTCAGGTCTCCCGTGGAAACGGCGCCCCGGCACGAAGCCGGGGCGCAGTCCGGTTGCTATCAGGCAACCAGTTTAGCCTTTTATGGGCTCAGTTACAGGCGGCAACAGTACCTGCTGCGACGCCCTGGCACACAACGTCCTTGGATACCCAACCAGCGTCGATCACGACGTTGAGGTTTTCCTGGGTAATCGGGATCGGCGGGAGTAGCACAGCGTTCATTTCGACGCCCTTCGGGCCATCCGAGAACTTAGTTGCGCCGGTGACAGCATCGAGAGCCGTACCGCCGCCCAGTTCAACTGCGATCTCCGCTGCCTTTTTGCCGAGTTCGCGCGCGTCCTTCCAGACTGAAACGGTCTGCGTGCCAAGGGCAATGCGGTTGAGGGCGGCGTGGTCACCATCCTGGCCGGAGACCGGTACGGAACCAGCGAGACCCTGGGCAGCCAGTGCCGCAATGGCGCCGCCTGCAGTACCGTCGTTGGAAGCGACGACAGCGTCGACTTCGTTGTTATTCGCCGTCAGGAACTGTTCCATGTTCGCCTGGGCGACTTCCGGGTTCCAGTTGTCGGTATAGGCTTCGCCAACATTCTTGATGGCGCCGGAATCGATGGCGGCCTTCAGCACTTCCATCTGGCCGGCAAACAGGAAGTCGGCATTGGGGTCGGCCGAGTTGCCCTTGATGAAGACGTAGTTGCCTTCGGGCTTTACGTCGAACACGCCCTGAGCCTGCATGCGCCCGACTTCCTTGTTATCAAAGGTCAGGTAGAAGGCGTCGGGGTTCTCGATCAGTCGGTCATAACCCACCACCGGAATACCTTCGGCGACGGCCGCTGCAACGGCAGGGCCAATGGCTTCGCTGTCCTGAGCCAGAACGATCAGCGCGGTTGCACCCTGGCTGATCAGGCTTTCAATGTCGGTGAGCTGCTTGGAAGCGGACGACTGGGCGTCTGCCGAAATATACTCAGCGCCAGCCGCTTCGAGAGCGGTCTTGATCGCGGCTTCGTCAGTTTTCCAACGTTCTTCCTGGAAGTTGTTCCAGGAAACGCCGACGACGATTTTATCCTGTGCCAGGGCGGCACCGGTCAACACGGTCGAGGCAAGCAAGACCGCTGCAAAGAGCTTATTCATCAATGTCCTCCCAACGGGCCATTCAGGCCCAGAATGCCATCCGCAGCCTTCACATCCCTAGGCAGGCGGGTACGCACTAGAGCATTATTTTCAATGCTCGAAAAAAGAAGTCGCATGGCGGATCGGGACGTGTCAACGTCAATTTCGAGTGCCGAACAAATTCAAGGTTGCGTCGAAGCGGCAGCTTTGATGTCTTGGCCTCGGGAGTGAGGGAGTTGACTGCTTGACGCGAACCGTCAGCGATAGCGACAGCGTCCGGCGGCAAAACCGTGGACTGGTCTTGAGTGCCCTGCGTATGCAGGGCGCGCAATCGCGTACGGCCCTCGCCAGCCTCACCGGGCTTAGCCACGCCAGCATGACTGCAATCATGTCGGATTTGCTATCGCAAGGACTGGTCGCCGAGTTGATCGCCGACCGGCCCGATGGCCGAGCGCGTGGCCGACCCGCGACCTTTGTCAACTTTGCCCGCAACGCCGCCCATGCCGCGCTCTTCGAACTCGACGTCAATCGAGCGCGGCTGTCGTTGATCGACTATGGCGGCGTGCTGGTTGACCGTATCGAAACCGACCTGACGCCAACCACCTTTGCCGGTATCGCGCCCTGCCGATTCCTGTCCGATCGTCTCGATGCCCTACTTGCGCGCACGCCCGCCGCTCAAAAAACACTTCGGCGCGTTGCTATTTCGGTCCAGGGCATTTTGGAACGTGACGGTCGCGGCTTGCGCTGGTCGCCGATCCAGCACCTTGCCGGCGCACCCTTCGCAACCGAGCTTTCGGAGGCGCGCGGCCTGCCGGTGACATTACACAAGCGTGGACGCCTCCTGGCGGAGGGCGCTCGCTGGCTCGATCCAGCCCTGCATGAAGCGAGCGTCGCTACGGTCTTCGTGGGCTCTACAGTGGCGATGGGCGTTACGTTCCGGGGACAGATCATGGGGCGGGGCGACGAGGGCGCCACCGAGTTCGGCCATATGAATCACGTTCCCAATGGCGCACTCTGCCGCTGCGGCATGCGGGGCTGTATTGAAGCCTATGCTGCGGACTATGCCGTGCTCCGCAACGCCTATTCCGTGCCGGAAACCGCGCCCCCTGCTCCGGCCGTGCCGGCCCAGCAATATGAAATGCTGATGCAGCGTGCTGAATCCGGCGACCGCAGCGCGACACACGCCTTCAATCTTGCCGGGCGCGCCATAGGTTTTGGGCTCAGCCGCCTGCTGGCAATCTACGATCCCTCGCATATCCTCATCGTCGGCCCCGGCGCCCGTGCGCTTGAACTCATGCGCCCGGAAATCGATCAGGCCATAAAAACCTCGCTGGTCGGCAGCATCAATGGCGCTCCCAATATCATCGCGCATCGCGATGAAACGGAGCCCATCTTCAAGGGTCTTCTGATGAAGACCCTCAATGACATCGACCAGGTCGACTTCGCCCCCTTGCCGAGCACCGAGCGGGCCGGCACAGCAGGCTGAAGCGTCAGATTTTGAGCCAGTCGTGCAGCTTGTCGGCCATGGCAGCGGGCTCTTCCTGACCGCCATGCAATGTCACATCGGGCGCGCTCGGCACTTCGAACGGGCTGTCGATGCCGGTGAAATTCTTGATCTCGCCGCGGCGTGCCTTGGCGTAGAGCCCCTTGGGGTCGCGCTGCTCCGCCACGGCCAACGGTGTGTCCACGTAGACTTCCGTGAAGCGGATATCGCCGGCGATTTCGCGCGCTAGTTGGCGTTCCTTCTCGAACGGTGAGATGAACGACACCAGCACGATCAAGCCGGCATCGGCCATGAGCTTTGCCACTTCCGCCACGCGGCGAATGTTTTCGACGCGCGCCGCTTCGGTAAAGCCCAGATCCTTGTTGAGCCCGTGGCGCACATTGTCGCCATCGAGGATATAGCAGTGCCGGCCTTCAGACGTCAGGCGCTTTTCGAGGAGGTTGGCGATGGTCGACTTGCCCGAACCCGAAAGGCCGGTGAACCAGACGATCTGCGCTTCCTGCCCCTTCTGCTCCGCACGAACCTGACGGTTCACGTCAAATGACTGGTAGGTCAGGTTCTGCGCGCGCCGCAGGCCGAACGAGATTGTGCCGGCGGCCAGCGTGGCATTGGAAAGCCGGTCGATGAGAATAAAGCCGCCGGTCAGCGGATTATCGGCATAGGGATCGAAGGCAATGGGGCGGTCGGTCGCGATGGTGACGGTGCCGACCTCGTTGAGGTCGAGCTTGTTCGCCGCCACGTGCTCGAGCGTATTCACATTGGTGCGGAATTTTATGTCCGTGATCGTCGCAGGGACGGTCTGGGCGCCAACCTTGAGAAGGTACGAACGCCCCTGATAGGCCGGCTCGTCGTTCATCCAGACAAGGCGCGCCTGGAACTGGTTCGAAAATTCGGGAACGGTGCCAGGATGAGCGAGCACATCGCCGCGCGAGACGTCGATTTCACGATCGAGAACCAGCGTCACCGCCTGCCCGGCAACGGCGCTGTCGAGATCGCCGTCCATGGTGACGACCCGCGAAATCTTTGCCGGCTTGCGTGACGCGGCAACCAGAACGTCATCGCCGACCTTCACTTCGCCCGAGGCGACGGTGCCGGAGAAACCGCGGAAATCGAGATTGGGGCGATTGACCCATTGCACCGGGAAACGGAACGGCTGCGCCGCCTTGTCTTGCGCCACTTCGATGGCTTCGAGATAGGGCACAAGCGGCGCGCCCGTGAACCAGGGCATACGGTCGCTGTTGGCAAGGATATTGTCGCCACGAAGAGCCGACACCGGCACGGCCGCCAGGGTTTGAAAACCCAGGTCCTTGGCAAAGGCGCGATAATCAGCCTCGATCTGGTCAAAGATCGTCTGATCATAGCCAACGAGATCGATCTTGTTGACCACGAGCACCACGTGCTTCACGCCCACCAGCGACAGAATAAAACTGTGGCGGCGGGTTTGGGTAAGAAGGCCCTTGCGCGCATCGACCAGCAGCAAAGCCAGGTCGGCATTGGAGGCGCCGGTCGCCATGTTGCGGGTATATTGCTCGTGGCCTGGCGTGTCGGCGACGATAAATTTGCGCTTGTCGGTCGAGAAGAACCGATAGGCCACGTCGATGGTAATGCCCTGCTCGCGTTCGGCGGCGAGGCCGTCGACCAGCAGCGAGAAGTCGATACCTTCATCGCCAACCGTACGGTTGTGGCTTTCCTTTTTCAGGCTCGCGAGTTGATCGTCGAGAATGAGCTGGCTGTCATAAAGCAGGCGGCCGATCAGGGTAGATTTGCCGTCATCAACGCTGCCGCAGGTCAGGAAGCGCAGGAGCGACTTGTCGGTCTGCTGGGCGAGCCAAAGGTCGAGATTCGTATCAGGCGTGGCCATGGCGAGGGTCATACTCAGAAATAGCCTTCCTGCTTCTTCTTTTCCATCGAGCCGACAGAATCGCTGTCAATCAGCCGGCCCTCGCGCTCGGAGGTGCGGCTTGCCTGCATTTCCATGATGATCGAAGGCAGGTCGGCGGCGTCGGACCGAATGGCGCCGGTCAGCGGGTAGCAGCCAAGAGTGCGGAAGCGCACGGTTTCGTTGCGCGGCGTCTCGCCGGCCTCGAGGGGCAAGCGTGCATCATCCACCATTATCAAGGTGCCGGAACGCTCGACCACTGGCCGAGGCTTGGCGAAATAGAGCGGCACGATCGGGATGTTCTGGTCGTAAATGTAAGTCCAGACGTCCAGCTCGGTCCAATTGGAGATCGGGAAGACGCGCATGCTCTCTCCCGGATTGAGGCGCGTATTGAACGTGCGCCAGAGCTCGGGCCGCTGGTTCTTGGGGTCCCAGGCATGACTGGCATTGCGGTGCGAAAAGACGCGTTCCTTGGCGCGCGACTTTTCCTCGTCGCGCCGTGCTCCGCCGATAGCCGCATCATAGCGACCGGCATTGAGCGCCTGGCGCAGCGCCGCTGTTTTCATGATGTCGGTATATCGGGACGAGCCATGATCGAAGGGGTTGATACCGTCGCGCACGCCGTCCTGATTGGTATGGGTGATGAGATCGAACCCATATTCCTCAGCGGTCCTGTCGCGAAAAGCGATCATTTCCTTGAACTTGAACGTCGTATCGACATGCAGCAGCGGAAACGGAATCTTGCTCGGAAAAAACGCCTTGCGCGCCAGATGTAGCAGGACGCTCGAATCCTTGCCGATCGAATACATCATCACGGGGCGTTCGAAGCTCGCCGCAACCTCGCGCAAAATCTCGATGCTCTCCGCTTCCAGAGACTGCAGATGGGTGAGACGAGTTGAGGTCACGTTGGTCCAGCCTGTTAAGATGGCGATCCGCTATATGAAGCTTGTACCTACTTGTGGAATCCCCTTCCCAGCAAGCTAGAAAATGCCTGAAACGCTGGGGTTTCAGGGGCTTGGGGCAAAATAGTGCGGGGCTGCTTCGCACACTGATAAAGCTCTCCATAGCGGCGCCCGCGATAGCCTCATACCGCTCGCCACGACCCGCAGACGCGCAAAAATAATTCTACGCGCCACAAAAAGGAACGGCCAGATATTGGTGCGTGGGAGGAAGTGTGGTGCCGGCAACAGGGTTCGAACCCGTGACCCCCTGATTACAAATCAGGTGCTCTACCAACTGAGCTATACCGGCTTGCTGAGGGCCGTTTAGCATTGGGGATCGGTACCCGCAAGGCACTTGGAGCAACGCTATTGGCGTCGCGTGTTATCCGGCGCCTTTTTCTTGGGATCGACGGGCTGCTCGATCACTTCCCTCTCTCCCTTATGCCCAAGATCATCGACATTATCGTCCATCTGGTGGCCCGGCCGAGTTTCATTCGGCGCCGGCGTAGATTTTTGTTTTTCCATCTCAGCTCTCCTTTCCAAAGGAGCAACCCACGAGCTGGAGCGAAGTTCCCGGCTCCCACGGGCTCCCTTGTGCGTCCAGAACCCAAAGCAAACACGCGGTCACCCCGGTGAAGTGCCCTCCTCTAGCGCCATCATCAAAGCGCCGATGCGCCTCTCCCCGTCAAAAGCGGCGGTGATTGTTTTTCTCGACCTGCGCCGACCGAAATCTCCGTGCTCCCAAAAGCAATCACTCGCCTTTCGGTCCCGCTTTTGCTACTAGCAACCCCGTGTTCGAGCGACACTTCGCACTCGGTGAACATCACCCGAGCGTAGCAACAAAGAAGTGCCATTTGGCACTACCTGAATTCGATCGGGGGGCCATGTGAGCGGTTCTGCACTGCCTCGCGTAGCGATTGTGACCAATGAAACGCCTGGTTCCGAGGTCGCTGCGGAGCGTCTCCGCGCGGTTCTGGGCACTGTTTCCACCGACGACGCCGACTATGTCATCGCTCTCGGGGGCGACGGCCTGATGTTGCAGACACTTCACCGCGTCATGCCGCATGGGACACCTGTTTACGGCATGAATTTTGGCTCGGTCGGCTTCATGATGAACGACTATGCCGAGGCAGATATTGTCGAGCGCCTCCAATCGGCGCAGCGTACGAAAATCTACCCGCTATCGATGGAGGTGCTCGACGCCTCCGGCAAGCGCCGCGTCGCCCTCGCCCTCAACGAGGTCTCGCTGTTCCGTTCGACCCATCAGGCGGCCAAGATCCAGATTGCGGTCGATAATGAAATCCGCCTCGACGAACTGATTTGCGACGGAATTCTGCTGTCCACGCCGGCCGGTTCGACCGCCTACAATCTTTCGGCGCACGGCCCGATTCTGCCGATCGAAGCGCCATTGCTCGCGCTGACGCCGATCTCGCCCTTCCGCCCGCGCCGCTGGCGAGGTGCGATTCTGAGCAACCGGGCAGAGGTGCGCTTCGTGTTGCACGAGGCCGAAAAGCGTCCGGTCAGCGCTGTCGCCGACAATATCGAAATCCAGAATGTGCGCGAGGTCACGGTGCGCGAGGACCGCTCGCACGGCGTGACGCTGCTCTTTGATCCGGGCAAGAGCCTCGAAGAGCGCGTGCTGAGCGAACAATTCAAATTCTAGACTCGGTCACGCGGCCGGCAATTCTAGCATCGGTTCACTTGCTGCAGGTGGCAATGCCATTGCTAGGTGAGTTGTTTCGGCAAAGGCGCGCATGACGCCGCGCGCTGCCTTGCGCGCCAGTGCGATATTCTGCTCGCTGAGATAGGCAAAGGTCTCTTCCAGCGCCGGCGGAATCACCCCGTCATGCTCGTTGATCAATTCCTCGGTCAGCGCTGTAACCACATAGTGCCGCGCGGTGATGTCATCGGCGAGGTCTGCCGTGCGCGCGTAAAGCACGAGCTGCACCAATACCTTGCCAAGGTCAGCCGATATGCCGGCGCGCATGAACAGCGCCGAAAGCGCGGCGCGGCTGCCGCTTTCGAGCAGCGTGAAGACCTTTTCGCGCGACACCTCGGCCAATTCGGCAATGCAGGATGCGAAGAACATGACATGGCCGGTGACAACCGCGTGGAGAAGAATGCGCGAGTTGAGCTGGCTCGATCCGACCAGCCCCTGCACGAAGTCGCGCCTTTGCTGGCAGGCTTCGTTTTCACCGATCGAGGATAGCGCCGTGTCCGAGCCATCGCGCAGCAAACGGGCCAATCGATCCGGCGCCAGGGCACCACGGACGAGACGCAGTTCCCGCAGGGCTTCGGTGACGCGCTGGACCAGAATCAGGCGCGCCGGTGCGGGCAAGTCCGGTCGTGACAGCAAGGCGCCTCGCATTTTTGCGTCTTGGCCTTGGCTTCGGGCCAATTCTATCAGGAGCTCGGATTCCACGGAGATGTCGGCGCGGCGAACGACGTGCTCGGTGATATTCCGATCCTGCCGGGCAATGAGTTCGGCGGCAATGCGCGGCGAAAGTTTGCTGCGCTGGGCGATGGCCAGCCAGATCGACTGGTCGCCCTTGCGGACGCAGCCGAGCAGGTCGGCATCGATAAGTATCGGCGAATACTGCAGAATCGCGCGCGAAATGATCGGACTATCCTGCAGCAGGGCGATCATGATGGGTCGCGGCGCATCAAGTGAATGCAGCAGCCCATAGGCCAACGCGGCACGGACTTTTACGGAAGGGTCGTCGAGGAAACTGATCAGCGCAGCATAAAGCGCTGCATGTTCGTCGGCGGGACCATTGTGGTCGAGAAAAGCCAAGGCAGCTAGGTGAGCCGCGTGGCCGCGCTCATCGCTATCATTGGACCGGGACAGCCGGACGAACTCGCTATACTCGATCATTACTCTCTCCACACCCGAGCAGAGAAAGCCTAACTGAGACTATTTAAGGAACCGTTCACCATAAACAGCAAGCCGCTGTTAACGGGCGTAAAGCTGGGTGAAGAAGGCGGAGCCGCCGGCCGGCGGGGCCTCGGCTTCTTCGGGAACGGTCTTGAAGAGGCCGGTAAAAGACATGTTTTCCGTCGAGAATCGCGAGGGAACGACGGGCAGCGGCTCCGGCTGACTGCCGCCCTGCCCGGCCATCTGCTGGGTAGAAAACGCAGCATTTGTAACACCCTCGTGCTTGGCGACGAGGGCGCGGTAGACATCGCGAATGGTGCGTGGCTGGCCGTTGCTGTAGAAAATCGCCTGGTTGGCGTCGGCCTGGCGGGGGAAGAGGTTGACCGCCAGTTGGTCGGGGTCTTCGAGGCCGGCCTTGAACATGCGCTCGGCGCCTTCGGCACCGAGGAAGTGGGCGATATAGAGTTCACCGGCGCTCGGGTTGCGGCCGAATCTGGATTTCAGGTATTCGCCGTTGGAGCGCGTGAAAGCGGCGGCGAGATCGGCGGCGATCTGCGGGTCTTCGCGGAGTTTGAGGATTTCGGCTTTGCGCGCGGGGTCGGCGACCGTGTAGCTGCCGTCGCTACGCCGTTGAATTTCATTGGCAATATTGCCGTAGCCCAGCCGCGGCCCCTCTTGCTTCATCACCTGCAGCCAGGTGCCTTCGAGGAACTGAAAGAGGCCGACCGCCGACGAGGTGCTGGCTTTTGCAGACGGGTTGAGGCTGCTTTCGCGCATCGCCGTCTGCAAAAGATAGGAGAAGTCCACGCCGCTGCGGTTGCCGGCCGCGGTGAGCGCGGTGGCCAGATTCTGCGGAACGGAGATGGACTGGACGCCCATTAGCAGCCTGAGGTTTCAGCGAAGACTACGTTAACCTCTGCATTATTATCGCTAATAGACTGTTAACGTCGAGATTGTCACGGGCGCCATTCTGTCACGATTTCGGCCAGGTCGGGACGCGGACGGTCTTCAATGGTCGTCGTCGGGGTGCCGATATGGACGAAACCGACGAAACGCTCATCCTCTTTGGCGCCGAGCATGGCGGCAGCTTCCGTGTCGAACGTGTACCAGCGCGTGATCCAGGTCGCGGCATAGCCGAGGGCATAGGCGCCGTGGACGAGGTTGAAGGCGACATTGCCGGCGGACAGCAGTTGCTCGAATTCCGGAATTTTTACGTGTGGCTTCGCCGTCGAGATGACGCCGATGACCAGTGGTGCGGGCAGGAACTGGCGGCGCTCGATTTCGAGGCCGGCTTCATCGAGTTCGGGGCGCTTGCGCTTGGCGATCTCGGCGAGCTTCTCGCCGGCCGCTGCGCGGGCATTGCCCGAGAAGAGCACCAGACGCCAGGGCGCGAGCTTGCCGTGATCGGGAACGCGCGTCGCGATGGTGAGCAGCGTCTGCAGATCGTCGCCGGTCGGGGCGGGTTCGGCGAGAAAGGCCTGACCGACGGAACGGCGGGTAAGAAGGTGGTCGCGCAGGGCTGGGTTGACGGGCATGGTCTATCCTTGAGGGCAGCTTGAAACGGGCGGGCCTTAGGAAAATGCTTTGACCCAAACCGGCACCGGTTTTCAAGCCGTTCCGAGTGTGACACAGCTTTTCCGTAATCGCGCCCTAGCTTGGAAAGAGTCGGGGCCCCTGACCTTCTCTATTGGCCCGAACAACCATGCTGCCTGTATATCGCCTGATTGCCTGTGCCATTCTCGGCTTAGCGAGCGTGACGCTCGTCCCTGCTCCCGTTTCCTTCGCCCAGGAAAACGCCGAGATCCCGCCCCTGCCCCGTCCGCGTCCTGATCCCAATAACCTGCCGCCGGCTCCGGCTGCACCGGCACCGGGTACGGCTGCAGACGCGATCGCCGCGGTAACCAATGTGCCGCAGTCAGTGACGCTTACCGCAAGGATCACGCAGGAAGGCCCGTCGATTCCCGAAGGTGTCGTCTGGCGTGTGTTCGACAGCGTGCCTGATGCTCAGGGGAACATGACCCTGGTCGCGAAATCAGAGGAATCGACGGCGCGGCTTGATCTGCCGCCGGGCGAGTATGTGGTGCACGCAGCGTATGGGCGGGCGCAGCTCAGCGAATCCTTGTCGGTGGTTCCGGGCAATAATGAAAAGGTCGTCGACCTCGAAGCAGGCGCCTTGCGACTGAATTCGGCAGTGACGGGCGACATTCCGATCGCGCCGACCCAATTGCGCTTCGACATTTTCACTGCCGGCGATGAAGCGAGCCGTGTGCTGATCGCGGAAAACCTGCCGCCCAATGACATCGTCACGCTTAACGCGGGGACCTATCACATCGTCTCGCATTTCGGGACGATCAATGCCGTGGTGCGGGCCGACTTGCGGGTGGAGGCAGGCGAACTGACGGACGCGACGCTCTATCATCATGCGAGCGAAGTGTCGTTCCGGCTGGTTTCCGAAGAAGGCGGCGAGGCGATTGCCGACGTCGAGTGGACCGTGAAGACGCCGGATGGCGCGACCGTATTTACGGATCGTGGGGCGTTTCCGGCCACGGTGCTGGCTGAGGGCGACTACCTGATTTTCGCTAAGCAGGGCGAAAAGGTCTACAATCGCGAGGTGCAGGTGGTTTCGGGCGGATCGCGCGAAATCGAAGTGCTGACGAGTGTGTATGGCGGGGCCTGAGGCGTTCCGTGGCGCACCGCTGCGCACTGCGGTGCAAGACCTCGTCCTTAAGGAACTGGGACCGGCAGACGCAGAGGCCTTTCATGCGCTCGTGCAAAACAACCGAGCGCATCTGACGTCCTACGGGGATTTCGAGCAGGAAGTGGCCGCGCCCCTTGAGAAGTGGACCGCTGAATTTGCTTCAGCCCCAAATGCTGGCTGCCGCTTCGGTATTTTCCTTGCGGGGCGTCTTATTGGCCGTGTGGACATAATTGCCGTTGATCCTCCCAGGTACAGCATCGGCTACTGGCTGGAGGAAGCGGCGGTTGGTCGTGGGTATGCAGGGGCCGCAGTTGCAAGACTTGTGACATTGGCGCGCGAGGAACTTAGCGCGTCGGATCTCTATGCTGGCGTAACGCATGGCAATGTCCGAAGCGAAGCCCTATTGGGGCGTCTAGGGTTTGCGCCTGTGGCTAATTTCGAGCGGTACAAGCGGTATCATTTGCCTATACGGCGTTCGACCGTGTGAGCGCCGAGCAGAGTAAACACTAATTCCCGTAGACATCCTTCGGATCGAACAGCTTTGGCAGGCCGGTGTCCTCGAGCTTGGCTATGCCGTTTTCGGTTTCGACGCTGCGATAGAAGCAGCTCTTGCGGCCGGTGTGGCAGGCGGCTCCGCGGCCCGTCTGGCGGACAGTCATGACCAGGCAGTCCTGATCGCAGTCCGTGCGCATCTCGACCACTTCCTGCAGTTCGCCGGAAGTTTCACCCTTCTTCCAGATGGCTTTGCGGGAACGAGACCAATAGTGGGCGATGCCGGTATCCAAGGTCAGACCAAGGGTCTCGGCGTTCATATGTGCGACCATGAGGACGTCCTTGCTGCCTTCTTCGATCGTCACGACGGTAATGAGGCCATGCGCGTCGAAGCGTGGCGCGAAGACCGTGCCTTCTTCGAGTTGATTGTGGTCCAGCGTCGTCGGATCGGCAAATGTGGTCATGCGGCACCTTAAAAGTGTTTCGAGGCTCTAGCGCGCATTGCCCGCAAATACCACTGCCGAAAACTGGCAGGTCGGGGACGTATATATTCCGCCGAACGGAGACCGATCATGACGAAATATTGGATAGCAGTGGCTTCAGCAGAGCATGCGCGGCGCGGCAAGGTCGGATTCATGCAGGTCAATCACGGAAAGAAAACGCCTCTTCAGCGCATTCGGGCCGGTGACGGCGTGACCTACTATTCGCCGGCCGAAACCATCCGTGGCAAGGATCGACTGCAAAGTTTTACGACAATCGGCCGGGTACAGGACGAGGATCTATACCAAGGCGAGATGGGTGGTGACTTCATTCCCTGGCGTCGCAATGTCGACTATGTCGATGCGCGCGAGGCGCCGATCGCTCCCTTGCTGGACTGCCTCGACTTTACGCGCGGCAACCGCAACTGGGGCTACAAGATGCGATTGGGCCTGTTCGAGATTTCCGAGCACGATTTTCGCGCCATTGCCAACGCTATGCAGGCCGATATCTGAACGCCGCTCAAGCCGCCGGACTTGGCTCAGCCGTTTGAGGTGGCGAAAGCAGTGGTCATGATGCGCACCTCTGGCTCGGGTGCCGAGGCTGTAGCGCGCATCACGACCGAGCGCCAGTGCCTCAGCTCTTGAGGCCGAACCAGATTTCGATATCGCCACTGCCGCTGCGGCCATCGAAGGCTGGCCCATAATATTCGAGGAAGCTGTAGGTCGCCTCGCTCGTTTCGTAGCCCTTGGCAGTCAGCCACTTTTCTCCGGCGCCGATGGTTTGGCGGATGGTGGAAAGGTCGCCCTTGTGCTCGAAGCGGGCCCATTTGAGCGCAGGCACCGCAACCAGTTCGAGATCGGGCGGTGCGTCGGCCCCTGCGCGCATTTCCATGGCGGAGACATATTCGAACCGGTCATCGGCAATCTCGCCGATGATGCCGTAGGCGGCACCCGCAATGGCCCCATCGATATGGCCTATATAGGGCTGGAAGCGCTGCCATTGGGCAGGCAGGCCCGCGGGATTGTTCATGTTGTGACGCTCGGCAATGCCGGCGAAATACATGGCGGGGCGGTTTTCGAACCGGGGTGGTTCGATGGTGACTTGAGCTTGAACATCCATTCTTAGAGGCTCCACAAGGGTAATCCCTTCAAGATTGCGCCTTTGCCGAACCATTTGCGGCGTGACGCCGAACTGGTCGCCGAAAGCGCGGGTGAATGCCTCATGCGAATTGTAGCCAGCGTCGAGCGCCACCGAAAGGATATCGGGAGCGCCTTCGGCCAATTGGCGGGCCGCATCGCTCAGGCGTCTTGCCCGGAGATAAGCCGTGACCGAATAGCCGGTCACCAGGGGAAAGATGCGCGAGAGATAGCTTTTGGACAGCCCGGTCACTTCCGCAAGCTCATCGAGCCCCAACGGCTCGCGCGAGCGGCTTTCGAGAACCCAGAGCATTTTGGAGACAACTGACATGGCATGAACCCGCTTGAGACGGGTATTCTATGCCATAATGGGGAGAAGCGCATTTGATCGCGCTTGTCCTATGTCGGAAGAGTCTAGCGGCGCGAAATCATCGCGAAGAAGCGATCTTGCTCGACGCGGTCTTCGGCGAAGACGCCGGTGAAGCGATGGGTGATCGTCTTCACGTCATGGGCGCGAACGCCGCGCATGGTCATGCACATATGTTCGGCTTCGAGCATGACGGCAGCGCCGCGGGGGCCGAGGTTTTCGTTGATGGCGTCGATGATCTGCGCCGTCATGGTTTCCTGCGTCTGGAGGCGCCGGGCAAACACTTCCACCAGACGCGCAAGCTTGGAGAGGCCGACGACGCCATCGTGCGGCAGATAGGCGATATGCGCCTTGCCGAAGAAGGGCACCATGTGGTGCTCGCAATGGGCATAGAACGGAATATCGCGCACGAAAACGATATCGTCGTAGCCGCCGACCTCGCGGAACATCTTGGAGAGGACGTCTTTGGGGTCCTGCCCGTATCCGGCGAAAAGCTCTTCATAGGCCTTGGCCACGCGCGCCGGCGTTTCAAGAAGCCCCTCGCGGGTCGGATCGTCGCCGGCCCAGGCGATCAGCGTGCGAACGGCGGCTTCCGCCTCTTCGCGGCTGGGGCGCGGCAGAGAAGTGGACGTGGCAGGCGCGGGAAAGGGCAGCTTTACGGTCGCGTCCAATGGATCACTCCTAACTCGGGAACCGAAGGCACTACGGTGTCGCCGGCAGTTTGGACCACAAGAAAGCGCTTGGCTCTGGCAGTCCGTGTCGGACCCTCTATATAGAAGGAGCACAAGACGGGAACAAGAAGCCAGATTTTCTCTATGGCGCTGATTGAGCTTTATTCGGACAAGATTCTCGACATCGCCGCAAACGCATTGCAGCCCGGGCGGTTGCCTGCGCCAGATGCCTCATCGCGAAAAGTCAGTCGCATCTGTGGCTCGGTGATCGAGGTAGATATCGTCGTGAGCGATGGTGTCATCACCAGCTATGGGCACGAGGTTTCGGCCTGCGCGCTCGGGCAGACGTCGGCGGCGATTGTGGCGCGTGAAATCGTCGGGACAAGGGCCGACGATTTTCTGGCGCTGGCAAAGCAAATGCGTGAGATGTTGAAGGCTGAAGGTGCGCCGCCGGATGGAAGGTGGTCGGACCTGGTCTATCTTGAGCCGGTGCGGGAGTTTCCAGCGCGGCATGCATCGACGCTGCTGGTGTTTGATGCCGTTGTGGATGCGATAGAGAAAACATCAATAGAACAGATTATTACGTCGAAAATCTGATGCAGAACGTTATGGAATACGTGCTGCGGGCGATCGATTTTCCGTTCAAGGTTGCGGCGATCCTGTTGATCACCATCTATCGCTACACGCTCTCCGCTTTCGCCGGGCGGACCTGCCGGCACCTGCCGACCTGCTCGGAATATACGCGGGACGCGATCTGGCAGTTCGGCTTTTGGCCTGGCGGCTGGATGGGGCTTTCGCGGTTCGTCCGCTGCCGGCCGGGCGGGACCCATGGATATGATCCAGTTCCGGAGGCTGTGCCGACAGAAGCACGGTGGTATCGGCCTTGGACCTATGGCCGGTGGAAGTGAGGCGGCTCGTGACGACATCCCAGTAGACCTCATCCTGAGCTTGTCGAAGGACGAGGTCGTGGCACTCGGGCCTCCACTCGCTCGACCCCGTGGTTCGAGGCTGCGCTACGCTCCGCACCTCACCATGAGGTCTTTGAGGTAGCAGTGCCGCTCGAATGAGAGCTGCGGTATGCCCTTAGGGCTGGCACGGCGCGAAAAGCATGCTATTCAGGCCGCCTTGCAGCGATTGGCGCTGCATATTCCTTTATTCTGGAGACTGAAAATGTCGATCAAGGTGACGTTCCCCGATGGTGCAGCTCGCGAATTTCCGCGCGGCACCACCGGCACCACCGTGGTCGAAGGCATCTCCAAGAGCCTGGCCAAGAAGACCATTGCCATGCGCTGGAACGGCGTGCTCTCCGATCTTTCGGATGCGCTCGACGCCGACGGCAAGATCGAGTTCGTGACGCGCGATTCCGGGTCCAAGGATGCGCTCGAGCTCATTCGCCATGACGCGGCTCACGTTCTGGCCGAGGCCGTGCAGGAGCTTTGGCCCGATACGCAGGTGACCATTGGTCCGGTGATCGAGAACGGCTTCTACTACGACTTCTACCGTCCGGCCGGTCCGTTCACGGAAGATGAGCTGCGCGTCATCGAAAAGAAGATGAGCGAAATCATCGAGCGTGGTGCGGCCTTCACCAAGGAAGTGTGGTCGCGCGACCAGGCCAAGGACTGGTTCGAAGCCAAGGGCGAGGCCTTCAAGGTCGAGCTGGTGGACGCGATTCCGGCTGACCAGTCGATCAAAATGTATGCGCAGGGCCAGTGGAAAGACCTTTGCCGCGGCCCGCACATGCGGACCGTGAAGGATGTCGGCCAGGCGTTCAAGCTGACCAAGGTGGCCGGCGCCTATTGGCGTGGCGACAGCAATCGTGAAGTGCTGAGCCGCATTTACGGCACGGCTTTCCCGACCAAGGAGGAGCTCGACGCTTACCTCGTCATGGTCGAAGAGGCCGAAAAGCGCGACCATCGCAAGATTGGCCAGGACCTAGATCTGTTCCACTTCCAGGCTGAAGCGCAGGGCTCGGTGTTCTGGCACCCGCGCGGTTTCGTCATCTACAACCAGATGGAAGCCTATATCCGTCGTCGTCTCAATTCCTCGGGCTATGTGGAAGTGAAGACGCCGCAGTTGATGCATTCCAAGTTCTGGGAAATGTCCGGCCACTGGGGCAAGTACCGCGAAAACATGTTCGTGGTGCCTGACCAGGTGCCGAACACGGACGATGACAAGCCGATCTTCGAGAACGATGGCGACCTGTTGGCGCTGAAGCCGATGAACTGCCCGGCGCACGTGCAGATCTTCAACCAGGGCATCAAGAGCTATCGCGACCTGCCGCTGCGAATGGCCGAGTTTGGCTGCTGTCACCGCAACGAGGCCCATGGCGCACTCCATGGCCTGATGCGCGTGCGGCAGATGACCCAGGACGACGCGCATATCTTCTGCCGCGAGGACCAGATCCAGAGCGAGACGGAGCACTTTGTGCACCTGCTCTACTCGGTTTATGGCCACCTCGGGTTCGACAATGTTGTCATCAAGCTCGCAACGCGGCCGGAGAAGTTCGGCGGCACGATCGAGCGTTGGGATGCGGCCGAGAAGGCGCTGGGCGATGCCCTGCGTGCGACCGGCTATGACTTCGAGATCGCCGAAGGCGAAGGCGCCTTCTATGCGCCGAAACTCGAATTCCATCTCAAGGATGCGATCGGTCGTTCATGGCAGGTTGGTACGCTGCAGCTCGACTATGTGCTGCCCGAACGCCTCGGCGCGACATATGTGGCCGAGGACGGTAGCCGGCAGTTTGCCGTGATGCTGCATCGCGCGATTCTCGGATCGCTCGAGCGCTTCATCGGCATCCTGATCGAGAACCATGCCGGCAAGATGCCGATGTGGCTGGCACCGACCCAGGTTGTCGTGGCGACCATCGTTTCGGAGGCTGATGAATATGGCCAGAAGCTGGTAAACCAGTTGAAGGCCGTGGGCATTCGTGCCGAGCTTGATACCCGCAACGAGAAGATCAACTACAAGGTACGCGAGCACTCGGTGCAGAAGGTGCCGCTGATGTTCGTGGTGGGCAAGCGCGAGGCCGAGGAAGGCACGGTTTCCGTGCGTCGTCTCGGCACCGAGGGCCAGCAGGTTCTGCCGTCGATGGAAGCCATCGTCGCGCTGATGGCCGAAGCGACCCCGCCGGATCTCAAGGATAAG
The DNA here is from genome assembly GCF_017744655.1 of Devosia sp. Taxonomy (GTDB): domain Bacteria; phylum Pseudomonadota; class Alphaproteobacteria; order Rhizobiales; family Devosiaceae; genus Devosia. Next base: position 731,199 of record NZ_JAGIAW010000001.1, on the reverse strand, counting down.
GCACAGGCAGCTTAAGAATGCCGCAGCGTCCATCCAACCGCGAAATGAAGGCGCTCTTCCATCTAGGCGAGGACAATGTCCTCGGCCCGGATGACTTCAAGGATGTCGGCGAAAAGGTCTTCGCCGGCATGCTGAAGAAGAAGTGGATCGAGGCCGTCGAAGGTCAGGCCGACAAATATCGGACGACCGAAAAAGGCCGCATCATCCATGATGAAGAGGTCTATTTCACCGGGCGCTGGAAACGCTAGGAAAGGAGCGGGATCGTGGCTGACCCAATCGCCATTACCCGCTCCGTTTCGATCGATCCATCAGAGATCGAGGAGACGTTCGTGCGCGGCACCGGTGCCGGCGGGCAGAACGTCAACAAGGTGGCGAGCGCGGTGCAGCTGCGCTTTGACCTGCAGAATTCTCCGAACATTCCAGAGCCGATGAAGCGGCGTGTGGCGGCGCTGGCGGGGAGCCGGCTGACCAAGGATGGCGTGATTGTCATTCTGGCCAATATTCATCGCGATCAGCCGCTGAACAGGGCCGAAGCACAGGCGCGACTCGTTGCGCTGCTGCGGGAGGGGGCTTATCCGCCCAAGCCGCGGATTGCGACGCGCCCTACCCTCGCCTCGAAGACTCGGCGGCTGGATGCGAAGACCAATCGATCCGGTATCAAGCAGGGCCGTGGTCGGCCGCGCTTTGACGAATAGGACTACTTTCATGAGCCTCAAATTTGGAACCAGCGGTGTGCGTGGGCTTGTCACTGACCTCGAGGGGCAGCCGGCGCGGCGGTATGTGGCGGCGTTCCTGAAGCATTTGCAGGCTTCGGGGCAGATGGCAGGCGGGCGCGTGCTGGTCGGATATGACCTCCGGCCGTCGAGCCCGGCCATTGCCGAGGATTGCCTTGCCGCGATTGCGCATGCCGGGTTCGAGCCAGTGGATTGCGGCGCGGTGCCGACGCCGGCTTTGGCGTTGCAGGCGATGACAACGCAGAGTGCGGCCGTGATGATTACGGGGAGCCATATTCCGGCGGACCGCAATGGGCTGAAGTTTTACAAGCCGGCCGGTGAGATCAGTAAATCGGATGAGCAGGGAATCGTCGCAGCACTGTCGAATGTCGACGTGCCGGACCACGATGAATCGGTGCTCGACGAAAATGAGGAAACCATCGAGGCCTATCGCGACCGATGCGTGGATCTGCTGCCGATCGGTGCGCTCGAAGGCGTCAGGGTCGGGGTTTTCGAGCACTCTACAGTGTCGCGGGAACTGATGGGCGAGGTGCTGGCGGTACTTGGCGCGCAGGTCGTGTCGCTGGGGCGCAGCGACGTCTTTGTGCCGGTGGATACCGAGGCGTTTTCGGATGCCCTGTTCGCCCCCCTGCCCGGCTGGGTTCAGGATCAAGAACTCGACGCGATCATCTCGGCCGATGGCGATGCAGATCGGCCGCTGGTGATGGATGGCAATGGCAATTTCGTGCGCGGCGACGCACTGGGCCTCTTGGCGGCGCGGTTCCTGGACGCCAAGACAGTGGTGACGCCGGTGACGTCCAATTCGGCCATCGAGCATACTGGATATTTTGACCAGGTCGTGCGGACACGCGTGGGCTCGCCTTTCGTCGTTGCCGAAATGGAAAAGGCGGAGAAGGTCGTTGGCTTTGAGGCCAATGGCGGCACGTTTGTGGGCAATGGGTTTGACCTGACAGCGCTGCCGACGCGCGATGCCATCCTGCCCGTCATTGCGGTGCTGGGGCTGGCTGCGCGGGAGAAGATTTCGGTGGCTGAACTCGTGTCGCGCCTGCCGCTGCAGGTGGCGGTAGCGGATCGGCTGCAGAATGTGCCGGGGGAGCGGAGTGGTCCGTTCCTGGAGCGGTTGCAGAAGGATGGGGCCTATGCCGCCGAAGTCTTCGCGCCCAACGAGATCGCCGGTGTGAATGCGATCGACGGGCTGCAGTTTCACCTGAGGGGTGGCGAGACCGTGCATTTCCGGGCTTCGGGCAATGCGCCGGAGCTGCGGTCTTATGTCGAGGCCGGGACTGAGGCTAGGGCGAAGGAGCTGCTGGCCTGGTCGATGGCGGCGCTGGAGAAGGCGGTTCGCTGACGTCCCCCACCGGCTGTCATCCCGGCGAAGGCCGGGATCCAACCTGAGATCTCAAGATGGGCCCCAGCCTTCGCCGGGGTGACAATCGCGTTTGTTGGAGAGCGGCCATTTGGCCGCCCCATTTGTCACTTCGCCGAGGCGGTGATGTTGACCTTGCCGATCAGGCTCGTCGGGTCTTCTTCGGCGGTCATGAAGTCGACCATGGAGAGGCCGGGGTCGGCCTTGGCTTCGATACCGATATTGAGCGACTTGGCCGTGCCGCTGACGAACTGGTTGACGGCCGCGCCGAGCTTGGCTGCATCGGCAGCGCCGGCCATCATGCCGATGATGGTGCCTTCGGCGAGGCCGGCGAAGACCGGACGCAGGGTGGCGGGATCGGCGCCCTGTTCGGCGGCAGCGACGGCGAGAATGATGTCCGAGAGCCCGGCATCGGTGACATCGAGGTTGAGGGCCTTGATGGCGACTCCCATGCCGGCCATCAGGGCTTCGTTTTCATCGAGAGAGAACAGGGCTTCGGTGGCATTGGCGATGGTGCCGGAAAGAACGACGGTCGCAAGATCGACGCCCGAGACGGAAACTTCTTCGACATCGATGCTGCTGGTATCGGCATTCCAGGCGGCGGCGAGGCGGAAGCCCGCGTCGATCTTGGTGATGCCAAGGGCGATCAACTGCTTGAGCTGCTCGTCCTGCGTATCTTCCGGCAGCGCGGCGCGGATGCCGCTGGCGGAGGTATCGATGACGCTGGGGATACCGTTGATATAGCTGGAAAGCGACAGGTCGAAATTATCGACATCGGCCACGATGCGTTCGCCGTCGGCGTCTGGATCGGGAATGTCGATGGCAAGGCCGGAGAAGGAGAAGCCGTCAAAGGCAGGGATCAGCGCGCGGGCATTGGCTTCGAGCCAGGATTCGTCAACTTCTTCCGGAGCACCGGCCAGAGCGGCGATGGTCGAGGACAGGTCGAACTGCTTGAGGGTGAAATTGCCCAGGGTGATCGAGCCGTCGCCTTCGACGTTGATCAGGAAGTCGTTCATCGAAATTTGCGGATAGATACCCGGCGACATGCCAGCCATGGTCATGTTGCCGATTTCAAAGGTCATCGGGCGGCCGTCATCATCAGTGCCGGAGCAGGAAAAGCCGTCGAAGGTGAATTCGGAACTTTCGAAGGCGGTGAGAATGTCGGCGTACATCCGCATGAACTTGCCCATGAGGGCCGGATCGGCCATTTCAGGGTCGTCCTCCATCTGCTGGGCCAGCGTCATGATCTCGACGAAGGAGGTCTCGATCGGACGGCCGCGCACCTCGGCGCCGCTGATCGGGCCGAATTCGCAGCTGACGTCTTCCGCTTCGAAAGTGCCGCCTTCCATCAGGAAATCGGCATAGAGCGTTTCCATCTCGGTTGAGCCGCCGCCATCGACGAGACCATAGATGCCCAACATGCCGCCGATGTTAAAATTGGTCGCCGAGGTGCTGCCCATTTCGGCGTGGCCTTCGTCGACCATGAAGCTCGAGCCTTCGATGCTGGCACTGGCTGCGACGCCGTCGACCACATTTTCAAGGACGAGATTGGTGAAGGTCAGGACGCCTTCTTCCTTTGCGCCATCGACGGTGGAGGTTACTGTCAGTACGATTTCGGGAACCGTGATGCTCGATGCATTGAGGTCGGCAAGCGCGTCGGCGTTTTCGACGAGCGCGCCGCTGAGAATCGCCTTGATGGTGTCAGCATCGATGCTGGAATCAACGGCATCGACGCTGGGAATGGAAACTGAGAATTCTGCGGGTTCGGACGCTGCCGCCTGCTCGGCAGGTTTGGTTTTGACCTTCTGCGCCATTGCAGGCGCAGCGGGCAGCGCGACGCTGACCAGACATGCCGCGGCGATCCCTGTCAGGCCACGCCTGGTGACGATGTTCAAAGTCATGTTTTTCTCCCAATTGCAGGCGACGCCAGCACCATGCCGCCCAACTGTCTCGGCTTTAAGGCATATAGGCCTATTTTCGGGCAGGCAAATGCAAGTGGTGTGACGGGCGGGGATTTAAAGTGTGAGCGGGTGGCTACACGAACAGGCCGGCCTCGCGCTTTCGTTCGCCGTCACTACCCGGCTTGTCCGGGTAGTCCATGCGGAGGCGAGATGGATTGCCGGGACGAGCCCGGCAGTGACGATGGAATGGCTCCATGGGCGGAAGACGGTAGCTACGGGTGCTTCCGCTCGAAAAGCCCGACCATGAGCAGGCCGGCGAAGAAGCCGCCCAGATGCGCCTGCCAGGCGACGCCGAGGCTGGCGCCCATGAGGAGCGGCGCGAGGGGCACGGCGGCGTTGAGGACCAGCCAGATCAGCGTGAAGAATCGCGAACGCGGGTTGATGAAGACTTCGCGGAGACTGGCAAGACGCCGGCCAAGGACGACGCGCTGACCGGTCTCAGGATGCTGAGCATAGAGAACCGGCTGGAAAATGAAGCGGACGGCCGCGCCGGTGAGCCCGGCGACGCCGCCAGAGGCTCCGATGAGATAGGCGCCGGAATAAAGCGAGGTCGCGGCAAAGGCTGCGGCGCCAGCGGCGGCGGAAACGAGGAAGATAGCGAGCATTGGCCCTGCCCCGTAGCGGCGGACAACCGGACTAGCAAAGATGACGAGCCAGGCGACGTTGACGAGCAGATGATCCCAGCCGCCATGGAGGAAAGCATGGGAAAATGGCGTCCAGAGCAAAGGAATCGCGACGGAGATATCCTGCGGTGCCAAAACGATACGCAGAGGCTGGAAGGCGAACCAGAAATAGAGCTGAGTCTGCCCCGCCTCGTTAAGCACCATGGTTGCTGCCAGGTGAATCGCGACCAAGACGCCGACCAAAGCTGTTACGGCATTTGGCAAAAGGAAGATCGGCTCTCGCGGCGGGCGGCCTTGGGAACCGGGCATTTGCTCGGGTTCACTCATCGTTTTTCTCCCTAAGACCCTATACAGCGCGGCTTCCGCAAAGCTTTTCCACATTGGGACAGCGGCGTTAACCTTAATTAATGTTTAAGCGGGCAATCGCCCTGCCGATTTGCCATTGTCGTCGGCGCGGCGAGACTCTGGGGAGATCGGATGCCGCTTATGAACAAGCGGGTCCTACCATGCAGATGCCGAGCACCAATACGCTCTATACCTATTGGAACACGATTCGTGGCGCCCGCAGCGCGCCCGACCGCAAGGACATCGATCCCACCCGCATTCGTGAGGCCCTCGCCAATACGTTCATCCTCGAACTCAATGACGAGGACAAATTCTCCTTCCGCCTCGCCGGCTCGCACCTTTGCACTAGCTATTGCCGCGAACTGAAGGGCCGCTCCTTCTCCGCGCTCTGGCACGACCGCGACCAGGACGCGATGGAAACGCTGATCCGCGCCGTGACCGAAGATCACGCCGTGGCGCTGGTGACGTTCCAGGGCTCGACCGCGCTCCACACCAAGACATCCTTCGAGATGATCCTGATGCCGCTGCGTCACAACGGTTCGAGCCACACGCGCATTCTGGGCGGCATGACGGCGACGGAAGAGCCGTACTGGCTCGGCGTGCAGCCGATCACCGAGCAGCGGATCACCGGCCTGCGCCTGATCTGGCCGGACGAAATGCCGCGCGAGGATTCGATGCCCGACGTTGCCGCCAGCGTCGTGAACGATGTCAGCTTTGCTCCGGCGGCCTCGACCATGGCCATGCCGACGACGCTTTATGGCCGCAGCGCGCGCCGCTATGCACACCTCGCGGTGATCGACGGCGGCCGTAACTGATACCTGGCGCGATCGGGCTTTGTCTGGTCGCGCAGTCGCTACCAAGCGTTAACCGAGAATCGTTACGTTGCTTGCACTTTTATGTGCGGACGGGGACCGGTGAACGCATGCTCAGTGACGATCTCGATTCAGCGCGCATGCCCTCCCCTTCTCAGCCCAGGGCTGTCGAGGGCCGGTTTCAACGCGTCAAGGTTTCCATCCTTGGCCGCTATATGCTGGCTGACCGTCGCGAATTCCCCTGCCAGGTTCTCGAAATGTCGCCCGGCGATGCCGTGGTGATTGCCCCGGTGCCGGGAACCGAGGGCGAACGCATCATTGCCTATCTCGATCATATGGGCCGCATTGAAGGCACTATCCTCAAGCAGGTCGATGGCGGCTTCCTCATGGATATTGCCGCAACGCCCCGCAAGCGCGACAAGATGGCGGCGCAGCTGACCTGGCTCGCCAACAAGGACGTGCTCAACCTGCCGGAAGATCGCCGGCATGAGCGCGTGGTGCCTGATCTCAGGCACTCGACCGTCGTTCTCGACGATGGCCGGCGCTACAACTGCAAGATCATCGACATTTCGCTCTCGGGCGCGGCCATCGAGCTCGATGTGCGTCCGGCCATGGGCACACCGATCACGCTTGGCCGCATGCGCGCCCGCGTCGTGCGGCATTTCCAGAATGGCGTGGCCGTGGAGTTTGCCGCGGCGCAGGAAATGCTCAATGTCGTGCAGCAGAATCTGCGCGTCATGAACTGAGTTAGCTGGCTTGGGTCTTTTACTTACTATCCCGGTGTCATTCCCGCGAAAGCGGGAATCCATGTTTTGAAACGGAGGTCCCCGCTTTCGCGGGGATGACATCGTGGCGGTCGAGGCGCCTGTGCTAGCGTAAACGCCTCCTTACTGCGCCCGCTAAAAGACACCTAAAACACGCATAAAAACTGCCCGGCAGTTTTCGGACCGGCGCAAGTCGCCGCCCTTAGCGTGGTCTCCATCAGGGAGATCGCGTTATGGCAATCCGAAATAAGCGTCTGATGGCGGCCGGTATGGCTGCTGCGGCGCTCGCAATCTGGGCACAACCCAGTGCAGCTATCGACTTTACCAATGCAGCCTATGTGCAGGTTGCGAGCACCAATACGTCCATTCCGGTGGGGCATCTGGATTTCTGCCGTTCGCGGCCCGGCGAATGCCAGGCGAATGCGTCGGTCGTTGATGCCGTCAGCCTGACGGAAACCAATTGGCAGCAGCTTGTTTCCATCAACGCGCATTTCAACCAGACCATCATTCCGGTGACGGATCAGGAACTCTACCAGGTGGAAGAGTTCTGGACTTATCCCACTAGCGGCTATGGCGATTGCGAGGATTTCGTGCTGGCCAAGCGTCAGGCGCTGATCGAGGCCGGCTGGTCGCCCAGCACGCTTCTCATCGCCGTGGTGCGCCAGAGCGATGGCAGCGGTCATGCCGTGCTGATGGTGCGGACCGATCGCGGCGATCTGGTGCTCGACAACCAGGAAAGCGCCATCCGCGTCTGGAACGAGACGCCCTACCAATATCTCAAGCGCCAGTCCCAGGCGCATGCCGGCCAGTGGGTCGATATGTATGATGATCGCATGACCATCGTTGCGGCCAACAACTAAGGCGTAGACTTTCCGGGTCCCGCCCCAAGAATCCCTGATAGGGACCTGATGAACAAGGCCGGCTCTCGCTGCAGCGAGGCCGGCCTTGTTGTATTCGTCGATGGCAATTAACCGAGGCGGATGGCGAAGACGTAGAGGCTCATAAAGAAAAGGCCGGTGACGAAGGCCCAACTGAAGCCGACAAGCGCGCCGATCAGCGCCGAGGTCATCGACAGCGTGCTGCTGTCCTCACGCTGCCAGCCCATATGCAGCATGATGTATGGCCCGCAGACGATGCTCATGACCAGATGCCCAGCAGCGCCGGCAAGGCTCCGGCCATCCATGCGGAGCATGGCCTGCTGGCGGGACAGCGCCTGATAGAGATGCGTCCCAGCGCCCGCAATGCACAGCCCCACGCCCATGATGAACGCCGCAAGCAAAAGTTCGCGCGCCATCCCTGCCCTCCTGTGCCATCGACCCATGGCAATGTTAATTCTTTGGTAACCATATTGCGGCTGAAGTGATGTGTCACCTCCGCTTCAGAAAACTGGTTAACGCTGGCCATGTCCGCCCTGCCGCGCTCCGAACCCCGCATTTCCGGGCTTATGCAGAACCTGGCTGGTATTGCGCTGGTGGTGATGCTGGCCGCTCTGGGCGTGGCTTATCTTGTGGATGAAGCCGGCCGATCTGACGGACGAAAGGCGCCATCGCTCGATGATGGCGAGGCGCTGGTGCAGACCGTCGGCGGGCGCGAACTGACGATTCCGAAAAACTGGTTCCGCTTCGGCGAGCAGATGCAGAGCGGTTTTGTCGGCCAGGTCGATCTATCGGTGGAATTGCCGCTTGGACGGGTCGACGTGACGCTGCTGCCACGCTCGCGGGCCAAGTCGAGCAGCGAACTGCTGGACAGCGTCTATGTGCACCAATTCGCCAAAGGCACGGAAACGGGCGTGCCGGGTCTCATCGGGCAGAAGCTCGAGGGCAATGGTTATGCGGGAGAAGTCATCTGGTATGACGCGCTGGCGCCAAAACCCTTTGTCACCAAGTGCATAGACGCCATCGAGACCGGCGCGCCGGACAAATGCGTCCGCACCGTGCATCTGACGAGCGGTCTGGCCGCCATCTACAGCTTTGACGAAACTTTGCTGCCGGCCTGGCGCGATTTCGACGCGGAAATTGGCCGGTGGCTGGAGAGGATCGGCGCCAACTAGTGTCGGCGCCGTCCAGTCTTGGTCAGTCGATATCGTCGAGGTCGATATCGAGGATCGACATCGAGAACATGTAGGACTTGTCGCCGTCTTCGTCATCGACGTGGATGAGACCGATCGACTCGTCGCCGATGAAGACTTCCACCGAGTCGTTGAGCTTGGCGCGGGGACGGACGTCGATGTTCTTGTTGTTGAACATGCGTTGCAGGAATTTCTGCAGCTTGATGATCTCGGGATGGTTCACGGCAATCGTCCTGCTGTTGTGTTGGCGCGCAATCTAGTCCGTCACGGGCTGCTGGCAACCCCTGGCACCGTCATTTTAGCGGTGACAACCTGCGGCAGAGACTTGCCCCGCCGGTCAGGTGTTGTCGTGCACCAAAACCATCTGGTCCATGACCAGCGCGGGCTGGGCACAGCCGGCTTCGCCGATCACCTTGGCCGGCACACCGGCAACGGTGGTGCGCGGCGGAACTTCCTTGAGGACAACCGAGCCGGCACCGATACGTGAGCAATCGCCGACGCGGATATTGCCCAGAACCTTGGCGCCCGCACCGATGAGAACGCCATTGCCGATCTTAGGATGACGATCCTGATCGGCCTTGCCCGTGCCGCCGAGGGTAACATTCTGCAGCATGGAGACGTTGTCGCCGACGACGGCGGTTTCGCCGATGACGAGGCCCGTACCATGGTCGAGCATGATGCCCTTGCCCATGGGAACGGCGGGATTGATGTCGACCTGGAAGACCTGGCTGGCGCGACTCTGGAGGTAGAGCGCGAAATCGCGGCGACCGGCCTTGAACAAGGCATGGGCGAAGCGATGGGTCTGGATGGCCTGATAGCCCTTGAAATAGAGCAAGGGCTCGATGGCCCGGTGGCAGGCGGGATCACGTTCGAGCGTGGCGGCGAGGTCGACGCGGGCGGATTCGCCTATGGTGGGATTGTCGCGCAGCACTTCGGCAAAGGTCTGGCGGATGATGTCGGCGGAGACGTCTTCGTGGTCGAGACGCGAGGCGAGACGATGCGCCAGTGCTTCCTCGAAGGAATCGTGGTTGAGCACAGTGGTCAGCGCCATCTGCCCCAGGGCGGGGTCGGAATCGATGATCTGGCGAGCACCGACGCGCACGGCTTCCCAAACGGGATCGACCGACTTGATCTGCGCCGACTTCTGGGCATTGCCGCTCATGGCGTCCAACTCCGCTTTATCGAGACTTACCGATATAAGGCATTTGGTTGTTCAACACAAAGCCCCGGCATGCACTTTGGTTCACGGTTCCGCGGAAACGGGAAAAGTCCTGCTGAGGAACTCCAATGCGGCCGCCTTGAATTTGGAGTCGCCCGTGGCGCGCATGTGATCGCGCTTGGGGATGGTAAAGGCTTCACCATGCGGGAGCAGTTCGGCGAGAGGTTCCGGAGAGGCGGCCATTTCGTCGGCCTCGCCCACGGCCACGAGCACGGGAACCTCGATTCGTCTGACGTCGGCGCGCGCCATGGGCTGGCGCGAGGTTTCCATGCAGGCGGCGAGCGCTTCGCGATCGGACCCCGTATGGTCGGCGAAGATGCGGAACTGGCGGGCGGTCGGATGGGTCAGATCGGCAAGGCGCGGGGCGCGGAGGCCGGCGATGATATCGTTGCCGTCGGTCAGGCCATTGATGAGGTTCATGCCCATGCCGCCGAAGATGGCAGCGGCAATGCGCTCCGGATAATTGAAGGACAGGAAGGCGGCGACGCGGGCGCCCATCGAATAGCCGAGCACGGCGACGCGCTTTTCGCCGAGGTGGTCGAGGAGCGCGAGGCTGTCTTCCATCATCCGCTCGGGATAATAGGCATCGGGGTCGTGTGGCTTGTCCGATTGGCCATGGCCGCGGTGATCGAAGGTGATGGCCTTGTAGCCTGCGCCGACCAGCGTTTCGACCCAGCCGGTATCGATCCAGTTGACCCGCCCGCTCGAGGCAAAGCCGTGGATGCAGAGGACTGCGGGCCCCTGCCCTGCGGTTTCGTAGGCAAGGGAATATCCGCTGGACTGGAATTGGGGCATGGGCAGGTTCCTTTTGCGGAGTGTTTAGCTGCCTGAGGGGCGTTGGGCCAGTGGGCAAACGGCGCCCCGCAACCCCGCAGTAGCCCTCATGGTGAGGCGCTTTGTGCAGCAAAGCCTCGAACCGCGGGGGCGTGGCGCTGCAGCATCGGGACACGTCCCCGTGGTTCGAGGGTCGGCTGCGCCTCCCACCTCACCATGAGGACTACTGCCATTTTGCGCCATCCTGCGACGCCCCGCCCCTTTTCTTACCGCCCCCACTTGGCTATGGTCCGGCGCAAAATACCGACCCCACAGGTTTGACCATGGCACACGGCACCACGCCCCATTTCCACAACACCGAAGGCCTCCGCAGCATCGAGGTTGGCTCCAAGGAGTTCCAGTGCGTCGGCGCCCTGCCCCCGTTCGATCATCCGCATATCTTTATCGATATGGGCAAGGATAACGAGGCGGTGTGCCCCTATTGTTCGACGCTCTATGTCTTTAACGCCGAGCTTGGCGCAGGCCATTCCAACCCCGCTTCTGCGGTGTTCGAGGCACACGCCGCCTGAGTTTGACCATGCCCGCCACGGGCCGTAACTATGTCATAGCCGGAGCGGGTATTTCCGGCCTTACGCTGGCATTGACCCTCGCAAAATTCGGGGCGACTGTGGTCGTGCTCGAACGGAATACAACAATCCAGGAGGCCGGAGCCGGCCTCCAGATCAGCCCCAATGCACGCCGCATTCTCGACCGATTGGGCCTCTCCGATTCTCTTTCGCGGATAGCCTTCGAACCGGCAGCGCTCGACACCTATCAATATGGAAGCTCCAAGCCGTTTTTCAGCATGGAGTTCGGCGAGATCATGGAGCAGCGTTTTGGCGCGCCCTATGCCGTGATGCATCGGGCCGATCTGGCGGATGCGCTCTACAAGGCATCGCGACGCTTCGCCAATATCGACATCATTTTTGGCGTACGCGGCTGGGACGTGGTTTCCCATGCGCGGGGTGTCACGGTTGCCGTGGATGAAGCCAATGGGCAGACGCGGACGACGCGCGCCAATGCCTTTATCGGGGCAGATGGTGTCCATTCCCATACGCGCCGGCAATTGCTGGACGGCCCGGACGCGCAATTTGGCGGGCGCGTCGCCTGGCGCACGCTGGTGCCGGCCGACTCGGTGGCGAGCCAGATCGCTGGCGATCGTGTATCGGTGTTTTTCGGCAGCGGACACCATCTCGTCTGCTATCCGCTGCCGCATCGGAAGCAGGTCAATCTGGCCCTGTTCCTGCCCGGCAAGGCGGAAGAGAATCCGCAAAAGCCCAAACTGAAGGGCAAGGGAGCGCTGGGCGTGATTCTGGCCGCAGCCGGCGACAGCTGGACGCCATGGCCGCTCTACACGGTGACCACCCCGATTTGGCACCGGGAAAATATCGGCCTTATCGGGGATGCGGCGCATGCCATGGTGCCGTTTCAGGCGCAGGGCGCCGCCATGGGCATCGAGGATGCGGCGACGCTTGCCCCATTGCTGGTGGAACATGCCGAACCGGAACCCGCCTTTGCGCGTTACGCGGCTGTCCGGCAAAGCCGCGTCGACCGAGTCGCAAATCTTTCGGCCAGCAATGGCCGCATTTTTCATATGAGATGGCCGCTATCAGTCGCGCGGGACACGGTCATGCGGCTGCAAGGGCCACGCGCCCATCTCGACAGGCTGGGCTGGATCTACGGTTATGACGCAGCGCCGGGCGAAGGATCGCACTAGCCGCGTCAGCCCTTGCGTTGCAGGGGCGGCACGTGTCAATTGCGCGACACTAGGGTTAGGTGACTGAAAGGGAACGGAATACCGCATGCAAGCTGCGACACGCTCCCGACTGACCCTTGCCTGCATCCTCATTACCATTCTGCTCGACATGATCGGCGTGGGCATTATCGTGCCCGTGCTGCCCGAGCTGCTGGAGGAGTTGACGGGCGGCAGTGTTGCCAATGCGGCTGTGATCGGCGGCTATCTGGTTTTCGCCTATGCCTTGATGCAGTTCCTGTTTTCGCCGGTGCTGGGCAACCTGTCGGATCGTTTCGGGAGGCGGCCGGTGCTGCTGGCCTCGCTTCTCGGGCTGACCTTCGACTATCTGATGATGTCGATTGCGCCATTCGTCTGGTACCTCTTTATCGGCCGCATCATTGCCGGCATCGCGGGCGCGGCGCTGGCGACGGCGACGGCCTATATGGCCGATATCACCCCGCCGCATAAGCGCACGCATCGCTTCGGGCTGATCGGGGCCGCTTTCGGGCTGGGCTTTATTATTGGGCCTGTCATTGGCGGCGAGCTGGGCGAACTCGGGCCGCGCGTGCCCTTCTTTGCGGCGGCTGGCATTGCCTTTGCCAATTTCCTCTTCGGACTATTGGTGCTGCCGGAAAGCCTGCCCAAGGCCAATCGGCGAAAATTCAATATCAAGCGGGCCAATCCGCTCGGCGCAGTTGTGGCGCTCAAGCAATATCCGTCGGTGCTGTGGCTGCTGGCGGTGCTGTTTTTCCTGCAGCTCGCAACGCAGGCGCTGCCGACGATTTTCAGCTATTTCACGGTGGAAGTGTTCAGCTTCACGTCCTCGACCATCGGCCGCACGCTGGGCGCCTTCGGCATTGGCTTTGCCTTTAGCCAGGCCGTTTTGGCGGGACCGCTGTCCAAGGGTATCGGCGAGCCGGCCGTTGGGATCGTCGGATTGCTGTTTGCCGCGACGGCCTTTGCCGGCATCGCTTTTTCGGCCGATGTCTATCAGCTTTACCTGTTCATTGCTGTTGGGACCGTGAGTGGCCTCGCGCCGCCTGCCATCAATGGCGTGCTGTCGCGGCAGGTGCCGGACAATAGCCAGGGCGAATTGCAGGGCGCGGTGAACGCAGCGAGTTCGCTGGCGACGATCATCGGCCCGCTGGGGGCCACGCAGATTTTCTCCTATTACAGCGCTCCTGAAACCGCGCATTATTTCCCGGGTGCGCCGTTCGTAGCTTGCGGCATTGCCGTTGTTATCGCGCTGCTGGTGTTCGGCATTGCGGCGTGGCGATTCGAGCTGACGCACCGGCCGTCCATTGCCGACCACCCCGTGGCGCCGGACCTGCCGCCGCCGGGACAGTTGCGCGTTGCGCCGATCGAGGACGATCCCGATGATAATCCGCCCCGCCGCTGAGGCCGACCAAGCCGCTATCATGGAAATCGTGGCCCCGGTTTTGCGGGCGGGCGAGACCTATGCCATCGACAGCGACCTCAGCGACGAGGCAATGCGCGACTATTGGTTCATGCCGGCACATGAGGTCTTTGTCGCCGAGGACGAGGGCGTCATCCTCGGGACCTATTATCTGCAGGCCAACCAGCGCGGCGGCGGGAAGCATGTGGCCAATTGCGGCTATATGGTTTCGGACAAGGCGCAGGGCAAAGGCATTGCCGGGCGCATGTGCGAGCATTCGCAGGTGGTGGCCAGGGAACGCGGATTTCGGGCCATGCAGTTCAACCATGTCGTGTCGAAGAATGCCCGCGCCGTGGCGCTGTGGCAGAAGCTCGGCTTTTCCATCGTTGGCACGCTGCCGCTGGCCTTCAAGCATCCGGTCCATGGCTATGTAGACAGCTATGTGATGTTCAAGGCGCTGGTTTAACCAGGCAGCTTCGCGCCCCGCGCACACGTCAGTCGTCGTCATTGCCGGGCCTGTCCTGGCAATCCATCTCGCCTCCGCGTGGACCACCGGCACAAGCCCGGTGGTGACGGTAGACGAGAAGCAGATGGTCCCCGGCGGACAACGCGAGCCGATACAAACAAAAAGCCCCGCCGAAGCGGGGCTTTTCTTTTTGGCTTACTTGCCGAGAGTGCTTGGCCAGGTGCCGTGCAGGTCGCTGCCACGGCCTTCGATTTCAAAGCCATGGGCGCCGAAGAAGTCGCGCTGACCCTGGGTCAGGTTGGCCGTACCCTGGGCCTGGCGGTAGCTGTCGAAATAGCTCAGCGAGGCGGAGAGGCAGATCATCGGGAATTCGCCGACGGAAGCGGCGGCCACGACCTTGCGCAGGCTCGGGTGGCTATCCTTCATGATGCCGACGAAGTCGGGCACGACGAGCAGATTGGTGGCTTCGCCCTTGGCGTAGGCCGAAGACATCTGATCGAGGAAGCGCGAGCGGATGATGCAGCCAGCGCGCCAGATCTTGGCGATCGTCGCCAGCGGCAGCGACCAGCCGAATTCTTCCGATGCCTTGGCGATGACTGCGAAGCCCTGAGCATAGGAGACGATCTTGCCGGCGAGCAGCGCTTTTTCGAGATCGGCCAGGGTAACGTCGGTCTTGGCGCGGTTCGGCTTGCCATAGATGGCTTCGGCGGCGACGCGCTCGGCTTTGCGCGAGGACAGCGAACGCGCGGCGACGGCGCCTTCGATGGCGGTTGCCGGCACGCCCATCTGCTGGGCGACGACGGCGGACCACATGCCTGTACCCTTCTGGCCGGCCTTGTCGAGGATCAAATCGACAAGGGGCTTGCCCGTCTGGTCATCGACGGCGTCGAGAACGTGGCCGGTGATTTCGATCAGGTAGGAATTGAGCGGACCCTTGTTCCATTCCTTGAAGACGTCAGCGCATTCCTTGGCCGACATGCCGAGGCCATCGCGCATCACGCCATAGATTTCGGCGATCATCTGCATGTCGCCATATTCGATGCCGTTGTGGATCATCTTGACGAAGTGGCCGGCGCCACCTTCGCCGAGATAAGCGCAGCAGCTCTCGCCGTTGAACTTGGCGGCGATGGCAGTGAGAACCGCCTCAGCGTTGTGCCACTGTTCCTTGGAGCCGCCGACCATGATCGAGGGGCCGTGGCGGGCGCCCTCTTCACCGCCGGAAACGCCGACGCCGAGATAGCCGATGTTCTTGGGCTTGAGGTAGTCGAAGCGGCGCTGCGTGTCAGTATAGAGCGAATTGCCGCATTCGATGATGGCGTCGCCAGCTTCGAGGTGCGGCAGGAGCTGCTCGATCATGTCGTCAACCGGCTGGCCGGCCTTGACCATGATGATGATGGAGCGCGGAGCCTTCACCGTCTGCACGAAATCGGCAAGATCGTATTTTGGGATGGTATTCTGGTCGAGGCCCTGAGCCTTGGCTTCGGCCACGAATTCGTCGATGCGGCCGGCCGAGCGGTTGTGCACGGCAACGGTGTAGCCTTTTTCGGCGATATTGAGCGCCAGGTTCGAACCCATAACCGCCAGGCCGATCAGGCCGATATCCGCAGTCGCCATGAAGCATTCCTTCCGAGGTCTTCGTCGCCATCCAAGGCGTTTGGGGCCATGCGCAGGGTGCATAGCACTCGGAGGCGACAATGACCACAAAGCGAAAGATGATGAAAGTGCGGATCGTGCAAATTTCGACCATTTCATATTCTTGTATGGAAGAGTTGGACATGTCTTGCCTTGCAGCAAGACAGATGGCTAAGAAGGCGGGAGCTGCGGAGGAGCATGAACATGGACGGGCGTTCGCCATTCGACCTGAAAGGACGACGCGCTCTCGTCACCGGCTCCAGCCGGGGGCTGGGATTTGCGATGGCCAGAGCGCTGGCCGGGGCCGGCGCGAAGATCGTGCTGAATGCGCGGGACGAGGTGGCGCTGGGTGCGGCGGCAGCTGACCTGGCAGAGACCGGAGCGGATGTGACCGCCCTCGCCTTCGACGTCACCAGCCCTGAAAACGTCGGCGAGGCGATCCGGCACTGCGAAAGCGAGATCGGGCCGATCGATATTCTGGTCAACAATGCCGGCATGCAGATCCGCGGGCCGCTCGAGACTTTTCGGCATGATGATTTCGAAAAGATCATGGCAACGCATGTGACGGCGACCTTTTCGGTCAGCCAGGCCGTAGCGCAGGGCATGATCGAGCGCGGTCGCGGCAAGATCATCAATATCTGCTCGATCCTGACCGATCATGCGCGGCCGACCGCGGCCCCGTATGGCGCGGCGAAGGCGGCGATTGCAAACCTGACGCGCGGCATGGCGGCCGATTGGGCCCGCATGGGGCTCAACGTCAACGCCATCGCACCGGGCTACTTCAAGACCGAGCTCAACGAGGCGCTAATCGCCGACCCGGCGTTCAATGCCTGGGTGGAACAGCGTACTCCGATGGGGCGTTGGGGTGAGGTGGAAGAATTGGGGCCCGCCGCCATCTTCCTCGCATCCGATGCCTCCAGTTTCGTGAACGGACACATTCTCTATGTCGATGGCGCCTTCACCGCAGTTGTCTGAGCCAGCCCGCATCATCATCGTGATGGGCGTCAGCTCCTCGGGCAAATCGACCGTGGGCGCGGCCCTGGGGCGGGCGCTGCATGCGCCCTTTCTCGATGGCGACCGGTATCATCCCGAGGCCAATGTCGAGAAAATGCGGGCGGGGATTCCGTTGACAGACGAGGATCGGTGGCCCTGGCTCGAAGCGCTGGCGGCGGCGCTGAAGGAAGCGGCGGACAAAAAGAAGGGCGTGGCGGTCGGCGCCTGTTCGGCGCTGAAGCGGGCCTATCGCGATTTCATCACTGAAAAGGCCGGTGAGCCGGTGCTATTCGTCTATCTTCACGGCAGCCGCGAAGTGATCGGCGAGCGGATGGCCAAGCGCAGTCACGAATATATGCCGACGAGCCTGCTCGACAGCCAGTTCGCAACACTGGAAGTGCCGGATCCGGCCGTGGAAAATGTCTTGGTGGTGCCGGTGACCGATCCGGTAAATCGCATCGTCACGACGGTGACGGGTTCGCTCAAGCACCTGAAATCGTTCAAGCGCTGGCAGTAGTCTTTCTGGCGAAACGCCCCTGCCCATAGGCTACGATGGCGGCGGCGGCCACGACGACCAGGGCGCCCGTGAGGGCCCAGGCGGATGGGGCGATGCCAAGCAGCAGCAAATCGAAGCCGAAAGCCCAGATAATGCCGGTATATTCGTAGGGCGCGAGCACAGAGACCGGAGCACGGGCGACCGATTCCATCATCAGGACATGGCCGAGCCCTCCGAGAAAGCCGGCGCCAGCCAGGAGTACAAATTCGCGCGCGCCGAGATCGACCCAGCCGAAAAGCGCTGTGGCGAGGCCCACCAGCGAACAGATGATTGCGAAGGAAAGCGCAATCGCGGCCGGCGGCTCGGTGCGCGTGAGATCCTTTACCTGCACCCGGGAGAGCGCATTGGTTGCCGCCATGGCAATGCCTGCGCCGATACCGATCAGGGTGCCATCGCGCAGCTCGGCACCGACAAGGGCGGGATAGAGCATCAGCACGATGCCGGCAAAGCCAAGCAGGACACCGATGAAAATGGTCGGGCCCGGGCGTTCGCGCAGAAAGACCATGGCGGCGGTGATCGAGAGGATGGGCGCGAGATAGGTGAGCGCGGTCGCAAGGCCCACCGAGAGATAGCGCAGGGAAACGAAAGAGAAGAACATCACCGCGCAGCCGAGGAGACCACGCACCAGATGCTTGTGTGGGTAGCGCGTGCGGACGGCCTGACCGAGTTCCCGACGGATCGCGAGATAGATCAGGATCGGCACCAGAGCGACGAAACTGCGCCAGAAGATGATCTGTCCGGTGGGCACGAATTTCGCGACTTCGTGCACGGCGGCGGACATGGCCGCCATGACGGCAAGACCTCCGGTGGACAGCCAGAGGGCAATGGAAATGTTCTGCTTGGGCATAAAAAGGAGTCGCAAGGCGGGGATGGAGCAAGCTCTAGTCCGGACCGCCCTGCCCTGCAAGTCACTGAGCGGATTAGAGTTCCAGAATGGCCTTGCCGCGGGGCGAGATACGGTAGCCGGTTTCGAGGCTTTCGGTGAGGCCGAGGGTTTTGAGACGACGAACGCGGGTCTTGAAGACATGCTTTTCCATGCCGAAACGGTCGGCGAGTTGCTGGGCGGAGAGGCCTGGATTTTCGGCAATGCTGGCAAGAACCGCCTTCGTCCATGGGGCCTCGCCATCCATGCGCGCCAGCTTCGCCTGGACGTCGGACAGATCGTCGAGCGAGGCGCGGAGGGCGATGCGGGGATCGGCACCCAGATGGTGGAGGCGGATGCGATAGAGCTGGCCTTCGCCGCGTTTTGCCAGGGCCGCCATGAGGTCTTTGGCATCCGAAAAACCGGCGCGGCAGGCGTCTTCGTCGTCGATGTCATCGCTGACTGGCTCGACGGCATCGATAGCGAGGGTTCCGACGGCCGTTAGCAGCGTCCCACCGGCTTTGACCGTTGGCCGCCGCCAGCGACGAAACTGCGTGTCTACCCTGCCGCTCGCAATGGCTTCGAGATCGACGATCCTGATGAGCATGACGCCCTCCCATGCAGCAAAATATTAGCCGAGCACGGGAGGGCGGCAAGCGGCCTATTGAGCGACGTATCCGCCATCGACCAGGTGATAGGAGCCGGTGATGTTCGACGCAGCATCGGAGAGCAGGAACACGGTCAGCGCTGCGACCTCGTCCGAGGTGCCCAGCCGCCCGATCGGATGAACGGATTTTAGATAATCCAGGGTCTCCTTGGGCAAGGCGGAAAGCAGCGGCGTATCGATGAAACCCGGGCCTACGGCGGTGACGCGAATGCCCTTTTTGGCATAGTCCACCGCGGCCGATTTGGTCATGCCGACCACGCCATGCTTGGCGGTGACATAGGCCGGGGCATTGGGAAAGGTCACCGAGCCGAGGATTGAGGCCATATTGACGATGGCCCCGCCACCAGCCTTCACCATGGCGGCAATCTCGTACTTCATCGAATAGAAGACGGAGTTGAGGTTGACGTCGATAACCTTATGCCAATCGTCGAAGGAATAGTCGCCGAGGGGTGCGGAAGCGCCGCCAATGCCGGCATTGTTCACCGCCAGATGCAGGGCGCCAAAGGTGTCTACGGCAAACTGGACCGCCTTTTCGACCTGGTCGGCCTTGGCGACATCGACAGCGACAGCGGCTGCTTCGCCGCCAGCGGCCTTGACTGCATCGGCAACCGCCTGGGCGCCTTCGAGCTTGAGATCGGCAACCACAACCTTGGCGCCGCGCGCGGCGAGCTGCTTGACGACCGCCTCACCGATGCCCGAGGCACCACCCGTTACGAATGCGACCTTGCCTGAAAAATCCTGGGACATAGCACTCTCCTGTTGGTTCCTATGGAGATATGTCCCTTTGCCGGGTGGCAACCATGATCGAGATCAAACCGCGGCGAACAAAGTGTTTGTGCGATATCCGCAATTAATCGGGAATGCCGGGGTTACGCGACAGGCTGGCATTGGCATAACGATCGTCTTCGCTGACCTCACGGCCGATCCAGGACGGGAGGGCGACGTGTTCATCGGCCGATTGCATTTCGACCTCGGCGAGGATCAGGCCCTCATGCTGGCCTTCGAAAACGTCGACCTCCCATACATGGGCTTCGAACGGCACCTTGTGACGGCGTTTTTCGATGATGTTGGGCTTGGCGATCTCCATGAGCTCGCGCGCATCTTCGAGGGGAATGGCATATTCGAACTCGGCCCGGGAAATGCCTTCCGGCCTGCCCTTGAGCGTCAGCACAGCCTCGCTGTCGTCATAGATGCGCACCCGCACCGTGGCCTTGGCACTGGTCGAAAGATAGCCCTGCTGCAGGCGGGCCGAGCTTTCGATGCCCGACTTCCAGCCATCGCCCGAAATCAGGAATTTGCGCTCGATTTCCTGCGCCATATCAATCGTCCTTTGGGAGAAGTTTCCAGAATTTTTCGAAGCGCGTGACGAGCGCCGTGGGACTGTCCACGCTCAATTGCCGGCCGAGGGCGAAGGCCTTTTGGGCGAGATCGTCCTTGCGGCGGGCAATGGCCTTGGTCACGGCGCGGTCGAGCGGCCCGGCGAGTGCTTCCAGCCCTTCGGTCAGCACGGCCAGATTGTGGTGATCGCCCAGATATTCGCCGAGCGTATCGAGCTGATCTTTTCGTGCGCCCAAGCGGTCTGGGGCGCAATCCTTGAAGAGGCTGACCTGAAACCAGTGGCCTTTGGTTTCCTTGCGCCACTCGTGAAAATCCTCGTCTTCGCCGGTTTTCTCGGCCGCCTTGAAGCGCTTTTGCATGCGGGCATAGGTGTCGTGCAAGCCCGGCTCGATCAGGGCAAAGCCCTGGGCATCAAAAGTCCAATGTTTGACGCGCTGGCGGGCCGAGGTCATGGCTTCGGCGAAGCTGTCGAGCAGGCCAGTACGGTCCTGTTCGCGCGATACGCGTCGAACATTGTCTTCGAGGCGGTTGCGCAGGGCGTTGCGGGTTTCGGTCGACTCGTCCTTGAACAGCGCGTCGAACGTCTCGAGCATGACGGCGGCATCACGGGAGGCGGACAGCGCATCGGCTGCGCCGCGATAGGCTGCGTTTTCCTTGGCGAAGTCAGGAAAATTGGGGCGCACGAGGCGCAGCAGGCCGCGGATCTTTTTGCAGTGGCGACGCAGCTCGTGAACGGTGTCGTCGAAATCCTCGGAGGTGGCGATGTCGTCCAGAGCTGCATCGATCTGTTCGGCAGCGATTTTCCGGACCTGGCTTCCCACTTTGCTGCGATGGCTGAATGAAAAGCCCATGGCGCTCTACTAAAACGCGAACTGCATCTGGCCGGGCGGCGCGCCCATGCTGACGCCTTCGAGCGCCAGCATGACGCGTTTCGAGGAGGTGCCACCGGGGGCGGAAAAGCCGCCTGCCCCGTTGCCAGCGGCAAGCACGCGATGGCACGGGATGATCAGCGGAATGGGATTGGCGCCCATGGCCTGGCCCACGGCGCGCGACAGGCCGACATCGCCGAGCTGGCGCGCCATGTCTCCATAGGTGGTGGTCTTGCCCCAGCCGATGGTGAGGAGGATGTCGTAGCAGCGGCGATGGAAATCGGGCACGCCTGTGAGATCGAGACTGACGGCGGAGAAGTCGACCTCCTCGCCTTCGGCATAGTCCTCTATCTGGTCGAGAAGCGCAGAGATGGTGCGGTCGGGCTCGGCAGGCTCGGCACCGAGTTTTGCCATGCGCCCAGCGATTTCCGAGGGCTCACCACCAGGCAAAAAGACCCGGCGCACGCCGCAGTCAGTCCAGACCAGGGCGAATTCACCGAGCGCCGTTGCAAAGGTGGTGCTGTACATGAGTGCTATCTTAGCGCGCCGCCGCACATGCCGCAAACGCTTGGTCAAACAGACAAACCTCTGCTAGAGGGCAGGCATGCCCGGTCCCATGCCCACATTGCTCGACTATTTCCCGCCCACCGATCCCTATCTGAACGTCCTCCACGTGGACGACGATATTCTGGTGGTCGATAAGCAGAGTGGGCTGCTCAGCGTGCCCGGCAAGGATCCGAGCCTTTGGGATTGCGTGGAATATCGCGCGCGGCAGACGTGGCCGACGGCGGGCATGTGTCATCGGCTGGACAAGGATACGTCGGGCGTATTGGTGATGGCGCTCAACAAGCGCGCGCATGGCCGCATCGGTAGCCAGTTCGAGCATCGGCAGACGACCAAGAGCTACGTGGCGCGGGTTTCGGGCGTGATTGCCGAGGACCGGGGAGTCATCGACCTGCCGCTGGCGACCGATTGGGAAAACAAGCCGCGCCAGCGCGTCGATTATGAAAATGGCCGCCACGCCAAGACCGAATGGGAAGTCATCGAGCGCGAGGCCAATGCGACGCGGGTAAAACTCGTGCCGCTGACCGGGCGCACGCACCAATTGCGCGTGCATATGAAGGCGCTGGGCCATGTCATCCTGGGCGACGCCTTCTATGCCGAGGGCGAGGATTTCAAGGCGGCGGACAGGCTGCAACTCCATGCGGCGGAACTGGGCTTTACCCATCCGACCACCGGCGAATTCATGACCTTCGTGGCGCCGACGCCGTTCTAGCGGCACGACCTCGCCCTTCGAGGCTACGCTGCGCTCCGCGTCTCAGGGTGAGGTCTACTGGAGCAGCCGCCTTCCTGAGAAGCCCTCATGGTGCTTTGCGCAAGCAAAGCCTCGAACCACGAGGGCGTGGCACGAACCCTATTCCTCTTCGAAAGCGACTTCGATGCGCTGGAAGAGACTGCCTTCCTTCATCGTATCGAGCCATTTGCGGAAATCGGGGACGTCCTTGAAGCCGGCGCGCTTGGCGTCGGCATCGGTAACATCGTCAGCACTCATGTCGGTTATCGACAGAATCGAAAGCAGGCCCAGCTTAGTCTTGAGCGTACCGCCGGGTTTTACGGTGGGGCGATTCCAGCGGCGGAAGATGACGTCGACCTTGCCGGCTTTGATGTCTTCGAGGAGAGCGAGTTTGAGGAGCATCAGTCCAATACCGCCGTGGCTGTGATTTCGATCTTGAGACCCTTGGCAAGCAATTCCTTGACGACGACGGTCGCGCGGACCGGGAACGGTTGCTGGGTGAAGAATTCGCGATAAACGGCGTTCATGCCGGCCGCATCGGCGCTATCGGTGAGGAAAATCTGCACCATGACGAGATTGGCCAGCGTGCCGCCGGCGGCTTTGACGCCGATCTCGATATTCTGGATGCAGCGGCGGGCCTGGGCCTCGATGCCGCCTTCGACGATGTCGCCGGTGACCGGGTCTTCGGCGATGGCGACGAGCCAGACATGCTTGCCGGCGCGCACGGCGTCATTGATCGGCGCGGAGGATGGCGCGATGCCGGTTTCGATGCGTTCGATCATCTCGTCTCCGGGGTTGAGAATCGTCTTGCCGCAATTGTCTTGCGCATCGCCTTGTGACAAACACGGGCCACCGAGCCAAGCGGGCGTGGTGAAACTGGTAGACACAAGGGACTTAAAATCCCTCGGCTAACGCTGTACGGGTTCGATTCCCGTCGCCCGCACCATTCCCCCCCAGACGCAAGTTTCGAGACGCTCATGAGACCGTGGATACATCTCGATACGGCCAATGTTCCCGGCGACAAGACGCAGCTCAAACTGATGCAGCGCGGCGACGAATTCTCCATCATGCTCGGCACCAACGAGCTGATGAATAACCGCCTCAGCGGCTCGGAAGAAGCGCTGGCGACGCTCAGCGCCGAACGCATCGGCGGCAGGGCAAAGGCGCGGGTGCTTATTGGCGGGCTCGGCATGGGTTTTACCCTGCGCGCGGCGCAGGGGTGTTTTGGGGCGGACAGCGAAATCGTCGTCGCCGAACTGGTGCCAGAGATCATCGCCTGGGCCCGTGGGCCGCTGACCCCGGTTTTCGGAACCTGCCTCGATGATCCGCGGGTGAAGATCATCAATGATGATGTTGGCAAGGTGATCGCTGCGGGCAAAGGGGCATACGACGCCATCCTGCTCGATGTCGACAACGGGCCGGATGGCGTGAGCCGGGAGCAGAACGATCAGCTCTATGGCACGGCGGCGCTCAGGAAATCATGGGCAGCACTGCGCCCAGGTGGCGTGCTGGCCGTTTGGTCGGCGCATCCGAGCGAGCCGTTCACAAAGCGACTGGCTGCGGCGGGTTTCGCGGTGGATGAGGTCAAGGTGCGGGCACGCAGCGGCGGCAAGGGCGCACGACATGTCATTTGGCTGGGCGTGAAGCGGGGTTAGCTCATCTCGACGGGAAACGCCGTCGGCTCCCAGAGATGATCGATCTTGAGCGCCCTTGCCCGGTCGAACTCCCAGGACCGCAAAAGGTCTCCTATGCCGGCGCGGTCCCGGCGTTGCACGAGGTCTCGCAGGGCCCCCAGATGGCGCGCCATTACTCCATCGCTGATGGCCGTCCGTTCAGTATCGCGGGCGATGGCGACGGCACCTTTGGCACGCCACTCTTCCGCTTGCCGTGCGGCCGCAATCGAGCCCCTCTCCCACCAAGCGGCGGCCGCGGCAACCTTCTGCTCCGCAGCGTCCAGATCGCTCAGCGCAGAGAGAGCGACCGCGTAGTGAAAGGGTCGATGGGGAATGATGCGACGATCTCTGCCATCGGTTCCCACCTCATTATCTTTGCCAAAGTTGATGTACTGCTCAACCGTATAGACCCGCGAGAAATCGAATTGGAGAACCTCCTCGGTCTTGGCCACCACGTGCGAGGGAAAGTCCTCTTCGTTGGACCGTTGCAGAGAGTACTGCTCATGAATGTCGAACGGCGGGGAGTCGCTCTCAGAATTGCACATGAACATCGCGCCAGCGTACCAGATCGGCCGGCACAGGTGTTTGTCCCACGAGGCGTCAAAGAAGATGCCGCGCAGGATGTGGTGGACCGGTGGAATGATAAGGTTACGACCGACCAGCACAAGATCCGGATGCTGCCTCAACACGGGTCGAAGCCACTTCTTGGCCTCCGGCGCGGTTGTCATGGTGCCGTTCCGTTTTGGGCAGAGGGCTTCATCTGAAAGACCATAACTATGGCTCCTGGGTACCGCGCGGTGAGGCTGGTGCCTTGCTTTCTAATCTGTCCAATCTGCATCATGCTGTCTCCAGTCTTCACCTCGTAGTCACAGATAAGGTTTGGGGTTCTTTCATCTGGAAGGAGTTCAAGCACATCCAAACGAGTACTGCCCTTTTTTCCATAGTGAACTTCGAAACCGCCACCATCGTACGAAATTTCAGGCAACACGTTATTGTAAAGGGGCGCAAACTCCACCTTAAGGTTGTTGATGTGATCCTTAATCCAAAGATGGACGCTTGTTCCGTATTGCGTGGGAGTCTGAGTTAGTTTCACCGGAGCAAGCACGTTGGCCGCTTGGTCAACCCAAGTCTGTACGTCTGGGTATAGCTTGCAGCTTTGCCGAGCGCGCTCAGCTTCGAGCGCGTCCAGTCGCACAATCACCAGACTGTCCTGATCATCGCGGGTTGCTTGATAGGCGATGACAGGTAAATCCTGCGCGGCGCTCCCAACCGCCTTTGGCACCTCCTGTAGCAACTGGTAGAGCAAAAAAAGCGCAGCTGCGCCGGCACCAGCTGATCCGTCCGGGGCAATGAGCATGCCCGGATTGGGCAGGAGGATGTCATCGTCCAGCTCAAACTGTGCGTCTGCATCGGCCACGGACCCGGTTGGGCGGGGGAACAGTTCTTCGCTGAACTGGAACGCGCTGCGCGGACGGCCTGAGATCGGACCATTTGGTGTCCACCGGCTGAACGTGACCACGTTGCGACGCGAGCGCAACGCGACCGATTGAGCCGAACTGCTGCGCTCGATGAACACAAGCCGACCATCAGGCAACGTTACATCATGCGCGATATGTGAGCCTGTGAATGTCGAAAGGACGCGCGCGCCGCTCTTCGTGCGAATATCGGATGCGGAGACGCTTGCGTCCGGTCGCGTCAGCGTCTCGACGCTCGCCCAGAGTGTCGAAGGATCTGCGGACACTTGTCGCTCAGATGCAAGCTGCAGAAAGGTGTCTGGGAGTGCTGGATTGCCATAGTAGGGCTCTGCCCAGCAGCGGCAGTTTGGCGCGGTGCCGGGGTGGCCCTCTGATGGAGCGTTGGCCCAGGCGAAGACCTGCCCCTCAAGGGCAGAGTGTGTGTGGCGTACGCGATCGTCGCCAGCTGTGCGCCAGGTGTAGTGGGTGGTGGGACGACCGTCCGGGAGGGACTTGGTGGAGAGGCCGGCGCAAAGCTCGAGGAATTTCTGGCCGTCGGCCGCGGTTTCGGCGAGCCGATGGAAATCATCGGGAACGGCGCCGTGCCTCACATAGGTGTCAAACGCCTTCCGCTCGATCAGTCTTGCGAGCTTGGCTCGCTTCTCTTCCAGCTTCTTCGAAAGTCCGACCATATCCCGCCCCCGCTTTGATGCGGAGGCAGGGTCTCATGGCCGCTGGGAGCGGGGATAAGCGGGATAGATCAGTCGGTGCCGCCGGAGATGGGGGCGACGTAGGCGACGTCGAGGTCCCAGGGGAAGAAAATCCAGGTGTCCTGGCTGACTTCGGTAATGAACGTGTCCACCATTTCGCGGCCCTTGGGCTTGGCGTAGACGGTGGCGAAGTGGGCGCCGGGGAGCATTTCGCGGACGGCGCGGGCGGTGTTGCCGGTATCGACGAGGTCGTCGACGATCAGGATATTGCCGCCCTTCTTGGCGAGGTCGAGGATCGGCTGGCTGATTTCCTTGAGAATCTTGATGCCGGCCTGGTTCTGGTGGTCGTAGCTCTTGGCGGCTACGGTTTCGACGGTGCGGATGTTCAGCTCGCGGGCGACGATGGCGGCTGGAACGAGACCGCCGCGGGCGATGGCGACGACGGCGTCAAAGGTGCCGAGGCCAGCGAGGCGCCAGGCGAGAGCGCGGCTATCGCGGTGAAACTGGTCCCAGGTGACGGGAAACGACTTCTGGTTGGGATTGCTCAACGCATTGATCTCCGGAGGGGCGCCATGCGCCGAATTCTTTGTGAGGCACCGTCCTTATCAAAGGACGGGCCCGACGCCAATCATTCCCCGTCGGGAGGCTGTATTCCGGCCTTTGCATGGGCCGCGGCGACCATGGCACGGACCTTTTCCCCAGCTTCGGCCAGCAGGGCCTCGTCGGAGGAGCGCAGGACCAGCTCGGTCATGACCCGATCCTTGCCCATCTGGGGATAGGAACCCATTTTCACATCCGGGTATTCGTTCTGCAGCGCGCCGAGCGGGCCGCCGAGCGTGCCTTCGCCAACGGCAGCCTTCACAGTGATCGACTGGACCTTCTTGCCGCCCTTGAGGGTTGGCGTCAGGGCTTCGAGCATGGCGCGCATGATGACGGGGACGCCGGCCATGACATGCACGTTGCCGATGCGGAAACCGGGGGCGGCGCTGACGGAATTGACGATGAGATCGGCGCCCTCGGGAATGCGCGCCATGCGCAGACGCGCTTCGTTGACCTCGGTGCCGGTTTCCTTCCAGCGCGCTTCGAGCATGGCGCGGGCCTGGGCGTTGATCGGCAGGGCAACACCAAATGCCTTGGCAATGGCGTCGGCGGTGATGTCGTCGTGCGTCGGGCCGATGCCGCCCGTGGTGAAGACATAGGTGTAGCGCTGGCGGAGGGCGTTGACGGCCTCGACGATCGACTCCTCGACGTCGCTGACAACGCGCACTTCGGTGAGGTCGATGCCGAGATCGGTACAGAAATCGGCGACGGCGCCGATATTCACGTCCTTGGTTCGGCCGGAAAGGATTTCGTCGCCGATTACCAGGAGGCCGGCGGTCACACGAGATTGGGTCGACATGGAATTTTCCGGTTTTATGAACAAAGAGGAATGCCCCTCGCCTTGCCCGCCGTCAAGCAGGCGAAGCCCTTTCAATCGGACGAGCATGTGACTAGATTTGGACCATTCCCCTGGAGTCCTTGATGGTTACCTACGTCGACGCATCCGCCAAATCCCGCCGCACCCCCGGAGTCATCCCGCTACATGGCGAGGATGGCTTTGCGGGCATGCGCAAGGCCGGAGCACTGACGGCGCAAGCGCTCGATATTCTCACCGAATATGTCGAGCCGGGCGTGCCGACGGCAAAGCTCGACCAGATTGCCTATGAGTTTGCACGCGACAATGGCGCGGTGCCGGCGACGCTGTTCTACAAGGGCTATCGGCATTCGGTGTGCACTTCGATCAATCATGTGGTGTGCCACGGCATTCCTGATGAGCGCGGGCTGCGCGAGGGCGATATCGTCAATGTCGACCTGACGCTGATCGTTGATGGCTGGTATGGCGACTCGAGCCGGATGTATCCGGTGGGCGAGATTTCGCGAAAGGCAGAGCGGCTCATTGAAGTGACCTATGCCGGCCTCGAAGCGGGGCTGGCGGCGGCGAAGCCGGGCAATACGACGGGCGACATCGGCGCGGCCATTCAGGCCGTGGCCGAGGGCGAGCGAATGAGCGTCGTGCGCGATTTTGTGGGGCATGGCGTGGGGCGGCTGTTCCATGACGAGCCGAACATTCTGCATTTCGGGACGCCGGGCACCGGCGTGCCGCTGAAGCCGGGCATGATTTTCACCATCGAGCCTATGATCAATCTCGGCAAGCCGCATGTGAAGATTCTGTCGGACGGCTGGACGGCGGTGACGCGCGACCGGACGCTTTCGGCGCAGTGCGAACACTCGATCGGCATCACCGAAACCGGGCACGAGATCTTCACGCTCTCGCCCGGTGGCCTGTTCAATCCACTCGAAGCGCGGAAGCAGTCTTGAGCGACAAGCCCGAGAGCAAACCCAGCGGCATGGCGGAAGCGTCAATAAAGCCGCATTATCTCGGGCATCGCGAGCGGGCGCGCGATCGCTTCAACACGGTGGGCGGCGATGCATTGGCTGACTACGAGCTGCTCGAACTTCTGCTCCACATGATCCTGCCGCAGCGCGACACCAAGGCGCTGGCCAAGGATCTGCTGGCGCGGTTCGGGTCGATTTCTGAAGTGCTGGGCGCACCCCCTGCCCGGCTGGCAGAGGTCAAGGGGCTGGGCGAAACGTCCATCACCCACCTCAAGGTGGTGCAGGCTGTGGCACAAAGGTTCGGGCGCGACCAGATCGACGTTGAAAAGCCGATCCTGTCGTCATGGTCGGAACTGATCGATTATTGCCGCAGCGCCATGGCCTATGAGAGCGTCGAGCAGTTTCGCATTCTCTTTCTCGACAAGAAGAACAGGCTGATTGCCGACGAGGTGCAGCAGGTGGGCACGGTGGATCATACGCCGGTTTATCCGCGCGAGGTGATCCGCCGGACACTGGAGCTCTCTGCTTCGGCGCTGATCCTAGTACACAACCACCCATCGGGCGATCCCTCGCCATCGGCGGCGGATGTCCGGATGACGCGGGAAATCGCCGAGATTGCCAAGCAGATGGGGATCACGCTGCACGACCACATCATCATCGGGCGTGCCGGGCACGCCTCTATGCGGGGGCTCAAGCTAATCTGACGGCTGCTGCTGTTGCTGGCGGCCAAAGAGCTTGTCGGTGAACTGGCGGAAATGGCGGAGCGCCGATTTCACCCGCGGGCTGGCCTTGGCCTGGGCGCGCAGTTTCTGGAACTGCTGGTGGCACCCCACCGACAGCCGGCCCTTCAAGGTCAGGCCGATATAGTGCTGGCGCAGCGGGGTCTGCACATTGCACCAGTGGCGCTTTTCGTCGGTGAAGCCCGAGCCCATGTCGAACATGGTGAAACCGGAATCGAAGACTGTCTGCATGACGCGCAGGAGGCACTGCTTGCCGGGGGAGCCGGCCTGAATTGCCGGGTCGTCGCTCATAGACGAGATGAGGCAGAACATGCGGTCGCCGTGAACGACATTATAGCGGACCGCGACGACCTCGCCATTAAGGCGCAGGACGTGGAGGCGGATGTCGAGTCCCGAGCCGGGCTGCATGGCCTTGTGGTAGAAGTCGATGAGATTGTCGCAGACGAAAGTGTCGCGAATACCCTGAGCGTGGAAGCGTGCCGAACGCTGGCGGAACATGACGTCGATGGCCGCTTTGCCAGCCACAGGATCGGTAACCAACTCGAAACCGATTTCACCAAGCGCGGCGAGACGGTCGCCCTGTTGCCGGTCGTGCTTGCGGCGGCTGCGGCTGCGCTGGAGCTTGTCGCAGTCTTCCCAGGAGGAGAATTCGGAGCGGTAGAGCGTGTCGACTTCAAGAGGCGCGCCGAGCTCGTCAAAGAGGCCGCCGAAGCCGGTGATCTCGCCGGGAATGGCCCGGAGATAGACGGCGTCGGCATCGGCAAGCTGGCTGACCATGGTCAGCCAGAGCTGCGCGCGCCCGTCCGCGCCGAGCGCGGCAAGCCTGCGATAGTCCGAAATGGGGGCGTAGCAGCCGACCTGCGAGCGCGGGAACCAGGTGTAGACGGTGACGCCCATCTGGCGACGGCGATGCAGCGGCAATAGCGCGACGGGTTCGCCATCGACCTCGCCGATGACGAAACACTGGTCCTTTGGTGCGATGCCGCGGTCGGCGATCCAGAGGCGGATGAAGTCAAAGCTTTGACCAGGAGACTCGACGCCATCGGCGGTAAGGGAGCGCCAGACGGCTTCGACCTCGCCAATATCATGAGTGCAGCGTGCAGTCATGGCGACGCCAGGACGCGACGGCGTGGCGGCCTGAAGACCGGCTGTTTCGCCGTTTTCAGCCAGCGCGCGCAACAATGGCTCGTTTCCCACGTTGGCCGTGCCCATCTTCCCCGCCCAAATGACTCCGGCAGTCTTGGCCTAATGGAGTAAATCGCGACTGAAGATCACGCAGAAATTGTTCGCGGACCTGCGGAAAGTTTTCGACGGTTAACGAAATGCTGCCTCAACCGAAGTTTGCAAGCACCGGGAAGGTTTCGAGGAACCAGTAGGAAATGCGGGTGAAGTTGCCGGTGAGGAAGAGGATGCCTGTGATCACCAACAGGCCGCCCATGACTTTTTCCACCGTGTGCAGATGCTGCTTGAACGAATGGAAGAAGGTGAGGAACGGGCCGATGGCAATGCCGGCGAGGAAGAAGGGAATGCCGAGGCCAAGCGAATAAAGGCCGAGAAGCGAGGCGCCTTCCCAGGCGGTTTCGCGGCTGGCGGCGACCGAGAGAATGGCCGCGAGCACCGGGCCGATGCAGGGCGTCCAGCCGATGGCGAAGGCGAGGCCGAGGAGGAAGCCGCCAAGCGGGCCGGACGCAGCGCCAGGACCATTGTGGCGCATCTGCCGATCGAGAAAGCCGATGCGGTAGACGCCAAGGAAATGCAGGCCCATGGCGATGATGACGACGCCGGCAACCGGGGTGAGGATCGGCAGGAGCTGCCGGAAAACCTGGCCGAAGGCGGTCGCCGTGGCGCCGAGCGCGATGAAGACCACCGAAAAGCCGAGGATGAAGAAGAGCGAGGTGACGGCAACCTTGAAGGTCAGCTTGCCCGCGCCGGTATCAGCCTCGGCGCGCAATTGGTCGAAACTGGCGCCGCTCATATAGGTCAAGTAAGGCGGCACAAGCGGCAGGACGCATGGGCTGAGAAAGCTCAAAATGCCCGCACCGATCACCAGAGGCAGAGAAAATTCCAAGGCGACGCTCCTATTTCGGCGTCCTGTGTAGCGCCGCAGCGGTATAAAGCAATCGGACTTGCCGTCGCATCGCAGTGATGTGAGCGACGGATATTGCGGATGACATGCCACATTTGGGGGCATAAAGTGCAGGTGTCGCTGCCCTTTCCGTGGCTTCAGCGACGACAGTCAAATGCCCTGCAAGAGGTTCAAGCTGCTGCCGCAAGACTAAAGGTGGCGCCGTGACTTCATTTATTGTTTCGACGATCAATTGCCCGCATTGCGGACATACCAATTCCGTTACGACTGACAGCCTGCCTTTGGGCACTGTCCTCGGCTGCTCGATGTGCCATCGCGAGGTCGCCCAGTGGCATGGCGGCTCGGTGGGCTTTCGGCTCACGCTTATTGCCGAAGTTGACCCCGCGCCTGCCGAGAAGCTGGAAACGGCACTCTGACCTAGTGCCCCGACAGCATTTTTGAGATGCGCAGCGCGTAGCGATCGGTCATGCCCGACGTATAGTCACCCAGCGAATGGAGGGCCTCGACAGGCGTCGTGACATTGCGCAGGTCGAGATCGAGTGCGCGAACGAGCTGCTGCGAGCGGGCGCCGAGGTGCTCGGCGTTCCAGCCCAACCTCGCAAGGTCTTCAAAGACCGGCAGGATGCCAGACATGACATTGTAGATGATCCGGCGGCCGGAGATTTCGAGCTCGGTTTTGCGGCGCGCCGTGAAAATATGGTCCGAGGACAGCTTTCGCATGTCCTCGAATATAGGCGCCATGTCGCACACTTCCGTCAGCGCGCCGGAGAATGTGCCGGCCATGATCTCCTGATGGTGCGCCTTGAAGGCCTCCACGCAACTGTTGATGGCCTCGCCGATGGCCATGGCGCGCAGCATGGCGACATGCTCGGCCTGGCTCCGGTCGCCAGCGCTCGCGTCGCGCGGCTTGGCGGCCTTTACGAGGATGTCGACGACCTCCTTGTAGGAGAGTTCGCCGGTGGTGAAGGCGTCTTCGATATCGACGATATTGTAACAGATGTCGTCGGCAGCCTCGACGACGAAGACCAGCGGGTGGCGCCGCCACCATTTTTGCCCGTCGACATGTTCCTCCGGGAGGCCCAGCGTGGTGGCGACGTCCTCGAACAGCGCTTCCTCGCTGCTGAAAACGCCGAACTTCTTGAGGCCGACATAGGTCGCAGCGCCCGTGGCCTTTACCGCGGCGCGGGTCTTGGCGGTGACCGGATACTTCATGAAAGCGCCGAGGGTCGCCTTGGAGAGGCGCATGCCGCCGTCGTTGCGGCGCATTTCGAGCCGCGTGAGAATACGAAAGCCCTGGGCATTGCCTTCGAAGGCGGTGAATTCCGGACGAAGGTCCTGCTCCACTTCGGCGGCAAGGCCCCTGCCCGCGGCAAACTGCTCGGCGAACCAGGCGCCCATGGCGTCTTCGCCGGAATGGCCGAAGGGCGGATTGCCGATGTCGTGAGCCACGCTGGCGGCCTGCACGATATTGGCGAGGTTGTGCTCCTCGCCCGGCTGGAGCAATTTCTGCTCGACCAGCCACTGTCCGATCCGCATGGCGAGAGATCGTCCGACGCTGCTGACCTCAATGGAGTGGATCAGGCGGTGATGGACGTGGTCATGCTCATAGAGCGGTTGGACCTGCGTCTTGTTGGCAAGGCGTCGGAAGGGTGCGGAAAAGATGATGCGGTCGTGATCCTGCACGAAGATCGACCGGCTGGCCTGGGACGAGGGCTTCTTGTCGCCGAGACGCTCCTCGGAAATCAGGCGGTTCCATTCCATGGCGGGTCCTCACGCAGGCGGGAGTTATGGATATGAACCGCCGGGGATGGCGGAGTCCTGCGACCCTCCGTCTTTTCAACAGCTATGCGGCCTTTTCCAGCAGAGCCTTCAGGGTTTCGAGGTCCTTTTGGACCGCAGCGGCGTCGCGCTGGTATTCCGCTTCGGTCATGCCGTTCTCCTGCAGCAGCAGGAAGGTCACCTCGGCACCATCGCCATTGGGCATGACACGCAGGGCGACGTGGACGATGCGGCCATCGACGTGAACGTCGTGATCGAGCACGCCATAGGGGTTTCTCGCGGTGAAGGTGATGCGGATCGGATTGCCGCCGGGATCGCGGGCGATCCATTCGAGGCCGGTGCCGCTGAAACTGTTGCCGAGGCCAGCGGCCCATTGGACCATGTTGGCGGGCTCGGCGGCGAAGTCGTAGACCTCCTGCCAGGGGCGATTGATGGTGACGGCAAGCGTCTCGCTGCGATGGGTCGCCATGTCTGCTCCTTGTTGGATCGGCACAGTCTAGGGCCGGGATTTGGCCATGCCAACCAAAGGCTAGG
The DNA here is from genome assembly GCF_017744655.1 of Devosia sp. Classification (GTDB taxonomy): domain Bacteria; phylum Pseudomonadota; class Alphaproteobacteria; order Rhizobiales; family Devosiaceae; genus Devosia. The sequence continues at coordinate 697,334 of NZ_JAGIAW010000001.1, read as the reverse complement.
CTTGCCCCGGGGCGCGGGCCGCCCTATAGCCAGACCATCGCCTGGAAATGAGGTGCCTCCTTCATGTCAATCCGTCCGCTGCGCATCGCCCCGTCGATCCTTTCCGCCGATTTTTCGCGGCTTGGTGACGAGGTTTCGGCCATTGTCGCCGGTGGTGCGGACTATATCCATATCGACGTGATGGACGGGCATTTCGTGCCCAATATCAGCTTTGGCGCACCGATCATGAAGTCGATCCGTGGTGTCACCGACAAGGTGTTCGATTGCCACCTGATGATCGCGCCGACCGATGCCTATCTCTCTGATTTCGCCCATGCCGGCGCCGATATCATCACCGTGCATGCCGAGGCCGGGCCGCACCTTCATCGGTCGCTGCAGGCCATTCGCGGGCTTGGCAAGAAGGCTGGCGTGGCGCTTAATCCAGCGACGCCGGTTTCGGCGATCCAGCATGTGATCGACAATGTCGATCTGGTGTTGATCATGAGCGTCAATCCCGGCTTTGGCGGCCAGAGCTTTATCCCGGAATCGCTCAACAAGGTCCGTCAAGCCAAGACGCTGATCGGCGGACGCGATATCGATCTCGAAGTCGATGGCGGCGTGAGCGCCGAGAATGCACGCGAAATCGTCGATGCCGGGGCCAATGTGCTCGTGGCCGGCTCTGCCGTCTATGGCGGCAATGATCCCAAAACCTATGCCGGCCGCATTGCGGCCATTCGTGATGCGGCGACCGGCCGTATTGCCTGACTCCACTTTTGAACTGCCGAGGCTAAGCCCATGATCCCGCGCTATTCCCGTCCCGAAATGGTTGCCAACTGGTCGGCCGAGACCCGCTTTGCCATCTGGTTCGAGATCGAAGCCCATGCCACGAGCAAGCTGGCGGAACTGGGCGTCGTGCCGAAGGAAAGTGCCGACAAGATCTGGGACGTGATGAACGCCCGCAAGGCGGAGACGGGTGACTATGGCTTTGACGTCGAGCGCATCGACGAGATCGAACGCACCACCAAGCACGACGTTATCGCCTTCCTGACGCATCTGTCTGAAATCGTCGGCCCGGATGCGCGCTTCGTGCACCAGGGCATGACCTCGTCGGATATTCTGGACACGACGCTGTCGGTGCAGATGAAGCGCGCCGCGGACATTCTGCTGGCCGATATTGACGCTCTGCTCGCGGCACTGAAGCGCCGGGCGATGGAGCACAAAAATACTATCACCATTGGCCGTAGCCACGGCATTCATGCTGAGCCGACGACCTTTGGCGTGAAGCTGGCGGAAGCCTATGCGGAATTCACGCGCAACCGTGCACGCCTCGTTGCAGCGCGTGATGAGATCGCGACGGCGGCTATTTCTGGCGCCATTGGCACCTTTGCCAATATCGATCCTCAGGTCGAAGAATATGTGGCCGAGAAGCTTGGGCTTTCCATTGAGCCGGTTTCGACGCAGGTCATTCCGCGCGATCGCCATGCCATGTTCTTTGCAACGCTGGGCGTGATCGCTTCGTCGATCGAGCGCGTGGCCGTGGAAATCCGCCACCTGCAGCGTACGGAAGTGCTGGAAGCCGAAGAGTATTTCTCGCCGGGCCAGAAGGGCTCGTCGGCCATGCCGCACAAGCGTAACCCCGTACTTACGGAAAACCTCACCGGCCTTGCCCGCCTCGTGCGCGGCATGGTGGTTCCGGCGCTGGAAAACGTGGCGCTCTGGCATGAGCGCGATATCTCGCACTCTTCGGTCGAACGCATGATCGGGCCGGATGCGACGGTGACGCTGGACTTTGCGCTGGCGCGGTTGACCAGCGTGATCGACAAGCTGGTCGTCTATCCGGAAAACATGCGCAAGAATTTGGACCTGCTTGGCGGCCTCCACAATTCGCAGCGCGTGCTGCTGGCGTTGACCCAGGCCGGTTATAGCCGCGAAGATTCCTACGCCGCCGTGCAGCGCAATGCGATGAAGGTTTGGGAGCACCGGGGCGACCGCACCGGGCTCTTCGCCCAGAACCTCAAGGCTGATCCTGATGTGACGCTGAGCGATGCGCAGATCGACGCCATGTTCGACGACGGTTACCACCTCAAGCATGTCGACACGATCTTCGGCCGAGTTTTCGGCGCATGAGGATTGCTGATACCGACATCCTGATCCTGCCAGGCCTCGGTAATTCCGGCCCCGGCCACTGGCAGGTGCGCTGGGCCGAGAAGATGTCGACGGCCGCCATCGTGGAACAGGCCGAATGGGACGAGCCCGATCCGGAAGACTGGATCGACACAATCATCGAGGCCGTCAAACTGGCGAAGCGGCCGGTCGTTCTGGTTGCACACTCGCTCGCCTGCATCGCGCTGGTGCAGGCAGCGCCGCGGTTCCCGGAAGGCATTGTGAAGGGCGCGCTACTGGTTTCGCCGCCTGATGTGGAACTCAATCCGGACGTGCCGGAAGAGGCGAAGTGCTTTGGGCCGGTGTCGCGCGATCCCCTGCCCTTTCCCTCGCTGCTGGTGATTTCCTCGACTGATCCCTTCTGCTCGCTGGAGCGGGCCGCCGACTATGCGGCGGCCTGGGGTTCGGATTTCCACCAGGCCGGTGATGCCGGTCATATCAATGTCTATTCCGGCCATGGGCCCTGGCCGGAAGGCCTGATGATGTTCACCCGGTTGATGCAGCGCCTATGACTAACGCCTATTCCCTTGTGGCCGAAATACCGGGCGTGGACGACTATCTGCGTCTGCGCGTCGTCGCCGGGCTCAGCCCCAAGACGCATGAGGGGGCCAGCATCGGCCTGCCGAATAGCTGGTTCGCCGTGATCGTGAAGTTCGAGGGCAAGGCCGTGGGTATGGGCCGCGTCATTGGCGATGGTGGAACGGCTTTCCAGATCGTCGACATCGCCGTCGAGCCCGAGCATCAGGGCAAGGGGTTGGGCAAGCGCATCATGGCGGCGCTGATGGAGAAGCTCCATAGCGACGCCCCTGCTGGCGCCTATGTGAGCCTCATTGCCGACGGCGACGCCAAGCATCTCTACGCCAAATATGGCTTCGAGCCCGTCATGCCCGCCTCGATCGGCATGGCAACACGCATAACCAAAGCCTGACGCCACACCTTTGGCACCAGCGCCGAAAATCCGCCAGACTTCCGCCTAACTTGCTGAAATTCAGACGGAAAAATGCTCGGCGGAATTAAATCTTGTTAACTTGTGAAGGCAGCGACGCGGTCCTAAACCACTCCCCGCTGGTTTGGAAACGCCGGTGGATGACGAAGGCATTCACGACGCGACGGTTCCAGAAAACCGGCAAAAAGATCGCATGGAGACCATCATGCGTAAGTTCGTCACTCCCCTCCTCATTGCCCTTGTTGCCGTTGCACCCGGCGCCGCTTTCGCGGCCACGACTGCAATGCCCGCGGCCAAACCCGCGGTGACCTCGCAGGCTGACCAGTCTATTTCGGGCACGGTCAAGGCCTTTGACCTCAAGGCGCATACCCTGACCCTGGCGGACGGGAAGATCTACCAGCTGCCGGCGACCTTCAAGGACCCGGGCCTCAAGTCCGGCGAAAAGGTCACCGTGCACTGGAAGATGAACGGGACCGCGTACGAAGCGACCAACGTGACCATCGGATAACAAAAGGGAGCCGGCAATGCCGGCTCCCTTCGCATTTCAGCGTGTTGCTGCGATCAGCCTTCGGAGGCGATCTGCTCATTGGCGACAGCAACCAGGGTCGCCATCTTCTGGCGAATCACGTCATCGCCGATGGAAATACCCTTGGCCTTGAGGTCGCCCGAAACCTTGCGGAACACGTCTTCGTCGCCGGCTTCTTCGAAATCGGCAGCCACGACTTCAGCGGCATAGGCCTTGGCTTCATCGCCCGAAAGGCTCATCAGCTCGGCAGCCCAGATGCCCAGCAGCTTGTTGCGGCGTGCTTCGGCCTTGAATTTCTTTTCAGAATCGAAAGCAAACTTGGCTTCCTGGCCCTTCTGACGGTCGTCGAACCCGCTCATGGTCTCTCCCATATGGCTTGCATGCCGGTTACCCGGCCGTTCTCCACCGACATAGGCGGTTGAGCCAAGCAAATCAACGGGAAGCGATGGGATGCGACCTTGTGTGGCGGTTGCCACAGTCTATCGCCAACGCCGATCACGGTGACACGAAAGAGCTTGCAATTCCGTGCCGTTCTGGCGCATGAAGCGCGCCTAAACGGTGACCTTTTCACGGCAGCGGAAACCCCCATGAATCGTCGACGCAAAATCTATGAGGGCAAGGGCAAGATCCTTTTCGAGGGTCCGGAGCCCGGCACTCTGGTTCAGTATTTCAAGGACGACACCACTGCCGGCAACGGCGCTCGTCATGAGATCATCGACGGCAAGGGCGTGTTGAACAACCGAATCTCCGAATTCGTGTTCACCAAGCTCAACACCATGGGCATCCCGACCCACTTCCTGCGCCGCATCAACATGCGCGAGCAGCTGATCAAGGAAGTCGAGATCATTCCGCTTGAAGTGGTCGTGCGCAATTATGCCGCCGGGTCGCTGTGCAAGCGTCTTGGCCTCGAGCCCGGCACGCAGTTGCCCCGCTCGATCATCGAATTCTATTACAAGGACGATGCGCTCAACGACCCGATGGTTTCGGAAGAGCACATCACGGCGTTCGGCTGGGCTACCCCGGCCGAGCTCGACGACATCATGAGCCTTGCGATCCGCGTCAACGACTTCCTGACCGGCCTGTTCATGGGCGTTGGCATCCAGCTCATCGACTTCAAGATCGAATGCGGCCGCCTCTATGAGGGCGACCTGATGCGCATCGTGCTCGCTGACGAAATCAGCCCGGACAATTGCCGCCTGTGGGACATCAAGACCCGCAACAAGATGGATAAGGATCGCTTCCGCGAAAACCTCGGCGGCCTCGTCGAAAGCTATCGCGAAGTGGCCCAGCGCCTCGGCATCCTCGTTGAAAACGACAATGCGCTGACCACCGGTCCGCGTCTCGTTCAGTAAGAATTCGGGAAGACACCATGAAAGCGCGCGTTACCGTCACGCTCAAGGCTGGCGTTCTCGACCCCCAGGGCCAGGCCATCGAAGGCTCCCTGGCCTCCCTCGGCTTTGGCGGCGTCAAAGGCGTCCGCCAGGGCAAGGTTTTTGACCTGGTTCTCGACGGCACCGATGTGGAAGCCGCACGGACACAGTTGACCGGCATGTGCGAAAAGCTGCTGGCGAATACTGTGATCGAAAACTACCAGATCGAAATCTCTAATTAACGCTTAATTGCGATAACTGATGACGCGCCGGGCTTGGCGTAGGACTGTATGCACATGCGTAAAACCCAGATTGCTCTCTCAGTAATGTTTTTCGCCTCGCTTGGGCTGCTCTTTGCAGCCTACGCCTCTGTGCCGGTCTGACCGGCCTTAGGGCATTTCTTACCACTGCAACAATTGTCTAGAAGCTGACGGCTCGCTTTAACCGGCTGGTGTCAGGCTTTTGCTACCGTGCGCTCAAAATCGCATGGGAGCGCGACAATGACCGTGGCCAAGCAAAGACTTGATTGGGTTGATATGGCCAAGGGCCTGTCGATCTTTCTCGTCGTCATCATGTATTGCGCATCGAGCGTGGGCGAGGATACCGGGCAGACCGGTTTCCTGCACTGGACCATTGCGTTCGCCATGCCCTTCCGCATGCCCGAATTCTTTCTTATCTCGGGGCTGTTCCTGAGCCAGGTCATCGACCGGCCATGGCGCGCCTATGCTGACCGGCGCATCGTCCACTACTTCTACTTCTATGCGCTCTGGGCGGTGATCCACATTGTCTTCAAGGTGGCGCTTGTCGGGCGCGATCCCGTGGGTGCGTTGAGCTATCTTGCCTGGGCAGTGGTCGAGCCATACGGTGTGCTGTGGTTTATCTACATGCTTGGCATCTTCGGGCTCGTCAGCAAGTTGCTGCACCAGTTCACGGTGCCGCATTGGACCGCGCTGCTGGTTGGCGCGGTATTGCAGATGGCCGCGGTTCATACCGGCAGCTACCTCATCGACCAGTTCTGCGCCTATTTCGTCTATTTCTACGCCGGCTATGTCTTTGCGCCGCAGATCTTCCGCATCGCGGACTGGTCGGCCAGCAATGTCGGGGCAGCGCTCGGCGTGCTTGCGGCATGGGCTGTGGTCAATGCCGTTCTCGTCTTCACGCCGGGCTTCCGGCTCGATCCCGTGCATATCCAGATGGGTTGGGGCGCCCTGCCCGGCATTCACTTGCTGGCGGCCCTCGCCGGCGCCGTGGCGATCTGCATTGCCTCGGCGCTGCTCGTTCGCCTACCGTGGATGAACTGGCTGCGCTGGATGGGTGGCAAATCGCTGGTCGTCTATGTGGCCTTCGTGCTGCCCATGGGTATTGCCCGCACTCTGCTGCTGGCTATGGGGATCGAAGAGCCAAACCTTGTAAGTCTCATCATCATGGTCGTCGCCATCGGCTCGCCGCTGGTCCTGTGGTGGATCACGGAAAAGGTCGGCTTTGGCAAATTCCTGTTCGAACGGCCGGCCTGGGCGCATCTGCCGGGGTCGCAGGGGGCGCGTCAGGTGGCGGCACCCGCCGAGTAATACTCCCCATACACATGCACGACGTCATCCCCGCGAAAGCGGGGATTTTTGTTTGCAGCGCCTGAGCGGGGATTCCCGCTTTCGCGGGAATGACATCGCGTGTGGGGAGATGTGGGACAGCTGTCACAAAGTCATGGGGAATGCCGCGGAGCCCTTGCCTTTTCCGGCAAGACCGATCACAAGGCCTCGCATCAGTTCAGACACAGCAAGGATCGCCCGATGAAGGCCGCCGTCATCGTGTTTCCCGGACTCAATCGCGACCGCGACATGATCGCGGCGCTGACCAAAATCGGGGGCGTGGCGCCTGCCGTGGTTTGGCACCAAGACGCCGATATTCCTGACGTCGATCTGATCGTCATTCCCGGCGGTTTCTCCTATGGCGATTATCTCCGCTGCGGCGCCATCGCAGCGCGCTCGCCGATGATGGACAAGGTCCGCGAACGCGCCGCCAAGGGCGCCAAGGTTCTCGGCGTATGCAACGGCTTCCAGATCCTGATCGAGGCGGGGCTTTTGCCGGGTGCGCTGATGCGCAATACCTCGCTCAAATTCGTTTGCCGCGAAGTGAAGCTCGAAGTCACCAATACCGACAATGCCTTCACCAGTGGCTATGCCAAGGGCCAGATCATCCGCTGCCCGGTGGCCCATCATGACGGCAACTATTTCGCCGATGCGGAAACGCTGGCCGCACTCGAAGGCGATGGTCGCGTCGCCTTCCGCTATGCCGAGGGCACCAATCCCAATGGCTCGATCAACAATATCGCGGGCATTCTCAACGCGGAAAAGAACGTGCTGGGCCTGATGCCGCATCCGGAAAACCTGATCGAGACCGCGCATGGCGGTATTGATGGGCGCGCGCTGTTTGCCGCGCTTCTCGACAAGGCGGCCTGAGGCCAACGGCCTCAATCGCAGTGGGAGAGCAGCATGGTTGATGCAAACAATCCGCTCAATGTCGGCATCGTCGTCTTTCCCGACGTCGAGGAACTGGACTTCGTCGGCCCGTGGGAAGTCTTCACCATGGCCGCGCAACTTGGTGCGCCTCTCAATGCCTTCACGGTTGCATGGCCGGAAAAGGCGCTGCGCTGCGCCAAAGGCCTGCGCATCGAGGCCGACTACGATTTTTCTGACGCCCCGCCTGCCGATCTCGTGATCGTGCCCGGCGGCAAAGGCACGCGCACGATCATCATGGACGACGCTTTTATCGACACGCTGCGCGACTATTTGGCGGCCGCCAAGTGGCAGGCGTCCGTCTGCACTGGCGCGGCGCTGCTAGGACAGACCGGTTTCCTCGATGGCAAGCGCGCGACCACCAATCACGCGGCCATGGACTGGGTCCGCAGCATGGCGGTGAAGGCCTATTTTACGCCCGACGAGCGCTATGTTCGTCATGGCAGCGTCGTCACCAGCGGCGGCGTCTCTGCCGGCATCGACATGTCGCTATGGTTCGTCGGCCACCTCTTCGGCCATGACCTTGCCCATGAGACGCAGCGCGTCATGGAATATTACCCCGAGCCCCCCTACGGAACGACCCGATGACCCTTCGTAACGACATCGAAATCACCCCGCAGTTGGTCGCCGACCACGGGCTCAAGCCGGATGAATACCAGAAGATTCTCGACCTGATTGGTCGCGAGCCGACCTATACCGAGCTCGGCATTTTCTCGGCCATGTGGAACGAGCACTGCTCTTACAAGAGCTCGAAGAAGTGGCTGCGCACGCTGCCGACGACGGGGCCGCGCGTGATCCAGGGCCCGGGCGAAAATGCCGGTGTCGTCGATATCGGCGATGGCCAGGCGGTCGTCTTCAAGATGGAATCGCACAACCACCCGAGCTTTATCGAGCCCTATCAGGGCGCGGCGACCGGTGTTGGTGGCATTCTGCGCGACGTCTTCACCATGGGCGCCCGCCCGGTGGCTGCGATGAACGCGCTGCGCTTTGGCGCGCCTGAGCATGAAAAGACCCGGCACCTCGTGCACGGCGTCGTCGCCGGTGTTGGCGGCTATGGCAATTCCTTCGGCGTGCCGACCGTGGCTGGCGAAGTCGAGTTTGACGCACGCTACAATGGCAATAACCTCGTCAACGCCTTTGCCGCAGGCCTCGCCGACACTGACAAGATTTTCTACTCCAAGGCCGAAGGCGTCGGCCTGCCCGTCGTCTACCTTGGCGCCAAGACCGGCCGCGATGGCGTCGGTGGCGCCACCATGGCTTCGGCCGAATTCGGCGACGACATAGAGGAAAAACGCCCGACCGTGCAGGTTGGCGACCCCTTCACCGAAAAGCGCCTGCTCGAAGCCTGCCTTGAGCTGATGGCCACTGGTGCCGTCATCGCCATCCAAGACATGGGTGCCGCAGGTTTGACCTGCTCGGCCGTCGAAATGGGCGCCAAGGGCGACCTCGGCATCGAGCTGAACCTCGACAAGGTGCCGGTGCGCGAAGAGCATATGACGGCCTACGAGATGATGCTGTCGGAGTCCCAGGAGCGCATGCTCATGGTGCTGCATCCGGAAAAGGAACCGGAAGCCCGCGCCGTGTTCGAAAAGTGGGAACTGGATTTTGCCACCGTCGGCAAGACCACCGACGACCTGCGCTTCCGCGTGCTCTGGCAGGGCGAGGAAGTCGCCAATCTGCCGATCAAAGAACTCGGCGACGAGGCTCCGGAATATGATCGTCCGTGGGTCGAGCCCAGGATTCCAGCGGCGCTCGCGGCCGACGACGTGCCGCAGATGGATGTTGCCGATGCGCTGCTGAAGCTTGTCGGTGGCCATCAGTGTTCGTCGCGCCGCTGGGTCTATGAGCAGTATGACACCATGATCCAGGGCAATAGCGTGCAGCGTCCCGGCGGCGATGCCGGCGTGATCCGTGTGCTCGGCCACGACAGCAAGGGCCTCGCCTTCACCTCGGACGTCAATCCGCGCTATTGCGAGGCCAACCCCTATGAGGGCGGCAAGCAGGCCGTGGCGGAGTGCTGGCGTAACTTAACCGCTACCGGTGCCGAGCCTCTGGCTGCCACCGACAACCTCAACTTCGGCAATCCCGAACGCCCGGAAATCATGGGCCAGCTGGTAAAAGCCGTGGGCGGCATTGGCGACGCGTGCCGTGCGCTGGATTTCCCGATCGTGTCGGGCAATGTCTCGCTCTACAACGAAACCAATGGCCGCGGTATTCTGCCAACCCCGACCATCGGCGGCGTCGGCCTGCTGCCCAATTGGCAGAAGAGCGTCCGCATCGGCTTTACCGAAGCCAACCAGCCGATCCTGCTTATTGGCGGTCCAGCCGAACGCGGTTCGCACCTCGGCCAGTCGATCTATCTGCGCGATCTCTTCGACCGCCGCGATGGTGACGCGCCGCATGTGGACCTCGCCGCCGAACGCAAGACGGGCGACTTTGTCCGCAAGCTGATCCGTTCGGGCGTGGTTACGGCTTGCCACGATCTGTCCGACGGCGGCCTCGGCGTTGGCCTCGCTGAAATGGCGATATCAGGCGGCATCGGCGCGACCGTGGTCGATATCGAAGGCTATGATCCCCTGCTGCAGTATTTCGGCGAGGACCAGGGCCGCTATCTCGCTACGCTCAACCTCGATCCGCAGGGCGACGAAATCACCGCGCTCTTTGACGAGGCCAAGACCCTCGGCATCTATGCCACCTGGATCGGTTCGACCGGTGGTTCTGACCTCGTTTTGGGCAAGGCGAAGCCGGTTTCGGTTGCCGCGCTGACCTCGGCCCACGAGAGCTGGTTCCCCAACTATATGTCGGCTTGATTAGCACTTAGCCGGCCCATGCCATATGATCGCCGCTCTTTGGTTCGCCAAAGGGCGGCGTAGTTTTTTTCTGGAGCGTCTGATGAGATCGAAGCGTTTTCTGGCGATCGTCGTGGGTTTGGGCGCAGCGGCCATGCCGGTTGTAGCGCTCGGTCAGAACGTCAGCGTTACCCGCTCCATCTTTGCCGACCAGCCCTATACGCTGATCTATCCAGAAGTCATGACCGCCACCGGCGGCGCAGACGAACCACTGGTGATCAACCATCCCAATGCGCCGCTGCAATGTGACCTCACCATTCTGCCGGTGGAAGACACGCAATGGACCGCCGAAAGCGCGCTTTCGCAAATTGACGACGCGGCCGTAACCGCATCCTGGGCCGAGACCTTTCCGGGTTTCGTCCTTGGAAATCGCGGCACCACGCAATATCAGGACGCCACGGCGCTCTTCTATGAGGGCACGAGCGAAAGCTCACCCATGAACGTACCCGTGACGCTGCTTCACACCGAAACGGTCGCGTCGGGCCGCGGCTACGCGCTCGACTGCATCTACGCCACTTCCGTTGCCGAGCAGATTCGCCCGCTGGTCGATTTTATCGTGGCCAATTTCGCCACCCGTTCAGACGCGGAATGCTGCATCGGCGCCACCGCCGAAACCGAACCGGCTCCGGCGCAATAGCGCCTTCCCGATATTGAAGCTGCTGCACTCGCGTGCCATATCAAGGACATGCGCCGGAAACGGCAGAAACGAGCACGGGAGACTTCACATGCCAATGGACGCCACCGAGATCGAGCGCCGCATCAAGGCCGCCCTGCCCGATGCCGAAATCGAAATTCGCGACCTTGCCGGCGATGGCGACCACTGGGCGGCCTCGGTGATTTCCGAGAGTTTTCGAGGCAAGACCCGCGTGCAGCAGCACAAGATGGTCTATGACAGCCTGCAGGGCGACATGGGCGGAGCGCTGCACGCACTGGCTCTCCAAACCAGCATTCCCGAATAAGCTGCATGTCGGGCCTGCGCGAGTCGCTCGACCTTATCCGCATAGTTCGGCCCGAGGCCGGCACTGCGGCGATCGACCATGAAATCGCAGCTGAGCGGGCCAGCTCGCTCGGCGCCGCAGAGGCCCGCGTCATCAAGACTTTGAAGGCCCTTGCTGAAGCGTCGGTCAACCGGGAGGTTGTTCTCGACGACGCGCGCGACGCCGTATGGTCCTATTTTGTGCAGCGCGAACTGGTCGGCTTCCGCCGCCATACGGATGTCATTCAAACGCTCGCCATTCCCGGCGATGTTCTCGTGGGGCTCGGAGCCAAGCCGGCGCGGCGGCCATGACGGAGCCGGGTTGCAGGTTCTGCCGGGCCAATGGCCTCCTGTCCGACAGCGCCGTGCTCGAAACGCGGCATTTTTACGTTTTGCCCAGCCGCGACCCTGCCTTGCAACGCGCAGGCATGATCGTACCCCACCGCCATAGCGAAAACCCGTTCGAGATGACGCCGGAAGAATGGGCCGATTTCGGCCCGGCGCTTGCCGCAGCACGCGAGCATTTCGCGAGCCATGAGCCCGACGGCTTCACCCTCGGTTGGAATGTGGGTGCCGTCGGAGGACAGAACGTGTTCCACACGCACCTCCACATCATCCCGCGCTTTGCCGGCGAGCCGCTCGAAGGCAAGGGCATCCGATATGCCTTCAAGCAGCAGCGAGCCGGCACGTGACACGTGCGGTGATCTTCGATGTCGATGGCGTGCTTGTTCACGGCTATCACGCCCGGCCCGACCTGCACGAAAGTTTTGATGACAAGCTCCGCGCTCTCGGCATCAATGCAGACCGTTTCCAGCGGGAATTCATCCACGACATCTTCATGAAGCGCGTCCTGATTGGTGAGGTGCCCATGATCGAGGCGCTCGACCGGCGCCTAAAGGCCTTTGGATACAAGGGCCCGACGATGGCCGTGCACGATCTCTGGATGAGCCATGACTGTTTTCCCAACTCGCCCATGCTCGATACAGTTCGAAAGCTGAAGGCGCATCCGGACGTAAAACTCTATCTCGCGACCAACCAGGACCACAGCAGGGCGCAGTTTCTCTGGCAGTCCCTTGGTCTCAGGGACATTTTCGAAGACATGTTCTATTCGGCCCGATTTGGCCGGACCAAGGGGCACAAGAAGTTCTACGAGATGGCCGAAGCCCGCATGCCCACGTCAGAATTGCCGCCACTATTCTTCGACGACACGCCTAAAGTGGTCGATGCGGCGCGAAAGCATGGCTGGGACACAGTGCTATTCGGTACGCTCGAGGATTGTACCTCGCATCCCTGGATCGCCGAGCGCCTTGGGACGGCGCAGCAACAAACATCGCCATCCGCCGATGGCTGATCTCGACAGCGCCACAGTCCTGTCCTATTTAGTGTCCGAGTTCCGCCGGGCCTTGACCCCGGTTTACTGAAAGGCTCCTCCCCATGACCGATATCAACGCCTTTATCGATGAGAAGGTGAAGAACAACGACGTGTTCCTCTTCATGAAGGGCACGCCCGACTTTCCGCAGTGCGGCTTCTCCGGCCAGGTCGTTCAGATTCTGAGCTATCTCGGCGTCGACTATGACAGCGCCAACGTGCTTGAAAGCGCCGAACTGCGCGATGGCATCAAGGCCTATTCCAACTGGCCGACCATTCCGCAGCTTTATGTGAAGGGCGAATTCATCGGCGGCGCCGACATCACCCGCGAAATGTTCCAGTCAGGCGAATTGCAGACGCACCTGCAGCAGGCTGGTATCGCGGTCAAGCAGAGCGCCTGATCGCTTGCTTTTAGAGAATTTGAAGGCCCTGCCCTAGCCCGGCGGGGCCTTTTGCTTTGGGAGCGCGTTTGCCCTTTGGCAGACCAAGTCATCACGGGAACTGATGAAGCCCATTCGAGAATATCGCTTTGCGTGATGAGGGCACGGGCGTACTAAAAGCACCTAATATCCGGATGCTTCCCATGAACACTTCCGCCCTTCGTCCCGCAGTGCCACTGCTCGTCCTGATCATCGCCGGCTGCATGGTTGCGGCCATCGGCAATGGTGTCCGCACCAGTTTTGGCCTCTACACGCTGCCGATGACCGGCGATCTCGGCCTCAGCCGCGAAGGTTGGGGCATGGCCATGGCGATCCAGAACCTCGCCTGGGGTATCGCGCAGCCTTTTGCCGGCGCCTATGCCGACCGCGTTGGCACAGGTCGCACCATTGCCGTCGGCGCCGCCATTTATGCGCTGGGCGTCTTCGGCATGGCCTTCTCGCCTTCGGCCGGCTTGCTTGCGGTTACGGCGGGCATTGTCACTGGCGTCGGTATTGCCATCTGTTCCTTCTCCGTGGTCATGGCTGCCTTCGGGCGTTCGGTGCCGATGGAAAAGCGCTCGCTGATCTTTGGTGTCGCCACTGCGGCGTCGTCCTTCGGCCAGTTCGCCTTTGCGCCGATCAGCCAGGGCTTCATCAATGCCTTTGGTTGGCAGTCCGCCCTGATCTATCTTGGCATGGCGCTACTGCTGATCATTCCATTGAGCTACGCCCTGCGCGGCCGCACCGAAAATCCGGTCGGCCACGCCGATCTGCCCTTCATGGAAGCACTGGCAAAGGCCTGGGGCCATGGCTCCTATCGGCTCCTCGTGATCGGCTTCTTCGTCTGCGGCTTCCACCTGGCCTTCATCAACGTGCACATGCCGGCCTATCTGGTGCAGTGCGGTCTATCGCCTGAGGTCGGTAGCTGGACCATTGCGGTCATCGGCCTCTTCAACATCGTCGGGTCGCTGCTGGCCGGCTATCTCGGCGGCAAACTGCCCAAGCAGTTGCTGCTGGCATCGATCTACTTCTTGCGAGCCCTCGCCATCGGTCTCTTCCTGCTGATTCCGGTCAGCGAAGTGACGGCCTATGCCTTTGCAGCCGCCATGGGCCTGCTCTGGCTCTCGACGGTGCCGTTAACGGCGGGGCTCGTGACCCTGTTCTTCGGTGCGCGTTATATGGGCATGCTCTATGGCGTCGCCTTCTTCAGCCACCAGCTCGGTTCTTTCGTCGGCGTCTGGCTCGGCGGCTTCGCCTTCGACATGACCGGCTCTTATGCCCTCGTCTGGTATCTCGGCATCGTACTGGGTCTCGCTTCGGCAGCGCTACACATTCCGATCAACGAGCGCAGCGTGCCAAACTTCTCGCTGAAGCCCGCCTGAGGACAAATTTTCAATTATCGTCATTTGACGATACAGACTTGCCAATGCGGCCGGACAGGTTCATGGTCCGGCCGTAATTCTGCCGCCCCTCCCCCTGGGCGCCCTCATACTGAGCAATAATCATGTCCGACCATTTTACTCGGGTGCTTTCGCGACCCGAATTCATTGCCCTTATGGCCGCGCTGATGGCGCTCAATGCCCTTGCCATCGACGTCATGCTGCCAGCCCTACCCTATATGGGCGAAGCTCTGGGTGTCACCAACGAGAACGAGCGCCAGTTCGTCGTCTCCTCCTACATGCTGGGCATGGGCATTGCCGTACTCGCTTTCGGCCCCCTGTCTGACCGCTTCGGCCGCCGCGGTCCCCTGCTTGTCGGCATGGGCATCTATATCGTTGCGGCGATCGCGGCGATCTTCGCGCCCACCTTCGGCATACTACTGCTGCTGCGCTTCATTCAGGGCATGGGTGCAGCCAGTGTCCGCGTGATCACCATGTCCGTGGTACGCGACCGGTATTCCGGCCGGGAAATGGCCGAAGTCATGTCGCTCACCTTCATGGTGTTCATGGCCATCCCCATCATCGCGCCTGGCGTCGGCCAGATTTTGCTGCTGACCGGTCCCTGGCAGACGATCTTCATCTTCATGGGTGTGCTCGCCGCCGCTTTCTGGTTCTGGACCTACAGGCGCCTGCCGGAAACCCTGGCCCTCGACAAGCGTCGTCCGCTGACCTTTTCGGGCATTGCGACGAGCTTCAAGATCGTCTTCACCAATCGCCCGGCCATCTCCTATGGCCTCGCGGGCACGTTCCTGTTCGGCGCCCTCTTTGGCTTCATCAGCTCGAGCCAGCAGATCTATGTCGATATCTATGGACTCGGCGTCTATTTCCCCGTGGCCTTCGCGGCCATGGCCGGCCTGATGGCGGTGTCGTCCTTTACCAATTCGCGGATCGTCCGCCGCTTCGGCATGCGTCGCCTGTCCCATGGCGCCATGCTGTCCTTCACCATCGTCAGCGGCATCTGGCTGGCGCTGGCGCTGGCCGGATTCATGCCGCTGTGGCTGTTCTTCCCCCTGCTCGCCATCATCATGTTCAGCTTCGGCTGGGCCTCGTCGAACATGAATTCTCTGTCCATGGAACCGCTTGGCGCCGTGGCAGGTACCGCGTCCTCGGTTTTCGGATTTATCCAGACTGTCGGCGGCGCGCTCATCGGCAGCTATACGGGGCAGCACTTTGACGGCACCACGGTGCCGGCAGCCACGGGCTATTTCACCATGGGTATCCTGGCGCTGATCTGCATTCTCATTGCCGAAAAGGGAAAACTCTTCGGCGTCGGCGAGCAATATGCGCACCCCAAGGGCGAACCGGCGATGGAAGCCCACTAAGTTCGAGGCCACCCGGTTCGCCGGGTGGCTTTTTCTGGTCTAGCTGGCCGGGTCGGTATTAGGCAGCGCCAATTGGGTTCGGTCGGAATAGACGTGATCGACCAACCCCCAGGCCTTGGCGTCTTCGGGCGCCATGTAACGATCGCGTTCCAGTGCGGCTTCGACCTCCTCATATGTCCGGCCACAATGCTTGGCATAGATGCCATTGGTCAGCCGCTTGAGCCTCCGGCTCTCTTCGGCATGGATAAGGATATCCGTAACCTTGCCCTGATAGCCGCCTGACGGCTGGTGCATCATGATTGATGTATTGGGCAAGCTCGCCCGCTGACCGGCTTCGCCTGCCGCAAGGATCAGCGTGGCGGCTGAAGCGGCCATGCCCATGCAGAGCGTGCCGACCGGCGCTTTGATGAATTGCATGGTGTCGTACATCGAGAGAGCCGCCGTCACGACACCCCCGGGCGAGTTGATATACATATAGATCGGCTTGGTCGGCGCTTCGGCCTCGAGGAAAAGCAACTGGGCACAGACCAGCGAGGCCATATTGTCCTCGACCTCGCCATTCACGAAAATGATCCGCTCGCGCAGCAGGCGCGAGTAAATATCAAAAGCCCGTTCGCCGCGGCTCGATTGTTCCACGACCATAGGGACGAGTTGCATCATGTCGCGCATAGGCGACCTCCGTTCAGTTGGAGATTTGAAATTACTCGGCGGCGTATGCGGGCCTCAGGCGGCCAGCATCATCACCGGTTCATTGCTATTGGCCGGCTGCGGCAGCGCCATCGGCGCATGCGTCAGACGAAACCAGGTGCCGCCGTCCTCACGCGGAGAAATCTCAAAGGTGACGAGACTTTCCTCAGGCTCGGCCGCCGCGCCCTCGCCCGGCTCGCGCCAGCGATAGGTGAGGCTCTTGTTCTCGTCGGCTGCGACCACAGAAATCTCGGCATCGGCCGGCGGCTGCAGCCAGCGTTCGAGATATTCGGGGATTGAAAGCGCTCGCCAGACCTTTTCGGGCGGAGCATCGAGCGTGGTTTCGAACACCAGCGTGTCGGCGTCGTCCTTCATTGATCCATCTCCCTGAGCAGGTCCTTGAGGTTGTCGATACGGCTCGGCCAGAAATCGCGATAGCGGGCCAGCCAGCCGTGCAGAGGCGCAAAGCCGTCGGGGTCGACGCGGTAATGCGCAAACCGCCCCTCCCGGCGTTCGCTGATCAATCCAGCACCCTTGAGCACGGCGATGTGCTGCGACATTGCCGGCTGCGAAATGGCAAAGCCCTCGCGCAGGTCGGTTGCCGTCAACTCATCGCCGGACAGCCGCTCGAGAATCGCGCGACGCGTCGGATCGGCCAGGACTTTGAAAATCTCTGCTTCGTTCATGCACACACATAAGCACGGACTTATGAGTCGTGACAAGGGGGTTGCGGGAGTTGAAGCGGGCGTTAGGCTGAGACCTCCTCTCTCCGGATTCTCTCATGACTGGTCGCACCTATCTCGCCATTCCCGGCCCTTCGGTCGTTCCCGAACGCGTGCTCAATGCCATGCACCGCGCCTCGCCCAATATTTACGAGGGTGAGGTCGTGGCGATGATGGACACGTTGATGGCCGACCTGCGGCGGGTGGCGATGACGCGGCAAAACGCGGCGATCTACATCGCCAATGGCCATGGCGCATGGGAGGCGGCCAATGCCAATCTCCTTTCGCGCGGAGACAAGGCGCTGCAGGTGGCGACGGGAACGTTCGGATGGGGTTGGGCCACTTCCGCACAGCGTATGGGCGTCGATGTCGAAGTGCTCGACTGCGGCAAATCGGGCGCGGCCGATACAGCGCTGGTTGCACAACGACTGCGCGACGACAAAGACCACAAGATCAAAGTGCTGATGGTCACCCATGTCGATACCGCCTCATCGGCCAAGAACAATGTACCGGCCATGCGGAAAGCTTTGGATGAGGCCGGGCATCCTGCCCTTCTCGCCGTCGATGCCGTGGCCAGCCTTGGCTGCGATGAGCTGAGGATGGATGAGTGGGGAATCGACCTGCTGGTCGGCGCCAGCCAGAAAGGCCTGATGATGCCGCCAGGGCTTGCCTTTCTCTGGTTCTCCGACAAGGCGCGGCAGCTTTGCGCCACGAGCGATCTGAAGACGCCCTATTGGGATTGGGAACCGCGTACGGTCGGCGCTGAATTCTGGCTCTATTTCGGCGGCACGGCGCCGACGCAGCACCTGTTCGGTATGCGGGAAGCCTTAACCATGCTTCTCGACGAAGAAGGGCTCGAAAACGTCTGGGCGCGCCACGCGCGTCTTGCCCGCTCGGTTTGGGCTGCCATGGACGCGTGGAGCGCCGGTAGTAAAGATATTGGCCTTAACATTGCCGATCCCAACGCCCGCGGGCATTCGGTGACTGCCGCGCGCCTCGTCAATGGCGGGGCCAAACGGTTGCGGACGTGGTTAGAGGCAGAGGCCGGGGTAACGCTGGGCGTTGGCCTCGGCATGGCCCGGCACGACGAGCCGGCCTATGGCGACTTCTTCCGTATTGGCCATATGGGACATGTGAATGCCCATATGGTCCTCGGTGTCCTCGCGACGATGGAAGCCGGGCTGACGGCGCTCGACATTCCGCATGGTGCCGGGGCAGTCGAAGCCGCGGCCAAGGCCTTCGGGAAAGCCTAGACGGCGAACACTTCGCGGCGCAGCTCGTTCCAATTTTCCTTGCTCGGGGCCACCAGGAGGCCGCCACCTGTGTGGCGGGCCTTATATTCGGAGCCGTCGAAACGGGCGACATGAGCGCCGGCCTCGCGCATCATCAGCGCGCCGGCCACGTGGTCCCAGGGCATGAGCTTATTGTACATGAGGAAATGCGCGTGGCCGCCGGCGGCCATGCGGTATTCGTGGCCCGCGCAGCGGTAATTGGCGAACATTTTCACTTTCGCCAGATTGCCAAGAACCTGGCTGCGAACTTCGGTTGGCAAATAGGAAACCGAGGCAAGGCCGCCCATCTCCGAGAGCGCGGTCGGTTCGGCGAATTTCTGCCGCACGCGGCGACCATCCGTGAATACGTGCCAGGTGCCGCAGCCGCGTTCGGTCATCAGGAAGTCGTCGCCCATCGGGTCATAGATGACGCCCGCGACGGTCTCGCCATTTTCCACCACCGCCGCCATGACCGCGAAGAGCGGCAGGCCGGAGGCGAAGTTGTAGGTGCCGTCGACCGGATCAACATAGATCACGGTACGGTCTTCAAAGTGGCCATTGAGCAGGTTGGGATTAGCAGAGACAGCTTCCTCGCCGATAACCACCGTATTGGGCGAGTGAGCATTGATTGCAGCGGTGATGGCGCGCTCGGCGTTTTCGTCGGCTTCGGTCACAAGATCGAATGCATTGGCCTTGGAGCGCACCATGCCATCATCGAGCCGCCGGAAGCGCGGCATGATTTCGTCCTTGGCGGCCTGACGGAGAATGGCGGCCAAGCGTTCGATATTCATGCGTCTCTATTCCTTCTGGCTGAGGGTCAGGCCCCCGAAATCGAAGAGTTTCGGGTCGAGCATATGGCTGGGATTGATGTTGCCTAACGCACGGATCATGACGTCCTTACGACCGGGCATGCGCTTTTCGATGTCGGTCAGCATGGCTTTCATAGCATTGCGCTCAAGGCCGTCCTGCGAGCCGCAGAGATCGCAGGGAATGATCGGGAACTGCATCGAGTCGGAGAATTTCTGCAGGTCTTCCTCGGCGCAGTAGATCAGCGGCCGCAGCACGGCGAGATCGCCCTCGTCGTTGACGAGCTTGGCCGGCATGGCCGCGAGCTTGCCGCCATGGAACATGTTCATGAAGAAGGTTTCGAGGCTGTCATCACGATGGTGGCCGAGCACCAGCGCAGTGCAGCCCTCTTCGCGCGCGATGCGATAGAGATTGCCGCGGCGCAGGCGCGAGCAGAGCGAGCAATACGTCGCGCCGGCCGGCAGCTTGTCGGTGACGATCGAATAGGTGTCCTGGTACTCGATGCGGTGCTCGATCCCAAGCCCTTCGAGGAACTGCGGCAGGATGTGCTTGGGAAAATTCGGCTGGCCCTGATCGAGATTGCAGGCGAGCAGCTCGACCGGCAAGAGTCCGCGCCATTTCAGATCGAGCAGCAGGGCAAGCAGCCCATAGCTGTCCTTGCCGCCGGAAAGGGCAATCAGCCACTTCTCGCCCGGCTTCACCATGGCGAACTTTTCGAGGGCCTCGCGAGTATTGCGGATCAGGCGCTTGCGTAGCTTGTTGAATTCAACCGAGCGCGGCGCATTGGCGTAGATCGGATGGGCGCCGACTTCGCTGTCATCGGCGGGCGTGGCGGGGGCTTCCATCACCGCGGTCATGGCGAAACTCTCATAAACATCTTTGCGTAGCTGATAACGCCTCGCGCCTCTGAGGGGAAGCGAAAGCGAGCGGGGCAAACCTTACCAAAGCTTAACTTCGTGTCCTTGTTTTACGCCCAATGCCACAGTTAGATGACGCATCCTCCTGGCACCTTGGAGTCTCCCGGTGTTCCGCTCTTTCTTTCCGCAACCCCGAATGTTCTTCACCTCCGCACTTGCATGGACAATCCTCGCCATGGCCCTCTGGTATGGCCTTGGTAGTCAGCTGCAGGGGGTTCTCAGCGTAGCTCCGCTTCTAGGCGTACCCCCGGCGGGTGGCGATGAAGCGCCCTTCTTCAATACGGACCGGGTCTGGCTCTACCAATACATAATCATGGCGGGGTATCTTTTCTGCGTACCCTGGTATTTCCTTAACGCCAACAAGCGCTGGTATTGGTGGTCGGTGGTTGGGAGCGTGACCATCATCGAGGTCGTCTATTTCGACGTGCAAATCGGCGCTTGGATGAATGACTGGTACGGCGAATTCTTCAATATGATCCAAGGCGCCCTGCAAACACCGGGATCTGTGCCCATCGAGCGGTTCTGGGGCGAGCTGAGCACGGTGCTTTACGTGTTGCTCCCCCGCATCGCAGTGCTTGTGCTAAACGCCTTCTTTATCGCGCACTACCTATTCCGTTGGCGCCGGGCGATGACGTTCTTTTACCAGACGCATTGGCAACGGCTCCGCCACATCGAAGGTGCATCTCAGCGTATCCAGGAAGACGCGCAACGGTTCTCCAACATCGTTGAGGGTTTGGCAGTCGCACTCGTAAGCTCCGTCATGACGCTCCTCGTTTTCCTACCGCTATTGTGGAACTTGTCGCAGCACATCACCGAACTGCCATTGGTTGGTCCCGTCAACGGTAGCCTAGTGTGGGTGGCGCTGATGTCGGCGATTTTCGGCACGGTGCTTCTTGGTCTTGTCGGTGTTCGCCTCCCGGGCCTGGAATTTCAGAATCAACGTGTCGAGGCGGCCTTCCGCAAGGAGCTCGTCTACGGTGAGGATGATAAGGAACGCGCTGCACCGCCAACAATCCGGGAGCTTTTTCTGGGAGTGCAACACAACTACTTCCGTCTTTACGGGCACTACCTATATTTCAACGTGGCGCGATATGTTTACGTGCAGGGCGCTAATTTCGTGCCTCTAATCGCCATGGCACCCTCGATCGTTGCCGGCACTATGACCTTGGGGCTGTTCCAGCAGGTCAGCAATGCCTTTGGCCAAGTGGAAGATTCGTTCCGGTTCCTCGCCAACTCCTGGACGACGATCATCTCGCTTATTTCTGTCTACAAGCGTTTGCGGGCGTTCGAGTCCAACATTCCGCACGATGCAGCGTCCGGTGTAGACTATGACGACCCCCTCTTCCTGCTTTATTCCGAACCGAAGACTAGTGACGCGACACCTGAGCAACCCGCGCAGTTCTGAGGCGTAAAGACCACAAGAGGCCGCTGTTTGCAGCGGCCTTTTTGTATCGGATAGATAGATCAATGACTTTGGGCGCCATTGAGGGCGCTCGCCGGTTTTTACTCATCGTTTATGAAACTCCGAACCATCCCAAAACAAAAAAGGCCGCCCCGAGGGGCGGCCTTTCAGTTTCAAACTCGGTTCGCTTAGCGCGAGTAGAATTCGACGACGAGGTTCGGTTCCATCTGGACCGGGTACGGCACGTCCGACAGAGCGGGCACGCGGGCGAAGGTAGCGACCATCTTGTTGTGGTCGACTTCCACGTAATCCGGCACGTCGCGTTCGGCGAGCTGGACGGCTTCGAGAACGACGGTGAGCTGCTTGGAGCGTTCACGCACTTCGATCTTGTCGCCGACCTTGACCTGGTAGGATGGAATGTTCACGCGCTTGCCGTTGACGAGAACGTGGCCATGGGACACGAACTGACGAGCGGCGAAGACGGTGGCAACGAACTTTGCACGGTAGACGATGGCGTCCAGGCGGCTTTCGAGCAGACCGATCAGGTTTTCGCCAGTGTCGCCCTTACGGCGGTTGGCTTCGTCATAAAGACGACGGAAACCCTTTTCGGTGATCGAGCCATAATAGCCCTTCAGCTTCTGCTTGGCGCGCAGCTGCAGACCGTAGTCCGAGAGCTTGCCCTTACGACGCTGACCGTGCTGGCCGGGGCCATAGGCACGTGCGTTGAGAGGGGACTTCGGACGGCCCCAGATGTTTTCGCCAAGACGGCGGTCAATCTTGTACTTTACAGAATGACGCTTCGACATCGCGTATCCCTTTCTAAGTTAGAATGGATCGCGCCCTCCTTTGCCCCTCACGAGAGAGGCCGACAGATTCCTAAAAATTCAGGAGATCCCGGGTGCGCCTATAGACCCGAAGGCCGGATAGGTGGGCGCTTGATAGTTGGGACAGCCCAATGTGTCAAGCATTCCGGGGGTTTTTACTCTCGCAGCGTCATTCCCGCGAAAGCGGGAATCCCAACTTGGTCCGCGGGACGAGATTCCCGCTTTCGCGGGAATGACGCAGAGAAAAACTAGGCCATTCGCTTGTCGATATGCCGTTGCTCGCGCAACTGCGGGAAGATGCGGCTCCAGATGACCGCCACGGCCATGGCGCCGAAGCCGCCGATGACGACTGCAGGCACAGGCCCGAGGAGATGGGCGACCGTGCCGGCGCGGAATTCGCCCAGTTCGTTGGAAGCGCCGATGAACACCGAATTGACGGCGTTGACGCGCCCACGCACCTCTTCGGGCGTCCAGAGCTGCATGATGGTTTCGCGAATAGTGACGCTGACCATATCCGAGGCGCCAACCAGCGCCAGAGCGGGAATGGAGAGCCAGACCGTGGTCGAGAGACCGAAGACAACGGTGAAGGCGCCGAAAAGGCCGACGAACAGGAACAGAATTTTGCCCGCGTGATCGCGCACGGGGAAGCGCGTCAGATAGAGCGCCATGAGGATTGCGCCGATGCCCGGTGCCGCTCGCAAAAGCCCGAGCTCCAGCGGGCCGGCATGCAGGATATCCTTGGTATAGACAGGCAGCAGAGCCACCGCACCGCCCATCAACACGGCGAACATGTCGAGCGAAATGGCGCCGAGAACGACCTTGTTCGAGAAGATATAGCGGAAGCCGCCGAAAATGGTTTCAAGGCTCTTGGCCTGGTGCGACTCGCGCTGCATGGGCTTGGGGATCAGCAGCACCGTGACGACGGCGCAGAGTAGCAGGACCGCCCCGGTGCCAAAGGCAAAGGTCGGCGAGATGCCGTAAAGCAGGCCGCCCGCAGCCGGACCGGTGATCGAGGCAACCTGCCAGGCCGAGGCATTGACGGTGATGGCATTGGACAGGGCCTCGGGCGGCACCAGATTAGGCGCCAGGGATTGCGCGGCCGGTCCCCAGAAAGCGCGGGCGGTACCGAGGAAGATCAGCACGACGAAGATCGGCCAGACCTCGTGCGCTTCCACATTGACCAGGGTCAGGAAGGCCAGCGCGCAGATGAGTTCCACACCGAGGCAGATCGCCATGATGCCGCGGCGATTGAAGCGGTCCGCGGTCAGACCAGTCACGAGAATGAGCAACAGCGCCGGCAGGAACAGGCAGAGCCCTACCAGTCCGAGGAGGAAGGCATTGCCGGTGACGTCATAGATCTGCCAGGCGATGGACACCGACATGATCTGCACGGCAAAGCTCACTAGCAGCGTGGTGAGCCAGAAAAAGCGGAAGCCGATATAAGTGAAGGCGAGCTTTGACGGCTCTGTGGGCTGGGGCGTGCTCATGATGCCCCGGCATGACACTTTGCCGCCGCAAGGTCAAAGGCGGAATCGCGCCGAACGGTTCGCCTGGCTTATTCTGTTGCAGGTTTGTCCGTTGCGGGCTTCTGCCGATTGGGATTCGGCCGCTGGTGGCGCCGGTCGATCGACGAGATGACCCCGCGCAGCGTCCGGATTTCCTGGCTGGTAAAGCGGCCGCGCGTCAGGGCCGTCCGCAGGTTGTTGACCATGCTTGGGCGCTTGTCGGGAGTGGTGAAGAAGCCGGTTTGATCCAGCACGCCTTCGAGGTGCTCGAAGAGTCCGGTGAGTTCCTCGCGCGGCGCGGCATCGTCGAGGCCTTCGCTGAAGGGCAAGGCCGTGCCCGCCCCGCCATGCCGCCGCCATTCATAGGACATCAGGAGCACGGCCTGGGCGATATTGAGCGAGGCAAAGGCCGGCTCGACCGGCAGGGTGACGATGGCGTCGGACATGGCGACTTCGTCATTGAGCAGGCCCCAGCGCTCGCGTCCGAACAGGAGGCCAGCGCCCTGCCCTGCGGCAATGTGCTGGGCCATCTTGATGGAGGCTTCCTCGGGGCCAAGCACTTCCTTCTGCATATCGCGCGAACGGGCGGTCGTCGCATAGACGAGCTTGAGATCGGCAATGGCCTCTTCGAGGGTTTCGAAGACACGGACGCGTTCGAGGACGTGATCGGCGCGCGAGGCGGCGGCAACGGCCTTCTCATTGGGCCAGCCATCGCGCGGACGCACGAGACGCAAATCCCAGAGACCGAAATTGGCCATGGCGCGCGCCGTCGTGCCGATATTTTCGCCGAGCTGCGGCTCGCACAGAATGATCGCAGGGCATGCCCCGAGAGTAGGTTCCAGCGATCGATCCGTACCGGCCATGTGCTCGTCTCTTCTTGCGTCAGGCGGGCATCTCGACAAATTCCACCCGATTGCGGCCCGCATGTTTGGCCTCATACATGGTCTGATCTGCGAACGAAAGCATTTCGGACATGGCTGTCTGGGCCGTGGGTGACGTAGCCACACCGACACTAATTGTCATTTCGAGCACGTCACCGCTGGGCAATGCCGTCCGCAGGCGCTCCACCTGACGGCGCAGCCTGTTGGCCACCGCCAGCGCCTCTGGCGCCCCGGCGCCGGGCAGCAGCAGAGCAAACTCCTCGCCACCGAGCCGGCCGAACATATCGCCGTTGCGGATCGACGCGCGCACCACCGCCGAAAGCGAAATCAGCGCGAGATCGCCGGCAGCATGCCCAAAGGCGTCATTCACCTGCTTGAAGTGATCGACGTCGAACAGAATGACGGAAACCGGCTGCCGCGCATCCCTCAGCCCGGCAAGCACATTTTCGGCCCGGCTGAGAAAAGCGCCGCGATTGAGGGCATCGGTCAGGCTGTCATAGGTCGCGGCGCGCTCAACTTCGGCAAATTGCCGGCGGCGGTCAGCAGTGGCGCTGGCAACCAGCACCGGCCCCAGGGCGATCATGGCGACGCCGAGGTGAACCACCGCGATCAATTCTTCGCTCAGTCCGGTCGCGCCGAGCCCATAGCCCCCGAGCTTGACCGCAAACATCGTTGCGCCGGAATAGAGGAGCACCAGGAGGCAGGTGAGCGGCAATGGCACGACAAGAGCGCACCAAATCAGGGCTGCCACCGGGAACACGATGGCGACGGGATTGGCGACCAAAATCCCAAACCCGACGCTCGCCAGCAGCGCAATGGTCGGTGGCACCACCGGATGGCGCAGAAGCGCGTTCCAACTGGTAAATCGCGGGCGCGGCAGAGGCCAGGGCAAAGCGAGGATACCCGGCAGCAGCACGAGATAGTTCATCAATTCCGACGAAAACCAGGTGCGCCAGCCGTCGAAATAATTGCCGTCGCCCATGCTGGCCCATGCGGGCCCGCCCGCCACGCCGGCGACGACCGCAGCGATGATCGCACTCCCGATAAACGAGAGCACCGCACGCACGCGCGTCAGGTCGCGATCCCTGGTCTCCAGCGAACAGAAGACGAAAGCAAAGGTCACGGCGCCGATCATATTGGCTGCGGTCATTTGCAGCCCCAGCCAGAACGGGTCCCCCGCGATGAAACCGGTCGCCTCATAGCCGATCAGCGCTCCGGCCAGAACCAGAAGCCGGTTCGATTGCCGCGCGCGGACAAGCAGCCCTGCCAGAATGGAATTGGCGGGCCAGAATGTGGCCAAAAAACCCATGGGACGCGAATAGATGCCGGCAAGCGCAGCGGCGCAGATGACTATAGCAACGAGAACGACCAGCCACACACGATTGGTGAGCGTGGTCTGGGAAGAAGTGCCCATGGAGGGCGTAGTCGGTAGAGAGAGCATGAGGGGCCCATTGACGCGCTTAACCTGAGGCGCTCCGCCTGTTCCCGGCCCCCTCGAACCAGGCACCTGCGAAAATGCGCCACAGCGCCAATAGATCAACCAAATGGCTGGCCTGCAGCACAAATGCAGGCCAGCCATGCGATTTCTCCCTATAGCGGGAAAGTCAGAACACGATAATTATAACGCGCGCGTGAGCTCAGGCGACCCGTTCGCGCAGCGGCAGCGGGTGCACCTTGGACGAAGCCTGCCATTCGCGATCCAAGATGGCGAAATGCAATTCCTCATCCCATTCGCCCTGGAACAGGGCATGTTCGCGATAATGCGCCTCGAGCCGCATGCCAAGCTTCTGCATCAGCTTGGCCGAGTGGTGATTGCGCCCGTCGCACCGCACGAAAACGCGGTGAATACGATAATGCCCGAAGGCGAGATCGAGCATCGCCGTCAGTGCCTCGGTGAGAAAGCCATTGCCGGCATGGGCAGGGTCGATGGCGAACAGCAGTTCGCCCTGCCCGGCCGTGGCGTCGGACCAATGCAGGGAAACGTGACCAAGCACCGCCTTGTCGCCCTTGCGCTGCATGGCAAGCGTCAGCGTATCGCCAGGACGCTGCAGGCAGACCTGGCCGCGCATGATTTCGACGGCGGCGGCGACATCTTCCTGATAGCGCGTGGGCCGCACGAGATAGCGCTGCACCGCGGGCAGCATATGATAGCGCCCGACAAGCGCGACATCGGCGCGTTCAAAATGCCGCAATTGCAGACGTTCGGTAGCTAGTGGAAATTCGAGTCCGGTCATGGTGGCCAATGCCCCTCGGTAAAGCTGATTGAACGCTCTACGCAGACAACGGTACGCCGGGTCGGAAGTTCCTGCCATCATTGATGAAATTTACGCTTCAAAAGCGATGGAACAAGGACTTTCGCGGGTCTGCCAATCGGCTGACTCGGGCGCTACTGACCTAGGGAAAACGCGACAAATCGACTGTGGCTCAACCGCCGTTACGCCATTCGCGACTAAGCACAGCATAGACGAATTCCTCGTCCCATCCACCCTTGAACAGCGCATGCTCGCGAAAATGTGCCTCGCGCCGCATGCCCAACCGCTCCATCAACCGCCACGAGGAGCCGTTCCGGGCGTCGCAACGGGCAAAAATGCGATGCAGATCAGCCTCTTGAAAGCCTAGGTCAAAGAGCGCGCCGGCGGCTTCCGTCGCATAACCCCGTCCGTGATGATCCGGATGAAAAATCCAGCCGATTTCGCCCTGCCTGGCGTCCTCGGAGCGCCAGATCAACGACAATTCGCCGATCAGGGTATCAGACTCACTCAAGACGACTGCGAGGACGATTTTGTCGCCCTCCTCGGACCAACTGGTCTGGAGGATGCGTTGTTGAACGGCCAGCGCGCATTCTTCGCGGCTGAGGGGCGCATCGAAGAGATAAAGCGCCACATCCTCGCGGCCGCGATAGTCCAAGACGGCATCGACATCGCCGCGGGTAAACGGGCGAAGCGTCAGGCGTTTGGTAGTGATCGGCAGATCGGGATAAAATCCCATGAGGCTCCCCGTTTTGGCGCGGGAGTTTCCTCGACAAGGGGCCTTCTGGCAAGACTTGCGGCGCTCGAGGTCCCATGCGAGCCTCCACAAATGACCAGCCAAGCCAAGAACGAACTCAATCAGAGCGGCCGCTGCGACTGCGGAGCCATCGTACTCCACGTGCATGGTCGCGTCGTATCCATGTTCCACTGCTCCTGCGAGAACTGCCAGCGCGCCACGGGCGCCGGCCACTCGTCGGTCGTCCTGTTTCATGCGGAATCGCTGCGGATTGTCGGCGCGACCAAGGCCTTTTCCCGGCCGGCCGAGTCGGGCGCGACCTTCACGCGCCATTTCTGCCCCGAATGCGGCACCACAGTCTTTGCGCAGAGCTCGCGGGCACCTGCCCTGCGCATCGTGCCCGTGGGCGTTTTTGCCGGCGACAATGCCTGGTTCAAACCCAATCAATTGATCTTTTCGCGCAGCTACCAGCACTGGGACCTGGTGGCCGACCACCTGCCCTGGCACGAGACCTATCGACAGGACGGACAAGCATGAGCATGGCGACGGACGATCTGGCGGAACGCATCCGGGCGGTGTTGCCGGCCCGCGTGCATTGCCTGGAGAAGAAAATGTTTGGCGGTATCGCCTTCATGTATCAGGGCAATATGCTGGTGGCGCCCCTTAGGGATGGCAGCATGCTGGCCCGCGTCGGCAAGGACGGCATGGAAGAGGCACTCGCCCTGCCCGGCGCCGGTATCATGGATATGGGAGGGCGCAGCATGGGCGGTTTCGTGGTGGTAGCGGGCGATGCGCTCGAGGACGACGATGACCTCCGCGAATGGCTGCAGCGCTGCCTGCATTTCGTCCAGACTCTCCCGCAAAAATAGAGGCACCGAGCGGGCATGCCCCCTTGCCCGACCCGTCTTTGCGCTTTTCGTGGGTGATGCTATAGGGGCAGCCGAAACCGGCCGAGGGGCCAGACGAAGGAATTTTAGGGAGTTATCCGATGAGCAAGATCAAAGTCGCCAACCCGGTGGTGGACCTCGACGGCGATGAAATGACCCGCATCATCTGGCAGGCGATCAAGGACAAGCTGATCCATCCCTACCTCGATCTCGACATCAAGTATTACGACCTGTCGATCCAGAACCGCGACGCCACCAATGACCAGGTGACCGTGGATTCGGCCAATGCCATTCGCGAATACGGCGTCGGCATCAAGTGCGCCACCATCACGCCCGATGAGCAGCGCGTCGAAGAATTCGGCCTCAAGAAGATGTGGAAGTCGCCCAACGGCACCATCCGCAACATTCTCGGCGGCGTGATCTTCCGCGAACCTATCATCTGCAAGAACGTGCCGCGGCTCGTTCCCGGCTGGACCCAGCCGATCATCGTCGGCCGCCACGCTTTTGGTGACCAGTACCGCGCGACCGATTTTACCTTCCCCGGCAAGGGCAAGCTGACCATCAAGTTTGCCGGCGAAGACGGCACGGTCATCGAGCACGAAGTGTTCCAGGCCCCGGGCGCCGGTGTTGCCATGGCCATGTACAACCTCGACGACTCGATCCGCGATTTCGCCTATTCGAGCTTCAACTATGGCCTCGCCCGCGGCGTGCCGGTGTATCTCTCGACCAAGAACACCATTCTCAAGGCCTATGACGGCCGCTTCAAGGATATCTTCCAGGAGATCTACGAGAAGGAATTCAAGGAGCAGTTCGAAGCCAAGAAGATTTGGTACGAACACCGCCTGATCGACGACATGGTGGCCTCGGCCCTGAAATGGTCCGGCGGCTATGTCTGGGCTTGCAAGAACTATGACGGCGACGTGCAGTCCGACATCGTGGCTCAGGGCTTTGGCTCGCTTGGCCTCATGACCTCGGTTCTGGCAACGCCCGATGGCAAGATTGTCGAAGCCGAAGCAGCCCACGGCACCGTGACCCGTCACTACCGCCAGCACCAGCAGGGCAAGGAAACCTCGACGAACTCGACCGCCTCGATCTTCGCCTGGACCCGTGGCCTCGCACACCGCGCCAAGCTCGACGACAATGCCGAACTGGCCAAGTTCGCCGCAACGCTCGAAAAGGTCACCGTCGATACGATCGAAGAAGGCAAGATGACCAAGGATCTTTCCCTGCTCGTCGGTCCGGATCAGCCGTGGCTGTCGACCCTGGGCTTCCTCGACGCCATCGACCAGAACCTGCAGAAGGCCATGGCGTAAGCCAAATCGCTTCTCGAATGATGAAGGCCGGGTCTTGCGACCCGGCCTTTTTGTTTGTCGTGCGAATGGCTTACTTCTTCTTGCCGCCCTCGGCTGCGGCTTCGATGGTCAGCTCGAAGCGTTCACCTGCCTTGATGGTCACCGGCGTTTCGCTCTCCGTCTCGCCCTTAGAGGTGAAGACGATGTAGTCGCCAGCCTTCAGCGTAGTCTGCACATTCGGGCCGTACCCATAATCGAACGATTTGACGTTGCCCGCGATGTCCTTAGTCGGGCTGCGGATTTCGACATAGTCATCCGTCGGCGTGTTGACGGCGAGCACGCCGGCATCGAGCAAGACCGCGATGTCGGTGCGTTCGCCCGTGGTCACGCTGAACGGGATCTGTCCGTTCGTGCCGTCGAGCTTGTAGTCCATCACATAGTCGCCCGGCGGCAGCTCGAAATCCTGCTCGCCGTTATAGCCATAGGCGATCGACTTGCGGGTACCATCGAGCGCGACCTTGGCCTCGAAGATTTCCATGAAGATATCGTCCTCGACCTTCACGCCCGGAGCATACTCCGTCTTGAAGAAGGCAAGACCGGTACCGACGATAACATCTTCCTCGATGGTTTCGCCCGCCTTGGCCGCATAAGCCTTGGTCACCATGGCCTCCCCGATCTTGACGTCGAATTCGAGGTTGCCGGCCGGTAGAACCAGAATCTTGTCGCCATACTGGGTGGTGACATATTCCCCGTCGTGACGGATTTCGATCGAAGCCTCCGAATTGATGTCGGCGCCTTCGCTCGAACGCGGATGCAGCTTGAAGATAGCTGCGTTGAGGACGAAGTGGGTCTCGGTGACCTTATCAGCGACGATGGTCACCGGCTGCTCGGCAATCGCATAATCGTATTCGGCCGTTACGATGTAGTCGCCTGGTTCGAGCGTGCCTTTGAAGCGGGCATAATAGTCCGTACCGACCCATTCGCCCTTGCTGCCATCGGCATTCACCTTGAACCACTGCCAAGTCAGGTTAAGCGGGCCGCCATCACCGATATCCGGACCGCCTTCGGAGAGCGAAGCCGTCGGCGCGAAATTGTGCTCTAGCACCGGTGTCGGCTCAGGTTCCGGTGCCGGCTCCGGCACCGGCTCCGCCTGCACCACCTGTGCCACGGTCTTTGTCAGCGCATCGACAAGGCCTGCGCCATCGGCAGCCGAGAGATACTGCCCGCCGGTATTTTCAGCGAGGCACGCGACCTGCTGGCCCTCTTCATCCGAAAGGCCAAAGCCAAGGACGTGGGTGGTGAAGTCGATCCCCTGCCCTTCGAGCTCGGTCGCCAATTGGCACGGATCGACCTCGCAGGTTTCAAGGCCATCGGTGATCAGGATCACGGTCGCCTTTTCCTCGGTAAACCGCAGGTCTTCCGCCGCAAGACGCACTGCGTCGGAAATCGGCGTCATGCCCTTGGGATTGATGCCGTCGGCAGCTGCGGCAATGGCAGGACCAGTGCCGGCCGCCGGCTCGACCAGCATTTCGATATCGCCGCAATTGCCTTTTTCCCGGTGGCCATAGGTCATGAAACCGAGTTCGAGATCCTCCGGCAAATCGGCCAGAACCGAGGACAGGGTTTCGCGCGCAATGGTAATGCGCGCCTTGCCGTCGATCTGCGCCCACATCGAGCCTGACCCATCGAGCACAATGACGGCGCGCTCCGCCGCCGCGGCCGGCATGGCGAGGCCGACGGCCGCGACCGCCCCCAAGGCAAATTTCTTCCAGAACTGCATAGTGATAGCCCTCCAACACTGCAGCCCTCGGGCCGCGCGAACCTAGCTAGCCTCTTCGCGCCTGAAGCAGGAATGAACGCGACGTTCATGGCCGCAGGCGGCAGCTTCGGACGCAATCCTGCCAGAGTTTGCCCGTGTCGTGCATCCCGCATCTTGGGGGAGACAGATTCGTGAAGAGAAGGTGGCTGCTGCTGCCGGTGGTGCTGATCGCCGGGGTCTATGTGTTCAACGCCAGTTGGCGCGTGCCGATGCCGGAGGGGGACGGCCTGCGGCTCATTGCCCATCGCGGCGTGCACCAGACTTTCGAGCGCTTGGGCTTGGAAAATGACACCTGTACCGCCGAGCTTATCGACCCGCCACGCCACGATTACCTCGAAAATACAATAGCTTCCATGGAATCGGCCTTCACCGCCGGAGCCGATGTCGTCGAACTCGACGTGCACCCCACAACCGACGGCCAGTTCGCTGTAATGCATGACTGGACGGTCGATTGCCGCACCGAAGGATCAGGCGAAACCCGCAGCCACAGCATGGCCGAACTCAAGGCGCTCGACATCGGCTATGGCTATACCGCTGACAGTGGCGCCACCTATCCATTTCGCGGCAAAGCGACAGGCCAAATGCCTGAATTAAAAGAGGTTTTTTCGGCTTTTCCACGCAAGGAATTCCTCATCAACTTCAAAAGCCGCGAGGCGCGCGAAGGCGACATGCTCGCAGATTTACTTACGGACAATCCCGAATGGCGCAGCGCCGTCTGGGGCGCCTATGGCGGCGACGAGCCCACCTATCGCGCCGCCGCGCTGATCAACGGCCTCCACGTCTGGTCGCGGCGCGGCCTCGTCGATTGCCTGGTACAATACGAACTTCTCGGCTGGGTCGGCGTGATGCCGGAAGCGTGCAGAAACACACAGGTGATGATTCCCATCAATGTCGCCCCCTTCCTCTGGGGCTGGCCAAATCTCCTTCTCACCCGGCTTGGGGATGCCGGCAGCGAAGTCATCCTGCTCGGGCCTTATGGCGCCGGCGATCCCGGCACGGCCGGCATCGATGACATCGTAACACTGGAACAGGTACCCGGGGATTTCTCCGGCTACGTGTGGACCAACCGCATCGAAGTGATCGGCCCGGCGCTGGGGCGCGGCATCTGGGTCGATTAGCGCAGCTTTTGTCATGACGGCGGGGGAAATGGCTTGTATGTTAGCGCCATTCCCGCCCGAATCCTCCCTTTCTGACTTTCGTGGTACCGCGATGCCCGTCGGCGTCATTCTGGCCTTTTTGGCCTATGCCAGCTTTTCCGTAGCCGATGCTCTCATCAAGGCGACTGGTCCGGCCATGTCGGTCTTCGAGATCGCCTTCTTCACCACGAGCTTTTCGATCATTCCGGCGATGTTGACCAAGCGCGGCGAGCGCTGGCGCGACATCTACAAGTTGCATCATCCCTATCTGGTACATCTGCGCTGCGCGACGGCAATCACCGGCACCGCCTGCGTGATGTTCGCCTTCACCCACATTCCCTTTGCCGACGTCTATGCCATTGGTTTTACGACGCCTTTGTTCGTGACGCTGCTCTCTGTGCTGCTCCTGCGCGAATTCGTGGCCGTGCATCGCTGGGTGTTGCTGTTCATCAGCTTTTTGGGCGTGGTGCTGGTGATCCGGCCCGGCCTGCGCGAGCTGGAGCTTGGGCACTATGTGATGATGGTCGCCGCCTGCCTCGGCGCGGTCACGACGACCGTGCTCCGCCATGTGGCGCAGAAGGAGCGCAGGGTAAGCCTCGTCGGCTTGCAGGTGCTTTATTCGGGCATTTTCAATGCGATACTGATGATCCCGACCTTCGTCATCCCCTCGCTGGAACAATTGGTCGTGCTGCTCAGCATCGGGCTTCTGGGCGGCGTCGGTGGCCTGTTGCTGATCCAGGCGAGCAAGCAGACACCGGCCAATCTCATCGCGCCGGTGCAATATAGCCAGTTGATCTGGGCGATCCTGTTCGGCGCCCTGTTCTTTGGCGAATATCCCGATTGGGTGGCCATTGTCGGCATGCTGGTCGTGGTCGGTGCGGGGCTCATGAACGTGCTCAGCGAGAAACGGCCGATCCGCTGGAAGCCGCGTGTCTTCTTCTTCCGTATCGGCGAGTAGCGTCGCGTCCGTGCTAGCAGACTGTTAGCATCGAGCATAACGCTAAGCCCAAAAAGCGAAAGCCGCGGCGGGGCCGCGGCTTGCACTATCCGAACATGGATTTTGGCCGACTAGATCAGCGCGCGGATCGCCGCGACAGCATCGTCGGCCTTGCTGGCATCCGGCCCGCCACCCTGGGCCATATCGGGACGGCCGCCGCCGCCCTGACCGCCAAGCGCGGCGGTCGCCGACTTGATCAGCGTGCCGGCGGCATATTTGCCGGTGAGATCGTCGGTGACGCCGATGGCCACGGTGCCCTTGCCGTCTTCGCCCTTCAGAACGATGACGACGACGCCCGAACCGATGCGCTTCTTTTCGGCATCGACGACGGTCTTGATGTCCTTGGCAGCGACACCTTCGACGACGCGGCCGACGAAAGTGACACCGTTGACGGTTTCGGTGGCATTGCCGCCTTCCCCGCTGCCGCCGAGGGCGAGCTTCTGTCGGGCGTCGCTGAGGGCCTTTTCGGCGCTCTTGAGCTGGTTCTGCAGCGCTTCGATACGGTCGAGCACTTCATGAGTGCCAGAGCGCAGGAGGCCCGCAGCCGAGGAAACGATGTTGACGTTGGTATTGCCGCGATGACGTGCGGCCTTACCTGTCAGGGCTTCGATGCGGCGGACGCCGGCAGCGGAGGCGGTTTCGGTGACGATGGAGACAAGGCCGATATCGCCAGTGCGACGCACATGGGTGCCGCCGCAGAGTTCGACGGACCAGCCGAGGCCATTGCCGGTGGGCAAGCCCATGGAAACGACGCGGACTTCATCGCCGTACTTTTCGCCGAACAGCGCGCGGGCGCCTGATTCCTTGGCTTCCTCGACACCCATCAGGCGGGTCTCGACGGAAGTGTTCTGCAGGATGATCTCGTTGGCGATGTCTTCGACTTCGGCGATTTCCTGCGGGGTCATCGGCTTGGTATGCACAAAGTCGAAGCGCAGGCGATCAGACGACACCATCGAGCCCTTCTGGGCGACGTGGTCGCCGAGCACGAGGCGCAGCGCTTCGTGCAACAGGTGGGTTGCCGAGTGGTTCGAGCGGATCGAGGAGCGGCGCTCGTGGTCGACGATGAGTTCGACAGCCTGACCAACCCTAAGCGTACCTTCTGTGACCTTCACCTTATGGCTGAAAACGCCATGGTGCTTGCCGGTGTCTAGAACATCGGCGGCAAAGCCTTCGCCCTTGATGTGGCCGGAGTCGCCGACCTGGCCGCCGCTTTCGCCATAGAACGGGGTCTGGTTGACGACGACGACGCCTTCCTGGCCGGCATGAATCGAGCCGACTTCAGCGCCATCGATAAGCAGAGCCTTGATCTCGCCTTCAGCGGTCTCGGTTTCGTAACCGAGGAATTCGGTCGGGCCGAGTTTATCAGCAAGGCCATACCACACCGTGTCGGTGGCAGCTTCACCCGAACCAGCCCAGTTCTTGCGGGCTTCGGCCTTCTGCTGGGCCATGGCGGCGTCGAAGCCGGCCTGGTCGACAGTGATGTTGCGGTTACGCAGGGCATCCTGCGTCAGATCGAGCGGGAAGCCGTAGGTGTCATAGAGCTTGAAAGCAGCGGCGCCATTGAGCACGTCGCCTTCGCCGAGGCCTGCGGTTTCAGCTTCGAGGATCTGGAGGCCACGGCCGAGCGTCTTGAGGAACCGACCTTCTTCGAGGCGAACGGTTTCGGCGATCATGGCTTCGCCACGGCTCAGTTCAGGATAGGCCTGGCCCATTTCCCGCACGAGGGTCGGCACCAGCTTGTAGATCGTCGGCTCGCTGGCACCGAGCAGGGTCGCGTGGCGCATGGCACGGCGCATGATGCGGCGGAGCACGTAGCCGCGGCCTTCGTTGGACGGCAGCACGCCTTCGGCGATGAGGAAGCTCATCGAACGCAGGTGATCGGCGATAACGCGGAGGCTGCGATTGCCGGGGCCGTTGATATCGGCATTAGTTGCGTTGGCGGCGGCCGAGATCAGCGCCTTGAAGAGGTCAATGTCATAGTTGTCGTGGACCCCCTGCATGACGGCAGCGACGCGTTCGAGACCCATGCCGGTATCGATGGACGGACGCGGTAAGCCGGTGCGCGAACCATCGGCATGCTGTTCGAACTGCATGAAGACGAGGTTCCAGATTTCGATCCACCGATCGCCATCTTCATCCGGCGAACCCGGAGGACCGCCCCAGACCTTGTCGCCGTGGTCATAGAAGATTTCCGAGCACGGACCGCAGGGACCTGTATCGCCCATCTGCCAGAAGTTGGACTTGGCACCGAGCCGCACAATGCGATCTTCGGAGAGGCCTGCAATTTTCTTCCAGAGTTCAAGCGCCTCATCGTCGTCCTGATAGACGGTGACCATCAGCTTTTCGCGCGGCAGGCCCCAATCCTTGGTCAGTAGGTTCCAGGCCAGCTCGATCGCTTGTGGCTTGAAATAGTCGCCGAACGAGAAATTGCCCAGCATTTCAAAGAAGGTGTGGTGGCGCGCGGTGAAGCCGACATTGTCAAGATCGTTGTGCTTGCCGCCGGCGCGGACGCACTTCTGGGCTGTCGTCGCGGTCGAATAGGGACGTTTTTCGACGCCGGTAAAGACGTTCTTGAACTGCACCATGCCGGCATTGGTGAACATCAGCGTCGGATCATTGCGCGGCACGAGCGGGCTCGACGCAACGGCTTCATGGCCATTGCGGGCAAAGTAATCGACAAAGCTCGAACGGAGATCGTTTACGCTGGTCATCAACTAGCTTTCATGCGGAACGGACACGGCGCGCGTCCAATAGAAACGTGGCTTTCTATCGTGGCAGCAGCGGAAATGTCCAGCTTTGCGGCAATATTGAGGTGGGAGAAAGTGGCGGGCATCCACCGTAGTCCCGAGGATTCCCTACAGCCCATCCAGAGCTTTCCCGAGCAACGCGCCGCCCCCTCTCCCCAACCATCGTCATTGCCGGGCTTGTCCTGGCAATCCATCTCGCCTCGCCATGGACCACCGAGACAAGCCCAGCGGTGACGACCCGGGGCAGATCTCGGCAGTTCCAGCCGCACACAGATCGTCAAAACAAAAGACCCCCGCTTTTGGCGAGGGTCGAAAACTGCATGGGATCGGGAGAGGCTTATTCGTCGCTGCCGGCACCGTCATCGTCGCCGCCGGCAACGAGGAGGACTTCGCCGAGGAGGCCGGAGCTTTCGCGTACCCCCTGTTCGATCGTGGCGGCGATCTCGGGATTGTCCTTGAGGAACTGGCGGGCGTTTTCGCGGCCTTGGCCGAGGCGCTGGCTATCCCAGGAGAACCAGGCGCCTGACTTGTCGACAATGCCGGATTTCACGCCGAGATCGAGCAATTCGCCGGTCTTGGAAATGCCTTCGCCATACATGATGTCGAATTCGACCTGGCGGAACGGCGGGGCCAGCTTGTTCTTGACCACTTTCACGCGGGTCTGGTTGCCCACGATCTCTTCGCGATCCTTGAGCGCTCCGATGCGGCGGATGTCGAGACGGACCGAGGCATAGAACTTCAGCGCATTGCCGCCCGTCGTCGTTTCCGGCGAGCCGTACATCACGCCGATCTTCATGCGGATCTGGTTGATGAAGATGACGAGGCACTTCGACTTGGAAATCGAGGAGGTCAGCTTGCGCATGGCCTGGCTCATCAAGCGAGCCTGAAGACCAGGCAGAGCATCGCCCATTTCGCCTTCGAGTTCGGCGCGCGGGGTGAGCGCAGCAACCGAGTCGACGACGAGAACGTCGATGGCGCCGGAGCGGACCAGCGTGTCGGTGATTTCGAGAGCCTGCTCGCCAGCATCCGGCTGGGAGATGAGAAGGTCGTCGACATTGACACCGAGCTTGCGGGCATAGACCGGATCAAGCGCGTGTTCGGCATCGACAAAGGCGCAGATGCCGCCCTTGCGCTGCGCTTCGGCGATAACGTGGAGAGCCAGCGTCGTCTTACCCGAGCTTTCCGGTCCAAAAATTTCGACGATACGGCCCTTGGGCAGACCGCCAATGCCGAGGGCGATGTCGAGGCCGAGCGAGCCGGTCGAGATCGATTCCACTTCGATCGCGGCGTTTTCGCCAAGGCGCATGATCGAGCCCTTGCCGAAATTTCGTTCGATCTGGCTCAGCGCCGCAGCAAGAGCCTTGTCCTTATCCATCGATCCACCCTCAACAACGCGAAGCGGCGAGCTAGCCATAATTTCTCTCCTTATTTCACGCTCTCGAGGGCCACGCAACGCGCCGGGTCGAGAGATCAATGTCCATTCATTGTGCTTATTTTGTTCTCATTTTGTCTTCGCCCTGTCAAGGGACAAAAAGAGAACATTCTATTTGACGACTTCGTTCTCTTATGCTGATTCTGACGCACAGGAAGACTGCGACTCCCAAAAGTATGATTTTTGACTGGACAGGGTGAGGCCGGTTGCGTTTTATGCCGCCAAGCCGCTGAGAAGGCCCCAGGAGGCAAGGAAAGTCATGCACCTCATCCAGTATTTCGACGCCAATGGCGCGCGCGCCGTGGCCGTGACGCAGAACGGGGAAACCCGCCAGGTGCAGGGCGCCAAGAGCGTATATGAGCTTGCGCAGGCAGCGCTTGCCGGCGGCGGGCTCGCGGCTGCAGTTGCGGCACGCGGCCTTGGTGGCGCTGTCGACAAAGCGGCGCTGCTGGCCGAGGGCCGACTGCTGTCTCCCATCGATCATCCCGATCCGACGCACTTGCATGTGACCGGTACCGGCCTGACGCATCTCGGTTCGGCCGCGACGCGCGACGCCATGCACAAGGCCAATGGCGAAAAGCCGGCGGGCGAACTGACCGACAGCATGAAAATGTTCCGCATGGGTCTTGAGAACGGCAAGCCGAAGAACGGCGAAAAGGGCGTGCAGCCCGAGTGGTTCTACAAGGGCAATGGCCATATCGTCGCCAATCCGGGCCAGGCTATCCCCTCCCCGTCATTCGCGCTTGACGCGGGCGAAGAGCCTGAAATCGCTGGCATTTACCTGATCGATGCCAATGGGCAGCCTCGCCGCCTGGGCTTTGCGCTGGCCAATGAGTTTTCCGATCACGTGACCGAGAGGATCAATTATTTGTACCTGGCGCATTCAAAGCTGCGCGCGTGCTCGTTCGGGCCGGAACTGCGCGTCGGTGATCTGCCCAACCACATTGAAGGCAAGTCGCGCATTCTTCGCGATGGCAAGGTGTTTTGGGAAAAGCCGTTCCTCTCGGGTGAGGACAATATGAGCCACACCATCGCCAACCTCGAATATCATCATTTTAAGTATGACCTCTTCTGCCAGCCGGGCGATGTGCATGTGCATTGCTTCGGTACGGCGACGCTGAGCTTTGCCGACGGCATTTCGACCAAAGAAGGCGACGCCTTCGAGATCGAAGAGGGCCAGTTCGGCCTGCCACTGCGCAATCCGATCCACATCGAGGCCGAAAAGCCGGTCGTGATCAGCGGCCTCTACTAAGGTCTCGGCGCGGGTGCCTTTACTCACGGCAACTAACATGTCAGTTAGTTTGCCGCGAATTGAGGAGCCCGCGCATGACTACCCACACTTTCGAAAAGCGTCGCATTGCCCAGACCGATCTTGAGGTCACGACGCTAGGATTGGGATGCGCGTCGCTGGCCGGGATTTTTACCGGGGTGCCAGCGGAACAGGCTCGCGCGACGGTGCGGCATGCGCTCGATGTCGGCATCAATTATGTCGATACGGCCCCGCAATATGGGCTTGGACGCTCTGAACACCTGGTGGGCGATGCGCTGCGCGAGGCGCCGGTGCGGCCTATCCTCTCGTCCAAGGTAGGACGCCTGCTCCGGCCGGTTGATCCGACGAGGCAGGACAAAGGTAACTGGATCGATCCCCTGCCCTTCGACCAGCAATATGACTACAGCTATGACGGCGTGATGCGCTCGTTCGAGGACAGCCGGCAGCGGCTGGGCCTCGAAAAGATCGATATTCTCTATGTGCACGATATCGGCGCCGGCACGCATGGCGTCGAGGGCAACAAGCCGCTTTGGGCACAGTTGGCCGGTGGCGGCTACAAGGCGCTGCGCGAGCTGCGGGATGGCGGCGTGGTGAAGGCCATCGGGCTCGGCGTCAACGAGTGGCAGGTGCTGATGGACGCCTTCGCGCTGGGCGACTGGGACGTGTTTTTGCTCGCCGGGCGCTATACGCTCTTGGAGCAGACCTCGCTGACGCCATTCATGACCACCTGCATCGAGCGCAAGGCCTCGGTTGTGGTTGGCGGGCCGTTCAATTCCGGCATTCTGGTCGGTGGCGACAAGTTCAACTATGCCAAGGCGCCGGATGAGATCGTCGCCAAGGTGCGCGCCATTGAGGCGGTGTGCCGGGAATTCGACGTGCCGCTGCCGGCGGCGGCGCTGCAGTTTCCGTTGACCCATCCGGCCGTGTGCAATGTGCTGCCCGGGCCGCGTTCGCCTGAGGAGCTGGACGGAATCCTCGCCTGGTGGGACGCAGAGATTCCGAATGAGTTGTGGGCGACGCTCGCGACCAAGGGCCTCTTGGCCGAAGGGACGCCCATTCCCGGCGGGACCGCTTGACGCGACAACAAGGCCTCCGGTATATATAACTGATTAGTTTTGTACTGGAGCTTTGGGATGGCCGATACTGCGCGGCTGGACGCGACCTTTCATGCCCTTTCGGACCCGACGCGCCGGGCTATCCTGGCGCGGCTGGCACGCGAGGGCGATGTGACGGTCATGGATCTGGCCGAGCCGTTTGCCATGAGCCAGCCGGCGATTTCCAAGCACTTGAAGGTGTTGGAGAAGGCCGGGCTCGTTTCGCGCGGGCGCGATGCGCAAAAGCGGCCGGTGCATCTTGAAGCGCAGCCGTTGGCCGAGGTGACCGGCTGGCTGATCGAATACCGGAAATATTGGCAGGCGCAGTTCGAGCGGCTCGACGATCTGCTGGAGGAGTTGCAGCAGCTCGAAAAGCTTGCCGGGAAAAACTAGGGAGAGACAAATGCAATTTGGCGATCCGCTTTCGGTGTCGTCTCCGAGCGACACGCAATTGGTGATCACACGCGCTTTCGTCGCGCCGCCGCATCTCGTCTATGCCTGCTATACGCAACCAAGCCTGATCCGGCGTTGGCTGACCGGCCCGGATGGCTGGACCATGCCGGTCTGCACCTATGACGCGCGCGAGGGCGGCGGCTATCGGTTTGAGTGGCACGGGCCGGACAATGGCTTTCTGGCGGTCGCTGGCGCGATCAAAAAGATAGACGCAATTCGCTATATCGATGCACAGGAGCGGTTCGAGGCCGGCGAGATGGGCCCGCCCTATCGCTCGGAACTGGAATTCCGGCTGCAGGACAAGGGCACGCTGGTGGTCAACAGTTTTACCTATGAGTCGATGGCGCATCGCGATTTCGTCGTGTCGACGGGCATGGCCGAAGGCATGGAATTCAGCTTCAAAAGTCTCGATCGGCTGCTCGCGGCGGAACAGGCCTGAACATGCTGACGGTCTGGGGGCGAAAAACGTCGTCCAATGTGCAGGCGCTGATGTGGTGCATTGGCGAACTAGGGTTGAACTACGAGCGGCACGATGTCGGGCATCGCTATGGTGGGAATGACACGCCGGAATTCCTGGCGATGAATCCCAATGGCACGGTGCCGGTGCTGCAGGATGGGATTAGGGCGCCGATCTGGGAGACTGGAGCGATCCTGCGTTATCTCGCGGCGCGCTATGGGGGCGAGGGGTTTTGGCCGAGCGACCCGGCGTCGCGGGCGCCGGTTGATCAGTGGGCCGAATGGGCCAAGATCAATGTGACGCTGTCGTTTACCGGACCGGTATTCTGGCGGGTGGTGCGGACGGCGCCGTCAAAGCGCGATCCCTCGGCGATCGAGGCGGCGCTGACGAAGCTCAATGGGGTCTTGGCGATTGCAGACGCGCAATTGGGGCGGCAGGCTTTTCTGGCGGGGGCGGCGTTTACGCTGGCCGATATCCAGTTTGGGCATGTGCTCTATCGGTATTTCGATATCGATATTGCGCGGCCGGCCTGGCCCAATATCGAGCGCTACTATCAGGCGCTGACGCAGCGGGCGGCGTTCCGTGAGCATGTCATGGTGTCGTACGAGGAATTGCGCGTCACGGATTGAACCATCAGTTCAAGTCCAGCGCGTAACCTTTTAGAATTCCTAGCGGAACCAGATCAAGAACCTTGCGGTTCGTGGCGTGGAGATAGACGCGCGGGGCCTTGCCGGCTTCGTGGGCTTGTAGCCAGCGGACGGCGACGAGGCACCAGCGGTTTCCGGGGACGAGGCCGGGGAAGGCGAATTCGGGGCGTGGCGTCGAGAGGTCATTGCCGACTGATTTCGAGAACTCAAGGAACTCGACCGTGGTTTCGATGCAGATGATGTGGACCGCAGCGTTTTCGGGGCCGGCGGCGCAATAGCCCGAGCGGAAGAAGCCAGTCAGCGGGTCCTCGGAACAGGGTTGCAGCAGCTCGCCGAGGACGTTGTATTCGTCAGAGCCTTCCA
The DNA here is from genome assembly GCF_017744655.1 of Devosia sp. Lineage (GTDB taxonomy): Bacteria > Pseudomonadota > Alphaproteobacteria > Rhizobiales > Devosiaceae > Devosia. The sequence continues at coordinate 654,868 of NZ_JAGIAW010000001.1, read as the reverse complement.
AACTGGGCTGAGTGGTCACGTGGGGCTCCTGGGGCGTCACGAAATCCGCGGTCGACCAGTACCATAGCATAGTAGGCCTCGTGGCGACGTGATTTGCGGAGCCTCGGACTACAAGAGGACGTAACGGCTGCCGGAATTACGGGGCCCATTCGTTGTCGTCACCACCGGGCTTGTCCCGGTGGTCCATGCGGAGGTGGGATGGATTGCCGGGACAAGCCCGGCAATGACGAAGGAGAGGAGAGAGGCGTACTGCGCAAAGCCTCCCTGCCCTAGCCGTCGAGCTTGTCCTGGCGCTGGAGTACTTCCTTGACCTTGGAATTGATCTGGTCGAGCGAATAGGGCTTTGGCAGGAAGTCGACGCTCTGGTCGTCTTCGATGTCGCGGCGCACACTCTCTTCGGCATAGCCGGAGACGAAGATGATTTTGAGATTCGTCATCTTGTCGCGAATAGCCCTAAGCATGGTCGGGCCGTCCATTTCGGGCATGACCACGTCGGAAATGATGAGATCAACTTCGTAGTCGAGGTCCTCAAGCACTTCCAGGGCCTCTTCGCCGCCATCGGCTTCAAACACTTCGTAGCCAGTGGTGCGGAGGGCTCTGGCGGAGAATGCGCGCACGCTTTCTTCGTCCTCGACGAGCAGGATGCGTTCGTGGCCGGTAAGGTCCTTTGCTGGGGCGGAGGCGGCAGCGGTCTTGGCGGCGACTTCCTCGGCAGTAGGAACGTAGCGCGGCAGGAAGATCTTGAAGGTGGTGCCGACGCCGACGGTCGAGACCGGATAGATGAAGCCTTCGGTCTGTTTGACGATGCCGTAGACCGTGGAGAGGCCGAGGCCAGTGCCCTTGCCCAGTTCCTTGGTAGTAAAGAAGGGCTCGAAAATCTTGGCCATGATCTCGGGCGACATGCCGGTGCCAGTGTCCTGGACGTCGATCAGCACATAGTCGGCCGGGACCATGCCTTCGAACTTCAGTTCGCGGGTTTCGTCCTCGGTCACATTGCTGGTGCGGACGGTGATCGAACCGCCGTCCGGCATAGCGTCGCGGGCATTGACGACGAGGTTGATGACAACCTGTTCGAGTTGCACCACGTCGGCGCGGATGGGCCAGATGTTGCGGCCGTGTTCGACGGAGAGTTGGTTCTTTTCGCCGATCATGCGCTTGAGGAGCACGGTGAGGTCATCGACGATGAGCGGCAGCTCAAGGACCTGCGGGCGCAGGGTCTGGCGGCGCGAGAAGGCCAGGAGCTGGCGGGTGAGGCCCGCGGCGCGGTTGGCGTTCTGCTTGATCTGCATGAGCTCGGAGAAGGACGGATCACCAGGCTTGTGCTTGAGCAGCAAGAGATCGGAGAAGCCGATGATGGCGGTGAGCAGATTGTTGAAATCATGCGCCACGCCGCCGGCGAGCTGGCCGACGGCCTGCATCTTCTGGCTCTGGGCGAACTGGGCTTCGAGTTTTCGCTGGTCGGTCATGTCGAGGGCATAGACATTGACCTGCTCGGGCGAGCCGGCGCTGACTTCGGAGGCGGATATATAGAGACGAACGGCGCTGTCGCCTTCGACGCTGAGCTGAGCGTCGACCGGTTCGACCTCGGTGCGCTGGGCCGTGGCGTCGGACAGCGCTTTGGCGAGCTTGTCGCGGCTGCCTTCGCCGATAAGATCGTGCAGCGGCTGCAGTTCCAGACTCTTTTCCTCGCCGGACCAGCGGAAGATGCGGCCGAAGGGGGCATTGGTGCGCACAATGCGGCCTTCGCCATCGAGCGTGGCGATGGCGAATGGCGTGTCGTTGAAGAAGCGCGAGAAACGCACTTCGGCGGCGCGAAGCTCTTCTTCGTTTTCGGGCGCGCTTGAACGATCGAGGACCAGGGTGCGGGTTTCGCCCAATTCGCCATCGGCGAGGCGGGCGGCGCGGTGCAGGAGGCGCACCGGCAGAGCCGTGCCATTGCGGCGCACGAGGTCGATATCGATGATCTCGGTGGTAATTTCGCCATCGCGGCGGCCACGCATGAGCAGGGTCGCGCCATCGCCACGGACGACGTCGCCGAGGCTCAATTGGCCGGCATTGAATTCGGCGAGGTCATAGCCCAGCCAATCGGCCAGGGTCGAATTGAGATATTGAATGCGGCCCTGGGCATCGGCGGAGAAGAAGCCGGCCGGGGAATGGTCGAGATAATCGATGGCGCGCTGCAGGTCGAGGAAGGCGGTCTCGTTGCTTTCGCGGTCGCGGGTGATGTCCTCGACGGTCCAGCCGACGACAGGCTTGCTGGTTTCATCGGTCTGCGGCAGCGGCCGCACGGAGACACGGTACCAGAACGCGCGGTTGGTTTCGGTCTGCGAGCCGCCGAGGCCGCCGACGATGCGGATATCCTCGATGGCATTGCGGCCATCCTTGGCGGCGCGAGTCAGGCGATACATGGCCTCGCCCGCATCGGCCTGGCCAGAAAAGAGGCGGGGGACGCTGACGGGCACGCCATTATTGAGTGCGCCGGCAAACGTGCCATAATGGGCATTGGCATAGGCGATCTTGCCATCGCGATCGGCAACGACGATGCCGCGGCCGACCGTATCGACCAGGGCCCGTGTGATAGTCCGGCGTTCTTCGGACGCGGCGAAGCGGAAGAGCCCGGCGGCGAGGCCGAAGAGGAAAAACACTCCGGCGACGGCCAAGAGGCCGACAAAAACCATCACCACTTCCTGCGGCAGACGATCGCCGAAGAGAGCAAAAGCGGCGGCGGCACCGATGATGACGAGGCCAAGCGCAGCCACGCGCCAGAGGCCCGCGCCACCCCGAGGCGAGGCAACCAGCGGATCGGGATAATTGTCCTCGCCGAGCGGGGTCGTTGCCATGGGTCGAAAAACTCCAGCGCTGAGACCAATCCTCATTCAGGCGAATGCTGGCCGGTCCCCAACCTGCCCCGATTCGGGACACTCCCTCTGGTCTATCAAATGGGTCGCCGCCATGGGAGTGCGAAGGCGGTTTTTCACACGGCGAGACCAGCCCAAAGGCGACTTGCACCCCACAATTTTACTCAAGGAGATCGAAAATGGACCGCTTCATCATCATTTCAGGCTGTTCGGGCGGGGGAAAATCAACGCTGCTTGAAGAGCTGGCGCGCCGGGGCTTTTCCGTGATCGAGGAACCGGGGCGGCGCATCGTCGCCGCAGAACTGGCCGGGGACGGCAAGGCGCTACCCGGGGTCGATGCAGAGTCATTCCTGCGGAGGGCGATTGCGCTGTCGCTGGAGGACCTGGAGCGAGCGAGCGCGCTGCCCGGCCCGGTTTTCTTCGACCGGGGGCTCCTCGATGCCGCTTCGGGGCTGGGCGAGATGACCGGAGAGCCAGTATTGCAGAGCTTTGCGGACGCGTGGCGGTTCAACCACACGGTATTTTTGACGCCGCCCTGGCCCGAAATTTATCGGCAGGACGCTGAGCGGCAGCATGGGCTCGAAGCCGCGATGGAAGAGTATGAACGGCTGCTGCGGGACTATCCGGCGCTGGGCTATGAGGTGGTGGAACTGCCCAAGATCCCGGTCGGCGAGCGGGCGAATTTTGTTCTGGACCGATTGGAGCGAGACGGCCTTACCTCTTGATCCGCTTGCCAATATTCCGGCACCACGCTTAGATGCGGCAGGGCTTTGGGGCACGCGTGATGACGATCAAGATCGACCTTCCCTATTATGCCGGCGAGCCGGTGGCGATCGGCGGCCGGGGCTGGCTGCTGGTGATCGCCTCCGTGATTGTCGCGTTCTTCCAGCTCATTCTGGCACCCTTCGAGACGGTGCCACTCGTCTTCATTCCCGCCGTGGTCTTTACCGGGCTGCCGCTGCTGACCATCATGGCCGTGACCGGTTGGCGCCCACCGGCGATCTTCCGGCCGCTGGGGCTAAAACAGTTCGGTATTGGCATCGGCTTTGGCGTGTTGACGGTGCTCGTGTCTGGTATTTTCGGCATTGCCATCAGCCAGCTTTTCGGTGCCTCGCCCAATGCCGCGGTGGAGGGCCTGGCGACCTATGGCGCGGTGGATCTGCTGCTGTTTCTGGCGCGCACGTTCATCCAGCTGATCGGCGAGGAGGCCGTGTCCATCTTGCCGTTGCTGGCGGTGCTGTGGCTCTGCGTGACCAAATTCGGGCTATCGCGGCGCCTTGGGCTGATCATTGCCGTGGTGGTGTCGACACTATGGTTCTCGGCCATGCACCTGCCGACCTACAACTGGAATTTTATCCAGTGCATCGGCATCATCGGCACGGCGCGGATTGTCTTGACCATCGCCTATCTGGTCACCCGCAATCTCTGGGTGTCGTCTATCGCCCACATCTTCAATGACTGGGTTCTCTTCCTGACCAGCTTTACGCTCGGTCACTTGCCGGTTGGCGTTGAAGCCTAGTCCGCCAGCGACACCGAACCGCTGGCAAGGCCGATCAACAGGGCCGACAGCAGGAATAGCGGCACGGCGACGACCAGCGTCGCGAGCACGAAAAACGCCGAGATAGCTGGCCGCAGCTTAGCGCTGCGGGCAAGCCAGAGCGTTTCGACGCTGATGTACCAGACAAGGCCGGCGCCGCCGATGAGCCACCCCAGAAGGACCTGGTTGGCGGTGACGCATTGCAGGCCGAGGCTCGCCAGTACCACGAAGGGCACGGTGGCGTAGCACTGGCTGTAGAAGACCGGCTTGAACGTGGTTCGCGTCAATCGCGCCCGGTTCAGTTTTAGCTGCAAGAGACCGAACAGCAGCGGGAACAGGCTGAAGATGACTGCGCGGAAGATCAACAGGTTCCAGTCGTCGGCGAGCAGTCCGGAAAGCACATGCTCCTGCTCCGGTTGCACCGCCTGGCTCAGGCTGTGCAGGACCACCAGCGAGATCAGCAGCAGGATGGGCGGGCTGAGGCCATCGTCGAACTGCCGGTCCTCCTCCTCCAGCAATTGCCGTTCGGCATAGGAGAGCATGTGGAGCGGCCGGCGAACGATGCGCCACAGGGTCAGCGGATAGAAGAGAAACCAGCTGATCAGCTCGTAGAGCAATTCCTCAAGCGACTTGAGGAGCTTCATGAAATCCATGGAACCGCCCTACCCCCGCGCCTTCCAGCTCTGGCCATGCTTGAGGCGCATGACGAAGCCGATGATTTCGGCGACGGCCTTGTAGTGATCGGCGGGAATGTCGTCGTCGACATCGACCGAGGCAAAGAGCGCGCGGGCCAAAGGCGGATTCTCGATGATCGGGACGTCGTTTTCTTTGGCCACGGTGCGGATGCGCAGGGCCACGGCATCGGCGCCCTTGGCGACGCATTTGGGCGCGCCCATGCCCTTGTCGTATTTGAGGGCGACTGCGTAGTGGGTCGGGTTGGTGACGACCACGGTGGCGTCGGGCACGGCCTGCATCATGCGCTTGCGGGCGCGCTCCTGGCGCAACTGGCGGATGCGGCCCTTGACGTGCGGGTCGCCTTCCATCTGCTTGTATTCTTCGCGCGTTTCCTGGACCGTCATCATCTGCCGCTTCCACCATTTCTGGCGGGTGTAAAAATAGTCGGCGGCGGCGATGAAGGTGACCACGATGAGCACGGCGGTCAGGATCTTTACGCCAAGCTCCTGGAAATCCATCAGGATGATGATGGGGTCAGCCGTCATCATGGTGTCGAGGCGATCTCGCTCGGGCCAGACCACCATGACGACGACGATGCCGACCACGGCGATCTTCAAGAGGCCCTTGCCGAAATTGACCAAAGCGTCGGTTGAAAACAGGCGCTTTGCCCCGGCGAGCGGAGATATTTTCGAGAATTTCGGAGTGATGGGCTCGGCCGAGAACAGTGGCCGATGCTGCACGAGATTGGCGAGGATGCCGCAAACATAGAGTACGGCCAGCGGCGCCAGCACGGCGCCGATCATCGAGAAAGCCAGACCATTAAAAAAGGCCGAAAACCCCGAGCCTTCGACGTTGAAGCGATCGGCATTCATCATGATGATCTGCAAGGGATTGCTGATCTGGGTCGACACCCATGGCGCCATGGAGGCAAAGACGATGGTCGTGCCGATCAGCATGAACCAGGTGGTGACCTCCTGGCTCTTGGCGACGTCGCCTTTCTTATGGGCTTCCTCAAGCTTCTTTTGGGAAGGGTCTTCTGTTTTGCTGTCCTGCTCCGGGGCTTCGTCGGCCATCGACTACCCCCGCCACATAGCCAGATGATTTTCGAAGGCGGAGAGATACCACCCCATCATCATCATGAGCAAAAGAGCAAACAGAACCAGCCCGGCCAGGATATTGGCGGGCATCAGGATGAAATAGACCTGCAATTGAGGCATCAGGCGCGACAGGATGCCGGCGCCGAGGTTGAAGACGAGGCCGAAGACGATGAAGGGTGCGGACATCTGCACGCCCACCGAAAAGGCGCCTGCGACTGTTTTAAGAGCCAGCTGCATGGCGTCTTCCGACATGATCGGCATGGTCGGCGAAAACACGTCATAACTGTCATAGATCGCCGCAAGCGCCATGTGATGCAAATCGGTGGCGAAGATCAGCGTGATGCCGAGGAAGGACAGGAAGCTCGTAAAAACCGCGCTCTGCATGCCCTGCTGGGTCGGGTCGGCCGCCATGGCGCCGGAAAGGCCAGCCTGAAAAGCGACGATGGCACCGGCGATCTGCGTCGCCATGGTGGTGATGCGCACAATGCCGCCGATGATGAGGCCAACGGCCAGCTCGTGAAAAAGCAGCGCCACCATGCCTGGAATATCCTGCGGCATGGGGGGCATGATGCTGGAGAGCAAAGGATAGAGCACAAAGGTAAAGGTGAGCCCGAAGGCAAGACGCAACCGCATCGGGATCGTGTCTTCGCCGAGCGCAGGCATCAGCATCAGCATGGCGCCGATGCGGGCGAAGAGGATGAGATAGGTGAACGCTGCCGCAGGCCCCCAGTCGAGGTTGAGCGTAAACATCAGCCGCCGACGATGATCATATCGACAACCCGCGTCATATAGGCCGACATAGTGGCGCCGAGAAACGGCAGCGTCAGCAACATGGTGACGAAGATGGCGATGATCTTGGGAACGAAGACCAGGGTTTGTTCCTGGATTTGCGTCAGGGCCTGAAAGAGGGCAATGACGACGCCGACGACAAGGCCGACCAGCATCATCGGTAGGGACACGATGATCAGCGTCCAGATACCCTGATTGGCAATGTCGAGGACTTCAGCGCCGGTCACGACTCAATTTCCCATGCGGTCACCCGCAAATGGTAACTGATTCCTGAACGCCTGAGGTGGCAAATCCTGCCGCCCCCACTCACACTTCGGTGGAAGACTAGATCGGCATGCTCATGATCGATTCATAGGACTGGATCACGCGGTCGCGGATCGTCACGATGCTTTCGATGGCAAATTCGGTCTGGGACATGGCGGTGACCATGTCGACCACGTTCGCCTTGCCATTGACCATGTCGATGGCCATCTGGTCCGACTGGCGGCCCTGATCGACGACGCCCTGGACCGACTGGGCCAGCATAGCGGCGAAGTCATTGCCGCCATTACCCGGATTGGTGCCTAACTGTGCACCGGGCTGAGAAGCCTGGGTCAGCATGCGGGTCGCGGCATCGCTCAGGGTGGCGATGGCCGTCGGATCGGCGGCGCGACCGCTTTCGGTCACGGACTGGACCGACTGGGCCAGCATCTGCGCGAAGTTGGGGCCACCGGCAACGCCGGCGATTGCGGCTTCCGCTTCGGGACGGCTGATCTGCGACGCGAGGCGGCTGGCATTGCCATAGGCCGCTGCTGCGATATTGAAGGGTGTTGACGCCATGATGATTGCCCCCAGAACCGTCAGCCGCGGAGAATGTCGAGCGTTTGCCCGAGCATCTGGCGGGTTACGGAAACCACGTTGAGATTGGCCTCATAGCTGCGCTGGGCCTCGCGCATGTCCATCGTCTCGATCAGTGTGTTGACGTTGGGGTATTGAACGTAACCGTTCGCATCGGCGGCCGGGTGGCCGGGCTCGTAGCGGTTGTTGAAGTCGCTCTGGTCATAGGCCAGCTTGCCCATGGTGACGACGCGGCCGCCAAGCTCGTTGTTCATCACCGTTTCAAAGGTGGGAACGCGGCGGCGATAGGGTTCGCCGCCCGGCGTGGTCGCCGTGGAGTCGGCGTTGGCGATATTTTCGGCGATGACGCGCATGCGGGCCGACTGTGCGTGCAGGCCCGTGGCGGCGATGCCGATAGAAGTATTGAAATCCATGGATCAGGCCCTTTCTTAAGCGGTCTTGCCGAGTGCGGTCTTCAGTATCTTGACCGATTTCTGGTAGAGGGAGGTCGCGGCCTGATAGTCCATCATATTGGTCGTGACCTTCATCATCTCGTCTTCGAGGGTGATGCCGTTTCCCTTCGGCGTGATCTCGAAATTGACCATCTTGTCGTCGGTGAAGCTTGTGCCGCCGCCGATAGAGGTCGAAAAGTGCCTAGGCTGAGTCGCAACAGTGCTGACGACCGGCGCCTGCACGACGCTGAAACGGTCCTCGAAATTGTACTGCTTCAGATCGCGCCCCTTGAAGCCAGGATTGTCCGCGTTGGCGACGTTCTCGGCCAGAAGACCCTGACGGGCCTGATGCCAGCGCATCTTGTCCGTCAGCGCCGAAAACACCGGCATGTCCATCAACCCCATCGCGACTACTCCTGAGTCCAAGTCAGATGGGCAAAACCTGCCTAATCAGGGTTAAAGAAGCGTTAATAGTGACCGCACACTGTCCTAAAATGCCTCGCATTCTGCATGATTGCCTGATTTGACTGGGCAGAAAATGCCCGACAGAGTCGGGGAGGCCACTCTAAGGCGCGTCGCGATCTTCGATTCGCTCTCCACGCCTTAGTCTTTTGTTGTTACGCATGCCTCGCCCCGAAACCGGGGGCATGCTTAGGAGTTGGAATCAGTGCAGTTCATCACCAGCCTCTTCGGCGGAAGCGGCAATACCTACCTGACCGCACTCTTCGCCCTCGGCGCCGTCATCGTCCTGATCCTTCTGGGCGTGTGGCTGCTCAAACTGCTGTTTCGCGTATCGAGCAATGGCGTGCGCGGCCGCAACAAGCGTCTCGCCATTGTGGACAGCCTCGTGGTTGACCAGAAGCGGCAATTGCTGATCGTGCGGCGCGACAATGTCGAACACCTTATTTTGACCGGCGGCGCCCAGGATCTGGTGGTGGAAGCCGGCATCGTGCCGCCCGAACCGCCGGCAGCCCAGACCACGCGCCGCCCCGTGCCAATGATCGGCCGCAAGGCCAATAATGACGCACCGGCGGCCCAGCCAAAGGCCGCTGCGGCTGTTGTGACCACCGTCGCCGGCCCCGGCGCCGCCATTGATCGGGCCCGCGAGGCCAACAAGGCGCGCGAACAGGCGCCGGGCCGCTCGCTGCGCCACACGGGCCTACTGCGCCCCGTTTCCACGCAGGACACATTGCCAGCCGGGTATAAGCCGGACATTTCGCCCGCGACCGCGACCGACTCAGCTACAGAGGACGCAGGACGAGCGGTTAACGAAAGCGTAACGCGTGATCACGAAGCGCAGGGCGAGAGCAACCGAAACTAGTGCTGCGCGGGCGCGCCTCAAGAAGCGCGCCCTGATCGGCCTGGCCATCGCGGCCGGCCTGACGCTTGTCGGCATGGGTATTGCCCAGGCGCAGGAACTGTCCATTGGCTTCGGCGACGACACGGCTCTGGCCGAGCGCGCCATCCAGCTCATCGGCCTTCTTACGATCCTGTCGCTAGCGCCATCCATCCTCGTGATGGTGACGAGTTTTACGCGCATCGTCGTCGTGCTTTCGCTGCTGCGCACGGCCATTGGCCTGCAAACCGCACCGCCGAATTCGGTGATGATCTCGCTGGCGCTGTTCCTCACCTTCTTCATCATGCAGCCGACGCTGGAGCAAAGCTACAATAACGGCATCGCGCCGCTGCTGGCCGGCGAAATCGAGATTTCCGAGGCTTTTGAGCCGACCGTAGCGCCGCTCCATGCCTTCATGCGCGCCAATGTGCGCGAACAGGATCTGTCACTGTTCTACGACCTGACCGAGGCGGAAATCCCGGCCGAGCCGGAAGCCATTCCGCTGCAGCTGCTGATTCCGGCCTTCCTGATCTCGGAACTGCGCCGCGCCTTCGAAATCGGATTTTTGCTGTTTTTGCCGTTTGTCATCATCGACATGGTCGTCGCTTCGGTGCTGATGAGCATGGGTATGATGATGCTGCCGCCGGTGGTCATCTCCCTGCCCTTCAAGCTGATCTTCTTCGTGCTCGTGGACGGCTGGTATCTGGTCGTTGGCTCGCTGGTGCGAAGTTTTACGAGTTAGCGACGGCCAGATGGCTTTGCCAGGTCAGTGAACCAACGGACACCAAACGCGGTGTGTTGATCGCAAGTTGGAGAAAGAACAGGCGGCTTGCCTTGGGCAAAGCCGCCTGTGAGATCAGCTATTTGAGCGGCAGGTAGAGTTCCACGATGACTTCATGGGCCTGCAGGTTCTGCATCGGCACGAATTGCCTTCGCGCATAGAGGGGGAAGTCGCGCGCCTCTTCGCCGCTTTGCGGGAGCCAGTCGCGGTAGAGGTAGAGGGCGGCCGGTTCAAGGTTGTTGGTATTGCCGGGATAACGCAGCACGGCACAGCGCCCCGCGGGGATGAGGCCGGCGGTCATCGGCGCATCGTCGGCGCCAATGGGGCGATCCGTTTCGACGCAAAGGTCCATGCTGTAGTCTTCCGGTATTGCCGGCTCGCGTTCGGAGCGGAACACCATGTAGCTCGATCGCCCGGTTTCGGGTGTGAGGCCGGCCGCCTTGCACCACGCCCTGAAGCGCTCAAGTGTTTCGCCCAAGCGGGCGCGGTCGCCGCGATGCTCGATAAGGGCTACCGGGGTCTCCGGCACATCGCGGATGGTAACGTCGTTCTCTTCGAAGATGATCTGCATGACTTTGTCTCTCGCATTGTCCAAAGGCCCGAAGGCCGAGAGCCACGAAGACCAGTCCGGTGACTTCCGAAACTCGGACGGCGCCTGCGCGAGCCGTTGCCGAAAGGCGCGGGCGAAGGCATCAGGGGCGTCATAGCCGGCATCCATCGCTATATCCGTGATGCTTTGGGCATCGTCCCAGGCAAGCGCACGGGACGCTCGCTTCAAGCGGGCGAGCTGGACATAGCGGTGCACGGACAAGCCAAAAGTTGCCGAGAACTGCCGGTGGAAGTGAAATTTGGAAAAGGCGGCGACCTCACTCAGCGTCGCCAGATCGAGCTCATCGTCGAGATGAGCATCGACATGGGCAAGAACGCGCTGCATGCGGGCCTGATAGTTTTGCTGTGCTGGGGTCATCGCATTTCCTTCGTGGCACGCGATCTATGCGCCATGCCATCCAGCTTCTCTCGACCGATCTTGCTCTTTGGCGAGGCGCAAGCGGGAGGCTAGTTCCGGGCGAGAATTTTCTCGAGGCTGCCTGCCGTGGCGGCCAGATTGGCGCTCCACAGGCCGAGCAGATCCTGTGTACGGGGCGCACCCTTTTCGTTTGACGTCGTCGCCGCAATCTTCTGCAATCGAAGCGCGTTCTCTTCCAGGAGGGCTTTGGTCTCGGCGAGCAATTCACGCCCCTCGTCCGGCAGAGCGTCGAGAAAGGCAAGGCCGGAACTCAGCTCGATCAGGTCGAAGCTCGAAAGGGCCTCGCGCAATAGGGCAAAGAACGAGGCGCGGCCGGCATCGGTGATCGCGAACCGCGTCTTTCCCGGACCACGATCGCCGGTTTCCGGCTCACCAGCCATAATCAGCCCCTCTTTCGCCATCTGCTGAAGCGCGTGGTAGACGGAGCCGGAGCGCAAATTGGTCCATGTCTGCACCTGCCAGTCGTCAAGCAATTGACCAATGGCGTAGCCATGGGCTGGCCCGGTCTCGCGTAGTGCTCCCAACACCAGTAGCCTGACAACGTTCATGCCGTTTCGCCCTCACTATTGCGTACTAGCCAAATTTGGTTACTTAGCCTAGCTTCAACTAGCCAAATTTGGTCAATGGAGTTTAGCATGGGTGTTTCGCTTGTCGATATCCGATCGTTTCTCACCGCGCTGCCGGATGTGAGCGTGCATGACAGCACGGACGATCTGTTCTTTTTCCGGGGAGACGAGCAAAAATTCCCCTTCGCAACCGTCGTCACCCATGATGATGCATATGACGCTTTGTCGAATTTAGACCGGCCGGGGGTCTTTCGGCTCAACTTAGCCACGGACAAGGAGACCTTTGCCGCCCTGTTTCCGGATTTGCAAACCAGAGCGGCGCTGGACGAGGCAAATATCGACTATCAGGCGCTCGATGTTCTCTTTCCGCATCCCGTTTACGGCAGGATGCGGTGGGTGAGCGTCATCAATCCAGAAAGCGTCTGGGACCAGTGCCAGGAGCTACTGAACAAGGCGCACCAGATTCGGGAACTCCGACCTAATAGCTGGTAGAGGTGGCGGCAGATCGGACCTTCGACCGCGGCGCCTCATGATGAGGTCGGTGGTGATGGCAGATGAACGCGGTCCGCGACGCCTGAGATGCTTAGCCGCCGAAAGCCTGCCGCAGGCGAGAGTCGAGGTCGTGAAAAAGCTGGCCTAGCCGCGTGGCGCCGCGGGGCTGAAGTGGGAACTGCCTGAGGAGCGTAAAGACATCCACTGGCGCGCTACTGGCCGTGGTTTGCAGGATGTTTTCTGCAATGCCGGCTTTCGTATCGGACGAGGCTTCGCAGGCAAGAGCCGCGTACACGGCGGGGCCAAGCAGATGTCTGGCCTGGTTGATGCCCTGTTTCCCAATGGTCAGGTCGGTATGCGTATAGGCGACTGCCGCGGCCAGCATTGCCGAGCGCGCCGCGTATTTTGCCGATGGCGCATCGCTCTCGCTGGCGGCGGCATGGGCGGCCCATGCCAGCGTCCGCAAGCCCTTGTCCCGCTTGCCGCCGAGGCCGAACTGGCGCGCGCCGTCGATGGCGTCACGCGCTCTGTTGTCCGCAGGTGCGATGGCCTCGAATACCGGTAGCGCCAGATCGGCGCAGTCGGCGGCCCAGAGCGCGGCGCGGCGAAGCAGCGGTTCGGCGTGGGCCGAATTGCCCAGGCCGGGGCGCTCGATCACGGCGTGTCCTACTCGCTGAGCGACGCCACCGACCCGCCGTCCTCTTCACTCGCCGATATCGGTGTAAGCGCGCCCTGGCTTTCGTAGACGTCGCGATAGGCGGCGAGGAAGGTTTCGAGGCCGTCGACGGCGGCGATCTGCTGGGCGACCTGGCGGAACTGGGTGCTGGTGACTTCGATCGGGCCGGTGACATAGTCGAACATCGGCCATTCCGGCGAATTGACCATGGCATCGGAATATTTGGAGCGCAGGCGCGCAAGGCCGGCAGCGTCGTTGGAAAGGGCATAGCCGACACCGGCCTGCAGGATGCCCATGCGGGCGGCCTTGGTGAGCGGCACGCCGGCTGGCGTTGCGCCATAAAGCTGTTCGATGAACTGGCCAGCCTGGGCGTAGCGCTTGGCCTGCCAATGGGCGTCGATACGCATGAGTTCGACGTCCTGGCCGCTGAGATCACGCACGAGATCGAGCGCGAGCTGGTCGCGGCCGCCATCGAGCAGAGCGCGGGCTTCGAGAATCCGGCGCTGGCGGGCGAGCGTGCCGGAGAGGTCAGGAAGGCGCGTGTCATTGAGCACGCGCATGGCTTCGGCCGGCTTGTGTTCGGCGAGGTAGATGACGGCGAGATCGGAGGCGACTTCGGTGCGGGCAACGCCGCGCAGGCGGTTGTCGAGCTGGTATTGCAGGAGTTCGGCGGCCTGCGGCAGCAGGTCGACGCGCACGAGGCGCCGCGCCAGATTGCGGATCATTTCGTCGCCACGGGCGCCGGGCGGGGTGAGCTGGCGGAAGTCGTAATAGATGCCGAGTGCCGCGATTGGATCGATGGAATCGGCGAGACCATTGAGGAAGAGATCGTTGAACATGCGCTGGGCGTGATCGCTCAGGGCCTGCACGTCGCGACTTTCCGGGTCGCTGGCGACGGCGGCCATGACCGATTCAAAACCCTGGCGATATTCGCCGGTGCGGAAATAGAGGTCGGCCAGCATGCCCTGCATATCGGCGCCGAGGGCATCGCCGCGCCAGAGCAGCGCTTCGGCGGCAAGGGTTTGCGCACCGCGCACCACGTCGAGGCGCTTCTGCTTGTCGAGAATGCCGAGGGTGCGATAAACCGCTTCGGCGCGGGCCGGCCGGATTTCGGTGGCGATGGCCTGACCGTACATGTCGATGGCAGCATCAAGACGCCCCTGCTCCTCGGCGATACGGCCGGAGAGCAGGCTGAACTCGCCGACCTGATCGGGGTTGAGCGCGGCGAAGACGACGTCGCCGATCATCTCCTGGGCCTGATCGGCATAGTGCTCCTCAACGGCCGCGCGCGTGGCGGCCAGGAGGAATTTTTCGCGCGCCCAGGATGGGTAGCTGTCGATGATGGAATAGGCTTGGGTGGCGTCGGCACGAGCGCCGGCATAGTCGCCATTCTGCGAGCGGGCGATGGCGCGCCAGAACATCGCGTCGATGTCCTGGTCCATGTTCGAGCCATTGAGTCGCATCAGCGCGTCTTTGGGGCGGCCGGCCATGATATTGGCGACGGCCTCACTCATCTGGACCTTGTTGAGCACTTCCTCATTGCGCTGGGTTTCCCCGATTACCCGAAGAATGCCGAGCGCTTCGTGGGAAAGACCGTTGGCGATGAAGAAATTGGCGAGGTCGAGCCGGGCCGTATCACGGGCGCGGCCATCGCTGGCGGCGGCGGTTGCTTCCAGCTCGTCGCGCTGCTTGGCAAAGAGCGCGAAATCGGGCTGCTGCAAGGGATCGAAATCGATGAAGCTGGCGCGCTGGCTGGGGGCCGAGGACGGCAGGTCCTGGCGGAGCGTGTCGGTGGACGACACTTCCAGCCCCTCGTCCGCCGTGATGACGGCAAGGGCGTTTTCGAGCGCGACTTCGAGATTGTCGGCCTTGGGACGGATGACGAGGCCATGAACGCTCTGGAGCGCGGAGAAATCCACATAGTCGAGCGAGCGGGTAATGCCGCGGGCCGGTGGATAGGCGGTGATGACGCTGAGATGATCGCCGACCAGCGGATCCTGGAAATCATGAACGCGGCCGGGGCGGACCATATTGGCGGTCATCTCGAAATCGCCGCGCATATCGCGGCGGCGGGTCAGTTCCATGGGCTCGGTCGGCGCCATCATGACATCGCCGAGCGAAAGAACCCAGGCCTGGCCTTCCGAACCGATGGTGGCGAGCCGATCCTGCGAGAGATCGATGCGAACCACCTGCGCATCGTCGATAGTGGTGACGACGAATTCGCTCGAGATGTCAGAGAGCTTTTCGAGCTCTTCGGGAAGCTGGATGGCGCTGTGCGTGTCAAAGACCAGCCAGACCGAGTCGCCGCGCCGGAAGATGGCCGAGGGCGTTTCCTGAACGAAGGGGAAGACGACGCGGACGGTGCTGCCCAGCGTCGTGACGAACGGGGTGATCTTTTCGGGATCGGTGGCGGTCAGGTCGCTGCCTGCGACCACGACACCCGGCTGCTGGCCCTCGGCGGCAGGGGCGCTGGCGGGCAGTTCGGAGGCCAATGCGGCGGCGGAGAATTCTGGCAGCCCCTCGCCCGCTATGTCGATATCGAGCACATATTGGTTGGGCCCGGTCGAATAGAACCGCGGAGTGACGCCGCGGCCGAACTTCATTTCGACGGCACTGCCATCGAGAGTGACCGAATTTTTGGCCGAGACGATTTCGGAGGGCAGATCGGTCAGCAATTCGCGCAGGTCGATATTGACCGGCCATTCGAAATCGATGCGGCCTTGCTCGCCGGAGAAGTCAAAAGTGCCGCCGGTGGGAATGGTCCAATCGAACTGCAGGCGCATGAAGGTCGGATTGCGGCCGATGCGGAGGCTGGCGATCGGGTTCTGCTCGGCCACGACCTGCGCCTTGCGCTTCTGGTCGTCGCGCAGGGCGATGCGCTGGGCCTTCTCGGCCATTTCGTCGAGCACGTCCTGCGGCAGCGGCGGTGGCGAGCCCTGCCAATCGGGCGGCAGGAGGTCGATGAAGAGTTTTGTACCCGCTTCGGTGCGGTTGAAATTGAGCGTGGTACGCAGGCCGATGCGGAGGCCCGTGCCGGCCGGATCGAGCCGCGCCACGGATAGATATTCGGGCATGATCGAGGCGACGTCAGGCAGGACGAGTGAAATCGGCTCCTGGAATTCGAGCGAGAGAACGCCATTGCTCATGCGCATGGCATAGGCAGGCATAGTGTCGCGATCCGGGAAGCTGACGACGAGGCGGCCGTAGCCTTCTTCCTGGGTGGCGAAGAACTGCGCCTGCTCCTGGGCCATAGCGAGCGAAACAGACATCAGGCTGACCGACAGTAAGGCCGCAGCAAGAATATTGCGTGGCCGCAGCCAACCCGGTTTGCTGGTCATTTTCACGACTTCCACCTGCCCGACGCAGTGCTGGGAACCCCGCGCATGCGGAAAACACCAACGACAAAAAGACTAGGCACAAACCTAATCGGGCATGCTTAACGTCCGATTACGCGGAGGGGGTGGAAGAGCCTCCGCAGCGACGAAAATTTGGCCTCAGGCAAGGAAAAAGCCCGCAATTTCAAGGTTGCGGGCTTCGGGGCTGCTTACTGGCCGACGATCTGCGGCAAGGCCGCGATATCCGCCGCCTGCATCTCTTCGGGATTCTCCGAAGTCTCGGAGGCGAGTCGCACCGTCAGCTCCTGGGCCCGGACCGTGTCCATGGCGGCGAGAATCGGCGCCATCTTGCGCGGCGACATCATCTTGGCGACGCGCACCAGGATATCGATCTCAAGCTGGTTGAAGATGCCGGCGGCGTCCTTGGGCTTCATCGTCTGGTACATGGAGACGATGGCAGTGAACTGCTCTTCTTCGAGCTTCTTGCGCTCTTCGACCAGGGTCGCGATCTGCGCTTCGAGGGCCTGGAGCGTTGCCGTCCGTTCATTGGCGCGCTTTTCGGCAGCGTCGATGAGCGAGGCGCGCATGGCCAGCTCCTGCTCGTAGGTTTCAAGCTCGGTACGGCGCGCGGCCAGACGATCGAGCAGGACCTGTTCGGTGAGCGTCGGGTCAGAACCGCCGATATCGACATTGCCGGTGGGCGTCGACAATTGCGGCACGGCGTCGGCCTGCGGCGGGCAATCTCCCGGCACGACCGTGAGCTGACCACCTTGGACTTCACCGACGGGACGCGGCGCGCAGGCATTGAAGTCGGCTACGCTATTGCTGCCACCATGCTCGCCGCTGGACTGGGCAGCGTCGATATTGGCTTCGGCGACCTGCACGGTTTCACCTTCTGCAGCCGGCGCAGTGCCGTGCCCGCCTTCAGCGGCAGGAGGAGCGCCGTGGCCGCCGGCGGCGGCATCGGCCTGCTGGCCGAGCGTGGGCGAAGTATCGCCCAAGGTCGGAGCAGCATCCGAAAGGGTCGGCTGCTGCAAGGTTGTGGTTCCGGCGGGAGCTGCCGCGCCGCCACCATGGCCGCCCGCAGCTTCGCCACCACCGCCGGCCGCCATGGCCGGCGTGACGCCCGAGAGAGCGTAGTGTCCCTGGGTGACCAGGCCCACCGTCTTGAGGACGAGCAGGGCTGCCACCATCAGGATAACGACAGGAAGCAGGCGGATCCGGTTCACGCGGCAACTCCACGATTACTGACGCGCGTCGTAAGCTGTTCGAGCGCGGCGCGGACCTTGTTGGGCTGCTTGCCATCCATGCGGTCGGCCTGTTCGGCGGCCTGGCTGGGCGTCGCCAGCACGGGATGCTGGCGAGCGACATTGGTGAGGCGCACGATGCGCTGCATCATGGCAGCGCCTGCATTGACGTGGTTTGCCAGTTCGATGCCGAAACGCTCGGCTTCTTCGAGGCGCGAGCTCAGGGTCATGTCCGCTTCGACGGCGGTGGCCTTGAGCTCCTTGATGGCCTGGTTGGCAAGGTTTGTCGCCGTCACCAGATCGCCGACCATCAGCTTGAGCGCCTCGCGGTCGGCATGCAGGTGTGCCAGGCGGCGGTTGAGAATAACGCAATAGCCCAGGGTAAGCGCCATGAGCACCGCGACCGCAGCTTCAATGAACAATCCCATCGACAAGCCCAACATCATCGACCTTCCATAGATTCATCAATCGCCTCGAATGCCGCCATTGTGACCTTGGGCGGATTGAGGGGGCGGGTAACCCGCACTGAAACGTAATTTCCGATATGGCCCATGACGGCCTCGGTCAGCTCGACATCGCCGCAGCGCAGCAGCACCGGATCGCTCGGCGAACGCTCGAACATCACCGTGTCACCGACATTGAGCGCCAGAAGGCGCGACAGCGGCAGTTCCTGTTCATGCAGGACGGCGTCGATTTCGACGTCGGCCTGGTAGATTTCCGTTGCCAAGTGCCCTTCCCAGATCGGGTCGCGGCCGAACTTTTCACCCATGAACATCTGCAGGAGCTGTTCGCGGATCGGTTCGATGGTGGCGTAGGGCAGAAGAATTTCGACCTTGCCGCCGCGATCATCCATTTCGATGCGGAGTTCGATCAGGATGGCGGCATTGTTCGGCCGGGAGATGGCCGCGAAGCGCGGATTGGTTTCCATGCGCTCGAGCTTGAAATTGATCTGGGTGACCGGCTCGAAGGCACGCTTGGTGTCTTCGAGGATCACCTCAATGAGACGCTGGGCCAGCGCCTGCTCGATGGTCGTGTAGGGACGACCCTCGATGCGCACGGTAACGCCGCTGCGGCGGCCGCCGAGCAGCACGTCGATCATCGAATAGATGAGGCTGGAGTCGACGGTGAGGAGGCCGTAGTTCTCCCATTCCTCAGCCTTGATGACCGAAAGAATGGCCGGCAGCGGGATGGAATTGAGATAGTCGCCAAAGCGGACCGACGAGATGGAGTCGAGCGAGACTTCCACGTTGTCGGAGGTAAAGTTGCGCAGCGAAGTCGTCGCCAGACGCACGAGGCGGTCGAAGACGATTTCGAGCATCGGCAGACGCTCGTAGCTGACGAGCGCATTGTTGATCAGCGCCTGGACGCCGCTCAACTCGACATTGCTTGATGTTGCCGCGTCGAAGCCGAGGAGATTGTCGATTTCGTCCTGATTGAGGACACGATCCACGCCACCATCGGCAGCCGCATCCTGGCTGGCCTTGAGCATGGCGGCCCAATCTTCTTCGCCGCCATCCTCACCCGGGATATCGAAGGAAGAGCTCGCGGCATCGATCGTATCGAGGCCCCAGTCTTCCGAGAGTTTGTCTTGATCGGAAGGACCAGCCATCACTGCACCAGGATTTCCTTGAAGAGAATGCTTTCGATGCGCGCCGGGTAAACCGCGAGATTGACGCGGCGCAGCAGTTCTTCCTTGAGGCGATAGACGCCGGCCGAGCCTTCGAGGTCCGACTTGCGTAGTTCGCGCATATAGACCTGAAAGGCATCCACGACCTTGGCGAGCCGCGGCTGAATTTCAGTCATCATGTGCTCATCAGCTACTTCGAGCGCGACGGTGAGCTTCATGTAGTTCTGCACGCCATCGACGCTTTGCAGGTTCACCATCATCGGTTCGAGATTGAAGATGAAGGTATCAGCCGGAGCTGCCGCGCCATGTTCGCCGCCAGTGCCGGCCTCTGCAGCTGCGCCGTGACCGTCCGTAGCCGCAGGAGCAGAGCTGCCCGAGGACATAAAGAAGAAGAGCCCGGCACCCGCCAGCAGGACTACGACAACCGCAGCACCAATGATGATGAAGAGCTTGTTGATGCCCTTCTTGGCTGGCGCTTCACCGCCAACTTCCGCTTCCGTCGCCATAATGCCCCCGCAAGAGATAGTCGTGAGACCAGACGATTCCGGCCGCATGTCCACCTAATGCCATCTTGGTTAATGACTGGTTACTTTTAGTCTCAACCCGGCAAGTTCTGCCGAGTAGTTATTGCCGCCAGGCCTAATGCGCCCTCGGCAAAATTAACCCACACGCCAAGCTAAGATGTTGAAATTACACATCTTGTTGATCTGGCATGGTTTCTGCAATTCGAGAAGCGAGGCGGCAGGCTTGGGGAAGCAGGCCATCTCGGGGACTTACGAAACCGGGGATCGAGATGATCGAGAACGCACAACTCATAAGCCTGTCGCGCCAGATGGCGCTGCAGCGCCACATGGACATGGTGGCGAACAATATCGCCAACGTTAACACGACGGGCTTCAAGGCCGAACAGCTACTGTTCGAAGAATACAAGATGCCAGTCGCAGCCCATGGCGACTTCTCGGGCGACGATCGTACTCTTTCCTATGTCCAGGACTGGGCGACCATTCAGGACTTCTCCGATGGCGCCATGGTCCAGACCGACGCGCCCCTCGACCTCGCCATCAGCGGCGAAGGCTTCTTCACGGTGCAAACCGCAGCCGGAGAACGCTACACGCGCGGTGGCGCCTTCCAGATCAACAATGAAGGCACGCTGGTCGATCTTTCCGGCAATCCCGTGATGGGCGATGGCGGCCAGATCCAGTTCGGCCCTGAAGAGACCGACATCCGCATCGGCGCTGACGGCTCCATCTCCTCCAGCGCCGGCGCCAAGGGGCGCCTGCGCATCGTCGAATTCGAGGAAGTCCAGGCGCTGACCCGCGAGGGCAACAACCTGATGTTCGGCGGCACGCCGATCCCGGCCACCAATTCGCGCGTGCTGCAGGGCTTTACCGAAAAGTCCAACGTCTCGGGCGTGGCGGAAATGGCGGAAATGATCCGCGTGACCCGCGCCTACGAATCCATCGCCTCGCTGGGCCAGAAGCAGGACGACATGCGTCGCGATGCCATCAAGCGCCTCGGCTCCGTTTCCGCCTGACATTGAGGACCCGCCATGAAAGCTCTCTACATCGCATCGACCGGCATGAGCGCGCAGGAACGCAATGTCGAAGTCATCTCCAACAATATCGCCAACATGCGCACGCCGGGCTTCAAGCGCCAGCGTGCCGAGTTTGAAGACCTGCTATACCAGCAGATTTCCCGCGCCGGATCACAGACCTCGGACCAGGGCACGCTGGTGCCGGCCGGCCTTGAAATCGGTTCGGGTGTGCGCACCGTGGCGACCCCGCGCGTGATGAGCCAAGGTAGCGTCAACCCGACCGAGCGCGAGCTTGACGTCGCGGTTCGCGGCGAAGGCTTCTTCATGGTCAACCTGCCCGACGGCCGCACGGCCTATACCCGTGACGGCTCGTTCGAGCGCAACCAGGACGGTACGCTGGTCAATTCGAGCGGCTACGAAATCTCGGGCGGCATCACCATTCCGGGCGATGCGACGGGCGTTTCGATCTCGCCCGACGGCACCGTGGAAGCCTTTATCGGTACCGGCGGCGATGCCGTCCAGCTCGGCCAGCTTCAGGTCGCCCGCTTCGTGAACAAGTCGGGTCTCGAATCGATGGGCGACAACCTGTTCCTCGAAACCGGCGCCAGCGGCCCGGCCCAGATCGGGCTGCCGAACGCCGATGGCAATGGCAGCCTGCTGCAGAACTATCTGGAAATGGCCAACGTCAACTCGGTGACCGAAATCGCCGACCTGATCGCCGCCCAGCGCGCCTATGAGATGAACGCTCGCGTCATCTCCGGCGCTGACCAGATGATGCAGGCCACGAGCCAGCTCCGGTAATAGGAGGCAGGATTGAGCCATTTTTCCAAACTGGCCCTGGTGAGCATGCTTTCGCTCACTGCCGCCACCGCCGAGGCTGCGCCCGCGCTGCGCGGCGATATCACGGTGACCACCCAGGTCGTCACCGTGGCCGACATGTTCGATGATGCCGGCCCGCTGGCCGAGACGGCCATCTTCAGCGCACCCGCTCCAGGGACGACGGGCAAGGTGGATATTGCAGCCATCCGCGCCGCCGCCGCCCGTATCGGCATCAACAGCTTCGAGGCCAATGGCCTTTCGGCGGTGAATGTGACGCGTGCCGGCGTGATCGTGGACGAGGCCCAGCTCAAGGACCTGGTGATGGCGGACCTTTCGGCCCGCGGCCTGCTGGGTCCCGGCGTCAACACCACTGTGCAGTTCTCGCGCTTCGTCGACCCCATCCAGGTTTCGACCGGTGGTGTCGCCGTGCGGCTCGATGGCCTGCGCTATACCGCGGGGGGCCGGGAATTTTCGGCCCGCTTCCTGCTCGCCGACAACAGCCGCGTGCTCGACCTGACCGGCACGATCGACATGACAGTGGAAATGCCGCACCTGACGGCCAATCTGCCGGCCGGCACGATCCTCTTGCCCGAGCACATCGTCATGAGCCCGGTGCCGGCAGGACAGGCCAATGCCTATGCCTTCGCTCCCATCGAGCAGCTGGTCGGCATGGCGCTCAACCGCCAGAGCCGTGAGGGCATGCTACTGCGTCTTTCCGATGTCAGCGCGCCGCTCGCCGTCGCCAAGAACGACCTCGTGACCATCATGTATCGGCGTGGCCCCCTGACCCTGACGGTCAAGGGCCAGGCCATCACCGGCGCCAGCCGCGGCTCCAGCCTGCAGGTGCTCAACCTCATGTCCAAGCGCGTGATCAGCGCGACGGCCATTGCGCCGGGCACGGTCGAAGTGACCGGGGCGCCCGTGACGCTCGCCGGCCTCTAATCGGGATCGAAAGAAATGAACACCTTCAAGATCGCCACCCTGCTTACCCTGACCGTCGCGCTGGCTGGCTGCAACACCATGGACCGTCTCGCCAATGTCGGGAATGCCCCGCCGCTGACGCAGATCCAGGACCCGACCACCATGGCCGGCTACCAGCCCGTGCGCATGCCCATGCCCGAACCAATCGCCGATACCTATCAGTCGAACTCGCTTTACCGCACCTCCGCCAAGGGCTTCTTCAAGGACGAGCGCGCTCACCGCGTCGGCGACATCCTGACCGTCAAGGTCATGGTCGACGACAGCGCCAAGATCAGCAACACGACCAACCGTAACCGCTCTTCGACCAATTCGGCCGGCATGGGCGGCATCTTCGGCGCTGCCGTGGACAATCTCTCGGGCGGCAGCATCGATCCGTCCGCCGCTATCGACCTGACCTCGGGCATAAAGGATAGTGGCAATGGTTCGGTCAACCGTTCAGAAGCGCTGGAAACCTCGATTGCCGCGGTGATTACTCAGGTGTTGCCGAACGGCAATCTCGTGATCGAAGGCCGCCAGGAAGTGCGCGTGAACTTCGAAGTGCGCGACCTGATCGTCTCGGGCATCGTGCGTCCGTCGGACATCCAGGCAAACAATACCATCGCCTCGACCAAGATCGCCGAAGCCCGCATCTCCTACGGCGGCCGTGGCCAGATCACCGATGTGCAGCAGCCGCGCTACGGCCAGCAGGTCCTCGACGCGATCCTGCCCTTCTAAGGAATCTGAGTGGTCGCGCTTTCGAACCGGAAAACCGGCGACCACTTTTCCTGAAAGCGCTCAAAGAACTCGGCGGCACGTCGTCCCCATTGCGTGCCGCCGTTCCCCGGGCCGATCCAGAAGGGTCGCCCGGCCGATCGGCAGAAGCCATACGGCCTATATGAGGCGCAGCTCCCCGGCTGCGCCTCTGCCCTTTTGGGGAACCGCACATGATCCGAGGGGTTCGGTTTGAGGGGGCGGAAAGGACGGCGACATGAGCATGGCTATGGGCATTGCAATCGGCGTGGGCATAGGTGCCGCGATTGGCGCGGCAATCGACAATCTCGCCCTGGGGGTTGGAATCGGGATTGCGATTGGTGCGGGGATTGGCGCGGCCTTTGGAAAGCGGGACGATAACTGAGATTTGAGGCCTCTCAGCAGCCCTCATGGTGAGGTGCTTTGCGGAGCAAAGCCTCGAACCACGAGGGCGTGGCATGGAGGTATCGGGGCACGACCTCGCCCTTCGAGGCTACGCTACGCTTCGCACCTCAGGATGAGGTCTACTGCAGTAGGGTCTTGGTAAGCGCAGCAACCTTGATCCCCTGCCCCGCCTATGGAAAACATCTCTCGACCTTTAGGAGACCGATCCATGTCCTTCCAGAAACTCGATTCTCTCGGCCGCAAGCTGGAGGCGCTGGAACACGCGCTGTCCATTCTCGGGGCCGACGAGGCGACTCACATGGCCGTGGGCGGTGGCGACAAGCGCGCCGAGGCCATGGCGAACCTAGCCGGCATGTATCACGCCCAGGCGACGGCGCCTGAAATCGGCGACTGGATTGCCAAGGCCAAAAGCGAAGATCTCGATACCGACCAGAAGCTGGCCGTGGGCGAGTTCGAGCGCAGCTATATCAATGCGACGTGCCTGCCGACCGAGTTTGTCGAGCGGCGCACGGCGGCGACCATGCGTTCGGAACAGCTCTGGCGCGACCTGCGAGCCAAGGGCGATTGGGACACGTTTTTGCCGGCGCTCGAGGGCGTCGTGGCGCTGGTGCGCGAAGAAGCGCAATTGCGGGCCGATGTGCTCAAGCTCGAACCCTATGATGCCCTTATGGATCAATATGATCCGGGCAATCGCGTAACTGGGATCGATCCGATTTTTGCCGACCTCAAGAGCTTCCTCAGGGATTTCGTGCCCGAGGCTTTGGCGGTGCAGGAGGAGCGGTTGGCGAAGCGCCCTCGCAAGGCGTTGAACGGCCCCTACCCGATCGAAAAGCAGCGCGAACTCGGGCTCGCTGCCATGCGGGCGGTGGGCTTTGATTTCACCCATGGCTCGCTGGCTGTATCCCATCACCCCTTCTGTGGCGGCGTGCCGACCGACGTGCGTATGACCACGCGCTATCGGACGGATGAGTTTTTGTCCTCGCTGATGGGCGTGTTGCACGAGACCGGCCATGCGCTTTATGAGCAGGGCTTGCCCAAGAACTGGTCGCATTGGCCGCTGGGCAAGGCGCGCGGCATGGGCATGCATGAAAGCCAGAGCCTGTTCGTTGAAATGCAGCTCTCGCGCAGTCCGGAATTCTGGGAATATCTGCTGCCGCTGGTCGGTCAGCATCTCGGCGAAGATGCGATTCCCGGCTGGGAGATCGCCGATATTCTCAACGAAGTGAACCATGTCGAGCGCGGCTATATCCGCGTCGATGCGGACGAGGTCACTTATCCGCTGCATGTGATCCTGCGCTACGAGCTGGAACAGGAGCTGGTGGCGGGTAAGCTGGAAGCGAGCCAGATTCCGGAGGCCTGGGACGCTAAGATGACGGAATATCTTGGAATTTCGACCATAAACGATCCCAAGGACGGACCGATGCAGGACGTGCACTGGCCGGGCGGCGCCTTTGGATATTTCCCGAGCTATACGCTGGGCGCCATGATCGCGGCGCAGCAATGGGCGGCGATGGAAAAGGCCGTGCCGGATGCGCGAGCGCAGATGCGCCAGGGCGAGTTCGGGGCGATCAATCAGTGGCGTTCGGACAATATCTGGTGTCAGGCCTCGCGCTATTCGACGCCGGACCTGATTACGCGGGCGACGGGTGAGCCGCTCAATGGGGAGTTCTTCAAGGCGCATTTGAAGCGGCGGTATGGGCGGGTTTGAGGGTCAAACTGACTTGAGATTCCCGCTTTCGCGGTAATGACACGGTAGCGCGACAAGACCGACCCAATCCACATCGTCATTCTCGCGAAAGCGGGAATCTCTTTTTGTTCAACCACTTACGCCCAACCCCGGAATCATTTCCGCATTTTTCTGCCGATGAACGAATTCTGAATCCTCGCTTCAGACGCCGTTCCGGATCAGCGCCCTAAAACAGTCTCCATCAACGACGCGGTCGGAGGGACCGCAGCAAACCAGGAGACTTCAAATGATCCGCAAGTTCATCATCACCGCCGTCGCTGCCACCGTTATCGCGGCTTCCGCCGCTCCCGCCATGGCCGGCGGCATCTTTATCGACCAGACCGGCTTCGGTAACTCGGTCGGCGGCGGCCAGTCCGGCTGGAACAACACTTTTGGCGCCAAGCAGACCGGCTGGTGGAACAGCGCCGTGAGCCAGCAGTATGGCGGCAACAATGTCTCGGCCATCGGCCAGCAGGGCAACAACAACTACGGCGACGTTTATCAGAACGGCTGGAACAACCAGGGTGGCGTCGGCCAGTTCGGCAACAACCACACCGCGGTCGTGACCCAGGACGGCAACGGCAATGTCGCCGCCGGCGTGCAGGTCGGCAACAATTGCAACGCCAATGTCACCCAGCATGGCTCGGGCAACGTGACCGCCTTCGTGCAGGCCTGCCCGTAACCTCTGCGAAGCGGGGCCGGCGCCGCCGGCCCCTTCCATTCATCAGGAGGACGACATGCTTCACCCACTCATCCAAACCACGATCGCGGCCGCCGCGGCCATTACTGCCATCGGTTTTGCCGCCAATGCCAATGCGGCGGCGGGGGGCGACTTTGCCTGTGGCGTTATCAGTAAGACCCAGGGCGGCATGCTCGCCCTTGAGGGAACACTGGTGAGCCCCACGGCCCTATCGGGCCAATACCGCTTTGCGCTCAAGAGCGCCGGCGGCGGTGGCTCGACCAATATCAGCCAGGGCGGCCAGTTTTCCGCCGCACCCAATGCAGAAGTCTCGCTCGGTCAGGTCATGATCAATGCCGGCTCCAATGTCAGCGTGGATTTCACCGTGACCGCCAATGGCAAGACGTTCGACTGCTCGCAGACTGCGACGCGGACGTGAGCGCATTCCAGTTCGTTGCGTGCCCCGCGACGAAGCGGTCGGGATGACCTTCCCCTGACCCAAGACCTGCCCCGGCTTCGGCCGGGGCTCTTTTTTTGCCGCGAAGGATTCCGTGAACGAAGTCTGAATGCGCCGCTCCGGATGGGTTCAGTCGAGGCTGGCTAATCTCGTTTCATGAGCTGGAAGACCAGCACCGGGAACGCACAAACGCTTTGGAGAATTTTGAAATGACCGCCACCTTCACCAAGACTGTCGCCGCCGCCGTCGCCGCCCTCATCATCGGCATTTCGCCCGCCATGGCTGGCGGCCAGATTTCGCTCGGTTTCTCGCCCACCGATCCCGACCAGGCCCAGGCGCTCGGTCTTGGCCTCCGGATGTTTTCCGTCGTCAAGGGCATGTCGGCCAATGGCGGCAATGCCTTCCAGAACGGCAATTTCAACTCTGCCGGCTTCAACCAGAACGGCTCGAACAATTCGGGCGTGATTTTCCAGGACGGCAATGGCCATAACGGTACCATCAGCCAGAACGGCAACGACAATACCTGCGGCCTCTTCCAGTTCGGGCAGGCGACCAATGCCCAGTGCCAGCAGAACGGCGATGGTCAGAGCGGCATAACCACCGTCTTCGGCTTCTGAGCGCCGCACAGGTTCGTCTTATGCTGACGGGGCCGAAAGGCCCCGTTGTCATTTTCGCATTTTCGTCTCTGAATTGTCGAAGCGCTGAAGCTAGGATCGTCGCCAGAACAAGCAGGCAATTGAGCGCTGCCGAAAAGGAGAGACAAATGCGTGTCGTCGTTTTTGTGAAAGCCACTGTCGATAGCGAAGCCGAAATCATGCCCGGAACTCAGCTTCTGGAGGAAATGGGCCGCTACAATGAACAACTGGTGGATGCCGGCATCATGCTGGGGGGCGACGGGCTGAAACCCAGCAAATACGGCAAGCGCGTCGCTTTCAGCGGCACCGGGCGGTCCGTGATCGATGGACCCTTTGCCGAAACCAAGGAACTGGTCGCCGGCTACTGGATCTGGGAAGTACGCGATATGGACGAAGCGGTCGAATGGGTGAAGCGCTGCCCCAATCCCATGTTGGGCGATAGCGAAATCGAAATTCGTCCGGTCTTCGAAATGGCAGATTTTGCCGAGCAGATGTCGCCCGAAGCCGAGGCAATCCATGAGCGGACGCGGGAAAAGCTCGAGGGCTGAACACCGAGGCAACAAAAAAGCCCGCTTCGCAGCGGGCTTTTATTTATTCGTCGCGATAGACCTTTTCGCGCCGCTCGTGCAATTCCTGCGCCTCAAGGCTGAGCGTGGCGGTCGGGCGGGCATCAAGGCGGGCGACGCCGATCGGATCGCCGGTTTCCTCGCAATAGCCGTAGGTGCCGTCATCGATGCGCTTGAGTGCCGAGTCGATCTTCCCGATCAACTTGCGCTGGCGGTCGCGCGTCCTCAACTCCAGTGCCCTGTCGCTTTCCGAGCTCGCCCGGTCGGCCATATCAGGATGGTTCTGGCTTTCCTCCTGGAGGTTTTCCAGAGTTCCGCGGCTTTCGCGCAGGATCTCGTCCTTCCAGGCCAGAAGCTTGTTTCGGAAGTACTCCCGCATCCGCGGGTTCATGAACGGCTCGTTTTCACTCGGCCGGTATTCAATCACTTCAACCGAAGACATCAGCAGACTCAACTCCAATGCACCCCACGGCGGCCTATATATGCCGCAGGTCAACCCCGAGCAAGCGAAGTTCTTAAAGAGCCTTAACTATGAAAAGGCCCTGCGGATCAACCGCATAGCGCGAGTCTGACAACATTTTGATGAAGCTTGAGCCCGTCTTTGTCCACAATTTGGGAGGAAGCGCGATCTTTTCGGAAAACCAGCATGCATTTTCCGGATCGTGCCTCAGCTCAAAAGTCAGGGAAACGCCCCTGTTTTGCGAGCTCGACACGGACGCGCAATTCGATGTCATCGAGGACGGCATCGAGCCCCGGTTCGGTGCGGTCGCGATAGACACTGAGCTCTTCGATCAGGGCGTCCATACGCTCGGGCGTGATGATACCGACCAGCAGATCGGCCTTGATGCCATCGAGAATGTCGAGCAGGTTCGTGCCGCGCTTGACCGCCTTGCGCTTGCCGCCCATGGCATCGCCCACGGACTGGATGGCGAGGATGGCATCGAGCGGGGCGACCTGGGCTACGGGAGCCGCCCGCGCTACCCGCGCCGGAGCGGAAACGTCGGCCATGGTGAAGGACTGGCCCGGCGCGTATTTCCCGACGGAAGCGCGCGACGCTACACTGCTCGTCCGATTGGCGGATTCTATACGCACTGAGTGACTCGCCCCCGAGATTCCTGTTGCAGGCAAAATCTGCCCTACATGGTTAATGACGACTTAATGACCCCGGCAAGATTTGCATACCGACGCATTTAGCCGCCGGTCCCGCCTCCGCGCCGAGGCATATTATCTCTTCATATCAGACACTTACGCAGATTTTTGCGATTTGGCACGCTTCTCGCATTACCGAAAGCGACCGCGGCGCCATGGGGATGGTGCAGCTTCGTACCGGGGATAGACATGCCGAACAAATTCTTCCGCATAGGCCTTGCTGCAGCGCTCAGCGCAGCACTGTCTTTAGCGCCTCTGGCCCAGGTTGCCGCCGCTCCTGCCCGCATCAAGGACATCGTCGATGTCGAAGGCGTGCGCGAGAATCAGCTTGTGGGCTACGGCCTCGTCGTCGGTCTCAACGGTACGGGCGATAGCCTCAACAATTCGCCCTTCACCAAGCAATCGCTGCAATCCATGCTCGAACGTCTCGGGGTGAACACCCAGGGCGAGAACGTTCGTACGGCCAATGTGGCGGCTGTGATGGTGACGGCAAGCCTGCCGCCCTTTGCCGCGCAGGGTTCGCGCATGGACGTTTCCATCGCCTCGCTCGGCAATGCCAAGAGCCTGCAGGGTGGCACGCTGCTGGTGACCCCGCTGCTCGGTGCCGATGGCGAAGTCTATGCCATCGCCCAGGGCCCGGTCGCCATCAACGGTTTCAGGGCCGAAGGGGATTCGGCGAGCATCGTTTCGGGCGTGCCGACCACCGGACGCATTTCCTCGGGCGCGCTGATCGAACGTGAAATCGGTTTTGAGCTCGGCTCCCAGCACACGCTGCGCCTGACGCTGCGCAATGCCGACCTGACCACGGCGCGTCGCATTGCCATGGCGGTTAACGATTTCATCGGCGCCCCGACCGCCGTGCCGGAAGATCCAGCCACCGTGCGCCTGACCCTGCCGGTCAATTTCAACGGCAATATCGTCGATCTGCTCACCGATATCGAACAGCTCATCATCCAGACCGACCAGTCGGCAAAGATCGTCATCGACGAAAACAGCGGCATCATCGTCATGGGCAAGGATGTGCGCGTGTCGAGCGTGGCCGTGGCCCAGTCGAACCTGACGGTCAGCATCGCCGAAAACCCGGAAGTCGTGCAGCCCCTGCCCTTCAGCCAGGGCCAGACCGCGGTCGAACCGAATACCGATCTCAACGTGACCCAGACCGACACGGCGCTGCAGGTGATCAAGGAATCCGTGACGCTGCAGGAATTGGTCGACGGGCTCAATGCGCTAGGAATTTCGCCACGCGATCTCATCGCCATCCTCCAGGCAATCAAGGCGACTGGCGCCCTTCAGGCCGAGATCGAGGTGCTGTGATGGAAACCATCGTCAACGGCGTCAAAACCCAGACCAGCCTCAACAACCACCAGCTCGACAAGCTCAAGAAGCAGGCGGAGGACCTCGAAGGCGTGTTCCTCAACCTGCTCACCAAGGAAATGTTCGCCACGGCCAAATCGGAAAACGGCTTTGGTGGCGGCTTTGGTGAAGAGACCTGGCGATCCATGCAAGCCGAACAGCTCGCCAATACCATGGCGCAGAACGGCGGCCTCGGCATCGCCGACCAGATCCTGGGCGACATGATCGCCCTGCAGGAAGCCAACCAAAACAACAATAGTCCGCGTATATCGGGAGTGTATCGTTAATGTCCGCAGCAGCAGATCGTATTGCGTTGCTCGACAGCCTGCCGGCTGAAGAGCTCTGTGCCCAGGCAGAATCCGCCCTTCAGGCCCTCGTCACCATGATGAACGAGGAAACCACCCTGCTCCGCGCCGGCCGTTTCCGCGACGCGGCAGGCCTGACCGCCCAAAAGACCCAGCTCGCGCAGGATTATGTGGTGTTCGCGCGCGCGGTGCAGCGCCAGACCGAACGCCTCGTGGCCGAGGCGTCGACCTCGCTCGACCGCCTGCACAAGAACCATGACGCCCTTGCCACCCAGATGGCCGAGAACCTGCGCGTCATCGCCACGGCGAAGAACCTTGCCGAAGACCTGATCGGCGATGTCGCCGACACGGTTGGCGCCAAGGACCACACGCGCACCTATGACCGCAGCGGCGAAGTGAAGATGCCGCGCGCGGCCTCGGCCCGTGGCATCACGGTCAACCGCGCGCTTTAGCCGCAAAATCGCCGCAGCGCTCCGCCCGATCCAAAGTAGGGCGAGCTCTCCAGAAGGGGCGCTGGCATCGCTACCGGCCACAGGGTCTCCGCAGAAGCGGAGGCCCTTTTTGTTTGCGATCGCGCATGGTTACCCAATCCCTCCGAATTGGTGACGTGTGTCTTAAAATCGTCCCGTCCGGGAAAAGGGAGAGATAGGAAAGGGTTCATAGCCTGCCATTGGCCAATTGTGGCTCCAGGACAGGAACATGAGCGCCAGAATCGCGCCGAGGGCGAATACCATGGGTATCGCCTTCTCGCCGCATCTTCCGAGGTTCCTTCGCCAAGACAAGCGCGAGGACCAGAGTGGCTCGAACAAGGGCCGAAAAAGCGAAGCCGAACCGCAGGCGCTGCCCGCAGGATCTGGCAGCGTAGCAGGGGGCAGTCTGCCTCCCCAGACGATTTTCGAAGCGGCCCTTCTGGGCAATCAACAGGCGATCGATCCACCCAACCTGCATGAAGTGGCGCGGCGCCTGCGCAACGAATGGTCGCCGCCGACCTATGGCTTTCATTTGACTGACAAGATTATCTGAACCCCAAGAAAAACGTGACCCGGGCCGATCCTCTCGACCCGGGTCTTTCTTTGCGCCGGCTGACGTTCCAAACGAAAAGGCCCGCCACAAGGGCGGGCCAAAATTCGCGGTGAAGCTTGCGATTAACGGAGGAGACGCAGAGCGGTCGACTCGGTGGACTGCATGATCGAGAGGGCGGTGGACGCCATCTGCTGACGGGTCTGGAGCGCCATGAGATTAGCAGCTTCAGCATCCATGTCGGCGGCGGTCAGCTCCGATGCGCCAGTCTTCAGAATGTTCGACAGCGCGCTGTTGAAATCCTTGCGGACGCTGATCAGGGCCTGGCTGGTGCCAAACGAGGTCGCTGCCGTTTCAAGAGACGTGCTGAAAGTGTTCAGAGCATCGACCGATGCCTTGATGTCCGCTTCCGCCGCCCAGTCGTTTGCCGTCGCAGCGATGGTACCGACAGTGACACCGGCGATCGTGGTCTTGCTGGTGCCGTCCTCGTTGAGGGTCACGGTGATGCTCTCGTTGTTGAGAAGGTTCGTGCCGTTGATCTTGGAGTCAGTGACGACCTTGGCGATTTCCGCGGTCAGCGTTTCAAACTGGGTCGACAGTGCCAGGCGGCTGGCGGTATCGGAGGTGGCAAGAGCCTGGCCAGTCAGGGCGCGGGCCTGCTTGACGATGCCCTGGATACCCTTGATGCCTTCGCTTGCGGCCTTCAACGACGTCTGTGCATTGTTGACGCTGTCAAGAAGAGTGTCGATAGAGGCGGCGCGGCCATCCATCTTGGACGCAGTAAAAAACTTCGAAACGTTATCCAGAGCGGTATTCACGGCCTTGCCGGTGGCCAGACGCTTCTGGGAGACTTCCATCTGCTCTGCAACGTTACGGAGAGCGGTAAGACCGAAGCGCGTGGAGGAGGCGAGATTTACTGCGGACATTGTTTGGACTTCCTGTACCAGATTTTGTTTTCTTCCGGCGTTTCTTGCCGGCGAAATCAGGTTTAGTGTCCAAAAGCTGCGGGCCTCTCTCGGCAAAACGTGCAATTTAGTTCAAGTTTTATCTAATTCCTGCGGGACCGAATTTGTCCCGCGTCATGCACCTCTTTCTGACGAGGACTTCGGGCTGAAAACGAAAAAGACCCGCCATGAGGCGGGCCAAGTTCGTCGCAGTGAAGCTTGCGATTAGCGGAGCAGACGCAGAGCGGTCGACTCGTTGGTCTGCATGATCGAGAGGGCGGTGGACGCCATCTGCTGGCGGGTCTGGAGCGCCATCAGGTTGGCGGCTTCAGCATCCATGTCGGCGGCGGTCAGTTCCGATGCGCCCGTCTTGAGAATGTTCGACAGCGCGCTGTTGAAATCCTTGCGGACGCTGATCAGGGCCTGGCTGGTGCCGAACGAGGTCGCCGCAGTTTCAAGAGCGGTGCTGAAGGTGTTCAGGGCGTCAACCGAGGTCTTGATATTCGCTTCCGTCGCCCAGGTGCCTGCCGGCGCAGCGATGGTACCGACGGTGACACCGGCGATCGTGGTCTTGCTGGTACCGTCTTCATTCAGCGTCACGGTGATGCTCTCGTTGTTGAGAAGGTTCGTGCCGTTGATCTTGGAGTCGGTGACAACCTTGGCGATTTCGTCGGTCAGCGCCGTAAACTGCGTGGCCAGCGATGCACGGGTGGCGGTATCGGACGTGGCGAGAGCCTGGCCGGTCAGGGCGCGGGCCTGCTTGACGATGCCCTGGATGCCCTTGATGCCTTCGCTTGCGGCCTTCAGCGAGGTCTGAGCATTGTTGACGCTGTCAAGAAGAGTGTCGATCGAGGCGGCGCGGCCATCCATCTTGGACGCAGTAAAAAACTTCGAAACGTTATCGAGAGCGGTATTCACGGCCTTGCCGGTGGCCAGGCGCTTCTGAGAGACTTCCATCTGCTCTGCAACGTTACGGAGAGCGGTAAGACCGAAGCGGGTGGAGGAGGCAAGATTTACTGCGGACATGTTTGGACTTCCTGTACCAGATTTTGTTTTCTTCCGGCGTTTCTTGCCGGCGAAATCAGGTTTAGTGTCCAAAAGCTGCGGGGCTCTCTCGGGAAACCGCGCAATTTATTTCAAATTTTATCTAATTCCCGCGGGGCCAGATTTGGCCCGTATTTGCCCTCCCATCGTGATGAAGCGAATCGCGCGCCTACGCGTGAGCGCGCATTAGCAGCTGGTTTTGGGGACTCAGGGACGACTCCATGTGGAGTCGCTCATTTTGGGGGCTTTGCTCGGGCGCCCTTCCCTAATGGACGCGGTTAACCCGGACTTTCGATGCCGAAAATTTAGTCAGGCACGCCACGGCGAGATTCACGAAAAGCCCAGCAAAACCGGGAAAAACCGTGGTGAAATAAGCCTTTACGGGAAACGTAAAGATGTTCCGAATTTAAGAAGTTTTTAGCAAGTGAGGGCCATTCTGGTCGGGTCTCAAGGATTGAGGCGTAAGCACCACACGTCCAGAAGGAAAACCTAGTATGGGTTCCGATGTTTCTCTCTCAAAGGCCGTTCGCGCGAACCTTTTGAGCCTCCAGAATACCGCCACCATGATGGACAAGACGCAGAACCGTCTTGCCACTGGTAACAAGGTGAATTCTGCCCTCGACAATCCGTCGAACTTCTTCACGGCATCGGCTCTCAACAGCCGCGCCGCTGACATGAGCAACCTGCTCGACTCGATGGCCTCGGGTATCAAGGTCATCGAAGCTGCCAACAACGGCATCACCGCCCTGACGAAGAACCTGGAATCCATGCAGTCCACGCTGCGCCAGGCTCGCCAGGACAAGTCCTTCCAGACCAAGTCGTTCGAAGTCAATGACAACACCAAGATCAACCTTGGTGGCGGTCAGTTCGGCGATCTGAACGTTGACGTTAGCCTCGCAACCGCTACCGTTGCTGGCCAGAAGGCCCAGATCACGACCCAGGCCACGACCGCCTATCTCGGTCCTCAGTCTGGCACTGGCACTGCAAGCGGCGCAGGCGCTCGTTCGGTCATCTCCGGCCTCGGCGGCCTCGGTGCCAACGACGTCTTCACCGTTGCTGGCCGTACCGTTACCCTCGGCGCTGGCGCCCAGGATGAGAACACGATCAAGACTGCAATCGAAGGCGCTCTCGCTGGCCACGCCAGCACTGCTGGCAAGTACACGGTCAGCATCGGCACCGGCGACAACGCTAACAAGATCATCATCGAAACTGTTGACGCCAGCGCTCCCGCTGCTGCCATCACCTTCGGTGCCGGCTCGACCGCTGCTACCAAGGGTTCGACGACGTTCAACTTCTCGGCGATCACCTCCTCGATCACGGCCGGCGGTCAGGCTATCCCGACCGGCGCGACCTTCGAAGACTTCGTTGCCAACCTGGAAGCCGGCGCTGAAGACGGTGCCTACACCGTAACTTCCGACGCGACCACGAAGCAGATCACGCTCACCAGCACCCAGTGGGGCGGTGCCGCTCCGACGGTTACCGGTGTGCCGAACGCTGCTGGTGTCGTGACCGGTAGCGCTGCCGAAACCACCTTCACGCTGACCAGCTTCAACGACGCTGGTACGCAGAAGCTGACTTCGGATCAGGATCTGACGATCGCCGGCGCAACCGGCACGATCAGCCTGACTTCGGGTATGACCGCAGCTCAGATCAAGACGGCTATCGAAGCTGACGACAACATCGACGACAACTTCACCGTTGCTGTTGACGCCACGACCCTCGAAGTCACCCTGACCGAGAAGACCAATGGCGGCTTGGCTGCCCCCACCGTCACCTCGAGCCTCGGCGCGTTCGCGGCTACTCCCGCCGGTGTCACTGCAGCCGGTGGCGACGACCTCACCGTCGACGCCAACGTGGCCGCTCTTGCCGGCACCGACATCGAACTGATCGACAGCGAAGGCAACACGGAAACCTACTCGATCGTCGGTGGCTCTACCACTGCCGCTCTTGAAGCCGCACTGACCGGCTCTGGCTACACAGCCACGGCCACTGCTAACGGTCTCAACATCACCCGTGCTGACGGTCGTAACTTCACGATCAACATCACCGGCGGCCCGTCGAACTCGTTCGGTCTCCCGAGCTCAAGCTACACCACCACGAACGGTGTTGAAGCTGGCCTTACCGCAGCTGCCACCACCGTCAATGGTGTGGCTGATACCGCTGCCGTCGATGGCCAGACCATCACCAACCCTGTTGCTGGTGCGTCGGTCGAAACGATCGCTGCTGAAGAAGCTACCTTCACCGTCTCGTACGGTGGCAAGACTGCCGAAATCTCCATCGGCGGTGTTAAGGGTGGCGTTGGTTCGGCTGTGAACGCTCTCGACATCAAGAACTGGCAGGACGCGACCGTTGCGGCCGTGAACTCCGATCTTGAAGCTGCTGGCATCACCGACGTCGAAGCCAAGTTCGACGCCGATGGCAAGTTCCAGCTTATCGCCAAGACTGCTGAAGCCAAGACCCTGGCTGTCTCTGGTGCTGACGCAGTTGAACTCTTCGGTACTAACGGTGTGAACACCGGCGTTGCCGAGAAGAGCCAGCTGAACGCAACCAAGACCGTCGACAAGTTCGTCGAACTGATCAACCGCGACTTCGGCGGCAAGGTTCGTGCTTCGAACGACAACGGCAAGCTGCGTATCGAAAACCTGTCGACCCAGGAACTTAACATTGGCGTCGACAAGAACGGCAACGGTGCGGTTGACCCGCTGTCGATCGAAGGTAACTCGGTCCGTGCGAACCTGTCCAAGCAGTTCAACGAACTGCGTGACCAGCTCGACAAGCTCTCGGACGACTCGTCCTTCAACGGTATCAATCTGCTCCGTGGCGACAAGCTGAAGATCACCTTCAACGAGTCCGGCACGTCCTCGATCGATATCCAGGCCAAGGACAAGAACGGCAACATTCGCGGTATCAACGCCTCGAACCTCGGTGTCGACAGCCTGATCGCTGAAGACCTCGATACCGACGACAAGATCGACGCTTTCCTGTCGAAGCTGTCTTCGGCTCTGACGGAACTTCGCTCGCAGGCTTCGGCCTTCGGTTCGAACCTGTCGTCGGTCGAAAACCGTCAGTCGTTCACCAAGAACATGATCAACACGCTGGAAACCGGCGCCGCGAACCTGACCTTGGCTGACACCAACGAAGAAGCTGCCAACCTTCTGGCTCTCCAGACCCGCCAGCAGCTCTCCTCGTCGGCTCTGTCCATGGCTTCGCAGCAGGACCAGGCTGTTCTGCAGCTCCTGCGTTAATCGCAAGCCACATAACGGTAAACGGAAGGCGGGCCACAAGCCCGCCTTCTTCTTTTGGTGCAATGAGATTCGGGATTCCCCTGCCCTCCCCGCGCCTTAGCCGCTGGCGTCTGCGCCCTGCGGCTGCTATCCATCCCTAAGCCCGCCAGACGAACGGCGGCATTCCCAGAATAGGAAACCAGAGCCAATGTCCCTGAAAGTCGAACTCAAGCCCGGCGAACGTCTCATCATCGGGCAGTGCATCATTACCAATTCCGAACAGCGGACCCGGCTCTTCATCGACGGCAAAGCGCCCATCCTGCGCGAAAAGGACATCCTGACTATCGCCACGGCGGATACACCTGCAAAGCGCATCTACCTGGCCGTGCAACTGATGTATCTGGAGGACGATACAGCGCGGCTCCGCGACGAATACTTCCGTCTTGTCAATGAGATAATCCAGGCCGCCCCCTCAATGATCACGCTGATAAACGGGATCAACAACGAGATTTTAACCGGCGCGCTGTACAAAGCTCTCAAGGCAGCCCGCAAGTTAATTCAGTACGAACAGGACCTTCTTGCAAATGTACCATCAGGGAGCGCAGGCATACCAACAGGTGGCCCGCAAAACGGAAGCCCCGCGTGATCGCGAAGCCAATCTGCTGTCGCGGGCGGCTGCCAATCTCCAGCTTATCCACGACGCCTGGGACCTGAAGCAGGACAGCCTTCAAGAGGCTCTGCTCTTCAACCGCCGCATCTGGAATATCTTCCTCACCTCGGTGACCCGCGAGGACAACCCGCTTCCCGCCCAGGTTCGCCAGAATATCGCGAATCTCGGCCTGTTCGTGATGAACGAAACCCGCGAGCTGCATATCGAGCCGATCAAGGCCAAGCTGCTGCCGCTGATCAATATCAATCGCCAGCTTGCCGCCGGCCTGCGTGG
The DNA here is from genome assembly GCF_017744655.1 of Devosia sp. Taxonomy (GTDB): domain Bacteria; phylum Pseudomonadota; class Alphaproteobacteria; order Rhizobiales; family Devosiaceae; genus Devosia. The sequence continues at coordinate 617,044 of NZ_JAGIAW010000001.1, read as the reverse complement.
TGCAGAAGAGGCCTGAACTGGCCAGCACCGACAAGTTCGCCTAGATGCGATGACAAGAGCCTCCGGATTTAACCGGGGGCCTTTTTGTTTGTGGTGTTGATCCCAGCGGTTTGGGGCTCTTCAGGGGCAGCGAGGCCGCCCGTATGGCGGATTTTCCAGCGAGGGGCACCGGCCGGTGGGAACAAGTCTTGAGAGTGTGGTGGGGCTCTACTGGCCTGCTGCGACGGCAGTGGAGAGAGCCATAGGCGGTTCGCGACGCGCCAATCAGCGGATGCCACTTGCCACAGCCACTGCCGCGCCTCCCGATGCACAGAGATCCGCCCGGCTGATCGGGTACTGATGGCGCGCTCCAACGGCAGAGGCAACTACGCTTCCAACCAAAAACAAAACGGGGCGCTTTCGCGCCCCGTGTTCGTTTCGGCCTTCTGGCCTCCCGTGGTGCCTTCTGGCGCCTATTTGAGGTAGTTGACGAGGCTGAGGTTCGCGACCGTTGCCGTCGTCTGATAACTGGCTTCGAGGCGCGTCTTGAGCGCCAGAAGCTGCATGACCGTTTCTTCCATGCTGACCGTTTCGACCTGGCTCAACAGCGTTTCAAGCTGGCCGGAAGCAGCGGTATTGCGCTCGGAGGCCCCGCCCGTCGTGGCGCGAACCACGCCCAGTTCGAGGCCGATCTGTTCGATGGAGCCCTTTGCGGTCGCCGTGGAGCTCGAGGTCGTCGCCATCTGCCGCTCAACCATGGCGCTGAAGCGCGCCTTGGAGGTCGTGTCGTTGATGTCGTATTCCTGCGAGCTCATGGCCGCGAGGGTCTTTACGAGCTCGCGGAGGCCCGTTTCATTGGCGCGGACGCCATAGCCGACCTTGGTGGAATCATCGACCTGGGCGGTCGCCGAAAGGCGCGGATTGTCGCCCGGCGTGCCGACTTCGCCCATATACCACTTCACCGTTTCGCGGGTGTTCGGAGCCGCGAAAACCGTTGCGGTTTCCGGATCGCCGCCCGAGAGATCGAGACGGCGCGCCACGCCATCGGTGGTAAAGAAATCGTCCGCCGCGGCATAGCTCGAGGCCGAAACCAGCTCGGTCTTGCTGGTCTGGTCGAGCTTGAGTTTCAGCGCCGCTTCGAAATTGGCCGTGGTTTCCTCGGGCGTCGCGCCGATGACGAACTGGCCGGTGACCGGCTCGCGGTCGACGGCCTGCAGCACGATCGGAGTGCTGGTGCCATCGGGCATCTTGAGGTTGATGGTCACGGATTCGCCGGCGCGCGGGTTGCCCATGAACTCAACGCTCATATTGGCCGGATTGCCGGCCACGGCGCTGACATTGATCTTGCTGCTGGTGGTCGAGGCAGAGGCGAGCTTGTAGCCGAAAATTGTCGGCGGGGCCTGTTCTTCCAGACGCACCGTGGTGTCGTTCGGAGCCGCCATGGTTCCGGCAGTGAGACGACCCGTCTTGAGGGGTGCGTCGAGCCCGCCAACGCTGGTCTCAATGGCGCCCTTGAGGTTCTTGAGCGTCTCCTCGCGATTGACGCCGATCTGGTATTCGCGCGGATTGGTGGCGAGCGGGTCCGGCGTGCCGGTGACCGCCTTGAACTGGAAGTCGGTGGTTACGCCATTGCGGTCCTTGATGCCGATGGTGAGCATTTCGCCAACGGTCGGCTGCTTGTCGAACTTGATCGACACGGAATTCATGCCGTCCGAATAGGAGATGACCTTCACATCCGCATCCGAGGAGGTGAAGATCTTGAAATTCTCGAGATTGCCGAGCTTCTGGCCCATCAGGCTTTCGAGATTGCCTGCGGTATCCTCGAGCGTGGCGCCGATGGAATATTCCGGCGGCGTAGCAGCGTCGTTCGGCACGGTCGGAGGCGCCACGGCCTTCGCCGTAAAAGTCTGTGTCGTGCCGTCGCGGCGGGTCATGTTGAAGGTGACCACGTCGCCATCGGCCGGTTGGGTAGAGACCTGCACGGTCGGTGCCAGCGGATCGGCCGTCGGGCCGGAAGTCTGCGTCGTCGCCGAATTGCCCGAGATCGAGGTGATCTTGTACCCAAACCGCTCGAACTCTGCAGAAGAGATGACGAGCTTGTTCTTCCAGGAGCCCATAACCGTGGTGCGCGGCAGACCGACATTGTCGAGCGTGTCGCCGGAATCGGCACCGAGATCCGCCTTGCGGCGTTCTTCAGCGACCTTGAGATACCCGTCGGCCGTGCCTTCGCCATACATGATCTGGTCATAAGTGGCGACCGGTGCCTTGTCGGTCTGGTTGCCGCCCATGAGGTAGCGGCCCGCAACGCTGAGGTTCAGCGTTTCGAGCAGTTGCGACAGGCGGTTCTGCGAGTCCTTCTGCAGGCTCACCATGGTGAGATTGTTCTCGCCATAGCTGGTCGGCGTCGCCGAAGTGCGGGTCTCGGACTTGAGCTTGGCCAGCGAGGTAAAACCCTGGTCGAGGAAGTTGAGGCGCAGATTGACGGTGTCGATATTGGCGGCGAAGGAATCGAGCTTGGTCAGCCGGTTGCGCGTCGCCAGAGACACGGTACGGTCGAAGCCCATTTCAGCGAGGGTCTGCGCCTTGTCTCCAGACCCGAGTTGGGTCTGGAGCTTGCCGAGCTGGCTCTGCATGGTCGAGATGGCGCTATAGCCTGCCTTGACCGGGTACATGGATTTATTGATCAGCATGACGAACGCCCTTACGTGAACGACTGCATGAGGGTGTCGAGCAATTCCTGCACGACCGAGGCAACGCGGGCATTGGCGGCATAGGCGTTCTGCAACTCCATAAGCCGGGCAACTTCCTCGTTGATATCGACGCCGTAGCTCTCTTCCATGCGCGAAGTGATGGCATCGAGCGTCTGGCTATTGGTCTCGCTGGCCGAGAGGGCGGTCTGGATGGAGCTGCCCTGATATTCCATCACCTGCGAAACCATGTCGCTCAGCGAGCCCGACAGGCGGAAGCCGCCGTTCTTGGCCCCAACCTGCGAGTTCGAACCGAACCGCATATTGTTGAACTGCTCGGCGATGTAGTCGACGCGCTTGTTGTCGCCCGAAGCCGTGGTCGCGTTATAATTGACCAGCAGCGTGTTGTCGGCGACGACGGCGGGATTGATGGTGATGCGACCGGCAAAGCCGAGGCGCTGCCCCCGCCCCGCCAGCGAATTGGTGAAGGGCTTGCCCTCGGCATCGAGGAAGAGCGGCATGGCGAGCTGGCCGCCCTGCAGGTCCGTAGCAGTCCAGCGGGTGGAGGCGTTGATCGGCGTGCCATTGCCGTTGGCGCGCACTTCCAGCGTCGAGCCGGTGCCCGAGAAGGTCGGGCCGACGGTCAGCGAGGAGTTGAGCACGCTCGTGATGTAGGACATGTCGACGCTGCCGGCGGGACCATTGCCCGCAAAGCGAACGCCGACGACCTGATTGCCAAAGCTGTCAGGGCTCGTCAGCGGCAGTTTTGCCGGATCATCGACGCGCACGACCTTTGCCGTGCGTTCGACACCGTCATTGCCGCGATACTTGATCGTAAAGTCGTCGCCATCCTGGAGCTTGCTGAGATCCATGTCGAAGCCCGACGGCGGACCGGCAACGGCAATGCCGGCTTCCTTCACCGAGGAGAAGACCTGGGCAAGGCTGGCTGCGATATCGTCGAGCTGGCGCTGAGCGTCCTGCAGGGTCGTATCGCGCAATTCGATGAGGGCACCGAGCGAACCCGAGCGGATCGCGCCATCCTTGACGAGATCGATGCGGGTACCGTTCGGTGTCTCGATAATGAGCTTGCCGACGCCGTTCTTGCTGTCATCGACGTTGAATTCCGTCGTCGGGGTCAGCGAACCAGCCTGCTCGAAGACCAGCAGCGAGGGCTTTACGTCGAGCAGAGCCGCGCCGGATCGTGTCGCCAGGCGAACGGTGCCATCGGGATTGTAGTCGACCCGCAGGTCCATGGTTTCCGAAAGGCCGGACACCAGGCGGTCGCGCTGATCGAGCAGGCTATTGCGCGTGTTCTGGTCGACACCATAGTCGGCCAGCACCAGGTTCACATCGCGCAGCGAAGTGAGCATGGAGTTGACCTGGTCGACGGTGGAAGCCATGCGCGTCTCGGTCTCGCGGCGCATTGACTGCACTTCTTGCGAGAGACGGTTGAGCGTATTGGCCATGTCGGTGGCCTTGGTCACCACATCGGCGCGCGTCGCATAATTGTCCGGGCTCGTGCCGAGGGCGTCGAGCGCGGTTTGCAGCTTGCCCAGCATGGTATCGAGCGAACCGGCACTGCCTGGCTTGCCGAGCGCGGTCTGCATGCGATCGAGGAAGGTGCCGCGCGTCACCGAATAGGCCGTCTCCGGCACCTGCTTTGTGTAGTAGTTCTGCAGGATGGAGTCGAACGCACGGTCGACATTGCCGGCACGGACATAGGAATTGTCGCCGCGACCGACTTCAACGACGTTGAGCGTCTGCTTGTGATAGCCGGGGGTGCCGGCATTGGAGATATTGCGGGAAATGACTTCCAGCGCCGTTTGGCTGGCCTTAAGGCCGGAAAGCGCATTCCCGATTGCAACCGTCAAACCCATAGCGGGTCTCCTTTGGCGCCGAACCTCTGCAAGGCACTAATGGCCAGGCCGAAGACACGGCGAATCTGAGAAATGGCGAGTCCCGGCGCATGCGCCGGGACTATGGATAAAAAGGGAATGCCGCGGTTCTCCCCGCCCGGGCAGAGCATTAACCGGCCAGACAGCCCGAAAGGCCGGTAGGAAGATGTGCCGCATTCCAAAAGCATTGGCTGGCCTCAGCGGATCATGTTGAGAGCTTCCTTGAGCATCTCATCGGCTGCGGTCACGATCTTGGTATTGGCCGAATAGGCCTGCTGGGTGACGATCAGCTTGGTAAATTCTTCCGAGATGTCAGTGTTGGAGGCTTCGGTGGACGAGCCCACGATGCCTTCGCCCGATTGGTTGATGATGGCTTCGCCGGATTCGGTGGTGGCCGTGTACGCACCCCCGTCGCCGCGCTTGAGGGCGTTGGGGTTGGAGAAGCTGGCGGTGATGATCTGGGCCACGGCGCGGGTTTCACCATTGGTGTAGGACGCGATCACCTGGCCTTCGTCGGAAATACCAACCGAGATGAACTCGCCGGCGCCATAACCGTCCTGCTTGAGCTGGGTAGTGGTGGCCATGCCGGAATTGTCGGCAAACTGGGTCATGCCCTTGAGGCCGTGATCGACAGTGATCGAGCCGAAGCTGCGGCCATTGATCGACAGGTTTGCGATATTGAGGCGTTCGGTCCCGCTGACGGTGACACCCGAACCGCCAGCAATGCCCGAGAGCACGCCCTGGTCGAAGGTGTAGTCGGCCATCTTGGTCCAGGCGTTCGCCGAGCCGGGCGCGGAGTCCGAAGCGTAGAAGAGGCTCCAGGTGGCGATACCCGCGTCGTCGGAAACCTTGGCCCAACGCATCTGTACGTTTACCGGCTCGCCGGTCTGCGAGTAGACTGTGATCCCGCCGCCGGAAATGGATTCCTTGACGAAGAGCTCGGCATTGGCGGCAGAGACGGTGGAGAGCGTACCGGTCGAAGCCGTCACGGTCTGGTTAAGGCCGACCGTATTGGCTGCCGAACCGGCAATCGTCACGTCAGAGCGGTAGTTGCCGGGGAAATCAACAACGAGATTGTTTGTCGCGTCCCAGGAAACGGTTGCGCCGCTGGCGCCTGCGCCGCCATTGGCACGCAGGTCAGCCTGGATGACGTCGAGCATTTCCTTGAGGGAACCGGTGCCATCGACCTTCACGACACCAGAGCCGGCAGTGAGCGTACCCTTCGTGTCGATGAGATACTTGCGGGTGATGCTGCCGACGGTGATTTCAAGCTGCTGACCATTGGTCGTGAACAGCAAATCTGCCGGCATGTTGGCTGACGTGACGTTGCCCGCGGTGACAGGCGTCGTAGCGGAGGCAAGCCCAAGCAGACCAGCAGGCGTAGAGCCAAAGGCCAAGCTCGTCGTAGCGGCGGCATCGCCCTGGACGAAGACGCGACCATCCTTGATGCCAACGACTTCATTGCCGCCAGTGGCATTGCGCAGTTCGGCCTGGATGCTCGCGAGCATGGTCGCGATATCGCCGGTCGCATCGATGTCGCCTGCGCCAGGGGCCGGCGCCGGAAGCGCCGTCACCATGTTGAAAGTATGGGGAGTGGGGCCAACCGTGATGGTTATTGTATTGCCGTTGCCCACGATGGTGGAGGCCAGCGCCGTACCGTCGACGATGTTGCCATAGCCATAGGCCGGGATCGTCGTTGGGGCACCGGCTGCCGGGCCAGTGACCTTCGGCGCAACCGGCGAGCCCTGCACGTCGCCTGAATAGCTCCAGGGCTTCAGCAGTTCGCTGCCCGGCGTGGTCGAGACATAGGAGGCCGTCTTCGGGCTCTGCGGCAGGTTGAGCTGGTAGTTGATGGTGGTCGAGCGCTTCGCCGGAAGGAAGGAATTGTCGATCTTGACGGCTTCAGCGACCGAGCCGGTCACCACGCCATTGCTCATACCAAGGCCGGTCAGGCGGTAGCCTGCGCCGTTGACGAGGTAGCCGTTGCGGTCGATGTCAAAGTCACCGCGGCGGGTGTAGAAGGTGCCGCCCGAACCGTCACCCTTTTCGGTGACGAAGAAGCCATTGCCGTTGAGGGCCATATAGGTTTCTGTGTCGGCGTTCTGGATGTCGCCGCGCAGCGTGTTCATCGAGCGCGAATAGGAGGAAACCGCGCCAGCAATCTGCTGCTTGACGGGCGCGTCGGGGATCATGTCGACAAAGCTGGTGTCGATGCGCTTGTAGCCAATCGTCTGCGAATTGGCGATATTGCCCGAAATGTTCTCCATGGCATGCGACTGAGACTTGAGGCCAGAAACCGCACTTTGAAGAGCGCCAAAAATACCCATTTAAAACTCCAGTTCCCCAAAAGACGAGGCAAGCGCCTGTTTGCCCCAAGCAATGCAAAGGCAATGCCAACTCGTTAACCATATGAATTAACTTGTGTTTTTGACTCTGGAGCCCTGCCCTAACCCTGCCGACCGGCAGAAAAGGGCGTGGCGTATGGCAAAAAATGCCGCCTTACAGGGACGATATGCCCAAACCCGCCGCGCTGGCTCGGCGAAGTAGCCCCCATGGTGAGGCGCTTTGCCGAGCAAGGCCTCGAACCACGGGGACGTGGCGTTGTAGCATCGGGGTACGCCCCCCGTGGTTCGAGGCGCCACAACGTTCCGCACCTCACCATGAGGGCTGCTAGAAAACTGAAGTGGCCGGGGAAGACCGCGCAAATACCTGCACAACCTTGTATAATTGTGGGTATTGCTCTAAAGCCTGCCCGACTTGAGAATCCCAAAAATGCTGTTTGAAACGCCCGACCAGTTCATCAATGCGCCGCGCCGTGCCGTGACGGTCTTTGGCATGGCCGGCGTGGGCAAGACGCGGCTGTCGAACCTTTTGCGCAAAAACCGTTGGTTCCACTATTCGGTCGACTACCGCATCGGCACGCGCCACATGGGCGAGTACATCGTCGACAATTTCAAAGCCGAGGCCATGAAGGTGCCGTTCCTGGCACAGCTGCTGCGCTCGGACTCGATCTACATCTCGTCCAACATCACCTTCGACAATCTCGACCCGCTCTCGAGCTATCTCGGCACGCCGGGCGATCCGCAAAAAGGCGGCTTGCCGCTCGCCGAATATCAGCGCCGGCAGGAGCAGCATCGCGTGGCGGAAATTTCTGCCCTGCTCGACGTGCCGCACTTCGTCGACCGCGCCAAAGCGCTTTATGGCTATGATGATTTCATCGCTGACACGGGTGGTTCGCTGATCGAAGTCATCGACCACGACGATGCCAACGACCCGGTGGTGAAGACCCTCGCTGAGAACACGCTGCTGCTCTATATTCGCGGCACCGACAAGGACGCCGCCGAATTGGTGCGCCGGTTCAAGGAGAGCCCCAAGCCGATGTATTACCGGCCGGCCTTCCTCGTCGAGAAATGGGCCGAATTCAAAGCGATGAACAATATCAGCCAAGACAACGACGTCGACCCGGCACAGTTCGGCGCCTGGGGTTTTGAGGCGCTGCTGCACAATCGCCTGCCGCGCTACCAGGCGCTGGCCGACAATTTTGGCTATACGGTCGAGGCTTCGGACCTGGCGATGGTGCGCGATGGCGATGAATTCGTCGATCTGGTCGCCGCAGCCATCGAAAAGCGAATGCGTTAGCGCGTGCCCCGCGGGGACGCGCCAGACGCCTGAAATCCGCTTTTCCTGACCTTTCAGAGGCTCATATGCCTATTCGCATCCCCGATAATCTGCCTGCCCGCAAAACCCTCGAAGACGAGGGCGTCAATGTCATGGATTCCAGCCGCGCCGCGCGGCAGGACATCCGCCCGCTCGAATTCGGCCTTCTCAACCTGATGCCGAACAAGGAGCGCACCGAGACGCAATTTTCGCGCCTGATCGGTGCCACGCCCCTGCAGATCAACCTCTCGCTGGTGCGCATCACCGAGCACCAATCCAAGCATACGTCTGAAGACTATTTGAAGACCTTTTATCAGACCTGGGAAGAGGTGAAGGAGCGCAAGTTCGACGGCTTTATCGTCACCGGCGCGCCCATCGCTCACATCCCGTTCGAGGACGTGCGCTACTGGAACGAGATGCTGGAAATCATGGCCTGGACGCGCACCAATGTGCACCACACCATGTTCATCTGCTGGGGGGCACAAGCAGCCCTGCACCATTTCCACGGCGTAAAGCGCTATCGGATGGACGAGAAGGCTTTTGGCGTCTATCGCCATCGCATCGTCAATTCGCGCTCGCCCTTCCTGCGCGGCATGTCCGATAGCCCGATGATCCCTGTCTCACGCTACAACGATATCGATCGCGCGAGCGTCGGCGACGATCTTGAAGTGTTGATGGACAGCGATATCGGCCTCTGCATGCTCGGCGAAAAGTCAGGCAAGTCGGTCTATTTCCTCAACCACCTGGAATATGACAACCGCTCGCTGGCCGATGAATATGAGCGCGACGTCAAAGCCGGGCTTAACCCCGTACAGCCGGTCAATCTCTTCCCCAACGGCGACACGTCAGTCGAGCCGGAGAACCGCTGGCGCAGCCATGCCCATCTGCTGTTCCAGAACTGGATCAACGAGATCTACCAGACGACGCCGTACGATCTCAGCGAGATTGGTAAGTAATAGAGTTTGCGGGGCGGCGTTTGGACGCCGCCTCCACCCTTGCAAAAGGCACCCCAGTCCCTAACTTGCACTGACGCATGGGGAATTGAGTTTTGCCGCAACCGCCCACCACCATTACCGACGAGTTGGGCATTGCCCTCTCCAACCTTGCCGACAGCGCCACGGGCATTCTCACGCCGACCCTGCGGCTGGGCGTGACCGGGCTGAGCCGCGCCGGCAAGACGATTTTTATCACCTCGCTGATCCATAACCTGCTCACGCAAGGCCGCCTGCCCGGCTTTTCGCCGCTGGCCGAGGGACGGTTCATCGGCGCGAAACTGGCAGAATATCCCGACGCGACCATTCCGCGCTTTGCCTACGAACAGCATATGGCGGCGCTGACCGGCAGGCCGGCGACTTGGCCCGAAAGCACACGGCGCATTTCGCAACTGCGGATCGTGTTGAAATTCCAGTCTGCCAAATGGTGGGCCGGCCTTTCGGGACCGGCCACACTCAATCTCGATATCGTTGACTATCCCGGCGAATGGCTCCTCGACCTGCCCCTGCTCGGCAAGAGTTTTGCCGAATGGAGCGCCGAAGCGCTGGAGCGCGCGCGGCAGCCCGGCCATGCTGATGAGGCTGGGGCATTCCTTGCCGAACTCGACAGTACTGATGTTCTCAAGGACGCCAGCGACCTCAGTGCGGAGCACCTTGCTTCGGCCTTCACGACCTATCTCCGTCGCAGCCGCGAGCATGGCGCGCTTTCCACTCTGCCACCCGGCCGCTTCCTGCTCCCCGGCGACCTCGAAGGCTCACCTGCCCTCACCTTCGCACCGCTGCCGCGCCCGAGCCAACCAATCCGCGGCAATAGCCTCTACGCGATGCTGGAAAACCGTTACGAGGCTTACAAGGCCCAGGTGATCCGTCCCTTCTTCCGCGATCATTTTGCCCGGTTGGACCGCCAGGTGGTGCTGGTGGACACGCTACGCGCACTGAATACGGGGCCGGCAGCCGTTGCCGATCTGGAAACAGCACTCACCGCCGTGCTCGCCTGTTTCCGCCAGGGCGAGGCCAATCCCCTTCTTCGCCCGTTTAGCCGGCGCATCGACCGCATTCTCTTTGCGGCGACGAAAGCCGACCACGTGCATCACACGAGCCATGACCGGCTCGAAGCTATCCTCAATCGCCTCGTTGGAAATGCCAGCAAGCGGGCGCGTTTCGCCGGTGCCGAGACCAAGTCGCTTGCCATCGCGGCCATCCGCGCCACCAGCGAAGGCACGATCCGAGAACAGGGCGAGACCCTGCCGACGCTGATCGGCACGCCGCAGGCCGGTGAGGAACTGGACGGCACGACCTATGACGGCAAGACCGAAATTGCCTTGTTTCCCGGTGACTTACCGGAACGTCCGGATTCATTGTTCGAGAATGGACAACCTGTGGCGCTGAATTTTCTGCGCTTCACCCCGCCGCAAAAACTCGAAACCAATGCGGCTGGCGAAGCAGTCCTGCCGCACATCCGCTTCGACCGCGCCCTCGACTATCTCATCGGAGACTGGATGGCATGAAGCGCCCAATCGCCCGCCCCACCCAGACGCAAACTGAAACGGCGACGCCCGTCCGCATCCCGCGCGCATTCGCGCCGGCGGAAGCTGAGATTGTCGAAACCTCATTCGAACCCGAACTGGAACCAGATCTCGTCGGCCCGCCGCCAAGGCGCATGGGCTGGATCGGCCGTATCGCCTGGACAGCGGGCAGCATTCTGGTTTCCGCTGGCTTCGCTCTGGCGGCCGACCGACTAATCCGCGATCTCTTTGCACGTTATGAGTGGCTCGGTTGGGCCGGGCTCGGCGTACTCGGCGCCTTTGTTATCGCTGTTATCGCGCTGGTGGCCCGGGAAATCTTTGCCCTGCGCCGCCTTCGCACCCTCGATGCGCTCAAGGCCGACGCGGCGCGGGCACGTAGTGACGACGACCAGAAACTGGCACGACATGTCGCGGAACGCCTCGAAGGCATTTATGCTGATCGCCCCGACATGGCGCGCAGCCGCGAGGTGGTGAAAACCAACCTGCCGCATCTGTTCGATGGCACGGAGATCGTCACCCTGGCCGAGCGCAGCCTGATGGCCCCGCTCGATGCGCGTGCGAAAGCGCTGACGGCTGCCTCCGCGCGGCGTGTGGCGTTGGTGACGGCCATATCGCCGCGGGCGCTGATCGACGTGGCTTTCGTGATCTACGAGAGCGTACGGCTGGCCGGAGCCATCGCAGCGCTCTACGGAGCCCGCCCGGGCTTCTTCGGCTTCTGGCGCCTCGCCGGTGCAATCCTGTCGCACCTCGCCGTCACGGGCGGGCTGGTGCTGACCGACGGTATCGTCGAGCAGTTGGTCGGCCAGGGCCTCGCAGCAAAACTCTCAGCCCGGCTGGGCGAAGGTGTGGTCAATGGGTTGATGACCGTCCGCGTCGGTATCGCCGCAATGCGGGTGGTCCGGCCCCTGCCCTTCGATACGCAGCCGCAGCCAATGGTCCGGGATTTCATTCCCGAACTGGTCAAGGTCACGCAGGACGCCGGCAAAAGCGCCTAGGCCTATTCCGCCGCAGCCCGAGGCGGCGGCGGCGCGAGGCGCGGCTTGCGCTTCGGCATGGCGTCGGGGTGCGCAGCGAAGTAGCGGCCGCGTGCTTCGAGAACCTTTGGGCGATTGTTCAGGGCCCATTGACCGAGCACATGCAGAGGCCCTTGCAGATCCTGGCCCAGTTCGGTCAGCTCATAATCGACATGCGGCGGGATGGACGGCGTCACGGTGCGCGTCAAGAAGCCGTCCATCTCCAGGTCGCGCAGCGTGGCCGTAAGCACCTTCTGGCTGATGCCGCCAATCTGGCGCTTTATCTCGGAAAATCGCATCGGCCCGCCGCTCAGCACATTGATGATGAGCACGGTCCACTTGCCGCCGATCTGGTTGAGGATCTCGCCCACAGGCCGGCAATCATTGGTAATTTCGTGGGTGATCGGTTTCATTTTGGTGCCTCAGGTATCAAAAAAGTGCGGTCTTGCGCTGGCAAAGACAGTCACTCATATAGCGTCAGTTACCAATGGATACCACGGTTCTTCCAATGAAAAATGTCGCTGTTCTCGTCGCCAGCCTGAGCGCCAATTCGGTCAATCGCAAGCTTGCTAACACGCTGGAAAAGCTCGCCGAGGGCAAACTGAAGTTCGATTATCTCGATCTCGCCGGCCTGCCCTATTACAACAACGACCTCTGGGCGAACCCGCCGACCGTTGTGACCGAGCTGAAGCGGCGCGTCGAAGCCGCAGATGCTGCGCTGATCGTGACGCCGGAATACAACCGCTCGTTCCCGGGCGTGCTGAAGAACGCGCTGGACTGGGCTTCGCGCCCCTATGCGCAGAGTTCCTGGAAAGACATGCCGACGGCCTTGGTCGGCGCCACGCCGGGCGCAACCGGCACGGCCGCCGGACAGGGACATCTCCGCTCGATCTTGCCGGTCTATGGCATGCTGGTCATGGGCCAGCCGGAAGTCTACTTCAACATGAAACCGGGCCTGATCACCGACGATCTCGAAGTGACTGACGAGACGACCCTCGCCTTTCTCAATGGCTGGGTGCAGTCCTTCAGCGCCTTCATCGCGCGCCATGGCGTCGATAAGGCGCCGGCCATCGCGGCGGAATAATAGGCGTGCCGGGCTTCGGCCCGGCTATGCCTCCTTGGAGGCGCTGCCTGCCAGGGTCAGCTTGAGCCCATCGAGCTCGTCCGAGCATAGGATCTGGCACGACAGGCGCGAGTTCGATTTCACGTCGCCCACGGAGTCCAGCATGTCCTCTTCTTCGTCGCTCGGCGCGCCGACGGCATCGAGCCAGTCGTTATCGACATAGACATGGCAGGTGGCGCAGCTCAGCGCGCCGCCGCATTCGGCCTTGATGTTGAGACCCCAGTCGCGAATGACTTCCATCACGCGCCAGCCTTCGAGCCCTTCGAGCTCGTGCACTTCGCCTGCCTGGTCGGTAACGGTGATCTTCATGGGGCGCTCCTCAACAGCGGGGCGTGCTTAGCCTTCTATGAGGCGGCAAGGCAAGTAGGACATTGGTTCCTGCCACGGCGTCATTTCCGCGAAAGCGGGAATCTCAACAAGGGCCGAGTGATATCCCCGCTTTCGCGGGGATGACGCGGTGGTCGGAGAGTTGGCTGGCGAGGGTCCTAGACCCTACGCCACACCCAGCTTCTTCTGCAGCTTCGTGGAACTGGTCGTGTACTGGAACACAACGCGCTCGCCTGGCGAGACGATTGCCTTGGCGGCCTGGGCCATCAGCGCGGCTTCGTGGAAGCCCGAGAGGATCAGCTTGAGCTTGCCCGGATAGTAGTTGATGTCGCCGATGGCAAAAATGCCGGGGACCGAGGTCTGGAACTTTTCGGTGTCGACGACGATGGTGTTGTCATTGAGTTCAAGGCCCCAATCGGCAACCGGGCCGAGCTTCATGGTGAGACCGAAGAACGGCAGCAGACGCGTGGCGGGGATCGAGAGATCGCCGGCATCGGTCGTCAGGTGAACGTGGTTGATCTGGCCGTTTTCACCATCGAGCTTGGCGATCTGGCCGAGCTGGAAGTTGACCTTACCCTCGGCCACCAGTTCCTTCATCTTGTTGACCGAAGCCGGAGCCGCCTTAAAGGCGTCGCGACGGTGCACGAGGGTCAGGGTGCGCACGATCGGCTGCAGGTTCAGCGTCCAATCGAGCGCCGAGTCACCGCCACCAACGATGACGACATCCTGGCCGCGGAAATCGTCCATCTTGCGCACGGCATAGAAGACCGACTTGTTTTCGAACTGCTCGATCTCCGGCACCGGCGGGCGCTTGGGCTGGAACGAACCGCCGCCAGCCGCGATCACCACGACCTTGGTGTAGAACGTTTCGTCAGCATCGGTCTGCAGCTTGAAGGAACCGTCTTCAAGCTTCTCGATAGAGTTGACCATGCGTGAATAGTGGAACTCGGGCGAAAACGGCGCGATCTGCGCCATCAGATTATCGGTCAGCTGCTGACCGGTGATCATGGGGAAAGCCGGAATGTCATAGATCGGCTTTTCCGGATATAGCTCGGCGCACTGGCCGCCCGGACGGTCAAGAATGTCGATGAAGTGGCATTTGATGTCGAGGAGCCCGAGTTCGAAAGCCGCGAACAGGCCGCAGGGGCCAGCGCCGATGACGACAACGTCGGTGGTGATCTCAGTGCTCATTTTCAAAGTCCGTTCGACACCGGAGCCGCTGCGGCTCCGGAAAAATTGGTCCCATCGGGGCCCCATTGCCCCGCTCGATGAATGGGAACTGCCGCTGTCACCAGCGCCCCCGGCTTTGCCCGATTAAAGGCGACTAACGCGCTCCACTTATCCTAGGAGACGCGACGAAGGAAGGGGCGAGTACCAAGCGGTACTTCGGTGACGCCCACAGGCTGGTAGAACAAGGCCATTTCCGGCAGACGGTTTTCGATCAGCGCCTGGCGACTCGGCTCGTGGGTAACGACGAGCGCATTGAAACCGCAGCGACGCATATGCGGAATCTGATCCTGAAGGACATCGCCTACAGCCCTGATTTCACCGGCATATTTGAAACGCTCCACGAGCAGGCGCGCCGTCGAATAGCCGCGACCATCACTGAACGCAGGGAACTTGATGGCAATCGAAGCAAATCGAGAAAGATCATCGACCACATCTTCGATCTTCTCGCCGGGCGAAACCAGGAGCCCAAGAGGGTGCTGGCTTGCCAGATAATCGGCGCGATTAGCCAGAAACTCCGGCAGCGGCACGTGGGTGTACCGGGCTTCGGACGGCGCGGTGCCTTCGACCCATTCCCTGAAGGGATCGGCAATAAAAGCCCCGTCTTTCCAGAGGGTGTGGCGGGCTGCGGCAGTCATCGGATTGGCGATCGCTCCACTGAAGTCATAATGGATGCCGCATTCCTTCTTGTTGAGGCCGCGCCACCGTCCGGCGCGCGGATCCTCACCCTCGGCAACAATCGAGGTGCAAGGCGCACAACCAATGGACTTGTAGCCTTTGGCATAGAGCGGATGCTCGGGCAAGTTGTGCTTCTGGCGATATTCGATGACATCGGCATCGGAGAAATAGGCCAGCGGATTGACCTTGATGCGATCATCGCTCGTCAGCTCGAAATGCGGCAGCACGCCGCGTTCCGTGGTCTGGTAGCGCTTGCGGCCGGTCACCCAGCCACCATACTGCTCCGTCACCGGCTCAAGCGGCTCGGTCTTGCGGATATGGCAGCAGGAATCGGGATCGGTTTCCCAGAGATCGCCATTAGGATCGAAGCGCTTCACATCATCCGCGTTGGGGTGGATGGCATGGACATTGATGAGGCCGAGCTGCTTCTTCAGCGTCTCGACGTAGTCAAGCGTTTCCCGGAAGTGCTTACCAGTCTCGAGGAAATAGACCGGCATGCTGGGGTCGACCTGCGCCACCATGTGCAGCAGCACCGCCGAGTCCGCCCCGAAGGACGAGACGATGGCAAGATCGCCCGGCAGCACATCACTGACGGCGTAACGGAGCACGCTCAGCGCGTCCATTTCGTCGAACATGCCGTTGAGCGCCAGGATACCCAGCGCCTTCAGCTTGTCGTGTGCCGCCTGGGCGGGAGCGAGTTTAGGCAGTCCCATAGGAATACTCCGAGATAGCCGGCGCGGCAGCGCCACCTCTCCCTAGGGGGAGAGGTCGACCCTGTTGGGTCGGGTGAGGGGACCTTTCCCACGCACCAGACCATGAAAAGGCCCCCTCACCCGGCGCTGCGCGCCGACCTCTCCCCCAAAGGGAGAGGTGAAGAGCGTCAAGCCGTTCCATAGAGGGCCTCCTTAAAGGGCGCTTCCCCAAGACGCCGATAGGCTTGAATGAAAGTCTCATCAGTGCCCTGACGCTGGGCGATGTAGAAATCGACCAGCTTTTCAATGGCACCCGGCACGTTCTCGGCCTCAAAGCCCGGCCCGATGATTTTGCCGACCGAAGCATGCTCGGTGGCGTCACCACCCAGCGTGATCTGATAGAGCTCGCCGCCCTTCTTCTCGACGCCCAGAATGCCGATGTGCCCCACATGGTGGTGCCCACAGGCATTGATGCAGCCGGAAATCTTGATCTTCAGCTCGCCGATTTCCTTCTGGCGTGCTGGCTCGGCAAACTTCCTGGAAATTTCCTGCGCGATCGGGATCGAACGGGCATTAGCCAGGGCGCAGAAATCGAGGCCCGGGCAGCAGATCATGTCGGTGATGAGGTTATTGTTGCCTTCGGCAAGCTCGGCAGCCACCAGCGCATCGAAAACGGCGCGAAGATCGGCCAGCGCCACGTGGGGCAGAACCAAGTTCTGCTCATGGGTCACGCGCAGCTCGTCATACGAATACTTTTCAGCGAGGTCGGCAACGACTTCCATCTGCGTATGCGTCGCGTCGCCCGGCGCGCCGCCGACGGGTTTCAGCGACACCGTCACCGAAGCATAGCCCGGCTGGGCGTGGGCATTGATATTGTTATCGAGCCAGCGGCCATAGGCAGCATCGAGAATGGACTCATAGGCCACATCGATCTTGGTCAGGCTCTGCGGAGCAAAATCGGGCAGCGCGAAATAGGCGCTAATGCGGTCGACTTCTTCGCTCGGCAGGGTGAGCACACCGCCGCGAACTTCGGCGAATTCGGCTTCGACCTGGCCCTTGATCGTCTCAAGACCTTCTTCGTGCACCAGAATCTTGATGCGTGCCTTGTACTTGTTGTCCCGGCGACCATAGCGGTTGTAAACGCGCATGATGCTTTCGAGATAAGCCAGCAGGTGCTCATTGGGCACAAAGCTATTGATCAGCTTGGCGATCATCGGCGTACGGCCGAGCCCGCCGCCAACCCAGACTTCCCAGCCGATTTCGCCAGCCGCATTCACCGCAGCCTGGAGGCCGATATCGTGAAAACGGATGGCCGCGCGGTCATGCGACGCACCGGTGATGGCGATCTTGAATTTTCGCGGCAGGTACGAAAATTCGGGATGCAGGCTCGACCACTGGCGCAGGATTTCGGCGACCGGACGCGGATCGATGATCTCGTCGGCAGCGGCGCCGGCAAACTGGTCCGTCGTGACATTGCGGATGCAATTGCCCGAGGTCTGGATGGCGTGCATTTCGACCGAGGCCAGTTCGTCGAGAATGACGGGAATGTCCTTCAGCTTGGGCCAGTTGTATTGGATGTTCTGGCGCGTGGTGAAATGGCCATAGCCGCGGTCATAGACCCGGGCGATATGGGCAAGCTTGCGCATCTGCCGGCTAGACAGCGTGCCATAGGGCACGGCGACACGCAGCATATAGGCGTGGAGCTGCAGATAGAGCCCGTTCATCAGCCGAAGCGGGCGGAACTGGTCTTCCGTCAGCTCGCCCGAAAGGCGACGCTTCACCTGATCGGCAAACTGCGCCGTGCGACCCGCGACAAACGCGGCGTCAAATTCATCATATCGATACATGACCGTCCTCACCCAGATGCTGGCGGTCGTAAGCCTGCCCATTGAGAGTAAGCGGCGCGGTGGGGCCTGCCGCACGAATACGTTCGCGAAGGCGCTTGGGAACGATCTGGCCGTCCACCTCGTCGACTTCCTCGATTTCAAGGCTGATGACACGGCCGCCGGCCTTGGTCGCGGCCAACGCGGCATCGCGCTCGGCAACTTCTTCCTTGGAGAAGAGACGCGCCGACTGCAGCGGCTCTACCCACTCGCCAGTGGCCGACAGGTAGACCGCCGCCCCCGAGGTGAGCTCGTTGCCGGTGAGAATTTCCTTGCTCATGCTACTTTGAAACTTTCTGCATTCCTGGCGACGGCCTCAACCCATTCGCCATGCGCCACGGCCCGACCGATCAGGATGACGGCCGGACCATCATCGAACTCGACCGCGCCACGCGCGAGATCACCCAAATTACCCGCATAGGATCGGCTTTCCGGCCGCCCCGCATTCACAACAATGCCCACCGGCAGATCAACCGCGGCGCCCAGCGCCACCAGCCGTCCCGCCGTTTCGGCAGCAATCGATTTGCCCATATAGAGCGCCAGCGTCAGGCCGGTTTCGGCCAGCGCAGCCCAGTGCGCCAGCTCGCTATCATCGGCACCATGCGCCGTGGCAACAACAAGTCCGCTCGACACTTTTCGCAAGGTTACGGGCGTAGCCGTATCGGCCGCGGCAGCCAGCGCCGCGCTCACGCCCGGCACGATCTGGTATTCGACGCCAGCCTTGCGCAGAGCCTCGATCTCTTCGCCGGCGCGCCCAAAGATCATCGGATCGCCCGACTTGAGCCGCGCGACCTTCTTGCCCTCGCTCGCCAGCCGCACGATCAGCGTATTGATCTGAGCCTGGCTGAAGGAATGATGGCCCTTGGCCTTGCCGACGCAAATCTGCTCGGCGTCGCGGCGACCCATCTCGACGACTTCGGCGGGCACAAGCTGGTCGTGCACGATGACATCGGCCTGTTGCAGCAGGCGCTGCGCGCGAAGGGTAAGAAGATCGGCGGCACCAGGGCCGGCGCCAATCAGCCAGACCACACCCTGCCCCACGCCATTCTCGACATGGCTCGCCAACAGCTTTTCCGCTTCGGCCCCGCCGCGGCCCTCTTCGATGGCCCGCTCAACGGACGAAGAAGAGACCAAATCCTCATAATAGCGCCTACGGGCGGCACCATCGTGGATCAAGCTTTCAACCTTGTGGCGCAAGCTGCCCGCGAGACCAGCAATCTTGCCGAGCCCCGGCGCCAGCAGCGCTTCTATCTGCGCCCGCACCAACCGCGCTAGCACCGGCGCATCGCCCTCGGTCGAAATCGCCACCGTCAGCGGCGCACGATCGACGATGGACGGCGTGTAGAAATCGCATTCGGCGGGAACGTCGACGACATTGAGCGGAATGTTCAGCCGGCGAGCCTCGGCCATGGCAAGCTGCCCGTCCGGGCCTTCATCGGCCACGAAAACCAGCGCGACGCCGGATACATCTTCTGCGGTCAGCGGACGCTCGAACACGGTCACGTCAAAACCGGAAAAAACGGTTTCAATCTGCCTTGCGTAAATCTCTATTGAAGCAGTCGTCTTTGCGACCAATCGGACTTTGTTCAGGGCCTCGTCGGTACCGCCGACGATCATAATGCGCTTGCCCTTGACCTTGAAACTCAACGGGAATGTGTTGAGGCGAGTCATAACAGTCCTATTCCAACGATGAGGCAAAATATTCCAACGCCGGGGATTGGAGCAAGGCGTTGAAATTCAATCGCTTTTATATTTCCCTTGGGAAGGCCACCTTAGAATGACACCAGACTGGCAAAGCAAAGTCGGGCAAAAAAATCCTGAGGCCTGCCGTTCCACGCAAAGCAGCGGGAGAAATCGGCCTGATCGCCGAGAATTTGCCGTGCGAAATTCGGCATCTGTGGAGAATTTTTTGCGGCTTTTGGTCGTGGCCACAGGCCTAGGCACGACCGCAGCTTTTGCCCTGACACCTTTGCCCAAGCCAGCGGCGTCGGCGGAGGTCGAGGCGGGCAAATCCGCGCCCTATGTCGGCGCCTGGTCAGTCAGCATGCCGACCATGGAAGTCGGCACGCGCGACACAGACTACGCCATCTGCACCCTGCCCGTCCGCATCGAGGCCGCGAACGAGACGCACATCTTCTATCTCGGCCCGCGCGACGTCGAAGCCGACGCCGCAATGGAACTCGTCCCGGATCAAGTCGGCGCGCGATGGGAGCCGATAGCCGGCGGCCCCATCTTCTTCGCCATCTGGATCAATCCAGACACGTTCTATCTCTACGACACAGTTCCAGAGACGGACGCCGACTGGGGCATGCCCTTCGTCTATCGGCGCTGCGAATAGATCGCCCGGCTCCTGCCTACCCTCGCCCCTTGAGGGAGAGGGACAGGATTTTCGCGTTAAGCGAAAATCCAGGGTGAGGGGTTCCCTCCTCCGCAGAGGAGTCGGCAATGGCGGCGGAATACCCCTCATCCGGCGCTACGCGCCACCTTCTCCCTCAAGGGGAGAAGGAAAGGAAGAAAGATCACCCCTGGCGCGTCGGCACGTGCAGCACGAGACCGTCGAGATTGTCCCGAACCTTGATCTGGCATGACAGCCTGCTCGAATCCTTCACGTCGAAGGCGAAATCGAGCATGTCTTCTTCCATCATCGAGGGGCCGCCCACGGTCTCGCGCCAATCTTCTTCCACATAGACATGGCAGGTGGCGCAGGTGCAGGCGCCGCCGCATTCGGCGACAATGCCCGGAATACCGTTGATGATGGCCGTTTCCATCACGGTGGCACCGTTTTCCGCTTCGGTTTCAATGCGTTCGCCGCTCGGCGTAACAAAAGTGATTTTGGTCATAGGTCTTTTTTGGCTTGCTGTGCCAATGGGATATAGACCTCCACTGCCCGGTTAGGAAGTCGCGCTTGGGCATGGACGCTTGCGACTGGCAGCATGGCTGCGCACGTTTGGGATGAAGAAGAGGACACCGCTATGACCGACATCGCCTTCCATACCCAGCGACCAAGGGAAGACGGCTGCGGTGTCGTCACGCTGCAGATGCTGACGGGAAAGCCCTATGACGAAATCGCCGATCTCTTCGACTGGACCGGCAAAGCGCATCACCAGACCAATTGGGGCGAACTGCGGCCCGTTCTCGCGGGGCTCGGCTGGCAGCTTGGAGAAATCACGGCCGCAGCAGGTTGGGACGACATCAGCGAAATGGCGATCGTCCACGTCATGGACGACCATTTCATGCTCTATGACGGCCGTACCGGCGTTTTCTACGATCCGTGGGAATGGGAAGGACCGCAGCAGACGTCCAACCGCGTGCCGCTATCCTTCGTGACGGTCACCCCGCCCAAAGCCTAGTTCAGGCCCAAAAGGTTTTCGAGATAGTGCTTCTCGATGCCGAACATGGCCTTCACCTCAGCGATACGCTTCAGCGCCGCCTCACGTGAACCGGCCTTGCCCTTCTGCGCAACAATCAGATTGTTCTTGGGGGTATGGGCGTCCGAGACAAACTCAAAAACCTTGGTGCGATAGCCCGAGGCCTCGAGCAGCAGCGCCCGCAGCCCATCAGTGACCATCTCGGCCTGCTTCTCCATAAACGTGCCATGGCGCAGCAGGAAATCGAGCCGGTTGTCCGAAGACCCCGCCTCCATCTGCCGCCGCACCTGCTTGTGGCAGCACGGCGCCACGGCGATCAGTTCGGCGCCCGATGAAATGCCCTTGAAGATGGCATCGTCCGTCGCGGTATCGCAGGCGTGGAGCGCAATAACGGCATCAGCGCCGCTGGCGTCATAGTCGAGGATCGAGGCCGGCACGAAACTCAGGGCTCCAAACCCACTCTTCTCGGCTAGCTTATTGCCATCCTCAACCAGCTTTGGCCGCATCTCGACACCGATCACCTCGGCATCCTTGCCCTCGGATTTCAGATAGTCGAACAGCGCGAAATCAAGATAGCCCTTGCCCGCGCCCATATCGACAATGCGTGGCTTCTTGGTAGAAAGCTCCTGAATCAAAGGCGCAAAAATCTCGACCATCTTGTTGATTTGTCGAAACTTATCCTGCGAGGCAGCCAGCACCTTGCCATCAGCGCCAGAGATGCCAAGCGCCTGCATCCAGACCTTGTCACCAGATGTCAGCGGCCGGTTCTTGGTCCGGTCATGCCCACCCTGAACGGCCTCGCGCCCGGCAACCTCGGTCTTCTTCAGCCTGATCTTGTCGCCCTGCCGCTCAAACTGCAGATCGAAATCCGTGGTCTCCAGCCGGGCGCTGCGGAATTCATTGAGAAGCCCATCACGCACGAAGCTCATGGCTTCGTCGATAACGAGATTCTTGGTTATGTCCCGCGTCTTGTAGCGAAACACAAAACTCAGCCGCTCGCCGGCCTTGATCGTCACCTTGCGCGCTTCGACACTCTTCAAGTCAGCCTCGGGACCATGATAGCCGCCGAGCTTGAGCTTGGTGATCGACCCGTCGATAAAGCCGGTCTGCAACGCGAGGACAAATTCCTCTATGCGATCGGGCGCGCTCAATGCCGTTCCTTGGTGGTGAGAAACTTGATCTTCGGCCAATCCTGCTTGGCCCGATCCGCCCACCACGCATTCTGCGCCAGGAAAACCGGCGCATCGGCGCGGTCCTCAGCCATATTGGTCTTCTGCGCCGTAATAAAGCGCTTCAGCTCATCGGGATCGTCGCTCTCGACCCAGCGCGCCACCTCAAAACCCATGGGCTCAAAGGTAATCGGCACGCCATATTCCTTGGCAACGCGGCTAGCGAGAACTTCCAGCTGCAACTGGCCCACAACGCCCACGATCCAGTCCGCACCGACCATACGACGGAACACCTGCGTAACGCCTTCCTCGGCGAGATCCGAAAGCGCCTTGGACATCTGCTTAGTTTTCATCGCATCCGTCAGTCGCACACGGCGGATGATTTCGGGCGCAAAGTTCGGAATGCCGGTGACATTGATCGTCGCGCCTTCGGTCAGCGTATCGCCAACCGACAGCGTACCGTGATTGGGAATGCCAACGATATCGCCAGCTACTGCCTCTTCGGCCAACTCGCGATTGTTACCGAAGAAGAACATCGGATTAGCCACAGCCATATCCTTGCCCGAGCGTACGTTTTTGAGGCGCATACCGCGGGTAAACGTGCCCGAACAGAGCCGGACAAAGGCGATGCGGTCGCGGTGATTGGCGTCCATATTCGCCTGAACCTTGAACACAAAACCGGAAACCTTCTTTTCATCCGGCGAGATCGGCGCCGGCAGTGCCGGTTGCGGCCTCGGCTCCGGGCCCCAATCACCAAGCGTGCGCAGCAGTTCAGCGACACCAATACCCTTGAGTGCCGACCCGAACAGCACTGGGCTCATATGGCCCTCGTGAAACACTTTAAGATCAAAGTCCGGCAACATCGCCCGCGCCAGTTCCAGCGTTTCGAGCGCCGTCATGAACACCGGATCATCGACGAGGCTTTCCACCTCGAGCAGATCGTCGATGGCGTCAAACTCGGCCAGCGTCTTGCCCTGCGGCGTCACCACGCGCTTTTCGAGAAGGTCGATGTAACCCTTGAAATCAACACCCTGCCCGATCGGCCAAAGCACCGGCGTCAGGTCGAGCGCCAGCTTGCCCTGAATTTCATCGATCAGATCGAGCGGCGCCAGGCCCTCGCGGTCAACCTTGTTGATGAAGGTAATAATCGGAATGTCACGCAGGCGGCAAACTTCGAACAGTTTTAGGGTTTGGCTTTCAATGCCCTTGGCCGCGTCGATGACCATGATCGCCGCATCCACAGCCGTCAGCGTGCGGTAAGTATCTTCGGAAAAGTCCGAGTGACCGGGCGTATCGAGCAGGTTCATGGTGAGCCCGTCGAACTCGAACGTCATCACCGAGGACGAAATGGAAATGCCGCGCTGCTGTTCCATTTCCATCCAGTCCGACCGCGTCGAGCGCTGCCCCGACTTACCGCGCACAGCGCCAGCCTGCTGGATAGCACCCGCAGCCGACAGCAACCGCTCGGTCAGCGTCGTCTTGCCGGCGTCCGGGTGCGAAATGATCGCAAAGGTACGGCGGGTACGGAACGGTTCGGTATGAGACCGAGGAGAAACCTCGGCAGCGGAAATAGCGGACATGGAAACTGCTGATGGCTAGGCCGGAGCCTCAAAAGCGGCCCGACTGAAAACGTCATATGGGGCGCTCTATAGAATCTGGCAACCGCGCGGTCAAACGACCGCTCCATATCAAGGCGGTCGCCTGGACAGGCTGCAACGCACTAAACGTCAAATCTTGGGTCGGTCAGCAGGTCTCCGGGGAAACTTCTCCAGGGTAGTATTTCAAACTCGAAATAACCCGCAATGACCGCGGGGTCACCTTGCATGATCTCTTTCGTCTCTTCCGCCGACACGACAAATATGGCGAGCCCTGCATAAGGAGGCTTCAGAAGGGGACCGACGATCGGCATCACGCCGCTCTCTCGCAGCTGGAAATTGCGCCGCCCATGCTCCCAGATTATTCGCCTTTGCTCGGAATCCGGGGGCGCATCGGGTTTGTACTTGGCCGTGGTGCGCAGCAGTAGTGCGGTATAGGTGCGCGACTTGCCCAGCATCGCTTTCATGAATTCGTCGGTGATCTCAACCATCATGAACCCTTTCGCGTTGCGCAGCCACGGCGGATCAAACGGCTTCGTTAGCCACCATGCGGCCAATGAAGCTGCGCACATCTTCGACAGCAAGTCCAAGATCTTCGATGCGCTCGTGGGTCAGCGGACGCCCACTACGGATTTCATGTTCCATGACCTTGGCGAGGTCCGCGACAGCCCAGGCGCCAACACCCCCGGCGGCGCCCTTGATCGAATGTAGTACCAGAGACAGATCGTCGAAGCTGGACGCCAGTTTCAACCTGCCGAAATAGTCCTTGAGCGTCGTATCGAAGAGGCGCAGCACTTCGAGTTCAAGCGCTTCGTCCCCCAAGCACTGCTTAGCGAGATGCACAAGGTCGACTGGCCGCTTTGGCCGGGTGGGTATATCGGAATGGGGTTCCGCTTTGACAGCAGTGCCGCCGGGGGCCATGTCGAATACTCCGTACATGTCCTCCCGCAGGGGCGAGAGAACTTTCGCTTGGGTACAACCCTAGAGCGGCCGCATGAACGGGCCGTTAAGCCCCAACTTCGCCTTGGTTTGCGGTTTCATGTCCCCCGTTTCCACGCGAAAATTAACCTTTCGCTAGGAAATTGTTCGGATTGCATCAAATTGAATGTAATAGTGAACGGTGAGCCAGCGTGCGGCGGCGGAGGGGTCTGGAACGAGGTGCATTTGCATCGAATTGTTCCGATTTGACCACGGCCCCTTAAAGGGGTCGAGGCTAGTCTCTTCCAGAAGCCCGCTTTGTCGCTAGAGTGCGGACGCGAGAGTTGTAGAGAGTATGGCCAACAATCAGAACACCCAGAACGATCCGGCCGCGTTGGCTTTTTCAGCGGTAGAAGACGCGCTCAAGGAATCGGTGTTCAGCCTCGATCCGACGACCCGACCGAAGGCCGAAAAGAAGCCTGAGCCGGCCCAGCCGCGTTCGGAACGGCTCCGTGCCGCCGACAAGATCGCGCAACAGGCCGGCGCCGTGGCCAATGATGATCGTGCCTCCGCAGCGCGCCTGCTCTATGGTCTGCAGAACCGCTCGTCTGCGACCCCGACCTGGCTTGCCACCGTTCTCTCTATTCTATGGGTTGCCGTTGCCGGCACCGCCGCCGTGCTGCGCTATGGCCCGGAAATGGCCAATTTCGCCCAGTTTGCCGGCAGTATCGAATTCGTCGCCGTGGTGGCGATCGTCGTCCTGCCCGTCCTTGGTTTCTTTGCTGTCGCGACCTTGATCCGTCGCGCGCAGGACCTGCGCAATGCCGCCTCCTCGATCACGCAGGCCGCCATTCGCCTCGCCGAGCCGGAAGTTACCGCATCAGACAAGGTCGCCTCGGTCGGTCAGGCCGTGCGCCGCGAGGTCAATGCGCTGGGCGATGGTCTCGAACGCGCCCTCTCCCGCGCCGGCGAGCTCGAAGTGATGATCCACAACGAGGTCACCGCGCTCGAACGCACCTATTCCGACAATGAATCGCGCATGCGTGCGCTGATCGCCGAACTCGCGAGCCAGCGCGAAAGCGTGCTCACCAATACCGAGCGCGTGCGCGAGGCGATCACCGAGAGCCATACCGGCCTCGTCTTCGATCTCGATATGATCAGCCAGCGCATTGCCGGCACCATCACCGAAAGCGGCGGCAATCTCTCCCGCGCCCTCGAAAGCGGTGGCGAAGCCCTCAACGCCGCCTTCTCCGAACGCTCGGAGAATTTCGCGCAGTTGATGGACAACCGTACCACCGATTTCCTTGCCGCGCTCGACAGCACCGCAGATCGAACCGCCGGCGTCGTCGAAGATAGCGCCGCCCGCGTCACCAGCAATTTTGACAGCCGGACCGCGGCCTTCACCGCGGCCATCGAACGCCACATCGACACCCTCACCGAAGCGCTCGATAGCCGCGCCGGCTCCATCGGCAATACCCTCGATAGCCAGACCGTCATGCTGACGGCCTCCATCGAGGACAAGACCGACGCCCTTGCCAACCTGCTCGCTATCAGTGGCAGCAAGATCGTCGATCAGCTTGGTGAACGCGGCGACATCGTCACCAAGGCGCTCGAATATCTCGGCACTCGCATCGGTGAAGACGTTTCGAGCCGCGCTCGCGATGCCGAGGCCATGCTTGGCGGCCTGTCACGCCAGCTCGATGAATCGGTTTCAATCCAGCTCAACTCGCTCGAGAGCCGCCTGCAGACGGCGCTCATCGAGATCAACGGCGCCCTCGACGATACCGCCGAGCGTGCCCGCATCACCGTTTCGACCGCGGGTCAGGATTCGCTTGGCCAGTTCGATGCACGCCTCGGCGAAATCACTGGCCTCCTCGACCAGCGCCTTTCGGCCCTCGACAGCGTCATCGGCGATAAGGGTGACAGCCTGCTTTCCCGTCTCGACCAGCACGGCACCAGCTTTGCCACCCGTGCCAACGTGCTCGAAATGGCGCTCAACGAAGAATCCGGCCGCTTCAACGACATCGTCAGCGATCGTACCCGCGAGATGAACGAAGTGATCGGCGCCAAGGCCGCCGCAATCACCGAAAGCCTCTCCAACCGCACCCGCGAAATCTCCGAGCGCCTCGACACCTATGCCGAAACGCTCACCGAGACGCTCGACACCCAGACCGGCCGCATCGACAGCGTCCTTTCCGGCCGTTCCGAGCAGCTCGCGAGCCGCCTCGACTCCTATGCCCAGACACTCAATGTCGATCTCGACATCCGCACCGGCCGCATCGACGACGTGCTGAACAATCGCGCCGAGCAATTGGCCGGTCGCCTCGATACCTATGCCCAGGCGCTCAATGCCGACCTCGATAGCCGCACCGGCCGTATCGATGACGTGTTGAACAGCCGTTCGCATGAACTGGCGAACCGTCTCGATTCCTATGCGCAGACGATCGATCTCAATCTCGAGGGCCGCGTCGGCGAAATCAGCCAGGCTATCGCCTCGGGCGCCGAAGCCATCGAGCAGACGCTTGCCGGCCGCAGCACCGAACTCAGCGAAGCCATTCGCGTTCGCTCGCAGGAACTGGGCCAGACGCTCACGACCAGCACCCAGGCCTTCGATCAGGCCATTGCCGGCCGTACCCAACGCCTCGCCGATACGCTATCCGAGCGCACCAATACGCTGTCGCTCGAAATCGAAAGCCGCACGGGCGCCCTGTCCGGCCAGCTCGAAGAGCGCACGCAGACCCTTGCCTCGACCCTCGACGAGAAGCAGAACCAGTTTGCTGCCGCCATCGAGGAACGCGCAGGCCGCTTCGTCGGCGATCTCGACGCTCGCACTGCGGCCATGGCCGGTGCCCTCGATACACGCACCAGCGAACTCAACGCATCCTTCGATCGTCGCACCAGCGAGCTCACCGAGACGCTCGACACCCGCACGCAGGAACTGGCCGCCGCCGTTGGCACGCGCACCCTCCAGCTTTCGAACGCACTTGCCGCGCGCACCGAAGCCCTCTCCGACATGCTGTCGACCCAGACCAGCTCCATGGGCGAGACCGTCGGCCTGCACACAGCCGAACTGGCCCAGACGCTCGACCAGCACAGCGCCTCGGCCCGCGAATCCATCGACGCATCGCTGCGCACGGTTTCCGAGACCATGGCAGGCCGCCTGGGCGACATGTCCGCCACGGTTGCCGGCAAGGTTGCCGAAATCGGCATGGCGATGACCGAAAAGCTCAACTCGGCCCTGTCGCGTGTCGACGAAGCCCAGACCGGCGTCACCTCGCGCATCGACGCGGCCAGCGCCAGCTTCGACGAGAACGTGCGTAAAGCGACGCAGATCGTGGAAACCGGCGTCGAAGCCGCCCGCAATTCCATGGTCGATCTCGTCGACAAGCGCCTCGGCAGCCTGCCCGAAGCTATTACGGCCCGCGCCGACATCACGGCGGAACGCCTCGCGGCGCTCAACGCGTCCATCAACACCTCGATCACCCAATCCATGGCCGATCTCGAAGCCGGCGCCGACCGCATCGAGGAAACCATCTCGACGCGCATCACCGCCGCCACCCACGCGATCTCTTCCGACGTGGCCGCGACGGCCGATCGCATGGACTCCGCCGTCCGCACCGCGCTCGACCAGATCCGCATCGCCGCCGGCTCGATCGACCAGATCGTTTCGGTCAAGGCGGTCCAGACCGTCGATTCGATCGAACAGCGCCTCAGCGAGATCAACCAGTCGGTCGAAGGCCACACCTCGCAGTTTGCCGCTCTCGTCGATCAGAAGTCGGACGAGCTGCAATCGGCCCTGCGCAGCCACGGCAATCTGCTGCGTGAGGCCCTCGCCGGCAATGCCCGCGATGCCGAGGAAATCATGTCCGTCTCCTCGAGCCGGATCCTCACCGACGTCACCTCTGCGCTCAACAAGCTCAACGACTCCAATCTGCTGCTTCAGCGCGTGCTCGATGCTTCGACCACGAACCTGGCGACCCTCGAAACCTCGATCGCCCAGCAGACGGCCAATTATGCCGGCACCATGCGCGACGCCATGGGCCAGACCGAAGAAGCCGGCGTCATGGTCAGCCGCCATGTCGGCGCGCTCCAGAACACCATTCAGGCCATGGTGGGCGAATTCGCCGAAATCCTCGGCAAGCTCGACGTCGAAGTCGTCAGCATGTCCCAGGCCTCGCGCGCCCTCGAGGCGACCAGCTCCAATGCGCTCGACTCGCTCGAAGAGCGTCGCGGTGCAATGGATGCGCTGGCCGCCAGCTTCACCACCCGCGCCGACGACATCGACGGCCGCATGCGCATGTTCGCCCAGTCGATTGCCGACACGGTCAACGATACCGAACGCCGCATGATCGCCGCTCGCCGCGCCATGGACGAGGCACTGAGCTCGACCAGCAACAACGTTGCCGAAGCCCTCAACAACGCCACGACCAGCGTCAACGACGCGCTCTATGTCACCAATGAGCGCTTCACGACGACGCTCAACGAGCGCACCTCGCAGGTCGACAACGCAGTCCAGCGCGCCGCCGAAGCAGCGGCTGCCGCCCTCAGCCAGACCTCGTCTTCGGTCCGCGCCGCCCTCGCTGCACAGGCCGAGCAGGTCAATGCCAACCTCGAGGACAATGCCAACCGCGTCAGCGACCTGCTCGCCTCGACCGCTGGCAGCGTGACCGATGTCCTGACCTCGACCACGAGCTCGCTGGCCGACACGATCACCGACACGACCAGCTCGGTGCGTAACACCATCGCTGCCAATACCAGCCAGCTGCGCCAGGCCATCGACCAGTCGACCTCGACCTTCCGCCAGACGCTCGACCAGACGACCGAAGAGGTCTCCACCCGTCTGGGCGATTTCCGCGAGACGGCCGACGGCGAAAGCCGCCGCACCAATGCCGCCCTGCAGGAGGCCCAGCGCCGTCTTGCCGGCGAAATGCAGCAGGCAATCGAGGAAGCGACCCAGCGCTTTGCAGAGACCGCTCGCGCGATGCGCGAAACGGCCCGCGAAGTTGGTCACGAACTGGAATCGACGCGCGCTGAACTGGCTCGTGGCGTCAACGAGCTGCCCGAGGAAACTCGCGCCAGCGCCGCCGCCATGCGCCGCGTCGTTGCCGAGCAGATCGAGGCCCTGTCCGAACTCAACGCCATCGTGCGCAACCAGCCGGCAACCCACGACCTCACCGACCGCCGCGGCAGCCAGCCGCGCGCTGCGGCTCCCCGCCAGCCCGAACCGGCTCCTTATCAGCCGCCGCGCCAGCCGGAGCCGGAAACCTATCGCCCTGAGCCTGCCACGCAGACTCTCGTCGATCCGATCCGCACCACGGCTCGCCCGGCAGAACCGGCCCGCGCCCCTGCCCGTCCAGCCGTTCAGGCTCAGCAGCCGGCCCCGGCTCCTGTCCAGCAGCCACAGCCTGCTCCGGTCGCCCGTCAGGCAGCTCCCGCGCCGCAGCGTCAGGAAGCCGAAGCCGGTGAAGGCGGTTGGCTGCGCGACGTGCTGCGCAACGCTTCGGCCAGCCAGGCCGGCCAGCCGACCCAGGGTCTTTCCACGCTGACCGAGGAAATCGCCAACGCCATCGACGACAACGCCCTGGCCGATGCCTGGGCTCGCTATCAGGCCGGCGAATCCAACGTGTTCTCGCGCCGCATCTATTCGCTGACCGGCCAGGGAACCTATGACGAAGTCCGCAAGCGCCTGCAGCGCGATCCGGAATTCGCCCGCACCGCGCAGGCCTATATGAGCGATTTCGAACAACTGCTGAAGCGCGCCGCCGCCGGCCCGCGTCCTGCTGCCGAAACCCGCGAATACCTGCTCTCGGATCGCGGCAAGGTCTACACCACCCTCGCCCATGCGAGCGGCCGCCTGAGCTAAGGCAAGGCAAAGAGACACAAAAGCCCCGGAGCGATCCGGGGCTTTTTTGTTTTGATGCCATGAAGAATAAGAGCGTTCACTCCGAACGCATCTGCAGTCTTTTCTCTTTGACCAACCTCAGTCCCCCATCACCGCGTCATTCCCGCGAAAGCGGGAATCCCCTGCGAAGAAACAGAGATTCCCGCTTTCGCGGGAATGACGCCGTGGTGGACTGACAGTTCAAGCAAACGCTCCCGGTTTCGCCGGGGTGACAGTGGAACTACTTCCCCTGCGCCGGCATCAGCCGCAGCGACAGCCACACACAGAATCCGCCCAGCAGCGCCAGGGCCGCGGCCACGAAATAGGCCCCTGCGCCCATATCCTTGACGAGCCAGCCAAAGCCGATCACCGCAATGATGGACAGCAATTGCTGCCCGACGACATAGAGGCTCTGCGTTTCGGCCGCGATGTCCTCGCTCGTCCAATTGGCGATGAAATGCACGCAGCCCATATAGCCCAGAGCGAAGGTGATGCCGTGAGTCAATTGCAGCGCCACGAGGAAGCCGATGCCGGGCTCAAAACCCATGGCAAACCAGCGCAGCGCCGACGCGATGGCCGAAATCAGGATCACGACGCGGGCCGAAATCCCGCCGCCGAACCGCTTCCACAAAAACATCATCGCCGCTTCCGACGCTGCCCCCAGCGCGATCAGCGGCCCGATGACATCTTCGGAAATGCCCTGCTCCTTCCAGAGCAGCGAGGCAAAGGCGTTGAGAATGAAATGCGTGCCGAAGACCATGCAGAAGCCGAACAGCGGCAGCAGGAACCATGGCTTGGCAATGTCGCGCAGGCGAGCGGCCGGAGCCGAGGTGGCAGCCTTCACCGTCTTTTCCTCGGCCGGCGCCCGGAAAGCAGGCAATTGCAGCGCCACCAGAGCGCGCAATATGGCAAGGCCGACAAAGAGCGGCACGAAGACATCGGCACCGAACCAGACGACGAGATAGCCGGTGAGCCCGTTGAAGACCATGTAGCCCACCGTGCCCCAGGCCCGCATCACGCCAAAATCGCTACCATTGCGCCGCGCCAGCCGCATGGCCGCCGCATCGAGCACCGGCCCGACGGCGCCGCCGGGAAGGCAGACCAGTGTCCAAAAAAGCAAAATGCCCCAGAACTCGTTGACGAAGAAAAGGCCGATGGGGACGATGCCGCCGATCAGCGCCCCGATGACGATGACCTGCCGCCAATCCTTGGCCCGGTCGGCCACGCGCCCGATCACCAGGTTAAACAGCAGGATCATGGCGATGGGCACGGCGTTGATGAGGCCGATCTGCTCGGGCGTGATACCCTTGCCCGAAAGCCAGATCGGCAGAAACATCACGGCGGCGCCGCTGCCCGTAAAGAAGCTCGCATAAAAGGCCGAAGTGCGCATTTCGGGCGTCACGCGGCCGGCAGGCATCTGGCTCATTCAAGCAATCCGAGGAAACGAGAAAGGCGGGCGGGGTGCCCGCGTCAGGAAACGGCTGGCCGCGTCGCATCCTTGGGTGGACGCATACGCAGTGAAATCAATACGCAGACAATACCGACGGAGCAGGTCACGGTCGAAGCAAAGAAGGCGTGCGACCCGAACCATTCCACCAGCCAACCGAACGTGACCAGCATGACCATGGCCGCGCCCTGGTTGAGCATATTGGCAAAACCCTGCGCTTCGGCAGCGTTGGATTCATGCGTCCAGTTGGCGATGAAATGCACGACCCCGAAATAGCCCATGCCAAAACTGAAGGCATGCAGCAATTGCAGGAAGAACAACGCCTGCACTGGCGGCGCGAAGGCGAGCACAGTGAAGCGGAGCAGCCCCGCCATGCAGGCGACGAGGATCATGTTGCGCGCCGTCACCCGTCCACCGAAGCGGCGCCAGGCGAACATCAGCACTGCCTCACCCACAGCGGCAATGCCGAGCAGCGGGCCGAGGAAATGATCGGGAACCCCCTGCTGGTGCCAGAGCAGCGCGCCAAAGCTACCCATCACCGCATTGCTGGCATTGACCAGCGCAAAGGCGACGAGCGGCAGCACGAACCAGGGCTTTAGCGAATCGCGCAGCTTGACCCGCTGCAGCGGCGCGCCCTGCGGCACATTGGCGAGGGTCGCTTCCTGCGCCGGCGCCCGAAAGCGCGGCAGGAGAAAACCGAGCACGGCGCGGATCACCGTCATGGCGATATAGAGCGTCACGAAGGCGCCCGGCCCGACAACAGTGAGGAGCCCACCAATTCCGGCAGCGCCGACCACATAGCCGATCGTCGCCCAGGCGCGCACGGCGCCGAAATCCGTGCCGTTGCGCTTGGTCATGCGCACCGTCGCTGCGTCGATGATCGGCGGAACCAAGCCATTGGACATGGCCGTCAGCGCCCAGATGAGCAGGATGCCCCAGAACTCGCTCATGAAATAAAGCGCGAAAGGAATGACCGCGGAAACCAGCGAAATGGAAATGATGGCGGTGCGCCAGTCATCCGCGCGGTCGGCTATGCGGCCGATAACCATGTTGAGAAGCAGCAAGCCCAGCATGGGCAGCGCGTTGATCAGGCCAATCTGGTCGGCAGGTATGCCATGCAGGCTCAACCAGATGCCGAGAAAAACCGACGCCACGGCGCCCGGAAGATAGACGGTGAATTGATAAAGCGATGCACGCGCCTCGGGTGTATCGAGGCGCGACAGAACGGAAGACATGGAAAAGACTCCGGGCGCAAATCAGCGCCCCGGGCCCCTTGGTGCCTTGCAGTGTCACACAATGCAAGACCCAAATGGCGGCAAGCTGCAACGTTCTAAAGCGGTGCGTCCTTTCGGGTACGCCTAGATCGCTTCCGCCAGTTGCGGCAACCGCACCGTCGCAGGCACGAGGCCATCGAGAAACTGCCGCGCGCTGGCGGCCCAGGTGAAATTCTGAGCATGCGCCGACGCATCGCGCCGGTCGAGCATCAGCGCCCGCCGCACTGCCACGGAAAGGTCCGCGTGCAGGGCCCCTGCTCGGCCGTCCGTCAGAATGTCCTTGGGGCCGGTCACCGGATAGGCGGCGACGGGCGTGCCACAAGCCAGCGCCTCGGTCATCACATTGCCAAACGTGTCCGTGCGGCTCGGGAACACAAAGACATCAGCACCCTGATAGGCTTCCACTAGCGCGTCACCGTGGCGATACCCGCAGAACATCACATCAGGATGCAGCTTCTCGAGCCGGACGCGATCCGGGCCATCGCCCACGACGATCTTCGTTCCCGGGACATCAAGCGCCAGAAACGCTTCGATATTCTTCTCTGCGGCCACCCGGCCCACATAGAGCAGATGCGGTCCCGGAAGATGGGCAAAAACATCTGACTTGCCGGGTTGGAAGCGCTCCATGTCCACGCCACGCCCCCACAGCCTTAAATGCTTAAAATCACGCGCGGCAAGGTCATCGCGCAGCGATGGCGTTGGCACCAGCGTATTGCCGGCGGGCTCGTGGAACCAGCGCAGATACCCATAACTCCAGTCCTGCGGCACCGGCAGGCGCGCCGAGACATATTCGGGAAAGCGCGTGTGAAAACTCGTCGAGAAGCCCTTGCCGCGCTCGATGCAATATTGCCGGGCAAGCAGCCCCAGCGGGCCTTCGGTCGCGATATGAATGTGATGCGCCCGCGAATGCGCCAGCCGGTGGAACACGGCCCGGCGCGAAGCCAATGACAAACGAATTTCTGGATAGGTCGGCACCGGCACGGTCCAGAATGCCTCCGGCGTCAGATAATCAACGCTATGTCCCCACTCGCGCAAAACCTTGCCGACGCTTTCGAGCGTGCGGACGACGCCGTTGATCTGTGGGCGCCAGGCATCGGTGACGATGACAATGCGACGGGATGACCGAAATGAAACGGTATTGGCCATGGCGGCACCGCGTGGCTGAGTTCAGGCCAGTTCAGCCTGCTCCCGCCAATTTGCGTTGCCATGACGATAATGCGACGGAGCGGCGACAGCCTATTCCGTTACCGGACGCCGGATTTTCGCCCGGCGCGGTTCGCCCACCACCATCTCGGTCCACTTGATGAGTTCGAACTCGCCATCGTGATTCTCGGCCACGGCCGTGCAGCTTTCGACCCAATCGCCGGTATTGATGTAGTGGATGCCCAGGCGATCATGCATGTCGGCAAAGTGGATGTGCCCGCAGATGACGCCGTGGACACCCGACTCCTTGGCCTCATGCACCAGCGCCTCTTCGAAGCGCCCAATGACCGAGACGGCGTTCTTCACCTTCTGCTTCGCCCAGGCACTGAGCGACCAATATTGCAGCCCCAGCCGACGCCGCACCCAGTTGATGGCAATGTTCACGCGAAGCGCAAAGTTGTAGGCCCAATCCCCTACATGAGCGAGCCATTTGGCGTTCATCACCACCACATCGAACTGGTCGCCGTGGATGACGAGATAGGTCCGCCCGGTCGCCGACGTATGGATCGTGCGATCCACAAGCTCGATCTCACCGAAATAGGTGCCGAGATATTCGCGCAGGAATTCGTCGTGATTGCCCGGCAGATAGATGACCCGCGTGCCGGCCGTCGCCTTGTCGAGCAGTATCTGCGTCAGGACATTATAGTCTTCCGGCCAGTGCCAGGCCTTGGCCAGCCGCCAGCCATCGAGAATGTCGCCGACCAGATAAATGGTCTCGGCGTCATGCAGGCGCAAAAATTCGATAAGCTGCTTCACCCGGGTGGGCTTCATGCCCAGATGCACGTCGGACAGGAACAACGCCCTTACGCGCCGCACCTCGCGGTCATCCGTCATTGCCCGGCCTCCAAGTTACTGCGGCACTTTATCTTCGGAGCGCGACGGAGGAAACCGGCTTCGTTAGAAAGAGGTGGAAAGCCCAGCGCGTGCTGCGGCTATTCCAGCCGCTGCTTCAGGGCAACAATACGGTTGTAGCTCTGTTCGATCCGCGCAGCGAAGTCAGGATCGGCTTCAGCCTGCTTGACGAGAATATCCAGAACCTCGCGCGACAGCGTCGGCCGCTGATAGGCAGTGTTGGAAAAGAGCAGGATGTCCATCCCCGCCTTCACGCCCTCGACCACCGTCTCTTCGAGCGTGAAATGATCGCGAATGGCGCCCATTTCGAGGTCGTCGCTGATGACCACGCCATCAAAGCCAAGATCGGTGCGCAACACGCCGTCGATCCAGCGCGCCGACAGCGAGGATGGAGTCTGACCATCATCGTCGGCATAGTCGGCGTGATAGAGATGGCCGACCATGACCATGTCGACGATACCCTCGGAAATCAGCTCCTGATAGGGTTTTAGCTCGTCCGGCGACCAGGTCTTGGTGATGTCGACAAAGCCTTCATGGCTATCTGCGGTCGACGATCCATGCCCCGGAAAATGCTTCAGCGCAGTCGCGAGGCCTGCCTTGTGATGGCCCTCGATGAAGGCGCGATCGTAGTCGATGACGGTGGCGGGATTGGCCCCATAGGCGCGGCCAAACTTAGCAATCACCTGATTGTTGGGATTGGTATTGAGATCGGCCACCGGCCCGAAATTGACGGTAAAACCCTGCGCCGCAATGCCCTTGGCCATGTCGCCATAGACCGCTTCTGCCTCTTCCGGCGTATCGCGCGCGGCAATGGTCGCAGCATTGGGGATCTCGGTAAAACCGACATCCTTGGTCAGCCGCTCGACCGCGCCGCCTTCCTGGTCGATCGTGATGAAGGGCGGCAGGTCCGGCGAGGCCGCACGGAAGGCAGCGTTCATGGCGGCAACCGCTTCGAGATTGGCCACATTCTTCTTGAGATACATGACGCCACCGAGCCGGCCAGCCGCCAACTCATCACTCAGCGCCTTGACGCTCGTATCGTCCGCGCTGTCACCTTCAAAGCCGATGACGATCATCTGCCCCGCCATTTGCTCCAGCGTGGCAGCTTGAACGGGCATAGCAAAGGCAAGGCATGCGAAGGCAGCGGCGAATATCGGGCGCAAAACGGGACTCCGGCGGGCGAATCTGTCGCGCAGAGTGGCCACGAAAAGCGGGCGAGACAATGACTGAGATATCGGAGTGCCTGACCCACCCACGGTGTCATTCCCGCGAAAGCGGGAATCTCTGTTTGCAGCGCGAGATGGAGATTCCCGCTTTCGCGGGAATGACGCGGTGAAAGAAAAAGCCCCCGGGCAAACCCGAGGGCATAGTGTGTAGTGGCAAATCCGAGAGAACTCAGCCCGCGGCCCGGTTTTGCCTGTTCGCAATCAGGTCATCGACCACAGCCGGATCGGCCAGCGTCGACGTATCACCCAGCGACCCAAAATCGTTCTCGGCCACTTTTCGCAAAATACGGCGCATGATCTTGCCCGAACGGGTCTTCGGCAAGCCCGGCGCCCACTGGATCAGATCCGGTGTAGCAATCGGCCCGATTTCCTTGCGCACCCAGCTCTTGAGCTCTGCCCGCAATTCGTCAGAACTGCTCTCGCCGGCCATCAGGGTCACATAGCAATAGATGCCCTGCCCCTTGATGTCGTGCGGATAGCCGACCACGGCCGCTTCGCTGACTTTCGGATGCGCCACGAGTGCGCTTTCGACTTCCGCCGTGCCCAGCCGGTGGCCGGACACGTTGAGCACGTCGTCGACGCGGCCGGTGATCCAATAGTAGCCATCGCTATCGCGCCGGCAGCCGTCGCCGGTGAAATAGTAGCCCTTGTACTGGGTGAAATAGGTCTCGATGAAGCGCTGGTGATCACCATAGATCGAGCGCATCTGCCCCGGCCAGCTATCGGCAATGGCAAGAACGCCCTCGGCCTTGGTCTGGCTTTGCACTACGCCTTCGGGCGACAGTACGACAGGCTGCACGCCGAAGAACGGCTTTGTCGCCGAACCCGGCTTGACCGGGAAAGCGCCCGGGAACGGGGCGATCATGTGACCGCCGGTTTCCGTCTGCCACCAGCAGTCGACAATGCCGCAGCGATCCTTGCCCACATGCTTGGAATACCAGAGCCAGGCTTCGGGATTGATCGGCTCGCCCACCGTGCCCAACAAGCGCAGGCTCGGCATTTCGAACTTGTCGACGAAATCCGAACCGGCCCCCATTAGCGCACGAATGGCCGTGGGAGCCGTGTGGAAGATATTGACCTTGTGGCGCTCGACCACCTGCCAGAAACGGCTGGCATCAGGCCAAGAGGGAATGCCCTCGAACATCAGCGTCGTCGCGCCATTGGCCAGCGGCCCATAGACGATATAGCTGTGCCCGGTGACCCAACCAACGTCGGCCGTGCACCAGAAGACTTCGCCACGCTTGTAGTCAAAAGTCTTTTCGTGGGTCAGCGACGCATAGGTGAGATAGCCGCCCTGGGTATGGAGCACGCCCTTGGGCTTGCCGGTCGAACCTGATGTATAGAGGATAAACAGCGGGTCTTCCGCATTCATCGGCTCGGGTTCGTGGAACGGCTCGACACCCGCGGCAGCCTCGTGCCACCAAACGTCGCGCGAACCCTTCATCGGCACATCGCCGCCGGTATTGTGCACGACGAGAACCTTGCGCACGCCGGGGCAATCCTGCAGCGCCTTGTCGACATTGGCCTTGAGCGGCACGGTCTTGCCGCCACGACGGCCTTCGTCGGCCGTGATGACGACCTCGGAATCGCAGTCATTGATGCGGCCGGCCAGCGC
This sequence comes from Devosia sp., assembly GCF_017744655.1. Lineage (GTDB taxonomy): Bacteria > Pseudomonadota > Alphaproteobacteria > Rhizobiales > Devosiaceae > Devosia. The sequence goes on along the minus strand of NZ_JAGIAW010000001.1, from coordinate 578,817 downwards.
GTCCGGCGAAAAACCGCCGAAAACCACCGAATGCACCGCGCCGATGCGGGCGCAGGCGAGCATGGCATAGGCAGCCTGCGGAATCATCGGCAGATAGATGGTGACGCGGTCGCCCTTTTTGACGCCCAGCGACTTCAGCACATTGGCGCAGCGGCACACTTTCTCGTGCAGCTTGCGATAGCTGATATATTCCGCCTCATCGGCCGGATTGTCCGGCTCCCAGATGATCGCGATATCGTCGCCGTGCTCGGCCAGATGCCGGTCGATGCAATTGGCGGCAACGTTCAGAACCCCGTCCTCAAACCACTTGATCGACACATCAGGATATTCGAACGTCGTATTCTTGATGGTCTTGGGAAAGGTCACCCAATCGAGGCGCTTGGCCTGTTCTGCCCAGAATCCATTCGGATCTGTGAATGACCGCTCATATTGCGCAGCGTACTGCTCGCCCGTCGTCTGGGTGTGTGCAATCGCGGCCGCACTTGGCTGGAACAAGAGCTCTTCGCTCATTGTCATCCTCCCTGGTCTCTCCCGGGACCCGTTCTAATGAGCCGATCTATCCGCCGCAAGCCCTTGACGATACGACTGAAGTGTTAGGCCACGGGTCATTAACGGCCTCGCGCTAGACTAAATGGCGCAGATTTGCGCAAGGGAGCGATCCATGGCCGAAATGACCATCCGTGCCGCCAAGCCCGAGGATGTGCCGCTGATCCATGCCGAGCTCATGGATGTGATCGCGACCTCGCCGCACTATAGCGACCGTTTTAAGGCCCATGAAATGGGGCGCCTCAACAAGACCTTTCTCCACAACCTCTTGGCCATCGATCCCTGGCACATCATGATCATGTGCGCCGATGGCGTGCCGGGCGGCGCCATGGTCTCCGGCCCCGAATGCGGCGCCGTCTTCCGCTACTGGAGCTGGGTGTTCCCCTCGCACCGCCAGACCAAGCTCGGCATGTTCGGCATGCGCGCCTTCGACGAGCATTGGGACAAGAAGCGCTTCCACAAGGCATTCACCTTTGTGCGCCCCGAAAACGAGGTCGCCCGCATGCTGCTCAAGCGCTACGGCTACCGCGAGACGGTTCTCCTCGAGCAGCACATCTTCGGGCAGGATTACCTGCTGATCGAAAAGTTCTACACCAAGGAAGAGGAAGGCTATGACAGCGGCGTCAACATTGGCCGCCTCGGACGCCTCAAGAATCGGCTGAAAGGTCTCGTAGGGGCCTGAGCGCCCCTACTCTGCCGCCACCACGCGCCGCCGCGAGCGGAACCACTGCAGGATCGACACATCCACATGTGCAGTATGCAGCGCCGTCAGCCATAGCGCGACCGACCAGATGCTGATGGCGAAGATCGCGGCCAGCGAGGCGCCGACAAGCCCAAAGCTCGGCACCAGCAGCAAATTCCCGACGAACAGCGCGAAAATCCCCAGTGCAATAGCCGGTAGGCTCGCCCAGGGCCGATCATGGATCGACAGCACGATCGAAGCCGGCCCCATGGCCGAACGCACCACCAGCGATAGGCACAGAATCGCTAGCGGCATCGCTCCGGCCGAAAATTCGGGCCCAAACAGCATCAGTGCAATCGGCGCCCCCACCAGCGCCACGCAGAACAACAGCAGCGCCACCCCGCTCGCCACCACATTGGCCTCGCCGACCTTGCGGTTGAATTCGTCGCGATCGGCTTTGGCCTCGCTCTCGAACATGTCGGGCATGGTCACGGCATAGACCGCCGCCACGCCGAAGGACACGAGCGAGAAGATGCGTGTGCAAACGCCGAAAATGGCCAATTCGTCACGGCCGAGCTGCTGGCTGAGCAATAGGAGATCGATGTCGAAGAAGAAATCGGTGGCAAGGCTGATCACCACCCATGGCAGCGCAAAGCGCCACCAGCGCCGAGTTTCGGCAGTCTGAGAACCCTCGCCGAGCGGAATCTTCGGCAGGGCCGTCACCACAAAGCCGAACTGTACCAGCGATACGACCACATAGCCGACGCCGATACACCAGAGCATCTGGGTAAAGCCGGCCTGAGGGATACCCACGCCGAGCGCCACAAGGAAGGACGCCAGCACGATCATCGGCCGCAGCAGCGTGTCGGCAAAGAACCCGGCAAAAGGCCGCTTGAGCCCGACCAGCGTCGCGCTGTTCACATAGACAACGGCCGTACCCAGAGTGAGCAGCGCGAAGGGCACGAAGTGCAGCGCCACTGCGCCCTGCCCCTGCCCGATCGCTTCAAGCAGCATCGGCCCGATAATGATCAGCCCGGCAAAGCTCAGCGCCACGAAACCGTAGGATCTCATGAGAAAGGCCAGCAATTGCTGCCGATTGCCCCGCGCCCGATATTCCGCAGCAAAATAGGTGCCAACGGTGTGATAGCCGAGCGGCATCACCACCGAGACGAGATTGACGCTGGCGACAACCAACAGGAACTCGCCCAAAAGCTCCGCCCCCCACAACCGCGCAATCAGCGCCTGGGCGACGAAAATGAAGCCCGCCCCGAAAATGCGAGCGGCAAAGATGATGGACGACTGCGAGGCCAGTTTCCGGGCGAGGCTCATTGCAGATACTCGTCCCAGATATGCGGCGCCTGATCGGGCCGCGCCTTGCTGCTCCGCAGCCAATCGAGATGCCGCCGCGTATGCTGGATCACGTCACGCGCCGTGAAAGCGGCATTGCCGACAAACCCCGCCCATGGCGACGAGGCATAGTTCAACACCGGCGGCACAGGACGGATCACGCCCGCCGTGCCCACCATGCCGGTCTTGAACTGATGCAACCCGTGGAAACCATCGGTACCACCGAGATCATACCATTGCGCGCGCGTATGATCGCGCAGCCAGCGGATCACGTGCCAATGGAGGAAATAGCCGGCCCGCAAGGGCAAAGCCTTGTCATTGGTCGCGCCATAGAGATAGACGGCCCGCTCGCCGGCCTTGAAGACCAGCGCGCCGGCCACCGTCTCGCCTTCGTGGCGTACGAAAAACAGTTCCGGCCGCAACGGCTCGTCGAGCGCCATCAGCGCATCGAGCGTTTCATAGGCCGAATGATCGGGAAACTGCTTACGCTCGGTCATTGAGGCGTAGAGCGTCTTGAACGCCTCGATATCGCCCCCTTGAGCCCATTCGAATTCAAGTTCTGACTTTTCAGCCTTGTTGAGCTGCCGCCGCCAGGTCTGATGAAAGCTTTTTCGCAACTCGTCGTCCGAAAGACGCAACCGCACCAGATAGCGATTGGGGAAAAGCAGCGTCGAACCGCGCCTGAATCCGCGCTGGCGCAGCGCCAGATAGCCGCGGTTGATCTCCCCGGGCGAGGCGTGCAGCAGCACCGACAGCATCATGCCGCGCTTTTCGGCATAGTCCTCGACGAGACGCTCGACCATGGCCGAGCGCAGCGCATCGGCATCCGGCCCATTGGCCGAAGCCAGCATGGGCGCCCATTTCACCACGGCCATCTTGCTCAGCCGCAACGGCAAAGGCTGAATCATGACCAATGCACCGCCCACAACCGTGTTGCCGCGCTGAAAGACCACGGGCTCCTGGCTCACGTCCGGCCAGCGGGTGGAGGCAAAGGCATGCATCTGTTCCTGGCAGACTTCATCGAAGCCACCAATGAGCCTGTCCCATTCGTCGCCCGAAACCTGTCGCGCCACAAGCGCAATGGCATTGGCGCCGGCAGCCGGAACGGCGGCCCGCGCAGGCTCCATCATCTCCCCGGCAAAAACGGACATGAAAATCCCCGCAGATTGGTCGTCTGCGGGGAGGCTAGTGGCTCGAGGTGAGCAAATTCCTATTTCGCTGCACCAAATGCCTGCAATCGCGGCACTTGGTTAGCGAATGCTCAAGCGTTAGTGCGTTGCGGCGGCGGCAGCCGGCGCGTGCGGCGTGTAAAGGAACGGGATTTCCGGAATGGTGAAGAACGCCCCGGCACCCTCGAGCACCATGCGGATGGCGACGAAGAGGATGATGAGCAGGCCAATCCAGGCGATCCAGCGGAAGCGGTGGAGCAGGCGGGCAATAAAGGTCGCCGCAACGCCCATCATGACGACCGACAAGGCCAGGCCAAAGATCAACGCTTCAAAATGATGCTGGGCCGCGCCGGCCACGGCCAGCACGTTGTCGAGCGACATGGAAACGTCGGCAATTATGATCTGGGTAACAGCCTGGCGCAGCGTCTTGCGCGGCGCCTTGCCGGCAACGGCACCATCGGCGTTAAGGTCATGGCCGGACAGCGCTTCGGTTGCCTCGCCCTCTTCCTCGTGGCTAACCGCGAGCTCGCGATACATTTTCCAGCAGACATAGAGCAGCAGAACGCCACCGGCGATCAGAAGCCCGCCGCCCAACGACAACAGTTGCGTGGTGATCAAGGCAAAGAAAATACGCAGCACTGTCGCTGCCCCGATGCCGATCAAGATGGCCTTGCGGCGCATGTCTGACGCCAGCCCCGCAGCGGCAAGGCCGATGACGACAGCATTGTCTCCCGCCAGCACCAGATCGATGAGAATGACCTGAAGCAGCGAGCTGAAGAAACTCGGATCGATGCCGAACATGAAGGAGGCGCCTTCCAATCAGAAAAATCTTCTGCGGCTATACGACGCCTGATGGAAGGAAGAAAGCGCCTGTTCCGTAAACAATTGGGATAGTTGTGTGCGGGGTCGACATTTGATCCGCAGCCCGGCAAAGCGCAGCAAAAAGCCCCGGTAGCGTGTGCTGCCGGGGCCTTTGTGTCGACGTTGATATGTTTCCATCTCGTATCGACATTTACACAACTCGCCTCCCACCGGATCGTTCCACGTCTCTGTCGATTTTTTGCCCCAACCCAGCGCGCACCAAACTTTAGAATGAATCTAAGAAAAGCGCTTGCAGTCTGGATTCATTCTAATCTATTCTCGCTAACAGATTGAAATCACTAGATTTCATGATTTTAAAAGTCGAGTTTACGGAGCGACCAATGACCACTTCCGCCACCACCTGCACCTCCTGCGTGTTCTTCGAAGACAAGGCCGCCGCCAATGCCGGTGTGTGCCGCGCCCATCCGCCGGTCCCCTCCTCTGCTTCCGAAAAGCCGGCTGCGGTGTGGCCGACCGTAAAGAATGACGACTGGTGCGGTCAGCACACCGCCGGCCGCCAGTAAGCTTGGCGAACCCCAAAAAAGCCCCGCTCCCGCGGGGCTTTTTTATTACCTTGGCGAGCCGGAGCTCAAAAGCAAAACAGGCGCCGCTGGATGAGCGGCGCCCTGTTTTAAGGCTTTGTATTTGTTGGACTTTGGTGGGCGCACAAGGGCTCGAACCTTGGACCCGCTGATTAAGAGTCAGCTGCTCTACCATCTGAGCTATGCGCCCGTCTCTAAGGACCGGCACCAAAGTGGCGCCTCTCTAGCAAGTGAGTTTTCGGATGTCTAGTCGGTTTCGCCGACTATCCTCGGCTCGTCTGAGAGGCGGAAACGACAGAGGCGACCCGAAGGTCGCCTCTCGTAGTCCTTGTAAACAAGGAAGACTTTGGTGGGCGCACAAGGGCTCGAACCTTGGACCCGCTGATTAAGAGTCAGCTGCTCTACCATCTGAGCTATGCGCCCGTCTTAGGAAGACCGGCACCAAAGTGGCGCCTCTCTACCAACTGACTTTTCGACTGTCTAGCCCGTTTCGTCACAAAATGTGGATAAGCTTCTGGGATCCTTGCGGATCGCCCCTCTTGCGGCGCCGTGGCCGCCGCAACAGATCGTGATCCCTCCCGGAGCATCGGCCGAGAGAATGGGCTTTTACGAGCGCAAATGCCTGTAGGCATTCAGCTCGAAGACATTGTCGCGCGGCTCCGGCTCTTCGGGCCGGAAATCGTCCATCAGGCCGATCGTCCGCTCGATGATGTGACGCAATTGACGAGATTGCTGATCGGCGCCTTGCAGGATAACCGCAGCGCGCTGCAAATGGTCACGAGCAAGCAAATAGGTCGGGTTCACTTTTGCTCCTTTCTATACGGCTTAGTGGGAATCGGCGCATGAACAAGGGTGAACGCGCATAGTTGTCGGCTACTTGCCGATGTGCTTGCGATTTAGTTCAAATGCCACGGACCGCGAACGCCGCCCCGAGAGCCCCGGCCCAAGGGCCTCTGCCGGTTTTGAACACTTAATCTGGCTGTTGAGAACTCTTCCGCGCACCTCCGATCTTATCGTGGCTTGACCGCCGAGATACGCTAAAACGGAACCATACCTCTTGCCGGAGCCGTCAATTGCCTCTGCCTGAACTCACGGAAATCGCCGAAAAACTGCCGGAAACCGTCCCCTTCGTCGGCCCGGAGGCCATCGAGCGCAAGACCGGCGTCAAAATTCGGGCCCGAATCGGCGCCAACGAATCCGGCTTCGGCCCCAGCCCCAAAGTTCTGGCCGCCATTCGCGAGGCCGCCGAGGGCATCTGGAAATATCCGGACCCCGAAAATTACGAGCTCCGCGTGGCGCTCGCCAGCTTCCATGGCATCGCTCCGGATGAAGTCACCATCGGCGAAGGGGTCGATGGCCTCATGGGCCTCATCGTGCGCCTCTTCATGGAGCCCGGCGATGTACTGCTGACCTCGCTCGGCGCCTATCCGACGCTTAACTATCACGTCATCGGCCATGGCGGCCGTCTGGAATTCGTCCCCTATCAGGGCGCCCACGAGGACCTCGCCGCCCTCGCCGAAGCCGCCCAGCGCCTGAAGCCGCGCATCGTCTATGTCGCCAACCCCGACAATCCCATGGGCTCCTATTGGCCTGCCGCCGATATCGAAAAATTCATCGCCGCCATACCCGACGAAACCCTCATCATGCTCGACGAGGCCTATGGCGAATTGGCGCCCGACGACGCTCTGCCGCCCATCGATACCGGCAAGGGCAATCTCCTGCGCCTGAGGAGTTTCTCCAAAGCCTATGGTCTCGCCGGCATCCGCGTCGGCTATGCCATCGGCCCGAAAAAGATCATCGGCGCCTTCAACCGCGTGCGCAACCATTTTGGGGTCAATCGCCTCGCCCAGGCCGCGGCCATGGCCGCGCTGGCCGATCAGGACTATCTGCGCGAGGCAAAGGCCAATATCGCCGCCGCCCGGGAGCGTATTGCCGGCATAGCGCGGGACAATGGCCTCACTGCCCTATCCTCGGCCACCAATTTCGTCGCGGTCGATTGCGGCCGCGACGGCGCCTATGCCACGAAAATTCTCGAACAACTCGCTTTGCTCGGCGTCTTCATCCGCAAGCCCGGCACGCCGGGGCTCGACAGGCATATCCGCATCAGCGTCGGCCCGGAGGCCGACATGGCCCTCCTCGCCGAATCCCTGCCCAAGGCCATCAAAGCCGCTCAGGGAGCGGCGTAAAACCCGATCCGCGCCAGGAGATAGCGATGGTTGGACCCATGGCTGTCGGCACCCGCTGACACATCGAGAATACGGGCGTCGCCGCGCGTAAAGATATTGTCGATGGGCACGCCCACCGGCCCCAGTTCCACCGGCCAGGTCGCCGGATAAGTCGGCCCTGGCACAAGGTTTTGCGCCCGCCCCAGCCAGGCGAGCGGCGCGGTCCACAGGGCCGCGTTGAAATCGCCCGACAGCACCACCGGTCCCTCGATCTGCGCCAGCGTGTAGCGCAGATAGCCCAGCTCCTGCAGCGAAGCCTCGTCGAAATAGGGTTTTGAGAGGTGAATACCGACCACGGTCAGGCCCACACCCGCGATCGTCATCGGCGCCACCACCAGTCGCGAACGCCGGAAGGGCGGAATCTCCAGTACCTTACCGTTCGTGATAGGATGGCGCGAAAACAGCGAGATATCGCAGGTCGCCACCCGATCGCATCCCAACCGATAGGGCAAGGCTGCTTCGATCTGCGGGATATATTCGACGACGCCCGGCGTTTCCATGATCAGCGCCACATCCGGCGCCGCCGCAACGATGAAATCGGCCGCCTGGCTGGCGGTGCGGTTGCCGCTCAACACATTGTAGTTGAGAAAGGTCATCTCGGCCCGTAGCGCGCCGACCGGCTCATCCCGCCGCGCCTGAAATTCCCAGACATAGTAGGCACCGTGGGCAAAGGCGATCGCGAGCACACCCATGAAGAGCAGCGCCCGCCACTTGGCTCCGAACAGCACCATGAAAAAGGCCAGCACCAGCCCCAGCGCCACGAGATGAAACCGCAGGGTCTGCAGCAAAAGTTCACCGGGCAGGCCCGGCGTAACCGATGTGATGACGAGAATGACGGCGAGCACGCCACCAAGGGCAAGGACCGCGCCTCGATATTCCGCTTTGCTCCACATCCCGCTCTCTCGCGCTGGTTGGAACAGGCTAGAGCAGCTTCCTCATCTGGATGCAAGGCAGTGGACTGTCCACGAGCTCATTGGGGTCCCAGTCGAACGGTTCCCAACCCGTCTTTTCGTAAAAACCCAACGCGGTTTCGACGGCGTTGACGAGCAGGGTGTGAACACCAAGCGCCCGCGCCTCCTCGGTCACCAGCGCTTCCATGACGCGCCCGTGCCCGCGCTTTTGCTCCGAAGCCGTGATCGCCACAAGCCGGACCGCAGCCCGACCGCCTCCGAACAAATCAAGCCGCACCGTACCCAGCGCCTGCCCGTTCCATTTCAGCAGAAACGGATGAGCAAAGTTGGCGTAGTCGTGCGGGTGGTTGTCGTTGTAGATTCCGAAGCGTCCCCGCGCTTCGAACAGCTCGACCCGGCGAATGGCGTGAAAATCAGCCCAATCCGCCGGATCGACAACTCTAACTAGCTCATAGCCCATCGCACGCCCTTCCTCTCAGCCGTGCCGCCCGGAAGCACCGGACGGTATCGAGCTTGCAATCAGGACGGCGAGTTTAGCCGGCCAGTGCGCCCTGCGCCGAGGCGCCACGTTCGATCATCACACGGTTGAGCGCGTTGAGATAGGCGCGGGCCGAAGCCACCAGCGTATCGGGCTCCGCCGCATTGCCCGAGGCGATCCGGCCATTCATTTCGAGACGCACATGGGCCGAAGCCTGCGCATCGGTGCCGCCCGTCACGCCGTCAACGGCATAGAGCACCAGATGCGGATCCTGCCCCGAGGCTTCCTTGATGGCATTGAAGATCGCATCGACCGAGCCCGTCCCCTCATAGGAAACATTGGTCTCGACGCCATCAATGGTCACCACCAGGTTACACTTGTGCACGCCACCGGTCTTCGAAACGACTTCCATGTCCACCAGCTTGATACGGTCGCCAACCGAGCCGACTTCGTCGTCCACCAGCGCGATAATGTCGGCGTCGTAGACATGCTTCTTGCGGTCAGCCAGGTCCTTGAAGCGCTGGAACGCTTCCTGGAAAGCGTTATCGCCCAGCTCGTAGCCCAGTTCCTTGAGCTTGTCCTTGAAGGCGGCGCGGCCCGAATGCTTGCCCATCACCAAGGTCGTTTCCTTGATGCCGACGCTGGCCGGGGTCATGATTTCATAGGTCTCGGCATTCTTCAGCATGCCGTCCTGATGGATGCCGCTTTCATGCGCGAAGGCATTCTTGCCCACGATGGCCTTGTTGTACTGCACCGGGAAATTTGAGGCCGCCGACACGATACGGCTGGCGCGCGAGAGCTGGGTCGTCTCGATTTCGGTGAAGAACGGCATCGCGTCGCCGCGGGTGCGCAACGCCATCACCACTTCTTCCAGCGCCGCATTGCCCGCGCGTTCACCCAGGCCATTTATCGTGCATTCGATCTGCCGCGCGCCGCCAGCCACACCGGCCAGCGAATTGGCGACAGCCATGCCCAGGTCATCGTGGCAGTGCACCGAGAAGATCGCCTTGTCGGCATTCGGTACGCTTTCGATGATGGTCTTGAACATCTGGAAATGCTCTTCCGGCACCGCATAACCGACCGTATCGGGCAGGTTGATCGTCGTCGCACCGGCCTTGATGGCGGTATCGACGCAGCGCTTCAAAAATTCGAGCGGCGTGCGGGTCGCGTCCATGGCCGACCATTCGACATCGTCCACCAGATTGCGCGCCTGCGCCACGGTCCGGGCGATGATCTCGATTACCTCGTCCTCGGTCTTCTTCATCTGGTGAGCCAGATGGATCGGCGAGGTCGAAACGAAGGTATGGATGCGGCCCTTCTTGGCGTGGCGCACGGCCTCGCCTGCCCGGTCGATATCGGCGGTGATGGCGCGAGCCAGACCGGCGACAGTCGCGTTCTTCACCTGCTTGGCGACGGCAACGACGGCCTCGAAGTCACCATTGGAAGCAATCGGGAAACCGGCTTCGATGATATCGACGCCCATTTCGTCGAGCGCGTCGGCAACCTGCAGCTTTTCTTCCAGCGTCATGGTCGCGCCGGGCGATTGCTCGCCATCGCGCAGCGTGGTGTCGAAGATGAAGACGCGTTCTTTGTTGCTGTTGGAAGCAGTAGAGGTCATTTCAGGCACTTTCCTATCGGCCCCGAGGCAATGGCTCGCTGGACCGGACATGTTTCGATGTTCGGTTTATGGCGATATCCCCTGACGACCCGCTCGCTAATTCGAGCTGCCGGTGATCAGGGGCTGATAAGAAGGAGAAGAAGCGCGGCCGGAAGCAGCAGCAAGCCAGCAGCAATCATCAAGGCGCGATTGCGCTCCTGAGTCTGTGCGATTGCAATGGCTTTGGCGCGGCGGCGCTGCATGGAGAAAACTCTCTAATTTGACAGCAGCATGATCGAATTCGCACTGTCATGCAAGTCTACAACGCGGGATTGATATGATTTTATCGAGATCCACGGTGCATTGGTCAACGAAGTGATAGCGGCGACGGGCAGCTACCCCAGGTCGAGCACGCCTTCGCCGACGATCACGGCATGCCCGCCAATAGCCCCATGCGTCAGCACCTCGTTCTCCCGGCGCAATTGCAGAGAGATTCGGCACAGCCGCCCCATTTCCTTGCCCTGGCGCAGCGAGTAATCGGCTTGCCCGGTGCCAAAATCAGCCTTGTCCGAAAGCAGCCCGATCAGCGCCGCAGCGGCCGAGCCCGTGCCGGGATCTTCGCCCACACCCATGCCGAACATGCGCGCGGCAATATCGTTCTCCGACTCTTCCGGCGTCAGTGTGAACACATAGGCCGAGTTGTGATCGTGGAAGAAGATGTCTGCGAACATCGCCATGTTCGGCTTCGCGCGCTTCAAAACACCGGCATCGCGAACCGGAATCAGGTGAAACGTCACCCCGGCCGTATAGACCGCGGGCGAGAACACATCGCAGCCAATCTCCTCGACCTCGATGCCGAGCGCCTGGGCGATACCCAGCTTGTCGGTCAGGTCGGCAACCTTGGTCGGCAAGCGCGGCAGCGCAAAGCGCGCCTCGCCCGAACGCTTGTCGGCCCTTTCGAAAAGCGCGGTCACAAGACCGATCTTTTCTTCCATGCGCACGGCGCTGCGATCATTCTGCAGCCCGAGCACGACGGCCGCCCCAACGGTCGGATGGCCGGCAAAGGGCAGTTCCTGATGCGGGGTAAAAATGCGCACGCCGGCAGTATTGCGCTCGCTCTGCGGCTTGGTCAGAAACACCGTCTCGCTGAGGTTGAACTCACGAGCAATGGCTTGCATCTCGTTGTCGAGAAGGCCATCGGCCTTGAGCACCACGGCGAGCTGGTTGCCTTGCAGGCGCTCGCGCGTGAACACATCGAGCAGCAGATAATCGAGCTTCATGTTTCAGGCCTCGGGCAGTGCGAAGTCTGCGCGGTCGCGTCCGAGGTGGTCGCAGAGCGCATCGACGGCCACGCCATGATCCTTGCGGCCCGGCAAGCCCGAAATGGTCAGCGACCCGATAATGCCTGCCCCCGGCACACGCAGCGGAAAGCCGCCGCCCGCGATGACAAAGTCCGCCACATCGGCACCCGATTGCGGCGAGAACGGCACCTCGCCGCGCTCCAGCACCAGCCGATAGCTGGCGCGCTGAAAACGGCGCACGGAATTGATCTTGCGCCGCACCCATTCGGCATTATCGGCACTCGTGCCCGGCGTCGCCGAAAAGAACAGTTGCCGATCCCAGGTGCGGATATCGACCACGAGGGAAAGGCCTTCCTCGACAGCACGGGTACGAATGGCCGAGCCGATCGCGAAAGCCACTGCTTCATCGAGCGCCGGCAAAACCAGTTCCAGTTCCTGGCGCTTCACCAGGGAAATATCGTTTTCGGTGGTCATGTCACTCAATCCTGATGCGCACGGGTCCAGGCGTCGAAAAGCGGCGTACGGTCAGCAGCGCCCTTTGGAAAATTGACCTGTGCCGGGTCAATATGGGCCCAGGCGGCCTTGCTGTCGGTCCAGATATTTCCCACTGGCGCGGCCCAGTCGATATCGTCCAGCGTACCGGCCCGCACCACCTTGATGGTCCCGGCCGGCGGGTCGTTCCAGAGCCAGCCATGGCAATGGGCGCAAAAGTTCATGCGAACAACATTGCCGCTGTCTGCCTTGCGATCATAGCGGTCGATCTCGCCCTGCAGCAGTTCGAAGTCGTCGTTCTTGACGATCATCGACATCGACCAGCCGGCGCCCGAAAAGCGCTGGCAGTCCTTGCAATGGCAATTATAGACCGAAAGCGGCGAGGCATTGAGGCGGTAGCGCGCACGCCCGCACTGACACCCACCCTCAACGGGAAAATCCGGCAAAGCCATGCTGTCCTCCATCAGGCGAGCTTGGTTCTACTGCATCGGCGAGGCTGTGCTAAAGCGAAATCTTGCCGTCCTGCCAAACATCTAGCAGCTCCGCCGTATAGGCCATCACCTGCCCCCTGCCCGCCATATCCGAAGCCCGCTTGATTGCGACGACATCGGCCAGTTCCCGATGGTCCTGACCATCAAGATTTGCGCGAATCTCGGCCAAGAGTTCATCCGCCGAAGCGTCGAAATGAAAAGCCCGCCCGATCGAAACGCGCGGCCCATCAAGCACGGCAACGAGATTACCCAACCGGGCATCGGCCGCATCAAGCCCAGTCTCTTCCGTCAGCTCGATCTCCGTCGATCGAGCGACATCCACCCGTCCATCTTCCAGCACATCCCGCGGCTCCAGCGACCCGCCCGGCGGATAGATTCGCCCGGCATTGGCAGTGTCATCGCCCATCACACCGAGAACAAGAAAGCCGTCGGCCGAAATCACCAGCGCCGAACCGAAGAGATTGCGAATCCCCATCTCCGGAAACCCAGCCTCGCGCCACGTCAGAAAAGCCGAAAACGCATCCTCGCGCGCCTCCGCGCGCAAAATGCCATCATCGCCAACGACCGGCGGCGACACGCCGAGAATGCGCCCATCCCATAGATGCGGATTAGCCTCCAGCATCGCCGCCCACCGCCCCGGCACCGACGCGCGCAAGTCATCCGGCATCGGCCAGGCTCCCGGCACGAAACGGATATCGACGCCGGCAATGGGAAGAACGCTGATGCTCATGAAAGTCTGTCCAATACGAAGGAAAACGCAGCCTGCATCGCGCATTTCTCTGTCGAGATAGAGGCGATGCAGTCTTATTCTGTCGAGACCACATCTGCCAAATTCGCTGGCCTCGCACCGGACTTATCCCCGGGGTCCAAGACAACAGTAGAATTGTCCAGATTTTTTAAAGAAGCGGGACAACGCTCAATCTCATCTCGACTCATCTGGCTATAGCTTGGCAGCTCTCGGCACTACGGGTAACGGTCAAATTTGCCCGACTTGAGCGGACAATGCGCAAGTACGGATATGACCCGGCCCAACCACGCGCTCCCGCTGGAGCTTATGATGGCTCAACAGCCATCGGCGGACGCTGGATTGACAGCACCACCGGGTCGGATACGCCGGATCGCATCCACGTCGCAGTCTCCGCATTCGACAATCCGGGGCTCTACTATGTTGATTTGTCAGCAGAAGACCGAAAGGGTGGGCATGGATTCAGCAAACATGTTGGCAAAAGCGCGGGCTATCTGAAAGCCTATGTAATTGCGTGGAATATGAATCCAGATAATCAGCACCACCCAGCGGAAGGATCGTTCCATACACTTGGAGAGGCAAACAATCTGGTTTCAGCAGCGCTCAGAGCGAATCCGGAGATTGTCCAACGCGCAATCAATGGGGAAAGAAATCTACCGATATTGCATCGATTTGGTTTCAATACGGGTTACGAAGCATATCAATCCACGCCAACCGCTATACCCATTATTAGAGAAACGTATTGGGTAGAGGTCTACACCACGCATGACCCCCGCCAAGGAGGAAAAGGTTATCGTGTCGTCACAGCCTATCCGATGAACGATATTCCCGACGAAACAGCCCGCAAGCATTCTGGATTCTTGGAGTTTTGATATGTCTACACCGGTATTTTCCGCGACATTTTTGAAATTTGCTCGTGGCCTCGTAGATCTAACGCCAGGTTACAATTCAAGTAACAAGGAGATCATCCTGACGGCACTAGACAATATGCCTCGAGAACATGACCGGCCATCAATTCTGTCCGAACTGCGCATCGCTATTGCCGATTTAGCCAGCGGACAATATCCAGACCAAAAGCTTGTCAGTATGCTGTGGACTACAGGAGCGCGAGTCGTTCCCCGCCATCCAACGGAATTCTTCAAGGAAGCTCTACCTATCCTCGACCGGTACATCGCCAAAGGCGGTGCGCCGCGGCGATGGGGCGAGGAAGAATAACGACGCCGCAAAACAAAACGGGGGCCGAAGCCCCCGTCTCTAAAATCGCGACTACGGCGATTAGTTCTTTGCCTTGTCGACCAGCGCGCCAGCCTTGATCCAGGGCATCATGTCGCGCAGCTTGCCACCGACTTCTTCGATCGGGTGCTCGTCAGCGAGACGACGGGTTGCCTTGAAGCGGGCGCCGCCCGACTTGATTTCCTGCATCCACTCGGAGGTGAACTTGCCCGACTGGATGTCGTGCAGAACGCGCTTCATCTCGGCCTTGGTTTCCGAGGTAATGATGCGCGGACCGGTGACATATTCACCCCACTCGGCCGTGTTCGAGATCGAGTAGTTCATGTTGGCGATGCCGCCCTGGTAGATCAGGTCGACGATCAGCTTCACTTCGTGCAAGCACTCGAAGTAGGCCATTTCCGGAGCGTAGCCGGCTTCCACCAGCGTTTCGAAGCCGGCACGGATCAGTTCGACGAGGCCGCCGCAGAGAACTGCCTGTTCGCCGAAGAGATCGGTTTCGCACTCTTCGCGGAAATTGGTTTCGATGACGCCCGAACGGCCGCCGCCAACGCCCGAAGCGTAAGCGAGAGCGATGTCATGGGCATTGCCCGAAGCGTCGTGGTGCACGGCGATCAGGCACGGCACGCCGCCACCCTTCTGGTATTCGCCGCGAACGGTGTGGCCCGGGCCCTTCGGCGCGATCATGATCACGTCGACGGTGGACTTGGGTTCGATCAGGTTGAAGTGGACGTTGAGGCCGTGGGCAAATGCCAGGGCAGCACCGTCACGAATGTTCGGCTCGATGTCCTTCTTGTAGATATCGGCCTGCAGTTCGTCGGGCGTCAGCAGCATGATGACGTCGGCCCAAGCGGAAGCCTCGGCAACGCTCATGACCTTCAGGCCTTCGCTCTCGGCCTTCTTGGCCGACGGCGAGCCCGGACGCAGACCAACGGCGACATTGGTCACGCCGGAATCGCGCAGATTCAGCACATGCGCGTGGCCCTGCGAGCCGTAGCCGATGATGGCAACCTTGCGGGACTTGATGATGTTGATATCGGCATCACGATCGTAATAGACGCGCATGGGAATCTCCCCTCAGTAGCGAATTTCAGGTATTGGCCTTGGCCCCATGGAGGGCCAGGAATTGATCCGTCGCTGCCTTAACATCGGCTTCGATATTGGCTTCGACATTGGATTGGGTCAGGCTCTTGTCGCCGAGCAGCAGACGGATCTGCACATCGCGGACAACAAGGCCGAAAAAGATACGATACGCGTCTTCGCTCGAATTGAAGCGCAAGAGCCGCGCATCGCGCGCCGCTTCCAGAATTGGCTTCAGCCGCCGCCGGATCGCCATTGGCCCATTTTCGAGCACGATGTTCCCAAGGCTGTCCTTTTCCTGGGCGGCGTGGGTGATGGCGGTGCGGTTGAGCGTGATCGAGACTTCGCCAATGATGGTGGTCAGCAGGTCACGCGCAAACTGCTCTAGGCTTTCGCGCAGCACTTTCGCGCTGAGATGGCTGCGATCAACATGCGGCATGCGTACCTTGGCCGCCTGCCACTGAACCGTAGCAGTAAGCAACCCATCGCGATCGCCGAACCACTTGTAGAGCGTTTCCTTGGAGCACGAAGCGCGCCGCGCCACGGCCGTCATGGTCAAACCGTCGCCATTCTCGACCAAGAGATCGAGCGCAGCCGTCAGCACCGCCTGCTGGCGAGGCGTGAAGGTCTCTTCACTGATCTTGATGGGCAAAGGCACTGGTCGTTCCCCGCACAGCCATAGCCGAACGTTTTCGGCAATTTCCGTCCGCAGGCGTACCGTACGGTACGGTTCCGCGCAAGGGGGATTTTTGGGTTTGGAGCGGATTTTGGTGCGGTGCGAGGACTGTCGCAGTGCTCGCACCGCAGTTTGGCAGCACGTGGCCAGGATCGATCTATGGAAAGTGACGTGCCCTACCAGCGACGGCGACGCCGTATGTATACTCTACCCAGGGGCACACCGAGGAGGACGGCGAGAGTAGTTGCAGATACGATGCTCATGAAAAGCGGAAAGTTCACCGGCGCACCTATCATTCAATATTGGAGCGCATACGCAGTACCCAGCGCAATATTGAGTCTGGGCTGATTTGGTGAATAACCGATAAATGCCGGTCTAAGCATACCCCGCTGCGGCTCGAACGGCGGGGCTCCATGAGCCCCGCGCCCAATCTATCGACTACAAGCCGATCTGCTCCCAATCGAGCACGATCTTCCCGCCGGTCCCCGACGCCGCCTCTTCAAACGCCGCCGCATAGTCGCCCGCCGGACGACGCCCGGTGATCACACCGCGCACATCCAGCCCGCTTTCGAGCATGGCCAGCATCTTGTGCCAGGTCTCGAACATTTCGCGCCCATAAATCCCCTTGAGCGTGATCATGCGGAAGACGATCTTGCCCAGGTCAAACGGGAACGGCCGCGCCGGAATACCGAGCAGCGCAATCTTCCCGCCCATCACCATATGGTCGATCATCTGATCGAGCGCCGCCGGCGCCCCGCTCATTTCGAGCCCGACGTCAAAGCCCTCGCGCATGCCCAGCCGGTTCATGACTTCCCGTAGGTCTTCCTGCGCCACATTGACCGGCACCACGTCAGCGACCTTCGCCGCCAGTTCCAGCCGCTGCGGACTGATATCGGTAATCACCACATGCCGCGCCCCGACATGCCGGGCCACCGCCCCGGCCATGATCCCGATGGGCCCCGCGCCGGTGATAAGCACATCCTCACCGACAATGTCGAACGACAGCGCCGTATGCACTGCATTGCCCAGAGGATCGAGAATGGCCCCGATCTCATCATCAACACTGTCCGGCAACGGTACGACGTTGAATGCCGGTATCCGCACAAACTCGGCAAACGCCCCCGGCAGATTGACCCCAATCCCCTTGGTATCGGGATCGAGATGATACTTTCCGCCCCGCGCCGCACGGCTATTGCCGCCAACCACATGGCCTTCGCCGGAAACACGCTGCCCGATCTTGAGCCCGCGCACATTGTCACCGACCGCAACGATCTCCCCGGCATATTCATGCCCGGTTATCATCGACACCGGCACGGTGCGGCTCGCCCACTCGTCCCAATTGTAGATATGCACGTCCGTGCCGCAGATGCCTGTTTTCTTGACCTTGATCAGCACGTCATCGGGCCCGATCTCCGGCACCGGACGATCTTCCATCCAGATGCCGCGTTCCGGCTTTGCCTTGACCAGCGCCTTCATCAGATCACTCCCAGCGCGCGGCCAGCATCGCTGAATGCCGTAATTGCAAAATCCACATCGTCATCGGTCAGCGCGGCAGACATCTGCGTGCGAATGCGCGCCTTGCCCTGCGGCACCACCGGATAGAAGAAGCCAGCGACATAGACGCCACGCGCATCCAGTTCCTTGGCCATGCGCTGCGCCAGCACTGCATCACCCAGCATCACCGGAATGATCGGAGTCTGCCCATCGATCAGCGAGAACCCTGCCTCGCTGAGCCCCTTGCGGAATTTTGCCGCATGCCCGGCCAGTTTCGCGCGCAGATCATCAGCATCCTCGGCAATGTCGATCGACTTCAGCGAACCCGCCGCCACGGCCGGAGCCAAGCTGTTGGAAAAGAGATAGGGCCGCGCGCGCTGCCGCAGCAGATCGATGATCGGCTGGGCCGCCGCGATGAACCCGCCCATCGAGCCGCCGAGCGTCTTGCCCAGCGTACCCGTAACAATATCGACACCGTTTCCGGCGCCCGTCAGCGCCGGCGTACCCCTGCCCTTTTCGCCGAGATGCCCCGTGGCATGGCAATCATCCACCGCCACCAGCGCGCCAAAACGCTCGGCCAGCGCACAGATTTCCCTAAGCTTGGCGACATGCCCATCCATGGAAAACACGCCATCGGTGATGATGAGCTTGAACCGGCAGCCATCCGCTTTCGCCTGCTTGAGCTGCGTTTCCAGCGCGTCCATGTCCGACGTGTCGTAGCGATAGCGCTTCGCCTTGCTCAGCCGCACGCCATCGATGATCGACGCATGATTGAGCGAGTCGGAGATCACAGCGTCGTCCGGCCCCAGCAGCGTCTCGAACAGCGCGCCATTGGCATCGAAACACGCCGCAAACAGAATAGCGTCGTCCTTGCCGAGATATCTAGCAATCCGCCGCTCCAGCTCCCGATGCAGATCCTGTGTGCCGCAGATGAACCGCACCGAGGCCATGCCGAACCCATGGCTATCCAGCGCCTCAGCCGCCGCGCGACGAATGTCAGGATGGTTTGCCAACCCAAGATAGTTGTTGGCGCAGAGGTTCAGCATCTCGCGCCCGCCGACGGCAATCCGCCCGCCCTGTGGCCCGGAAATCTCCCGTTCCACCTTGCGCAGCCCCGCCGCCTCGATCTCGGCCAGAACCGAGGTCACATGATTCAGAAATCCGCTATCCACCGTCGCATCCTCCGCTATAATGGAATTTCCGCTATATTGGATTTTCTATTCCGCCACAATGGAATTCGTATGAGCACCGAGTCCGCGCCCCAACTGGGTCCCATCATTCAGGCCGAGCGCAAGGCCCGCCACCTGACGCTGGAACAACTGGCAGCCCGCTCGGGAGTTTCAAAATCCATGCTGTCGCAAATCGAACGCGGCGAGGCCAACCCGACCTTCGCCGTTCTCTGGGGCCTTACCCAGGCTCTGCAACTCGATCTCTCGGAACTGGTCGGCGGCGGCATCAGCCAAAAGCAGGCCGAAACCATCGAGGTCGTGAGCCTCGCCCACACCCCGGAAATCCGCTCGCCCAAAGGCGACTGGACCCTGCGCATCCTGAGCCCGCCGAACCTGGCGAGCCAGGTGGAGTGGTATGAAGTCGAAATCGCGCCGGGAAAGAGCCTCGCAAGCTCGCCGCATTCGGCCGGCACCACCGAGCATCTGACCGCCTGGACCGATGGCCTAACAGTCATCAGCGGCGGCAGTAGCCAGAAATTGGCCAAGGGCGAAACCGCCCGCTACCGCGCCGACCTGCCCCACGAAATCGTCAACGACTCCACCGCGCCTGCGCGGGCACTGATGGTCGTGCACTATCGGAGCTAAGACGGCCTAGTCACCCAAGCCGCCCAACTCTCAATTGTCACCTCGGCGAAGGCCGGGGCCCATCTTGAGATCTCAGGATGGATCCCGGCCTTCGCCGGGATGACAGTCGGTGGGAAGGTCTCAAACCACCTCCGGAATCCAGACCACCATGCTCCCCTGCCCGCGATTGGCCCAGAGATAGTACGGAATAGCCGTCAAATTCGCCTCGCGCTCAGCCGGCGGTTTCGTCCGGTAAAGCCCCGACCATTCCCCCTCGTCGATCGCCGTAGCCGCTGCCTTGAGCGTCACCACGCCATCGAACAGCCCCGCCTCAGTCTTCGCCTCCAGCGCCGCATCGCGCTTGATCTTCAATCGCTGCACACGCCCACCGGGATTGTCGACTTCCTCGATGCAATAAACCAGCGGCCCGCGCTTCAGCGCCACGCGCCCGGCATTCATGATCACCCCCGGATGCGAATAGAGCCGCTCCGCCGGCATCGGCAGATCAAGCGCAATGGTGTCGCCCTTCGCCCAGCTACGGTTGATCGTGACATAGCCGTTCACGGCCTTTGCCTCGACCTTTTGCCCGTTCACCGAAACGGTCGCCCCATGGCACCAGCCGGGAATGCGCAGTTTTACGTCAAACGCAGCCGGCGTCTCCGGATCGACCGAAATCCTGATGTCACCCGACCAAGGATAATTCGACAACTCCTTGAGCGCGACCTTATGCCCGCCGATCTCGACCGTCGAGCCAATCCCCCCATAGAGATGGAACGCCACCCCATCGTCCGACGTCGAGATAAAGTATCCACCCACCGAGGCCACCAGCCTCGACACATTCATGGTGCAGCACGGGCACGTGTGCCAATCCCACCGCGTCGGCGTGCCATCACTTTCCAGCGGATTGGCATAGAAGTAGTGCTCGCCGTCGCGGCTCAGCCCCGAAAGCGCGCCATTGAACATGGCGAGTTCGAGAATGTCGGCATATTTCCCATCGAGATCGAGATGCAGCATGCGCTGCGCCCAGAAGATCAGTGCAACGGAGGCGCAGGTCTCGGCATAAGCCGTCTGGTTCGGCAGGTCGAAATCGTGCGTAAAACCCTCATTATGCGCCGAGGGGCCAAGACCCGCCGTCACATACATCTTGGTTTCCATCACGTCGTCCCAGAGCACCTCGCATGCCCGCTTCAGCGCCGGATCGTTCAGCTCCGCCGCCAGGTCCGCCATGGCGGTGTAGAGATACATGGCCCGCACTGCATGGCCCACGACCTTGTCCTGCTCGCGCACCGGCTTGTGGCTCTGCGAATATTCGTAATTGGCAAAGACATAGCGCTGCCTGGCCTCCGCCCCCTCGCGCGCTTCCCGCTCCACGTCGAAATAATGCGGCGGCTGCTGTCCCCGCTCGTTGATGAGATAGG
The DNA here is from genome assembly GCF_017744655.1 of Devosia sp. Classification (GTDB taxonomy): domain Bacteria; phylum Pseudomonadota; class Alphaproteobacteria; order Rhizobiales; family Devosiaceae; genus Devosia. The sequence goes on along the minus strand of NZ_JAGIAW010000001.1, from coordinate 557,739 downwards.
CGGCAAAGTCGAGATGCTTCTTTTCCCCGGTCAGGTAGTAGAGCTTCATCAGCGCCAGCTCGATTTCCTCGTGCCCGTCATAGCCGCGCTTCTTGCCCGGCTCGGTGCCGAAGGTCGAATAGATGTGGTCGAGATAGCGCTCCATCACATCGAGAAAACGTCGCCGTCCGGTTACCTGAAAATAAGCCACCGCGCCCTCAAGCAGATGCCCGGCATTATACATCTCGTGGTTGTCGCGGAGATTGGTCCAGCGGTTCTCCGGCTCATGGCCGAGATACCAGCAATTCAGATACCCATCCGGCGCTTGTGCTTTTTCGAGGTCGTCCACCGCCGCTTCGATCTTGGCCTCGATATCGGCATCGCGCCGATGCGCCAGCGCATAGCTCGCCGCCTCGATCCACTTGCCGACATCGCTGTCCCAAAACACCTGCACGGTAAAACCGTTGCTGTGCCGCGGGAAGCGCAGCGGCGGCTGCGGATTGGGCAGTTTCAGCGAGTCGAGAATGCCATATTCACCCAGCTTCTTGTGCTGGCTGGGCACGGTCCGATCGAGCACGGTTTCCAGCCGTTCATGCCAGAATTTTCCTTCCAGACGCACATCGGGAAAGGGAACGGGAGCGTAACGAGACATGAGAAAACCTTTTCGCTTTTAGAGCAAAGAATTGGTTGGAGTTTGGAGTTCTCTCCCTCCCCGATTGTCACCCTGGCGAAGGCCGGGATGACACGCGGTGGGAGTTGAATAGATTGAAGCTAAATCCTTGCCCCGCTCTGCGGATCAAACAGGTGCACCAGCGCCGGATCGATATCGAGACCCACCCGGTCCCCCACCGAGAAGCCCAGCCGCTCCGTCTGCACCAGCTGCAGCGCACCGTCCTTGGACGTCAGATAGGTCGCCGACCCCGTCGACTCGACATTGCCCACCTCGAAGTGGAAGCTCCCCGCCCCCTCCGCCACGCGCAAATTTTCGGGCCTTACGCCCGCGACCACCTTGCGCCCGGGCTCAGCCTGCCGCGCCAGCGGAATACGATCCCCCGCTCCCACGACAACGCCGCGGCCATCTTCGGCAATGACACCGTCGACGAAATTCATCGCCGGCGAACCGATGAACCCGGCAACGAACCGATTGACCGGATGGTCGTAGAGATCAAGCGGCCGCCCCTGTTGCTCGATGATCCCGTCGCGCATAACCACCACCCAGTCGGCCATGGTCATCGCTTCGATCTGATCGTGGGTCACATAGACCGAGGTTGCCCCCAGCCGGTCATGCAGCGCGCGAATTTCCTTGCGCATCTGCACGCGCAGCGCCGCGTCGAGATTGGATAGCGGCTCATCGAACAAAAACGCCTTGGGATTGCGGATGATCGCCCGGCCCATGGCCACGCGCTGCCGCTGCCCGCCCGAAAGCTGCCGTGGATAGCGGGACAACAGCGCCGAAAGCCCCGTCGTCGCAGCGACTTCGGCGGCCTTGGCCTTAGCCTCCGTCTTCCCCACGCCATGCAGGCGCAGCGAATAGGTCAGGTTCTCTTCAACCGTCATATGCGGATAGAGCGCATAGGACTGAAACACCATCGCGATGTCCCGGTGCCGCGGCGGCACGCCGGTCATTTCCTTGCCGGCAATATGAAGATCGCCGGAGGTAATGGTTTCCAGCCCGGCAATCGAGCGCAGCAGCGTGGACTTGCCGCAGCCCGAAGGCCCCACCAGCGCCACAAAGCTCCCCTTCTCGATCGAAAGGCTGACATTTTTCAGCGCGTGGAAAGCGCCATAGTGCTTGTCGATATTTTTGAGTTCGATCTGGGCAGTCATTTGAGTGCTCCCGAGGTGAGGCCGGAGACGATGCGGCGCTGCAGCAGGACGAAGACGGCAAGGATCGGCGTCACATAGATCGCCGAATAGGCCATGATGGCGTTCCAGTCGGTCGAATTTGGTCCGAGGAAGCCCGAGAGGCCAACGCTAGCCGGCTGCAAGGCCGGGCTCTGGATGATGGACTTGGAGTAGATGTATTCGCCGAACGAACTCATGAAGGTGAGGATAGCGCAGACCAGAATGCCGTTCCGCGCCAGCGGCAGCACGATGGAGAAGAACGCACCGACGCGCGAATTGCCGTCCACCAGCGCCGCCTCTTCGAGTTCGCGAGGCACGGTCATGAAGGTTGCGCGCACCAGAACCACAAAGAAAGGCATGGCCTTCGCCGCCGCCGCCAGCACCACCGCCGTCCGCGGATAGTTGAGCAGGCCGAACTGATTGAAGGCGACGAATAGCGGCGTCACCATCACCGAAGCCGGCAACACCTGCAGCATCAGCACTGAGAAGAGCCCGATATCGACCCAGACATTCCGATACCGCGCCAACACATAGGCGCAGCCGGTGCCGAAAATCACGGTTATGGCCGTAACCCCCGCCGCGATCAGCGTCGAGTTCCAGAGGAACACGTGCATGGTCCGCCGCGTCCACACATTGGGATAGATCGACAGGTCGATCTCGCGCGGCCAGAACGTGGGCGGATTGGCGAAGATTTCCGAGCCCGACTTGAAGCTCGTGACATACATCCAGTAGAGCGGGAAGAGATAGACAGCGGCCAGCGCCAGGGCGACGACGACGAGCAGCCATGGGACATAGGGCCGGGTCATCCGCGCACCTCGTGGCGGGTCGAGCGCACATAGATGATCGAGGCGATCAGCACGAGCACCAGCATCATCACCGAAATCGTGGCGCCCTTGGCGAAATCATAGAGCTGGAAACTCATCTGCCAGGACCAGTATTGGGCAACCGTCGAGGTATTGGCCGGGCCGCCCTCGGTGATTGCGGGGAAAAGGTCGAACTGCTGCAAGGTACCGATCAGCCCGAGCGACAGCACGGCGCCAATCGTCGAGCGCATCATCGGCAGCGTAATCGTCCAGAAGCGCTGGAAGGCATTGGCGCCATCGAGCTCGGCGGCCTCGTAGAGATCGCGCGGAATGGCGGCAAGCCCGACCGAGAGCAGCAGCATGTTGAAGGCAAGGCCCAGCCAGATATTGGCAATGACCACGGCCCAGATCGAAAAGGCCGGATCGGACTTCCAGAACACGTTCGACTGGATGATCCCGAGCCCCTTGAGGATCGTGTTGAGCACGCCGAAATCACCAGCCAGGATCCAGCTCCAGATCGCACCGACCACAAGGCCCGGCATCACCCAGGAGACGAGGAAAAGCCCGCGAATGGTCGAGGCGCCCGGAAAATTCTGCGCAAAGAACAGCGCCAGGGCAAAGCCAATGATGAACTGGCCGCCCATCGAGAAGAAGACGAAGATGAAAGTGTTTTTCGTCACCAGCCAGAACGCCGGCTCGCGCACCACATCGATATAGTTCTGGAACCCCGCCCACGGCCTGATCAGAGAGCCCAGCGTGAACATGTCTACCTGCTGAAAGCTCATCAGCACGTTGTAGATCAGGGGCAGGCCAGCCATGGCGATGAGAAACACCATCGCCGCGCCCACCAGCAGAATATCGAAGCCCACGCCATCGCGCAGGGAAGCCAAAAATCGTCGCATAAGACCTCCAGACAAGGCGGCGCTCATTGAACTCGCGGCTCGCGCCACCTCTCCCTCCGGGGGAGAGGTCGACGCGTAGCGCCGGGTGAGGAGGCCTTCCGGCAAAAGCTTGGCTCAAGGCCCCTCACCCCAACCGAATTCGCCAACGCGAATTCGGTGACGCTTCGTAATCCGACCTCTCCCCCAAGGGAGAGGTGAAGAGCCCTACTTCCCGAGAATGCCGTTGATGGTGGTCTGGGCCTGCGCCAGCGCATCCTTGGACGACATCTGGCCGGTCAGCGCCTGCTGCATGGCGTCATAGATGGCCTTGGAGATCTTCTGCCATTCCGGATGCGGACCACGCGGCTGGGCATACTGAAGCTGCTCGAGGAACACTTTCAGCGCCGCGTCCTTCTTCTCGACTCCGGTCACCGGCAGTTCGATATCGCTGCGTGCTGGAATTGAGCCGAATTCCGCAAAAATCCGGTTGTCCTGGCTGGCAAAATATTCGAGCGCTCGGAACGCTTCGTCCGGGTGCTTCGTGGTCGACATGATGCCCCAGTCGAAACCGCCGAGAGCCGAAGACCGCTCGCCGCCTTCGGTGATCGTCGGCAGCAGCGCCACGCCCCAGTCGAACTTGGCGTCTTCCACCATACGGTCGACTTCCCACGGGCCGGAAATGGCCATGGCCGCATTGCCCGAGTTGAACGTGCCGGTAGAATCCCACTGGCCGAGGCTCAAAACGTCCTTGGACGCCCAGCCGTTGTCGACCATCTTCTTCCAGAGATCGAGCACTTCGGCTGCGCCGTCGGTCGCCACATTGTCATAGCCGCCGCCCGACATCTGGATGATCGGCAGGAACTGGAACGTCCCCTCTTCGCCGGCGCGGGCCGAGAAGGTCGCGCCATAGACATTATTGGCCGGGTCCGTGAGCTTTTCGGCATATTCGGTCAACTGCGCCCAGGTCTTCGGCGGCTCGGTGATGCCGGCCTTGGCGAAGAGATCCTTGTTGTAGAACACGCCGATCGTGTCGGTATATTTCGGAATGCCGAACAGCTTGCCGTCCCACGAAACCGAATTCAACGGACCCTGGAAATAGTTCTCGGCCTTGATCACGCTCGAATTGGCAACCCGGTCGGTAATGTCGAGCATCGCCCCACGCGACGAGAACAGCGCGAAATCGGGATTGTCGAACGACACGATGTCAGGCGCATTGCCCGTCGCAAAGGCACGCAGCGTTTCATTGACGAGATCGTCGAACGGAATGGCGCGGTATTCGACGACGATATCCTCGTTGGCCTCGTCGAATTCCTTCGAGAACGTATCGGCAATACCGACGCGATCCACCCCATCGATCGACCAGATCTTTAGCGTCACCTGCGCAAAGGCAGGCGTGGCGAGGCTCATCGCGCCAAGGCTCACGGCAGCAAGAAGGCCGGCAAAATGCAGTTTCATGTACTTCCTCCCTAGCGGCACAATCGCCGCAAAAATGCTGCCGAGGGCCCTCCTGCCCAAAAGCAGCGCTTAGTCGGCGGCGGTAACAAGACCTCCGCGACGTTCCGTAACCGCGGCGTTACCGCCACAGGATTCTCGAATGACGAGCTGGCACGGCAGTTTCCGCACGCCCGGCTCCACCGGCTTGCCCTCTGCAAGCTCCAGCACCAGCCGCCCGGCCTCCCGGCCGAGAGCCGTCAAATTCATGTCGACCGAAGTCAGCGGCGGGCGCGTCTGGCCCGCGACAATTTCCCAATTGTCAAAGCCCACCACCGACACGTCCGCCGGCACCTTCACCCCGCGCTCGCGCAGAGCATCGACCACACCGCGGGCAATCTGGTCATTGCCGCAGAAAATGGCATCCGGCGTCTCGCGCCGTTGCCAGAGCTGCGCCACCGCCTCATGGCCCCAATGCTCGGACCAGGCGCCGTAAAGCACGACGCCCTCTGCACCAATGCCAGCCCGATAGGCCCTCGCTCGCTCCTTCACCGAGGCAAAAGTCTCGGGACCCGTAACATGCGCGATACGCTTCCGCCCGAGCGCGATCAGATGCTCAACGGCTTCGGTCGAACCCTGAAAATCGTCCGAAACCAGCGTCACCGAGCCCTCATGGCCCTCGGTAAAGGCATAGACCACCGGCACCGGCAGATTGCTCAAATCCACCGGCAACCGCCGATCGATGCGTTTTCCGGACGCGATGATCCCATCCACCTGCTTGTCGAGCATGGCATCGAGATGCACCCGCCCCAGCGCCGGATCATCCTCGATCCCGCAGAGGAAAACCGACACGCCCTGATCGACCAGCGCCTCCGAAATCCCCGCCATCACCGGCAGCGTAAACCGCCCATAGGTATCGTTCGTCAGCAGCCCAATGGTAAAACTGCGCTTCTGGATCAGCCCGCGCGCCATCGCATTGGGCCGAAACCCAAGTTCCGTCGCCGCAGCCTTGACGCGCTGCCGCGTCTCCTCGGTCATCCGCCCGGTATCGTTGAGCGCCTTGGAGGCCGTCGCCACGCTCACGCCGGCGCGGCTTGCCACGTCATAAATACGGACCCGACCTCCTCCAGCGCTCACGAAAACCTCCTCTGAGAAACCGTTTTCTCGTGCAGAGAAAACCTTTTCTTTCGCTCCGTCAAGTTAAGTATGATTTATGGCGAAACGAAATCGCCACCCCGGCTCGCCTTGAGATAATTGAGCGCATGCACCTGGCCGGTCATTTCGAGATCGCCGCGATAGACCGGGTCGTGCCAGCCCTCGATATCGATCGAGCCCTGGTAGCCGGCGAGCCGCAGCTCCGAGATCACATCGGTCCAATTGGTGTCGCCAAAGCCCGGCGTGCGCATGAAGACGAACGGCACCTTGCCGAAGACACCGTGCTCGCGAATGACATCCCAGCGGATCGTCGCGTCCTTGCCATGCACGTGGAAGAATTTATGCGCCCATTTGCGGATCTGCGGGATCGGCTCGATCAGATAGACCATCTGATGGCATGGCTCCCATTCGAGCCCAATATTCTCGTCCGGCGTCTCGTTGAACATCAGCTCCCAGGCATCGGGATTGTGCGCAATGTTCCAGTCGCCCGTCTGCCAATTGCCGTCCATGGCGCAGTTTTCGAAGGCAATTTTCACGCCCTTGTCCGCCGCGCGCTTGGCCAGCTCGCTCCACACTTCCTTGTAGCGCGGCAGGCTATCCGTAAGAGGCTTGTTACGAATACGCCCGGTAAACCCAGCCACGCATGTCGCGCCAAAATGGTGCGCATTGTCGATGCACTGCTTCCACCCTTCGAGCGTAAGCAGGTCCTTCTCCTGCGTCTCCAGCGGATTGCCGAACATGCCGATGGTCGAAATCGTGATATCCCGATCTCCAATCGCGTCGCGGCAACGCTTGCCGAGTTCCGCCAAGTCCTGCCCATTGGTCGTCTGCCAGAAGAACGGCTCAAAGCTCTCAAAGCCCAGATCGGCAATCTTGGCGATATTCTCCGGAGCCTTGCCCTCGGTGGACTGGATCATGGTGCCGATGCGAATGGATTTGGCGGGGTTGGTCACTGAACGAAAATCCTAAACAGAAATGGAAACACGTTGCTTGAGCTTGGCGCTTTCGATGGCCGCAAAGACCATGGCGAGGCTTTTAATGTTGTCGCTGCCCACCGTCTCCGGCTGTGCGCCGCTCTCGATGGCGTCGAGGAAGTCAGCAATGACGCTGGCATGCCCCTCGGTCTTGGAAGCGTCGGGCATTTCGGGAATGGCGAGCGGCTCCAGCGGCCGGAAAAAGCCTTCCGCGCCCGCAACCTGATGCGCCTCGAACCTGTTGTAGCCATCCCAGAGCAGCGTGCCCTTGGTGCCCACGATCCGCCAGGAAGACTCCCAGCTCGTATTCGCCCCTTCGGCGCTCCAGCTGCCGCGATAGTTGAAGACGATGTCGTTCTCGAACTCGTAGATCGCATTGGCCGCCGCGCCATGGGCATACCAAGAGCCCGGCGGATTGACCTCGAGGCAATAGACCGCCTTGGGCGCCGTGCCGACCATGAAGCGTGCGGCATCAAGCGTATGGATCGCCATGTCGAGCAGCAGCACGTTTTCCATCTCTTCGCGGAATCCGCCGAAATGCGCGCCAACGAAGAAATCGCAATTGACGGAGGTTAGCTGGCCCAGCGCTCCGCTCTCGATCAGCTGCCGGATGCGCCGCACGCCCGGCACATAGCGCCGGTTCTGCACCACGGCGTGAACCTGCCCTGCCGCCTTGGCCTGTTCCACCATCGTGCGCGCGCTATCCAGCGTCGGCGCCATCGGCTTTTCAGTAAGAACATGACAGCCATGGGCGAGCCCCGTCGCCACCAAAGCCGGCCGCGCACTGGGCACCACCACATCGAACAGCAGGTCCGGCTTGGTCTGAGAAAGAACGGTATCGAGATCGCTACCGATCACCGCATCGCCAAGCGAGAATTCCGCGGCGCGCGCCTCGGCCACTTTCGGGTCAAGATCGACAAGCCCAACGACCCGCACCCGCCCCTTGAGCAAGGGGTGCTCGGTCAATGCGCTGAGCCAGCCTTTGGACATGGCTCCGCAACCCGCAAGAACGGCCGTAAACTGCACAAAACCCTCCCCGCAACGGACCGGCTGTTTCTTGAAGCAGCCTTGAGGGTCTCGTTACCGTAAACGTTTACGACGCTACAATTGAGATGAAATCCATGTCAAGACGGTTCCGTAAACGTTTTTGGTGCCTGTTGAGAAAATTTCGGCCGGCACAAAAGAACAGTTCGCAGGGCCTTGAGATTGCTCATTCTTTCAGCGAACAGTGAGCAGCTCCGGTGGGCTTTTTGGGGGACGGATGAAGGGCATCAGGCGCCTGGCGCAGGATTTGAACATTTCCATCGGCACGGTTTCCCGCGCGCTCAATGGCCGGACCGATGTCAGCGAAGACACGCGCCGCCGCGTGCTCGAAGCCGCCGCCGCCATGGGCTATGTGCCCAATCAGGCCGGCCGCAGCCTGCGCCAGGGCAATACCAACGCCATCGGTTTCATGATCGAGCTCGGTGCCGACATCAACAGCAATAGCGACACCTTCTTCATGGGCGTCTTCGATGGCGTGCAGTCGGTTCTCACCCGCCACCACCTCGACCTCGTTGCCCTGCCCTGCCCGGCCGACGAAGACCCCTCGGCCTATCTGCAGCGTATGATCGGCCGGCGCCTTGTGGATGGGCTGATCATCTCGGCCACGCACCGCAAGGATGCGCGTATCGATCTGCTCACCAAGGCCCGCATCCCATTCATCGCCCTCGGCCGCTCCATGACGCCGGGCGACTATCCCTGGATCGATCTCGATTTCGACGGCGTCGCGCGCCGCGGTATCGATCGGCTCGTGGCAGCCGGCCATAGCCGCATCGCTGCGGCCGTGCCGAGCAATGACATCAATCTCGGCTTTGTCTTCCTCGATAGCTATAAGGCCGCGCTCAAGCGCCACGGCCTGCCGCTCGACCCCTCGCTGATCATCCGCGTGCCGTCATCCGAAGTGGGCGGCTATCAGCTTGGCCACGACCTCTTGACGATGAAGGACCGCCCGACCGCCATCATCCTCAACTACGAACTTCTGGCGCTTGGCCTTTACCGCCAATTGGCCGAGGCCGGTCTGCAAGCCGGCCGCGACCTCGCCATCATCGGCTTTCGCGACAATCCGGTATCGCGCTTCATGTCCCCACGCCTCACCTGCTTCCGCCTCTCGCTACGCGATCTCGGCGTGGCGCTGGGCGAATCCCTCCTCGCCAGCATGCCCGCCTATGCCGATGCCTATCCCCTTGGCATGGTGCAACGGGTCTGGCCCATGGAGCTTATTCCGGGCGAGAGCGATCTGGTGTGAATCCAGTCCCCTCTACCACCCGCCTGCCCACATCCACGGCGTCATTCCCGCGAAAGCGGGAATCTCTGCCTCGGCGCGCGTGAAAGGAAGATTCCCGCTTTCGCGGGAATGACGCCGTGCTTGCAAGCGGAAGAAAAACACCAACTTGGCCCAGCCCGCCCGTGAGCCCCATCAGGAGGCTAGTTGGGCTTCTTCCTATCCCAACCACTTCCCAAAAAACGCCAGCATGGAATCCCGCATCAGCGGCGTTTCCTGGTGCTCCACCCCCGGCTCGCTGACCAGCTCCAGCCGCTCTTCAATCCCCGCATAGGCCGGCGCCAATTCCGCCCAGGCTCGCTCCACGGCCAGCGGCGGCGGCAGCTTGTCTGCCTCGCCGATGCAGACCAGTTGCGGCCGCGGCGCCACGAGGGCAGCAATCGTCCCGCCATCCGCCTCGCGCAGCAGCCCCGGCACGGTAAGATAAATCCCGTGCCCGTCATGCGCCCCAAGCTCGATCATGGTGCGGAAGTCGGCGAAGCAACAGAGATGCGCCACCGCCGCGATCCGGTCATCCAGCGCCGCAAGCCAATAGCTCAGCGTGCAGCCCATCGAAATCCCGAATGCTCCGATCCGCGCGGGATCGACATCCTCGCGCCCGGCAAGATAGGTCAGCGCCGCCGCGTGCTCCGAGACCATCTGCCCAAACAGCGATTTGCCCTGCCAAAGCAGCGCCTTGGCCGCAAAACTCTCGCTCACCGTCGCCCGCTCGCCGAAGATCGGCATGTCGATAGCAAGCGTAACATAACCCGCCCGCGCAAAGACCGGGCCGAGCGGGCCCGCCAGATATTCCCGCCCATCGAGCAGTTCCCGCGCCCCGATGGCATAGGCGCCGCCATGCGAATGCCCATAGAGAATGGCCGGCAGCCGCCCCTCCGGCTCGGCCGGGCGGGTCAAAATCCCGCGCACCACCTCGTCGCCGATGCGCAGCCGCAAATGCTCGATGACATAGTCGCCCTGCGGCTCCTCTTCGCTCGATACCAGCGATACCGCCGGCTCTTCAAAACCAAGCAATTCGCTGAAACGGGAACGGGTTATCGGCATTCTGTCCTCCCTGACCGCAAAGTAACTAGCCAGTGACATGCACCAGGCGCAAGAGCCGGTTCTTTTATCGGCACTTGCCGATGAATGCAGGAGTATGCATCTATCTCCTCGTCGCCCTCCCCGGCAATTATCCCAAGAGACCTTCCATGACGCTAATGTCCCCTTTCACGCTGCGCGACCTCACCCTGCGCAATCGGACGGTCGTTGCCCCCATGTGTCAGTATTCGGCCGTGGATGGCTTTGCCAATGACTGGCACTTCGCGCATCTGTCGCGCTTCGGCATTGGCGGCTTCGGTCTCGTCATTTTCGAAGCGACCAGCGTCGTGCCCGAGGGACGCATCACTTATGGCGATCTCGGCCTCTGGAAGGACGAACAGATCGCTCCCCTGGCCCGCATCGTCGATTTTCTCCATAGCCAGGGCGCCGCCGCCGGCATCCAGCTCGCCCATGCCGGCCGCAAGGCCTCGACGCCCGTCGCCTGGCGCGGCCCCGAAACCCTGCAAACCGAAGAACAGCGCCGCGCGGCCGGCTATGAGCACTGGCAGCCCGTTGCCCCCTCGGCGGAATCGCACGATCCCACCAATCCCAATTTCCAGGTGCCGCTAGCGCTCGACAAAGCCGGCATCCAGCACGTCATCGACGGTTTCGTCAGCGCCGCCCAGCGTGCCGAAAAGGCCGGTTTCGACACCATCGAAATCCACGCGGCCCACGGCTACCTGCTCAACGAATTCCTCTCGCCGCTCGCCAATCACCGCACGGATGAATATGGCGGCTCCCGAGAAAACCGCATGCGGCTCCTGTTGGAAGTCACCGAGGCCATGCGCGCCGTCTGGCCCGCGCAAAAGCCCCTGCTGGTCCGCATTTCCGTCAGCGACAATGCCGAAGGCGGCTGGACCGTCGAGGATAGCGTCGTGCTGGCCCGAGAACTCAAGGCGCGCGGCGTCGACGCCATCGACTGCTCGAGCAGCGGCTTCGCCCAGGGCCGCATCGCCTATGCCGCCTCCTACCAGGTGCCCTTCGCCCGCGCCGTGAAGCAGGGCGCCGACATTCCGACCATGGCCGTCGGCCTTCTCGGCGATTTCGATGCCGCCGAATCGATCATCGCCAGTGGCGACGCCGATTTCATCGCCCTCGCCCGTGGCGCGCTCAACGATCCCAATTGGCCAGTCCACGCCCAGCGCTATCTCGGTGCCGAGGACTACTCGCTCTGGCCCGTCCAGACCCAACGCGTCTCCGAGCACGACCGCGTACTCGGCTTGCGGGGCTGAGGCTCATTTGGGGCGAGCCGCAACCAGCGATCGCCCCAACAATTTCACCGACCTATCGAAATTTCGCCGCAAGGCGAATACACCCTTGAGCCAAGCGCTGCCGATACCCACTTCAGCGTCAAGCTCAAGGGAAGAGAACATGGATACCAAGGCTGCCGTCATCGCGCTTCTGAGCGTCTGGGGAGTTGGAACCGCAGCCTGCCTACCGGCAACCGCCGAAGAGGCAGCGATCGAAGACGAAGGCGACAGCGACAATCCGCTGCTCAACAAGGTCTGGGTCCAGCAGGGCGAGTCGGCCAGCCCCGGCACCATGCAGATCTTCCTCGCCGACGGCACGCTCGTCAGCGATAGCTGCTGGGAGACCTATCGCCTCTCCAAATGGCAGCAAGTCTCCGACACGGCGATTTCCTGGGAAGAAGACGGCATGACCATCAATGCCGATATTTCGTCCCTCACGGCCGACGAACTTATCCTGTCCCTCAAGCTCGGCAGCGACGTCGTCGAACAGCGCTTTGCGCCCGCGACTGTCCCCACCGTCTGCCCCGACATGCCGCGCTAACCAATTCGGCCAGGCGCGACACTCAATGTGAGCAGTCTGCTAGCTAGATGACGACCTGAGTGCCGATTTCCACCACGCGACCGGTGGGAATGTGGAAGTACTCGGTCGCGTCGCTCGCATTGCGGGCGAGACGGATGAACAACCGGTCCTGCCAGAAGCGCAACGGCCCACTCTTCTTGCCCAGTTTCAGCGAACGTCGCGACAGGAAGAACGATGTCGACATGATGTCGAACTTCCATCCGAGCTTGCGCGCCAGCGCTAAAGCCGTCGGAATATTGGGCGTTTCCATATAGCCGAACGTCACGACGACGCGGAAGAACAGCTCGTTATAGGCATCGATCGTCACCTTCTCATCATCAGGCACGCGCGGCGAAGCCGAAGTCCGAACCGTCAGGATGACGTTCTGCTCGTGCAACACCTTGTAATGCTTGAGAGAATGCAGCAGCGCCGTCGGCGCGCCCTCGATATCGCTGGTGAGAAAAATCGCCGTGCCCGGCACCGTGGTCGGCTTTTTCTTGGCGAGATTGTTGACGAGGAATTCCAGCGGCACCTCGTCGCGCCGAGTCTTTTCCGACAGGCGCCGACGTCCGGCCATCCAGCTCCACATGATCAGCGCCACGAACAGCGCCACCGCCGCCGGCACCCAGCCGCCCTGGAACAATTTCGAGACATTGGCGGCAAAGAACCCGCCATCGATGCAAAGATAGGCCACACCGAAAAGCACCACGGCAATCGGATGCCACTTCCAGTTGCGCCACATGACGACAACAAGCAGCATCAGCGTCACGATCATCACGCCCGATACAGCAATGCCGTAAGCATTTGAAAGTGCGGAGGAACTGCCGAATGCAGCCACCAGGACCAGCACGCCGATCATCAGCATGGAATTGATCTGCGGCATATAAATCTGCCCGCTCTGCGTCGCCGAGGTGTGGTGCACCACCATGCGCGGCAGCATGTTGAGAGCAATCGCCTGCTGCGTGAGACTATAGGTGCCAGTGATCACCGCCTGGCTGGCAATGATGGTCGCCATGGTCGCGAGAATCACGAAGGGCAGCAGTCCCCATTCCGGAATCATCTCGAAGAACGGGCTCGCGACATTGTCGACGCCGTGGCTGATCACATAAGCGCCCTGACCGAAATAGTTGAGCAAGAGGCAAGGAAAGACCAGGCCGAACCACGCCAGAACGATCGGCTTGCGGCCAAAGTGACCGAGATCGACATAGAGAGCTTCCGCACCGGTCACGGCCAGGAAGATGGCGCCGATGACGACGAAGGCGATGCCGAAATGGGTGACGAGAAACTGAACACCCAGCAAAGGATTGATCGCCCACAGAATTTCCGGGTGCTGAATAATGTTTGAAAGACCGGCAATCCCAAGCGTCAGGAACCAGATAGCAGTCACCGGGCCGAAGACGATGGACACTTTCGCCGTACCGAATCTCTGCACCGCGAAAACGCCGAGGATTAGAACCAGCGTGATCGGGACAACCCAGCGAGTCATCCCCGGCTGCACCAGCTCAAGGCCTTCGACGGCCGAGAGCACCGAGACGGCCGGGGTGATGATCGCGTCGCCGAAAAACAGCGCCGCGCCGAGCACGCCGAGGGCGGTAATCCAGACGGGCGGATTGGTAAAAGTCTTGCGCGCCAAGGCCATAAGCGAGAGCGTGCCACCTTCGCCATTGTTGTCGGCACGGGTCACGAAGAACACGTACTTGACCGCAACGGTCAGGGTCAGCGCCCAGACGATCAGCGAGAGAAGCCCCAGCACTTCAATATCCGAGGAAGCGGCCCCTGGCCGCACATACATGGCCTGCCGGAAGGCATAGATCGGACTGGTACCAATGTCCCCGTAGACGACGCCGATTGCACCAAGGGTAAGGATGGGCAGATTGCTTTTCGCATGGCCAATATGGTCGGCCGCCGCGATACCAGCCTGATGGCCGGTGGTTTCCGCTTGCGTCATGAGCTTTGGGGCTCTCTGTTTAAGGGCGGGCGCCGCTATACACCCGGCACCTTACACAAACAACACCATAAGCGTAACGGATTCAAAAACGAGACAGGGGCCGCCCCTTGCGGAGCGCCCCCTGCTGCAAACGAGACCTGGAGGTCCTCGTAACTTATTCGGCAGCCTTGGCGGCAGCGGCGTCTTCTTCGCGCGCAGCCTTGGCAGCCTCGCCCCACCAGATCAACTGGTCGAGCATGTCCTTGGCCGAATTGCCGATCGAGCCTTCGATTTCGGTGAGCGACTTGGTGCCACCAAAGCCCGGATGCACGGCCATGAAGTCGGCGCCGGCAATGTGGACGGCCGAACGGGTCGAAACCATCTGCAGCTCTATACCGATGGTGCGGAGGTTTTCTATGGCGCGAGCGCCGCCGACAGTGCCGTAACCCACTGCGCCGAAAGCCTTCTTGTTCCAGTTCACATAGGCCTGGTCGAGAGCGTTCTTGAGGGCGCCGGTGATGGCACGGTTGTATTCGGCAACGACGAAGATGAAGCCGTCGAATTCGGAAATCTTGTTCTGCCAGCGAACAGCTTCAGCGTTCTGCGACGGCATCCAGGCGTTGGAAGCCATTTCGTCAAAGAACGGGAGCTGGAAATCGCGCAGGTCGACGATTTCGGCGTCGATTTCAGGGCGCTCATTGGCCTTGTCCAAAATCCACTGGGCGGGCTTTTCGCCGAAGCGGGTGGGACGGGTGGACGAGATGATGACGCCGATCTTGAGCTTGGACATTTGGGTGCCCTCCTTGGTAACAAAACGTAACTGAGGCGATATATGTGCCTGCCTCAGTTTTGCTCAAGAGGGCACCCGGTTGTGGTCCGGCGACATGGAGGTCACCCAGTCACACCAATGTAAGTATAGGAAATCTCAGCTTTTTCGTCGATTTTCGGGCATTTTCGGGAAAGGACAGCAGCCTTGTCTCTTGGGAGCCAACTCAGCGTTCATTAAAGCAGAACGATGAGCCCCTATTTTTCATCGAGCACTGCGATGTAGCGCCGCGTGGCTTCGGCGAAACCCAGCAACAATGCATCGGCAGTGATTCCGTGCCCGATTGACGCTTCCGCCACGCCCGGCACGGCAAGCTGGAAGGCCGGCAGGTTTTCGAGGGTCAGGTCGTGGCCCGCATTGACGCCGATCCCAATCGACAGCGCCGCAGCCGCGGTTTCCGCAAGCGCCGTCAGTTCGGCCTGTGCACGCATGGGGTCGGCATAGCAGCCACCATAGGGCCCGGTGAATAGTTCGACGCGATCGGCACCGGTGGCCTTTGCGGCGGTCACGCCCTCAAGACCCGCATCTGGATCACAGAACAGCGAAATGCGACGGTCACTACGCTTGAGACGCTGGACAACCGAAGTGAGAAAATTGCCCTTTCCGACGAAATCCCAGCCGTGGTCGGACGTCGCCTGCGCCGGATCATCTGGTACCAGCGTGACCTGCTGCGGGTTGACGTCCTCGATCAGCTCCAGGAAATCGTCGCTCGGATAGCCTTCGATATTGAATTCGGCATCCGGATATTCCTCGCGCAACAAGGCGCTGAGGTCATAGACATCGGTCCGGCGGATATGCCGCTCGTCAGGCCGCGGATGAACGGTAATGCCGCTGGCGCCCGCATCCATCACCACGCGCGCAATGCCAGTGACGCTCGGCCAGGGCAAATCGCGCCGGTTGCGAAGCTGAGCGACGGCATTGAGATTGACGGAAAGCAGGGTCATGGCGCGGACTCGGTAGGAATTTTGTTCTTCCTATACCGGATCGTCCGCGCCGCCCAATCGAACCTTTTGATAGGTCTTATGAGAGATGTGGCGGATAACCCGTCACATCCCTTCGGCGCCGCGCCCGATGGCTGCAAGGCCGGTGCGAACCACTTCAACGAGGCCGAGCGGCGACATGAGGGCAATGAAGCTATCGATCTTGTCGGGCTTCCCGGTCACTTCGAAAACGAAGCTTTCCACCGTCGCATCGATGATATGCGCGCGGAAGGCCTCGGCAAGGCGCAGCGTCTCGGCGCGGTGATCGCCCGTGCCCTTCACCTTGATCAAGGCGAGTTCACGTTCGACATAGTTGCCTTCGGCAGTCAGATCATGCACCCGGTGCACGGGCACCAGGCGCTCGAGCTGCAGCTTGATCTGAACCAGTGTCTTGGGCGTGGCGATGACGACAACCGTGATGCGACTAAGTCGCCGCCCATGTTCGGTCTCGCTGACAGTCAGGCTCTCGATATTGTAGCCGCGGGCCGAGAAGAGGCCGACGACACGGGCGAGAATGCCCGGCTCGTTATCGACGAGAACCGAGAGCGTGTGTCGCTCGGTCTGCTGGGTTTCCTGCGTCAGGAAATAGGCGGAGCCGGTAGGCTGGAGATGTGCGTTCATTTGTAAAAATCCTCCGCAGCGCCTAGACCAGCGCCCTTCCCTTCTCGTCGATGATAGACCCGAGATTGGCGGTATCGGGCAGGATGATTTCGTTATGCGGCTTGCCCGACGGAATCATCGGCAGGCAGTTCTCGTCCTTTTCGACGATGACGTCGAAGAGCACCGGGCCGTCATAGTCGAGCATTTCGGCGATAGCGGCGTCGAGTTCGGCCGGGTTCTCGCAGCGGATACCTTTGCCACCATAGGCCTCGGCCAGCTTGACGAAGTCGGGCAGTGATTCCGAATAGGAATGCGCATAGCGCGAACCATGCAGCAGGTCCTGCCACTGGCGAACCATGCCCATGCGTTCATTGTTGAGAATGAAGATCTTGATCGGCAGGCGATACTGCACCGCCGTCGAGAGTTCCTGCATGGTCATCTGCACCGAGGCTTCGCCGGCAATGTCGATCACCAGCGCATCGGGATGCGCCACCTGCACGCCGACCGCAGCCGGCAGGCCATAACCCATCGTGCCCAGGCCACCGGAGGTCATCCAGTGGTTCGGCTTGTCGAAGTGGAAGTGCTGGGCAGCCCACATCTGGTGCTGACCGACTTCGGTGGTGATGTAGACTTCCTTGGACTGCTTCTTGGTCGCCTCATAGAGACGCTGAATGGCCCATTGCGGCTTGATGACCGTGTCCGAATTCTTGAAGTTGAGCGAGCCGACGGCGCGCCACTTCTCGACCTGCTTCCACCACGGGGCAATGGCTTCCGTGCGCGGCTGGTTGGTCTTGCTGCGCCAGATGCGGATCATTTCCTCGAGCACGCGATTGCAATCGCCCACGATCGGCACGTCCACGCGGATGATCTTGTTGATCGAGGACGGGTCGATGTCGACATGGATCTTGCGGCTATTGGGCGAGAAGGCATCGATGCGGCCGGTGATGCGGTCATCGAAGCGCGCGCCAATATTGATCATCACGTCGCAGTCGTGCATCGCCATATTGGCTTCGTAGGTGCCGTGCATGCCGAGCATGCCCATCCACTGCGGGTCGGACGCGGGGAAAGCGCCGAGGCCCATCAGGGTCGAGGTCACCGGGAAACCGGTCAGTTCGGCCAGCTCGCGCAGGTTTTCCGAGGCTTCCGGGCCGGCATTGATCACGCCGCCGCCAGTATAGAAGATCGGACGCTCGGCCTTGAGCATCAGGTCGACCGCAGCTTCGATCGCCTTGAGGTCGCCATCGACCTGCGGACGATAGGACGCGTGGCGCAGCGTTTCGATCTCGGGCTTGTAGTATTCGCCGACGGCGAACTGGATATCCTTGGGGATATCGATGACCACCGGACCAGGACGGCCGGTCGTGGCGATATGGAAGGCCTCATGCAGCACGCGCGGCAGGTCGTTGACGTTCTTGACCAGATAATTGTGCTTTGTGCACGAGCGGGTGATGCCGACGGTGTCGCATTCCTGGAAACCATCGGTCCCGATGAGGGTGGTCGGCACCTGGGCCGTGATGCAGACGAGCGGGATGGAATCCATCAGCGCGTCGGTAAGACCGGTCACGGCATTGGTGGCACCGGGACCCGAGGTCACAAGGACCACGCCCGGCTTGCCGGTCGAACGCGCATAGCCCTCGGCCATGTGCGTCGCGCCCTGCTCGTGACGAACCAG
The DNA here is from genome assembly GCF_017744655.1 of Devosia sp. Lineage (GTDB taxonomy): Bacteria > Pseudomonadota > Alphaproteobacteria > Rhizobiales > Devosiaceae > Devosia. The sequence goes on along the minus strand of NZ_JAGIAW010000001.1, from coordinate 539,454 downwards.
AATGTGCTGGACCTGATCCTGCTGGAACATCGCGTCATAGATCGGCAGGGCAGCACCGCCCGGATAGCCGAAGATATGCTCAACACCCTGATCCGCGAGCGCCTGGATCACCATTTCCGCGCCGGTCATTTTCTCGGCCATTTGCGCTTCCTACTCCTCGTGCCCGCCGTACCGGGCGTTACGTCCTTGACGCCTTTCAACCGCCTTGGCGGAAAAAAGGCAATAAAAAAGGCCCCTTTCGGGACCTGTGTTCGGCGCACCAGCTATCGCGCGGGGTTTTACCCCACGTTGCCGATGCGCCTACCTACTACGAGAATGAGTGCCCGCACGGGACCTCTCCAAAAAATTAGTCGCGCATTGATTGGAGCATTGCAACGAAACTGTCAAGGCTCGCTTTGCACCCGAAGCTTCGTCATATTCTCCTCCCCTCCCCAACCGGCCATCCCGACGACATGAACAGAAATCCGCTCGACAAGGAGCTGCAACACATCTCGGGCATGAATACCGCCAGCCAGGCGCTGGTTCAGCGCATGGCGGCACCGGGCCTGGCGATTCTGTTTTTGGCGCTCGTCGCCATGTGGGCCGGTGCTGCCGTGGGTCAGACGCCGACATCCATCGTCGTCGTCATAGGCGCCATCGTGGCCGGGTACATGGCGCTGAATATCGGCGCCAATGACGTGGCCAACAATATGGGCCCTGCGGTCGGCGCGCGTGCTTTGACCATGCCGGTGGCCCTTCTCATCGCCGCCATCTGCGAAGCGGCAGGCGCATTGCTCGCCGGCAGCGATGTCGTCGAAACCGTGGCCTCCGATCTCCTGGTAGGGTTCAACATCGCTCCGACCAGCTTCGTTCTGGTGATGATCTCGGCACTGCTGGCGGCGGCCATGTGGGTGCATCTGTCGACCTTTATCGGCGCCCCGGTGTCCACCACCCATTCCATCATCGGCGGCGTGACGGGCGCCGGGATTGCCGCTGCGGGCCTCAGCGCCGTGTCCTGGCCGGATATTTTCATCATCGCCTTCGGCTGGATGGTCTCGCCCATAGCCGGGGGAGCCATAGCGGCACTGCTGCTCTTCCTGACCCAGGTGACGATCACCGGACGAATAGACAAACTGCGCGCGGCACGAACCTGGGTTCCCGTCTTCGTCGCCGTCATGGTCGGAACGTTCACGATGTATCTGGTCGACAAGGGTCTTCAGCATGTCTGGGCGCGTGGCGCCGTAACCATCGTCACCCTTGGCCTGATTGCGGCGGGCGTCGGCTGGGCGATTGCCTTTTCGAGGGTGCGGCTGCGTTCGCTTGCACTGGAGAATCGCAAGAAGCATGTCGCAACGCTTTTCCGCCTGCCGCTGATCCTGGCGGCAGGCCTGCTCTCGTTTTCCCATGGCGCCAACGATGTCTCCAACGCCATCGGCCCCCTCGCCGCAGTCGTCTCCATGCTCTCCCGCGGCACAACGGATGTGAGCACGGACCTGCCCTTCTGGGTTCTCTCCATCGGGGCTTTCGGCATTTCAGTGGGTCTGGCGCTTTTCGGCCCACGCCTGATCCGCACGGTCGGTGAGCAGATCACCAAGCTCAATGAAATCCGCGCCTTCTGCGCGGCGCTTTCGACAGGCCTTACCGTGCTGGTTGCCTCGGCATTGGGCATGCCGGTTTCGACCACACATATTGCCATCGGCGCGGTTTTCGGCATCGGCTTTCTGCGCGAGTATCGCTCGCGCCGGGAAATGGAACGCAAGTCCGTGCCGATCTATGCCCGCTTCGTCGATCCACGCGCCTTGAACGCGACACCGGAAATGGCCTTTGCCAATGCACGCGAAGCCGATCATCGCCGACTGATCCGTCGCCAGAGCGTCTATGGCATCATGGGAGCGTGGGTGGTCACCCTGCCCTCCTCCGCCCTCCTGGGCGCTTTGGTGTTTTTCCTCGTCAGCCGGTTCGCACTCTAAGCGCGGCGCTTTTCGGCGCGTGCATCGTGAAAGCCAGCCACGAGATCCGCCAGGTCGCGATGCGCCAGTAGGCGGCGCGACTCGCGCACAGTCACCCAGTGGCGCAGGCGCTGTCCCTTTTCCTTCCAGCTATCGAGTTGCTGGGTAACGCGCAGCGGATAGAGATCGATATCGATGAGCTTGTAGCCGCCGGAACCGGCCACCGCGCGATAGCTGCCGATCGGCTCCTGCTCGACCTCGCCCAGAACGCCGGCTTCCTCATAGGCTTCGAGGGCAGCGCTGTCCCATGGCGTCAGATCGGGTTCGATGGCGCCTTTGGGAAAAATCCAGCGCCCGCTGCGCCGGGACGTCACGAGCAAAAAGGCCATGCGTCCGTCCACAACCGCATAAGGCAGGGCGCCGACCTGGCGGATCAAACCCGGTGGAGCTTCGGCAGTTTGCCAATCCTTGAAGAGACGTCGCAGCATATCGAATTCGAACCTTTCTCAAACGAGTTGAGACCGATTCCCTGTCATAAGACAGAGGGGCCCCGAAGGACCCCTCAAAATTCCGTTGCTGAAGCGATTAGCTCACCAGGGTCAGTTCGGTTGCCGAAACCTTGCCATCGCGGCCAGTCTGCAGTTCGAAGCTGACCTTGTCGCCTTCATAGAGGCCCTGCAGGCCGGAACGCTGCACAGCAGAAATGTGCACGAACGCATCCTTCTCGCCATTGTCGGGCGAGATGAAGCCGTAGCCCTTGGTCGTGTTGAAGAATTTCACGGTACCGGTAATGGCAGCCATGTTGAACCTCGTGGTCTGTAATACCGCAACTTGCGGTGGGAGGGTTTATTCGGCCCCAGAGAGGGTTCCGAACTTACGATGCACCAGATCAGGAGGTAGCCTAGATTCCGGAAAGCCGGTCGTTCAGGTAACGCAAGTCGAGTGGCACGTATTTCGGGATTATTGCGATCCGCCGTGAAATTATCAAGGCAATATCGACAGTTGGACGTAGAACACCCGGTCGGTGGGGGCGCCGGCCGGGTGTCTTCGCAGCATGATGGCGGTTTGGGGACGACTACCGCCTCAGCGAAATTTAGCCACGCGGGCAGGTGTCGATATACTGGCTGCCATCGCGACGCTGATAGACGCAGCGGTTGTTGCTGCCCTGAACGCGGCCGAGCACATCGCCCGCAGCAGCGCCAACAACGGTGCCGACGCCAGCACCCACAACCGTTCCCAGAAGGCTGCCGCCGGTTGCGCTGGCACCGACAACAGCGCCACCGAGAGCGCCGACTGTCGCACCCTGCTGGGTCGACGTGCATGCAGCGAGGGAAAGGGTAGCGGCAACGATAATCAGGAACTTATGCATGAGATCCTCCAGGACTGATCGGACGATTAATGTTCGGTCGGAAGTTTAGTTCCAGCCGCCACTCAAGAAATGTTGAATCATTCGTTAAGTAAACCCCGGAATATTCCTGCAGCCGCCACGCCGAGCCATCCAAGGATCATGCCGCCGCCGCCAATGGGCGCCGCGCCGGGGAAAAGCGAGGTGCCGATCCAGTGCCGAATGGCGAGGTCGGCGACGAAGATAATGCAGCCAGCCGTCAGCATCAGGCTTGCGATGGAGAGTGCCCAGCTCCGCCCCATGAGACCCAGGACGAGCAGGACCGGCGCATGAGCCAACGCCATGGCCGAGATGGCGGCGAGATTTCGTATATCTTCGCCATGCGAGGCCATCGCCGCCGTGGCGACGCCGATTGCCCCGAGCAAGCCCGCCACGCCAACCAGAACGCGCCGCACCCAATCACTCATTTCCGTCCCCACCTTCCAAGCCAGATGCCTTTCGACTAGAGCATGGCGGTGTGTGTGGGAAACGAAAATGACCGAGATTGTCGCACCGTCGCAGCAGGCGGCGGGCACGAGCACTGAAGCGCCGACCAGTTGGGCCACTGAATTCCGGGCAACTTTTGCGCTCGCCTGGCCGCTCGTCATCGCCCAGCTCGCCCAAAACATGCTGCACACGACCGACGTGATTCTGCTCGGCTGGCTCGGTTCGGAATACCTTGCCGCCGGCACACTGGCGACGACGTTCCTGATGCCCTTCCTCGTCGGCGGCATCGGCGTGATCGGCGCTGTTGCCCCGCTCGTGGCACAAGCCCGTGGTTCTCGTGATATCAAGGCCGTGCGCCGTGTCGTGCGGCAGGGTTGCTGGGCGGCTATCCTGCTGGCCACCGTGCTTGTGCCGCTGGTTTTGCAGATCAGGCCGATCTACCGGGCGCTCGGACAGGATGCCGAGGCCACGGAGATGGCCAACCAGTTCATCCAGATTGCCGCCTGGTCGCTGTTTCCCGCTTTTGGGATCATCTCTTTCCGCTCGCTCATGTCAGCCTATGACGCCACCCGCGCCATTTTGGTAATTACCGTACTGGGTGTGCTGGTCAACGCCGTGACCGCCTATGTTCTGATCTTCGGCCATTTCGGCTTTCCTCGGCTGGAACTGCGCGGCGCGGCCATTGCGACGACGCTGACCAATGTGGTCATGCTCATCGCCATGGTGCTCTATGTGGTGCGCCATCCGAAGCTGAAGCGCTTTCATGTGCTGGTGCGCTTCTGGAAGCCGGATTGGCCGCGTTTCCGCGAGATTTTCCGTATCGGTACACCCATTGGCCTTACGGTCGTGGCAGAAGTCGGGATGTTCACCGCGGCGGCCCTGCTGATGGGGCGCCTCGGCACCGACGAGGTCGCGGCTCATGCCATTGCCCTCCAATGCGCCTCGATTGCCTTCATGGTTCCGTTGGGGCTCGGTGTTGCCGCGACGGTGCGCGTCGGCATGGCTTATGGGCGTGGCGACGCCGAAGGCATTCGCAAGGCCGGGTGGACCTCCTTTGTCATGGGGACGGCGTTCATGACGCTGTCCTGCATCTCTTTCCTGACCCTCGGCCCGCATATCGTGACAGTGTTCCTCGATCCCCACGTTGCAGCCAATGCCAATTCGCTGACCCTGGCGGCCTCGTTCCTGATCGTCGCTGGCGTGTTCCAACTCGTCGATGGCGCCCAGGTGGTTGCGGCGCATTCGCTGCGCGGGTTGAGCGACACCAAGGTGCCGATGGTGCTGGCCATTGTCGGCTACTGGATGGTGGGGTTGCCCGTTGCCTACATCCTCGGCTTCATCGCGGATTGGAAGGGCATCGGCATCTGGATCGGGCTGGCGGCAGGGCTCGCTTTCGTGGCCGTGGTGCTGGTGACGCGCTTCGTGTTGCGGGAGCGGATCGGGCTTTTGGACAAGATGCGCCAGCCGGCCTGAAGTCAGGCCTCGATCGGCTTGCCTTCCAGCCCGAGCCGGGGCCAATCGCCCATGCGGTTTCGGAACCAGGTGCGCTGGCGCTTGGCATATTGATGCGTGGCGATGATGGCGAGGGTGATGGCGTCCTCACGCGTTTGCACGCCGTCGAGCCAATCGCCGATTTCGCGCACGCCGATGGCTTTCATGACCGGCAGGGATGGGTCGAGATTCTGCGCCCGCAAGGCCTCAACTTCTTCCACGGCGCCGCTCGCAAACATGGCTTCAAAGCGCAGGGCAATGCGGGCGCGGAGCACGTCGCGATCGGGAGAGAGGACGAAACGCTCGATGCTCCAGTCGTTCAGGAGACCGGATTGCGGATTGTCCTGAAAGGCGGAGAGCGGCTTGCCGGTGGCGCGCTTGACGGCGAGAGCGCGTGTGACGCGCTGCGGATCGGCGACTTTCAGGCGGCGCGCGGTTTCGGGGTCCTCCTCCAGGAGCAGCGCCATGCGGCCGGCTTCATCGAGGTCTTCGATCTCGCGCTGAACCTGCAAGGTCAGCGCCTGCGAGATTTCCGGAACATCGGCGAATCCATTTGTCAGGGCTTCGAAATAGAGCCCTGTTCCGCCAACGAAAATCACCTCTCGAGAGGGATCAATTTCGCTGAGAATTTTGCGGACGGCTTCGAGCCATTGGCCCGTGGAAAATCGCTGCGATGCCGCTACGGTGCCATAGAGGCGATGCTCGGCCTGCGCCTCTTCCTCGATCGATGGGCGGGCCGTGACGACGCGGAGCGTGTCGTAGACCTGCATGGCGTCGGTGTTGACGATAATGCCGCCACTGGCGCGGGCACGGGCAAGCGCCATGCTCGACTTGCCGCTGGCAGTCGGACCCGCTATCAGGACGGCGCTTCTCTGGCGCGTCACCCTTGTCTCCCGAAAGTCATTTTCGCCATGCCGGTTCTCAGCCTCATCGCCAATCCCGCCGATTCCGATCTCGACGTCTCGCTTGCGGCCGCAGTGGTGCAGCAAACCGGCGGAGAACTCAACTGGCTGAACCATGAGGTCGCCTGCGATATTCTCGAACCCAAGGCGCCGAATGCCCTGGATATCGCCCGCGAGCTGATTGGCAGCCGGCGCGTCGACGCCAATGTTGTGCCGACCGAAGGCCGCCGCAAGCAATTGCTCGTTGCCGACATGGATTCCACCATGATCGAGCAGGAGTGCATCGACGAACTGGCGGCCGCGCTCGGGCTCAAGGCCCAGGTCGCCGAAATCACCGAACGCGCCATGCGCGGCGAACTGGATTTCGGCCAGGCGCTCGATACGCGCGTGGCCCTGCTCAAGGGGCTGGAACGCGCCACTATCGAGGAGATTCGCCGCGAAGCGATTACGCTGACGCCGGGTGGGCGGGCGCTGGTCCACACCATGAAGGCCTATGGCGCTTTCACCTCCCTGGTCTCGGGCGGCTTTACGTTCTTTGCCGATTATTTTGCCAAGCGGATCGGCTTTGATGAGGCCATTGCCAATGTGCTGGAATTTGACGGTGATCGGCTGACCGGCACGGTGCAGAAGCCGATCGTCGACAAGAACACCAAGCGCGAGCGGCTCGAAGCGCTGGCGACGGACCGCGGGCTCGATCTGAGCCAGACCATGGCCGTGGGTGATGGCGCCAATGATCTCGACATGATCGGGATCGCCGGATTCGGCGTGGCGCTGCATGCTAAGCCTGCCGTGGCGGCCGCTGCAGGGTATCGGATCGACCATGGCGACCTGACGGCGCTGCTTTACCTGCAAGGCTATGCCGAGGACGATTTCGTCCGGTAGGCGCGCAGCACAAAACGCCGCCCGGCCCTTTCGGCTTGCGGTTGCACGGTCGCGACGCCCTTCGGGCGCACGGTGAAAAGCGGCTTTCGCCCCGAAATCTGGATAAGGAAGAGGCGAAAGCCGCTTCGCACGTCCGGGATTTTTTGCGCACGCATCGAGCGGTCCCCTTTTGGGGTTTTACGGTCCAGATCGCCGTCGGAAGCATCCGAAGATGCAACGGGGGCTTTCTGCCGCTTGACCGGTGGTCAGCATCCACGCACTCGCCCAGGCGACCCCGAGCGACCCGACTCCCCGCCCGGCACTTCGTCGGTGCCGCGTGTTGTCGGCGGGAATGGGGGCATATTGGCATGAGATGGAGTGGGCGGGGATAAGAGGGATAGATTGGGGGCGGCCTGTGGTGACCACATCGAGCCTCTGAACTCTCATGTTCCCGCAGCCTCATTCCCGCAAAAGCAGAAATCTCCTTGCGCAGAAACAGAGATTCCCGCTTTCGCGGGAATGACGTGGTGTGTTTTGGACATCGGCTTATTCGTGAAGTCTCCACCTCCACGATGCTGCCCTCGGGCCTGACCCGAGGGTCGGTGAGGTCGCCACGGCGCTTATGCTTGTGACGCGTGGCCCTCGGATCAAGTCCGAGGGCAGCACGGTGAGTGTGAGAATTTCACAGATGAACGGCCATCCCAGGTGCCGGTGATCGAGGCGAGAACTCGGCAAAACTCCAGAAATAAAAAGCCCGGCACGAATGCCGGGCTTTCTGTTCGTTGAACCGCCTTACTGGCTGGTCGCGGGGGCCTCAACCGGGGCCGGAGCTTCCGTGCCGATGGTCGGGGTCAGTTCCGAGCCATCCTCCAGCGTGATCGCTGGCGGCGCCACGGTTTCCTCGATACCGAGGCCGTCAAGCGCTGGTTCGGTGCTTGGCGTCGCGGCTTCCGGAGCGGTTTGCGGCGCGATGGGCGTCGCAAAGGTGGTGCTGGGAGCCGGCAATTCACCATTCGAACCGAAGTAGCGGAAGAAGGCGCTATCAGGCGATAGCACCATCGTAGTGCCGGTCTTCGCAAGAGCCGTACGATAAGATTCCATCGAGCGATAGAACTCGAAGAATTCCGGATCCTGGCCATAGGCAGCCGCGAAGATACGGTTGCGTTCTGCATCGCCCGTACCGCGGATGATTTCTGCGTCGCGGGTTGCAGCAGCCACGATCTCGACTGACTGACGATCCGCAATAGCGCGGAGGCTCTGGGCCTGTTCTTCACCGCGGGCGCGGAGGAGTGCGGCTTCGGCAAGACGTTCGGCACGCATACGCTCAAAGGTCGTGGCCGAGACGTCTTCATCGAGATCAGTGCGCAGAATGCGCACGTCGATGACGTCAATACCGAGTTCCGCCAGATCGGGACGGATCAGTTCAGCGGTTTCGCGCATCATCTGAGCGCGCTGGTCGGAAAGGGCCGCGCTGAATTCTCTGAGACCATAGACCTGACGCAGGGCGGCATCGAGGCTGGCGCCAATACGGTCTTCGGCTACCGACAACTGGCCCGTTGCACGTTCGCGGAAGAGACGCGCATTTGAGATGCGATAGGTGAGGAAGGCATCGACCTGGTAGAAGGCGTTGCCCGAAACCTGCACGCGCATATTGGCGATATCATAGCGCAGCAGGCGATCTTCGATGATCTGCACGCTATCCACGAAATCGGTCGGGATCTTGAAGTAGATGCCCGGCTCGGTGCGCACATCGGTAATGCTGCCGAAGCGCGTGACGATGGCCTGTTCGCGCTCGTCGACGACGTAGAGCGAGGAGAACAGGATGTAGAGGGCCACGACAATGACGGCACCAAGAATAAAGAGGCGGTTCGTCATGATCAGTTCCCCGTCGGTGTCGTTGGGCCGGAGCGCAGCTCAGGCAGCGGCAGATAGGGGACGACGCCGGAGCCCGCGGCCCCGTTTTCGATCAGCACCTTTTCCGAGCCCCCCAGAACCTCTTCCATGGTTTCAAGGAACAGGCGCTTGCGGGTGACTTCCGGAGAATTCACGTATTCGGCGTAAACCGCATTGAAACGCTCGGCTTCACCGGTTGCTTCCTGAACGACGCGATTGGTGTAAGCGGCTGCGTCTTCACGCAGGGCCGCGGCACGACCACGAGCATCGCCAAGGAGGGTGTTGGCGTAGGAACGCGCTTCTTCCTGGAGACGGGTTTCGTCCTGGCGGGCACGCTGCACTTCGTTGAAGGCGTCGTAGACTTCGGACGGCGGACCGGCATTTTCGATCAGGATCTGATTGACCGAAACGCCGAGGCCGTAGCTTTCGAGCGTGGCGAGCGTGATGCGCTGTACTTCGGCCGAAATGCCGGAGCGGTCGTCGCTATAAATGTCCTGCGCCGGGCGGCGGCCGACCACTTCGCGCATGGCGCTTTCGGCAGCGTAGCGAACCATAGATTCAGGATCGCGGACGTTGAAGAGATAGGAAACCGGGTCGTTGATCGCCCAGAACACCGAGAACTGGACGTTGACGATATTCTGGTCGCCCGACAGCATCAGGCCATCGCGCGCCGCGGCACGCGAACCGCCGCTGGCATTGGCAACGCCGATCTGCGTCTGGTTGACCGTGGTCGTGGCGCGCTCGACGGTTTCGACCGGCCAGAAGAGGAAGTGCAGGCCCGGACCGGAGAGTTCCGGCTTGGGCGCGCCGAAGCGCAGCTCGACGCCGACTTCCTGGGGATTGATGGTATAGACAGAATTGACGCCCCAGAAAGCAAGAAGAGCAATCACGCCGCCGACAATCGCCCAGCGGCCACCGGGAACACCACCACGAAACTGATCGCGCCCCCGATTCAGAATGTCTTCGAGATTGGGAGTATTTCCACCGGGACGGCGCGGGCCGCCGCCACCTCCACCGGGTGCCTGGCCCCAGGGGCCGCCGTTATTGCGGCCGCCTCCGCCTCCATTATTCTCCCAAGGCATCTCGTTCCTTTCGGTTCCTGCGTATTTTGTTCGCAAACTTATATAGGCAAGGCGACGACGCGATCAATGCGTAGGGCGTTTGCGCCTTTCGTAGATTTTGATGCGATAGGGCGCGGCATCCTTTTCGGAGGGCACTACCTCCGGCGTGTCGACAACCGCCCAGATTTCCAGGTCGATAGCGGGAAAACGAACGTCTCCATCAGGGGATAGCTCGACATGGCTGATATAGAGCCGGTCGGCTTTCGCCATCGCCTGCGCGTAAATGTCGCCCCCGCCGATAACCATGATCTCATCGGCACCCGCCTCGGCGGCAAGGCGCGCGGCAAGCACATATGCGGCATCGAGATCGTGGACCACGTCGACACCTTCGGGCGCATAATCCTTCTGCCGGGTGACGACGATATGCGGGCGGCCGGCAAGCGGCTTGGGAAAGGTCTCGAATTGCTTGCGGCCCATGATCATGGGCTTGCCCATGGTGGTGCGCTTGAACCAGGCAAAGTCGGACGGGATACGCCAGGGCATGTCACCGTCCTTGCCGATGACATCGTTTGCCCCAACCGCGGCGATGAGAGAAATGCGTGGGGTCATCCCCTGCCCTTTCCGGCTATTCGGCTTCGACCTTCTTGAGCAGCAGGATTTCCAACTCCCGATCGTAGGGCGGCCACCAGTCGGTCGCCGTCATCTGGAAGGTCGTCGGGCCGATCTTCTTGACGTCTTCGCCGCAGAACGACACCAGGTTGTCAGTGCTGCCCTTATCGACGGTGAGGGTGAACTTGCCGATGGAACCAGACCAGTTATTGCCCGTCGACCAAACGTAGGAAATCCAGTTTTCGTAATAGGGATAGTTGGTCCAGCCATCCTGAGTCACGCCCTGCTTGCGCAAGGTTGCAAGGAGATTGTCATCGACGCAGTATTTCTTCACATATTCGGCGTAGCGCGCCTCGGAATATTCGTCGCCTTCCTTGGGCACGAAGGTCGTCGCGACCGTGCCGCCGACGCTGGGGCGGTAGGTATGGACGACGTTGGAAATGCCCGGCTCGAATGTGGCTTCCCAGCTATAGGTCGAGCGCAGCGTCCAGAGCGGCACGATGTCAAACTCCGGGCCATTTCCGGCATCGTATTCATAGGAGAAGACGAGGCCCAACCGGGTCAGGTTCTGGACATCGTCTGCATCGAGCTTGGCCAGTGCGTCCGAAGTTGCATTCCCAAAGGGTTCGAGCGGCACGCCGAGGTTTCGGAGCAGCTTGGTGTAGTCGATATTGTTGTTGAAGACGTATTGATGGAGTTCGGCGTCGACCGGCACGCCATTGAAGGTGGTGGCGAAGCCGAAGAGATTATCGGGATCATCGATGGGTTCGGCATTGCCGTAATTCGCGTTCTGGATCGGCACGTCGACCATGAAATCGCCGCTGCCCTGGACGTCGGGCATCGGGAAGGCCACGAGGATGTGCTGGTCCTCATCGGATGTGTTCTCGAACTCATAGGTCACCCGCACTTCGCTGGGCGAAATATAGAGGTCTTCCGAGGCCATTCGGATCTGTTCATTGGTGACGAAGACCAGGCCGCCCGTGCCCAATTGTGCCGTGGTGTCGTTGCCGACCGCCGGCGCCGCCAGCATCAATGCAAGAGTTGCTGCTATGCAAAGCCGCATGATTTATCTCCCCTGTCCCTCAGTACCGATATGTCTAGCCGTTCTCTTTGTCAGCGCGAAGATAGGAGAACCATTTCCGATCGAGCGCCGCTTCGAGGTCGATGCCATTGTGCCGGGCATAAAGCAGCAGGAAGGCGAGCAGGTCAGCCGCCTCGTCATCCCGCGCCTCGACGATCTCAGTGTTGGTCAACCCCTTGCGGCGTCCACGACCGGAAAGGCGCAGGTGCTCGGCGATCAGTTCGCCAAGCTCTTCCTGCATCTTGAGCGCGTACCAGTCGTCGTCCCTCCGCACGCCGGTCTCCGCCACATACATGTCGGAGACTCGGGCAACCAGCGCGGTGAGATCGGCAAGGGTTCGGCTCATACCGAGACTTCAGCCTTGATATGCGGGTGCGGGTCATAGCCTTCGAACGAAAAATCTTCGAAGACGAAATCTTCGAGCCGCTTGCGCTCGGGATTGATGATGAGCCGCGGCAGCGGGCGCGGCTCGCGGGTCAGCTGCAGGCGGGCCTGCTCGAAATGGTTGTTGTAGAGGTGCACGTCGCCAAACGAATGCACGAAATCGCCGACCTGCAGCCCGACAACCTGCGCCACCATATGGGTGAGGAGCGCATAGGAGGCTATGTTGAAGGGGACGCCCAAGAAGGTATCAGCCGAGCGCTGGTAGAGCTGGCAACTGAGCTTGCCGTTGGCCACGTAGAACTGGAAGAGGCAATGGCATGGCGGCAGCGCCATTTCGTCGACCTCGGCCGGGTTCCAGGCGCTAACGATATGGCGGCGGGAATCGGGTTTGGTGCGAATCGATTCCACCACCGCCGCCAACTGGTCGATATGCCGGCCATCGGGCGCGGGCCAGGAGCGCCACTGCGAGCCATAGACGGGGCCAAGGTCGCCGTTCTCGTCGGCCCATTCGTCCCAGATTTTCACGCCATGTTCCTGCAGCCAACGCACATTGGTCTCGCCACGAATGAACCAGAGCAGCTCATAAATGATCGATTTGAGATGCAGCTTCTTCGTCGTCAGCAGCGGAAAGCCCTTCGAAAGGTCGAAGCGCATCTGATAGCCGAAAAGGCTGCGCGTGCCGGTGCCGGTGCGATCCGACTTGTCGGCGCCGTTTTCGAGAATATCGGAGAGAAGCTGAAGGTATGGCTGCATGACGCCTAGCCTACTTCGATTCCACCTCTTTGAGATGCCCCTCGATGAGTTTCGTCAACAGGTCGATTTGCTCCTGCTGCTTGGTGATGAGTTCGCGCATTTCGGCGCTGCGCAGGTGGTCGAGCTTTTCGTGCAGCGCCATGATCTCGATTTCGGATTTGAGGTTCACCTCATAGTCATGCGCAGAAGCCTCGCGATCTTTCGCGGCCTGGCGGTTCTGGCTCATCATGATCACCGGGGCCTGAATGGCTGCGAGCATGGAGAGCATCAGATTGAGGAAGATGAAGGGATAGGCATCGAAGGCCCGATTGGCGAGGAGGATGTTCGTGGCAGTCCAGAGCACGAGGAATATGCCGAAGCCAGCGATGAAGGCCCAAGAGCCGCCAAATGCCGCAACGCCGTCGGCAAGCCTTTGTCCAAAAGTCAGCCGGTCGTCGAAGGCGGCGCCGGAATCGCGCGCCAGGGTTTGCCGACGGATCGCCTTTTCGACGACGCTCCGCTCTCGTTCGGTCAGGGCGTCTTCGGCCTTGCCCAAAAAAGTCTCGGCGGCATGGATAAACTTGTCGGTTTTGTCGTTTGACATTTCGGACTCGCGAAGCGGTAGACTGCTCTACTCTATCGCGAGATCGCAGCCGCATCACGGCGCGAAAGGCCGGTAATAGAATACCGCTGAATTTACTGACAGGGCATGGCAGGATCTCTGGTCTAGGACTGAGACATCGTCAGGAACCGAGGAGAAAATCATGGCCATCGAATATGTGAATCCGCCGGGAATGTATCAGAGCCCCATCTTTTCCCAGGGCATCATCCTGCCAGCGAATGCCCGTATCCTGCTCATCGGCGGGCAGAATAGCGTCAACGAGAAGGGCGAGGTCGTTCACAAGGGTGACGTCGTCAAGCAGACCGAACAGGCGCTGGCCAATATGCAAAAGGTGCTGGGGGCCGCTGGCGCGACGGTCGAGAACCTCGTCAAGACGACGATCATCATGCAGCAGGATATTGATCTCAGGGCCGCATTCGGCGCCTGGATGGCGGTCTGGGGCAATCGGCCCAATCCGCCGACGGTGACCGGAATGCGCGTAGCGGGCCTCGCCAATCCCGATTTCCTCATCGAAATCGAAGCCCAGGCCGTCTTGCCGTGAGCCCGGTCCTGCGCCCCTTGCGCAAGCGCGAGGACATGCCCGAATTCGTCAGGGCCGCGCTCGAAGAGCGCGGTCTTCGCGAACAATATGATGCGCGCCCGCCCTATCAGCGCAACGACTACCTGATGTGGATCAACCATGCCAAACAGGAAGCGACCAAGCAGAAGCGGCTGGGGCAAATGCTTGAAGAGCTGGAAGACGGCTATGTCTATATGCGGATGGACTGGAACCGCTAGGGCCTAGCACCAGCTTTCGCGGCGGCCGCGCCATTCATGCGCCAGCCCTTCGGCGACCAGCACCTGCCCGACGGAGCGCCCATCGCGCTCAACCACCCGCAACTTGCGCCCATACTGGTCTTCGTCGCGATCGGCGGCGCGCAGATCGAGGGCCGTGCCACTGAGAAGTTCTGCGAGGCGGAGGGATGCCTTGCGGCCCAGCGCGGCCTCTTCTGCGCATTGTGGCTGGCTGGTTTCCGGCGTGTTGATATCGGCGATGCGGATTTTCGTACCATCGACCCAAAATGTGTCACCGTCAACGACGCAGGTTTTTCGCACGCCGCCGCCGCAAAGGCCAAAGCTGCGTGGCGCTATGGTCTCGAGGACCTGCGATGGTGGATCGAGGAGGAACGTGGCGAGCCCGGTTTCCCGAATGCTGACAGCAGCCATGGCGACGATGCCGATAAAGAGCAAGGGCGCCAGCGGCAGGTTGAACCATGCGCGCCTTCTACGGCGCCTGGTCCTGCCCCCAAAAAACTGCCTGCCCGTCGCCACCCTCAATCCACCCGCCAAGCCCGTTCGTAGGTTTGGCAGATGACACTTGCGAGGTATATTCGGGGTTAATCCGTAGAATGCTCGTACAGAACAGGACTTGCAGACAGCTCTTGTTCATTGCCCACATTCGAAGCAGGCTCATCGGACAACTCTAAAGGAGTAGATCCATGACCACGCCTGTTCACATCAATAAGGATGGGAAGTTTCACGTCGACATGTCCGACGGAACCAAAGTCGACACGGAGCACGAAGCCTCGGCTCGTTCGGCTGCGCGTGCCAGCGACCTCGACGCGACTGCCAAAGCGTTGGAAAAGAAGCGCCAGCCGCCAGAGCACTCCTCCGACAACGATTCCGACGCAACGCCTAAACCCTTCGGACGGTGACGAGCAGGCACGGGCCATTCCGACGGAGTTCCTTCATTGGCGTTGACGAAATTGGTAATCTTGGGAACTGCCGCGGCGGTGGCCCATTGGAAACCTCATGGAGGTTCCCATGCAGAACAATCCCGAGCCTGATGACGAAAAACGGCCGCGCAATCCCGACCTGAAAGACGTCGAGCCCGGCAGTGACGCCGACGAGACACCTGTTTCCGAAGGGGGCGGACTGCCGCCCGATCCCAACCAGCAGCCGAAGGAGGAGAATGGCGATGAGCAATCGTAGCGGAGATCGCGGGATCAGCCGGTCGCTCGTCATCATCGTGATCATCGCCGTTGTGGCCGTTATCGGCTATGTAGTGATCAGCCAGAGCGGCGGATCAGGCCCCGTCCCTGATCGCACCAATGACGAGACCGAAACCGTGCCGTCGTAATCGCCGAGGCGGCGCCGATACGCCAAATGGCAGCGGCGGAATTTATCCTCCGCCGCATTTGCATCTGGGGCCACCCTCACCTATATAGAACGTGCCCTTCGGGGCTATGGCGATAAACTGTCATTGTAATAAACCCATCGGACCCGGGGGCGGTACCCGGCGTCTCCACCATCTCCCCTCTCGGGGGAGCCAACGGGGACGAAATAGGATCGACGAGGGCGTAAAGAGTGTGCTTTTGCTCGGTGAGGTACCACCGTTATCGGTCCGAAACTTATAGTTGCTAATGACAACAATAAGGCTCCGGTCGCTCTCGCCGCGTAAGCGGTGCTAGCACTGGGAATTAAAGTCCTCCGCTCCTAGCCGGGCGACAGGCGGGGTTCGCAGGCACCTGGCAACAGAAGCCTGCACTTTTCCTCTATTCCCCCCGACACTTGTGCCTTAGTCCTTGAAAAGTTCGGGAACGTAAGGCTGATATGGGCCGTTCGGATTCTGCCGGGCATTGAGACCACCAAGGAACTAAAATGGCCGAAGATCATCTGCGTTACGACATTCTCGCCCAGGAAGCCCTGCGCGGCGTCGTGCGCAAGGTTTTGGCCGAAGTGTCCCGCACTGGTCTTCCCGGCGAACATCACTTCTTCATTTCCTTCGCCACCCGCGCGCCCGGCGTGCGCCTCAGCGAGAAATTGCTCACGCAGTACGACAAGGAAATGACCATCGTGCTGCAAAACCAGTATTGGGACCTCAAGGTCAACGAGACCGGTTTTGAAGTCGGCCTCAGCTTCGACGGCGTGCCCGAAACGCTGGTGATCCCCTTTGCCGCCATCAAGGGCTTCTTCGACCCCTCAGTACAGTTTGGCCTGCAGTTCGACCCGGCCACCGCGCCGCGCGAGGATGGCTCGGAAGAAGACGCAGCCGATGCCAAGGCAGAACGCACCGAAAAGGGTGAAACTGCGGAAGGCGAGCAGAGCGGCGAAAAGGTCGTCAGCCTCGACGCTTTTCGCAAGAAGCCCTGATTTTCGGACCGGCTGATGCAGAAGCGGTCCTTCTCGATCGCCGGCCACCGCACCTCTATAGCTCTTGAGCCCGAATTCTGGCTTGCGCTCGAAGATATCGCTTCGGTGCGCGGACTGAGCCTTGCCGGTCTGGTGCGGGAAATCGACGAGACGCGGGAAGCGGCCAACCTCTCCTCCGCCATTCGACTATCGATCCTCGCGTGGTATCGGGCTCAGGTGGGGGAACCTATCGAAAAAGCAGATTGACTGGCCCGGCGGGCGAATTATTCACGCCGGGCTGAAAGCCCAGGTTTAGCGGCGGGGTGGGGGCTGCCGGTGCCGGCGTGTCCGGGGCCTCAACTGGCGGGGTTGCGCGCGTACCTTGCTGTTCCTCCAGTGCCTGGCGGGCGGCCTCTTCGGCAGCAGCGCGCGCCGCGGCTTCTTCGGCGGCCTTGCGGCGCTGTTCCTCGATCAGCCGATTGCGCTCGGCAGCGGCCGCGCGCTGGCGTTCCTCGTCTTCGATACGCAGGGCTTCGAGCCTGTCGACCTCTAGCTCGTTTGCGCGGACCTGGATGGCGGCGATCAGTTCGGTGGTATCAAGTTCGACGACCGGCGCAAGGACGGTGCCACTCAGCCGCGCGACAATCCGCGCCGCGTCATTTTCGATGAGACCCGACGGATCGACATAGCTGAACGGGGTCAGCACAAAGCTGCCATTGAGCCCAAGCGAGGAGAGAGCGAAATCGATGCCGCCAGCCAGCCGGGCGCCACTGCCCTCGATGATCAGATTGGCAAGGCGTAAGGTGCCGCCGGCAATGGCAAAGGCGCCGTTCGCCTTGGACGCGGTGAAAGGTCCCTGCCCCAGCGATTGATCGATGAGAATATCGAGGGCTTCGGCGTCGATATTGAGCACATCCTGCAGCCCGGCAAGGGCAGGATAAACGCCTGGATTGAGCCTGTCGAGCGACAGATCGGCGAGCGAGAAATTACCTTCGCCGGCAAGGCTCGAAACGACTTCGGCGAGCGAGGCGCCGGTGCCTTCAAAACTGCCGCTGCCGGTGAGGCGGGCAGAAAGGCCCGATGCGGCGTCGGAGGTCAGGAGAGAGGTAATCGCGACATTGTCCAGCGACACGCGGCCGGTAATCGTCCGATCGGTCAACGGTCCCGCGCAACAATGGCTAAGGGTGGCATTGAGGCTGCCCCCGCCGATCGACCCCTTGAGGTTGGAAATGGCCAGGGTCTGCTGGTCCCATGTGAGGTCAAAGGCCGCATCCGTGAGCATGGAAGTGCCCAGCGCGATCTCGCCGGCCGTTATGGCAATGGCGCCGCGCGTGGTGCGGGTCCTGTTGCTGGCAGCGAGTGGGCCTTCCGGCCACAGGCCGTCACCGGGGACAAGGGCGACGGGCGAAAGCAATGCTGCGGCAAGGCCCTGGCCCGACAACCGATCGAAATGCAGCGCGCCCTGCACACTGGGGCGCAGCGCCACCTGCTCCACGGCCACATCGCCCGAAAAGGCTGTGCCGGCCGAGGTGCCGGCAATGCCGGTCACGGCGATGGACTGGAGGCCATAGAATTCGACGCCGGCACTGGCTTGAAGCGACCCCAGGCCGATACCCGTGCCACCAGCCAGCGCCGCGAGGCCGGAGCCATCATCGAGCGCCACATCGAGCGTGCCGGTGCCGGCCAGTTCGCCGCTTTCAAGAACGGAAAGCTCGCCGCCGAAGGCCAGGAGTTCGTTGCCCTGGCCGATGGAAAGGCGCGCATCGAAACCGGCGGCCGCATCACCCTCTGCAAAAAGGCTGAGGAAGGCGGATTCATTGCCTGAGAACAGCGACATATCGGACGCGTCAAGCTGGCGAACGAGATCGCCGCCTTTGCTGGCTTCGAGCGAGCCGATGACCTGAACATGGCCTTCCGAGACGCCGCTGAGGCCGCCCGCCATATCGATGGCGAGATCGAGATGCGCGACGCCCGCAGTGCCGTTGAGGGTGAAACGCTGCGAGCCGGGATTGTCGCCACCGAGCAGCGCGAAATCGAGCGAAGCGGGCACGGACCGATCGAGCACCGGGCGCCAATTGGTCGGCACGCCCAGGAAGCCATAGATCGCGTCGAGCGCCGGGGCATTGGCGGCGCCGACATCGACATGGCCAGAGCCGGTGAGCGCTGGGTTGGCCAGCGTTCCCGCCAGATCGCCTGAGGCATTGATGCCGATTCCGCCCCAATCGCTGCTGACAAGCCTGGAGAAGCGCAGCCCCGAGCCGGACCAACTGCCCTCCGCTATGAGGTCCTGTGCCTCGAGGCCGAGAATGCGGATCGTCTGGCTATTGAAGGAAAAGCTGCCTTCGGGAAAACTGGTGCCAAAAGTGCGGTCGCTGTTCGGATCGGGGAACATGGCGGCCAGAATGGCGCTGTCACCAGGAGCGAGATCGTCGAAGCGACCGACGAGGTCGAGGCGCGGTTCGTCTCCAAAGCCCAGGCGCAGCTCGAGCGCATGGACCTTGTTGTTGAGCACGAGCCGGCCATGGGAAAAGCCGAGCGCATCGCCGGCTAATATGACCTGACCAGAGAGTTCGGCCGGGACATTGAAAAGCGGGCTGTTTTCGCTCGCCTTGCGCCAGAGCTGGCTCAGGGCGTCGAGGCGCGTGGTTGTGATGATGATGTCGCCATTGAAACCGGCGACGCCGCTATCGTTGCGCAGGGCGCCGGTGAGGCTGACCTGGCTATTGCCGGGCAGTTCGGCCTCGGCGCTGGAAATGGTCCAGATATCGCCATTGGTGCTGGCATCGATGCGCACATTGCGCAAAGCCGCGCCGCGCAGGCCGATTTCGGCGAGGTCGATGCCGATCTCGCCCGGAATGGGCGGCAGCGGCGGCGCCGGCAATTCGCCGAGAAGGCGCACCAGTTCATAGGGCATCAGGCTCGCATCTTCCTCGGCATCGCGCGGCGGCAGGGTGAAGACGCCACCCGACACCACCGCTTCGAACGACGTGCGCGCGCCGAGCTGAATGCTGGCCGCGCCGGTAAGGCGCATGCCAGCCCGGTTTTCATCCGGCAGCAGGGTATAGCCATTGAGAACGACCCGGTCAGTCGAGGCAGCGACCTTGCTTTCCAGCACCAGATTGCCGCGGATCTGCTCGGCGCGCTCGGCCGGCGGCGGCGCCTGCTTAAGGATCATCGTGCCGTCGAATTTCGGCGCCTGCCCCGTAACGAGGGCGCCATCAAGGGTCAGAGAACCACGGCCAGCGGCCTCGGCGATGAAAGCGGAAACCCGGGCGGAACCGACATCATCGACCAAGCCGCTATTGAGGCGCAAGCTATAGGCTGTGCCGTCCCGGCTGGCGTTGCCCTGAAACTGGAAGGGCCCGGCAAAGCTGCCAAGACGGAGGTCGCCATTGATGGAGGTGAGTTCGTAGGTCGAGCCGGACCGGCGATCCGTCAGCGTCAGGCGCCCGCTCTCGATGCGGGCCTGGTCGAGTGCTACGCCCTGCCCTGCGCCAGAGAGATCCACGCCGCTGGTGAGGAGGCCATTTTCGTCGAGCTCGAAGGCGATCGCGGGCGATTTGAGGATAAGCGCGGAGAGATTGTATTGGTCGCGCAGAAAATCCATCAGCGCGAACTGCGCTTCGACGGCTCCGACAGTGGCGGTAGGCTTGTCCGCGGGACCGATCACCACATCGGAGAAAGCCAGCCGAGGCGCCGGGAGAAGGGCAAAATCGATATCACCCCGAATGGTGACTTCGGTTCCGAACACGCCCTCGGCCAGCATCTCCATGCGATCGCGATAGTCGCCCCACTGGATGAAGCGCGGCGCAATGAAGGCGCCGGCCAGCGCCAGGATCGCGATAATACCGACGATGATGTAGATCCGGTTGAGCACGGCTTCTCTAACTGAATGTCAGATTCCTAGCGCGAGTGTAGGGACTTGCCGTCCCCGTGCAAGTGCGAGCCACGCGAATCCCGCACAAGAATCCAATCCGTTCAAATGATAACGGCCGGACTCTCGTCCGGCCGCTGATTATTCGTGTGAGGGCAGCCTATTCGAGGTCGATGGACCAGAAGAAGGTCTCGCCCGAGGAGTCGGCAACACCGTCATTGTCGGTGATGACATAGCCCTTGCCGGTCGAGTCGATGGCGAAGCTTTCGACCTTGTCGACGACATAGCCATTGTTCGAAGCGAGGTCCGGGATCAGGTCACGCACCAGTTCCTTGGTCACGACGGGTAGTTCGCCGCCGAGTTCGGCACCGGCGAGTTCGGCGACCGGGACACGGTAGATGGCCTTGAGGCCGGCCTTGTCGGCGATCTGGTTGTCGCGTTCGACGATATAGGCATAGTCGCCATGGATGGTGATTTCGCTGAGGCCGACCCAGCCACCTTCCGGCGCAGCTTCGAGCGGGTAGCGCACGGCAGCCCATTCCTTGCTGGCAGGCTTGTAGGAAAGGAGCTTCACGAAGCCAGCTTCGTCATCACCCCATTCGCGCTGCATGGCGACCCACAGGGTCTGTTCGTCGCCCGAACCGATGGCGGCGACGCCTTCGGCGCCAAAGCGCTTCTGGCCGGCGAGCAGGCCGACCGGGAAGCCGACTTCGGCCAGGATCGCGCCTTCGGCATCGACATGGATCAGGGCATGCGGCACGAGCTTGTCGCTGTCGCCTTCATTGGCGAGCCAGAAGCCTCCTTCGCCATCGAGGGTGATGCCTTCGAGATCGAGCTTCTGAGCGGTTTCGCCCTTGCGGGTGATGACGGTCTTCTTGACGATGCGGGCCGGGTGAGCGGTCGCGTCGATTTCGAAGATCGCCGGAGCGCCATAGAGGACGCTGTCGCTGACGGCATAGAGAATGCCCGGCTTTTCAGCATCGGCAACGGCGCCGGAAATGGCAGCCCAGCCAATCGGGTGACCGTCTTCGTCGAGCTCGGAGACGAGCTGCGGATAGGCCGGTTCGCCTTCGGAAAGCTCATAGACCATAACGTGCGAGCCGGCGAGGCCGTCAGCACGGAGGTCGACTTCGTTGGCCGTAGCGAGAAGGTTACGCTCGGGGATGGCAACGAGGCCTTCCGGCGAAATGCCCGAGGGGATCGACTGAACGAATTCCGGCTCGGCGCCAGTGTCCTTGTAGATGGCGATCAGCGAGGAGCGTTCTTCGGCGATGAAGATGTACTGGCTGTCACCAAAAGTCGCGACTTCGAGGCCTTCCGGCTCGACGCCCTTCTTGTTGCGGAAGTCAGGGTAGTGGCCCATCTGGGCAGCGTTGACGTCGAGCGCATTGCCCGAGTCGAAGGCAACCGAACCATCGCGGTTGAAGATGGTGAAGCCGCGCGAGCCACCGTTCCAATCACCTTCATTGGCAACAACGAGACGGTCGTTGTCGAGCCACTTCACGGCATCCGGCTCACGCGGAACAACCTTGTTCTCGCCCGAGAAATCGATCTTGCCGTCGTTCTTGGTATCGACACCGGCAACGCCGGTTTCACCGGCTTCGAAGCCGCCAGTGACCGTGCCGGTCTTGGCGTCGACGATGACGACGTAGTTGTTTTCCTGCATGGTGACGGCGACTTCGTCATTGTCGTTGAACGAGACGAATTCGGCTTCGGCATCATCGGGAGCAATGGCGGAAAGGCCAGTCAGCTCAACCTTCTTGACGTTATCCTGGGTGACCACGCCGTCAGCGAGCGTCACCAGAACCAGGAAGCCCGACGGGGCCTGCGGGATGGCGCCATCGTTCACGTCTTCATCGCGCTCGTTTTCAATGGCGATGGCAAGGATCGTGTTGTCCTTGTTGTGCGCGATGGAATCCGGCTGGCCACCGAGATCGAATTCACCATCGACGGACTTGCCGGCGATATCGACAACAACCAGCTTGCCCGACGGATTGGTGAAGGACTCGGAGGTGTTGACGGCCACATAGGCCTTGCCACCGATGACGGTCACGGAGGTGGGTTCGCCGCCCATATCCATGTAGCCGGCGGCCTTGGGGGCTGCAGCGTCAGTGATGTCGACGAAGCCGATGCCGCCATTGGGGCTGTCGGAATAGATCAGCGTCATGCCATCGTCGGTCGCGGTGATGATTTCCGAAGACGTGCCTTCGGCTTCGGGCGCGTTGAGCGCGACCGGAAAACTGGCAACACGATTAAAGTACTCAGCAGCATTGGCCGAAACGGTCGAGGCCAGAAGGGCAGCAGTCAGTGCACCCAGCAAACGTGGCGTATTCATGTGAGGTCCCCCTAATGAATGCGCATTCGCATAGAGGCGGGCCAAGACCTCCCGGTGACAGTTGCATGACGGATCGGTGACGGCAGCGCGTCCTATACATCGCAGCGTCGGAACCCTATATTGCGAACGAGAACAAAATAAGATTCGTCAATCCCGCGCAGAGCGTGCCTACCCCGGCCCCGCGCGACGGAAAGGCCCCTGATGCCCGGTGAAATCCACCCCCTGCCCCGTCCCCAAGGCGGCCCGATCACGAGCCAGTTGAACCGGCAAGTGCCGGACTATCTGCGCGGCCTCAACCCCGAGCAGCGAGACGCCGTGCTGACGACTGAAGGCCCGCTTCTGGTGCTTGCCGGAGCGGGCACGGGCAAGACGCGCGTGCTGACGACGCGCATTGCCCATATTCTCAACAGTGGATTGGCCAAGCCGTGGGACGTTTTGTCCGTAACCTTCACCAACAAAGCGGCTCGCGAAATGCGAGAACGCATTGGTCAGCTTGTTGGCTCTAACGTCGAAGGTATGCGCTGGCTTGGCACGTTTCACTCGATTTCTTCGCGCATTCTGCGCGAGCGCGCGCCGCTAGTAGGCCTCCAATCCACGTTTACTATTCTCGATACAGACGATCAAATTCGGGTTCTCAAGCAATTGCTGGAAGCCGAAAACATCGATGAAAAGCGTTGGCAAGCAAAAGTATTGGCC
This sequence comes from Devosia sp., assembly GCF_017744655.1. Taxonomy (GTDB): domain Bacteria; phylum Pseudomonadota; class Alphaproteobacteria; order Rhizobiales; family Devosiaceae; genus Devosia. Next base: position 516,043 of record NZ_JAGIAW010000001.1, on the reverse strand, counting down.
TCATCAATCGATTCTTGGAAAAACCAGGGCCTTCAACCCGACGAGGTCATCAAAAAAGGCGATATTGGATTTGCGAATGGCAAGGGCGGAAAACTTTACCTCCAATATCAGGCTCGCTTGAAGACTCTGAACGCCGCTGACTTCGGAGATCTACTGTTAGAGTGTATTCGGCTGTTCAAAGAACAACCGGACGTTCTCGCCGAATATCACCGCAAATTCAAATACATGCTGGTCGACGAATATCAGGACAGCAACACGGCCCAATACCTTTGGCTACGTCTGCTCGCCCAGGGGAAACCCGCCTCGGAAGCCAATATCTGCGTGGTGGGCGACGATGACCAGTCGATCTATGGCTGGCGCGGCGCCGAGGTGGACAATATCCTCCGCTTCGAAACGGACTTTCCCGGCGCAAAAGTCATAAAACTCGAACGCAATTACCGGTCGACGGCCAATATCCTCAAGGCTGCCTCGACACTGATCGCTCACAACGAAAGCCGGCTCGGCAAGACCCTGCATACCGACATCGCCGAGGCCGGCGAGCCGATCTCTTTCACGCAAGTCTATGACTCCGAGGAAGAGGCGCGGACGGTCGGCGAAGAGATCGAGCAGTATCAGCGTCTCAACGAGCCGCTGAACTCGATGGCGATATTGGTGCGCGCGTCGTACCAGATGCGCGAACTTGAAGAGCGCTTCATTACGTTGGGGCTGAACTATCGGGTTGTGGGCGGCCCGCGCTTTTATGAGCGCAAGGAAATCCGCGATGCGCTCGCCTATCTGCGGCTCGTGGCGCAGCCGGCCGACGATCTGGCCTTCGAACGCATCATCAACGTGCCGAAGCGCGGCCTCGGCGATGCCACGGTGAAGACGCTGATGGAAACGGCGCGCCATCAGCGCGTACCCTTGCTGTCGGCAACGAGCATGCTGATCGACACGGAAGAGCTGAAACCCAAGCAGCGCACGACCCTGCGTGGCCTTGTCGACCAGTTCCACAATTGGGCATACCGCGCGGAGAGCCTGCCGCCTTACCAGCTTGTCGAGCAGATCCTCGAAGAGAGCGGCTATATGGACATGCTGGCAGCCGACAAATCCGCCGAGTCCCAGGGGCGTAAGGAAAACCTCAAGGAACTCAGCCGCTCGATGGAAGAGTTCGAGACGCTTGGTGGTTTCCTGGAGCATATTTCTCTGGTCATGGATCGCGACAGTGCCGAAGCCAGCGATGCCGTGACCATCATGACGCTCCATTCGGCCAAGGGTCTGGAATTCAACACGGTTTTCCTGACGGGTTGGGAAGAAGGCACTTTTCCAAGCCAGCGCTCGATGGACGAAAGCGGGCGCGCCGGGCTCGAGGAAGAGCGACGATTGGCCTATGTGGGGATCACGAGAGGCCGCAAGCGGGTGCGCATTTCAGCGGCGCAGAACCGGCGCATTCATGGATTGTGGCAATCTGCCATGCCATCTCGCTTTGTCGATGAGCTGCCGCCGGACGCTGTGGTCGTGACCGACCGGGGCTCCGCCTATGGCGGCTACGGTTATGGCGGCGGTGCCGCCAGCCGTTTCAACAAGGCCGATCCCTTCGAGAGCGTCTATGAAACGCCGGGCTGGCAGCGCGCGCGCGCCAACCAAGCCAATCGCAAGGGTGGCGGTCCCCTCACCATTGAGGGTGAACTGGTGGCGCGGTCGGTCGACCTCGGCGGCCAATCGAGCGGCTACAAGCCCGGTGAGCGCGTCTTTCACCTGAAATTCGGCTATGGCGAAGTCATGAGTGTCGAGGGCAACAAGCTGACGATCGATTTCGAGAAGGCCGGAACCAAGAAAGTTCTCGAAAGCTTCATCCAGAAAGGCTAGTCCCGACGCGTTCGGGGCATGGAGGCATCACCGATGATCATTTCGACGACACCGACGCTCGAGGGACACCAGATCAAGGAATATCTCGGCATCGCGACCGGCGAAGTCATCGTTGGCGCCAATATCTTCAAGGACCTGTTTGCCGGCATTCGCGACATCGTCGGCGGCCGTGCCGGCGCCTATGAATCCACCCTGCGCGATGCGCGCCGCGAGGCCTTTGCCGAACTCGAGAACGAGGCAAAGCGTCTCGGCGCCAATGCCGTCGTCGGCGTCGATATCGATTACGAGGTCGTCGGCCAGGGCGGCTCCATGCTCATGGTTTCCGTCTCCGGCACCGCCGTACTTATCTGATAGCCAAACTCAATTAACCACCTGCGTTCACGCCTTGTCAGAACCACTCGTGCTTTCATGAGCGCAGTGCGTGGGGTCCGTCGTGTTCAAAATACAGCACCTGCAGTGGATGGGAATTGCGGCCGCGGCCATTGGCTGCCTGCTGCTGGGCGGCACCGCAGTCCTCACCAACTTCAATGACTACCAACGTCACAGCCATGGCGCCTACGAACTCGAACGCTTCAGCGCCCTGCTCGAAGCGGTGAACGCCATTTCCTCGGAACGCGGGCCGGCAAATTCGGCCATGGGCGCGACCGACGAAGACGCCGCTGCCCGCCGCGCCGAACTGGCCGCCAAGCGCGCAGAGACCGATGCCGCCGTGAGCCGCATGGAAGCGGTGTTCGAAGGTACGCTCATTGACGACGAATGCGGCCCGGCGCTAGCGCGCTTGCATGCCGACCTCGCCAATGGCCGCCAGAAGGTGGACTTTGCCGCCAATACAAGCTTTGCCGAACGCGACCCGCGCGAAATTGCCCGTGGCATTCTGGCCATGTTTACCGCGGCCGACGCGGCCACGACGCTGCGCGATCTCGTCAGCGGCCACCTCATGGTCGAGACGCCAAGTCTTGCCGGCGAACTGATGCTCGCCAACAGCGCCAGCACCTTGCGCGATCAGGAAGGCCGTCTCGGTTCCTTCGTTGTCATGGCCCTCGTGGCGCCGCCGGAGCGGGATCCGATGTATCTGCAGCGGATGCAGGCGACCGAAGGCATCATCCGCAGCCTCTGGTCCACCAGCGTGAGCCAGGCGGACAAGCTGCTGCCCGATCCCGAGATCGCCGACCTGGTCAAGGCGGTGCAGCACGATTTCTTCGATGGCGCGCTCCTCCTGGCGCTCGACGCGGCGGAGAACCATACCGCTTACAACTCGCTCTCCCCCGCGGCGCTGACGGCAGACTATGTTCCCGGCATGCGCAGCTCGGAACTGTTGCGAACGGCCGTCGTCAGCCATTCGGTCGCAGCCATGCATCGCAATGCCGAAAATTCATTGAAGGCACTGGTGAGTGCGGCACTGCTGACCGGGGCCATCTTGGCGGTGCTCGTGATCGTCGCTGTCGTCTTCCGGCGCACGTTGTTTTCGCCGCTGATGCGTCTTCATGACGATGTGCTGGCGCTGGCCGGCGGAGACCACGGCCGACCAGAACTGCCGCAAGGCATGGCGCGCGAAGTCGGTAACATCTTCAGCGGCCTCGATGTTTTGCGCCAGAACCTGACGGAAAAGCGCGTACTCGAAGAGGAGCAGCGCCGTCTCAATCGCCGTCTGCGCCGGCTGGCCGAGACCGATACGCTGACGGGCTTGCTCAACCGCCGCGCGCTGCTGAGCCGGGTCGGCGCCATGTTCCGCCGGGCCGACCGGATCGGGGAATCCCTCGCTGTCGTGCTGTTCGACATCGACCATTTCAAGGTCGTCAACGATACCCATGGCCATGCCGTGGGCGACGAAGTGCTTTCGGGCGTGGCGCGGCTGATGGATGGCGCACTGCGGACCGGTGACACATTGGCGCGCATTGGTGGCGAGGAATTTGTCCTCATCCTGCGTCGGGCCGACGACATTACCGCCTATAACTTTCTGGAACGCCTGCGCATTTTGCTGTGCGAGACAGCGGTGCAAAGCAAGCTGGACTTGAAGGTTACGGCGAGTTTCGGCGTCGCCATGCGGCCCGCCGGTTCTGCTCAGGACTGGGACGACATCTTCTCGCTCGCCGATCAGCGGCTCTATATGGCCAAGGGCGCGGGTCGCAACTGCATCGTCACCGAGGGCTTTTCGCCCCAGACGCGCCAGCGCGCCTGAAGTCATTTCCCTGATAAATCAAAGTGATATGGCACGGCATTGACTCGCCGCGCCACCTGCCGCAACTAGGGCGGCAAATAACCCGGGATTACCTGCCATGTCCGTCGACCAGCTTTCCGCGACCCTCACCAAGGAACAGGCCTATGCCCTGGTCGATGCGGTCATGGAGCGCGACGATCTGGCCCTGACTGCCTCGGCGCATGAGATCGAGGAGACGGGCGAATGGGTGTTTGAAGCCACCTGCGACAGCCCGCCCAACATTGACGCCTTCAATGAACTGGCAAGCCAAGTGCTTGGCGGCGCTGTGGATTTTTCCGTCGAGGAAATCGACATGGAGATCAACTGGGTCGCCAAGTCGCTCGAAGGCCTGGCGCCGGTGATCGCGGGCGGTTTTTACGTTTATGGCAGCCACGAGACCGGACCGATCCCCGAGGGACTGACGCCGATGAAAATCGATGCGGCTCAGGCCTTTGGCACCGGGCATCACGAGACGACGACGGGTTGCCTCGAAGCCATCGAAATGCTGTTGGCCAAGACGACACCCAAGGCAGTCATCGATATCGGCACCGGTACCGGTGTGCTGGCGATTGCAGTGGCGAAGCGCTTGGGCGGCAAGATTTTGGCGACGGATATCGACCCCATCGCGGTGACGACGACCATTGAAAATGCTGAGGAAAATGGCGTCGGCGAGAATATCGACTCCATCGAGGCGACGGGGCTCGATCATCCCGAGATCGCGGCGTGGGCGCCTTATGATCTGATCGTTGCGAACATTCTGGCTGGGCCGCTCACCGAGCTGGCGCCGGGTATGGGCGGGATCGCTCAGTCTGGCGGCACGGCGATTCTGTCGGGGATTCTCAACACCCAGGCCGATGGCGTCATCGCCGCCTATGAGCTGGCCGGCTTCCGGCTGGTGGATCACCTCAAGCGCAAGGACTGGACAACGTTGGTGCTGGAAAAGCGCTGACTTCGTTAGCAGACTGGTAGCATCGAGGGGCGCGCGAGCGCCCCTTTCGTTATGGATCTGCTACCCCCCAAAAAGCAAAATCCCCGAAGCAGGCTTCGGGGATCGTCGGATCGTCAACAGGTAACTAGCTGCCGCTTAGGGGCGCTTGGTTACGGCGCCGATCAGCTGGTGCTGCATGCGGTAGCTGACCTGGCGAGACGCTTCGCGACCACGAGCGTCAATCAGACCACCCAGTGCGTTGCGGAAACCGTTCTTGCTCTCAGTCATCTTTTACTCCATGCGACGTAGGTCTATTGCCTAGCGTCGAGTTGGGTTTTACCTATTTTCTCAGCCCTGCGTTAGAGGCTTGGTGACAGACCAGCCATGCCACTCATGCAAGGCGCAGTTAACGCTTGTTCACTTTCGATTCAGACCGCATGTGATCGCGCGCATACTGCGCGACATAACGTTCGGCCTGCCGGGTGCGGCCTTCGACCAGTGCGTTGAGGGCGCGCTGGAAGAAATTACTCTCTTTGCTCATTTTTCGTCTCCTGGTTCCGCACAATAAGATAGGTTCCCCGGGCGCTTTCACCAGCGCAGGAACCACAAGCCAGCCATGACGGCGACGCAGTCGGGATGATACGCATGACCACCTCCCCCTTCCCTCCCGCAAAATTTCAGAGCTTTGAGGAAAAGTCAGAGCCGAGCCAGGTGGCCCCGCGGCTTGCCGCGCTGCGCAAGGCGATGAAGGCGGCCGGTGTCGATTATTTCCTCGTGCCGCGCGCTGATGCGCATCGTGGCGAATCTGTCCCCCCAAGCGAAGCGCGTCTTGCCTATGTTACGGGCTTTACCGGTTCGGCCGGGCTGGCACTGGTTGGCCTCAAGGACGCGCACCTCTTCATCGATAGCCGCTACACGCTGCAGGCGCCGGCACAGACGGACACCAAGCTGGTGGATGTGCACGAGGTGACGAGCCTGGCGATCGATGCAAAACCCTATGTGAAGAAGGACGCGGTCGTTGCCTATGATCCCTGGCTGCACACGCCGGGCGAAGTGCGCGACCTGACGGATAAGCTCAAGGGCCATGCCAAGGTTGTGGCCCATGACAATTTCATCGACAGCGTCTGGAGCGATCGCCCGGCGCCGCCCGCTGGTGCTATCGAAATTCTCGGCCACAACCGCGCTGGGCAGACCGCCGAGGACAAGATCGCGCAGTTGCAGAAGACGCTGGGCGATGACGGCGCCGATGCAGTGGTGTTCACCCTGCCCGAATCCATCTGCTGGCTGTTCAATATTCGCGGCCGCGACGTGCCGAATACGCCCTTCGTGCTCGGCTTTGCCGTGGTGCCGCAAAAGGGCAAGCCGACGCTGTTCCTTGATCCGGCCAAGGTGACCCCGGAACTGGAAACCGCGCTCGATGGCATTGCCAAGATCGAAGCGGCGAAGAAGCTGACGAAGGCGTTGGAGAAGCTGGGCAAGAATGGCAAGTCGGTGCTGGTCGATCCGGCCAGCGCGCCCATTGCCATTGCTGAGACGCTGACCGGAGCCGGCGCAAAGCTGATCGAAAAGCGCGATCCCGTTTTGCTGCCCAAATCGCGCAAGAACGAGGCGGAACTGGCCGGCATGCGCGAGGCGCACCGGCTCGATGGCGTGGCGCTGGCAAAATTCCTGTGCTGGTTCGATAGTGAAGCACCGAAGGGCGAATTGACCGAAATCGGTATCGTCACCGCACTGGAGGCCTTCCGCCGCGAGGAAGAAAGCTGCGTTGACGCCAGCTTCGATACGATTTCGGGCGCAGGGCCGAATGGGGCCATCGTCCACTATCGCGTTTCGACCAAGACTGACCGGAAACTCAATGCCGGCGAGATCATGCTGGTCGATAGCGGCGCGCAGTATCTTTCGGGCACGACCGACATTACCCGCACGCTGGCGACCGGTGAGGCGACGGCTGAGCAGAAGGACCGCTATACCCGCGTGTTGAAGGGCATGATCGCCATTTCCATGGCGCGCTTTCCCAAGGGCACCAGCGGCGCGCAGATCGACGTGTTGGCGCGGCAATTCCTCTGGGCCGACGGCGTTACCTACAATCACGGCACCGGCCATGGCGTGGGCGCCTATCTCGGGGTGCATGAGGGCCCGATCGGCATTGCGCCGCGCTATCCCCTGCCGCTTGAGGTTGGCAATGTGATTTCCAACGAGCCGGGTTTCTACAAGGCCGGCGAATACGGCATCCGCATCGAGAACCTCGTGGTGGTGCGGGAAGCCGAGGGTTTTCCGGGCTATTTGGAGTTTGAAACGCTGACGCTGGCGCCGATCGATGTCAGGTTGATCGACAATGGGCTTCTTACTGAGCCAGAGCGTGGCTGGCTGAACGATTTCCACGCCAAGGTGCGCTCGGAGATTGGGCCGAAGGTTTCAGGCGATGTGAAGGCCTGGCTGGAGGCGGCGACGGCGGCGATTTAGAGCGCAACCGCGCCGGGCCGGCCGGTAGCAGATCCCACCCATCTCCCATTCGTCGTCATTGCCGGGCTTGTCCCGGCAATCCATCCTTTGCTGCAAGATCCCATGGACCACCGGGACAAGCCCGGCGGTGACGACGGTGGGGGACCATGTTTCCGCCACGAGTGAAGCAATTCGCGTCGCAGCTTCACGGTGAGGGAGTGCCCCTCACATCGCGTAGGGATCAGCCGCCAGAGCCCAACTGAGTAGCCATGGGACATCGCTCCCCATCGAGGCGACATCGTCGACTTTCCAACTGCCATCTTCTTCGACCAGCGAAATGGCGAGGAGCCGCGGCTGGTCGAAATTGTGGTAGGTAACCGTCACCACGGCGCGGCCATCAAGGCGCGCGGGCTCGCCGATGTTGAGATCGAAGAGCAATGCGCTGGCATCGGGCAGGAAGGGATTGAAGGTCGGGTCGGCGACCGGATCGAGTTCGGAGCCTGCAGTCTTGGTGACATGAGCGTTTTCCTCGGCCAGTTGGGCAATGCCCTTGAGCCGGGCGGAATAGTGCTCCGCGGGGTCGCCATGCGGCGCGCCGGGCCGATAGCCATCATAAATGGCCTGTACCAGCGCCTTGGGATCGGAATAGGTCTCTGCGGCCAAAGCCGGGGCCAGCGGCATTGCCAGCAGCACCAGAGCGAGAATCGCTGATTTCATCGTGCCCTCATTGCAAATTCGGGCGCACGATTGCCGCGAGGCTGGGCCGAATTGCGGCTGCGGGATTAATTCTTTGATAGGAAGGATGCCTGAAGCCGTTACCCCAATGAAACGCGAAGTCATTCCCGCCAAAGCGGGAATCCCTGTCCCAAAAACGGAGATCACCGCTTTCGCGGGGATGACACGTCACTTGGGGTAGGTGTTGCGCCCCTACTCCCAGCGCGCGGCGGCCTCTGCAAAAATCTCGCTGAGGCGATAGGAGAAATCGGCGTTCTCGCCTGCGAGATCATCGATGCGCCAGCCGCCATCTTCGTAGACGAGGTCGTAGACGATGTGCCGCGGTTCGCCGAAATTGGTGAAGGTAACGTCCACCGTGGCAAAACCTTCGCTCTCTTCCGGCTCGCCGATGACGAGATCGGCCAGATCGAAATCCTGGCCGTCGATATAGGGATCGAAATCAAGCGCGCCGATTTCGCCCTCGGGGGTGTTTTCAGCGTCGGCCTCGTAAAGCGCGTTCAGTGCGACGGAGCGGAAATCGGATTCGAACTCAGGAAAATCGCCGGAGAAATAGGGCTCGTAGAAGGCTTCGAGCAGTTCCTGCGGCGTTGCATAGGGCTGGGCGAAGGCTGGAGCGGCGAACGCCAGCAGCAAGGCGGGAACAAGGGCGAGGCGACGCATTTGAAAACTCCTATTGGGCCAGCGGATTGGCCAGATATTCGGACAGGGGCCAGGTGCCTTCTGATTCACCGTTGGGCAGCAGGATTTCGTCGATCTTCCAGCCCCGCTCGGCGCCTTCGTCGACCATCTGGAAGGTGATGGTATAGAGCGGGTCGCCGGAGAGCAGGATCTCAACGTCACCAATGGCGCGGCTACCCTTCACCTTGGGATCGTGAATGACATAGGTTTGGCCGCCAGAATCCTGGCCATTGATGAAGGGCGAGAAATCGAGGGCGCCCATTTCGCTGCCGGTGGCGAAAAGTTTTTCGTCGGCCTCGCGCAACAGCGTGCCGAGGTGGGTGGAGAAGGAGTCCACGTCGTCGAAACTGTCGTCGGGGTCGAACGTGCCACTGGTATAGGCTTCTTCATAGCTTTCGATCTGCCCGTAAATCGCTTCGAGCAGAGCCTTGGGCTCGTCGAAGACGGGAATGGGTGCGGCGAAAGCCGGCGGCGCCAGGAGGGAGAGGCCGAGGAGCGGTAGCGCGCGCAGCATCAATTGAACCACAGGGCAAACATGGGCCATTCGTCGCCCATGACACGGTTGAGCTCGGCAAAGGCGGCGGCATCGGCGACCGGACCATCGCTGAGATAGGGCAAGGCGGCGTGGCCGGTGAAGAGCATGACGAGGTCGGTTTCGGTCGCCGTTTCGAAATAGGTTTTCAAGTTAAAACCCTGGCTGAAGCGCCAATGCGGCAGCAGCAGTTCGCCATTGATGATCAGATCGAGCTGATCGAGAGTGGCGAACCAGGCTTTTACGACGTCCTCGGTGATGGTCTGATCGGGCACGAGGGACGTCTGGGTCGGCGATGGCAGCAGTTCGCGGTCGTCGTCTGTTTCAGCCAGGATCATTTCCCAGTTCTGACGGCTGAGGGCGGTTATGGCGCTGAGGCGGCCGAGCACGGCGGCGAGGCGGGGCTGGTCGATCACGGGGAAATCGGCGGTGTGAATGGCCGCGACGATATCAGCGATGAAGGCATCGCTGTCGGCATCCATCATCAGAGTGCCTTCACCGCGCGAAAACTCCTGCATGGGCAGGCCGGCCTTGGGGAAGATGCGGTGGAAATAGGCGTTGAAGAAATCGGAAAAATCATGCGCCAGGATGATTTCGACCGGCGTGGCACTGATATTGGCGTAGCCGGCAAACCAGATGGCGTCGGCATTGTCGAAGCCGATGATGGTGTTTTCCGTCGGCTCGGTGCCCTTGGACTTGGTCTTGCCCGGCGGCGGGGCATCGGGCGCGGGGATATTGACGAACTCTCCCGCCTCGCCGAGAAGTGCGCCGAGCGTTTCGGCGGCGCCAGCCTCGCCATTGCCGTCGAGATCGATGCGAACTTGCAGCGGGTCGATGTGGATGACGAAGGGCGTGCCTTCTCCGGCCTGCTTCATATGGCCGGCGGCGATGTCGAGCGTTTTGGAAAAGGTGTCGAGGAGATCGCGGAACTGTTCGTAGGTCAGCGGCTCGGGATTGGGATTGGCTGGCGCTGTGGGCGTATCGAGGCCCATGCCGAGCAGCATGCCCATGGCGGGGGAATTGGGCGTGACCGCGCCGTGGCGATAAAGGCCTTGAGCAAAAGTTTCGTAGGCGGCGATGAAGCCATCGAGGCCGAGGGTAAAGCAGGCATCGCCCTCACCGGCCTCGCAAGCGGCTGTGGAGCGGGCTGCGAGATCGCTGATTGTGCCATCGTAGAGGCTTTGGGCGAGCTGATCGCCCGCCTCGCTGGCTTGTGTGGCGCCGGTCAGAGCGAGTGCCAAACCTGCTGCGGCTACAAAAATCCTCATGCGATCCCCTCCCTTCAAAAACTATCTGCCGACGCGCGCGAACCACTCGTCTTCTGTGATGACTTCGACGCCATGCTCCTGCGCCGTCTTCAGTTTCGAGCCAGCGCCGGGGCCGGCGACCAGAATATCGGTCTTGGCCGAAACCGAGCCCGCGACCTTGGCCCCGAGCCGTTCGGCCATAGCCTTGGCTTCGGATCGTGACATTTTTTCGAGCGTGCCGGTGAAAACCACCGTCTTGCCAGCAATTTGGCTATCGGCCGAAATGGTGACGACATAGTCCTTGGGTGTGACCTGCTGCAGCAGGGCATCGAGAGCATCGACATTGCGCTGATTGCCGAAGAAGGTGACGAGCGCTTCCACCACCGTGCTGCCGATGCCGTCGGTGGAGGGGAAGACGGCCATGGGGTCTTCGGCGGCGACCATTTCCTTGCCGGCCTCTTCGAGCTTTTGGATCGAACCAAAAGTGCGGGCGAGGACAGCGCCCGTCGTTTCCCCGATATGGCGAATACCGAGGGCGAAGATGAAGCGGTCGAGCTCGGGATTGCGGCGCGCGTCAATGGCAGCAAAGAGCTTGTCGAGGCCTTCATAGTTGCGGTCTTCGACGCCACGGACATTCTTGCGCGTCTTGCCGGAGGCGGCTTCGCGGGCCTTGGCTTGTTCCTCACGGCGCTCAGCGAGCGCCTTTTGCACCTCGGGGCGGCGGTCTTTCAGAGTAAAAATGTCAGCAGCGGTGCGGATCAGGCCGGCATTGAAGAAGGTGTCGATGTTTTCTGCGCCAAGCCCTTCAATGTCGAGGGCGCCGCGGGAGACGAAGTGGCGCAGACCCTCTACTGCCTGGGCGGGGCAGATCATTTCCCCGGTGCAGCGGCGGCGGGAGTCTTCCTTGCCGGTCTTTTCGTTGATTTCGCGCACGGCAGGCGAGCCGCAGACCGGGCAGGTATGCGGCATCTCATAGGGTTTTGCAGCAGCCGGGCGCTTGTCGAGGATGACATCGACAATCTGGGGAATCACGTCTCCTGCCCGCTGGATGACGACGGTGTCGCCGATGCGGATGTCCTTGCCCTCGCGGATCGGCAGGCCATTGCTATCGCGTCCCGCGATATAGTCCTCGTTGTGGAGGGTGACGTTGACGACGGTGACGCCGCCGACGCCCACGGGATCGAGCCGGGCGACGGGCGCCAGGGTGCCGGTGCGGCCGACCTGGATTTCGATATCGCGCACGACGGTCATGGCCTGTTCGGCAGGAAATTTATGGGCCACGGCCCAGCGCGGCTCGCCGGTCACAAAACCCCAGCGGCGTTGAAGTTCGAGCTGGTCGACCTTGTAGACGACGCCGTCGATATCGTAGCCGAGCGAGGAGCGCAGTTCCTCGATCTTGTGATATTGGGCGATCAGCTCTTCGACCGTCTTGGCGCGTTGCATCAGCGGGCTGACGGCAAAACCCCATTCGGCGAACTTTTGTACGGCCTCGTATTGGGTCGGCGCCGGGTCTTCCGTGGTCGCGCCCCAGGCATAGGCGAAGAATTTGAGATTTCGGCTGGCAGTAACGCTGGGGTCTTTCTGACGCAAGGAGCCGGCGGCGGTGTTGCGCGGATTGACGTAATTCTGGCCGCCGACGGCGGCCGAGCGCTCCTTTAGCGCCTGGAATTCGGCATAGGTCATGTAGACCTCTCCGCGGATCTCGATGCTCTTTGGCCAGCCTGAGCCTTTCAGCTTGTGCGGAATATCGGCAATGGTCTTGAGATTGGCCGTGATGTCCTCACCCACGGCCCCGTCACCGCGGGTAGCGCCGCGGACGAAAACACCGTCTTCATAGAGCAGCGAGGCGGAAAGGCCATCGATCTTGGGCTCGGCGGTGAAGGCGATTTCGAGGCCCTCGTCCTGCTTGAAGAAGCGACGACCACGCTCGATGAAATCGACGACGTCCTCATCGGTATAGGCCTTGGCGAGACTGAGCATGGGCACGGCATGACGCACCTTGGCAAAGCCTTCGGCAGGCGCAGCGCCCACCCTGCCGGTGGGGCTGTCGGGGCGGACAAGCTCGGGAAAGGCTTCTTCGAGCTCGGCATTGCGGATGACCAGAGCGTCATAGGCCGCATCGGTGATCTCGGGCGCATCGTTCTGGTGATAAGCGATGTCGGCCGCAGCAATGGCGGCGGCGAGCCGTTCGAGCTCAAGCCGGGCTTCGTCTTCGGTGAGATCGGCGGCGGGCTTTTGGGACAGGTCGGACATGGCGCACTCGGCACAGAGAAGACAAACGTATTTAGCCACGGCGTCATTCCCGCGAAAGCGGGAATCCCTCCCCGACGCCATGAGATTCCCGCTTTCGCGAGAATGACGCGGTGATGATGGACGCCTCGGCGGCGACGTGGGTTATTTCACCGCGGCGAGCAATTTCTTGGCAGCAGCGCGGGCTTCCGAGGTGATCTCGGCGCCGGCCAGCATGCGGGCGACCTCTTCCTGCCGGGAATCGGGCTCAAGGGGGCGGACATGGGTGCGCATGAAGGCGCCCTCCTCCACCATCTGCTTTTCGATGAGCAGATGCCGATTGGCACGGGCGGCGACCTGCGGCGCGTGGGTGACGGTGAGAACCTGCACGGTCTTGGCGAGGCGCGCCAGACGGCGGCCGATGGCGTCGGCTACGGCACCACCGACGCCGGTGTCGATTTCGTCAAAGATCAGGACCGGCGCAGAACCACGATCGGCGAGAACGACCTTCAGGGCCAAGAGGAAACGGCTCAGTTCGCCGCCCGAAGCAACCTTGAGCAAGGGACCGGCGGCCGTGCCCGGATTGGTCTGGACGTGGAAGGCAATCTGATCGAATCCAGCAGCGGCGACGCGGTCCGTTTCGATCTGGTGATCGACTATGAACTTGGCGGCGCCGAGTTTCAGGTCAGGCAATTCCGCTTCGACAGCCTTGCTGAGGGCTTTGGCGGCCTTGGCGCGGCCCGATGACAGGGTTTCGGCGACTTCGCGGTACCGCGAACGGGCGCGGGATTCGTCGGCCTCCAGCGCCTTGAGCCGGCTTTCACCGCTCTGCAGGGTATCGAGGTCACCCTGATACTTTTCGAGAATGGCGGGCAACTCGTCGCAGGTCGCCTGATGCTTGCGGGCAGCGGCGCGCAGGGCAAAGAGGCGCTCTTCGACACCTTCCAGCTCAGCCGGATCATAGGCCATCTGGCGCTGCAGATCTTCCAGGGCCTCGCCAGCGCGGTCGAGCGTCGCGAGCGAGGCATCGAGCGCATCGACGATGGGCTGGAAAAGTTCGGCGCCGCCGTCGATTTTGCGCAGCAGGCGGCGCATCAGGCCGGACAGAGCCGGCGACGGGGCGTTGGGGCCGTTGAGGATTTCGTCGATCTCGATGAGATCGGCGGCCGACTTCTCGGCCTGCTGCAATTGCTGGCGGCGCTCGGCCAATTCGGCCTCTTCGCCTTCGATGGGCTTGAGCTTTTCAAGCTCTTCCACCGTGTGGCGGGCATAGTCTTCGGCAGCAAGCGCTTCAGCGACGCGAGCCTGCTGCTCGCGCACCGCCTGCTGGATTTCGACGAGGTCGGCCCAGGCCTCACGCACGGCGACGGCGGGCGCAGCGAGTTCGCCAAAGGCATCGAGGGCGGCGCGATGGGTGGCGACATCGACGAGAGCCCGGTCGTCGTGCTGGCCGTGGATTTCGATGATCTGGCTGCCGATCTTTTGCAGCAGGGCGGCGGAAACCGGCTGATCGTTGATGAAGGCGCGAGTGCGGCCATCGGCGAATTGTACGCGGCGGAGGATCACCTCCTCGTCGTCGGCAATAGCATTGTCGCGCAAGTGGGCACGGGCCGGATGATTGGCCGGCAGTTGCACCATGGCGACCACCTGCCCGCTCTCCTGCCCCTGCCGGACAAGCGAAGCGTCGCCGCGGCCGCCAAGGGCCAGGGTCAGCGCATCGAGCAGGATGGATTTGCCAGCACCAGTCTCGCCGGTGAGGACGGTCATGCCCTCGTCAAGCGCCAGATCGAGCTGGTCGATAAGGACAATGTTGCGAACCGAAAGCGCGTTCAGCATGCGGATCTATCCAAGGCCTGTCGGGCCTTCCTCATAGCATTTGAGTGCCGGCCCGGCGTCAGCGGCGATTAACTTTCGCACAGCAATGCGAATGGGGAGACATGATAGAGAAAAAGAACAAAATGGCAACTGGGGTTATGGGGGTGTGGCTGCGGCACCCACAAACTGTCACCCCGGCGAAGGCCGGGGCCCATCTCGAGATCTCAGGATGGGCCCCGGCCTTCGCCGGGGTGACAATCGGGAGTAGATGGCCGGCCAGCGCCCTAGCGTGCATAAGCCACCCAGCCTCGGAAACTGAAGGCTGAGTAGAAGAGACTGATGGCGGCAAATCCGGCTTCGCTGAGCATGGCTTCTTCCTCATCAGGCGAGAGAATCGTCAGGCGGGTGCCAATCGCTTCGCGGGCCTTTGCCGCCGTGGCCGGGTCGACATCGTCGGCCTGGCCATAGGCGACGTGGCGGGCGATCCAGGTCGAGCGCTCGGGTTCCGTCTGCGGGAAGCTGATATGGGCGAGGATGAAGGGCGCGCCGGGTTTGAGGCGGCTGCGGATTTGACGGAGCGTTTCAAGGCGCTGGTCGCGCGGGATGAAATGGAAGGTAAGAAGGCTGGTGGCGGCATCGAATGGGCCTTCGGGGGCAGCGTCGATATAGCCTTCGGTGAGATCGATGCGGGTGGCGTGTTCGGCGGTGATCTGGCGGGCGAGCTGCAGCATGTCGGCAGAAGGGTCGACGCCGGAGAAGCGCCAGCCGGGGCGGAAATCAGCCATGGCCTTGAGCTCGAGACCACCGCCGGCGCCGAGGACGAGAATGTTTGCGTCAGGCGGTAGCGTCTCGGCGAGAAGCAGGTTCATCATGCGATGGAGTCCCGCGAAACCGGGCACCTGGCGCGGCGGGCCTTCGGCATAGTGGCGGGCGGCTTGGGCGTCGAAGGGGGATGGGGGCATTGGTCTGGCGCTCCGTTTCCCGGGAGATGGGGCTTGAGGTCGTCGATGTCAAACCTTGGCGTGCGGGCGCTTAGCGCCGATCAGCACGCGATAATTCTCATGGGTAGCGAAGTCCTCAATGGCCCACTCGACAGGCAAGCCGACGGCGCGGGACAGATGTATCGCCCTGCCCTCGCCGATATGCACAGCAACATGGGCCCCGAAGGCATCGGCGGTTTTACCGAAGAGGAGAAGATCGAACGGCTGGAACTCCGTGACCACCCAGGAATGCTCTATGTCGGCCCAGAGTTCGCTTGAGCGCAGGGGCGGAAAGGCGATGCCGAAATGAGCGAGGAGTGCGTACGCGAAAACCTGGCAATTGGCACCGGTCGACAGATCGTCCGGATGCACCACTCCGGGATGGATGGCGGCGTTGTATGGGACGCCAAGGAATTGCGCGGGGATGGTGAGCTTTGAGGCCATGGGCCGAGCTTAGCGCTCGGCGTCGCTGGGAGAAACCCTCCCTTCGTCATTGCCGGGCTTGGCCCGGCAATCCACCTCGCCTCGGCATGGACCACCGGGACAAGCCCGGTGGTGACGATCAAGGTTAGGTTTTTGCCGACGAGAAACTCAGGGCCCTCACCGCGCGTAGCCGACCCAAACAAAAAGGGCCCCGGAGGGCCCTTTCGAATTCAGATTACAAAAGACTCAGCTCTTGTGCGCGGCAAGCCAACTGCCGGAGTTGAGCTGGGGCGCAAGGCCCTGCTTGCCCAGAAGTTCGAAGGCGCGCTTGTACCAGTCGCTCGAGGGGTAGTTGTGGCCGAGGACGGCGGCGGCCGACATGGCTTCATTGGTAAGGCCAAGCAGCAGGTAGCCTTCGGTCAGGCGATAAAGGGCCTCTTCGATATGCGTGGACGTCTGCCACTTTTCGACCACTTCGCGGAAGCGGTTGATGGCGGCGGTATATTCGCCATTGCCGAGATAGTAACGGCCGACGGACATTTCCTTGCCGGCAAGCTGGTCATAGGCGACGAGGAGCTTTTCCTTGGCGTCCTTGGCATATTCCGAGTTCGGATAGTTCGAAATCAGCAGGGTGTAGGTGTCGATGGCATCGCGCGACAGCTGCTGGTCGCGGGTGATGTCCTTGATCTGACCATAATAGGACGTGCCCTTGAGCCAGAGGACATAGGGAACGTCCTTGCCGTTCGGGTAAAGCGCCATGTAGCGGTCGGCAGCCAGGATCGCTTCGTTGAACTTGCCGATGCGATAATGGGCATAAACCTGCATCAGCTTGCTCTTTTCGGTCAGCGCATCACGCGGATGTTGGCGATCGAGCTGCTCGAGCTTCTTGATGGCAGTCTGGTAATACTGACGATCCATATCATCCAGCGCGCCCTGATAAAGGGCGGCGGCCGGAACGATCGGCGCTTCCTTGAGCTTGGGAGGCCCAAAAAGGTTCATGCCGGCGCAAGCGGTGAGAAGGGTAGCGAACAGACCCATAGCGGCAAAACGGGCAACCCGGTTCGCCATCTGGCTTACAACTTTAACAGTCACGAAGTGCCCCGTTCTCAAACTTCCACAAGCGCTTGCGGCGTAATTAGTAATTGGATCAAAACTGTGGCGTGGCGACCGGCAAAGCCGGTCAGCGCACGGACCGGAGATAATGGCGAACGCCCAAACCCTCCGGATGGTCGTCGAAAGCCTCGACTTCCAGCGGCAGATCCTCGGCGTTGACTATCTCATAATTGGCTTCGCTCGAAAAGAGACCCGCCAGGACATGAGCATTGAGCGCATGCCCACCCTTATAGGAGCGGAAACGGCCCCAGATGGGCAGGCCACCGAGCGACAGATCGCCAATGGCATCGAGCAGCTTGTGGCGCACGAATTCGTCTTCGTAGCGCAGGCCGTTCGGATTGAGCACGCGGTCTTCATCGACCGTGATAGAATTGTCGAGGCTGGAGCCGAGTGCGTAGCCGGCCTGGCGCAGCGCCTTGGCATCGCGGGCAAAGCCGAAGGTGCGGGCGCGGGAGACGTCGTCGAGATAACGGCGCGGGGTCCAGTCGAAGATCATGCGCTGGCGGCCGATGACCTTGGAATCGAAGTCGATTTCGAGGTCGAGCGCGCGGCCGTTATAGGGCTCAAGCGCGGCGAAGGCGTCATTGTTGCGCACGGTCACGGCGCGTATGATCTTCAGGAACTTGCGCGGGGCCGGCTGAGATTCGAGGCCGACTTCCATGATGGCGGCTGCGAAGGGATGCGCGCTGCCATCGAGGATGGGGCATTCCGGGCCATCGACGGTGATGAGCGCGTTGTCGACGCCCATGCCGGACAGTGCGGAAGTGACGTGCTCGACGGTCGCGACGCTGACGCTGTCGCCGAGATCAAGCGTGGTGCAAAGAGTCGTGCGGCTGACGCGCGAGAAATGCACGGAAACGGGCTGGGTTACACGCCCCTCGCCGAGATCCCGGCGAATGAGGAAGCCGCTATCGGCCGGAGCCGGGCTGATCGTGAGATTTACAGGCGCAGCTGAGTGCACGCCATAGCCGGAAAAGGTGACTTCGCCGGAAAGCGTGCGCTGGCGTGTGGACATTGTTTTCATACTTTTCTTACTCCACCCCCAAGGGTCTCACGCTCGCGCAACTGTTAGCCAAAAAAAACTCGGCGCGGAAGCCGCGCCGAGTAACGTTTACAGAGTTCTCTTTAAGAGACTTTAACCGTGCTTACGGAGGAAGGCCGGAATTTCCAGGCTGTCTTTCTGCGGGGCTGCCGGCTGGCTGCGACCCTGATTGTCGAGGTTACCACGCGCGCCTTCCGAAGCGTGCGGAACGCGGGAAGTCCTTGCGCCGCCTGCCTCAATCGCGCTGCGGGCAGCCGCATCATCGGCCATGCTGGAGGCCGGTTCGCGACGCGGTTCGACCTGCTGCTGACCCAGGTTCAGACCCACATTGGAGGCCAGGCGCTTGAAGAGAGCGCGGGCATTGCGCGGCTCTTCGGCATGACGATCCTGTGCCTGCTGTGACTGGCGTGCAACAACCGGAAGCTCCTCGGTACGCGGCATGCGGCGCTGGCCGTCGGGACGGGCCGCATGAGACGGCACGTAAACGCTCGGGATCGGCTTTTCTTCAACCATGGGAGCCTCTTCCGGCTCCGCATGCATCTCGGCAGCGGGGGTATAGGGCTCAACGACGATACCGTCATCTTCCATATAGTGCTGCTGGGGCGCGGCAGCGGGACGCTCGGCAGCGAACGCCTGGGCAACGGCCGATTCGACCTCGAAACCGATGTCTTCGATCAGTTCGGCAGTCGGCTCGGGGGCCGGTGCGGCGGCGCGGGTGGTTTCGACCGGCACATGGCGACGGACGGCCAGCGGGGTGCGCGACGCGTGCGGCTTGGCCGGCTCGAGGGCCTGGACCATGGTGGCATCGGTGCCGGTGGCAACCACGGACACGCGGATGGTGCCGGTGAGGTCCGGATCGTAGGTGGCGCCGAGGATGATGTTGGCGTCGGAGTCGACTTCCTCGCGGATACGGCTCGCGGCTTCATCGACTTCGTAAAGGGTCAGGTCGGGACCGCCGGTGATGGAGATGAGGAGGCCACGGGCACCCTGCATCGAGACATCGTCGAGGAGCGGATTGGCAATGGCGGCTTCGGCGGCGTGGCGGGCACGATCTTCGCCCGATGCTTCACCGGTACCCATCATCGCCTTGCCCATACCGCGCATGACGGCGCGGACGTCGGCGAAGTCGAGGTTGATCAGGCCCTCTTTGACCATGAGGTCAGTGATACAGGCAACGCCGGAGAACAGCACCTGGTCGGCCATCGCAAAAGCGTCGGCGAAGGTGGTCTTCTCGTTGGCGACGCGGAAGAGGTTCTGGTTCGGGATGACGATGAGCGTATCGACATGGCGGTGCAGCTCGTCGATGCCGTCCTCGGCCAGACGCATGCGGCGATTGCCTTCGAAATTGAACGGCTTGGTGACCACGCCAACCGTCAGTATGCCCTGCTCGCGAGCGGCGCGGGCAATAACCGGGGCGGAACCCGTACCGGTACCACCCCCCATACCGGCGGTGATGAAGACCATGTGCGAGCCGGAGAGATGGTCGTTGATCTCATCCCAGCTTTCTTCGGCAGCCGCGCGACCCACTTCCGGGTGCGACCCTGCGCCGAGGCCTTCGGTAACACCGACACCGAGCTGAATGATACGCTGGGCCTTCGAGAGGGCCAGTGCCTGGGCGTCCGTATTGGCCACCACGAAATCGACGCCGCTGAGACCGGACTCGATCATGTTGTTGACGGCGTTACCCCCGGCGCCGCCGGCACCGAAGACAGTAATGCGGGGCTTGAGTTCCTGGATATCGGGGATCGTGAGATTGATGGTCATTTATGGCTTGGCCCCATAGGTGGCGTGGTTAGGTAAAGATTTACCCGCCAATTCGTTAACCAGAGCCTAACAATTGTCCCAACCGCGTTAACTTCTGCGCAAATTGCGAGACAGCATGGTTACCCATTCATGTCCCATTAACCGCGCGAGCGCCCGCAAACCCGCTTGACAGCCGGGGATTTATTTAATAACCAAATACGAATATAGCCTTTTGGTTATTTATTAAGAGAGGAGATCGTGATGACCAAGCTGACCCCCTGCCTGTGGTTCGATGACCGTATCGACGAGGCTATCAAGTTCTATACGACCACTTTCAAGGATTCGAAGGTGATCGAACTCGTACGCAATTCCCCTGATTCTGCCGCCTTCACGGCGGTGATCGAACTCGCCGGCCAGCAGATTTTCCTGCTCAATGGCGGCCCGCGATTCCCCTTCACCGAGGCGGTCAGCATAATGATCGAGTGTGACGGTCAGGCAGAGGTCGACTATTACTGGAACAATTTCGTCGACAATGGCGGCGAAGAGAGCATGTGCGGCTGGTGCAAGGACAAGTTCGGCTTCTCCTGGCAGGTGGTGCCAAAGCAGTTCCGTGACACCGTATTCGGGCCGGACAAGGCGGGCGCAGACCGCGCCATGCAGGCCATGATGGGGATGAAGAAGCTGATCCTGGCGGACCTCGAAAAGGCCTATGCCGGTAGCTAATGCGGAACTGGTCAATGGGCCGGAGCATGACTAGGCTCCTCTTCGGAGGACAGCATGCACCAGCAAGACATTATCGCCGCGGCAAAAACCGCGTTCAGAGATGATGAGGCCGTACGCGGCCTCTTTCTTTCCGGCAGCTTTGGTCGCGGCACGCACGACGAATGGAGCGATGTCGACCTATTGGCTATTGTCGGCAAAGGTGACCAGCGCGGCGTTGCGGATCGATGGAAGGTGGCGCTGAACGCCTTGCAGCCAGTGGTCTATTGGAATGAGCTGGAGCGCGGCGGGTTTTTGATCAATGCCGTGACCGAGGACTGGCTACGCTGCGATCTCTATATGGTCGAGCCCGGCCATATCGGGCAGCGGGCAAAGAACACCATTGGGCCACTGATCGACCGGGACGGCATTCATGACGGCCTGCCAGCCTCCTTGCCCCTGAAATCGCCCAATCCGCACGCTCTGCGTTACCAGATCAATGAATTCATCCGTATTCTTGGGCTGACGCCGGTGGCGATTGGGCGCGGAGAATATCTGACGGCGGTGATGGGCAACGGGCTGCTTCGCGGGCTGCTCGCAGACCTCTATATGCAGGATGTCAGCGATCCGGATACCGGCGGCATCCTGCATATGTCCAAGCTCTTGCCGGCCGAACAGATCAGAATCATGAGCGACCTGCCCTTTCCGAACGCCACGGCGGATGCGGTGATCGACGCTCATCTGGCAGTGGCTCGGGTATTCATGCCCCGGGCAAGGGCGATGGCTGAGCGCTTGGGCGTCGAATGGCCAGAAGCGTTCGAGGCGGCGACACGCAAAGTGCTGGAAGAGAAGCTTGGGGTGAAGGCGGATTGGTAAGCTCCTGCTGCCGTTCTATTTCCATCGTGTCATCCCCGCGAAAGCGGGGATCTCTGTTTCGAAACAGGGATTGCCGCTTTCGCGGGAATGACACCGTGGGTGGGGAGCCGGAAAGGGTTACGCAGCCCGCGCGGTCTTCAACGCCCCAGCCCACCAGGCTAGATCGTCAAGCATGAGCTTTGCGGCATCGGCGAGGTAGGGAAAATCGCCAAAATCCTTTTCGTCCTTCATCAGTGGCAGCATCTCGTTGGCGTTGATGTGGACGGCGAACTTGAGGGTGGCGACCTGCAGCTCGGCTAGGATAAGGCGGAGCTGCTGAACAGCACGGGCGCCGCCGACGCCGCCATAGCCGAGGAAGGCTGCGGGCTTCTTGGTATATTCGGGATAGGCATGGTCGAGGGCGTTCTTGAGGACGCCGGAGATCGAGTGATTGTACTCGGCCGTGATGAAAATGTAACCATCGAGCGCACCCATGGTCTTTGCCCATGCCCGGGCAGCGGGATGGTCGACAGGGACATAGCCCGGCGACATGGCAGCCTCGAAGAACGGCATGGGATAGTCGCGCAGATCGACGATCTCGACCTCGATGTCATCGCGCGCCTCGGCGATGGATTTGAGCCAATTGGTCGGCTTGTCGGCAAAGCGGGTGGCGCGCGTCGTGCTGATGACAATGCCGATGCGGGGCTTGGTGGTCATAGTGAATTCCTGACTGGTGAAATAACCAGACCGGAAATGGGACCTGCCCAGTGGGCCTCTCAAGATCGGGAAATTTTTGTTCGGGACGAACAAAAATGTACGCCGGTTACACGTTTCGATCGTCGAAGGCGCGACGTGACTCTTCGATTCCGTCGTTGTGTTCCTGCGCCCAGAGATGGAGGGCGGTCAGTGGCGCCAAGGCGCTGCGGCCGCGATCGGTAAGCTCATAATCGACGCGCGGCGGAATCGAAGGCGTCACCTGCCGGGACACCAGGCCATCGCGCTCCAGGGTGCGTAGCGTCAGGGTCAGCATGCGCTGGGATATGCCGGTGATCGACTCTTCCAACTCGGAAAACCGGCGCGGGCCGGTGTTCAGGCTTCCCATGACGAAGATGGACCACTTGCCGCTGAACTGGGCGATGACGTCGACGGTGGGGCGACAGAAATCGGGCACATGGGCGGCCCGATCCTTGAAGATGTGCTTGCTCATACTCGCAATCTAGGTGCGACCGAAGTCAATTAAAAGCTGTGGCGCAGCCAATTGCCGACGCGGGCGATATAGCCGTCGGTACCGGTAAGGCGGCGCGAGTTGCGCGGCTCGGTATATTCCTGGGCGCAAACCTGGGGATAGACCAGCATGCCGGCGACGGTCGAGAAGGCAGCGCTCTTGGCGATTTCGGGCAGGCCGGCAATGCCCATGGGGCGGCCATTGCGGACGTTGCGGGCCAGCGTGCGGCGGGCGACTTCGGGCAGGCCCGTGAGTTCGCTGCCCCCGCCAGTGAGCACGAAGCGGCGGCCGCAGATATCCATCATGCCGGTGGCCTGCATACGGTCGCGAATGGCGGTGAGGATTTCCTCGATACGCGGACGCATGATGCGGGTGAGAACCGAACGAGCCACCTGCCCCGGCGCTTCGTCGAGCGCGGCGCCAACGGGTTGAATGGCGATCATGTCGCGCTCGTCGGCCTGGCCGGGCAGCACGGAGCCATAAAGGGTCTTGAGACGCTCGGCATCGGCCACGCTGACTGAGAGCTGGCGGGCGATATCGAGGGTCAGGTGATGGCCACCGATGGCGATGGCATCGGCATAGACGAGATGGCCATCGTTGAAGACGGAAACCGTGGTTGTGGCGCCACCGAAGTCGAGGCAGGCAACGCCGAGTTGGGCCTCATCATCGACGAGGCTGGCAAGGCCCGACGCATAGGGCGTCGCAACAAGAGCCTCGATCTGCAGGTGGCAGCGATGCAGCACCAGCTCGAGATTGCGCATGGCGAGGGTTTCGGCGGAGATCACAGCGACATCGACGCCAAGCTTTTCGCCGACCATGCCCTTGGGATCGCGAATGCCCTTCTGGCCATCCAATGCGTAACCGATCGGTAGCGCATGAACGATGGAGCGTTCGGGACGAACGGAGCGCGAATTGACCGCTTTCAATACGCGGACGATGTCGGTCTTTTCGACTTCCTGGCCGTCGAGCGACACGGCAGCCGAGAAGGTTTCCGAACCGAGACGGCCGGCGGTGACGTTGACGAGGACCGATTCAAGCGTCAGGCCCGCGGCGCGCTCGGCCATGCCGACGACATTGCGGATGGCCTGCTCGGCCTTTTCGATATCGGTGACGACGCCGCTCTTGACGCCCGAGGACGGCCCGTAACCAAAGCCGATCACTTCAGCCTGATGCGAGCGACCGCGGAGGGACCTGCCCTCTGCGCGCGGCACGAGGCGGGCGATAACGCAACAGATCTTGGTCGAGCCGATATCGAGCACCGCGACAAGGGTAGCCTTGCCGGGAACAACGGGCCGCAACCGAGATGTCATCGCATCGGTCATCATGATTTCTTGGGGTCTTCGCGTTTGGTCGGCCGCACGGCGACGATACTATCGACACGCAGGTCGATGACGTCGAGGTCACGCTGGAGCAGTTGATATTCGGATTGGTAAGCGGCGAGCTTCACGAGCGCCTGAGCGACGCCCTGCTCGGGAAGCTGGATGCGGAGGCCTGTGTCGTAAATCATATCCCAGCGCCGGTCGGCGATGCGGGAGAGGGCCACGAGGCCATCTTGCAATTGCGGGACATGGCTGAGCGCGCGGATCATGACGAGCGCGTCGTCCGCGGCGCCATCGCCGATGACGAGCGGCAGATCGCCATAGGCACCGCCATCTTCGCCGATCTGGGCGCCGGCCGAATCGATGACGAAGGTAATTCCATCGACGCGCCAGCGGGCGACGGGCACATGCTCGGTTACGGATACGGAGACATCGGCCGGATAGGTCTTGCGGACGGTAACGGTGTCGATAGCCGGGAGTTCGGCAATCCGCTCGCGCGCCGCTTCGACATCGAATGACAGCGTGGAGGTGTCGGGCTGGATGCCGAGGGCGTCAAAGATCGCCTGCTCGGAAGTCAGTGTTTGCCCGGAAATGTTGATTTCGCCAACCGAAAGGCCGGCTTCGGCGAAGCCGCCCTGCGCCAGCGTCGAGAGCGCGCCAATGCCGGCGCCGATGGGTTCGTTGGCGGCGTAGACCGCCGCCACACCAGCGAGCAGGCCCGCAATCATGAAACTGCGACGGATGGCAGCGCCGTGAAGAACGAAGGCGCGGTTGAAACGGTTATTGACGCGCTGCAGGGGGGAGCGGCGCGCGGGGACAGGTAGTGTGCGGGGATCGACGGGACGGGCCCCGGCGAAAAATGCCTCGCTCTTTACCTGTTGCAACTCGCATCCTCCACCAGCCAGGCGCATAGCTCCGAATAGGAGTGCCCCGCATAAGCAGCTTGTTCGGGCGCCAGGGACACCTCGGTCATACCCGGCTGGGTGTTGATTTCGAGGAGTACCAGTTCACCATCCTCGCCTGCCGCATCGTTGTAGCGGAAATCGCACCGCGTCAGTCCGCGACAGCCAAGGGCCGCATGGGCGGCTAGACTGTATTCTTGCACTTTGTCGTAAATTTTCGGTTTCAACTGGGCCGGCAGGACGTGGACGGCGCCGCCATCGCTGTACTTGGCTTCGTAGTTGAAGAAGGTGCGGTCGGTGATGATTTCGGTAACGCCCAGAGCTACATCGCCCATGACGGCGCAGGTAAGTTCGCGGCCGGGAATGAAGCGTTCGACCATCATTTCTTCGCCCGAGGTCCAGTCCTCGCGTAGCAGTTCCTGCGGCGGATGGCTGGTCTCGGCCTTGACGATGAAGACGCCGAAGCTGGAGCCATCGGCAAGCGGCTTGATGACATAGGGCGGCGCCATGACGTGGGCACGGGCCGCTTCGGCGCGCGAGACGACGACGTGGTCGGTCACCGGAATGCCGGCGGCCTTGAAGAGGATTTTCGCCTGATGCTTGTTCATGGCGAGGGCCGATGAGAGCACGCCCGAATGGGTATAAGGAATCTCGAGCAGCTCGAGCACGCCCTGGATATAGCCGCCTTCACCGAAGGGGCCGTGGAGGGCGTTGAAGGCAACGTCGGGCTTGAGGGCCGTGAGCACCTGGACGATGTCGCGACCGACATCGACTTCGGTTACCCGGTAGCCAGCTTCGCGCAGCGCGGCGGCACAGCCGGCACCGGTGCGGAGGGAAACGGGGCGCTCATTGTTCCAGCCACCCATGAGGACGGCGACGTGCTTGGTCATAGGTCGTCTCCGCGAAGTTTGAGCGTGTGGATAGAAGCCCCCTCACCGACTCGGCTGCGCCGAGCCACCTCTCCCCGATGGGGAGAGGAATAAGAGGTGGTCGCCGATCTGTTCTTCTCCCCATCGGGGAGAAGGTGGCGCGCCGCGCCGGATGAGGGGGAGGCTATCACGAGGGCTCTTTCCCCATAAGCTTACCCAATTCACCCGGCAAAGCCGCCGCCCATTGGGTGATATTGCCGGCGCCGAGGCAGACGACGTAGTCGCCGTCTTCAACACGCGAGGCGACTAGTGCGGCGAGGTCTTCGGGCTTGTTCAGCACGCGAGCATCGCGATGGCCGCGGGCGCGGATGCGGTTGACCAGCTCTTCGTGCGTCACACCTGGTAGCGGCTGTTCGCCGGCAGCGTAGATGGGGGCGACGATGACGGTGTCGGCATCGTTGAAGCAGGCGGCGAAGTCGTCGAAGAGGTCGTGTACGCGGCTGAAGCGGTGCGGCTGGACCACGGCGACGACATCGCGGCGGGCGGACTGGCGCGCGGCCTTGAGCACGGCGGCGATTTCGACCGGGTGGTGACCATAGTCGTCGATGACAGTGACACCGCCGACTTCGCCGGTCTTGGTGAAGCGACGCTTCACGCCGGTAAAGCCCTTGAGGCCCTTGCGGATGGCTTCGGCGGGAACGTGGAGCTGATCTGCCACGGCGATGGCGGCCGTTGCGTTCAGGGCGTTGTGGATGCCCGGCATCGGCAATTCGAGGCCATCGATGCGGAGCTGCGTCTGGCGAATGCGGTCGCGAATCTCGACTGAGAAATGCTGCACGCCGTCGCGGTTCTCGATATCGAGCAGACGTACGTCGGCCTGTGGGTTGCGGCCATAAGTGATGACGCGGCGGTCGCGGATTTCACCAACCAGCGACTGCACCTCGGGGTGATCGAGGCACATGACGGCAAAGCCGTAGAAGGGCACGTTTTCGACGAACTGGTGGAAGGCCTTTTTCACGCCTTCGAAGTCGCCGTAGTGGTCGAGATGCTCGGGATCGATATTGGTGATGACGGCAACGTCGGCGGGAAGCTTTGTGAACGTGCCGTCGGATTCGTCGGCCTCGACCACCATCCACTCACCTGCCCCGAGGCGCGCATTGGTGCCGTAGGCATTGATGATGCCGCCATTGATGACGGTGGGGTCGAGGTTACCGGCGTCGAGGAGCGTCGCGACCAGCGTCGTCGTCGTCGTCTTGCCGTGCGTGCCGCCAATGGCGATGGCGGTCTTGAAGCGCATAAGTTCGGCGAGCATTTCGGCGCGGCGCACGATGGGGAGCGCGCGGGCACGGGCTTCGACCAGTTCGGGATTGTCGCGCTTGATGGCGGAGGAGACGACGACGACCTCGGCCTTGCCGAGATTGTCGCCGCTCTGGCCGATTTCGACCTTGATGCCCATGTCCCTGAGGCGCTGGACATTGGGATTGAGCGAGGCGTCGGAGCCTTGGACCGTATAGCCCTGATTGTGCAGGATTTCGGCAATGCCGCTCATGCCGATGCCGCCGATGCCGATAAAGTGGACCGGGCCGATATTGCGGGGCATTTTCATGAGGCGGATTCCAATGTGCTTGTGCCCTGGCCGGCCAGGCTTTCGGCGAGGTCGGCGAGCTTTTCAACGGCGCGGGGCTGACCGAGTGCCTGTGCGGCGCTGGCAGCCTTGCTAAGGCTAGTGGGGTCGGTAAACAGTGTCTCGAGGCGAGTGGCAAGCGATTGCGGCGAAAGCGCGGCTTGTTCCATCACCCAGCCGCCGCCGCCGGCTTCAACCACAAGTGCGTTGTTCTTCTGGTCGGCATCGAGCGCACCGGGCAGCGGAATGAGGATCGAGGGACGACCGATGACAGTCAACTCGGCAATGGTCGAGGCGCCGGAGCGACCGATGACCAGGTGGCACTGGGCAATGCGCTCGGGCAGATCGGTGAAGAAGGGCGCGAGTTCGACGCTGGTGCGTGAAGTCCGATAGATCTTGGTGACGCGATCAAGATCTTCCTGGCGCACCTGCTGGACGATACGGAGGCGCGAGCGCAGGGCGTCAGGCAGCAGCGAGATGGCTTCGGGTACGATGTCCGAAATGGCGCGGGCGCCCTGGCTGCCGCCGAAAACAACGAGATTGATCGGGCTGGTCGCGGAAAGCTCAGGAAAGGGGCTGGCAGCGATAGCGCGGACTCTGTCGCGGACGGGATTGCCGGTGAGAACCTTGTCGAGGCCCTGATCATCGGCAAAGCGGGTCTTTGCAAAGCTCAGGGCAAGCACATCGGCAAAGCGGCTGAGCGCGCGATTGGCGCGGCCCATGACGGCGTTCTGCTCGTGGAGGATGCCGGGCACGCTGAGCAGGCTCGCGGCGATGAAGGGCGGAAAGGTCGGATAACCGCCGAAGCCGATGACGGCGTCAGGGCGCAGCGCGCGCAAAATGCCGAAGGATTTTGCGACGCCCTTGGCAATCGTAAAACTGGCACCGGCGAACTTGAAGGGATTGGTGAGGCTCGGGGTGGCCGAGGGGACCATGTGGATGCGACGGGCCGGGAAATCCTGGCCGTAGCCTTCGACACGATGGTCCGTCATCAGCTCGACGGCATGGCCGCGCCGGATCAACTCCTGCGCGAGGGCCATGGCAGGAAAGAGATGGCCGCCGGTGCCGCCGGCCATGAGTACAAAAGTCTTCATTCAGCAGGAGCGACCACGGCGCTGCGATAGGATGGTATGCCGGTAGTCATGCGCTCCTCGGGCTTGGTTCTTGTCATGGCGAGCATCAACCCCATGCCGAAGGCAACGGCAAGCATGGACGTGCCGCCATAGGACACGAATGGCAGCGTCATGCCTTTGGGGGGAATCAGGTTGAGATTCACCGCGAGGTTAATGCCCGACTGCATGGCAAACTGGATGGCGATTGTGGAGGCGGCAAGGCGGGCGAAGAGGCTTTGCTGGCGCTGCGCACCCATCATGGCACGGAGCACGATGAAAGCGATGAGGCCGACGAGCGCCATGCAGAACAGGATGCCGTATTCGCCGGCAGCAGCCGAGAAGACATAATCGGCGTGCGCGTCGGGGATGAGCTTTTTGGCCATCGACTCGCCGGGACCACGGCCGAACCAGCCGCCTTCCGCAAGCGACTGGAGAGCGCGGTCGATCTGGTAGGTATTGCCGCCGCCTTCGGGGTTGAGGAACGTATCGATGCGTCGAGCGAAGTGCGGGAAGAAGACATAGGCGCCAACAAGGAGACCGCCGGCCGCACCGGCAAGGCCAAAAATGATCCACCAGGAAATGCCGGATAGGAAAAGTAGCACGGCCCAGGTGGCGAGGATCAGCGCGGTCTGGCCGATGTCGGGCTGGAGCAAGAGGCCGGCGACGATGACCAGCATGAGCGCCGTGGCGATAAGGCGCCCGGGCACGTTGCGGTGGATCATATATTCGGAGAAGAGCCAGGCGCCGATGACGGCGAAAGCAGGTTTCACGAACTCAGAAGGCTGCACGGACTGACCGACAAAAGTCACCCAACGGCGCGCGCCCTTCACTTCCGTACCGAAGCGCAGCGTTGCCCAGAGGAGAATGGTCATGATGATCAGCGTACCAAGGGCGGCAAAGCGCGCCTGACGGTGACTGAGGAGCGAGGTCGCCAGCATGACCGGCACGGCCAGTGCGCAGAACATGGCGTGACGAATGACGAAATGCCACTCATTGAGGCCGATACGCTCGGCCACCGGCGGGCTCGCGGCAAGGCTGAGGACCATGCCGCAGATGAGGAGCAGGATCAGGCCGGAAAGCAATTCGCGGTCAATCGACCACCACCATTCGGCGAGGGGCGTTTTTTCGGCGCGGGAGAACATCATGTGGCTGGGCCGGCTACTCGATACAAACTGCAGACAATTGTACCGAGCGGTGGTTACCGATTTGGTAAGGGATTTCGCGTTTTGCGAGTCAGCCGGAAAGCCTGTGTGAGTTTTGTGGCTGGAGAATTGCCCCAGTTATCGTCACCACCGGGCTTGTCCCGGTGGTCCATGCGGAGGCGAGATGGATTGCCGGGACAAGCCCGGCAATGACGATGGGATGGGGAGAACGTGAGTCGTGTCTTAGCGCAGCTTGAGGCTCGATAGCCCGATCAGCGCCAGCACGAAGGAAATGATCCAGAAGCGGATCACCACCTGGCTTTCGGTCCAGCCGAGGTGCTCGAAATGGTGGTGAATGGGCGCCATTCGGAACACACGTTTGCCTGTCAGGCGGAACGAGGTCACCTGCACGATCACCGAGACGGTTTCGAGCACGAAGAGGCCGCCGATGATGCCGAGGACGATTTCGTGCTTGGTGGCGACAGCGATGGTGCCGAGCGCGCCGCCAAGGGCCAGGGAGCCGGTATCGCCCATGAAAATCTGGGCCGGCGGAGCATTGAACCAGAGGAAGCCGAGGCCGGCGCCGATCAGCGCGCCGCAGACGACGGCGAGCTCGGCCGTGCCGGGAACAGCGTTGAGCAGCAGATAATCGGCATAGTTCTGGCTGCCGACGAGATAGGCGATGAAGCCGAAGCAACCCGCGGCGACCATGACCGGGACGATGGCGAGGCCATCGAGACCGTCGGTGAGGTTGACCGAGTTACCGGCCGCCACGACGACGAAGCCGCCGAAGAGGATGTAGAAGTAACCGAGATTGACCGCGAGGTCTTTTACGAAGGGGAAGAGCAGCGAGGTGCCGTAGGAACCGGCGGCGAGCTGGGAAATGGCGAAGGCGGCGATACAGCCGATGATGGCTTCGAGAAGCAGACGCTGCTTCGAGCCAAAACCCTTGTGGCTCATACGCTTGACCTTGAGATAGTCGTCGTAAAAGCCGATGGCGCCAAAGCCGATGGTGACGAAGAGCACCACCCAGACGTAACCGTTGGAAAGGTTCGACCACAGCAGGGTCGAAATGACGGCACCCGAGAGGATCATCAGCCCGCCCATGGTCGGCGTGCCCTTCTTGGTGAGGAGGTGCGTCTGCGGGCCGTCTTCGCGGATCGGCTGGCCCCTGCCCTGCTTGAGACGCAGCAGCGCGATCATGCCCGGACCGAACATGAAGACGAAGAACAGGGCCGTGATCATCGCCCCCGCGGTGCGGAAAGTGATGTAGCGGAAGACGTTGAACGCGGCGAGGGAGTCACCCAACTGGCCGAGAAAATAGAGCATGCTCTCTTATTGTCCTGATTGGGCGCTTTAACGCTGTTCAAACTTGTCTTTGATGGCGGCAACAAGGCGGGAAAGCCCAATGCCGTTCGATCCTTTGACCATAACTGCATCACCATAGGCAAGCTCGGCGAGCAGTTCTGGAGTGGCTTCTTCGACGGTTGTGAAATGCCGGGAAGACAGGGTTTTGGGGAGCGCTTCGGCAAGCCGCGCCATATTGGCGCCCACGACATAGACCTTATCCGCGCCGCTATTGCGAACCGTGTCGGCAAGGCCGGCATGGAGCGCAGGACCGGCTTCACCGAGTTCAAGCATGTCGCCAAGAACCACGACCTTCTTGCCGCCGGGCGCGGAAACCGAGCCGAAGACGTCGAGCGCGGCGGTCATCGAGGCAGTATTGGCGTTGTAGCTTTCGTCGATGAGGAGAACCGGTTTTTCTTTTGGCCCCAGATGGATGCGCTGGCCGCGACCCGGCTGCGGACCAAAACCTGCGAGAGCGCGAAGGGCGATTTCGGGCGCAACGCCAGCAAGGCTGGCGACGGCCAAGGCCGCAGTTGCATTGCTGAGCATGTGGCGGCCGGCAACACCGATGATGAGGGCGTGACGGGTATCGCCGTTGAGGACGGTGGCAAAGCTGCGATCGCCAGCGGTTTCCGCATCGAGGATCTGCCAGTCGGTGCCGCGGGCGAAGCCGAAGGTGACGACATTTATTCCTGCCGTCCGAGCCAATTCGAGGAGAAGCTCAATCTGCGGGTGATCGGCATTGATGACGGCGGTGCCGCCGGGTTCGATTCCCTCAAAGATTTCCGCCTTGGCGCGGGCGATGGCTTCGAGACTGCCGAGCTTTTCAAGATGCGCGGGCGCGATGGTGGTGATGACGCCGATATGGGGGCGGACCAACTGGCTGAGTGGCCGGATTTCGTCGGGAGCATTCATGCCCATTTCGAAGACGCCGAACTGCGCCGTTTCGGGCATGCGGGCGAGCATCAGCGGCACGCCCCAGTGGTTGTTGAAGCTCTTGATGGAGGCGTGGGTTTCGCCCGCCGCTTCGAAGACAATGCGAAGCGCTTCCTTGGTCGTGGTCTTACCCACGCTGCCAGTGACGCCGACGATGAGGGCGCGGCTGCGGGTGCGGGCGGCGCGGGCGAGGTCGACGAGGCCCTCAAGGGCGTCGGGGACGGTGATGCGACCTGCCCCGGTGCCGCGACTGACAAGCGCTGCGGCAGCGCCATTGGCGAGGGCGGTGTCGACGAAATCGTGGCCATCAAAGCGATCGCCCTTGATGGCGACGAAGAGCGCATCGGGGCCGATTTCGCGGGAATCGATGGAAATGGAGCGGATGGCGTCGGCCTTAACGCCGTCGGCGCGGCCGCCGGTGGCGGCAAGGACGGCGTCTAGGGTGTAGAGAGGTTGGGTCATGAATCGACTCTCACGCTGGCACCGTGTCGAACTCGATATGACACCTCCCTTGACGGGGGAGGATGGGAGGGGGTGCCCACCACCCTATCGTTTGAGGGGCGCCATACCCCCTCCCCGACCCTCCCCGCAAGGGGGAGGGTGAAGAAGGATAGAGCGCGCCGGGAGTTGACCTCAGCCCTTGATTGCCTCGGCCACCACTTCATGGTCCGAAAAATGGTGCTTGGTCGTGCCGATGATCTGGTAGGTCTCGTGCCCCTTGCCGGCGATGAGCAGGACGTCGCCCTTTTGCAAGGACTTGATCGCCGTTTCGATGGCTTTCTTGCGATCGGCAACTTCCTTGGCCCCTTTTGCCTCGGCCAGGATCTCGGCGCGAATGGCGGCAGCGTCTTCGGTGCGCGGATTGTCGTCCGTCACGATGACGTCATCGGCAAGTTCGCTGGCAATTGCGCCCATTTGCGGGCGCTTGCCCTTGTCGCGGTCGCCGCCGCAGCCGAAGACGACCCGGAGCTTGCCCTTGACGTAGGGACGCAGCGTGTTGAGCGCCGTGCGCAGGGCTTCGGGCTTGTGCGAATAGTCGATGAAGATGGCAGCGCCCTTGTACTCGCCGACAAGTTCGAGGCGGCCGACGGCGCCGACGAGGTGCGGCAGTGCGGCAAAGGCATCGTTCTTGTCCACACCAGAGGACATGGCAAGGGCTGCGGCGATCAGGGCGTTCGAGACCTGGAACTCGCCTGGGATTTTCAGGTGGAAATCCACCAGCTCGCCGATGTGACGAATCTGCACGCGCTGGCCGTAGCCTTCGGTAGTGATCGAAATGATCTCGATATAGGCGCCTTCCTTGCCGACCGTCAGCAGGGTCGCATTGGCCGAGAGCGCGGCAAACATGAAGGGCTCGTATTCGGGATCGTCGACATTGACGATGGCGGCGCCGCCATCGACCAGAAGGTCGGAGAAGAGGCGCAACTTGGCGTTGCGGTACTCGTCCATGTCGGCGTGATAGTCGAGATGGTCACGGCTGAGATTGGTGAAGGCGACGGCTTCGAAGTGGATGCCGTCGAGGCGGCGCTGGTCGAGGCCGTGACTCGAGGCTTCGACGGCGACGTGGTCGACGCCCTGGGCGCGGAGGGCGCGGAGGGCCTGGTGCAGCGTGCGCGAATCCGGCGTGGTCAGCGCGCCTTCGATAGTGCGGGTGGCGGTCTGCACGCCAAGCGTACCGACGCTGGCGCCGGGCACGCCGGCATGATCCCAGATCTGGCGCACGAAGGAGGCGACTGAAGTCTTGCCATTGGTGCCGGTGACGGCGACCGAGATTTCCGGCTGCGGTTCGAACACGCGCGAGGCGGCGCGGGCATAGGAGGCGCGAACATCCTTGACGACGATCACCGGCACGCCGGGATCGCCAACTGGGTGTATGTCGGTGACGATGGCCAATGCACCCCGATGCACGGCATCGGCGATGAATTCATTGCCATGGACCTTCTGCCCCGGCAGCGCGAAGAAGATATCTCCCGGCTCGATGCGACGGCTGTCCGAGTTGAGGCCAAAGACCGTGCCCAACCCCTTCTTGGGGCGGGCGCCAGAACCTTCGAGCAGTTGCGAGACGCTAAGAGACACGAATCAATATCCTTCTGGAAAGATCCGCCTGACTTCTGGCGGAACGATCTGCTGATCAAGCAAACCCTCAAAATCCGGGGCAATACCAAGCATGGGCGCTATGCGCTGCACAACCCTGCCGGTGAGCGTACCCGCATTCCAGCCGGCAGTGGTGCCGGACTGCGGGTTCTCTGCCTTCGGCTCGTCCACCATGATGACCATCGCATAGCGCGGATTATCGAGGGGAAAAGCCGAGGCGAAAAAATTGGTGACCTTGTTGGACGAATAGCGTCCATCGACCACCTTTTCAGCGGTGCCGGTCTTGCCGCCCACGCGGTAGCCTTGCGCCGCCTTGTTCATCTGCGAGCCAGAGCCACCGGTCGAAATCGCGTTAAGACGCATGAGATAACGAATATAGGCGCTCGTTTGCGGCTGGATGACGCGCTCATAGAGCGGCTCGGCTTCGGCGACACTGCGCTTGTAGAGGGTCGGCGCGATATAGTTGCCGCCGTTGACGAAGGCAGCATAGGCCGTGAGCATGTGGAGCGGGGAAACCGAAAGGCCGTGGCCGAAGGACGCCGTGGCGGCGCCGACCTCGGAGAGTTCCTTGGGCACGCTGGGGACACGCATTTCCGGCAATTCGAACTGCACGCGCTGGTCGAACTTCATGCGGCTGAGGAAGGCGCGATAATTGTCCTTGCCCATGGCCTGCATGACGCGGATCGTACCGATGTTCGACGAGTATTTGTAGACCTCCGGCAGGCTCAGGATGCGGTGCTTGCCGTGGAAATCGTCGATGGTATAGCGACCGAAGCGCACGCCATAACGCGCATCGAAGTCGTCGGTGATGCGCACCATGCCGCTATCCAGGGCGCCAGCCATGGTGACGGTCTTGAAGATCGAGCCAGGTTCGAAAATGCCGGATGTGACGCGGTTGAAAGTGTCTTTCACCAGCGCAGAAGCGGGATCATTGGGATTGAAGTCCGGCAGGGAAGCCAGAGCGACGATTTCACCGGTGTAAATATCCATCATCGCGCCGGCGGCGGCGATGGCCTGGTAGCGAGTCATGGCATCTGTAAGCTGGTCGTGCAGCACATGCTGCACGCGCATGTCGATGCTGAGTTCAACCGGGGTCAACGCATTGCCGCGCGCTAGGCCCAGTTCCTGCAGCAGCGCGATGGATTCGGTGTCCATATGGCGCTCAATGCCGGCGATACCCTGGTTGTCCACGTTGGTGGAGCCCAGAACATGCGAAGCTTCGTTCATCGCCGGGTAGAAGCGTTTGGATTCGGTGATGAAGTCGATCCCCGGAATACCGAGGCGCATGACCTGCTCTTCGATGGCCGGGGTCAGCTCGCGCCTGAGCCAGACAAAGCCCTTGTCGCCGGTGAGGCGATTGCGCAGCCACTCCTCGCTGAGATCGGGCAGCACTGTGCGCAGCTTTGTCACCGCCTCTTCGATGTCGATGATACGACGCGGCTCGGCATAAAGCGAAGGTACGCGAATATCGACGGCCATTTCGAGACCGTTGCGATCGAGGATGGGCGGACGGGTCGCGGTGATGGCGTCGCGCGTCTGGCCTTCGATGGTCGTGTCGGTTTCGACCATGCCGAGCTGCACGAGGCGTCCGCCGACGGCGCCGAAACCGAGCACCAGCGCCAGAATCATCCAGCGGATGCGGGCTTGGGTGAGATTGCCCCGCGCCTTCCGCACGCCGTCGAGGGAAATGGTGGGGACGAGACCGTCTGCAGCAATGGTCATTCGATCCCCTCCAGTTCGAGAATGGCATCAATCGGGTCTACGCCCGCATCGATGGCCAGGAAAAGCGCATCCATGGCGGCGGTGTCGGGCTTGGCCGGGCGCATCGGCAGGTCGGCAAAGGAGCCGAACTGCTTCTGCTGCACTTGGGTGACGCCCAGCTCGGCCTCATGGCGGCGGACGATGGGCTCGACATAGCCGGGCTGGTTCAGCACGGCCCAATCGGCCTTGAGCGTGGTCAGATCGTCTTCCTGCTCGGAAATATGGATCTGCAACGCGGTGCGTTCGGCAGCGGTGCCTTCGATTGAGAACTTCAGCATATAGACGCCTACCAGCATGACGATGCTGGTGCAGATCAGGAAAATATTGAGGCGCCGGATCATGCAGCCCCCCTGACCACGGGCACGCCGAGCTGGTCATACGAGACCGGACGGGCATCGACATCGGTGCGAATGGCGCTGCGCAAAACCGATGAGCGGGCGCGCGGATTGCGGTCGAGTTCGGCAGAGCCCGGCTTGATCGCCTTGGCGACAGGATCCCAGCGGCGAGGATCAAGCTTGGCCTGCGGAAGGTGGCGCGACTGGGCCGGACCGCCCTTGTCGGGATCGAAGAACCGCTTGGCGATGCGATCTTCAAGCGAATGGAAGGTCACGACGCCGAGAATACCGCCTTCGGCGAGCAGACGTTCGGCGGCAAAAAGACCTTCGACGAGCTGGTCGAATTCGCCATTCACAGCGATGCGCAAGGCCTGGAAGGAGCGCGTAGCGGGGTGGGCATCACCCGGCTTGCGACCGATGGCCTTTTCGATGATGCGCGCGAGTTCGAGCGTCGTTGTGATTTCAGCAGTTTCGCGAGCCGCAACAATGAACTGAGCGATGCGGCGCGACTTGCGCTCTTCACCGAAGGCATAGAGCAGGTTGGCCAGCTCTTCCTGATCGAGAGTGTTGACGAGATCGGCAGCGCTTTCGCCCGACTGGCTCATGCGCATGTCGAGCGGCCCTTCGCGCATGAAGGAAAAACCGCGCTCGCTCTCATCGAGCTGCATGGAACTGACGCCGATATCGAGCACGACACCGTGGATGGGTGCGAATGGCGCTGCGAGCACGTCGAGTTCGGAAAAGGTGCCAGGCACGAAGTGAAAGCGACCCGGAAAATCGGCAGCGAGCCGCTCGGCATGCGGCTTCACATTGGGATCGCGGTCGATGGCCACGACATCGGCACCCGCTTCGAGCAAGGCGCGCGAATAGCCGCCCGCGCCAAAAGTGCCATCGACGATGCGCCGGCCAGCAAGCGGCGCAAATGCAACCACAACCTCATCCAGAAGGACGGGGATGTGAGGTGCATTCATCTCCGGGGATTCGGGCAGGTGCCGCTTGCCCATACTGACCAAAACTCCACTTCAGGCCGCAAAGATCGACCATGCAGACCGTTTCCGACAATTGCATGTGGACGCTTAAGATTCTGTTTCCCATGCACCTTCGGAAGCCGGTCGATCAAATCCGGTATGCGATTAATCTATGTTATTGCGGCGGCGGTGCATTCGGGTCATGTAAGGCCATCGCTCAGCGGAACCCTTCATGCCCATCACCAGCAAGTCATTCGTCCGTTCAACGGCCCTGCTCCTGCTGGTCGGACTTCTCGCACTTCTGGGTATCGTCGGCGCCAATATCTGGCTCGTCGAGCGCTCCCAGGGCTATTTCGACGAAGTCATCGAGGCCCGTATCGCACGGCGCGTGGCGGTTGACCTCCGCGCCCAGCTTCAGGACCTCGAAACCGGCCAGCGCGGCTTTATCATCACGCTTGATGACGCCTATCTCGAACCCTACAACGCCGCCCTGCCCCAGGTGGACGAACAGCTTGCGCGCCTGCGCGAAGTTCTGGGGCCATATCCCCAGGCGCAGGCGCCGCTCGACACCCTCGAAGCGGATATCCATTTCAAGATCGACGAACTCAACCGCACGATTGCCGAAGCCCAGGCGGGCAACCGCGAAGCCGCCATTGCGCTGATCAATACCAACGAGGGCAAGCAGGCCATGGATCGCATCCGGGCCTTTTTCGACGGACTGATCGAGGCGGTCGATAGTCGCCTGACCGAAGGCGTGGCAAACCAGCGCAACACGATCAATGCGCTGCGCTGGGTTTCCATTATTGGCGGCCTCGTGATTCTGGCCGTGGTGTCCGGCGCGATCTGGGCCGTGCTTTCTTATACTGGCGAATTGGCAAAAGCCCGCCGCGAGGTCGAGGAAGCCAATGCGGGCCTGGAGGAACGCGTGCGCGAACGTACAGCCGACCTCGGCAAAGCCAATGAGGAAATCCAGCGCTTCGCCTATATCGTCACGCATGACCTGCGTGCACCGCTGGTCAATATCATGGGGTTCACCAGCGAGCTCGAAACGAGCGTCACGGCGCTGCGCACCTATATGGAAGCCAAACCAGCCGAGGCCGATCCCAATTTCATCGAAGCGCGCGAGGCCGCGACCGAGGAATTGCCGGAGGCCATTTCCTTCATCCGCGCGGCGACACGAAAGATGGACGGGCTGATCAACGCGATCCTGAAAATTTCGCGCGAGGGCCGCCGTCAGCTCAAGCCGGAACTGGTCGATATCCGCGAGGTGGCGGAAGCCTCGTCCGCCGCCGTGCACCACCAGCTTGCCGACAATGGCGGGGCGATCGAAACCGATGTCCGCATGGGCAAGCTGGTTACCGACCGTCTGTCGATCGAACAGGTGCTGGGCAACCTGCTCGACAATGCGATCAAGTATCAGGAACCCGATCGCGCGCTGAAAGTGGCCATCCGCGCCAAGCATGCGCCGGGCAACCGCGTGGAAATCGAGGTCGAGGACAATGGCAGGGGCATTGCCGAAACCGACCATGAACGCGTATTCGAACTGTTCCGCCGTTCGGGCAAGCAGAGCCAGCCGGGCGAAGGCATTGGCCTGGCGCATGTGCGCACCATGGTCCGAAGCCTCGGCGGCGACGTGACGCTCCGCTCTACCTTCGGGCAAGGGACGACTTTCATCATCAATCTGCCGCGCGACCTGCGCAGCCATCTGGGGACTTCGAGCCAATGAACGACGCGCGGCCAGTGACCATCATCATGATCGAGGACGATGAAGGCCATGCGCGCCTCATCGAGAAAAACATTCGGCGCGCCGGTGTCGCCAACCAGATCATTCCGTTCACCAACGGGACCGAGGCGCTCGCCTATCTGCTCGGCCCGGACGGGACCGGCTCGGTCAACAAGGGCCGGCAATTGCTGGTGCTGCTCGACCTCAATCTTCCCGACATGACCGGCATCGACATTCTCGAAAAGATCAAGGGCAACGACCACACCAAGCGCTCTCCGGTCGTCGTGCTGACCACCACGGACGACCAGCGCGAAATCCAGCGCTGCTATGATCTTGGCGCCAACGTCTATATCACCAAGCCCGTCGACTACGAAGGATTCGCCAACGCCATCAAGCAATTGGGCCTGTTCTTCTCGGTCATGCAGATTCCCGAGGCCGACTAACACCATGCCGAACCGCACGCCGCATGTGCTCTATATTGACGACGATCCAGGCCTCGCGCGCCTGGTCGAAAAGGCCATGCTGCGGCGTGGCTATATCTTCGATCACGTCAATGGCGGCGAGGAAGGCCTGGAGCTGATCCGCAAGGGCGGCATCGATGTCGTGGTGCTCGACCACTACCTGCCCACCGGCACGGGTCTCGATGTGCTTGCCGCACTTGGCGAATTCGAGGAAAAACCTACGGTCGTCTACGTGACCGGCTCGGCCGAGACCGCCGTGGCCGTGGCCGCGCTCAAGGCCGGCGCCACCGACTACGTGCCCAAGACACTGTCCGAGGAGTTCATGGAACTGCTCGTGACGGCAATCGAGCATGCCATTGAGCGTATGCGCCTCAACCGCGCCAAGGCCCAGGCCGAGCGCGAGACGCTGGAAGCGCGCGAGCGCGCCGAAATGCTGCTGGGAGAGGTCAACCATCGGGTGGCCAATTCCCTCGCCATGGTGGCCGCCCTTGTGGGCTTGCAGGCGAACGCCGTGACCGATGCCGAGGCCAAGAGCGCGCTGGCCGAGACCCAGGCGCGTATCCACGCCATCGCCGGCGTGCACCGACACCTTTATACCTCGGACGACGTTCGCCTGGTGCAGGTGGCCGACTATATCAGCTCGCTGGTGGGCGAACTCGAAACCTCGGTGCAGCTCGAAGGGCAGACGGCGAGCCTCAGGGTCAGCGTCGAACCGCTGTTGCTGGCAACCGAGAAGGTTGCCTCGCTCGGCGTCATGCTGATCGAACTGGTGACCAACGCGCTCAAATACGCTTATTCGGGCCGCGAAGCCGGTGAGGTCCGCATTTTCATGGCGCGGCGCGACGACCAGGTGGAATTGCGCGTGGAGGACGATGGGATTGGCTGGACCGGTACGGGCAAGCCGCAGGGCACGGGCCTGGGCAGCCGCATCGTAAAGGCAATGGCCCACTCGCTTGCCGCAGACGTCAGCTATGAGACGGCGCGAGGGGGAACGAGCGTGACCGTGAGGTTCAGCGCCTGACGCCCTGCCCCCGATTGGATTTTGACAGCGCCGATGTTTCGGCGCTGTCTTTTTGTCAGGAGGCGCCGAGGCGTGCCTTCTTCTGCTCCGGCAGCTTCTCACCCACAAAGCTCCGATCGCCCTTGGCGTCGCGGAGGCGGGTCGGCAGGCCCATGGTTTCGAGCAAAGCCAGGAACGGCACCGGCGGAAGTTCCTCGATATTGGCCATGTGGTGGCAATCCCACTCGCCTCTAGCGATCAGCATCGCTGCGGCAACGGCCGGCACGCCGGCCGTATAGGAGATCGCCTGGCTGCCGGTTTCGGCAAAAGTCTCTTCGTGGTCGCAGATGTTGTAGATCAACATCTCCGCATCGGCGCCGTTGCGCTTGCCCTTGATCAGGTTGCCGATGAAAGTCTTGCCGGCATAGTCCGGCGCCAGCGAGGCCGGATCGGGCAGCACGGCTTTCACGACCTTGAGCGGCACGATTTCCTGCCCCTCGGCGGTCACAACCGGCTTTTCCGAAAGCAGGCCGAGATTCTTCAGCACCGTGAAGACGTTGATGTAGTGGTCGCCAAAACCCATCCAGAACCGAATATCCGGCACGCCGAGATTGGCCGAGAGCGAATGCACCTCGTCGTGACCGGTGAGATAGGTCTTGTGGGTGCCGACGACAGGCAGATCGTCCGTCCGGCTCACCTCGAACATCTCGTTCGGCGTCCACTGGCTGTTCTGCCAGCTCCAGACCGTGCCGGTAAACTCACGAAAATTGATTTCGGGATCGAAATTAGTCGCGAAATAGCGGCCGTGACTGCCTGCGTTCACATCGATGATGTCGATGGAATCGATCCGGTCAAAATAGTGCTGCGAGGCGAGCGCGGCATAGGCATTGACGACGCCCGGATCGAAGCCGGCACCGAGCACGGCGGTGATGCCCTTGCGCTCGCATTCGTCACGCTGCTTCCACTCGTAATTGCCATACCAGGGCGGCGTCTCGCAGACTTTTGACGGGTCTTCGTGGATGGCCGTGTCAATATAGGCGGCCCCCGTCTCGATTGAGGCGCGGAGCACCGACATGTTGAGGAAGGCCGAGCCGGCATTGAGCACGATCTGGCTCTTGGTACGCCGGATCAGGGCCTTCGTGGCTTCGACATCCATAGCGTCGAGCTGATGCGCGGCGATGAGCCCGGGACGCTTCAGCACCTTGCGCTCAAGTATCCCGGCGATGATGGCGTCGCATTTTTCGACGGTGCGGGAGGCGATGTTGATGTCCCCCAGGACATCATTGTGCATGGCAGCCTTAACGGCTGCGACCTGCGCGACACCTCCGGCACCGATGATCAGAATGTTCTTTTTCAATTGGCACGAAACACCTTCTTGGTGGTGGACATTGCCCAGCCTGGATCAGGAGAGGCTGGAGACGTAATCGGCATAGTCGAACTCGCGCACGAGCTCGATTTCACCGTTTTTTCGACGGATGGCGATACCCGGCATGTTGACGCCGTTGAACCAGTTCTTCTTCACCATCGTGTAGCCGCCCGCATTGAGCAGCGATATGCGACTTCCAACGCTCAAGGGCGCCGGAAAGTCGAATTCACCGAATACATCGCCCGCAAGGCAGGATTTGCCGGCGATAAAGTAGCGGTGTGGGCCAGCATTCGGCGCGACTGCCGCGCTCTGCCGGTAAACCAGAAGGTCGAGCATATGCGCTTCTACGGCGCTGTCCACGATGGCGACGGGTTTGCCATTTTCAACGACGTCGAGAACGCTGACTTCCAGCGTCG
The DNA here is from genome assembly GCF_017744655.1 of Devosia sp. GTDB lineage: Bacteria > Pseudomonadota > Alphaproteobacteria > Rhizobiales > Devosiaceae > Devosia. Next base: position 473,940 of record NZ_JAGIAW010000001.1, on the reverse strand, counting down.
TCGTATCAGTCACCGCGGTATCGCCGGGCTCTAGATAGACCTGCACACCAAAGCGTTGGGCGAATGTTTTCAATCGCACTGCAAGGCCTTCGACGGGATAACCGGGCTTGGTAAAGTGGATGCCTCCGCCGAGACTGACCCAATCGAGGCGCTCAAGCAGCGGGCCAAGCTTTGCTTCGAACTGGTCAAGCAGCGCTGAAAAAGCGTCGAGCGAGTCGTTCTCGCAATTGCAATGAAGCATGAAGCCGGAGACGCGATCCATGACCGCCTCGACGCGAGCGAGATCGCTCTCACCTAGACGGCTGAAGGGACGCGCCGGATCGGCAAGATCGAAGTGGGAATGGCTGATGCCGGGATTGACGCGCAGGCCGATGGGCAGATGCGCAGCCTTATCGGCAAAGCACTCAAGCTGACCGACGGAATTGAAAATCATCTTGTCGGCATTGGCGATGGCTTCGTCGATCTCGCCATCGGACCAGGCGACGGAATAGGCGTGGGTCTCGCCACCGAATTTTTCACGGCCGAGTTTCACCTCGTTGAGCGAGGAGGAAGTCGTCCCATCCATATGCGGAGCCATCTGCGCAAAGGCGGACCAGGTGGCAAAACACTTGAGGGCCAGCAGGCATTTTGCGCCCGACTGTGCCCTAAGCTGATCGATAAGGGCAAGGTTTCGATCAAGCGCAGTTTCGTCGATCAGGTAATATGGTGTGGCCAGGGGCATCGCGCTCGAACTCCGTTAGCGTGTGCCGCCGGTCTACGGCGGAAAAATGCGAAGGGTTCGCCTTAAAGCCATGCTTGCGAGCGCGCAAGTGCCGGGAGCTGCGCATCACCTATGCCGGAAAAAGGAAAAGCCCCGGGCCGGGAGGTCCAGGGGCTCGAACATTGGCGCTAAAGGCCGCAGATTATCAGCTGAAAATCGGCGCCGGTGCCGCTTCTTCGTTCGTGGTCGGCGACAGCGATTCAGACGCGCAGAGCGAGCTGTCCTTGAACACGCAGTCGTTCACGTCTGTCGTCGAAGCGGCAAAGGTCGGGGCCGCCGTCGTGGAAATCAGCAGGGCAGCAAACAGGCTAGCGAAAATGGTTTTCATACATAATCTCCAAGTTGCGAGATAGCGAGGCCTCTAAAGACGCCGCCTTGCTCAAGCGTTACTGCAAAAGGCAAAATTGGCCGCGACGGCTCGGGTCACATGGTCGTAGAAGACCACTGAGCGAGCCGTCGGCGGATAGTGCGACACTCAGGCCAGGGCCCGAGAATCTCTTTGTCGGGCCGCTAGGCCCAGGCATCAGCTGTTGTTGTAGGACACCAGAGATTCGGTGACGCAGAGGGTCTTGTCCTTGAACGAGCAATTGTCGCCCGAAGTGGCGGCGAAGGTCGGAGCGGCAGCGCCGGCAACCATTGCAGTGGCAAGAACGAGAGCGATGATCTTCTTCATTTGGGGTGTCTCCGTGTGTTGTTGACGAGGACAAACTAACCACCCCAGCATTGCCGTAACATTGCGCACTGATAAAATCATTCAATAAAATCATGAACTTACTGCAATGTAGCCGCAATGTACATTAATCCACGGTCAGGCTTGTGGCGCCGCGCAGGCGGAATTGTGTCAACTCCGTGAAAGAGTTGACGCCAGTTGACCTATAAGCCGGGTTCTGTAGGGCCGCACCGGAGCGCGACGTGGTGACCATTCATCTGAGGCGCCTGTTGCCAGGACGCTCGTGCAACCAACCCGGATGATCTGGCCTCGAAACAGGCTGGGGCCGAAGCCCCGCGTCATCCCTATTTGGTCTTGCTCCCGGTGGGGTTTACCGTGCGGCCTCTGTTGCCAGACGCCCGGTGCGCTCTTACCGCACCCTTTCACCCTTACCCCGGCTAGGCCGAGGCGGTTTGCTTTCTGTGGCACTTTCCCTGGGGTCGCCCCCGGCGGCCGTTAGCCGTCACCGTGTTTCGAAGGAGCCCGGACTTTCCTCTGGCAGCAGGTTACCCCACTGTCGGCGGTCACCCGGTCAACTGGCGCGCCGATGTAGGGGCGCACCCTGCCCCGCGTCAAGCGCGAAGATCAGGTGAGAAGCGGTTGCTGGCGCGGCTTGGTAATGGCCTGATAGGCAAGATTGATCGCGGCCATGCGGGCAGTAGCAACGTCGATCAGCTCTTCCGGCACGCCCTTGGCGATCAGGCGGTCGGGGTGATGCTCGGCAACGAGTAGGCGGTAGACGCGGCGCACTTCCTCGGGCGGCGCTTCATGCGACAGGCCGAGGACTACGTATGGATCAACGCCCTCTTCGAGCATGACGTGCTGGGCCGCGATCTGCTCGAAGCGCACTTCGTCGAAACCGAAGATGGAGCTCACCGAGCGCAGATAGTCGAGTTCGGCTTCGTGCACGAGCCCATCGGCCGTGGCGATGAAGAAGAGGCCATCGAGCACGTGTTCGAGCGTCTCTGGTGTATCAGCAAAAAAGCGTGCGACCTTGCGGGCATAGGCTTCGTAGCCGGCCACATCCTGCTTTGCGAGATTGAACAGGCGCTCCACCTGGGGCTCCTGGCCCTTGGCAATTTCCACGGTGGCGTTGAAGGCGCGAACTTCGGAGGCGGTTACCGCACCGTCAGCCATGGCCATCTTGGCAGAAAGGGCGATCAGCGCGAGCGTGAACGCCGCCTCGCGACCACCAGGCAGCCAGGTATCGGGATCAAGAATATTGGCAATGTGGCCAGCAACGCCCGTGCGGCGCGAGAACGAGCCGAGGAAGCTCGAAAGCTTCTGCCATACATCGCGATTTTCTTCCGCCTTGCGTACGCAGCACAACATCTGCCTGGCCCTCACACCGATTGAGTCAGCCTAAAGAATAAGACGCGCAGATTATCCGGGCATTGCGCCGCGGTCCATGCCCTCCCACGCATGGGAGCCGCCCATCCTCAGCCGATCAGAACGGTGTGTAATAGACATCGTCGTCGCTGTAGCGCTGGTTCCGCGGACCTTCGTCGAGCCAGAAGCCATTGCCATCATAGGCCGGAGCAGGCGCGTTCTGCTGCACCCGATAGGTGGCGCTGCTCTGCTGGCCGCGGCGGGCAAGGAACTCGTTGAGCGGACCCGATTCCCAATCCTCGAGATCTTGCGCCGTAACCAGGTTGTCCGGCTGCTGCTGTACGGGTGCAACCGGAGCAGCAGTCGGCTGATCGATGATCAGCGGCGGCTGGTTCGAGGCCAGTGGAACCGTAACCGGCTGCGGACGCATGGAAAGCGGCATGGGCGTCGGCGCGGCCTTGGCTGGCAGCGCGGCAACCTGCTCGGCGGGAGCCGGCGTTGCCGTAGTGGGCGCCGGTGTCGTCACAGCCTGCGTCGGCTGCTGCACCGTTGGCTGGGTGACAGGCTTGGCAGGCGCAACGGTGGAGGCACTACCGCCACCCGTGATGTAGCTCGGGAGCGGCTTGCCGGACTGCTGGAAGGCCGAAACGGGGTCCGAAGCGCTGGCGACGGCCTGCGGCTTGGCGGCGGGCGTTGGAGCGGTCTTTGGTACGTCAGTCACCACAGGCTTGGGCGCGGCTGGCGGCACCACCGCAGTAGCTTCCGCGGCCACGGGCGAAGCGTCGACCACCGCCACGCTTGGCGTGCCGGAACTGGCAAAGGTGCCGGTGATGTAGTCGGCGGCAGGAATGCCGATGACGAGCAGCGCCCCGGCCCAGGCGAGGCCATTGGTCAGGCGACGATCCATCTTCATAGCTCTAGTCGGCTCCGCTTTGCGTCGCGATTGATCCGCCCTTCAAGGCGAACTTGGTGGCCATTTTATGAACCACCCGTTCACATCCTTTTGCCGCCAATAAGCTGAATGAAAGCTGAACGCGGGTTTAGTCCGGCCGACGGCCCAGCAAACGGGCCAGCGCCAGCACCAGATTGGAGCGGTTGAGCGTATAGAAATGGAACTCGGTAACGCCCTCGTCGAGAAGCTCGGTCACCTGCTCGGCGGCAACTGCGGCGGCGACCAAAGCGTGGGTATCGGGATCAGCGTCGAGCCCGTCAAAACGCTCGGCCAGCCAATCGGGGATCGAGGCGCCGCAGCGGGCGGCGAAACCGGAAATCTGCTTGAACGAGTGGATCGGTTGGATGCCCGGCACGATCGGCGCGGATATGCCGGCCTTGCGGGCGCGCTCGACGAAACGCAAATAGTCCCCATTGCGGAAGAACATCTGCGTGATGGCGCGGTTGGCGCCGGCATCGATCTTGCGCTTGAGATTGTCGATATCGGCGTCCCAATCGGCGCTTTGCGGGTGCTTTTCGGGATAGGCGGCGACGGAAATGTCGAAATCGCCCAGCTTGCGGATGCCGGATACGAGATCGGCAGCATTCTGATAGCCCTGCGGATGCGGCGTGAACGGTTGGCCGATGCCTTCCGGCGGATCGCCACGCAGCGCGACGATGCTCTTCACGCCAGCATCGGCAAAGCCGCGCACCACGTCGTCGATTTCGCCCTTGGAGGCGCCGACGCAGGTGAGATGCGCCGCTGCCGGAACGCCGGTGTCCGAGGTGATATTGCGGACCATGCGCAACGTGCGCTCGCGGGTCGTTCCCCCTGCCCCATAGGTCACAGACACAAAGCGCGGCTTGAGCGGCGCGAGCTTGTTGATCGATTCCCAGAATTTTTCTTCCATCGCATCCGTCTTGGGTGGGAAGAATTCGAAGGAAATCTGCAATTCGGGGCGCTTGTCAGCAGTCAGGCGACTGGCGCGGAGGTCGTCGTCGATCATGGCTCTATTCCGTCTTTGCGCGGTCGCTGAGGCGCCAGAGGCATACCGTCAGCCCACCGTCCTTGTTCTTGCTGGGGAATTCGCGCACCGACTGCACCTGCAGCCCGGCGGCATCGGCCCAGCCCGTCATCTGCTCCCGCGACAGGCCAAGCCGGCGATGGGCGTGCTCGGTGCGCAGGAATTCGAGGGCGTGCGGCGCAAAATCCACGATCAGGATTTCGCCCCCGCTCCTGAGCAGGCGTCGCGCCTGCCCCAGCATTCGGCCCGGATCGTCGAAATAGTGCAGCACCTGGTGAATGACCACCACATCGGCAAGGCCGATGGCGCTATCGAGCGCGGCGATATCGCCGAGGCGCACCTGGGCCTGGTTGAGCCCGGCGGCCGCAAGGCGCGAACGCGCGACGGCGAGCATTTCGCGGCTCGAATCGACGCCGATGGCGCGCTTATAGGCCGGCGCCAAAAGTTCGAGCATGCGGCCGGTGCCGGTGCCGAGATCGACAAGGAGGTCGACGACGCGATTATTGAGCGTTTCGAGCAGCGCCGCTTCGACGGCCTCTTCCGGTACATGCAGGGTTTTGAGCAAGTCCCAGCTATCGGCCACCTTGGCGAAATAAGCTGTCGCCAGGGCCTGCTGCGCAGCGAGAGCCGCAGCCTGCCGATCCCGATCGCGTTGACGCTCGAGACTGTTGTGATCGATACGGGCCACGAGCCAGCGCGCGAGTTCAGCGCCATGGCCATGCGGGGCGAGGCCATAATAGGCCCAGGCTCCCTCCGCGTGACGCTGGATGAGGCCTGCATCGGCAAGCAGCTTGAGGTGACGCGAGACGCGGGGTTGGCTCTGATCGAGGATCTCGGTAAGATCCTTGACGGAATGATCGCCATCGGCGAGCAGCGCCAGGAGCCGCAAACGCGTGTTCTCCCCCGCTGCCTTCAATACACCGACCAGTTCAGACACTTTATCCTCGCGTACCAGATATAAAGATATCTTTATATCTAGCAGCAAATCGAGGTCTAGTGGTTTTTTGATCCTGGCCCACGGATTGAGCGCGGCTCCAAAACGAAAACGCCGCGGTTTCCCGCGGCGCTCTGGAATCCATCAGGCCGTCATGACCTGCGGCTCGTGCATATTTGCCGCGGTCGATGCCGCATTGCGGCGCCGGAAGGAATGGGCGCGCCACAGCTCGAATATGTTGCGAGCCTCCTCCTCGTCGAGCGCCTCGAAACGGCTGACCATCATCTCCTGATGATCCGCAGTCGGCAGGTCGCGCCAGGGCAAGGTGGGGGCGATGGCGCCGAAGAGGTCAGACTGAAGACCCGCTGCGCGCAGGGCGACGGTGACAGCCGCATAATCCTGGCTCGCGAGCCACTTCACCACGATTTCCGGGGCCACGCGCAACATCACCGCAATGGCGGCGGCGGCGTGGTGGCCATAACCGAAGCGGGCAAAGCGGGCGAGCGCGCGATCATCAAGCTGCTTGCGGTCGGTCAGGGCGCGCACCTGATTGTAGGCGACCTTCCACTCCTGCGCATTGAAGCCGGCGCGATTGCGGATGCGCTTGTAGACGACGGCATTGACCTTGCCGGCGGTGATTGGATCGAAACGCCCATCGACCTCGCCGAGGGTTTCGAGAACCTTGTCGGCAACAGAGTCGATTTCACCGCGCAGCGATTTCCAGTCGATTTCGGCCCGGTTGCGCAGGTCTTCGGCGATGGCGGCATCGTGGCTGGCGCGCTCGACAAGCTTTTCGAGCGCGGTGCGGCCGATCTCGGCATTGGCATTGCGAACCAGCTTGATGACCGAGGAAGAATCACCGTGCTCGACAATGGCTTCGCCCACACGCTCGGTCACCGTGGCGCGGCCGGCAATAGCGTCACGATGCGCCTCGGATTGCTTCTCGATGATGTCGATCAGGTCGTCGTCGCTGAGCACGTTGGAAAACTCGAGCAGCGGCCGGGCGACTTCGATGTCGTCATTGGCGAGCTTGACCACCACCGTGCCGGGCGCCCGCTGCAGCGGCGCAAGGATCTTGGCGACATGGGCGCGGGCTTCGACCTCGACCAGTTCGGCAAGAAGACAAAGCGCCTCGTCGTACTGCACAACCTGCTCATCGTCGCACCGGTCGGAAACGAAGCTGAAGAGCTTGGCCATGTTTCGGATCAGTTGATCCCGCTCCGAATGGCTATCCTCGCCATTCAGCACACGAAAGCTCGCGAATGCGCGGCGGCCTTCTTCGAATTCACTCATAACCTTCTCCGGGCGGGATGCCGCATAGATGGAGTGAAGGTGCCCGCAGAGTCGCTTGGGAGTGCTGAAAGCAATGAGGGGCAATTGATTCAAATTGCGAGCGGCGCCTGGCGGCGGATTGTCTCTGTTTCACCGCGTCATTCCCGCGAAAGCGAGAATCCGCTTGCCTAGAAACTGAGATTCCCGCTTTCGCGGGAATGACACCGTGAGTTTGAAGGACGCAAACGTTCAAACAAAAAGAGCCCGGCGCTTTCACGCCGGGGCCTCGGAAAAAGAACCGATCCGCTTAGCGCAGGTCGAAGCGATCCGCGTTCATGATCTTGGTCCAGGCAGCGATGAAGTCCCTGGTGAACTTCGGCGCCGAGTCGCTCTGGGCATAGACTTCGGCAAAGGCGCGCAGCTGCGAGTGCGAGCCGAAGATCAGGTCGACACGAGTACCGGTCCACTTGAGGGCGCCGGTCTTGCGATCGTGACCTTCATAGACGCCTTCCTCACCGGCCTTGGGCTGCCAGACGGTATCCATGCTCAGCAAGTTGAGGAAGAAGTCGTTGGTCAGCGTCTCCGGGCGATCAGTGAAGATGCCGTGGTCGTTGGCGCCGATCTTGAGGACGCGAAGGCCACCGAGCAGCACAGTCAGCTCTGGACCGGTCAGGCGCAGGAGCTGGGCCTTATCCACCATGGCCTCTTCAGGCTGCATGAACTGGCGACCGCTGAGGTAGTTGCGGAACGCATCGGTGCGCGGCTGCAGCGCCTGGAAGGATAGCACATCGGTCTGTTCTGCCGACGCATCCATCCGACCCGGCGTGAATGGCACCGTGATGTCCTGCCCCGCAGCACGAGCGGCCTTTTCGATACCGACGCCGCCTGCCAGCACGATCAGGTCGGCCAGCGACACTTTCTTGCCGCCCGATTGGGCCGCATTGAAATCGGCCTGCACGCTTTCAAGCTGCGCCAGCACATTGCCGAGCTGAGCCGGCTTGTTGACTTCCCAATCCTTCTGCGGCGCGAGACGGATACGCGCGCCATTGGCGCCGCCGCGCTTGTCCGAGCCGCGATAGGTCGAGGCCGACGCCCAGGCCGTGCCGACGAGTTCGGAAACCGACAGGCCGGTATCGAGAATCTTCTGCTTAAGCACGGTGATGTCAGCGTCATCGACCAGTGGGTGATCGACGGCAGGGATGACATCCTGCCAGATCAGGTCTTCGGCCGGCACCTCGGCACCGAGATAGCGGACCTTCGGGCCCATATCGCGGTGCGTCAGCTTGAACCAGGCGCGGGCAAAAGCGTCGGCGAACTGATCGGGATTGTCGAGGAAGCGGCGCGAGATCTTTTCGTATTCGGGATCGAAGCGCAGCGACAGGTCGGTGGTCAGCATGGTCGGGCGGTGACGCTTGGACGAATCGAAGGCGTCGGGGATGACGGCGTCATCGGTCTTGGCGACCCACTGCTTTGCGCCCGCGGGGCTAGTGGTCAGCTCCCACTCGTAACCGAACAGGTTCGAGAAGAAATAGTAGCTCCAACGCGTCGGCGTCTGCGTCCAGGTGACTTCGAGACCCGAGGTGATGGCATCCTTGCCGAGGCCGCTACCAAACTTGCTCTTCCAGCCAAGCCCCTGGTCTTCAAGATCAGCGCCTTCCGGCTCAGCCGCGATCAGCGACGGATCGCCGGCACCATGGGTCTTGCCGAAGGTGTGACCGCCGGCGATGAGGGCGACGGTTTCTTCGTCGTTCATGGCCATGCGGGCAAAGGTTTCGCGGATGTCGCGTGCCGCCTTGACCGGGTCGGGATCGCCGTTCGGGCCTTCGGGATTGACGTAGATGAGGCCCATCTGCACGGCGCCGAGCGGTTCGGAAAGCTGGCGCTCGCCCGAATAGCGCTCATCGCCGAGCCAGGTGCCTTCCGGACCCCAGTAGAGCTCTTCAGGTTCCCAGACGTCGGCACGGCCGCCGGCGAAACCAAAGGTCTTGAAGCCCATGGATTCGAGGGCAACATTGCCCGTCAGAATCATGAGATCGGCCCAGGAAATGCTGTTGCCGTATTTCTGCTTGATCGGCCAGATCAGGCGGCGGGCCTTGTCGAGGCTGGCATTGTCCGGCCAGGAATTGAGCGGGGCAAAACGCTGCTGGCCCATGCCGGCGCCGCCGCGACCGTCGGTGATGCGATAGGTGCCGGCGCTGTGCCAGGCCATGCGGATGAAAAGACCGCCATAGTGACCGAAGTCAGCGGGCCACCAGTCCTGCGAATCCGTCATCAGGGCGCGCAGATCGGCCTTGATGGCGGCGAGGTCGAGCTTCTTGAACTCTTCGGCATAGTCGAAATCCGGACCCATCGGGTCGGACTTGGCGGAATTGGTGTGAAGCACGCTCACATCGAGCGATTTGGGCCACCAGTCGCGATTGCTGGGACCGCGCTTGCTCTTGTCGCCACCCTTGGCACTGCCACCATGGTCGACGGGGCACTTGCCGACCGAGGCGTCGGCATGCGTATCGGAAGAATATGGATCGGACATGGGGCGCTCCTTTTGCTGCTGAGGCGCGTTATAGGCGGGTGGCTTTCATTAGGCCAATCGATTATTCTTTCTCCACCGATAGGAAGAAATTATCGTGACAATCACGCTCCGACAGATGCGATATGCGCTCGCCATCGCCCGAACCGGTCACTTCGGTCAGGCGGCCGACGAATGCGCCGTTTCCCAGCCGGCGCTATCGCAGCAAATCCTGGCGCTCGAAACGCTCTGTGGTTCGGCGATCTTCGACCGACTGAAATCCGGGGTAAGGCTGACGCCCTTCGGGCGCGATTTTATCGAATTGGCGCGGCCCGCCGTTGCGGCATCGGAGGCGCTGGACAATTTCGCCATGCGCAATGCCGGCAAGCCCAACCGACCCATCCGTTTCGGCCTGATCCCGACCGTTGCGCCCTACCTGCTGCCAGAGATTTTTCCGGCGCTGACGCGGGAGCTGCCGGCGCTGAAATTCACTATCAGCGAAAGCCGCACCGAAGCCATGCTCGAAAGCCTGGGCGATGGAAGCCTCGACATCGCACTCATCGCCTCCGAGCCACCCGCGGGCGGCCCCAAGCTGGTGGTTTCACCGCTCTTCGAAGACCCTTTCGTGCTGGCGACTCCGAGTGGCGAACTGACCGCTGAGCCTGTGTCACTGGACGCGCTCGAACCCGAACGCATCCTGCTGCTCGACGAGGGCCATTGTTTTCGCGATCAAACCATCTCGGCCTGCCGACTCGACGGCGAACGCTCGACCCGTACCTTTGCCGCGACGTCGCTCTCGACCATCGTGGAATTCGTCGCCAATGGCCAAGGCGTAACGCTGCTGCCGCAGATCGCTCTGCGCAAGGAGGCCAGCGACCCGCGTATCGCCGTACATCAGCTTGATGATCCACGCGCAGGCCGCCACCTCACCCTTGTTTGGCGCGAGGCTACCCCGCTCAGCGGGACCTTCGAGGATATCGCAGCCGTGATCCGCGGCACGCGCCCGAATTAGGCCCGCGACAGGCTGCGCTGCCTAAAACTGTCGTAGGAAAAGACGACCAGCGAGAGCCAGATCAGCACGAAGCTAAAAAGCCGCATGCCATTGAGCTCTTCGCCAAAGAGGAATACGGCGACGAGGAACTGGATGGATGGCGCCAGATACTGGAACATGCCGATCGTCGTGAGACGCAGGCGGCGCACAGCATAGGCAAAGAGCAGCAACGGCACAGCCGTTGCCGGCCCGGTGAGCACTAGCAGGGTCATGGTCTGCGGATCGCCATGTGGACCGATACCGCGCGTTGCAAGGTCGAAGACCACATAGGCCAGGGCAAAGGGCGCGGCGATGACGGTTTCGGCAAAAAGCCCGGTGGCCGGGCCCGATGGCGCCGTCTTGCGGAAAAAGCCATAAAACCCGAACGAGAGGGCAAGGCTCAGCGCCACATAGGGAATGCTGCCAAGGCCAATGGCTTGAATGGCGATAGCGACGACGGCGATCAGAATGGCAATGGTCTGCAGCCGGTTCTGGCGTTCGCCCAAAAGGATCATGCCGATGGCGACATTGATCAGCGGATTGATGAAATAGCCAAAGCTCGCCTCGAGCACCTGCCCCGATTCCACAGCCCAGACATAGATCAGCCAATTGACCACCAGCAGGGCAGTCGAGAGTGCCACGACGCGAAACGTCTTCCAGTTGCTCAGCAGCCTTTTGGCCTCCTGGAACCCGGCGCCGAAGGCCAGTATGCCGATGAGCAGGACCAGAGAGAACAGGGTCCGCTCCGCCACGATCAGCACCGAGCCGGCGGATTCGAGCAGATGGAAAAGGATCGGCAAAAAGCCCCAGAGGAGATAGGCGCCGAGCGCGGCCATGACGCCGTTGCGGGTCTCTGTAGGATCGGACGACAGGGAGGACGGTGCAGACTCGACCGTGTCGGGCGCCTGTTCGGGCAAGGTCATGGAAAGACTCCGCGCCACCGGGGCGCAGGTGAGCACTAACAGCCCCGGCGTTTCCCGACCAATCAGAGTTTGTGATCGCTTTGTCTTGCATTGCTGATCGAAAACGCCAACCTTTCAGAGTGTTGGACGTTTGGCCTCAGGGAGCCGCGCAACACCCGGTTCCAGCCAGACCAACTTGCAGGAGCAGCGAATGAAAAAGACCGTCACCTGGATCTTGATCGCGGATGGTACTCAGGCCCGAGTGCTGGAAAATACCGGACCCGGAAAAGGACTGGCGAGTGTGAAGGGGCTGGATTGGTCCATCGAGCCGCTCCAGAGCCAGGACATCAATTCCGACCGCCCTGGCCGCGGCTTTTCCTCTGCCGGCTCCGCCCGTTCCGCCATGGAACCCAAGACCGACCCCGCCCAGCACCGGGAAGCCGAATTCGTGCGCTCAGTGGCTGAAGTGCTCGACCGCAAGGCCAAGGATGGCGCCTTCGATCGTCTCGTCATTGCGGCCGCGCCCATCGCTCTCGGCAATCTGCGCAAGGTCATGTCCGACCATGTGAAAAAGACCATTCTTGCCGAACTCGACAAGGACCTGACCAACCTGCCGACACCGAGCATCGACAAGCATCTGGATGGGATTATCGCGGTGTGACCCGCGATTGGTACACATCAGCCAAAATTCCCCATCGGTCGTCACCGCCCGGCTTGTCCGGGCGGTCCATGCTGCGGCTCGATGGATTGCCCGGACAAGCCGGGCAATGACGATGGAATTTTAGCTTTTTTGCCAATGGGTTAGCACTGTCTGCGGAATCACCCCGCGAGGCCGCTGAATGCTATTCGCGACTATTCGTCGTCGTCCGGCTCCAGGTCCTCTCCCGCCAGCGCATCGAGAAATTCGTCGAGCATCCGGTTGATGAGATCGGGGCGCTCAATGCTCGGGATATGCGCCACCCCTTCGAGCACCGCAGCGAAGGAATTGGGCATGGTCTCGGAGAGATGCTCGTGCCGCTCGATCAGCGCGGTAAAATCCTCGTCGCCGACGATCAGCATGGTCGGCGCCGTAATGGCATCGACACGGCTCCAGGCGTCGGGGCGCGGCTCTTCCTGCGTCAAAGCCGGCTTGGCCAGCGCCTTGGCGTTCATGTCGAGAAAAAGTTCGCGCGTGGAACCGCTGACCCGGCCGCTCTGGGCCCGCGGACCATCGAGCCATTCATGCGCCTGCACCTTGTTGAGCAGATCGAGGTCGCCGCGCTCCCAGGCGTCTTCCTCGGCCATTTCGATGGCACTTTCCTCGGCCGTCGCCGTCCAGGGCGCGCCGGTGATGGAGGTGCCGATCAGCACGAGGCCAATGACCCGGCCGGGATTTTTCAAGGCAAAATCCACCGCCAGCCCACCGCCCATCGAGCAGCCGACAAAGATGGCAGCATGAATATCGAAGGCGTCGAGAACTGCTTCGAGATCGTCGAGGTGGCTAAAAGGTTCGTCGGCGCTGACCGCATCGCCATAGCCGCGCCGATCATAGGCGATCGCGTGCCAACCATTGTCGGCCGCCAGCCGCATCTGGTCGTGCCACATGCGATGGTCGCACACACCGGCATGGAGAAAGACGACCGGCAGGCCATCGCCCAATTCGACGCCCGTCAGTGTGGCGCCACCGATATCAATACTGAATTCGTCCATTACCACGCGCAGATTTCCGTTTCGGTCGCGTCGCTCTTCCAGCAGGCCCGATCTTTCTTGGCCCTGAAATAGGTTCCCGGCAGAGGCACTGCGCGTCCACCCGCTTCATAGGTGGCGCTGACAAAGCCCTGCCCGTCTGCCTCGATCCAGAGCTCAAAGGTCGGTTTGCCCGCCGCAGAAATGCGGAAGCTGCCGGCCTCGTCGAGCCGCTGAAAGTCGCATCCATATTCGCCGTCGTCAGTGGTGAAGCAGCGCGCTTCCTTGGCCATCGCCGCCGGCATGACCATCAGCATGGCCAGCAATGCGGCAAAACTGGCGCGCGCCAGCTTCATTCGAACACCAGAGCGCAGAACCTGGTTTCGTCCTGCTCCGCCTGCCAGCATCCGGGTTCTTCCGCGAGCGGCGCAAACGTGCCCAGATCGTCGGGAAGCTGTCCGGGCCGGGCATCGGCCGCGATGAGATAGCCGAGCCCCTGATTTTCTTCGACAAGAACAAAGGCGAAGGTCTGGCCGTCGGGCAAGGCGAAAGTCAGTCCGCCGCCATCGGTCTCCACGTCGCAGTCGAACTCACCAAAACCCGTCAACGAGCACTGGCCCGATACGGCCATTGCCGGAGCCGCGAGGGCAAGGCTGGCTATCAGCATCGCCCCCGTGAACAGAATCTTCATGCATTCCCCCAGAACGCCAGATAACCAAAGACCCTTGGGCCCTGGAAACCAAGCTTATGGCAGAAATCGCAGCAAACCCAACGTGTATTATTGCGCTTTGAAGACGATGGTAAAGGCCTGCTCCCGGGAAAGCGGCCTATTCGTCGCCACGGCCCGCCAGCAAGGGCGTCAGGACCCGCTCGATATCCTGCTGGGAATAGGGTTTGACGATAACGGCATGGCTCTGCCATTCGGGCGGCAGACCGGCCCGGCCATAGCCGGTCGCGAAAACCAGCGGCACGCCGCGCTCTTTCAATATCTGCGCCACGGGAAACACCGTGGTGCCGCCGATATTGACGTCGAGGATGGCAACATCGACTGGCCCTAGCGTCTCCGCCAGCGTGATGGCCTGTTCAAGGCGCATGGCTTGCGCCACCACTTCGCAGCCGAGATCGGCAAGAGCATCTTCGAGGCCGAAGAGAACCAGCGTCTCGTCTTCGACGACAAAAGCCCGGCTACCGGTGAACTTGGCCAACAATGGCTCCTGTGCGCAATCGAAAGGCCGACTCGTCTGACCATCGCGATACTAACTGGCAGGCACTTTACGGTTCAATATTCCGGGCGCAACGCGACAACGCGTTCCGATGTCACTTCGAGAGCCCGGTCTTCACGGGCTGCCGTTCCTGCCTGCGGAACATGCGCGGCAAGCACCTCATCACGAGCACGGATCAAGTCGGCGATCTCGCTTTCATAGGCCACAAAGATAGCCGTAAGCCAGCGATTGACCAGATAGGACGGCGACGGCATCTGCACGTCGAAGCGGCCGACAAGGTCTATCGTCCGCTCCGCATCGGCCCAGTCATCACCCACCACCCACTGGTTGACCGTGAACAGCCGCAAGAGACGCCCATTGGCATCAACGCCAATGGCGATCAGATGATGGATGGCGCCTTCGGGGCCGTCGGGGCGCACAAAGCAATGGAAATGCCCGTGCTCGACCGCGCCTTCCTCGGCCGGATGGCAATGATAGAACCACTGCGCATTGCTCGAGGGATCGAAGACATCGCCGGGCGGATAGTGCTCCCAGGCCTCGATATCGCTGACGCCGCGAAACGTGTCGCTGAGAACGTTCAGCCCGCCCTTGGCGAGAATGGTCTCGCAAAAGGCGATCTCGTTCAGCGCATGCTCGCGGGCCGTGGTCATCAGGCGCCGTCCACGACGAGTTCAGGCGCTTCCTGCCCGGCGGGTTTCGTCAGCGGAGCCGGCGGCGGCGGCGCCTTGGCCGGTGCCGGAGCAGGTTCTGCCGGGCGCTGTGCCGGAGGCGGCGGTGGCGGAGCCTTCTGGGCCGGCGGTGTGGCCGGTGGTGGCGGCGGAGCCGCCTTTACGGGTGCACCAGCAGCGCAGGGAGCAACAGGCGCACCCGCGGCACAGGGCGCGACGGCCCCGGCAGCGCAAGGTGCAGAACCAGCCGCGCAGGGCGCGGAACCTGCGGAAGCAGTCGCCTGCGCCGACGGACGCGGCGGCACCGGATTGGTCACATGGTCATAGGCGATGGCGGCAGTGGTGACGGCCAGTGCGGCACCGAAAAGCAGAGTGTTGCGTGCGCTCATTTCTTGGCGAACCCATCAAGACCGAAGAAGGGACGCAGCCAAACGCCCACGAAGGAACCGACAAAGGCGGCAGCGAACCACAGCCAGCCATGGAGGCTCCCCGTGGCAATGCCGGAGAACAGCGCCCCGATATTGCAGCCGAAAGAGAGGCGCGCGCCATAGCCCATAAGAAGGCCGCCAATGATGGCCGCCAACAGCGAGCCGAGCGGCAAAGCCGCCTTCGGCGCGAATTTTCCGGCAATTGCCGCAGCCAAAGCCGCGCCGAGTACGAGGCCGAAATCCATGACCGAAACCGTATCGGCCAATACGCTGGAATTCAGTGCCTGAGCCTGGGCCGGCCAGGTCCAGAACTCCCAGCTCGCGACAGGAATGCCCACGGCCGAAGCGATCTTGGCGCCCCAAAGACCAAAACCATAGGTGATCGACCAGGGATGGCCGGCGAGCAGCAGTGTAGCGACATTGAGCAACGCCAACACCAGCCCTGCCCCAACCAGCGGCCACGAACCATAGAGAAGCCAGGTCCAACCCTGACGTGCCGGAGCCGGTTCAGGCTCGATATTGCCGTGCACGCGCTTTTCGATGACGGCCGTGATCAGCGCCACGATGGCGAGACCGGCAATGGTCGCCGCGATGGCAAAGCCGACGCCGAGTTCGGCCCCAAGGCTGATTGCCGGCAGAGCCGGCTGCAGCAGCCAGAACGGCAGGTGCGCCGTGCCGATGACGGCGCCGATGATGAAGAAAACCAGCGTCACGAGCATGCGCGCCGAGCCACCACCCACGGTGAACAGCGTGCCCGAACCACAGCCGCCGCCCAATTGCATACCGAGCCCGAAAATGGCCGCGCCGAGCAGCACGGAAACTCCAACCGGCGCCATGGCGCCAACCATGGACTGCCCACCGATGTTACCGGCCGCAACCAGCGGGATCATCGCCAGCGCCGCAACGCCGATGGTCAGCATCTGCGCCCGCATGCCGCGGCCACGCTTTTCGACGACCATGCGCTTCCAGCCGCCAGTAAAGCCGAACGAGCCG
The DNA here is from genome assembly GCF_017744655.1 of Devosia sp. Classification (GTDB taxonomy): domain Bacteria; phylum Pseudomonadota; class Alphaproteobacteria; order Rhizobiales; family Devosiaceae; genus Devosia. The sequence goes on along the minus strand of NZ_JAGIAW010000001.1, from coordinate 457,566 downwards.
TGGTAAAGCGCGACGCCAAGACCGCCGCCGATCAGAAACAGCGTGCCCTGGCGCAGGTCGACCTGCCAGGTGATGAAAGCAAAGCCGACCAGCAACATGGCGGCAGCGACGAAAAGCGGCGCCCTATCTACCACGGCGGGCGGCAGAAATTTTGGCGCTGGTGCGGAAATATCGCTCATGATTCTCAAAATGCAGAAGTTCTAAAAGGTTTGGATGCTGCGGCCTTGCGGCGCAACATCCAAATCCCAATCAGTGCTGAAGTGCCGCGATCTTACTGGATCGGGCGCGCCGGATCGGCAGCCCATTCGGCCATCGATCCATCATACATGGCGGTGTTCTTGTTGCCGCCGACTTCATGGAGGGCAAACCAGGCGATCGAAGCCCAGTGGCCGGTATTGCAGAAGACGATGTTCTTTTCGCTTTCGGCCAGGCCTGCACCCTTGGCGAGGGCAGCGATGGTTTCGGGCAGCGCGAAGCTGGCATATTCGGCGCTGTAGAAATTCGAGTGCGGAATGTTCACGGCGCCAGGAATGGTGCCCTCGATGCGCACGACCGGGCTCTTGGACTGACCAAGGAACTGCTCTTCCGGACGGCCATCGACGAGCTTCGTGCCCGCGGCGAGCGCAGCTTCCACATCGGGCGTCGTCGCGCGCAGTTCGGGACGAACATTGACCGGGAACTCGGCCGCAGCCGGCACAGCCGCTTCGGCAACGCGCTCGCCGCCGACAGCGTCATACTGGCGCCAGCCGCCGTCGAGGATCGAAACGGCGTCATGGCCGAGATATTTGAAAGTCCAATAGACGCGGGTCGCGCCACCGAACTCGGAGGAATCAGTGCCCCACGGCACGATGATCACGTGGTCGTCGGCATCGACGCCGAGGCTGCCGATCAGCGCGGCGATCTGCTCGGTCGGCGGGATCTGGCCCGGCACACCATCGACCTCGGTGCGCCAACCGGCGCTCGCATAGGGCGCAACAGCGGCATTGGCGATGAAGGGCAGATCGCCAAGGTCGGTCTCGTCGATCTTGTCGCGGATATCGATGATTTTCACATTCTCATCGCCAGCATGCTCAAGCAGCCACTGGGCGGTCACGAGCGGGGTGACATCAGATGCAAACGCAAAAACGGGAGCCGCAACGACAAAAGCAGCAGCGGCGGCAAACGATGCGAGACGCATGGCAATCCTCCAAATGAATTGAAGGAAATCTATACGGCACAGGTAGAGAAATCGAAGTGCAGGGGTCCAAATGTGGCAGCAGCGAGGCAAAACTGCTCTCTGCAGGTCGCGGCTTTGAGAACGATTTTCTTTAGGGCGCTTCGTTGCCTGCTGAGCCAACAATCCTCTCGATTGTCACCCCGGCGAAGGCCGGGGCCCATCTTGAGATCTCGGGGTGGGTCCCGGCCTTCGCCGGGATGACAGCCGGTGGTTGGGGCGTTCCACGTGCCAAACCGGCTGAAACAGAAAGGGCGCAGTTCTCACCGCGCCCCTTTGAAACTTATCGCGTCAGCGGCTTATACGTAGCGCGCTTCGGGTTGACCGCATCGGCGCCAAGCCTGCGCACCTTGTCCGCTTCATAGTCCTGGAAGTTGCCTTCGAACCATTCGACATGGCTGTCGCCTTCGAAGGCCAGCATGTGGGTGGCCAGGCGATCGAGGAACATACGATCGTGGCTGATGATCACGGCGCAGCCGGCGAATTCCTCCAGCGCTTCTTCGAGCGCGGCGAGGGTTTCGGTGTCGAGGTCGTTGGTCGGTTCGTCGAGGAGCAGCACGTTGGCGCCCGACTTCAGCATCTTGGCGAGGTGAACGCGGTTGCGCTGGCCGCCCGAGAGGTTGCCGACCTTCTGTTGCTGGTCGCCACCCTTGAAGTTGAAGGTGGAGGTATAGGCGCGCGAGTTCATTTCGCGCTTGCCGAGCATCAGCACTTCGTCGCCGCCGGAAATCTCTTCCCAGACGGTCTTGTTCGGGTTGAGCGCATCGCGGCTCTGGTCGACATAGCCGAGATGCACGTTTTCGGCGACCGTGACGGTGCCGCCATCGGGCTTTTCCTGGCCGGTCAGCATCTTGAAGAGCGTGGTCTTGCCCGCGCCGTTCGGGCCGATAATGCCCACGATGCCGCCCGGGGGCAGCTTGAAGGTGAGGTTGTCGATGAGCAGACGGTCGCCGAACGACTTGGAGAGGCCTTCCACGTCGATGACATTGTGGCCAAGACGTTCGCCGGGCGGAATGATGATCTGCGCGGTGTGCGACTGGGTGCGGGCCTCGTTGACCTTGACCAGTTCGTCATAGGCACGAATACGGGCCTTGGACTTGGCCTGGCGGGCCTGCGGCGACTGGCCCATCCATTCCTTTTCACGCTCAAGGACCTTGGCGCGGGCAGCGTCTTCGCTCTTTTCCTGCGCAAAGCGCTTGGCCTTGGCGTCGAGATAAGCGGAGTAATTGCCTTCATAGGGCACGCCGCGGCCGCGATCGAGCTCGAGAATCCAGCCCGTGACATTGTCGAGAAAGTAGCGGTCGTGGGTGATGATCAGCACTGCGCCTTCGAATTCGCGCAGATGCCGTTCAAGCCAGGCCGTGGTTTCGGCGTCAAGGTGGTTGGTCGGTTCGTCGAGCAGCAGCAGGTCGGGCTTCGACAGCAGCAGCGCGCAAAGCGCGACGCGGCGCTTTTCACCGCCCGAGAGATTGGTCACGTCGGCATCGCCCGGAGGGCAGCCGAGAGCCTCCATGGCCACTTCCACCTGCGATTCGAGATCCCACAGGTTCTGGGCGTCGATGATATCCTGGAGCTTGGTCGCCTCATCGGCGGTCTCGTCGGAATAGTTCATCATCAACTCGTTGTAGCGGTCGACGATGTCCTTCTTTTCCTTCACGCCCATCATGACGTTGCCCAGCACGTTCAGCGCCGGATCGAGCTGCGGCTCCTGCGCGAGGTAACCAACCTTGGCGCCATCGGCAGCCCAGGCTTCGCCGGTGAAATCGGTGTCGATGCCGGCCATGATTTTCAGCAGGGTCGACTTACCCGAGCCGTTGGGGCCGAGAATGCCGATCTTGGCATCGGGGTAGAAGGAGAGGTGGATATTATCCAGCACCTTCTTGCCGCCAGCATAGGCCTTCGACATTCCGTGCATGTGATAAATAAACTGGCGGGCCATGCGGGGTGATCCTCAGATGAGAAATTTGCGCCGTATTTAGGGGATAGCCATCTGCTAGGCAACCGCAGACCGAAATGGCCGGTTGCTTCTGCCTGCAATCCCGCCGCACACATACGCCCAGCCTCGCAAACGGAGAATGCGCCGAACCATGAACCGTCCGACGATTGCCCTTGTGGCCGCCCTTGTCACTGCCTTGCCCGTGGCAGCCCAGGAAAGCCCGCCACCCTCCGTGAGCCACTACACGCTCGATAATGGCCTTGAACTGGTGGTGATTCCCGATCGGCGCGCGCCGGTAGTGACGCATATGGTGTGGTATCGCACCGGTGGTGCCGATGATCGCGTGGGGCAATCGGGTGTCGCCCATTTCCTCGAACACCTGATGTTCAAGGGCACGGCAAAATATCCGGCCGGTACACTCGAAAGCACGGTCAACGAACTTGGCGGTCAGCTCAATGCCTTCACCACGGCCGACGTCACGGTCTATTTCGAGACGGTGCCGCCCGATGCTCTCGGCCAGATGATGGATATCGAGGCCGACCGCATGCGAAACCTCGTTCTGCCCAAAGAGGTGATCGATGCCGAGCGGTCCGTGGTGCTCGACGAGCGCCGGCAACGCGTCGAATCGCAACCCGGTTCGATCCTGGCCGAGCAGGTTTCGGCCACGCTCTTCCAGAACCATCCCTATCGTATTCCGGTGATCGGCTGGGCGCACGAGATCGAAACGCTGAGCCGCGAAGGCGCGCTGTCTTTCTATGACCAGCACTATGCGCCCAACAATGCCCTCGTGGTGGTTGCCGGCGACGTGGACGCCGAGGCCGTCCGGCAGATGGCCGAGGAGACCTATGGCAATGTCGAGCGGGGGCCCGAACTACCCCCGAGGGCACGCCCGAAGGAGCCACCGGCGCAGGCCAGCCGAACCGTTACGCTGCGCGATGCCCGCGTGTCGCTGCCGAGCTTTACGCGCAACTGGGTCGTGCCGAGCTATCGTCAGGCCGAGCCCGGCGAAGCCGAAGCGCTCGACGTGCTTTCCGCCATCCTGAGCGATGGCCCGCAGAGCCGGCTCTATCAGGCGCTGGTGGTCGAGGCGGGCATCGCCGCGCAGGCCCGCACCAGCTACGACGGCGGCGCATTCGACTACGGCCGCTTCGTGCTCTACGGCGCCGCGCGCCCTGGTACGACGCTTGACGCGCTCGAAGCCGCCATCGACGCCGAGGTCGACGACATCATCGCCAATGGCATTTCCGAAACCGAGCTCAATCGGGTCAAGACCCGCTTCATCCGCAGCACGATTTTTGCGCAGGACGACCAAGTCAGCATGGCCCAGACCTATGGGCTGTGGCTGACCACTGATCGGTCCATCGCCGACGTCGCCGAGTGGCCTGATCGCATTCGCGCCGTCACCGCCGACGATGTCAAAGCCGTCGCCGCCAAATATCTGCGCCCGGCCACTGCGGTCACGGGCTATCTGCTTCCCCTCGCCGAGGAGAAAAACCAATGATCACAACCATTCGCCGCGTCCTGCCCGCGCTTCTCGCTCCGCTGATGCTGCTTGGCTTTGCCCTGCCAAGCCAGGCCGACGTCGCGTTCAAATCCATCACCTCGCCGGGCGGCATCACCGCCGGCATGGTGGAAGACTATATGGTGCCGATCGTCACAATCGCCTTTGCTTTCCAGGGCGGCGCGGCGCAGGATCCCGACGACAAGGTGGGCCTGGCCGCCCTCATGTCGTCGCTGCTTGACGAAGGCGCTGGCGATCTCGCCAGCAATGCCTTCCAGACCAGGCTTGATGATGTCGGCCTCGAAATGGGCTTTTCGGCCAATTTCGATTCCTTCACCGGCTTTGCCCGCATGCTGGCCGACCAGCGTGAGGACGCCACTGAACTTCTGGCGCTCGCCGTCAACGAGCCGCGCTTTGACCAGCCGGCCATAGACCGCATGCGCGCCCAGGTCCTCGCCGGCCTTGCCTCGCGCTCGCAGGACCCTGGCTATGCGGCCGGCCGCATGTGGAACGAGGCCCTCTTCGGCAATCACCCCTATGCCCGCCCACAAGAGGGCACCGCGACCAGTTTGCCTGGTATCACGGCAGACGACCTCCGCCAGTTCCACAAGGCGCTCTTTGCCCGCGGCAACCTGAAAATCGGCATCGTCGGCGCGCTCGACGAGGAAGCGGCCGGCAAGATGATCGACGCCATCTTCGGCGCCCTGCCGGCAGAACCCCAACTATCCGAAATCCCGCCGGCCAAACTGAGCTTTGGGCAGAACGTGGCGGTGGACTACCCCCTGCCCCAAACCTCGATCAACCTTGCCTATCCCGGCATCAGGGAAAGCGACCCTGATTTTTTCGCCGCCTATGTGATGAGTGAAATGCTCGCCGGCGATAGCCTGCTGTCCGAACTCAACCGCGAAGTGCGGGAAAAGCGCGGTCTGAGTTATGGCGTCTCCGGCGGTCTCGTCAATCTCGACCAGGCAGACGCCTTGACCATCGGCACCTCGACCCGTCCTGATCAATCGGTCGAAGCCATTGAGGTCATCAAGGCAACGATCGCAAAGATGACCGAAGACGGCCCCGACCCGGCCGCGCTCGAACGCACCAAACGCTACCTCGTCGGCGCCTACCCCATCAACCAGTTGCGGTCCTCGGTGGCCATTGCCACCACCATGGTGGTGCAGCAATTGCTGGGTCTGCCCATCGACTATGTCGAAGAGCGCCAGAAGCAGATCGAGGCGGTGACGGGCGAAGACATCAAGCGCGTCGCCCAACGCATTTTCAGCACCGAGCCAAGCCTTTTGCAGGTTGGCCCCGGCGCGGAACAGGCCGAGGCAACGACGCCCTAGGGTGTGTGGGGATTCACGTCAGGACGAGGCGAAAATGGTGGTTTTCGAGAACCGGAGCGGAGCGTACGTTTGGGTACATGAGCACCGGAAGCGCAGAAAATCGCCGTTTACAGCCCGTCATCACTGAATCCCCACACACCCTAGACGGGGAGAGCCCTAAGCGGCAGCGACATCTACAGGCACCGACTTGAAAGCCGGCGTCCTGCTGCGCGGATCGACTTCCGTGCCGATGAGCACATTGGCCTCGGGATAGTAGGCCAGCACAGACCCGGCCGGCAGATCGAAGCTGGTGGCGATCCCCTCCATCTCGCCGACGGCAGAGCGCACTTTTACCCTCTGACCCTCGGTCAGGCCGCGCGCTGCCATGTCGGCCATGCTGAGGAAGATCGAATAGCGCCCGGCCTTGCCGCGATAGCTGTCGGTCTCCTCATAGATGATCGAATTGAACTGCCCCTCGCTGCGCACGGAGGCGAGCATGAGCTTGCCATGTTCAAGGACAGGGATCGGCGTGACGACGAAATGCGCCTTGCCATCCATGGTGCCGAATTCGGGGACGTGCAGCACGCGGTTGCGAATGTGGAATTCGCGCTTGGCGACGTCGATATCGGCCAGTTCCTCCATGCCCGGCACAATGGCGGCGATGGCGTCGCGCAGCTTGGCGTGACCAGAGAAGGCATCGAAATCCACGGGAGAATCCGGCAGGACGCGCTTGCCGATCTGGCCGAGGATCCAGCTTTCCGGCCGCACCGTGCTGATGCGCTCGATGCCGCCATCGGACAGCCGGACGAAATTGAACATGGATTCCTGGGTCGTCGGCTCCCATTCCTCGTCGCGCGCCGTGACCGGCAGAATGAGAACCTCGCCATCGCCCAAGCCATGCACATGGCCCTGGTTCAGCGTGGTGGTCAGAAACAGCTTGAACCCGATGGCGCCCATGGAGCGGCTCGAAAAAGCGGTGTCCGGCGTCGCCGCCCAGAGATTGCCGCCCATGATGACGGCCGCATCGATATTGCCGGCTTCGGCCCGCTTGAGGCAGGCCATGGTGTCGAGGCCCTTTTCTTCGGGGAAGCTGACGCCAAAAACCTCTTCCATGCGCTTGAGGACATCGCGAGCAAGCACCGGCTTGACCCCGATCGTGCCGATACCCTGCACATTGGAGTGGCCACGCAGCGGCAGCAGCCCGGCAAAGCGCTTGCCGATCATGCCGCGCAGTAGCGCCAGATTGGCAATAGCTTCCACATTGGCGACGCCGTGGACGTGGTGCGTCATGCCCATGCCCCAGGCAAAAACCGCATGCCGCGAGCGGCCATAGGCCGCCGCCACCCGCGAAATCTCTTCGTGCGATAGCCCACAGGCTGCCGTGATTTCATCCCAGCCAAGCGTATCGATATCGTTACGGAAGGCATCAAAATCGGCGCCATGGGCCGCGATAAAAGCCCCGTCCTCTGTCCCCTGCTCCAGCACCGCCTTGGCAAGACCTTTGAAGAGAGCGATGTCAGAGCCGATCCGCGGCTGCAGATAGTCCGAGGCGATATCGCTGCCGCCCTTGAGCATCGACAACGGCGATTTCGGCACGGCGAATTTGACGAGGCCCGGCTCCTTGGCCGGGTTGATGACGATTACCTGCCCGCCCCGCTCCCGGCAGTTCTTCAGCATGTGAATGAAGCGCGGATGGTTGGATGACGGATTCGCGCCGATGACGAAAATCAGGTCGGCGCCGGTCAGGTCTTCGAGTTCGACGGTCGCCGTCCCCTTGCCGATCGTGGTCGCGAGGCCCTCGCTCGTCGCCTGGTGGCAATAGTAGGAACAGTTGTTGACGTTATTGGTGCCATAGGCCCGCGCCAAGAGCTGGAACAGAAATCCCGCCTCGTTGGAGGAGCGTCCCGACGAATAAAAAAACGTCCGCTTGGGATCGGTTTCGGCCAGACGATGCGCAGCGTGATCGAGTGCAGAATCCCAATCGAGCGGCTCGAAGCGATCGGAACCGGCGCGACGGAAAAGCGGCGTGCCCAGGCGCCCGAGCTTTTCCATCTCACGCCCCGAAAGCTCGCTGAGTTCGGCAATCGTGTGCTCGAAAATCGGCTCGGGAATCGGCGGCTGGATATCGGTCGATTGCGCCTGCACCGACTTGTTGCAGACCGAGGGGAACTCATCGAGTTCATTGGTCATGCCGCCATGCTGCCCACCCATCCCATAGGCACAGGCTTTGCAGGTATTTTTCGCCGTCAGCGCCTTGGCTGCCTTGCCCACGCCCATCTTGCCGATGGTGGACAGAGTATAGAGAACTTTCTTCGGGCCGCCGCCCACGACATTACTGGTATCGGCCACTTAGAACACTCCCGCAGTGCCCCTTATTTTGGAGCCGACAAGACGGGAGTGCAAGTCATCAACGGTCTCCCCTCCGCACGGTGTCATTCCCGCGAAAGCGGGAACCCCTGTTTGGTAACGGAGGTCCCCGCTTTCGCGGGGATGACACGGCGGAAAGCGGAGAGAGCGCAATGACCGTCAGTAAACGTCTTTCACATACATCTCCTGCGGCACCGGCCCACGATGATAGTCGGGGTGGCGGATGCGCTCGGGCAGCACGATCTCGGACTTGGGCACTTCGTCATAAGGAATGGCCGCGAGAAGATGCGCGATGCAATTGAGGCGCGCGCGCTTCTTATCGTCGGCATTGACCACCCACCACGGCGAATCCGTCGTGTGCGTGCGCGCCAGCATGTCTTCCTTGGCCTTGGTATAGTCTTCCCAATGGCGGCGGGATTCCATGTCCATGGGCGAGAGCTTCCACTGCTTCAGGGGGTCCTGAATGCGCATGCGGAAGCGGAATTCCTGTTCTTCATTGGTGATGGAGAACCAGAACTTGATGAGGATGATGCCCGAGCGGATCAGCATCTTCTCGAACTCAGGCACTGTGCGGAAGAACTCCTCCAGTTCGTCCGGCGAACAGAAGCCCATGACACGTTCGACGCCGGCGCGGTTGTACCAGGAGCGGTCGAACAGCACCATTTCGCCGGCAGCCGGCAGGTGCGGCACGTAGCGCTGGAAATACCACTGGGTCTTTTCGCGATCGGAGGGTGCGGGCAGCGCCACGACGCGGCAAACGCGTGGATTGAGCCGCTGCGTGATGCGCTTGATGGCCCCGCCCTTCCCAGCGGAATCACGACCTTCAAAAATGACCGCAACCTTCAGTTTGTTATGAACAATCCAGTCCTGCAGCCGCACCAGTTCGTGCTGCAGGCGGAAGAGTTCGCGGAAATAGACATTGCGGTCGAGCGACTTGCGCTCTGCTCGCTCACCCTCTTCGGCCAGCGCTTCGAGCTGGTCGTCCTCGAATTGCAGCTCCAGCTCTTCGTCAAAGCTGTCGGTAATCTCTTCGCGAATGCGGTTCAGTTCTGCCTCGAATTGTTCGAAGCGCGCGTTCTGGTCGAAGTCGTTCACGTGAGGGCCCTCCGGGTGCGGCACCATTGGCCACACCAGGATTGCACTTTTGTGACAGAAGCGCTTCCGGCAAAAGTATCGGCGTTTTGCATGTCGCCCAAGTCATGGGCGACATGCCGTGGTGTTAGGCGCTCAACCCAAATGCCAACCGGAGATTTCCAGCCTCAATAGACAAAGACCGTCAACTGATTGCCGCGCTGGTGAACGGCAAAGACGCGGTTCGCATTGTAGGAAGACCGATCCATCGAAGCGCTGAGCAGGCTATCGCTGCTAATGGCGGAGCGCAGCGAATTGCCGAGACCGGAATTGGTCAGGGCAGCGGCGAGCCACGTCTGCAGTTCGGGGCACATGTCGACACGCTGGATCTCGACATTGCTGGCGCGCTGCCAGGACCCGCCGATCTGCGTGCCCTGGATCAGGCGCTCCACCTGGCGCGGGCTCGTGCCGGCGCAGGCCGGAGCGCCTCCACCGTTGGAAGCGGAGAAGGACGGAATGCCGCCATTGCCGACACCCCCGTTTCCACCGCCATTCCCGGGATTGCCAGGGTTGCCCGGATTGCCACCGTTGCCCCGAGGGCCGCCGATGTTTACGCCGACATTGGCGAGGCTCCCGCCACCGACCGTCGCGCCAACCGTGGCTGCTCCATCGAGCACGTTCGCATTCACGCTAAGAGCGCTGCCGCCGCCGCTACCGACAGTGGCATTGGCGAGGTTCGAGCTGCCGCCGACTTGCGCGTCGAGAAGCTGATTCTCGCCGCCAAGGCCTATATTGACCAGACCCGTATTGGAAGCATCGCCTGAGCCAAGGGTGACCAGTGCGTCTTCGCCACTTCCACCAATGATTCCAAGCAGGTTCTGGGCCTGGGCGGGCGCCGAAACACTCGCGACAAAGACCAGAGGCAGAATCGAAAGCAATTTTCTTTTCATAACTCATCTCCATCTTCGCGACCAATTGCCGCATGGTAGTGACGAGCGAGAAGTAACTTGGGTTTCAATTTGTGATTGAACCATCAATCACTAGTAAACAACATTTAAATACACAAATATTGATGACAATTAACCAGAATTTATTACAAACAAAAAAGGCGCGGAACCGAAGTTCCGCGCCCCATCGGGGCTACAGCAAAGGAGCGTCAGCCTTCCTGCCACCGCCGACTTATCGGGCTGATCTCCGCTTGGGACCGCCGCGTGGCTCGCCACAGCAGAACTGTGGTTCGCTGGCACAACGACCCATTTCCACATCAGTTCCCGCAAAGCCGTTCACATCGGCAACCGCGCTAAAATTGCGTATTGATGGCTAGGGTGAAGCGATCGATCGTGTATGTATCCCCTGACTCCTCCACCCATTTTCGCAAGGCGCCCAGCGACAGGCTCGCCTGGTCGGCCATCGCATAATCGAGGCGCAGGCTGGCAGTCTGCACCTGCCGCGTCTGGCTCGCATCGAAAATCCCCATCTCGTCGCTGCGGCTCACCGCCGCCGAGAGCGCAATGGCGTCCGTCATCCTGTACCGCGCAGAAAACTCAATCTCGCTGGTACTGCTGGCGACGGGATCGAGCGGATCGTCGAGATCGACACCCTTTTCTGCCCGAAGCGCCAGTGCCCAGCGATCACCCAGCGCTAGTTCCGACTGCATCGCGAGATAAGGCAAAACCTCGCGCAGGCCGGGGTCGATCAGCGGCCAGACCAATGTCGCCCCGGCCAGGAATTCGACGAGCAGAGTGTCCGTCTTGGTCCGAATACCGCCGGCGACAGTCCCCGCAGTCCCCGGCAGGCGGCCATAGTCGAACTGGTCGGCCTGTGGAACATTGGAAAAATCCCCCTTGAGCCGGCCAAGCACCGCCATAGCGCCCGTCACCGCCTTTTCCCAATTCACCGCTACCCCGACAACGCCCACTTGCGGGTCAAGCCGAACCGGCGGCAACTCGATGGGCAGGCCGGAAATGACCGCATCCTCGGGATAGCGCCAGCTACCGTTCACCGTCACCTTGACCTGCTGGTCTTCCCCCATGACGGCCAGTTCCAGCATGGTTTCGTGTGTCACCTTGCCATTCGCAACGCCGATCATCGCGTCATCGAGCGGCAAGCCCTCACCGATCCAGTCCCGCGTCAGCGCATACCCAGCCCGCAGCACCATGCCCTTGTCGAGCTCCAGCGCCGCTTCCACGCCGGCCGCGGCGGACATGTCGTCTTCCACCGAAAACGTCGCAAAGCGCGTCTGCTCGAACAGCAATGTTCCGCGCAGCGACAGGGCGCCCATGCTGTGCGACAGCGAAAGCTCATGCTTGTGCTCGACGAAGAGGTCGGACGGCCCGTCCACGGTTTCCGTGGCATTGCTGGTCCACCCCGCCTCGACGGTACTCTTGAGCGCCAGGGCCTCCTCGCCCAAAACGGCAGAAACACTGACCATCCAGACCGCAATGCAAGAAAACCAGCGCATCCCAACCTCCGGCAGAACCACCGGGCAAGAATGCTCATGGTTCAGTAACCAATATTTCACGTAGAGGGTCAGTAGATTTACAGGGCTGGCAGCGTTGAGATTAAGCGTTAATGCCGGAACCGGGTCGCGTAAGTAGTCTATTAACTATGATCTTCGCCCCCGCTCCGGAATTTTAGCTCCACTCAAAAGGAGCTGGCCATGCCAAAACCGAGCGAACTTTGCACCACCCTGCGCAATTGGCGCATTCGCGCCCGCCTGCAACAGGATGCCGTCGCCAAAAGCCTCGGCGTCACGCAGAGCCAGATCAGCCGCTGGGAAAGCGGGCGCGATGCGCCCCGTCCGCACAACATCGAAGCCATCCGCCGCCTCATCTGGGGCCCCGAGGCCGATCCGCTCGTCGCCCTACGCTATTTCGTGGAAGAGTCGCACCAGAACCTGCTGCTGATGGATGCCAGCCACGCCATCATCGCCTGCAGCCGACCGCTAAAACTGCCCTCTGGCCCGCTCGATCGCTTCGGCTGGGTCATCGATCCCCAGAAAAACCCCGCCTTCGCCCCAGTCCATACCCGCTTCTGCGAATTGCTGGCTCGGCCGGCCGGCGTCGTCAGCCTCAAGATTACCATCCCCTTTGTGGACAATGGCCGCGACTGGTGCGCCGTCATCAACAAGACCATCCACACGGTCGTCGGCACCCGCCTTTGCCTCGTCGAACCCAGCTTCCGCGAGGCAACCGGCCTTGAAGGCAAGGAGATCCGGCTTGAAGAGGTGCGACTGACGCCTGACGAAGGGGAACGTCACTCGCTTACCCTCTGGCGCCAATTGGCCCCCGCCTCCTGATCCATTTTTTCTAAGCAAAATCAAAACAAAGAACCCGCGCCGGGGGGCTCCGGCGCGGGTCTGGCGTCCGTGGCGGGTTGGAGGTAACACCCCGCCGCAGGAGCTACCAGCCGTGCTTCTTGGTCTGGTTCTGGCCGCCGATGCCCAGAATGCCATTGCCGTTCAGCACACCATTGAGAATGGAATTGCCGTTGGCGGTGTTGTTGCCGCTGAGGATGCCGGAGAGAATGCTGCTGTTGTTGCCGACGGCGACAGTATTGCCGTTGAGGACATTAATATTGCCCACATCCACGACGTCGGCCACGGTGGAAACGACGCCGGTGATGTTGCTGAGCACGTTGTTGGTGCGCTTGGCGAAGAAGCCTCCCGCATGAGCGCCCGAAGTCATCGCCATGGCAGCCACGACGGAAAGTGCAATCACGGTCTTCATACTCGTTACTCCCTTGAAAACATGTCGGTTTCGACAGGCACGAGGAAGCCCGAGGACGCGCTTTTGGGCAATTGCAGGGGGCGATAATATGCGTTTCATGCGCACTAGGCGCGTTTCATGTCCCGGACTACGGGAAAGCCCTAAAGCTCAAAGCTCTCCTGCATCGCCTGAATAGCCTTGATGGCGGCCGAGGCGCGGTTTTCGACGCCGAGCTTGGCATAGACCTGTTCGAGGTGCTTGTTCACCGTGCGGGGGCTAAGGCCCAAAATATCGCCGATATCGCGATTGGACTTTCCGCGGGCGATCCAGAGCAGCACTTCGCTTTCGCGCTGCGTCAGCCCAAAGTGCTGGCGGAGATTGTCTTCCTGCCCCTCCTCCTGCGCTCCGGTAAGCCGAAAAAGATATTCGTCGCCGCCGACCACGCCGAGAAAGGCAAATTGCAGCCCCGGGGCGCCCGGCAGATTCACGTCGAACCCGCTTCCCGGCGCCGCGTCGCCATGGTCGAGCCGCCAGCGGGAAAAACCGCTCGACATCTCCGCCTGGCGATCCGCATCCATACCGGAGCGTTCGAGCAACTTGTTGGCCTGCGGCGTCGACCACAGCACCGCTGCATCGGCACCGAACGCCACCAGATGCCTACCGGCCGCGTCGAGCGCAATCCGCGCGCTCTGGGCCCGCCGCGCATTGGCTAGGTGCACCCGGATACGGGCGCGCAATTCGTCGACATTAATGGGCTTTGATAGATAGTCTACGCCACCGCTTTCGAGCGCATGGACGATGTGCTCGGTTTCGGTCAGCCCGGTCATGAAGATAACGGGCACATGCGTCAGGGGCGCCATGGCTTTCAACCGACGGCAGGTTTCAAAACCATCGAGCCCCGGCATAACGGCATCCATCAGTACGACGTCGGGCACCACCCGCTGCACGATATTGAGCGCCGCCTCGCCGCTGCGCGCCACCAACACGGTCACGCCCGCTTCTTCGAGCGCAGTCGTCAGGAAGCCCAGGGACTCCGGCGAGTCATCGACAAGCAGGACGATGTCTTGATCCTTCTCAATCCTGCTCATGGCTGACCCGTTCGAGCAGTTCCGCATAGCCGTCGAAATCGAAGCTCTCCATGTGCCCGCGCAAGGCGGTCACCAAGGGCTCGTTGTTGGGATCGACGGCCAGTTCGGTCAATTTCGCTTCTATCCCCCTGATATGGCCGATTTGCCCCAGATTGGCCAATTCGCGCAAGTGCTCCACCCCGGGCGAGCGCAGCTTCCTCGTCTTTTTGGGCTTTGGCACCGGAGCCTCGAAATAGGTCCAGTCGAGCGCCAGTTGCGCGCCGATCTTGTCGAGCAATTGCTTGAGGTCAAACGGCTTGGCCAGCGCATCATTGTGCCCGGCATCGGCGCTTGCCGGCCCAGCCCCGTCCCCGATATTGGCCGAGAGCATGACGATGGGCTCGGCAACGCCTCTTTCACGCAGCGCGGCAACCAGATCCCAGCCGCTCATACCGGGCATGCGGATATCGACGAAGAAAATATCCGGTTGCGTCGTGGTGACCTGATCGAGGCAGGCGAGACCATCCGCCGCCGTCAGCACGACAAAGCCCAGCGGCGAGAGCATTTCGCGCATCAACTCGCGATGGTCCTGATTGTCATCGACAACCATCACCACCCGCGCCGGCCCGGCATACCCAACGATCCGGCGTAGATCGGCTCGACCCTGGCTCAGGCGCTCGACCTTGGCTAGCATGAGGCGCGCCTGGAAGCGCGTGCCGACGCCAACCGTGCTCGACACGGTGATTTCGCCGCCCAGCGTTTCAGTCAGCAACTTTGTTATGGTCAGCCCCAGGCCAAGACCCGGCGTGAAGCGGTTGTGCTCTGCCTCACCGCGCACGAAGGGCTCAAAAATATGGTCGAGATCGCCGGGCGAAATACCGCTGCCGCTGTCCGAGACAGTAAAAGTCGCCACCTGCATGCGATAGGCGACCTCGAAGCTGACATGGCCTGAGCTCGTGAACTTGATGGCGTTGGAGAGCAGATTGACCAGAATCTGCCGCAGCCGCTTTTCGTCGGTCCGCACATAGATCGGCAAGGCCTTGGCGCGTGAATGGCGGAATTCCAGCCCCTTGGCTTCGGCCTGCAGACGGAACATATCGACGATCTGATCCAGAAAATCTTGGATATTGATCTCGTTGGAATAGACGTGCAGCCGCCCAGCCTCGATCTTGGAAATGTCGAGCAGGCCATCGATCAGCCCGGACAGATGCTCGGCGCTGCGACGGATCACCTGCACCGACCCGCGCCGGTTCTCCGGCACCTCCGGATCGCGCTCAAGGATTTGCGCATAGCCCATCACCGCATTGAGCGGCGTGCGCAATTCGTGGCTGAGGCCAACGACATAGCGCGACTTCGCCTGGTTGGCCGCCTCGGCCTTTTCCTTGGCCCGCTGCAGCTCGGCGTCGGTCTTGCCGTGCGCGTCGATTTCCTTGAGCAGCAAGGTGTTTTGCCGGGTGCTCTCCTCTTCCGCGACCAACCGGCTGTCATGCGCCAGCACGAGGAACCACGTCATGATCCCCGCCGCGACGGCAAAGACAAAGAAGACGACAAGCAGCGTGCCGCCGACCACGTCCGAAGTATCCGGCGCCGATTGGCTGGCGAAATAGTAGATGAGCCCCAGGATTCCGCCGAGGATCGCCGTGGCGATACCCATGGAAATCCCATAGCGCCCAATCCGGGTCTGCAGCTTTTCGATCGCCCATTGCGGCAAGACGCTCGACGCCACCGCATGCGTCTGGGCGCGGAAATGCGCGTGCGGCTTGCACATGTCATGGCAGCGCGCATCGAGCGAACAGCAGAGCGAACAGATCGGCGCCGCATAGGCCGGGCACCACGCCATATCCTCCGGCTCGAAGGGGTGCTCGCAGATCGAACAGGTCAGCGACGTCTTGCTAGCCCATGCCTTTCGCGGCTTGCGCGCGAGATAGTATTTGCCCTTGGTCGCCCATGCGATGGCAGGCGATGCAATGAAGCAGACCACCAGCGCAATATAGGGCGCCAGCGCCGCCGCCATCTCGCCAAAGGCCCCGAAATGCGCCGCCAGCGCAATGACGGCCGAGAGCAGCATCGAGCCGACACCAACTGGATTGATGTCGTAAAGGTGCGCCCGCTTGAACTCGATGCCCGGCGGCGACAGGCCCAGCGGTTTGTTGACGAAGAGATCGGCCGAGATCGAGCAGAGCCACGCCATGGCGATGATCGAAAAGATGCCGAGCGTCTCTTCCAAGAGCCGATAGATGCCCAGCTCCATCAGTAGCAGCGCAATCGCCACATTGAACAGCAGCCAGACCACGCGCCCCGGATGGCTGTGAGTCAGCCGCGAAAAGAAATTCGACCAGGCCAGCGACCCGGCATAGGCGTTCATCACATTGATCTTAAGCTGGCTGACGACCACGAAGACCGCCATCAGCATCAGCGCTACGAACTCATTGGGGATCATGTAGCCAAACGCCACGGCATACATGTAACCGGGCTCTGACGCGTGCTCAGGCGAAACACCCGCCGAAAGCGCCAGAAACGCGAGAAACGACCCCGCGATCAGCTTGGGCGCGCCGACGACAACCCACCCTGCCCCAGCCAGGAAAATCCCGAGCTTCTGCCGCCATTTCGGCGCGCCTTCCGCTGGCAAAAATCGCAAAAAATCGACCTGCTCGCCAATCTGCGTCATCAGCGCCAGGATCACCGCCGAAGCAGCACCAAACTTGGCAATGTCGAACGGCGAAATGGTCCCCGCCGCGCCCTCAGGCTGTCCCAGCCCACCAAAAGCGCGCCAGAGATCGAACTTCTCCCAATCCATGAAGGCGATGAAAATGAATGGCAGGATGTTGAGCACGATCCAGATCGGCTGCGTCAGCACCTGAAAGCTCGAAATCATCCTGATGCCATGCGTCACCAGCGGAATGACGATCAGGGCCGAGATGATGTGCCCCATCCAGAGCGGAATGCCGAAAGCCAGCTCAAGCGCGCTCGACATGATCGACGCTTCGATGGCGAAGAGGATGAAGGTGAAACTCGCATAGATCAGCGAGGTGATCGTCGAGCCGATATAGCCGAAGCTGGCCCCGCGGGTGAGCAGATCGACGTCCACCCCGTGCCGCGTCGCGTAGCGCGAGATCGGCACGCCGACGAGCAAGATGGCGATAGACGCGACGACTATCGCAATCAGCGCATTGGTCGTCCCATATGACAGCGTAATGCTACCGCCGATGGCCTCCAGCGCCAGAAACGAGATGGCCCCAATGGCCGTCTGCGAGATTCGATCATTGGAAAAACGACGCGCCGACTTGGCGGTAAAGCGCAGCGCATAGTCTTCGAGCGTCTGATTGGCGACCCAGCGATTGTATTCGCGCCTGATGGGAATGATCCGTTGCCGCGCCATTATTCGCTCAAGCCTTAACCAATTCGCTGCGCTGCCCAAAAATTCGCCACGCAAGTCTTAGCACGGTTTTTCGCAAAATCACGCGGTTTTTCAGGCCCTTCCGCGTCGCGGCGGAATCTCCTCGTCAGCCAGTTACGTCAATCGACGTATAGGGCACCGTTAAAAAATCGTCTCAGGTGCCCCCATCGAGGCGCCTCCCTTGGCTGTCTCCTTGGGGTCAAACAAACTAGAGGGACGAACATATGAACTTCACCCGCGCCAAAAGCGCCCTGCTCGCCGCGGCACTCGCCGGCAGCATTTCCCTGCCCATGGTTCCGGCCATGGCCCAGGAAGACACCATCAAGGTCGGTATCCTGCACTCGCTTTCGGGCACGATGGCGATTTCGGAAACCACCCTCAAGGACACCATGCTGTTCCTCATCGAACAGCAAAATGCCAAGGGCGGCGTTCTGGGCAAGCAGCTCGAGCCCGTCGTGGTCGACATCGCTTCGGATTGGCCGCTGGCCGCCGAACTCGCCCGCCAGTTGATCGAAGTCGACGGCGTAGACGTGGTCTTCGGTTGCTGGACCTCGGTCTGCCGCAAGTCCGTCCTCCCGGTCTTTGAAGAACTCAACTCGCTGCTCTTCTACCCCGTCCAGTACGAAGGCGAAGAATCCCAGCGCAACGTGTTCTACACCGGCGCTTCGCCTAACCAGCAGGCTATCCCGGCTGTTGATTACCTCATGAGCGAAGATGGCGGCTCGGTCGAGCGCTGGGTCCTCGCCGGCACCGACTACGTCTACCCCCAGACCACCAACAAGATTCTCGAGCAGTACCTGCTCGACAAGGGCGTGGCTCCGGAAGACATCATGATCAACTACACGCCCTTCGGTCACTCCGATTGG
Source organism: Devosia sp. (assembly GCF_017744655.1). Taxonomy (GTDB): domain Bacteria; phylum Pseudomonadota; class Alphaproteobacteria; order Rhizobiales; family Devosiaceae; genus Devosia. Next base: position 439,125 of record NZ_JAGIAW010000001.1, on the reverse strand, counting down.
CAGACGATTGTCTCCGACATCAAGACCTTTGGTTCGGCCGGCAAGAAGACCGCCGTGGTCTCGACCATCAATGGCGACGCCAACGTGCCGTTCTACCGTGAACTGGGCAACCAGGGCATCAAGGCCGAGGACATCCCGGTCGTGGCATTCTCGGTCGGCGAAGAAGAACTCTCCGGCTTCGACACCACCCCACTGGTGGGTCACCTCGCCGCCTGGAACTACTTCATGTCGGTCGATACTCCCGAAAACGAAGCCTTTATCGCTGATTGGCAGAAGTTCATCGGTTCGGACACCCGCGTCACCAACGACCCGATGGAAGCCCACATGATTGGCTTCAATCTCTGGGTTGCTGCGGTCGAAAAGGCCGGTTCGACTGAAGCCGATGCCGTGATCGACAACATTGTCGGCCTCGAAACGCCGAACCTGACCGGCGGTATCGCCAAGATGCTCCCGAACCACCACATCACCAAGCCCGTGCTGATCGGTGAAATCCAGGATGACGGCCAGTTCTTCGTGGTCTGGGAAACCGAAGACCTCGTCCCCGGCGACGCATGGTCCGACTACCTGCCCGAATCCAAGATGCTGGAAGCCGATTGGACCGCTCCGATCAACTGCGGCAACTACAATACCGAAACCAAGACCTGCGGCGGCTCCGCACAGTAAGCGAACCGCTTGAACCCGGCAGGGGCGGCAACCGCCCCTGCCTCTTTCTCTCGCAGCGACAAGGACTTTCCAAGCGATGCTGACTCAAATTCTCCGCCTGGCACTTCTCACCCTGTCGCTTCTGCTGCCCACGCAGATGGTGCGCGCCCAAGACGCGGCCGTGGATATCCCGGCTCAAGTCACCGCCTTGGGTGAAGCAAGCCTGCGCGAACTCGGCGCCATCGTCACGACACTCGCCTCGACCGGCGACCCCAGCGTCGTTCCGGTCTTAACCGCCCTCGGCGAAGGCAATCTCTATCTCGACGAAACCTCCGGCGCGGTCGTCATCCAGCGCGGCTCCTCTATTACCGACCCGCTGACCGGCGAAGCCGTGGATCTCGGTGCCGACGCCGATCTCTCCCGCATCCGCGTCAATAACGGCCTGCGGCGCGATATTTCCGCTGCCCTCTCCGGCATGACGCTGATGAGCGACAACCCGGGCACGCGCCTCTCGGCCGCCCAGGGTTTCCTCGCCAAGCCGGACGCCGCCAATCTGCCGCTGCTCGACGAGGCCATCGCCGCCGAAACCGAAGCCAATGTGCGCTCCGCCATGCAGGCTGCCCGCGCTGTCACCATACTGACGAGCGAAGACGCCAGCGTGGAAGACAAGAACGCCGCGGTGCCCCAGATCGTCTCGGGCGCCGGCCGCAATGCCATCACTATCCTCACCGGCGCTCTCGCCAACGCACCCGACGAAGTGAAGCCGACCATCCAGTCCGCCATTTCCGGCCTCGAACAGGGCCGCGCCGTCTGGGGAGCGCTGCAAAACGTCTGGTTCGGCGTCTCGCTCGGATCGGTGCTTCTCCTCGCCGCCATCGGCCTTGCCATCACCTTCGGCGTCATGGGCGTCATCAATATGGCCCATGGCGAAATGGTCATGCTCGGCGCCTATACGACCTTCCTCGTCCAGCTCGTCATCCGCCAGAACTTCCCGGGCCTGCTCGATTATTCCCTGCTCATCGCCCTGCCCGTCGCCTTCCTCGTCACCGGCGCCATCGGCGTTGGCATCGAGCGCGGCATCATCCGCTGGCTCTATGGCCGCCCGCTCGAAACCCTGCTCGCCACCTGGGGCCTTTCCCTGATCCTGCAGCAGACCGTGCGCTCCATCTTCGGACCGACCAACCAGATGGTCATCGCGCCGACCTGGATGTCCGGCTCCACCGACTTCTTCGGCCTCGCCATCACCTACAATCGCTTCTGGATCGTAATCTTTGCGCTGATCGTCTTCTTCATGCTGCTGCTGATCCTCAACCGCACCCCGCTCGGCCTCCAGATGCGCGCCGTCACCCAGAACCGCCGCATGGCCTCGGCCATGGGCATCCGCACCCCCTTCGTCGATGCCATGACCTTCGGCCTCGGCTCCGGCATTGCCGGCCTTGCCGGTGTCGCACTGACCCAGATCGACAACATCTCCCCGAACCTTGGCCAGAACTACATCATCGATAGCTTCATGGTCGTGGTCTTCGGCGGCGTGGGCAATCTCTGGGGCACCTTTGTCGGCGCCCTGACCCTCGGCGTCGCCAACAAGTTCCTCGAGCCCTATGCCGGCGCGGTGCTCGGCAAAATCCTGATCCTGGTGCTGATCATCCTCTTCATCCAGCGGCGTCCGCGGGGCCTCTTTGCCCTTAAGGGAAGGGCGATCGAACAATGATGGCCTTCCCCTCACCCGTCTCGGGCTTTGCCCGATCCACCCTCTCCCCAATGGGGAGAGGAATGGTGCCCTCCTCTTGTTCTTCTCCCCATCGGGGAGAAGGTGGCGCGCAGCGCCGGATGAGGGGGGCTCTCCCCACGACTGGAGACTTTAGATGCTGACCCAAGCCCTGTTCCGCGCGCTCGACAAAAAGGCCGTCTGGGTCATCGGCATCTTCCTCGCCGTGGCCGTCCTCGTGCCCATGGCGAATCTCCTCATCCCGCCGGGCCAGTTCGGCCACGTCCCGACCTATCTCGTCTCACTTCTCGGCAAATATCTGAGCTACGCCATCCTGGCGCTCGCGCTGGACTTGGTCTGGGGCTATTGCGGCATCCTCTCGCTCGGCCATAGCGCCTTCTTCGCGCTCGGCGGCTATGCCATGGGCATGTATCTCATGCGCCAGATCGGCACCCGCGGCGTCTATGGTAATCCGACGCTTCCCGACTTCATGGTCTTCCTCAACTGGAAGGAGCTGCCCTGGTACTGGATGGGTTTTGACAATTTCTGGTTCGCCATGGCCATGGTCGTGCTGGTACCCGGCCTCCTCGCCTTCATCTTCGGCTTTTTCGCCTTCCGCAGCCGCGTGACCGGCGTCTATCTCTCGATCATCACCCAGGCGATGACCTTCGCCCTGCTGCTCGCCTTCTTCCGCAACGACATGGGTTTTGGCGGCAATAACGGCCTCACCGACTTCAAGGACATTCTCGGCGCCCCAGTTCAGGCCCAGTCGACCCGCGTCATCCTCTTTGCCGCGACCGCCATTGCCCTGGCCCTCTCGGTCCTCGTCTGCTCGATGATCGTCAATTCCAAACTCGGAAAGGTCATGGTCGCCGTGCGCGATGCCGAAAGCCGCACGCGCTTCATCGGCTACCGCGTCGAATACGTAAAACTCTTCGCCTTCACCGTCTCGGCCATCATGGCCGGTATTGCCGGCGCTCTGTATGTGCCGCAGGTCGGCATCATCAATCCCGGCGAATTCGAGCCCGGCAATTCCATCGAAGTCGTCATCTGGACCGCCGTTGGTGGCCGCGGCACCCTGATCGGCCCAATCATCGGTGCCATCGTCGTCAACCTCGGCAAATCCTGGTTCACCAGCGCCCTGCCCGAATTCTGGCTTTTCGCCCTCGGCGCGCTCTTCATCTTCGTAACGCTCTTCCTTCCCAAAGGCATCGTGGGTCTCTGGAAGCAGATCTTCGGTGCTCGCCGCAAAAAGGCCGAAGAACCCGCAGCCCCGACGCCAGCTCAATCGGCCGATATCGAGCGTGGTGAAGACCCCAGTACCTTCGACAGTGTCCAACCCCGGCCGGCGGAGTAAAGCCAATGAGCAAAGCTCAGGATACGATGCTCTACCTCAACGGCGTCTCCGTTGCCTTTGACGGTTTCAGGGCCATCAACAATCTCTCGATCATCGTCCGCCCCACCGAAATGCTGGCCATCATCGGCCCCAATGGCGCGGGCAAGACGACGATGATGGACATCATCACCGGCAAGACGCGCCCCGACGCTGGCGACGTCATGTTTGATGGCCGCACCGATCTCACCAAGCTCGACGAAGCCGCCATCGCCAATCTCGGCATCGGCCGCAAATTCCAGAAACCCACCGTGTTCGAAAGCCACACTGTGTGGGACAATCTCGAAATGGCGCTGAAGAAGCCGCGCGGCATTTTCGCTGCGCTCTTCTACACGCCCAGCGACGAAGACGTTGCCCGCATCACCGAAATCCTCGAAACCGTCCGTCTCCTGCACCGCAAGGACGAATACGCTGCCAATCTCAGCCACGGACAGAAGCAGTGGCTCGAAATTGGCATGCTGCTTGCACAAGATCCGAAGCTGCTGCTCGTCGACGAACCCGTCGCCGGCATGACCGACAGCGAGACCGAGGAGACCGCGAAACTGCTGCGCGAAATCGCAAAAACCCGGTCGGTGGTAGTGGTCGAGCACGATATGAGCTTCGTGCGCGAGCTGGGCTCGCGCGTCGTGTGTCTGGCCGAAGGCGCCGTGCTGGCCGAGGGATCGCTAGATCAGGTCAGCGCCAATCCAGTCGTGATTGAAAGGTACCTTGGCCGATGACCGCAGCACTCTCGATCTCAACGATTGACCTTCATTACGGCGCCGCCCAAGCGCTCAAGGGCGTGTCCATCGATTGCCAGCCGGGCAAGATCACCGCCGTCCTCGGCCGCAATGGCGTGGGTAAATCGTCAACCCTCCGCGCCATCACCGGCATTAATCACATCTCGTCGGGTGCCATAACTTTCGGCAGCGACGTGCTCAAAAAAACGCCACCCTACAAGCGCGCCCGCATGGGCATCGGCTACGTGCCGCAGGGTCGCGAAATCTTCCCGCTGCTGACGGTGAAGGAAAACCTCGAAACCGGCTATGCCGGCCTTGGCCGCAGCGAACGCAATATTCCCGAATACATTTTCGAGCTGTTCCCCGTGCTCAAGTCCATGCTTGGGCGGCGGGGCGGCGATCTCTCGGGTGGCCAGCAGCAGCAGCTCGCTATCGGCCGCGCTCTGGTCACCCGACCCAAAGTTCTGGTTCTCGATGAACCCACCGAAGGCATTCAGCCCTCGATCATCAAAGACATCGGCCGTGCGCTGCAATTCCTGCGCGACGAGAAGGGCATAACCATCCTTTTGGTCGAGCAATTCCTCGATTTTTGCCGCGAAATTGCCGACGACATCTACGTCATGGACCGCGGCGAAATCATGCACAAAGGCCCGGCGAGCGATCTCGACCTGCCGGATGTGAAAAAACACCTGATGGTATGAAAAAGGCACCTGACCGAAGCCAGATGCCCTTTGAAACTTCAGGAAGCTTTCGCTTACTGGGTCACGAAGCCGCCTGTCGTGCATGCTTCAAGCGTGATGGTATCGAGGTCGATCGTTGCAGTCGCGGCCTGAGCTTCATTCACTCCAGGTGCGTCAGTGACGGTCGCATCAGTGCCGCCGGCAGTGGAATCTGCGTTGGATTCGGTCTTCCCATCCTCGGTAGTGCCCGCAATCGACTCGGTGGTCGAAGCATTTGCCAGCTGGTCGCAGCGTTCCTGCACAGCCGGCATATCAGTTTCAGAAACGGCGACGCCATTGATCGTCATGCCCTGCGCAAATGCAGCACCGGTAAGAGCGACAGTAAGGGCGGCAACAGACAAAGCAGATTTGATGGTCATTTGAATAACCTCTTGAAAATTCTCTATGAAAGAGCGTTTGCTCGCATAAACAACGAGATGATCGCAGGATCGTTGCAATGAATTTCGTCGCCTCGTCAAATTTGGAGGCGTTTTCACCTCCTCCCGTGCTGCAACGAGCAAGAGGCACTGGCCGCCTTCGCACCAAGCAACGCGACGGAAAGACTTGTATCGACACACTTTTCCAGGAGGGTTGCGGGAAAATCCGCCTGCCGCATACGCATTCCTCCGCCCTCGAAGCCGTGTTTATCAATACCGCTGGTGGTATTACGGGCGGCGACCATTTGCGCTGGGGCGCGGATGTTGCGCCGGGCGGAAAGCTGGTCATCACCACCCAGGCCTGCGAACGCAGCTACCGCTCCACAGGCGACACGGCGCATGTCGAGGTCGATATCACCGTCGGAAACAATGCCCATCTCGATTGGCTCCCCCAGGAAACCATCCTCTTCGAAGCTAGCAAACTCGACCGACGGCTGACGATCCACCTCGACGAGTGCGCGACGCTAACCGCTATCGAAGCCGTTCTCCTCGGCCGCGACGCCATGGGCGAGGAGGCGCGGGACGCGCAGTTTTCCGACACCTGGCGCATCTATCGCGGCGATCGTCTGATCCATGCCGAAGCGACCCGCCTGACCGGCAACGGCAGCGAGCGCGATGGCCTTTCCCTGCTGCGCGGCTGTCGGGGCTTTGCTTCAGTGCTGCATGTCGCCGCTAGTCCCGACAAGGCCGAGCAGCTCCTCAGTCGCGTCCGCGCGCTCCATCCCCCTGGCGGCCTGATCGCCGCCAGCGCCAACGGCGAGCGGCTCGTGATCCGGGCAATGGCCCGGACGGGACTTGCCTTGCGAAAACTTCTGGTTCCAACTCTCATCGAACTGACCGGCGCCTGCTCCCTGCCGCGTCTGTGGCATCTCTAGGAAACGGCCGATGAACCTTACACCCCGCGAAAAAGACAAACTCATCATCGCCATGGCCGCCATCGTCGCGCGCAAGCGACTCGAGCGCGGCGTCAAGCTCAACCACCCTGAGGCCATCGCCCTGATCACCGACTTCGTCGTCGAAGGCGCTCGCGATGGCCGCGCTGTCTCCGAGCTGATGGAAGCCGGCGCCCATGTCATCACCCGCGCCCAGGTCATGGAAGGCATCGCCGAGATGATCCACGACGTGCAGGTCGAAGCGACTTTCCCCGATGGCACCAAGCTCGTCACCGTCCACCAACCCATCCGCTAAGAGGCAAAACCATGCTCAAGCGCATCACCCTCGCTCTCGCCATCACCGCAGCCGCCACCCTGCCCGCCTTCGCCCATCTCGATCCCGCCGAGCACGGCTCCTTCGCCGCCGGCTTCAGCCACCCGCTCTTTGGCCTCGATCATATCCTCGCCATGGTCGCCGTCGGTCTCTGGGCCGCCATGCAGGGCGGCCGCGCTGTCTGGATCGTCCCAGCCGCCTTCGTCGGCACAATGGCCGTGGGCTTTGCCGCTGCCATCGCTGGCGTCCCCCTGCCCTTCGTCGAGCCGGTGATCCTTGCGTCGGTGATCTTCATCGGTGTCGCCATTGCGCTGGCCTTGCCCATCCCGACTGGTGCCGTTGCCGCCATGGTCGGCTTCTTCGCCTTCTTCCATGGCCATGCCCATGGCGGAGAACTCGGCGAAGCTGGTGCCTGGCAGTTTGCCATGGGTTTCATCATCGCCACCGCCGTTCTCCACGCCGTCGGCATCGGTCTTGGCCTTGCTCTCGCCCGCTTCGGCGGCAAGGCGCTGTCGCGCATCGCTGGCGTGGCGACGGCCCTCGGCGGCCTCTGGCTCGCCTTCGGCGCGTGAGATTGGCCATGATGATCCCGGGCCAAGTCTTCCCAGCCGCCGGCACTGTCGAGCTTAATGCAGGGCTCGAACAGCTCGTGCTCGAAGTCGCCAATACGGGAGATCGACCGATCCAGGTCGGCTCCCACTATCACTTCTACGAAACCAATGCCGGCCTGAGCTTCGATCGCGAAAAGGCGCGCGGCATGCGTCTCGATATCGCCGCGGGCACCGCGGTGCGATTCGAACCCGGCCAGAGCCGCGAAGTGCGCCTCATCCCCATCGGCGGCGACCGCAAGATCTACGGCTTCCGCCAGAAGGTCATGGGATCGCTGTGACCATGCAGGCACGCTTCGGCAAATCTTGGCTCACGCCATGGCAATCGCAGCAGAATGGTGGTTTAAACCCCGCCACAGAGAACTGCCTTTGCCTGGATGATCATGACTGCCGAAGCCCCGACCACAGAAGTCCGCAACGCCGAATTCAAGCAGCGCTTCATCGCCATGCTGACCGACCTGCAGGATACGGCAGCCGAGGATGGCGAGGCCATAGCCCTGATCGGCCACCTTGCCAGCGACCTTTCGAGCAACCTACAGCAGGAGAACTGGTCCTCCGCGAAGAAAGTGGTCACCCCGCAGGTCTACAACGACCTTTTGACGGTCTTCCAGCAGCGCGGCAACGAATACCACCAGGCCGGCAAGGCCAAGCACGCCTATGCCATCCAGGCGCTCGCCATGTCGCTGGTCTCGGGCACCATGCGCGCCGACCAACAGATGGCGCAAGGCGAGAAAATCCTCGACAGCCTGATCGATCACTCGGTCGGCGTCTATCGCTCGCTCAATCCGGTCAAGCCGAACTAACCGCTCTCAAAACTCTCCATCGCAACGCCACCGCACGCACGGCCCTTAGGGGCCGGGCGCTTTTCGTGTTTGTCGCCCCCATTCAACGCCTCTCCTGATTTCCGGAGTTTCGCCATGCCCGCCCGCATTTCCCGCGCCACCTACGCCGACATGTACGGCCCCACCACCGGTGACCAGGTGCGTCTGGCCGATACTGAGTTGTTCATCGAGGTGGAGAAGGATTTCACTACCTATGGCGAGGAAGTGAAGTTCGGCGGTGGCAAGGTGATCCGTGATGGCATGGGCCAATCCCAGCGCACCCGCGCTGAAGGCGCCGTCGATACTGTCATCACCAATGCGCTTGTTGTCGACTACACCGGCATCTTCAAGGCCGACATCGGCCTCAAGAACGGCCGCATCGTCGGTATCGGCAAGGCCGGCAATCCCGACACCCAGTCGGGCGTCGACATCATCATCGGCCCCTCGACTGAAGCTATCGCCGGCGAAGGCAAGATCCTCACCGCCGGCGGCATGGACGCCCATATCCACTTCATCTGCCCTCAGCAGATAGAAGAAGCCCTGATGTGCGGCATGACCACCATGCTCGGTGGCGGCTCCGGCCCGGCTCATGGCACACTGGCAACCACGTGCACCGGCGCCTGGCACGTCGAGCGCATGATCGAGAGCTTTGACGCCTTCCCGATGAACCTTGCGCTCGCCGGCAAGGGTAATGCCGCGGTTGCCGCTCCGCTCGAGGAGATGATCCTCTCCGGCGCCTCGGCTCTGAAACTGCACGAAGACTGGGGCACCACGCCCGCCGCCATCGACAACTGCCTTTCGGTTGCCGATGCCTATGACGTGCAGGTGATGATCCACACCGACACGCTCAATGAATCCGGCTTCGTCGAAGACACGGTTGGTGCCTTCAAAGGCCGTACCATCCACGCCTTCCACACCGAAGGCGCTGGCGGCGGCCACGCCCCCGACATTCTGAAAGTCGCGGGCCTGCCCAACGTCATCCCCTCTTCGACCAATCCGACGCGGCCCTACACGGTCAACACCATTGCCGAGCATCTCGATATGCTCATGGTCTGCCACCACCTCGACCAGTCGATCCCCGAAGACGTCGCCTTCGCCGAAAGCCGCATCCGCAAGGAAACCATCGCGGCCGAGGACATCCTGCACGACATGGGCGCCCTCTCCGTCATTTCGTCGGACAGCCAGGCCATGGGCCGCGTCGGCGAAGTGCTGATCCGTACCTGGCAGACGGCGGACAAGATGAAGCGCCAGCGCGGCAAGCTGAGCGAAGAAACCGGCGACAATGACAATTTCCGCGTCCGTCGCTATATCGCCAAATACACGATCAATCCGGCCATCGCCCATGGCCTCAGTCAGCACATCGGTTCCATCGAAGTCGGCAAGCGCGCCGATCTCGTCCTCTGGAACCCCGCCTTCTTCGGCGTAAAGCCCGAAATGGTGATCCTCGGCGGGTCCATCGCTGCCGCCCCGATGGGCGACCCGAACGCATCCATTCCGACGCCACAGCCCATGCACTACCGCCCCATGTTCGGCGCCTATGGCAAGCTGGTCAGCCGGTCCTCGGTCACCTTCATCTCCCAGGCCGCCCATGACGCCGGCCTCCGCAATCGCCTCAGCGTCGACAAGGATTTACTCCCCGTCCACAACACCCGCGGCGGCATCGGCAAAGCCTCGATGAAGCTCAACTCCGCCACGCCCCACATCGACGTCCACCCCGAAACCTACGAAGTGCGCGCCGACGGTGTACTTCTGACATGTGAACCGGCTACGGTGTTGCCTATGGCACAACGATATTTCCTGTTCTGATGAAAAAACCGGTCGGCGTTACACTCAAAGGTCTCCCGACCGATCCCATCCTCGCGCTGCGCGCCAACGACCTGCTGGCCAAGGGCCGGCAGCTTGAAAGCCAGGGCAAAATTGCTGACGCTGCGCGCGTCAGTGCCGAACTGGTCAATGTCGCGCCCGATCTGGCCGAAGCGCACCAGTTCATGGGCAGCATGGCCATGCGAACGGGTGCCGCCGAAATCGCCGCCATGAGCTTTGAACACGCTCTTCGCCTGAAACCACGCTCGGCCGATCTCCACGTCGCCCTCGCCCAGGCTTTGCTGGCGCTCCGGCGCCCCGCCGATGCCGCACGCCTCCTCGACAAGGGGCGCACCCTGCACCCCAATGACGCGCGCATTTTTAGCGAATTGGGCCAGGCCCAGCTAGACCTCGGCCAGAAGGCTGCCGCCCTCAAAAGTTTCTCGCGTGCCGCCAAGCTGCGTCCGGGCGATCTCTATTCGAGCCATATGGCGTCAGCCCTGACCACGACAGGCACGCCGGACGCCGGCTATGTCGCCGAACTCTTCGATTCCTATGCCGAAACATTCGACGCCCACCTGACCGGCAAGCTTGAATATCGCGTACCCGAGGCTCTCGCCGCCATGCTGGCCGAACACGCATCGGCTCACGGCCCGACACTCGACGTCGGTTGCGGCACAGGGCTGATGGCAACGGCGCTGCCGGAAGCACTACGGCCGATCGACGGTATCGACATTGCCCCCAAAATGGTCGCCAAAGCCAGGGAGCGCGGCATCTACCGCCATCTCCACATAGGCGATGCCGCCGCGGCTCTCTCGACCGAGTCCAAACTGGCCGGACCCTACGGTCTGATCGTTTCCACCGATGTGTTCATCTATGTCGGCGAGATCACAGCACTGTTCGCGACATTGGCCCAGCGCCTCGCTGCCGATGGCGTGCTGGCCTTTTCGATCGAACTCCATGAAGGAGAAGGCGTCGCCATCCGCTCCAGCGGCCGCTTCAGCCACAGCCCCAGTTACATCAAGGCCCTCGCAACAGCGAATGGCCTTACCGTCCTCGCAGAAAAGCCCCATGCGATCCGGCTGGAACGCGAGATCCCGATCCCCGGTCAGCTTTACCTTCTCAAACGCGGCTGAGCTGACAGGAAAATCGTGCCCGCAACCCTCGGAGACTTCTAGATTTCATCACGCTGACACCTTGCCAGAACAATCAATCACCATGATTGTGGAGACAGTTGCCTGGGTGTTTCGCACTGTTTCCAACGAAATCGAGGAAAAGCCATGATCGATTTGAGGAGCCTCATCGCGGGCGGTGTTCTTGTGCTCGCCGCTGGTGCGGCCCTGGCTCAGGAAGCCCCGGCGCCCGCCGAAACGGCGCCAACCGCTCCCGCAGCGCCCACCGTGACCGCCACGCTGACCCTGTCCCTCGAGGCCACTAGTGATATCGAGCGCCGCACGGTCATCTACCAATGCGACGACGGCACCGGCTTTCGCACCCAATATGTGAACGCCGCGCCCAATTTCCTGGCCATCCTGCCGGTCGAAGGCGATACCTATATTTTCGTCACCACCGTTTCCGGATCCGGCGCCCGTTACGTCTCCGGCCCATATGAATGGTGGACGAAGGGCGACGAAGCGACCCTGCGCGATCTCCAGGCCGCCGAGGACGCGCCTCCGCTGGCGACGTGCCTTGCCGCAGCCAACACGCCCTGAGCTGTAGACGGCCGGGTCGCCATGGAACCATACACGACTGCCGAAATATTCCCGCACATCCGCATCGTAATGGGAACGGTGGTCGGGTTGGGCATTACCCGCCTGCTCATGACCTTCGCCAATATGGTGCAGCACCCGGATCGGCGCGACCGCTCGGTGCTGCATCTGCTCTGGATGGGTTCGATCCTGCTCGAACTCGTCCTTTTCTGGTGGTGGGAACTCGCCCTGTTCCGGCTCGACACCTGGAATTTCGGCATCGTCATCTTCATCATCTTCTACGCCGTCACCCTCTTCATGATGGCGGCCCTGCTCTGTCCGGACATTATTTCAGAGTACAAGGGCTACGGCGATTTCTTTCTGAAACGCCGCCATTGGTTTTTTGGCCTGCTCGCCACCACCTTCGTGCTCGATACGCTGGACACATTCATCAAGGGCGGCCCGCATATGGCGCGTTTCGACGCGTCCTATTTCATGCAGGTGCCGATCGGCATCGTTCTCTGCATCATCGCCTGGCGCTCGACCAATCAACGTGTGCATTTGTTTGTGGTCGGGGTGCATATCGTCTACCAATTCTTCCTGATCGGACGTTTCTTCTACGTCACCCAGTGATTCAGGGACTTACCACCGCATGCTTCGTGCCGTTGCCCATTTGCCCGCCCATCACGGCCGCGGCGCCGCCATCGACAGCATCACCCTCGCCCACGACGAGCGCCGCCTGCGCCGCAAGCTGCTCACCGGCAAGAACGGCACCGAGGTCCTCGTCGACTTCCCCAATACGGTGACGCTCGACCACGAAGGCGCGCTGGAGTTGGACGACGGGCGCCTGTTCGAAATCCTGGCCGCGAAGGAAATCCTCTACGCGGTGACCGCCAATGATGCCGCTCATCTTCTGCGCCTGGCCTGGCACATTGGCAATCGCCACACTCCGGCCCAGCTTGACGCCGACCGCATTCTCATCAAGCGCGACCATGTGCTCAAAACCATGCTCGAAGGCCTCGGCGCCAAGGTCACCGACGTGACCGAACCCTTCTTTGCCGAGCACGGCGCCTATCACAGCCACAACCACGCCGAACCGGCCCACGCCCTCCTCGCCCGCAAGTGAGCACCGATCTGCAAAAACTGCTGACCTGGCTCTCTCCCGCCTTTCCGGTGAGCGCCTTTGCCTGGTCCGCCGGCCTCGAAACCGCCATCGTCGGCCGCCTCGTGCACAATCGAAAAACCGCCGAAGACTGGATATCAGGCGCCCTGCTCCACGGTGGCCTGCGTACCGACGCCATCCTCCTCGCCCACGCGCAAAAAACACCCCGGGCTCCCGAAAAGCTGCAGGAACTGGCTGACCTCTGCCTTGCGCTGACGCCAGCCCGCGAGCGTCACGCCGAAACCACCATGACGGGCAATGCCTTCGCGACCGCCAGCGCCGCCTGGCCCGTCGATCCGCCGCTCGACCTGCCACATCCCTGCCCCTATCCCATCGCAGTCGGCGCGCTGGCCGGCGCCCATGGCATCGGCCTCCTCGACACGCTCGTCGCTTTCCTAACGGCCACAGTGCACAGCCAAGTGTCTGTCGCCGTGCGCCTCGTGCCCATCGGCCAGACCGATGGCCTCGCGATCATGGCTGCGCTCGAACCCGAAATCGCAAAATTGGCAAAAGCGTGCCAGCACGCGACGCTGGACGAAATCGGCAGTGTCGCCTATGGCGCTGACATCGCCCAGATGCAGCACGAAACGCTGCCCACAAGGATCTTCCGTTCATGAACATGTTCATCGCGTCCATGATGTTCATCGCCCTCTTCGCCGTCTCGCTGGCGCACTTCCTCTGGTCGGTCGGACGCACCTGGCCAATCCGCAACGAGAAACTGCTGGCCCAGACCGTGGTGGGTTTCAAGGACATCGAGCGCATGCCGCCCCGTCTGGCGTCTTTTGCCGTGTCGATCGCCACCATCGCTGCCGGCATCTACGCCCTGGCGCTGGCCGATCACGACAGCGGCGGCATCTTGCTCGATCTCGGCGGCATTGCGCTTGCCGCCGTGTTCCTCGCCCGCGGCATTGCCGGCTACACCACCTGGTGGAAGACGCTGACACCCGAACCCAACTTCCGTCTCAACGACGCGCGAGTATACTCTCCGCTGTGCCTTGCTTTGGGCCTGGGTTTCCTCGCCCTCGTCGTCTTTCGCTTTCTCTGATTAAGGAGTCTTGCCATGACCAAAAGCCTCAATGGACCGCTCCGCATCGGCATTGGCGGCCCCGTCGGGTCGGGCAAGACCACTCTCTGTGAAATGCTGCTCAAGGCCATGCGTGATCGCTACTCGATGGCGGTGGTCACCAACGACATCTATACCCGCGAGGACGCCCTGATCCTCGCCCGCGTCCAGGCCATTTCCGAGGACCGGATTGTCGGCGTCGAAACCGGCGGCTGCCCGCACACGGCCATTCGCGAAGACGCCTCGCTGAACCTCGCGGCCATCGACGATCTCAACCGCAAATTTCCCGATCTCGACATCGTTCTTATTGAAAGCGGCGGCGATAATCTCGCGGCCACCTTCTCCCCCGACCTCGCCGATCTGACCATCTATGTGATCTCGGTCGCGCAGGGCGAAAAGATCCCCCGCAAGGGCGGCCCCGCCATCTCGCGCTCCGATCTGCTTGTCATTACCCACACCGACCTCGCGCCCTATGTCGGCGCCAGCCTCGAAGTGATGGAAAGCGATACCCAAAAGGTGCGCGAAGGCCGGCCCTATGTCTTCACCGACCTTTTGCGCCGCGAAAGCCTCGATCAGATCATCGGCTTCATCGAAAAGCACGGCGGTTTCCAGGCCGTAGCTGCCGAATAGTCTTGAGCGGCCATATCCGCCTGCGAAAGCTCCTGGATGCACCGGTATCGCTGCCGGCGCTTCCCCACGGCGTAGTCATTGACCCGCTACATCGTACGCGCCCTATCGAACTCCACGCCCTGCTCCGGACCGCATACGCCAACGGCGGCGGTACCGTGGGCGATTTCGATAGCTGGTGGTGGCCACTCGTCGAAGACGAAGAGTTCGACCCGGCCCTGGTCATCGTCGCTACCACGCGGGACACGCCCGTCGGCCTCATCCAATGCTGGACGAGCTGTTTTGTGAAGGACTTGGTCGTCGCGCCTCTGTGGCGCAATCAGTCTCTGGGGACCTACCTGCTCAACGCTGCCTTCCTGAAACTTCAGCAGCGTGGCGCACCTCATGTCGACCTCAAGGTCGAGGCATCCAACCTTGCCGCCCAGCGCTTCTATCGCCGGCACGGCATGGTTGAGGTTGGCCCCTAGTCGACCATCACCACATGGCTCACCAGATTGCCGCCGGCAAAATGATGCAGCAGCAGGCCCGGCGGATCGACAATCTCACTCTCTCGCCCATCGAGCCGCAGCCGATTGGCCCTGGTGACCGACGGCGCCATTGTCGCATGACGACCGGCAAAGCGCGTGAACATCGGCCGGTGTACATGGCCGCAGGTCAGCGCCAGAACCGTGTCTCCCGCCGCCTCGATCACCGCCGCGAGCCCTTCGCCATTGAAGCAGATATTGCGATCCTTGCCGTCGATACCGGTCAGGAAGGGATGCTGATGCTGAAAGATCAGCGTTGGCAAATCTGATCTGGCGAGTTCCGCCGCCAACCATTCGAGCCGCGGCCCCGCATCGCCGTGATGCGCACCCTCCACTGTCACATCGAGGCCAATGAAGCGAAATCCGCCGACCTCACCGAGGACATTCAGCAGGCGATCACTCGTCCAGTCGAAACGTTCGCCAAAGGCCTGCCGCATGTCGGCGTGGTCATCCACATTGCCGGGCACGACGAAGTAAGGACACCCGAGGCTTTCCAGCCGTTCCCTCACGGCCCGATAGCTGCGGTCATACGCATCTTCCGCCAGATCGCCGCTGACGATGACCGCGTCCGGCCGCATGGGACGGAGCCAGCCCAGCACTTTGTCGAGCCGGTCGAGCCTTTCGCTCGACCCGTTCGCATGGATATCGCTGAGCTGGGCAACAATCATTGCGCGGTGGGTCTCACCAGAGCCAGCACCGTGCGCGCACCGACCTGAACCTGACCGTCGGCAATGGTGACAGCCGTGTCGGGATCGGAGTCGATACCTACGACCCAGTCGCCTTCCGGCAGCTTGGCGGAAACAGGCTCGATCCGGCGATTGAACCAGACCAGCACCTCGTCATCCTTGTGCCTGAGATGCATCCCAAGCACCGAAGCACCGCCGTCGTTCCAGTCGCCTTCAGTCATCTCGCGGCCATCAGGGTGCAGCCAGACGACATCGCGCACGCCATGCCGATCCTGTCCATTCAGGAAATGGTCGTGGCTCACCGCCGGATGCGCCTTGCGGAAGGCGTTTAT
This sequence comes from Devosia sp., assembly GCF_017744655.1. Lineage (GTDB taxonomy): Bacteria > Pseudomonadota > Alphaproteobacteria > Rhizobiales > Devosiaceae > Devosia. The sequence goes on along the minus strand of NZ_JAGIAW010000001.1, from coordinate 422,987 downwards.
CGCCGCGACGAAATCCACCAGCGCCCCATCGGCGCCTTCCCAGTCGAGCCAGGTGATCTCGTTGTCCTGCGCATAGGCGTTATTATTGCCCTGCTGCGTCCGGTACATCTCGTCGCCCTGCTGGATCAGCGGGGTTCCGCGCGACAGGAACAGCGTCGCCAATAGTGCCCGCACATCGCGCTTGCGCGCCGTGTTGATCCCCACGTCATCGGTCTCGCCTTCGACACCGCAGTTCCAGGACTGGTTATTGCTGTGCCCGTCGCGATTGTTCTCGCCATTCGCCTCATTGTGCTTGTCGTGATAGCTCACGAGATCGCGCAGGGTAAAGCCATCATGCACGGCCAGCATGTTGACGCCGTGATGCGGCTTGCGGCCGGCAAAATCGAAAATCTCGGCAGAGCCCGAAACTTTCCCCGCCAGCGCCCCGATCTTGGCCGGCTCGCCCTTCCAGAAGGCACGCACTTCGTCGCGGAACGTGTCGTTGTGCTCCTGGAATTCCTTGCCGAATTTGCCAAGCGCGTAGCCGCCCGGACCCGGATCCCAAGGCTCGGCCACGAGGATGCACTTGGAGAGCACCGGATCGGCCTTGATCTTCTTGAGCATCTCCGCTTCCGGATTGAAGCCCGGCTCGCGGCCTAGCACCGTCGCGAGGTCAAAGCGGAAACCGGACACGCCCATTTCCTCGACCCAATAGCGCAGGCTCTCGATCACCAACCGCTGCACGGCCGGATGATCGCAGCGCAGCGTATTGCCGGTGCCGGTATCGTTGACGAGGTGCTGCTTTCCGTCGACTTCGACGAAGCGATAATAGGTGTGCGCATCGAGCCCCATCATGCTCAGCATCGGGCCCTGCGCATCGCTCTCGCCGGTGTGGTTGTAGACCACGTCGAGGATCACCGAGATGCCGTTCTTGCGATAGAGGTCAGTCATCACCCGCAATTCCTGCGGGCCGCGCGGCGCCAGCCGCGGGTCGATGGCGAAATAAGCCACCGGATTATAGCCCCAGGCATTGGTCAGCCCGAGCGCCGGCAAGTGCCCCTCATCGATCCACGCCGCCGTCGGCATGAGCTGGATCGTGTCGACGCCCATATGCTTGAAATGGTCGATCACCCACTTGGTGGTCAGCCCGGCAATGGTCCCACGCAGCGGCCCCTGTACGCTCGGATGGCGCATGGAGAAACCACGCACATTGAGTTCGTAGAACAGGCTCGGCGCCTTCTTGCGCGGCAGGATGTTTTCGTTGCCCTCGCCGACCACAATCGCCTTGGGCATCAGCGGCGCCGTATCCACGGCCTCTTCGCGCCTGAGACGCAGACGGGGAGAGCGCACAAAAACCCTGTCGAGCCGCCGCGCATAGGGATCGACCAGCAGCTTTTGCGGATCGAAGAAAAACCCCTGGTCCTCGTCATAGCGCCCGTCGGCGCGCAGCCCGTAGCGTGCGCCTGCGCCGATGCCGGCAATCAAGCCAGCCCGGATGTTTTCGGCATGAACGTCGAGCTCGAAGCGCTCGATTTCCTTGTCCTGCTCGTCAAAGAGCGAGACCCAGATTGCTGTCGCGGCCTCGGAATAGACCGCGAAATTGACGCCCTCGGGCGTGATCGTGGCGCCGAGCTTTTCGATGCTTCCGGCGCCGGGAACGAGATGTGGGCCCGTCAATTGCGTGCGCTCAAGTGATGACGCTGGGTTCGGTGCGCCCCGTCCGGGCTTTGATGCCGGCGAGGTCTTCGGTGATCCCGACAAGAGGCTCGAGGGCGCGTTGGACATCGAGATCGTGGTTTCCATTGGGGGGCTCATACTGTTCGAGGTAGACCCGCAACGTCGCGCCCACCGTGCCAGTTCCTGAGAGCCGCAGGACTATTCGCGAACCGTCCTTGAACCCGATCCGAATGCCCTGTTTTGCGCTGGTCGAGCCATCCACCGGATCGTGATAGGTGAAGTCATCCGCGTAGGCGACTTCCAGCCCGTTGAGCACCTGCCCCGGCAGCGCCGAAAGCCGCCCGCGCAGGTCATCGACCAGCGCATTGGCGATCGCGCTGTCGACTTCCTCATAGTCGTGGCGCGTATAGTAATTGCGCCCATAGGTGGCCCAGTGCTCGCGCACGATGGCGTCGACGCCCTGCTTGCGCACGGCCAGGATATTGAGCCAGAGCAGCACGGCCCAAAGCCCGTCCTTCTCGCGCACATGGTCCGAGCCTGTACCGGCGCTCTCTTCACCGCAGATGGTCACCCGGCCAGCATCAAGCAGATTGCCGAAGAACTTCCAGCCCGTCGGCGTCTCATGCATTTCGATGCCGAGCTTTTCCGCCACGCGATCGGCTGCAGCGCTCGTCGGCATGGAGCGGGCGATCCCGGCAATCCCAGCCTTATAGCCCGGCGCCAAATGCGCATTGGCCGCCAGCAGCGCCAGCGAGTCCGACGGCGTTACGAAGCGGTTCTTGCCGATGATCAGGTTGCGGTCACCGTCACCATCCGAAGCCGCGCCGAAATCCGGCCCCGCCTCGGTCATCAGCAGGTCGTACATGTCCTTGCAGTAGACCAGGTTCGGATCGGGATGGCCATGATTGAAGGTCGGCGACGGCACGCCGTTCTTAACCGTCCCTACCGGAGCGCCCAGCAGGCCCTCAAGGATCGCCTTGGCATAGGGCCCGGTGATCGCGTGCATCGAGTCGAAGGTCATGGTGAAGCCCGACTTGAACAGCCCGCGAATAGCTTCAAAATCGAACAACGTTTGCATCAGCGCCGCATAGTCCTTCACGGGGTCGATCACCTCGACCACCATCTCGCCGACCTGCTGCGCGCCGACCTTGCTCAGATCGACATCGGGCGTATCGAGCGTCTTGTAGGTGTCGATGACCTTGGTGCGCGCATAGACCGCGTCGGTGATCTTCTCCGGCGCCGGCCCACCATTGCCGACATTGTACTTGATGCCGAAGTCGCCTTCCGGCCCGCCCGGATTGTGACTCGCGGAGAGAACAAGTCCGCCAAAGGCCTTGTATTGACGAATGATATTGCTCGCCGCCGGTGTCGAGAGCAGGCCACCCTGCCCGACCAGCACCTTCCCAAAGCCATTGGCTGCGGCAATGCGGATCGCCTTCTGAATCGCAACGTCGTTGAAGAAGCGCCCGTCCCCGCCGATTACCAGCGTCTGGCCCTCGATCCCTTCGAGGCTGTCGAAGATCGACTGGATAAAGTTCTCGACATAGTTCGGCTGGCTGAAAACCGGCACTCGCTTCCGGAGGCCCGAAGTGCCCGGCTTCTGGTCGGCATAGGGCGTGGTCTTAATGGTCTGTATCGTCATCGGCTTTCAGTCCAATCAGCGATGCATAGAGCTGGGCATAGCGGGCGGCGCTGGATTCCCAGCTGACGTCCGATTTCATTCCCCGCCTCTGCATCTTCTTCCAGCTTTTTTCGTCGGCGTAGAGTTCGAGCGTGCGCCTGATAGCATTGGCCAATGCGGCCTCATCGGGCGGCGCAAACTGCACCCCAGTCGCTACCTCAGCCTGCAATGCGGCAACATTGGCGTCGATGACTGTGTCATTGAGCCCGCCAACGCGACTAACGAGCGGAATACAGCCGTAACGCAGCGCATAGAGCTGCGTCAGACCGCAGGGCTCAAAGCGCGAGGGCACCATCATCACATCTGCCCCGCCCTGCACCAGATGGCTCAGGCGCTCATTGTAGCCGGTCACGAGCCCAACCCGCCCCGGATGCCGCATGGCCGCGCCACGCACGGCATTTTCCAGCTCTGCCTCGCCCGAACCGAGCACCGCAAGCTGTGCACCGGCATCGACCATCATATCGATGCAGTTGACGAGGAGATCGATCCCCTTCTGCCAGGTCAGGCGACTGACCACCGCAAAGAGCGGGCTATCGGATGGCTCCAGCGCAAACGCTTCCTGCACCGCTGCCTTGTTTGTGGCGCGGCTGCCGAGCGAATTGGCGGTATAGGTCGAGCTCAGGCTCTGGTCGGTCGCCGGATTCCAGGCATCCATGTCGATGCCGTTGAGCACACCAAACACCGTAGCGGAGCGATTATTGAGGAGGCCATCGAGCCCCATCCCAAAAGCCTGGGTCCGGATTTCTGCGGCATAGGTCGGCGACACCGTCGTCACCACATCGGCGCATTCGACGCCAGCCTTGAGATAGCCGATGCCACCGAAATACTCGACGCCCTCTACCGAAAAAGCATGCGGCGGCAGGCGCAATTGCCCAAAAATGTCGGCGCCAAACGTGCCCTGAAAGGCCATGTTATGGACGGTCATCACCGTCTTCAGCGTCGCCGAAGGCCCATATTTCACATAGGCACCGACAAGTCCGGCCTGCCAGTCATGAGCATGGATGACCTGCGGCCGATAGCCTTCGACTAGTCCCGTCCCCAGTTCCGCCGCCACCCAGGAGAGCGCCGCAAAGCGCTTCCAGTTGTCCGGCCAGTCCCAGCCATCGGGGCCCATGTAGGGATTGCCCGGCCGATCGTAGAGCGCCGGGGCATCGAGCACGATGAGATCGAGCCCCTCAGCCCGCCCGGCAATCAGCCTGCCGGTCACGCCGAACAGGTCGCTGAAATAGTAGACCTCGCGCGATTGCCCGAGCTTGGCCATGACCGCCGGATAGCCCGGCACCAGCGTGCGCATGGAAACGCCGGTCTTGGCGAGTGCGGACGGCAGGGCGCCGGCCACGTCGGCCAGCCCCCCGGTTTTGATCAGCGGATAGACTTCCGAGGCAACGGAAAGAACTTCGATCATCGATCAGCCAGATACCTGTTGACCATGGCCTGGGTAATGAGGGTCACCCCCTCCTCCGTCCGCCGGAACCACTTGTCGTCGAATTCCGGATCTTCGCCGACAACCAGCCCTTCAGGGATGGAAACGCCGCGATCGATCACGACCTTCTTGAGCCGCGCATTCCGCCCAATATCGCAATAGGGCAACACCACAGCTTCATCGAGCGTCGAATAGGAATGCACGCGGGAGCCGGTCGACAGCAACGTGCGCTGCAGATGACCGCCCGAAATGATGCAATCACCCGACACCAGCGAGTTCACTGCCGAACCACGGCGCCCATCAAAGTCGTGCACGAACTTGGCCGGCGGCGTGATCTCGGCATAGGTCCAGATCGGCCAGTCACGATCATAGAGATCGAGCTGCGGGTTGATATCGGTCAGGTCGATATTGGCCTTCCAATAGGCGTCGACCGTACCCACGTCGCGCCAATAGGAAACCGTTTCGTTACTGGAGCGCACGCAAGAGCGCGGAAACCGATGCGCCCAGGCCGTGCCGTTCTTGACGATATAGGGGATGATGTCCTTGCCGAAGTCGCGGCTTGACCCCTCCGTCGCCGCGTCGCGACGGAGCTGTTCCATCAGGAAACGCGTCTCGAACACATAGATGCCCATCGAGGCGAGCGCCATGTCCGGCTTGTCCGGAATACCTGGCGGGTCCTTGGGCTTTTCGACGAAATCGACCACCCGGTCGCGTCCGTCGACATGCATCACGCCAAAGCCCGTCGCTTCCATGCGCGGCACTTCGAGACAGCCGATGGTCACGTCAGCGCCCGTATCCACATGCTGCCGGAGCATGATTTCGTAGTCCATCTTGTAGATATGGTCGCCGGCCAAGAGCACGATATAGCGCGCGCCGTAATCCTCGATGATGTCCATGTTCTGGTAGACGGCATCAGCGGTGCCCGCATACCACATGTCTTCCTTTACGCGCTGGCTCGCCGGCAGCACGTCAAAACTTTCGTTACGTTCGGTGCGGAGGAAGTTCCAGCCGCGCTGCAGGTGGCGGATCAGGCTATGCGCCTGATACTGCGTCGCAACCGAAATGCGGCGGATGCCCGAATTGATGGCATTAGACAGCGCGAAGTCGATAATGCGCGACTTGCCCCCAAAGTAGACGGCAGGCTTGGCGCGCCGGTCGGTCAATTCCATCAAACGCGTGCCGCGCCCCCCGGCAAGCACATAGGCCATGGCTTCACGCGCCAATGGAGACGGTACTCGATAATCAGCCATTTATTTCCCTCCACTACTGCCCGCATTGAAGCGGAACGTATTCACCCGAGACGGATCACTCCGGCTCATATTTCAAAAACAGCGTTGCCAGCGGCGGAAGGTACAGTTCCATTTCCGCAGGCATATGCCGCCCCTCTACGGCATGGGCGGTCACCGCCCCCTGATTTCCAGTATTGCCCCCGGAATACCAGCCGGCATCCGTATTGATCCGCTCCACCCAGCGCCCCGCATGGGGCACCGGCACCTTGTACCCGCTGCGTGGCACTGGCGTGAAATTGGAGATGACGATCACAGGATCGGCCCCCTCGGCCTTTCTCACCCATGCATAGACGGTATTGGTCTGGTCATTGCCGATCAGCCACTCAAAGCCCTCAGGCTCACAATCGTGCTCATAGAGGGCGGGCAGGCTGCGATAGGCCGCATTGAGATCGGCCACCAGCCGCCGCATGCCCTCATGCGGCGCCGAGTCCAGCAGCCACCAATCGAGCCCGCGGCTTTCCGACCATTCCTCGCGCTGCGCGAATTCCTGGCCCATGAACAGGAGCTTCTTGCCCGGATGCCCCCACATGAAGGCGAGATAGGCGCGCAGATTGGCAAACTGCTGCCAGTCATCGCCCGGCATTTTCGACAGCAACGCGCCCTTCCCGTGCACCACTTCGTCATGGCTCAGCGGCAGCACGAAATTCTCGCTGAACGCGTACATGAGCCCAAAGGTCATGTCGTTGTGATGGTAGCGCCGATGGATAGGATTACGGCTCATGAAACGCAGCGTGTCGTTCATGAAGCCCATGTTCCACTTGAAGCCGAAACCAAGCCCGCCATTGTAGGTCGGATGGCTGACCCCCGGCCAGGATGTCGACTCCTCGGCAATCATGAAGGCGCCCGGAAACTGCCGATAGACCTCGGCATTGACGCGCTGCAGGAACGCCACCGCTTCGAGGTTTTCGTTGCCACCATGCTTGTTGGGCACCCATTGCCCCGGCTGGCGCGAATAGTCGAGATAGAGCATCGAGGCCACCGCATCGACGCGCAGCCCATCGATATGGAACACTTCGAACCAGTAGAGCGCGCTATTGGTCAGGAAGGCCGAAACCTCCTTGCGCCCGAAATTGTAGATCGCCGTATTCCAGTCGGGGTGATAGCCCTGCCTGGGATCGGCATGCTCATAGAGCGCCGTGCCATCGAAGCGCGCCAGCCCGAATTCGTCGGTCGGGAAATGCGCCGGCACCCAATCGAGGATGACGCCCAGCCCCGCCTCATGCGCCGCATTCACCAGCCGCGCGAACCCGGCGGGATCGCCATGGCGCGAGGTCGGCGCGAAAAGCCCCGTCGGCTGATAACCCCAGCTCGGATCGAACGGATGCTCGGAAACCGGCAGGAATTCGAGATGGGTGTAGCCCATATCAGCCGCATAGGGCACGAGCTGCTCGGCCAATTGGTCATAGCTCAGGAACGAGCCATCCGGCCGTCGCCGCCATGAACCCAGATGCACTTCGTAGATCGACATCGGCGTGCGCCGCCAATCATGGCTGGCGCGCTCTTCCATGTACTTCTGGTCGGTCCAGGTGAACGGCGTCGGATCGGGAACCACCGAAGCCGTGCGCGGCCGCAGTTCGGCCTGCCGCGCAAACGGATCGGCTTTCAGCGGCAGAACCTTGCCGTCTGGCCCGACGATTTCATACTTGTAGATCGTCCCGGTCCCGAGCACGGGAATGAACACTTCCCAGATGCCGTTGCGATTACGCATCGGGTTGCGCCGCCCGTCCCACTGGTTGAACGCGCCAACCACCGAAACACGCTGCGCATTGGGCGCCCAGACGGCGAAATGCGTACCGTGAATACCTTCAAATTCCATCTCATGGGCGCCGAGCTTGTCGAACATCCTGAGGTGGCTGCCTTCGCCGATATAGAAATCGTCCATCGGCCCGAGCACCGGCCCGAAGGAATAGGGGTCGAACACGTCCCATTCCCCGCCGGCATTCTTGGCACGATAGCGGATCGGCTGCCGCTGGTCGATCTCGACCTTGCCCTCGAACACGCCACCGGCGTGGCGGGGATAGAGGTCCCCGAGTTCCTTCCCATCGAGCGTGAAGGCCACAACCGATTCCGCATGCGGAATGAAAGCGCGCAACGCCCATTGCCCGTCGACTTCGTGCAAGCCCAACACGCCGAAGGCATCCCTGTGGCGGCCCGCCACGATTTCTTCGACGTCACGGCTATCGGCCTGCCAAGTTTCCCTGCTCACGCCCTATATCCCCCCATGACCGGCCGCTTCCATATCGGCGGTCGTACTCTGGAAAGGTCGCAGACCCGCTTTCGGATCCACGACCCGTCTCGTTTTCTTATGCGGTCTGCACGTTCCAGATATCGGCGGCATATTGCCTGATCGTCCGGTCCGACGAGAAGAAGCCGACATTGGCGGTGTTCCGGATCGCCATCGCGTCCCAGCGCGACCGATCCGCCCAGATCTTTTCGACCTTGGCCTGCGCCGCCCAATAGGCATCGAAATCGCGCGCCACCATGAACCAGTCATGGTCATAGAGCCCGCCGATCAGGTCGCGATAGCGATTGGGATCGTCCGGTGAGAACACGCCCGAGGAAATCGCCTCCAGCGCCTCACGCAGGCGCGGCGACTTGTCGATCGTGCCTCGCGGCACTTCGCTGCGGCTGCGCTTGTCTTCCACCTGCTCCGTCGTCAGCCCGAAGATGACGATATTGTCGTCGCCCACTTCCTTGTGCATCTCGACATTGGCGCCATCCATAGTGCCGATGGTAACAGCGCCATTGGCCATGAACTTCATATTACCGGTGCCCGAGGCTTCCATGCCCGCCGTCGAAATCTGCTCGGAAAGATCGGCCGCCGGCACGATCACCTCGGCAAGGCTGACATTGTAGTTCGGCAGGAACACAACCTTCAGGAGACCCCGTACCGCCGGATCATGATTGATCACCTTGGCCACGTCGTTGATCAGCTTGATGATCAGCTTGGCATTCCAATAACTCGGCGCCGCCTTGCCCGCGAAAATCTTCACCCGCGGTACCCAATCCTTCTCGGGATGGGCGCGGATTTCATCATAAAGCGCCACGGCATGAATGATGTTGAGCAACTGGCGCTTGTATTCGTGGATGCGCTTGATCTGCACGTCAAAGAGCGCATCGGCCGATACGGACACATTGATCCGCTCCTTGATCAGCTTGACCAGCCGCTCCTTGTTGGCGCGCTTAACCGCCGCGAACTGCTTCTGGAATCCCGGATCTTCGGCATGCGCACTAAGAGCGTGCAGCTTGTCGATATCGTCGAGGAAATCCGGCCCGATCCGCTCGCTGACGAGCTTGGTCAGCCCCGGATTGCACTGCATCAGCCAGCGCCGCGGCGTGATGCCATTGGTCTTGTTGTTGATGCGCTCCGGATAGAGCTTGTGGAGGTCCGCAAACACGGTCTGCTTCATCAATTCGGTATGGAGCGCGGAAACGCCATTGATCGAGTGCGAACCGGCAAAAGCCAGCTGCCCCATGCGCACGCGACGCCCGCCATGCTCGTCGATCAGCGAAACGGCCGCGATCTGCTGGTCCGTAAACTTGGCGCGGCCACGTGCCTCCGCCAGCACATCGGCATTGATCTGGTAGACGATCTGCATATGGCGCGGAAGTAGCCGTTCGAGCAGAGCCACCGGCCAGCTTTCGAGCGCCTCCGGCAGCAGGGTATGATTGGTATAGCCGAACGTGCCCTTGGTCAGCTTCCAGGCGTCAGCCCACTTGATCCCATTGTCATCGACGAGAATACGCATCAGTTCGGCCACCGAAATGGCGGGGTGCGTGTCGTTGAGCTGAATGGCGACCTTGTCCGGCAGCGAGCCGAGATCGCCATATTGCTGCAGATGCCGGCGGACGATGTCCTGCAGAGAGGCCGACGAGAAGAAGAATTCCTGCCGCAGACGCAGCTCCTGCCCAGCCGGCGTCGAGTCGGCCGGATAGAGAACCCGCGTAATCGCCCCCGCCTTGGCGCTTTCTTCGAGGGCGCCGATATGGTCGCCGGAATTGAACTTGTCGAGCAGGATCGGGTCGATCGGCTGCGCGCTCCAGAGCCGCAGCGTGTTCACGCGTGCACCGCGCCATCCAACGATCGGGGTGTCATAGGCCACCGCCAGCAGATGTTCGTTCGGCCGCCATTCGTGCCGCACCGTGCCGTCGGCATCGGTGATCGGCTCGACATGACCGCCAAAGCCAACCTCATAGGCGCTTTCGCGGCGTTCAAATTCCCATGGATTGCCATGAGCCAGCCAATCTTCCGGCAGCTCAACCTGCCAGCCCTCGCTCATTTCCTGGCGGAAAAGGCCATGCACATAGCGAATGCCATAGCCATAGGCCGGGATTTTCACCGACGACATGGACTCGAGGAAACACGCCGCAAGACGACCGAGACCACCATTGCCCAAGGCCGCATCGGGCTCGAGATTGATCAGGTCCCCGAGGTCGACATTGAGGTTCTTCAATGCCTGCTGCACAGGCTCCATCAGCCCGACATTGCTGATGGCGTCGCGCATCAGCCGGCCGATCAGGAACTCGAGGCTGAGATAATAGACGCGCTTGTTGGAGGTGCGCCAAGTCTCGCGCGAACTCTCCATCCAGCGGTCCATGATGCGGTCACGCACCGCCAGAATGGTGGCGCGCAACCAGTCATGCGGGCGCGCGACAATCGGATCCTTGCCGACCGAATAGATCAGCCTTTCAAGGATTTCCGCCTGTATGGCTTCAACGGTTGTGGCACGGGGCTCGGGCGTCGGAGCATCGTAGACGATCGGCTTTTGCGGCATATCGCAATCCAGTGTTCATGACGATGTTCCCCTCTAATGTGCTCACTCTTGCACTTAATTTGTGCATCGGAAAGCCCCCTTGGAGAGGAGAAAAATCAGGTCCCCTGTGCAGGGACGGAATGGGCCACGGCATCCTCGGCGCTCTCTTCGGAAACCGATACGCCGCTCTCGCGCGCCTGGTCCTGCGCATTGCTGATCAGCAATCGGTTGAGGTTCCGCCAGTCTTCGCCGCCCAGCTGCAGCTCGAACCGCTGGCGGTCGCGCGCCCGCACGCCCTCGATGATTTCGCTGGCTTCCTCCGCGCTCGCACCGAGCATGGTGATGGCCTCGCCACCAAAGATAACGGCCGATTCGAAGGTTTCGCGCAGTTGGTATTCGACGCCCGCCCGGATCAGCTCGATGCCGTGCGGACGGTCGAATGCGCGCGCCATGACCCGCGCCAGCGGAAATTCATCGCGCAGCAATTCGGCGATGCGCGTCGTCTGCTCGCGCTGTTCCGTGCAGATCAGAATGAGGTCCGCCGTGCTCGCGCCAGCAGCACGCAGAATATCGAGTCGCGTGCCGTCACCGTAATAGACCTTGAACCCGATCTGCGCCGCGGCGCGGATCATGTCCGTATCATTGTCGATGATCGAAACCGAATGGCGCATGGCCAGCAGCGGCTGGCTGGCAATCTGCCCGAAGCGCCCGAAACCGATGATCAGCACCCGGCTATTGAGCCCATCGGCCGTCTCGACGCCATCCATCGATTCCACGCGCTTGGGCATGAAATAGCGCAGGCCGATCATGGCGAATGGCGTCAGCACCATGGAAATGATGACCGTCGCCGTGAAGATCGCATTGCTCGGCCCATCGATCAGCCCTGCCGCAACGGCGGTCGTATAGAGCACGAAGGCGAATTCGCCGCCCTGCCCCATCAGCACCGCCCGCTCCAGCGCCTCGCCATGCCCCGAGCGCAGCAGCCGCGCGATCACATAGATCGCGACCGCCTTGACGATCATGAAGGCCAGCACGCTGACTGCAATAAGCTGCCAGTTCTCCCCGACGATCCCGAGATCGAGCGACATGCCCACGGCCAGGAAGAAGAGCCCGAGCAAAAGCCCGCGAAACGGCTCGATATCGGCCTCAAGCTGGTGCCTGAACGTCGAGGTCGACAACAACACACCCGCAAGAAACGCGCCCATGGCCATGGAAAGTCCGCTGACCTGGAACAACAGCGCCGCGCCCAGAACCACCAGCAGCGCCGCCGCGGTCATCACCTCGCGCACCTTGGACGAGGCAAGAATGGCAAAGAACGGATTCATCACTCGCCGCCCGAGCACGATCAGCAGCAGGATGGCGCCGATGGCACTACCAAAACCCACGAGACGCGTCAGCACGGACTGGTCTTCCGTAGCGGGCGCAAGAAACGCCACCACGGCCAAAAGCGGCACGATAGCGAGGTCTTCGAGCAGCAGGATGGACACCATCTTCTGCCCGCTTTCCGAAGCCAACTCCCCACGCTCCGCCAATATCTGCATCACGATCGCTGTCGAGGTCAGCACGAAGCCCATGCCGAAAATGAAGGCCACGACAGGCGCAAAGCCAAGCAGCAGCCCGACACCGGTCAGCAACAATCCGCAACAGGCGACCTGAATGACACCAAGCCCGAAAATCTGCTTGCGTAGGGCCCAGAGCTTGCTCGGCTCCATTTCGAGCCCGATGATAAAAAGAAACAGCACAACGCCCAGTTCGGCCAGATGCAGCACTGAGCTTGGATCGGTGATCAGCCCGATCCCGGACGGGCCCAGCAAGAGCCCCGCTGCCAGATAGCCCAGCACCGAGCCTAGCCCGATACGCCGAAACAACGGAACGGCGACGACACCGGCGGCGAGAAGAGCCACGATGGGAACCAGATCGACGCCACTGCTATGCGCAGCCTCGGCTGCATGGATGACAGCTTCTCCGGCCATGATTCGTAATCCCCGTCTCGTCCTGGTCAGAACGACACTGGTGCGCAGATTCACTTTCCGTCAAGGCTTCGGGCTGCAAGGGTGCCCCGCGCCGAAAAACGCTAGGAAGATGTCTCGACCCCGGTCGGCGCCGTTCCCTCAGGCGGCTCCATGCGCTCCTGCTTGCGCTTTTCCGCGCTGTCCTCGGCTTCCTGCCGCTGTTCCCGGATAGCCTGTGCCGCATTGGCCAGCAGCGCCTCGCGCTCGGTCATCCTGCTCGTGCGCCGCACCGGCCGCTTCGGCATCACCGGCTTGCTTGGCAGCGTATGGGTCAGGATCGAGGTCGCAATCAGCAGCGTCGGCACGGCCACAAGCCCGCCGACCGGCCCCCAGGCCCAGAGCCAGAAGGTGATCGAGAGAAAGATCACGAAGGGATTGAGCGTCATCGTCCGCCCGATGAAATGCGGCGTAACGATCTGCCCCTCGACGAAATTGACGCCCATATAGCACAGCGCCGGCAACACGATCTGTTCCAGCCGCGTCTGCGTCCCGAGCCCAACAGCCAACAGGATCAGGATCATCGTGCCCTGACCCACATAGGGAATATAGTTGAGCACCGCCGCCAGCGCCCCCCAGAGGATCGGCGAGGGCATGCCGATGGCCCACATCACCAGCGTCACCGCCACCCCGACGCAGCAATTGATGAAGGTGATCGACAGCAGGAAGCGGCTGACCTTGGCCTCGACATCGCGAAACACATGCGCTGTCCGCCACCGCATTTTTCGCGTCACGCACAACGACAGGACCGAAATGCGGATATGATCGCGCGTCGCAACGAAGAAATAGAGACTGGCCAGAAAGATCAGGATTTGCGCCAGCAAAGCCGGCGCCAACAGCGCCACGCTCGTCACCGCGCTGCCATCCTCGACATTGACATTCATCGCCGCCGAGCCGCCGCCGAAAACTTCGCTGAGCTGCGACTGGAACTGCGAAAACGTCTCCAGCGGCTCCTTGAGATTGGCCAATTGCCCCTGCAACTTTTCCCAGATCAACGGCGCCCGCGCCACCCATTCGCTAAGCGGCAGGGCGAAGGCCACGATTCCCGCGCCGATGACCCCAAGCAGCAGCAAGACAACCACGGCCGCAGAAAGCGCCGGCGGCACCCCTACCCTTTCCAGCCGATCGGCCACCGGCCCGAACATCAGCCCAATGACAATGGCCAGCGTCACCGGCGCCAGAAACACCTGCGCTGCCTGCAAGACAAACAGCAGCACCACGGCCCCGATTGCCACCACCGACAGCCGCGCAGCATTGTCGAGCACACGCTCGAACTGGCTTTCATTCATGTCGTCAGGCGGAGATGGGGCTTTCATGACAGCTTTCGGGGCTTGGTGACGCTGCCCCTACAACGTTGCCTGTCAATGAGCGTTCCTTTGGCGCTTTGCCCAGTCGACCGCCGCTTCGGGCCTCGCTAAAGTCCCGGCGTTTTCATCCGGTTTGTCCAGGGACTATCCATGCCGCGCAAGATCATTATCGACACCGACCCCGGTCAGGACGACGCCGTCGCCATCCTTCTGGCGCTGGCCTCCCCCGAGGATTTTGACGTCCTCGGCGTCGTCGCCGTGGCCGGCAATGTCGGCCTCCACCACAATGCCACCAATGCGCGCAAGATAGTCGAACTCGCCGGCCGCTCCGATGTCCCGGTCTATGCCGGCTGCGCCCGCCCCATGCGCCGCACGCTCGTCACCGCCGAGCACGTCCACGGCGATACCGGCCTTAATGGCCCCGACCTGCCGACACCAAAGATCGAGCTACAGCCCCAGCACGGCGTCGACTACATCATCGAAACACTGCTTACGGCCGAACCCAAGACCATCACGCTCTGCACCCTCGGCCCACTGACCAATATCGGCATGGCGCTCGTGAAGGAGCCAAAAATCGCCGAGCGCGTCGCCGAAATCGTCATGATGGGCGGCGCCTATTTCGAAGTCGGCAACATCACCCCGGCCGCCGAATTCAACATCTATGTCGACCCGGAAGCCGCCGACATCGTCTTCCGCAGCGGCATCAAGATCACCGTGCTACCGCTTGATGTGACTCATCAAATCCAGTCGACCCCCGCCCGCCTCAACGCGATTCTGGCGCTCGGCAACCGCTCCGGCCAGGCCGTCTATGACATGCTCAGCTTCTCCGAAGGGTTCGATCTCAAGAAATACGGCTGGGAAGGCGCCCCGCTCCACGATCCCACGGTGATCGCCTATCTCATCGACCCCACCCTCTTCGAAGGCCGCGAATGCAACGTGACCATCGAGACGGCGAGTGAACTGACAGTCGGCATGACCGTCACCGACTACTGGCACGTCACCGACAAGCCGCGTAACGCGACCTACCTGCGCAACGGCAACGCCGAGGGCTTTTACAAGCTCCTCACCGAACGCCTCGCGCGTTTGCCGTAAATCGATCGAGCGCAAGCACTCCCCACACCCACAAGTGTCATCCCCGCGAAAGCGGGGACCTCCGTTTCATATCCGCAGAAAACAGAGGTTCCTGCTTCCGCGGGAATGACACGAGTTTGCGTTGCGGCGTCCACTCCCCCTCCTTCGTCATTGCCGGGCTCGTCCCGGCAATCCATCTCTCCTCCGCATGAGGTTGGGTCTAGCCACCCAACTCCACCTCCCGCGTAACCCCGATATTCTCCAAAAACGTCCGATCATGGCTGATCACCAGGATCGCCCCATCGAACGCCCTGAGCCCGGCCTCGATCTTCTCCACCGCCTCGACATCGAGATGATTGGTCGGTTCATCGAGCACCAACAGCATCGGCGGCGTCTTCCCGCCCACCGCGCAGGCCAGCCCCGCCCGCAGCATCTCCCCGCCGCTCAGCGTCCCGACCTTCTGCAGCGCCGCATCGGCCCTGAAACTGAACGCGGCCAGCAATGACCGACAATCATTCTCCGAACTCTCGGGATTGAGCCGCCAGAAATTCTCGACAATGCTCTCGCCCCGATCCAGCAGCCCCACCTGCTGATCGAGCAGCGCCATCGGCCCACCAATCTGCACCGACCCCGCAAAAGGCGCCAACTGCCCGGTAAGCAGCTTGATCAGTGTCGTCTTCCCGGCCCCATTCGGTCCGGTCACCGCCACCCGCTCCGGCCCGATGATCTCCATATCGAAATTCCGGATTGTCGGCGCCGCCTCGTCATAGCCACCGGTCAATCCGCTCGCCCGCAAAACCACCTTGCTGGCCGGCAGATTGCTCGGGGCAAGCTTGACCGCAAATGGGGTAAGCACCTCGATCCGCTCCCGCGCCGCCCGCGCCTGCTCGTTCGCCGCGCTGGTCCTCTTCTCCGCGAGCGTATCGAGTCCACCGGCCGTTTCCTCCGCTCGTCGCTTCAGGCCGCCAAGCAGGATTTTTGGCATATCCCCCTTGGCACCCTTCTTCCGCCCACCGGCATCCCGCTGCGCCTGCCGCTCCCGCGACTCCTGCGCCTTGCGCGCCACATCGCGCACCTGCCGCTCGGCCACATCGCGATCATGCTCCGCCGCTTGCAGCTCCAGCGCCTTGCGCTCGCGATAAAGGCTCCACCCACCGCCATAGGTTTTCGCGCCCAGCGTCGTCAGCTCAACAATCGCATCAACTTGTTCAAGCAAACCACGATCGTGACTCACGACAATCGCTGCCCCGCGCCACCCCGCCAGCAATTCCGCCACCGCCGCGCGACCCTCGGTATCGAGATTATTCGTCGGCTCATCGAGCAGGATCAGGTCCGGCTCGGCAAAGACCAAAGCCGCCAGTGCCGCCCGCGTCCTCTGCCCGCCCGATAATGTGGACAGCAGCGTCTCCGCCGTCACCGGCAATCCCAACTGGGCCAGCGCTTCATCAAGCCGCGCCTCCAGCGTCCAGTCGGCCTCGGCCAGTTCATCGACACTGGCCTCCCCGCTCATCGCCTTGGCGAGCAGAACCAGCCCCTCGCGAACCCCAAAGAGATCGGCAATGGTCTCGCCCTCGCCAGGCTGCACCTGCTGCCGCAGCACGCCCATGCGGCCCGTACCGCTGATGGAGCCGCCACTCGGCGTTAGCTCGCCAGCGATCAGCCGCAGCAGCGTGGTCTTGCCCACGCCGTTGCGCCCCACAAGGCCTGTGCGGCCCGGGCCAAAGGTCAGATCGAGATCGGAAAAGAGTTTGTGGCCGTCAGGACCGGTATAGGAAAGATGCGAAATCGTTACGGAAACGGGCATGGATCGAGAATTCTCCAAGGGCAAGGCAGGTCGGCATTGCGTTGGAGAAGCGTTCCATCAGGCACCATCCGGTCGAGTTACGATGCCCCATAAATAGCGCAGCGACAGGCAGCGTCAACCGCCCTCTGGCAAATCGCCGCCCCCGGGAGTAGTGTCCGGCCTCTCTTTTAGCCGGACTGCCCCCATGGATCTCTTCACCCTCGCCGCCTTCACTGTCGCCTATGCCATCGCCGTGCTCGTGCCCGGCCCCGGCGTAGCCGCAGTGGTCGCCCGCGCGCTGGGCGGCGGCTTCAAGGGGGCCTTCCCCATGGTCCTCGGCATCCTCGCCGGCGATCTCGTCTACTTCGTCTTCGCCGTCTTCGGCCTTGCCGCCATTGCCACCTGGTTCGGCCCGATCTTCGTCATCGTCCGCTGGGCCGGCGCGGCATATCTGCTCTACATCGCGTACAAATTCTGGACGGCAAAACCCGGCGCCGAGCAGATGAAGCCCAAGAACGAAGACCCCTGGAAGACCTTCCTCGCCGGCTTCTCCCTCACCATGGGCAACCCCAAGACCATCGTCTTCTATCTCGCCATCCTGCCCACCGTGATTCCGCTCGACCAGATGAACCCCGTCGCCTTCATCGAACTGACCGCCATTGTGGTCATCGTGTTGCTGCTGATCGGCTGCGGCTATGCCTGGCTTGCCTCCGCCGCCCGCGAAATGTTCAGAAGTGAAAAGGCCCTGGGCCGCCTCAACAAGACCGCCGGCGCCATGATGGCCACCGCCGCCGGCCTCGTCGTCTTGCAGCATTAACAACCAGCTAACCAATTCTTGCCATGCTTTCCCCATGGGAAAGCTCAGCACCATAGCGAACATGTCGCGCTACGATCAGATGCAGTACTACCGCGCCAAGCGGAAGGACGCCTATTCGCAAATGCAGACACTGAATAGCCAGGCATCGAGCCTCGTCTCGGTGAAGATCTCCGAAGCCCAGGGCATGGGAAATCTTGCTGCCAAGATCGCCTACCAGCGCGGCACCAACAAAACGGCCTAAGCCGTCTCCTCGACCCGCCTGACCCGTCGCAACAACGGCGAAAGTTCCACCGGCGGCTTCTGCTCGATCCGCTGGTAGATCCGTCCGTCCTTGCTGCGCACGGCATAGCCCAGAGACACCAGCGCCCGCCTTAGCAACGCATGGTCGCCAAAGCTGGCCCACACCGTCAGTAGCGCCGTCATCTCAGCATCAGAATAGATCCGGCCTGCCTCCATTCGGCTCCACAGCGCCCAAAGACAAAGCGGCTGCAAACTGTTCTTCGCCGGCCAGCGCATGAGCACACCGCGCTCATCAAAATGCCGCGCCACCCGCTCGATCAGCTCAGAATCAGGCTTCGGTGCCACCGGCACCTGCTCGGCGGCATAGCTCTCGGCCCGGAAATGCTGGTAGTTCTTGTAACCCGCAGACTTGCTCAAGAGATTGAGCATTTCCACATGGCCCACCGGCGCCTGGTGCTGCGCCAGCGCCTCCCGCAGGGCGCGGGCAAAAGCCGAGAGATCGGCAATAGTCAGTGCGTGAATTTCTCGCGACATGTCACATCCTTGTACATGCCTCAACCGCCCGTTCGGCAGTGTCGATGGTCACCGGCTTTCGACGAGGCACAAGGACGTTCCTGTCGGTATTCTCTAAAGCAGGTTTAGCTTCCCTCGCGGGACGGCGACGCCTCGGTGAACTGCAGACCGTGCCCCCGAAATACCCCGACGGCCTCGGAAACTCAAGACACCTAGCCCGCCACACCCTCCGGCAACCGGGGCTGCGCCGCCAGCAGCGCACGCGTATAGTCATGCCGCGGCGAGGCCAGCACCTCTTCGACCGCACCTTCTTCGACGATCCGCCCCTCGTTCATCACCACGACGCGATCGCTGACATGCTGCACCACGCCCAGGTCATGCGACACGAAGACGATCGTCAGCCCCAGCCTGCGCTTCAAATCCAGCAGCAAGTCCAGCACCTGCGCCTGCGTCGACACATCGAGCGCCGAAACCGGCTCGTCGCAGACGAGAATTTCCGGCTCCATCGCCAGCGCCCGCGCAATCGCCACGCGCTGCCGCTGCCCGCCCGACAATTGGCGCGGACGTCGCGACAGATGCGCTTCCGATAGTCCCACCGACTTCAGCAGCGCCAGCCGCCGCTCCGCCCAGCTTGACCTGTCGAACTCACGCGCTTCGAGCGCCTCATCGAGAATGCGCTCCACTGTAAACCGTGGATCGAACGCACTCATCGGGTCCTGTGAAACCAATTGCACCAGATGCCGCAACGGCCGCCGCTGCCGCTCATGCAGAGCGGACCAGTCTGCCCCCTTCAGCGTCACCGAGCCACTATCCGGCGCCTCCAGCCCCATGATCAACCGCGCCAGCGTCGTCTTGCCGCTGCCCGAAGCCCCGACAATCCCGAGCGTCTCGCCCGCCACCACGGTCAGCGAGACATCATCCACCGCCGCCCGCTTGCCAAAGACCCGTACGGCCTCGCCAACCTCCAGCACCGGCAATCGCGGCACTATGCCGACACTCTCGGTCGCCTCGCCTCCGCTCCCCGTCACCAGCGACAGCCCGCGCGTCCGCGCCGACGGAATGGCCGCCAGCAGCGCCCGCGTATAGTCATTTTGCGGATTGGCGAAAATCTGCGTCGGCGTGCCGCTCTCGACGGCCACGCCGTCCTTCATGACGATGATGCGATCAGCCAGTTCGGCCACCACCGCCAGATCGTGCGAAATCAGCAGCAGCGCCTTGCCCGCCTGCTTCATGCCGTTGAGCAGCTTCAGGATTTGCGCCTGCACCACCACATCGAGCGCCGTCGTCGGCTCGTCCGCGATCAGCAGCCCGGGATCGCCAGACAGCGCCGAAGCAATCAGCGCCCTCTGCCGCAAGCCGCCCGACAATTGATGGGCATAGGCATCCAACCGGGATTGAGCATCGCCGATCCCCACCTGTGTCAGCAGTTCAACGACACGCCCCTTGATCTCACCACGCGGCAATAGGCGATGCCGCTCGATGGTCTCTGCAACCTCCCTGCCGATCTTTCGCAAGGGATCGAGCGACACCAGCGCATCCTGCAGCACGAAGCCGATATTCCGCCCCCGCACCCCCAACCAGTCGCGCTGCGACAGCTTCAGCAGTTCCCGCCCTCCAAGACTGACACTGCCCTCAACCAGCGCATTGTCTCCGGCAAGCCCGACCAGCGCCCGCGCCGTCGCCGACTTGCCCGATCCGGACTCGCCAACAATGGCGACACACTCCCCTGCAGCGAGCGAAAAGCTCAAGCCGCGCACCGCCTGCACGTCCTCCTCATGCGAACGGCCGACAAAGCGAATGGAGAGATCGCGTACTTCAAGCAGCGCCATCACGCCCTCCCATCGGTCAAGGCCTTGATGTACCGCCCAAGCACGGTGGTCGAAATGATCGTCGCCGTCGCAAACACGCCCGGGAAAATCCCGACCCACCAGCCGCGCCTCAGATAACCCTGCCCTTCGGAGAGCATCAGCCCCCATTCCGGCGTCGGCGCCTTTGGCCCGAGCCCGAGATAGCTCAGCGCCGCCGATTGCAGGATGGCGCTACCGATCCCCAGCGTCGAGAGCACGATCAGCGGCCCTACGGTATTGGGCAGAATGTGCCGCAAGAGCGTCCGCATCGGCGGCTGACCCAATACGCGCGCCGCCTCCACATAGCCCGACGTCCGCACCACCATCACCTGCGCCCGCACGATGCGCGCATAGCCGGGAATGGAAGCAATCGCGATGGCGATGAGAATATTGGTCACGCCCGTGCCCAAAAACGCCACCACGGCCATCGACATAAGAAGGCCCGGAAAGGCCAAAAGCACATCGATAACCCGCATCAGCGCCAGATCAATAAACCCACCAGCCACACCGGCACTGAGCCCAATGACAATCCCTGCTGCCACCGCCAGCGCCGTAGCGCACAGCCCGATATAGAGCGAATAGCTCGCGCCATGCACCACGCGCGAAAAGATATCGCGCCCGAGCTGATCGGTCCCAAAGATATGCGCCCAGGACGGCGGCTTCAGCGAAGCAAGCAGATCAGGCGCATAGGGATCGTAAGGCGCCACAAAGCCCGGCGCCACGGCACATACAGCCATGAACGCCAGGATCAGCCCCGCCAGCACCACGCCAAACGGCACGCGTCCACGCCGCAAACGGCCTGCCGCTTCGCCGGCGCCGCCCATTTCGATGGAAAGATTGGTCATGCGCGGGCTCGCAAACGCGGATCGACGACGCGATAGAGCAGATCGACGATGATATTGATGGTCACAAAGACGAAGGCCGAAAACAGAACGACGCCGAGCACAACTGGAATGTCCTGATTGCGCACCGCCTGCAGCGTGATCCGCCCCAGCCCCGGCCGTCCAAACACCTGCTCGGTAATGATTGCCCCAGCCAGCAGCGCCCCAAATGTCTCGGCCGCAATAGTCAATGCTGGGATCAGCGCATGCCGTAAGGCATGCCGCCAGCGTACCGCCCATAGGGACAGTCCCCGCGTCCGCGCCGTCAGCGCAAAAGGCTGCTCCAGCGCCTGATCCATCTCATTGCGCATCACCTGGCTCAGCGTTCCGAAGAGCGCAATGCCCAGCGTCGCCACCGGCAACACGAGGGATTTCCACCCCTGATCGCCCACCACCGGAAAGATTGGCCACTGAAACGAAAAGAAGGTGAGAAGCAGCAGCCCGATCCAGAAGGCCGGCGTCGAAACGCTCACCAGTTCCAGCGACGAAATCACCCGCCGCAGCCAATTGTCCCGCCCAGCCGTCGCCAGCGTCGCCAACACCGCCAGCGAAAAAGCCAGCAACACCGCAAGGCTCGCGAGCGTAATCGTCGAACCCAGTTCACTGGTAATGATGGAAACCACCGTCCGCCGCTGCTGATACGACGTGCCGAGATCGCCGGTCACCGTGCGAGACACAAACCCCGCATATTGCTGCCAGAGCGGCTGATCGAGCCCGAAATCGGCGCGAATGCGATCGCGCATTTCCGGCGTAACCGTGCTGTCGGCCCCATAGATCACCTGCACGGGATCGCTGGGCAGCAGTTGCAACACGATGAATGCTAGAGAAGCGGCGGCCCAGAGGACCGCCGCTCCCGCCAGAAGGCGTGTGAAAAGTTCTTTGGCCAAGGCCAAGTCGAAAATCCTACTGCTGCAGCCAGACGTCGTAATAGCTGCCGACCTGGCCCGAAGTGCCGAAGGTCACACCCTGCACGCGATTGTTGACCGCGATCAAGACCTGCGGATTGGCAATCGGGATCAGGTAGGCATTGTCCTTGATGATCTCCTGAGCCTTCACATAGTGCCCGATGCGTTCGTCACGATCGGTCGTTGCCAGGGCCGCTTCAAGCTCGGCATCCAGCGCGGGATCGTTCACAAAGCCCCAATTGGTGTTGGTTTCCCAAAGCTGCTCGGACTGGAATGCACCGAACAGCAGGTTCGGTTCAGCCGCCGACTGCGAGGTGTCGACAAGGTCATATTCATTGGCCTTGAAGCGTGCATCCACCGTGGCGAAATCGAGCACTTCGCGGGTGAATTCAACGCCGATCTGCTGCAGATTGGCCTGGATACCCTGCGCGAACAGCTCACGCTGCTGGTTGTTCCAGTTCACGGCCGACAGGCTAACGAGGCTCAGGCGCGCGCCATCCTTTTCGCGAATGCCATCCGAACCGACCACCCAGCCGGCCTCATCGAGCAGCGCCGCGGCAGCCGCCGGATCATACGACCACGAGCCTTCGAGCTTGGCGTCATAGCCAAACGAAATCCCCGGCGTCAGCGCCGAATAGGCCGGCGTAGCAGTGCCGAGGAAGACGGCTTCGATCAGCGCCGGATAATCGACACCAATGCGCAGCGCTTCGCGCACCTTCACATCAGCCAAAGCAGGCTTGGACTGATTGACCCAGAACGACCATGGAATACCCGGCTGTTCGGTGCGAAGCAGCGTCAGGTTGGCATTGGCTTCCACGTCTTCCACCGCAATGGCCGGAACACCGGTCGCAATATCAGCCTGATCGGATTCCACCGCACCAACACGCACCGCATCTTCAGTCAGGAAACGCAGCTCAACGCGATCAAGATAGGCCGCCCCATCGTGCACCGCATTCTCCGGCGCCCAGGCATAGGCATCGTTGCGCTCAAGGATCAGGTCCTGCCCCGAAGTACGCGCAACCACCTTGAACGGCCCCGAACCCACGGTGATATCAGGACCACCCGTGCAGCGATCTTCCTTGGAATATTTTTCGATAGAAGCCGGCGAGACAAAGCCCAGCACTGGCTCGCTCAGATCATGCAGCAGCGGACTATAGGCCGACTTCAGCGTCACGGTGACCACATTGCCATCGACGGCAACGCTCTCGACCGGCACACCACCGGCACCCTTGTCATCGACCCAACGCTGCAGGTTCACGCGCACCGCTTCCGCATCGAGCGCAGTGCCGTCATGGAACAGCACGCCGTCGCGAATGGTGAAGGCATAGGTCAGGCCATCGTCCGAAATCGACCATTCGCTGGCGATCCACGGATGGAACTGACCTTCCAAGTCTTCCGAGACGAGACGATCATAGACGTCCTGCAGGGCTGTCTGCGTATTGCGCGACGAGCCTTCGTTCTGGTCGAGGCAGAGCGGCTCATAGGTCACCACGCGCAGCGTTCCGCCGGTCTGGGCATCCTGGGCGAAACTCGGCACAGCGGCGAGCATCGTCCCGCAAAGCAACAGCGAAAGACCTCGTGCAACCGTCTTGGTCATCTTCTTCTCCTGATCACCGCGGCATTCCCCGCAGCCCCTTAACTCTGCAAAATCCTACCAAAGGAGTCGAGAAAAGCGCTTGCGCGCCATGGCGTTGCTGGCGGCACCGTTTTCCAATTTCGGCATCCAAGCCGAAATCAGATCGTACCACAACACGGATTCTATCCGTGGGCATGCGGGTCGCCATGTCAGGGAGAAAGATGGTGCGCCCAGAGGGACTTGAACCCCCAACCAGACCGTTATGAGCGGTCGGCTCTAACCATTGAGCTATAGGCGCATCTGGGTTTTCCTAGGGTCTGACACTGCGAGTGGCAAGCTGATTTTCTCGACTACCCGCAATTGTGCCCTTCAAACTTCGGGGCCAGATGGGAATGCTGGCGCGGTTAAATCACGATTGGACGGCAGAGGCCCGGAATCGCCAAATCCTTTTGATTTTCTGCGAGTGCTTGCGTTTTATCGAGTGAGTCACGCCCTAGCGGGCAACAATAACCTCGACGCCGCGCTTCTCGAACTGTGCACGATCTTCGTCGGCAATGCCGTCATCGGTTATCAGTGTGTGCACCAATTCCACTCCTCCGAGAGCAGAAAACGATACGCGCCCGATCTTGGTGGAATCAGCCAGCAGATAGACATGCGAGGCGGCCTTCACCATGGCCCGCTTGACATAAATGTCCCCGATCGCGGGATAAGTCAGGCCCACATCGAACGACACGCCCGCCGTCGCCAAAAACAGCTTCTGCGCATAGATCCCGACGAAGAATTCGACCGACTTCTCTCCGGAAAGGCTCAGCGTCGGCGCCTTGAACTGTCCTGCAGGCATATGCACCGTATTGGTCGGGATCGCCCCCAGGATCAGCGCAATGTTCAGCGCATTGGTGATAATATTAAGATCCTGCCGCGGCTTCAGATTTTCGGCGAACTGCGTCGTCGTCGTACCCGAGTCGATAATTAGTGTATCGTTGTTGGCAACCAGCGCCGCCGCCGCCATGCCGATGGCGCGCTTCTTGTCCATGTTCTGCACATGCTGCAGCGTCATCGACTGCACCTGCTGGGGTATGGACTTCAGATAAGCCCCGCCATGCTCGCGGGTAATATTGCCGTCGGCCTCAAGCCGTTCGAGATCCTGGCGGATAGTCGCCTCGGAAACACCGAATGCTGACGAAAGATCGCGAACCCTCGCGCTTCCTTCTTCTTGCAGCCATTCGAGAATGCGCATGCGCCGCGGTTCGGCCAGCAATTGCGGCGCGGCACCAGATTGTGTCTCGCTAGCGGCCCGACGTCCGCCTCTCGGTTTCTGCGCCATTTATCCCCACCCTCTTTATCTCGCCACCATATCGCTTTGTCGCGGCAAGTCCGCAATCTCTCTCGCTTCCCTGGCCCATAAATAGGTGGAGAAACACCGTCCTGCACACGACCTTCATCACCATTCGAAACACGAAACGCAAAAAATCACAAATTTTCCGTATTGCACGAAAGCAAAGCAAGCGGTACTCAACCATACAAGAGCATCCCGCCTCGGCATTTTTCGCTGAGGCAATTGCCGACGGAGGTCCCCTTGCCATCACCCGCCGCTCCCCTCAAGAACGACCTCGTGGGCGATATCGCCGCGCAGGCGTTGTGGATACGCCGCCGCAGCTTCCAGATGGTCTATGAGGCCCAGCAGGGCCACCCGGGCGGCGATTTCAGCGCCACCGACGTGCTCGCGACCCTCTACTTCGGCGTCATGCGCTACGACCCGAAGAACCCGCGCGATCCAAAGCGCGATCGCTTCGTCATGAGCAAGGGCCATTGCACCGGCGCCTTCTACTCCGTCCTCGCCCGCGCTGGCTATTTCCCGGAGGCGGACCTTTCGGACTACATGAAGCCGCTCTCGAAGCTCAACGGCCACCCGAACCGCAATTACCTCCCCGGCGTCGAAACCAATACCGGACCGCTCGGCCACGGCCTCCCCGTCGCCCTCGGCATCGCCATTGCCGGCCAGATCGACAATGCCGACTACCGCACCTTCGTCCTCACCGGCGATGGTGAACTGCAGGAAGGCAGCAATTGGGAGGCAGCTCTCACCGGCGGCCACCGCAAGCTGGAAAACCTGACACTCATCATCGACCGCAACCGCCTGCAGCAGGGCGCGCGTACCGAGGACACCGCCTCGCTCGATCCGCTTGATGACAAGTGGCGCGCCTTCGGCTGGCATGTTGAAGTCGTCGATGGCCACGACCACGCCAAACTGCTCGAAGTCCTCTCGGCCTCGCCAAAGGGCCGCGGCAAACCGCTCTGCGTCATCGCCAACACCTTTAAGGGCAAGGGCGTCAGCTTCATGCACGACAACGTCGCCTGGCATCACGGCGTGCCGAATAAAGAGCAATACGAACAAGCCATGCGGGAACTCGTCTGATGAGCGCTGCTGCCCCCCCCAAAGCCGGCCTCTTCGATTGCCGCGACAGCTTTGCCAAAACCATCGAGGCCCTGGCCGAAGCCGATCCGCGCATCGTCACGGTGGTGAGCGATAGCGTCGGCTCGTCCAAACTCGGCGGCTTCCGCACGAAATTCCCTGATCGCATGGTCAATGTCGGCATTGCCGAACAGACCCTCGTCGCTGTCGGCGCCGGCCTTGCCAATGGCGGCAAGGTGCCCTTCGTCTCGGCCGCCTCGTGCTTCATCACTGGCCGCGCGCTGGAACAGGTAAAGGCCGACATCGCCTATTCCAACGTCAACGTGAAACTGATCGGCCAGTCCTCCGGCGTCGCCTATGGCGAGCTGGGCCCGACCCATCACTCCATCGAAGACCTCGCCTGGCTCCGTCTCTTCAACAACATGAAGCTGATCGTCCCGGCCGATCCCTGGCAGACTGCCGAGGCCATCAAGGCCGCCGCTGCCTATGACGGCCCGGTCTTCGTCCGCGTCAGCCGCATGACCGTCCCTGCCCTCGATCGTCCCGAAGGCGCCGTCTTCGAGATCGGCAAGGCCGAAACCCTCGTAGAGGGCACTGACGCCACCATCATCGCCAACGGCACCATGGTCCACCGCGCCGTCGCCGCAGCCAAGGCGCTCGCCGCCGAAGGCATCTCGGCCCGTGTCGTCAACATGGCCACCGTTAATCCGCTGGACGAAGCCGTCATCGCTGTTGCCACCGAAACCGGCGCCATCGTCACGGTGGAAGAACACTCCGTCCGCGGCGGCCTTGGCGGCGCCGTGGCCGAGGTCGTCATCTCGACCAACCCCGTACCCATGCGCATCCTCGGCTTCCCCGGCTTCGTGCCCACCGGCTCTGCGGAATGGCTTTTTGACAATTTTGGGCTCAACGAAACCGGCATTGCCGACGCCGTGCGCCAGACCATCGCGCGCAAAAAATGACCAGCGAGCTGATCCTCGCCATCGACCAGGGCACCACCAACACCAAGGCATTGTTGGTGGATGCCTCCGGCCGTGTCCTCCATCAGGCCTCGATGCCCAACATCGTCACCTATCCCCATCCCGGTTGGGCCGAGCAATCGGCCACCGCGCTGGTTGATGGGGTAAAAACGGTCATCGCCGAAGTCGTCGCCAAGGCCGGCACCACTGACATCGCCGGCATCGGCATCTCCAATCAGCGCGAGTCGATCCTTGTCTGGGACGCTGCGACCGGTGAGCCCATCGGCCCCGTCGTCATCTGGCAGTGCCGCCGCTCCGCGCCCAAATGCGACGCCCTCCGCGCCGCCGGCCACGCCGAAACCATCGAGGCCAAAACCGGTCTCGCGCTCGATCCCCTCTTCCCCGCCGCCAAGATCGCCTGGCTGCTCGACAACACACCCGGCGCACGCGCCCGTGCCGAGGCTGGCGAACTCCGCGTCGGCACAGTCGATTCCTGGCTCCTCTGGAATCTCACCGGCGGCGCAACACACGCCACCGACCATTCCAACGCCTCCCGCACCCAGCTCTTCAATACCGAGACGCTGGCCTGGGATGCCGACCTCTGCGCCCTCTTCGGCGTACCGCAAAACATGCTGGCCGAAGTCAAATCCTCCGACACCCGGTTCGGCGTCACCGCCGAAGGCGCCACGGCCCTCCCCGCCGGCACACCAATCCTCGCCATGATCGGCGACTCCCACGCCGCCCTCTTCGGCCACGGCGTCCGTACCCCCGGCACAGTAAAAGCCACCTACGGCACCGGCACCTCCTTGATGGCCCTGACGCCTAACCGTGTCCGCTCCACCCACGGCATCTCCTCGACGATCGCCTGGAGTCAGGGCGGAAAAGCCCAGCACGCTCTCGAAGGCAACATCTCCGTCTCCGGCCAGACCGCCGCCTTCACCGCCGAGCTCCTCGGCCTCGCTGACGCTGCCGCGCTCTCGGCCCTCGCCGAAGCCGTTCCCGACAGCAATGGCGTCTCCTTCGTACCCGCCCTTGTCGGCCTCGGCGCCCCCTATTGGCGCGCCGACGCCCGCGGCACCATCACCGGCATGTCCCTCGGTACCAAGCCGGCCCACCTCGCCCGCGCCGCATTGGAAGCCATCGCCTTCCAGGTCGCCGACGTCTATTCCGCCATGGAAGCCGACATGGCGTCTCCCCTCGGCGAACTCCGTGCCGATGGCGGCGCCTCGCGCAACGCGACTGTGATGCAATTCCAGTCCGACATTTTGGGCCGCCCAGTTGCCGCTGCCGCCGCCCCCGAAGTCAGCGCCCTCGGTGCTGCTGCCCTCGCCTTCTCATCCATCGGCATTGCCATGCCGGGCGTCCCCGCCGCCGGCCACTTCGCGCCGCAGATGGACGAGCCAACTGCCAAGAAACACCGTCAGCGCTGGAAGTCCGCCGTGACCCAGACGCTCGCGACAAAAGACCAACAGAACAGTGGAGGAAACCAATGACCACCCAGCGTTTTGGCGCCGGCATCTGGCACTTTGCGACCTATCTCGACCGCTACGCCACCGACGGCTACGGCATCCCGCGCAATATCATCGAAGCCATCGATCTCGCCGGTCAGGTCAAAGACCTTTCGGTCGTCGACCTCAACTGGCCCTATTTCGGCGGAGAATTCTCCGACACCGAGATCAAGACCGCGCTCGACCGCAACAATCTCAAGGTCATAGGCATCACGCCCGAAATCTACACCCGTGATTTCGTCAAGGGCGCCTTCACCAATCCAGACGCCGGCATTCGCCGCAAGGCCCACGAACTCATCACCGCCGCCTGCGACGTCGTCCGCTTCCATAAGGCCGACTACGTAAAGCTCTGGCCCGGTCAGGACGGCTGGGACTACCCCTTCCAGGTCGATTATTCGACCCAGTGGCAGCGCTCGCTCGACGGCGTCGGCCAGCTCGCCTCGGAAAATCCGGACCTCAAATTCGTCATCGAATACAAGCCGCGCGAACCCCGCGTCCGGATGAGCTTTGGTTCGGTTGCCCGCACCATTCTCGGCATCGAGAAGATCGGCCTGCCCAACGTCGGCATCCTGCTCGATTTCGGCCACGCCATCATGGGCGGTGAATCGGCCGCTGACTCCGCCCAGCTCGCCATCGACCACGGCCGCCTCTTCGGCATGGACGTCAACGACAACTACCGCTCCTGGGACGATGACCTCGTCGCCGGCTCGCTCCATCCGCTCGAGCTCTTCGAGTTCTTCTACGTCCTCAAGAAGAACAAGTGGGAAGGCGTCTGGCAGCTCGACCAGTTCCCCTTCCGCGAAGACTCCGTCGCTACGGCCACCCACGCCATCGACTTCCTCAAGGCCGCAGCCAAGGGCCTCGACCGCCTCGATATCGATGCTCTGCAGGAAGCCCAGAGCCGTCACGACGCCATTGGCGCCATGAAGATCGCCCAGAAGGCCCTCTTCGGCGCATTGGGAGAGCAGTAATGACCAATCTCCCCCGCGAGAAGCGCGCGCGTCTGATCCTCAATACCGACGCCAAGAACGAGGCCGACGATCAGTTCACCATCGTCCACGCCCTGCTTACGCCGACTTTCGACTTCCACGGCATCATCGCCGCCCATTTCGGCGCGCACCGCTCCAAGACGTCGATGCTCGACAGCCGCGCCGAGATCGATCTGCTGCTCAAGCTCATGGACCTAGAAGGCCGCATCCCAGTCGCCAATGGCGCCGCCACGGCCCTCCCCGATGAAAAAACGCCGGTTCCCTCTCCGGGCGCCCAGATGATCATCGACGAAGCCATGAAGGACGACGACCGTCCGCTTTACGTCGCCTTCCTCGGCCCGCTGACCGACATGGCCTCGGCCATCCTGATGGAACCGCGCCTCAACGAGCGCAACGTCATCTGCGTCTGGATCGGCGGCGGCGTCTGGCCCTCGGGCGGCCGCGAATTCAACCTGATGAACGACATCGCCGCCGCCAACGTGGTGATGCGCTCAAAGGTCCAGGTCTGGCAGATCCCGTCCACCGTCTATCGCATGATGTCGGTGAGCTATGCCGAACTTCAGGAACGCTGCGAAGACAAGGGCCCGATCGGCAAATACCTCGTTGACCAGCTCATCGACTGGAATTTCCGCGTGCACCAGGGCCCTATCGAGCATCGCTCGCTCGGCGATACCCCCGCCCTCTCGGTAATCCTCAACCCGATGGGCGGCACCTACGATTGGCGCCCCGCACCCGAGTTCAGCCCGCAGATGCACTACATCCACAATGGCCAGCACCGTCCGATCAAGGTCTACGACACGATCGACATCCGCTACATTCTGGAAGACTTCTACGCCAAGTTGGCCCGCTTCCACCGCGGCGTGCAGGGCCTGGCCAACTTCGGCTGATCTGCTTTCACATTCACCGGCCCATTCCTCTCCCCCTCGGGGAGAGGGTGGATCGCGCATCGCGCGAGACGGGTGAGGGGGACGTCGCCCCAACCGCGAATCTCCTCGCCTAATTCACTTCCCTTCCCCCGCCATCCATGGCACCTCAGGCCAACCACCACCCGAGGCCACCATGCGCGACGGAGACATCATTCACGGCCTGGCACGCGGTCTCGCCGTCATCGAATGCTTCGACGAACAGAACGCCCGCATGTCGATCACGGACGTCGCTGCCCGCACGGGCCTCGAACGCGCCACGGCCCGCCGTTGCCTCCTGACCCTCGTCCATCTCGGCTACGCCACATATGACGGAAAATTCTTTCAGCTCACCCCCCGCGTACTGAACCTCGGCCACTTCTATCTGGCAGCCAACACCCTGCCCCAGATGATCCAGCCCTTCCTCGATGAGCTCTCCGACGCGACCGGCGAAAGCGGTTCCGCCGCCGTCCTCGACGGCACCGACATTCTCTACGTCGCCCGCGCCTCCACCCGCCGCGTCATGTCGATCAATCTCGGCCCCGGTGCCCGGCTCCCCGCCTATTGCACCTCCATGGGCCGCATTCTCCTCGCGTCCCTGCCGCCGGAAGAAGCCCGCGCCATTCTCGATCGCTCCGAGCTCATCGCCTATACCAGCCGCACCAAGGCCGACCTCCCCAGCATCACCACCGAACTGGCCGTCGTCGCCGCCCAAGGCTTTGCAGTCATCGATCAGGAACTCGAACTCGGCCTCTGCTCCATAGCGGTCCCGCTCTACAATTCCGCCGGCAAGACCATCGCTGCTCTGAACATCGGCGCCCAGACCGCCCGCGCCTCCACCTCGCGCATGATCGCGAGCTTCCTGCCGCTGATGCGCAAGATCCAGTCAGACCTCCGCCCGCTTTTGCGTTGACAGACAGTCCAACTGTCACAATTGCCCACTAAACTCCTCTCTGACACGCCGTGAATCCGGGCTCGCAAAGAGTCACAAAACAACGTGTCACAATGTGTCACGCATCTGATACTAACCGAATTATCCTGTTAAATCAGACTGTTACACTGTCACAAACCAGTCACCTATCTGCAATAAAACCGTCGCTGGGCGCCAATATGGTCTGCCGCGTCACAGGGCGGTCGCAAGTTAATGGCTGGCCATGTCTAAGAACCGAATTCCGAAAGGGAACTTTCATGAAGACCGCACTTTTTGCTAGCGCCGCCGTTATCGCGCTCGCCGCCTTCGGCACGTCAGCTGCTTTCGCCCAGTCGCGCGACACCATCCAGATCGCCGGCTCGTCGACGGTCCTGCCCTTCGCCTCGATCGTTGCTGAAGAATTCAGCGCTGCATTCCCCGAGTTCAAGACCCCGGTCGTCGGCTCCGGCGGCACCGGCGGCGGCCTGAAGCAGTTCTGCGAAGGCACCGGCGACAACACCATCGACATCGCCAATGCCTCGCGCCAGATCAAGGACGCCGAACTCGAAGCTTGCACCGCTGCTGGCGTGACCGACGTTCGTGAAGTCCAGTTCGGCTTCGACGGCATCGTGTTTGCCTCGTCCGCTTCGGGCGCTGACTTCGCCCTGACCCCGGTCCAGATCTACAAGGCAATCGCTGCCAAGGTCATGGTTGACGGCGCCATGGTCGACAACCCCTACAAGACCTGGAACGAAATCGACGCTTCGCTCCCGAACCAGCCGATCTCGCTCGCCATCCCGGCTTCGAACCACGGCACCCGTGAAGTCTTCCAGGAGAAGGTCGTCACCGCTGGCTTCAAGGAAGCCGGTCACCCCGAAGGCATGTCGGAAGACGACATCAAGGCCGCTGAAACCACCTTCCGTCAGGACGTGGTCATCGAAATCTCGGGCGACTACACCGAGACCCTCGCTCGCCTGAACTCGGATGCCAACACCGTTGGCGTGTTCGGTCTGTCGTTCTACGAACAGAACACCGACTCGCTCAAGGTTGCCACCATCGACGGTGTCGTTCCCTCCAAGGAAACCGTTGCCGGCGGCGAATACCCCGTCTCGCGTCCGCTGTTCTTCTACGTCAAGGGTCAGCACATCGGCGTGATCCCGGGCATCGAAGAATACGTCCAGTTCTTCCTCTCCGAAGGCGTCTCCGGTGAAGGTGGTGCTCTTGAAGCCGCTGGCCTGATCCCGCAGCCGGCTGAAAAGACCGCTGAAGTTCTCGCTGCTTTCGAAGCTGGCGCTCAGTAATAGACTTTTCGCGGGTCGCACCATTCCGGTGCGGCCCGCTCTTTCGTTTTCCCGCGGGGGCGCATCGCGATGAATGCTCTGGTCGTAGCCGGCGTACTAATTGTCCTTCTAGGCATTTCCTATCAGACCGGCTGGTCGAAGAGCCGGAACCTCGTCACTGCTGATGGCGTCAAGGTTCACTCTCGCCCGCAATATCACGGGTCGTTCACCGCGATCTGGGCCATGATCCCGGCGCTGGTTATCCTGCTGCTCTGGGCCTGGTTCGGCGGCGGCATCACCCACAACTACACCGTCTCGCAGATCCCGCAGGACATCCTCGTCTCGCTCGACCAGGCTGGCCTCAATGGCGCTCTGATCCGCATCAATGCCCTGGCCTCCGGCTACGGCGTGGCAGGCGAAACCGCTCCCTGGGAGCAGGCAGCCGGCGACGCTGTACGCTCGTTCAATTTCCTCAC
Source organism: Devosia sp. (assembly GCF_017744655.1). Lineage (GTDB taxonomy): Bacteria > Pseudomonadota > Alphaproteobacteria > Rhizobiales > Devosiaceae > Devosia. The sequence continues at coordinate 389,798 of NZ_JAGIAW010000001.1, read as the reverse complement.
TTTCGCTGGCACGCTGATCCTCGCAGTGGTCGCTGGCGGCGCCGGCCTCTTCTACGCCCGCTCCCAGATCAATGCCCGCCTCCGGGCCCGCAACTCGGTCGAGCGCGTCGTCAATGTCCTGTTGCTCGCCTGTTCCGCCGTCGCCATTCTGACCACCGTCGGCATCGTGGCCTCGCTGGTCACCGAAGCGCTGCGCTTCTTTACCTTCATCAACCCGATCGACTTCTTCTTTGGCACCGTCTGGGCTCCGAACAATGCCGGCGGCGACAATCACGGCTCTTATGGCCTCCTGCCGCTGCTCTCCGGCACGCTGATGATCACGGCCATCGCCATGATCGTCGCTGTCCCGGTTGGCCTCCTGTCGGCCATCTATCTCAGCCAGTACGCCCCCAAGTCGTTCCGCGCTGTCGCCAAGCCGCTCATCGAAATCCTCGCTGGTATCCCGACGATCGTCTTCGGCTTCTTCGCCCTCGTCACGGTTGGCCCCTTCCTCCGCGATTTCGGCAATGCCATCGGCCTTCAGATCAGCGCCACCTCGGCCCTGACCGCCGGTATCGTCATGGGCATCATGATCATCCCGTTCGTGTCGTCGCTCTCCGATGACATCATGAACCAGGTGCCGCGCACCCTGCGCGACGGTGCTTACGGCCTTGGCGCCACCCAGTCCGAGACGATCCGCAATGTGCTGCTGCCAGCCGCCCTCCCCGGTATCGTCGGCGCCTTCCTCCTCGCCGTCAGCCGCGCCATCGGCGAAACCATGATCGTGGTTCTCGCCGCCGGTAACGCGCCGATCCTGCGTGGCAGCCCGTTCGAGCCGGTTTCGACCATCACCGTTTCCATCGTCAACCAGCTCACCGGCGATACCGATTTCACCGGTCCCCAGTCGCTCGTTGGCTTCGCACTCGGTCTGACGCTCTTCGTCGTGACCCTCTGCCTCAATATCTTCGCCCTCTACATCGTCCGCCGCTTCCGGGAGCAGTACGAATAAAATGGCTACCGACATTCAGACTTCCCCCGACAAGTCCTCGTCCGAACGTACTGCCCTCATTCGCGCCGGCCTTCGTCGCCGTCACCTCAATGAGCAGATCTTCCGCGGGCTCGGCATTGCAGCCATCGCCATCGCCCTTGGCTTCGTGGCGCTGCTCTTTGCAGACGTGTTCCGCAAGGGCATCCCGGCCTTCGTCCAGTCGAACGTCCACCTCTCGGTGACCTTCGATGCCGAAGTGATCGACGTTGGTCCGGCTCCGGCACGCGGCGATTTTGCTTCGGACGCCGAATACACCGCTGCCAGCCTCAAGTGGCAGCGCGATCTGGCCCTGCTGAACTGGAACACCATCGTTGAGGCTTCGCTCCGCAAGGCCGCTCCGGAAGGTTTCGAGATCGACAGCCGTCAGATCCAGTCGATCCCGGAAACCAACGCCCGTCACCAGATCCGCGAAATGTTCGTGCGTGATCCCTCGCTCCTCGGCCAGACCGTGGAAGTCGATGTGCTCGCCTCGGCCAATGCCGCCAACTGGATCAAGGGCAATATCAACCGTGACCTCGGCGATGCCCAGCAGCAGTTGTCGCCGCCGGCCCGCCAGCTGATCGACATCTTCGTCGAGAACGGCACCATCTCGAATGGTTTCGCCTGGTCGATCTTCACCAATGTCGATAGCCGTGCCGCCCCTGCCTCGGCAGGTCTGCTCGGTGCCTTCGTCGGCACGCTGTGGATGATGCTGATCGTGGTCGTCCTGGCCGTTCCGATCGGTGTTGCCGCCGCCATCTACCTCGAAGAGTTCGCGCCGAAGTCGCGTCTGACCGACCTCATCGAAGTCAACATCAACAACCTCGCCGCCGTCCCCTCGATCGTTTTCGGTCTCCTCGGCGCCGCTGTGTTCATCAACTGGTTCCACCTGCCGATCTCGGCTCCGCTGGTCGGTGGTCTGGTGCTGACCCTGATGACCCTGCCCACCATCATCATCGCCACCCGTGGCGCGCTGATGGGCGTCTCCCCGGCCCTGCGCCAGGCGGCCCTCGGCATGGGCGCATCCAAGACCCAGATGGTGTTCCACCACGTGCTGCCGGTGACCTTCCCGTCGATCCTCACGGCCACCATTCTCGGCGTCGCCCACGCTCTGGGCGAAACCGCTCCGCTCCTGCTGATCGGCATGAAGGCCTTCGTCGCCTCGGTCCCTGCGACCCCGCTCGACCAGGCCGCCGCTCTCCCTGTCCAGATCTACCTCTGGCAGGGCAACGAAAACCGCAACTTCTTCGAACCCCGCACGGCTGCCGCCATCATGGTGCTGCTGGCGGTCATGATCCTGCTGAACGGCGTGGCGATCTATCTCCGCTCGCGCCTTGAAAAGCGTGCTTAAGGATGAGCCAAATGGATATGCTTGCCGGCAAGGTTAAGAAGACTTCCCTGAACGTGGACTCCGCCATGAACCCGACTGATGTGCTCGAACGCCCCATCCGCCTCACCGCTCGCGACGTGACCGTTCACTACGGCGCCAAGCAGGCCCTGCACGGCATCTCGATCGACATCCCCGATCGCGCCGTCACCGCTTTCATCGGACCCTCGGGCTGCGGCAAGTCGACGTTCCTGCGCTGCATCAACCGCATGAACGACACCATCGAAGGCGCCAAGGTTGGCGGCACGATCAAGCTCGACGGCGAAGACATCTACGCCCCGGCGCTTGACGTGGTCGAACTGCGCGCCCGCATCGGCATGGTCTTCCAGAAGCCCAATCCGTTCCCCAAGTCCATTTACGACAACGTCGCCTACGGCCCCCGCATCCATGGCCTGGCTCGCAACAAGGCCGACCTCGATGAGATCGTCGTGTCGTCCCTGCGCAAGGCCGGTCTCTTCGAAGAAGTGAAGGATCGTCTGCAGGAGCCCGGTACCGGTCTTTCCGGTGGCCAGCAGCAGCGCCTCTGCATTGCCCGCGCCATCGCCGTCGGCCCGGAAGTTATCCTCATGGATGAGCCCTGCTCGGCCCTCGACCCGATCGCGACCGCCGTCATCGAAGAGCTGATCGACGAATTGCGCGAAAACTACACCATCGTCATCGTGACCCACTCGATGCAGCAGGCCGCTCGCGTTTCCCAGCGCACCGCCTTCTTCCACCTCGGCAACCTGATCGAACAGGGCCCGACCGAGGACATCTTCACCAATCCGGTGAACAAGCAGACCCAGGACTACATCATGGGCCGCATCGGCTGATCGCGGAACGAGGAACCAACATCATGCCCAATACCGCATCCGACCATATCGTCTCGTCCTTCACCGACGAGCTCAACACCCTCGCCCAGGCTATCGCCGAAATGGGGGGCCAGGTTGAAGTCGCCATCGAGAACGGCACCAAGGCCCTTCTCAAGCTCGACCGTGAGCTGGCCGACCTCACCATCATCGCCGACCAGCGCATCGACGACATGCAGCGCCGGATCGATGACATGTGCGTGTCGATCATCGCCCGTCGCCAGCCCATGGCCAGCGACCTGCGCTCGATCGTCACTGCCATCCACGTCGCCAACGACCTCGAGCGCGTCGGCGACATGGCCAAGCAGTTGGCCCGCCGTTCGCTCAAGCTCGAAGGCATCAACCTGCAGCCGACCTTCTACAATGGCGTCAAGAACATGACCGCCCTTGTGCTGCGTCAGGTCAAGGACGCCCTCGACGCCTATGCCAATCGCGACGCCGCGGCCTCGGTGGAAGTGTGCAACCGCGACGACGAAGTCGACGCCATGTACACCTCGCTCTTCCGTGAACTCCTGACCTATATGCTGGAAGATCCGCGCAACATCACCACCTGCACGCATCTCTTGTTCTGCGCCAAGAACCTCGAACGCATCGGCGACCACGCGACCAACATCGCCGAACGCGCCTATTACCTGCAGACTGGCAAGCAGCTCACCGCTGATGTGCAGGAACTGCATCGCACCCAGATCAAGGCCTGACGGCCGAGGACTATCCCAAACGAGTCACCGCCTCCTTCGTGGGGGCAGCTGAAGAGGGTGGTGACAAAACAGAACGAATGACGGCAGCATGCGGCTGCCGATCGATGGAGCACGCCTATGCCCGCGACCATTCTCGTTGTCGAAGACGAGGGCGATATCGCCATTCTGCTGCGCTACAACCTCGAAGCCGAGGGTTTTCGCGTCGTCACCGCTGAAACCGGCGACGAAGCCCAGCACGCCATTGCCGAAAAGCTGCCCGATCTGATCCTGCTCGATTGGATGCTGCCCGAAATCTCCGGCATCGAACTGTGCCGCCGCCTCCGCGCCCGCGAAGAAACTTCGCGCATCCCGGTCATCATGCTCACCGCCCGCGGTGAAGAAGAAGAACGCGTCCGCGGTCTGTCCACAGGTGCCGACGACTACGTGGTAAAACCCTTCTCGGTTCCCGAGCTGGTCGCACGCATCCACGCCCTCCTCCGCCGCGCCAATCCGAACCTCGTGACCGCAGCCCTCAAGGTCGGCGATCTCGAGCTAGACCGCACCACGCACCGCGTGCGTCGCTCCACCCGCGACGTGCATCTCGGCCCAACCGAATATCGCCTGCTCGAATATCTCATGCGCCACCCGGGCCGCGTCTATTCGCGCGAGCAGCTTCTCGACGGCGTCTGGGGCAATGACGTCTATGTCGACGAACGCACCGTCGACGTCCATATCGGCCGCCTCCGCCGCGCCATCAATCGTGGCCGCGAAAACGACCCGATCCGCACCGTGCGCGGCGCCGGCTACGCCTTCGACGAACGCTTCGGCCAGCCAGCCTGACGGCTCACGCCGCTTCGGTCTCGGCCTCCGCCGGGACCTCTGATATCGCCACGCGATTGCGGCCCGCCGTCTTGGCTCGGTAAAGGGCCGCATCCGCCCGCCCAAAGGCGCTTTGCGGCGCCTGGCCGGCACCATATTCGGCAACGCCAAAGCTGGCGCTGATCCACCATTCCGGCGGCATGCCGGCATGGCGCAGATCCTTGAATTTCTTGCGCACCCGATCCGCCTCGATCATGGCGGCCTGTCCCGAAAGCCCCGGCACGATCACCGCGAATTCCTCGCCCCCGACCCGCCCGGCCTGATAGCCGCTGGCCCGCAAAAGATCGGCAAAAGCGCAAAGCGCCTTGTCTCCGGCGAGGTGCCCGAACCGGTCATTGATCGTTTTGAAGTGGTCGATATCGCAAAAGACCACACTGCCCCCAACCTTGCTGACCACACCGCCCAATTGGTGAAAGGCCTGGTGGTTCAACAGTCCCGTCAGGCTGTCGCATTCGGACCGCCGCCGATAGTTGACGATCACGCCATTGATGATCCGCGCCAGCAACAGAAACATGGCCAGCACCGAAAACACCGCCGAAAACAATAGTGTCGCGCGTTCGAGCATGCTGGCGCGCAGCACGCCATAGGCCATGTCGGCCGGAAAAATCAGCGGATAGGCCACGCCCCGCAGCACAAAAATGGCAGTCACGCAGCCGACGACCGCCAGCAGGACATTCTCCACCACCCGGCGCTCGCGAAAATTCATCAGCCGCTGCAGGCTGTCGAACAGCGCCAGCGCACAGGCAAACTGGAAAACCGGCGTCCGCAGCACAAAGGGCACATCCGCGAGCTTGAGACCGATCCCAAGCACCGTGAGCAGCGCCACGGTCACATAGAGCGCACGGTTCTGCTCGTCCTGCCCCAGCGCCGCGCGAATGGATTGGCCGAAACAGATATAGGCGAGCGGGCTCAATACGGTGACGGCAATCGAGCTCAGCACCATTTCATGCGCGTCGGCAAGAAAGGCCGTCTGCACCGTGGCGACCACCGCCGTGACCGTCAGCCAGGCGAGGGACGTCAGCCGCCGCATACCAAAGAAAACACTGACGCAGAGCATTGCCAGAATGGCAAAGCCCCCAGTCGTCACCCAGCTGAGACTGATCATCTACCCTCCCGTGGATGACGTTTGCCTGTCGCAATTGACCGCGCTGCGGGCCTGCACGCCTGCTGCTTGCGGCGGAGACATAAAGATGCCGGGTTAATGGGATGCTTATGGCTTTGTCGTCCCACCGTCGCAAACCGCCGCCAGGGACAATGCCAGAAGCATATCTTAACGCTTTCTTAACGATAACATTGCATCGGGCAGCCGAAGCAGGATAGCAAGGGTTGTCGGGACCGCGTGGGGTCGTGACGCCCGATTAAAATTGCAGGACCGCCCCAGAGATGACACCAGCATTCCTCGTCACCCACTCCGGTGGATTTCATGCCGATGAACTGCTGTCGAGCGTCATCCTGACCCGGCTCTTCCCAAATGCCGAGATCGTGCGCAGCCGCGCCCCGGAATGGATTACCCCTGCCCCCGATCGTATCATCTACGATGTCGGCGGCGCCTATGATGCCGACCTCCGGATTTTCGACCACCACCAGCGCGGCGCCCCGCTACGCGACGACGGCCAGCCCTATAGTTCCTTTGGCCTCGTCTGGAAGCATTTTGGCCGCGACTACATCGCCTCGTTCAATGTTCCTGCCGAACACATCGAGAGCGTCCACGCTTCCGTCGATGGCAACCTGGTGCTCCCCATCGACCTCGTCGACAATGGCGCCATCAGCCCATCTGGCCCCCTGGCAAGCCTGTCTCTCTCCTCTCTCCTGGAAACCCTGAAGCCCGATTTCGATGATCGCGATGGCGATGCCGACAATCAGGCGTTCCAGAAAGCCCTTGTCGTGGCGCGCAGCTTCGTCGAAGCCGGTGTGGCGCGTAGCGCCGCAAAACTCCGCGCCGAAGCCCTGGTCACGAAGGCCATCGAGGCAACCGGCTCCGGTCGCGTGCTTGAACTGCCCATGGGCATGCCCTTCCGCGCCGCCGTCGTGAAGGCCGGCGCCGATCACCTGCTTTTCGTCGTCCATCCGCGCGACAAGGATTGGTGCCTCACCGGCATCCGTCGCAGCGAAGACGGCTTCGAGCTGCGCGCCGACCTGCCCGCCGCCTGGGCCGGGCTCACCAATCACGATCTGGAAGTGGCGAGCGGCGTCGAAGGCGCCACCTTCTGCCACAACGGCCGCTTCATCGCCGCCGCCAAGACCAGGAATGCCGCGCTGGCCATGGCCGAAATCGCCGTCACTGAAGCTCTGGGCAGCCGCGCCGCCTGATAGACCATCACAACCCCACTTCACGGGTTGGCATCGCGGATCGGGCCTGATAACGAAGGGCACCGATCACAGATCGACTCCGCCTGCCTTTGATGGAGAAGGCGCACACCAAGTTAGGAAATTTTTTGCAGGTACAGGTACGCGACAACAACGTCGACCAAGCCCTCCGCGTTCTCAAGAAGCGTCTTCAGCGCGAAGGCGTCTTCCGCGAGATGAAGCTCCGCAAGTATTTCGAGAAGCCCTCGGAAGAACGTGTCCGCCGCAAGGCCGAAGCCATTCGCCGCAATCGCAAGGCTGCGCGCAAGCAGGCCATTCGCGAAGGTCTGATCGCGGCTCCCAAGCGCCCCGCAGGCAGCTTCGGCGGTCGCTCCGGCGGCTCGGCTCCGCGTTCGCAGGACTAAGACCTGCCTCCGAAACTGGATGCCAGTTCGGAATAAAAAAGCGCCGGCCTCATGGCCGGCGTTTTCATTGGCGCGTTCCGCGCGCCTGGCCGATGATTTCCATCTGTCGATGGAGGGACCGGATCTGATCCGGGCCGAGTGTCTGGCCATCGATCTTGAGCATCGCGCCGCGAAGGCTCACGGGCGCCGCCTGTTCCATGGCGAAGCGCACCGCCTTGGCGGCCGACGAAAAGCGCCGCGCCCCCTGTGCCAGCGCCGTTGCCACGTCGCTGCCGAGGAACAATTCGCTCGGGCTACTGAGTATATGCGTATTCATTCTAGTCTTTCTGCCGGCGAATAGCCGGTTTTGCGCAGCGCTCTTCGCACTGCCTTCTGATTCACTTTCGCAATATTGCGTGGTGATTGTCTCAGCCGCGTGACATTGCCGGCAACGGCGCCATGCGCCGCGCTCTCAAGCAAGAGCACACCTAGTCCGGCGAAATCCGGAACCAGCTGAATTATCGATATCAGCCGTTGGCTGGCGTCTAGCGCTTGTTTACGGCAATGCTGAAGACGCTGGCGCCTTCTATGCGAGCCGATCTGGACGCGTCGCTAGGCGAAAGATCGCCCTCTTCGACAACGCGTTCATTGGTCTCACCGCGAGACTTTACCCGGTAAAGCACCGGGCCAATCTCATGTGGGAGACAGGAGATCACTTCGCAAGGGCCTGCTGGCCGGTTGCTGTGACGCGGGGCGGAGCGCAGGTCGAGCATCTGGCCGACTTTATAGAGGTGAGACATCGAGCGCTCCTTTGGAAACCGGGGCGCAACCGCCCCGACCAAACTCAAACACTAGCGTTTTCAGAAAGAGGCGAACCGCTTTCCGGTTTGAAAACGCCGCACAGCAGGGCCTGGTAGACGTCGCGACCTCCAGGAGATCGCGATACGCCTCTTAGGCGAGTTGCACGTTGATTGCGGATTCACGACCGTCACGACCCTTTTCGAGGTCGAAGGTCACCTTCTGGCCGTCTGCGAGGCTGGAAATACCAGCACGTTCCAGCGCAGAAATGTGGACGAAGGCATCCTTGCCGCCGCCATCGGGCGAGATAAAGCCGAAGCCCTTGGTCGAATTGAAAAATTTCACGGTGCCGTTGATCATTGGCGTCCTCATGAATTGGCTCGAAGCGGTGCAAGCGAGCGGTTCCCCTGCAGCAACATGCTACAGAAGCCTATTAACGTTTGCAGTTCGGAAGGAAAGCCAAGCAACCGGATAGGCCGGCAGGGTCAGTTCGCCAACGGGGGCAGAAAACGTATTCTCCAATAGTCTACGTCAAATGCGCCAAAGTCAAGGCGCGTGCGCCAAGCGCCCGTCTGGTCCCGCTCAAACGCGCTTTGCCCGCTGCACCAATGCATCGAACTGCTGCAGGAAGTTAGAGCGGTCCTTTGCCGAAAACGCCGCATTGAACCCCCGGCTCTCGCCGGTCTCGCGAAGATGCTGGTTCAGGTCCCGCATGGCCAGCGCCATGCCGATTGAATCGGTCGTAAAGAGCTTTCCCGTCGGCCCAATCGCCGCCCCGCCCTTGGCAAGAATACGGCTCGCCAGCGGGATATCCGCCGTCACCACCACATCCCCCGGCGCCGAATTATCGACGATCCAGTCATCGGCTGCATCCGCACCCTGCGGCACCATCACATTGCGCACCATGGGATCGCGAGACGGCCGAAGCCCGAAATTGGCGACATAGGTGATCACCAGCCCATGCCGCTCGGCCACCCGCGCCGCCTCGTCCTTCACCGGACAGGCATCGGCATCGACGAAAACCGCAACCATGACGCTATACCTCCGGACTGTCGCGCAGCGGCGTCGTATCATCGAGCGGCACCGTCTGCCGCTCGATCATCCGATGCACCTCGGGCAGGCCTGGCCCTCGATGCAGCGCCCGCAACTGCTCGGTATTATCGGCATCCGCCTTGGTGCGCCGCAGATTGTGCCGGACATAGTCGACCCAAGTCGGAACATGATAGCTCTCCACCCAGATATAGGGCTTTTCGAGGTCGCGCAGCAGGCCCCATTGCCGTGCACCATCGCGAATGCGGATACGTCGCCGCTCGCTCATCAGTGCCAGGAAGCGCGGAATATCCTCCTGCGCGATCTGGTAGTCGATCATGATCATGATCGGCCCGCTGCGCGGCATTAGATCGAGTTTCAGCAGCGGCTCGTTGAACGTATCGAGCGGATTGAGATCGCGCTCGTTGAACTGCGGCAGCGGCAGTCTCAACCCCACCACGAGACAAAGCACCAGCACGCCCGCCGCCAGCACCAGCGCCCATTGCGGATCGGCCGCATCAGCCGTCAGACCCCAGACCCAGCTGCCCCCGGCCATGCCGCCAAAGGTCGCCGTCTGATAGAGCGACAGCGCCCGCCCCACTACCCAGCGCGGCGCAGAAAGCTGGATCGACACATTGAACAGCGAGAGCGACAGCACCCAGCAGGCGCCCGCCGGCAGCAGCACAAAATGGCTGAGGATCGGATCGCGGCTGAATGCCAGCCCCAGACAGCTCAGCGCAAAGCCAAGGCAGGCGATGCGGACGATCACCTCATTGGAAAAGAGCTGCCGCACCCGTCCATTGACCACAGCCCCGGCAATAGCCCCGAGCCCAAAACACCCCAGCAGCGTGCCATAGACCAGCGCCCCACCGCCCACATATTCCTCCGCCACCGAAGGCAGCAGCGCCATGATGACAATGGCGGCAAAACCGAAGAGAAAGCCGCGAAACAGCACCGAAAGCAGGTTCGGCGACAGCGACACATAGCGCACGCCCGCCCACATGGCGCTTCCCAGGTGCTCGCGCGGCAACCGCGCCTTGACCCTTTGTGGTTTCCAGCGCCACAGCGCCCCGATCAGCGCCAGGTAGGACACGGCATTGACCGCAAAAGCCGCGCTCGCCCCGGCAAAGGCGACGATCATGCCACCCACCGCCGGACCGACGCTGCGCATCATATTAAAACCCATGGCATTGAGCGTCACCGCACCCGGCAGGTCCTCGCGCGGCACGATATCGCCCATCGACGCCTGCCAGGACGGATTGAACAGCGCCGTCCCGCAGCCGATGAGAAAGGTAAACATCAGCAACAGCCAGGGATTGAGCAACCCAAACCAGGCCGTCACGGCGAGCAACAGCGACACCACGGCCATGCCACTCTGCGCGACCAGCATCACGCTGCGCCGGTCGAAATTGTCCGCCAGTGCGCCAGCGGCAATCGAAAATACCATGATAGGCAGGGTGTTAGAGGCCTGCACCAGCGCCACCATATTGTGCGACGTGGTCAGCGTCGTCATCATCCAGCCCGCGCCAACCGCCTGTACCAATCCCCCGAGATTGGAGAACAAGGTCGCCAGCCACAGTGTCCGAAAAGTCTCGTGACGGAATGGCGCCGTGATGGATGTGCGCTCGGCCATGATGATTCAACTCCTGCCCCTGTCATGGGCGAGTCAACGTCAGGTGGCAAGGGCACAAGACCGCCCCGCCATGAATAGATTTCACCCTGTGCCTGTCGAACAAGGACGTCGGCGGCACATCGCCAAGGCGCAACTCGATGCAACACCTCCCCCTTGATGGGGGAGGATGGGAGGGGGTGGAGCCCCGCGCTCAAACACCCCCACTTGCCGCCCATCCAACACCGAATAGAGTGGCACCACCCTCTCCTGCTAGAATCGAACCATGACCTCACCCCCAACCCAGCGGACCAACCCGCTGCACCTGCTCGCGGCCTTTGCCAGCGGCGGCATTCTCACCCTTGCGATTTTCGTCAATGGCGAAGCCGGCCGCTTCGGCGGCGCCATGTTCTCCTCCTGGCTCGCCCATGGCACCGGCACCGTGGTCGCCATCATCTTCCTCGCCGCCGTGTGGCGCGGCCAGCGCGCCGCCTCCGCTGAAGCGACCGCCAAGATCGGCAAGGCGCCGCTCTGGGCCTATACCGGCGGCCTCCTCGGCGCGGTTACGGTCATGCTCACCTCGACTTCGGTGAACTCCCCCCTTGCCCTCGCCGGCACCCTCGCCCTTGGCCTCGCCGGCCAGGTCGTCCTCAGCCTCGCCGCCGATTTCTGGGGCCTTCTCGGCCTGCCCAAGCGCAAGCTTGACCTGCGCGATGCCGGCGCCGTCATCCTCATCGCCGCCGGCAGTCTCCTCATCATCCTCTTCGGGCTCGGCGCCGCATGATCATCCCCATTCTTGCCGCCTTCGCCGCCGGCCTCCTCGTCATCCTCAGCCGCCAGGTCAATGGCCGGCTCTCGATGTCGACGACGCCGCTCATCTCGTCCTTCTGGAACCACTTCGTCGGCTTCGCCTTCCTCACCGTCGTCGGCCTCGTCATCGGCGGCCTCATCCCTGCCAATATCACCGAAATGCCTTGGTGGATTTACACCGGCGGCGCCATTGGCGTCGTTTTCGTCGCCGCCGGCTCGTGGCTCATCACCCGCATCGGCGCTGTCAATTCGACGCTGCTGGTCATCGCCGGCCAGATGGTTTTTGGCGTGATTTTTGATCTTTTGCGCGGCGCCCCCGTGACCATCTGGGCCGCCGCCCTTGGCGTTGTCCTGATCCTCGCCGGGATGTGGCTCACACAGCGTCAACGCTAGCAGTCTGCTAACGAAAACGGGGCCCAGTGGGCCCCGTTGCTAAATCGATATTCGCCTCGGCTTAGCCGGCAGCGGTGTAAGCCGTCTTCACGATGGTGAAGAACTCCGAGGCATAACGACCCTGCTCGCGCGGGCCATAGGAAGAGCCCTTGCGGCCACCAAACGGCACGTGGAAATCAACGCCGGCGGTCGGCACATTGACCATCACCATGCCAGCTTCCGAATTGCGCTTGAAGTGCGTCGCATACTTCAGCGAGGTCGTCACGATCCCCGCGGACAGGCCGAATTCCGTGTCGTTGGAAGTGGCTAGTGCCTCTTCATAATCCTTCACCTTGATCACCGCTGCGACCGGCCCAAAGATTTCTTCGCGGGCGATACGCATGGAATTGGTCGCTTCGGTGAACAGCGTCGGCTGCAGGAAGTAGCCTTCCGTCGCCCCCTTCACGCGCTCGCCACCGGCCACCAGCTTGGCGCCTTCGCCCTTGCCGATCTCAATGTAATCCGTATCCTGCTTGAGCTGGCTAGGATCGACCACCGGTCCGATTTCCGTATTCTTATCAAGAGCATCGCCAACGCGCAGATTGCGGGTGCGCTCGGCCAGGGCCTCCACGAATGCATCATGAATGCCTTCCGTGACGATCACGCGCGAGGCGGCGGTGCAGCGCTGGCCGGTCGAGAAGAACGCCGACTGCGCAACGGTTTCAACGGCAACCTTGAGATCGGCATCATCGAGCACGATGGTCGGGTTCTTGCCGCCCATTTCGAGCTGAAACTTGCGGTTGTGCTCGATCGAAGCGGCCGCAACACGCTTGCCCGTACCTACGGAACCGGTGAACGAGATGGCATTGACATCCTTGCTGTCGAGCATGGTCTGGCCAACAACCGAACCCTTGCCCATGACAAGATTAAGAACGCCCTTGGGCAGGCCCGCGCGCACCAGAATATCAACGATCGCCCAGGTCGAACCCGGCACGAGATCGGCCGGCTTGATCACCACGGTATTGCCATAGGCCAGCGCCGGAGCAATCTTCCAGGACGGAATGGCGATCGGGAAATTCCACGGCGTGATGATGCCGATAACACCCAGCGGCTCGCGGGTGATTTCAACGCCAACGCCCGGACGAACCGACGGCAGCACTTCGCCCGAAAGGCGCAGCACTTCACCGGCAAAGAAATCAAAGATCTGGCCTGCGCGGGTCACTTCGCCGATGCCTTCCGGCAGCGTCTTGCCCTCTTCGCGGCTCAGCAGCTCGCCCAGTTCCTGCTTGCGGGCGAGGATTTCATCGGCGGTCTTTCGCAGGATGGCGTGGCGCTCAAGGATGCCCGAACGCGACCAGGCCGGGAACGCGGCCTTGGCGGCGGCAATAGCCTGCTTGGTTTCTTCAACCGTGGCGCGGGCATAGACGCCGACCACTTCGTTGAGGTTGGACGGGTTGATGTTCTCAACGCCGTCGGCGCCGACCCATTCGCCGTTGATCAGGTTCTTGTGCAATTCGCTCATGTGGAAAGCCTTTCAGAAATGTCGTGCATCGCCCGTGGGGAGGAGGTCAGCAGGGCTAAAGGAGGTCGGCGCGGGCAAGATCCCGCAGCAGGTGGCTCGAGCCATAGGTCCAGGGCGGACATTTGGTCGAGAGATTGACGGTATTGGTCAGCGTACCGAGCGACGGCGTCGAAATGGAGACAGTGTCGCCGAGCTTGTGGGTAAAACCCTTGCCGGCGCCGTCGCGATCCTTCACCGGCGCGAACATGGTGCCGAGATAGAGCACGAGCCCATCGGGATATTGGTGATGCCCGCCAATGGTCGCGGCAACCAGCGATTCCGGCGTGCGCGAAATCTGCGCCATGTTGGAAGCGCCTTCGAGAACGAAGCCATCAGTCCCTTCAACGCGCAGCGCAATCTCGGAATTCTTGATCGTGTTGAGCGTGAAGTCGCCGTCAAACAGGCGGACAAACGGCCCCAGCGAAGCCGAGGCATTGTTGTCCTTGGCCTTGCCCAAGAGAAGCGCAGAGCGGCCTTCCACGTCGCGCAGATTGACGTCATTGCCCAGCGTCGCGCCGATAATTTCGCCCTTGCTGGTCACCAGCAGCGCCACTTCCGGCTCGGGATTGTTCCAGCTCGAAATCGGATGCAGCCCGACTTCCGCGCCATAGCCCACCGAGCTCATCACCTGGCTCTTGGTGAAGATTTCCGCGTCCGGCCCGATCCCGACTTCGAGATACTGACTCCAGACGCCCTTTTCGATCAGCGCCGCCTTGACCTTCATCGCCGGCTCGGAACCCGGCACGAGCTGGGAAAGATCGGTGCCGATCAGCTCCAGAATTTCATTCCTGAGCGCATCCGCACGAGACTTATCCCCGCGGGCTTGTTCTTCGATTACTCTCTCGAGCAGCGAAACCACAAAGGTCACGCCGGAGGCCTTGATGGCCTGCAGATCGATGGGAGACAGGAGAACGGGCAAATTTTCACTGGTCTGACCAGCGACGGAATTGGCAACCACCGCTGCCGCATCGCCAAGCACCACGCCTGCGGCAGCCTTCACATGCGCCGCGGCCTTGCCGCTTTCGGCGATGTCGCGCACGGTCGCAAAACCCTTGGCCGTGATGTCGACGAGCTTTCCGTCGCGCACCGTCACGATGCGCGGCTCGGAATGGCCCGGCACGCGGGCGCGGCCAATTAGAATGCCCTCGGGAATGACGTTCGCGCTCATGCTGGCTCCCCCAACTAAAATGTTAGCTGTGACTACCCCAGCGGAACCGCACGGCGCAAGCCCGCCATCTAAATAGTCATACTTATTGCCAATGCCAAGAGCCCTTGGCGCCCAATCTTTTTGTCTTCCGAGAATCCCAGCCAATTCCGACGATTTCCCAACATCCACAGAAACATAAACGGCTCGTTCAACTGGCGTTCATGTGCGCCCCAATACTGACGCATTGGCTGAGGAATGAATTGCCTCACCAAACACACATACGGAGTTTGCCATGCGTCTCGCGATTGCCCTCGCCCCCCTCGCCCTTCTTGCTGCCGCCGTCCCCGCTTTTGCCGGTACGATCACCATTGAAGGCCGCGGCGAAGTCCGGGCTGCGCCGGATATGGCGCTGATCAATTCGGGTGTAACCACCCAGGGCGCCACTGCCCGCGAAGCACTCGATGCCAACACCGCCGCGATGGCCGAGCTCATCGCCGCCCTCAAGGAAGCCGGCATCGAAGCGCGCGACATCCAGACCTCGGGCTTCTCGGTCAATCCCAACTATGTCTATTCCGATGCCCGCGACGAAAACGGCTATTCTCTGCCGCCCAAGATCAACGGTTACCAGGTGTCCAATACCGTCACCGTTGCCGTCCGCGATCTCGAAGAACTCGGCGGCATCCTCGACAAGTCGGTGAATGTCGGCGCCAACACCATCAATGGTGTCAGCTTCTCGGTGACCGATCCGACCGAGCTTTACAATGAAGCCCGCAAGGCCGCCTTTGCCGATGCCCGCAGCAAGGCCGAACTCTACGCCACCGCCGCCAATGCGACGCTGGGCGAGCTCGAAGCCATCTCGGAAAGCCAGAACATCAACAGTCCGATCCCCATGCCGATGTATGCCCGCGCTGATGTAGCTGCCTCGGCCGTTCCGGTGGAAGCGGGCGAGATGACCTTCGAGATCGGCGTCAATGTTCAGTGGGAACTGGACACTAAAGCAAACTAATTCACGCCGGTGGCCTTGAACCGGCCACCTTCATGGCACACCTGCCACCTGAACCGGAGCCATCGGTTCAGGCCTTTCCGAGGTAGGTGGCATCCAGATTTCCGGGTTCCCCCTGTTGAGGGGGGCTTGGACGGTGGGGGCGGACCACCGTAGTCACCCGCCCCCACCTGCCCTTTCCGGCGGCTTAGCCCGCCAGCACTTTCCAGAGCATGTTGAGGCCCACGGCCACGAGGAAGGCGGCGAAGACGTATTTGAGCGTCTTCTGGTCCAGCTTATGCGCCAGCGCTGCACCCAGCGGCGCGCAGACCGCTGCCATTGCGCCAACCAGCACCAGCGCGACAATATTGATATAGCCCACGCTCAGCGGCGGCAGGTCGCTTACGCCCCAGCCCGAGATAAGAAAGCCCAGCGTACCCGAGAGGGCAATCGCCACGCCGATGGCCGCTGATGTCCCCACTGCCTTGTGCATGGTATGGCCGAAGGCCACCAGCGTCGGCACGGTCAGCGACCCGCCACCGATCCCCATCAACGACGAGAGATAGCCAACCACGAACGCCGCAGCCCGATGCGTGGGCTTCGAGCCGTGCAGGTGCCCCATGAGCTTGGTCTGGAACGAGAAGACGATATTGGCCGCAATGACAAAGGCCATGACGGCGAAAACGATGCGCAGCACGTCGCCCGAATACCAGCCAGCCATCAGCCCGCCTATGAAAGTGCCCGCCACGATGAACGGTGCCCAGAGCTTGAACACCTCGATATCAAGCGCCCCACGCTTATGGTGCGCCCGCGCGCTCATGATCCCGGTGGGAATGATGATGGCGAGCGACGTCCCCACGGCCACATGCTGCACCACGTCGGAATCAAAGCCCATCCAAAGCAGCGCAGTGCTCAGCGCCGGCACAATGACGGCCCCGCCGCCAATACCCAGCAATCCCGCCGCCACGCCTGAAACGACTCCCGTGGCCAGCATGCCGAGCACAAACGGCCAATAGCCGATGATGACAGCCCAATCCATGTTCATTCCCCGATGATATGCAGCACCACGCTCCGCTGATGCGGACGGCGGCGGTGCTCGAAAAGATAGATGCCCTGCCAGGTCCCCAACACCGTTTGCTCATCCACGACAGGTATGGAAATAGAGGTTTGGGTCAGGGCCGACCTGATATGCGCCGGCATGTCATCCGGGCCTTCGGTGGTGTGCACCAGCCAGTCCATGCCCTCCGGTGCCAGACGCCGGAAAAAGCCGAGAAGGTCGGTCTGCACATCCGGATCGGCATTTTCCTGGATCAGCAGCGAGCATGATGTGTGGCGCACGAAGACCGTCACCAGTCCTGTGGCAATCCCTGATTCTGCGACGAACCGGTCCAGTACATCGGTGAACTCGTAAAGTCCCTGCCCTCTTGTGGAAATGCTGATGCTGTGGACGGCCTGCTGCATGGTTTGGGCCTAGCATGCCCTCGCCTGTGGAACCAGCGCATGACCAACCCAAACCGTCCACTTTGCCCCACTGGTGCCATGTTCGCTCGCTCAACCTCATGCCGTCAGCCCGGGGGAACCAACGCCAAATCCAGGCGTTGCGGGCTTTGCGGGGGCACAGCATCACGTAAAGGGCTCGTCCAACCATTCAGACTGTGTTCAGGATGGCGCCGCGATGCTTGTCTCAAATGTCACTCGACATAAAGGAAGAAGAACAATGCGCCTCAGAAACTGGCTCTTCGCCGGCACAAGCCTCACCCTTCTCAGCATGGCGCCAGGCAGTGCCTTTGCTCAGGACGCGGCCCCCGAACTGCCACAAGCCTGTATCGACCTGGGCTTCGAGACGCTTGAAGAGTGTATCGCAGCTCAACCCGCTGGCGAAGCGCCGGCTGTAGAAGCGCCTGCGCCCGCAGAGGTAGCTCCCCCGGCCGAGGAACCCGCGCCGGCCGCCGAGCCAGCGCCCGAGGCAGCTCCTGAGCCCGCACCAGAGCCGGCCCCGGTCGAAGAACCTGCCCCCGTGGAAGCAGCTCCCGCTGAGGCACCTGCCGCTGTTGAATCCGCCCCCGAGCCGGCTCCTGTCGAGGCGCCAGCGCCAGTTGAGGCCGCTCCCGAGCCCCAGCCCGAGGCTCCTGTCGAAATGCAGGTCGCCCCCGAGGCAGAACCCGCGCCGGCAGTCGAGGAACAGCCCGCTCAGGAAGCTGCGCCTACCCCCGCACCTGAATCGGCCCCCGCCCCGCAAGCCGCGCCCGCAGCAGAGCAGCAGCCGGCCCCGACCGATCTTGCTTCGGCGCTCGTCGCCCAGGTTGATGCCTACAATGCCGCCGTTACGGAACTCGCCGCAGGCGACGCTTCCGCCCAGGCCCGCATCGATGCGGCTCTGGCCGAAATCAACAGCATTTGCTCCAATGCCGGCATGCCCGACGTCGAGAGCTGCCTTGCCCCGCTGGGCCTGACGCTTGCGCCGATCCCGGCCATCGAACCGGCGCCGGTGGAACAGCCTGCAGTCCCCGCAGAGCAGCCAGCGACCGAAACGCCGGTCGAACAGCCCGCAGCTGTGGATCCGAACGCAGCGCCTGCCGAAACCCCGGTGACCGTCGACGGCCAGCCGGCCGAAATCGTTGAAGACCTGCCGGCCGGCATTACCCAAGAGCAGATTGCTCCGGTGCTGGACAGCGCCAAGGACATTCAGCTCGAAGCGCCCGCTGTCGATGGCCAGGCTCCAGTCGCCCCGCCGGTCGCCGAAGCCCCGCTCGCGCCGCCGCCGGAATCCGACGCAGCAGCCCAGTCCGAGGAAATGCGTGCCTTCGCCGCCGCGCCGATCACCCCGGTCGCTGCCGAGGCCGGCACCGCCGTTACGGCAACCGAGAACACGACCGTCAACCAGACTGTCGTCAACAACTACATCAACAACATCACGAACATCACCAACGTCACCAATAACGTGACGAACAACACGACCAACAATACGCAGAACAATATCGGCCAGCAGAACAACGTCACCGTTGTCGAGCAGGTGCCGGTTCAGCCTGCGAGCACGGGTGACATCATCACTCAGGTGATCCTGCAGGTCGGCACCCAGCTCGTGGTCAACTCCATCGGCCAGGATACCGATCGCTTCTACAATCCGCAGCAGGACGAGGTTTACTACGAAAACCTCCCCGGCGGTCGCGTGCGCGAAGTTGTCGAACGTCCCGACGGCAGCCAGGTCATCACCGTGCGCAATCGCAACGGCGATATCCTGCGCCGTTCGCGCATCACCCCGGATGGCCGGGAAATCGTCCTCGCCTACTTCGACGATCGTTACGACAACGATCTGCTCGTCTGGCGTGACCCGGGCCAGGACCTTCCCCCGCTCCGTCTCAATATCCCGGTGCGCGACTACGTCCTCGACGCCTCCTATGCCGATGAAAACGAAGTTGGCAACTTCTTCGCCCAGCCACCGGTCGAACAGGTCGCTCGCGTCTATTCCATCGACGAAGTGAAGCGTTCGGCTCGCGTCCGTGACTCGGTCCGTCGCCTCGAAGTCGGCAACCTGACCTTCGACACCGGCGCCGCGACCATCAATCGCGACCAGGTGAGCGCCCTCTCCGGCGTCGCCAATGCCATGTTGCAACTGCTCCGGACCAACCCGGCGGAAACCTTCCTCATCGAAGGCCACACCGACGCCGTGGGCTCGGATATCTCCAACCTGCGCCTCTCGGACCTGCGTGCCGCCACCGTTGCCCGTATCCTCACCGACTTCTACGGCGTTCCGCCGGAAAACCTGGCGACCCAGGGCTATGGCGAACGCTACCTGAAGATCCGCACGGAAGCCGCCGAACGCGAAAACCGCCGCGTCACCATCCGCCGCATCACGCCGCTGATCACCGTGGCTAACAACGGCTAATCCCCCGAAAACAGCGAAGGGCCGGACGAAAGTCCGGCCCTTTTTCTTTGCCTGCGTCAGCGCGCCTCTTGCCAGCGCATATAGACTTGCTATCCGTGCGCGGTGCCGCTGGAGTCCGCCATGAAACGTCTCGAAGTCTTCGTCGAAAGCATCATCCTCGCCTCACGCTGGCTGCTGGTCGTCTTCTACATTGGCCTCGGGCTGGCGCTGGCTCTCTATGCCGTCTCTTTCGGCTACAAGCTCTGGGACTTCGCCAGCCATCTCGTCGGCATGGACGAAACCGAAACCATCCTCAAAATCCTGGGCCTCATCGACGCCGCGCTGATTGCCAGCCTCGTCGTCATGGTCATCATCTCGGGCTACGAAAACTTCGTCTCGCGCTTCGACAATGAGGGCGATGTCCATTGGCTCGGCCAGATCGATGCCGGCTCGCTCAAGATCAAGGTGGCTTCCACGATCGTCGCCATCTCCTCGATCCACCTGCTGCAGATATTCCTGAACGTGCCGCAGTACACCAACGAGCAGATTTTCTGGTACACGGTGCTACATGTGACCTTCATTTTGTCGGCGCTTTTCCTCGCATTGATCGACAAAATTTCGAAAAAGGGCGACAAAGGCAAAGGTCCAGACCTCTGAAAAGCCAGTATATCCAATTGATATAAATGGATCTTTTTCACGCCACAATTGAGTTTGGTCTTGTGATCACGAAATAGGGAACCGACTTCGGAGAGGGTGCGTTCTTTAGCCAGAATTCACTTGCTAAGGAGCACACAATGGCTACCCCAGAACGTGATACTATCTATACCAACGACGGCAACCGCACGGTTTATACCCGTGAAAGCAACGGAACCGGCTGGTTCGTGGGCATCATCGTCGCCCTCGCTCTGCTGGCTATCGGCTATCTGGTGTTCTCGGCCAATTCGGGTCCGTCCACCACGGTTGACGTCAATGGCGCCCCGGCCGTGGAATCCCCGGCAACCGCTCCGGCCCCGATGACCGAAGCTCCGGCCGCCACCCCTGAAGTGGCTCCCATGACCGAAGCCCCGGCTCCGGCAACTGACGCAGCTCCTGCTGCCACCCCGGAAGCCGCTCCGGCCCCGGCTGAAACCCCGGCAGCTACTCCGGAAGCCACCCCGGCTCCCGCCGCTGAACCGGCCGCCACTCCCGGCGCCTAATATTTCCAATCCCTAGAGCCTCGACCCCTCCCTTCGAGGCTTCCCGGGCCCCGGTTCCAGTAACCGGGGCTTCTTTTTTGCCTTTTTGCCGCACGTCCCAGCCCTTTCGACGGCTTGCGGAAGGCGGGCCGAATTCCCATCTCAACAGGAATCCAGAAAGGGAGCGTCCATGTTCAATATCGACCAGATCATCAAGGCCATTCAGACCGATCCGAATACGCAGCGGACGGCAATGACCGGTGCTGCTGGCCTCGCCGCCGGTCTGCTGCTTTCGGGCGGCAAGCCGACCAAGCTATTGGGCAATGCCGCCAAGCTCGGCGCCGTCGCTGCCGTCGGCGGCCTCGCATACAAGGCCTGGCAGTCCTATCAGGACAAGCAGGCCGGAACCGCACAGGCTTCCCAGTCGCCTGCCACGCGTGAAGATGCCTTCATTCCCGCCCCCGGCAATGAAGCTGCGGCCGAAGACCTCGGCAAATCCCTCGTCCGCGCCATGATCGCCGCCGCCAAGGCCGATGGCCGCATCGACGCCGAAGAAAAGGACGCCATCTTCGAGCGCCTCAAGACCATGCCGCTTTCCGCCGAGGAAAAGGCCTGGGTCTTTGACGAACTGTCGACGCCGCTCGATATCAATGCCGTGGTCTCCCGCGCCGATACGCCCGAGCACGCCGCCGAAATTTACGCGGCCTCCCTCGTCGCCATCACGGCCGACACCCCAGCCGAACAGGCCTATCTCGAAGCGCTGGCCGCCAAGCTCCGCCTCGATCCGGCCCTTGTCACCGAAATCCACAAGGCCGCCGGCGAAAAGGCTCCCCAGCCTGCTCCGACGCCGCCGCAGCCTTGGGCCTATACGCCGTCGGGCAACAATGTCTGATGGCTGATACGATACCGCGCGCGCCGCCGCGCGGTATCACCCATGTGCGTTCTTGCGATGGGGCGCTTCGGCCGCCATCTCTTCGCGCAAGGAGAACGCCATGGAACTCGGACTTTATTCCTTCGCTGAAAACACCCCCGACCCGCTCAACGGCGGTCACCTGCAATCGGCGGCCGAACGCCTGCGCGACCTGATCGAAGAGATCGAACTGGCAGACCAGCTTGGCCTCGCCTTTTATGGCCTCGGCGAACACCACCGCCCCGACTATGTCGCCTCGTCGCCGGTGACGATCCTCGCCGCCGCTGCCGCCCGCACCAAGTCGATCCGGCTCTCGACCGCCGTGACCGTCCTCTCCTCCGAAGATCCGGTCCGCGTCTACCAGCAGTTTTCGACCCTCGACCTCATCAGTAATGGCCGCGCCGAAATCATGGCCGGCCGCGGCTCTTTCGTCGAAAGCTTCCCGCTCTTCGGCCTCGATCTCGACGACTACGACGATCTCTTCGAAGAAAAGCTTGAAATGCTCCTCGAGCTGCGCAAGGGCGGCAAGGTCAACTGGGCCGGCAGCAAGCACACCAATGCCATCCCCGGCATTGCCGTTTATCCCGAACCGGTCCAAAAGCCTCTGCCACTCTGGATCGCTGTCGGCGGCACGCCCAATTCCGTCGCCCGCGCCGCCTACTATGGCCTGCCCCTGATGATCGCCATCATCGGCGGTCGTCCGCGCCAGTTCATGCCGCTGGTCGACCTTTACCGCCAGACCGGCGAAAAAGTCGGCCACGATGCTTCTCTCCTGAAAGTCGGCATCTCCGGCCACGGCTTCATCGCCGAGGACAGCCAGGACGCCCGCGACGTCGCCTTCCCGGCCCATAACGCCACCATGAGCCGCATTGGTGCCGAACGCGGCTGGCCGCCAGGCACCCGCGCGCAGTTCGACGCCAGCACCACCCCGGAAGGCGCCTATTACATGGGCTCGCCGCAGGAAGTGATCGACAAGATCCTCTTGCAGCACGAATGGTTCAAGCACGACCGCTTCGGCCTGCAGCTCAGCGTCGGAACCCTGCCCCACGGCAAGATCATGAAAGCCATCGAGCTCTACGGCACGGTCGTAAAGCCCGCCATCGACAAGGCGCTCGGTAAGTAAAACAAACAAAAGGCCCATCCTCGGATGGGCCTTTTCTCTAACCGCGACCGCGATAGGGCGGCACGCCCTGATCCGGCACCCAGGTGCCATCAGGAAGAGCGCCGGTCTGCCAGAACACATCGATCGGAATGCCCCCTCGCGGATACCAATAGCCGCCAATCCGCAGCCAGCGAGGCTTGATCGTCTCAACGATGCGCTTGGCGATATCGATCGTGCAGCCCTCGTGGAACGCGCCATGATTGCGGAACGAGGTCAGATAGAGCTTTAGCGACTTGGATTCGACCAGAAACTGATCCGGCACATAGTCGATCACCAGATGCGCGAAGTCGGGCTGACCGGTGACCGGGCAAAGCGAAGTGAACTCGGGCGCGACATAGCGCGCGACATAATTCACGTCCGGATGCGGATTTGGCACCGGGTCGAGCACGGCGTCCTCGGGACGCTGCGGCACCCCGACATCCTTACCTAGCTGCAGCGTTTCCGAATTCATCGATTACTTGCCCGAGCGCTTGATGCTCTTGATCGCCAGCGGCGGCACACCCGACTTCTCGGAGATGGCGCGGTCCTGCTCTTCGATGGCCGCGCGGGCTGGCTCATCGCCATCGAGACCGCCGAGCAGGTTCGCATCAACCTTGCGGTTGGAGCGCTGCGAGCCGTCTTCATAGACGATATCGAACATCACGAATTCACTACGGGCTGTCGGCTTCTTGGCCATGATGGCAATCCTTCAAAAACAGGACCGCGAGCCCTAAGGCCCGCGGTCGACACAAAATTCCAGTTTGGCGTTAGCGGTAGATGCCTTCGCCCTGCTCGTCGATGATCTGGCGGCCCTTGCTGAACGCCAGCGCGACGAGATCGTCCTTCGAACCCATCCGATCTGCGCGGATGAACTTGTAGCTTTTGAGTTCCCCGCCCACATCCTTCTCGATGGTGCCGGCAAGCTGATATTCGCTGCCCGCGCGCATCTCGATGGCCTTGATCAGAAAGCCCTTGTAGCTCTCTTCGCCGAGCGACTTGTCGCCAGCCGGCGCGCTATCCTCGGCACCGCCACCACCAAAGAGCTTCTTCCAGAACGACATAGGCAACTCCCTCACATGCGTCTTGGCGGCCTGGGGCGCACGAGCTCGCCCCGCCGGTCCATCTCCTCCTGCAGCCATTGCGGAGAGATGTCAAAATGGTTCGGCCAGGTCGGCGTGCCGTTGGCGAGGCCTACCTTGGCGAAAAAGGCCCGATCGCGCAGCGGTTCGGTCCCCTCACCGCGCTCGGCCAGCATCGGCGCCGCATTGAAGGCGCCATGCGTGCCATCGGAAAATGTCACCGCCAGCTTGAACGGAATGCTGGCGCGGATGGCGGTGACTTTGAGGCGCAGAGCAGCCATTGGGCTGCTCCTAGTTATCGAGGAAGCTCCGGAGCTTCCGGCTGCGGCTCGGATGCTTGAGCTTGCGGAGCGCCTTGGCTTCGATCTGGCGAATGCGTTCGCGGGTCACCGAGAACTGCTGACCGACTTCTTCGAGCGTATGGTCGGTGTTCATGCCGATGCCGAAACGCATGCGCAGCACACGCTCTTCACGCGGCGTCAGCGAAGCGAGAACCCGGGTCGTCGTTTCACGCAGGTTGGATTGGATCGCCGCATCGATCGGCTGAATCGCATTCACGTCCTGGATGAAATCGCCGAGGTTCGAATCCTCTTCGTCGCCGATCGGCGTTTCGAGCGAGATCGGCTCCTTGGCGATCTTGAGGACTTTTCGCACCTTGTCCAAAGGCATCTGAAGCTTTTCAGACAGCTCTTCCGGCGTCGGTTCGCGACCAATTTCGTGCAGCATCTGGCGCGACGTACGGACGATCTTGTTGATCGTCTCGATCATGTGCACCGGAATACGGATCGTACGCGCCTGATCAGCGATCGAGCGGGTGATGGCCTGACGGATCCACCACGTCGCATAGGTCGAGAACTTGTAACCGCGACGATACTCGAATTTGTCCACAGCCTTCATCAGGCCGATATTGCCTTCCTGAATGAGATCAAGGAATTGCAGGCCGCGGTTCGTGTACTTCTTGGCGATCGAGATCACGAGGCGAAGGTTGGCTTCCACCATTTCCTTCTTGGCGATTGCGGCTTCGCGCTCGCCCTTCTGCACCTTGTGAACGATGCGGCGGTATTCAGCGATATCGAGGCCGGTTTCAGTGGCAAGCGTAGCGATCTCGTGACGGATATCATGCACGGTATCAGCTTCGCGACGGGCGAATTCGCCCCAGCCCTTGCCGTCAAAACCCTCAAGCCCGGTTTCCCAGGTCGGGTCCAGCTCGCGGCCATAATAGTTCTGCAGGAACACTTCGCGCTTGACGCCATAGCTCTCGGCCAGGCGCAGCAGGCGTCCCTCAAGCCGCACGAGGCGCTTGTTGATGTCGTAGAGCTGCTCGACGAGGCTTTCGATACGGCTGGTATTGAGCGACAGCGACTTCACGTCGGTGATCACGTCAGCGCGGAGCGAACCGAGTTTCTTGGATTCGGCATCGGAAACGGCAGCCGTACGATCGACGGCGTGACGATCCTGCATGACGCGCATCTGGCCATAGGCCTCGGCGATGCGGTTGAACGTTTCCACGACCTGCGGCTTCAACTCGGCTTCCATGGCCGAGAGCGACAGGGCGTTGTCGAATTCGTCATCGTCGTCTTCGACCGGATCCTGCGGAGCTTCCGGCTCCTCGGGAACATAGTCGTCGTCGTCATCGGAAGAAGACGCGCGGCGCGGAGCAGGCTTGGCCTTTTCCTTCACCACCTCGGGCTCATGACGCGCCGGCGCCACCGGAATTTCCGGCGCAGCCTGCTTGGCATCAGGGCCAGCATAGGTCGCTTCAAGGTCGATGATGTCGCGCAGCAGAATTTCGCCTTCAGCAAGCTGGTCGCGCCAGATGATGATGGCCTGGAAGGTGAGCGGCGATTCGCAGAGGCCCTCGATCATGGTCTCGCGACCGGCCTCGATGCGCTTGGCGATGGCGATTTCGCCTTCGCGGCTCAGCAGTTCCACCGAGCCCATTTCGCGCAGATACATGCGCACGGGATCGTCGGTACGGTCAGAGCCAGACTTCGTATTCGAAGTGCTGGCAAGAGCAGTGCCGCTCGAGGGGGCAACTTCCGAGCCGGTTTCGTCTTCGTCCTTCTCGACTTCGGTCTCTTCGACCTCGTCTTCGTCGACGACATTGATGCCCATTTCCGAGAACATGGACATGAAATCTTCGATCTGCTCGGAACTTGTTTCGTCCGCGGGCAGAACGGCGTTCAGCTCTTCATAGGTAACATAGCCGCGCTTCTTGGCGACCTTGATCAGCTTCTTGACCGCAGCATCGTTCTGATCGATCAGGGGGCTGTCATTGGAGGCCTCCGGAGCCCCGGATTCGGGCTTCTCGGTTTCCTTGCTGGCTTTGTTCGCTGCCTTGGTGGCCATATGCTACTCCTCGGGACCCGTGGGCATCGGGCGCCGGACTTGTCATAGGTGGTGTCGGCTCAAGACAAGGTAAAGGTTTGGTAACCAAGGCGTTAACACGCCACGCTCACAATGGTTCGCTTCGGGACGCCATGGCTAACTCGCCATATGCAAAATCGCGCGTCTTCGCCGGTCTTTAGAGAAGTCCTCTAAAAACTGCGAGTCGCGCGTCCAGATAGCGAACCAAATCCTTCGATCAATGCCTCAGTGCCATCGACAGTGGTAATCTGGTTCTTGATGTCTCGCAGCCTTTCAAAGGTTTCATCGCTCGGGTCTTCGCCCAGCGCCGCTTCGGCTGCCTTCAATTCCCTATTTAGCTGAACTTTCTTGTTATGCAAGGCCAGCGCATGACTTAATCCGGTTTCGGCATCGGCCAGCGCTGTATCGGCCCCCACTTGCCAAACGCCCTGGCGCACCAAAGTTTCCGCCATGCGGTCAAGAACCGGCCCATGGCCCCGCGCGCCCAAGGCCGCCTGCATGTCGGGCGCCGAAATATCATGGTGCCGCACAGCGAGCGCCAGAATGTCGCTCAAAACCTTCTGCGCCGTCGGCGTTTCGCAATCGAGCGCCGCCAGCACTTCGAATTTGTCCTCGACCAGCGCCGGGTGATTGACCAGCGTCTGGATAATCGTCGCTTCGCGCGGCGTCGCCTCGATACCTGGGCCACCGCGGACGAGTCGAGAATTGCGCAGCGTATCGGAAACAACCGAACGCGGCGTCCCCCGCGCAGGAAAACCATAGGCGCCGCTTTTGCCATAACCCGGCCGTCCGCCACCGCGCTGACTATCCCTGCCCTGCCGGATCGGCGCAAAGAACGCCTTCAGCTTTTCGTCAAACGCCTGCTGATAGTGGAAGCGGACAGTCTGGTCCTGAATGGAATTGGCTCTTTCGCGCAGCCGCGCCTGCAAGGCCGCCCGCTCTTCCGGAGCCTCTGGCACGAGGCCACCCGTCTCAAGACTCCACAGCATGTCCGAAAGGCTTCGCGCCTTGTCGATCACATCAGCAAATGCCTGCCGCCCTTGCGCCTTGATCAGGTCGTCCGGGTCCTGCCCTTCCGGCAGCGTTGCAATTTTCACCGTCTGACCCGGCTTCAAGTGCGGCAACACCAGATCCATGGCGCGCTCCGCGGCTTTGAGGCCCGCCTTGTCACCATCAAAGCACAGCACCGGCACCTCGGCCATGCGCCAGAGCAATTGCAGATGCTCTTCCGTCAGCGCTGTACCCAGAGGCGCGACGGTGCCCTCAAAGCCCGCAGCCACCGCCGCGATCACGTCGAGATAGCCCTCCACCACGATAACCGTGGCCCCTTCCCGGGCCGCCGCACGGGCCGATTGCCCATTGTAAAGCGTCTGGCGCTTGGAAAAGAGACTGGTCTCGGGCGAGTTGAGATATTTGGCCGGCACATCGGCGCTCAGCGCCCGGCCACCGAAAGCAATGATCCGGCCCCTGAAATCGGTGATCGGAAACATCACGCGATTGCGGAACCGGTCATAGGTCAGCGGATCATCGTCACGGCTCGTCACGAGACCAGCATCGAGCATGGCCTGCGCCGAAACCCCGTTGGCCGCCAGATGCTCCTTCAAGCCATTGCGGCTATCGGGCGAAAAGCCGATCCGGAACCGCGTCTGGCTGGCCGCCGATACGCCGCGATCAAAGAGATAGCCCCGTGCTCGCGCCCCGATATTATGAGACAGCGCCGCCTCATAATACTTGGCGGCCAGTTCCATAACCTCGGTGAGGCCCTTCTGCGCCGCCTCTCGCTGCTCGGTCCGCTCGTCCCGCGCCGGCATAGGGACACCGGCCATACCAGCCAGCTTTTCCACTGCCTCAGGAAAACTCATCCCGGCCTTTTCGGTCAGAAACCGAAAGTGGTCGCCGCTCGCCCCGCAACCGAAGCAATGATAGATGCCGCGCCGATCATCGGCGTGAAAACTCGGGCTTTTCTCGGCATGAAACGGGCAGCAGGCCCACATGTCGCCCTTGCCCGGCTGCGATTTCCGCTTGTCCCAAAGGACATGTTCGCCCACAACCTGCGTGATAGGCAGGCGCTGACGGATTTCTTCCAGGAACTGATCGGAAAAGCGCATGGGTGCTACCTAAGCACTCCTTGGGCCGAAGTCATCAGCCAGGAGCTTTTCCACAGCCATGCCCCGCGCCAAAATGCCAGTTCCGGTGCTCCTTGCCTTCACCCTGCTGCCGGCAATCGCCATCGGCGCCACGCTCTGGATCGTTGCCGACCTTGTGCCGGCATGCACGATCGAAGAGCACTCGCGCCTGACTTCGCCGGATCAACAATTCGACCTCGTGGTCTTCTCACGCGACTGCGGCGACACCGAACCCAACACTCAGGCCGCCCTGGTTCCTCCCGGCGAAGAAATCCCGTTCGATGCCGCAAGCTTCTTCTCGGTCGGCGCGGAGGCCGACCTGGCCGCACAATGGCTGGCTGCGGACTCAATAGCGATCACCCGCCCCGCCGACGCCACTGTGTTTCGCGATGACGCCAGCGTCGCCGGCGTCACCGTCACCTACAAATAGGTCTCAGGCCTTGCTGGCCTGATAGAGCCGCCAGGCCCAGCCGAAGAGACCAATGGCGAAGAAGACCAGAAGAATGCCGCCGATGACCATGCCGACGGCCGCCGTCAGCACCGGGAAAAACAAAAAGACCAGCCCCAGCAGCACGTAGGACACCCCGGACAGCACCACGGGCCAGATGCGCGCATAGCTTTCCCGCTCCCGCACCACCACCACGATCTGCATCACGCCCACGAACAGGGCCGCCAGACCCACAATGGTGCCAAAGAAGGTCGCCGTGAAAATCGTCGCCACGAACGGCTGGACGAAGAACAGAATGCCGAGGATCAGCGACGCGGCATTGGCGATGATATCGAACCAGTAATTGCCGCTCTTGCCGCCACCAAAAGTCAGGCTCCACAGCCCGAGCGCACCATCAACTATAAGCAGGATGCCGCCGAACAGCACCAGCACCGTGAGCGCGTCGCCCGGGAAAATGATGGCATAAAGTCCCGCCAGCAGCATCAACAGTCCGCGTAAGGCCGTCGCCGCCGCAAAGCGCCGCTTCGTCTGAGATGAAACCGTCATTCTAGTGCCCTCCATCGGGCCGAAGAGGCCCTTCCAGCACAAGAAGTCTAGCGCTACCAATCCATTGGCGCCAGCCTTGTACCACTATAGTTTTTCTATACTGCTTCGGGCAAAATATGGATTGTGCGGATTTGCTCACTATGAAATGAGCGAGCTCCAATCGAGGCCGCCTGCGCGGTTACTGACATGTCCCTGCCGCTCATCGCCCTTTTCCTCGCCGCCTTCGCTTTCGGCACGGCCGAATTCGTCATTGCCGGCATCCTGCCCGATGTTGCGACTGGGTTGGGCGTCTCCATTCCCGTCGCCGGCTATCTGATTTCAGGTTACGCCATCGGCATCGCCATCGGCGGTCCGCTCCTTGCCGTGGCGACGAAGAAAATGACCCGCAAGGCGCTGATTCTGCTTTTAGGCGGTATCTTCATTCTCGGCCAAGCCTTCTGCGCCCTCGCACCCAACTTCGAAATGCTGATGCTGGCCCGCGTGCTGGTGTCGGTGGTGCACGGCACCTATTTCGGCATCGCCGCCATCGTCGCGGTCAGCATCGTCTCTCCCGACAAGCGTGGCTTCGCCGTGGCCCTGATTCTCTCTGGCCTCACCGTGTCCAATATTCTCGGGGTTCCCGGCGGCACCGCCATCGGCAACGCCCTCGGCTGGCGCGCCACCTTCTGGGCCGTTGGCATTATCGGTCTCGTCGCCACGCTGGCCGTCGCCTTCTTCCTGCCGCGCAATGCTGCCTCGGAAACCACCTCCGGCAGTTTTATGCGCGAGTTCAAGGTGCTCGGCCGCCAGCAGATCGTCGCCTCGCTCTTCATCGTCATCCTGGTGATGATCGGCCAATACAGCCTTTTCACCTACATCACCCCGCTCCTGACCAATGTCACCGGCCTTGAAACCGGCGTCGTCCCCTGGGTGCTGCTGCTTTACGGCGTCGGCTCGACCATTGGCGTCTTTATCGGCGGGCGCCTTGCCGACTGGAAACTCATGCCCTCGCTGGTCGTCATCCTGGCCCTGCAAGCCGTGATGTTCGTCACCATCTATTTCGTCAGCCCCTACCCCATCGTCATGGCCATCGTGACCATCCTCTGGGGCGGCGTGAACTTCGCTTTCGGGTCCCCGGTCCAGTCGCGCGTCCTCGCCTGGGCCGCCGACGCCCCGAACCTTGCATCGGCCCTGATCCCCACCGGCTTCAATATCGGTATCGCCATCGGCGCGGTCTTTGGTGCACATGTTATCGATTCGGGCCTCGGCTACGGCTTCCTCCCGCTCATCGGCGGCATTTCCTCGGCCCTCGCCGCAGCCATCGCCATCGGCTCCGGCCTCTGGGACCACAGCACCGGCGCCCTGCCACCATCCCCCGTGGCCACCGCGGCAGAATAGCTCACCCTAAAACGTGATCGCCAATGGATACAATTGCAGCTTCTTTGTAAGTGGGCGTTGTAACTTTGGCCGCTAATAGGGGCCAAAGCGTCGGGTGCTCGAATGGTCATCGACAATGCCACATTGCTGATCGGCATCGCGTTTTCGAGCGCCTCCTTGCTGCTCGCCCTGCTGGTCGGCTGGCTCAATTCGCGCAGCGAAACCTATCTGGTCTTCGGCGCAGGCGGCATGGCGCTGGTGGTCCTGGCCCTGGTGAGCATGGGGCTGCGCAATGGCGCCTATGGGCTCTTCAACCAGCTTGTTCCCTTCAGCCTCCTCCTGGCCGGCTTCAGCCTCGTCTATGCCGGCGCCCGCCGCTTCCGCAACAAGCATGCCGCCCTATGGCCCGCGGCCCTCGCAGCCATTGTCACGATCGCCGCAACGGCTACTCCCTTGGCTCTGGGGTTCTCCGGCTTCGGCACCCTCGTTCTCAATCTCGCGTCGGCCCTGCTTATGCTCCTTTGCGCCTATGAGCACTGGCGCAGCGACGACCGGCCTCGCCTGGCGCTTACGGCCATTGCCACGCTTTACACCGCGACAGCCGTGTCCTTCGTCTGCTGTGCCGCCATCATTGCCATTGAAGGCAGTTGGGACCTGACCGCGCCGCCTGACAACTGGGCCGAAGACTTCAATTCCATCATGTCGCTGGTAGGGCTGACCGGCATCGGCGCCTTCACGCTCACCCTGCACCATGCGCGTGTCGCCGCGCATCATCACACCGAAGCCAATACCGACCCCCTGACCGGCGTCCTCAACCGTCGCGCCCTCTTCGAGCGCTTCGGCGCTTCGAAGCCACCGCTCAACGCGGCCGTTCTAATGTTCGATCTCGACCATTTCAAGCAGGTCAATGACCGCCTGGGCCACGCCGAGGGCGATCGCGTTTTGCAGCGTTTCGCGGGTGTTCTGGATCAAGAGCTGCGGCAGGCCGATATAGCCTCCCGCATTGGCGGCGAAGAATTCTGCGTCGTTCTCAGGGATGCCGACCAGGAAGCCGCGAAAGTCATCGCCGAGCGCATCCGCAAGGCCTTTGCCGATCTCGAACTCGCCATCGACGACGAAGGCCTCATCGCCACCGTCAGCATCGGCCTCGCCATCTCAACGGCCGAGGAGGACTTTTCCGTCCTCCTCAATCGCGCCGACGCTGCCCTGTACCAGGCCAAGAATGGCGGAAGAAATCAGGTCAGACTCGCCGCGCTCAGGCTGGTAGCCTAGCCGCCAAAAATTTTTCCACCGATAGTCGAACCGCTCTTTCCGCGTGCGTCGCCACGTTGTCCGGCCCGCAAAGCGCGACCAATTCCGGTTCGCATCAGGAGGAAAGCCATGACCGACAGAACACTCTATTACACCCACAACATCAATCCGCGTGTCGCAGTGGCCGTCGCCCGCCATCTCAAATCGCCCGTCGACCTTGTCCGCTATGAGCCTATGGGGGCCGATCGCGAGGCGTTCCTGCCGCTCAATCCTAATTCGCTGGCGCCCTTGCTGGTCGAAGACGGCAAGCCACTCTGGGAGGCCGACGCCATCGCCCTACGGCTCTCCCGCCTTGCCGGCGGCGACTTCTGGCCGGATGAACACGCGGTGGAGATGATGATGTGGGTGAGTTGGAGCGCACACCATTTCACCAATGCAGGCGCAGCGCTCGTCTGGCACAATTTTACTGCGCGATCCTTCATGGGCGACCCGGACCCAAATGTAGTTGAAGACGCCACCAACGATTTCAATCGTTTCGCAGCGATTCTTGAATCAACTCTCGCCGGACGCGACTGGCTGGTCGGCAACAAACTCAGCTATGCCGACTTCCGTGTCGCCTCCGCCCTACCCTATGCCGAGCGCGGGCAGATCCCTCTCAATACCTATGCCAATATTCGCGCCTGGCATGATCGTCTTAATCAGATCGACGCCTGGCGCGACCCGTTCAAAGGCATCGCCTGAGCAAATTGGCGGGAGGCCACTGACCTCCCGCCAGATCGTCAGCCCTTCGCTGCCAGCGCGTTCCGCACCTGTCCGCTCACCTTCCCGAAATCGATTCGACCGGGATAATTGGCTTTCAGCACACCGATCACTTTGCCCATGTCCTTCGGACCTTCCGCGCCGCTCGATACGATAGCGTCCTCGATAGCGGCAGCCACTTCGTCCTCGCTCAGCGGCTTGGGCAGGAATTCGTTGAGAATGTCGATCTCTTCCTTTTCCACCGTCGCGAGATCGGCGCGCCCGGCCTGCGCATAGATCGCAAAGCTCTCTTCACGCTGCTTCACCATCTTTTGGATGATGGCCAGCACTTCATCATTGGTCGCCGGCGCCTTGCCGTCGCCACGATTGGAAATATCGCGATCCTTGATCGCCGCGTTGATGGCGCGCAAGGTCGCGGTTCTCCGCTGGTCACGGGCCTTGAGGGCAGTTTTCAGCCCTTCGCTGATCTCTTCGCGCATCTTTGTGTGCTCCTTGCCATGCAATTTGTTGTCCCCATATAGGCGCGAAACGCTGGTCGCGCCACTTGCGCTATGTCGCTTGCCCTTCTAAGAGGAGGCCTCAACCGACATACCTCGCAGCATTGTAGCGGCTTTCCGCCGCTTTCCTTTGCGCGCGATCCGACGAACCAAGCATGGAGACCGACCGTGACCGGCTGGCAGCAATCCCCCGCGACCGCAGTTCTTATTCTGGCTGACGGCACGCGCCTTGAGGGCCATGGCATCGGTGCAGTCGGCCACGCCGCCGGCGAAGTCTGCTTCAACACGGCAATGACCGGCTACCAGGAAGTCCTCACCGACCCCTCCTATGCCGGCCAGATCATCACCTTCACCTTCCCCCATATCGGCAATGTCGGCACCAACGACGAAGATATCGAAACGGTGAACATGGCCGCCCTCTCGGGCGTGCGCGGTGTCGTGCTCAAGGCCGACATCACCAACCCCTCGAATTATCGCGCTGCCGAAAAGCTCGATGCCTGGCTCAAGAAGCGCAACATCATCGGCATCGCCGGTGTCGACACCCGCGCCCTGACCGCCCTCATCCGCGAAAACGGCATGCCCAACGGCGTCATCGCCCACGAGCCGACCGGCCAGTTCGACGAGGGCTCGATCAAGGCCGAACTGACGGCCTTCCCGGGCCTCGAAGGTCTCGATCTCGCCAAGGAAGTCACCACCGCCCAAACCTATCACTGGGACCAGACCAGTTGGGAATGGAACAAGGGCTACGGCACGGTCGAAAACCCTGATTTCCACGTTGTCGCCATCGACTACGGTGCCAAGCGCAACATCCTGCGCTGCCTGGCCGATCAGGGCGCCAAGGTCACCGTCGTCCCCGCCACCGCCTCGGCTTCCGACGTCCTAGCGCACAATCCCGATGCCATCTTCCTCTCCAATGGCCCTGGCGATCCGGCCGCGACCGGCAAATATGCGGTCCCGACCATCCAGAAACTGATGGAGACCGGCAAGCCCATGTTCGGCATCTGCCTCGGCCACCAGCTCCTCGGCCTCGCCTTGGGCGGTACCACCAGCAAGATGCATCAGGGCCACCACGGCGCTAATCATCCCGTGAAAGACCTGACCACAGGCAAGGTCGAAATCACCTCGATGAACCACGGTTTCGCCGTAGACGCCGAAAACCTGCCCGCTGGCGTTACCCAGACGCACATCTCGCTCTTCGACGGTTCCAATGCCGGCCTCGCGGTCGACGGCAAGCCGATATTCTCGGTGCAGTACCACCCCGAAGCCAGCCCCGGCCCGCAGGACAGCCACTACCTCTTCACGCGCTTCCTCAATCTGGTGCGCAAGGAGAAGGGCATTGCCGAATGGCCCGAGCACAAGGCGCCCGCGGCCTAAATGAACCGTCAGGAGATCGTTGAAGGCCTGAAGGGCGGCGCCATTGTTGCGCTGTCCTCCTCGCCTTTTGCGGTACTGTTCGGCGCAGTCGCCGTGGACAACGGCCTCAGCCTTCCCGAAGTGGCCCTGATGTCGGCCACCGTCTATGCCGGCGCCAGCCAGCTCGTCGGCATCGAGCTTTTCGGCCAGCACGTCGCTGCCTGGCTGATCGTGCTCTCGATCTTTGCCGTCAATTTCCGCCACGTTCTCTATTCGGCAGCGCTCACCCGCTATCTCACCCATTTCACGCTGGGCCAGAAGCTCCTTGCCTTCTTCGTGCTCATCGACCCCCAGTTCGCCGAAACCGTCCGCCGCGCCGAAGGCGGCAGGACCATCACGCTCGAATGGTATCTCGCCTTCGCTGCGACCATCTACGTACCCTGGCTGACCTTTAGCGTCATAGGCGCCGCCTTTGGCGCCATGATCGGCGATCCGCGCATCTGGGCCATCGACGTCCTGCTGCCGCTCTATTTCCTCGGCATCGTCGTCGGCTTCCGCCGCAAACCCAACTTCTATCCCGTGGTCGCGGCCAGCTTCATCGGCTCGGTCCTGGGCTACCAGTTCGTGGGCTCCCCCTGGCATGTCAGCATCGGCGCCGCCTTCGGCGTGCTCGTCGCCGCGCTCATGCCCTTGTCGCCCCCGTCCGGCGCCAAGACCGCAAAGGCCGGCCATTCATGAATTTCGCACTCGATCCGGCGACCGCTTGGCTGATCATCGCCGCTGCCGCCGCCACCTATCTGACGCGTATTGGCGGCTACGTGCTCATCACCCGCATGAGCAGCATACCGCCGCGCCTCGAAGCTGCGCTCAATGCCGTTCCGGCCGCCGTTCTGACCACCCTCTGCGCCCCCGCCTTCTTCAACGGCGGCTACGACATCAAGCTCGCCATGCTTGTGGCGCTGGTCGTCAGCCTCAAATATCCCGGCCTGATCATGCTGGCGGCCGGATGGGCCACCGCCATGCTCTGCCGCCACGCTTTTGGTCTCTGATCCCTAGATCGACCTCTGCCGCACCACTTTGAGATTGGTCAGGCCACCAGCTTCAAAACCCTTGTCTCGCGCCATGATGCCAAAGGCCTCAGCGCCGAGGTGTAGTTTGTAAGGCGTCTCGGCAAAGCGTACACCGGCGTCGACGACAGCCCGGGCAATAAGCACGAAACTCTCCCCCACCCCATCGAGCGGCAACAGCGCGAAAACCTTCTGATGGCCCAAATAGGTCCGGAACACTTTATTCCGGCGCACTACGCCATCCCGCCCGCCATCTTTGTAGAGCACCTTAAAAGGCGCAGCTTTCTCGTAGCGGAAAAGCTGGTCATCCCCCGGCGCTCCCGTTTCATCGACCACGTTGACCGTCGTCACGGGAAGCCCCGCGCCAAGCATGCGCTGGATCGCATCGGCCGGAATAGAAGTCACTGCCCCGTCGACCAGCAGCAGATAATCCCTGTCAGCCGCGAACCCATCCAGAATGGCATTGTCCCGCGCCGCCGAAGACGCGAAATCGCCGCCCACGATCTCCGCCTGCAATCCGCTCCGCTCAAGCATTGCAGCCACGTCCCCTCGGTGGGCATCGGCAGAAATATGGACTGCAAAGGTCAGCCGATCCCTAGGATAGTCGAGATTGGCCAGCGCCGCCGCGAGAGCCGTCGACAGATCACGCTTCCCAAGCCGCACCGCAACCTGAACCTGCGGCCGTTCCTCGGTCGCTACTATGACCTGATTGGTGTAAAGCTGCAGCGGATCGGAGATAACCACCTTGGCAACGGCCGGATTGATCATCTGCCGCCACGCCCACTTGATGGCCGTGGGCACCTGCAGAATGGGAGCAAATCTGTTGCCCCGCTTGTGCCAGGGCACCCAGGTGGTCATCCAGACATGGGACACAAGCGAACCACTCGTCGCGGGCACAACGGTACCGATCGGCTCCAGCAGTGCGATGGCTTCGGCGTCAGAGCGCGTCTTGCGGCCATCCGCCAGCAGCGGCGACCAGACCATCGGCGACAGCAATGTCGGGCGATCTTCCTTCTGCAGCCTGAGCACCGACGCCGTAACCATGGACGGCCCGGTGGAATAGAAGGTTTCCTGATCCACCAAATCAGGCATCCTTGCAATAATGCCCTGCCACAATTTGTGCCCCGGCACCGACCCCATGAAGGCATTGGTCAGAAGGAACGGCACGCCCTGGTGATGGCGATCGGGAAAGATGTGCTCTAGCGGCTCGATGCCCAGGAAACACTCGTAGTTCAGCAACCCATCGATGGACTGGAAAGGCTCGACATCGAGATCGGCATAAACGCCACCCATGGCGCCTAGCACCAGATAGCGGAAGGAATCTGCCCTCTGGATCATCTTGGGATAGGCGTCATATGTCGCGATAACGGTCGGATAGGTCTCCGCCACGAAGGCCCGCATCGTCTCGTCGGTCCAGAGACGAATATCCCAGTCCGGATGCAACAGCCGCCAGGCGTCGTAATAGGCCTGCATCTGGCGCGGAAGCTGTTCGGATTTCCAGGTGAAATGAAGGATTTTCGGGATCATGGGCCGGCCAACTCAAAAAGACCGGCCCGGTTTAGCCAACCCTATGTCCCGAAGCTACCCCATCTCGCCTCAGATATTCCCCGAGAACGTATCGCAATCGTTGGGATTGCCGGATTCATAGCCGCGCTCAAACCAGTTCTGCCGCTGCGCCGACGTACCGTGATTGAACGTCTTGGGCACTGCATAGCCCTGCATGCGCTTCTGCAGTGTATCGTCGCCAATCTGCTCGGCCGCATTCAGCGCTTCCTCGATATCGCCGGAATCGAGCAGGTTCTGCTGCCCAGCATAATTGGCCCAGACGCCCGCGTAGCAATCGGCCTGCAATTCAACCCGCACCGAATAGGCATTGGCCTGTTCCTGGCTCATGCTCTGGCGGCGGCGATTGAACTCCGGCAGCACGCCGGTGAGGTTCTGCACATGGTGCCCCACCTCATGCGCCAAAACATAAGCCTGCGCAAAATCGCCCGGCGCGCCGAACTTGCGGTGCAACTCGTCATAAAAACTCAAATCGATATAGACCTTGGAATCCACCGGGCAGTAGAACGGCCCGGTCCGCGCGTCGGCCACGCCACAGCCCGAATTTGTCTGCCCGCTGAAAAGCACCACGGGCGGCTCCGGATAATCCTCGCCGCTCGCCGCAAAGACCTCGGTCCAGAGGTCTTCGGTTTCCTTGACCACCACGCCGACGAAATCGACCAGTTCATCCTGACCCTCCGTCGGCAGCTGTTGCGATGATGCGCTCGACGTCGTGGGGTCCGAGCCGCCGGACAATGAGTCCAACGGGTTCTGTCCTGTCACCATCCAGATGATGCCCAGTACCACGATGATGCCGATAACCCCGCCTATGCCGCCACGCGATCCGCCTCCGGTCGGAATGCGAATGCCACCACTGCGCCCTAGCGAAGGTCCGCCGAAACCGCCCGCCTGTCCACGACGATCCTCGATATTGCTGCTGCGTTCCCGACCACGCCACTTCATGACGGCCCTCCATATTCACGTCTTTGGTAGCAACAAGCCGCAACAATTGGAACGGGTTGCACACGCCGCTAAAAAGGTCGCCGTCATCAAACTGTCATAAATTGACCACTCGGTAAAAACTACATAGCGTCTCCCTGCTCCGTCATGCCATCGTCACCGAAGGCGGGCATGTCGAAGCCGCTTCCCGGGAGAGGAAGCGCCTGAGAAGCCGGACCAGACCGGCCAAGCGGGAATTTCGGCCCCAGGCTCACATGGCATTTCACTTGGAGATCATCAGATGAATTTTCTTCCAAAGATTTCGCGCCGTAGCTTTCTCGCCGGCTCTGCTAGTCTAGGAGCAATGGCAGCAATGCACCCCTTCGCCGTCCAGGCGCAAGCGAACCAGGCGCACCTGCGCATCATCGAGACCACGGACCTACATGTCGCGGTCTTTGCCTATGACTATTATGCCGACGCCCCCAATGACACTATGGGCCTGGCGCGCACCGCGAGCCTCATCGAAGGCATCCGCGCCGAAGCCGGCAATTCCATGCTGCTCGACAATGGCGACATCATCCAGGGCAATCCCATGGGCGACTACATCGCCTACGAAAAGGGCCTCGACGGCAATATCCACCCGATCATCGCCGCCATGAACACGCTCGGCTACGAAGCCGCGACCCTCGGCAATCACGAATTCAACTACGGCCTCGAATTTCTCGACAAGGCCCTCGAAGGGGCGGAATTCCCCTTCGTCTCCGCCAATCTCGTGCGCGGCGATCTCGCCGCAGATGCGCTCGCCGACGAAACCTATGTCCAGCCGTATCGTATTGTCGAAAAAGAACTGACTGACGGCTCTGGCGCTACCAAGACCATCAAGATCGGCCTCATCGGCTTCCTGCCGCCCCAGATCATGACCTGGGACGCGACGCACCTTACCGGCAAGGTCAACACCCGCGACATCGTCGAAACCGCCAAGGTTTATGTGCCGAAGATGAAGGAAGAAGGCGCCGACATCATCATCGCCCTCTCCCATTCCGGCATCGCCGCCGACCAGACGACTGGCGCTGAAAATGCCTCGCTCCAGCTCGCTGCCGTTGAAGGCATCGACGTCGTCCTCACTGGCCACCAGCACCTCGTCTTCCCGGGCCCGGATTATGAAGGCATCGAAGGCGCCGACATCACTGCCGGCACGCTTGCCGGCAAGCCGGCCGTCATGCCTGGCTTCTGGGGCAGCCATATGGGCCTCATCGACCTGCTGCTCGAGCAGGATGCCGACGGCAGGTGGACCATTGCCTCGCACACTTCCGAAGCCCGCCCGATCTTCGAGCGCGTCGAAGGCAAGGTGAATGCGCTCGTCGAGGACGAAGCCGACATCATCACGGAAGTCACCGACGAACACGAGGAAACCCTCGACTATATCCGCCGCGCCGTCGGCGAGACCGCTGCCCCGCTCCATTCCTACTTCGCCCTCGTGGCCGACGATCCATCCGTTCAGATCGTGAGCCAGGCCCAGACGTGGTACATTGAGCAGATGATGAAGGGCACCGAATGGGAAAGCCTGCCGATCCTGTCGGCTGCGGCCCCCTTCAAGTCCGGCGGCCGCGGCGGCCCGGATTACTATACAGACGTTCCCGTTGGCCCCGTCGCCATCAAGAACGTCGCCGACCTTTACCTCTATCCCAACACCATCCAGGCCGTCGTCATCACCGGCGCCGATGTGAAGAACTGGCTCGAGCGCTCGGCCGGCATCTTCAACCAGATCGAAGCCGGCGCGAAAGATGCCGAACTCATCAACCTCGACTTCCCGTCCTACAATTTCGACGTGATCGACGGCGTCACCTACAAGATCGACCTGACCCAGCCCTCCAAATACTCCTCGGATGGCAAGGAAGAGCCCAACCCCGACGCCAACCGCATTGTCGACCTGTCCTATGACGGCAAGCCGATCGATCCGGCCCAAAAATTCGTTGTCGCCACCAACAATTACCGCGCCGGCGGCGGCGGCACCTTCCCGAACATCAATTCCGATGTGATCGTCTTCAAGGGTCCCGATACCAACCGCGACATCATCGTGCGCTTCATCATCGAAAACGGCACGATCAACCCCAAGGCCGACAGCAACTGGTCGCTGGCCCCCATCGCCGACACCACCGTGCTCTTCGCCACCGGCCCCAAGGCCGCCGAACATCTGGAAGACGTCACTGCGGTCAAGATTGAAGCGACAGGCGAAACCAATGCCGACGGCTTCGGCGTCTACCGCATTACTCTGTAGGCACTGAACAAAATCTTCCGCACTTCGTCACCACCGGGCTTGTCCCGGTGGTTCATGCGGACGAAAGATGAATTGCCCGGAAAAGACGGGCAACGACGACCATTGTAGGAGCGGGCGGATAAAGTGTTGCGGATTTTTACCACTCTGCTTCTCGCCCTCCTCACCATGCCCGCCCGGGCCGAAGTCCTCCTCACCGGCTATTTCACCGCCACTAAAGCCTGCCCGGCCTTCCAGTCCATCAGTCGCGAAACCAATCCTGGCGATATCACCACCCGGCCTGGCACTGCCTATGACCTGATCGCCGGCAACAAGGCCCAGCCCACCCATCTCTGGATCGTCGTCCCGGGGGCAGAACCTGACCGTCGCTGGGTCTCGGTCGATTGCGGCATCCGCGCGACCGACGCGGAGGGTCGCATCGACGAACCTTCACCTCCCGCCCCGCCACCAACCTATCGCGGCACCCAATACATCCTCGCTGTAAACTGGCAGCCCGCGTTCTGCGAACTCAGCCCCCGTAAAACCGAGTGCCGCAACCAGCGCCCCAACAGCTTTGAAGCCACCAACTTCACCCTGCACGGCCTCTGGCCGCAGCCGCGCAGCAACGAATATTGCAACGTCTCTCCCGGCGATCGCTACGCTAGCGAGGACGGCCGCTGGCGCGATCTTCCCATCCTCGACCTGCCCCTCGCCATTCGCCGCGACCTCGACGAAGTCATGCCCGGCAGCCAATCCGGCCTAGACCGCCACGAATGGACCAAGCACGGCACCTGCTACGGCACCGATGCGCGCCAATACTATTCCGACGCCCTCGACCTCATGCTGGCCCTCAACACGTCCGAAGTCGCCGAACTCTTTGCATCGAACATTGGCAAGCGCATCACCCTCACCCAGATCCGCACCGCCTTCGACAACGCTTTCGGTCCCCGCGCCGGCGAGCGTGTCCGTATGACCTGCGAGCAAGACGGCAATCGCACCATCATCACCGAACTGACCATCGGCCTTACCGGCAGGATCGACGGCCCCGACTCCCTACCCCGCCTCATTGCCGCAGCTTCCCCCACGGACGGCGGCTGCCGCTCCGGCCAGGTCGATGCCGTAGGGCTACGCTGAGGCCGGCATGCTGAGAATTGAGCCACTGAATCAGGCCAACAGAGACGCCATTCTGAGCTGCGATGGCGGCAACGGCTGGAAGAACAATCCCGACATATGGGCGGAAATTCTCCAGCAGCATAAAGCAGGAGAGCGCTTCGTCCTGGTTGCCATGGAAGAGAACCACGCAGCGGCCTACGGCAGTATCTTGTGGCAATCAGGCTACCCGGCCTTCGCCGCACAGCGCATTCCCGAGTTGCACGACCTCGTGACTGCCAAGGCGTCTCGCCATCGCGGCATCGCCACCACGCTCATCGCTCATATCGAGGCACATGCACGGGCCACCGGTCACAAGCAGATTGGTCTCGGCGTTGGTCTCTACGCCGATTACGGTCCGGCCCAACGTCTCTATAGCGCGAACGGCTATGCGCTGGACGGTCGCGGCGCTACCTACCGAAACGATTACGCAGCACCCGGCGCATCCGTCCGCATGGATGATGACCTCGTCCTGTGGATGACCAAAACTCTTTCTTGAGCTAACCCGCCGCCTTATCCAGCCGCTCCCGCAGCGCCACCAGTTCGCGCCGCATCGCCTCAGTGGTCTCAAAAGATTGCCCGACGCCGTCGATAACGGCCAGCGGAATGGACAGCGCCTTATCCTTGAGCGCACGTCCCTCGGCAGTCAGGCGAATGCGCACCTGCCGTTCGTCCTCTTCATCGCGATGGCGACCGACGAG
Source organism: Devosia sp. (assembly GCF_017744655.1). Classification (GTDB taxonomy): domain Bacteria; phylum Pseudomonadota; class Alphaproteobacteria; order Rhizobiales; family Devosiaceae; genus Devosia. Next base: position 347,478 of record NZ_JAGIAW010000001.1, on the reverse strand, counting down.
GCCCCGCGCTTCTAACCGCTTGATGAGAGGCGTAATTGTTCCCGAGTCGAGGAACAATCGCTCGCCCAGCGCCTTTACCGTGATGTCGTCCTTTTCCCAAAGCACCAGAAAGGCGAGATATTGCGGATAGGTCAAATCCAGCGCGTCCAGCCGGGGCTTATAAAAGCGCGTAAAGGCGTGCCCCGCCGAGTAAACGGCAAAGCACAGCATCTGGTCGATCGTCGGCATCCGCTTCTCGCTCATCGCCTCTCCCCTCAGTGTCAAAAATTTATCACACAGATTTATATTGCGTGCAATTGAATTGTGCACTACTGAATAGCCGTCACGAAATTTCACCCCTCCAAAGGAAATCGTCGCCATGTCCATCAAAGCTGCAGTTTACACCGCTCACGCCCACACCACTGGCGGCCGCACCGGCACCAGCAAGACTGACGATGGTCGTCTGGAAGTAACGCTCGATACCCCCAAGGCCATGGGCGGCAATGACGGACCGGGCACCAATCCCGAGCAGCTTTTTGCCGCTGGCTATTCCGCCTGCTTCCTCGGCGCCATCAAGGCCGTCGCCCGCGGCGAAAAGATCAAGGTGCCGGACGAAACTACCATCGACGCTTCGGTTTCCTTCGGCGAAAATGCCAATGAAGGTGCCAAGGGCTTCAATATCGCTGTCGAGCTCAAGGTGACCCTGCCAGGCTTCTCCAAGGATGATGCCGAAGCGCTGGTCCACAAGGCCCACGAAGTCTGCCCCTATTCCAATGCCACCCGTGGCAATGTCGACGTAAAACTGACCGTCGCCTGAAACAAGAAGGGCGCCCCCTGAGGCGCCCTTTTTCATTCGGCCGCCACTGCGTCCGGGGTCCACCGATTGTCTCGGCGCTCAAGCCAGACGGACACCCCGAACAGGGCCAGCCCAACGACGGCCATCACCGCACCAACCGGTCCCGTCGAGGCCCAGCCCAACCCTGCCGCAATTGCCATCCCGCCAAACAGTGCACCCAGCGCATTGGCGATATTGAACGCCGCATGGTTGAGCGTTGCCGCCAGCGTCTGCCCATCCGCCGCCACATCCATCAACCGCGTCTGCAGCGCCGTCCCGATGGCCACCGTAAAGCCGACACCGAGCACGCTCAGCGCTGCGGTCGGCCAAGCCTGTGCCAGCCACGGCACGGCCGCCAGACTGACGATATTGAACGCCAGCATGCCGCCAATAGTCTTCATCAGCGCCCGGTCGGCCATATAGGCGCCCACCACATTGCCCAGCGTCATGCCGACACCAAACAGCGCCAGCACCACCGGCACCCAGATGGTCGGAATACCCGTCACCTCGGTGAGAAGTGGGACGATATAGGTAAAGACGGAAAACATGCCGCCGCAGCCCGTCGCCGCAATGCCAAGCGTCAGCCACACCTGCGGCCGCTTCAGCGCCCCCAGTTCGCGCAGCGGGCTTGCGCCCTCCGCCACCTGAATGGCCGGCACAAAGCGCATGACCATCAACACAGCCAGCGCCCCGATGCCGCCCACGGCGAAAAAGGTCGGCCGCCAGCCGAGTCCCTGCCCCAGCCAGGTTGCCAGCGGCATGCCGATCAGCGTCGCCAGCGTCAGCCCCAGCATCACCCGACCCACGGCCCGAGCCCGGAACCCCACATCCACCATCGAGGCCGCAATCAGCGCCGCAATGCCAAAATAGGCGCCATGCGGCAGCCCGGAAACAAAACGCAGCAGCACCAGCGACCAATAATCCGGCGCCACGGCACTACCAAAATTGCCCAATGCAAACAGCGCCATCAGTGCCAGCAGCAGCGGCTTGCGCGGCACCTGCGCGAACAACACGGCAATCAGCGGGGCGCCAACCACCACGCCAAAGGCATAAGCCGAAATCACATGCCCTGCCTCGGGCTCAGTCACGCCAAGATCGCCCGCCAGATTGGGCAACAGGCCCATAATGGCAAACTCGCCTGTACCAATTCCAAAGGAGCCGATGGCCATGGCGAAAATCGCCAGCTTCGTCGCAAGGCTGGTGGGGCCCTGAATGGGGGCAACGCCCGTCGTCATGGCAAAGCTCCAACGTTATACGGCCCGTTGCAGACGCAGCAGGCCGGTCAAAAACACTTATTTTTCAATGGCAGGGAGGGGAGGCCCGCCTTTCGTCAAGCTAGCCGTACCCTCCGGTTCGCGACAACCTGCATTTCTTGCAACCCTGCCCCACGCGAAATCTTGAGGATTTCGATTCACTCGCCAGCAAGGCAGTCAACCTAGAGTGTGCGCAATCCGCCCGGAGCCCCCATGCCCGTCCCCGCCCTTGCCATCACCAGTATCGCCAAGAGCTTCGATCGTCCCGTCGTTCAGGGGCTCGATCTCACAGTTCCCGCCGGAGAGTTCTACGCACTCCTCGGCCCCAATGGCGCGGGCAAGACCACGATCCTGCGCATGGTTGCCGGCCTCCTCGCCCCCGATGCCGGCACCATCGAAATTTTTGGCACCGACGTCCGAAAAGACCCGGTCGCCGCCAAGCGGCTCCTCGCCTGGGTGTCGGACGAGCCCATGGTCTACGATCGCCTGACCCCGCTCGAATATCTCGATTTCGTCGCCGGCCTATGGCAGGTCGACCCCGACCAAGCCCGCAACGCCGCCAACGACCTCCTCGACATCCTGGGCCTCAAGCCGCACGCCAACGAACTCTGCGGCGGCTTTTCCAAAGGCATGCTGCAAAAGGTCGCCCTGGCCGGCGCCCTGATCCACGATCCGCGCCTCATCATCCTCGACGAACCCCTCACCGGCCTCGATGCCGGCTCCGCCCGTCAGGTAAAGGACGTCCTCTTAGAAAAGGTGCGCCATGGCGTCACCATCATCATGACCACCCACATCCTTGAGGTCGCCGAACGCATGGCTCAGCGCATCGGCGTCATTGCCGGCGGTCGCCTCGTCGCCGAGGGCACGCTCGCCGAACTGCGCGCCCGCACCGGCCGCGAATCGACCCTCGAGGAAATCTTCCTCGAACTCGTCGAAACCAGCTCCGCCACCGCATGATGGCGCAGTCCGGCTCCCTCCTCTGGTTCGCGCGCCACGAACTGCGCCTCGCATGGCGCGATTGGCTCGCCATGATGACCGGCGGCCATCGCGTCCGCCTCCTGGGCTTTCTCTTCGGCGGCCTCGCCATCTATGCGCTGCTCCACCTCATCGCCGCCGCCATCATCGCTCCCGCAGCAGCCAATGGCATAGCGCCCGACAAGCCCACGCTCGCGATGGTGACAGGCGTCGGCCTCCTGTTCTTCTCGGTCATGCTCTCCCAGGCGCTCGAAGCCATCACCCGCGTCTACTACGCCCGCTCAGATCTCGACCTGATCCTCTCGTCCCCTGCTTCCACCCGCACGCTCTTCGCCGTCCGCACCGGCGCCGTGGCCCTGTCCACGGCCATTCTGAGCGCTCTCCTCGCCAGTCCCATCATCAACATGCTGGCTCTCTTTGCCGGCACGCACTGGCTCTGGGCCTATCTCGTCCTACCCGCCTGCTCCGCGCTGGCCGTCGCCATCGCCATGGCACTCACCATGGGCCTCTTCCGCCTCGTCGGCCCCAAACGCACGCGCCTCATCGCCCAGATCCTCGCCGCCATTGTTGGCGCTGGCTTCGTCATCGGCATCCAGGCCGTGGCCATTCTATCGTTCAACACCTATTCGCGCTTCGCTCTCTTCAGCTCGCCCGATCTTCTTGCCGCCCTGCCGCCCCCCGACCACCGGCTCTGGCTCCCCGCTCGCGCCGTCATGGGCGACGCCGTTTCGGCAGTGCCCGTCATCGCAAGTTTCCTCGCCGCCCTGGCCCTCGCCATGCTGCTCTTTTCCCCCAGCTATGGCCGTCTCGCCGTTGCGGCAGCCAGCATCGGTCAATCGACCCGCCATCGCACCAGAACGGGAACCTACTTCACGGGCCGCAGCCAGGCCCAGGTCCTGCGCTACAAGGAATGGCGTTTGCTCCAGCGCGATCCATGGCTCCTGTCGCAAACCCTGATGCAGATGCTCTATCTGCTCCCACCCGCCCTGCTGCTGTGGGTCAATTACGGCGAAGGCGCGGGCGCCTTCATTGTCATCGTACCCGTTCTGGTGATGGCATCGGGCCAATTGGCCGGGGGCCTTGCCTGGCTGGCCCTCTCAGGCGAAGACGCCTACGACCTCGTGGCGACGGCTCCCATCCCGGCCCGAAGCGTTCTCCGCGCCAAGGTCGAGGCCGTGCTCGTCGCCGTCGCCGCAATTCTCGCCCCGCTCCTGGCCCTTCTCGCGCTCAATAGCTGGACCATGGCGCTCGCCACCGGCATCTGCTCCATTCTCTCCGCCGCCTCGGCGACCGCCATACAGGTCTGGTTCCGCATTCCCATGCGTCGCGCCATGTTCCGCCGCCGCCAGGTCGCCTCGCGCGCGGCCACTATTTCCGAAGCCTTCGCCTCGATCACCTGGGCCGGCACAGGCGCCCTGCTCTCGGTCGGTTCCTGGGTCGCGGGTGTGACTGCCATCATCGCTCTTGTCGTGCTAGGGATCGCCCGTTCCCTCTCGCCACACCGAAGCTGATATGTCCGATCTCATCTACCGCGACGCCCGCCCCGAAGAAATTCCTACCATTCTCACGCTCTGCCACGCTGGCGATGCCCGCGGTGCCGATACGCCGCCGCTCGATCCGGAGACGCTGGCGGACCCACGCCATCGCGCTGCCTTCGATGAGATCGCAGCCGATCCAAACCATCGGCTTATCGTCGTCGAGCGAAACAACGAGGTCGTGGGCACGCTCCAGATCAGCTTCCTACCGGGCCTTCCCCGCTTCGGCACACGACGCGCCATCCTCGAAAACGTCCATATCCGTACCGATCAGCGCGGCAACGGTCTCGGGTCGCAAATGGTGCAATGGGCAGTGGAGCGCTGCCGCGAGGCCGGCTGCGGCATCGTGCAACTGACCTCCAACAAGATCCGCCTCGATGCCCACCGCTTCTACCGCAAGCTCGGCTTCGAGCAGTCCCATGAGGGCTTCAAGCTGCTTCTCTAGAACAGGATCACCAGTCCCATCAGTGCCAGCAGCACCATGATGCCGATCCCGATCAGCATCAGCACGAAGATGATCTTGGCGAGACCCGCCGCGCCGGCGGCAATACCGGTAAAGCCCATGGCGCCGGCCACGAGGGCAATGACGATGAGAATGAGCAATAGCTGGAACATGACGCTTCTCGCAAAGTTACGATGCGAGAAGAACGTCAGGCTTTGCGAGGGGTTCCGGTCAGTATTTAAGGCTTGAGGCCCACCGGCACCGGCGGCGCCGTCCGCAGCACGGTGATCTTCACGCGCTCATTGGCCGCCATATAGGGGTCATTCGGGAAGAAGGGTTCATCCGAAGCGCGCCCGGCCACCGACTTGATGCGGTCATCGGTAACCCCGAATTCGCCCAGCGTCGAACGCACGACATTGGCGCGGTCGGCCGACAGTTCCCAGGCGCCATAGCGCGGGTTCTCATAGCGGCCGCCGGCAGCCGTATGGCCCGAAATCGTCATCTGCGAATTGAGCTGCTGCAGGTAGGGCGCCATGGCGGCGATCGCGGCGCGAGTCACTTCCAGCGGATACTTCGATCCTTCGGGGAACATGCGCTTGCCCTGCTGATCGACGATCTGGATGTCGAGGCCGTCTTCGGTTTCCTCGACGATCAGGTTGTCCATGAAGGGCGTCAACTCCGGCATCGACTGCCAGGCCTGGCGGATGCTCGCCGCGGCCGAGTGGAATTCCTGGGAATCGACCGCCTTGAGATTGAATTCGGAATCGCTCGAGGCTTCCTGCTCGCTGCCATTGTCGCGCGCCTGGCCGCCCACCGAGAGATCGGCTTCGCCGGTCACGGCTTCCGCCGCTGCCGCCGGTTCCTTCGCCGTGATGTCGGAAGCCGAACCCGACATGCTCGAACCGGCATTATCCATGGCCTGGCCACCCATGACGCCACCGGCACCACTATCGGACAGACTGACCGAAGGCGGGGAAAAGTAGTCGGCAAGACCCTGCTTCTGCTCGGCCGTCGTCATGTTGATCAGCCACATCAGCAGGAAGAACGCCATCATGGCCGTCACGAAGTCGGCATAGGCGATCTTCCACGCGCCGCCATGGTGGGCGTGCCCACCCTTCTTGACCTTCTTGATGATGATCGGCTGTTCGAAATTCGCCATGACGTGCCCCCTGGCAGCGTTTGGGCCGCCCGATCTGTGGGGAGATCGCGCGGCCCGCTAGAAGTAGAAAACTTAGGTGGCAGACGGCAGAGCTGCAGTGGCTTCTTCGACTTCGTTGAAGGTCGGACGCACGTCGCTCATCAGCGCCTTGCGGGCGAACTCGACAGCCATCACCGGCGGCTGGCCGCTGATATGGGCGAGAAGGCCAACCTTCATCGAGAGGAAGTACTTGGATTCGGCTTCGAAAATGCCGCGCAGCGACTGGGCCATCGGGCCGAAGAAGCCGTAAGCGACGAACACGCCGAAGAAGGTACCCACGAGAGCACCACCGATGAGGTGACCGAGAACTTCCGGCGGCTCGGTGATGGCGCCCATGGTCTTGATAACGCCGAGCACGGCGGCCACGATGCCGAGAGCCGGCGTGCCATCGGCCAGCGCCTGCATGGCGCCCACGAGCTGTTCTTGTTCCTGGTGGTGGGTTTCCAGTTCCTCGTCCATCAGCGCTTCCATCTCATGGGCATTGTTGGTGCCCATGGTGACCATGCGGAGATAGTCGCAGAGGAATTCCACCGCGTGGTGGTTCTTGGCGAAGGTCGGGAAACGGTTGAACAGTTCGGATTCGTGCGGGTTTTCGATATGCGCTTCGATGGCCAGCACGCCCTTGGCCTGGATCAGCTTGTAAAGGCTGAACTGCAGGCCCAGCAGTTCCACATAGGCCGCCTTGTTATAGCGTGGGCCCTTGAACAGCGTGCCGAAGATGCCGACGGTCGATTTCAGCACCCGACCGCTATTGCCGATGATGTAGGCGCCGATCGCCGCGCCCAGAATGATGACGAATTCGAACGGCTGCCAAAGAACTTCAACGTGCCCGCCCATGGCTGCATAGCCGCCGAGCACGCAGGCAAACACGAAGACAATACCGATAATGAGACGCATCGAACCCGACCTGACGCAATACTGAAAACAAAAGCGGGGGAGTAGACCCAACCTGTCTTCTCCAGCGGTCTCATAATGCCGGGTCCGGACTTAACGGCGGGTATATTTTGCCTGATGTCTTGTACTTGCGTCGATTTGGCTCAAAATTGCCTGAGGCCACCCGAACGTCGCCTCCGGAGAACCATCCCCATGCTGCGCTACGCCGCGCCCGCCCTGCTCGCCTTGGCCCTTTTTACCCCTGCAATGGCCAGCGAAGAAGAGGTTTATGCCAATATTGAAGCCATCCATGGCGACGCCGACGGCTTCTTCGAACTCTTTGCCGGCATTCAGGACGCGACGATGTCCAATCCGACCGATATCACCAGCTACGCCTTCTACCCCCTCACCATCAACGCCAATGGCGAGACCTATGACATCCTCGAAGAGCAGGATTTCATCGACAATTTCGACAGCCTGATCCTGCCCGAAACCCTCGAAGCCATTGGCTCGCAGGACGTCGACGACCTGATCGTCACCAGCGAAGGCGTCGGCCTCGCCAATGGCGCCATGTGGATCACCAATGCCTGCCTCGACGATAGCTGCAGCGAAACCCAGTGGGGCATTCTGGCGATCAATAACTAGCCAAGAGCGGCCCCCTCACGCAACGCGCTTCCCCTCTGTTGTCATTGCCGGGCTCGTCCCGGCAATCCGTCTCGCCTCCGCATGGCCTCGACACCATTGCCCCCGCCCTTCGACCCCGCTAGTGCTGGCGCATGACCGCCAGCTTTCCAATCTACCTCGTCTCGACCCCGGGCCTCGAAGCCCCGCTTTGCGCAGAAGCCCTCGAACAGGGTTTTGAAGGCGCCACCGTTGTCGATGGCGGTGTCGCCTTCACCGGCACCTGGGCCGACGTATGGCGCGCCAACCTCGTTCTTCGCGGCGCGACCCGCATCCTCGCCCGCTTCGGCGAATTCCGCGCCATGCATCTTGCACAACTCGATAAACGCTCGCGAAAAATCCCTTGGGGCGATTTCCTCGACAAGTCCGTCCCCATCCGCGTCGAAGCCAGTTGCAAGCGCTCCCGCATCTACCACGATGGTGCCGCCGCCCAGCGTGTCGCCACCGCCATCAGCGAAGAGTTCGGCGCTCCCATCGTGGAAGACGCCGCCCTCCGCATCATGGTCCGCATCGAGGACGACCTCGTCACCCTCAGCATCGACACCACAGGCGAGTCGCTCCACAAGCGCGGTTTCAAGGAAGCGGTCAACAAGGCGCCGATGCGCGAAACCATGGCCGCCATGTTCCTCCGCCAGTGCGGCTATATCGGCACCGAACCCGTCCTCGACCCCATGTGCGGCTCCGGCACTTTTGTCATCGAAGCCGCCGAAATCGCGCTCGGCCTACCCCCAGGCCGCGAACGCAGCTTCAGCTTCGAAAGCCTCCCCTCTTTCGACGCCAAAGCCTGGCAGTCCCTCCGCGGCGCCGTCACATCCAAGACCACCGACCTCAAATTCTACGGCTCGGACAAGGACCCCGGTGCCATCCGCATGGCCGGCGAAAACGCCACCCGCTCAGGCGCTTCGGCCCTCACCCAGTTTGACCAAAAATCCATCGAAGACCTCGAGCCTCCTCCGGGCCCGCCCGGCCTCGTCATCCTCAACCCGCCTTACGGTACCCGCATCGGCGACAAGGCTCCGCTCGTCACCCTGCATCGCACTCTGGGCACAGTCCTCAAAACCCGCTTCAAAGGCTGGCGCGTCGGCATCATCACCGCCGACAAGAACCTGGCAGGCGCTACGGGTCTCAAATTCCAGCCCGCCTTGCCCCCGGTGCTTCACGGCGGCATCCGCGTCGCGCTTTATCGCGCGCAACTCTGAGCGCCCAACTGGCGTTAATGCTTACAATTTTAGGAAAATGCTAACCATGCCACCAGCCATGCGCTGTGAGCATGCAACGTTCGGCTGGCGAATCTCTTCCCCTTGTGCCTGCGCCAATGGAGAAGCCGATGTCACGCATTTCCAAGATACTGGTCGTCGAAGACAACCCGCTTCTGCTGCTCGATCTCTGCGATCAGCTGGCCGACCTCGGCTATTCTCCCCTGCCGGCCACCAATGCCAGCGCCGGAGCCCATCTCCTCGATGAAGCCGTCGACGCCCTGATCACCGACATTGAACTCGGCGCCGGTCCCGATGGCCTGGCTCTGGCGCGTCTCGCCGCCACCACGCTGCCGCACCTGCCGATTATCGTCGTCTCCGGCGGCGTTCTCCCGACCCCAGCCGATCTGCCAGCCGGCGCCCTCTTCTTCCCGAAGCCCTATCGCGTTGACAGCCTAGTCAGCGCCCTGCATCGCCCCTCCCACGCACGGGCGGCCTAATATCAAAACAAAAGCCCCGGCCGAAGCCGGGGCAAATTTCAGCCGGTCCTCTTAGGAGGCCGGCGGTGGTGCTGCCGGCGTAGTGGTGTTCGTGTCCGCCGGAGCATCAGCCGGCGGAGGAGCATCGCCGCCACAGGCTGCAAGGGCCAGGGCCGTAAAGGCCGCAAGGGCGGCAAGGCGCAAATTCTTCATTTCAACCTCTTTGCTTTAAGCCGATCGCTTGAGCGATCACGCCGATGTGAGGCGAGCAACAAGGCCTCCTGTGGGCTGTTCTGAGGCCATTTGGCGGCGATAGCGATTTCCGCCGTCACACAGCCGTACCCCAGCCACGCTAGAAGCCCACATGGACTTCCTGCTCGACATCATCCTGCCGCTTGCCGCATCGCCCTGGATTTACCTGATCGCCCTGGCACTGGTGATCCTCGACGGCTTCTTCCCGCTCTTTCCCAGCGAAGCCGTCATCATCGCCCTGGCGGCCCTCGCCGCATCAAGCGAAACCCCGCATCTGCTGCCATTGCTGCTGATCGCCACCCTCGGTGCCATCATCGCCGACAACGCCACCTACCTGATTGGCAGCCTTCTCGGTCGTCAGCGTGTCGAAAGCCTGCGCTTCCGCCCTCTCACCCGCCTGCTTGGCTGGGCGGAAAAGAGCCTGCAAACTCGCCCCGCCATGCTGGTGCTTGTCGCCCGTTTCATTCCCTGGGCCCGCCTCGCGGTCAATCTCACGGCGGGAACAGTCTCCTATCCCTATCGCCGCTTCGCCCCGCTCTGCATTCTCGCGAGCGCCCTCTGGGCCACCTACAATGTAGCCATGGGCTATCTCGCGGGCCGCTGGTTCTCCAGCAACCCGCTTCTCGGCATGATCCTGGCGATCGTCCTCGCCATTGTCATGGGCCTAGTGCTCGACAAACTCATTGGCCTCGCCCGCCGAGGAAATCGCCTCGGCGTCTAACCGCCTAGAGCCAGCCCTTGCGCTTGAAGTAGAGGAACGGCACGGCCGCCGAGAGCACCATCAGCCCCAGCGCAAAGGGATAGCCAAAGTTCCAGTGCAGCTCCGGCATGAAGTCATAGTTCATCCCATAGATCGAGGCGACCAGCGTCGGCGGCAGAAAGACCACCGCAGCCACGGAGAAGATCTTGATGATCTGGTTCTGCTCGAGATTGATCGCCCCCAGCGTCGCATCGAGCAGGAAGCCGAGACGCGCCGAGAGCGCCCGCGCATGCTCGCCCAGCGAGTTCGCATCGCGCTGGATCAACCGCACCAGATGCTTGCTCTCCTTGTTGTCGCTCGTGTCTTCCGTCGCCGCATAATAGGCCACCAGCCGCGAGACGCTGACGAGGCTTTCTTGAATCATCGTCAGTAACTCCGCCTTTAACCCAATGAGGGAAATGACGTTTTCAAGATCGTGCGTCTTGGTGCTGGCCTTGGTCTTGGCCTGCGCCGTCTTGAACACGCTGCGCGACAGACCGTCTGTTTCATTACCGATCCGCTCCAGCGCATCAGCCGTCCGGTCGATCATCGCCTCGATCAGCCCGAGCATGATCTCCTCGCCCGAACAATGCGGCGAGCCGTTGGGCTTCTGCGCCCGGTTCGTATAGGCAAGGAACGGCTTTGGCTCGGCATAACGCACCGTAACCAGCGTATTGCCCTTGAGGATAAAGGTGATTGGCGTCTTGATCGGGGCTTCGGTATCGAGATTGGCAAGCCCTGTCAGCGTCATGAAAGTGGCGCCCGCCTCGGTGTAAAGCCGGGCAGAGAGCTCGATCTCTTCCATTTCGGCACGGCTCGGCACGTCAACGCCAAGCAGGCCTTCGACCCGCGAAACGTCCTCATCATTGGGCGAGATGAGGTCGAGCCAGATTGGCAGTCCGGTGCTCTTTTCAGCATCGAAAGGCACAAGCTTGTCTTCAGTACGCGTGTAAATGCGCAGCATGGCAGCTCCTATAGGTAGGCTATCGGCCCACCGGAGCTGACCTCAGTCAGATCGTCAGGCCGCTAAACAGGGTCGAATTCGACTTCGACTGTCGGGGTTCATGATCTTTCTCTTTGAACGGTGAAAACACACGTCGCGCCTTGCTCCATGCGCCCGTCGGCCCATCCTGTCAACGGCTTCGGCGTATCGGCACCCCAGTGCCTGCCATTCAAATTTCGCATTCCTTGCGCAGAAGCTGATTCACCTCTTCACGGAATTCCCATGCGCGTCGCCTTCCTCGTCCTTTCCGCCTTGTTGATCACGTCCACGACGGTCTTTGCACAGCCAGCACCTGCCTCCTCCGTCGAGGCAAAACTCTGCCGATCCCAACTGGAACTTCTGGTCTCGGGCGGCAAATTGTCCGACGAGGAAGCTGCGCGTTTCGAACGCCAATGCGCCTGCCTCGAGCAACTGGGCTCGACCAGCCCCACCGCAGAATGCGCCGGAGAACACTGATGCGCGGCGTCGCCCTCACCGCCGCAGTACTTCTGATCTCTCCAGCCAATGCGGAAGAACCCTCCGCGTGGCAGCAACAGAAATGCGCGCTCTACACCGATGCTTGGGCCCGTGCGCTCGACCGCATTGGCTCGGACGACATCAATTACAATTTCCTCGCGACCAACGAGAATTTCATCGCCTCGGGTTGCACCGAACAGATCGCTATCTGCCCGCAATCCAATCAGGAGCGAGACATAGCTGACCTGATTACCCTGGTGATGATGAACGAAGGCGCGGCCAGCACCTTCCTACCGTTTCGCTGTCCGTCGGAGTAGGCTGCCAAGAGCAGGGAGGGGATGAGCACTGTTATGCGCCGCGCCCCCCTTCCCTTCGCGCGACTCTTCGGTTAGACAGCCCACCTAACCACCATGTTCGGTCTTTTCCCCCGTGCCGCAGCGCTCAGTTGCAGCGCGGGTTTCGCGCGGACAGGTGCGTCCGGGCGATTCCCCCTCGCCCGTCTTCAGTTAGTCAGACAGAGCGAGCGCCATGCCAAAACGTACCGACATCAAATCGATCCTGATCATCGGCGCGGGCCCCATCATCATCGGGCAGGCTTGCGAATTCGACTATTCCGGCACCCAGGCCTGTAAGGCGCTGAAGGAAGAGGGCTACCGGATCATTCTGGTGAACTCCAATCCGGCGACGATCATGACCGACCCGGATCTCGCCGACGCCACCTACATGGAGCCGATCACTCCAGAAGTCGTCGCAAAAATCATCGAGAAGGAACGCCCCGACGCGCTCCTCCCCACCATGGGCGGTCAGACCGCACTCAACTGCGCCCTGTCCCTGCGCAAGATGGGCGTGCTCGACAAATTCAACGTCGAGATGATCGGCGCCACCGCCGAAGCCATCGACAAGGCCGAAGACCGCGAACTCTTCCGCGATGCCATGAAGAAGATCGGGCTCGACACCCCGCGCTCCATGCTCGCCCACAACACCATCGAAGCCCTGCAGGCGCTTGAGGTCATCGGCCTCCCCTGCATCATCCGCCCCAGCTTCACCCTCGGCGGCACCGGCGGCGGCATTGCCTACAACCGCGAAGAATACCTCGCCATCGTCGAGAGCGGTGTCGACGCGTCCCCGACCAACGAAGTCCTCGTCGAAGAATCCGTTCTCGGCTGGAAGGAATACGAGATGGAGGTTGTCCGCGATAAGAAGGACAACTGCATCATCATCTGCTCGATCGAGAACATCGATCCCATGGGCGTGCACACCGGCGACTCCATCACCGTCGCCCCTGCCCTGACCCTGACCGACAAGGAATATCAGATCATGCGCGACGCCTCGCTGGCGGTCCTGCGCGAGATCGGCGTCGAAACCGGCGGCTCCAACGTCCAGTTCGGCATCAATCCCAAGGACGGCCGCATGGTCGTCATCGAAATGAACCCGCGCGTGTCGCGTTCCTCGGCGCTGGCCTCCAAGGCCACCGGCTTCCCGATCGCCAAGGTCGCTGCTCGCCTCGCCGTCGGCTACACGCTCGATGAACTCGAAAACGACATCACCGGCGGCGCCACCCCGGCCTCGTTCGAGCCGACCATCGACTATGTCGTCACCAAGATCCCGCGTTTCGCCTTCGAAAAATTCCCGGGCGCCGACAACCGCTTGACCACCTCGATGAAGTCGGTCGGCGAAGCCATGGCTATCGGCCGCACCTTCCAGGAATCGCTCCAGAAGGCCCTGCGCTCGCTCGAAACCGGCCTCACCGGCCTCAACGAGATCGGCATTCCGGGTCTCGGCGAAGGCGAAGACAAGAACGCCATCAAGGCAGCCCTCGGCACCCCGACGCCAAACCGTCTTCTCCACGTCGCCGAAGCCATGCGCCTCGGCCTGTCCAACGAAGACATTTTTGAAGCCTGCAAGATCGACCCTTGGTTCCTCGAGCAGATGCGCGGCATCGTCGACATGGAACAGAAGGTCAAGCAGTTCGGCCTCCCCCAGGAAGCAGCCTCGCTGCGCCAGCTCAAGGGCATGGGCTTCTCCGACGCCCGTCTCGCCCAGCTCGCCGGCGTAAAAACCTCGGACGTACGCAAGCTCCGCCACAGCCTCGAAGTGCGTCCCGCCTACAAGCGCATCGACACTTCCGCTGCCGAATTCGCGTCACCGACCGCTTACATGTACTCGACCTACGAAACGCCGTTCGCTGGCGCTGTCGCCGACGAATCCCGTCCGTCCGACCGCAAGAAGGTCGTCATCCTCGGCGGCGGCCCCAACCGTATCGGCCAGGGCATAGAGTTCGACTATTGCTGCTGCCATGCAGCCTTCGCGCTGGCTGATGCCGGCTACGAAACCATCATGGTCAACTGCAACCCGGAAACCGTGTCGACCGACTACGACACCTCCGATCGTCTCTATTTCGAGCCGCTGACCGAGGAAGACGTCATCGAAATCCTGCTCCGCGAAAAGCAGAACGGCACCCTTCACGGCGTCATCGTGCAGTTCGGTGGCCAGACCCCGCTCAACCTCGCTGAAGCCGTTGCCAAGGCCGGCGTGCCGATCCTCGGCACCCAGCCCGAAGCCATCGATCTCGCTGAAGATCGCGACCTGTTCATGAAGCTCCTGAACCGTCTCGAGCTGACTCAGCCCAAGAACGGAATCGCCTACAGCCTTGAACAGTCTCGCCTTGTTGCCGAGCGCCTGGGCTATCCGCTGGTCATCCGTCCGTCTTACGTGCTCGGCGGCCGCGCCATGGCCATCGTCCACTCGGCCAACGAATTCGAGCGCTACATCCAGGACACCCTGACCGGCCTCGTGCCGCCCGATATCCTGCAGCGCTACCCCAATGACCGGACCGGCCAGATCAATTCTGTCCTCTCCGACAACCCGCTGCTGTTTGATGCCTACCTCTCGGGCGCCATCGAAATCGACGTCGATGCCCTCTGCGATGGCAAGGACGTGTTCGTTGCCGGCATCATGGAGCACATCGAGGAAGCCGGCATTCACTCCGGCGACTCCGCCTGCTCCCTGCCCCCGCGCAGCCTGCCGCCCGAAGTCATCGAAGAACTCAAGCGCCAGACCCGCGAACTCGCCTTCGCCCTCAAGGTCGGCGGCCTGATGAACGTTCAGTACGCCTATAAGGACGACACGATCTACCTCATCGAAGTGAATCCCCGCGCTTCGCGTACGGTGCCCTTCGTCGCCAAGGTCATCGGCGAACCCATCGCCAAGATCGCCTCGCGCGTCATGGCCGGTGAAAGCCTTGCCAGCTTCAATCTCGTCGAGAAGAAGCTCAAGCACATCGCCGTCAAGGAAGCCGTCTTCCCGTTCAACCGCTTCCCCGGCGTCGACACGGTTCTCGGCCCGGAAATGAAGTCGACCGGTGAAGTCATCGGCCTTGACCTCGATTTCGCCATCGCCTTCGCCAAGTCCCAGATGGGCGCCGGCCAGAAGGTGCCTACTTCCGGCAAGGCCTTCATCTCGGTCCGCGACGACGACAAGCAGTATATCGTCGACATGGCCCGTCACCTGGTCGAAGCCGGTTTCGAAATCCTCGCCACCGGCGGCACCCAGCGCTACCTCGTTGATAACAACGTCCCTGCGACCAAGATCAACAAGGTGCTCGAAGGCCGTCCGCATATCGTGGACTCGATGAAGAACGGCGGCGTGCAGCTCGTGATCAACACGACGGACGGTCTCAAGTCGATCTCCGACAGCCGCGACATCCGTCGCACCGCGCTGCTCGCAAAGATCCCCTACTACACGACCATCGACGGCGCCCTTGCCGCCGTCGAAGGCATCGTCGCCCTCCGCCAGGGCGGCCTCCAGGTCCGCGCCCTGCAGGAATATTTCGCAGCGTAATTCCCTTTACGCCCGCACAAAAAGGCCGCGGTTTCCCGCGGCCTTTTTCTTTGCCTCAAAGCTCCAGAGACGGCGCCTGCATCCCGGTTAACGCAGTGAAATCGCCCGACGCCGGCTCCATGGCCCCCGTGGCGATCCCCACATCGATCATCGCCATCACCTGCGCCTGCATCTCCGGCATGCCGCCCGAAACCAGCCGCGCGACGAGTTCTTCTCTCGACACCGCCTCGGCACGATAGGCACTCCCCCGCTGCCGGCCAGCCAATTCGGCCAGCTCATCCATGCCTAGCGCCTCCGGCCCGGTAATATCGAAGCGCCTCCGCCCGACAAATCCATCCGACACGGCAACCGCCGCCGCCAGGGCACATTGCCGTCGCGTCACATAGGCCACCCTGCCCGCACCTGCCGCATGTGGAAATACGCCGGACGCGCCAGCCCGGGCGAGAATGCCCCTCGCGAGGTCGTCATAAAACGCATGCCGCAACACGGTATGGCCTAGCCCACTCTCCGCCAGCACCACCTCCGTCGCCCAATGATCGGCGACCATCATCTTGAGCGGCGACGTTTCGGCACGGAGCATCGACGTATAGACCACATGCTCCACCCCAGCCCGCTCGGCCGCCGCTATACCCGTCCGATGCTGCCGCACCCGCCGCCCATCCGCTCCAAGCGCATCTGTACTGATCAACACCAGCCGTGACACCCCAGCCAGTGCGACCCCCAGCGATTGCGGATCATCAAAATCCGCGAAGCGCCGCTCCACGCGCCCATCCCCGGCAATCCTCTCCGGACTCCGGCTCAGCGCCACGACACCCCGCGCGCCCCGCTCCAATAGCGTTGCCACAACGAGTCGGCCCAGCTTTCCGCTGGCACCAGAAACTGCAATTTTGGTCATTTCGGTTTCTCTGAATTTGGATGCAAAACATCGCTCCGCCCACAGGACGGTCAGCGTTTCAGCGCTCGCTCAGAGAAAAACCCTTGTCACAGCAGCAGCTTCCGCCGCCATGCCACGATTGTCAATCGCGTGTTGTCTCCATCGCCGCGTCGGCCTATAGAGACATCACCATGAAGTTGGCAGACCGAAGCAGCTCCATAGCGTTCCTGCGCGCCTGACACGCGTCGAGGGAACGCCTTTCAACCGGCCCCACGCGTCGGCGCCTGCTGCTGCGCGCCCACCGGTTCCCCAAACAGTCTGCAAACTTTGCGCCCCAGAAGGGCCGCACCTTCATGGAACAATCATGTCCAACTATTTCGAAAGCCCGTTCCTCGGCATCCCGCTCGATCGCCAGGTCACCAATCCCAACATCGTCGTCGGCCGCTACAGCTATTATTCCGGCTACTATCACGGCCACAGCTTCGATGACTGCGCCCGCTACCTGATGACCGAGCCGGGCGTCGACCGCCTGCTCATCGGCGCCTTCTGCTCCATCGGCTCCGGCGCCGCCTTCATCATGGCCGGCAATCAGGGCCACCGGAACGACTGGATCAGCACCTTCCCCTTCGCTTTCGTCCCCGAAGCACCGGAATTTGCTGACGCCAGCAACGCCTTCCAGCCCGCCGGCGACACCGTCATCGGCAACGACGTCTGGATCGGCTCGGAAGTCGTCATCATGCCGGGGATCAAGATCGGCCACGGCGCCGTCCTCGGCACCCGTGCCTTGGTAACCAAGGATGTCGAGCCCTACACCATCGTCGGCGGCAACCCGGCAAAGCCCATCCGCAAGCGCTTTGCGGATGAGGACATCGCCCTGCTGCTCGAAATGGCTTGGTGGGACTGGCCCGTGGACAAACTCTCGGCCGCCATGCCGCTCCTCACCTCCGCCGACATAAAAGGCCTCCACGCCTTCTGGAAGCAGAGCTGAAATCCGAAGCGCCCGGGTCTCCCCGGGCGCTTCACTTCAATTCGCGAAGAACGTGTCGACCAGCGCCAGCGCGCCATCGATATCCTCGTCGGTGACATCGAGATGTGTCACCCACCGCTGCTGCCCATAGCGCCCGGTGATCCCAACGCCATGTTCACCGAGATAGAGGTTCAGCCGATCCCCAAGCTCCGCCTCCGCCTCGATCCATAGAATATTGGTATCGGGCATCACCACCTTCAGCGCCTTGTGCTGCGCCAACCCCTCGGCTAGGCGCTTCGCCCGCTGATGATCCTCAACCAGCCGCGCCACATTGTTCTCGATCGCATAAAGCCCTGCCGCCGCAAGAATCCCCGCCTGCCGCATACCGCCGCCCAGCATCTTGCGATTGCGCCGCGCCGTCTCGATCAGATCCGCGCGCCCCACCAGCACCGACCCAACCGGCGCCCCTAGGCCCTTGGAAAGACAGATCGAAACGCTATCGAATGGCGCCACAAACTCGGCAATATCAATGCCCAGTTGCACCGTGGCATTGAACGCGCGCGCGCCATCGAGATGCAGCCCCAGCCCATGCTTCCGGGCAATCCCCGCCATCTCCAGCATGTACTCAACCGGCAGCACCCGCCCGCCAAATGTGTTTTCGAGCGCAATAACCCGCGTCGTCGCAAAGTGGCTGTCGCCCTTCTTGATCGCGCCCTCGATCTCCCTGGGGTCCATCGTGCCATCGGCCCGATGCGCAATCGGTTGCGGCTGGATCGAGCCCAAAACTGCCGCACCACCACCCTCATACTTGTAGCAATGCGCATTCTGCCCGGCGATAAACTCATCCCCGCGCCCGCAATGGCTCATCAATGCGAGAAGATTAGACTGCGTCCCCGACGGCACAAAGATCGCCGCTTCTTTCTTGAGAAGCCCTGCCATCCTCTGCTCCAGCAGATTGACCGTCGGATCATCGCCAAACACATCGTCGCCCACCTCGGCCGCAGCCATGGCCGCGCGCATACCAGCGCTCGGCCGCGTCACCGTATCGGAACGAAAATCGTGGCGGATCGTATTCATGAAAGAGGTCTCCTGTAGCGACCTCTTGTGCCCTGCCCGGAAGAGTTTGACTAGGCCGCGACGTTGCCGCCCGAAGCCCCATCGTTGGCCGCCGTCAGCTCGACCGCAGGCTTCCGCGCCAGAACCAGAATCCCCGTAATTGGCGCCCCGCGATCCTGCCGCAGCGTCGCCGTCTCGAACCGCAAAACGTCCAGCCCCGCCACCACCAGGGCATCCCGCGTCGCCGCCACACCATGGGCATAGCGCAGGCTCGGCCGGAGGAAGAGGGCCTCTTCCCCATCATGCGCCTCAAGCGAAAAGGCCACCAGCCCACCAGGCTTCAGCGCCGGCACCAGCGCCGCCAGCACCGGCTGCAGGTCGCCGCAATAAATAAATACGTCCGCCGCCGTCATCAGGTCAGCCTCGGCCCTACGCGCATTGAGCGCCGCCACGAGCTCGGCCTTCTGCAGATTGTCGTAAATCCCCTTGCGAGCCGTCTCGGCAATCATCGCCGCCGAAATATCGACGCCTTCGAGAAAATCCACCTTCTCGCGCAGTTTTTCGCCCATCAGCCCGGTGCCGCAGCCAAGATCGATCGCCTTGGAAAAGCGCTCGACGCCCATCGCAGCCATCTGTTCGACCACCAGTGCATCGAGCATTTCCGGCACGCGATAGCCAAGCTTGTCGACCAGCGAATGCTCGAACTGCGGGGCATATTGATCAAACAGCGCCTCAACATAGCTGACCGCCGTGCCCTCGCCCGCCGCGCCCGCATTGTGCGCCGCCAACTTCAGCCGCGCGCCAAAAACGCCGTCGTCATCCAGCGCCTCGAGCCGCCGCCAGGCCGATATGGCCCCCGCCACATTGCCGGCCTTTTCATGAAAACTGCCGAGCAAATCCCAGCCGGCGACCCATTCCGGCACGATCTCCAGTGCCTGATCCATCAGTTCGGCCGCGGCGGCATGGTCACCACCTTCGGCCAGCATGCGGGCATAATCCGCGCGCCGGTCGGCGATCACATCGCCGGATGAGTAAAACGTCTTGGTCAAGACGGCATGACTTTCGAGGAACCGGCCCATTGCGCGGCGGGCGGGATTTGCCGGAAAAGCGGCTCATTGGCAAGAAAAAACGCTGAACATCCCGGTCACATCACCATGAAGGGTTTTTCTCCCTGTCATGCTGCGTTACACTCTTGGACATAATCTAGGAGCAATATGCTCCATGGCGCAGGAGTCGCCCCGGTGGAATCACCGGCCCGCCTTGCGTCCTTGTTTCGGCCTTACTCGGGCACCGAAACGTTGCGGTCGTGACCTTGTTCGACACCTGGCAGAAATGGAATTCTGCCGGGCACTTTGTGTTGGAAAAAGCGCATATTGATGTGGACAGCGTTTCACGCTACGGTGATCGGATCGAATATTGCGGCAGACTGATCATTTAACGCGAATTGCCATTCGCCTATGCAGACGTCACTTTCCGACAATTCGATATAGTTGAGATCTGGATCGGGTGCATCGATCGGGATCTTATTGCAGCGACTGCACGAGGGAACGCGCATCATGGCAACGGGCACCGTTAAGTGGTTCAATGGCCAAAAAGGTTATGGTTTTATTCAGCCGGATGAAGGTGGGGCCGACGTTTTCGTCCACATTTCTGCCGTCCAGCGTTCGGGCCTGAACGGCCTGGATGAAGGTCAGAAGGTCTCCTACGAGATCGTCAAGGACAAGCGGACCGGCAAGTCGGCGGCTGACAACCTGACGGCTAGCTGAGCCACAAGCCAGGACATTTTGTCGGGCGCGTCCGCAAGTCGGGCGCGCCTTTTACTTTGCCGAAAAGTCCTCGTAGCAATCATAATTCCGCTGCCAGGCAATCTTCCCATCCCTGATGCCGAAAATCATGCAGAGATGTGCAATCATCTTGTCGCCTACCTGCAAGCGCCCGAGCGGCACAGCCATCGTGCCCTCCCAGCGCCCTTCCACCACCACCCGGTCACCCGCCTCGATGATGTCGCCAAGCACATAGCGCTGCGATGACAGCACCTTGCGCTCCCCTGCCCGACGCAGCCCCGCCAGAATTGCAGCATGGTCATCCCTACCACCTGCCGGCCGGATACGATTGGGCAGTTCCTGAAACGTCATTTCAGGATCGATAAGCTGTTCGACTTCGTCGAGATCAAACCGCTCCACCGCCGCCACATAGCGCTTCACCAGTTCGATATTTTCGGACATCTCACCCCTCCAAATAACCACCCACCCATCGTCACCACCGGGCTTGTCCGGTGGTCCATGCCGACTCGAGATGGATTGCCGGGGCAAGCCCGGTAATGACGAAAAAGGACAATAGCAAAGTAACTAGAACATCATTCTAGTTACACACTAGAACGCCATTCTAATTTCGTCTAGTCTCTTTGCATGAACGAGATTCCCGACCGCCGCCGCGCCATTCTCGATGCCGCCCTTATCTGCTTCCTGGAGCACGGCTATCGCGCCACCTCCATCGCGCAGATCCGCGAGAAAAGCGGCGCCAGCACTGGCAGCATCTATCATTTCTTTTCCGGCAAGGGCGCCATCGCCGAGGCCCTCTTCCGCCAGGCCATCGCAGGCTGGGCCGCCTTCGCCCCCGACCCATCCGCCTCCGCCGAGGCGCAAATCAAGGCCTCCGTCGCTGGCCTCGTCATCTGGGGTCTCGCCCATCCCGACCAGTCCCGCCTGCTCGATGAATTGCGAAATCTCGCGCCACTCGACGACGAGCTCGAAGGCCTCCGCGCCTTCCTCTCGTCCGGCCAAGACGGGGCAGCGGCCGCCTATGCGGGCATGCAATCGAGCGGCGACGTGCAGAATCTGCCCTTCCCCATCGCCCACGCGCTCATGCTCGGCCCTGCCTACAGTTACCTGCGCCGCGCCACGCCCGCACCGCCGGATGCGGCCCAGCGCATCGCCGCCATCTTCGCCGAGGCCGCCTGGCAGTCCGTAAAAGCGTGATCTACTTGCCCTCAGGTGCCACTCGGATCAACTGGCCATTGTCTGCATCGGTCAACAAATAGACGGCGCCGTCAGCGCCGACGCGCACATCGCGAATGCGCCCCAACTGCCCCTCGAACAGCCGCTCCTCGGCGACCACAGATTCACCCTCCATATCGAGCCGCACCAGCACCGCCCCGCTCAATCCCCCGAGCAGCAGGTCTCCCTCCCAGCCCGGCATCAGGCTCCCCTCATAAAAATCGAGCCCCGAGGGCGAGATGGACGGGTCCCAATAATGGATCGGCTGCTCCAGCCCCTCCTTCTCCGTCCCCTCGCCGATGGTGACACCGGAATAATCGACGCCATAGGTAATAATGGGCCAGCCGAAATTGTCGCCCGCCGTCGGCATATTGACCTCGTCGCCGCCGCGCGCCCCATGCTCCACCGTAAACAGCGTGCCGTCGCCCGGCCGAATGGCTGCCCCCTGCGGGTTACGATGGCCAATGCTCCAAAATTCCGGCGCCCAGCCTTCGGGCTTGGGATTGTCCTCCGGCACGCTGCCATCCGGCGCAATCCGCACGATCCCGCCCGCCAGATCCTCCGGATTCTGCGCCCGGTCCATGTCCCCCCGCTCGCCCAGCGTCACGAATAGGTTCCCGTCCGGCGCAATGGCGATGCGCGACCCGAAATGCCGCGTAGAATTGGTAAAATTGTTCATGCGGAAGATCACCTTCTGATCTTCCAGGCGCCCGCCACCGCCATTGGTCAGCACCAGTTTCGCCGCCATCACGGCCGTTCCCGTACCCCGCTGCAACCCGGCATCTTCGGCCGGCTCGGCATAGGTCAGATAAATCTGCCCGCTCGTCTCGAAATCCGGCGCCAGCGCAAGGTCGAGCAAACCGCCCTGCCCACGCGCTACGACATTGGGCACGCCCTCGACCACTCCGCTGACGACGCCACTCTCGATGAACACCAGCCGCCCGCTGCGCTCGGTCACCAGAAAGCGCCCATCCGGCAGAAACGCCAACGCCCAGGGATGATCGAGCCCTTCGGCCAAAACCGTCGCCCGCAGCGGACCCGCGCTGCTTTCCACAGTCTGCGCAATACCCGGCGCCACCATCGCCAGAACGAAACCCGAAACGAGAAACGGAAGAACTGGAAGAGATTGCCGCACGAAAACCTGCCTTTCCCTACTTTTGCTGACCACACCCTTGAACAGGCAGGAGAAGCGAATATCTCATTCCCAACACACCCGCTTGACCGCAACGCGTTGGGCGGGCAAGTTGGCTCCCGTCTCCCCCAAAACTTATCGTGAAGCGTGTGCCGAACGGCGTTTGGCGGGGAACACCATGCTGGATGGCATCCACAAGGATGCCCCCAAAACACAACCTATCATGGCGCGCGGCGGCCTTTCCGGGGGAAAGACCAAGGCGCGCCGGATTCATTTGCCTGAAGCCCATTGGAGGCAAGACGACATGGACAAGATCCCGATGACCGTACAGGGCCACAAGACCCTGACTGCCGAATTCGAGCACCGCACCGCCAATGAACGCCGTCGCATCATCGACGCCATTGCCGAAGCTCGTGCCCATGGTGATCTGTCTGAAAACGCTGAATATTCGGCCGCCAAGGAACAGCAGAGCCTGAACGAAGGCCGCATCAAGGAACTCGAGACCATTCTCGCGCTCGCCGACATCATCGATGTCTCCAAGCTCACCGGCTCTTCGGTCAAGTTCGGCGCCACCGTGACCTATCTCGATGAAGACACCGAAGAAGAGAAGACCTATCAGGTCGTGGGCGATCCGGAAGCCGACGCATCGGCTGGCCGCATCTCCATTTCCTCGCCGATTGCCCGCGCCATGATCGGCAAGTCCGAGGGCGATTCGTTCGAAGTCGCTGCTCCCGGCGGTGCGCGCAGCTACGAGATCATCAAGATCAAGTATATCTGACGCCTAAAATTTGGGCATAGGCCCAATATCCTGTGTCTTTCCGGCACAATCGCGGGCCCCGACAGGGGCCCGTTGTCATGAGTGCCTTGAAACCGATCCGCTTCGGCCCTTAATTAGGGTCCGAGGGAATTTTCCTTATTGTCGAAGAGGCGTCGCGATGCACGCGAAAGTCATCATCATTGGTTCCGGTCCGGCTGGCTACACGGCCGCCATCTATGCCGCACGCGCCATGCTCGAACCCGTGATGATTCAAGGCCTTCAGCCCGGTGGCCAGCTCACCATCACCACCGATGTCGAGAACTATCCCGGCTTTGCCGATGTGATCCAGGGCCCCTGGCTCATGGACCAGATGAAGGCCCAGGCCGAACATGTCGGCACCAAGATGGTCAACGACATCATCACCCATGTCGATTTCGACCGCCGTCCCTTTGTACTCACCGGCGACAGCGGCGATACCTACACGGCGGATTCGCTGATCATCGCCACCGGCGCCCAGGCCAAATGGCTTGGTCTGCCGTCCGAGCAGAAGTTCCAGGGCTTTGGCGTTTCCGCCTGCGCCACCTGCGATGGCTTCTTCTATCGCGGCAAGGAAGTGCTGGTGGTCGGCGGCGGCAACACGGCCGTCGAAGAAGCCCTCTTCCTCACCAATTTCGCCGAGAAGGTGATCGTGGTGCATCGCCGCGGGGAGTTCCGCGCCGAACGCATCCTGCAGCAGCGCCTCTTCAAACACCCCAAGGTCGAAGTGCGCTGGCACACCGAAGTCGTCGAAGTCGGCGGCTCCGCCATGCCACCCTCGGTCAACGCGGTAACCCTGAAAGACAATTCGACCGGCCGCACCTATGAGCAGAAGATCGACGGCGTCTTTGTCGCCATCGGCCACGCGCCGGCCACCTCGATCTTTTCGGGGAAGCTCGACATGAAGGCCGGCGGTTATTTGCAGGTCAAGCCCGGCACGACCGAAACCAATATTCCCGGCGTCTTCGCCGCGGGCGACGTCACCGACGATGTCTATCGCCAGGCCGTCACCGCGGCGGGCATGGGCTGCATGGCCGCGCTCGATGCCGAGCGCTATCTTGCCGAACACGAACTTGCCGAAGCGGCAGAATAGGCTGCGACTTTATGTTCTGTGAAAAGTGGAACATCGTCATAATGCCTGCCCGACTTTTCGCTAAGTCGGGCAGCGTTCGGCTGACTGGCTGACCACTAACGAGAAAGCGTCAAAAATGCTCGACTGGGACAAGCTCCGGATTTTCCATACCGCCGCAGAGTCGGGCAGTTTTACCCATGCCGCTGAAAAGCTCGGCATGAGCCAATCCGCCGTCAGCCGCCAGATTTCGGCGCTTGAAGACGACCTGGGCCTCAAACTTTTCATCCGCCACGCCCGCGGCCTGGTCCTCACCGAAGTGGGCGAACAGCTCTTCCGTACTGCGCACCGCATGCATTGGGAGTTGCAGCAGGTCGAAACGCAGATGTCCGAGAGCCAGGACGAACCCACTGGCCCGCTCATCGTCACAACCACCGTCGGCATCGGCTCGACCTGGCTATCCTCGCGGCTCGACGAGTTCCTGAAACTCTACCCACTGATCCAGCTCGAAATCCGCCTCAACGACTCCGAACTCGACCTCGCCATGCGCGAAGCCGACGTGGCTATCCGCCTGCATCGTCCGAACCAGTCGGAAATGATCCAGCGCAAGCTCTTCACCGTCCACAACCACTTCTATGCCAGCAACAACTACATCGATGAGCATGGCATGCCGAGGACGCTGGAAGACCTCGACAATCACCGCATCATCAGCTTCGGCGAACCCGTCCCCTCCTATCTCGGCGACATCAACTTCCTCGAACGCATGGGCCGCTCGGAATCGAGCCCCCGCCGCGCCGTCCTGAAGGTCAACGCCATCTATGGCATGATGCAGGCCTGCCGCGCCGGCATCGGCATCGCCATGCTCCCGGCTTATGTGACCGAAAAAGAAGACGGCCTCACCCAGGTCCTCGCCGAAGTCGAGCTCCCGGCCTACGAAGCCTATTTCGTCTATCCGCCGGCCCTCAAGAACTCCAAGCGCGTCGGCGTCTTCCGCGATTTCTTGGTTTCGAAGGCCCGCGAGTGGAGCTTCTAAGCCACGCACCACACCAGGTCGCCCCCCTCCACCGGCTGTCACCCCGGCGAAGGCCGGGGCCCAGCCTGAGATCTCAAGATGGGCCCCGGCCTTCGCCGGGGTGACATCGAACATGTGGATGTTTGGCCCCAAACGGCGAGTCAGCAAATGCCCCGCATCACCACCATCGCCCTCGATGCCGATGACACGCTCTGGCAAAACGAGCAGTTCTTCCGCCTGACCGAGCAGCGCTTCACTGAGCTCCTCAAGGACTACACCGATGCGCCCGATCTCACCGACCGCCTGATCGCCTCGGTGACGAAAAACCTGCAATTCTACGGCTTCGGCATGAAGGGTTTTGCCCTATCCATGGTCGAAACCGCCTTGGAAGTTACCGATCACCGCGTCCCCGGCACCGTCATCGCCGAACTGCTCGCTGCCGGCCGCGAACTCCTCACCTACCCCATCGAGACCCTGCCCTATGTCGATCAGGCCCTCGAATCCCTGCAAAATCGCTACCGCCTGATACTGGTCACCAAGGGCGACATGTTCGATCAGGAACGCAAACTCGCCGCCTCCGGCCTTGCCGACTACTTTGCCGCCATCGAAATCGTCGGCGACAAAAACGCGCAAACCTACAGCCGCATCTTTGCCCGCCACACCGAAGGCGCCGAACACACCCTCATGGCCGGCAACTCCCTCCGCTCGGACATTCTCCCGCCGCTCGAAGCCGGCGCCTATGCTGTCTACGTCCCTCACGACCTCACCTGGTCCTATGAGCGCGCCGATGAGCCGGAAAACCACCCGCGCTATGCGCGAATCTCCCATCTCGGCGAGCTCGAATCGGCCATCGCGAGATTCGAAGCCACGGTGTAGCTTCCTGCCATAGCCAGGAGGACAGCCATGCGGACACTGCCGCTCACCCTTTTTCTCTGCCTAGCAGCAATACCGGCCCTCGCCGCCGGCCAGCCGAGCCCCGAACAGCTCGGGGAACTCTTCTGCAAGGCCAGCCTGTCGGACGACATGGGACTTGTCGAAAACGACCTCACACCCTTCCTGACCCTCGCCATCGCCGAGGCCGAAGCAAAGAATACCCAGATCCAGGCCAAGGCGCCCGATGAAAAACCACCGCTCGGCGATGGCCTGCCCTGGCGCAGTTGGCCCGATTTTGCCGATGGCTGCGCCATCGGTACGACCTATAGGACCGCCGACCGGGTCTTCGCGGACATCAACTACAGCTTTTCCGAATCCCCGGATGCCAATTACACCGATCAACTGGTGCTGATGCCCAGCGTCGAGGACCAGAATCTTTGGCAAATCGACGATGTCATCTTCGCCACCGGAATGACCATGCGCAGTTCTTTGGCATCTGCCTTCGGCCCATAGCCCATAAAATGGGCTGCGTCAGCCGGCCGCACCTTCTTCGCTTGGCATTGAAATCATTATATATTTTCACATGACATGCGCGAACCGCATATCTGACATGTCAGATACCTGGTTGGCGAATAAGCAGCGCGCCCATATATCGAGCACATCACAGCGCGAATGTTTCTCCTCCTCCCTTGCATCGCGCTGCGTTCCCTCCTACGGGCTTCGGCCCGACCCTCTAAGGCTTCGCTCTCCCCTCGGGCGAAGCCTTTTTCTTGTCCAAAAGCCTCTGGAAGACCCTGCCCGCCGAACCTTCCCCGGCCACGGCCGTTTGTGATTTTTTCATCACCCTTGCAAAAATGCATGGCTGACATGTCAGTACCGGGATTGCCGACTAACTTGGTAGAGTTCATATAGGTCGTGTCGCTGAGACGCGCTCCGAACTCCTCCTCCCTCGGACCCCGTATCGCGACACCGAGTTGCGGGTCTTCCTCCTCCCTGACCCAAGGCTCATGGCAGATGGCATATCCTCCTCCCTTGCCTCTGCCCCACTTTCGATTTGGCTTCGGCCCAGTCATCAGGCTCCAACTTCGGTTGGAGCCTCTTTTTTTGCCCAATGGCTGCGCGCCATCTGCCGCTTCAACGCGCACCAGTTTTCCCAAGATGAACGACGGCACCACGTTTCACGTACCGACGCCGTCCCCTCCCCCGATCGTCATCCTCGGGTCAGGCCCGAGGTTGACGGCGGAAGATAGCAATCAGCTTGCAGTCCGGTCGGTATCTGACTCTCGTCGCGCGCCACCGCCCTCCCCGGCGTCATTCCCGCGAAAGCGGGAACCTCCGTTCCAAACAGCGCATCGGTAATCACGAGGCGCCCCATGGCGATCTCCTGCCCCCTGACATTTCAACTCCTGCGTCTCCTCCCCCTTGTGGGGAGGGATCAAGGGTGGGGGTGCGCCGCCCCAGCTCGCCACAAACCCGTATTCGCACGGGCCAGCCACCAATCTACCCTTCCGCTCGCCCTCTTCCATACAAGCTGCTCAATTTTTGGACACATTGTCGCTGTGCCTAATGCATAGCTGGCATGTGGCGAAATGCATTGCTGACCAAAAGGTCAAAATCTATATTCACACCTGTCGATGCGACGCCGCTCCCTTTCCTCCTCCCTGGGACCCGCGACGCTCGGCACCGGGTTTTGATCGTATCCTCCTCCCTCGATCAGGGCCCACCCGGACTGACGCAAATCCTCCTCCCTTGCGTCGGGCCATACTTAGATTTGGCTTCGGCCCTATCAATCAGGCTCCAACTTCGGTTGGAGCCTCTTTTTTTGCCCATTCTGCAAATCTGCATGGCTGACCTTCCAATTGCGCGTTTGTGCGGCAGAGGCAGCCGCGCGATAGTGCCTTCGACGGCGGGCATACGTGGTACCCGCCCCTCCAAGGTCAGCGGCTCTGCCGTAGGCCCCTGGCCCCACCCATCCCCTCGGGTGGGGCCTTTTCTTTCCCTACACAATTGGCTTAGCACCAAATCTGCCCGGCAAATCTTGCCGATCAACCGATTTGACCACCGCCACGCCATTGAAAAACCTATAGAAATTCTCGGCACAACCCTTGCTTAACTATTTGCAGCAAGGAGAACCGCCATGGTCGCCGTAACCGCCACCTATTACTCTGGCTATTCAAGCACCACGTCGAGCCAGACTAGCGCTACGACAGCCAGCTCCGCCACGTCCGCAAAGACGTCGACGACGAGCACCTCAACCGCGGCAACGTCCATCACGCTTTCGGATGCAGCCAAGGCCGCCCTGGCCGAGAAGTCGTTCGCAGGCGTCATCGCCGACGCCCGCAGCAAGCTGACTAAACTGCTCGAAGACGCCGGCCGCAAATCGCCCTTGCAAAACGGCGAACTGGCGCTCGACCTGTCGAGCCTCGACTCGCGCGAAATCTACGCCATTGCCAGCGACAAGAGCTTCTCGGCCGACGAGAGCGAGGCCGCCATGCTCGAAATGCAGCGCCGCTTCGAAGCCGCCCTCGCCGGCCCGCATTCGATCGCGCAGGTCACAGGCAACTATACCGGCCTTTACAATGCCGCCGCCGCCTTCCTCGACGCCCTTGGCCCCGAGGAAAAGGCCAGCACCGACTGGAAGGCTTCGCGCGACGCGGTCACCGAAGGTCTCAAGCAATTGCAGACCGATCCCAAGAAGCTGCCCTCCGCCGGCGAGGACGATCCCGTCGCCACCTATATCAAGCTGGTGGAAACCCGCGGCACGCTCGATCAGTCCATGGCGACCCTTGCCACCAATGCCCGAGCCGCCCTCGACAAGCGCTACGAGGAAATTCACGCCACGGGCCGCATCCCGAGCTTCAAGCCGACCAGTCCGAGCTATGTCGACCTGTCTGGCCTCTCCAGCCGCTCCCTGTCAGCCATCGTGCTCGACAAGGAAGGCCAGTTCACCTCGCAGGAAGTCGCCGCGGCCAAATCCCAGCTCCGCACCAAGTCGAGCTCGGTGCTCATGGCCGGCCTTAAATCGGCCTCCCAGTCGAGCGATCCCACCGCCTTCAGCCAGAATGTGATCTCGGCCTTCTCGTCCCTCAGCGCCGAAGAACGCCAGGCCGCCGGCTGGTCCGACCAGCTCTACGAAGCCGCCGTCGCCAACTATTCGACGTCCAACAAGCTCCTGGAAATGTTCAACCAGCTCAGCGCCGGCAGCAGCTCCAGCAATTCCGGCTCCAGCTTCAGTTTTGCGAGCCTCTTGGGATAGCAGCGAAGAACCAGTCTCTCCATGGTCGTCATTGCCGGGCTTGTCCCGGCAATCCATCTCGCCTCCGCATGGACCACCGGGACAAGCCCGGTGGTGACGACGCACTTAGAGGCTGAAAGAATCCCTCAGCTGATCCCCGCACAAAACTGCTGGATCCGCTTCACCGCTTCTTCCAGTTCCGCATTGCTCGCTGCATAGCTCAGCCTGAAATGCCCCGGCAGGCCAAACGCCGTGCCATGCACCAGCGCCACACCGGTCTCCTCCAGCAGCGCCATGACGAAATCCTCGTCCGTATTCAGCACCTTGCCGCCAGCGCTGGTCTTGCCCAGCAGCCGCTTGCACGAGGGGAACACATAAAACGCCCCCTCCGGCGTCAGGCAATCGAGCCCGGTATTGGCATTGAGCCCCTTCACAACCAGATCACGGCGCTCCTGAAACACCTTGCGCCACTCGCCCAAAAATTCCTGCGGCCCATCGAGCGCCGCCACAGCGGCCCACTGGGAGATCGAGGTCGGGTTGGAGGTCGATTGCCCCTGCAGCTTGGTCATCGCCGCCAGCAGCGGCCGTGGCCCCGTGCAATAGCCAATGCGCCAACCGGTCATGGCATGCGACTTCGAAACGCCATTCATCGTCAGCGTCCGCGGCTGCAGCTTCGGTTCCACCTGCGCAATCGTCGCAAATGTGCCGCCGTCATAGACCAGCACTTCATAGATATCGTCGGTGAGAATGTGCACATGCTCATGGCGCAGCAGCACATCGGCCAACCCGCGCAATTCCTCAGCCGTATAGGCCGCACCGGTCGGATTGGACGGCGTATTGAGCAGCAGCCACTTGGTCTTGGGCGTGATCGCCGCCTCCAATGCTTCCGGCGACAGCTTGAACGCCGTCGAGGCATCGGCCACGGCAAAAACCGGATCAGCGCCACAGAGCCGCACGATTTCCGGATAGCTCACCCAATAGGGTACCGGAATGACAACCTCGTCGCCCGGATTGAGCGTCGCCATCAATGCGTTGAAAATGATCTGCTTGCCGCCAGACGACACAAAGCAGTCCGCCGCCGTCACATCGAGCCCATTATCGCGCTTGAACTTCCGCGCCACCGCTTCCTTCAGCTCGGGAATGCCATCGACATTGGTATAGCGCGTCTTGCCTTCGTCCATCGCCTTCTTGGCGGCATCACGAACATGGAGCGGGGTATCGAAATCCGGCTCGCCGGCGGAAAGGGCGATGATGTCCTTGCCCTCCTGCGCCATCACCCGCGCTTTCTGGCTGATCGCCACCGTCGCAGATGGTGCTACGCGTCCGAGCGCATCGGAAAGAAAAGCCATGCCCGCCTCCATTTAAACCGAGGCTGGTGTAGTCGAATCCGCCGTTATCGAAAAGTCATAACTCGCTCTTGGGGCGCCGGTCCCGTGCTCCCCCGCACCACCAGCGGCAATGGCAACACGGGCCAACCCTTGATCTCCTCGCCGGAGAGAATGGATGTCACTGCCCGCGCCGCAATTTCCTGATAGGGCTGCTGCACAGTCGTCAGCCCAGGCGTGGTCTCACCGCCCTCGGGCACGCCATCAAAACCGATCACAGACACATCTTCCGGCACGCGCCGTCCATTGGACTGTAGCCAGTCTATGGCAAAGAGCGCCACGCGGTCCGACATGGCCAGGATCGCCGTGGGTGTCTCTGCCGCTGCATAGAGCCGCTCCATGGCCGCCCAAACGGTTTGCCGCTCACCATCCGTATCGGCATAGGGCACATCCTCGGGCCCAATGCCCGCGCTGGCCAGGCCCGCCCAATACCCCTCGGCGCGGTCCCGCACAGTCAGATAGGGTGTCGCCATCACTTCATCGGGCGTCGCAAACCTGCCGTTCCAGATTTCGCCAATCCCCAAAATGGCAATCTTTTTATGACCAAGCCCGACCAGATGCAGCGCCGCCGCTTTGGCGCCGCCACGATTGTCGATCCCGACGCCCGGCGTATCCGCTACCCCCTCCTCCAGCCCCAGCGCCACAAACGGCAGCTCACGCTTCTCGGTCTGCCCGATCAGCGCCGGCCCCTCCTCCGCGCAGAGCAGGATCAACCCGTCGACCAATGCACTCTGGATATTCCAGGCCGGCCGCTCGCGGTTCACCGTCGACACGATCGACAGCCCCGCCCCATGCTTGTCGCACTCAGCCGAGATCGCGGCCATCATCGCCCGCGCCCATTGATCTTCGAAAAAATACGTCAGCGGTTCCGCCGTCGCGACGCCAATGGCGTTGACCTTCCCCGCCCGCAACAGCCGCCCCGTCAGGCTCGGCCCGGCATAGCCCAGTTCCCTGGCCGCCGCTTCCACGCGCTCACGCACTTCCGGCCGCACGATGTCGGGCCGGTTGAATACGTTCGACGCCGTGCCCTGCGACACGCCCGCCGCGCGCGCCACGTCCCGAAGGCGAACCGGATTGTCTTGAGTCATGAACATTCTCCGCCCTCCTCGCTATCACAGTTTTTGTATCGGTTCAATTTTCGCTTGACCACGACACGCGAAAGGCGCACATTTGAACCGGTTCAAGAAGCAGTCTATCCGAAAATTGAACCGATTCAACAATTTGGCACGAAAGGGACTAAGCCATGATTCCCGCCAGCTATCTCTATAAGGACCTCTATCGCCAGACCTGGCTCGATCCAGACATCGAAAACGCCAGGGACCGCCGGTCGACGCACGGCGGCGGCCACCCCATCCGCAACCTATTTGCGACGCTTTTCGCCCATGTTCCGGCCCGGCTGCGCCGCCCTGCCCTTGCCCCAACCGCGCTCGCTTCGGATCATTGCTGAGGCAGATAATCCGTCACATTTCTGTATCGCGTCACAGTCAGACCCCATTTGCATGGTTCTCTCCCTCATCCATAACGATGAGACGCCTATCCCATGCCTCTATTCTTGTCTCGCGGGCGGAAAGGCCTGAAAGTAAAGATGGCCGTGGCCGCTGGCTTCGCCTCTGCACTGGCCCTTGCCGGAGCATTCCTCGCGGGTGTTACGCCTTCCCTCGCCGCCGATCTGGCTACGCAGCCAGATGCCCAGGTGGCCATCTTCATGGTCCCGCTCACAATTCTGATCACGACCATGCTGTTTGAAGTCGGACGCTTCGTCTGGCGCAACCGCATTCCTGCTTCGACGCCGGCCCGCCAGCGTCGCACCGATTGGTCAGTGACAAAAACGCGCTGATCAATACCGCGGCATGAAGCCCTCCATGCCGTCTACTCTTCTCCAAAGTCCTTTGGCCGGCCTAGCGCCGGCCCTTTTTCTATCTATGCCCCGCGTCCAGGCACTTTGCGCAGCACGACGCCGAGCACCCGCCACCCTTGGCCCGGCTCGTCCATCAACTGATACACGGCCTCATAAAGATCCAGGTCCGGCCCTACCAGCTTGACCACCTGCAGTACCACGCCACTCTCGGTCTTTTCGTAAGTGCCAAAACTATGCGAGCGCGCTTCAACGATAGGCCCGTAACCGGACCGCTTCACATCGGCAAGGAACCGCTCGGGATCGGTATAAGCCTCCCGAAATGTCCCACTGGCGAGACCGAGCGCCGCTTCGGCGTCGCCACTATGCAGCGCCTCGATTTGCCCGGTGACCGTCGCCTGCCAGGGCGTCGCCTCCTGCGACACCGCTATGCCGCCACTACCCAGCAACAACGCCAGCGTTACAAAAAATCGAACCATGATCATGGCCTCCGCCCGGGTTCGCACCTGCCACCAATGTCATCGCTGAACGCCAGGAGACGCCGATCCCATGCAAATATCTACGTCTTTTGCGCGAAAAAGTTTCAAAGGCGCGATGGCACGTCCGGCAAGGCCTTGAGCTGGTCTTTTTCAGCCTTGCCGCTGAACCGCTTCGGGTCCACACTCCTTTTACCGATCGACTCTCAGCTCGTTCGGCTGACCGTCGATTGGTCCAACGCAAGGAGGACCTGACCATGATTGTCGACACCATCCTGCAACTCAAGGGCACGGCCGTTTACACCCTGCGCGACAGCGACACGCTGAGCGATGCCGTTGCCATGCTCAACAGCCACAATATCGGCGCCATCGTCATTGTCGGCATGGGCGAAAGCGTCATCGGCATCCTGTCCGAGCGCGACATCGTCCGGCAATTGGGCAACAACCCGTCCGCGGCCCTGGCCAAATCCATCGGCTCCGTCATGACGCGGACCGTCGTCACCTGCGACCGCACAACCGCCATTTCCGACGTCATGGAGCGCATGACCCACCGCCGCATCCGCCACATGCCTGTGGTCGACGGCGACCGCCTCACCGGCATCATTTCCATCGGCGACGTGGTCAAACTCAAGATCGAGGAAGTCGAGCACGAAGCCGAAGTGCTGCGCGAATATATCGCCAGCTAGTCCCTGCGCCCCTGCCTTCGCAAACAAAGATCCCCGCTTTCGCGGGGATCATGCAATCAGGGTTTTACGCCCGATCAGTAGACGCGGATCGAGGACAGGTTGCGCGACAGATACCGGTTCAACACCGGCTGGCTTTCGATGATGCGCTCGCAATAGGACTGGAAGCCGCGATCGCGACACGCCGCAGCCGACACGTTCCCGGTGATCTGGACCGACGAAAACCGGTTGTCGTGCCCATAGAGCTTGAGGTCGTTGAAGACCTGCCCCGGGCCCGCACAGAGCGAAGCACCTGTAAAATTGCGCCCCTCATAGAAGCACACCTGCCCCGGTCCGCCTTGCGGATAATCCGGCCGCACGAGGAACAGCGGCCCCTCTGGCCCTGCCCCAAAGCTCAACGCTTCAAGACTCGTCCAACCACGCCCGCCATCGCCATCGACGAGGCACCAGGTCACCTGGCAGCGGAGAATACGGATGGCGCTATCTTCAGCAATGGTACCGACCACATCATGCGCGGCCCCCGGCCCCTTGCGCAGCGTCAGGTCAACCTGCGCCCAGCCATGTGAGCCGACGTCGGAATGAGCGACAACCGGAGAAAACAGGGAAAGCCCGATACCGATGGCGAGAGCCAAGCTCTTCAAGCGCTTCATGGAAAGAGAATCCCCAGATGAAAATCAGCGGGACTTTATCTCGCCCCCTTGTCACGGCCAAGGGCAAGAAAAAGCGGCGCCGTACTTTTGTACAGCGCCGCCTTGACTAATTAGCGAATGCGAACCGAAGCGATATAGTCGTCAAAATCATTGAGCGAGCTGGCGCTGGTCGTGTAGGTGCGGCAGCTGCGATAATTCGGCTCGGAGCAGACCTGCACTGAATAACCGCCCTGATTGTCGATCGAGGAAATCCGGTCGGTCCAGTCGCGCAGGTCGCGCACGCTGTCGCCGGCGGCAAGACAGAAGCTCTGGCCACGGAAATTGCTGCGGTCGTAGAAACAGACTTCGTCATAAACCGGCTCCGGCACAGGCTGGATAACCGGGGGGCGCGGCGGACGCGGCGGCTGCTGCGGGTTACCGATACCGATATTCACGTTCGGACCATTCGGACCGAGATTGAAGCCGAAGGACAGTCCTGGCTGGGTCGGATTGACCGGCCGGCCACCGCTCGCGGCAAGATAGGTAGCCGAGACCCAGCCATCCGGACCGGGCTTGGCGATATAGCACCAGGAACCCTGGCACTGCTGCACGTCCACCTGCTGCCCACGGCGCACGGTGTCGACCACGGCATAATTGGTCCCCGGACCCGAGCGCACATTGACGTTGCTCGTGACGGTCCCCGGTGCGGCCTGCGCTGCCGGCAGGAACACGACGACTGCGGTTGTGGCAACGGCAACTGCGGTCGCGACATTGAGCAGGGTTTTGCGGGTATGGCGGTTCATGACTATTCCCTCTTCCACCACGTCCGGGGGTGACGCTTAAAACCCGGCGCGGAATTTCATTGCGATGCAGAAACGGGTCCGGCCTTCAAAGAGTTCCGGCCCCGAACGGATTCAAAAGCTTAGGAGACGGCGACCGGTAATGACGTGAAACTTCATAGCCCTGCCCCAGCACCAAAGCGCTTCACACGCCTTTTCGCTCGTCCAGCCTGAACGCAGTCTGAATGTATTGGCTCAGCCCTGCGGGATCACCCGCTTTTGGCCGTTATCGTCAAGAGAAACATAAACGAAGCGCCCCTCGGTAACCTTCTTGCGGTCGTCCAGTTCATGCCGCCGTACCCAGGCCTCGAGACCCACGGTGATCGAGGTCCGCCCGATCCGCTCGATGGTTGTATAGACGCAGAGCACATCGCCCACTTTTACCGGCGCGATGAACGTCATGGCTTCCACAGCCACCGTCACCACCCTGCCCTTGACCCGCTCGACAGCAGCGATGGCACCGGCAATGTCCATCTGGCTCATCACCCAGCCGCCAAAAATATCGCCCGCCGCATTGGTATCGGCCGGCATGGCCAGAGTGCGGATGGTCAGTTGACCCTGCGGTTCGCTCACGACAGTTTGCATCATTCTGGTCCTTTCACCGGCCAGCGGCCGACCGCCTCTTCCCAATGCTTGCGGCACAGCGAGAGATAGACGGATTTTTCGATCGACACCTGATCGCCATCGGTCAGCACGCGCCCATCCACGCTCTGCCGCACCACCATGGTCGCCTTGGCGCCGCAGGTACAGATCGTGCGAATTTCGCGCATCACATCGGCAATGGCCAGCAGTTCCATCGAACCGGGAAAGAGCTTGCCCTGAAAATCGGTGCGCAGCCCGAAGCACATCACCGGAATGCGCAACCGGTCGGATACGCGCGCCAGTTGCCACACCTGCTCGCGCTCCAGAAACTGGGCCTCGTCGACGAAGACGCAATCGACCTTGGACTCTTCGTGCTGGTCGCGGATCGACTGATAAAGATCGTCGCCCGCCGAATAGAGCTCCGCCGGTTCGCTGATCCCAATCCGCGACGAAATCAGACCGATTCCATCCTCGACATAGAGCGCCGAGGTATAGAGCAGCGGCCGCATGCCACGCTCGCGATAGTTATAGGCAGCCTGCAGCAGCAAGGTGGACTTGCCGGCATTCATAGCGGCATAGGAAAAATAGAGTTTGGCCATAGTCCGCCCCGAAAGCTTCGGCCCTTTCTCGCGCAGTGCGGCGATCGGAGCGAGACCTAATCTGGACGGTCCACAAAAAAGGGCCGCCCGAGGGGCGGCCAAGGCCTACGCGTTGAGGCAGAACGGCCTCGGGAAATGCGTCCGCTGGCCTGGGGGGCTGGTGCGAACGGCGCATCCGGCATGCATGGGCTGCCCCGGAGCATCAGCACCCTAGGCACCTTACATGACGTGCACATGAAAGCCGTTCAGCCAGCATTCAGGCTCGCAGAGCCATGCTTGGTCGACCGAGTAGAGAGTTTCAGCCCATGCGCTTCGCCCGCAGCCTCGCCTTTGCCCTCACCGCCCTGATCGCCACCCCCGCCCTCGCCTCTCCAGTCGGCACCTGGGAACTAGAGGGTAAGGACACCCGCTTCCAGCTCGAAATGTGCGGAGACGGCACCCAGCTTTGCGGCCTCCTCACCTGGCTCAGCGATGTGGACTATAACGAGCAGTACAAGCCCTATCTCAACCGCCCCATGGCCGATCACATGAACCAGTCGGGCCCCAACCGCTGGAAGGGCGACATAAAGCTCTTTGGCTACAACCTGTCCGGCACGCTGACCCAGAACAGCGAAAACCACATGACGCTGCACGGCTGCGCCCTGCTCGTCGTCTGCAAGACCTACCAGATGTATCGCTATGCCGAGTAAGGGCTAATTGGTCGCCCGCACTTCAGGCAGCCTCCGGCGCTCCAAAAGCGCCGGCACCGCTTCCACCATGACGATGGCCACGAACAGCAGCGCCGCCCCGGCATAGCCCACCACTGGCAATCGATCCCCCAGCACCACCGCTCCGCCCAGCGCCGCAAAGAGGCTCTCGGCCGACAAGATAATCGCCGCATTGGCCGGCGGCACATATTGCTGCCCCACGGCCTGCAGCGTGAAGCCGACGGCCGTCGAAAGCACGGCCGCATAAGCCAGTTGCACCCAGACATCCGAAATCTGCGCAACCGTCGGCGCCTCGACCGGCAGGGCAATGGCCAGCGCCACAGCCCCCGCCACGAGGAAACTGACCGCCGAAACGAAGATCGGCAGCCCCGTCTCCTTGGCCAGATGCCCCAGCGTCAGCACATGCATAGCCCAGAACACCGCGCTGCCCACGATCAGCCAGTCGCCACTATTGAAGCTCGATAGCCCGCCGCCATTGAGGAAATAGATCCCCACCAACGCCAGCGGCACGCCGACATAGACAATCGGATGCGGCCGCACGCGAAACGCAAAATAGCCGATCAGCGGCACGAAGAAGACATAGAGCCCGGTCAGAAACCCGCCATTGGTCGCCGTCGTCGTCGCGAGCCCCGCCTGCTGCAGCCACGATCCCATGAAAAAGGCAAAGCACAACACGCCCACCAGCAGCCATTGCGCGCGCGACAATTCCACCTTGCGCCGCCGCCATTCATTGATCGCCAGCGGCAAAACCAGCAGCCCGCCAATAATATACCGCACCCCGGCAAAACTCAGCGGCCCAATCGACCCCATGGCCGACTTCTGCGCCACAAAGGCAAAACCCCAAAACATTGTGCAAAGCAGCAAAAGCAAGGCTGCGAGTGGACGTGACATTCTTTTGTTTCTCGTTGACGGTTTCGGGCAGGCTGCTCCCCCACCCCCGATGTCATCCCCGCGAAAGCGGGGACCTCTGTTTGGCGGCGCGGAGAGAGATGAATCACCCTCTAAAGTTCTGCATCCAAAGCCTTGATGAGACTCTGGATTTCCTCCGGGCTCGTGTAGTGCACGAACGACAGGCGCAGCACGCCATGCTGCGGATCGATCCCCAGCGCCTCCATCAATCGCCAGGCGTAAAAATTCCCGCCCGAAGCCATGATCCCGTGCTTGGCCAGCCGCTTCGCGACCTCCACACCCGGCTCGCGATGCCGCAGCGCAATCGTCGGCGCCCGCAATTCCGCATCGCCCGGACCCACCAGGTTCACATCATTGCGCCCATTGAGATAGTCGAGCAGCGGCCGCGCAAACGCGATTTCCTGCGCCCGCATCGCCTTGTGCGCCCGCCGAAACGGATTGCCCTCGCCCCCGGCAATCTCGGCCACCTGCTCCAGATAGTCCGCAATCCCCGCCGACGCCGCGATCTGCGCATGATCCGGACCAGCCGGCGTCAACCGATAGCGCGGCTTGGCGTCGTTGAAGAAGTGACCCTGGTTCGGCAACTGCATCGCCAGTTCCGGCCGAACGGCCATCACCCCCTGATGCGGCCCATAGGTTTTGTAGGCCGAGAACAGATAAATATCCGCGCCCAACTCAGCCAAGTCCGGCAGCCCATGCGGCGCATAGCTCACCCCATCCACCGCCAGCACCGCACCAACGGCATGCGCCCGCTTGGCAATCTCGGCAACCGGATTGATCTCACCCACCACATTGGAGCAATGCGGCGCCGCAACCAGCTTCACCTTCTCGTCGAGCACCGCATCGAGCGCCGACAACGCCAGCCGTCCGGTCTGTCCGTCGACGCCCCATTCGCGCACCTCGATGCCCTTCTGTGCCAACCGCCGCCACGAGCCCGAATTGGCCTCATGGTCCTGATTGGTAACGACAATGGCATCGCCCGGCTTCAACCAGCCACCAAAGGCATTGCCCAGCACATAGCTGTTGGCCGAGGACGACGGCCCGAAGTGGATCCAGTCCGCCGAAACACCAAGCGCCGCCGCAATCCGCTCATAGGCAAGGTTCATCGCCTCCCCCGCTTCTATCGAAGCCGGATAGACCCCATAGGGCTGCACCTTGGTCGCACGGTAATAGTGCTCCAGCCGATCGAGCACTGCCTTGGCGGTATAGGAACCGCCGGCATTCTCGAAAAACGCCTGGCCCTGCAGGCTCGGCTCGGCAAAAGCGGGGAAGAGTGCGCGAATACGCGCCGGGTCCAGAGGCAGATTGGTCATCATCGATCCGTCAAAGAGTGATCGATTGGTAGAGAAGCTGAAAATTAAAGCAAGCCCGGCCGTTGAGAGCCGGGCTTGTCGCGACGCAGGTCCGCGCCGCTGGCCGGCTCCCATATCCGAAGGAGACACGGGAGCCGGATTTATAGGTTAGCGGTTACCGCCACCAAAGCCGCGCGGCCCCTGACCGCCATGTTGGCCACGCGGACCATGTTCGCCCTGCGCCGGCATCAGCTCGGCCTTCTGTTCATCTGTCAGGCTGTCGAAAAATGCCGCAACGGACGGCTGCACCGCCTCAAGCGCTGCAACATGCGCCCTCTCGAAGGCAATCCGTGTTTCGAGCCGCTGCGCCACATCGGGCATTGCCGGCTGTTCGCCTTCCGCCGGCCGCGTCGGGCGGAGGCCCTCGGTCGCGGTCGCAAAATCTTCCGCTGCGGCCAGAGCCGAAGTTTTCAGCGTATCGAACAACGCCTGCTGGTCCGTGGTCAGGTCCAGACGATGGCTTAGACGCACCAGTGCAATCTCGATGCCCTCGCCACCACGCGAGAAATCGAAGAAGCCGCCGGCGCCGCCGTGCTGGCGCGGCCCACCGCCCTGCGGACGGAAAGCCTGATTGCCCGGCCCGACATCTTCCTGGGTCGTGGCAGCGTCGGGCGCCGGGGGAGCCGGCTGGGCCATGGCGGGAGCCACGGCGCTCAATCCGATTGCAGTCGCAACGACTGCCATGAGAGTTTTGATCGAGGTGGAGGTCATAGTGTTTTCCTTGCATGGGAAACCGGCAGAACCGGAACAACACGACCCTATCGATCGAAAACTCTTCACGAGATTGCGAGGGCATGAACTCTTGGCAAGGTCGGTAAGGTTGGTCGTGAACTGTGACAGCGCCGTCAGCGTTTTGCCACAGAGGCAAAGGAGGAGCCCATGAACAAACCCGTCACCCGCCCGGAAATCAGTTCTGCCACACGCCCCATGACCCGACGCGGCCCGGATGGCCGCGCCCATGAAACCGAGGAAATGGAACAACGCGCGACCGAGGCCCAAAAGGCTGACGACGACACCCCGCGCCGCGCCCCGGTCACCGTGGTTGGCAACCCCGACTGACAGACGCGTACCGCTGGAAAAAACATAACAAAAACGCTACAATTCCCTGTCGCTGGCGGAGGTTGAGGAGCCTTGTTCCGCCGGCTTTTCGGGGGAAATCATCATGCCTGCAATTTCGCATCTCTTCTTTCGTGCCGGAATTCTCTTTCTGGTCGTCGGCATCGGTCTGGGCCTTGCCATGTCGATCAGCCAGAACCACGACGTTATCGGCGCCCACGCCCATATCAACCTGCTCGGCTGGGTGACGTCCGCGATCTTCGGCGGCTATTACGCGCTCAATCCCGCCAAGTCCCAGGGTCTGCTGCCCCGCGTTCATTTCTGGATCTACACGTCAGGCGTCGCGCTCATGAGCGTCTCGCTCTATCTGCTGCTCAAGGGCAATACCGGCATGGAGCCATTGGTCGCCATCGGCTCGCTGCTGACCGCCGCCGGCGTGCTCATCGCCGCCTATATCTTCTTCATGCCTGCCGGCGTCCCGGCCCGCATGCAGGCTGCAGAATAAACAAAATGAGCCGCCCGCAGTATTCTGCGTGGCGGCCCATTATCCGGAGCGAGCCGCTACTCTCCGAACTCTCCAAAGAACAATGCGTGGAGCCGACTTTCCAGCGGCCGCACCGCCTCGACATGCACCACGCCCTGTTCACGCACGGCCTGCGCTTCCGCGATCAGGCCTTCCATATGCTCGCGCATCATCGTCTTCTGGTCGTCCGGCAGCGCCGAGCCTTCCAGCAAGGCCAGCGGTTCCTCAAAAACCGCGTTGAAGTCATCGAGCGGAATCGTCGCCATATAGCCGCTCGCCACCGCGTCATAGGCAACCACCCAACTCGCCCGATCGAACCCCGCCGCCGGGATCAGATTGGCGCCAAGTGCGTCATAGTCGAAGAAGATATCCGCAGCATCGGCAACCATGCCCTCGCCGGTCTCGGCCGCCAATTGCTCGACGATCCCGACCACGGCCTCCGCCTCCACGGTCGTCAGCGCCACGGCGGGCGTCGCCATCATCAGGCCTGCCGCCACCAGAAAAATCCCAAATTTCATCAGAAAGCTCCCTTGATGCCGGCCGAAATAGCCACGGTTGGATCGCGCCCATTGGTCGCCAGATGCACCGATGTCGACAGCGACACCGCATCATTAACTTTGTGGTCGAGCTCCAGCCCTAGCCTGCCCCAGGTCTGTCCATAGGTTCCGCCGCCAAGCGAGAAGCTGAACAACCCATCCACCTGCCCCACGGCCGACGCGGCCGTACCGGTGCGATGCGCCAGTTCCAGCGTCGTGCTGAGCTTGGTCTGCTTCGAAAATTCCGTGATCGCCGTCACACCGACGCGAATGTCCGTATGGCCCAGATTCTGAGCTGCAAACCGTGCCGGAAACGGCCCGCCGCTCTCGCTATACCCGTCCACATGCAGCGCCCCGAATGCCACCGAGGCCCA
Source organism: Devosia sp. (assembly GCF_017744655.1). Taxonomy (GTDB): domain Bacteria; phylum Pseudomonadota; class Alphaproteobacteria; order Rhizobiales; family Devosiaceae; genus Devosia. The sequence continues at coordinate 305,230 of NZ_JAGIAW010000001.1, read as the reverse complement.
GGGGTTGAAGCTGGTATTGCCGATCTTAGCCGCTTCCAGCCAATCCGCCCGCACCCGCACCACGCCACCCATGGCATTGGTCTGTCCACTCGACATCGCCGTCGCCGCGCCATTGGAATAGGCCCGGTCCACCTTGGCGTTCCATCCGCCCAGCATGCCGGTCACCGACAGCAGCAGTGGCGTCCCATCCGGCTGCCAGTCCACCTCGCCCAGCACATATTGCCCCACCATATTGGCCGCTCCACCGAGCGATAGTGCCTGCCACGAAGCCGTCGTGCCGACCGCACCGCCCAACCGCACCGAGCCACCCGCTAGGTCGACACAACCCCCGGCCTCCGCCAGCGCCAGGTTCGCGCCACTCTGGCCATAATGGGCAAAATCCCCCGTCGCCCAGGCGCACATGTCACCCGAAAGATTTGACGTCAGCATCAATGGCCGATGATGCGCCCCATTCATCGGCAGCCAGGTCAGAAACTCACCCACATTGGCAATGCCCGCCGCGCCATAGAGCGTGGCATTGTATTCCGCCACATCCATCAAGCCATTGCTCGGCTTGGGACCAGCAACTGCTCGTGCGATGTAGGGGACGCGCTCCCCATCAGCGTTCCACATCGTCCCCGCCACGATGCTGCCATCCTGGTTCGTGGCAGTGGCTTCCGCTAGCGTCACATCGACGGTCACCCCTGCGGCTCGCAACCAATCGGCCACCGAAATCATTTCCGTATCTTCGGCCCAGCGGTAAGCGACATATTCGGCCCCGGCCGTCTCCGCCGTGCCGACCACAACGGCACCATCGCCGGAGACGGCATAAGCCCAGCTGCTGTCGCCACCAAGCGTTCCAAGGTCGTGCATGGCCCCGCCGCTATAGCCGCTGGTGCTCCCCTCGACCCAACGAAAAGCCCGCGAATTACCTCCATCTGCCGGCGATTGGGCGGCATAACCGACTATCACCTTGCCATCTTCGGAAATATCTTCCGGATTTATCGTGCCGCCACCCAGTGAGCCAATGTCAATGTGCGTGACGACACCGCTCTCGATGTCGCTGACATCATAGCGATAAGCATGCCAGAACCCGAGGCCATCCACCTCGTATGCCGTGACGTAGCGGGCGTTTCCGGAAATACCACCTATGCCAATGGAACTGATCGCGCCATTGACCGTCGGCAACTCATGCATTTGCGGATTGGACGCAACGCCGGTCGTCGCGTCCTTTATCCAGACATAACCGCGGTCCCGGAAGTCGCTGCGCCGCGCGAGCCCTGCGACCACATTGCCATCGCTCGATACGTCATAGGCCCAACTGCGGGTGCCGCCGAGCGAGCCGATATATTCGAGCCCGCCGTCTTCAGTCCACCGGAACGCTCCCGGCATAAGGTTGAATTCGGAGTGTCCGACAGCCACGCTGCCATTGAACGAAAGCCCCGTAACATAGGAGCTTGCACCAATATCACTGCCAAGATCGAGGACATTGCCGCTCGTATCCCATCGCGCAGCCCGAAAAATGTTCGGGCCTGTATTCAGCGCCGCACCCGCCAGATAGGCACCATTGCCGCTCATGGCCCAGATGCGATACCCGTCCACAAGTCCCGGCGTGTGCGGAAAATAGTCAATCCTGTTCTGTGCCTCTGCCTTCGGAGCCATGACCAGCGCCGTGGTTGCCATCAGCGCCCCTGCCAGCAACCACCGGCCCCTGACCTGCCGTTTCCGTGTCCCAAAAGCACGACCAGCCATGAATATCTCCCAAAAGAAAAAAACCGGCCCTTGCGGACCGGCTTTGCCAATTAGGGGACTCGTCTGGCGCGCTCAACGGAAGCGCCTGTCAGTCAAAACCATTTGCGCTTCGCCATAACGGCCTAGACCTCCTCCTCGCCCCGCTTCCACGCCCCCGGCGTCACGCCAAAGCGCCGTCGAAACGCGGTGACAAAATTGCTCACCTGCGCATAGCCCAGTTCCCAGGCGAGCTGTTTGAGCGGCAAAGGCGTGCCCTCCTCCAGCGCCTGCCGCGCCGCATCGAGCCGGGCATCGCGCAGAAAGGCGAACACCGTCGTGCCATAGAGCTGGCGAAAACCACGATTGAGCCGCTTGGGCGAAAGCCCGACATCCTTCGATAGCGCCTCGAGATCGGGCGGCTCGCGCAGGTCGAACAGCAGCCGGTCACGCGCCATCCGCACCTTCGCCAGGTCGCGGGCGGGCAATGTATCGTCCGCCTCATGCGACCGGTCGAGCACGCTGAACTGATAGGCCAGGAATTCCAGCGCCTTGGCCTGCCGGAAAATCCGGTTCATCGGCCCGCGAAAGGCCGGCCGCAGCAGTTCCTGCGCCACCAGGCGCAGTTTTGCCGGTAAGGTCGCCATGCCCAGGACGTCTTCCTTGCCTCGGTCGAGCGTATCCTTGAACAGCTCGGGCAGATTGGAGTCGCCGCCCACCAGCTCCAGTGCCTCCGGCTCAAGCCGCAGCGACACCGCCCGCCATCCTCGATGCGCATCGATCTCGTAGCGCGCTCGCCGCTCCACCGGCGTCATTACATAGGCCCGCCCGTCTTCGCGCCACGCTTCATTCCCGCAACCCTCAAGGCTCACAACGCCCCGGCTCGCCAGGATGGCCCCGAGAATGAGCCGTCCCCGGCTCGGCTCCCCGGCCTCCACCTCGATACTGAAACGGCAATCGGGCGTCGCCTCGCTGCGATAGAGCCACAGACCCGGCAGCACCAGCGTCTCTTCGAGATAGGCCTTGGCGGCCCCATATCGAAAGCTCAGCCGTTCGCGCTCTGCGAAATCAGCGACATGCGTGTGCCGCCCACTCGAAAACAACCAATCCGTCATCCGTGTCCCTCGGAAGCAAGCCCGGCACGCTAAAAGAAAATCGCCTTCTGTCAAATCACGGAAATTATGAACGCCGGACAACAATACATGCCGGAACAGTAAATGGCCCATTCAGTACCAGTTCAGCGCCGGTGAACTTTACTGGCCTCAACAAAGCGGGAGGGGCGGAGGGCCGTACCCGCAGTTGAGGGACTGAACCCAATGACCAAGACCATCGCAATCACCGCACTCTTTTCCACGCTCACCCTGATCGTCGGCACCAGCGCCGCCCTGGCCCAGCCAGGCGTCGCCACCAGCGGCGTCAATGTCCGCTCCGGCCCGGGCACCAATTTCGCCAAGCTCGGCGCGCTCAAAGCCGGCGAACTCGTCGATGTCCAGGAATGCCAGGGCTCCTGGTGCTTCGTCGACCGCCAGGCCGGCAAGGACGGCTGGGTCGCGGCCAATTACCTGAAGCCCGCCGCCATCCAGGACGATGCCGACGAGGAAGAAGAGGACGACATCCCGTTCAATTTCGGCGTCACCGTCGGCCCCAATGGCCCGTCCATTTCCTTCGGCGTCGGCAACCAGCCCGCTCCCCCGCCGCAGCCGCCCCAGCCCCAGCCGCCGCAGAATGGCGACAAGGCCTGCTTCTATACCGGCATCCAGTTCACCGGCCAGAGTGCCTGCGTCGCCATCGGCGCCAATTCCACCTTCCTCGTCCCCGGCTGGGACAATGAAGTGGAAAGCTTCAAGATCATCGGCACCGGCAAGGTGGAAATCTGCCGCGACCCCAATTTCGGCGGCGGCTGCGCAGTCTATGTCAGCAGCCAGTCGAGCCTCCACCCGTCCTACGCCAACAACGTCTCGAGCTATCAGACCTACTACTGACGAAAACGAAAAGGCCCGGTCATGCCGGGCCTTCTTTCGTTTCGTCGATCGGGCTTCAGTGCCGCGGATGCTCGGGCAATTGCTTGAGCTCCTCCTTCGTCCACGACGTCATGGCATGAATTTCGCCGCCCTCGTCGCGCATGAAGTCCAGTTCATGTAACGGCAGCGCAACCGGTTTCGCGCCAATGCCGAGAAATCCCCCAACATCGACAACGGCCGTACTGTCCATCCCAACCCCGTCGATATGATCGACAGTGCCGACCTTTTCGTCATCGACATCATAAATGATCGCCCCTTCGAGCATTGCCGGGACAAGCTCGGTGCTGGAAAGGCGTACGTGATGGCTGTGGTCCATGGTCAATCTCCTTTCATCTCCCGAAGAAACCGCCACCAACCCCGCTCCGTTCCGCCAAAGGCCCATCACAATACCGCGCGCTTCGCGCATGGATTGACATACCTATCGCCGCAAGGCATATACATAGCAACAATAGGTATAAGCAATGCCCCCCACTCCATCCGTCTTCCTCAACGGCGTCCCTGAACTCCTGGTCCTGCGCCTGCTGCGCGATCGGGAAATGTATGGTTACGAATTGGTGCAAGCCATCCGCGAGACCAGCGCCGATCAACTCACCTTCGCCGAAGGCGTCATCTATCCGCTGCTCCATACGCTCGAGCGCGACGGCGCCCTCTCCACCCGCCGCCAGACCATCAATGGCCGCAGCCGCGTCTATTATTCCGTCACTCCTACTGGCCGCGAACGCTTCGACGCACTCTCGGCCCATTGGCGCACGCTCACCGGCGCCATCGCCAATGTTCTGGAGGCGCCCCGTCATGCCTGACCATTTCGTTGACCTCCGCGAAGAACTGCTCCGCGCCGGCCTCTCGCCGCGCCGCGTGAACCGCTATGTCAGGGAGCTCTCGGATCATCACGCTGATCTCACCGAGCACCTCCAAACCCACGGCCAGTCCCGCCACGAGGCCGAACGAGATGCCCTGCAGCGCCTCGGTTCCCACGACACCCTGCTGTTACCCATGCTCGCCGACAACCGTTTTCGCAGCATGGCATCGCGCTGGCCGGCCCTCGTCTATCTCGGCCTGCCTCTCGTCTCACAGATCGTCCTGGCAATCCTCGGGGCCTTGGCCCTCATCGCCGCAGCCTCGACGCCTCTCCGCCCCGCCCTGATCGATCTTGGCTCTGGCGTCGCAGTCCTCTGGCTCACGGCATCCGTCATCCTGAGTTGGGCCGCCATTCTTGCCGCCCATCGCCGCCGCGCCTCCATGCGCTGGCCGGTTATCGCAGCGCTCGCCGTTTCCACCCTCGCCGCCGCCACGAATATCGGTGTCACCATGCCCATGGCCGAGATTCACGGCGAAATCACCCTCGCCCTCATCCACCCCGCGCCCCTGCCCCTCGTCACCCTCGCGGCCCTCTCGCTGCTGCCTCTCCTTCTCCATTTCGGCGCCCGGTCCACGACATGAAAAGCCTCGTCGCCCTTGTCATGCTCACCGGCGCGGCCAGCGCGGCCCCGGAAGCCCATGACCTCGCCCGCCCGGACGGCAGTCTAATCCATTACACAATCGACCGCGCCGCCGAACCCGTCGCCGGCCTCCTCGTCCTCAGCCAGGGTTCCGGCTGCCGCCCCGGCGCCCAAAATGCCGCGCTCGCCACCGTCCGCGCCGCCTTCTCCGCCTATCACACCCTGATCGTCGAAAAAGCCGGCATCGCGCCGGAGATGGACATCGACGAAGGCAATTGCCCCACCGAGTTCTATGATCGCTATACCGTCTCGCAACGCATCGACGACTACGAAGCCGTCCTTTCCGCGCTCGGCCCGCAGCCCGGCCACCTCGTCCTTTTCGGCGGCTCCGAAGGTGGCCTGGCCATGGCTATCCTCGCCAGCAGGCTCGATCCCGATGCCGCCATCATCTTCTCCTCCGCCACCGGCACCAGTTTTGGCGACATGGTGAAAAGCACCGTTCCGCCTGAAGGCCATGCATTTATCGAGGCCGGCTTCGCCGCCGCCCGTGCCAATCCCGACAGCAGCGAGCTCTTTGCCGGCCACGCCTATCGCTTCTGGGCCGACATTCTCGATCACCGCTCCATCGACTATATGCGCGAGACCGATACGCCCTTTCTCCTCATCCAGGGCGGCCTAGACACCTCCTCGCCCCTCGCCGCCGCCCGCGCCACAGCCGATGCCTTCACCACCGACATCAGATGCAACCTGACCTATTGGGAATTCCCCGGTCTCGACCACGGCATGTTCGACCCCATGGGTGGGTCACATCTCTCCAGCATCGCCAAGATGTCAGCCGTATGGGCGGAAAACCCCATCCCCGCCTGCTGACCCAGCTCTAAGCAGGAAAAGTGGCCCCCCACTTCCCTTCTCGGCCCTCACCCGAGGACCGAAAACGCGACAATACGAGGCCATTTCGTCGCTCCAAAGAAAGGGTGAAACGACCCCAACCACACGCGGCCCATCCAATGCGATGGACGCCCGATGCTTCCCATTAAGAGTTTTCCCTTAGAACTGAACATGGAAGCATGGGAGTGCAGGCATGAAGGACGTCGTTCATCTCTCGGAAGTCGTGGGTGCGCTCAGCTACGCCCTGGACCTCACCGAGGGTCAGCCGATCGGCCATAGCCTGCGCTGCTGCTGGATCGGCATGCATATCGGCAAGCGCCTGGGACTTTCCGAAGCATCCCTGTCCGACCTCTATTACACGCTCCTGCTCAAGGACATCGGCTGCAGCTCCAATGCCGCGCGTATCTGCAAGCTCTATCTAACCGACGACCTGAGCTTCAAAGGCTCCTACAAGCTGATCGACAACAAGCTTCCTGAGGTTTTGCGGTTTTTGCTCGCCAACACGGCGCGAAAATCCGGCTTCGTCGAACGCCTGCAGACCATGATCAGTGTTGCGCGCAGCAGCGGCGAAATCGCTCGCGAACTGATCGAAACGCGCTGCCAGCGCGGCGCCGACATCGTCCGCAACATGCATTTCTCGGAAGCCGTTGCGCACGGCATTCTCGACCTCGACGAACACTGGGACGGCTCCGGCCAGCCGCTACAGCGTCGCGGCCGCGATATCTCCCTCTTTGCCCGCATTGCCCTGATCTCGCAGGTGGTCGACGTCTTCTTCATGCGCGGCGGCGCGCCCGCCGCCGTCGCGGAAGTGAAAAGCAGGTCCGGCCGCTGGTTCGACCCGGAACTGGTCTCGATCGTCGCGACCTTGGAAAGCGACGCCTTCTTCTGGCTTCCGCTCCTTGCCAATGACCTGCCGGATCGCGTCGCCGATCTCGAACCGCAAACCCTCGTGCGCTCGGTCGACGAAGACTATCTCGACGACATTGCCGCCGGCTTTGCGCAGGTGGTCGACGCCAAGAGCCCCTTCACTGCCGGCCACAGCGACCGCGTTTCCCTCTTCGCCGATCTCATCGCCGAAGAGCTCGGCTACGATGCCGAACACCGCCGCTGGCTCAAGCGCGCCGCTCTTCTCCACGATATCGGCAAGCTCGGCGTTTCCAATACCGTGCTCGACAAGAACGGCCCGCTCGACGAGGACGAATGGGAGCAGGTCCGCAGCCACTCGCAACTCGGCCGCATCATTCTCTCCAAGATCAGCGCCTTCCGCTCCATGGCCCGCATCGCCGGCGACCACCACGAACGGCTCGACCGCAAGGGTTACCCCTTCGGCATCGGCGCCGCCGAGATCGACCGCGACACCCGCATCGTCACGGCCGCCGATATTTTCGACGCCCTCACCGCCGACCGCCCCTATCGCAAGGCCATGCCGGTCCACACCGCCTTCGAAACCATGGAGCGTGGCGTCGGCACAGCCATCGACCCCGACGTCTTCGCTGCCCTGAAACGCGGCTTCGCCCGCATCAACGGCATCGTCGAAGCCCCGGCCCCCGCAGACACTGCCGACGCTGAGGCCAAGGCCGACGCAGCCTGAGGCCCCGTTCCCTCTCCGTTCACAATATGTTAAGAGCCGCGCTCCGTTTCCCTGCTGACATTGCGTGACAGGACACCCATCTTAGGGTCACCCTGCACCATCCGTTCTGCTGAAGAAGAGCCCGCGCCATGGCCCCCAAGACGACTCGCCCCGGCAAAGCCGAATTTTCCATCGACGAGTTCTTCGCCGAGATCGAAAAGGCCGAGGACCTTCTGGCCAATAAGCCGCTCTATGCCGAGCGCATGAAGAACAAGCGCGCCCTTGATCGCGCCGACGCGGCCGAGAAGGAAGCGGCTGCTCCCAAAACCCCGCTCGAAAAGCGCCGCACCACCAAGTCGAACTACGACACCGCCACCGGCATGGCCGCCAAGGCCGGCAAGACCAAGATCAATTCCGTCGACCGCGTCGACTTCGACGGCTTTGGCGAAGCCCCGCAAGCCGGCTTCGGCCACATGCCCTCTAAGGCAGTAACCGCCCGCGACATCTCCCGCGCCGCCGCTGCCGACCCAGAAGCCCAGGCCAAGCTGCGCGAAGCTCTCGACGCCTCGGTCAAAAAGAACAAAGCCCGCAAGGGCGAGTCCCTCGAAAACGCGACCACCGTCGGCGTCACCGCCACGGTGAAGGCGCTCGAACAGATCATTCTCCACGGCCGCAAGGAAGTGGAAGGTTCTTCGCCATGGGTCCCCCACCGCCCGGAACGCCCAGAGAAACTTGAGGGAGGAAAACCCTTCAAGCTCGTGACCGACTACGAGCCCCGCGGCGACCAGCCCACCGCCATCGGCGAACTGGTGGAAGGCATTTCCAACGGCGAAACCGACCAGGTCCTCCTCGGCGTCACCGGCTCAGGCAAAACCTTCACCGTCGCCCAGACCATCATGCGCACCCAGCGCCCGGCCCTGATCCTCGCGCCCAACAAAACCCTCGCCGCCCAGCTCTATGGCGAGTTCAAGCACTTCTTCCCGGAAAACGCCGTCGAATATTTCGTGTCCTACTACGACTACTACCAGCCGGAGGCCTACGTTCCGCGCACGGACACCTATATCGAGAAGGAATCCACCATCAACGAGCAGATCGACCGCATGCGCCACTCGGCGACGCGGGCGCTGATGGAGCGCGACGACGTCATCATCGTCGCCTCGGTGTCGTGCATTTACGGCATCGGCTCGGTGGAAGGCTATTCCGCCATGATCATCGACGTGCACCAGGGCGAGAGCATCGACCAGCGCGAAATGCTGCAAAAGCTCGTCGCCCTGCAATACAAGCGCAACGAGCAGGCCTTCACCCGCGGCTCCTTCCGCGTCCGCGGCGACACGGTGGAAATCTTCCCGTCCCACTATGAAGACGCCGCCTGGCGCGTCTCGCTCTTCGGCAACCAGATCGAAAAGATCGTCGAATTCGATCCGCTGACCGGCAAGACCATCGGCGAACGAAAATTCATCCGCATCTATGCGAACTCGCACCACGTCACCCCCCGCGCCACCACCACCGGCGCCATAAAGATGATCCGCCAGGAGCTGGCGGGCCGCCTGCAGGAACTCAACGGCGCTGGCCGCTTCCTCGAAGCCCAGCGCTTGGAACAGCGCACCCTCTTCGATCTCGAAATGATGGAAGCCACCGGCTCCTGCGCCGGCATCGAAAACTATTCCCGCTACTTCTCCGGCCGCCGCCCCGGCGAGCCCCCTCCGACGCTCTTCGAATACCTGCCCGACAATGCGCTGGTCTTCGTCGACGAAAGCCACGTCACCATCGGCCAGCTCGGCGCCATGTATCGCGGCGACCTTCGCCGCAAGGCGACCCTCGCCGAATACGGCTTCCGCCTCCCGAGCTGCATGGACAACCGCCCCCTCCGCTTCGAGGAGTGGAACGCCATGCGCCCGCAATCGGTCTATGTCTCGGCAACGCCCGGCTCATGGGAAATGGAACAGGCCGGCGGCGTCTTTGCCGAACAGGTCATCCGCCCCACCGGCCTCATCGATCCCCCGGTCGAAATCCGCCCCGCCACCCATCAGGTGGACGACGTCATCGACGAGATCCGCCAGACCATCAACAAGGGCTACCGCACCCTCTGCACGGTCCTCACCAAGAAGATGGCCGAAGACCTCACCGAATACATGCACGAGCAGGGTATTCGCGTGCGCTACATGCACTCCGACGTCGACACCATCGAGCGCATCGAGATCATCCGCGATCTGCGCCTCGGCGCCTTCGACGTGCTGGTGGGCATCAACCTGCTGCGCGAAGGCCTCGACATCCCCGAATGCGGCCTCGTCGCCATTCTGGACGCCGACAAGGAAGGCTTCCTCCGCTCCGAAACCAGTCTCATCCAGACCATCGGCCGCGCCGCGCGCAACGTCGATGGCCGCGTGATCCTTTATGCCGACAAAGAAACCGGCTCCATGGAACGCGCCCTGGCCGAGACCACCCGGCGCCGCGAAAAGCAGATCGCCTACAACACCGCCAACGGCATCACGCCCCAGAGCGTAAAAGCCCGCATCAACGACATCGTCGACAGCGTCTACGAACAAGACCACGTCACGATCTCAATTGGCAAAGGCAAGGACGGCAAAGAAAAGGTCGTCACCGGCGACAACCTCGCGACGGTCATCAAAGACCTCGAACGCGAAATGCGCGAAGCCGCGACGAACCTGGAATTCGAGAAGGCAGCAAGGCTCCGCGACGAGGTCAAGCGGCTGCGCGAGATGGAGTTGGATACGTTGTCGGGGGAAGTGGACTGAGCACTCTGACTCCTAGTAGGATATTACGTTGATGGCCTGCGGGCCCTTCAGCGTAAACCCCACTTCATATTTTAGAGCTTGCCCTTCCCTTACTCCGGTCAAGGGCATGTCCTTACCAGCAACTATGGCCACAAAAGAGAACCTGTCGTCCTCTACCAGCGCATAGGTTTCCCTCGCGACCACCACTCGCCCAGTGCACACCAAGTTCTGATTAGCACTATCGCGAATTATGCCTCTGACGCGCTTTTTGTCTTCAATTGGAACTCTCAGAGCCCCCATGTCAGTGAACAGCGGCCGGGCCTCTTCCCACTGTCCGGACAATGACAATTGCCGAGCATACCAGAATTTCACCTGCTGGTCCTTTGCGCCTTGATGATGCGCACGCTTCAAGTGGTACAATATCTCCTGGCTGTTCGACAGATCTGCGTCTGGCGAAAGAGACATTAGAGTACGTGCCAGTTCATAGTGCAGTGAGCCGTCGCCAGGGTTATGCTCCAACGAGCGGCGAAGGACGTCGATCGCACCAGGAAGGTCCTCTTTGGCACGTCGGACCAGCGCTAGTTTCTTGGCAATAAGAGAACTTCGCGGATTCAGATCAAACGCGCGCCTAAACGCCTCTTCCGCCCTCGTGGAATGAGCGAGTATTTGCTGAAGATTGCCTTCCTCAGCTACCAGTACAGCTTCGTTTGGAAAACGCTGCAATGCTCTTCGAATGGAGGATTCCGCATCGGTAATGGCGTCGTCTAGCTCCGCAAATGCGACGCGGTCATCACTACCCGACAACTCTATGACGTCCTTGACGCGATCTATCTTCGCTTTGAGGATTGTATGCCAAGGGTAAGAACTACCAGCACCACCAGTTGTCAGGTCAGAGGCCAATTCGATGGCGTACTTTCGGTAGCTTTCTCGCTCCAGAGGATCCGTCGCCAGTCGAGATCTGCGCAGCTCAATTTCCGCCTCCGTGTGCTTGAGGCTTCGGGCTCCACCGCCATCAACTCTGCCTGCACGGACCAGCATCTCCTTAGCTAGATCCAAATCGGCGAAAGTCACCGCTGAATTCATTTCAAAAATGGCTCGCTGGTGCAGCAGTCCAAAGTTCGGCCCCGCAACCTCCTCGGCCGCATCATATACCAGGCGTCCTCTCGCCCTGCTAACAAATGTCTTCCTTAGATTTTCTGCCTTCATTATCTGGTAAAGAACTTCTGAGTCATAGGAAAATGCCAAATTTAATTGATTTACAATATCAATAACATTGTCAAATCTGGCATCTTCTTCTTGAAACGCCTGTTCATATACCACACTCGCGATGTGGGTATGGCGCGCTTCATATACGACATCGCCCGTTCGAGCGTCATCACGAAGCCGCACGATCTGCTCCAGAGGCGGTAGAAGTTTCGACTTGAACTCATCGAAATTCACTCCGCTGAGCCTCGAAATGAGCCCCGCCCTCACCGGAGGGCCAAATCGATGCAGAGAACAAATGTTCAGATACAAATTTCTAGCCTCAACAGGCTCTATGGAGCGATACTCGTTCGCAAGTATATTGTAGAGTGGCGCTCCATTGGTGGCCTCTAAAAGAGCAACGATCAACTGCCGCCCGAACAATTCTTTCAGCTCATCGCGCTGCTCTTCTATTGATTTGTCCTTCAAAGACCCAAGTGAATTGTGATTCTTAAGTTTCTCTAATAGCTCATCAATTTCCGGCATTGAAAGATATCGCATGTCATATTCATCATCCACTAATGGGTGAAGATTTAGACAAACCATATTCCAATGATTGGTGTCTACGGCAGCAACAATAGTTGCGGAATGACCAACTCTAGAGAATTCTGCCATAAATTTCTCAACATCTTGGCGATGCTCCTCTAGATTGTCGATAAATATATACGGCTCGATAGATGACAGGTTCGCCATCTCTAGGAATGCTGGAACGGATAAGACATTTTCTCTGGCAACAAAGAACACCATTCGCTCGTACCGATGAAATGCGTCCCAAGCTGTACGGCGAAGCATTACTGTTTTACCGGACCCAGCATGCCCCTTTACGATGATTAACCTTGGTTGTTTCTTTGATCGGTTTGGGACCACCTGATCCAGCAGAAGATCCCTACCTATCGGCCGCGCTATGTCCAAATTGGCGGCTATTGGCGCCCAGCCCTGATTGAAACCGCTGTAAAATCTCTTCGCGTCAGCAGCCGGAATAATTTTGTCCGGACTGACGTGCTGTATCCTTTTGTTTAAGTAGTCCGCTAGAGGCGCACTCTCCTCGCCGCCCGGTCGATCAATGTAACGAGAGAATGACGTAGAAGACATTCTAGACAAAACGCCACTTAGCGTTGCTGTATTTTTGTCAATCACGCCGCTCAAGGCGCGCAGAAATCCTTCAAATGTTCCATCGATCAGCTGAACTCTCCGATCTGACCAATACCTGTAAGCTTCAGGTCGCTGATTTGGAAGTACGATATAGTGCAGCGGCCTATTATCTCCACTCGCAATTATCTCTTGAAATAGGGTTCTGATATTTGGATCTAAAAGTCTATATCCAACGAAGATTATCGTTTTTGTTTGAGCCCATTCCATAAACATGCTCAGCTGTAGTCTGCGGCCTTCGCGAAAGCGAATGAGCTGTTCGGTGCTGGCGATCATACTGGGATCGACCACATCTGCCTTCGTCAAACAGCCATGTAACTTCAGATAGGGAAGCTTGCCGTCTGTGCGGGCGTCCTCAATCGAATCCGCATCATCTCTAATCGGCGCCAGCGGCAACACACCAGGAACGCCACCAAAAGCACGTTCCACGATCAGGTCATAGTTGGTACCAGCGATGCCGTGCCACGGCAGTGTAGGTAACAGCTTATGGTAGGAGGCTGGCTGAAACGGCTCGAGGACTTTGCGCAAATAGGATTGAACGCGCCGAGTATCCGCAGAGCTACAACAATAGTCGTATATTACCGAGAATGGCTCCGATGGATCATAGGATGTAAGGAACTCTCTCGCTAGGAGCTCTCCCAACTCACCAGCAAGAGGTATTGTATTGCCCCTGTCATCTTGCGCGCCGAACGATGCTCCGGCGCCTAGGAACAAAACTGCTCGCCCCTCGGAAACCTCTCGAGACAGTTGTGGTGGAAGTGTAAATTCAAGTGTCATACGCCCCTCCTACTCAACATTGTAGGTCGTTGAGTAAGAATTCGTAATGTCGTGTATTCAGTATACTAACAGGATATTTCGCTCCTCACCCCAACCAAAGCCGAAACCGCTTATCCACCTCGGCCCGCGGCGCATATTCCTGCACCAGCCGCGCCAACCCCTTCGGCGTCACCGCCAGATGGCTTGCCGGCACCAGCACGTGCCCGCCATCGGCGAGAAAAAGCTCCAGTGTCCAGCCCGAGGACCCGCCGCCGCGATAGCCGAACGACCCGAATTTTTCCCAGGGAATGACCGCCGGCCGGGCCACGCGATGATCGACAAAACCCTCCGGCGAAAACGTCAATTGCGGCGAGCGGTCGAGCAGTTTGACCAAGTCATAACCGCCAAACACCGCGCCGCCCAAAACCAGCACCAGCCCGACCCACAGCACCTGCCCCACTTCGCCGCGCAAAAACGCCTGGGCAAGGATAAAAATCCCGAACACCACCATGGCACCCTTGATCGCCACCAGCAGAATGCTGATCGCGCCGCGATCGGTGTAGATATGAACAGTCCGGTCCATGCCTAACCCGCCGGGCAGGCCTCCAGAATCCGGTCGATTTCCCCCTTGCCGCTCTTGGCGCCGAATTCACCCAAAACCGCGCCACCCACGCTGACCGCAAACCCGCCGCGCAGCAGCGCCGTCAATTCCGGCCCGAAACTGGTAATCGTGCCGACCGAATAGCCATTGTAGTCGCTGATCTCGCTCTCGAAGCCAAAGCGTGTCCCCGCTCCCTCCAGCACGACCGTCGCCGGCTTCGCGCCCGGCGCCGCCGGCCCATCCACATAGATGGTGAGCACCACGTCGGCATACCCCTCCTGGCAATTCACCGCGATCGCCACATCGCCGCTGCCCGGCTCGTACCAGGCCAGAAACAGGTCGTTGACCCCGCTCATATCCTCTTCCTGCAGGTGCCAGCCCTCCGGCACCTCCTGCCCCATGGCCGCGGTTCCCAAAAACCCCGCCATCAGTGCCGCAGGAAAACCCAGACGTGAAAACCCCAGCATCGGCATCTCCCCTCCAAGATTGCCCCACTCTAGCGCCTGCGCGACAAAAGTAGAGTCCGCCGGCCGACCCAAACTTATTCAACTTATCCCCGCACCGAAAACCTGTGCCATCATTCCTCCGTTCCCGCCGATAACACGCGGCACCGACGAAGTGCCGGGCGGGAAGTCGGGTTTGCTCGGGGTCGCCTGGGCGAATGCGTGGATGCCGACCACCGGCCAGACGGCGGTGAGCCCCCGTTGCATCTTCGGATGCTTCCGACGGCGATCCGGACCGCAAACCCCAAAAGGGGGCCGCTCGAGGCGTGCGCAAAAAATCCCGAACGTGGGAAGCGGCTTTCGCCTCTTCTTTCACCATCCTCAGGGGCGAAAGCCGCTTTTCACCGTGCCTCACGGGGTATAACCGCGACGCCACAATGGCCGGGCGGCGTTTTCGCACGCGCGTAAAAAATTCCACACTCCCAGCGATTTGCACGCCGAATCAAGCGCTTGCGCGCCGCCCTTGAATCAAAAATACCGGAACCATTTCCGTCTCCGCCGGGTTTTCATCGCCATTGCCAAAGGCGAAAGCCGAAGGAGATAAAAATGAAGAAATTTCTGATTCCGATCATTGCCTCTGCCGCGCTGGTGGTTCCCACCGTCGCCCATGCCCAGATCATCAAGAGCGAACCCCAGGCCGAAGCTGCCGGCGGCGCTGTTGTCGGCGGCACGGCGGGCGGCGTCACCGGCGCCGTCGTCGGCGGCCTGATCTTTGGCCCCATCGGCGCTGCCATTGGCGGCTTTGCCGGGGCCACCATCGGCGCCGGCGCTGGCATCGAAGCCTCATCGGTCGACTATGTCCGCCTCAACCCCACCGAGCCCGTCGTGCTCGAAGGCGACATCGATGTCGGCTATGCGGTCCCCGAAGCCATTGTCATTCACCCCATCGAGGGCGATCCGGCCTATGGCTATTTCTACACCCAGGACCGCGTCTACTTCGTCGACCTCTCCAACCGCGCCGTGGTCTATTCCCCCGGCATCGTCGTAGCAGCGCAGTAATTACTGTCGCGACGCGGAATAAGTTCTTCCCCGACGGCCGCCTCCGGGCGGCCGTTTCTCATAACCGGTCCCAATCGTCCCGATAAAAAACCTTCGTTGGACGAGATTTACCCGGGGCATCACACTCGCCCCATGACCGAACGTCTCTCCAATGGCGGCCCACCCCTCGACGACGACCACACCCCACCCTGGGGCCGAAACGGCATAGGCCGCTATTTCGAATGGGCAGCGGCCAAGAAAAAAGCCTTCGACGCCCCCTATGACGTCGCCGTCCTCCGCGCCCGCCGCGCCGCCCTCATCGGCCTCACCTATGAGGAATACACCCTGGAAATCCTCGAACGCGGCCGCTATCTCGGCACCGGCGACGTGGACCGCATCGCCGAAATCAAGCGCAAGCGCCCGATCCGCTACTAAGCGCCTTGCAAGCGCCATCGTGCCAGCGCAAGAGTGCCCCATGCGCATCCTGTTCGTAGCGGCCCTCGCCGCCCTGACCATTACCCCGGCCCTGGCCGAACCCACCGCCCGCGTCTCCGGCGGCAATGTCGCCGTCCGCACCGGCCCCGGCATGTTCTACGGCATCATCGGCCGCATCCCCGACGGCACGGAAGTCACCCTCGACTATTGCACCCGCGACGACCGCTGGTGCTTTGTCACCGACACCGGCTGGGTCGACGCCTCCTGGCTCGTCGGCTGGTCCGCCAAAATGCGCGTCACCCCACCCGACTTTTTAGGCCCCGGCTGGTAGCTCAGAGCCAGCCCCCCAGCTCCCGCCGTACCATGGCTTCGATCATGTCCATGCCGGCCGGACTGTCATTGAGGCAGGGGATATAGGCAAACTTATCCCCGCCCGCCTCAAGGAAGGTATCTTTGCCCCCCATCGCGATCTCTTCGAGCGTCTCGATACAGTCCGCCGAAAACGCCGGCGCCAGGATCGCAACCTTCTTGATCCCCTTGCCCGGAAGTTCTTCCAGCGTCTTGTCGGTATAAGGCTGCAGCCATTCCGTCGGCCCGAACCGGCTCTGGAACGTCACCATCAGCTTCTCCTTCGGCCAGCCGAGATATTCGCGCACGAGGCGCGTCGTCTTGTGGCACTGGCAATGGTAGGGGTCGCCCTTCTGCAGATATTCCACCGGCATGCCGTGATAGCTGGTGATCACCACATCCGGCTCGAAATCGAGCGCCGCGACGCCGTCCCGGATCGAATGCGCCAGCGTCTCGATATATTTGGCGTCTTCGAAATAAGCCGGCGCCGTGCGCACTGCAGGTTGCCAGCGCATCTCCTTGAGCGCGTCGAACGCCTTGTCGTTGGCAGTTGCCGTTGTCGTAGCGGAATACTGCGGGTAGAGCGGCACGAGGAGTATTTTCTGGCAGCCCGCCTTCTGCATCTTTTCAAGGACGCTCTTGGTCGAAGGATTGCCGTAGCGCATGGCGTATTCCACCATCACACCATCGCCGTTCATGCGCTCGGCTAGGGCCTCGGCCTGGCCGCGGGTGATCACCCGCAGCGGGCTCTCGTTGCGCTCCTTGTCCCAGACCATGTCATAGGCATGCCCGGCCTTCTGTGGCCGGAAATTCAGGATGACGAGGTTGAGAATCGGCCACCAAAGCCACTTCGGCGTCTCGATCACGCGCGGGTCGGAGAGGAATTCCTTGAGGTAGCGCCGAACGCTCCAAAAGTCCGTCGCATCGGGCGTCCCGAGGTTGAGCAGCACAACACCAATTTTTTGCGCGACAACGGGAGGATGGTTGGGGGGCAGATGATCGGACATGGGGGGCGCCAGTTTGGAAAACTTCCAGAATTCCCGGCAACATAGAACTTTCTCACTTCGCCGCAAGGCGGCGATGGGTCGCGCTCGAACTTGCGCAAGATCAAGGCGAAAGCGGCTCTAGAGGCTAGCCGTAAGAAGCAACACGCCAAACAGCAACACGAAGACTGCCCCAGCCAGTTCGGCCCACCACACAATTCTCTGCGCCAGCGCGCTATCGCCTCCGGCAAGCCGGCCGACCAGCCCCTTGGCTCCCACTGCGAGTGAGGCAAGAACAGCCACCGTTATTGCTGTCCCCAGCCCCATAAGCAGCACCGAGACGACGCCCGCCAAAAGCACACCCTGCGATAGTGCAAAGACCATCACAACCAGCGCGCCCGAACAGGGCCGCAGCCCCACGGCAAGCACCACGCCCAGCTTTTCTCGCCAGCCCCCCTTGAGGTCGGCCGGCCCGACGGCGTGGTGCATGTGCTCGGCATGATGCTCGTGCGCGTGGTCATGCTCACCATGATGACCATGATCGTGATGGTGTGCGTGACCATGGTCGTGATGATGGTGATCGTGGCCATGTCCACGATCACCATCATGGTCATGCCAGATATCGCGCTTCACCGGCTCTTCATGATGGTGGTGGTGATGCCCCCATCCAAAAACCTTCCGCGCAATCAGCCAAAGCCCCAGCGCGACCACCATGGCATAGCTCAAGACTTCCACCCAATAGGCGGCATCGCCTAAGGCCGTGCTGGTCAGGTTCAACACCCCGGCCAAGACCAGCACAAAGCCGATCGCCACCAGCGATTGCAGCAGCGCCGACAGCGCGCTGAGCGCAATGCCCTGGCGCAGCTGCCGCTCATTGGCGAGCACATATGACGAGATAACCACCTTGCCGTGTCCCGGCCCGGCAGAGTGGAAAACGCCATAGAGGAAGCTCAGCCCACCCAGCACCCAAAATGCCGTCCAGTCCGTCCGCATCCGATCGAGCGCGCTGGTCATTGCGGCATAGAACGCCTTCTGCTGGTCCATCACCCAGCCAAAAAATCCCGTGCGCGGCAAGTTGAGACCCCGCTCCGGCGGCGGTCCGCCAAAGGGCGCGGCCGGCCGAGCCTGCGCCACATGCTCCGTCGCCTGCAAGGCCGTCGTCGCCGCTGGCGCTTCGCCACATGAAATGACGATCATTCCCTGCGTCCCGCGCATTGCCGCCGCTAGATCTGGCGGCAGTTCCAGCACCTCCGGCCCCAGCGCATAGAGCCGGTCTTCGGTCGCCTTATCCATCGGCCGCGGCGGCACCAGTTCCGTGCCACAGCTTGCCGGCGCATTCTCCAGCGTCACATGCCCGACATCGGCAAAGCTGATCGCCACATAATATTCGGCGTCGAAAATCCCCAGTTCAAACCGCGATCCCGGCACAACCGGCTCCTCGGCATTGATCGAAAAATCGAGCGTTACCTTGTTGTCGTCGTAGCGCATGCCCTGGTCGCCCGCGGGCGTGAAATGCACCCCGTCGCCGGCCACGGTATAGAACCCATAGTCAGCCAGCCCGACCATGTTCTCGTCGGCCAGTTCCTGCATTTCCTTGGGTGAGACGACACCATCGCCATTGGTATCGAGCCCCTGCACCATCCAAACGGAAAACGCCGTGTCGAAAGTCCAGCTATTGCGCAGCGTCACGATGCGCCCGGCGTCGTCGAAGACGACAGCCACCTTGGCATCGATGAAAATGTGTGGATGCGCCATCGCCGGCTGAACCAGCCCGAACAACACCAGAACCAGCCCTGCAAGCCGCAGCGCCCACGCCCCAAAACGCGAAAAACCCACGCCCCAAACCCGTCAGTTGATCGGGTGCACTGCGAACCAGTCCACCAGATGGTCGATCAGTGCCCGCACCTTGCCGGCCAGATGCCGCCGGTGCGGATAGACCGCCTGCAGCGTCTGCCCCGTCGGCAGAAAGCCAGGCAGCACCGGCACGAGTTCGCCACTCGCCACCAGCGGGTCAGCGAGATAGGACGGCAATACGACAAAACCGAGACCCATGGCCGCCGCCTTGCGCGCCGCCAGCGGCGAATTCACCCGCAACGGCCCGTTCACCGGCACGGAAATGGTCTTATCGTTCTCGACGAAGCGCCAGTTCGATTGGCCCTGCAGATTGACGTCGATGATGCAGGGCAAATGCCGGAGATCGTCAGGATGCTGCGGCGCGCCGATCGTCTTGATCAGCTCCGGCGACGCCCCCACCACCACATGCAT
Source organism: Devosia sp. (assembly GCF_017744655.1). Classification (GTDB taxonomy): domain Bacteria; phylum Pseudomonadota; class Alphaproteobacteria; order Rhizobiales; family Devosiaceae; genus Devosia. Next base: position 285,610 of record NZ_JAGIAW010000001.1, on the reverse strand, counting down.
ATCGGCAATTTTTCGCGCGATCAGCGAGGAGTCCGCCAGCGTCGAAATCCGCAGCGCCACGTCGATCCCCTCATCGACGAGATCGACATAGCGATCCTCGAGCCTGAGATCGAGCGTCACCTTCGGATACTTCTTGAGATATTCAAAGATCGCCGGCGCCAGTGTCGACTCGCCAAAATTGCGCGGCGCCGAAACCCGCAGCATGCCGCGCGGCTCGGCCGTCTGGTCGGTAATCGTCGCATCGAGATCGTCAAGCTGCTGCAACAGCGACGAAGCCTCGCGATAGTAGGCCTCCCCCGCTTCGGTCAGGCTCAGTTTTCGCGTGGTGCGATTCATCAACCGCACGCCGAGATAGTCCTCCAGGTCGGTCACATATTTGCTGAGCAGCGCCTTGGAGCGGCCATGCAACCGAGCAGCGGAAGAAAATCCACCGGCATCAAAGACCTGCACGAATGCGCGAATGCGGGCAAGATCCTGCAAATTGGCCTCCATTGGCGGGAATCATACAAACGGTATTGCACCGCTGAACACCACCAATCGACGCATAACTCATCTGCAATCAGTGAACAATAACGGGGCTTGGTCGTTGCGTGATTAACGATAGGATAGATGCGTCATCGACGCGCAACCGGAGTTCGGACTATTTTCCCGCTCATGGCCAAACCTTCACCCAATTCCTCGCTCTATCAGCTGATCGCAGCTGGGCAATTGGCGCATAAGGCTTTGCTCGTGCCGCTCAAGGAACGCGGACTCGAACCGGGCGACGACGCCCTGCTCTTCGAACTGGGACGTTCGGGCACGACCGAGCAGGAACTGGCAGAGACTCTTGGCCTGCCGTTCGAAATGCTCGAACCTCGCCTTATCAGACTCATCGATCGCGACCTCATCGACCGCCGCGCCGTCGGCCCGGAACTTGTTCCGGGCGTTGCTCTCACCGAGCGCGGTATTCGCATCCGCAATAGCCTTGCCGATCACTGGGCCCAGCTTGAAGAAGCGCTCCTCGGCGAACTCAAGCCAAAACACCGCAAGCGCTTTGGCCAGATTCTACGTCGCTTCACCGATCTCCTGCAGTTTTGAACGTCGTCGGCGACGCCAAAGCAACGCACTGAAGCTTCGCGCATTTCCTGATTCAATGTCTGAAGGCTTTGTTCAGTCTGGGTTCATCCACGATGCGCTTTAGTGGATCCAGGCAAAAACAAGCCAACGACAGGGAAAGGAGAACTCCCATGGCTCTTAATCGCAAGCTGATCACTTCCGCGCTTGCCACCCTGGCAGTGCTGGCAACCACCGCAGCGGCCTCCGCAGCGCCAGCCGTAGCGACCAGCAATGTCAATGTGCGCTCGGGTCCGGGCACCGGCTATGCCGTGGTCGACGCGCTGCGCCGCGGCGAACAGGTCGATGTCCAATACTGCCGCGGTAGCTGGTGCTTCATCCAGAAGCGCGGTCCCGATGGCTGGGTGTCTTCCAACTACCTCTCGAGCGGTGGTGGCTGGGATGACGACTGGTACGAGCCGGCTCCTCCGCCGCGCCCGCCGCACTGGAATCCGCGTCCCCCGCGTCCGCCCCACTGGAACCCGCAGCCCTGGCCGCCGCGTCCTTACCCGACGCCCTACCCGACCCGTCCGGGCGCCAGCTTCTGCTTCAACGGCCCCAACGGCTACTTCTGCGCCGGCAGCTAATTCCGGCAATCACGCAAACAAGACGCACCGGGTCCCCGCCCGGTGCGTTTTCTATTCCACCGTCAGCCGCTCGACATCGACGCCATATCGCTCCAGCGGCGCCCGCGCCTTGCGCACGAGAAATTCATTCAGCCCATAGGCGACAATGGCGCCCACCACCGCGACGATTCCGAAGCCGCGCCACCCGTCCTGGCTGGCAATCACGATTGCCGAAAACAGCGTCACCGCACCCACACCGAGCAGAAACCAGCCGCGCTTCTGGCTCGCCGCGCGAAAATTCCGCGCGCCGACATGCAGCAGATCGCGCAATTCGCTGTCGCTCATCGCCACAAGCTCAGGATTGCGCGGCTCGCGCCTTATGGTCTCGATATAGGCATCCACGCGCCGCAAGGTCAGCGCCTCGCGCTCCTTGGTCACTTTTCCGCGCGTCAGCAGCGTCCAGCCGCCACCGATCAGCAACAAGACCAAGGCGATTTGCAGCCACATGGTGAGACCTCCCTATTCCAGCGCTTCACATGCCCATTCGAGGGCGAGCCTGCAAGGGCCGCCTATTCCTCGCCCACGGGCGCAACCGCTACGGCCGGAATGCGTTTCCGCCGCTCCCGCGCCATCACCACCAGGCCGGCCACGACGATAACGGCGGCGCCCACCAGAGAGATCGGATCGATCCACTGTCCGAAGACCACGATGCTGAGCACGATGGCCCAGGGCAGCGAGAAATAATTGAACGGTTGCAACACGCTGGCCGGCGCCATGGTCAGCGCATAGACCATCAGCCCATGCCCGGCGCAGGTGGTGAGCATAGTCACGACAACAAGCGCAAAATCGGTCCACGGCATAGGTTGCCAGAAGAAGATGCCGACCCCGCTCGACATCACCAGCCCCACCAACGCGCCATAGGCAAGGCTCGTCGCAGCGCTGTCGCTGCGCGAAACCTGGCGTGTAAGCACGATATAGAGGGCATAGGAGGCCGCGGAGGCGATGGCAAACGCCACACCCCATTCGAGCGGCACGCCACCCGGCCGCAGGATGATCAAGGCGCCCAAAAGCCCCGCGCCCACCGCCGCAAAACGGAAAATGCCGACCTTCTCTCCCAGAATTGGAATGGCAAAAACCGTCACCAGCAGCGGATAGATGATGACGATGGCCTGCAATTCCCCCAGCGGCACCGTCTGCAACGCTATGGCAAAGCACCAGATATCAACCATCAGCAACACGCCGCGCAGGATTTGCCGCTTCGGCATTTTCGAACGCAGTGCCTCGCGCAACGGTCCCTGCCGCATCACGATGATGAGCGCGAAGACCGCAAAACCCCAATAGCGCATCATGGTGATCTGGAACGGCGAATGCGCCTGCACCAGAAGCTTGGCGACCGCGTCCTGAACGCCGAATACCGCAATGGTGGTGAGGGTAAGGGCAATCGCGCGGCCCAGATTATCCGCGCGTGGTTCAAGAGGGGAGAACATGGTCACCGGAGGGAAAAGTGTGGCGCCTCGCAAATATGGGCCTCGCGGGGCGCCGGAACGCTATAGCAGGAAAGTAGCCAGGTCGAGCTTCAGCCGAAATGTCTTCGGCCTCAGCTCTTGGCCATCGCGGACTTGATGATGCCGGCGATTGCCGTCAGCACGCCACCGCCGACAAGGCCGGTCGCGCCCTGTCCCGCCAATGCACCGATATCCAGGCCTCCCGTGCCGGCGGCTGCACCCACCAGCGTGTCGAGGCCGGGAATCATGCCGGCCAGCCACGTGCCGGCAAGGCCCCCGATTGCACCGACAATAGAATTGCCGGTGGTCCCGAGATTGAGGTTCTTGGCCAATTGTCCGATGACATTGCCGCCGGCACCGCCAGCGATCAATTGCACCAATAAAGGCACTAAGACTTCCATGGTAGTCCCCCTCGTTTTGCACGGAAGCTCCAACTTCCGTGTCTGGAAACGTTAACTCTCCTAGCGATGCAGGGAAAGCACAAAGCTACTGCCGCGTTCTGTCATTTCATTTGAGATAACTGAGCCCGAAGAAGCCTTTGCGCTTCGCTCGCCTGCCCACGCCACGATTGAAGGAAGCGGCCAATCCGGCCTATTGTCCGCCCGATGTCCGAAACGCCCCGAATCTATCCCGACCAGCCCGGCATAGCCCTCGTCACCGGCGCCAGCACCCGCATTGGCGCTGCCATCGCACGCGCCCTCGCCGCTGCCGGCCACGCCGTCATCATCCACTACCGCTCGGATGAAAACGGCGCCCGCACGCTCGTCGACGCGCTCACGATCGCGGGCCACCGCGCCGCCACCGTCCAGGCCGATCTCGGCAGCCGCGCCGATCGGGCCAGCCTCATCGCCAAGGCGCAAAAACCCTTCGGCCCACTAACCGTGCTCGTCAACAATGCCTCGGTCTTTCACCCCGACAGTATCAGCGATGTGAACGAAGAGCTGTGGGACGAGCACTTTTCGATCCACGCCGAAGCTCCCATATTTCTCTCGCGTGATTTTGCCGCCCAGCTCCCCGCCGGCATCGAGGGAAACATCATCAACATGATCGACGAACGGGTCCTCAAGCCCAGCCCGGCCTATTTCAGCTACACCTTGTCAAAATCCGTGCTCTGGACCGCCACCCAGACCATGGCCCAATCCCTCGCGCCCGCCATTCGCGTCAACGCCATCGGCCCCGGCCCCGTCCTGCCGCACAATGGCCAGAGCGAGGAAGATTTTGAGCAAAGCGTGAAAACCCTCCCGCTGAAGCGCCACGCCGATCCCGACGCCATCGGCCAGGCCGTCCTTGCCATTCTCTCCATGCCGTCCTTTACCGGCCAGATGCTCGCCCTCGATGGCGGCAAACACCTCGACTATCCCAGCCGCCGCGGCCCGACGCCCCGAAAATGACCGACACGCCCACTCCCCCGCCCTCCGGCCCCGAAGTCATCAAGAACTTCGTCCGCACCCTGCCCTCGGCACCGGGCGTCTATCGTATGCTCGATGAAAACGGCGAGGTCATCTATGTCGGCAAGGCGCGCAGCCTAAAATCGCGTGTCACCAATTACACCCGCCCCGAAGGCCTCTCCGTGCGCATCCAGCGCATGATCATGGCCACGGTCTCCATGGAGTTCGTCCGCACCGAGACCGAAGCCGAGGCGCTGCTCCTCGAAGCCAATCTCATCAAGCGCCTGAAGCCGCGCTTCAACGTCCTGCTCCGCGACGACAAGAGCTTTCCCTACATCCTGATCGCCACCGATCACGAAGCACCGGAACTGACCAAACACCGCGGCAGCCGCCGCCGCCCCGGCCATTATTTTGGGCCCTTCGCCTCTGCCGTCGCCGTCAGCCGCACCATCGCGAGCCTCCAAAAGGCGTTCCTGCTGCGCAACTGCTCCGACAGCTTTTACGCCGCCAGAACAAGGCCTTGCCTGCAATATCAAATAAAACGCTGCGCCGGCCCCTGCACCCGCGAAACCAGCTTGGAAGCCTATGGCGAGCTCGTCGAAGACGCCCGCCTCTTCCTCACCGGCAAATCCCAAACGGTGCGTGACCACCTGCAAAAGGACATGGCCGACGCCGCCGAAAACCTCGATTTCGAGCGCGCTGCCCTGCTGCGCGATCGTCTCTCGGCCCTCGCCCTGATCCAGTCGCAGGGCGACGCCACCGCAAAATCCGTCGAGGAAGCCGACGTCTTCGCCATCCATCACGAAGGCGGCCAGTTCTGCGTGCAGGTCTTCTTCTTCCGCGCCTTCCAGAACTGGGGCAACCACGCCTTCCGGCCCAAGGCCGACGACAGCCTCTCCGACGCCGAAGTGCTCGAAGCCTTCATCGGCCAGTTCTACGAAGACCGCACCCCGCCGCGCCTGGTGCTCCTCAGCCACGAAATGTCCGAGCCCGAAGTGCTCGAAGAAGCGCTCCGCACCCGCGCCGGCTACAAGGTTCGCGTTGAAACACCCCAGCGCGGCGAAAAGCGCGACCTCGTCAACCACGCCCTCCAAAACGCCCGCGAAGCCCTCGGCCGCCAGCTCGCCGAAGGCGCCTCCCATCGCGCCCTCCTCGAAGGCGTCGGCGAAATTTTTGGGCTCGAAGAAACCCCGCGTCGCATCGAAGTCTATGACAACTCCCACATCTCGGGCACCAATATGGTTGGCGCCATGATCGTGGCAGGCGAAGAAGGCTTTTCCAAAAAGCACTACCGCACCTTCAACATCAAATCCGACATCTCCGCCGGCGACGATTTCGGCATGATGCGCGAAGTCCTGACGCGCCGCTTCACCCGCCTCGCCACCGAAAGCGAGACCGATGCCGAAGACGAACAGACCGGCATGCCCGATTGGCCCGACGTGGTCTTCATCGACGGCGGCGCCGGCCAGCTCAATGCCGTAAAAGAAGTCATCGCCGAACTGAACCTCCCCAAGGAAGTCACCTTCATCGGCATCGCCAAGGGCGAAGACCGCGACGCCGGCCGCGAAAAATTCCACATAGAGGGCCGCGACGCCTTCATGCTCCCCCACCGCGACCCGGTCCTTTACTACGTCCAGCGCCTCCGCGACGAAGCCCACCGCTTCGCCATCGGCACCCACCGCGCCAAACGCAAGAAGGACGTGGTAAAAAACCCCCTCGACGAAATCGAAGGCATCGGCCCCACAAGAAAACGCGCCCTGCTAAACCACTTCGGCTCAGCAAAGGCCGTAGCGAGAGCAAGCCTTATGGACCTCGAGTCCGTCCCGAGCATCTCCAAAGCCATGGCCCAATTGGTCTACGACCATTTTAACCGCACTTAGCCACACTCACCGCCCCTTCCCTCGCCCCTTGTGGGAGAGGGACAGGAAATTTGCGTTCAGCAAATTTCCAGGGTGAGGGGTATCCTCTCCTCCGCAGAGGAGCGAGTGACGACACCGCAAGAATACCCCTCATCCCAACCGAATTCGCGCCGCAAATTCGGTGACCCTTCGGGCACCTTCTCCCACAAGGGAGAAGGAAGAAAGCGGGTGGACCTCGTCGAAATCCCCCCACCTCATTCGTCGTGTAAGCAAACCCCAACCCGGAGCGTCCGATGAAATTCCTCACCATGGTGAAAACCCTCAATCCCGAAACCGCCATTCATCCGCCAGTCGAACTCATGCAGGCCATCATGCAGCTCGGCATGGAAGCCGGTGCAAAAATGACCGAAACCGGCGGCATGGCCCTAGCCGGCACCGTCACCACGCAAAAGGGCCAGATGATCACCGACGGCCCCTTCGCCGAAGCCAAGGAAATGGTCGGCGGCTACGCCGTCTATGAGCTCGAAACCGAAGCCGAAATCGTCCGCTGGACCGAACGCTTCGTCGACCTCCACCGCAAGCACTGGCCGGAATGGGACGGCGAAGTCACCATCCTCCACCTGCAACAATTCAATATGGCCGGCTGAACCCTCCGATGTGATCGCCCCACTGTCACATCGCCGCAACCTCCCCGGCCCCCACCCGTTCGTCTCCCACCCAATAAGGAGCCGAACCATGACCGAAGAAAACAATCACATCCTCCCGCCCGGCGAAGCGATCGACCGCATCTGGGAGCTGGCCGAGAAGATCGACATCTGCATGCTGACCACCTGGGACGGCAAGCAGCAGCGCAGCCGCCCCATGTCCGCCCGCGTCCGCCGCGAGGAAAACGCCATTTATTTCCTCACCGATCTTGAAGGCCACAAACTCCAAGAGATCGAGCACTTTCCCCACGTCTCCCTGGCCTGGGCCGACAATGGCGGCCACAAATACGCTGTCATCGCCGGTGAAGCCGAAGTCCTCAATGACCGCGCCAAGATCGAGGAACTCTGGGAGAAATTCGACAAGGCCTGGTGGGACGACGCCAACGATCCGCAGATCCGCCTCCTCCGCGTCACCCCGGAAGATGGTGAAGTCTGGGATAGCCCCAATATGGTGGTCGCCACTGCCAAAATGCTCGTTGCTGCCGCCACCGGCGCCAAGCCGGAAATGGGTGACACCGCCAAAGTGCGCATGTAGCGCCCCCGGCCCGCGGCACCCCGCGGGCCATTTCTTTCTATCCCCTTCCCTCGCCCCAAGAATCGTTTAGCTTCCCTGCCTCTGGGAGGGGAAACATGGCTATCATCGCGGCATCCGGCGTCGAAAAAATCTTCCGCCAGCCCAAGCGCCACGCCGGTTTCGGCGGCGCCATCCGCAGCCTCTTCTCGCGCGAATTTACCGAAGTCCGCGCCGTCGATGGCATCTCATTCAAGATCGAGTCCGGCGAGGCCGTCGGCTATCTCGGCCCCAATGGTGCCGGCAAGTCGACCATGATCAAGATGATGACCGGCATTCTGGTGCCGTCTTCCGGCACAGTGGAGGTGCTCGGCCGCGAACCCCACAACAATCGTATCACCAATGCCGCCGAAATCGGCGTCGTCTTCGGCCAGCGCAGCCAGCTCTGGTGGGACCTGCCGGTGCGCGACAGTTTTGACCTCAACCGCCATATCTACGACATCCCGGCGCCGCGCTTTACCGAAAACCTCGCCCGCCTCACCACCATGCTCGACATGTCGAGCTATATCGACCGCCCCGTGCGCCAATTGAGCCTTGGCCAGCGCATGCGCGCCGAAATCGCCATGGCGCTGCTGCACGATCCCAAAATTCTGTTCCTCGACGAACCCACCATCGGCCTCGATGTCGTCGCCAAGGACGTGGTCAGAAAATTCCTCGCCGAGGTCAATCGCGACCGCGGCACCACCATCATCCTCACCACCCACGACCTCGTCGACATCGAGGAAATCTGCCCCCGCCTCATCATGGTCGACGACGGCAAGCTGCTCTTCGACGGCGAACTGAAACACCTGCGCACCGCCCTCGGCTCCCGCCGTCGACTGAAACTCGAATTCGGCAGCGATCCCGGCCCGATCGCGCTCAAGACCGCCCAACTCGTCGCCGACGAAGGCGCCGCAAAGCACTTCCTGCTCGACAGCGAACAGACATCCATCCTCGATGTCCTCACCGAACTCGGCTCAGGCCACGACCTGAAAGACGTAAAACTCGAAGAGCCCGACATCGAGGAAGTGATCCGCACCTTCTATCAAAACAAGGTCCAGGCGGGAGCCGTGCCATGAAGCTCGCCGCCTATCCTGCCTTCACCGCCACCGCCTTCCAGTCGCGCCTCGCCTATCGCAATCAGGTCTGGTCGGGCGTCTTCGGCGAACTGGTTTTCATGTTCGCCCGCATCGCCATCTGGACATCGGTCTTCAGCACCGTGGCCTCGGATAGCGTCGATGGCGTCACCCTGCCGCAAATGATCACCTATGCCCTGCTCGCCGGCCCGGTTCTCTATTGGGACTATTCGCGCCTCCTGCGCGATGTCGGCACTGCAGTAAAGTCAGGCGACATCGCCGTGTACCTGCTCAAGCCCCTGCTCTATCCGGCCTATATGCTGGCCAGTCACACCGGCAACTTCCTGTTCGACTTGCTTACGGTCACGGTGCCGGTCGCCATCATCATAGGCTTCACCGTCGGCCTCGTGCCCCCGGCGAGCCTCTTTCACGGCCTCGCCTTCCTCGCCTTCTGGGCCCTCTCCTTCGGCATGCTGTTCCTGCTGACAACGATCCTCGGCCTCGCCGCCTTCTGGCTGATGACCGCCGATTCCCTCGATTGGTTCTTCAACAGCATCATGATCCTGTTTGCCGGGGGCATCGTCCCGCTCTGGTTCTTCCCCGACTGGCTCGCCACCATCGCCGGCAACCTGCCCTTCGCCTGGGTCTCCTATTATCCCGCGGCCATCTATATCGGACAGCTCGATCCTTCCCAGGCGCTGACCGCCTTCATCATCGGCATCGTCTGGTTCGCTGTCCTGCTGGCTGTCCTGCTCTGGCTCTGGGCCAAGGCCCGCCACCGCCTCATCGTGCAGGGAGGCTGACATGGCTCGTCTCCACGTCGTCATCCCCGCCCTCGTCCACACCTTCATCAGGAGCAAGACCGAATATCCCGGTGCCATGGTCTTGGGCTGGCTATCCCAGTTCGCTGCCTACGGCTCGATGTACACGGCCATTTCCCTTATCCTCGCCCGCTTCGGCTCGCTGGGCGGCTGGGTCTGGCCGGAAATCGCCCTGCTGCTCTCCTTCCACCTCCTCGCCTATTCCCTCGGCGCCTCGCTGAGCTTCGTGCAATTCCGCGAAATGGAGGAAAAGGTGCGCATGGGCACGATGGACGCGATCCTGGTAAAACCCATCAGCACCTGGACCTATGTCGTCTTTTCCGGCCTCAATATCGGCTATGCCGGCCACATCGTCCTGGCCCTCGGCCTCATGGGCTGGTCACTCACCCAGGTGGACGTCACCTGGACCATCCAGTCCGGCTTGCTCTTCCTCGGCTACCTCGTCAGCGCCGCCATGATCGTCGCTGCCACCATGACCATGATCGGCGCCACTGCGCTCGTCTGGGTCAAATCCAATCACCTCTACCAGATCTTCTTCGGCTTCTGGGAACTGGCCCGCTACCCGCTCAACATCTTCCCTCTGCCCCTGCAGATCCTCATGCTCACCTTCGCGCCGCTGGCCTTCATGGCCTATGTCCCCGTCGCCGCAACGCTTGGCAAACCCGTGCCATTATTGGGAGATTGGGCCTCCGCCGCAGCCCTGCTCTCCGGACCTCTGGTGACCCTCATCGCCATGGCCCACTGGCGCTGGTGCCTCCGAAACTATCAGGGTGCGGGTGGTTGACCCCCTCCTAAAGTCTGGACTCGACAAGCTCCGACTCCTCGGCTAGCTTCCTCGCCATGATCAACGCAGCGACCTTTTTTTGGTATTTTAGCTATCCGCTCCCGGCGGAGGCTATCGCGCGCGTGTCCTGATCCCGACAAGACCAGACCCAAATCGCAAGCCAGCCGCCCGAATCCCGAGGCGGCTTTTTTGTTGGCCCCTCGACTAAGAACTCCGAGGACCACCAAAATGCTCAAATCGACCGACGACCTCCGCATCACCGAAATAAAACCGCTGACCACGCCCATCGAGGTCATGCGCCAGCATCCGCGCACTGACGCCGCGACCCGCACCGTCATCGCCGCCCGCCACGATTTCCATAATATTCTGGCAGGCAAAGATGATCGCCTCGCCGTCATCGTCGGCCCCTGCTCCATCCACGATCCCAAGGCGGCCATGGTCTATGCCAACCGCCTCGTCGCCCTGCGCGAAACCCTTGGCGATCGCCTAGAAATCATCATGCGCGTCTACTTCGAGAAGCCCCGCACCACCGTGGGCTGGAAGGGTCTCATCAACGACCCCGATCTCGACGGCAGCTTCAACATCACCCAAGGGTTGCACACCGCCCGCACCCTGCTGCTCGACGTTGCCAATCTCGGCCTCCCCGCCGCCTGCGAATTCCTCGACATGACGACGCCGCAATACATTGCCGACCTCGTGTCCTGGGCCGCCATCGGCGCCCGCACCACCGAGTCGCAGATCCACCGCGAACTGGCCTCCGGCCTTTCCTGCCCCGTCGGCTTCAAGAACGGCACTGATGGCAACGTCAAGATCGCCCTCGACGCCGTCCTCTCCGCCTCACACCCGCATCATTTCCTCGCCGTCACCAAGGATGGCCGCTCGGCCATCGCCGCCACCACCGGTAACGAGGACTGCCACATCATCCTCCGCGGCGGCAAAACCACGAACTACGACGCAGCGAGCGTCGAAGCCGCAGCCCAAGCCGCAACCAAGGCCGGCCTCAACCCCGCTATCATGGTCGACGCCAGCCACGCCAATTCCTCGAAAAACCCGCAAAACCAGCCACTGGTTCTCGCCGATATCGGCACCCAGCTCGCCGCCGGCGACAAGCGCATCATCGGCGTCATGATCGAATCCAACCTCGTGGCCGGCCGCCAGGACCTCGTCCCCGGCCAGGAACTGACCTACGGCCAGTCCATCACCGACGGCTGCATCGATTGGGACACAACGGTCACCACGCTCAATGCCCTCGCCGAAGCCGTCGAAAAGCGCCGCGCAACCAACAATCAGGCCGTTGCCTAACTCAACCGCAACTGTCCCCCCCCCCAACCACCGGCAGATCCCTCCCCCTACCAGGGGGAGGCTAGGTGGGGGGCCTTCCTCTCCCCATCAAACCCATTTGCCTTGACCCCCCGCCCCCATTCCTGTTCTGTCCCCCCATGGCCAGAAACCCGCTCACGCTCGTCCCGAACATCATCACCATCGCCCGCATCGCGGCGATCATCCCGATCGTCTATCTGGTGATGGACGGCGACCTGACCCTACGCATCATCGCCCTGGTCCTCTATGTCGTGGCCGCCGCCAGCGATTGGGTCGACGGCTTCCTCGCCCGCGCCTGGAATCAATATTCCGACCTCGGCCGCATGCTGGACCCCATCGCCGACAAGCTCCTCGTTGGCATCCTCATCGCCGCTCTCGCTTGGGACGGCAGCTTTTCCGGCTGGGACATGATTCCCGTCAGCGCCATTCTCTTCCGCGAATTCTTCATTTCCGGCCTGCGCGAATTCCTCGGCAATACCTCTGTCGTCCTGCCCGTCAGCAAGCTCGCCAAGTGGAAGACCACCATCCAGCTCGTCGCCCTCGCCGTGGTCCTGGTCGAACCGCTCATCCCCGGCCTGCGCCTCATCTCCGACCTGATCCTCTGGGCCGCCGGCGCCATCACGCTCTGGACCGGCTGGAACTACCTCCGCGCCTCCTGGCCGCACCTTTCCGGCACGACTGCGAAATGAAAATTCTCTACTTCGCCTGGCTGCGTGAGCGCCTCAACCGCGCCGGCGACGACGTCTCCCCGCCCGCCGAAGTCAAAACCCTGGCCGACCTCATCACTTGGCTCCGCGCCAATGACGAAGCCCTCGACCTCGCCATGGCCAACCCAAAACAATTCAAGCTCTCGAAAAACGCCCGCATCGTCCCCTGGGAAACCCCCATCGCCGATGCCGACACCGTAGCCATCCTGCCCCCGATGACAGGTGGCTGACCAACCACGGTGTCATTCCCGCGAAAGCGGGAATCCCTGTTTCATCCCGAGACCCCCGCTTTCGCGGGGATGACACGGTGATAGTTTGAAAGCCAGCATGGGCCGAAGGAGCGGACCGAAATGATCATCATCTCAAACGCCCCATTCGACCCCGGCGCCCTCCTCACCGCGTTCCAGGCCAACCACCCCGAAGCCGGCGCCGCCGTGACCTTCACCGGCATGGTCCGCTCCACGCTCGACCGCCCCATCACCGCCCTCATCCTCGAATGCTACCCCGAGCTCGCCCAAAACGAGATCGCCACCATCCGAGCCGCTGCCATCGCCCGCTTCAACCTGATCGACGCCGCAATTCTCCACCGCTACGGCCGCCTCGTCCCCGGCGAACCCATCATGCAGGTGATGACCCTCGCCTCCCACCGCCAAGCCGCCTTCGATGGCGCCCAATACCTGATGGACTACCTCAAAACCGACGCCCCCTTCTGGAAGCAGGAAGAGACGGCGGCGGGTACTGAATGGGTTGAGGCTAAGGCAGCAGACGACACCGCCCGCGATCGCTGGGGCCAGTAGCCCCTCACCCGTCTCGGCCTACGGCCGATCCACCCTCTCCCCGATGGGGAGAGGAATAAGAGACTAGCGCCGGCCCATTCTTCTCCCCATCGGGGAGAAGGTGGCGCGCAGCGCCGGATGAGGGGGATGCCTAAGTAGCCCCCAAAATACAAAAAGGCCGGACATCCCTGCCCGGCCCTCTCAAACTCAAATCAGCGAAAACCTTACTCCGCCGCCGCCCGCTTCGGCTGCACTGCGGCCGAATAGGCATCGATCAGCGTCCGGCAACCTTCGCCCGGGGTAAACTTGTAGTCCCCGATCAGCGAAACCGGCGTCACTTCCGCGGCCGTGCCGGTCAGGAAGCACTCGTCGAACTGGCTCAGTTCTTCCGGCATGATATGCCGTTCGGTCACCGTAAAGCCGTTCTCCTTGGCCAGCGCAATCAGCGTCTGCCGAGTGATGCCGTTGAGGAAGCAATCCGGGGTCGGCGTCGTGATGTCCTTACCCTTGATGAAGAACACGTTGGCGCCCGTGGCTTCAGCCACATAGCCGCGATAGTCCAGCATCAGCGCATCGGCAAAGCCGTTGGCCATGGCATGGTCCTTGGAGAGCGTGCAGATCATATAAAGACCCGCCGCCTTGGCCGAAGACGGAATGGTTTCCGGTGACGGACGCTTCCACTTGCTCCACTCGAGGCGAATCCCCTTGAGCTTTTCCTCGACCGAGAAATAGCTCGGCCAGACCCAGGCAGCGATCGCCACATGCACCTTGTTGTTGCGCGCCGGCACAGACAGCTCTTCCGAACCGCGCCAGGCGACGGGACGCACATAGGCATCCACGAGCCCGTTCTTGTCGAGCACGAGGCGCTTGGCGGCCTCGATCTCGTCGACCGAATAGGGGAAAGGCATATCGAGCGTCGCGGCCGAACGGATCAGGCGTTCGGTATGCTCGCGCGACTTGAAGATTTCGCCACCATAGGCGCGTTCGCCTTCAAATACCGAGCTGGCATAGTGAAGCCCGTGCGTCAGTACGTGAATCTTCGCGTCCTTCCACGGTTTGAGTTCGCCGTCGAACCAAATCCAGCCATCGCGCTGGTCCATGGGCACGCCTGCCATGATCCTCTCCAAAGTCTTCGTTTTTGCCGTTTGCTCGCGAAACGGGTGTTCCGTTGATCATGCCCCAAGGGCCATGCCCTTGGCAAACCTGAATGTCTTTGGGATAAGACGGAACGCCTTTGCGATGGAGTGACAATGCCAGAGAGCCCAAAAAATGTCAACAAGGCTGACATAAATTCTGGTCACCCCACGGCGTCAGGCCTGCCGCTCGACATTATGGGCCTTTTCTTCTTTGCCTATCGCGACTTCACCGGCGATGCCGATGCCCTGCTCGAACGTCAGGGTTTTGGCCGGGCCCACCATCGCGTGCTTTATTTCGTCAACCTGCGCCCCGGCATGCCGGTCGCCGACCTTCTCGATATCTTGAAAATCACCAAGCAGAGCCTGGCCCGCGTGCTCCGCCAGTTGATCGACAATGGCTATATCGAACAGAAGACCGGCCATTCCGACCGCCGCCAGCGCCTGCTCTTTGCCACCGACAAGGGCCGTTCCCTTTTCGCCACGCTTTCGGCGACCCAGGCCAGCCGTATCGACGAAGCCATCGCTTCCCTGCCCCCCGAAGGCGCCCGCATGGTGCGCGAATTCCTGGTCCGGATGGTCGAACCATCCGATCATTCGGTTCTCGACCGGCTCAACCTCACCATCAATCTCTAGCCCTGCCTCGCCAGAAATAGGCTTGTGCGCCAATAACTTGTCCGGCACTCTGGAATCAGTTCGGCAGGTTTCGGGAGCGGCAGATTCTTAGTCTGGTTCAGTATCTGTCCGAAGCGCAGCGCCTGGAACAACAGGGCGAACTGGTCGAAGCCATCTGGTGCTACGAAACCATTCTGCGCGATCCACTGGTCGGTGATGACCGCCCGACCCTGCAGGCCGCCGGCCTTGGCCTCGGCCTCCTGCTCATCACCGAAGCCCGCCACAGCGACGATCCGCACCGCGTCGACCGCCTCGTCAATCGCGCCATCACGGCGCTGACGACGGCCAGCCAATCCGACCCGACCGAGCCCACCGTGGGCCTCGCTTTGGCCGAAGCCCACATCCTGCGCTTTCAGCTCTCCGGCCAAACGGCAGACCTGCTCGCGGCAAACATCCAACTGGATAGATTGGCCGAAACGGAAGCGCCCCCGCTCGAACAGATACGCTCGCTCCGCGCGCTTCTCACCAGCTCGCGCTAAAAAAGTTGAAGCAAAGCCTAGCGCGCGATTCACACCCCCACCGGCCGTCACCCCGGCGAAAGCCGAGGAGTGTTCACTCGAATACATCTTGTTGCTGTGACGCCTCTTAAAACGCCGTGCTGCCCTCGGGTCGGAGGGCAGCACGGTGATTGGGGTAAATAATCACTCTCGCCCAAGCCGGGGCCTATCTTGAGATTTCAGGAAGGGCGCTTGACCAAGCCGGGTGCGGCGATGTTCCAAACAACGCGTGAAAACGCTAATGCGTCCTTAGCCCCGACCCAATTCCTCACTGCGCTTCCGCGCCGCATCCACAGCGCGATCCATCAGCGGCGTCAGCCCGTCGTCACCCATCAGCACATTGAGCGCCGCCGCCGTCGTGCCATTGGGTGAGGTCACGTTCTGCCGCAAGACGCTTGCCGGTGCCGCATCGGCCTCCAGCAACGCCGCCGAACCAATGACAGTCTGCCGCGCCAGCACCATGGCCACATGCTCATCGAGCCCCTGCGCCACACCAGCCGCGGCCAACGCCTCGACCAGATTGAAAACATAGGCAGGGCCTGAACCCGAAACCGCCGTCACCGCATCGAGATCGCTTTCGTCGTCAAACCAGACCACCAGCCCAGCCGCCGACAACAGCGCTTCAGCCGCCGAGCGACCATCCTGATCGACCCCATCACCCGCGACGACACCGGTAACACCCTTGCCGATCTGGGCCGGCGTATTGGGCATGCTGCGCACCACCCGATCCGTCCCCGTGCCCTTGGCCAGCCGCGCCAGTGAAATCCCCGCCGCGATGGACACCACCAGCGTCTGCGGCCCGATCACCGGCACGAGGCTCGCCATCACCTCGTCGATGACCTGCGGCTTGACCGCCAGCACCAGCACATTGGGCAAAAGCCCGACCGCATGGTCATAAATCTTCAGATCATATTCGGCGGCAAAAGCCTTGGTTTCTTCGCTTGGCCGCGGTTCCACTAGCACCAGATTGGTCGGCGGCAATCCCGCTTCCAGCCAACCGGTCGCCAACGCCATGCCCATCTTGCCGGCACCCACCAGCATGACCGGCCCGATCGAGCGCAAATTCGCCATCACGCCTCTCCCACGGTTTCGAACATCACATGGCTCAGCGCATCCGCCGCCGATTTGCCTGCCCAGACGACGAACTGGAAAGCCTGATAATAGAGATCACAACTATCGCTGGCAGAACGCAAGAGCGCTTCGCATTGCTGCGGCGATACATCGGCGCCGCCGGTAAGCAGGTGCGAATTGCGGAAGAGCACGACCCCTTCCTTGTTCCAGATATCGAAATGCCCGATCCAGAGCTGCTCGTTGATCATGCTGATCAACTGCCGCACTTCCCCGCGCCGCCCATCGGGCACTTTCAGGTCGAATGCGCACGCGACATGGAGGCTTTCGAGATCCTCCATCCAGTTGAACGACACATGATAGTCGCTCCAGCCGCCGCGCACCGAAATCGAGATTTCGTCCGCGTCCTGGCGCTCAAAGTTCCAGTCATTGATCGATGCGATATGCTCGACGAGGTCCACCGGGTGGGACACGCGATCGGGCTCGTGGGCAATCAAGGACATTGGCCGTTTCCATGCTGGCTTGGCGCTACGTCGAATGCACCAAGAGGGGCGCATCACGAATGCGGACCCGCTCTCGCGCCTCCTCCGGCGTTCGAATCGTCCACAATGGAAAGGGTACACTGCGTTACTGATTCAGGCAGTCGGCTAGTTCAAGAGCGGCTATTCTCTTGTGGATGACAGTAACGACTTGTTAACTCTTGCCGCGCCGGCAGAGGCCTTTGCCTCCCTCCCTCTTGTGGGGAGGGAATGAGGGTGAGGGGCAAGCCATGAAGCCTAGCCCAAGCTCTCCGGCCCCGCCCAACCATGCCGGATGGACTCGCCCCAGCCCGGAAAGCCATTACCCTCCGCCAGCTTGGCCGCCGTCTCAGTGTCATAGGGCACGGCAATCAGCGCCGTCTGCCAGCCGCGCCGCCCCTTCTCCACGATTGCATAATGCGCATCGGGCGAACCGCGCACCAATTGCATCCCCACCGAACCGGGATTGGCGATCAACCGCCCATCACTCAGCCGCAGGGTCCGTGCGATATGCGTGTGCCCGCAAAGAATGACCGCACCCTCGATACCCCGAGCGTGCCCCGCCACCTCTTCCTCGGACGGCAGCGTCGTCGTGCGTCCATCATAGAAATTGTCGAGCCAGGGCGTCTCGTCGTCATCGGGCGTGCCGTGACACAAGAACACGTCGTCGCCCACCGTCGCGTTCCCAGGCAATGAAGCCAGCCACGCCAACTGGTCGGAACTCAACTGCTCGCGCGCAAACACATCAGACGACCACGGATCGGCCCTCCGCGAACTGTCCAGTACCCAGCGATCATGATTGCCGCGAATGGCTACGGCATCGAGCCCCATCAGCCGCTCGGCCGCGCCTTTTGGGTCGATCGGCCCGCTGACATGGTCACCCAGCAGCACAATGGCATCGACGTGCTCGCCGGCAATATGCTCGAGCACGGCGTCCAGCGCCGGCGCATTGCCATGCACGTCTGAAATAACCGCGAGGCGCAAAGTCCTAGGCGGTCTTTTCGGCCTTGAGCGCAGCCAGCTCTTTGCGCAGCGCGTCGATTTCCTCGCCCTGCACCTGCACCAGCTCGCGCAGTGCGTCAAAATCCTCGCGCTTCACCAGTTCCATATCGGCCACGATGCGCTGGGCCTGCGACTTGGCGACGGTTTCGACTTCCCGGCGCACGCCATCGGCCACGCCCGCAGCCTCGTTCATGATCCGGCCAAGGCCATCAAAAATCCGGTTGCTGCTCTGGGTCATGGCTTTTCCAACTCTCGGGTTGCGTGTGGCCTCTATGTAAGCCAGCCCTGCCCGCTTGACCAGTGCGGTGAGAGGCCGCGGCGACGCTCCTTCTTCCCGGCCGCGCGGCCGCACCATTGATCAGTCTGACACATTGCGGAAGCTTCACATCAACTCCGCCGGGCGGCGTACGCCACCAAAGCACCGGAAACGCCTGATGAGCACCACCGAAATTCCCATAAATCCAGTACAACCGCGCCTCGTTGCCACGGGAAAATACTTAGAATACTGTCATTCTGTAGGATTTATTTTTGTGAGGAAATTCAAGGAGAAAAAATGAAAAGTAGAATAGCGGCAGCATTCGCTGCTTCTTTTGTATCCCTGACCGCGGCCCAAGGTGCCGACCTGGTTCTCGTAACCCCCCCGCCACTGGTCATCCCCGATGCCGGTTTCGATTGGTCGGGTATCTATGCCGGTCTCAATGCCGGTTATATCGGAGGCGAGGCCAAGTCCGTTGGCGCGCTAACGGGCGTCACGACCACTGTTCCGGTTTCCGGCGGCCTAATCGGCGGCACCCTGGGTTTTAACGCGCAGTTCGACCGCATCGTGCTCGGCCTTGAAGGCGACATCGCCTGGACCGGCGCGACGGGCACAACCGCCTGCGCAGCAAACCCGATCTACAATTGCGAGGGCAAGCTCGACTGGCTGGGCACGTTCAAGGGCCGGGTCGGTTTCGCCGTGGACCGCGTTCTGTTCTTCGGCACCGCCGGTTTCGCCGTCGGCAATACCACCGCCAACGTCACCCCCGCCGCGCCAGCCCAGACCAATACTTTTACGGGCACCATGGGCGGCTGGACGGCCGGCGCGGGCATCGAAGCCTTCCTCACCGACGCCTTCTCGGTGAAAGCCGAGTACAGCTATGTCAGCCTCAGTGGCCTGCAGGCCCCCGTGGGCACGCTGTCGAGCATCCAGGCCTCAAACCTCAGCACCTCGACCCATATCGTCAGGCTGGGCGTGAACTATCACTTCTAGAAGCAGTCACCCCGACTTCCGCCGGGATGGCACAGGTTTCAGAATGGAAGCGTGAAAACACGCATCAGGCGAAAAACGCCGGCCCGTATCCGAAAGCTGCCCCTGCTTTCGCGATACACTCGAGAGGCAAGATGCTTAGCGCGTCACCGCGTCCCCGGCCTCGGACACTCCGATCTTCTCCAGCACCCGATCCATCGGCTCGAACCGCGTCCAGAATCCCGCCGGTATCTTCACGTCCGCCCCTAGTGACCCGCTCTCCTCGAACCAGGTCTGGGTGTATTTGACATCACTCACCTGCAGCCCGCCATTCACGGTCCAGCTCCCGGCGTAAAGCTCGGACAATTCCGCCAGCGTCGCCGGTTCGACATCCGGTCGCGCCCGCGTCATGGCGTCGACCCAGAGCTGCGGATCGGCCGCGAAATCGCGCGCCGCCAGCGTCAGCGCTTCAAGCACCGCATCGACATCGCCAGCACGCTCCTCCAGCACCTTCGTCGAAACGACATTGACCTTGGTGAGCACCGGCGCCGAACGATAAAACTCCGCAGCATCGACGAGAATATCGAGCCCCGTCCGTTCCGGCATGGCCAGGAACACCCCGATCGACATCGTCGTGGCATCCACCCGCCCCTGCTGCAGCGCCTGCGCCCGCACCGCCGGATCACCAAGCGGCACATAGGTCACCTGTTCGATCTTGGTCCCCCGGCTCTGCAACACCAGCCGCGACAGCGTATAGTCGAGGCTATTCTCCCGCCCGACCCCAAAAGTGCCCTCACTCAGGCTATCGAAGGTAACGCCCTCCCGCGCCGCAATAATATAGGGAATGGCCTTGTCGGTCGACCCCACCGCCACGAGGCTCTTGTCGCCCCGCGCATAAAGCCCCAGCAGCGCTTCGACCGAAATATTGGCCATTTCCCCGCCACCGGTCAGCACCGCCGTGATCGCCATCGGCGTCTGCGCCGCCGGCACCAGCTCGACATCGACTCCCGCGCGCTCGAAATAGCCCTCGCTCAGCGCCAGATGCAGCACCGAATTGGGCACCAGGGGCACTTCGGTCGAGGTCACGATGATCCGGAACGGCGCAGCCGCCGCCGGCCCGACAGCAAAACCTGCCAGCAGCAGGGCGATAGCGACCTGGGAAATTTTCAACGCAAAACTCCAATCGAAAAAAGCATTCAGGGAATGGCGAACCGGCGCTCAAGGCGTCTCAAAGTAGTCGACGTAATGCCGCCAATCGCCAGCGCTGTCAGCACGGTCACGAAATAGCGGGGCATGTTGAACGAAGCCCCATAGCCGACCAGCAGCCCGCCGAGCCCCGTCATCGCCGTATAGATTTCCGCAATGATACAAGCCGTCAGCGCCTGGGCCGCTCCAAGCCGCAACCCCGCGATCATCTGAGGCAAAACCTGCGGCCAGACCACCCGCACCTGCGCCTGCAACCGCGACGCGCCGAGCCCCATCGCGGCTTCCTCATCGCTCTTGCCGACACCGTCGAACGCCGCCTGCGCCGTCGTGGTGATCACGATAAAGGCCGCGAGCAGCACCACGACGATCTTGGCAGAGGGCCCGAGCCCCAGCAGCGCCACGAACAGCGGCATGAAGGCGATGATCGGAATATTGGCGAAGAAATCGAGGACGACCTTCATCACCCGCCCAAGCAGCGGCACCCGCCCCATCAACCCAGCCACGCCCCAGCCCAGCACCACTGCCAGTCCGAGCCCGGAAAAGTAAATCTGCACCGTGCTGCCGACGGCATTGAAATAATCGCGCTTCGGGTCCTGCATCATCTTGAACAGGGCCTCGGCTGTCTCGCCGATGGAAGGAATGATGGCCTCGGGATATTGCCCCGCCACCCATTCCCAAAACACCAGCAGCGCCACGACCAGGCCCAGGACGATCCAGGTCTCAGGCCGAACGCCCTTCAGCCAGTCCCCTGTTTCCCGCCAGGCATCCACCAGCTCCCGCACGCTGCCACGCAGCCCGCCATTTTCCCGCGAATTGTCACGGTCGGTCTGGGAGCGAGTGTCTTGGTTTGACAAAGCGAGCCATTTCTTGCCGCGCGGCGCGGACACTGTCCGTCGCCCCTCCCAGGCAACGAAAACATCTGCCCCGGGTGATAGAAGCGCCGAGCGGGCCTGTCAAATGCACCTGGCTGCCCATCTCGCATTCCATTTTCACCTCGGCATCATTCTCGCGAAAGCGGGAATCTCCGTTCCGGCCCCGCGCCCTGCCGATTTTCAATCCTTCGCCACAAATGAGGCTTTCAATCGGAGCAGCCGGGATCGACGATTGCGCCCGGGCCAAATTCATCGCTACGCTTCCACACCTGATACCCAATACGTCCGAGGAGCTACCAATGCGAACGATGACGAAGCCGCTTATGCTGGCGCTGTTGCTGGCCGGCTCGGTTCTGACTCCCGCTGTCGCACAAAATGCGCGCACCGAAACGGTCCACTTCCAGCGCGGCACTTCCGGCACGACCATCGGGGGCAAGATCACTGGCGACCAGAGCGTGCGCTACAGCATCGGCGTCTCAGCCGGGCAGACCATGGATGTCCAGCTCGATACCGACAATGCCAGCAGCTACTTCAACATCACCGCTCCTGGCGCCAGCGAAGCCCTCTATAACGGCTCGATATCCGGCAACGGCACCTCTTTCGCTGTGCCATCGAGCGGCAATTACATCGTCGAAGTCTATCTGATGCGCAATGCCGCCCGTCGCGGCGAAACGGCGAATTATGACCTGACCCTCTATGTGGAAAACGCGGCGAAATCCGCGCCCACCGCGCCCCGTCCCCAGGCCCCCGACACATCAAGCGCTGCCCCATCCCAGCTCGACACCAGCCAGATGCCAAGCTTCTGCGCCGGCGAAGCCTCCGCCGAATACGGCGTCCGTCCCCAGGACATCACCGTCAACATGGCATTCCAATCGGGCGACCGCTACGTCACCCAGGGCAATTTCGACAGCGACGGCGACACCACATTCTTCAACTGCTGGTTCGGCATGGACGGGACCTTCCAGTCGCTGAACTGATCCAGACCTGCCACCACCGTTGGACGGAATGCCCCTGTCACGCCCTCGACAAGGCATTCCGCCCAGCGCACTCTCCCGTCCAGAATTCCCGCCGCTGGAAGTGGACGCATGAAGCAGCAGACGCCCTTGGTAGCGCTGGCCATTGCCACGGTCGGATCCATCGGCGGCACGCGCCTCTCCGCCATCGCCATCCCTTGGCTGGTGCTTTCAACCACCAACAGCCCCGTACTGACCGGCCTCGCGGGCCTGGCCGAAATGCTGCCCTATGTCTCGCCAAGGCGCTGAGCGGCCCTTTCATTGACCGCCTCGGCGCCCGGCGCGTTGCCATCTCTTGCGATTGGCTCTCCGCCGCCGCCGTCAGCATCATCCCCCTGCTCTATTGGTCCGGCATCCTGTCCTTCTGGCTGCTCCTGCCCGCAGTGGCCCTGCTGGGCGTCCTGCGCGCGCCGTCCGACGCCGCCAAGCAGGCACTGGTTCCCGTAGTTGCCGAAGCCGGCAGTCTTTCACTCGAACGCGTCACCGGCATTCTCGGCACCAGCGATCGCCTCGCCGGCACCCTCGGCGCTGCCGGCGCCGGCATGCTCATCGCCCTCCTCGGCCCCGGTCCCGCCCTCCTCGCCAACGCCGTCGCCTTCATCGTCTCGGCCCTCGCCCTGACCATCGGCATGCGCGCCACCGCCGCAGCGCTTCCAAAGACCGACCTCGCACCGCAAAACTACTTCGCGCAGATGTCCGAAGGCTGGGCCGCCTTCACCCGCGATCCAATCCTCGTCACCCTTGTGGTGATGCTCGCCTTCGTCGGCCTCTTCGACCAGGCCTATGCCACCGTCCTCCTGCCCGTCTGGGTCCGCTCCTCCGGCCTCGATGCCAGCTGGGTCGGCATTCTCCTTGCCGTCTTCTCAGGCGCGGCCATTGCCGGCGCGGCATCCGGCGCCGTTTTCGCCGAACGCCTGCCGCGACTCCTCATGTATATGATCGGCTTCACCTTCGCCGGCCCCGTGCCCATGGCGACGCTGGCCCTCACGCCGCCCCTGTGGCTGATCGTCTCGATTCTCCTCCTCTGCGGTTTCGCCGCCGGTTTCTTGAACCCCATCATCGGCGCCATGCTCTTCGAGCGCATCCCAAAGGCCGCCGTAGGCCGCGTGATCGCGTTGGTGGGTTCGCTCACCTGGGTGCTCATCCCCTTTGGCGGCATCTATGCGGGCCTCCTCACCAACGCCGCTGGCATTCTCACCGCCCTCGGCATCACCGCAGTCCTTTATGCCCTGGCCACCCTCTCGCCCGCGGCAATCCGCCGTTTCCGTGCGATAGGCCAGCGCCCCATCGCTCAACCCGTCACCTGAGCGGGCGCCCGCAAGGTCCGCCCACACATCCAATTGTAGAACTCTCCCCTTGCGACCCACCCCGCCATGAGGCTACGGCTGGCAAAACCCGAGAGCCTCTTTGAAACTCGCGGCAGTGACCGCGCAGAGTCTAAAAGCGCGCTGAACTGGCCGAGCCGGCAAAAGGACACACCTTGCCCTTCCCCAATATCGACCCAATCGCCTTCGCCATCGGCCCCATCGCCATCCGCTGGTATGCGCTCGCCTATCTCATGGGCGTGCTGCTCGGAGCCGGTTACGGCTACCTGCTGCTGCGCAACGAGCGCCTCTGGCACAAGGGCGCTCCGCCCTTCCCCGCCAAGGATATCTGGGATTTCGCCTTCTGGGCCATGCTCGCCATCGTCATCGGCGGGCGCACCGGCTACGTGCTCTTCTACAACCTGCCCTACTACCTGCAGAACCCGCTCGAGATCATCAACACCCTCGATGGCGGCATGTCCTATCACGGCGGCATGGTCGGCCTGATGCTCGCAGCCATTCTCTTCACCCGTTCCAAGGGCGGCAACTGGCTCTCCTCGCTCGACCTCCTCGGCGCCGTCGCCACCATCGGCATTTTCCTCGGCCGCATCGCCAATTTCATCAATGCCGAACTCTATGGCGCCCCCACCACCCTGCCCTGGGGCGTGGTCTTCCCGACCGATCCCCTGCAGGTCGCCCGCCATCCGAGCCAGCTTTATGAAGCCGCGCTCGAAGGTCTTCTCCTCTTCCTAATCATCCGCCTTGCCACCCACGTCTTCTACGCGCTGCGTAAACCTGGCCTCGTCGCTGGCATCTTCGCCATCGGCTACGCCCTCTCCCGCATCCTCGTCGAATTCGTGCGCCTGCCCGATGCGCAGCTCGGCTACCTCTATGGCGGCTGGCTCACCATGGGTCAGATCCTCAGCCTTCCCATCCTTTTCGGCGGTCTGGTCCTCGTCATCTACGCGACGACGCGCCCCGTTAACCAACTGCGTCCTTGAGAGGTGCTCAACGTGAACAGTACGCTAACACTGGCACAGCAGATCGACCTCCAGATCACCGCCGGCGGCCCCATCTCCGTCGCCACCTATATGGGCCTTTGCCTGACCCACCCGACCAAGGGTTATTACAAGGGCTCCGACCCCCTCGGCGCTAGGGGTGACTTCATCACCGCGCCGGAAATTTCCCAGATGTTCGGGGAGCTTATCGGCTTTCACCTGGTCAACGTCTGGCAACAGATGGACGAACCGAAAAGCTTCAACCTCGTCGAACTCGGGCCCGGGCGCGGCACGCTCATGGCCGATATCCTCCGCGTCGCCTGCCGCGCCCCCGGTTTCCGCGATGGCCTCAAGCTAAAACTCTTCGAAACCAACCCTGCACTCACGGTCGAACAGCGGAATCGCCTCGAAAGCTACGAGCCGCAATGGCTTGAAAACTTTGAGCAATTCGACGACGGCCCGACCCTCGTCGTCGCCAACGAGTTTTTCGACGCCCTGCCCATCCGCCAGTTCATCAAGAAGGAAGACGGCTGGCACGAGCGCCAGGTCGGCCTCATCAACGGCAAGCGCGCCTTCGGGCTCTCCCCCACGCCGATCACCAACGAAACCATGCCCTCTGCCGTCGCCGATGCCGAGCCCGACAGTATGTTCGAAGTCTGCTTTGCCGGCGGCGAAGTCATGTCGCGCCTCGCAAAAATGGTGGCCAAACAAGGCGGTAGCATCCTCGCCATCGACTACGGCTATGCCCGCACTCAGACCGGCGACACCCTGCAAGGCGTCAGGAACCACGCCTATGCCGACGTGCTCGAAGAACCCGGTGAAACCGACCTCTCCGCCCATGTCGATTTCGGCGTCCTCTCCGCAGTGACTCAAGAAGTTGGCCTCGCCGTCCAACCCCTTGCCACCCAAGGCGAATTCCTCACCCGCCTCGGCATCGCTGAACGCGCCAAGGCCCTGGCCGGTGCCAATCCCGGCTCCGCCAGCGACATTCGCATCGCCCACGAGCGCCTCGTCGGCAAAGACCAGATGGGCGACCTCTTCAAGGTCTTCTGCGCCCATTCCCCAGGCCTCACGCCCCCGGGGTTCACCGCATGATCGACTTCGCTTCCGCCCAGTCGCTGGCCGATAGCGACGTCGTCCGCCACGGCTTCTTCGGCCGCCACGGCGGCGTTTCCACGGGCGATTTCGCCGGCCTGAACGTTTCCCACGCGGTCGGCGACAACCCCGACGCCGTCGAAGAAAACCGCGCACTCATCGCCAAATCCCTTGGCGGCGCAACGCTTGTGACCCTGAAACAGGTCCACTCCAACCGCGTCGTCACCGTCGAAGCCGGCGCCATCCCCGATCGCACTGTCGAGGCCGACGCGATCGTGACCCGCCGCGCCGACGTTCTCATCGGCGTCCTCACCGCCGACTGTTCCCCCCTCCTCTTCCTAGATCGCCATTCCGGCATCATCGGCGCCGCCCACGCCGGCTGGCGCGGCGCGGTAGATGGCATTCTGGAAAACACCGTCGTCGCCATGGAAGCATCAGGCGCCCAGCGCCGCCGCATCCAGCTCGCCATCGGTCCCACCATCAGCCAGCAGAATTACGAGGTTGGTGAGCAGTTTAAGGCCGACGCCTTGATTCAAAATACGAACACCGAACCCGCCTTCATGACCCCGCCCGGCGGCAAGCCCCGCTTCGATCTTCCCGGTTATCTCGCCATCCAGGCCCGCGCCCTCGGCCTTGCCGAGATCACCGACACCGCCCTCTGCACCTATGCCGATCCCGCCCGCTTTTTCTCCCACCGCTATGCCACACATCAGCAAACCAAGACCGGCCGGCAGATCGCCGTCATCGGCCTCGCTTAGTCTTAAATTTACGCATGAGACCAATGGGGCGTTGCAGTCATAAAAATGACTCGATAAAGCTGCCCGCGAAACTGGAAGGTCCCTCCTCCCCGGGGACTGGTTGAGACAGGATCGCCCTCATGAAACTGGTGACTGGCAACTCAAATCGTGCCCTCGCCCAAGCCGTCGCCAGCTATCTTGAGCTCCCCCTGACCGACTGTACGGTCAAGCGCTTCGCGGACAAGGAAGTCTATGTCGAGATCCACGAAAACGTTCGTGGCGAAGACGTCTTCGTGCTGCAGTCGACCAGCTACCCGGCCAATGACAACCTGATGGAACTGCTGATCCTGACCGACGCCCTGCGTCGCTCCTCGGCACGCCGCATCACCGCGGTCCTCCCCTATTTCGGCTATGCCCGCCAGGATCGCCGCGCCGCCGGCCGCACCCCGATTTCGGCCAAGCTGGTGTCGAACCTGATCACCGAAGCCGGCGTCAATCGGGTTATCACGCTCGATCTGCACGCCGCCCAGATCCAGGGCTTCTTCGACATCCCGACCGACAATCTCTATGCCGCGCCGATCATCACCCGCGACATCCTCGACAATTACAAGCTCGACAACACCATGATCGTGTCGCCCGACGTCGGCGGCGTGGCCCGCGCCCGCGCCGTGGCCCAACGCCTCGGCACCGATCTCGCTATCGTCGACAAGCGCCGCCCCAAGGCCGGCGTGTCCGAGGTCATGAACATTATCGGCGACGTCTCCGGCAAATCCTGCATCCTCATCGACGACATCGTCGATTCCGGCGGCACGCTGGTGAACGCCGCCGACGCCCTTCTCAAGGCCGGCGCCAACGAGGTGTCCGCCTACATCACCCACGGCGTCCTCTCCGAAGGCGCCTCCGAGCGCATCGCCGGCAGCAAGCTCAAGGAACTGGTCGTCACGGACTC
Organism: Devosia sp.; assembly: GCF_017744655.1. GTDB lineage: Bacteria > Pseudomonadota > Alphaproteobacteria > Rhizobiales > Devosiaceae > Devosia. The sequence goes on along the minus strand of NZ_JAGIAW010000001.1, from coordinate 258,170 downwards.
CATCGAAGAGACCGCCGCCACCAAGGCCGCCGCCAACATCCGCCGCATCACCATCGCCCCCCTGATCGGCGAAGCCATCGCCCGCACCGCCAGCGAACAGAGCGTCTCCAGCCTATTCGACTGAAGTCGCTGCGTTATCAATGACATGAAGCGCCTGGCCGGAATCAACGTCTTAGGCGCTTCATCTTTTTTCGCATCCGTGTCGAAAACCGCTTCCCCTCCCCGACATTGTTGTGCCGCACTACAAAACCAGCGGCCAACCGTGAAAGGACGAGTGCGATGCGTTATCTCCTGATGCTCTACGCCGACGAGAATGCCGGCGCTGCCATCCCGCCCGACCAGATGGCCAAGGCCATGGAGGGCATGTTCGCCTATCAGCAGGCCCTCGAAAAAGCCGGCGCCTTCGTCTCCACCTCGGCCCTCGGTCGTACCAGCGACGCTCGCACCCTGCGCATGTCAGGCGGCGAGATCCACAATGTGGATGGCGCCTTCGTCAATCAGGGCGGCACGCTGAAAGTGGAAGAAGGCCCCTATGCCGAAGCGCGCGAGCAATTCGGCGGCCTTTTCGTCATCGAATGCGAAGACATGGATGCGGCCGTCAAATGGGCCGCCCGTTGTCCCGCCGCCCAATGGGGACCCATCGAAATTCGTCCTATCGTCCACACCAGTTCCGCCAAGGAGGCGTAACCCATGCGCTACATGATGCTCATCCACCACGACGAAACCAATATGGGCGACCCCGCCGGCCAGCAGGCGCTCTATGCCGCCTGGGGCGCCTTCAACGAAGCCCTCGCCAAGGCCGAAGGCGCTGCCCCTGGCGAACGCATGCAGTCCCCCACCCAGGGCAAGACCGTCCGCACCCGCGATGGCGAGACCCGCGTCGTCGATGGCCCCTATTCCGACGCTAAGGAACAGCTCGGCGGCTATTTCTTCATCGAAGCCAAGGATTTCGATGAAGCCGTCAAATGGGCCGAGCTTTGCCCGGCCAGCAAATACGGCACCATCGAAATCCGCCCCATCGTCCAGCTGGACAAGAACTGGTGAGCGACACCGCTCAGCGAGCCGCCGAACGAGCCGCCCGTGAAAGCTACGGGCGCCTCCTCGCCTTCCTCGCCGCCCGCACCCGCGATGTCGCGGGCGCCGAAGACGCGCTGGCAGAAGCCTTTGCCAGCGCCCTTGCCTCATGGCCGGAACAGGGTGTTCCGGCCAACCCCGACGCCTGGCTGCTCACCGTCGCTCGCCGCCGCCAGACCGATGCCTATCGCCGCGTCGGCACCAGCAGAGCAGGCGAAATGCATCTCACCCTGATGCGCGAAGAACTGGATGACCTCGCCATGACTCCAGAAGCCATCCCCGATCGCCGCCTTGCCCTGATGTTCGCCTGCGCCCACCCCGACATCGATCCATCCCTCCGCAGCCCGCTCATCCTCCAGACCATTCTCGGCCTCACCGCCGCCGATATCGGCGCTGCCTTCCTGATCCCCGCTGCCACCATGGGCCAGCGCCTCGTTCGCGCCAAATCGCGCATCGCCGAACTCGGCATCGCCTTCGAAATCCCCGACACGGAAGACCTACCCAGCCGCCTCGACGCCGTCCTCGAAGCCATCTACGCCGCTTACGCAAAAGGCTGGAACGACCTCGTCGGCGAAGCCGGCGGCCAGTTGGCCGAAGAAGCCATCTGGCTAGGTCGCCTCGTCGTCGCGCTCCTGCCTTCGTCGCCCGAAGCCAAGGGCATGCTGGCCCTCATGCTCTATTCCCACGCCCGCCGCGCCGCGCGCCGCAGCCCCACCGGCGCCTATGTGCCCCTCGACGAGCAGGACACGGCCCTTTGGGACATGGAAGCCATCGAAGCCGCCGAAACTATCCTCCGCGCCGCCAGCAGCGCGGGTCCCACCGGCCGCTGCCAGCTCGAAGCCGCCATTCAATCCGCCCACGTGGTCCGCCGCCTCACCGGCGCCGACAACTGGCCGATCGTGGTAAAACTCTACGACATCCTCCACGCCATGACAGGCTCGCCCGTCGTCCTCCTCAACCGCGCAGCGGCTCTAGCCGAAACCGAAGGCCCCACCGCCGCCCTCGCCAGCATCGCGCCGCTTGCCGACGACAAGCGCATGGCCGACTACCAACCCTACTGGGCCGTCCGAGGCCGTCTGCTCGCTGAAATCGGTAACCGGGAAGCTGCGCATGAAGCACTGACGCTGGCCATGGGTCTGTCGACCGATCCGGCCATTCGCAATTGGCTGGAGGCGAGAAGGGCAGATCTGTTGGCAGGCTAGCCAATCCTCACCACACTCGTCTTTTCCCACCGTGTCATTCCCGCGAAAGCGGGAACCTCCGTTGCCTGAACAGGGGTTCCCGCTTTCGCGGGAATGACATCGTGCGGAGGAGAGAGAAGTATAGCCCCAACCCGCAGAATCCCTTGCCCCAACTCCCCCTTTCCTCTATAGCCCGGCGCATGAAGCGCTCGTCACCCCTGGAGGACGGGCGCGTATGCTGTTGTGATGACGCATACACCAACCCAATGGATGCTTTCCATGGCTGAAAATAAAGTGCTCAAGGCACAGGCGCGCAACGGAGTGGGCAAGGGGGCCGCTCGCGAAGCTCGTCGTCAGGGACTCGTTCCCGCAGTTATCTATGGTGACAAGAAGCCCCCCGTCACCGTTTCCGTGGCCTATAAGGACGCACTGAAGTTCATCTACGCTGGTGGCTTCAAGTCGCACATCCTCGACCTCGACGTCGATGGCACGATCCACAAGGTCATCCCGCGCGATTACCAGCTCGACGTCGTCATGGATCAGCCGATCCACATCGACTTCCTGCGCGTCGCCAAGGGCGCCAAGATCAACGTTCAGGTTCCGGTTCACTTCGAAAACGAAGAAGCAAGCCCCGGCCTGAAGCGTGGCGGCACGCTCAACATCGTGCACCACACGCTCGATCTGACCGTTTCTGCAGACAGCATCCCCGAATTCGTGACCGTCGACCTGACCGGCCTCGATATCGGTGACACCGTCCACATCTCGAACATCAAGCTCCCCAAGGGCTCCGCTGACCACAGCCACGAAGAAGACGTGACGATCGCCACGATCGTTGCTCCGTCGGCTCTGAAGTCCAGCGGCGGCGACGCTGCCGAAGAAGGCGAAGCATCAGCCGAGTAATCGGCCTAAGCTTGAAACCTCTAGGGGCGGCCTTCGGGTCGCCCCTTTCTTTTTCAGAGCTTTTTGCATACGTGGTTTATCTCCATCCACGGTGTCATTCCCGCGAAAGCGGGAATCCCTGTTTTGGAATGGAGATCCCCGCTTCCGCGGGGATGACCCGGCGGAATAGTAGAAATTAGAGCGCGCCATGAAACTGCTTGTCGGCCTGGGCAATCCCGGCGGCCAATATGAAGGCAATCGCCACAATATCGGCTTCATGGCCGTCGACGCCATCGCACGCGCCAATGGCATTTCCGGCTGGAAGTCCAAGAATTCTGGCCTCCTTGCTGAAGGCACTATCGGCAGCGAGCGCGTACTGCTCCTGAAGCCGCAAACCTTCATGAACAAGTCCGGCGATAGCGTGCAGAAGGTCGCCAGCTTCTACAAAATCCCGCCGGCCGACATCATCGTCTTCTACGACGAACTCGACCTCGCCCCCGGCAAGGTGCGCGTCAAAGTCGGCGGCGGCAATGGCGGCCACAATGGCCTCCGCTCCATCGACCCGCAAATCGGCCTCGACTACAAACGCGTCCGCCTCGGCATCGGCCATCCCGGCAAGGAATTCGTCACCCACCACGTGCTGGGCGACTTCGCCAAGGCCGACAAGACCTGGCTCGATCCCCTCCTCGACGACATCGGCCGCCACACCGGCATGCTGCTGGCCGGTGACGACGCGGGCTTCATGAACAAGCTGGCCCTGGCGGCCAAGGGGACCGAAGAGCCCAAGCCGGCCCCCAAAGCCCAAAGCCACATTCGCCAGGCTCGCACGAGCAAGCCCCAGGCCGAAGTGCCGAAGTCCGGGCCCATGGCCGACATGCTCAACAAGCTGTTTGGCAAGGGCGAGTAGGCTACCCTACATCGTGGCTCACACACCCCCTCCCAACCTCCCCCATCAAGGGGGAGGTGCCAGGCCGGTGGTTTGGCTCGCATCCAGTTCCAAACTCGATGCAACACCTCCCCCTTGATGGGGGAGGCTGGGAGGGGGTGACGGCAAGCACAACTGCCGCCCTCCCCTCGCCCCTTGTGGGAGAGGGACAGATTTTCTGCGTTCAGCAGAAAATCAGGGTGAGGGGTATCTCTCCTCCGCAGAGGAGTTCGTGACGGAACACCGTACCCCTCATCCGCCCTCCGGGCACCTTCTCCCACAAGGGGAGAAGGGAGAACCGTGGCTCACATCCTTCGGCTCCCCTCCAAAAAACAAAAAGGCCCCGGTGCTCCGCACCGAGGCCCTGTCGGGAAACCCTACCCCTACGCCACGCGCTGCTTGCGCGGCCCGCGTGCCCATTCCGGCAACATCGCGCCGTGCGCCTCGAGCAGATCATCCACCAGGTTCCAGATCTGATCCAGATCCAGTTCCGCAGCCGTATGCGGGTCCATCATCGCAGCATGATAGATATGCTCTCGATTTTCCTCGATCAGCGCGCGAACGGTCAGTTCCTGCACATTGATATTGGTGCGGATCAGCGCCGTAAGCTGCGGCGGCAGTTCGCCGATATAGGTCGGCTGCAGCCCGTTATCGTCCACGAGGCAAGGCACTTCCACCGCCGCATTATACGGCAGCGAGGTGATGACGCCATTGTTGCGCAGGTTCCCGTAGATCACCGAAGGCTCGCCGGTCCAGACGGAGTTGACGATGGACGAAGCATATTCCTTGGACTGCTTGACCTCGATCCGGTCGGCCTTGCGATAGTCCTCAGACGTCTGCTTCCACTTGGCGATCTGCTCGACGCAGCGCTTCGGATATTCATCCAGCGGAATGCCGAACTTCTCGATGATGTCCTCGCGCCCTTCCTTGATGAAATAGGGCGTGTACTCGGCAAAGTGCTCGGAACTTTCGGTCACGAAATAACCGAGGCGCGTCATCATCTCGTAGCGCACCTTGTTCGGGCAGCGCGGGTTCCAGCCGGGTTTCGGCGCACGGCCCTCGCGATAGGCGCGGTGGAGTTCGGGGTAAAGGTCCTTGTAGGTACCGTCGGCCTGGCGGTGCTCGAACTTGAGATAGAAGGCCATGTGGTTGATGCCGGCCGAGCGGTAGCGGATTTCCTCGTAGGGAATGTCGAGGTCATGCGCCAGTTCCATCGCCGTGCCCTGCACCGAGTGGCAGAGACCAACCTGCTTGATCGTCGGATATTTTTCCGAGATCGCCCAGGTGTTGATGGCCATCGGGTTGACGTATTGAAGCATGATCGCGTCGGGCGCGACCTGCAGCATGTCCTCGCAGATGCTCCAGAGATGCGGCACGGTCCGCAACCCGCGCATGATGCCGCCAACGCCCAGCGTATCGGCAATCGTCTGGCGCAGGTTGTACTTCTTGGGCACGTCGAAATCGACGACGGTGGACGGCTCATAGCCGCCGATCTGGAAGCAGACGACGACGAAATTGGTACCGTCCAGCGCCTGGCGCTGGTTCGAGAAGGTCTCAACAGTCGCCGGCACGCCCAGCGTCGCCACCAGCTTCTTGGCAATGATGGCGCTTTCTTCAAGCCGCGTCGGATTGATGTCCATCAGGCGGATCTGCGCACCAGCCAGCGCCGGTCGCTGCAAGATATCGCCGACAATGTTCTTCATGAACACCGAGGAGCCAGCCCCGATGAAAGTGATCTTTGGGTTCGCCATGTTGTAAAAAACTCCAGTCGTCAGGCAGCGATTTCGAATGCGGCGCGGACAAGCCGAGCCGTATATTCGGTTTGGGGATTGGTGAGAACTTCGTTGACGGGTCCCTGCTCCACGATCTTGCCGTGCTGCATCACCATCACCCGATGGCAAAGGGCCCGCACCACCTTCAGGTCATGCGAAATGAAGAGATAGGAGAGGCCCTTTTCGTTCTGCAGCTTGCGCAGCAGATCGATGATTTGAGCCTGCACCGAAAGATCGAGCGCCGAGGTCGGCTCGTCGAGCAGGATGAATTCAGGCTCGAGCGCAATGGCCCGAGCAATGGCGATACGCTGGCGCTGCCCGCCCGAGAATTCATGCGGGAAACGGTTGAGAATGGTGTCCGGCATGCCCGCATCGCGCAAAGCCTGCCGCACCCGCTCCAATCGCTCATTGCGATTGGCCCCGAGCCCATTGACGATCAACCCTTCCTCGATGATCTGTCCAATCGACATACGCGGATTTAGGCTCGCAAACGGGTCCTGGAACACGATCTGCATGCGGCTTCGGAGCGGCCGCATTGCCTTGCGATCCTTGTTATGGATCGGCTCGCCGTCGAAAAAGATCTGCCCGCCCTGATTGCCGATGAGCCGGATCAGCGCCTGCCCGAACGTGGTCTTGCCCGACCCACTCTCGCCGACAATGCCGAGCGTCTCGTGCCGCATGAGCTTGATGTCGAGATTGTCTACGGCCTTGAGTTCAAAGAAGTCTGGATTGAACAGCCCACCGCGCTTGAGCGTATAGGTGACCTTCACCTCCTTGCCCTCAAGCACCGTGTCATGCGCACCCTCTTCGAGCGGCAGTGCCGTGCCCTTGGGTTCGGATGCCAACAGGTGCCGCGTATAGGCATGCTGCGGATTGGCAAACAGCGCCTCGGTCTCGTTGTGCTCCTGCACAGCCCCGTTCTGCATCACATAGACATAGTCGGAGAACTGCCGGACCACGGTCAGGTCATGGGTGATCAGGATCACCGCCATGCCATACTTGTCCTTGAGATCCTTGATGAGATTGAGGATCTGCGCCTGCACCGTCACGTCGAGCGCCGTCGTGGGCTCGTCGGCTATAAGAACGTCCGGCCGGTTGGCCAGCGCCATGGCGATCATCACACGCTGCCGCTGCCCGCCCGAAAGCTGGTGCGGATAGTTGTTGAGGCGAGCGCGCGGTTCAGGGATCTGTACTTCCTCAAGCAGCTTTTCGGCCCGGTTCATGGCCTCTTGCTTCGAGACGCGATTGTGCAGGTGGATGATCTCGCAGATCTGCTGGCCAACGGTATAGACCGGGTTCAGCGAGCTCATCGGCTCCTGAAAGATCATGGCAATGTCATTGCCGCGCAGTTTTCGCATGTCGCGATCATTCATCGCCACGACATCCTTGCCCGAAAGCGTGATGCGCGTGTTCTTCCCGATGGTGGCGCGCTTTGTAAGAAGCTTCATCAGCGTACGCGCCGTCACCGACTTGCCCGAGCCGCTCTCCCCCACAAGGGCAATCGTCTCGCCCTTGTGCAGCTGAAACGACACGTCCTTAACCGCCTGCACCACCCCGCCCTCGACCTTGAAGTCGACAGCGACATTGCGGGCATCGAGGATCAGCTCGCGACCATGCGATCCCAGATCATGCCGTTCGGCAGGCGCAAAATTGCTGGTTGTCATTTTCGCGTCCTCAATAGGGGTCGATCGCATCGCGCAACCCGTCACCCAGCGCGTTGAAGGCAAAGACGGTGATGAGCACGAAGATCACCGGCGAAAGAATCCACGGATAGGACCCGATTACCGAGAACGTCCCCGTATCCTGCAGCATCAGGCCCCAGGAAATCAGCGGCGGCTTCACGGCAAAGCCGAGGAAACCAAGGAAGCTCTCGAGCAGCACAACACTCGGAATAGCCAGCGTGATCGACACGATAATGTGGCTCAACACATTGGGCAGGATATGCCGCGTAATGATGCGCCCATCCGACGAGCCCACGGCAATCGCCGCCCGCACATAATCGATCCGCGCCAGCGACAGCGTCTTCGACCGCACTTCGCGGCTCAACTGCGCCCAGCCCAACACCGCCATGACGAAAATCACGAAGGTCAGAAACACATTGGATGGCGCGGTGACCGGTATGAGCGAGGTCAAAGCCAGGTAAAGCGGCAATTGCGGAAAGGCCAAGACAAACTCGACAAACCGCTGCACCCAGGCATCGAGTCGCCCGCCGATATAGCCCGAGGTGATCCCGACCAACGTGCCGACAATCGTCGTCAACGCCACCACCACGAGAGCAATGGTCAGCGAAATTCGCGACCCCACGATACCGCGCGAGAGAATATCTCGTCCGAACTTGTCCGTTCCCAGAAGCTGGATTGGCCGTCCATCGGTCGAGCCGAAGAAGTGGATATTGGACGGGATGAGCCACAGGAAGTAATAGGAATAACCCTGCACGAAAAACCCGGTCGGCGTCGGATTGTCGAGCACGGGCCCCGTCAGCGGCTGAAACGTCACCGGATCGAATTCACCTGTATCCCCAATGGGGAAAACATGCGGGATCAGGCTGAAATTGCCAGCCGAGTCCTGAAAGGCGATCACGTCGGGCGGCGCAAAAGGCAGGTTCGTCGCCTTCGGGTCCATCACCGCAAAGAAATCGGCGAAGATGGAGACAACCAGCAGCAGCCCCACAAGAACCAAGCCAATCATACCCATGGTCGAACGCCGGAACCGCCGCCACACCAGGCTCGCATAGGTCTCGTTGCCCGAACCATAGCGGGTTACGACCGGCGCGACATCGGCTTCTTCGGCCGGCGTCGGCGCGGGGCCACCGGCAGCATCGGTGGGCAGGGGAATGGAGGAATGCGTATCCACTTTGGTCATTCTGCCGATCCTCCAAGACGAATGCGCGGATCGAGCGCGACGAGCAATAGGTCGGAAATGATGTTGCCGATGATGAGCGTGGTGGCGAGCACCAGCATGAACGAGGCGGTGACGAAGACGTCGCCCACGGCCATGGAGCCGACGATGGCCGGTCCGACCGTGGCAAGGCCGAAGACGACCGCGACCTCGATTTCACCCGTGAGCATATAGGGCAGCACCACGCCCTGATAGGCGATCAGCGGATGCAGCGCATTGGGCACGGCATGCTTCATGATCACGGCGCCTTCCGGCAGACCCTTGGCCCGCGCGGTCTCGACATATTGGCTGTTGAGCACGTCGAGCAGATTGGCCCGCATCACGCGCATATTGTAGGCGAGCCCGCCAAAGGTCGCGATGAAGATCACCGGCCAGACGTGGTAGACGAGATCGACGAACTTGCCCCAACTCCAGGGCTGCCCGCCCCAGCGGGCCGAGAAGAACATGCCCACTTCCTGGACGTTCATCTTGAACACCAGAACGTAGAGAATGATGATCGCCAGCAGGAACCGCGGGATCGTCATGCCGAGGAAGGAGATGATACCGAGCAGCGTATCCGTCCAGCTATACTGGCGGGTCGCCGCAATGATGCCGAGTCCGATGCCCAGGATCGAGGCAAGGATATGGCACACCAGCGCCAGCGCAATGGTGGCAGGCAGGCGCTCGGCGATCACATTGCCGACCGGCTTGTTGTAGTAGAGCGAGTGCCCGAAATCGAAGCGGGTCACGATGCCGGTGATCCAGCGGAAATACTGCATGATCAGCGGGTCATTGAGCCCGTTGGCCTGGCGATAGGCCTCGGCCTGGATTTCGGCGAGGTCCGGCCGTACGCCGCCCTGGTTGATCAGCATTGAGCGGATATAGTCGGCATAGTCGCCGGGTGGCGCTTGGATGATGGCGAAGGTCACAATGCTGAGCAGAAACAGCAATGGGATCGCGCCAAGCACGCGCATCATAAGAAATCGAAGCATGAACGGCCTCACTGGCTAGGGGCACAACCCCTTCCCCCAACCCTCTCCCCGGAGGGCGAGGGGGCGGATCGTCGACATTGCGCGATCCTGCCAAGGTCACTAAACGGATCCCTACCCTTCCGCAGAGGGGGCTGGGATGAGGGGCGGCGAGACCGCCCCTCGCTGTGTCGGATCAGGCCGGACCGGCACTGCCCGGAGCGCCAGGCAGCGTTTCCGGATGCAGTTCGAAATCGCCCTGCTTATCTTCCGGAACGAAGACGCGTTCGCGGATGATGTTGTCTTCAGCCCAGTTGAACATGAAGATCGGGGCACCGGCCGGGATATTGGCGAAGCGCTTGTTGATGATCAGCGCCCCCGGATACTGGGTCAGACCCACCGAGTAGACATTCTCGGTGAAAATCTGCTGGTACTGCTTCATCAGTTCCGAACGTTCGGCATTGTCGCTGGTCGAAACAAACTTGGTGACGATGTCGACCAGTTCCTGTTCGAAGGGCAGGAGATCGAGCGTGCCATCCGTGCCACCGCGGTGGAAGCTGTGGATGGTCGGCCCGGTCGGAGCCAGCGCCGCGGTGTTCTGCACCACCGACACCATTTCCGCACCCTGACGCACCACCTGCCAGTCGAACTGACCAGCCTGGGCCATGTCATCACGCGCCGTACCCTGCTGGAAGTTGGCGATGACGCGCAGGCCAAGCGGTTCCATCATGGCAATGATGCCTTCGGCCAGGTTCGTATCCGTGCCGTAGTCCGAATTGGCGAGCAGCGTGATTTCCACATCGGCGCCGCCAGCGGTGCCTGCGGGGAAGTTGCGGATGCCATTGCCATCGGTGTCAACGAGCCCAAGACCATCGAGCAGAGCGCCCGCGCCATCGGCGTTGAACGGATAGTAGACGGTGGAAGCCTTGTCGTAATAGGCCGTGCCGGCATAGAGACCGCCCGGGTAGATGGCGGTGAACGGACCACGCACCAGGGATTCACCCAGACGCTGCCGGTCTACAGCGGCCGAAATGGCCTTGCGGAAGTCCGGATTGCGGTTGAGTTCGCGGATGGCCTGGGCGCGTTCGTCTGGTTCACCCCAGCCATTGGCCGAGAAGTTGAACTGCAGCGCATAGCCGATGGTGCGGGCGCCGAACTGCAGACGGGCCGGAGCACTTTCTTCAGCCGAGCGACGCAGGGCTTCGACATAGCTTTCGGCCTGCTCGAGGTTCGAGAAGTCGCCCGAACCGGCAACAGCCTGAACGTCGCGGTCAGCCCAGGTCGAAAGGCGGTAGTGCAGCTCGTTCAGATAAGGGAGCTGGTTGCCGTTTTCGTCAACCTTCCAGTAGTAGGGGTTGCGGCGCATGACCACGATGTCATCCGGCCGATATTCCACCGGCACCCAGGCGCCCATCACCGGAATATTCATATATTCGGGCGGGAAGGCGTTCTTGTACTGATCGTAGGTGTTGGCCGAATTGTACTTCGGGTGTTCTGGCTTCAGAATATGGCTCGGACCCGGACAGAACGTGCCATAGGCCATGGTATAGAGATACTGCGTCGGGAAGGCGTCCTTGAAAGTCCACTTGATCGTATAAGCATCAATGGCTTCCAGCGTCGTACCGACACCAAAGCTTTCCGGCGTCGCGCCGTTGAGCGGGCTTACATTGGGATCCATGACGTTGTCGTTCCAATAGAACATCACGTCTTCAGAATCGAACGGGTCGCCATCGGACCACTTTGCACCCTCGATCAGGTGCATGGTCAGCTCATGGCCGTCTTCCGACCATTCCCAGCTCTTGGCCAGGTTCGGCAGCGGCTCGAGTTCGTCGGCCTTGACCTCGAACAGCGGACCCGTGCGCGTCAGACATTCGGAAAGGCCGATATCGATACCGCCCCAGCCCTGGCTCTGGCCGCCGACATAGTTCCAGCCTTCCGGACGGCCGCCGATCACATGGCGCATGACGTCGCCATAGACGCCGACGCCATCGGGCATGTCGCCGATCTTGAAGACCAGCGGCTCCTTGGGCAGGCGCTCGGCCACGGGCGGCAGCGTGCCGGCCTCGACATATTTCGAGGTCACCCAATCGGGTTCATGATATTCCGGCAGCGCCTTGAATTCGAGGATATCGCCAACCGAAACGAAGTTCGGTTCGCTCTGGGCGGCAAAGTCAGGCGGATCCGGCAGGTCGCCGGTCAGTTCCTGGGCCGGAATGGCGAGCATTGATACGGACAGCAAAAGTCCTGCCCCGCCAAGGGCATAGATAGGCTTTCTCAATAGAACCTCCCTTTGCAACGAGGCAGCGTTTGGTGCGTCGAGCCAGTCACTCCCACTGACTCCGGGGCCCCGTGCATGATTGAGAGCCTACGACTTGCGCCGGGCGAAACAATCCGGAATGATAGAGACTAATTCCGGGTTTCTAAGAACTGCGCTGATAAGTATGACTGTTGCCGAAACCAGCCCTGCCCCACGCCTGCGCGAAAAGGCCCCTCGCCCGACGCCGCGCCCCGACCGCAGTTTCTATGCCTCGGGAAAAGCCTTTGGCCGCTTCGGCATCCGCGCCTTCCCGCCACAGATCATGCCTGCCCCCCATAGCCATGGCCATATCGAGTTCAATTGGCTCACCAATGGCCACATGGACTACGTCTTCGACGGCGGCCCGGTCACCGTCGAAGCCAATCGCCTCGTCGCCTTCTGGGCCGGTATTCCGCACCAGACCGTCGACCTGCGCGAGATCGGCGAAGGCAAGCAGCTCAATATCTACCTGCCGATGGACGCCTTCCTCGAAATGCCGCAGCTCGGGCGCCTCACCGAAACCCTGATGGGTGGCGGCGTCATCCAGCTCACCGCCGACTGCATCGGCCTCGAAACCCTCGAACGCTGGCACGGCGACTATCGCAGCGGCAATTCGCTGCGCACCGACCTCGTGCGCGCCGAAATCGCCACCATGTTCCGAAGAGCGGCCATCACCGGCTGGGATACCCTCCTCCCCGCCTGGCTCGAAAAGTCCGGCAGCCGCACCCGCACCGCCACCCCCGTCCGCTACGTCGTGCGTATGGTGCGCCACATCGTCGAAAACATCACCGATCCCCTCAGCGCCGAAGACATCGCCAAGGTGGTCGGCCTCCACCCCAATTACGCGACCAACCTCTTCACCAAGGTGATGCATATCTCGGTCCAGAAGTTTGTGACCCGCATGCGCCTCATCCGCGCCCGCAGTCTCCTCTTCGACGGCAGCCTCTCCATCGCCAACGTCGCCTTCCAATCCGGCTTCGTCAGCCAGACCCAGTTCTACGAACACTTCCGCAAGGCCTACGGCATGACGCCCAGCCAGATGCGCAAGGACACGATTGAGGGCTAGACGCCGTCCCGCAGGGAAAATCGCTTCGGTGGAGCGATTTGAGGCGGCTAGGCCACGAGACCTATGGTCGAGTGGCGGGTGTCTGCTCACCCCACCCTCGATTGTGACCCCGGCGAAGGCCGGGGCCCATCCTGAGATGATCCCGCTCAAAACCGCGACAACATCCGGCGGACAATCAACTTTCCGGCGTTTGCTGCCGAAACTGCAGCGGCGAAACACCCATCCAGCGCTTGAACCGCTGCGAGAAATAAAACTGGCTTTCAAACCCCGCCGAGGCCGCCACCTGCTTGACCGGAAAGCTGGTGCGCCGCAACAGATCCGCCGCCACCTGCATCCGCCGCGCCTCGATATGCCCCTGCACCGTCTCGCCGGTCTCTTCGCGAAACAAATGCGCCAGCCGCGATGCCGATAACCCCACGGCCAAGGCAATATCCTCGATCAGGAGCTTTTCCGCGAGCCTCCCCTCGATATAGTCCAGCGCCCGTCTGATCCGGCCATCGAGCGCCTGCTCGTCCCGCGCCTGAAGCGCGTCGCAATCCAATAACAGCGCCTCTAGCGCGTTGAACGCCAGCGCCTCCCGCCGCCGCTCCCCGCTATTGAGCAATTCATGCACCCCGAGAAATTGCCGCCCGAGCTTCTCCGCTGCCTCCCCCTCGATCCGCAGATGCATCAGCCCCTCGGCAACACTTGGCCAGGCGAGCCAACCCAGCCAATCCGCCCGCGGCTGAAAATGCGCCCAGACCAGCTCCCAGCGCTCCAGCGACGTCTCCACCCCATAATCATGCGGCGCGCCCGGCCGCAGCAGCACCCAATCGCCGGGCTCGACGATTAACTCCCCGCCGGCATGCCCGAACCGCCCGCGCCCTCCGGTCGTATGCACCAACAGCCAATCGTCCACCCCACGCCGCCGCACGGCACGATAGCCTGATGTCTCATGAAAATGCCCAGTCAGCAGCCGCTGCACCGCCTGATATGGGGCTTCCGCAATCTCGTTCATAGCAGGATATTATATGTTATTGGCAGCATGTTCCATGGCCAACTGTCGCGCCTCCTCATAGCTTTAAGCCAAAGGGGAGGACGAAATGACCTATACTTTTCTTAACCAAGCCCAGGCGGCCCAGTTCGAGCGCGACGGCTTCCTCGCCATCCGCGGCCTGATCGCACCCGAAGAAATCGCCGAAATCCGCCAGACCTTCATGGACCAGGCCGCCAACGGCCCCGTCCCCGGCCTGTCCGACACCCCGCGCGGCAACACGCCCAACGACCCGCTCAGCCGCTACCCCCGCATGATGCACCCGCACAAACACCCCGACAAATCAGTCGGCCAGCTCGCCATGCGCTACATGCTCGACCCGCGCCTCAAACCGATCCTCGCCGACCTCTTCGGCGAAGAGCCCTTCGCCTGCCAGTCCATGTTCTATTTCAAACCGCCCGGCGCCCGCGGCCAGGACCTGCACCAGGATAACTTCTATCTGCGTGTCAAACCCGGCACCTGCATGGCCGCCTGGATCGCGGTCGACGACGCCGACGCGGGCAATGGCGGCATGATGTGCGTCCCCCAGACCGCGATGCTCGACATCGCCTGCCCCGAACAGGCCGACCCCGCCCTGTTCTTCACCACCGAACACGTCGAACCGCCCCCGGGCCTCGAACCGCAAATGATGCAGCTAAAGGCGGGCGACGTGCTCTTCTTCAACGGCAGCGTCATCCACGGCTCAACGCCGAACACCAGCCAGGACCGCTTCCGCCGTTCCCTGATTTTCCACTACATCCCGGCCAGCACTAAAGAGATCAGCCACTGGTACGAAGCCCTGAGCTTTAAAGGCGACAAACAGGAAATCGCCATCAACATGGACGGAGGCCCCTGCGGCACCAACCAGCCGGCAATGGGTCCTCACTAAACCAGCATCAGCCGGTGGGTCGCGTGCCCACCGCGCTCAAGGCGCACAAACCCCACGCGCTCGTAGAAGGCAAAAGCCGTCTCGGGCGCATTGGTGTTGAGATAGTCAAAGTGCTCGGACGCACCCTCGCCGATCGCCAAAATCAGCGCCCGCCCGACCCCATCCCGCCGCGCCCTCTGCGCCACATAAAGATGCCGCACCCTGCCCGCTCGGGGGTGAGGATCATAGGGATCAACATTCCGCCCGCAGGCGCCAACAAGCACATCGCCTGACCAGGCGCCGAGCATGATTTCACCGGGGCGGATAAAACGGTTGGACCCATTGGCCCAATTCTCGGCAAGCCGCAAAACCATGCGATGCCCTTCGCTTTGGCTCTCGGCGAGCAAAGCGGAAAAGCCGGCCGCACCCGGATCTAATGCGGCCAGCGTCAACATCAGGTGTTGAATTTAAAGAGCATCACGTCGCCATCCCTAACGACATATTCCTTGCCTTCATCACGAGCCTTGCCCGCTTCCTTGGCCGCAACTTCGCCGCCGAGGGTGACAAAATCATCATAGCCAATCGTCTGCGCACGGATGAACCCGCGCTCGAAATCGGTATGGATGACGCCCGCCGCCTGCGGAGCCTTGTCGCCCTTGTGGATCGTCCAGGCGCGCGTTTCCTTCGGCCCAACCGTAAAATAGGTCTGGAGGCCAAGGAGATCATAGGCTTCGCGAATAAGACGGTTCAGCCCCGGCTCATGCAGCCCCAGCGATTCCAGATATTCGTTCTGCTCGGCATCGGGCAATTGCGCCAACTGGCTCTCGATCTCGGCCGAGATGATGACCACGCCTGCGTCATTCGCCTTGGCGTATTCGGCCACCTTGTCGCTCATGGCATTGCCCTTTTCGGCAGAGCCTTCATCGACATTGCAGACATAAAGCACGGGCTTCGACGTCAGAAGCTGCAGCTCCTGGAACGCCTTTTCTTCCTCGTTGGACCGCTCGACAAAGCGCGCCGACTTGCCATCGCGCAACAAGACCAGCGAACGATCGATCAGCTCAAGCGTCAGCTTGGCTTCCTTGTCATTGCCCTTGGCCTTCTTTTCGACCCCCGCACGGCGCTTCTCAAGGCTTTCGAGATCGGCCAGCATCAACTCGGTCTCAACCACTTCCGCGTCAGCCAGCGGATCGACCTTGTTGGCGACGTGGATGATATTGCCGTCCTCAAAGCAGCGCAGCACATAGGCAATGGCGTCGCATTCGCGAATGTTCGCCAGAAACTGGTTGCCCAGCCCTTCGCCCTTCGACGCGCCCTTCACGAGACCGGCAATATCCACAAAGCTCATGCGCGCCGGCTGAATGGCAATAGACTTGCCGATAGCTGCCAGCTTCTGCAGCCGCACATCGGGCACCGGCACATCGCCCACATTGGGTTCGATAGTGCAGAACGGGAAATTAGCGGCAGCCGCCGCAGCGGTGCGGGTGAGCGCATTGAAAAGCGTCGACTTGCCGACATTCGGCAGGCCGACGATGCCCATTTTAAAGCCCATGGGAAACTCCGGGAAATTGTTGGGTTCCAATTGGGTCGGTTTGAGGTGGATGTCAACCTAATCGCGCAGCTACGCCGCTCTGCGGTCAGCGCACGCCGCCATCCATTGGCAAACTTGAAGCAACCCCTCACCCGTCTCGCCCTCCGGGCGATCCACCCTCTCCCCGATGGGTAGAGGAATTAGAGGAGCACACCGGCCCATTCTTCTCCCCCTCGGGGAGAAGGTGGCGCGAAGCGCCGGATGAGGGGGATGCTCGTTAGGAGCACCCTACTCACGCCAGCGTCTGCACCATCAAAACCGTCGCAAACACCACCAGCGCCACTGCCGTAATCTGCTCCACCCGCGCCGACGTCAGCAAGCCCGCCGAACCCCGTTGCGCCACCGCACCCAGCACCATCCACCCCACAGCCGTCATCACCGCCAGCAGCCCAAACACCGCATCATAAGCCAACCGCTCGACAAACCCGATCACCGGAAAGATCGCAAAAGCAAAAACCAGCGCCTTGGGATTGAGCAGCGTCGTCACGAAAACCCGGCCCAGCGTAATCCCCCGCTGCCCCAAATCCGCTCGCCCCGCATTGCGCCAAAGTTTTATCGCCGACCAATAGAGAAACGCCACGGCGACCAGCTTCGCCACCGTCCCCACCATCGGCTCCTTCGCCGCCACCGCCCCAGCGATCTCGATCCACACCGTGATCGCAATGGCATAGCCACCCAGCTCACCCGCCAGCAGGTGCAGCGACTTCCGCACCCCCCGCTGCGCTCCGCTCGCCGCCATAAGTGTGTTCGTCGGCCCCGGCGTAGCCAACAGGCCAAGCACGGCAAGAATAAAAGCCGTCCAGTCGCTCAACTCATACCCTGCACGATTTCAAGAAACTCCCGGTGCCCCAGCGCCTGCTGGGCCGCCGCGCGATATTCCTTCACCAGCCCATCGAACGCCTGCTGCGCAAAGCGCCGCAGTTTTGGATCGGCCTCCATTTCCTTGCGCGCCAGGTTCTGGTCCAGCAGCCCCAACCCGTTGAGCACCGGATAGTGCAACTGCGTCTCGATATGCGGCAGCCCGCCGAGATAATTCGGAAAATGCTCATTGCGCGGCATCTCCTTCTGCCACCGCGCCAGCCTCTCCTTGGTCTTGGGATGAATACGATTGGCCCGCACCTCGCGCCAAAACGGCGTGTCGTCCCGCTCGGTCATATAGTGCGTATTCACAAAGGTCCGGAAATCATCGACCTGCCGCCCCACCCGCGCATTATAATCGTCCCGCGCCTTCTGGCCGATCTTGCCCGGCTCATCCATATAGCGCTGCGCAAACAGCATCATCTGCACGATGGTCCCATGGATCGATGTCGATTCCAGCGGCTCGAGAAAACTCGAACTCAGCCCCACCGCCACGCAATTGCCAATCCACGCCTGTTCCAACCGCCCGATCTGAAACCGAATATCGCTGCGCACCTCGATTTCGTGGCCCAGCACCCGCTCGACTTCTTCCTTGGCCTGCTCAGGTGTCAAAAACTCATCGGAATAGACATATCCGCAGCCATAGCGCTGCCGCGTCGGAATCTGCCACATCCAGCCCGAACTCTGCGCCCAGGCTCGCGTATAGGTCGCCAGCTCCTCGCCCTCTTTCAGATCGATCCAGAACGGCAGCGCCCGATTGACCGGCAGTTCATGTGCATAAGATTTCCACGGCGTCTCCAGCGCCTTGACGATGATCTGCTTGCGAAACCCAGTCGCATCGATGAAGAAATCGCCCTCGAGCCGAGAATTATCGTCGAGCACCAGCGCCGAAATATCCCCCGTCTCGCCATTCCGCTCAACGCCCGCCACCAGCGCATCGACCTTGTCGACACCTTTCGACTTGCTGGCAAAGAACTGCCCCACCAGCGCCTGATCGAAATGATAAGCGTGGTGAAACGGCCCCAGCGGGATCAGCGACCCATCGGGCTTCAGCGCATAAGGCGCCTTTTTCTGCTCCAAGAGCGGCTGGAACAAGTGCATCTCCTGCACAGCCCTGCCCGCCGCCACCGCGTAGACATTGAGATAATCCGACGGCGCCCCCGGCGGCGCCTGGATCACCTGATGCGGATCATCGATCGGCCCATAGTAGGTATAGCCTTTCCTCCGCCAGTCCTCATGCCGAATGCCGAGCTTGAAGCTGGCATCGGTCTTGCGGAAAAACTCGAACTCGTCGATCCCAAAATGCTTGAGCAGCACCCGGAACGCGGCCGTCGTCGCTTCCCCCACACCAACCGTCGGGATACGCGAACTTTCGACCACCGAAATCCTGAAATCAAACCCGCGCCGCCGCGCCTCATCCTGAATGATGAAAGCCGCAATCCAGCCGGCCGTTCCCCCACCCACAATGACAAAATGTGCAGGCTTGCGCATGCGTTAGTCCTCCCCGAGGCAAGGCTATTTGCCAGAGGAGGCGGCGGCAAGTTGATCTTTGAAATCCGGACCAAGTGCTGGAAAAATCGACGGCCGCGCAGGCGGAGCACTATCTGGCGGATTCTTCCAACTGGTGTCTGATAGTTTGCACCACAACCACGTCCTCGACGGCATCATGTTCGTAGCGAGCTACATAGCCAGCGTTGGCAAAGGGGATCACGAGTTCACGACTGGGTCCCTCTCCAACAAGGCGTCCAATATCTGGCGCCACCTCCAGCACATCGAGGTGGAACAATATCACCTTACTCGCTCTCGGCGCTGCCGGCGCATTCTTGCCCATCAAGAATACGCGCAATCGGCGAAGATCGTTCAGCGCCCTGTCTGAGTAGATCAGGTGTGGCACTGAGGCGGGTCCAGTTCCTCGTCAGTACCCCAGCTTTCCAGCCACTTGGTGACTTCGGCATGAGTGACGTGCAGGCCCGTCTTACGGTAATGCTCCATCGCCTCTTCGGAAGCTTGGTCGAGGTTATGCTGACCTTCTTCCTTTTCCACGTACGTGCGGATAGCTTCGCGCATGATCCAGTGCGCCGAGCGCTGCTTGCTTTCAGCCAATGACTGGATGCGTTCGCGCAGATCATCGTCTAGCTTGACGGAAACGGCCATATCGACCTCCGGTATTACCTCTTGATACCCTACGCCTCCTCGCCCCTCCTGTCCACGTCAGCGATGTAAACACCGTCCAAAGAAAACGGCCCCAGCTTTCGCCGGGGCCATAGATGACGCTTGGGAGGTCGCGTCAGACTTGAAAAGATCTAGCGGTGCGCGCCACTCATCTCGCGCAGCTCTTCGACCGAGCGCACCTTCTTGCGCGCAGCGCCGTCCCAATCGCGGGTTTTGACCGTCGACTTGGCAGTGCGTTCCTTGGCGGCCGGCACCGCGTCGGCATATTGCGGCAACCACTGCGCCTGAGCGACGACCATTTCGTCGACCATGGCCCAGACTTCGTCCGGCGTGCAGATGGCGCCGACCAGCGGGTCATGCAGCACAGCCAGCTTCAGCGTATCGAGATTGCCAGTCATCGCTGCCTCAACCGAAAGCCGCTGCACCGAGACCGATACCGAGCACGTCGCCGCGCAGGCTGTTGGCAGAGTGATGCCTTCGATCATATTGATGCCGAAGCGGTCGACATAACCCGGGCTTTCGATGATCGCGTCATCCGGCAGATTGGTGATGATGCCATTGTTCCGGCGGTTAAAATGCCCGCGATAGGGGCGGCCGGTTTCAAAAGCCTCAATGATATAGCTGGCGTGTTCGCTGGTCCGCTTGTGTTCGGAAAGCGGCTTGTTCGCCTGCTCCTTGAACATCGGAAAATCGGTTTCGAACCAGTTCCGGCGCTCAGTCGAATAGCGCAGATACCCGCCGGTCTCGCCATGGATCCAATCGCTCATATCGATCCAGCGATTGATCTCGTCCGGACGCTTCCGATACCAGGGCAGGTATTCCGACAGATGCCCATTCGACTCCGTCGAATAAACGCCAAAGCGCTTCAGCACATCGATGCGGACCTTTTCCGTCTTGGAATAGATCGGGTGCCGCTCAAAGCCCTCAATGAGCTCTTCCTTTTCGATCTTCCGCCCCTTGGCGCGGATATCGATATACCAGGTCTGGTGATTGATGCCCGAGCAAACATAATCGAGCTCGCTGTCCTTCACGCCGAGCACCTCGGCAATCTGATGCGCGCCATGCTGCACGCCGTGGCAGAGACCAACGACATTGACCCCACCGTAGAGGTCAGCCGCCCAAGTGTTCATCGCCATCGGGTTGGCATAGTTGAGGAACAGCGCGCCCGGTTCCGCCACTTCTCGGATATCCTTGCAGAAGTCGAGGATCACCGGAATGTTGCGCTGCCCATAGAGGATGCCGCCGGCGCAGATGGTGTCGCCCACGCACTGGTCGACGCCGTACTTCAGCGGAATGGAAATATCAGTCGCGAAGGCTTCAAGCCCACCAACCCGCACGCAGCTCATGATGTAGCGCGCACCGGTCAGCGCTTCGCGACGATTGGTCGTCGCGGTCACCTTGGCCGGCAGCTTGTTCACCGACACGATGGTCTCGATGATCTGGCGCACCATGTCGAGATTGTGCGGATTGATGTCCGTGAGCGCGAACTCGACATCGGCAAATTCCGGCACCTTCAGCAGGTCCGAAATGAGCGTTTTGGTGAAGCCGACCGAGCCTGCGCCGATCACCGTAACCTTGAATGACATATTCCCTCCCTTGCAGCGCTCAACGCTAGCAGTCTGTTAGCAATAGGTAGCTCCTGGGGTCTAAGTGGTGTAGAGAAAGCTTGTGCCTTCATGGGTAATTTTGTGCTCGCTCAACTTCTTGACCACGGCCACGACATCCGCTCTTTGAACCTGCCCCGCGGCGCTGCACCGCTCCATTGCATGGGCGTCAGCGCCGGCTACGAACAGCGTCGCAACGAGGTCTATTCATGGGACGGCCTGCAGCGCGGCACCGCGCCCTTCCTCGTCATCCAGCACACTACCCTGGGCGAAGGCCGGCTTGACTATGCAGGCACGATTCACCGGCTAACCCCCGGAAAAACAATGCTTGTCACCATGCCGCACGCCCATCGCTACTGGCTCGAACGCGGCGGCGAATGGGAATATTTCTGGCTGCTCCTCAACGGCCGCGAAGCCCTCCGCCTCGCCCGCGAAATCCTCGACAGTGCCGGCCCGGTCCTCGAACCGACTGCCGCCCAGATCGACCGTCTCGCCGCCGCCTGCCTTGACCTCCTGCAAATGCCCGAACCCTCGCCGGGTCTGGCCTCCGCCGCCGCCTACGCCGCCATGACCAGCCTCCACGACACCGCCTTCGGCAGCCGTCCGGCACCGGAACGAGCCCTGCCCGCCGGCATCGCCCGGGCCGTTTCGTATATCGAGGCCAATATCTCGGCGCCCTTGCCTGTCGAACGACTCGCGGGAATCGCTGAAATGAGTCGGGCCCATTTCGTCCGCAGCTTCGGCGCGGCCCTGGGGAAAGCGCCCTCCGACTACGTTCTCGAAAAACGCCTGGAGCGTGTCGAACGTCTCCTCCTCGCCACGGAAATGCCCGTCGCCGCCATCGCCGAAGCCAGCGGATTCTCTGATGGAAACTACATGGCCAAGGTCTTGCGCCGTCATCGGAAAATGGCGCCGCTGGAGTTCCGCGCGGCCGGGCGCCGAGCAAGCCTCTAGAGCTCCCAAAACGTCCGTCAAGCGCCGTGTCGCTGCCTCATTCCGGACAAATCGATACGTGCAGGTGACGTCTCGTTAAGCCTGCCACCACGATCACTTGCAACTTAACCGCTCTTAAGAGTTCAAGGCGCAGGCTGAAGGAATGTGCAAAGGAGCACGCCAATGATTTCTCTGCGATTCTTACCCGCCCTAGTTCTCGCCGCCCTCGCTTTCGCCATGCCCGCATTCGCCCAGGATGTTCCGGTCGTGACGGTCAGCAGTGCCTCGGGGACCGTCACTCTGGATCGTAACGAACTCGAAGCCATGGGCCTTGTCTCGATCAAGACCACCACGCCATGGAACGAAGGCGTCATCGACTTCGAAGGCGTGCCGCTCAAGGCGCTGCTGGAAAAAGCCAATGCATCAGGTGAAACCGCCACGATCATCGCGCTCAATGACTATAGCGTCGATGTGCCCACCGCCGATTTCGACGAGTTCGGCACCATCCTCGCGGTCAAGCGCAATGGCGAATACATGCCGGTCGACGATCAGGGGCCCTTCTTCGTCATCTATCCCTTTGATTCCAATCCGGTTCTGCAGGGCCAGCCCTATTACGGACGCGCCGTCTGGCAGGTTAAGGAAATAACGGTCCAATAGTGGCTCGTCTGCCCGTGGGAGAGGGCAGGCCGGCGAGAAAGATAGGATGAAGCCGCCACCATGCGGTTCCTTCGCATAGCGCTGACCGTTGTCATCCTGGGCTTCATAGCCTCGGCTATCTATATTTCTGCGCTGGTTTTCCAGCGCCAGGCCGCTCTCGAAGGCGTGGGCCTGGGCAATGTCACCTGGATGGTGGCCCAGGCCCCCAGCGAATTCGCTCGGCTCGAACAGCGCGTCAGCGCCTTCGCGGCCGGCGATCCCGCCATTTCGGCCGACGAAGTGAAGCTGCGCTTCGATATCGTCGTCAATCGCCTGAAAACCCTGCGAACCAAGGATGTCGCCAATTTCGCGGGCGCAGATCCGCGCGTCGGCCAAATCCTCAACGATCTCGAAAAGGCGCTGGAAGCGTCGCGCCCCCTGCTCGCCGAACTGAATAGGCCGGGCACGCCATCGCAAATCCTGGAGATATTGGAGCCGATCTACCCCAAATTGGCCCGTCTCTCAACCGACGCCAATGTCTGGAACGTGGCGCGCATCGAAGCCGATCGCCAGGGCCTTTTTACCCTGCAATGGGCCTTTACCTATGTCGCCGTCGGCATGATCGTCTGCGGTGTACTCCTCATCGCGCTGCTGCTCCTCCACAATGGCCTTCTCGGCCGCGCGCAGGAGGTGCTGCAGCAGAAGGAACGGACCCTCGCCGTGCAGAATGCCCGCTTTGACGCGGCGCTCGATGCCATGTCGCTGGGCCTCTGCCTGCTTGATGCAAACAACCGCGTCATCGTCTGCAATCCGCGCTTTCTCACCATCTTCGATCTCGATGCCACGCGCGCCACCCCGGGCACTCCAATCGCCGATCTGATCGATGCCGACCTGCTCCTCGACCATGAGGACGACCAGTCCGCGGACAATGCAGACTTTGCCTTGCTCAACAATCACACCCGGCACTTGCCCAATGGCACGGTGCTGGAAATCTCGCGCGAACCGACGGCCGAAGGCGGCTGGGTCTGTACGTTCGAAGACGTAACCGAACGCTATCAAGCACAAAACCGCATCGTGCACATGGCGCACCATGACAACCTCACCGGCATGGCCAACCGCCTGCGGTTCTGGGAGAGTATCGGCCAGGCCGTGCGCGGGCTTTCCGCGCGTGCGCAACCCTTCGCCATCCTCTACCTCGACCTCGACCGCTTCAAGGAGGTCAATGATACGCTCGGCCACCCGGTCGGCGACGCCCTGCTGCGGCAGGTCGCCGAGCGCCTCCGCGCAACGGCATCACCGCGCGATATGGTGGCGCGCCTTGGCGGCGACGAATTCGCCGTGCTCCACTATTGCCTCGATACGTCTTCGAACAGTTCGCAGGCACTGGCCGAACGCATCATCGCCAGCGTTGCCGAGCCCTATCACATTGAAAGTAATGAGATCGTCGTCAGCACCAGCGTCGGCATTGCCATTGCCCCGGTCGATGGCGATGACGCCGATCAGTTGATGAAGAATGCCGACCTTGCGCTCTACAGCGCCAAGGCAGAAGGCGCCGGCACCTATCGCTTCTTCTCCCCGCAAATGGAAAGGTCACTTCAGAACCGGCGTCACCTCGAAATGGACCTCCGCGGTGGTATCAAGCTCGGCCAGTTTGAGCTCTATTATCAGCCGCTGGTCCGCCTCGATACCGGTCGCGTCGCTTCCGGCGAAGCCCTGATGCGCTGGCACCATCCCGAACACGGCATGATATCGCCGGCCCAGTTCATCCCTCTTGCCGAGGAGACCGGGGCGATCGAAGCGCTGGGCGAATGGGCCCTGCAGCAGGCATGCCGCGACGCGCTCAACTGGCCGGATCATGTGCGCGTTTCGGTCAACCTCTCCCCGGTGCAGTTCCGCGGCGCTGGCCTTGTCGACATCGTCAAGGCGGTGCTCGCGACAAGCGAACTCGATGCTCGCCGGCTTGAACTCGAAATCACAGAGTCGGTGCTGCTGCAGAACAACGCCGTCAACCTCGAGGCGCTGCACCAGTTGCGCGCCCTTGGTCTCACCGTCGCACTGGACGACTTTGGCACCGGCTATTCTTCCTTGAGCTACCTCCAGCGGTTCCCCTTCGACAAACTCAAGATCGATCAGAGCTTTGTGCGCGATCTGGCGGATCGGCCGGACAGCCTTTCCATCGTGCAGTCGATCGCGACCCTGGGGCACAATCTGCGGATGACAACCACAGCGGAGGGCGTCGAGACCCAGGCTCAGCTCGACATCATTACCCGGGCCGGCTGCACCGAGGCCCAGGGCTATTTCTTCGGCGCACCCATGCCCGAAGCCGAGTTCCGCGCCCTCCTGCTGCGCGAGTACCGCGTCAGCGCCGACGTCTAGCTGCCTCTCGCTGGCCTTGCCCTCAAACCGTCGCCGTGCGAAAACATGGTTGACGTATAGGGAAAGACAATGACCAATCCTGTCACCCAAAATCGCAGACATTTCGAAGATCTCGTTGTCGGCGAAGTCATCAATCTCGGCCAGACCACCGTGTCGAAGGAGATGATCTTCACTTTCGCGCACGAGTTCGATCCCCTGCCCTTTCACATCGATGAAGAGGCGGCGAGGAAAAGCCTCCTCGGCGGGCTCGCTTCGAGCGGCTGGCAGACGGGCGCGCTGAGCCTGCGTATGCTTGTCGATAGCTTCCTGAGCAAGATCGCGTCTGCCGGCGGTCTCGGCTTTCAGGACCTCAAATGGAAAAACCCCGTCATGGCCGGGGACACGATCGGCGGCACCGTGACCATAGCGGGCCTCCGCCGCTCCGGCAGCCATCCGCAATGGGGCATCGTCACGCTCGATTTCGACATTCGCAATCAGGCGGATAAGCCGGTCATGACCATGCAGCTCTCCAATCTCGTCGAATGCCGCGAGGCCGCCGCATGACCCGCTGGTTTGAAGACATCGTCATCGACGAGGCCTTTCCTCTCGGCGACTACACCTTTTCCCAGGACGAGATCATCCGCTTCGGACAGCTCTATGATCCGCAATATTTCCACGTCGACCCTGAACTGGCCAAGCACAGCCATTTCGGCGGGCTGGTAGCGAGTGGCTGGCATACGGTCAGCGTCGGCCATCGCAAAATGGTGAATGCGCTCGATGCCGAAGCGGATCGGCTCAAGGCACAGGGCGACGAGCCCGGCATTTCCGGCCCCTCTCCCGGCGTCAATTCCATGGAGTTCAAGGCGCCGGTGCGCCCGGGCGACACCGTCACTTATGAACTCATCGTGACCGGCAAGCGGCCGTCCAATTCGCTGCCCGGCTGGGGCCTGCTGTTCAACCGCCTGACGGCAACCAACCAGCGCGGCGAACTCGTCTATCGCGCCGAAATCGTGGGCTTTTCTAAGCTGCGCGACTATTCCATGCCGCTCAAATTGAAAGTGTTGCTGGCGCTCACCAGAGTGCCGGTGATCGGTCCGCTTCTGCGCCGGAACACTTGAAAGGCAGAGGGCGCACCGGCACTCTCCATGCATGCGCCGATTCGCCCTTGCCCTATTGCTGTTTCCCGCCTTGTCCGTGCCCTCCATGGCTCAGATTTATCAAGGCAATTGGTCCTGCCGGGACGCGTCCACCAATCGCGTCGGCATTCTGACGATTTACGGCAGTGTCTATGGCTGGGCCTCGCGCACGGCGGGCGACCCCAATTCGGGCACAGGCACGCTGACGCCCTATCAGGACGGCGTTGGTTTCAACGACGGCAACCTCAAGGCCAATCTCGGCATTCAGGCCGCCCGCATGGTTGAAGACCCGGTCAACGGCGTCGCCGTGCAGCTTGAAACCGCCGATACCATCGTGATGCTCTGCACGCCGCGCTGAGGAAATCCCCAGCGTCATAGCTCCGCCAAAGGTAGGGGCTTGAACTTTTCTACCGTTTGGGCATTTTAGAGGGGCAATGCCGGGCCCCTCTGGTCATGGACTCTCCATGGCGATGTCGGAATTGCTCCACCTCGTTACATGGAGAAGGTCCGGCGTATGGAAACGCTTCTTGCCGCCCTATCGGGCGATTTTCTCGGCACCCCCGTCTATTTCTGGATCGCGTTCATCACGATCGTGATCGCTTTGCTCGTGTTCGACCTTGGCATTCTGCACAAAGATGAGCACGAGATCGAAGCCAAAGAGAGCCTGCTGCTCTATGGCTTCTATGTAGCCATTGCCCTCGCCTTCGGCGGCTGGGTCTGGTGGCAGCGTGGCGCCACTGCCGGCCTCGAATTCTATACCGGCTACCTGCTCGAGCAGAGCTTGGCGATGGACAACATGTTCGTCATCGCCACGATCTTCGGCTTCCTTGGCATTCCCCGCCTCTACCAGCACCGCGTGCTCTTCTGGGGCATCCTCGGCGTGATTCTGTTCCGCGCCGTGCTGATCGGTGTCGGCGCAGCGCTGGTCAACCAGTTCAGCTGGATCCTGCTCGGCTTCGGTGCCTTCCTGGTCTTCACCGGCATCCGCATGTTCAAGCATCAGGATGAGGAACCGCACCTCGAAGACAACAAGGTCTTCCAGTTCATCTCCAAGCACTTCCGCGTCACCAAGGAACTGCATGGCCGCTCGTTCACCGTCAAGCAGGCCCACCCGACCACCGGCAAGCTCGTTACCTGGTTGACCCCGCTCGCCGTGGCCCTGATCATGGTCGAAATCGTCGATCTGATCTTTGCCGTGGACTCCGTGCCGGCCGTCTTCGCGGTCACCCAGGACACGTTCATCGTCTATACGTCGAACATCTTCGCCATCCTGGGCCTGCGTTCGCTCTACTTCGCCCTGGCGGCGGCGATGAACCGCTTCCGTTACCTGCAGACCTCGCTGGCGATCATCCTCGTACTGGTTGGTATCAAGATCTCGCTGGTGCCGTTCCACATCCACATTGACACCCTGCTCTCGCTGCTGGTGACGATTTCGATCCTGGCCGGCGGCGTCATTTTCTCGCTGTGGAAGACCCGCAACGAGCCCAATATCAGCGCTCAGGAAGACCCCAAGCAGGGCCAACTCGAACCCTGATCCGGTCTGATCTGACCAAAAGAGGCGACCCGGTTGACCCGGGCCGCCTCTTTTCTTATTCTACTTCGGCGCAACGCGCTTTGGAGGCCTTGTCCAGAAATGATCTGAAACCGCACCCCTGACGCTTCTGACTTGTCTTGGCACCCCCGCACCGGGGACCGGCCAGTCATGATGGCGCGTGTGGCAGCGGTCGATCCACGGACGGCCCAAACCTCTCCTTAGTCCACCTCTGCCCGCCCCATCGGCGTCTCAGCCTCACTGCATCCGCACGCCTTGCGGCGTGCCCTGTTTCACTTGCTTGGCCGTCGGGGACTGCCCTAGGGCCAGAAGGATAGACTCATGCCGAAAAACCAATTCCAGCGTCCTCAACCGATCAACCACTCGAACAATGTGCCGCGGCACGGACAGCAGCAGCCCCAGCCGCAAAAGCTGCATGTAAAACCCAAGCTGCCGGCTAAAACATCGGGCCTGCCGCCGCTTGAAAAGCTGCTGGGCAGCGAGCGGAACCACTAAAAGTGGTGCGGCCGGTGGAAACAGCGGTCGCACTTTTTCAAGCGCCAGCAAGAGCTTC
Organism: Devosia sp.; assembly: GCF_017744655.1. GTDB lineage: Bacteria > Pseudomonadota > Alphaproteobacteria > Rhizobiales > Devosiaceae > Devosia. The sequence continues at coordinate 229,862 of NZ_JAGIAW010000001.1, read as the reverse complement.
GTCCGCGTGCCTGCAATGGAAAGCACTGCAAATAAAGCAGTGCTCTAAACTTGCCGCATTTGCCCAATAGCAAAATTGTCATAATGACAAAGGAGAAGCGCAAATGGGTGTGATCCACGAGATCGTCTTCGACTGCGACAAGCCAGCCGTTCTCGCTCGTTTCTGGGCCGAACTTCTCGATGGCTATGATGTCAGGCCCTATGATGCAGATGAGATTGCTCGCCTTGCTGCCCTGGGACTAACGCCGGAAACGGACACGACCGTGATGGTCGATGGTCCAGGCCCCTCGATCTGTTTCCAGAACGTCGACGGCCGCGTCTATGACAACAATCGCGTGCATCTCGATATCGAGACCACCGACCGCAGTACTGACGTCGAAAGGCTGAAGCAGGCCGGCGCCACGGTTGATCGCGTCCTGCCCACCTATACGGTCATGCGCGACCCGGAGGGCAATCAGTTCTGCCTCGTCGATCCTCGCATCACGACAATGGCGGCCGCCTGATCGGCAATGTGCTGACAGGACCTGTCAGCGCGCCGCGTTACATCGGGACCATCCAATTCGAGGAGAAACCCATGTCGCTGATCGCAACATGTCATTGCGGCGCCACGCGCATCACCCTGCCCTATCTGCCCACCGAGATCAAAACCTGCAACTGCACCTTTTGCCAGCGGACTGGCGCAGTCTGGACCTATTTCGAAGAGGGTGAGCTCGAGTTCAATTCGCTCGAGAACGACAAGATCTATTCGGCCAGCGGCGGCATGAACGAGCACCACTTCTGCTCGAACTGCGGCATTCACACCTGGGGCAGCTCGCCAGATTGGGCATCGGTCTATAATGCCGACGGGACGCCAAAGGGCGAACCCGGCGCCATGCCCACCAAGCGCACCTTCGCGGTCAACCTCAACGCCGTCGATTCGCTCGACTGGTCGCATGTGAAGATCGAAAAGATGGACGGCCGCAACAACTGGTAGGTCCAAACAAAAATCCCCGCTTTCGCGGGGACCTTTTGGATGTGAATGTCAGGGGGCCGTCGAGCTTAGTGCCCCTCAAAGGCCATCAGCGCGCTCACATTGACCTTTTCCGCGCGCAGCTTGTCGGCCCCGCCAAGGTCCGGCAGGTCGATGGCAAAGGCGGCATGGTCGCAGATGGCGCCGGTACGGCGAATGAGCCCAACCGCAGCGATAGCGGTGCCGCCCGTCGCGATGAGATCGTCGACCACAAGCACCTTGTGCACATTGCTCAGCACATCGGCATGGATTTCGATCGTATCGACACCATATTCGAGCGCGTAATTCTGGCCGATCGTCGTGCCCGGCAGCTTGCCGCGCTTGCGCACGGGCACGAAGCCAACACCCAGCGCAATGGCTACGCCCGCACCGAATATGAAGCCGCGCGCTTCGATACCAGCGACATGGGTGAAGCCCAGCCCTCGATGCGCCTCGGCCATCCGCTCGACGCTTTCCTTGAATCCTTCCGGATGCTCGATCAGCGTGGTGATGTCACGGAACAGAATACCCGGCTTGGGATAATCCGGAATCGTGCGGACGAGCGACTTCAGGTCGAGCGACATGGAGGGCCTTGTAAGACTTGGGAATCAGGGAGTGCGACGACCGACAATGTGGCGGGCAATCACGCCGGCATTATAGGCGACGTTGCGCGTAGCATTGGCAGCAGCTTCGCGGGCCTTGGGATTGCTGGCCACGGCCTGAATGCCGGCGCGGACGGCGGGATGACGGCTCATGGTCATGGCGGCGGACACGACGGTGACAGCCAGGCGAATGGCGGACAAGGCAACCTCCTCCCACAAAACCAGTACTGCCCCATATTGCGTTTGAGGGCTGGAATGGCAAGGGCCTTGCGCCAATGTGAGGCAAAAAGTAAGGGGCCCTTTCGGGCCCCTTTTTGAATTTGGTGCATATGCCGCGAGCGTGACGCCCGCCGCTGATGCTTAGTGCTCGATACCAGCCCAGATCTTGCGCTTGGTGCCGTACATCAGGCCGGCAAACAACACGAGGAAGATCAGCACGGCAAAACCGGTCTGCTTGCGCGAGACGAGGTGAGGCTCGGCCATCCACATCATGAAGGCAGCGACGTCGGTCGAGTACTGTTCCAGCGTCTGCGGCACGGACTGGCCGTCTTCACTCTCGGCATAGCTCACAACGCCATCCGCCAGCGGCGGAGCCATGCCAATGGCGTGGCCGGGGAAGTAGTCGTTGTAGTGCTTGCCTTCCGGCAACTGGAAGGGCTCGCCATCCGTCCCATGCGGCGCGCTCTCGGGCACCTCTTCGTGGTAGCCGTTCAGCAGGGCGTGGATATAGTCCACGCCGCCTTCCTGGTAGCCGGTGAAGTAGTTGAAGATCCAGGTCGGGAACGGGTCCTTGACGCCGCGGGCCTTGGCCAGCACCGAGAAGTCAGGCGGCAGCGCGCCGCCATTGGCGTCACGAGCTTCCTGATCGTTGGCGAAGGGCGATGGCCAACGGTCGGCTGGCACGGCAGGACGACGGCCGCCATCAGCGGTGATGTCGGCAACTTCATATTCAGCCGCGAGGGCACGAACCTGCGCCTCGGAGAACTCCGGGCCACCTTCTTCCATCAGGTTACGGAAGGAGATGAGGTGAGCGCTGTGGCAGCTCGAGCAGACTTCGCGGAAAACCTGGAAGCCGCGCTGGAGCTGGTTGGTGTCATAGGTGCCGAAAATGCCACCGAAAGACCATGCCTGGCGCTCCGGCTGAACACCAGCCTCGGCCGCCTGAGCGACCGGAGCCATGGAAAGGCCGACAACGAGAGCCGCTGCGGCGATGATGAGCTTGTTCATGTTCATTTTCATCGCCCCGATCACGCGTGCGCCTTGCCGAGAACGCTCTCGGAGATGCTGGTTGGCAGCGGCTTCGGCGTTTCGATGCGCGACAGGACCGGCAGGATGACGAGGAAGTAGAGGAAGTAGTAGGCGGTGCAGACCTTGGCCAGCGTGGTGTAGGGCTCTGCCGCTTCCTGGGCGCCGAGATAGGCGAGACCAATGAAGTTCAGCACGAAGAGACCGTAGAACCACTTGAACATCGGGCGGAAGGTGCCCGAGCGAACCTTGGACGTATCCAGCCACGGCACAACCAGCAGGCAGGCCATGGCGCCGCCCATGGCAATCACGCCACCGAGCTTGGAGTCGATGAAGAGGATGTTGAAGTCGATGGCGCGCAGGATCGTGTAGAACGGCAGCAGGTACCATTCCGGCACGATGTGAGCCGGCGTCACCTGGGCATTCGCCATGATGTAGTTGTCCGCGTGACCGAGGATATCGGGGGCGAAGAACACGAACCAGGCAAACGGGATCATGAACAGCACCATGCCGTAGAGATCCTTCATCGTGTAGTACGGATGGAAGGGCACGGTATCGCGGCTGTCCTTCACATCGACGCCGACCGGGTTGTTGTTGCCCGGCACGTGCAGCGCCCAGATGTGGAGCGCCACGACGGCAGCAATGATGAACGGCAGCAGGTAGTGCAGCGAGAAGAAGCGGTTCAGCGTCGGATTGCCGACAGCAAAGCCACCGAGCACGAGCTGCTTGATGTTCTCGCCGACCAGCGGAATGGCCGTGAAAATGTTCGAGATAACCGTCGCACCCCAGAAGCTCATCTGGCCCCAGGGCAGGATGTAGCCCATGAACGCAGTGGCAGTGGTGAGAAGGAAAATCACGACGCCGAGGATCCAGAGGATTTCGCGCGGCGCCTTGTAGGAACCGTAGAACAGGCCACGGAACATGTGGATGTAAAGCGCGATGAAGAACATCGAGGCGCCCACCGCGTGGGTTGCCTGGATGATACGGCCGCCATTGACGTCGCGGCGGATGTGCTCGACCGAGTCGAACGCCATCGCCACGTTGGGCGTGTAGTGCATCGCAAGGATGATGCCGGTGACGATCTGCACACCAAGGCACATCACGAGAATGGCGCCGAACGTCCACCAGTAGTTGAGGTTCTTCGGCGTGGGGAAGTCCATGAGGTGTTCTTTGGCGAAGCGCACCACCGGCAGGCGGTCGTCCAGCCACTTCTCAACGGCATTTCCCGGTACGTAAGTCGAATGTTCTGACATCGGAAAAAGCCCCCATTAACCGATCTGGACCAGCGTATCGCTGAGGAATTCATACGGCGGCACGACCAGATTCTTCGGTGCGGGGCCGCGGCGGATACGACCAGCCGAGTCATAGTGCGAACCATGGCATGGGCAGAACCAGCCATCGAAATCGCCGGATTCGCCAACAGGGATACACCCGAGATGGGTGCAGTTGGCGATCATGATCAGCCACTGTTCGTGGCCAGGCTTGGTGCGTGCCTCGTCGGTTTCCGGGTCCTTGAGATCAGAAAGCGGGACTGCTTGGGCCTCTTCGATCTCCTTGGGCGTACGGTGACGCACAAAGACCGGCAAGCCGCGCCACATGATGGTCACCGACTGCCCTTCGGCAATCGGGGTCACATCATATTGGATGCTGGCAAGCGCCAGCGTGGACGCGTCCGGATTGAGCTGGTTGATCAGCGGCCATACCACTGCGGCGGCACCAACAGCGCCGACAGCGCCAGTGGCGACGAAGAGAAAATCCCGCCGGTTGGTGGATGAGTGTTCTGCTTGCGTGGACAAGTCCGTTTCCCCGTACGATGCACAAATGACGGAACCGGCTCCAGCCCTCGACACCATAAGCAGAATCGACAAGCCAGCCGCCCTCAAGCGGTCCGTCAGTTGGGGTTCTTTTTGCACTCTCGGATGGGCTTGTCCAGTGCGCGACGGGTGACAGTTGGCTTGCGCGCAACTATATCCTAGCGCCGAACCTCTCCGACGGACCGGGCGTGGCCCGGAGGCAACGCTCTTGTCGCTCGATCTCGCCCTCTATCAGCCTGATATTGCCAACAATACCGGCACCCTCGTGCGCCTCGGCGCCTGCCTTGGGCTGAATGTCCACATCATCCATCCCTCGGGCTTTCCCATCACGCCGCAAAACCTGGCACGCAGCGGGCTCGATTACGTCGAACACGCCGTCATTCAGCAGCACGACAGTTTTGAGGCTTTCGAGGAATGGCGGGCCCAACAGGGCAGACGCCTGATCCTTCTGACCACCAAATCCAGCCAGTCGGCCTACGAAGCGCGTTTCGTCCCCGGCGATATCCTCATGCTCGGCCGCGAAAGCGCCGGCGTGCCTGATTCCGTCGCCGAACGCTGCGACCTGCGCATTCGCATCCCTATGCGCCCCGGTTTGCGCTCGATCAATGTTGCGCTCGCCGGCAGCATGATAGTTGGCGAGGCCATGAGACAGATTGGCCGCTTTACAGAGCTTTCCTGAAGGTCCATTCCCCCGCTATGACCCTCCCTGCCGATATCGACACCAAGAAGACCACTGCCGCCGCCTGGTTCCGCGCCCTGCGCGACCGCATCTGCGCCGGCCTCGAAGCCATCGAAGCCGAAGTTACCGGCCCCAATGCCGACATGCCCGCCGGCAAGTTCGAGCGCACCCCCTGGGATCGCGCCGCTGGCGGCGGGGGCGAGATGTCCATGCTACACGGCCGCGTCTTCGAAAAGGCCGGCGTCCATATCTCCTCCGTCCACGGCCATTTCTCGGAAGATTTCGCCAAGCAGATGCCCGGCACCGAAGCCGGCACCGCCTTCTGGAGCTCGGGCATTTCGCTCATCATCCACCCCTGGAACCCCCACGTTCCGGCCGTGCACATGAACACGCGCATGATCGTCACGGGAAAACAGTGGTGGGGCGGCGGCGCCGACCTGACCCCCGTCCTAGACAGCAAGCGCATCCAGGACGACCCCGACACGCTCGAATTCCATGCCGCCATGCGCGAGGCCTGCGAAGGTCGCCCCGGCGTCGATTACGACCGCTTCAAAGCCTGGTGCGACGAGTACTTCTTCCTGCCCCACCGCAACGAACCGCGCGGCATTGGCGGCATTTTCTACGACCACTTCAATTCCGGCGACTGGGACGCCGACTTCGCCTTCACCAAGGCCGTTGGTGAAGCGTTCAACACCATTTATCCCAAGTTGGTCCGTCGCCATTTCGAAACTCCGTGGACCGAAGCCGAGCGGGACGAGCAGCTCGTGCGCCGCGGCCGCTATGTTGAATTCAACCTACTCTACGATCGCGGTACGACCTTTGGCCTTAAGACCGGCGGCAACGTGAATTCGATCCTCTCCTCCATGCCACCCGCGGTGAAGTGGCCCTGAACCAAGGTAAGCAATGAGCCTGACCGACCTGCACGTCGAATTCTATCGCTCGGTGCGCAATCTGCGTCTGCCGGTGCGAAGACTGACCGTGCTGGTCGGCGCCAACGGTGTTGGCAAGACCAATATCTATCGTGGGCTGGAACTGGTACGGGCGGCGGCAACTGGCGACCTCGCCATGTCCATCGCCCGCGAAGGCGGCCTGGCCTCCGTGCTCTGGGCCGGCCAGCGCAAGGTGACAGAGGCACCCCGGCTCTGTCTCGAAGTTGGGCTCGACATGGACGGCCCTGACAGCGACGCGGCTTTCCTGCCCCGCTACCGCGTCGAAATCGGCTTCGGCGACTCGAAATATCAAGCCGTGTTTGCAGAGGAACCGCAGATCAAGTTCGAAAGCTTGGAGCTGCCGGGTCGGCGCTCCGTAACGCTTCTGGAACGCAAAGGCCCCGCTGGCTGGTATCGCGACGACAATGGCGCACGCCGCCAGTTCGACGAACCCCTCCTTGCCAGCGAAACCGCCCTCTCCGCCGTGCGCGGTACAGTGCCGGAACTCGACGCGGTGAGGCATCTCCTCACCAATTGGCGCTTCTACCACGGCTTTCGCACTGATCAGCACGCGCCCCTGCGCCGCCCCGCCCTTGCGGTCACCGCGCCCTTGCTCGATGCCGACGGCGGCAATCTAGCGGCGGTCTTTGCAACACTGACGCACATCCGCGGCGACACGCTGGAACTTGATACCGCCATCGACGCGGCCTTTCCGGGCGCCAGACTCGTCGTGCCGCCCCCGGGCCGGACTGCCGAATTCGCGCTGATCTTCCCCGACCTGCCTAATCGTCCCTTCGGCGCGGCCGAGCTCAGCGACGGCACTTTGCAGTTTCTGGCCCTGCTGGGCGCCCTGCTCTCTTACCGTCTGCCGCCGCTCATAGCCCTCAACGAACCCGAAGCGAGCCTCCACCCTGATCTTCTGCCCGCCTTGGCGCGCGCGATCGCCAAAGCTGCAGAGCGCACGCAGGTCTGGGTTGTTACCCATTCGCAGATTCTCGCGGACGCCATCGCGGACCAGACCGGCATCATGCCGCGAACAGCGATCCGTCGGGATGGCGGCACCTCAATCGAAGGGCTTTCGGAGCTCGGCATTTTTGCCGACGAGTGATGGAACCCTTGGTCTAGGCGCCCCGTTCCCTCCTCTACCCCAACGAGATGTAGGAGGAAACGCAATGAAACGCTTTGATTCCGGTACGCTCATCCCCGGCTCGACCTGGAAGGCCGAGGCCGAAAGCGAGGCGGAAGTGGTGCGTCGCGCCGTGGAGAACCTCAAGAATTTCCACGGTGAAACCGAAGTCCGCCCCGACATGGTCGAGCGGATCAAGGAACGCATCGTCGACGTAGACGCCAAAGGCACGACCAAGCACTGACGCCCGCCTGAGCTAGCGGATATCTAAGCTTTCCAGAAGCTCATCCCGCGTCAGCGAAAAGGCGCTTTGCACCCAAAGCGCCTCGAGCCGGGCCAGAGTTGCTCCTACTTCTGGCCCGGGTTCAATTCCATTTGCCACAATATCACTGCCCGACACTGGAAAGTCCGGATTCGGCAATCGAGCGATTTCGCGTGCTGCTTCCATCAGTCGGTCACGCGGCCAATTGTGCTGGGCGGCAGCAACGGCCAATCCCTCGATAGCCTCATCGCGATAGCGATAGACCCCCAACGCAATCTCATCTTCCGACATAAGCAGCGCTGCAGAAAAAACGCGCCGCGCCGCTTCGACCTGCGCATTGGAGAGGCGCCAGCGCTCCTGCTGGGCATCGATATCGCTCCCTGCAAGCAGGGCCAGGCGCGCCGCCGGATTGTGCCCACCCAGGACTTCATAGCGCAGCACTGCCGACAGTTCGCTACGCGACAGTGATAGCAGCCCGATCTCGTTCATGACGGCAATGGTCAGCGCGATCTTTGGCAGAGCCAGCATCCGCAGCATCTCCGAGCCGACCCGCTCGGCTGAGAGATGATCGAGCTTGCCTACCGCCAACTGACAGGCAGAAAGACCTTCCGCATCAAGCTTCTCGCCGCCATGGCTCGCCGAAAACCGGAAGAACCGGTAGACCCGCAGGCCATCTTCCGCGATCCGCTCGGCAGCATTGCCAATGAATCGCACCCGGGCAGCGAGGGCGTCGCCGGCCCCCTTCAATGGATCGAAAAGCTTCCCGTCAAAACCGCAATAGATCGCGTTGAGCGTAAAGTCTCGTCGCTTTGCATCCTCGGTCCAATCGGTCCCGAACTGCACCTGCGCATGCCGCCCGTCGGTCTCGACGTCGCGCCGCAGCGTCGTGACCTCGACCGTCGTCTCGTTGAGCTTCAGCGTCACCGTCCCATGGTCGATACCGGTCGGGTAAGCCGAAATATCAGCCGCCTTGGCGCGCTGCATTACCACGACTGGCAAAAGCTCGGTCGCCATATCGATATCGGCCTCGGGGCTCAACCGGCCCATCAGCGTATCCCGCACGATCCCGCCAACGGCCCGCGTCTTCCCCTCTCGCCCATCAAGCGCTGCGAAAATCGCCTGCACTTCAGGGCGCGCCAGCCATTCGGTTTGCGGCAGGTGGTCTGGGATCATGCTTCACCCAAAATAAGGTCACGGAATTTTCGGGTGAGATTGGCAGTGATGCCCCAGATCGTGTGGCCATCATGGTCGATCTGCCAGGTCGAGTGCTCCTTGCCGGCGCGCTTGATGCGAAAACGCCCATAGCTGGCAGAATCAAGGATGCGCTTGAGCGGAACTTCGAAAACCGAATGCACTTCGCCGGGATTGGGCACAAAAGGTCCGCTCGGCAGCACCTCGGCGATAACAGGGGTGATCAGGTAATTGCTGCCGGTAAAATACGGCTCCATATAGCCCAGAATACTGGCTTCGGCCGGCTCAAGCCCGACTTCCTCATTGGCTTCGCGCAAAGCTGCAGCGCCCGCATGCGCATCTGCGGCGTCAATCTTGCCACCAGGAAAAGCCACTTGGCCGGAATGCGAGCGTAGGTCAGGCGAGCGCTCGGTGTAGAGAATAGTATGACCCTCAGGCCGGCGTACAAGGCCGATCAGCACCGCAGCGGGCGTCGGCGGCCGTGAAAACGGCTCGAGCGGCGCCCAGTCGGGTATGAGTTCATCGCCGACCGGCAAGGCCGGCGGAGAAACCAGCAAGCGGCCAGAAAGCAGCTCGGCGATAGGCGTATCGAAGGGCAAGGGAGCGTCCGGATGATTCAGCATCTCGGGCAGGAGTTTATGCGAGCCCCTGCCCCGATGCACCCGTTTTGATCGCCTTTAGACGCCGGCCTCAAAAGCGGCAATCGAACCGGTCAGCGTCTTGGCCAGTTCCGGATCATCGGCCAGCAGCAGCACGCGGCTCGTATCCACCGGGCCAGGGAACTGTATATTGCCCGGCGTGGTCGGCACCCAGCCAAGTGGGCAATAATAGTCCTGATCGCCAACGAGCAGCACGAAATGACCTTCGCCCCGCGCCAGAGCCCGCTTACTGACTTCCCGCGCGAGCAGCTTACCAGCGCCACGCTTGCGGAAATTCGGATGCGTCGCCAGCGGCCCGAGGAGATAACCCTTCATGCCGCCGACGCTGATCGGGGTCATCCACACCGAACCCGACGGAGTGCCATCGACTTCCGAAATCAGGCTTAGGCTGGGATCGATCGGGAACCGCTCGCGCACCCGGAACGCCGTACGTGCAAACCGGCCGGGACCAAAGGCAATCGCCTGCAGGTCTTCGACAAATGCATCATCGGCAGGGGTAGCAGGCCGAACGACAGGCTGGCCAGAAAGAGGGGTAGCGACGGCCTCAGCCGCAACGAGCGTGGTCATGGGTCTATCCAGGGAAAGATTATGTGCAAATGAGCATGCGGCCACCCCAAGGGCACCGCGCGAAGAACGACCAACTAGGGTCGTCGGAACATCTGCAAAACCTTCACCATCCTGGACGCCTCCACGTCTGAATCCGCATTAGCACCAGCATGGGTTCCCGTAAATGGGAATATCGGCGTCATGGCTGAAATTCCTCCAGTGAATGGATCGGTGTATCCAAATTGCACAACGCATTGTTGCGCCCGAAGTGCCTTATCGCTTCCCATTGCGACAACTAAGTTTGTCGACAACAGAAACCGGATGCCCCAACAGAGCAGGCAATGCCGACAGCAAGATGACGAAAGAGGACCAAAGATGGGACAATTGATCGACGGCAAATGGTCGGACAAGTGGTACGACACCAGCAAGACCGGCGGAAAATTCGTCCGCTCGCAGTCCGGCTTCCGCAACTGGATCACCGCTGACGGCAGCCCCGGCCCTACGGGCGAAGGCGGCTATGCCGCTGAAGCCGGCCGTTACCATCTCTATGTCTCGCTGGCCTGTCCCTGGGCGCACCGCACCCTGATCTTCCGCAAGCTCAAGGAACTGGAAAGCCTGATCTCAGTCTCCATCGTCTCGCCCAAAATGCCCGACGAAACCGGCTGGAGTTTCAAGACCGACGAAGGCTCGACAGGCGACACCCTGCTCGGCAAGGATTTTCTTCACCAGGTCTATACAGCTGCCAAGCCCGACTATACCGGCCGCGTTACCGTTCCCGTGCTCTGGGACAAGAAGACCAACACCATCGTGTCCAATGAAAGTGCGGAAATCATCCGCATGTTCAACACGGCCTTTAACGAGCTGACTGGCAACACGGACGACTACTATCCCGAAGCGCTGCGGGAACCGATCGATGCGATCAACGCCCGCGTCTATGACGACATCAACAACGGCGTCTACAAGGCCGGCTTCGCTACAACCCAGGCCGCCTATGAAGAAGCTGCCAACAAGCTCTTCGATGCGCTCGACTGGGCCGAAGAGCTACTCAGCGAAAACGCCTATCTGACCGGCGACACCATTACCGAGGCCGACTGGCGCCTCTTCACCACACTGGTGCGCTTCGACGCCGTCTATTTCGGCCACTTCAAGTGCAACCGCTGGCAGATCGCCGACTATCCGAACCTGTCGCACTACCTGAAGGCGCTCTACGAAGTCCCCGGTGTCAAGGAAACGGTCGATATCGGCCACATCCAGACGCACTACTATTGGAGCCACATCACCATCAATCCGCACCGCATCGTGCCGATTGGCCCGCAACTGTCGTTCCTCGACTGACGCTCAGTACCCCCAGACGTCCCGCTTGGGCGCACCGTCGAACACTTCGTCGATGCGCTGGGACGTCGCGGGGGTCACGCCTTCGGGCAGCTTGGTGATCTCGAACCAGCCGCCCTCGGCGATCTCGTGATCCTTCTTTCGCACGAAGACGAACTCGTGCGACCGCGCCACATAAAAGAGCACATGGTCGCGGTTCGTGACCGAACTGGAATTGTGGTAGACGCCAAAAAGCTCCATGGGTCCCGTCACGCGGTGCCCAGTTTCCTCCAGCGTCTCCCGTGCACCGGAAGCCTCTGCCGTCTCGCCCGGCTCGATCCCGCCACCAGGGAATTGCCAGCCCGGAATAAGGGTGTGGCGGATGAGATAAACCTTGTTCCCATCGACCAGCATGACGCGCGTGCCGATCGTCATGTGGCGTATGATCCCGATAATGGTGAGAAACACCTTGGCGCGCACGCGCTGGAATCGGTTCATCATGACTGGCTTCTCCGTCGAACTTGCCGCAGGGGTAGCGTTTCCTGCGCAAAAGTCGATAGCGCATTTCGCGCTTTCCCAATGCGGCCAAGCCCCTTTTCACGCGTTTGAAGCCAACCCGTTCCTGTCCGGTCACCAGATTTTGCCCGGAAAATCCGACGACCGCGGTCGATTGACCGTTTCCCTGCGCGGAAGCTTCTGGCAAAACCCCTCCCGATGACAACGCTTGCGCACATATCGGATATTCACCTCTCGCCCATGCCGGAGGTGGCTCTCAGTGATCTCGTCGGCAAGCGCGTGACCGGCTACCTCAACTGGAAACTGAAGCGCCACGGCGAACTCAACTCCGAAACGCTGACGCGCCTCGTCGCGCATATGCAAGAGCAGAAGGCCGATTTCACCGCCGTCACCGGCGATCTCACCAATCTTGCCTTGCCCTCCGAAATCCGCCGTGCCGGAAAATGGCTGCAGGATCTCGGCGATAGCGAACGTACCGCTGTGTGCCCCGGCAATCACGACGCCTATGTCCCGGGCGCGCTCGAAATGGCCTGCGACATGTGGGGCGACTATCTCAAGGGCGAAACCCTTGAAGGCGCCACCTTCCCCTTCGTCCGCCGCGTCGGCGACGTCGCCATCATTTCCTGCTCAAGCGCTGTGCCCACCGCCCCCTTCTTCGCCATCGGGCGTTTTGAGGAAAAACAGGCCGCACGGCTCGATCGCATGTTGAAACTCCTCGGCGATGCAGGCTACTTCCGCGTGGTGCTGATTCATCATCCGCCCAATGCCGAGTTACAGCACCCTTCCTTCGGCCTAAAAGGTCACCGCATCTTCCGCCAGGTCATCGCCAATCGCGGCGCCGAAATGATCCTCCACGGCCATACGCACCGCTCCTCGATCCACCACATTCCCGGGCTGGATCACGAAGTGCCCGTCATCGGCGTCGCCGCAGCCAGCGCCGCGCAGGGCGGCACACTGGACGATCCGGCCCGCTATAACCTCTTCCGCATCGAGAAGAACGGCAACGGCTGGTCGTGCACCATGCGCGAATATGGCTTTCAACGCATCGGCAGCGACATCGTCATGCGCATGCAGATGCGCATCTACTAAACATCAGCAGCACTTTTCGCCCCACTCCCGCCATCGCCGCAAATCACCTATATGATGATGCAAAGCCGCGTGAGTTGCCCGTGACCGAATCCTTTTCCATCCTGCCGCCGAGTTTTGACCCGACCACTGGCGAGGCTCGCTTCGCCTATCGTCTGGGCGATCTGGGATTCACCGAAATTCTGGACCTGCCCAAGGGCGCCAAGACAGAATTGACGCAGAGCCCTGCCTTTGCCAAGCTGCTCGACCTGACCGCCTTCGTCCTCGGCGTCAGCTACTTCAAGTTGCGCGCGCCCTTCGACATCACGGCCCCCGACATCAAGCTGACCGAAGCCGAACGCGCCTTCGTCATCGACGTATATGAAAATGGCCTCGGCGAATTCTACGCCCGCAACAATCTCGCGCGCTTCGGCCGCCTGAAGCTAAGCACGGGCGAAGATCCTGTCTCGCGCAAACCAGCGCCGCAATTGCAGGAACGCACGCTGCTCCCCATCGGCGGCGGCAAGGATTCCCTCGTCAGCGTCGAACTGCTGAGCCATATCGGCGTCGACTTCACCCCCTTTGCCGTCAATCCCAAAGGCCCAATCATCACCTCGGTGGAAGCCATCGGCCGCCGGCCGGTCTATGTCATGCGCAAGCTTGATGCCGAAATGATCCGCCTTGGCAAGGAGCCCGGCTACTACAACGGCCACGTCCCATCGACGGCGATCAATTCCATGATCGCCTCGCTCTGCGCCCTGCTCTATGGCTACGACCAGATCGTGCTCAGCAACGAGCGCTCGGCGAGCGAAGGCAATATCGAATTCGACGGCCGCGAGACCAATCACCAATATTCGAAATCGCTTGGCTTCGAACTCTTGATCGCCGACATCCTGGGCAATGCCACTGGCGGTGCCCTCAAATACTTCTCGCTACTCCGCCCGTACTCGGAAGCCCGTATCGCCTCGCTCTTCACCCAGGGCGAGCGCTTCGACGCGGTATTTTCGAGCTGCAATCGCAATTTCCGCCTCACCGGCAATGACGGCCCGCTCTGGTGCGGCGAATGTCCGAAATGTCACTTTGTCTTCCTGATCTTCGCCCCCTTCATGGCCAAGGATCGATTGCTGAAAATCTTCGGCAAGAACCTCCTCGATGTGCCTGACAATGAACGCTCTTTCCGCGAACTGTCGGGCCTGGCCGGACAGAAGCCCTGGGAATGCGTCGGCGAAATTCTCGAAGCCGCCGCTTGCTTCTATACCCTGACCCGCCATGCAGATTGGCATCAGGACGCAATCGTGAAGTCGGTGAAGGCCGACCTTTTCGCACAATATGGCGAGGAGCGGCTGCAACTCGCCATGGCCGAATGCCTGACCGATAGCCACGACCATCACATCCCCCCGGCGCTAGCCGCCAAGGTGGCCGCTTATGCGGTTTGACGAACCGGTCCTGCTCTACGGCGCCGGGCGCGAAGCCAAATCCACTCGGCAATTCCTGAAGCGCATCCAGCCCGATCTGCAGGTTTTTGTGACGGTGGACTCGGGCACAGCGGACATACCGGAGACAGAAACCATCGCGGCATCCGATCTTCCCGCGGCTATCGCCGGGCGCCGCTTCGGCACCATCGTGAAAAGCCCCGGCGTCTCACGCTACAAGCCGATCTTCGCCACCGCCGCCGAGGCCGGCATAGCCGTGACCTCGAACCTCAATCTCTGGGGCGCGACCTATCGGCAGGATCGTACAGTCATTGCCATTTCCGGCACCAAAGGCAAATCGACCACCGCGACGCTGGTCCACCTGATGCTGGCGCGGTCCGGCCTCGATGCAGGCCTCGCTGGTAACGTCGGCCTTGCCCCCCTCGAAATCGCCGACAAGCACGCAATCGTCGTCTTCGAGCTTTCGAGCTACCAGACGGCCGATATGAGCTTCATCCCCGATGTCGCCGCGATCACCAATCTCTATCCCGAGCATGTCGATTGGCACGGCTCGGTCGAGCGCTACTACGACGACAAGCTGCATCTGGTCGACCGCGATGGCAGCTTCGCCGTCGCACTCGGCCACGCCGCCGCCAGCAATGCGCGCGTTGCGAAAGCAGTTCGTGACCACCGCCGCCTGGTACAGCCGCTGTCAGACGAACAGGCCATTGCCCTCGAAGGCGCCGTGTCCCGCTCGCGGCTCAAGGGGGCGCACAATCTCGACAACGCCATTCTTGCCGCCGAAATCTCCCTCGCCGTCGGCGCGACCATGGACGGCGTTCTCGCCGGCATCGCCGCCTTCCGCCCCCTGCCCCACAGGCTTGAGGAGCATCGCGTTGGCAACGTGACCGTTGTCAACGATTCCATCTCGACAACACCCGAAGCCACCAAAGCAGCCCTCGCCGCCTATCCCGGCCGCCGTATCGCCCTGATCGCCGGCGGCCATGAGCGCGAGCAGGACTACGCCGAACTCTCAACGCTTCTCGCCCAACGCGGCGTCACTGCGATGGTCACCCTGCCTGTGACCGGCGAGCGACTGGCAGCGGCAACCCGCAAGGCGGCTCCGGATATCGATGTGACGGAAGTGCCTGACCTCGAAACAGCCGTGGTCACGCTGAAAAACAAGCGTGAAAAATTCGACACTGTCATCCTGTCGCCGGGTGCTCCGTCGTATAACCAGTTCAAGAATTTTGAAGAACGCGGCCAGCGCTTCATCGAACTCTGCCGCACTCATTTTTCGGACGCACAATCATGAACGGCGCCGCCTATCTCGCCATTGCCATCGTCGGCGAGGTGATCGCCACCTCGTTCCTGCGCGCCTCGGCCGGCTTCACCCAGCTTGTGCCCTCCATCGTCGTGGTGGTGGGATACTGCGTGACCTTCTACTTCTTCTCGCTGGCCCTGCAGACTATTCCCGTCGGCATCGGCTATGCCATCTGGTCCGGCGTTGGCATCATCCTCGTCTCGATCATCGCCTTTTTCGCCTATGGCCAGACGCTCGACCTGCCGGCGCTGATCGGCATCGGCCTCATTCTGGCAGGCGTGTTGGTGATCAATCTCTTCAGCCAATCGAGCGCTCACTAAGCGCTAATAGGCCGTCACCAGCGACAGCGGCGGCACGCCGGCATCCGTCAGCGCCACGCGGATGCGATCGAGCAGGGCGGTATCGGTGATACGCCGCCGGAGCTGCGTCACAATCCCGACACTACGGAAAGTGGGCACATCGAGAACGCGCGGCAATTGTCGCGCCACCTGCGCATCGTCGCCCGCCCCCTCGGCAGCGAGAATGGCGAGGACCGGTCCCATTTCTCGGTCGGCCCGCGCATAAATATCGGCATAGCGCGCCGCCTTGCCGAAATCACGCTCCCGAATGGCGAGGAGTGTGGGCACGCCATAATACCAGTCCGGAATGATCGTATAGGCATCAAGTGCCCTTTGCGCCAAGGGAACAGCCTGGTCGAGCTGGCCCATGAACGCCATATGCCGGGCATGCGCAGCAAGCGCATCCATATTGGACGGATTGGATTGCAGCGCCGTACCATAGGCAGCCTCAGCTAGGCCATGTTCCCCAAGCACTTCATGGAGGCGCGCGCGCTGTTCCCAGACAAAGCTGCTTGTCGGCAGGATGCGCACGGCCTCACTAAGCATTTCGTTGGCGACTCGGTATCGGTCGAGTTGCGCCGTGGGCGACGGCCTGCCGCTATCCGTCCCCTCGGCAGTCAGACTGGCAACCGCGGCAAGCGCGATACCCGTTTTCTGATCGCTTTCCGGCAGCGCCGCATAGCAGGACCTGGCGCGTTCGGCCGCGCCGAGCGTCGAACTCTCGCGATACATCGTAAAGAGCAGCCGGCAGAGATAGAGATTTTCGCCACCCACGAGCGGGTTCTGGCTGAGATATTGGCGTGCCCGCGTATGCAGCGGCCCCCGCGGATTGCCCAGCACCGCCAGGATGTCGATGGAGAGCCGATCGATTCGTCCGGGATCGGATAATTGCTGTTCCGTCAGAATCAATGACCGATTCCAGACCACGCTATTGCTCGAAAGGTCGGTAAGGACGACGCTGTACTGTAAATTGGCCGGCGCTCCCGGGTCACGCCGAACGATGCCGGTGAGCAGATATCCGTCCGCCTGAACGGGCCCCGAATTTACCTCCCCGCGACCGCCATAGTCGACGCTGAGAAAATTCAGCGGCTGCAGCCGGTCGACCAATTCGATGGCCAGACCCGAAACGGCAGCGGTGATCGAAGGGTCGTCGGTGAGGTTCTGAAACTCCATCACCCGCAGGCTCGGCTGTTGCATGATGCCGTTCTGCGTCGCCCGCTGCTCCTGCCTTGGTCCCCAGGTGGAAAGCGAATAGGCGAGGGCCGCAGCGCCAATGGCAATGACCAGCAGCACCAGCCAGGACACGGTGACATGGCCGCGCGGCGCCGTTGCGTCCGGAACGGCATCGATATCGGCATCGACGAACCGCTGAGCAGTCTGGCTGGAAGGTGGCGGCAGAGTGCCGTCCGTCTCCAGGAAATCAGGCACATAGCGTCCGATCGGCAAGACGATCTGCAACCGCTCCTGCGCGCCGGGCCCGCGATAATATTGATCCAGCAAGGCCCGCAAACGCCGTGCCTGCACACGGACGATCGGATCGCTCTGCGGATCGAAGTCCGTTGGCCGGCCGAACACATCGACGGCGATGGAATAGGCCTTGATCGATTGCGTATCGCCGTCGAGTCGCTTGCGGACGATGTAGTCGAGAAAACGCGTGAGTTGGGGCGACCTGGCCATTTCCGACCACGCCGTCAGACGATCCAGCGCCGCCAGCACTGCATCCTTGTCGTCATTGGCCTGAGCCATTTTACCCCCGTATGGAGGTTAATAGTCATCGCTTACATGTAAAAAGCAAGAGCGACTTACCTGAATTTTACGCGAGTTTGCCTACCCGCCCTGCCCGACCTCCCCCATATGACCGGCGTCAGTTCTCTGAACAGACGCGGTTCCCGGTGGATAGGCCCTGCCGGATGCGTGAGACCACCAAGTGTTTCTGAACCAGCATGCGGCGCGGCGGCCGCATGTTTTTCCACAAGAGTGATTTGCCCGGTGTGTTTCGGGCAGAGGTAAGCGTGTGACCAGTCCGTTTGCACAGGCGCCCTTTATTGGGCTGATCGACGACGACGGCCATTCGGCCCGCCTGTTCATGCGCGTGCTGGCCGCCAATGACGGCCCGTCGGTTCGCCACTACAGCGACGACGAAGAGGCGGTCGAGGATCTTGCGCAGGTATTGAGCGATCCGCAGTCGCACTGGCCGGAACTGCTGGTGGTGGACCTCAAGGGCCACAGCCAGGCCAACCTCGAATTTATCCGCCGCCATCAGGCTTGGCTGCACCAAAAGGGTGTCGCGCTGCTGGTGATGGTGCCCCCGACCAATCGAGCGGGGCGCATGGTTTACCTCGAAGCCGGCGCTACCGCCGTCTTCTTCCGGCAGTCGGAAGCCGATGCTTATCGGCACGAACTGGCTGGTATTGCGAATTTCTGGGCGCGTACCGAGCGCTTGGATGCTGTTGGCATGTGACTCCTGCGTCCACAGGTTGCGTGCCTGGACGGAGAGCATCGCTGCGAGCCACGGTTTCGATCGTGTCCTGCATTCCCAAGCGTTGCTCTCCGTCTTCGTAATACAGATGTCGATCTGCACCATCGACGTCTGACACCGCTGGTTCAGCTCCAAGTGAACTAGCGTGGGGGCACGGTTGCGGTACCTCCCGATCGCGACCGTACGGGGGGAGAAGCATCTCGCCCGGCAGCGCTACTGTCCCTCAGCGCCGCTCGGCTACCTATTATGCTTCTCCCCGCGGCCCAGTCTCAGCGGAGTCTCACCTATCCTTCATGGTTGCCCCGACGCCTCGTCTTCGGCCGCCTTGTGTCCGATGATGCGATGCGAGAGTGCACGCAGGGCCGCCAGCACAATGACCGCCAGCACCGTCGTCCCCGCCGCGATCGTGTAAAAACCCAGCGCACAGGCGAGGCCTACTGCCCCCGCCAGCCACATTCCCGCGCCTGTGGTCAGCCCCTGGACGCCACCGCCTGAGCGAAAGATGGCGCCCGCCCCGAGAAAGGCGATACCGGCTGTGACCGCTTCGACCGCACGAATGGGGTCGGCCCGCGATTCCGAGCCGCCGCCTATGGTATGAAAAATCTCGAAAGTGAGAATGGTGAAAAGCGCCGCGGCTACCGCAATCAGAATATGCGTACGCAGCCCTGCTTCGGCCGTTCGCACCTCGCGCTCAAAGCCGATAATGGCGCCGCAGAGCGCTGCAATGGCGAGCCTGATGGCGATGATATGTTCAGGAAGATAGGTCTGGGTCAGCCCAAAACTATTGCCGGTATCCATGTCCCGAAAAATCCGAAAATGACGCTGTCGTCACAATCGCCGGGACATGGACTTGGTTCCCGCCTCAGATAGCGACGCGGATTTGCAGCTTGACGTCGTCCGGACGCGCCTCGACGGCACGGTCGAACGCAGCCTTCGAATCCTCGAAGGCGAAAGTTTCGGAGATCAGCGGCTTCAGATCCACCTTGCCCGAGGCGATCAGCGCAATGGCGCGATCGTATTGATGGGCATAGCGGAACACGTTCTCGATCCGCAGTTCCTTGGTGGAAGCCGCGGCAATGTCGACCTTGGTCGGCTCGACCGGCAGGCCAACGACGACGATGCAACCACCAGGCCGCGGCAGCTCCATGATCGTCTCCCAGGCGCGCGGCGAGCCCGAGCATTCAAACACCACATCCGCACCCCAGCCTTCGGTCAGTTCGCCGACCTTCTCGACGAGTTTGGTCTCTCGGATATTGACCGGAATGATACCCTGATATTGCGCGGCGATATCAAGCTTGGGCTGGGCAAGATCCGCAACGATCACGCGCGCACAGCCTCCGGCAAGCGCCGCAAGCGCCACCATGGTACCGATAGGACCCGCGCCGAGCACGACGGCGGTATCACCGGGCGTGATACACGCCTTGCTGGCCGCCTGCATGCCCACGGCAAAGGGCTCCACCATGGCCCCTTCGGCAAAACTCACATGGTCGGGCAGCTTGAATGTGTAATTGGCCGGATGTACGACCTCCGCGGTCAGCACGCCATGGATGGGCGGCGTCGCCCAGAAGCGCACGGCCGGATCGACATTATACATGCCGAGACGGCTGGCGCGCGAATTGGGGTCCGGAATGCCCGGCTCCATGCAGACCCGATCACCCACCTTGAGATGGCTCACGCCCTCACCCACCTCGACCACGGTGCCTGCCGCTTCGTGGCCCAGCACCATCGGCGCATCAACCACAAATGGCCCGATGCGGCCATGGGTATAGTAGTGCACGTCCGAACCACAGACGCCGACCGTGTGAATGGCGATCCGCACCATGCCCGGCCCGACCTCAAGCGGCAGGTCGATCTCCCGCAGACCCAGTTCATGCTGCTTTTCCAGCACCAGCGCGCGCACCTTGGCCATGACATCCTCCTGAATCGACCGAGCTGAGCATTAGCCCATCACCTGGGCAACAACCAGCGTTTCGCGCTGACGAAACAGCGCGTTAACTCAGATTTTGGAGCCGAGGCGCCGATTCATCGTCCGCTAACGCCCGGCGACCAAAAGTTCCCGCACTTTCTGGGGGCGACAATGCAGTTGCGGGACACAACGCATTTCACGACCCGGTTCCTCCTGCCCATCGTGGTGGTGACCGGCATTACGATTCTGGCGCTGGCCGGCTTTCTCGCCTGGTCGGCCCAACGCATCGACGCCGATGCGCTCGCCCGCGAGAAACTGCTGCTCGAACGGGCGCTGCAGGAACAGAAATCGCAGATGTACATCGCCCAGGAAGAGCTGGCGGTGTGGGACGAAGCAGTCACTGCCATCGACACCGAGGACGTGCAGTGGCTCGTCGATAATCTCGGCATCTACGCCTTCAATTTCTACGGCCACAATCGCAGCTTCGTCCTCGACAGCGCCCTCAAACCCATTGTGGCCGTCCGCGACGGCGGCCAGGTCCCCGCCAAATCCTCCGCCGACTCCATCGAAAAGCTCGCACCCTTCTTCGCGCATTTGCGCAGACTCGACACACAGGCCGCCATCTCCGCCTACAATGCCGGCGTATCGGACACGCTCCCGCAAGCCATCGATTTCACGCTGTTCGAGGGTCAGCCCGCCCTCGTCGCCGTGACGCCGATACTTTCCTATAGCGGCGAGAACGCCCCCACTGTCGGCAAGGAAGGTTTTTACATCTCGGTAGGGCTCCTCGGAGACGAACTCGCTACCTATTTCGGTGATCAATACCGCATCGACCAGCCCATTTTCCTCGATGCCAAACCGCAAACCGACGCGACTCTGCCAATCCTCAATGCCCAAGGCCAGACCCTCGCCTGGCTCGCCTGGCAGCCGGAGCACCCCGGCGCCCGCCTCGTCGGCGCAGCCATGCCGGCGCTGCCGGCCGCGCTGGTCATCGGCATCATCATTGTCGGCCTGCTGCTCCGCAGCCTTCGTAGCGCCCTCTTCCAGCTTCAGGCCGAGCGGGAAGAAGCCCACCATCGCGCCCAGCACGATCCGCTCACCGGACTCGGCAATCGCGCCCTGTTCGGAGCACGCATCGGCGAACTTTTGCAGCACACATCCGAAGGCGGTCCTCGCTTTGCCGTGCTGGAACTCGATCTCGATAAATTCAAGCAGGTGAACGACACACTCGGCCACCAGGCGGGCGACGAAATGCTTGTCGAGGTCAGCGCGCGCATCAAATCCCTGCTGCGGCCGGAAGATACTCTCATTCGCTTCGGTGGCGACGAATTTACCATCATCCAGCCGAATATTGGAGGATCCGGGGACCCCCTGGCCCTAGCCCAGGCGATCATCGACGCGCTGACACAGCCTGTCAGCATTACTGCCGGCATTGCCACGATTGGAGTCAGTATCGGTATTGCCACGGCCCCAGATATGGCCCGCAGCGAGGCAGACTTGATACGATTTGCAGACGACGCGCTCTACCACGCCAAGAATGGCGGTCGAAACCGCTATTGTCTCTATAGCGCCGCCCACGAACCAAGCCGGGTCGACACGCAACTGCGCGATGCCTTCGCCGCCCGGCGCGCCAGCGCCTAGTTGGACGGCGCCGGCATGGCCATGCTGTAGATGATGTAAATGACCACGAAGGCAATCACGATGCCGATTAGCGACATGGCAAGCACGCGCGAATTCATTTTGCGCGAATTGGCCTGACGCACCTCGGTTGTATTCTTGTGCGGATCGTAGGTTTCCATAGCGCTCTCCCGAAAATTCCCAAGATTTCAACGCTTGCGGGTCGGCAGGGTTCCGTAGCAAGGGCTTGACGCGGCGGACGGGGCGACCGACCTTTCGGCATGTTCAGCCCAGAGTCCGTAGCTATGACCACCCCTGCCCTCCTCACCCGCATGATCATGGCCGGACAGGGCAAGGAACCAGCCGATCTCGTCATCCGCAATGTGGGCATGCTCGACGTCATCACCGGCACGGTCACCACTACCGACATCGCCGTGGTTGCCGACCGCATTGTCGGCACCCACGCCCGCTATGAAGGCAATCAGGAAATCGACGGAACCGGCCGCTTCGCCGTCCCCGGATTCATCGATACCCATCTCCACATCGAATCCTCGCTGGTCACACCCCTCGAGTTCGACCGCTGCGTGCTACCTCACGGCGTCACCACCGTGCTCTGCGATCCCCACGAGATCGCCAATGTGTTGGGCGCCGAAGGCATCCGCTATTTCCTCGACAGTGCCGAGCGCACCATTATGGACGTGCGCGTCAATCTCTCCTCCTGCGTTCCGGCAACGCCCTTCGAAACCGCCGGCGCCCAACTCGAAATCGACGATCTGCTCCCCTTCCGCAGCCATCCAAAAGTGTTGGGCCTTGCGGAAATGATGAACTTTCCGGGCGTGCTCAATGCCGATCCCGGCATTCTGGCAAAACTCGTCGCCTTTCAGGACGGCCATATCGACGGTCACGCCCCGCTCCTCCTCGGCCAGAGCCTCAATGGCTATCTCGCCGCCGGCATCCGCACCGACCACGAAGCCACCAGCGCTGCCGAAGCCCGCGAAAAGCTTGCCAAGGGCATGGCCATCCTCATCCGCGAAGGCTCCGTCTCCAAGGACTTGCAGGCCCTTGCTGAAATCCTCGACGAAAACACCTCGGCCTTCGTCGCCCTCTGCACCGATGATCGCAATCCCCTCGACATCGCCGAGGAAGGCCATCTCGACAGCTCCATCCGCCGCCTCATCGCCATGGGCCGCCCGCTGCACCACGTCTATCGCGCCGCCAGCCACTCGGCCGCACGCATTTTTGGCCTGAAAGATCGCGGCCTCCTCGGCCCCGGCTGGCGCGCCGATATCGCCATCGTCGACAGCCTCGAAGACTGCCGCGTCTCCGATGTAATCGCCGCCGGTCGCATCGTTACGCCCGAACTATTCGAAACCCGCGGCACCGTTGCTCCCGTCGGCCTGACCTCGGTCAAAGCAAAGCCCGTCACCGCCGAAGCCTTCATCACCGAACCCAAACCCGGCCAGAACCGCGTTCCGGTCATCGGCGTAAAGCCCGGCCTGATCCTCACCTTCCGCGAGGAAGCCACCCTCGCCTCGACCGAAAAGGGTCTCCAGCCCGACCTCACTGCCGACGTCATCAAAGTCGCCGTCATCGAGCGCCACGGCAAGAACGGCAATATCGGCCGTTCTTTTGTGACGGGCTTTGGTCTCAAGCGCGGGGCCATCGCCTCGTCAGTCGGCCACGACAGCCACAACATCACCGTCGTCGGCGCTACCGATGAAGACATGGCCGTCGCCGTCAACCGCCTGATCGAGCTCGGCGGCGGTTTTGTCACGGCCGACGGCGGCAAGGTGACCGCCGAACTGGCCCTGCCCATCGCCGGCCTCATGAGTCTCAAAAGCTTCGAAGACGTCGCCCACGACCTCCACCACCTGCGCGACGCAGCCAAGGCACTCGATTGCGTCCTGCCCGAACCCTTCCTGCAGGTGGCATTCCTCGCCTTGCCTGTCATCCCCCATCTCAAGATGACCGACCGTGGCCTCTTCGACGTCGACAAGTTCGATTTCGTGAGCTGACCCATGAGCCTGTCTTCGCTCTATCTCGCCTGGGTCGAAGACCTGCCGCCTCGGCTAAACGGCGTGCAGAAGACGCGCGGACTATCCCTCGCCATGGACGATGGTGTCATCCTCAAGACCGACCACTACGCCCCCCGAGCAGATGGTCCGCATCCCACCATCCTGATGCGCCTGCCCTACGGCCGGCGCGGTTTCAGCGCCATTTGCGAGGCCTATGCCGAGCGCGGCTTTCACGTGGTCATCCAGGCCTGCCGCGGCACCGAGCGCTCCGGCGGCGAATTCGACCCCTTTGCCAATGAGCGCGCCGATGGCCTCGCCACGCTCAGATGGATCAAGGACCAACCCTGGTTCGACGGCCGCATCGGCCTTACCGGCCCCAGCTATCTCGGCTATGCCCAATGGGCCATTTCGGACGCCCTGCCGCCAATCGCCGCCATGGCCACCAAGGTAACGACCTCCAACTTCCGCCCCGTCGTCTTCCCCTCCGGCGCCTTCCACCTCAATCTCTGGCTAAGCTGGGTCCAGGTCATCGAAGGCCTGCGCAGCCGCCCGCTATCGACGGCTGCCCGGATGTTCTCCGGCGACATCGAACGCCGCACCGACCGAGCTGCATCAGCGCTTCCGCTCATCGAAGCCGACAAGATCGCTGTCGGCCACAAGATCGGCTTCTGGCGCCACTGGTTCGAGCACGCCATCGGCAATGACGAGTTCTGGAAAGAGATTGACCACAGCCATCGCCTGTCGAAAGCGACCCCGCCGGTGCACTTCATATCCGGCTGGTACGACTTCATGCTCGACCCGCTCCTCGCCGACTACCAGCGCCTTGTCGAGCTCGGTCACCAGCCCTACCTCACCATCGGCACGTGGTTTCACATCGCCGAGGAATTGCAACGCGACAATCTGCGCGAGACGCTGCACTGGATGCGCGCCAAACTGCTGGACGACACCAGCGGCCTCCGCAAAAACCCGGTCCGCATCCACATCTCCGGCGCCAACGAATGGCACGAATTCGACCGCTACCCGCCCGGCCCGCCTGCACCGATCAATCTCAACATCGGCCCCAACCACCAATTGGTTGAAGGCAACGGTAGCACCGGCACCGATCGCTATCGCTACGATCCCAACGACCCCACGCCCAATCTCGGCGGCGCCATCTTCGCCTTCACCGGTGCCGGCGCCCAGGAAAACGGCCCGCTCGAAAACCGCTCGGACGTCCTCACCTATACCGGCCCCGTACTCCTAAAACCGCTGACCATCATCGGTCAGTGCCAGGTCCGGCTCCGCGCCCGCGCCGGCCTGCCTCACACCGACTTTTTCGTGCGTCTCTCCGATGTCGATCCCAACGGCGTCTCGACCAACATCTGCGATGGGCTCCTCCGCGTAACACCGGAAACCAGAACCGAGGCCGACGGCAGCTGGACGCTCACTTTCCCCCTCCACGCCACCGCCCACAGCTTCCTTGCCGGCCACCGCCTGCGCCTCCTGATCGCCTCCGGCGCCCACCCCCGCTATGCCCGCAATCCCGGCACCGGCGAGCCGATCAGCACGGCCAAAACCCTCCTCGCCAACGACATCGAGATTTTCCACGAGGGCACCGGCATCACCCTGCCCACCCACGAACTAATCTGACATTGACGATCAGCATTTAATCCCTTAGTGCCGCTGCAGCATTTGAGGGAGCCCCGACCATGGCGGAAGAAAAGTCCGTACTGCAGCCCACCAGCGACGAAGCCCGGCGCCTGGCCAAAACCCTGCTCCGCTCCGCCCGCTACGGGGCGCTGGCAACGCTCGACCCGCAGACTGGCGCTCCTCAGGTCACCCGCGTCGGCGTCTCCACCGATTTCGACGGCGCTCCGGTCTTGCTGATCTCTGGCCTCGCCGCCCACTTCCCGGCCCTCAAGGCCGACGGTCGCTGCTCGCTGCTGCTGGGCGAAACCGGCAAGGGCGACCCCCTGGCCCATCCGCGCATTTCCATCGCCGCCGAGGCAAAAATCCTCGAACGCGATACCGCTGACAGCCAGCGCATCGCCGCCCGCTATCTCGCCCACCAACCCAAAGCCAAGCTCTATGCCGAACTGGGCGACTTCCGTTTCGTGCGCCTCGAACCGCGCTCGGCCAGCCTCAATGGCGGCTTCGGCAAAGCCTTTGCCCTAACCGCGGAAGACCTGCTCTCCAATGGCGACCCCGCCCTCGCCGCCGCCGAAGGCAATGCGGTTGAGCACATGAACGAAGACCATTTCGAGGCCGTCGACCTCTACGCCCGCCACTATGCCAAGGCGCCATCGGGCAAGTGGGTGCTCACCGGCATCGACGCCGAAGGCATCGACATCGCCCATGGCGATGATGTGCGCCGCATCTTCTTCGAAAAGCCGATCACCGTCCCACAGGACATGCACATGGTACTCGTCCAGATGGCCCGCGCCGCCCGCGTGGCCTTCATGGAAGTCTGATCAGGTCTCTCCCCTCCGTCGTCATTGCCGGGCCCGTCCGGCAATCCATCTCGCCAAGGGCATGGACCACCGGGACAAGCCCGGTGGTGGCGACGAATGGGGACGTTACTTCGCGTCGCGCGCCTTCACCTTGCGGCGCGCGGCGTGAAGGATCGGCTCGGTATAGCCGCTCGGCTGATCCGCGCCCTTCAGCGCCAGATCCAGCGCCGCCTGGAACGCCACAGACTGATAATTTTCGGACATCGGCCGATAGATCGGATCACCCTCGTTCTGCTGGTCGACAATGACGGCCATGCGCTCGAAGGTCGATGTCACCTCATCGCGGCTCACGAGGCCATGCCGCAGCCAATTGGCCACCGCCTGCGAGGAAATACGGCAGGTCGCGCGGTCTTCCATCAGGCCGACATTGTTGATGTCGGGCACCTTGGAACAGCCCACCCCCTGCTGCACCCAGCGCACCACATAGCCCAGAATGCCCTGCGCATTGTTCTCAAGCTCGCGCGTGATTTCTTCGCGGCTCAGCGAATAAGGCACCTGCACCGGCATCGAGAAAAGCTCGGATAGCCCCGGCACCGCCTGGTTGTGGCGACGCGACTGCGCCTCGAACACATTGACCTGATGATAGTGCAACGCATGCAGCGTCGCGGCCGTCGGCGACGGCACCCAGGCGGTGTTGGCACCGGCATTGGGATGACCGATCTTGGCATCGAGCATCGCTGCCATATCGTCCGGCCGCGCCCACATGCCCTTGCCGATCTGCGCCTTGCCCGAGAACCCGCAGGCAAGCCCGATCAGCACGTTGCGATCTTCATAGGACGAAATCCAGCGCTCGGACTTGATCTCATCCTTGCGCAGCACGGCGCCCGCTTCCATCGACGTATGGATTTCATCGCCGGTGCGGTCGAGGAAACCGGTATTGATGAAGAACACGCGGGCCCGCGCTTCATAGATCGCGGCCTTCAAATTGGCCGAGGTACGACGCTCCTCGTCCATGATGCCGATCTTGATCGTGTTCGGCTTGAGCCCCAGGAACGCTTCCACCGAAGCGAAAATGGCGCAGGCATACGCCACTTCTTCCGGCCCATGCATCTTGGGCTTCACGACATAGATCGAGCCGGTCCGCGAATTATTGCCCTTGTCATGCAGCGCGCAAAGCGCCGTCACGGCGGCGTCCATCAGGCCCTCGCCCACCGGCTTGCCATCGAGCAGCACCGCGTCGGTCGTCATCAGATGCCCGACATTGCGCACCAGCAGCAGCGAGCGCCCCTTCAGCACCAAAGGCTGGCCGTTCACATCCTTATAGGTGCGATCCGCCTTGAGGCGACGCGTAACTGTCTGCCCACCCTTCTCAAATGTGTCTTCCAGCGTGCCATTATTGAGGCCCAGCCAGTTGCGGTAAACGCCGACCTTGTCCTCCGCATCCACGGCCGCGACCGAGTCTTCGCAGTCCTGAATGGTCGTCAGCGCCGACTCGACGATGACATCGGAGAGGCCAGCCTTGTGCGTCGCCCCGATCGTGCTCTTGAAGTCGATAACAAGAATGACATGCAGGCCATTGTGGCGCAGAACGAGTTCAGCGCTCTCCTGGCTGCCGGCATAGCCGACAAAAGCCGAGGGGTCGCGGAGACCGGTACGGCCCGCCGCAGTCTCGACCTCAAAGAAACGCGTCTCGCCGTCCTTGACTACATGATAGGCAGTGACGTCGGAATGGCTGCCAGTTGCCAGCGGAAAACTCTCATCAAGGAATTTTGCCGCGCGCGCCACCACAGCGGCAGCGCGGGCCGTATTAAACCCCTTGCCTGGCGCCAGATCGCCATCGCGCGAAGTCGCGTCGGTGCCATAGAGCGCATCATAGAGACTGCCCCAGCGGGCATTGGCGGCGTTCAACGCATAGCGGGCGTTAGAGACCGGCACGACCAGCTGCGGGCCGCAAATGCTGGAAATTTCGGGATCGAGATTTTCCGTCTCAATCGTGAAATCACCCGGCTCGGCAACGAGATAGCCGATCTCCCTCAGAAAGAATTCATAGCCCTGTGGATTATTGGTCACCGGCCCATACTTGTGGTGCCATTCGTCGATCTGGCTCTGCAGATCGTCACGCTTGGCCAGCAGCCGCGCATTCGTCGGGACATGTTCGCGCAGCAGGTTCGCAAAGCCGCCCCAGAACTGATCTGCGGAAATGGAGAGCCCCTTGAGCGCTTCTTTTTCTACGAAATCCACCAGCAGAGGGTGCAGGGAAAGGCCGGATTTCGTCAGATAAGTGCTCATGCCAGGGGGTCCTAACGATAACAGTTTGGCGACAGCTTTAGGCCATCGCGGCCTGCCTCACAACCCGCCTAAAGTTGACTTCGCCCTTGCGCCAGCAACATAGACCTCGGAGATGGCGCGGTCGTCACCCAGGGTCTGCAAAAGGAACAGTTCCTCGACCAGCGTCTCGACCGTCGCCATGCGCATCCGCATAGTCGGCGTCGCCCGCGCATCGAGCACAACAAGGTCCGCAGCCCGCCCCGGCGCCACGCTGCCAATCGTATCGGCGAGCCCCAGCGCCTCGGCATTGCCCCGTGTCGCGAGATGGAACGAAGCCAGCGGATTGAAGCGCTGGCCACGCAATTGCAGCACCTTGTAGGCCTCGTCCATCGTCTTGAGCATGGAAAAACTGGTGCCCGCGCCAATATCGGTCGCGAGCCCAATCCGCACCCCGTGCTTCACCATCCGGTCCCTATCGAATAGCCCCGAACCGAGGAAGAGATTGGACGTCGGACAAAACACCGCCACCGCCCCCACATTGGCAATCGCCGCCGTCTCGCGATGGTTGAGGTGGATCGAATGGCCCAGCAGTGTCCGCTCGGTGAGCAGCCCATAGTTCTCATAGATGCCCGTATAGTCCGGGGCATCGGGATAGAGCTCCATGGAATAGGTGATCTCGGCGTCGTTTTCGCTCAGATGCGTCTGCACATGGCAATCGCCATGCTCCGCCACCAGCGCCTGCGCCATCTCCATCTGTTCAGGCGTCGAGGTGATGGCAAAGCGCGGCGAGATGGCATAGAGGCCCCTGCCCCTTTTGTGCCAGCGCGCAATCAGCGCCTTGGTATCGTCATAGCTCGATTGCGCCGTATCCAGCAGGTCTTCCGGCGCGTGACGATCCATCATCACCTTGCCGCCGACCATCAGCATATTGCGCCGCTGCGCCTCGGCAAAGAAGGCGTCCACAGAGCGCGGATGGCTCGAACAATAGGCGACGGCCGTCGTCGTCCCATGCCGGATCAGCGCATCATAGAAATCGACGGCCACGGCATCGGCATGCCCTTGCTGGGCAAACTTCTGCTCTTCAACGAATGTGTAGGTATTGAGCCATTCAAGCAGCGACCCGGCATAGGAGGCCATCATCTGGCTCTGCACATAGTGCAGGTGCATGTCGATGAAACCGGCCATGATCAGGTTCGGTCGATGGTCGATAACGACAGCGTCTGCCTTCACCGCCGCGGTGTAATCGCCGACAGCCGTGATGACCCCATCTTCGATGCTGACCGCACCGTCTTCAAGATAGAGATAGCTCCCTACATCATCGATGCCTTCCGGCGCGCGCTCAAAACTCAGCACACGCCCGCGCAGAATGGTCCGGCTCATGAGCGCGAACCCTCACGGAACCATTCGACCAGCAGCGCCCGCTCCTCGGCAGTCATTTCGGTCACATTGCCGGGCGGCATGGCATGGGCATAGCCCGCCTGCATGGCGATATCCTTGGCGCGGTTAGCGATCGCCACGTCATTGTCGAGAATGACATTTTTTGGCGCCTCGAACACACCAGGCCAGGCCGGCTCCGCAGTATGGCACATGGCGCAACGTGTCTGCACAGTCAGGCTGGCCGAAGCAAAATGCTCCGTCGCCATAAATCGCTCGCCGGTTGCGCTGGCCAGCGTCTCGGTGTCAAAGCCCGGTAGCTTCGGCGCCGTCGACAGCCACGTAATGACGATGAAGAGGATTACCGCCACACCCCAGGTCCAGTGCGGATTACCCTTCCGCGCATGGCGCGTGTTGAAATAATGCCGGATGACCACGCCAACGAGGAAGATCAGCGAGGCAATGATCCAGTTCCACTGCGTGGCAAAGGCCAGCGGATAGTGGGACGAGAGCATGAAGAAGATGACGGGCAGCGTCAGGTAGTTGTTATGCAGTGAGCGCTGCTTGGCGATCTTGCCATATTTGGCATCGGGCACCTTGCCCGCCTTGAGGTCGCCGACCACGATCTTCTGGTTGGGAATGATGATCATGGCCACATTGGCCGCCATGATGGTCGCGGTAAACGCGCCCATATGCAGCATAGCCGCACGGCCGGTGAAGAGCTGCGTATAGCCCCAGCTCGCCGCCACCAGAATGGCGAACAGTACCAGCATCAGCCCCGTCGTCGATTGCCCGATCGGCGACTTGCAGAGCGCATCATAGAGCACCCAGCCTAGGACAATCGACCCGATCGAGAGCAGGATAGCGCCCCAACTCGGAATATCGAGTACGTTGCGGTCAACAAGATAGATGTCCGCGCCAACATAATAGATCAGCGCCAGCAGCATCGCGCCGCTCATCCAGGTCCAGTAGCTTTCCCACTTGAACCAGGTCAGGTGCTCGGGAAGAAATTCCGGTGCCACCAGATATTTGTTGATGTGATAGAACCCGCCACCATGCACCTGCCACTCTTCGCCATGGGCCAGCGGCGGCAGGCTCGGCGTCTTGCGCAGCCCAAGATCGAGCGCGATGAAATAGAACGACGACCCGATCCAGGCGATGGCGGTAATCACGTGCAGCCAGCGCACGGCGAACATCAGCCACTCATAGAAAATTGCCAGATCGCCCATCGCCCCGTCCTCTCAGTCGTGAAAAGGGGCGGGCGTGAGCCCGCCCCCAAATGTCAGTATCCCAACCGCAATCAAGCGGGCGGAATGACGCCTTCGACATACCAATCCATGCTGAGGAGTTCGGCATCGGTCATGGTCACGCCAGCGGCAACGCGCTCGGTGCCGGTGTGATCCTTGATCGGGCCGGTGAAGATGTGAACCGAACCATCGATCTGGCCAGTACGCATGGCTTCAGCCGCCTTAACGACATCTGCCGGAACCTTCGAGTGGTACGGGCCCATCTGGACCACATCTTCCTTGAGGCCTTCCCAGGTATCGCCGGGCGCCCAGGTGCCTTCGAGCACGGCCTTGGCCGAAGCCAGGTAGTGCGGGCCCCAGTGGTCGATGATGGCGGTGAGTTGGGTTTCCGGAGCAAAGGCCGACATGTCGGCGCCCTGGCCAAAACCACCAACAATGCCGCGCTCGGCGGCAACTTGCAGGGCAGCCGGACCGTCGGTGTGCTGGGCAATGATGTCGATGCCCTGGTCGATCATGGCGCGGGCAGCGTCGGCTTCCTTGGCCGGATCGTTCCAGGTCGAGATATAGACCGGGGTGATGGTGAATTCGGGGTTCACCTGACGCGCGGCGAGCACGAAGGAATTGATGCCCATCACCACTTCCGGGATCGGGAAGGAGCCGATGTAGCCGGCCTTGGCGGTCTTGGACATATGACCGGCGATCACGCCACAAACGGCGCGGCCTTCATAGAAGCGGGCATTGTAGAGGCCCACATTGTCGGCCTTCATGTAGCCGGTGGCGTGCTCGAAGGCGACGTCCGGGAATTCCGGCGCAACCTTGATCACCGAGTCACCGAAACCGAAGCTCGTTGCGAAGATCAGCTTGCAGCCCTGCTGGGCCAGTTCACGCACGACGCGTTCGCAGTCCGGGCCTTCCGGCACGTTCTCGACGAACATGGTCTCAACCGCATCGCCAAGGTTTTCCTCGACGTAGAGGCGGCCCTGATTGTGCGCGTAGTTATAGCCGTTGTC
Organism: Devosia sp.; assembly: GCF_017744655.1. Classification (GTDB taxonomy): domain Bacteria; phylum Pseudomonadota; class Alphaproteobacteria; order Rhizobiales; family Devosiaceae; genus Devosia. The sequence continues at coordinate 197,511 of NZ_JAGIAW010000001.1, read as the reverse complement.
GTTGATCGAGCCGACATAGATGAAGCCGATCTTGAGCTTCTCGGCCTGGCCGAAAGCGGCGCCGCCGAGCAGCGGCAAGGTCATGGCGGCGCCACCGACCTTGATAAATCCACGACGTGACAGAGTCATTTTTGTTTCTCCTGACTGACGTTCCGATTGCATGAGGCGGTCATTGCGCGCCGCCTCAATTGCTGGGCATGAACGGCTTGCCGAGGCAGGCCGGAGCATTGGTAGACGCATCGCGCCGGAGCGAAATCAGCACCAGCACGGCGATCGTTGCGATATAGGGCAGAGCCGCCCAGAGTTCGGACGGAATGGCCGACAGCGGGCCGCCGCCGGCCTTGGCATAAAGCTCCATGGTCATGACGAGACCAAAGAGATAGGCGCCGCCGAGCAGGCGGAATGGCCGCCATGACGCGAAGACCACGAGAGCCACGGCGATCCAGCCGCGACCCGCCGTCATCCCCTCGGCCCATTGCGGCGTCAGCGTCAGCGGGAAGCAGGCCCCCGCAATGCCGGCCATGGCGCCACCGAACATCACGGCAAAGTAGCGCACCTTGATCACCGAATAACCAATCGAATGCGCCGAGAGGTCGTTCTCGCCCACCGCCCGCAGGATCAGGCCTGCACGCGTCCTCTTGAGAAAGAACCAGATAGCAAAAACCATAAAAATGGCGAAATAGGCCGGGAACGAATAGCCAAAGATCACCCGCAATACCGGATGCGCCGCCAACTCCGGAAAAATCGGCGACATTAGCGTCACTGGCCGCGCCGAATAGGAGGCCCCCGCCAGCGCCGAAAACCCCGTACCGAAGATGGTGAGCGCCAGGCCCGTCGCCGTCTGATTGGCGGACAAGGACAGGGTAAGAAACCCGAAGATCAGCGAGGCCGCCATACCGGCCGCCGCGCCGCAGATCAGCGCCAGATAGTGATTGCCCGTGTGAAACTGCACCACGAAGCCGGCAATGGCCCCGAGCAGCATCATGCCTTCGACGCCGAGATTGAGCACACCCGAGCGCTCGACGACCAGTTCGCCCAGCGCCGCGATGAGAATGGGAGTCGAAGCGCCGACGACGGTAACAAGAATTGCGATCGTCAGATCCATCACGCCGCTCCCACACTGGCTTCGGGGCTGACACGGCGAATGCGATAGCGCACCAGAATATCCCCGGCGAGCAGCAGGAACAGCATCATCGCCTGGAAAATGCCCGTCGCCTCATCGGGCAAACCAATCGTGGTCTGCGCCACCTGCCCGCCCACAAATGTGATGGCAAGCACGACGCCGGCAACAATTACGCCGAGCGGATTAAGCCGTCCGAGGAAAGCGACGATGATCGCGGTAAACCCATAATTGGTGGGAAAGCCTGGCACCATGCGCTGGAACGGCCCCGCCACTTCCAGCATGCCGGCAAGTCCCGCAAGCCCGCCGCTGACCAGCATGGCGAGCCAGATCGTCTTGGTCTCGGAAAACCCGCCATAGCGCGCCGCGTGCGGCGCCGCACCGACCACGCGCATGCGATAGCCGAAAACCGTCTTGCTCATCACGAACCAGGCGATCAAAGCCACGATCACCGCAATCGGCACCCCCAGATGCACGATGGTGCCGGGAATGATGTTCGGCAGACGCGCCGCCTCGGAGAACAGGCGCGATTGCGGGAAGCCGATACCCATCGGGTCCTTCCACGGGCCGCGGATCAGATAGTAGATCAACTGCACCGACGCGTAGGTCAGCATCAGGCTCGTGAGGATTTCATTGACGTTGAGCCGAGTCTTCAGAAAGGCCGGAACGGACGCATAGGCCATGCCCGCCGCCATGCCGGCAATCGCCATCAACGGCAGGATCCACCAGCCGCTCATACCCCAGGTCATCAGCGCCACACCGGTCGCTGCCAGAGCGCCGATAATGTACTGGCCCTCGGCACCGATATTCCAGACATTGGCGCGATAGGCGACCGAGAGACCCGTGCCGATGATGATCAGCGGTGCAGCCTTGATGCCAAGGTCCTGCCACTTATAGGGATTGGTCAGCGGCGTCAGGAAGATTTCCTGCACCGCGCGCAGGCCATTGTAGCCAATGGCCGAAAACAGCAGGCAGCCCAGGATCATGGTCAGCACAACCGCCGCGACCGGGGTGCCATAGAGCATGAGCTTGGAGGGTTCAGGACGCTTTTCGAGCCGGTAGCGCATCATGCGGTCTCCATCGAACCGTGTACGCCGCCCATCAGCAGCCCAATTTCTTCCACGCTAAAATCCTTCACCGGCCGGGCCGCGCTAAGGCGTCCCATATTGATGACGGCCAGCGTATCGCAAAGCGCCCGCAGCTCGTCGAGGTCCTGGCTGATGACGACAATAGCCGAACCCGCAGCCGCCAGATCCACCAGCGCCTGGTGAATGGCCGCCGCCGCACCGGCATCGACACCCCAGGTCGGCTGGCTTACCACCAGCACGCTCGGCTTCTGCAGGATTTCCCGGCCCATGATGTATTTCTGCAGGTTACCGCCGGACAGAGAACCCGCCGTCGAAGCCGGCCCTAATGCCTTGACGGCGAAATCCGCGATTACCTTGCCCGTATAGGTTTTTGCCGCGCCCGAATTGATCAGGCCCATCATCACCATGCCGAGCCGATCGCGCGCGGTCAGCACCGAATTGTCGGAGAGCGTAAAATCCCCCACCGCGGCATGGCCATTGCGCTCTTCCGGCACGGCGCAAAGCCCCTGCCGGCGCCGCTCGGTCGTATTCATCAAGCCGATGCCATGCCCATCGATGGTGATGGCCTCGCGGTCATCCCCAATCAGCTCGCCCGAAAGAGCGTCCAGCAGCGCATTCTGCCCATTGCCCGCCACCCCGGCCACACCCAGGATTTCCCCTGCCCGCACAGTAAAGCTGACATTGTCTACCGGCACATCGAAATGTCCCGTCTTGCCCGTGCTCAGCCGATTGACGACCAGCTTGGGCTGCCCGAACGCCCTTCCCTCGGCCTTGACAATATCCTTCAGCCCCGTGCCGATCATCTTCTCGGCCATGGAGCGGCTGGTCTCCTCTTTGGGATCGCAGGTATCCACCAGCTTGCCACCACGCAAAATGGTCGCCGTATCGCACAAGGCTTTGATTTCATGCAGCTTGTGCGAAATGTAGAGGATCGAACACCCCTCGGCCGCCAACTTGCGTAGCACCGTAAAAAGCTGCTCCACCTCCTGCGGCGTCAGCACCGAAGTCGGCTCATCCATGATGAGCAATTGCGGATTGAGCAGCAAAGCGCGCACGATTTCGATACGCTGCCGCTCACCGACCGATAGCGTCGCCACGGTCCGATGCGGATCGAGCGCCAGGCCATAAGTCTCCATGACTTCGCGAATGCGGCTCTCAAGTTCACGCGACGGGATTTTTGCATCCATGCCCAGCGCGATATTCTCAAGCACGGTCAGCGCTTCAAACAGCGAGAAATGCTGGAACACCATGCCGATGCCGAGTTTTCGCGCGGCCTTTGGATTAGCCACCACAACCGGCTCGCCATTCCAGCGGATTTCGCCGGCATCGGGCTGCATGATGCCGTAGATCATCTTGACGAGTGTGGATTTGCCGGCGCCGTTTTCGCCGAGAAGCGCGTGGATTTCGCCGGGCTTTACCGCAAATGACACATGGTCATTGGCCAGAACGCCGGGGAATTGCTTAGTAATGCCGGTCAGTTCGAGCCGATTGGGCATATCAGAATCCACTCGCCACCCCCTGTTTTCCGGGGGTGAGCTTCTGCCCGTTCGATGCTTCCCGTCCCCCAATCTGGACCATAACTTCAGCCGCCGCTAGTACTGCAATAACCGATGGTCGTTTATCCCCAAGCCCTTGCGCGCCAATAGGTAACACCAACCGCTGCAAAAGCGCCCTGTCGCCCCCCTGCTCCACGAACCAGCTGGCAAATTTCGCGCGCTTCGTCTTTGAGCCAACCATACCGACATAGGGACTGTCGAGCCGGTTCAGCGCCTCCGCCGCAATCAGGAAATCGAGCGCGTGATCATGCGTCATGATCAGGAACGCGCTGCCTTGAGGCGCCGACCGCACCACCGCTTCCGGCATCGCCACACGTCGATGCGCAATGCCCGGCGGCAATTGATCTAGCTCGTCCTGCCGCGTGTCGATGACTTCCATCCGCACCGGCAGCAGTGCCAGCATCTGCGCCAGCACCCGCCCCACATGCCCCGCGCCAAAGACATAAACCTGCGGCGTCGAAGCAATCTCCGTCTCAAGCCGCGCCGCATAGTCCCGGCGAATGATGGCATCTGCATAGCGCAGCTCGACCTTCACCCGCCCGCCGCAACACTGGCCTATCTCGGGCCCCAGCGGCACATCCATGGCCTCTTCCGCCCGCCCCTCGGCAATCAGCCGCCGCGCATGGTCGATGACCATATATTCGAGCGCTCCACCCCCAATGGTCCCGAAAATCGCCCCCAGCGCCACCAGCATGAACGTCCCCTCCTCACGCGGCGAGGAGCCACGGACCGATGTCAGTTCGCAGGCAATGACATCGGAATTGGCGGCAAGGAAGATTTCGAGCGCAGCGGAGGTGGTCATTTCGCCAACATCCTTCCCAACCACCGCGTCATTCCTGCGAAAGCGGGAATCTCACAAGGCCAAGGGGGATTCCCGCTTTCGCAGGAATGACGCCGAGACAATTTCAAATTCGAGCGCGAGGCATTCCAAAAACTCGATGCAACACCTCCCCCTTGATGGGGGAGGCCGGGAGGGGGTGGGGCCAAAAGCACCGTTTTCACCCCCGCGCCTCCTTCTTCAGCCGCTCGACACCCATCAGCACCCGCTCCGGCGTCACCGGCATATCGAGCTGCGGCGCAATCGCGTAATCCGCCACACTCGCCACCGCCATGCCCAGCGCCTCGGGCACGCTCATCGCCAACATGAACGGCGGCTCGCCCACGGCCTTGGACCGCCCAATCGTCGGCTCCTTGTTCACCGACCACTCAGCCAGCTTCACGTTGAAAATCGGCGGCACGTCGCTCGCGAGCGGTATCTTGTAAGTTGACGGCGCATGCGTCCGCAGCTGCCCCTTGGCGTCCCAAACCAGCTCTTCCGTCGTCAGCCAGCCCATGCCCTGCACAAAGGCGCCTTCGACCTGGCCAAGGTCGATAGCGGGATTCAGCGACTTGCCCACATCATGCAGAATATCTACGCGATCGACCGTGTACTCGCCCGTCAACGTATCGATACTCACCTCGCTCACCGAAGCGCCATAGGCAAAATAGTAGAACGGATGCCCCTGCCCGGTAGCGCGGTTCCAGTGAATCTTCGGCGTCTTGTAAAAGCCCGCAGCCGAAAGCTGCACGCGGTTCATATAAGCCGAAGCCGCCAGTTCAGCGAAAGGCACAAACTTCGGCCCCGCCTGAATACCGCCCTGCACCCACTCGCAGTCGCTCTCTTCGACCTGATGCAGCTTGGCCGCATGAGCGACCAGCCGCTCCTTGATCTGGCGGCAAGCGTCATACGCCGCCATGCCGTTGAGATCGGAACCCGACGAAGCCGCCGTCGCCGACGTATTCGGCACCTTGCCAGTCGATGTCGCCATGATCTTGACCGTGTCGAGGTTCACCCCGAACGCATCGGCCACAACCTGCGCCACCTTGATATAGAGCCCCTGCCCCATCTCGGTGCCGCCGTGGCTCAGATGGATCGACCCATCCTTATAGACATGCACCAGCGCCCCGGCCTGATTGTACCATGTCGCCGTGAACGAGATGCCGAACTTCACCGGCGTGAGCGAAATGCCCTTCTTCAGAATCCTGCTGCTCTTGTTGAATTCAACAATCGCCTTGCGCCGCGCCTGATAATCCGACGACGCCTCCAGCTCATCCACCACGCGATGGATGATATTGTCCTCCACCACCTGATGATACGGCGTCACATTGTCTGTATCGGTGCCATAGAAATTGGCTTTTCTGACATCGAGCGGATCCTTGCCCAGCGCATAGGCAATATCCTCGATCCAGCGCTCCGCCCCCACCATGCCCTGCGGCCCGCCAAAGCCTCGGAAGGCGGTATTGGACACCGTATTGGTATAGAGCGGCTCCGACCGCGCCCGCACATTGGGATACCAATAGGCATTGTCGCAGTGGAACAGTGCGCGATCCGTCACCGGCCCCGAAAGATCAGCCGAAAAGCCCCCACGCGCCGCATAGACCGCATCCACCGCGTGGATTTTGCCGGTCTCGTCATAGCCGACATCATAATCGACCACGAAATCGTGCCGCTTACCGGTCGCACTCATGTCGTCGTCGCGGTCCGGCCTGATCTTGCAGGCCCGGTTCCATTTCTTGGCCGCCAGCGCCGCCACCACGGCAAAGAGATTGCCCTGTGTTTCCTTGCCGCCAAAGCCGCCGCCCATGCGGCGCACATTGACCGTCACCGCATTCTGCCGAATGCCCAGCGCATGCGCGACAATCAACTGCACTTCAGTCGGGTGCTGGGTCGAGGAATTGACGACAACGTCCTCGTCCTCGCCGGGGATCGCCAACGCAATCTGCCCTTCGAGATAAAAATGATCCTGCCCGCCAATGGTAATGGCACCCTTGGCCCGCCGCGGCGCCCCGGCCAAACCAGCCTTCACATCACCGCGTTCGAGCTTCAGCGGCGGCGTCACCAGCTTGCCGCCAGCCGCCTGGGCCGAACGCACATCGGTGAAATAGGAAAGGTCCTTGTACTCAACCTTCGCCAGATGCGCCGCCCGCCGCGCCTGATCGCGCGTCTCGGCAACCACCGCGAAAAGCGGCTGCCCCCAGAAATGCGTCACACCCTGCGCAAACAACGGCTCGTCATGCACATGCGCCGAGCTGATATCCAGCTCCCCCGGCACATCGTCATTGGTCAACACCCCAATGACCCCAGGCGCCTTCAGCACCTCCGAAAAATCCATGCCGACAATCTCGGCATGCGGCTTGGTCGAGAGCCCCAGATAGGCGTGCATGGTACCGATCGGCTCGACCATATCGTCGATATATTCGGCCGTGCCGGTGACGTGCTTAGGGCCGCTATCGTGCCGCGTATTGGTATGCAGCACTGCGAGATTGATGGGAGCCTGATGCTTGTTCATCACGCCACCTCTCTTTTCAGCCGCTCGCCCTGCCCCGAAGTTTCGAGGAAAAACCGCTTGAGCAGGTTCTGCGCAGTAAGGAACCGGTACTCCGCCGAAGCACGCATATCGCTGATCGGCTGATAATCCCCCGCGAAAGCGGCCAACGCCGCCTCAACCGTTTCCATCGTCCAGGGCTTGCCAACCAGCGCGGCTTCCACAGCCTTGGCTCGCTTCGGCGTCGCTGCCATGCCGCCAAAGGCAATCCGCGCCATGCCAACAGTTCCAGCATCGTTGACGAACACCCGGAAGGCCCCGCACAGCGCCGAAATGTCTTCCTCGCGCCGTTTGGAAATCTTGTAGGTCGCAAACTTCTCGCCCGCCGGCAGCAGCGGCAGCGTCACGCTCTCGACGAACTCGCCCGGCTGCCGATCCTGCTTGCCATAGGCAACGAAGTAATCTTCCAGCTTGATCTCGCGCCGATGCTCGCCCCGCCGCAAATGCAGCTTGGCCCCCAGCGCAATGAACGGCGGCGGCGTATCGCCAATCGGCGACCCATTGGCGATATTGCCGCCAATCGTCCCCATATTGCGGATCTGCTCACCCGCGATGCGGTTCCAGAGCTCGCCCAATTGCGGGAAATTCGCCTGAATGACCGGCAGCGCCTCAGAATAAGACACCCCGGCATAAAACCGCACTTCGCTGTCATTCTCGGCGATACGCTTCAGTTCCTGCAAGTGACCAATAAAGATCACCGGCCCGATATTGCGCATGAATTTCGTCACCCACAGCCCGACATCGGTCGAACCTGCGACGATCCGCGCATTGGGACGGGCTTCATAGACGGCCGCAAAATCATCGAGATCAGCCGGAATGATGATCTGCTTATCACCCTCCCCAATCACCACACGCCGCCCGTCATTAAGCGCCTTGATCGTGTCCTTCACGGCAATGCGTTCCGCCCAAAGCACATCGCCCCGCGGCTGCCCATACGTGCCCATCGCCTCGCCCGCGCGAATGATCGGCGCATATCCCGTGCAACGGCAAAGATTGCCTTGCAACGCTTTCTCGATAGCCGGCCGCGTCGGACTGGGGTTGCGCATCCACAGCCCACAAAGGCTCATCACAAAACCCGGCGTACAGAACCCGCACTGCGAGCCATGGTGATCCACCATGGCCTGCTGCACTGGGTGCAGCGCGCCATTCTCACCGCGCAGATGCTCAATGGTCACGACATGCGTGCCATGAAGGCTCCCGACGAAGCGGATGCACGCCGTCACCGAGTCATAAATGACCTCGTCGCCAAAGAGCCGCCCCACCAGCACCGTGCAGGCCCCGCAATCGCCCTCGGCGCAGCCTTCCTTCGACCCGCGCAGCCGGCGTTCCAGCCGCAGCCAATCGAGCAGCGTCAGATCGGGCGCAACATCGGTGAGGGTGATTTCTTCGCCATTGAGGAGGAACCGAATGGCATCAGTAACCTCAACCATGGCTCAGCTCCCCCGATAGGTGGAGTAGGCGAACGGGCTGACGAGCAGCGGCACGTGATAGTGCTTGTCCTCGGAAATCGTAAAACGGATCGGCACGACATCGAGGAACGGCGTCTCCAGCTCGACCCCGATGCGCTCGAAATACTGGCCAACATGGAAGCGGATTTCGAACTCGCCCTGCTGGAACTGATCGTCCGCCAGGAGCGGCTGATCCACCCGCCCATCGGCATTGGTATAGCTATCGCCCAAATGATGCGTGTGATCCCCATGCACGAAATGCAGTTCGAGGCGCATGCCGCGCGCCGGCTTGCCCGCCATCGTGTCCAAAACGTGAGTGGTAAGGCGTCCGCCGGCCATATGCTGCTCCTATGCACGCCGTCCGAACGTGGGGCCGTTTCGGTACAACATGCGCAATTCGTTTCCCCGAAGAGCACCATAGAACCCTGAATCTGCTCTTGATACTCTCAAATTGGAAGCACTATGCTGCCGAAACGGCAACAGCAAGTCCCATCATGTCCGACAAGAGCCCGACCGCCGACCGCCCCCGCGAACACGCCCTTTCCGCCAGCCTTCTGGCACGCGTCTTCCATCAGCCCTCGCTGCTCTATTTCAACGCCGTCGCCACCCACCTCTCCATCCGCGAAGCCGCCCGCCGCCTCAACGTCGCCTCATCGGCGGTCACAAGACAAGTCGCCCAGTTGGAAGACGCCCTCGGCATCACCCTCTTCCTCCGCGACAAACGCCGCATGCGCCTCTCCCCTGCCGGCGAAATCCTCTTCCGCCATTCCCGCCGCCTCACCGCGCCCATGGAAGCCGCCGTCTCCGAAATCGAACTTTTGCGCGGCGTCCGCGCCGGCGTCGTCCGCATCGGCACGGTGGAAAGTGTCGGCCTGTCCTTCTTGCCCCGCCTCATCACCGAATTCGGCAAGCGCTATCCGCGCCTCACCATCGATCTCTCCATCGTCTCCTCCAGCGAAGTCGTCGAACGCCTCGTCGAGGAACGCGTAGACATCGGCTTCGGCTTCATCGCCAAGCCTTCACGTCAGGTCGACATCGCCTTCCGCCGCGACGTGCATATCGGCGCCGTCATGGTGCCCGATCATCCGCTGGCCTCAGCCCAAAACCTCACCATGGAACAGTGTCTCGACCACGCCCTCGCGGTGGCCCGGCCGGAAATCTCCATCCGCGAAGTGATAGAACCTTTCCTTCGCCGTTCCGGCTCCATGCTTCCACCCATGGTCGAGGTCAATTCCATCCGCATGCTGGTCGAACTGGCCCTTGGCGGCCACTACCTCTCGATCATGACCCCCATAGGCGCCCAGAACGAAATCGCCGATGGACGCCTCGTCTTCAAGCCCCTCAGCGACACCGGCCTGCCCACCAATCGCTTCGGCATCCTCGTCCGCTCAGGAAGCTCGCTCCATCTTGCGCCCGCCATCTTCTTCGATCACGCCAAGGGCTATTTCGACGAGCTGCAATTGCCTGGCGCCATCTAGCGCAATCACCGGACTTGCGCTTACGTTGACGCAGACTCCTACGACGAATGAGACATCGATGAACCGCTATCCCCGTGACATGCAAGGCTATGGCCGCAATATTCCCAATGCGAACTGGCCCGGCGGTGCCCATGTGGCGGTGCAATTCGTGCTCAATTACGAAGAGGGCGGCGAGAACAACATTCTCCACGGCGACGCCGCCTCTGAAGCCTTCCTCGTCGACGTCCTCGGCGCCGCCCCCTGGCCCGGCCAGCGTCACGCCAATGTCGAAAGCATGTACGAATACGGCGCCCGCGCCGGCTTCTGGCGCCTCCACCGCCTCTTCACCGAGGCCAATCTACCGGTCACCATTTACGGCGTCGCCACCGCCCTGATGCGTGCACCCGAACAGCTTGCCGCCATGCAGGAAGCCGGCTGGGAAATCGCCTCCCACGGCTACAAGTGGGTTCAGCACAAGGACATGCCACCCGAAGAGGAGAGTGCTCAGATCGCCGAAGCGATCCGCCTCCACACCCTGGCAACCGGCTTCCGCCCCCTTGGCTGGTACACAGGCCGCTCCTCGCTCAACACCGTCGACCTCGTCGCCGAGCAAGGCGGTTTCGCTTATATTTCAGACACCTACGACGACGACCTCCCCTATTGGAAAGTGATCAACGGCAAGCCGCAGCTGATCATCCCCTATAGCTTGTCGACCAACGATATGCGTTTCGTCACCGGCCCGGGCTTCGACAATGGCGAGGAATATTTCCAGTTCCTCAAGGACACTTTTGACTGCCTCTATGCCGAAGGCCAGGCCGGCAGCCCCAAGATGATGTCGCTGGGCCTCCATTGCCGCCTCGTCGGCCAGCCGGGCCGCTTCCAGGGCCTCAAGAAGTTCGTGGATTACATCAGGACATTCGACAAAGTCTGGGTACCGACTCGTCTCGACATCGCCCAGCACTGGGCCAACGAACACCCCTATATCGCTCCTGAAGTCATCCCGAGCCAACTCGACCGCGCCGACTTCGTCGCCCGCTATGGCTCCATTTTCGAGCATTCCGCCTGGATCGCCGAACGCGCCTGGGATGGCGAACTCGCCCCTGCCAATGACACTGCCGTCGGCCTCCACTTTGCCCTGCGCACCCAATTCCGCGCTGCAACGCCGGAAGAACGCATAGCCGTCCTCCGCGCTCATCCCGATCTTGCCGGCAAACTCGCTACCGCCAAACGCCTCACAGCAGAGTCAACCGCTGAACAGGCCTCGGCCGGCCTCGACGCCCTGACCGATGCCGAGCGCGAAAAATTCACCGCGCTCAACACCGCCTATGTGCAAAAATTCGGCTTTCCCTTCATCATCGCCGTCCGCGACAACACCAAGGCCAGCATCCTCGAAGCCTTCGAGAAGCGCATCGCCAACAGTGCCGATGAGGAGTTCACCACCGCCTGCGCCCAGGTCGAGCGCATCGCCCTGCTAAGGCTCAAGGCGCTGCTGCCCTGACGAACGTTAGCTCAAAGCATCGTCGATGGCCGCCAACATCGATCCCCAGGCCTTCGCTGTTGGATCGATGTAGTCGGCCCATTGCCCATCCATCTCGTGGCGAATGGTAGCAACAGAGCCTTGGGCTTTAGGCGTGATGTCCAGCGTGACGACAGAGGAATTCTCGTCTTCCTCTTCTGCCGAAACGAACCAGGTGAAGACAATGCGGTGCGGCCGCTCCAACACGCGATAGTAGCCCCAGGCGTCGGATTCCGGACGTGTATCGGCAAAGTGAAAGCGGCCGCCAACTTTTGCGACGACGTCCAGCCGCGTAACGCTGGCCAAGGCATCGCGCGCCTTCAAATGGCGTTCCATCCAGACGTGCAGCAGCGCCGGATCGGTCCAGGCGTCAAAGACCTCCCGGGCGCTGAGACTAACGAACTCATGCTGCGCAACCGCAGTGACCGTCTCCACCATACCGTCCCTTCATGTCCTGGTTTGTTTGAGCAGGTGCACTATGCCCGCGGGGTTGAAGAACCAACCACCCCGAAAAGTCTCGCTATTAGGCAACGGTTCGATCCCGTCATTGCGTGTCACACCAGCCGCTTCCAGGCTTGCAGCCGCGTCGTCAAAGCTTGGAGTGACGAGTTCGAGCCAAAGCTCGGCCTGCGACATCTGGGGCACATTGTCGATCCAGAGCCGGTTCGGCCCATAGGCAAACGACACGTCGCTGCCCCCCTCCAGCTCTGGCAGTTTTAGAACATCGCGATAGAACGCCACTACCGCCTCATATTGATGCGCCGGCACTTTCATCGCGATATTGACGCCGCCAACAGCCGCACCCGTCATTTGTAAAATCCTTCGCGAAAGTGGATGCCGTGTTCAAGCCACACGCGCATCGCCGCGAGCATGCCTGTCCATCCCTCGCAATTGCCGTAGGATGCCTTCTGCCCGGCCTCGTTCTCGCGCCAGCCGGCCTCGTGGATACGCACCAGCGTGCGGCCATCCTCCAGCCCCTCAAAAGTCATCGTCACGGTGGTTTCGTAGTTCCCGGCCGGATCGCCGTCCGGAGGCGCATCCCAGCGCAGCACGATCTGCTTGTCCTTCACCAGATCGACGACATGCACGGGAAAAGCGCCGGGAAAATCATGGAAATCCCATGTCACCGTCGCCCCCTTTTCGAGCCGCCCTTTGGCCCCGCCCGTCGTGAAATAGTGCGATAGCTGCTTGGGATCCACCACCGCCTCGAACACCTCGTGCACTGGCTTCGCGATACGGCCACCCACCGTGAATTCATAGGCCATGCTGCTCTCCTCTGCTTGACGGTCCCAACGATATGTTATAAAAATATAACATGTCAACCGACGACGCAGACGACCTCATTTTCAAGGCCCTCAGCCACCGCATCCGGCGGCGCATGCTCGATGCGCTCAAGGCCGGCCCCGCCACGACCGGCGCGCTCTGCACCACCTTCCCCGAACTCGACCGCTGCACGGTCATGCAGCACCTCGGTGTATTGGAAGAAGCCGGCCTCGTCGTCGCCGAGCGTCGCGGCCGCGAGCGTTGGAACCATCTCGACGCCCTGCCGGTCCACGCCATCCACGAGCGCTGGATCGGCCCCTACGCCGCCTATGCGGTGAACATGCTCAGCCGCCTGAAGCAGGAAATGGAACTGAGCGAATAAATCGGCCCTGAGGCCTTGGCCTGCCGGCCCACATGGCTCTAGTCTCAAGCGGAATCGTCCAGACTGAACGAGAGCTCATGGCCTCCACTTACGCTTCTCCTATCGCCGGCCTGCCGTCGCAGATGGCCCTCCACACCGGCCGCGCCACCTTTAACGAGGCCTATGCGCTCATCCCTAACGGCGTCATGCGCGACATCGTCACCTCCTACCTGCCCCATTGGCGCGATAGCCGCGCCTGGATTATCGCCCGCCCACTCTCGGGCTTTGCCGAAACCTTCTCGCAATACATCGTGGAAGTCTTTCCCGGCGGCGGCAGCGAGCGTCCGGAGCAGAACCCCGAAGCCGAAGGCGTCCTCTTCGTCGTCACCGGCCAGATCAATCTCACCATTGCCGGCGAGCCGCATATCCTGAAGGAGGGCGGCTATGCCTTCCTGCCCCCCGACACGCAGTGGAGTCTCGTCAACCGCACCACTTCCCCTGCCCGCTTCCATTGGGTGCGCAAGCGCTATGAAGTGGTGGAAGGCGTCGACATCCCGCCCGCCTTCGTCACTAACGAGCAGGACGAACCCATCCGCTGGATGCCCGACACCAAAAACACCTGGGGCACCACGCGCTTCGTCGAGCCCACCGACCTCCGCCACGATATGCATGTCAATATCGTCACCCTCGAACCTGGCGCGGTCATCCCCTTCGAGGAAACCCACGTCATGGAACACGGCCTCTACGTGCTCGAAGGCAAGGCGGTCTATCGCCTCAACCGCGATTGGGTCGAGGTCGAGCCGGGCGATTTCATGTGGCTACGCGCCTTCTGCCCCCAGGCCTGCTATGCCGGCCCCGAGCGGTTCCGCTACCTGCTCTACAAAGACGTCAACCGCCACGCGAAGCTCCCCTTCTGACCATGAGCGATCGCACCATCTACATCGAGCCGCTGACCCCCGACGCCTTCGCCCCGTTCGGCCAGGTGATCCAGACGCCGGGCGCGCATCACTATCCGATCAATGCCGGCAAGACCGAGCGCTTCCATGATCTGGCCAAGGTCGAGCTTGGCGGTGTCCACCCCCGCCCGCTCATTTCCATCTTCCGCGGCCAACCCTACGCCCTGCCGCTCAGCCTGACCCTCGTCGAACGCCATCCACTCGGCAGCCAGGCCTTCTACCCCATCGGCGACGCCCACTGGCTCGTCATCGTTGCAGAAGACCAGAGCGGTACACCCATCAATATCCGTGCCTTCCTCCCGGGCCCCGGCCAGGGCGTCAATATCGCCATGAACACCTGGCACGGCGTCCTCACCACGCTCGACAAGGAGACCGATTTCCTGGTCGTCGACCGTGGCGGCGATGGCAATAACCTCGAGGAATTCCCCCTCGATCCGCCCTTCCTCGTGACCCATCGCGAACGAGGTGCTTAACCGCTTCCGCGGCTTTGCCTCGCCAGTGGACCCATGCTGGTTTAGGCTCGCCAGGAAATTGGGAGGACTGCCATGCTCAATCGGCTCCTGACACTCGTGCTCTCGCTCATGCTGCTCGTCGGCGCCGCCAGCGCAGAGGACCTGACGCTGACCGGCGACGTTTTCTATCGCGAACGCATGGCCCTACCCCCCGGCGCCACCTTGCATGTCGGCCTCGTCGCCCTGCCCAATGGCCAGCCCATAGTCGGTGCCGGCGCCGCCGTCCCGGCCGGTGGCCAGGTGCCGCTGCAATTCTCCCTCGCCGTTCGCAGCGATGTCGCAAAATCGAGCGGCGCCTTCGGTCTCATAGCCGAAATCCGCGTCGGCGGTGCTGCAATGTGGCGCAACGACATTGCCGTCCCCGTTGACCTGAGCGCGCCTGCTCCGGTTTCCATCCTCGTCACCAGGGCCCCGATCGCCCCGACGCCTCCCGAGCCCGAACTGGACAAGAATCTCATCAACACGACCTGGACTGTGACCAGCATCGGCGGCAGCCCCATCATCGGCGCCCAACCGCTGACCCTCGCCATCGCTGCCGACCTCCGCGTCGATGGCCATGCAGGCTGCAACAGCTATTTCACCCAGGCGACCATGGACGAAACCAGGCTGCAATTTGCGCCCCCCGCCTCAACCCGCATGGCCTGCCAGCCTGACATCATGAATCAGGAGAGCGCCTTCTTCTCCGCGCTTGTTGCCGTGAATGGCTACGAAACGTCCGCGGACAGCCTGCGCCTTCTCGATGCGGCAGCCGTTCCGCTGATCGGCCTCGTGCGAACCAAGGAGTAATCAACTTGGACAGTGCGGACTTCATCTCGCGCCTGCTCGATGTCATTGAGCAAGACGTGATACCCATGACCGCGCGCGGTGTCGCTGAAGGCAACAAGCTCTTCGGCGCGGCGATCCTGCGAAAATCGGACCTGTCGGTAGTGGTAGCCGAAACCAATAACGAGACGGAAAACCCGCTCTGGCACGGTGAAATGCACGCCATCAAGCGCTTCTTCGAACTGCCCGAGGATCAGCGCCCGCCCACGAAAGACTGCGTTTTCCTCACCTCGCACGAACCCTGCTCGCTCTGCCTCTCCGGCATCACTTGGTCAGGCTTCGACAATTTCTATTATCTCTTCACCTACGAAGATAGCCGCGACAGCTTTGGCATCCCCTACGACATCCAGATCCTGCAATCTGTCTATGCCGTGCCCGATCCAGATCGCAGCGAGGTCCCTGCTGACCGCCCGCTCTACAACCGCACCAACGCTTTCTTTAAAAGCCGTGGCCTGCAGGAAATGGTCGCGGGCCTCGATCGCGGACACCGCGAAAACCTCCTCGCGCGCCTCGACGATATCAGCGCCGCCTATGCCGACCTCTCCGCCATCTATCAGCGCGACAAGGGCAACAAGGGCATTCCACTCGCCTGAACCTTGCGCAGCGATTTCAGCGGGCGTCGCGCGGCGCCGGCCACGACTTGCGCGGTTTTCGGCATGGGCAGGACCACGCGCCACAGGCTCAGCGAGAGCCGGTCACGATCCGAAAGTCCTGCCTTATTCATGAAGGCCGGCCTGGGCCGAAGCATCTTCTGTCGGCATTTCAGCAAAGGATGCGGCGAGCGTGATGAAGCTTAAGGCCGCGACGAACAGGGCCGACAGGAGCATTTGAGACTGTGCGGGTTTGGACAGCACTGGACGCATTTGATGTTGTTTTCCCTCAACTTTTCGCCCTGGCCGATCCGGCAGGACGTATTGCAGCAACGTTGGAACCAGCCATATCGCTCCATCGCTGAATGGATCACGAATGCGTGATTAATGTTTCGTTCATAAGCCCGCCGCGTGCATGGCAGGCATGTGGCGCGAACCTTTTTCGCTCCCTGGCGTTCCCCTGCATGACCCCCAAAGTGCCAGGTGAGGAATCCCGATGAACCAGCCGCTTCTCGAAACCGGTACCGACGTGCCCGCGCTCGCCCTGTTCACCGACTTCGACGGCACGCTCGTGGAGATCGCCGAGACGCCGGATTCAGTTCACGTGCCCAATGATCTGGCCGAGCAGATCAACCGCATCACCCGCGAATTCGATAACGCTTTTGCCGTGCTCACCGGCCGAGAAATCGCCGACATCGATCGCTTCCTCGCGCCCCTGCATCTCCCGATCGCCGGTGCCCATGGCTCGCAGCGCCGTCGCGCCGATGGCTCGATGGAGGAAGTCGACGAAGAACTCATTGCCGGAGCGGAAGAAATCGCCCGCGCCATCGAGCCACTGGCCGTCGCCCATCCCGAACTCCTGATCGAACCCAAGCCAGGCACGGTCGCCCTCCATTATCGCCAGGCGCCCGAACTAGCCGACGCCTGCCTCCGCGCTCTCGAAGAGGTGCTGGCCGACCACCCCCAATATTCGCTGGTCGAAGGCAAGATGGTCTACGAGGCCCGCCCCATCGGCTTTGACAAGGGTGCAGCCCTCCGCGCCTTCATGCAGGAAGAGCCCTTCATTGGCCGAACGCCCATTTTCATCGGCGACGACGTCACCGATGAAGACGCCTTCCGTGCTGCACAGGAACTGGGCGGTGTCGGCATCAAGATCGGCCCCGGTGAAACCGCCGCCCGTTTGCGCATCGCCGATGTCACTTCCGTACGCGCCCTGATCGGCGGCCTCGGCGACCTCGTACATCGTGCCGAGCCGGTGCTCACCGAGACGACGGCGCACTGAGACGCGCCTGATCGCAAGTCCGTACGACCTCGGCCCGGGCGCTTCGCGCCCGGTCTTACTTTGATCTTTATACAGGGGGCCCGTCTGCCATGAGCCGCATCGTCATCGTTTCCAATCGCACACCCGGCAAGGGTCCCGCCGCCGGCGGTCTCGCCGTGGCCCTCAAGAAAGTATTGAGCGAGCGGGAAGGCTTCTGGTTCGGTTGGTCCGGCAAGCTCACCGAAAACCCCGACGCCAAGCCGCGCTTCGAAGATATCGACGGCCTCAACATCGCCCAGATCGACCTCTCGCCCGACGATCACCGCGCTTACTATTCGGGCTTTTCCAACTCTATCCTTTGGCCCAGCTTTCACCTGCGGCTCGACCTCGCGACGATTGAAAGCCACTGGTACGAGGGCTATCGTCGTGTCAACGCCCAGTTTGCCAAGGCGCTGATGCCGCTCCTCAAGCCGGATGACGTGATCTGGGTGCACGACTATCATCTGATCCCACTCGCCAGCGAACTACGCAGCCTTGGCGCTAAAAACCGCATCGGGTTCTATCTCCACATCCCCTTCCCCACCGCAGACGCGCTCTATGCCATTCCCCACCATGGCGAATTGATGCGCGATCTCTCCCGCTACGATCTCATCGGCTTCCAGGCCAATCGCGACGTCGCCGCCTTCACCGATTTCGCCGAACATCAGGCGCCCTCGACCTTTGGCACCCGTGCTACAGAAGCGGTGGATTTCTCCAAAACCGAAGTCGCCGCCTTCCCTATCGGCTCCGATCCCGAAGCCTTTGCGCGACTGTCCAATAGCCCCGCTGCCAAGAAGATGATTCACCGCATGCGGCGCGCCTTAGGCGAACAGGCCCTGATCCTCGGTGTCGACCGCCTCGACTATTCAAAAGGCCTGCCTCAGCGCGTCGAAGCCTATGAAAAGCTCCTCGCCAATAACCAGCGCTTCCGCCGCAACGTGCATCTGCTGCAGGTCGCGCCGCCCTCCCGCGACACGATCAAGGAATATCAGGAGACCAGCGACACGCTCGACGCCATGTGCGGCCACGTCATGGGCCGCTTCGCCGAGCCAGATTGGGCGCCGCTCACCTATGTGAAACGCGCTTATGGCCAACCGAGCCTAGCCGGCCTCTACCGACTCGCCCGGGTCGCCCTCGTGACACCCTTGCGCGATGGCATGAACCTCGTCGCCCACGAATATATCGGCGCCCAGGATCCGGAAAATCCCGGCGTCCTCGTGCTCTCCCGCTTCGCCGGAGCCGCCGAGATTTTTCCCGAAGCCCTCCTCGTCAATCCCTTCGACACCGATGAAACCGCCGAAGCCCTGCGCATGGCGCTCGATATGCCGCTCGAAGAACGCAAGACAAGATGGCAAGCCCTCGACGCCGTCGCCCGCGCCCATAATGTCGACGACTGGGCGCTCAGCTTCCTTGAGCGCCTCTCCCCCGGCATTGGCGAAGCCGGCTCCGGCGCCCGCGACGTGATCTATATGGCCTCGGTGGCCTGAAACCGTTTCGTCGCCGCACTCCCAGGCGAGCGAGTGGAGATACAAAAAGGGCGGCCTCTCGGCCGCCCTTTGTTCTGATTAGCCTTCGCCACGCCGATTGCGCGCCGCGGACTTCTTCGCCGCCGTTGTCCAACGCGGCTTGGCCTTGAGACCATCGGCGCGCGGGGGCTTCACCGAGCGCGCCGGAGCCAGCGGATTGCGGGCATCACGGGCAGGACCAGCATTCGCTTCCCGCACACCATTGGCATCGCGAGGGGCGCCATTCTTGCCACGCTCGCCACCCGGACGCGGCGTATTGAACTTGCGCTGGCTCGGCTTGGGATTACGCGCCGTGCGCTGCCCGCCCGGAGCACCGGCATTGTTGCGCGGAGCCCGCGGCGCCGAAGCTGTAGCTTCCTCAACCATGTTGAGGTCGCCCGAAAGCGGCAGCGTGCGGCGGATCAGCTTTTCGACATCGCGCAACTTCGACCGTTCGGTGCCATCGCAAAGCGTGATGGCAATGCCGGTCGCGCCGTTACGGCCAGTACGGCCAATGCGGTGCACATAGTTTTCCGGATCGTCCGGCAGGTCATAGTTCACGACATGCGTGATGCCCGGCACGTCGATGCCGCGCGCCGCAATATCGGTCGCCACGAGAATGCGGACGCTGCCGCTGGCAAAGCCCTTGAGCGCAGCCTGGCGTGCATTCTGGCTCTTGTTGCCGTGGATAGCCGCAGCCTCATGCCCGTCGATGGCAAGGTTCTTCGCCACGCGGTCGGCACCATGCTTGGTGCGGGCAAAAACGATAACGCGCTCCATTCCTTCCTTCTCGTCATCGAGCAGGCCATTGAGCACGCCGCGCTTGGCCTTCGAACCGGAAAGAATGACCCGCTGGTCGATCTTGACCACGGTCGAACCCTGCGGCGCTGCCTCGACCTTGATCGGCTCCTTGAGGAGGCCCTTGGCGAGATCTTCGACTTCCGCAGCCATCGTGGCCGAGAACAGCATGGTCTGGCGGCGCAGACCAATGGCCTTGGCAATCGCCTTTACCGGGGCAATGAAGCCCATGTCGAGCATGCGGTCGGCCTCGTCGAGCACCAGCCAACGCGTCTCGTTGAGACGAATCTTGTTGTCGTCGAGCAGATCTTTCAGACGGCCCGGCGTCGCAACGACGACGTCCACGCCCTTCGCGATCTTCTGCACCTGATGGTAGCGCGACACGCCGCCCAGCACGAGCACTGTGTCGAGCTTCATCTTGGAGCCCGCAAACTTGCGGATATTCTCTTCGATCTGCACGGCGAGTTCGCGCGTCGGCGCCAGGATCAGCGCACGCGTCGTCATCGGCCGCGGACGGCCGGTCAGTTCGCCGATACCGGCGAGGATCGGCAGGCCAAAGGCAGCCGTCTTGCCCGAACCGGTCTGGGCAATGCCCAGCATGTCCCGGCCTTCGAGCAGTTTCGGAATGGCCTGGCTCTGGATCTTGGTTGGGGTCTCGAAGCCCGCAGCCTTGAGGCTGTCGATGATGTTCTGGGGCAATCCGAGACTGGAAAAATCGGTCAAATCTTGATCTTTCATCATGCGCAAATGCTGCGCGGGCGCTCTGCAAGAGGCAGGCGCCATGAACAAAAATTGCAATCGGGCGATAGGAGATTATCGCGCGGGTGCTGGCTCAAACCCGGAGCATTTTCGCTATCCGGGATGACTTCGCCGCTCACCGCTTGAGTAAGAAGAGAAGCCCGTTAGCGGCACTCTATGCCGCAACGCTGCTTCCCATATGGGGGAAAACGCCCGGAAAGGCAAGTGTGGCAGGCGCATGGGTGCTGTGCCGCCCTCATATGCCCCCGTACCAGTCGTACCCATTATCCGGCCAATATCCGCCCTTCCCCCGCCCGAACGGGGTGAGATCATCCACCAGCTCGATGGTGTGCAGATACTTGGGCTGCTTGTACCCCAGCGCCCGCTCGATCCGCAGCCGCACCGGCGCACCATTGCTCACCGGCAAAACCTGGTCGTTGAGCCCATAGGAGAGGATCGTCTGCGGATGATAGGCGTCCACCAGGTCCGAACTCTCATAATAGAAAATATCGCCTGACAGCGTCTTCTGGATATTGTCGAAGCAGTGATAGACGCAATACCGCGCCTCCGGCTTCACTCCCGCCATATCCAGCACCGGCCCCAACGCCGTTCCCGTCCACTTGGCGATGCAGCTCCATCCTTCGACGCAATCGTGCCGCGTGATCTGGCTGCGCGCCGGCATATTCCGCAACTCGTCGAGCGAGAACGACACTTCCCGCTCAACCATGCCCTTGATGGTCAGCTTGTAGTTCGTAAAATTCTGCCCCTTTAGGAACAAGTACTCCGGCGTCATCGGCTCGGTCGAACCATTAGGCTTCATGCCCTGCCGGATTTCGCTCGCCGAATATTCCCGCGCCAACGTCTGATCGCCGATCAGCGCCCGCTGCGCCCGATAGGTAAGAACATTGGCCTGCTCTAGCGCCTGCCTCACCGGATGGCCCCGCTGTCCCAAAAAGTCGAACTGATCGCAACCCGCCAGCGCCAGGCTCGATCCAAGTGCCGCCGACCCGACGAGAAGCTTTCGCCGATTGAGAATGATATTGCTCACGGCTTGTCTCCCGCCTCGGTCGGTGTGTCGGGGCTAGTGCGATACCAGCCCGTTACCATTGATCTCAATTCATTGAGCGGCCCGGCCAGCAGCACCATGATGATATGCACGATGAAAAACAGCACCAGCAGCACCATGACCCCAAAATGGATTGTCCGTGCCGTTTGCCGCCCGCCAAACAACTCCAGCAGCCAAGGCCAGGCCGCATCCATACCGGGGCTCATGGTCAGTCCGGTTAGAATGATCAGCGGGAAGAGTACGAAGAAAACCGCGAAATAGCTCAGCTTTTGCAGCGGTGTATAGGAGCGCCCGTGGTGTAGCTTCAGCCGCGCGTGATCGAGCGCATCTTTCGGCAGGCCCGAAATGTCCGAGCCCTTCGGCAAAATATCGCGCCGCAAATGTCCGTTGATGAAACTCGCCAGAAACCACACAAACAGCGCGGCGACAAACACCCAGCCGAAGAAGAAGTGCACCACGCGCCCTGTCGCCAGATCCCGGAAGGACGGGATGGTCACGGCCCCTGGAAAGCCGACATATTGCGGCGCTTCTGCCGTACCGCTCATCCCCAGAACGCCGGTCGTATCGAACGTCTGACCAAGGATGGTCGTTTGCCCGCGGGGGCCTTGGGGCGTGTTCACCGCCCCGATCTTGAGCACTGCATTGTCAAACTCGAAGCCTGCCTGCTGCCCAATATGGAGCGAAGGAAAAGCATTAAATATTTGCAGCCCCGAGAGCATTAGGAAAAACAGGCAGATTGCCCAGACCCAGTGCGTAACGCGCGTCCACACAGATTGACGATAGACCAGCGGCCCCCGCTTGGTTGAAAGATCTTCAGCTTCGGTCATGGTTTCCCCCGGGCAGATAGTACCATCTGCCAGTAGCAACGGTATTGCATCTGACAGATGGTCGCCATCACGTCGATTTTATTGCTTCGGTGCCATGGCGTCCCCGCCCATCATGGCAGCGCCACCCATGGCATCGCTACCCATTGCGTCATGGCCATTGTGGATGTTGTGGCAGGCCTGTTCGGCGACCATGGCGACATCGGGAAAACTAATTGCCTTGGCTTGCTCGACACACTTGGCAAGGTCGTCATCGCTCATCATCGGCGCCATCGCATCCATGGCCATTCCGTCGGTCGCCGGCGCCATGGCGTCCTGAGCCAACACGCTGCCGCCCATGAACAGGGCCAGCACAAGCGCAGCAGAAAGGCTGGTGGTTTTGACAGACATAATCATCTCCCTTTGACGACCGCAGCCCCTGCCACGGTTCGTCCCCGCCATTCGCCCAAGAAGCGCAAACAGTTACCGTGATCACGCAGCCGTGTTCCCTCCTCGCTTTTTTCTGTCTGCCGTGTAACCTCGCTCCGCTTTGCCGCGAATGGAGAGCCAATGAAGGCGGACGAAACCGAGATGCGACTGCGCGGGCTAATGCTCGCTTCGCTCGATGGCGACGCTTCCGCCTATCGAATGCTTCTGGCCGACCTCACACGCTATCTGCGTCCTTGGTTTGCCCGCCGCCTCAGTCCCGCCCATGCTTCGCACGCGGAGGACCTCGTGCAGGAAACCCTGCTGGCCGTGCACACGCGGCGCGAAACCTATGATCGCACCCGGCCCTTCACCGCCTGGCTGCACGCCGTCGCCCACCACAAATTCGTGGACCACGTCCGCCGCTACGCCATCCGTCCCACCGTCCCCCTCGAAGACGATGCGCCGATCTTCGCCACCGATGACAGCGCCAGCGCCGCCGACCGCCACGACATCGAAACCGTCCTGAGCCAGGTTCCGCCCCGCACCTCCGACCTCATCCGCCAGACCCGCCTCGAAGGCGCCACGGTCGCCGAAGCCGCCGCCCGCCACGGCATCACCGAAACCGCGGCAAAGGTCTCCATCCATCGCGGTCTGAAAGCCCTGATGGGCAAGTTTGCCGGAGGCGAGAAATGACCGACGACCTCATCAATCGCCTCGCCGCCGATCTAAAACCCACTCCGCCTCGCGCCATCGAACGCCGGCTGATCCTCGCCCTCATCATCGGCGTCCTGGTCACCATAGTCGGCGTCTATCTCGTCCTCGACCTCGTGATGGGCCGCCCCTTCGGCGGCGCCGATAGCGCCATGATGTTCTGGACAAAGTTTGGCTATACGCTGGCCTTCGGCCTCCTGGGCCTCGCCGCCGCGCCGGTCCTCGCCCGCCCCGATGGCCGCATCATCTGGCCCCTCGCCGGCGCCGGCCTCCTCGCCCTCTTCGCCCTCGGCAGCGGCACCATGATGTGGATGCGCGCCGATTGGTCCATGCCCATGCTCATGGGCCAGACCGCCATGGTCTGCCCATGGCTGATCACGCTCGCCGGCACGCCTGTACTGATTGCTCTGCTCTCGGCGCTACGCACCACCGCGCCGCGCTCGCCCACCCTCGCCGGCTTCGCCGCCGGCCTCGTCGCGGGCGGCTTCGGCGCCTGGGCCTATGCCTTTTATTGCGGCGAAACCGGCATGATGTTCATGGCCGTCTGGTATTCTCTGGGTATCGCGATGACGGCCCTCCTCGGCGCCGTCATCGGAAAGTTCGTTCTGCGCTGGTAGCGGGGGGCTATTCGTCCTTCGCCGCCCAGTTCATGCCGCGGCGCATGATCGTCGCCATGTTGGAATTCTCGAATTCCTTGGCCTGATGCCCCAGCGTCATATGGAACACCTTGCCCTTGCCATGCTTGCGTTTCCAGACCACCGGCATTACCACGCCGTCGATCCAATAGGCATGCTCACCCGTAAAAGTCGTCGTCGCCAGCACCTCGTTGGAGGGGTCGACATGCATGTAATACTGCTCGGACTTGTAGGGGAACGAACCGGAAATCCCCGCCATGATCGGGTCCTCGGGCTTGGTCACATCGACCGTGTAGTCGATGATATTGCCCGGATGCGCCACCCATTGGCCGCCAACCATGAACTGATAGTCTACCGCCTCGCGGAAAGCGTCGCTCATGCCGCCATGGTGCCCGGCCAGACCGACGCCGCCTTCGACCGCCTTGGTGAGGTTCTCCACTTCTTCCTTGGCAATCTTGCTCATCGTGAAGATCGGAATGATCAGCGACAAGTCGCGAATGGAGGGATCGGCAAAGGCGCTGGTCTCGGTCGCGGTACGCACCGAATAGCCGTCCTCGTGCAGCCAGCGACGATAGATCGTCGCGCATTCCTCGGGATCATGGCCTTCCCAGCCGCCATAGACGATCAAAGCACTGCGCATCAGGGCACCCCCTCAAATCAAACGGGGCGGAGAATACCTGACTCATCCGCTATTGAAACCCCAAATGGTATCGATTGCGCCGCCCGCCCGCGCTCGACCAACCACCGGATAAATCTAGGAAATGAAACACTTTCCACTGTCACAATTAGCTGGTTAACTCTCCTTAATGCTTCATTGGCGACGCGAAAAAATTGTCGGGAGCGCCGGATGTCGAAGCAGGGCCTTGCTGCAATCACGAAGGAACCACAGGGATGAAGAAGCTTTTGCTGGGCGCCACAGCGCTCACCCTCTGCGCCGGTTTTTCGACCGCCGCCCATGCCGAATTCACACTCAACATCCTGCACATCAACGACTTCCATTCGCGCTTCGATCCGATCACCGGATCTGACTCCAATTGCGACGCCGAAACCGACGCCGCCGGCGAATGTTTTGGTGGCATTGCGCGCCTCAAAACCATCATCGACGACACCCGCGCCAAATATGAAGCCGGCAATTCCCTGCTGCTTTCGGCCGGCGACAATTTCCAGGGCTCGCTCTACTACACCACCTACAAGTCCAAGGTCGTTTCCGACTTCTTCAACCAGATGGGCTTTGACGTCGTCGCCACCGGCAACCACGAATTCGACGATGGCCCGGAAGAATATCTGAAGTTCATCGAAGCAGCCGAATTCCCCATCATCGGCGGCAATTTCGACGTCACCAAGGATGAAGGCCTGCGCGGCAAGGTCCGCGGCTCCATCGTCATCGAAGTCGGTGGCGAAAAGATCGGCATTATCGGCGCCACCACCGAAGACACCCCCGAAATCGCCTCGCCCGGAGATGTCGAATTCCACGATGTCATCCAGTATGTCCGCGGCGCCTCCGAAGCGCTCGATGCGGCCGGCGTCAACAAGATCATCCTTCTCAGCCACATCGGCTACACCGAAGACCTCAACGTGGCGGCCTCCCTGCCGCTGGTCGACGTCATCGTCGGCGGTCACAGCCACACTCTGCTGTCCAACACCGCTGAAGGCGCTGCCGGCCCCTACCCGACCATGGTCACCAACCCGGTCGGCGTCGAAGTCCCGGTGGTCCAGGCCAATCAGTACGGCAAGTATCTCGGCGACATCGCCATCACCTGGGATGACAATGGCACCGTCACCAAGGCCGAAGGCGAACCCTACCTGATCGATGCCTCGGTTACTGCCAATGAAGACTTCAAGGCCCAGCTCGAAACCCTGCTTGGCCCGATCGAAGAAATGACCAGCCAGGTCATCGGCACCACCACCGACAAGCTCGAAGGCGCCCGCGAGGTCTGCCGCGTCGAAGAATGCTCCATGGGCAACCTCCTGGCTGACGCCATCCTCGATCGCGTTGCCGATCAGGGTGCAACCATCGCCTTCCAGAACGGCGGCGGCATCCGTGCCTCCATCGACGCCGGTGAAGTCACCGTCGGCGACGTGCTGACCGTCCTGCCCTTCTCGAACACCCTCGCCACCGTTCAGGTGAGCGGTGCCGACGTCATCGAAGCCCTCGAAAACGGCGTCAGCGACATTGAGAACGGCGCCGGCCGCTTCGCTCAGGTCGCCGGCCTCAAGTATACCTACACCCTCGCCAATCCCGCCGGCAGCCGCATCAGCGACGTGCTGGTCAAGGGCGAAGGCGACACCTGGGTGCCGATCGACGAGGAAGCCGACTATATCGTCGTCACCAACAACTATGTGCGCGGCGGCGGCGACGGTTACGAAACCTTCGCCTCGGGTGAAAATCCCTATGACTTCGGCCCGCCGCTCGAACAGGTTGTTGCTGAATACATCGCCAAGCTCGGCGGCGAATACACGCCCTACCTCGATGGCCGCATCACCGTGAAGTAAGGTTTTTGCCTCGCCAAACACGAAGGGCGCCCCATCGGGCGCCCTTTTGCGTTATTCCTTCTATACCGCTGATTTAGCGCCAAAGGACGATGCCATGTGCAGGAACATCAAGCCGCTTTTCAATTTCGAGCCGCCCGCCAGCAAGAATGAGATGCACGAAGCTGCCCTGCAATTCGTCCGCAAGATCTCCGGCTTTAACCGCCCCTCGCAAGCCAACGAGCCGGCATTTTATGACGCCGTGGAAGAAATCGAGAAATCAGTCCGCAAGCTGCTAAACGCCCTCGACACCAAGGCACCACCGAGGGATCGCGAAGTCGTCGCGGCCAAGGCCCGCGAACGAGCCCGCGAGCGATACGGCACGACCTGAGCGCACTAGATCGTTTCACTAAAGAATTCAAACAAAAGTAGACCTCATCCTGAGGCGCGGAGCGCGGCGTAGCGCTCTGGGCGTGGCACCCAGACCTCCACTCTCTCGACCTCGTGGTTCGAGGCTTTGCTCTGCAAAGCACCTCACCAGAGGCCTCTTGAACTGGCGTTTCAAAACAAAAGAGAAACGATCTAGACCCGCCGCGCCAACTGCCCCCAGGCCAGCAAGATCACCACCGCGCCCACAATCGCGCCGATGAAATTCGCCCCATCGCCCGGCCCATACCAGCCAATCTGCTGGCCGAGCAAGGTCGCCACCACCGAACCAACAATGCCCAGCACCGTCGTGAGGATGAACCCCTGCGGTTTGTTGTCGCCTGGGGTGATCCACTTGGCGATCAGGCCGGCCAGAAAACCAATGATGATGGCCCAGAGAATTCCCATAAAAGCGCTCCCACGATAACAGCGCATAAATTGGAACCGCTTGCCTGACATACAAGCGTGACAACGCCAAAACGCGAAAATCTTTGGTAGCCCAGTTCCAGCTACCCAAACAAAAACACCGCCCGAATATCCGGACGGTGTTCTCAACAGGCAAATTGCCAGTCGCGCTGGGTTCAGACCCGGTGCTCAGACCGATCCCGATCCGTCACAGTCGCAAGATCCAGCACCTTCTGGATATTGGTCGCATGGCGGAAGCTCGGCTCGAGGTTCTTGCCCATGCGCACCGCCTCGGCAAAACGCTGATAGTTGGTCGGCACCGCATCGACCTCAACCTCGGTCCAGGTCCCGGTCTCGATATCATCACCAAGGCACGTAAAAAGCTTCGACCAGTCATGGCGATGCTGCACTTCCACCGAGCCCTTTTCGCCATACACACGCAGGCGCAGCTCATTGAAGTGGCCGGTGGCCCAGCGGGTCGCATGAACAACACCCAGCGCGCCATTCTCAAGCTGCGCCGTCATGGCAAAGCTGTCATTGGCGTCCAGATCGTATTCACCGATCTTGTTGCCCTCGGCCTTGTCGAAGGTGTGGAGACGGCAGAAAACATCCGAGAAATCGCTGCCGGCGCCATAGGCGGCAAAGTCGAGAATGTGCACGCCGATATCGCCGAGCACGCCGTTGGAGCCGTGCTTCTTCGACAGGCGCCACAGCCACTGGCTTTCCGTGCGCCAATCGCCCCAGGCCTTCGACACCAGCCAGCTCTGCAGATAGCTCGCCTCAAAGTGCTTCACCGTGCCGACCTGGCCCGACTGCACGATTTCGCGTGCCTTCTGCAGCTGCGCCACATTGCGATAGGTCAGGTTGACCATGTTGACGAGGCCCAGCCGCTCGGCCGTCTCGGTCATTTCCATGGCCTTGGCATGGTCAGTGGCAAGGGGCTTTTCGCAGAAGACGTGCTTGCCGGCATTGAGCGCCGCCATGGTCGTCGGGTGGTGGATGCTGTCGGGGGTGACATTGGCCACCGCATCGAACTCGCCCCAGGCCAGCGCCGCATCGAGCGAGCCAAAGCCCCTCTCGATCCCATGCGTCTTGTTGAACGCCTCCACTCGCGCCGGATCGACGTCCACGCCGCCCGCCAGCGTCACGCCGTCAATCGCCGCAAAATGCTTGGCATGCTGATTGGCCATGCCGCCGGTACCCAGAATGAGGATACGCATTCTTTTGATTCCTTGGCCGCCGCGGCGGCCGCTAAACAGTTTTCAACTCACCGGGACCGCGAACTGGCCCTCGATACCTGCCCATCGTCATCGCCCGGCTTGTCCGGGCGATCCATTACCGCGCTCGCGGCCCCCTGGATTGCCCGGACAAGCCGGGCAATGCCGATGGAAGGGACAAGGCGTCTTACTTCTTCACTTCGCCGGCGTGGTCCGAAGCGGAAAGCTTGGCACCGCGCTCTTCGATCTTTTCGATCGCTTCGCCGACCGGCGTATTCGGCGCCTTCATGAGGTGCGCATGGCGGTCGCCGTTATAGGCCCAGTTGACCGCATTGCGCAGCACCTGGCCAACATTGGCGTCGTGATAGGTCGGGTAGGTTTCGTGGCCGGGACGGAAGTAGAAGATATTGCCCGCGCCACGACGATAGGTCAGGCCCGAACGGAACACCTCGCCACCCTGGAACCAGGAAACGAACACGGTTTCGAGCGGCTCCGGCACGGAGAAGGGCTCGCCATACATTTCTTCATATTCGAGTTCGAAATAGGCCGGCAGGCCCTTGGCGATCGGGTGACCCGGATTGACGACCCAGAGGCGTTCGCGCTCGCCCGCTTCGCGCCAATGAAGGTTCGCCGGCGAACCCATCAGACCCTTGAAGACCTTCGAGTGGTGGCCCGAATGCAGCACGATCAGGCCCATGCCCTGCCACACATGCTCCATCACGCGCTTGACGACCACGTCGTCGACCTTGTCATGCGCCGCATGGCCCCACCAGACCAGCACGTCGGTCTCGGCCAGCACGGCATCGGTCAGCCCGTGCTCCGGTTCCTGAAGCGTCGTGGTCTTGGTGGAAATATTGCTGTCCTGCGCGATCAGCGAGGCGATCTGGTTGTGCATGCCGTTGGGATAGTTCTCGGCCACAACCTTATTCTTCTGCTCGTGGACGTTCTCGCCCCAGACAAGCGTACGGATCGGCATTGGTAGTCTCCTAGTTTGGCGGGACAGGTGGAGAGGCACCGGCCCTTTCTCATTTCTCTGCGTCATTCCCGCGAAAGCGGGAATCTCCTTTTTTGGTCAAGGGAGATTCCCGCTTTCGCGGGAATGACGCAGCGATTGGCTTTGTGACAGCCTTGGGGCAGTCACTGCATTTGTGATCTCAGCGGATCGGCTTGCCCGCAGTATCGAAGCGATGAATGCGTTCTTCCTGCGGCGAAACCTTCAGGACCGCACCGCTCTGGTAGGTCGACGCACCATCGAGACGAACCACCACCGGCTCTTCCTGACCCATGTCGAGATAGACATAGGAGTCCGCGCCGAGGTTCTCGGTGTGGATGACGGTGCCTTCCCAGATGCCGTCTGCCTTGATGTCCATGTGCTCGCCGCGGATACCCAGCGTCGTGCAGCCGAACTTGTCAGCCTTGTCGCCGGCAATGAAGTTCATCTTGGGCGAACCGATAAAACCGGCAACGAAAATGCTGTCCGGGCGCTCATAAAGCTCCATCGGCGTGCCGACCTGTTCCACATAACCATCGCGCAGCACGCAGATGCGGTCGGCCAGCGTCATCGCCTCCACCTGGTCATGCGTCACATAGATCATCGTGACCTGGTTCATTTCCTCATGCAGCTTGGCGATCTCGATACGGGTCGCCACGCGCAGCGCCGCGTCGAGGTTCGACAGCGGCTCGTCAAAAAGGAACACCTTCGGATCGCGCGTGATGGCGCGGCCAATGGCAACGCGCTGGCGCTGGCCACCCGAAAGCTGCTTCGGCAACCGGTCGAGATACTGCCGGATCTGCAGCATGTCGGCGGCCTTTTCGACGCGCCGCTGGATTTCTTCCTTGCCCTTGCCCTTTTCGAGCGTCAGGCCGAAAGCCATGTTTTCGTAAACCGTCATATGCGGATAGAGCGCATAGGACTGGAACACCATGGCAATGCCGCGCTTCGAAGGCGCCAGTGCATTGACCAGCTTGCCGTCGAAAAGCATCTCGCCCGAGGTGATGTCCTCGAGGCCCGAGATCAGGCGCAAGAGGGTGGATTTGCCGCAGCCCGATGGGCCGACAAACACCATGAACTCGCCCTTGCGGACTTCGAGGTCGACACCCTTGATCACGTCGACCATGCCAAAGGACTTGCGGATATTGCGAAGTTCGATCGCAGCCATTTTCTAAAACTCCTTAGCCCTTGACGCCGCCGGCGGTCAGCCCGCTGACAATCTTGCGCTGGAAGACGAGAACGAGGATCACCAGAGGCACGGTGACGATGACGGAGGCAGCCATGATGTTGCCCCACGGGATTTCATATTGCGTGCTGCCCGAGAGCAGCGCGATAGCCACCGGCACGGTGCGCGTCTCGTTGCTGGAGGTGAAGGTGAGCGCGAAGAGAAATTCGTTCCACGCCCCGATAAAGGCGAGAATGCCCGTCGTCACCAGCGCCGGCCACATCAGCGGCATGAACACGCGGGTGATGATCACCCAGGGCGAAGCCCCATCGACGATCGCTGCTTCTTCGATCTCGACCGGCAGGTCACGCATGAAGGTCGTCAGAACCCACACGGTGAACGGCAGCGTAAAGATCGTATAGGAGAAGATCAGCGCCCAGGGCGTGTTGTAGATGCCGAGCGCACGGATCACCTCGAAGAGGCCGGCGAGCACTGCCATCTGCGGGAACATGGAAATCCCGAGGATGGTCAGCAGCAGCAGCCCCCTGCCCCGGAACCGCACGCGGGCCAGAGCAAACGAGGCGGTGATGGCGAGGAAAAGCGCCAGGATCACCGTCACCGAAGCGACGAAGATCGAGTTGAGCAGATTGCGCGGGAAGCTGCCCGAATTGAGCACGTTGAAATAGTTGTCGAGACTGAACGAGGTCGGCCAGTAATTGACCTGGAACAGCGCCGTGCCCGACTTAAAGCTGGTCAGGATCGCGTAGTAGAACGGGAACACGCTCACCACGACGATGAAGGCGACCAGCAGGTAGAACAGCGCCCACTTGGTCAGCTTCCAGAGATCGAAAGTCGCACCCATTATCGGTCTCCCCCGTCAAACTTCACTTGGCCCAGCCAGATATAGAGGATGGTCAGGACAGCAATGATCAGGAACAGCAAGGTCGACATGGCCGAGCCATAGGCGAACTTGTCGAAGTCGAAGAGATTTTCGCGCGCCAGCACGCTCATCGTCTTCGTCGCCGAGCTATTGGGCGTCAGCACATAGATGAGGTCGAAAATGCGCAGCGCGTCGAGCAGGCGGAAGATGATCGCCACCATCAGCGCCGGACGCACCAGCGGCAGGGTAATGCGGAAGAACTGCTTGACCGGATGCACGCCGTCGATTTCGGCGGCCTCGTAGATGTCCTTGGGGATCATCTGCAGGCCGGCAAGGATGAGCAGCGCCATAAACGGCGTCGTCTTCCAGATATCGACGATCAGCACCGCGGTCATGGCCGTATCGGCCGTCGCAGTCCATGCAACCTTCTGGCTCAAAAGACCCAAGCGCATCCCAAGGTCATTGAGAATGCCGAACTGGTCATTGAGCATCCAGCCCCACATACGGGCGGAAACGATGGTCGGAATGGCCCACGGGATCAGGATAGCAGCGCGGACGATACCGCGGCCCTTGAACTCTGCGTTCAAAACCAGTGCCACCATCATCCCGAGCACGGCTTCAAAAAGCACCGAGACGAAGGCGAAGCGCACGGTGTTCCACACCGCATTCCACCAGGCGGGATCAACCAGCAGCCCGCGATAGCGCACCGCGCCGCTTTCGAGTGTGGTCCAGCGGATATAGTTGCCGAGGCCGATCCACTGCGCTTCATCGAGATTGCTCAGCGAAGCGTCAGTGAAGGAAAAATAGATCGATCGCAGCAGCGGCCAGCCGGCCACCACCGCCAGAGCGATCAGCATTGGGATGAGGAACAATCGCGCTGCGCGGATGCGCTGCTGCATCAGTTCCGATTTGACTTTGGGCTTGGCCAGTCCTGCCGGCGATGCCAGTGTTTCGGTAGTCATCGTTGCTCCTCCCAACGCCTGCGGTATTTATTGCGCAAGGCGGGCGGCGGGAAAAACCCGGCCGTCCGCCTTGTCATTGGGCCCTGGGAGGACTTACCAGGCGTCGCCCTTGAGGTCGGTCAGGTCGGCCTCGAGAACTTCGAGGTTCTCGGCGGCAGTGCCATTGCCCGACAGCGTGTCATGCACGGCGCTCCAGAACAGCGAGGAGACCTCGTTGTACTTAGCTTGGGTGGGTGCGGACGGACGCGGCACGGCGTTCTGGAAGATTTCCTTCCAGGCCGGGATGATCGGCTGGCCGGCAGCGATGTCGGCGTCGTCATAGAGCGCTTCGATCGTGGGCAGGTTGGACTGCATCAGGGCGCGTTCCTTCTGCACTTCGGCCGAGCTCAGGTAGAGCGCCAGTTCGATGGCGGCATCCGGATCGGGCGAGTACTTGGACACGGCAACGTTCCAACCACCGAGCGTGGCGGCCGAGCGAGCATCCGGGCCTTCGCCGGCCGGGAGCGGAGCAACGTCGAACTTGCCGGCGATCGGCGAGTCGGCGCCATTGCCGAGCGAGTAGGCATAGGGCCAGTTGCGGTGGAACACGGCATTGCCGAGCTGCCAGACGCCACGGCTTTCTTCTTCCATATAGGCCAGGTTGCCTTCCGGAGAGATGGTACCGACCCAGCTTGCCGCCATGTCGATGGCCTTGGCTGCGTTCTCGTTGTTGATCGAGATCGAACCGTCAGCCTCGATGATCTGGCCACCGCCGTAGGACTTGACCCATTCAAGGGCGTTACAGGTCAGGCCTTCATAGGCATTGCCCTGGAACACGAAGCCCCACATTTCGGCATTACCGTCGGCGCGCTCGCCATCCATGATTTCCTGAGCGGTCGCGGTCAGCTCAGCCCAGGTCTTGGGGACTTCCTTGCCGTACTTTTCCAGCAGATCCTTGCGGTAGTAGAGCGCCGGAGCGTCGGTGAAGGCCGGCAGGGCGACGAGCTTACCGTTCACGGTCTGGGATTCGATGATCGAGGGGAAGTGCTGGCCCACGACATCCTTGGCAGCTTCGGTGAGGTCGAGGAATTGGTCAGCGAGCTGCGGCGCCCAGATCACGTCGGTCTGGTAGACGTCGATGTCGGTATTGCCGGCAGCCAGCCAGAGCTTGTACTGGCCGAACTGGTCGGTGGTCGAAGACGGCATCGGCACGATGGTCACCTTGTGGCCCGTGTCGGCTTCGAACTTGTCGAGCTGGCCGCGCAGGAATTCAAGGCCATTGCCCGTATCGCCCGAAACGATGGAGAGCTCGGCAGCCTGAGCCGCACCGGCCACCAGCGTCACGCTCGCCAGCATCGCCACGAGCATCTTGTTCAGTGTCATTGGAAATCCTCCCGAAAGAAACTTTGCGCAGGGAGGCAAAACGGCGCGGCCCGACGCAACATGCGTGAGCTCGCAATTCCCTCCCCTAAAGCACCCACCCCGCCGTTCACGCCAGCAGGTTTTCAAAGCGCTTTGGATGAAAAGGAACCAGAGCGGCAGAAAACTGTCAAGCGGTGGGCACGGCTAATTTTCACCATTTTTGCGAGCAACTATAAAATTACGTATATTTTCAATAAGTTAGAAATTTCCAAACTTCGTTTTTCCGCCAAATCGTTAAAATGCAACTGAGGTACGCACCTCAGCCATTTTCAAACTTTGGAGCCCTCTTGCATCCAAAATTGAAATCGCTTTGAATGCTGTTTGGAGGAGTTGGGCAAAGGCTCTGGTCAAAGAGCCCTGCCTGCCCTAATGGCGAGGCGTACCGAGCGGCCACAAGGCCAAGCCCCGGGAAAACCGGGGTGCCGAAACCATCTGGGCCATAAGCCGCTATGAGATTGAAAGACCTTGCCGAGCATCTCGGCCTGTCGCAAACGACGGTGAGCCGCGCACTCAATGGCTATCCCGAAGTCAAGGAAGCGACGCGCGTGCGCGTTTCCGAGGCGGCGGCGCAGCTTGGCTATCGCCCCAATGCCAGCGCCCTCAGGCTCGCCACCGGCCGCGCCGGCGCCATTGGCCTCGTGCTGCGCGGCGCCGATGAACTCGGCCCTCACATGTCTGAATTCCTCTCCGGCCTTGGCGGCCGCATGGCGACGCAGGATATCGACATCGTCGTCACCACCGTCGCCTCGCACCAGGAAGAGCTTGCCGCCTATCGCCGTCTCGCCGCCAGCCAGCGCGT
This sequence comes from Devosia sp., assembly GCF_017744655.1. GTDB lineage: Bacteria > Pseudomonadota > Alphaproteobacteria > Rhizobiales > Devosiaceae > Devosia. The sequence continues at coordinate 162,757 of NZ_JAGIAW010000001.1, read as the reverse complement.
CGACGCCATGATTCTGCATTCGCCGACCCTCAAGGACGAACGGGCCGAACTCCTGCTGGACCTGAAAATTCCGTTCGTCCTGCATGGCCGCACCAATGTCACCCGGCCCGTTGCCTGGCTCGACATCGACAATACCGGCGCGCTCGAACGCGCCACCAGCCACCTGCTCGATCTCGGCCACCGCCGCATCGCGCTCTTGAACGGCATCAAGGGCCGCACCTTCGCCGAGCACCGCGAGCTGGGCTATATGGCCGCCCTCTCCGCCCGTGGCGTGCCCTTCGATCCCGCACTGATGGGCAATTCGGCCTTCACCGACGAAGTCGCCTTCCGCCTGGCCCAGTCCATGCTCGAACTCCGCCCCCGCCCCACGGCCTTTCTCGCTGGCTCCATGATGACGGCCTTGGGCGTCTTCCGCGCCATCCGCCAGGCCGGCATGCAATTGGGCACCGACGTCTCCATGATCGCTCACGACGACGTCTTCCCCTATCTCAACGCCGACAACATGTACCCCACCATGTCGACGACCCGCTCCTCCATCCGCCAGGCCGGCGAACGCATGGCCGAACTCCTATTGCAAATGCTGGGCGGCAAACCGGTCGCCGACATCCACGAACTCTGGCCGGTGGAACTGGTGCTTCGGGAAAGTTCCGGTCCCGCGCCGCTGTTTTAGCGCTGGCTCATCCGTCCGCCGCCGTCACCCGCAGCGCGCTCATCACATCGACCTCCGCATCGGCAGTTGCCAACACGCCGATATGGCGCAGCCACCACCACATGATGACACGATGCAATAGCGTGTAAAAGGCCAGCGCCTTCTCCGGGTCCGGATGATCGATAGGCCCATAACCAGCGAGTACCGCCGCGCCGATTCCCGGCATTTCGTGCTCGCAGATGAAGATGGTTTTGGCGAGATCCATGAGGGCTGTGCTCGCCCGTGCATTGCCGAAATCGACCAGTCCGACAATCGACACTCCCGCCCCGACGCCGGAAACTAGCACATTTCCCGGATGCAGGTCGTCGTGCGCAAAGACCGGCCTGTCCGCCTCCAGCACCACAGAAGCAAAGTCACGCTCAAAAATGGCTCGTAGAGACCTCGCTAGTACCGGATCGGCGCCATATTCGAGGAACCTGCCAAAGGCGTGGTTCGCCAGCCCACTTATGTAGGCAGCATTGGTCTCATATTCCGGTTCCGGGAGTGCCCCAAACCCTGGCAGGGCAACCGAATGGAGCTGGCGCGCAAGACGGCCAATACCGGTGAACAATTCGCGCTCGGCCAGAAACGCGCTCCCAACCACGCCGGTCACATATGTCGTCAGCGCGAACCTATAAGGCAGCCTCGTAAGACTTTCATCGATCAACAAGTAGCGCGGATGCGGTACATTCACGGCAGCCAGCAGGCCCGACGCATAGGCCTCTCGATGCGGCACCATTTCTGCTCGATCATAGGTCTTGAGGATCAGGGCCGTGTCGTCGGCAAGATCGACGCGGAACACTGCTGTCGAGCCGCCACGAAGCTCCTCAATCCCAACAAATCGGGCGAGGCGCAGATCGGCCAAAACAGAAGCAAGTTGTTCGGCATCAATCATTTAGCTGGTCAACCGAAACTCTCTCATCCGCTCATAAAACGGCCGCGCCTCATCCGCGATCTGAGCCAGCCGATCCGGCAGTGCCCCAATCTCGTCCGGCGGAGAAAACCCGGTGCTGTCGTAGACGGCATTGTACCAGTGCGGCCCCCAAACACCGTCCTGCTCATGCGCCCCCTTGGCCCAGCCAAGCATGGCCGGGTTCCAGCTCAGCCCCACCGCCGCACAAAGCGCCGACAGTGTCCCCTCCGGATCGCGCCTGATATCGTCGCTGTCCACGACCACCGGCGCCGTCCCCGTCCGCTCCGCAACCCGGTCGAACAACATGGCCTGCCCCTCGAACCCGATATCGGCCAGCGTCACGCTCTCCCGCTTCTGCGCATAGGACGCCAGCACCCGCTCCGGCGAGCGCAGCAGGAACACATTGGTGACCCCATCCATCCAGTCGAGCGGAAAGCCCTCAACCATGTGGTGGCTCATATGCTTCTGATACCAGACCGATTTTCCGCCCGGCACCGGCCCCATGATCTGCCGCACCACCTCATCGGCATCCTGCGGCTGCGCTGCAAGTACCTCGTCCTGCATGGGATGAACCAGCCCGGTCGCCTTCAAATAGGCCGCGTAAAACGGCTCATCGCTGACGAAACAATCCGCTCGCGAGGAAAAACTGCGCATCATCGCCGTGGACAGATTCCGCGGCCCCGACCACATGGCAATTCTTCTGACTTCGCTCATGGCCTAAAAGTCTCCGCCTCGATCAGCTCGCGATAAAGCCCGGCCAACCGCGCCGTCATCTCCCCGGGGATCGGACCCGGCCCCTTCAGCGGATGCCCCATCCGGCGCCCATCAACCTCGCGCACCGAGGTCAGCCCCGCAAATGTCCCGGTCACAAAAGCCTCATCGGCCCCATAGACATCCGTCAGCGAGAAATTCTTCTGCCGCACGGTGATCCCCGCGGCCTCAGCCACCCGAATGATATTCCCGCGCGTAATCCCGCCAAGACAGTAGTCCCCCGTCGAGGTCCAAACCTCACCCCGCCGCACGATAAAGAAATGCGTCGAATTGCACGTCGCCACAAACCCTTGCGGGTCCAGCATCAGTGCCTCGTCCGCCCCAGCCTTGGCCGCCTGGATACACGCCTGAATACAATTGAGTTTCGAGTGCGAATTGAGTTTCTGATCCTGCATATCCGGCGCCGTACGGCGGATCGTCGAGGTAAACAGCGAAATCCCGTCCGGCTTCGGCGACGGCGCCTTATATTCGGGAATGATGACGATGGTCGCATCGCCAATCGTCACCCGCGGGTCTTGATACGGCGTCGCCTTGATCCCCCGCGTAACCATCAATCGGATATGCACGCCATCCGTCATGCCGTTTGCCGCAAGACAATCGAAAATCCGCTTCACCAGTTCGTCGGGCGTCAACCCAACGGAAAAATCGAGCGTCTTCGCCCCCTCATAAAGCCGCTCCAGATGCGCCCAGAGAAACGGAATGCCACCCTCATGCAGCCGCAACCCCTCCCAGACGCCATCGCCCAGCACAAAGCCCGAGTCGAAGACCGACACCACCGCCTTGTCGCGCGGCATCAACTGGTCATTGACGGCAATAAGAATGGAAGCGTTGCGCGGATCGTCCGCATAGGCATGGACGCCATAGGCCATAAGGGTAGGCTTTCTCTTGATTAGACGCGGCGAAACCATCTCCTCTCACCGCCGCAAAGTCGAGGCCCACAGAAATTTTTGACCATCTGGACGAAACTGTCACAATTGGGCAATCTCCCTCCGCGGCTGGGAGGACGCGAGCAGATGGGCAAATAGGCGCAATATACTGAGGTTGCGGCAAGTAACGCCCACTCGCGGGCGACTCCGAGCCGTCATTCAACTGTCATTGCACTGTCATGTCGCCCCTCTACTCCCTCGCCCGTTCGCAGCGGCTATCCCCCTCGGGAAAGCCCGCGACTGCTCATTCAGGGAGACAAAGAATGACGTTCAAGTCTGCGCTGACCACCTCGGTTTCGCTTCTCACCGTGCTCAGCTTCGCGGCTCCGACTTTCGCCCAAACTGATCTCACAGCGCTTTACGAAGCCGCCAAGGCCGAAGGCCAGCTTACCGTGATCGCCCTGCCCCATTCCTGGTGCAACTATGGCGGCGTGATCGAAGGTTTCAAGGCTGCCTATCCGGGCATCACCGTCAATGAACTGAACCCGGACGCCGGTTCGGCCGACGAGCTCGAAGCCGTCCGCGCCAACAAGGGCAATACCGGCCCGCAGGCTCCGGACGTTCTCGATATCGGTCTCGCCTTTGGCCCGCAGGCCAAGGACGAAGGCCTGCTGCAGGCCTATAAGGTCTCGACCTGGGAAGAAATCCCGGACGATGCCAAGGACGCTGATGGCTTCTGGTACGGCGACTACTACGGCGTGCTCGCCCTCGGCATCAACAAGGACATCATCACCGGCGACAACCCGACCTCGTGGGCCGATCTCCAGAAGGACGAATTTGCCAATTCCGTCGCTCTGGCCGGCGATCCGCGTACCGCCAACAACGCCATCATGTCGGTCTTTGCCGCTGGTCTCTCGACCGGTGCTGCCCAGGACGCCGCTGCTCAGGCGGGCCTCGAATACTTCAAGGCCCTCAACGACAAGGGCAACTTCGTCCCCGTCGACGCTGAAGCTGCCGCTATTGCCCAGGGCACGACCCCGATCGCCATCAACTGGGACTACAACCTGCTCGCCGCGCGCGACAACCTCAACGGCAACCCGCCGATCGAAGTCGTCGTCCCGTCCGACGGCGTTGTGGCTGGCGTCTACGTCCAGGCCATCTCGGCCTTTGCACCCCACCCGAATGCTGCAAAACTCTGGATGGAATACCTCTATTCCGACGAAGGTCAGCTCGGCTGGCTCGCTGGCTACTGCCACCCGATCCGCTTCAACGCCCTCGCCGAAGCCGGCAAGCTCCCGGCCGACCTGATGGCTAAGCTCCCGGCCGCCGAGAACTACGCAAAGGCCGTGTTCCCCTCGATCGAAGAGCAGAACGCCAACAAGGCCACCATCACCGGCGGCTGGGACTCCACCGTCGGCGCTTCGGTTCAGTAAGCTGATCGACTGAATTCCCAGTCGACACCCTCCCCCTTGTGGGGAGGGATCAAGGGTGGGGGTTCTGGCCACGTGCTCCGTGCTCGTGGCTCCACCCCCACCCTGCCTCCCCCATCAAGGGGGAGGTGCTGCATCCAGCATGCGGCCCGTCCGGCGCCTCCACACGATCAGAAGTGTCACAATGACCGACATCGCCGCACCACCAAAACCACCCCGCCGCATCCCCTGGGATTCCCTCGCGGTTCTCCCCTTCGTCATCTTCGCGGTGATGTTCCTCTTCCTGCCCACGTTCTCGCTGATAGGCGGCGCCTTCACCGACCGCGCCGGCAATTTCACCTTCGAAAACATCGCCGGCCTTTTCACCGACCAGATCCTGGCTGCCTACTGGATTTCGATCCGGATTTCTGGCGCCTCCGCCATTCTCGGCGCGCTGATCGGTCTCGCCATCACCCTCGCCATCATCCGCGGCAAGCTCCCCCAGGGCCTGCGCTCCGCCGTCATGACCTTTTCCGGCGTGGCTTCCAATTTCGCCGGCGTCCCCCTGGCCTTCGCCTTTATCGCCACGCTCGGACGCCTCGGCCTCGTCACCATCATCATCCGCACGCTGTTCGATTTCGACATCTATCGCCAGGGCGGCTTCAACCTCTTCTCCTTCTGGGGCCTGACGCTCACCTATCTCTACTTCCAGATCCCGCTGATGGTCCTGACCATCGCCCCGGCGATCGACGGCCTCAAGAAGGAGTGGAACGAAGCCGCCCAGACCCTCGGCGCCAATACCTGGCAGTTCTGGCGCTATATCGGCTTCCCCATCCTCTGGCCGTCCGTCCTCGGCACCCTGTCGCTGCTCTTCGCCAACGCCTTTGGCGCCATCGCAACCGCCTGGGCGCTGACTGGCTCGAACCTCAACATCGTCACCGTGCTGCTCTACAACCAGATCCGCGGCGACGCCCTGCAAAACCCAGGCCTCGGCGCCGCTCTCGCCCTGGGCATGATCGTCATCACCTCGCTCGCCAATGTCATCTATCTCGTTGTCGCCGCCCGCGCCGAAAGGTGGATGAAATGAAGTCGCAAAAGTTCTGGGCCTGGCTCATCTTCGTCCTCGGCGCCGCCTATTTCATCATTCCGCTGGCCGCGACCTTCGAGTTCTCCCTGCGCATGCGCCGCGGCGAATACTCCTTCGACGCCTATGCCTCGGTCTTCGCCGACCCCTACTTTGCCTCGAGCTTCGCCTATTCGGTGATCGTCGGCCTCTTCACCATCGTGGTCGGCATCCTCGTCGTCGTCCCGGCCGTCTATTTCGTCCGCCTGCGCATGCCCTGGCTGCGCCCCTTCATGGAATTCGTCACCCTCCTGCCGCTAGTCATCCCCGCGCTGGTGCTCGTCTACGGCTATATCCGCCTCTACGGCTCGTCCTCCTTCATCCCCTTTACCGGCTCCGTCCTCGGCACCGACATCCTCCTCACATGCGCCTATGTCACCCTGGCCCTGCCCTACATGTACCGGGCCGTCGACAACGGCATGCGCACCATCGACATCGGCACCCTGACCGAAGCCGCCCAGATCGCCGGCGCCAACCAGCTCCAGATCATCGGCCAGATCATCCTGCCCAATATCCTCGTCGCCATCCTCTCCGGCGCCTTCCTCACCTTCGCCATCGTCATCGGCGAGTTCACCATTGCGAGCCTGCTCAACCGGCCGGCCTTCGGCCCCTATCTCGTCGGCATCGGCACCAACCGCGCCTATGAGCCTGCAGCACTCGCCATCATCTCCTTCATCATCACCTGGGGCGCCATGGGCATGATCAACGTGCTCGGCCGCTTCGCCCCCCGCACTTCCGCCAGGACCGACTGACCATGGCCGCCTTCCTCGAAGTCCAGAACCTCGTCAAATCCTTCGGCACCAATACGGTCGTGAAGGGCGTCAATTTCGCCTTCGAAAAGGGCGAGTTCATCTCGCTCCTCGGCCCCTCCGGCTGCGGCAAGACCACGATCCTCAGAATGATCGCCGGTTTCGAACGCCCCACCTCGGGCGCCATCCGCGTCGATGGCGACGAGATCACGCACCTGAAACCCAACCAGCGCAAGCTCGGCATGGTCTTCCAGGCCTACGCCCTCTTCCCCAATCTCACCGTCGGCGACAACATCGCCTTTGGCCTCAAAATCGCCGGCATGCCTGCCGACCAGCGCCGCGCCCGCGTCGAGGAAATGCTTAGACTTATCGGCCTCCCCGGCTTTGAAAAGCGTTTCCCCTATGAAATGTCCGGCGGCCAGCAGCAGCGCGTCGCCCTCGCCCGCGCCATCGCGCCAAAACCGCGCCTCCTGCTCCTCGACGAGCCGCTCTCCGCGCTCGACGCCAAGATCCGCGTCTCCCTCCGCGAAGAAATCCGCGCCATCCAGCAGGACCTGGGCATCACCACCGTCTTCGTCACCCACGATCAGGAAGAGGCCATGTCCATTTCCGATCGCATCGTGGTCATGAACGCGGGCAATCTCGACCAGATGGGCTCCCCCCACGAGATCTATAACCGCCCCTCGACCCGCTTCGTCGCAACCTTCGTCGGCCAGCTCAACACGCTGCCCGAAGCCAGTTTCGGCCCCAACCGCGCCATCCGCCCCGAGCTGATCTCCCTCGCCCCACGCCCCGAAACCGACACGACCCTCACCGGCACCATCTCCGACGTCGGCTTCCTCGGCTCCGTCGTCCGCCTCCGCGTCGACGTCTCCGGCACCCCCATCAACATCGACACTTTTAACAGCCACGCCACCACCCCGCCCCAGCGCGGCGACACCGTCACGCTGCACCTCGCCGCCAAAGACGTGCTGACGCTGGGGGCGTAATCCCGGCATCCTCGATGCACCTCCCTCCCCTTGTGGGGAGGGAATGGGGGTGGGGGTAACGGCAAGCACATTTGCCCCAAATACCCTTTGACCACCCACCCCGCCCCGGCCCATTCTCCCGCCAACACAAAGGGGAATCGCGCCATGGACACCACCTTCGTCACCACCGAATGGCTCGCCGCCCACCTGAGCGACCCCAATCTCGTCGTGGTCGACGCGAGCTGGCACCTCCCCAACGCGCCCCGCAACGCCCAGGCCGAATATCTCGCCGGTCACATCCCCGGCGCCGTCTTCTTCGACATCGACGGCATCGCCGACACCACCACCGACCTGCCCCACATGCTGCCCTCCCCGGCCGATTTCGCTCACATGGTCGGCGCCCTCGGCATCGGCAGCGACATGACCATCATCATCTATGACGAACTCGGCCTCTTCAGCGCCCCCCGCGTCTGGTGGACTTTCAAAACCTTCGGCGCCGCAAAGGTACACATCCTCTCCGGCGGCGGCCCAAAGTGGCGCGCCGAGCGCCGCCCGCTCGAAGCTGGCCTCGTCGCCAAGCGCGCCGCCCACTTTGACGTCAAATTCCACCCCACCCGCGTCGCCGATTTCGACTTCGTCCGCGCCCGCAGCCAGGACAAAACCGCGCAAATCCTCGACGCCCGCCCGGCCCAGCGCTTCCACGCCGAAGTCCCCGAGCCCCGTCCGGGCCTCCGCGCCGGTCACATCCCAAACAGCCGCAATATCCCGGTGAGCCTCCTCTCCGAAAATGGCGTCCTCAAATCCCCCGAGGCCCTCAAGGCCATCTTCGACGAGCGCGGTGTGGATCTTTCAAAGCCCATCATCACCTCCTGCGGCTCCGGCGTCACCGCCTCCACCCTCGCCCTCGCGCTCGACCAGGTCGGCGCCAAGACCGTCGCCGTTTATGACGGCTCCTGGTCCGAATGGGGCGCAAGGCCGGATGCAGAAGTCGAAAGCTGAAGCCCGCTGAGCACCCCTAGAACAAGAGAAAATCCGTGAACCTGATTTCTGAACGGGTGGAATGCGCTCGCCTTGGCACGAACCCCTATGTCATTGCCCGTCTTCATTCAGGCTGGCTGGTGATCGGCGACGTTCAGCCCTTGCCTGGCTATTGCCTGCATCTTGCAGACCCAGTCGTATCAAGCATCAACGAGCTCAATGAAGCTGCCCGCGCAGCATATCTCCTCGACACAGCCCGGATCGGTGACGCTCTCTTGGCCTCTACCAACGCCGACCGGATCAATTACGAAATCTGGGGCAACAGCGAACCCGCGCTCCACACCCACATCATGCCGCGATACGAATCCGAGCCAATCGAGAAGCGACGTATGCCTGCCTGCATGGTGTACGACTGGAAAAACTCGCCCCCGTTCGATCCCGTCGCCCAGGCCGATTTCATCGCCGCAACGCGAGAAGCGCTCAGCCAGTACCTTCTGGCCTAGCCAGGACCACGAAGTCATCCCCGCAAAAGCGGGATTTTCGATACCGCCCCGAATTGTCATTGAACGACGCGGGGACCGTACCCCCTCACATTCCCGCAATCTTACCAGATTTTAATGTAGCCAAACGGCGCAAGCTGTTACGCTCATTCCGATTTTGCGCGCCCCCGCATTTGAGGTTTTCTTTTGATCCGGCAGTTTCTTGCCTCCATCGCGGTTATCGCCGCGGCCGCCTTTGCCTGGCTCTATTTTGCGCCCGGCGCGCCCCAGGTTTTGACTAATGCCGGCATCGTCCTGCCCTTCGGCCCCCAGGCTGAAGCGTCTTCCGCCCCTGCTCCCCAGGCAGGCGGGCCGGGCCAGCGCCCCGGCGGTCAGGGCCCAGGCGGCCCTCACGCCTCTGGCGGACCAGGTAGTGGTGGCGGACCGGGCGGCGGTCCCGGTGGAGGCCGCCCCGGCGGCTTCGGCGCTCGCACCACCAATGTCATCACAACTGGCGTCACCGTCGCCCACATAAACGCCACCCTCTCTGCCATCGGCGAAGGCACGCCCGTGCGCTCCGTCACCGTCGCCGCCACCTCCGGCGGCGAGCTGACCGAAGTGCTGGTCCGCCCCGGTCAGATCGTCGAGGCCGGTGCCACTATCGCGCGTTTTGATTCAGCCGCCGAGCAGATCGAATACGATCGCGCCCAGCTCGCCCTCGAAGACGCCCGCGCCACCCTCACCCGCACCGAGGGTCTCGCCAATAACAACGTCGTCGCCGGCACCGCCCTCACTGCCGCCCAGCTCAGCGCCGCCAATGCCGAACTGGCCCTGCGCAACGCCGAAATGGCCCTCACCCGCCGCACCATAGATAGCCCCATCGGCGGCAAGGTCGGCCTCATCCGCGTCACCCCCGGCAATTACGTGCCCGCCCAGACCACCGTCACCTCCATCGATGACACCTCCTCCATCCTCATCGATTTCTGGGTGCCCGAACGCTACGCCGCCCAGATCGAGCCCGGCATGGCCGTCACGGTCAACGCCATCGCCCTCCCCGGCCAGGCCTTTGGCGGCGACATTTCCGCCATCGATACCCGCATCGACCCGGCCAGCCGCACCCTGCAGGTCCAGGCCGAAATCCCCAATCCCGAAGGCATTCTCCGCGCCGGCATGAGCTTCACCGTCTCGCTCGCCTTCCCCGGCGAAACCTATCCGGCGGTCAATCCGCTCGCCATCCTCTGGTCCGCCCAGGGCTCCTATGTCTGGAAATATCTCGACGGCAAGGCCACCCGCGTCATGGCCGAGATCATCCAGCGCAATAGCGACGGCGTGCTCGTCCGCGCCGATCTCAAGCCCGGCGACGCCATCATCACCGAAGGCATCTTGCAGCTCAGCGAAGGCGCCACCGTCACCCTGCTCGAAGGCCCCGACGGCACCGGAACCACCCCACCGCAACCGTCAGTCGCGACCAACTAGGGAGGCGCTGCCATGTCCATTGCCAGCAAGAACGAACGGGGCGGCGCACTGGCAACGCTCTTCGTCCGCCGCCCGGTCATGGCCGTGGTCATCAATGCCCTCATCCTGGTGGCCGGCCTCGCCGCACTTCTCGGCATCGAGGTTCGCGAACTCCCCCGCGTCGAAAGCCCGGTCCTTTCGGTCTCGACCAGCTTCACCGGCGCCGCCGCCGAAACCGTTGACCGCGAGGTAACGGCCATCGTCGAAGGCGCCGTCGCCCGCGTTCAGGGCGTCACCGCCATTTCCTCCAGTTCCTCCGTTGGCCAGAGCCGCGTCACGCTGGAATTCTCCGAAAGCACCAATCTCGATATCGCCACTTCCGACGTGCGTGATGCATTGAGCCGCGTCACCCGCCAACTACCCGACAGCGTCGAAGCCCCCACCATCTTTAAGGCCGACAGCGACGCGCAGCCCATCATGCAGCTATCCGTCACCTCGGATCGCCTCAGCATTGCCGACCTCAGCGAACTGGTCGATGGCATCGTCACCGAGCGCCTCGCCGCTGTCGAAGGCGTCGCTGAAGTCCAAGTCTATGGCACCCGCACGTCCTCCTTCGAAGTCGATATCGACCCGGTAAAACTCGCCAGCCACGGCCTCACCGTCGCCGATATCCGCAACGCCCTGTCCACTATCGCCTTCGACTCCCCCGCCGGCTCCATCAATGGCCCCAACCAGAACATCTCCGTTCGCGCCATCTCCGAAATCACCGAGCCCAGCGATTTCGAAGAGATCATCATCAATGGCCGCACGCGCCTCGGCGATGTCGCCAGCGTCGTCTTCGATGCCGCCGCCAGCACCTCCTCCATCCGCGCCGATGGCCGCCCCGCCATCGGCCTTGGCATCGTCCGCCAGGCCCAGTCCAATTCCGTCTCGATCTCCCACGCCGTCCACGCGGCCGTAGACAGCCTCAACGACACCCTACCCGAAGGCGTGACCGTCAAGATTTCGAGCGACGAAGCCGTCTTCATCGAAGGCGCCCTGCACGAAGTCGAAATCGCGCTGATCGTCGCCCTCGTCGTCGTCATCGGCATCATCTACCTCTTCCTGCTCGATTGGCGCGCCATCATCGTGCCTGCCATTTCCATGCCCATCGCCCTCCTCGGCGCCGTTGCCGGCATGTATCTCGCCGGCTTCTCGCTCAATATCATCACTCTCCTCGCGCTCGTCCTCGCCACCGGCCTCGTCGTCGACGACGCCATCGTGGTCCTCGAAAACATCATGCGCCGCAAGCACATGGGCGCCGGCCCTCGCGCCGCCGCCGTTCTCGGCACCCAGGAAGTCTTCTTCGCCGTCATCGCGACCACGCTGACCCTCGTCGCCGTCTTCGTCCCTTTGAGCTTCCTCGAAGGCCAGACCGGTCGTCTCTTCCGCGAGTTCGGCTTCACCCTTGCCATCGCCGTGTTGCTCTCGGCCGTCGTCGCGCTCTCCATGGGCCCCATGGTCGCCTCGCGCCTCCTCAAAAACGACCACAAGGAACATACCGGCGGCCCCTTCGGCGCCATCGGCCGCTTCTTTGCCGGCCTCTACCGCGTGACCCTGCGCGTAGCCCTGCGCAATCCCGTGGTCGTCATCCTCCTCGCCCTGCTCTTTGCCGGCTCCGCCTACTACGTCTATGGCGGCCTCCGTCAGGAGATCACACCTTCCGAAGATCGCTCGGCCATCAACCTGCGCATCAATGCCCCCAATACGGCCAGCCTCGATTTCGTCCGCACCCGTCTCGGCCAGGTCGAATCCATGCTCAAGCCCTATGTCGACAGCGGCGAAGTCCGCTCTGTCTTCGTGCTCTCCGGCTGGGGCAATGGCGGCTCCATCACCCTCACCCTCGCCCCCTGGGGCGAACGCTCCCGCAGCCAGCAGCAGATCGCCTCCGAGATCAACGGGCTCATGGCTCAGGTCCCCGGCGTCCGCGCCAATGTCAGCCAGGGCAATAGCCTCGGCATTCGCGGCGGCGGCTCCGGCCTGCAATTCGCCGTCGCCGGCTCCGACTACACCATCCTCGCCGAGACCGCCGACACCATCTCCAAAGCCCTCGAAGCCGATGGCCGCTTCGGTCGCGTCTCGGTCAATTTCGACACCAGCCAGCCGCAACTGACCCTCACCGTCGACCGCGCCCGTGCCGCCTCCCTCGGCATCGACATCAACGGCCTCGCCCCCACCATGCAAGCCATGATCGACGGCTCCGATGTCGGCACCATCTTTATCAACGACGAGAGCTATTCGATCCGCATGCTCTCGACGAGCAATCCCGTCAACGACCCGCGCGATCTCGAAACCCTCTTCGTGCGCACCGGCGACGGCCGCTATGTGCCGATGTCCACCATCGCCACGATCGAGGAAGCTCCGGTTCCCCCTTCGCTCCGCCGCGAACAGCAGCGCCGCGCCGTCACGGTCACCGCCAGCCTCGAAGATGGCCTCGCCCTCGGCGACGCCTTCAATGAACTGCAAAAGATCGCCGCCCCGCTACTGCCCCAGGGCACGTCCATCCTACCCCTCGCCGAAGCCAAAACCATCGGCGAAGCCAACAACGCCCTCTTTCTCACCTTCGGCTTCGCGCTGGTGATCATCCTCCTCGTCCTCGCCGCCCAGTTCGAAAGTTTCTGGAGCGCCATCATCGTCATGGCCACCGTGCCCTTCGGCGTCGCGGCCGGCCTCTGGGCCATCCTCCTCACTGGCGGCAGCCTCAATATTTTCTCCCAGATCGGCCTCGTTCTCGTCGTCGGCATCATGGCCAAAAACGGCATTCTCATCGTCGAGTTCGCCAATCAGCTGCGCGACCGCGGCCTCTCCGTCGCCCAAGCCATTGAGGAAGCCTCCAACATCCGCCTCAGACCCGTCGTCATGACCATGATCGCGACGATCCTCGGCGGCGTCCCCTTAGTCCTCGCCTCCGGCGCTGGTGCCGAAGCCCGCGCCGCTCTCGGCTGGGTCATGGTCGGCGGCCTCGGCTTCGCCGCCATCGCCACGCTCTATCTGACCCCCGTCGCCTATCTCCTCCTCGCCCGCTTCTCCAAACCCAAATCGGAAGAAGAAGCGCGGCTCGAGCGGGAATTCGACGAAATATCGGCCAGGACCGAACCGGCGGAGTAGACTTCCTACCGTCTGCGCACGAGGCGCTGGAACCTTGGAAGGGGGCGCAGTGCCTCGAAATCGGGATCATTGCGCATGATATCGAGCGTATTCTGCGGCACATCGCGCACCGCGGTCTCGATGTGGTCCATCGCCCGTTCGGGATCGCCCAGCAATGCATAGACACAGGCCGCATTGATATGGCCGATAAAGTCATCCGGATCGATCACCAGCGCGCGCCCCAGCCAGGCATAGGCCTTCTCGGTTTCGCCCAGATGCGCCAGGGCCACGGCGCCCCTATGCAAGGGCGCCGCATTTTCCGGATGCAGCTCGGACGCGCGCGTGGCCCGCTCGACCGCCAGCATTGCCCATTCGGACTTTTCCGCGCTTCCCCGCGGCAGAAAGCTCGACACCATCATTGGCGAGGCATAGTCATCGCTGCGCAGCCGGCTCGTCAGCTTGAACAGTTCGGCCGTTCGCTCCCGATCCTCGCTCATCCGCGCCATGGACATGGCATAAAAATAGTTCGCCTCATATGAGTGCGGATCGATCGAAAGAGCCATCTGGTGAGCCTGCGCAGCCTCGGCGTGCCGTTCGTTGCAGAACAAGGCGAACCCGCGCGCCGCATGTGCCTCGGCAAGGCCAGGATCGAGTTCGATCGCCTTTTCTGCTGTCTGCAGCATGGCCTCGGCCGAAATTGCCTCCCCGTGCCAGTCGCGCAGATAGCAATCGCAGGTTGCCATCCCGGCATAGGCCCGCGCATAACCCGGATCGAGTTCGGCCGCCTTCCCATACATGCGCCGGGCCGGCACCAGGTAGGATTTCGTCAGCACCAGCGCCAGTTGCCGGGCCCTCAGTTCATAATTATAGGCCTCAAGGCTATTGGTGCGCGTCTGGCGAATGGCCCGCCGTTCTTCCGGAAGCAATTCCAGTTCGAGATGGCCCACCACCGCATCGGTGATTTCGTCCTGAATGGCGAAAATATCGGCCACGCGACGGTCGAAGCGTTCCGCCCATAGCAGTTCACCCGTCGCCCCGACGAGCAGGCGGATCGATACCCTCGTCCGGTCGCCCGCGAGCCGGACGCTTCCTTCGAGCAGATGCGTCACCTCTAGTTCCCGGGCAATCTCATCGCCGCGCCGCGCACTGTTCCTGAACGAAAAACTATAGTTCTTGGAGACGATCCGAAGCTGCCTGCTCTTTGCCAGCGCCGTGGTGATGTCCTCGGCGATACCATCCGAGAACCACTCCTGATCCGGCGTGGTATCAAAGGCAAGAACCGCAACGGATGGCGTCCGAACCTCCGGCGGCCCCACCCTCGTCGGGCCGCTGGCCTGCTCAACCCTTTGCTCATCAAGGATAAAACCCCGCCGCGGCACGGTGCGGATCAGCCCCTCCCCCTGGGGGCCGAGCGCAATGCGAATGTCTTTCACGCACTGGCTGAGTGAATCGTCGGAAACGACCACGTCAGGCCACACCGCAAGGATAAGCTCTTCCTTGCCGATCACCCTGCCGGGATTGCGCAACAGGTAGGTCAGCAGCGCCAACGATTTCGGCCGCAGCATCACCTCCTCGGCCCCATTGCGCAGCCGTCCCTGGATGAGGTCGAGCGTGTGTCCGGCGAAACTGAAAAGTGACATCTTGGACTGCCCCGGCGCTGCCTCGCCCATCATGCGCAAAAATCGCCCGGCATTCCAGCGCCTCAGCCTGGGGCGCGATCCGTGGGTGCTTGTCTATGGACGCGTTCGGAGACGAGCCTGGTTTCCGTGCCATCCACCCACCGCGCCCGCATGTCCACATGGCCCATGCCAATATCGGCCAGTTGCTCCGCCGACATCTCATCGATCTCCGAGACGAGGCACCATGAAAATGCCGCCCCCGCCAACCGCCTGAGCCAACCCCAGCCGCCGTCCGTCTTCAGAAAAACACCGAGCACAGTCATGGCACGCTCCGATCATCGATTTCGATGGGGCCGAGCATGGCCATTTGCCGCCGGGTGGTCCGGATGCAACACGGAAATTGCCGTGAAATTACCCTGATCGCGCAACAAAAAAAGGCCGCCGGATTTCTCCGGCGGCCCCATTCCTCAAGCGCAAAACCTTACGCCGAGCGGTTCTTGTTGTAGAGGTCGAAGAACACGGCTGCCAGCAGCACCACGCCCTTGATCATCTGCTGCCAATCGATGTTGACGCCCATGATCGACATGCCGTTGTTCATCACACCCATGATAAAGGCGCCGATCACCGCACCCGCCACCTGGCCGACACCGCCCAGCGCCGAAGCGCCGCCGATGAACACGGCCGCGATCACGTCGAGCTCGAGACCCTGCCCTGCCTTCGGCGTCGCAGAGTTGAGGCGCGCGGCATAGATCATGCCGGCAAGCGCTGCGAGCGCCCCCATGATGGCGAAGATGTAGAAGGTCGTGCGTTCGGTCTTCACGCCCGAGAGGGCCGCCGCCTTGAGGTTGCCGCCGAGAGCATAGATGCGGCGGCCAAAGGTCATGCGCTTGGTGAGGAACACGAAGCCGGCGATCAGTACGCCCATCACCACCAGCACGTTCGGCAGGCCGCGATAGGAAGCGAGCATATAGGCAAAGAACAGCACCAGCACCGCGATCACGAGGTTCTTGACGACGAAGAGGCTGAACGGCTCGACGTCATAGCCACGAGCGCGGCGACGCGCACGCGTACGGATCGAGAAGAACACCGAACCGACAACAGCGAGGATAGCGATCACCATTGTGGTGGTGTGCAGCACGACGTTCTGGCCGTTTTCAGCCAGCCAGGGCAGCGTCGTCGGCCCGATCACGTCGGGTATGAAACCTGCCGAAAGCAGCTGGAACTCAGCCGGGAACGGCCCGACCGACTTGCCGGCCAGGATGGCGAGCGACAGCCCCTTGAAGATCAACATGCCGGCCAGCGTCACGATGAAGGCGGGCACGCGGTGATAGGCAATGATGTAGCCCTGTGCCGCCCCGATTGCCGCGCCAACCACGAGACAGATGGCACCAGCAACGATCGGATTGGCAAGGAAAGCCAGCTCCGGCGGGAATTTCCAGCCCACCATCAGCATAGCGGCAAGGGCCCCCACAAAGCCCGAGACCGAGCCCACCGACAGGTCGATATGGCCGGCCACGATCACCAGCAGCATGCCCAGCGCCATCACGATGATGTAGCTGTTCTGGAGGATGATGTTGGTCAGGTTCACCGGCTTGAACAGCACGCCAGCGGTGAAATACTGGAAAAACAACATGATGAGAATGAGCGCGAGCAAGAGGCCATAGTCGCGCATATTGGCGCGCAGGGCCCCGATGAAGCTCAGCTCGGCAGATTTGGCCTGATCGGCCGGGGCGCCGGTCGGTGCAGTGTGAACGGTCATGATGCCTTTCCTTCAGCGCGCACGATGGAGCGCATGATCTTTTCCTGGCTCGCCTCGCTGGTGGGCATTTCGCCCACGATGCGGCCTTCATTCATAACGTAGAGACGATCAGTAATGCCGAGCAGTTCGGGCATTTCCGAAGAGATCACCAGGATCGCCTTACCCTGGGCGGCAAGCTGATTGATGATCGTGTAGATTTCATATTTCGCGCCCACGTCGATACCGCGGGTCGGCTCGTCGAGGATCAGCACTTCCGGATTGGCATAGAGCCACTTGGAAAGAACGACCTTCTGCTGGTTACCACCAGAAAGATTGCCCACCACCTGATAGACGCTGGAAGACCGGATATTGGTCTTCTTGCGATAATCGTTGGCCACGTCGAGTTCGGCGAGGTCGTCGATCACCCCCCAGCGCGCGATGCCGGTCAGGTTGGCGATCGTGATATTGTGCTTGATGTGGTCGATGAGGTTGAGGCCGTAATGCTTGCGGTCCTCGGTGGCATAGGCAATGCCATTGGCAATGGCCTTGTCCACGCTCGACGTGTCGATGCGCTGCCCGTTCTTGAACACATCGCCCGAAATCTTCTGGCCATAGGACTTGCCGAAAAGGCTCATGGCAAATTCAGTGCGGCCCGAGCCCATTAGCCCGGCAATACCAACGACTTCGCCCTTGCGCAGCGAGATGTCGATATTCTTGATCACCTGCCGGTCGCGGTGCTGCGGGTGATAGACCGACCAGTTCTTCACTTCGAGCACCACATCCCCGATTTTCGGCTCGCGACCGGGATAGCGGTCTTCCAGCGAGCGCCCCACCATCGAGGTGATGATACGGTCTTCGGTGATATCGTTGGTGTCCATCGTCTCGATAGTGCGGCCGTCGCGGATCACGGTCACGCGGTCGGCAATGCGCGAAATCTCATTCAGCTTGTGGCTGATGATGATCGAGGTAATGCCCTGCTTCTTGAATTCGAGCAGCAGGTCCAGCAACGCCTGGCTATCCTTTTCCGAGAGCGAGGCGGTCGGCTCGTCGAGAATGAGCAACTGCACCTGCTTGGAAAGCGCCTTGGCGATTTCGACGAGCTGCTGTTTGCCTAGGCCAATATTGGTAACCAGCGTATCCGGATCTTCGGTGAGCCCCACCATCGAAAGGAGTTTGCGCGCGCCGTCGCGCGTCTCGTCCCAGTCGATCACGCCGTTCTTGGCCTGCTCGTTGCCGAGGAAAATGTTTTCGGCGATCGAGAGCAGCGGCACCAGGGCAAGTTCCTGGTGGATGATCACGATGCCCTTGTGTTCGCTGTCGCGAATGGAGCGGAAATGCTGTTCCTCGCCCTTGTAGACGATCTGGCCCTCATAGGAGCCATGGGGATAGACGCCGCTCAGCACCTTCATCAGGGTGGATTTACCCGCCCCGTTCTCGCCGCAGATGGCGTGGATTTCACCTTCCCGCACATCGAGATTGACGTCCGACAGCGCTTTAACGCCGGGGAACGTCTTGGTGATGTTCCGCATCTCAAGAATAGTCTTGGACATACTGGGCCCTGCTATCTCAACAAACCCCATCCCGTCTGGCGGGACGCGGTAGCATTACGGCCCCTGCGAGCCCGACATTTGATCAGACCGTCCCGAGGGACCATCTAAAATCTCGAAGGGGCCCCGCGTTTCCGCGGAGCCCCAAACTTGTTCTGCGACAAGCGCTTACTGGAGTTCTTCCGGCTTGATGTAGCCCGAGTCGACAACCAGGGCCTGGTAGTTGGTCAGGTCGACCGAGTACGGGGTCAGGAGAACCGACGGCACAACCTTGACGCCATTGTCATAGGTGGTGGTGTCGAGGCCTTCCGGCGTACCGCCGGAGACGACGGTGTCGACGAGGTCGGCAGTGACCTTGGCCAGTTCGCGGGTGTCCTTGTAGACGGTCGAGTACTGTTCGCCGGCAATGATTGCCTTCACCGACGGAGCTTCAGCGTCCTGACCGGTGATGATCGGCCATGCGAGGTCAGCCGAACCGTAGCCCACGCCGCGGAGCGACGAGATGATGCCGCGCGACAGGCCGTCATAGGGAGCCAGCACGCCATCGACGCGCGAGCCGTCCGAGTAGTTGGCCGACAGGATGTTGTCCATGCGGGCCTGGGCAACAGCGCCGTCCCAACGGAGGGTACCGACGGTTTCCATGCCCTGCTGGCCGGACTTGACGACGATGTCGCCAGCGTCGATCAGCGGCTGAAGGACGCTCATGGCGCCGTCATAGAAGAAGAATGCGTTGTTGTCGTCCGGCGAACCGCCGAAGAGTTCAACGTTCCACGGCTTGGTGTCGGGGAAGCGTTCCTTGAGGCCGGCAACCAGCGAGTTTGCCTGAAGCACGCCCACCTGGAAGTTGTCGAAGGTGGTGTAGTAGTCGACATTGCCCGATTCACGGATCAGGCGGTCATAGGCGACGACCTTGATGCCGGCATCGGCAGCCTGCTGCAGCACGGCCGACAGCGTGGTGCCGTCGATCGAAGCGACCACGAGGGCCTTCACGCCCTTGGTGACCATGTTTTCGATCTGGGCGAGCTGGTTCGGGATGTCGTCTTCTGCATACTGCAGGTCGACGGTGTAACCCTTGCCTTCGAGGGCGGTCTTCAGTTCGTTACCGTCGGAGATCCAGCGAAGCGACGACTGGGTCGGCATGGCAATGCCGATCGCACCCTTGTCCTGGGCGTAGGCAACGGTCGCGGCGGTGGCCATCAGGGCACCGGCAGCAAACAGCGTCGCAATTGATTTCAGAACCTTCACGTCTCGACTCCCTTAGATTTTTCGAGGTGATTGATGTGTTCGTCGTGGTTTCCGCCGATCAGGCCAATTGGTTCCTGCATCCAGTCCGGGCGAGGCGAGCCTACCCGAAAAGGGCGCTCTACTCTGCCCGCCGGCCTGACGCCGGCAGCTTTGGATGGAACTGCATGATGTCCTCCTGCGTGACGGCTTGGATGCCGCCTTGGCCCTCTCGGGATCCACGGCCCGCAAACTAGGATAATCAGATATGCGTGTAAAGCAGGGCAAAGTGGTGGAAGGTTATTTTTTCGATTGTCGAAGATATAAACTTGCGCGTAGAAGGCCCACTTTCAGGCGGTTGCTGTCCGGCATGACAGTCGCTAACCTTGAGGAATACGAGGAAATCGCCTCGCCAATATGAACCGGAAAACGGTCGGCGAGAGTCAAAGGTATCTGATACCTCGGGAGGAGTTGTGGTGAGTTTGAGTGGAGACGCGCGCTCCGATCACGGCAGTGCTGCAAGCGCGGTGGCAGACGATCTGGCGCAACTGATCCTTGGGGAGTTGGCGCCGGGCCAAAGCCTTCCCAGCGAGGCGGATCTCGCAGAGCGTTATTCGGTCAGCCGTCTGACGATTCGCGAGGCCGTAAAACTCCTTGCTGGCCGGGGCCTTTTGGAGCTTGCCCGGGGTCGCCGCGCCATGGTGCGCGAACCCGATGGCTCCGCCTTCACCGACTTCCTCACATCCATCGTAAGGACCGATCCCAAAGGGCTTTTCGACCTCGTTGAGGTACGTTTGTCATTGGAAGTGCAATCGGCCACGCTGGCGGCCAAAAGGGCCAACCGCGCCGGCATCGTCGCCATCGAAAACGCCCTCCAAGGCATGCGCGACGCCGTTGGCGATTCTCCCGACTTCGCAGACGAGGCCGCCGAAGCCAGCTTCCACTCTTTCGATTTCGGCTTTCACGAAGCCGTCGCTTTGGCGAGTGGTAACCGTGTTCTCGGATATCTGTTCGAAGCCATGGCCGTGCCCCTGCGCGAGGGCTTCTTCATCAGCCAGCGCGGTCACGCCGATCGCGGTCACACCCCACAGGACACCATCGCCGCCCACCAGCGCATTCTCGATTGCATCCGCGAGGGCAATGGCAGGGCCGCCGCCGAGGCCATGCGCATGCACCTGCGCGATACCGAACGCGACATTCGCATGGCCGTAACAAAAATGGCCCAGTCGCCCGTTCGAAGCTAACAGTCTGCTAACGAACTCACCGCCTATCCAAGCCCCTGAATCACCGCTAAGCTCCCCATTGGGAAGCTGAATATCTGTGGCCATGGAGCGAGCGACGCGTTCGAATGTCGATCAAAGCCGCAATCTATCACCGCACCCATTACAAGTATGATCGCCCCGTTGTCCTCGGTCCGCAGATCATCCGATTGCAGCCGGCGCCCCATTCCAAAACCAAGGTCCTGAGCCACTCGCTCCGCGTCGCGCCCGACCTGCACTTCGTCAATACGCAGCAGGACCCATACGGTAACTTCTTGACCCGCTTCGTTTTTCCGGAGCCCGTTACCGAACTCAAGATCGAAGTCGACCTCATCGCCGACATGACGGTCTACAACCCCTTCGACTTTTTCGTCGAGGAATCGGCCGAGACCTGGCCCTTCGAATATCCCGAAGACATCCGCGACGACCTCTCGATCTACCGCGTCCCGGAAAAACTTACTCCCGCCCTGCAAGCCTTCCTCGATACTATCGACAGACGGCCGCGCAACACCGTGACCTTCGTCACCGAGCTGAATGCGACCCTCCAGCAGAAAATCAACTACATCGTCCGCATGGAGCCCGGCGTCTGGACACCCGAGGAAACCCTGACCAATGGTCAAGGTTCGTGCCGCGACTCCAGTTGGCTTCTCGTTAACATATTGAGAAACCTGGGCTTTGCGGTGCGCTTCGTCTCCGGCTACCTGATCCAGCTCAAGCCCGACCTCGTCTCGCTCGACGGCCCCGCCGGCACCGACCACGATTTCACCGACCTCCACGCCTGGTGCGAAGTCTACCTCCCCGGCGCCGGCTGGGTCGGCCTGGACCCCACCTCTGGTCTCCTCACCGGCGAGAGCCACGTCCCCCTCGCCGCCACCCCGCATTACCGCAACGCCGCCCCGATTTCCGGCCTCGCCTCCTATGCCGAAGTCGACTTCAACTTCGACATGAAGGTCACGCGCGTTGCCGAACACCCGCGCATCACCAAGCCCTTCTCGGACGAAAGCTGGAACCGCCTCAATAGTTTAGGCCACGAAGTCGATTCTATTCTGAAGGCTGAAGACGTCCGCCTGACCATGGGCGGCGAGCCCACTTTCGTCTCCATCGACGATTTCGAAGCGGACGAATGGAATGCCGGCGCCGTCGGCCCCACCAAGCGCCGCCTAGCCGACGACCTGATCCGCCGCCTCCGCGGCCGCTTCGCCCCCCAGGGCATGCTGCATTACGGCCAAGGCAAATGGTACCCCGGCGAAACCCTGCCCCGCTGGACCTTCTCCCTCTACTGGCGCCTCGACGGCAAGCCGGTCTGGCGCGACGAAAAACTCATTGCCCGCGAAGGGGTTAAGACCACCGCCACGCACGACGACGCGCGCAAGTTCCTCGAATCCTTCGCCCGCAATCTCGGCCTCACCGGCGACACCATCGACGAAGCCTATGAAGACCCCGGCGAGTGGCTCCTCAAGGAAGCCAAGCTCCCTGCCAATGTCGACCCCGCGAACTCCGAACTCGCCGACCCCGAAGCCCGCTCGCGCATCGCCCGCGTCTTCGAACGCGGCCTGACCAATCCCACCGGCTACGTCCTCCCGGTCCAGCGCTGGAACGCCGCCGCCTCCAGCCCCTGGCTGACCGAAAAGTGGAAGACCAGGCGCGGCAAACTCTTCCTCGCCCCAGGCGACAGCCCAGCCGGCTACCGCCTGCCCTTGGCCTCGCTAAAGCACCTCAGGGCAACCTCCTATCCCCACGTCGTCCCGCTCGACCCCGGCGCGCCCCGCGCACCGCTGCCCGATCCGGAAGAGCTGCTTTTTCGCGAGAAAGCCGACGCTCGCCAGCAAACCGCCTCGTCGTTCACTGCTGCAAGCGAACAGCAAGACCGCACCGAACAGGTCATCAGCGAGATCGAAGGCGAAGTCCGCACCGCCGTCACTGCCGAGATTCGTGACCACCGCCTCTGCGTTTTCCTACCCCCGGTCGAGCGCCTCGAAGACTATCTCGAACTGGTGGCCGCAACCGAAGTCGCTGCGAAGGAAATCGGCCAGCCCGTCCATCTCGAAGGCTACGCACCCCCACACGATTCTCGCCTCAACGTCATCCGCGTCGCCCCCGATCCCGGCGTGATCGAAGTCAATATCCACCCGGCCTCGACCTGGGACGATTGCGTCGCGACGACAGCGGCGATCTACGAAGAAGCCCGACAAAGCCGCCTCGGCGCTGACAAATTCATGCTCGACGGCAAGCACACCGGCACCGGCGGCGGCAATCACGTGGTCGTCGGTGGCGCCACGCCCAATGATAGCCCCTTCCTCCGCCGACCTGACCTCCTGAAGTCGCTGATCCTCCACTGGCAGCACCATCCTTCGATGAGCTACCTGTTCTCTGGCCTCTTCATCGGCCCCACAAGCCAGGCACCGCGCTTCGATGAAGCCCGCCACGACAGCCTCTACGAACTCGAAATCGCCATGGCACAGGTCTACGCGCCCGGCCAAGGTCTGCCGCCGCTGCCCTGGCTCGTCGACCGCCTCTTCCGCAATCTTCTGACCGACGTCACCGGCAACACCCACCGCTCGGAAATCTGCATCGACAAGCTCTATTCGCCCGATGGCCCCACGGGCCGCCTTGGCCTTGTCGAATTCCGCGGCTTCGAAATGCCGCCCAATGCCCGCATGAGTCTCGCCCAGCAATTGCTGGTCCGCGCCCTCATCGCCCGCTACTGGCGCGAGCCGGCACAGGGCGACCTCGTGCGCTGGGGCACGACTCTGCATGATCGCTTCATGCTGCCCCACTTCGTCTGGCAGGACTTTTTGGGTGTGCTCGCCGATCTCGACCGCGCTGGCTTTTCCTTCGATCCCGCCTGGTTCGCAGCCCAACTCGAATTCCGTTTCCCCTTCTGCGGCGAGGTTGAGGTGGAAGGCGTAAAACTCGAACTGCGCCAGGCCCTTGAGCCCTGGCACGTCATGGGTGAAGAAGGCGCCATTGGCGGCACAGTGCGCTTTGTCGACAGCTCCGTCGAGCGCCTGCAGGTCAAGCTGACGGCGCCAAATCCGGACCGCTACACCGTCACCTGCAACCAGCGCCCGACGCCGCTCGCGCCTACCGGTACTGCAGGAACATCTATCGCCGGGGTCCGCTTCAAGGCCTGGCAACCCGCCTCCGGCATGCACCCGGTCATGTCCGTGCACGCCCCGCTGGTCTTCGACATCTACGACAAGTGGACCGGCCGCCCGATCGGCGGCTGCACCTATCACGTCGCCCATCCGGGCGGCCGCAATTACGAGACTTTCCCCGTCAATGGTAATGAGGCCGAAGCCCGCCGCCTTGCGCGTTTCGTGCCGCACAACTATACGCCCGGCACCTATCCCTACCGCCCGGAGCGGCCAGCGGACGAATTCCCGCTGACGCTTGACCTCCGGCGACCGCCCCGGTTCACCTGAACACCATGATCAAGCGGAACTCCGAATCCCGCAGCGCCCCTCCAGAAGGTCCGAGCATCATCTCGGACTATCACCTGTTGCCCGGCGTCCCCGATGAGATGATCGACCCCAACGGCGCCCTGCGCCCGGGCTGGGATCGCCTCATGTCGGCTTTCGATGCGCTGGGCTCGACCGAACTCGCAGCCCGTTTCGAGCGCGCTGACCAATATCTGCGCGACGCCGGCGTCTTCTATCGCAAATATGACGGTGCCGAGGGCAAGGAACGCGCCTGGCCACTGGCCCATATCCCGCTGCTGATCGACGAAGCCGAATGGCTGACCATTTCCAGGGGCCTCGTGCAGCGCGCCGAGCTGATGGAAAACATCGTTGCCGACATCTACGGCGACAATCGACTGGTCCAGGAAGGCCTGCTGCCGCCCGAACTGGTGGCGCAAAACAACGAGTTCCTCCGCCCCCTCGTCGGCGTCAAACCCGCCAGCAGCCATTTCCTGCATTTCTGCGCCTTCGAACTCGGCCGTGGCCCCGATGGCGCCTGGTGGGTGCTGGGCGACCGTATGCAGGCCCCCTCGGGCGCCGGCTTCGCGCTTGAAAACCGCGTCGCCACCACGCGCGCCCTGTCCGATGTCTATGGCGAGATGAACATCCAGCGTCTCGCTGGTTTCTTCCGCGATTTCCGCGATCACCTCTTCGTCCAGGCCAAGCGCGACGGCGGCCGCGTCGGCATTCTCACGCCCGGCCAGCTCAACGAAACCTATTTCGAACACGCCTATATCGCCCGCTATCTCGGGCTCATGCTGCTTGAGGGTGAAGACCTCGTCGTCGAGGACGGCCAGGTCATGGTGCGCACCGTGGCTGGGCTAAAGCCCGTCAGCGTCCTCTGGCGCCGCATGGATGCCAGCTTCGTCGACCCTCTGGAACTGCGCTACGACAGCCGCATCGGCACCCCCGGCATGGTCGAGGCCGTGCGTTCGGGTTCCATTTCCATGATCAACGCCCTTGGCACCGGCATTCTCGAAACCCGCGCCCTCGCCGCTTTCATGCCGCGGCTGTGCAAGCACCTGCTCAGCACCGGCCTCGAACTGCCTGAAATTGCCACCTGGTGGTGCGGCCAGGCAGCCGAACGCGAATATGTCCTAGACAATTTCGATGACCTGATGATCGGGCCGGCCTTCGCCACCACCCTGCCCTTCGACGATCTGCGCGGAACCGCACTCGGCGCCAGCATGACCCCGGCCCAAAAGTCCCAGCTTAGGGATCGTATTGCCACCCACGGCCGCGACTACGTCGGCCAGGAGCCCGTGCGCCTCTCGACCGCCCCGGTCTATTCCGAAGGCAAACTCGAACCGCGCCCCATCACCTTGCGCGTCTTTGCGGCACGCACCGAGAACGGCTGGAGCATCATGCCCGGCGGTTTCGCCCGCGTCGGCTCGACGCCTGATACCACCGCCCTCGCCATGCAGCGCGGCGGCCAGGCAGCCGACGTCTGGGTGGTGTCCTCCACCCCGGTCGAACAGGTTTCGCTGCTGCCGCAGGAAGGCGACCGGCTCGTGCGCAATTCGCCCGGCAGCCTGCCCAGCCGCGCCGCCGACAATCTCATCTGGCTCGGTCGCTATGCCGAGCGCTGCGAAGCGACGGTCCGCATCCTGCGCGCCTATAACGCGCGCCTCGCCGAACTATCAAAGCCCGACCTGCCGATCCTCACCCACTGCGCCGAATTCCTCGAAAGCATCGACGTCGATGCCACCGAGGCCATGCCGCAGGGTCTTCTTATGTCGATCGATAGCGCCGTGCACAGCGCCGGCCAGATCCGCGACCGCTTCTCGCCCGATGGCTGGTTGGCGCTCAACGATCTGCAAAAGACCGCGCAGCGCTTCGCCACCCGCATCCGCACCGGCGACGACGCCACTCGCGCCATGACCGTCTTGCTGCGCAAGCTGGCGGGCTTTTCCGGCCTCGTGCACGAAAACATGTACCGCTTTGCCGGCTGGCGCTTCCTCGAAATCGGCCGCCGTCTGGAACGCGCTATCCAGATCGCGCGCATCACTGGCTGGCTGACCGGCGAAGATGCACCCGACGGTTCGCTCGAAATGCTGCTGGAGATCGGCGACAGCGTCATGTCGCACCGCCGCCGCTATTCGGTGACCGCTGGCACGCAAAGCGCCATCGACCTCTTGGTCCTCGATCCGCTCAATCCGCGCTCGGTCCTCTTCCAGCTTACCGAACTGCGCACCCAGCTCGAAACCCTGCCCGGCGGCATTCGCGATGGCCAGCTTTCGAGCGTCGCCAAGGCCGCCCTGCAATTGCAGACGCGCCTCATCACGGCCGAGCCCGAAACCATGACGCCGGACAAGCTGGACGAAATCTCCAGCGAAATCGGCCTCCTAGCCAGCCTCATCGCCGCGCACTATTTTACCTGAACCATGCTCTACGATGTTCGCCTGACCCTGACCTACGACTACGACGCGCCCGTCCACGGCGGGCGTCATCATATTCGCGTCGCCCCCACCACCGTGCCGGGCGTGCAGCGGGTTGTCGCCTCGTCCCTGTCCTTCTCGCCAAAGCCGCATCGCCTGACCAGTTTCGTCGATTTCTTCGGCAATACGGTCAGCGACGTCACCTTCGTCGAGCCGCATGAAAAGCTCGAAGTCCGGCTGGCCGCGCGGGTTCAGGTGGACGATCTCGGGCAGCCTGCCGACCTTTCGGCTTCGCTCGACCAGCTCGGGCTCGAGGTGGCTCGCTATTGGTCGGTCGAGGCTGATAGTCCCCAGCACTTCCTTGCCGCCTCGCCTCGCGTGCAGATCGTGCCCGATATCACCGAATATGCCGAGAACGAGACTGCGGAGGCTGAAACCGTTCTCGCCAAGGCCATGGCGCTCTGCCTCGCCATTCATAAGGACTTCGAATACGACCCGAAGGCCACCGACGTCGAAACCAAGCCGGCGGAAGCCTTCAATCTCAAGAAGGGCGTATGCCAGGACTTTGCCCACGTCATGATCTCGGGGCTGCGCGGCATGGGCATTCCGGCCGGCTATGTCTCCGGATTTCTCCGCACCATTCCGCCAGCAGGGCAGGCACGCCTCGAAGGCGCCGATGCCATGCATGCCTGGGTGCGCGTCTGGTGTGGCGCCCACACCGGCTGGGTCGAATTCGACCCCACCAACGCCATGATCGCCGGTGGCGACCATATCTCCATCGGCCACGGCCGTGACTATGCCGATATCTCGCCCATCGTCGGCGTGCTGCGCACCCACGGCTCGCACGAAACGCGCCAGTCCGTCGACGTCATCAAGGTCGAATAGCCCCGCGTTCGCACCGCTGGAACCAAATCTGCACCTCGCCGTTTGTCTGTCATGCCGCCCGCGACGGGCAATTTGACTGAGAACTCCGCTACTTGCGGAGTGTTGGAGGCACAGATGACGCAGGCTGAAATCAGAGCCCTCGAACATGCAGGCCGCTCGACCGCAGTGTGGTCAAACGAGGTCTACGACAGTTCCCCCCATTTTGGCGACGTCGCCCGGGCCCTATTTCCCGCGGCGCTGATCCTGGCGGCAGCTACCGCGCTGCTTGTTGCCCTGCTCTAGCCTGCCCCACAAAGACAACAACAATCGGCCCGCCCCAAGCTTGAAGATAGGGCCAGATAAAAAAGTCGAGATAGTTTCATGACACTCGGTACCATCCTCATCATCATCCTGATCCTTCTGCTGATCGGCGCCTTGCCGAGCTGGGGTTATTCCCGCGGCTTCGGCTATTTCCCGTCCGGCATTCTGGGTGTTGTCCTCATCGTGGTGCTCATCCTGGTCCTGATGGGACGGGTCTAGCATCACCGCAATAAAGGCACGCGCTCTAGGCGTTTCGTGCCCCTGCGAACCGACAGACGCCCCCCTTTCGGTTCGCCCCCTCGCCCCGGTGCACAAGTGCATCGGGGCTTTCTCTTTCATCGGCAATTCCAGCGGAACCGCCTGCCGTGTCAGGCGTTTTCCGTTCACAAAACAGGAGTGTACCCATGGCTTCGACGACTGATATGGCTCCCACCACGACCCGCAAGAGTGGCAGCAGTGCAAGTTCCCGCCGCCCCGCCACCAAAACGCGCGAGCAGGAGCTTGAGGCACAGGTCGCCCAACTCCAGTCCGACCTCAAGTCCATCACCGAAACCCTGCGCAAGCTGACAGGCGAAAAAGCGGGCGAAGTGCGCGACATTGCGGAAGCCGAGTTCCGCCACCTCAAGCGTCGTGGCCAGCACATGGTCGAGGAGGCGCAGGATCAGGCTGGAGAATACGAGCAGCAGCTCAAGGACACGATCCGCGAAAAGCCTCTGACGGCGGTCGCGACCGCTCTCGGCATTGGCTTCGTTCTGGCCCTGCTGACGCGCTGATGCTTGGTCTGTTGATGCCTCTTGCGGGGCTCCTCGGCCTGGAGGTCGAGGGGCTCAGCCAACGCGTTAAGGGTCTGGCGATCGTCTATGCGTTGATTCTCGTCTGCGCAGTGATCGGCTTTGGCTTCCTCATCACTGCCGGTTATATCGCGCTTATTAACGCCATGGGGCCCCTCACGGCCGCATTGATCCTTGCCGGCTCTTTCCTCGCTTTGGCGCTCATCGTCTATATCGGCTTGGCCATCAGCGAAAGCCGGCGCCGCAAGCGCCTTGCCGAACGTCGTCGCGCCAGCGATGCAGGCGCCTTCCTGACGACCGCCGCGCTCACCGCGCTCCCCCTTCTCACCCGTTCGCCCATGCTGGTTCGCCTGGGCATTCCGGCGGCCGCCCTTACGGTCCTGGCCTTGCTGCGCGAGAAGGATGCGCCCGACTCGTGACGGCTTGCCGCCACGAGTTTCTAGACGTCTTTCGCTGGGAAAATAACCGACAGCGCCAGCGGCAGAATGGTGAGTTCGACATCGCGCTCAAGCTCGATCAATTCGCCATCGATCACCGCATGCACCTCCCGCTTGCGCTTTGGGAAGTGAAGAACAAGGCTTTCGCTTTCGAGTTCAGTAACCTGCGGGTTGGCCCGCCAGCGACCGACCAGCACGTCGACGACCAGACTGATGAGTTCGCCCGTCGTCACCGTACCCGCAAAATAGACCCCCAGCCGCCCGGTATCGAGGCGCTGCGCCACAGGCACCGGACCATCATCGAGCGGATTGTTGGAAACGGCGATGCCGGACAACATTCGCTTCTGGCGGCCCGAACCATCCTCGAATTCGACTTCGAAACGAGGAGGATTGATCGCCGCCGCCGCAATGGCGCGCAGGCTCGCCAGCATCTTTCCGACGCGGCTGCGATAGACCATGCCATTGCGGATTCGCACGAGACGCGCGTGAATGCCCACGCCGAACTGATGCACGAAGGGTTGGTTATTGGCCGCCGCCAGATCAACCTGCCCCACCGTCCCCTTAGCCACCGCATGCAGCGCCCTGCGAATGTCGGGTGGCACACCGAGCGCGCGCGCAAATAGGTTCATCGTACCGGCCGGCAGGACGCCGAGCACCTTGCCTGTGCGGTGCGCGATCGCGGCCGCCGAGGAAATGGTGCCATCCCCACCCGCAGCGATCATGGCGTCGACATCGGGATCGACCGAAAACCGCTCGATCGTGGCGAGCACGTCGCTGCCGCTGACCACATGGCACTGCAACTCGTGCCCGGCCTCGGCAAACACGGCCATGGCCTCGGCGCAGAATGCGTCGAGATCCATGGTGCGCAAGGTGCCGCTGTCGCGATTGAGAATTGCGGCAACGCGCATATGATTCACTCCATGGCCGACTGGCTGGGTGGAGCCGGCGTTCGGTCGAGCGCGGGCAAGGAAACGGAGATGCTGACGCCTTCACCCGGAACGCTCGAATAGACAGGTTCACCGCCGAACTGGCCCGAGAGCTGACGGATGATCACCGACCCGAGCCCGCCTTCATCTTGTCCCTCCGGCAGGCCGACACCATTATCCGAGACCTTCAGCGTCGGCACGCCCGCTTCGTCGCGAAACAGCGCCACTTCGACGCGGCCCCGGCGGCCATCAGGAAAACCATGCTTGAGAGCATTGGTCACAAACTCGCCGACCAGAATGCCGAGCGTCGTCGCATCACGCGCGCTGACCTCGATGCTCTCGATCTTGCCTTCGATGGCAATGCGCCCGGAATCGGTCTGGGTCGTCGCAATGTCTTCCAACACCGCACTCAGAAATTCATCGGCACTGGCCGATTCCATATCGTCCCCCAGGCGCAGGCGGCGATGGGCGGAGGCAATGGCATGGACACGCAGCCGAGCCGCTTCGAGCGCCGTGCGCACCTCGGCGGAACGGGTGCGCATGAGCTGCAGCGCCAGTAGCGAAGAAACCGTCGCCAGCGAATTGCCGATCCGGTGGCTGGTGTCCTGCAGCAGGGCTTCGACACGCTGCCGTTCGCGCTCGGCATGCGCCCGCGCCTCCTCGATCGCACGGGTGCGCTCGGCGATCTCGGCCTCCAGCGCTTCATTCTGATTGATAAGGCCGCGATGACGCTGGGCCATAGCGCTGACCTGTTTCTGCGTCCGAGCCATCAGGGCATAGGCAAGACAGACGGCCGCTGCGAGCGCCGCTATGATCGTGCCGACGAGCCAGACACGGGATCGGTCGATCCCCTCGTTGCGCAAGGCGAGCTTCTGGTTCTCTTCGGCAATGAAATCTTCAAGCGTGGCACGCACTTCGCTCATCAGGCGCGCGCCCATGCCAGTCTCGATCAGGCTCTGTGCTTCGTCCTGCCGCGCTGTGGCAACCAGTTCGACGGTGCGCGCCATTTCGGCCATCTTGCCGGCGATGTCTCCCGTGATGGAGCGCACCCGCTCCGCCTGGGCCGCATCATCCGCCGTCATTTCCAGCAAGGTCTGCACATAGCTATCAACCTGGGCGGCCGCGGCATGATAGGGCTCAAGAAATTGCGTATCGCGGGTCAGCACATAGCCGCGTTGGCTGGCTTCAGCCTGGCTCATAACATTGACCAGTTCCCGCGCTGTGTCGCGAACCGCATAGGTATCGGTGATATCCCGAAGCTGACGATCCATGCCCTGCATGAGCAGCAGCGAAACGACCGCCGCGAGACAAACCAGAACGAGCGACACCCATATGGCAATGCGCCTTGCCGTTCGCCGTCCTAAAACTGGCGTCTGTGCGCCCGCCGCTCGTTGTGCCACGACACTCATCCACACCGTCTCTTTCCGACCCGCGCCAAAAGCCCGACAGCCCCCTATGGTATGTCCACCGCTTGCCATGCTGCAATGGCAGCAATGAGGCTTGGGCCCTATATCAGCGGGCGTTTTCGCTCCTTCGGTTTCTCCCAGTCGGCAAGAGCGCGCAGCCCTTCTGCATCGACGATCTCGCAGCTCCGGTCGAGCCACTGGATGAGGCCCCTCTCCGCCAGTTTGCGGAGTGTCTTGTTGGTATGCACGATCGACAGGCCCAGCGTGTCGGCCACGTGCTGCTGCGTGACGGGGATGTGGAGGGATTTGTAGGAAATCTTCCCCAGCGCCTCGGCCCGGCTATGGAGAAAGGCGAGGAGATAGGCGGCGCGCTCCACCGCCGTCCGGCGCCCGACGCTCAAGAGGTGTTCGTCCAGCATCCGCTCTTCTCGAGCTGCAAGCCACGTCACATCGAAGCCGAGGCCGGGATAGCCCTCGAAAAGACTGTCGAGCTTGTCACGCTGGAAGACGCAGAGCACCACTGTGGTCAGCGCCTCTACGGAATGCTCCATCTCCCCCATGATCGAGCCCTGCAGCCCCAATAGATCGCCCGGCAGCAGATAGTTCAATATCTGCCGCCGCCCATCCGGCAGCGTCTTGAACCGAAAGGCCCAGCCCGAGAGCACCGTATAAAGGTGGGGGCTGTGCGCCCCTTCCGAGAGGATGGTCGAGCCCGCTTCCGCCACCAGCTCGCCGCGTTTGAAGGACGAAACGAAGCGCAATTCCTGGTCGGTGAAATCCCGAAAACCGGACATGCCGCGCAACGGACATTGCTCGCACGGCACGCGACGGCCGGTGCTGGGAAGAACGAGGCTCAATGGGAAGTCCCAGTCGGTTCATGGCTTGGTGGCTGCTCAACGCCCGATCACCAAACCCGTTCCACGACATGTCTTTTTTAAATGACACCCAACCTTGGCAGCGCCCACAAGCAGGCTACCTTACCACGGATAGGTGTTATGCTTTCTGGCCGCACGGTGCTGATCGTCGAGGCTCAATACCTCATTGCCCTTGATCTGCAAAATACCCTGGACCCACTGGATCCCGGAAAGGTCGTCATCGCCCAGAACCCGGGTCACGCCCGGGAGCTTGCCGAGGATTGGGCCAACTGTGCCCTCGCCATCGTCGAAGTCGAACGGGAACTGCCAGAGCACATCGCGCTTGTCGGCGAATTGCAGCGCAAGGGCGTTCCCGTGATCGGACTGACTGCAGATGTCGATCTTCAGCAGCACCTGAACTTTACGGGAACCCCGATCCTGCTCAAACCCGCGCCTTCCGAGCGCACACTCGCCGTGATCGCCCAGCTTTTTGAGACTCAGAAGGAGTGATTGGTCGTCGTAACCTGCGTCGACAGAGCATCCGGACCATAGTCGGATTCTCCGCTCACCTTGAGCATGTCCTGCAGGCGCGATCGTGCGCGGCTGACGCGGCTCTTCATCGTTCCCACGGCGCAATCGCAAATCTCGGCGGCTTCTTCATAGGAAAAGCCCGAGGCACCGATGAGAATGATGGCTTCGCGCTGGTCGTCCGGCAGCTCCGCCAGGGCTTTCTTGAAATCCTCCAGATCCATCGCGCCATATTGGGATGGATGCACGGAAAGGCGTTCGGTGAAAGCACCGTCGCTATCCTGCACTTCCCGGCCGCGCTTTCGCATCTGGCTGTAGAATTCGTTGCGGAGGATAGTGAAGAGCCAGGCCTTGATATTGGTGCCCATTTCAAAGCTGGACTGCTTTGCCCAGGCCTTCATCACAGTGTCCTGCACGAGGTCATCGGCCTTGTCGTGCTTACCCGTCAAGGAGACGGCAAAAGCGCGCAGGCTCGGAAGTGTGGACAGCATTTCTCGCTTGAACGAGGGGGTCTCGGTCGCCATGCGATCAGTCTCCGCCCTGCGATGTCTGCTTGGTCTGGGCCCGCTCGGCATTATCGAGCTTCTCCAATAGGTCGAGGAGTTGGTCTGGAACCCCCTCCTCTTGCACGGCTCCATACAGAGCCCGCAACCGCGAACCAATATCCGAAGTTGGACCCAGTCCGTCATCCGGCTGAAGCCGCATGCGCTGTTGGCTCGCAAAATTATCTTTCGTCATACCCTAACTCTAGCTTCCCGGGGCTTGCCGCTACCGATCAGAAATTCCGTTCGTCAAAAATAGTTCCAAGGCCACGGAACTTTTCTTTTGCGCGGCGATTTACTCAACTCGTGAAGTCACGATCTTAAGCGTCACTGGAGTTCCTATATGTCATTGTCCACGCGGATCGCGCCGCACCTGCCTTACCTCCGGCGTTTTTCCCGGGCGGTTACAGGGTCGCAGACGTCTGGCGACGCCTATGTCGCAGCCACGCTGGAAGCACTGATCTCAGACATTTCCCTCTTCCCGGAGGCGTCTAGCGATCGGATTGCATTGTACAAGCTCTTCTCGGCGCTGTTTACCTCGTCTTCCGTCGACATTCCGGCTCCTACGTCCAGCTTCGCCTGGGAGCAGCGCGCGGCGCGAAACCTGGCCAACCTGTCGCCCCGCCCCCGCCAGGCCTTCCTGCTTGTCGCTGTCGAGGGCTTTACCCATGCACAGGCAGCCGAAGTGCTTGATGTCAGCGACACAGAGTTCGCAAGCTTCCTTGAGGAGGCTTCGAATGAGATTTCGCGTCAGGTGGCGACCGAAATCATGATCATCGAAGACGAACCGCTGATCGCCATGGATATCGAGCAGATGGTGGAAAGCCTCGGCCACAAGGTAGTCAGCATCGCCCGCACCCATGCCGAGGCGATCAAGCTGTTCAACCAGACCAACCCGCGCATGATCCTGGCCGACATCCAGCTCGCCGATGGCAGCTCGGGCATCGATGCGGTCAATGATATCCTCAACACCCATTCGGTGCCGGTGATCTTCATCACCGCGTTCCCCGAACGCCTCCTGACGGGCGAACGTCCCGAACCCACCTTCCTCGTGACGAAGCCTTTCAATCCCGATATGGTGAAGGCGCTGATCAGCCAGGCGCTGTTCTTCGAAGATGGCTCCCGCGCTGCGGCGTAATCCTCCATCCTCCCATGCAAACTCAAAAGCCGGCTCTGCCGGCTTTTTTGTTGCCTTCAGGAACTTGCCAAGTCGTTCAACGTTTATTCGACAAGACAACTCATGGAGGCACCCATGCTCTATTATGCCCTCGTCTTTCTCGTCATCGCCCTGATCGCCGGCGTGCTCGGCTTCGGCGGTATTGCCGGCGCTTCTGCCGGCATCGCGCAGATTCTGTTCTTCCTGTTCCTGGCATTCCTCGTGGTGTCGCTGGTCATTGGCCTCTTCCGCCGGACCTAAGGATTTAGAGGCACGAACGAAAAAAGGCGGCCAGCTGGCCGCCTTTTTTCATGGTCCGGGGAAGAGGTCGCTCGTCTTGCCGGTCCAGTTGTAGATCAGCAGTCCAACCCACTCCTTGATCCCTGCCGTGGTGACATTCACGTTCTGCACGGGGTTGGCGATGTCAAAACCGAAGCTCTGCTGGCCGGGCGTACGGTAGTCGGTTGGCCAGGGGATGACCGACAGCCCTGTTTTCTCGAAAATCCCGACCGACCGCGGCATGTGAAATGCCGATGTGACGAGAAGGATCGTTCCATCCGCGTTCGCCCCCAGCAACGCCTTGGTATTGGCAACATTCTCGTCGGTATTGCGCGACGCTCCCTCAAGCACCAGCCGATCCCGAGAAATTCCGAAGGCGAGAAAGAAACGTTCCGCCGTCGTTGCCTCCGCCTCTCCTTCATCCGTCAGGGCTCCACTGCCACCACTGATGAAGATCTTCGCAGCCGGATACTTCTTGGCAAGCCAAAGCGTCGTCGTCAGCCGATCGCCTGCATCGTTGAGTTCCGTGATCTGCCGGGCGGAACTCGGCCGTTCCAGCGTCGCGCCACCCAGCATGATGATGGCATCGACATTCTCGGGCGGCGGCGCCGGGACGGCAAAGCGGTCCTCCAGGGGCTGCATGATCAGATAGCCCAGATTGGAGAAGCTCACTATTCCGTGGATCAGCAGGCCAAGGACAAGTGCCGCCGCCGCCAGCCGCCGCCGTCCCCAAAAAAGTGTCGCTATGGCGATCAGCATCAGCAGGAAGACCACACTGAGGGGCTGGGCCAGCAACCAGAAGACTTTGGACGCGAGAAAGAACATGCGCGTTTTCCCGTTAGCTTCGACCCCCGCCTTGTGCCCGCATTCGCTCGCAAGGCCAAGTGCGCTGGGCACTATCGCTTTTTCCCCTTGCCTTATGCCCACCATTTGCTTTTGTTGGAGGCGGTCAAAATTGCCAGCCTCAAAAAAAGGCAATTGCCGTTCAGGAACGCCCGATCCCGGGCGACATGGTGAGCATGCACGAAGCTAGGCCCGCACGGGCGGGGACATCGCCGGTTGTAGAGTTACGGGACTTGCACAAGTCCTTCGGCGCGTTGGAGGTCCTCAGAGGCATTTCCTTTTCGGCCCGTGAAGGCGAAGTTATTTCGCTCATCGGCTCGTCCGGCTCCGGCAAATCGACACTTTTGCGCTGCATCAACATGCTCGAAGTGCCTGATGGCGGCGACGTGCTGATCGACGGCGAACCGATCAAGCTGCGCGGCACCGGCCAGAACCGGCACATTGCCGACGAAGCCCAGATCCGCCGCATCCGCTCCGAACTCGGCATGGTGTTCCAGTCGTTCAATCTCTGGGCGCATATGACGATTCTCGAAAACGTCATGGAAGCCCCGCTTGTCGTGCAGGGGCGCCAGCGTGCCGAGGTTGAGGCCGAAGCCCGCGCCATGCTCGACAAGGTCGGCATCGGCTCCAAGACCGACGCCTATCCCTCCCAGCTTTCCGGTGGCCAGCAGCAGCGCGCCGCCATTGCCCGCGCCCTTTGCATCAATCCGCGCGTCATGCTCTTCGACGAGCCGACCTCGGCTCTCGATCCCGAGCTTGAAGTGGAAGTCCTGCGCGTCATCAAGGTTCTGGCAGACGAAGGCCGCTCCATGGTGCTGGTGACCCATGACATGGAATTCGCCCGCTCGGTCTCGGACAAGGTGATTTTCCTCCACCATGGCCAGATCGAGGAAGAAGGCACGCCGGACGAAGTGTTCGGCGCCACCAAATCGGCCCGCCTCAAACAGTTCCTCAACGCCGCCAGCCACAGCTAGCGGCTCCATCCAGACCCGGCCAAACCGGGCAGACATGCGACGTCAAACGCAACGGAGACAACATGAAGAAGATTATGCTGGCAGCGGTCGCCGCACTCGCCCTCGGCGGTTCGGCCATGGCACAGGAATCCATCCGCATCGCTACCGAAGGCGCCTATGCGCCGTGGAACTTCCTCGATGACAGCGGCAAGCCTGCCGGCTTCGAAATCGACCTCGGCAATGCCATCTGCGAAAAGGCCGGCCTCACCTGCGAATGGCTGATCAACGATTGGGATTCCATCATCCCGAACCTGCTCGCCGGCAACTACGACCTGATCATGGCCGGCATGTCGATCACCGACGAACGCCTCGAAACCATCGACTTCACCCAGAACTATTTTCCGCCCGATCCCTCCAAGTTCGTTGCCATGGCCGGCACCGAGATCGACTTTGCCGCTCTCTCCGGCAAGCGCGTTGGCGTCCAGGGCGGCACCATCCAGGCTGCCTATGCCGAAGAGAACTACGCTTCGGGCAATACCGTCGTGACCTTCGCCACCGCCGACCAGGCCATGGCTGACCTCGCCGCCGGCAATCTCGACACCATCCTCGCTGACGGCGCCTATCTCGAACCCGTCGTTGCCGCCTCCGGTGGCACCATCGCCTTCGTCGGCGAAGACATCCTGATCGGCAACGGCGTCGGCGGTGGTCTGCGCAAGGAAGATACCGAACTCAAGGCCAAGCTCGACGAAACCCTGACCGCCCTCAAGGCAGACGGCACCGTCGACGAGCTGATCGCCAAGTGGTTCGAAGGCCGCGGCCCCTACTTCGCCGAATAAGGCTTTTCCGGGCGAGGAGCCAACTGCCCCTCGCCCGCCTCCCGAACTGGTGCAAGCCACATGACCGACGACATCGCCTATTGGTTCAGCTATCTGACCAACGGCAAGCATCTGACCTGGTATGCCAGCTTCCAGTTCACCATTTTCGCCGCCCTGATGGGCGGTGCGCTGGCCGTCGTCTTCGGCCTCCTCGGCGCGACCCTCAAGAATTCGCGTTTTCTCCCGCTGCGCCTCATCGGCACGTTCTATTCGTCCATCGTCCGCGGCGTGCCCGACGTGCTTTTCTTCCTCTTCTTTCCGCTCGCCTTCGAGCAGGGCGTCGAGTGGCTGGTCGCCAGCCAGATTTGCTCGCCGGAAGCCATCGCTGCCCAGACGGCAGCCTGGCCCCCCTGCAAGGAAGCCAACTGGTTCCTCGGCACCACCGAATATCTGATCCTTGCCAGCGTTTCGCTCGGCCTCGTCTATGGCGCCTTCGCCACCAATGTCATTCACGGCGCCCTGCGCTCCGTGCCCAATGGTCAGCTTGAAGCCGCGCGCGCCTTCGGCATGTCGCCCGGCCAGGTGCTCTGGCGCATCCAGATCCGCCAGATGTGGGTCTATGCCCTGCCCGGCCTCTCCAATGTCTGGATGCTGATCGTCAAGGCAACCTCCCTGCTCTCGCTGCTGCAGATCGCCGATATCGTCCTCTGGGCCGACCGCCTCGGCGCTCCCAACTTCCTGCCCGCTGTCGGCCTCGTCCATGAGGATTGGCGCTGGCGCTACTACCTTGTGCTCTTCGTCTTCTACATCCTCGTCACCTGGCTCTCCGAGCGCGCCTTCGAGGCAATCATGCGCCGGGCCGGCAAGGGCATTCTGAGCGAGGCGCGCGTCTGATGCAGGCCTTCCTCAACGATCTCGCCCTGATGTCCCAGGCGGTCCTCTTCAACATCTACTTTGCCGCGGCCTCGATCCCCATCGGCTTCGTGCTGGCCGTCTTCCTCGCCCTCGGCAAGGCCTCGCCCAACCCGATCATCAACCGCCTCACCCGCGGATACATCTACGCCTTCCGCGGCTCGCCGCTCTTCATCCAGTTCTTCATGTTCTATTCCCTGGCGCTGTCGCTCAATATCGCGGTGTGGAAGCCACTCGGGATTTCCGGCTTCGTGCTCCACCCGCTCTTCATGGGGCCGCTGGTGCTGGTTCTGAACACTGCCGCCTATACCGGCGAAATCTTCTACGGCGCCCTGCGCGCCGTGCCGCGTGGCGAGGTCGAAGCCGCCCGCGCTTATGGCATGTCCCGCAGCCAGCAGTTCCGCCGCGTGGTCTGGCCCAATCTCATCCGCCTCGCCTGGCCCGCCTATACCAATGAAGTGGTCTTCCTCTTCCACGCAACGGCCATCGTCTATTTCGCCCTGCCCGTCGTCGGAGCCCAGGCCGACCTGATGATCACGGCAAAAACCCTGTTCGAACGCGACTACAACGCCTTCCTGCACTTCTCTGTGGCAGCGCTCTATTTCCTCGCCGTGTCGCTGGTGGTTTTCTTCCTCTTCGGCCTCGTCTATCAGCGCCTGATGCGCCACATGCCGGCGCCACCGCGCATGCGCTTCCGGCCCAAATGGATGCGCTGACAAGGAGCGATCATGAAGATCATTGCCGACCTCTGCATCGTCCCCATGGGCATGGGGCCATCGGTCTCCGCCTATATCAGGGAAGTCCGCGACATTCTGGCGGGCACCGGCCTCACCCATGAAATGCACGCTAATGGTACCAATATCGAAGGCGAAATGAGCGAGGTCAGCGCTGCAGTCGAAGCCTGCTGCCAGCGCCTCCACGAACTTGGCGTTGAGCGCATTTTCTGCACTATGCATTTCTCGACCCGTACCGACAAACCGCAGACCATGGCCGACAAGCTCGCCCGTCTCGCCTGAGTTATCCGCATATGACCTTTGCCCAGCACCACCTCGACCTTCCCGGCGACGCCCCCGGCCAGACCACGCGGCTCTATTGGTACACCATCGGTCCAGATACTGCGGAAACCAAGGTCCACCTGCAGGCCGCTCTCCATGCCGACGAACAGCCCGGCACCATGGCCATCCACCACCTCCTGCCCACGCTGCGCGACGCCGATGCCGCCGGAAAACTGCGCGCCCGCTTCGTGCTCTTCCCCTCGGTCAATCCGCTGGGTCTCGCCACCCGCGTGCTGCGCCGCCATATCGGTCGCTACGACCTCGAAACCGGCGTCAATTTCAACCGCCGCTGGCCCGACCTCTACCCGGCCATCGCCGAAAGCGTAAAAGGCAAGCTCGGTGCCGACGCCAAGGCCAATGTCGCAACCATCCGTGCCGCCGTCGGCGCTTGGATCGACGCCCAAAGCCCGGTCACCGCCGGACAGAAGCTGCGCTTGCACATCCTCAAATCCGCGCATGATGCCGACATCGTCCTCGACCTCCATTGCGACGACGAAAGCCTCATGCACATCTTCACCTCACCCGACCTGATGCCGGGCCTGCAGGACCTTGCCGACCGCATGGGCGTCGCCGCCACCCTCACCGCCGAAGACAGCGGCGGCGGCTCTTTCGATGAGGTCCTACCCAATCTCTTCCGCAAGGCCCAGCGCGCCAATCCCGGCGCCGCCATTCCCATGGCCTGCGAAGCCGCCACGCTCGAATATCGTGGCCAGGCCGACACCCACGATGCGCTGGGCAAGCTCGACGCGCAGGGTCTTTTCGACTTCTTTGCCGGCCGCGGACTGATCAACCTGCCGCCTTCCGCGCCCGTCACGTCGGCCCCTGGTCCGACACCGTTCGAAGCAACCGAAGTGCTGCGCACCTCAAAACCCGGCCTTCTCGCCTATCGCGTCGAGCTGGGTCAGGAAGTGAAAGCCGGCGACGTCGTCGCCGACCTCATCGCCATGGATGGTCCCGAAGCCTTTGTCGCCCGCACGCCAATCCACGCCGGCACCAGCGGCTTCATCCTCTCCCGCGCCTCGGCAAAGTTCGCTGTCGCCGGTTCCGCCGTCGTCAAGATCGTGGGCAAGGACATTCTGCCCAGCCGCGCCGGGGGCTACCTGCTCGAAGACTGACGGGCAGCAAGGCGGGCCATCGCGGCCCGCACCCCTGCGGCATCGAGCGGCTTGGCAATAACGCCTGCCGCTCCGGCCACGAGCGCCTTGCGGCGCTCGCCCAGCATGCAGATCATCAGCACCGGAATGTCGCTGGTCTCCGGGTCCGCCTTGAGCGCTGCCAGCAGATCCCAGCCGTCAAAACCCGGCATCAGGACGTCGAGAAAAATCGCGCCCGGCCGCATGGACCGCGCAATTTGCAGCGCAGCCTGCGGCGCGCCGGTCAGGATAGGCACATGGCCATCCCCGATCAGCAGCCTTTCAGCCACATCAAGGACGTTCTGGTCGTCATTGACGACCAGAATACGCATGGGATCGCTTGCTTCGGTCGGCAAGCTCTTGCCGGTCCGGTCGGACCGCAACGACGTCACCGCCCGCTGCATCGCTGCTCGAACACCCATCCCACACACCTTCTCGAATCGTCGGGCGAGTGTGGGCGGAGGCCCGTTCACGAGCCGTGAACCCGATTGCTACAATCCAACCGATCCATGCTCGAGAGCGGTCATTACCCCCCGCAATTCGGCAAGACCCTTCATCCGGCCGATCGTGGGATAGCCCGGCTGCGCCCGGCGCCCGAGATCGTCGAGAATGTCCTGCCCATGGTCAGGACGCATCGGGATGATTGCGTCCTTGCGACCCTCGGCCTTGCGCCGGCGCTCCTCGCGAACGATCGCCGCAATCAGGGCCACCATGTCGGTATCCCCACCCAGATGCTCCGCCTCGAAGAACGAGCCGACGATATCGTCATTGTCGCGCTTCACATTGCGCAGGTGCAGGAAATGCACCTTGGGCCCGAAGCGCTCCATCATCCCCGGCAGGTCATTGTCCGGCCGCGCGCCGAGCGAACCCGAGCAGAGCGTCATGCCATTGCTGGGGCTCTCGACGGCATCGAGAATGTACTTGTAGTCCTCTTCCGTCGACATGATGCGCGGCAGCCCGAGCAGTGCAAACGGCGGATCATCGGGGTGGCAGCAGAGCCGCAGGCCCAGCTTCTCTGCCTCCGGCACCACCTCTTCGAGGAAGTGCACAAAGTGCTTCCGCAACTGGTCGCGGCTGATAGCGCCATATTCGTCGAGATGCGCCTGCACGTCCTCGAGCGACATGGATTCCGTCGAGCCCGGCAGACCCATCGTCACATTGCGGCCGAGCGTCTTCTTCTCGTCCTCGCTCATCGCCGCAACCCGCCGCCCGGCCTCGTCGGCAATGGCATTGGTATAGTCCGCCGCCGCGCCAGGGCGCTTCAGGATGTAGATGTCAAAAGCCGCGAAATCATTGATATCGAAGCGCATGCACGAACCGCCATTTGGCACGGTCCAGCGCAGATCGGTGCGCGTCCAATCGAGCACCG
Source organism: Devosia sp. (assembly GCF_017744655.1). Lineage (GTDB taxonomy): Bacteria > Pseudomonadota > Alphaproteobacteria > Rhizobiales > Devosiaceae > Devosia. The sequence goes on along the minus strand of NZ_JAGIAW010000001.1, from coordinate 120,825 downwards.
GCATGAAATTGTAGCAGATCACTTCCATGCCGCTATCGGCGAGGTTGCGCATGGAAATCTTGTAATTGGCAATGTGCTCGCGCCAATTGCCCTTCTGCTTCTTGATGTCCTCGCTCACCGGCAGGCTTTCCACCACGTCCCAGGTGAGACCCGACGGCGTGCCGTCCTTGCGCGTGGCGATTTCTTTGTAGCGCTTGGCGATCTCCTCCGGCGTCCAGACAACGCCGTTGGGCACATGATGCAGTGCACTCACGACGCCGGCGGCACCGACCTGCGTAATGTCATCAATGCTGCAAAGGTCCTTGGGGCCGAACCACCGCCAGGTCTGTCGCAAGTCTAAACTCCATTCTTGTATGGTAGATCAGCACTAGCACATTTCGCGCACCAAAACCCTAGTCGTTTGCCAGCTTTATGAGGGTTTCCACATGGCAAGGCGTCCCCTCGCGGCACCAGCAGGCAAGGTTCTTGCCCGCAAGTTCAGCACGGATCTTTTCGCGCGATGGCCGCGGCCGATCCGCCTCGATCTCGCCCCGCATCCACCGGCCATGCCGCGCTACCGCCTCGACTTGCGCCGCCGCCCGATCGAGGCCGGTTTCTTCCGCCACGGCATCGATGGTGAAGGGATTTCCCCAAGGTCCCGGCCGCGCCACCGAGTGGGCGGGCAGCCCATTGATTGCCTTGGAAATGGCTTGCAGATCGAAACCCGCCCGCCGCGACAGAACGATCCGAACCGGCCTCATTTCCGCATCTCCCGGTCGAAGACGAATTTCGGCATTTCCCACTTGAACATGATGGACAGCACGCGCAGCGGCAGGCCGACACCCAAGGCCATCAGCACCACCAAGTCTGAAGGCAGGCCGGCCTTATTGCCGAGAAAATACACAATGCCTGTCACGATCGAGACGGTCGCATAGAGCTCGCCATGAAAGACGAGCGGCACGTCCTGGCACAAGACGTCGCGCATGATGCCGCCGACGATCCCTGTCACCATGCCCGCCACGATGACGATGATCGGGTGCTCCATCGTTTCCATGGCAATATTGCAGCCGATGATCGTGAAGACCACGAGGCCCAGCGCATCGAGCAGCAGGAATGGCCAGCGCAGCCGATGGACCACCCGCGCCGTGGCTATGGTGAGCAGCGCCGCGCAGCAGCAGAGCACCAGAATATAGGGGTTGTGCACCCAATAAAGCGGATAGTGGTCGAGAAACACATCGCGCGCCGTGCCCCCACCCAATGCCGTGATGCAGGCGATGAGGCAGACGCCGAACCAGTCCATGTTGCGTCGCCCGGCTGCGAGGGCCGCCGACATCGCGTCGGCTGTGATCGCGACGTAAAACATCATGGTGAGCATGCAAGAATCCTGGCGGCAGGTCGAAACCGGGTTGTCGTCGCCACGTTACAGAAGCACCACTGGCCGTCCAGACCCGAGAAGGATTTGTCCCATGCGCCAGCCGAAAACCGTCCGTGCCCTCGAAACCTTCGGCCGCGTCCGCCTTTCCGAAAATTTCTTCATGCGCGACTTTTTGTATTCCGAGATCGCCGTCATCAACGGTTTTCAGAACATTCCCGAAGATCCCGATCTCGCAATAGCGGCGGGGAAACGCCTCTGCGAAGAGCTGCTCGAACCGCTGCAGGAAAAGTTCGGCCGCCTCTCGGTCCGCTCGTCCTACCGCTCGCCCGAGGTCAATCACTTCGGCAATATCAACAAGCTCAATTGCGGCAGCAATGACAGCAATTTTGCCGGCCACATCTGGGATCGCCGCGATGCCAAGGGCCGCATGGGCGCTACCGCCTGCGTGATCGTCAATCGCTTCATCCCCTACTATGAGCGAACCGGCGACTGGGAAGCCATGGCCTGGTGGGTACACGATCACCTGCCCTATTCCGATATGGAATTCTTCCCCAAGTATGCCGCCTTCAACCTGCAATGGCGGGAAGAGCCGGAGCGCGGCATCTACAGTTTTATACCTCCCCGCCGCGGTCGCCTCACCGAGCCAGGCAAACCCAATTGGGCCGGCCGGCACGATGAGGCCTACGAGGCGATGCTACGGGAGTTGAGCTGAACCCCCAGCCACCGTGTCATTCCCGCGAAAGCGGGAATCCCCGTTTCAAAACGAAGATCCCCGCTTTCGCGGAGATGACACCGAGGAAAGGACAGCCCTTACAAAAAATCCGCCCGGTGCGGCGTGAACACGTCGACCAACCGGCCCTTTTCCAACGCCACGACGCCGTGGACCAGACCCGACGGCACGATAAAGCTGCCGCCCTGCCCCACGACCTGCGTCTTGCCGTCGATTGTCACCTCAAAGCTGCCCTCGGCGACATAGCTCACCTGGATATGCGGATGGCTATGGAGCGCACCGACGGCACCCTTCTCGAAACCGAATTCGACCTGCATCACCTCCGGGGTGTAGATCAGCACGCGGCGCGTATTGCCCGGTGCCAGTTCGGTCCATTCGGTTTCGTCGGCTTGAGCGAAAAACTTCTGTTCAGTCATGAAATCACCTTGCGAGCCAGCCGCCATCAACGGGGATGACGGCGCCATGCATGTAGTTGGATGCGGGAGCGAGCAGAAACACAGCCGCATCGCCAATGTCGGACGGCACGCCCCAGCGCCCTGCCGGAATGCGCCCGAGAATGGACGCCGATCGATCAGGATCGTTGCGCAGCGCCTCGGTATTGTTGGTTTCGATGTACCCGGGCGCAATGACGTTCACATTGATACCCTTGGCCGCCCACTCATTGGCGAGGAGCCGCGTGATACCGAGCACGCCGCTCTTCGACGCCGTGTAGCTTGCGACGCGAATGCCGCCCTGAAAGCTCAGCATCGAAGCGATGTTGACGATCCGCGCCGGCCGGTTGGCTGCAATGGCCTTGCGGCCCAGCGATTGCGCCAGGAAGAACATCGTCTTGAGATTGATGTCCATCACCTGATCCCAATCGGCCTCGGTGAAATCCACCGCATCGACGCGCTTGATGATCCCGGCATTGTTGACGAGGCCATCTATAGGACCATGCTGCTGCCATGCAGCGTCGAACATGGCCTGAGCCTCCTTGGTCGAGCCAAGATCGGCCCGCACCTCGGCAAAGTCGGCACCCTGCCCCGCCATCAGCGAAGCGGTTTCTTCCATCGACGAGCGACCAACCCCAATCACCCGCCCACCGGCCCGGCCAATGGACAGAGCAATGCCCTGCCCGATGCCCGTATTGGCGCCGGTGACCATCACGGTCTTGCCCGAAAGACTGAATGCGCCGAGATCCATCAGCGCAGATCCTCCATCGCCACCTTCTCGGCGTCCGTATAGTCGATATTGTCCCCGGCCATCGCCCAGATGAATGTATATGACCCCGTACCAGCGCCCGCGTGGATCGACCACGGCGGCGACAGAATGGCCTGCTCGTTGCGGACGATCATATGCCTCGTCTCATCCGGCTCGCCCATAAGGTGCACGACGAACGCGTCGGGCTTGAGGTCGAAATAGAGATAGGCCTCCATGCGCCGGTCATGCACGTGCGCCGGCATCGTGTTCCACACGGAACCGGGAGCGAACTGGGTCAGGCCGACCACAAGCTGACAGCTCTTGAGGCTGTTCGTGTACTGGAAGATCGACCGTTCGTTTGCCGTTTCGGCGCTGCCCATATCGAGCCGCTTCGCGCCCGATTGCTGCAGCAGCGTCGTCGGATGCGATGCATGGGCCGGAGCGCTCAGCAGATAGAATTTCGCGCCAGCGCCCGAAAACCGCACGTCCTTTGACCCCATCCCAACATAGAGCATGTCGCGCGGCCCGACAGCATGCGGGGTCCCATCAACCGAAATCGTGCCGGCCTCACCGATATTGACGGCAATCAGTTCGCGACGATCAAGAAAATTAGCCGTGCCCGTCGGCTTGATCGCCTCGAGCACCAGTTCACCACCGCCCGGCACCGCGCCGCCAACCGCCATCCGGTCATAATGCGTATAGGTCCAGCGCACCGCGCCATCGGCAAAGAGATCATCGATCAGAAAATTCTCGCGCAGCTCCGCCGTGCCCATGCCGGCAGCCCCGGCGGGATCGATGGCAAAACGGATATCGAATTCGGTGCTCATGGTTTCTCCGGCAAATATATTGGAGTTGGCAATTCAGTGTTCGCCGCTCTGCTCGGCGAGACGGGCGCGGTATCGATCCTGGCTACGCGAGAGATGCTCGCGCATCGCCTCCCGCGCGCCATCGGCATTCTGGCTAGAGATGGCCAGCATGATACGCTTGTGCTCTTCGTGGAGGCCTGCCTGATAGTCATAGGTCAGCACGCTCTCCGTGCCCCAGGGCGAAGCGACATCGCAGGGAATGGTCCGGCTCCCCAGCGCATCCAGCACTTCGATATAGAAGGGATTGTTGGTTGCCGCGGCGACCGCCCGGTGGAAGGCAAAGTCCGTCTTGCCCGTCGGATTGCCCTGCTTCAGCAAGCGCCCAAATTCGTTCCAGGCCTCATGGATGGCCGCATCCTGACTGGTGCTGCGCCGCATCGCCGCCAAACCAGCGGATTCGATCTCGATGCCCATGCGCACTTCGAGCACGTTGAGCGCCACCGAAATCTTGTTGGAAGTCTCCCCGCCGATCGCGGTGAAAGCGCTGGCGGCATTCGCCATCACGAACACCCCCGCCCCCTGCCGCGGCTGCACCGTGCCATCGGCGGCCAGGGCCGCAATGGCCTCGCGCACAACGGTCCGGCTCACTCCGAAATGCACGGTAAGCTGGCTTTCCGTGGGGAGTTTTTCGCCCGGCCCGAACTCGCCAGCCCCGATGCGCTTGCGCAGCGCATCGACAACCATTTCAGCGAGTTTCGGTTTCCGGGCCGGGATGGGGATATCGACGAGTGACATGATGCGTTACCGGAAGAGGCTCGGCAGCCAGAGTGAGAGCGCGGGAATATAGGTGACGAGCCCTAGTACGACGAGACCGGCCCCGTAGAACGGCCACACACTCTTCATGGCGTCCCAGACCGATATCTTGGCCACCGCCGCCGCAACGAACTGCACCGGACCCAGCGGCGGCGTATTGAGGCCGATACCGAGGTTGAGGATCATGATCACGCCAAAATGCACGGGATCGACGCCAAAGGCCGAAACCATGGGCAGGAAGATCGGCGTGGTAATGACGATCAGCGGCCCCATATCCATGAATGTGCCCAAGAGCAGCAGCATGACATTGATCAGCAGCAAGACCATCAATGGGTCGGTGGTCAACTGCGAGATCGCCTCCGTCAGGATCGGCGCCACCTTGAGATAGGCCATCAGCCATCCGAAGGACGCAGCGGCACCGATGATGAACAGCACCATCGAAGTGGTTCGAACCGCCCCCGTCACACAATGCACGAACTCGCACCAACCCATCGAACGGTAGACGACAAGCGTCACGAGGAAGGCATAAAGCACCGCGATGCATGAGCTTTCAGTCGCCGTGAAAATACCGGACCGCACGCCGCCGAAAATGATGCCGATCAGCATGAGGCCGGGTATGGAGATCAGGAAGTACTGAAACGCCTTGCCGAAACCAGGAAACGGCTCGGTGGGATAGCCGCGTTTCACGGCGACGAAATAGGCTGTGATCATCAGCGCTGCCGCCAGCAGCAGGCCCGGAATGATGCCCGCCGTAAAAAGGTCGGCAATCGAGATGCGCCCGCCGCCCGAGAGCGAATAAATGATCATATTGTGGCTGGGTGGCAGCAGCAGCGCGATCAGCGCCGCCATGGAGGTGACGTTGACTGCATAGTCGGCGCCATATCCGCGCGCTTTCATCTGCGGGATCATGATCCCGCCAACCGCCGCAGCCTCTGCCACGGCCGAGCCGGAGATACCGCCAAAAAGGGTCGAGGCGGCCACATTGACCTGGCCCAACCCGCCGCGCACATGGCCAATGAGCGAACCGGCGAACTGGATGATGCGGGCGGCGATGCCCCCGCGCATCATCAGGTCCCCGGCAAAGATGAAGAAGGGAATGGCCATCAACGTAAATGCCGAAACGCCTGAATTAAGCTGCTGGAACACCACGATGGCCGGGCGGCCGATATAGAGAACCGTGGCAAAGCTGGCGATGCCGAGGCAAAAGGCGATGGGCGTGCCGACCAGCATGAGCAGCGTGAAAACGCCGAAAAGAATCCAGTATTCCATGATGTCCTCAGTCCGCCGTCATCGTGGCATCGGCTTCGACCTCGTCCACATTCTCGCCAGCGGCACGCAACAGGATGCGCTCGAGCGAAAACAGGCACATCAGGACGCCCGAAATCACGATGGGAAGATAGGTAAAGGTCTGCGGCAGGCCGAGAACCGGTATGCGCACGCTCCAGCCGCGCAGGGCCAGTTCGCCGCCGTATAACACCATGCCAGCGGCAAAAGCGAGAATGGCCAAATCGCTGACGGCACGCAGCCAGGGTTTGCCGGCAGGCGGCAAGAAGTAGAGCAGGACGTCAAAGCCCATATGGAAATTTTCCCGCACGCCAACGGCGGCGCCGAGGAAAATGAACCAGCTCATGATCATGATCGAGCCGGACTCGGTCCAGGGCGGCGAGGCGTTGACGACAAAACGCATATAGACTTGGTAGGCGACGATCGCCGTCATGGCGACAAGACCAATGCCGGCGATCCAGAGCGAGGCATCGGATAGCATCCGCAAGGCGCTGCTGACCTTTAACAGCCGATCTCTCATGAGCATGAACTCCCAAGCGGCGCGGGCCGGTCCGAAGACCGGCCCGGCTCAAGTCAGCCTTCAGTGGCCTGGATGCGGGCCACGAGATCCTGCAGCTTGGGATCGGTGACATACTTTTCGTAGACGGGCTTCATCGCTTCGATGAACGGCGCCTTGTCGACTTCGTTGATCGTGGCGCCGAGAGCTTCCACGGCAGCCTTGGATTCGACTTCCTTGGCAGCCCAGAATTCGCGCTGCGCAGCAACGGATTCCTTGGCAGCCTCGCGGAACAGCGCCTGATCTTCAGGCGTCAGACCGTCCCAGACGACCTTGGAGATCACCAGAACTTCCGGCACCATCAGGTGCTCGTCGAGCGAGTAGTACTTGGCGACTTCGGCATGGCCGGCTGTGTCATAGCTCGGATAGTTGTTCTCAGCGCCTTCGATGACACCGGTCTGAATGGCCGAGTAGACTTCGCCATAAGGCATCGGCGTCGCGTTGGCGCCAAGGGCACCAACCATGTCGACGAAAATGTCCGACTGCATGACGCGGAACTTCAGCCCTGCCATGTCCTCGGGCGAAGTGATCGGCTTTTCGCTATTGTAGAACGAACGAGCGCCGCCATCGTAGAAGGCGAGAGCCACGACATCGACGGCGTCGAAAGCCTTGAGGATTTCCTCACCGATCGGGCCATCGAGCACATTGTGGAAGTGGTCGGCAGACCGGAAAATATAGGGCAGCTGGGTTACGGTGGCTTCCGGCACCTGCGTACCGAAGGCGCCGATCGAGATGCGGTTCATGTCGATCACGCCGAACTGGGTCTGTTCGATCGTGTCGGCTTCCTGGCCGAGCTGGGCCGAGTGGAAAACCTCAACCGAATAGCGGCCATCGGTCTTGGCGCTTAACAGTTCGCCAAACTTCTTGACCGCTTCAACGGTCGGATAGCCATCGGGGTGCGTATCGGAAGAGCGCAGCACCGTCTGGGCGCTGGCGGCCGAAACCATAAGCGAAGTCGCGACGACGGCCAGAGCCGCCATCTTTGGCAGATGAAACATTGGTGTCCTCCCAAGATCCAACACGAGCGGCTCCTCCACGAACCGCGCATGCCTGGCCGATCAAGCCGGCCCCTCGACGCCACCTCTTGCATGAGCCAGCGCCACGGTTAGAACTGGTATGGAAGTACAAATGACAAGTCAACATACAATTCTCCGTATGTTGTATGATGACTTTTGAGAGACGAAGAAGGCGCCGCGATTGGCGGCGCCTTATTAAGTTCAACTGTCGCAGCGTCATTCCCGCGAAAGCGGGGATCTCCCTCACCTGCCAAGGATTCCCGCTTTCGCGGGAATGACCCGGAGGTGAGGCCTCGACCTTAGATGTGGATCGCCCCATCGCCCAGCGCGAGTGCGGCTTCGCGCACGGCTTCCGACAGGGTCGGGTGAGCATGCGTAGTGCGTGCAAGATCTTCGGCAGCGCCGGAGAATTCCATCAGCGTCACCAGCTCGTGGATCATCTCGCCGGCATTCTTGCCAACGATATGCGCGCCGAGCACGCGGTCGGTTTCGACATCCGCGAGGATCTTCACAAAGCCCTGCGTCGCCAGCATCGCCTTGGCACGGCCATTGGCGGTAAAGGGGAACTTGCCGATCTTGTAGTTCACGCCAGCAGCCTTCAGTTCGTCCTCGGTCTTGCCGACCGAAGCGACTTCCGGATTGGTGTAAACGACCGACGGGATAGCGGCGTAGTTCACATGGCCGGCTTGACCAGCCAGGATTTCGGCAACGGCAATGCCTTCGTCTTCGGCCTTGTGCGCCAGCATCGGACCGGCAATCACGTCGCCGATGGCGTAAATGCCGTCGACCGAGGTCTTGTAGTGGCCATCGACGCTCACGCGACCGCGCTCGTCGAGAGCGACACCGGCGATTTCCAGACCAAGGCCCTCGGTAAACGGCTTACGGCCGATGGCGACCAGCGCCACGTCGGCGTCGATCAGTTCGACTTCGCCGCCCTTGGCAGGCTCGACGCGCACCTTGAGGGAGCCGTCTTCCTGCTTGTCGACGCCAGCCACCTTGCTCGACAGCTTGAATTCCATGCCCTGCTTCTGCAGCATGCGCTGGAACTGGCGGGCAACTTCGCTGTCCATGCCGGGCAGGATACGGTCGAGATATTCGACGACGGTGACTTGCGAGCCAAGGCGAGCCCAGACCGAACCCAACTCGAGCCCGATCACGCCAGCACCGATGACGAGGAGACGCGCCGGCACCTTGTCGAGCGTCAGTGCGCCCGTCGAGGTGACAACGGTCTTTTCGTCGATCTCGATGCCCGGCAGGTTGGTCGAAACCGAACCGGTCGCGATGACGATGTTCTTGGTCAGAACTTCGGTCTGCGGACCAGACTGCGGCGTCACCAGCACCTTGCCGGCAGCCGGGATGGAACCGATGCCGCGGAAAACGGTGATCTTGTTCTTCTTGAACAGGTAGTCGACACCACCCACGTTAGAAGCGACCACGTCAGCCTTGTGGTTCATCATCTGCGGCAGGTTCAGAACCGGCGTCGAGATGTCGATGCCGAGCGTCTTAAAGCTGTGGCCGGCTTCTTCGAACAGCTCGGACGCGTGCAGCAGCGCCTTGGAGGGAATGCAGCCGATATTGAGGCAGGTGCCGCCCAGCGTCGGCCACTTCTCGACCACGGCAACCTTGAGCCCGAGCTGCGCGGCGCGAATGGCGCCCACATAGCCGCCGGGGCCGGAGCCGATAACTACTAGGTCGAATTGGTCTGCCATGATTTCAAAGCCTCAGAAAAGTTTAGCGCTGCTGTGCCAGCGCGACGCGAACGGCCAACGCCAGGAATGTAATGCCGGTCACCCGATTAAACCACCGGCCGACTCGGAAAAAGCCCTGTCGCACCGAAGGGGTCGTAAAGAAAACCGACACCAATGCGAACCAGGTAAAAAGCATAAGGCTCATGCTGCCCACGTAGATAACTTTTATTTCGCCCGGCGTGTGAATGGAGACCAGCGACGTAAAGAGCGCGAGGAAGAAGAGCACCGCTTTTGGATTGAGCAGATTGGTCAGGAACCCCAGCGCAAACGCGGCCATATCGCCGCGACGCGCACCGGCAGCGTCCATCTCGGTCGGCGGCTGCGGCGGCGGGCTGCGGAGCGCAGCGATGGCCAGCCAGACCAGATAGGCCGCGCCCAACCACTTCAAGATGTTGAACAAAAGCAGTGACTGCCCGACGATCACACCGACGCCAAGCAGCGTATAGGTGCCGTGAACGAGGATCGATGTCGCTATGCCTGCAGAGGTGAAGAGCGCGGCGCGGCGGTTGTGCACCACCGACTGTCGCAGCACCATGGCGAAATCGGCGCCGGGAATGACCGCATTGATGCCGAAGGCCAGCATGAGGCCTGCAAATTCGAGCCAGGGAAAATCCATGATTGCACCGCAAGGTTAAGCGCGGCAAGCGTTACACCACTGGCTGCCGGGCGGCAATGCGGCGCCCGGCAAGGCCCCCTATCCTAAAAGGCGACGCCGACGAAAAGCATGACGAGACCGATCATCGAGACGGTCCAGATGCCGGAGCGGAGGAACGGGATGTCGATGAAATAGGCGGGGAGGTATGCCCAGCGGGCCCAGAACCAGATCTGCGCACCCCACTGGGTCAGGCCATCAGATCGACCGGCAATTTCTGTCGCGACCGCGAGTGCAATGAAAATGGCATAGGTCTCAAGAAAATTGCGCAGCGCCTTGTTGCCCCGGGCAGCCCATTTGTTGGGCGGGCGCTCGTTGTCGCGCTGCGTGCCGGCAAAGACGATACCGTAGTCGAGCCGGTAAGCCGTTGATTGCACAACGACATATCCCAGCGCCAGCACGGCGCTCCAGATCAGAAGCGTCAGTTCGGTGCTCATGTGCAAATCCTCGATAGACAGTTCTGAAAACGAAACGCCGGGGCGGTCAGATCAGTTTGCGCAGCCCGAAAAGGTGAAGACGTCGCCAGAATCCTCGTCGAGGTCGAATTCGGAGTCGCGATAAAAGGAATACCAGAGACTTGAACTCAACCGGGGAAGCAGCACCTGTCGAGCCGGCGTTCCGCCCATCTCCTGCGGCAAGCGCTCGATACCAGCGTCGCCAAGAACATAGGTCGTGTTGTTTTCCTCTTGGCCGAACTGACAAATTTCCTTGTCGTCCGGGGCACATGGCCCCTCGGCGCTCCAGAGTGGCGTGGAATAGCCGTTGGGCCACATGATCGCGCCAGTCAGCTCCTGGCCGGCCCTGAGGGTGAGAATGAAGGACGCGGTCTGGTTCGCGGGCGCGTCGCGCGGAACCGGCTGGAACTGCAACTGCCGTCCGTCAGGCTGCGTGTAGATCGCTTGCTCAAACGTGCAATCTGGCGCCGCCATGGCCGACGTAGAACCCAATAAAGTGACGAATACCGCAAGCCAGCGCATGCCCAATCCCCCTGCCCTCAGAGGAGTTTAGGCGAGCCATTGGCCAAGGCAAGATCAGGAGGAAGCGATTTCCTGGGCGCGCTTCAGCGGCGCGGGGAGCTGATTGTTGATATCGAGCGCGCCGGAGTCGACCTGTTCGAGGAAAGCCCGGCAGAAGCTGTTCTTGTCAGCAGCCTGATTGTAGGCGCTCATGATCTGCGAACCGCCATAGGTTTCGGCCGCCCGCTGCTGGCCTTCGGCTGCGCCGCCAAGGCTGACGATGACGCGATCGGCGAGATCGAGAAAGCCGATATTCCTGAGATACCAATTGTCTGCGGCGGTTTTGTAGGCACCGTCTAGGCCGGTGGTTTCGTAGCAATGCGTGGTCATCACCTGCACGATGGCCTGCGAGCCGTGAAAGGCCATGAGCTCGCCGATGAGCTGGCTATTGGCGGCGGAATTTTCCTGGGCATGAGCGGGGACAACCAGGCTCAGCAGGGAAACGACCAGGGCCAGACAGGAACGCAAAACCACATCTCCGGTGGATATGACAATGATACGACAGCTCTATGCTTAAGGGGTGTATGCGCTAACAGACTGCTAACGTCGAGCACCACCCACAACACGCTTTGGTTAGCTCACGTAAAAAGGCCCGCCGAAGCGGGCCTTTTCATGAAATTCGTGAAGGGAGACGTCTTACAGGTCGAGGACCAGCCGCTCGGGAGCCTCAAGGCTTTCCTTGACGCGGACGAGGAAGGTGACCGCTTCCTTACCATCGACGATGCGGTGATCGTAGGAGAGCGCGAGATACATCATCGGGCGGATGACGATCTGGCCGCCGACGACGACCGGGCGTTCCTGGATCTTGTGCATGCCGAGGATACCCGACTGCGGTGCGTTGAGGATCGGGGTCGACATCAGCGAACCATAGACACCACCGTTGGAGATGGTGAAGGTGCCGCCCTGCATGTCGGCCATCGACAGCTGACCGTCGCGAGCCTTCTTGCCGAGGTTGCCGATTTCCTTTTCGATCTCGGCAATGCTCATCTGGTCGGCATTGCGCACGACCGGGACGACGAGGCCCTTGTCTGTACCAACGGCGACGCCAAGGTGGGCATACTGCTTGTAGATCAGGTCATCGCCATCGATCTCGGCGTTGACGGCCGGAATTTCCTTGAGGGCGTGGACGACGGCCTTGGCAAAGAAGCCCATGAAGCCCAGCTTCACGCCATGCTTCTTCTCGAACAGTTCCTTGTAGGAATTGCGCAGGTCCATGACCGGCTTCATGTCCACTTCGTTGAAAGTGGTGAGCATGGCAGCGGTGTTCTGCGCGTCCTTGAGGCGACGAGCGATGGTCTGGCGCAGACGGGTCATCTTGACGCGTTCTTCGCGCTCGGCATCGCCTGCAGCGGTCGGGGCACGCGGAGCGGCAGGCTTCGCAGCAGGAGCGGGCGCTGCGGCCGGAGCCGGAGCAGCGGTGGGAGCCGGAGCGGCCGGACGAGCCAGAGCCGAGAGCACGTCTTCCTTGAGAACCTGACCGGACTTGCCCGAACCGGCGATATTGCCGGCTTCAAGACCGTTCTCGGAAATCAGCTTCTGGGCCGAGGGAGCCGGAGCGCGGTCGGTGGCCTGGATCGGCTCGGGACCGGCAGCGTTGGCGGCAGGCACTTCAGCCTTGGCCGGGGTCGGCGCTGCGGCGGGGGCCGCAGCAGGAGCCGAGGCAGCGGCGCCAGCGCCGGCAGCGATGACGCCGAGCAGCGCGTTCACATCAACGGTGTCACCGGGATTGGCAGCAATGGCTTCAAGGACGCCTGCGGCGGGGGCCGGAACCTCGATAGTCACCTTGTCGGTTTCAAGCTCAACCAGGGGCTCATCGGCGTTGACGGTGTCGCCAACCTTCTTGAACCACTGGCCGATGGTTGCTTCGGTAACGCTTTCGCCCAGCGTCGGCACACGGATTTCTGTCGACATTGTTTGATCCTTTTATCTTGGCGCTTACTTGGCGAAGGCTTCATCGAGGAATGCCTGGAGCTGAGCCAGATGCGTACGCATCAGGCCAGTCGCCGGCGAGGCAGCGGCCGGACGGCCGACATAACGGACGCGCTGATATTCGCGGCCCATCTGGTCAAAAACCCATTCAACATAGGGCTGGATGAAGGCCCATGCACCCATGTTCTTCGGCTCTTCCTGGCACCAGACCACTTCCGCATTTGGGAAGCGGCTGAGTTCGTCGAGAAGCGCCTTGGCCGGGAACGGATAGAGCTGTTCGACACGCAGCAGATAGACGTCGTCGACGCCCTTCTTCTCGCGGTCTTCGAGCAGATCGTAATAGACCTTGCCGGTGCAGAGCACGACGCGACGGATCTTATCGTCCGAAGCGAGCTTGATCGTGGTCTTGGGCAGGCCCGGTGCCTCGGCATCGTCCCAAAGGAGACGGTGGAAGACGCTGTCCGGACCAAGTTCCACGAGACCCGAGACGGCACGCTTGTGGCGCAGCAGGCTCTTGGGGGTCATCAGGATCAGCGGCTTGCGGAAGTCACGCTTGAGCTGGCGACGCAGGATGTGGAAGTAGTTGGCCGGGGTCGTGCAGTTGGCGACCTGCATGTTGTCTTCGGCGCAAAGCTGCAGGAAGCGTTCGGGACGCGCGGAGGAGTGCTCCGGGCCCTGCCCTTCATAGCCATGCGGCAGAAGCATCACGAGGCCCGACATGCGGAACCACTTGCGCTCACCCGAGGAGATGAACTGGTCGATGACGACCTGCGCACCGTTCACGAAGTCGCCGAACTGGGCTTCCCAGAGGGTCAGAGCGCGCGGCTCGGACAGCGAGTAGCCATATTCGAAGCCGAGCACCGCTTCTTCCGAAAGCATCGAGTTGATGACTTCGTAGCGAGCCTGGTTTTCCGGATCGAGATTGTTGAGCGGGGTATAGCTCTTGTTCTCGACCTGCTGGTCGTTCAGCACCGAGTGACGCTGGCTGAAGGTGCCGCGTTCGCAATCTTGCCCCGAGAGACGCACCGGATGGCCTTCGGTGACGAGCGTACCAAACGCGAGCGCTTCGGCGGTTGCCCAGTCGATGCCCTCGCCCGATTCAATTGCGCCGAGGCGATTGTCGAGGAAGCGTTTGACCGTGCGGTGCACGTTGAGGTCGGCCGGAACCTGCGTCAGCTTGGTGCCGATCTGGATCAGCTTGTCGAGGGCAACGCCGGTTTCACCGCGGCGAGCGCCATCGTCGTGGGCGGGCTTGAAATTCTTCCAGGCGCCATCGAGCCAGTCGGCCTTGTTCGGACGGTAATCCTGGCCGGCTTCGAATTCGGTCTCGAGCTTGGCGCGCCAGGCGGCCTTGAGCTGTTCGACGTCATCGGCGGAGAGCACGCCTTCGCTGACGAGCTTTTCCGAATAGAGCTCCAGCGTGGTCTTGTGGCTCCGGATCTTGGAGTACATGAGCGGCTGGGTGAAGCTCGGTTCGTCGCCTTCGTTGTGGCCGAAGCGGCGGTAGCAGAACATGTCGATGACGACAGGCTTGGCAAACTTCTGGCGGTATTCGACCGCGACCTTGGCCGCAAAGACCACGGCTTCCGGATCGTCACCGTTGACGTGCAGAACCGGGGCCTCGATCATCTTGGCGACGTCGGTCGGATAGGGCGAAGAGCGCGAATACATCGGCGAGGTGGTGAAGCCGATCTGGTTGTTGATGACCAGATGGATCGAACCGCCGGTGCGATGGCCCTTGAGGCCCGAGAGACCGAGACACTCCGCAATGACGCCCTGGCCGGCGAAGGCCGCATCGCCATGGATCAGCAGCGGCAGAACCATGGAGCGATCCGGCTTGCCGTCGGTGGCGATGTTGACGAGCTTGCCATCGGGAGAGATGTGCTGGTCCTGCTTGGCGCGCGACTTGCCGAGCACGACGGGATCGACGATCTCGAGGTGGCTGGGGTTGGCGGTCAGCGACAGGTGGACCTTGTTGCCGTCGAATTCGCGGTCGGAAGAGGCACCGAGGTGGTACTTCACGTCGCCCGAACCCTCGACGTCGTCGGGGTAGAAGGCGCCGCCCTTGAATTCGTGGAACAGCGCGCGGTGCGGCTTCTGCAGCACCTGGGTCAGAACGTTTAGGCGGCCGCGGTGGGCCATGCCGAGCACGACGTCCTTGATGCCGAGGGCGCCGCCGCGCTTGATGATCTGTTCGAGCGCGGGAATTGCGGCTTCACTGCCATCGAGGCCGAAGCGCTTGGTGCCGGTGTACTTGACGTCCAGGAACTTTTCGAAACCTTCGGCCTCGACCAGCTTGTTGAGGATCGCCTTCTTGCCTTCGGCAGTGAAGGTGATTTCCTTGTCCGGACCTTCGATGCGTTCCTGAATCCACTGCTTGGCTTCAGGATCGGAGATGTGCATGAACTCGATGCCGACCGTACCGCAATAGGTGCGCTCAAGGATCGCCAGCATTTCCGGGATCGTGGCGTATTCGAGCCCGAGATAGTTGTCGATGAAGATCTTGCGGCTGAAATCGGCGTCGGTGAAACCGTAGCTGCGCGGATCGAGTTCCGGCGCCGGCTCTTCGGCCTTCATCTTCAGCGGGTCGAGATCGGCATGGAGATGCCCGCGCATGCGATAGGCACGGATCATCATGATGGCACGGATCGAGTCGCGCGTTGCCTGCAGCACATCGCTGGCGGTCGGCGCGGGCTTGCCTTCGGCAGCGGCCTTCTTGGTCGTAGCCTTTTCCGCCTTGATCGCTACCTCGCCCCAGTTTCCGTCTAGCGCGGAAACGAGATCGCCGCTCGCGGACTGTGGCCAGTCCTTGCGGCCCCAGCTTGGGCCAGCAGCGTTCTTCTCGGCGATGCCATCGCTGTCATCAAGCCGGGAGAAGAAGCTGGACCACGTCGAATCGACGCTGTTGGGGTCCGTCTTGTAACGGGAATAGAGTTGTTCGATGTAGTCGGCGTTCCCCCCATAGAGGAACGAGGTCAGCAAGAACGTGTCGTTCTTTTCCTGTCGTGTCATCGCTTTTTGTGCAGGACCTTGCGTCCTGCCATCCTTCTCAACAAACCGGCGGAGAGCCGGCTCTAAATGCGGCCGCCCAAAGTGGGGGAATATTGACCGCTTTTCCTTTGTATCTTGTTAAGACTTGCGGCGCCCGTGGGAGGCGCCGCGGCTCACACTACAATTTTTCTCGTCTACCGGCAGGCTTAACACCGAACCGTGACTGAAGCGCGACCGACATTGGTCGAATGAAGCGACCGCAGCATATTATTCTCGTCGTCATTGCCGGGCCCGCCCGGTGGTGACGACATAAACAACATAGCGCCAAGCCCTAACCAACCCACCGTGTCATCCCCGCGAAAGCGGGGACCTCCGTTACCAAATAGGGGTTCCCGCTTTCGCGGGAATGACACCGCGGTTGTGGCCTTAGCCGCGCAGGACTTCAGCCAGCGTCTTGCCGATACGGGCCGGGGAGCTCGACACCTTGATGCCGGCAGCTTCCATGGCCGCGATCTTTTCTTCAGCGCCACCCTTACCGCCCGAAATTACGGCGCCAGCATGGCCCATGGTGCGGCCGGCGGGAGCAGTACGGCCGGCGATAAAACCAGCCATCGGCTTCTTGCGGCCGCGCTTGGCTTCGTCGATCAGGAACTGCGCTGCTTCTTCTTCAGCCGAGCCGCCGATTTCGCCGATCATGATGATCGACTTGGTGGCTTCGTCAGCGAGGAACATTTCGAGCATATCAATGAATTCGGTGCCCTTGACCGGGTCGCCGCCGATGCCGACAGCCGTGGTCTGGCCGAGGCCTTCATTGGTGGTCTGGAACACTGCTTCATAGGTAAGCGTGCCCGAGCGCGAAACAATACCCACCGAGCCCTTGGAGAAGATCGAGCCCGGCATGATGCCGATCTTGCATTCTTCCGGGGTCAGGACGCCGGGGCAGTTCGGCCCGATGAGGCGCGACTTGCTCTTTTCGAGCTTTGCCTTGACGCGAACCATGTCCATGACCGGCACGCCTTCGGTGATGCAGACGATGAGTGGAATCTCAGCGTCGATTGCTTCTTCGATGGCGGCAGCGGCGCCCGGAGGCGGAACATAGATGACCGAGGCATTGGCGCCGGTCTTTTCGCGGCCTTCGGCAACCGAAGCGAACACCGGCAGCGAGGCCGAGCCGTCGAGACCGGAAGTCCAGGTTTCACCGGCCTTCTTGGGGTTCACGCCACCAACCATCTTGGTGCCGTAGTAAGCCAGAGCCTGTTCGGTGTGGAAGGTACCGGTCTTGCCGGTGAGGCCCTGCACGAGAACCTTGGTGTCTTTGTTGACGAGAATAGACATTGGTTTTTCTCTTCTGCAGTGCGCTTAGGCGGCTTTGCCGACAGCGGCGACGATCTTCTGGGCGGCGTCGTCGAGGTCATCGGCGGAAATCACGTCGAGGCCCGAATTGTCGAGGATGGCCTTGCCTTCCTTGACGTTGGTGCCTTCGAGGCGAACCACCAGCGGAACCTTCAAACCGACTTCCTTGACTGCAGCGATCACGCCTTCGGCGATGACATCGCAGCGCATGATGCCGCCAAAGATGTTGACCAGGATGCCCTTCACGGCCGGATCGGCAGTGATGATCTTAAAGGCCGCGGTCACCTTCTCCTTGCTCGCGCCACCGCCAACGTCGAGGAAGTTGGCCGGCTCGGCGCCATAGAGCTTGATGATGTCCATGGTGGACATGGCAAGGCCTGCGCCGTTGACCATGCAGCCGATATTGCCGTCGAGGGCAACGTAGGCGAGGTCATACTTACTGGCTTCGATTTCCTTGGCATCTTCTTCCGAGAGATCGCGAAGGGGCTTGAGCTCTTCGTGACGGAAGGAGGCGTTGTTGTCGAACGAGACTTTGGCGTCGAGAACGCGCAGGCGACCGTTTTCCATGACGATCAGCGGATTCACTTCGAGGAGGCTCATGTCCTTCTCGGTGAAGGCCTTGTAGAGGATCGGGAACAGGTGTTCGCCATCCACGGCGGCCGTGCCGTCGAGCTTCAGCGCCGAGTTGATCTTGGCGATATCGGCAGCGGTGACGCCAGCGACCGGATCGATACCGACGGTGATGATCTTTTCAGGCGTGTCGTGAGCAACGGCTTCGATGTCCATGCCGCCTTCGGTCGAAACGACGAAGGACACCTTGGACGTCGCGCGATCGACCAGCAGCGAGCAGTAGAGTTCGCGGGCGATATCGGCGCCGTCTTCGATATAGAGGCGATTGACCTGCTTGCCGGCGTCGCCGGTCTGCTTGGTCACGAGCGTGTTGCCCAGCATTTCCCTGGCGTTCTTGACCACGTCCTCGACGGACTTGGCGAGACGCACGCCGCCTTTGGCATCGGGACCAAGGTCCTTGAACTTGCCCTTGCCGCGACCGCCGGCATGGATCTGGCTCTTGACCACATAGAGCGGGCCGGGCAGCGACTTGGCTGCAGCTTCAGCCTCGTCAGCCGAGAAAATGGCGACGCCGGCAGCAACGGGCGCGCCATATTCCTTCAGCAGCGCCTTGGCCTGATGTTCATGGATGTTCATTGAATTCCCCTTGGGTGGGCAGAGATGATCCGGCCGATTCTGGAGACCGGAAAGGGAGAAGCCGCTGGGGCTACCAGCGGCTTTTCTTATTCTTACGCCAGCTTCGGCGCGATTTTCTTACACGCCGCGATCAGGCCCTCAACGGCCTCTACGGACTTGTCGAAGGCCTTTTGCTCGGCCGAGTTGAGCGAGATCTCGATGACCTTTTCCGCGCCACCGGCGCCGATCAGCACGGGCACGCCGACATAGGTGTCCTTGACGCCATATTGGCCGGAAAGGAACGCAGCGGACGGCAGGATGCGCTTCTTGTCCTTGAGGTAGCTTTCGGCCATGGCAATGGCGGAAGCAGCCGGAGCATAGAAGGCCGAACCGGTCTTGAGCAGCGAAACGATCTCGGCGCCGCCATCACGGGTGCGCTGGATGATTTCGTCGAGACGTTCCTTGGTGATCCAGCCCATCTTGACGATGTCGGTCAGCGGAATGCCGGCAACGGTCGAGTAGCGGGCGAGCGGCACCATGGTGTCGCCGTGGCCGCCGAGCACGAAGGCATTGACGTCTTCGACCGACACGCCGAGTTCGTCGGCGATGAAGTGCACGAAGCGCGAGCTATCGAGAACGCCGGCCATGCCGATGACCTTGTTGGTCGGCAGGCCCGAAAACTTCTGCAGGGCCCAGACCATCGCGTCGAGCGGGTTGGTGATGCAGATGACGAAGGCGTTCGGAGCGTACTTGGTAATGCCGGCGCCGACCTGTTCCATCACCTTGAGGTTGATTTCGAGGAGGTCATCGCGGCTCATGCCGGGCTTGCGGGGGACGCCGGCGGTGACGATCACGACGTCGGCGCCTTCGATGTCCTTGTATTCGGACGTGCCCTTGATGACCGCGTCGAAGCTCTGGCTGGGAGCGGACTGGGAGATGTCGAGGGCCTTGCCCTGCGGAACACCGTCAACCACGTCGAACAACACGACGTCGCCAAGCTCCTTCTGGGCTGCGAGAAGGGCGAGAGTACCGCCAATCTGACCCGAGCCAATGAGTGCGATCTTCTTACGCGCCATAAGTCTTCATCCCGGACTGCGTTGATTTGGCGCACGTCTTAACCCTACCGGGCAGGAGGGGCAAGTGAACCCTTCGTCGTAAAGGCGCAAATCGCCTTGCCGATGGGCGATGGGGGTATGCCAAATGGGCATGTGGAGCTTCAGACCCCCTCCGCCGGCGCGGCATCGCGGAGGCCCTTTGCCAGGTACTCTTCGGACTGCATCTCATTGAGGCGCGAAATGGTGCGCTGGAATTCGAAGGCCGTCTTGTCGTCGCGGCCAAGTTGTTCGAGCGGCACTTCGAAACTGGCAGCGAGTTTTACGCCCCGGTCGTAGAGGCTATCGATCAGGAGGATGAAGCGTTTGGCAGCGTCGGACCTAGTGCGGTCCATCTGCGGGATGCCGTCGATAACAAGCGAATCGAAGTGGTGGGCGATGCGGACGAAGTCGCGCGTGCCGAGCGGCTTTTCGCAGAGATCGGAAAAGTTGAAGCGGGCCGCGCCCATGGATTGCAGCGGCACCGGAATCTGTCGGCCGATGCTTTCCACGACGCCCGGACGGCCGGGCTCGCCGCCGGTGATGCGGAGCCAGAGCTTGTCCATGGTGGCGCGCGTGTCGCTGCCGAAGGCATAGACCTGCTGGCCAGCAAATTTCAGGCGGCGATAATCCTGCTCGGAAAGCAGTTCGACGACCTCAGTCTCTTCCTTGAGCCGCGCGATAAACGGCAGGAAAAGCTGACGGTTGAGGCCATCCTTGTAGAGTTGGTCCGGCACCACATTGGAGGTAGCGATTAGTGTGACGCCGCCGGCAAAGAGCTTTTCGAACAGCCGATCGAGCAGCATGGCATTGGTAATGTCGTGGACGTGAAACTCATCCAGACAAAGGACGCGCAGGCCGGACTTCAGGATCGGCTTGGTGACCGCCTCGACCGGGTCGGCATCCTCGTTCTTGCCCCGGGCCGCCTTGCGGAAGGCCGAAATGCCGGCATGCACTTCGTCCATGAATTCGTGGAAATGCACGCGGCGCTTGTGGCGCGTCGGCAGGGCGGCGAAGAACAGGTCCATGAGCATGGTCTTGCCACGGCCGACTTCGCCCACGAGATAGAGCCCGCGCACCGCTTTGGGCTTGGTGCGCAGACCCAAAAAGCTTTTGGACTTGGCGGCCATGACGTCATGAAGGACGCGATCGAAATGCGCCGTAGCATCGAGCTGCGCCGGATCGCTCGTCAGCGCACCACGCGCGACAAGATCGAGATAGGCTTTGTGGACGGGACCCTGGAGGGAAGAGGTCATGGACAGAGTTCCGGTACCAAGACAATCACGGTGTCATTCCCGCGAAAGCGGGAACCTCCGTTTGAAACAGAGGCCCCCGCTTTCGCGGGGGTGACATGGTGGGGAGGCTGGACCTCAGGAGGTCAAGAAAAGGCCGGTCGCTAAGGACCGGCCCAAAAAAATCAACGCGACATCGAGATCGCCTGGCCACCGCTCACGGTGCCGATATAGCGGCCGCCCGAGGGAGCGAGGAAGGCAGCGATGTTGCCGTTATCATCATAGAGCTGCAGCTGGCTGCCGACTTGCTGCCAACCGGTGACCGAAGCGATCTGCGGCACTGCGCAACCCGGGGACGAGGCACGGTAGTAGTTCGTGCCGGTCTTTGCGGTCATCGGCAGGTTGAGCTGGCAGGTGCCCGTGCCGGCCGAGACCGTCCACACGCCTTCCGGACCCGTCGAGAAACCGGTCGCCGGAGCGCCGACATTGACGATCGAGCTATTGGTGCCGAGCTGGCCGGGGGTGGTCGCCGTGGCCGTGGTCATGGCCGGAGCGCCGCCGAGAACCGGCGTGCCCGAGAGACCCGGGGCCGGCGTACCGGTTGCACCGATTGCGGGCAGCGTGCCCTGTTGCACTGAGGACGACTGCACCGGCTGCAATTGCTGCGGTGCGCGCACGACGTTGAGATCGGCCGTGTTGGACCGAGCGGTCGACGAACAACCGGCCAGCGCCAGCGCGACGAGGCCCAATCCAATCACGGAGCCGGCTCCGCGCATCCAAACCTTCATTGGTCACTCCTGCCCGAAGGCTTAAAGGAAATTAACTCATTAGGCGGCTTATTAACCGAAGCTGCCTCAGGGTTCAACGCCCGACCCGCACAGAAAATCTTGCATTCCTTTATGGCAGTTTTAGGTGTTGGGCCCAGTCATGTCTTTCAACAACTCTTGGAACAGAAGCGTTGCATCGGTGGCTTCATCTTCCGGCACATCGATGCCCACACCCTCGCGGCCAAAGAGGTTTGGCACGCCCGGCAGGCCGCCATCGCGCGGCTCCAGCGGATGAAAGCCATGCGCGCGCAGGGCCACGAGAATGATCCGCGCCACGCCTTCGTCGCGCACCTGGCCAATGGTGACAAAATCCATATCCGCTCCTCTTCTCGCTCAATTGTGACCGGCTGACCGCTCGGCGGCAATGCCAATCCATGCTCAATCGAACGACTCAGCGCGCTTGGGACATTGCCAAAGCGGCGCGCAAATGATGCATTGCGGTTAAAGCCCCGCAGGCGCAAGGTGATTTGCCTCGCGACCAGAGAGGGCCCGAACAGGGAACGAGATGGGCGCCTATATCATCCGCCGTCTACTGCTGATGATTCCGACGATCTTCGGCATCATGGCCGTTTCCTTTCTCATAACCCAGTTCGCCCCAGGCGGCCCCGTCGAGCAGGCACTGGCCAATATGTCAGGCCAGAATGTCGACCTCAGCGAACGCGTCACCGGTGGGGGCGACGAAACACTGTCTCAGCCGCCGCAGGGCGCCGGCCAGAAGGGCGGCGAATATCGCGGCCGCCAAGGCCTGCCGCCCGAACTCGTCGCGCGCATCGAAAAACAGTTCGGCTTCGACAAGCCGCCGCTCGAACGCTTCGGCAATATGCTCTGGAACTATCTGCGCTTCGATTTCGGCGAGAGTTATTATCGCGACATTTCGGTGATCGACCTGGTGAAGGAGAAAATGCCGGTCTCGATCTCGCTTGGGCTTTGGATGACGCTGATCGCCTATGGCGTCTCGATACCCCTGGGGATAGCCAAGGCCCGCCGCGATGGCTCGCGCTTTGACGTCTGGACCTCCACCGTCGTCATCATCGGCTATGCCGTCCCCGGCTTTCTCGTCGCCATTGCGCTGGTCGTGCTCTTTGCCGGCGGCAGTTTCTGGTCAGTCTTTCCGCTACGCGGCCTTACCTCGCCCGGCTTTGCCAGTTTCCCGCTCTGGCGGCAGGTGCTCGACTATTTCTGGCACCTGGTCCTGCCCATCACCGCCATGGGGCTTGGGGCCTTTGCCACTGCTACGCTGCTGACCAAGAATTCCTTCCTCGATGAAATCTCCAAGCAATATGTGGTGACGGCGCGCGCAAAAGGCCTGACGGAAAACCGCGTGCTCTATGGCCACGTCTTCCGCAATGCCATGATGCTGATCATTGCGAGCTTTCCCGGCGCGTTCATCGGCGCCTTCTTCGGCGGCTCGCTGCTGATCGAGACCATTTTCTCGCTCGACGGCCTCGGCCTCCTCGGTTTTGAAGCCATTTCCACCCGCGACTATCCGGTGGTCTTTGCGACGCTCTACATTTTCTCGCTGCTCGGCCTCGTCATCGGGCTTATTTCCGACCTCGCCTATATGTGGGTCGATCCGCGGCTCGATTTCGAAAGCCGCGACACATGAGCATGTCGCCGCTCAACCAGCGCCGCTGGGCCAATTTCCGCGCCAACAAGCGGGGCTGGTGGTCGCTCTGGATTTTCCTCGTGCTCTTCGTGGTGACGCTGGGTGCCGAACTCGTCACCAATGACCGGCCCATCCTAGTGTCCTATAAGGGCGAACTGCTGGTGCCGGCCGTGGTCACCTATCCCGAGGCCAAATTCGGCGGTTTCCTCGCCACCACCGACTATCGCCAGCCTTTCATCGCCGAGGAAATCGCCGCCAATGGCTGGGCCATCTGGCCACCCGTGCGCTTCAGTCACGACACGGTGGATGGCTACCTCCCCTCCTCCGGCACCAATCCGCCAAGCTGGATGCAGAGCTGGGACCAGTTCTGCTCGCGCTATCCGCTGGGGGTGGCCGATCCCAATTGCAATCTCGGCAATTACCACTGGCTCGGCACCGACGACCGGGGCCGCGACGTGCTGGCCCGCCTCATCTACGGCTTCCGTATCTCCATCCTCTTCGGCCTGATCCTGACCGTCGTTTCGTCGATCATCGGCGTCTTCGCTGGTGCCGTTCAGGGCTATTTTGGCGGCTGGATCGACCTCATCGCCCAGCGCCTCATTGAAATCTGGACCTCTGTGCCGGCGCTCTATCTGCTGCTGATCATTTCGAGCGTCATTGCGCCAAGTTTCTGGGTGCTGCTCGGAATATTGCTGCTGTTCTCCTGGGTTTCGCTCGTCGGCATCGTCCGCGCCGAATTCCTGCGCGCCCGCAATTTTGAATACGTCAACGCGGCCCGCGCGCTCGGCGTTTCCAATGGCGTGATCATGTGGCGGCACCTGCTGCCCAATGCCATGGTGGCGACGCTGACCTTCATGCCCTTCATCCTATCGGGCTCAGTGACGACGCTGACCTCGCTCGACTTCCTCGGCTTCGGTCTGCCGCTGGGTTCGCCCTCGCTGGGTGAACTGCTGGCACAAGGCAAGCGCAACCTGCAGGCCCCCTGGTTGGGCCTCACCGGCTTTTTCACTATAGCCATCATGATGACCCTGCTGGTTTTCATCGGCGAAGCCGTCCGCGACGCCTTCGATCCGCGGAAGACGTTCAAATGACCGGTCCCCTTCTTTCCGTCCGCGACCTGACGATAAGGTTCGGCGCCTTCGAGGCGGCGAAGAAGGTTAGCTTCGACATCGCGCCCGGCGAGACACTGGCGCTGGTGGGCGAAAGTGGTTCGGGCAAGTCGGTGACGGCGCTGTCGATCCTGAAACTACTACCGCCCTCGGCCTCGCTCGAAGGGACGGTCTCGCTGAGCGGCCAAAACCTCGTTGCTGCCTCAGCCAATGAATTGCGCGCAGTGCGCGGCAACGATGTCGGCATGATCTTTCAGGAGCCGATGAGTTCGCTGAACCCAGTGCATACCGTGGGCAAACAGATCGGTGAAATCCTCGCGACGCATCAGGGCCTGCGCCAGACGGCAGCGCGCAAGCGCACGCTGGAGCTGCTTGCCGAAGTCGGCATTCCTGATCCAGGGAGCCGCATCGACGACTATCCGCACCAGCTTTCGGGCGGCCAGCGCCAGCGCGTCATGATCGCCATGGCGCTGGCGAACAATCCAAAGCTTCTTATAGCCGACGAACCGACCACGGCGCTCGACGTGACCGTGCAGGCGCAAATCCTGGCTTTGCTGAAAAAGCTGCAGCGCCAGCACGGCATGGCCATGCTGTTCATCACCCATGACCTGACCATCGTGCGCAAGATCGCGGATCGGGTATGTGTCATGACCCAGGGCGAGATCGTCGAGAGTGGGCCGACAGCAGAGATCTTCGCCGCGCCAAAGCACGCCTACACCAAGAAATTGTTGGCGGCCGCCCCGCGCGGCGCGCCGGTGCTGCCCAAATCCGCCTCACCCATTCTGGTCGAGACCAAGGACCTAAAGGTCTGGTTCCCGATCAAGCGCGGCCTGTTGCGCCGGACGGTCGGACATATCCGCGCCGTCGACGGCATCGACATCGCCATCCACAAGGGCGAGACGCTGGGCGTTGTCGGCGAGAGCGGCTCGGGAAAATCCTCGCTTGGCTATGCCCTCCTCCGCCTCATTCCGTCGGACGGCAAGATTGTCGTTCTGGGCCAGGATATCGCTGGGCGCTCGGGCCGCGCCCTGCGGCCGATGCGAAAGCATATGCAGATCGTCTTCCAGGACCCCTTCGGATCGCTCAGCCCGCGCATGTCGGTGGGCGAGATCGTCGAAGAGGGTTTGAAGGTTCACATGCCGCGCCTGACCGTGGCCGAGCGCGAGGCCCGTGTCGTCGCCGTGCTCGGAGAAGTCGGGCTCGACCCCAAATCAGCCAATCGCTATCCGCATGAATTCTCCGGTGGCCAACGCCAGCGCATCGCCATTGCCCGCGCCCTTGTGCTGGAGCCCGATTTCCTCGTGTTGGACGAGCCAACCTCGGCGCTCGATATTTCCATCCAGGCCCAGGTCATCGATCTCCTGCGCGATGTACAGCGCCGCCGCCACCTGACTTACCTTTTCATCAGCCACGACCTACGTGTCGTAAAAGCGCTGGCCCATTCGGTCGTCGTCATGCGCAATGGCAAGGTGGTCGAATCCGGCCCGGCCGCTGGCATTTTCGCTCGCCCCCGCGATCCCTATACGCGCCAGCTGATGGCCGCAGCCTTCGATATCGAAACCACAACCGACGGGTTGTTCCCGGCGGAAGAAACCGACTAACTTCAGCGCTAGACAAAAGCGGAGCCAGACTATGAAGCTCTCGACCCTCCTCGCCTCCGGCCTTCTCGCGCTCGGCCTTGCTGCGCCAACGGTCGCCCAGACCCCGACCGGCGTCTGGGTGCATGCCGATAGTCTCACCGAGGCGCCGAAATACCCCGAGGGCTTCACTCATTTCGACTACGTCAATCCCGACGCGCCCAAGGGGGGCACGGTGCGGCTGGGCTCACGTGGCGGGTTCGATACGTTTAATCCGATCCTGCCCAAGGGCGAAGTCGCGAGCGGTATCGGGCTGATCTACGAAACACTCCTCACCGCGTCACTCGATGAGGTGAACACCTCCTACGGCTTGCTGGCCGAGGCCATGAAGGTGGCTGACGACTATGGCTCGGTGACGTTCCGCATGGATCCCAAGGCGCGCTGGCACGATGGCGAGCCGGTGACCGCCGAGGACGTTGTCTGGTCCTTCGAGAAATCAAAGGAACTGAGCCCGGTCTACGCCCAGTACTATGCCAATATCACCACGGCCGAAGTGACGGCGCCGGGCGAAGTGACTTTCTCCTTCGACATGACCGGCAACCGCGAGCTGCCCCATATCCTCGGCCAGCTCATGGTCATGCCGCAGCACTGGTGGGAAGGCACGGGCGCCAATGGCAAGCCGCGCAATCTCGGCGAGTCGACGCTGGAGCCGCCGCTGGGCTCGGGCCCATACAAGCTCGCAAGCTTCGAAGCCGGCCGCTCAGTGACGTATGAGCGTGTCGACGACTACTGGGCCAAGGACCACCCGACCGAGATCGGCTCGAACAATTTCGACGAGATCCGCTACGAATATTTCCTCGATGAATCCGTCTGGTTCGAAGCCTTCAAGGGCGACCAGTTCGATTTCTGGAGCGAATACACCGCCCGCCGCTGGGCCACGGGCTTTGACTTCCCCGCCGTCGCCGATGGGCGCGTGATCAAGGAGGAATTCCCGCAGGACTATAATGGCCGCGGCGAAATGGTGGGTTTCATCCCCAATCTGCGCCGCGAGAAATTTCAGGACCAGCGGGTACGCGAGGCGCTGAACTATGCCTTCGATTTCGAAGAGCTGAACAATACCATCTTCTACAACCAGTATGCCCGGGTGAACTCCTACTTCTTCGGCCTGCCCTTCGCCGCCAAGGGCCTGCCGCAGGGGAAGGTGCTGGAAATTCTCGAAGGCATCAAAGACCAGGTGCCCGCGACGGTCTTCACCGAGGAATACGTCAACCCGGTCAATGGCGATCCGACCAAGCTGCGCGAAAACCTGCGCAAGGCGCTCGGCCTGCTCACCGAGGCCGGCTATACGCTCAACGGCACGCAGCTCGTCGATGCCAATGGCCAGCAGCTTTCCTTCGAAATCCTGATGCACCAGCCGACGCTGGAGGCCATCGCCGCCAATTTGCAGCGCAATCTCGGGCAGATCGGCATCGCGGTGAATGTCCGCATGGTCGACACACCGCAATATATCAACCGGTTGCGCAGCTTCGATTATGACATGATCTATGCAAGCTGGGCCCAGTCCTATTCGCCGGGCAATGAGCAGCGCTATTTCTTTGGTTCGTCCAGCGCCAATGAAGAGGGCTCGCGCAACTATGCCGGCATTGCCGATCCCGGTATCGATGCGTTGATCGACCAGCTCGTTGCGACGCAGGATCGCGAAACGCAGCTGGCCGTCACCGAAGCGCTCGACCGCGTGCTGCTGGCCCACGATTTCGTCGTGCCGGGCTATTCGCTGCGCTATTCGCGCACCGCCCGCTGGGACCGCTTCAGCCGCCCGGAAACGCTGCCCGAATTCTCCAATGGCTTCCCGACCATCTGGTGGTGGGACGCAGAAAAGGCGGCAAAGACTGGAGGCACGGGCCAGTAATCCTGTCACGACAGTGTCGTCGCGCCTGTGCAGTGATCCGCCCGCCGTATGGGCGATATTTCTACAAGGACTTTGGGCATGACGAACACCATCACCCGCCGCTTGGCTTTGCAACTCCTCGGCTCCGCCGCAGCCCTGCCCTTCATCGCCACGGCCATTCCGGCCGTGGCGCGGGAGGCCGCTGGCCGCATCATCGTCCTGTCCGACCTGCACTCGGCCTATGAGCGCACCGCGGAATTGTTGGCAACGCTCGAAAGCGAAGTCGCCAGCAACCCGGTCCCCCACATCATCCTAATCAATGGCGACGTCTTTGAACTCGGCAATGTCGTTGCCGTGCGTTCGGCCGGCATCATCGACTGGGCTTTCCTCGAAGCCGTCGCTGCCCTCGCCCCGACCGTCCTCAATATCGGCAATCACGAGCCCGACCTTGATACCGACCTTGCCAATGTCATCGCGCAGGCAGAGGAAATCGGCATCACCGTCGTCAGCAACATCACCGACACGCGCACGGGCGAACTCTATGCCAGCACCAGCACCGACCTGACGCTGGGCGTTCTTCCCGTCCGCGTCGTCGGCATCGCCACCGACAAGCTCAATACCTATCCCAAGGATAGCCGCGAGGCCCTGACCATTCCCGAGCCCGCCGCCTGGGCCACGGAGAACCTTGCTGGCCTGCTCGATGGCGATGTCCTGCCCATCGTCCTCAGCCATGCCGGTGTCGTCGCCGATCGCGCCATCCTGCCGCTGCTGACCGATGGCACGCTGATCGTCGGCGGCCACGATCACCTGACCTTTACCCATGACGAAGGCAAGACGCGCTACGTCCATACCGCCTCGTGGAGCAGCACCTATACGGTGGTGTCAGTCGCCGCCGACAAGTCCCTGTCCGTCGAGCAGTCTCGCGTCCACGACGATGTTGCCGCGAACGAAGCCCTTGCTGCGCTGATCAGCGAAACTCTCGCCGAGCACCTCACCGCCGAAGAACTGGCTGCCATCGGCGCCAGCCCTGCTGCAATGACGCTGGCCCAGACCGGCCGCTTCGTTGCCGAAAGCATGGCTGCAGCGGGCGAAGGCGATATCGGCTTTATCGGCCACACGACGCTCGGCAACGGTCTGCCGCAGGGCGATATCAGCAAGTATGCTTTCGACTCCGTCGTGCGCTTCGATGGCAAGCTGATGGTCGCCGATGTCGATGCCAAGACGCTCGCCGAAATCCTCGCCGTGGTGAATCAGAACGAAGCCCAGACGCTCGAACAGCGCACCGGCGACTTCCTCTACGCTGCCCCGACGGGCCTGCCGACAAAGGACGCCTATCGTCTCGTGACCAATGACTGGTCGGCGACCAACCAGAAGTCGTACTTTGGGCGGGAAGATCTGGTGTTCACGCCCGGTCCGGACGTGGGCTTGAAGGCGCTGGTTGTTGCGGCGCTGAAGTAGACTTCTGTCGACGCTATTCTCGCCGATATCATGAGAAACACCCCGGGCTTTGGACCCGGGGTGCTAGAATGGCTGCGATGAAGTCACTGAAAAACCTTGCGTTCGCTCAAGCGGCGATTGGCGGAATTCTTGGTGCGGCACGCTGCTGATCGCTGATCGGAAAAATCGGCGATGCGAGACGCACACGCAAATTCTCGATCAGGCGCAGCGTTTCTTTGTAGAAGTAGGATTCTTCGGAAGCACTATTGTGGCCGTGGCTGCAATCTTCACTCATTTGGGCACCCCTTTATTTGCGAGGAGTAGCCTGCGCCCGGTGCGCTACTTAACAATAGCGGGATTGTATCAAATTTGATGCAAAAGCGATAAGCCGGAAACGCCAGCAGGGCCGCTCGCTCAACCCGGCCGAGCTTACCCCGCCTTCCGCCCCACCAGATCCACCACATGTGACCTGCCGACATGCGTCAGCCCCTCGGCCAACTCCCTGTCCTCGTCGCTGAGATGCAAAATCTCTAGCGCCGCAAACTTCTCGGCCAGCAGCGCCTCGGTGTAGAGGTTTTCCAAAATCCCCGGCCCGCCGGTTTTGTACTCAAGCTGCCGTGGTCCGTATCCCTGCAGGATCAGCAGCCCACCGGGCTTAAGCGTTTCGATCATGCCGGCAAAGATTTCGTCGCGCAGTTCGGGCCCAGCGAACTGGAAGAAAATCCCCGCCACCACATCGAAGCGGTCCTTCGGCCAATCATAATCGGCAATATCGAGCAAGTGCGTCTGGAGCGGCACGCGGCGCTTGGCTGCCAACTTCTTCGCTTTGTCGAGGCCGACCGGTGAAGCGTCTATCGAGACGACATCGAGGCCCTGCTCCGCGAGCCAGACGCCATTACGGCCCTCGCCATCGGCAATTGCGAGGGCCTTGCCCGACTTCGGCAGCAGATGGCCTTGCGCGGCGAGAAAAGCATTGGGCGCCTCGCCGAAAACATACTCGTCACGGCTATAGCGATCGTCCCAGAAGCTCATCAATAGTCCTGTTCGTAGAACACACCCACGCTTGAGTCACCATTCTGACCGGCCGTGCCGCGCACCACAAGGTCATTGGTGACGTCGAGGTTGATCGTCACCTTGGACTGGCCATTCGCTCCGGCGGTGACCCCAAGATAGATATTGTCTTGCAGGTAAGTGCCGGCCTGCACGCCCACATTGCCCTGCGCGTCGGTGACGACATCGAGGTCGGCAAGACCGGCCGCGCCACGCAGCCCGTCGACGAGACCGCCGCCACCGCCGCCAACGAGTTCGGCGGCTGCGCCGGCAAGCTGCGCCAATTGCAACGGCGTCAATTCGCCCATGGAGCGCTTGAAAATCAGGCGGCTCAGCACTTCGTCCTGCGGCAGGCTCGGATTGGAGGTGAATGTTACTTCCGGTGCCGAGGCACGGCCTGCAATGGTGACGAACACCGTGATGCCATCGCCCTCGGTCCGCGCCACGAAATAGAGCTGGGGGTCGAGATCGCCCAGCATGGTCACGGTGCCCGTTTCGAAATCGAGACGCTGGCCGAGGACGGAGAGGCGGCCGCGATTGAGCGAGAAGGCGCCGACCGGCTGGATATTGCTGAGAGGCCCGGCAAGGCGCACCGAACCGCCGACTTCGGCATCGAGCCCACGGCCGCGAATGAAGATCTGGTTGGGCGCGTTGACGGTCACATCGAGCAGGAGGCCGGACGAGCGGGTCTGCGGTACCGGCGCACCGGCCGCATCGATGCGGGCACGCTGCAGGGTCTGCTTCACCGCGGGAGGTGTCGCCACATGGGTGACATCGATCAGCGGCGTACCGCCACCAAAGCCTTCCGGCACGGTGATATTGGCATTCTCGATATTGAGCGTACCGGCCAGCAGGGGTGTAACCGCGAGATTGCCGGTCAACGTCAGGCCGCCAGAAACCGTGGCGAGGAAGATTTCGCCATCCGAATAGCGGGCCGAATTGAGCGAGACGCGGAGGTCCGCCGGGAATTGGCCGGAAAGCCCGACCGTGCCCGAGGCCGAGACATTGCCGCCGGTCGCCAGATTGGCCGTGAGGCTTTCGATGCGCGCCGAGGTGCCGGCAAGCGTGGCGCGGCCGGTAATGTCGGTGAGGCGCAGATTGAGTTCGGGATCGACATAGCCTGCGCCATTGATCGACACGGAGCCACCGAATTGCGGGGCGGCGATGCTGCCCGACACATCGGCGTTGAAATTGGCCATGCCCGAAAACTGGCCGCCGCGATCGACGAGGAAGCGATTGGCGAGCGCCAGCGGCGCCGAGCCCGTGAGCGTCACGGCAAGCCCGCCGCCCGACAGCGGCACACGGCCCGAACCTGTGACATTGAGGCCAGCCGCGCCATTGGCCGAAAGCCGCTCTATGGCGACGCTATTGCCGGCATAGGAACCGGCGACAGTGAGGCCAATGGGAGCAATGCCGAAGGACCGGATGGCGGCGGCATCGATGCCGCTGCCGCGCGCATCGAACCGCACCTGCGGATTGGAGGCCGAACCCGAGACGACCGCCGTGCCATCGAGCGTACCGGCAAGACCGAGGCTAGGCACCACGGTATTGGCGATGGAGAGTGGCAGGGAGGCAATGCTGACATTGAGCGCCAGCGTTTCGCCCGCCGTGCCCGAAGCGGTGAGGCTGCCCGAGCCCACATCGAAGCGCAGCGCATCAAGAGCGACGCTATTGCCCTGCACCAGCAAGGTGGTGGGATTGGCAAGACGCGCGGCAATGCTGCCCTGGGTGAGATCGGCACGATCGAGCGCCAGGCGATAGCCACCCTCGACCGGGGCAAGGCCCCCGGAGATATCGACGCTGGTGCCGGTCGCGAGGGCCGCCCGAGCCTCAAAGCTCGTCGTATCCCCGCTCTGGCTGGCGCGCGCATTGAGCGTGTTGACCGTGGTGCCGGCGGCAACGACACTACCGGCCGTGACCGTGCCATTGAGCGCGGGAACGCCGAAGAGATCGACCGCCGTAGCGCTGATCTCGGCGCGGCCAACGGCAATGTCGTTGACTTTCAAATTGGTCGCGTTCGCGGTCAGCCCAGCCTGCTGTACGCCATCGACCGGCGACAGGGCCAGCGCCGCATTGATGCTGCCCGAGGCTTCGGTGAGCAGCAGTGCGGCCGCAAGCGATATGTCGGACGCGGTGACATCAAGTCGGCCATTCAGCAATTGCGTATCGACCGCGCGGCTGACTGAGCCAAAGACACGTGTGCCGGCAATTTCGAAATCGAGATTGTTGAGTGCCTGCTGCGCCGTGTCGGAGACGACCTGCGAGGTGAGCGTCGCCCGGTGGCCATCGAGCATGGCTTCGCCGCTGATGCGGCCGGTCAGGTTCCCCTGCAGCAGCGAGAGATCGAGGCCGACCTGCGCATCGCGGAGGTTACGGCCGACGAGATTGCCATTGGCGACCGTCGCATCGAGCACGAGAGCGACCGGCGCATCGGCCGATGCCGATTTCGCCGTGCCGCGCACGACGAGCGCGCCGGAGGCCTGATCGGTGAGGAGGCCGAGATCGGAGAGATCGAGCCCGATGGCGAAATCGGCTTGACTGGTGCCATAGACACCGTCGGCGGTGAACTGCACCTGCGGATTGGTAAGAGAAAAATCGTCCGCGACGATGCCGGCTTCGGTGCGGGCAAGGCGCCCGGACAGTGCCACATCGCCGGCCAGCAGCTTGTCGGCGGTTTCATCGCCGATGGTGAGATTGCGGCCCGAGCCTGCAAAGGTCAGGTCAAACGCGCCGCCGACAAAGGCAACGGAGCCTTCGGCGTCGAGCGAGAGGCCGCCGGTCAGTTCGCGCTCCGCAAGGCCGGAAAAGGGAGCGATGCTGCCGGTCTCGACACCGATGCGGCCGCGGAAAGCGCCGCCATCGATGACACCCGAAAGCCCCGCCGTCAGCGCTTCGCCCACAATGCGCAACTGTGCCAGTTCAATCGGCTGGCCGGCATTCCAGAGCCCGGCAATACCGAGGCCGACACTGTCGCCAAGCGCGGCTTCCACCGCTTCCTCGCCGGCAATGCCGGAAAGCGTACCGTCGCCATTGAAGGTGATCATGCGCGTCAGGGGATCGGAGAGATTGCTCGCAACCCCATTGATGGCAAGGCCGACGCGCTCGGCCGAGAAATCGCCGGTGATCAGCTTGTCGATGCCCAGATCGGCGCTCCAGTCCTCCGAACCGTCGCGGCCGAAATCGACCGTGAGTTGCGCAGCCTGCACCTGCGGCGCCCCGGAAGCGGGCAAGAGGACGAGGCCGCCAGCCGGGTCGGCAATGGAAGCCTTGAGGTCGAGGCGCGAGAGGAAATTGTCGGCCGTCGTGCTGGCATTGGCCTGCAGCGCCAGTTGCCCGCCGGTCAGCGACAGATCGTTGAGTTCGATGCCACCGGCGCTGCGCACCAGGGCATTGAGCGACAGCCGCGTATCGTTGCCGAAGAAGGGCCGATATTGTTCGGCCATGAGCATGGAAAGCGGACCACCGAGATCGGCGTCCACGGCAAAGCCTTCCGCCGTCTGATTGATGGTCGAAACGCCGGCAAGCGCGGTCTGGCCATTGGCGAGCAGGCTCAGGTCGGCGCGCAGATCCGCCACCGGCCCCTGCCCCGCAAGGGTGAGCTGCATGGCCGGGCGCCCCTCGATATTGAGGAGATTGGCGAGTACGCCGTTTTCCGGCTCGTTGAGATCGAATTTCAGGTCGATCTCATTGGTTTCGCGCACATAGGACACGTCGAGATTGAGCGTACCGCCGGGCCCGTCGAGGCGCGCGATATCGAGCGCGGTGTTCAGATTGCCGCCTTCAAGCGCCAGATTGCCGGCGAGCGAAATCTCCGAACCGAGGCCAAAGACGCCGTCTCCGAAGGTGACGCGGGGCACCGAGAGTTCGCCGATATTGATGGCCACCGGAAATTCCGGCACCGAAAAACTGCCTGCTTCCGGCGGCGGCAGATCGACGCCCTCGGCCGGAACGGCATTGCGGATATAGTCGATCGACTCGGCCTTGAGCGAATTGACCTGCAACCGGCCGGTAAAGAGCGCGGCCTGGCTCCAGTTGAGGCTCGCATTATTGACCCGCAGCCACACTCCCTCTTGGTCGGCAATGGTGATCTCGCGGATCGACACATCCGAGCCGAGCGCGCCATCGATATTAGACAGGCGAATCTGCCGCTCGGGCGTCGAAAGCTGGCCTTCGACGAAACCGGTCAGCCAGTCCTTCTGCGCGTCATCGGAATTGTCCTGCGCGACGAGCGCCACGGGCACCCCGATCAGCGGCACGAGAACGAGCGAAGCCAGGGCAACGCGGCGGTATTTTTTCTTCACAAGCGGCATCATCAGAAAGCCTGCCCGATGCCGACATAGATAGCATAGTCCGGATCGCCCGCCCGCTTGTTGAGCGGAATGGCTACGTCGAGGCGCAGCGGGCCGAGCCCGGTATAGTAGCGCACGCCGGCGCCAACGCCGAGGCGGAGTTCATCAAGGCTCGGGAAGGTATCCGCCGCGACATAGCCACCATCGACAAAGCCGACGACGCCAATGCTTTCGGTCACCTTGGCCCGCGCTTCAAGCGAGGCTTCGAGCAGATAACGTCCGCCGGTCACGCCGCCCTTGCCATCGTCGACGCCGATGGACTTGACCGCATAGCCGCGCACCGAGCCGCCGCCACCGGCAAAGAACAGCTTGTCCGGCGCGATTTCATTGAGTGCTGGGCCGAGCAGTGCACCGGCCTTAACGCGGCCGGCCAGCACGAACTGGTCGTCCTCGGAGAAGCCAAAATAGGTGCGGGCTTCAGCGGTGAGCCGCAGCCCCATCTTTTCGAAGGAAAAGTCGTAGTAGGGCTCCGCATTGCCCGCGAGATACCAACCCTCGGTCGGATCGACCGTGCTGTCGCGTCCGTCAAAGGTCGCGCCGGCATAGATGCCGAGGGTCGAGAAATCGCGGGTACCGAAGACGTCGTCGAAGCGTGCGCGCTCATAAACCACGCCGCCCTCGGCCGTCAGTTCATCCGAGAAATAGTGCGTGAGACCCAGACGCGCCTGTGCCGATGTTTCCGTATAGGTCGGATAGATCGTGCGCTCGGCTGCGATGGCGGCGACGAGATCGGTATCGGGAGTAAGAAAGCCTGGCTTGGTGAAGGTGCCGCCGAACATATAGTCGAACTGGGCGGTATCGATGGGCCAGGCAATGCTGGCGACGCGCGCATCGAGCCGCAGCCGTTCGGCCTGCCCGAAGAGATTGCGCCAGAGATGGAAACCTTCGACGCCGAGACCGTCAATGGTGGAATATGTAGCGCCCGCACCAAAGCGGCGGCCGGGCAATTCCTCGACCAGCAGCTCATAGGGCAGCAGGCCATCGGGCGAAATATCCTGCGCCGCCTGGAAACGCGCCGCCCGGAACACTTCGAGACGGTCGAGACGTTTTTGTGCACGCGTCAGGTCGTCGGGATCATATTCCTGACCCACGGCAAGCCCGGTCTGCTGGCGCACGAATTCCGGGTTCATGTTTTGGGTGCCGGTCACCGTGATATCGCCAAACGCCGCGAGGCGCCCCGGATTGACGTTGATGGTCACATCTACGGTGTTGTTCGCATGGTTGGCGACGACATCGCGGCCAGTGATCTCGGCCTTGGCATAGCCCTGCTGCTGCCAGGCCTGAACCGCAAGCTGCTCGGCCGCAAGGATCACCGAAGAGCGCGCCACCTGCCCGGCACCAAAACCGCGCAGCACCGGCAGATCGACCTGGTCATCGGGATCGCTGGTCGCGGGCGCCTGGTTGGCGATGTTGACGCTATTGAAGGTAAAGAGCGGGCCGGGATCGACCGAAACACTCACATCGACCGGATTGGGCAGCCGCGCATCGGGCGCCAGCTTGGAAGCTTCGACGCCACCGATGAGGATGCTGATGGCGGCGCCGTAATGGCCCTCATTGTAGAGAGCCGCGATGATGCGCCTGTAGTCGCCGCGCGCCTTGGCCAGAAGCCCTGCAACGCCGGAAGCCGGCTCACCCTGATCGGCCACGAGCGAGGAAGCATTGCGCGCCGCATTTTCGACGGCGCCAGTCTGCGTCGAAGAGAACGTGACGACATAGTTCTGCGGATCAATGATCACCGCATCCTGAGTCTCGTCCTCGAAAAACTTGAAGCCGAACAGCTCAAAACCATGCGCAGGAGCCGCCACAGCCAAGGAGGCCGCGGCGATGCACAAGGCGCCAATACTCGATACCCAACGCGCGCTTTGCAGTGAACCAGTTCCCGACCGTTACGCTTCAACCAATAGATCAAAGCTGAGAATAGCTTGGCGCTCGGAAAGATTGGGTTAACCCTCCCCCGCCTGCCCAAAGGGCGTCCTCTTCATGGCGAGTTTAGGGCGACCCTGCCGCAAAGGGCAAGCTTTGGGCCGGAACGTGATGGTTTTGAAAAAGAATCCGTGGCCGATAGGCAACGGTTTTTGGATGCCCGCGTCCCACCACAAACTCGGTGTCATCCCCGCGAAAGCGGGGATCTTTGTTTCGCACACAAACAGGGATTCCCGCTTTCGCGGGAATGACGCCGTGGAGAAGGGCGGCACCTACTCCCGCGCCAGCGCCTCTACCGGATCAAGCCTTGAAGCCGACCGCGCCGGCATGAACCCAAACACAATCCCGATCAGACTCGCCGAGACAATCGCCAGCACGATCGATTCCGGCGAATAGACCAGCCGTGCCCCCGAGACGAGCACGGTCAACCCCTGTCCCAGCGCGAAGCTCAGGCCCACACCGGCCGCGCCGCCGACAAAGCAGACCAGCACCGCCTCGATAAGAAACTGCCGCAAGATATCGCCCCGCCGCGCGCCGACCGCCATGCGGATGCCGATCTCCTTGGTCCGCTCGCTGACCGAAACCAGCATGATGTTCATCACCCCAATGCCGCCCACCACCAGCGAGATCACCGCAATGGTAGAGATAAGAAGCGTCATGGTCTGGGAGGTGGACTGGATGGTCGTGCGGATCGTATCGGTATTTTGGAGGAAAAAGTCCTGCGTCCCGCCATGGAGCCGCGTCAAGAGTTCGGTAATCTCGGCCTCGGCCGTAGCCATATCGTAGTCGTCGGAAATGCGCACCGCGACCGAACTCAGGTAGGACTGCCCGAGAATACGGTCCATCACCGCCGTATAGGGCATGTAGACATTGGCCGAATTGCCGCCCGGCCCGAAACCGGACTGGTTGGCAACGACCCCGATCACCCGCACCGGCACCTTGCCCAGCATGATCACCTGCCCGATCGGATTTTCGCCATTGGTAAAAATGGCCGTGACCGCATTCTGGTCGAGCACCGCTTCCTGCGCCCGCGTCGCGACGCTGGTTTCGGTAAAGCCCGAGCCCGACGAAAAACTGCGGCCATTGACCTGGAAATAGTCCTCGCCCACGCCAGTGATGGAGGCGCTCGACGCCGTATTGCGATAGCGCACCGTCGCCTGGCTCGACACCTGCGGCGAAACGCTGTCGGCATAGGGCTGGCCCGCCAGCGCATCGGCATCCGTGGGTTTGAGCGTCCGCACCCTGCCCGAACGCATGTCGCCAAAACCCGAGCCGGGATAGACGTTGATCGTATTGGTGCCGATGGACGAAATGTTCTCGAGCACGCTCTGTTGGCTACCCTGCCCCAGCGCCACCACGGCCACCACCGAGGCAATGCCGATAATGATGCCGAGCATGGTGAGGAAGGTGCGCAGCTTGTGTGCCCCCATGGCCCGCAGCGCCATGACGAGCGCCTCACCCATGCTGTCGATCCCCATGCGCCAGCCCGGCTTGCGCAGCACTTTTTCAACGCGATTGGCCGCCGTGTCGCGCTCGCCGATATAACGATCATCGATGATGTTGCCATCGGCGATCTCGATCACCCGCTGGCACTGCTCTGCGATCTTGGCATCATGGGTGACGATGATGATCGTGTGCCCATCGGCATGCAGCTCCTTGAGGAGAGCCATCAATTCCTTGCCCGAATGCGAGTCGAGCGCGCCGGTTGGCTCGTCGGCGAGGATCACCTCGCCACCATTCATCAACGCCCGCGCCACGCTGACGCGCTGCTGCTGCCCGCCCGACAGCGCATTGGGCCGATGATGCAGCCGCTCGCCGAGACCAAGCCGCGTCAGCAGCTCCGTCGACCGCTTGCGCCGCGCCGTCGCATCGGCGCCAGCATAAACCGCCGGCACTTCCACATTCTCGACGGCATTGAGATCGGGCAGCAGCTGATAGCGCTGGAAGATGAAACCAAAATGCTCGCGCCTGAGCGCAGCCAGTTCGTCTGCGTCGAACTTGCTGACGTCGCGACCATCGAAAAGGTAGGTCCCTTCGCTGGCCCGATCGAGACAGCCCAAAATATTCATCAGCGTCGACTTGCCCGAGCCGGACTGACCGATAATGGCCACCATCTCGCCGCGATGGATATCGAGATCGACACCCTTCAATACCGCCACACTCTCGCCGCCCGCTGCGAAGCGCCGGACGAGGTTGCGGATGGAGATGATGGGTTTTGAGCTTGCCGACACCCCCTCCCGGCCTCCCCCATCTAGGGGGAGGTGAAGGGACGGCGATTTTGACTGGATGGTGCCACCCACTGGATGCGGCACCTCCCCCCTTGTGGGGGAGGATGGGAGGGGGGTGCGGTCAGCACGAACCTTCGATGTGGAGATCATGCCACTCACCGCATCATGATCATGGGACCACCGGCACCGCCAGGACCACCCATGCGGCCCGCGCCCTGCCCGCTCGCCGGCCGGGACACGGTAACCAGACCGCCGCTGACGACCTGCTCGCCCTCTTCGAGACCCGAAACCACCTGCGCCGTGATATTGTTGTTAAGCCCAACCTCGATGCGTTGCGGGCGCGTTTCCTCGGTCTTGGGATCATAGACCATGACCATGACAGCCCCGTCCGGTCCCTTGCGGGTGACCAGGCTCGACGGCAGCGTCAGCGCGCCCTTGGCCTCATCGAGCACGATGGTCACCTCGGCCGTCATCGAAATGCGCAGACGGTGGTCCGCATTGGGCACGTCGAAAAGGCCATTGTAATAGATGGCGCTGCTCGAACTGTCCGATGTCGTGTCGCTGCTGATCGATGTCGGCGCCGGCTCCACCTCGCGCAGCGTCGCCTCGATGCGATTGTCGGGTTCGCCGAGAATAGTGAAATAGACCCTTTGCCCCGGCACGACCTTGACCACGTCAGCCTCGGAAATCTCCGCCTTGATCACCATGGTGTCGAGATTGGCGATCTTGGCGATCGTCGGCGTCGAAGAATTGGCATTGAGCGTCTGTCCTTCCTCGACCACCAGCGCCACCACAGTGCCATCGCTCGGCGCGACGATCTTGGTGCGGGCAAGGTTCAGCTTGGCCGAATCCACCGTGAGATTGGCCTGATCGATCTGCGCGCTGAGCTGGTCGATCTGCGCCTTGGACTGCTCCACCGCCGCCTGCGCCGTCTCGAGATCGGTCTGCGACACCAGGCTCCCGGCGCTCAACTGGGTGCTACGCGCCAGAGACGCCTCGGCCTTGACCAACACCGCTTCCTGGTTGCGCTTCTGCGCCTCAATGCCGGCCAGCGCCGCCTGAGCCGACTTCACCGCGTTTTCCTGATCGAGACTATCGATCTCGGCGATGAGGTCGCCCCTCTTCACATCCTGCCCGAGCTTGACATGAATGGCCTCGATACGGCCGGACACTTCCGCGCCGACGCTGACCAGCGAACTCGCCTGCAGCACGCCCGTCGCCAGCACCGATGTCTCGATATCGGTCCTGGTGACGGCGGTCGTTTCCGGGACGGTCTTCGCTTCCGGCTGGCCCATGAAGTACCACCAGGCCACACCACCACCGGCAGCAAGCACCAGCAATACCGCAATTGTTTTGGCCACGCGCTTCAACGACTTACACCTCGGTCAGGATTCTACTTCTTAGAAATATAGACTCTGGCAGTAGACTTCACGTTAGCTCTTGGCAATGCAGCCTTAAACTTTGGAAAGGTTGACGCCGCTGGCCTGCCGGTCCACCTTGCCGGCCTCCCTATCTGACCTTCCTTCAGGACCTGAAATGTACCAGCTGCTCGACCCCAGCCGCTTTGTCGTCTTCATCACCGGCGCCACCTCGGGCTTTGGCGAAGCGGCAGCCCGCCGCTATGTCGCCGCCGGTGGCAAGGTGATCGCGACGGGCCGCCGCAAGGACCGTTTGGAAAAGCTGCAAGCCGAACTTGGCGCCGACAATTGCTACATCATCGAGCTCGACGTGCAGGACCGCGCCGCGATGGAAAAGGCCATTGCCGAAATCCCCGCACCCTTCGACGCGATCAACATCGTCCTCGCCAATGCCGGTCTCGCGCTCGGCCTGCAGCCGGCCGCCGAAGCCGTGCTCGATGATTGGGAGACAATGATCTCAACCAATATTTCGGGTCTGGTCTACACCGTGCGCCTGCTGCTGCCCGGCCTCATCGCCCGCGGCGGCGGCCATGTGGTCACCCTCGGCTCGGTGGCCGGCGAATATGCCTATCCCGGTGGCTCGGTCTATGGCGCGACCAAGGCTTTCGTAAAGCAGTTCGCGCTCAACCTGCGCTCGGACCTGCAGGGCAAGAATGTCCGCGTCACCAATATCGAGCCCGGCCTGACCGAAACCGAAT
This sequence comes from Devosia sp., assembly GCF_017744655.1. Taxonomy (GTDB): domain Bacteria; phylum Pseudomonadota; class Alphaproteobacteria; order Rhizobiales; family Devosiaceae; genus Devosia. Next base: position 79,780 of record NZ_JAGIAW010000001.1, on the reverse strand, counting down.
TCTCGCTCGTCCGTTTCAAGGGCGACGAAGGCAAGGCATCAGCGCCCTATTCCCGGACCAAGGCCATGAATGCCGAAGACATCGCCGAGAGCATTTTCTGGTCCACGACGCTGCCGGCCCACGTCAACATCAACAAGATCGAACTGATGGCGACCACCCAGGCCATTGGTCCCTTCGACATTTTTCGCGAGGGCTGACAGCCTCTTTTGAAATGGGCAGTATGGGGCCAGTTGTGGAGGACCCCATGCTGCCCCGTCTGCTTGTTCCAGCCCTCGTAGCCGCTCTCCTGCCCGGCGCCGCCCTCGCCGCGCCCGTGTCGCTAAAATCGCTCGGCGATACCTGCCTCGAAACCACCCTCAAGAACTGCACCGTGGCTGCCGCCGGCTATGTCGCCCCGCGCGACACGAGCCGCCTCGCCTATCAGATCCAGTCCGGCGTCGACGAATATGAAGGCATGGCTGGCGGCGTGGTGGTTTTTGCCGAAACCGACGGCGCCTGGGAACTGCTCGCCAGCGATTTCAACGGCGTCTGGTATCAACTGCCGCGCCTCTCCGAAGCGGAGCCGATCCTCTTCCACCTGCCCGGCGTGACGGCAGGCACTGGCTCGTTCAATGCCGACGTGCTGTTCGAATTCTCGGCCAACGACAAGGAATGGCGGCGGGTGGACATGGACAGCTGGTGGGAAGGCGTCGAAGCAAAGCTGCCCAAGGGCCTCGAAATCTGGAAGGGCGTCACCTACGATTTCGGCGAGGACTATTGGGGCGAATACGTCGCCCGCACCAGTCTGTGGCAGGAAACCGACGCCAATTGCTGCCCGACCGGTGGCTCGGCGGTGATCCACTTCACGGTGGAGGATGGGGCGCTGAAGGCTGGGGACGTGGACTATGAGGAGCCGAAGCCTGAGTAGCCGTCACAATCACCGGCCTCCCTTCTCCCCTTGCGGGAGAAGGTGCCCGAAGGGTCACCGAATTCGCGTATGCGAATTTCGGTTGGGATGAGGGGTATGCGATTTCACAACTTGCTCCTCTGCAGAGGAGAGAAACCCCTCACCCTGGATTTTTGCTGAACGCAAAAATCCTGTCCCTCTCCCGCAAGGGGCGAGGGTGGGCTCCGAGTTCAGCTCTACAGCCCCAAAAACCTCACCGTATCCGGATCAACCGGAATCCCCTCAGCCTTCCGCCGATCCATCTCTTCCCATTCCCGATCCCCCGGCGCCATCACGCGCCCGCCGGTCCGCACCCGCGACCCCCGCAGACTTTCGAGATAGCTCCCAATCGCCGCCGCAAAAACTGCGCGCCCGGCAAACTTGTCGGGATCGATCACCAGTACGAAATGCCCCATATTCCGTGGCGTAGAAATATCGTCGCCGCCATACATGGGGATGAAATCGGGATCGAGCGTCGTGCCTGTAAGAAGCGCCGAGAACAGCGTAGCCACCCCGGCCAGCGCCGCGCCCTTATAGCCATAGTCCACCCCGCCGAGCGGCAGCAGCATGTCGGCTTCATGCGGATCGGTCGTCGGCTGGCCATCCGGCGTCGCGGCAACGCCCTCTGGAAGCACCTTGTCGAGCGAGCGATGCAGCAGCACGCGGTTGAGCGGAATGGACGAGGTCGCCATATCGAGCAACCACGGCCGCGCATTCGGCACCGGCGCGGCAAAGGCCAGAGGATTGGTGCCGTGGAACTTCTGCGCCCCATCATAGAGCGCCACCATGGAGTCGGTATTGGTGGTCGCAAAGGTGACAAAACCCTGCTCCGCCCCCGCCAGCGCATAAGCGCCTGCCGCACCCAGATGCGAGGAATGCTTTATGCCCACCGCGCCGACACCAGCCTGCCGCGCCAGCTCGATCCCGACCTCGACGGCTTTGTAAGCCGCATAATGCCCAACCCCATCATCGCCATGAACCATGGCGCTCCCCGCGCCGCGGCTTTCCACCTTCAACTGCGGGTTCTTGTTCAGCCGCCCGCCACCCAGCATCTTGCAATAGTGGCCAGTCAACCGCACGCCGTGGCTATCAACACCCACCAGCGACGCATGGATCATCGCCTTGATCGCCGCCGCCCGCGAACCCTCGCTCGCGCCGGCCTCGGCCAATCGCGCCTCGACGCGGCTCCGCACCAGATCCTCGGCAAAGCGCGGCGATAGTTCGTCAGTCATTGGTTTCTCCCTCACCCCGTTTTAGCCACGGTGTCATTCCCGCGAAAGCGGGAACCTCCGTTTCCTTTCAACAGGGATTCCCGCTTTCGCGGGAATGACACCGTGGGAGGGACAGGCATGTGGACAAGTGCCCATGCTTTAACCGCACAGCACCCACGCGCACTTTTTGTTGGCACTCGCATCCCGGGTCGCTATTCTCGACCCAAAGTTGAGACCAGCCCCATGCCCAAAGCCCCCGATCAGATTACCAACGACCTTTGGCACGTCGTCGCCGCGACCGATGAACTCGCCATCGGCCTCGTCGAAACGACGCTCCTGCTCGACCGCCGCATCGCCCTGACGCGCGGCCTCGATGGCGAGCCGGTCGTATGGCTCGCGAGCGACGAGGAAACCGGCGACGAGATCGACGCCGAAACCGTGCTCGACCGCCTCCCCGTCCGCACCGCCTATGGCTACACCTGGACCTGTCTCGGCACCCCGTCCGCCGAACTCTTTCCGATCCCGGAATATGCCGAGGCCGACCGCACCAATATGAGCTGCGGCTCCATCGGCATCCACGTCTCCGCCCCTCGCGCGGTCGAAAACTTCCTCGACATGGGCCACTTCCCCTATGTCCACACCGACATTCTGGGCTCCGAGCCGCATACCGAGGTCAAGGAATACGACGTCGAGGTTTCCGAAGAACGCGACGAAGTCCTGGCCACCAAGTGCAAGTTCATCCAGCCCATGGCCGCCAAGTCGGCGACGGGCGCGATGGAAGTCGAATATGTCTACCGCGTGCCGCACCCTTTCTGCTCGGTCCTCTACAAGTCGTGCCCCGAGGATGAAAACCGCCGCGACGTCATCGGCATTTTCCTTCAGCCCATGACCGAAGAAACCTGCCGCGCGCACCTCTTGCAGTCGATGATCGACTCCTATTCGACCGTGACCGACCTGCGCCGCTTCCAGCAGACGATCTTCGGCCAGGACAAGCCGATCCTCGAAAACCAGTACCCCAAGAAACTGCCGCTCGACCCGCGCTCGGAAACCCCGATCCGCGCCGACAAGTCGGCCATCGCCTACCGCCGCTGGCTGAGCCAGAAGGGCATCACCTACGGCGTGATCCCGCAGGCCTCCTAAGGCCCAAAAACGAACCCGCCCCGTACGCCAGGGCGGTTTGTGACCAAATATTCGATCGTGGCGCGATCCCTGTACTTTGGATCTGATCGACATGCCCCTGTCCCTCTCAGACCCCACCTGGTATCCCATCGCTTCGAGCGAGGACCTGCCGTTCCGCCACGTCTATCAGGGCCAGTTGCTCGGCCGTGAGCTCGCCGTCTGGCGCGCCGATGATGGCAATGTAAACGTCTGGGAAAACCGGTGCCTGCATCGCGGCGTGCGCCTCTCCATCGGCATCAATGAAGGCCAGGAGCTAAAGTGCCAGTACCATGGCTGGCGCTATGCCAATCAATCGGCCGGCTGCACCTATATCCCGGCCCACCCCGCCGATGCCCCGGCTCGCCGCATCGAAAACCGCAAATATCCGGTCAAAGAGGCCTTCGGCCTTATCTGGTCCGCCGCCAATGACGACCAGAAATTTGCGCCCTTCGCTGGCGCCGAAAACTCCGACTGGTTCCCGCTGCGTCCCATGCCGGTCAATGCCGCGCCCGAAGACGTACTCGCCGGCCTTGCCGGCCTCGCCCCCGATGACCAGCCGGCCGACCTCCTCCCCGGCATGGCGCTGCGCCTTGGCACAACGATCTATTTCGTCCAGCCCGTCGATGCCGGCCGCGCCGTCATCCGTGGCCTGATCGAAAAGCCCGCCGACGAAGTGGCGACCCTCCGCCACTACAACGAAACCCTGACCAAGCTGCGTGACCGCCTCGAACGCGCCGCAGCGAAAAAGCCGGCGCCCGAACCACTGCAGCCGGTCTTCGAAAAGGTCTCGGCCGATCTCGCCTCCATGCCCGACATCGCCATTCCGCGCGGCAACACAATGCCCGTCGTGGTCAAGCGCAAGTGGAAATCAGCCGATGGCGTCATCGGCTTCGAGCTGGCCGACCGTGACGGAAAACACCTGCCGACCTTCCAGCCCGGCGCCCATATCGACGTGCACCTTCCCAATGGCCTGATCAGACAATACTCGATCACCAACGGCCCCGGCGATCTCTCGAGCTACGTTATCGGTGTCAAACAGGAGAGCGCCAGCAAAGGTGGCTCAAAAGTTCTCGTCGAAACCGTCCGCGAGGGCGACGTCCTCGCCATTTCCGAGCCACGCAACAATTTCCCACTGCGCCGCGACGCCACCCGCACCGTGCTCATCGCCGGCGGCATCGGCATCACGCCGCTCCTGTCTATGGCCCGCTTCCTCGACAAGTCGAGCCTCAACTACGAGCTGCACTATTTTGCCCGCACCGGTGACGGCCTTGCCTTCCAGAGCGAACTCGCCGCGCTCCATGGCAAGCTCGACCGCCACATCGGCCTCGCCCGCGACGCCATCAAGGCCAAGATCGCCGAAGTGCTCGGCCAATACCAATTCGCCAATCACGTCTATATCTGCGGCCCCGGCGCCATGCTCGAAATGGTGCAGGAAACCGCGGCCTCGCTCGGCTGGCCCGACGATGCGATCCACTTCGAATATTTCCAGAACGACAAGGTGATCGATAGTTCGTCGGCCTTCGACGTCGAACTCGCTCGCTCGGCCATGACTCTCCACGTCCCCGCCGGCAAGACCATCATCGAAACCATGCGCGAAGCCGGCCTGACTGTCCCCTCCTCCTGCGAGCAAGGCGCCTGCGGCACCTGCCTCACCACGGTCATGGAGGGCGAGGTCGACCACCAGGACGTCTATCTCAACAAGACCGAGAAGGCCTCCAACACCTGCATGATGACCTGTGTCAGCCGCGCCAAATCTGGCCGCCTCGTGCTGGATATCTGATAATGACCATAACGCTTTACGACTTCGAGCTCTCGGGCAACTGCTACAAGCTGCGGCTGCTCATGAATATCCTCAACCTGCCCTTCGAGATCGTGCCGGTGGACTTCTTCCCCGGCCGCCAGCACAAGGCGGACTGGTTTCTGCGCATGAACCCCTTCGGCCAGTTGCCAGTGCTCAAGGACGATGAGCTCACCCTCTCGGATTCCGGCGCCATCCTCGCCTATCTGGCGAAAAAGTACGACACGTCCGGAAAATGGTTCCCCGATGATCCAGCCGTCACTGCCGAAGTGCTGCGCTGGCATTCGGTTGCCGACGACATCACCTCGACCTCATCTGCCGCCCGTCTCGCGCTCGGCTATGGCTACAATTTCGACATCGAGAAATCCCAAAAGGGCGCCCATCGCATTTTCCGCCTGATGGATGAGCACCTCTGGTTCGGCGAAAAATCTGGCCGCGACTGGCTCTGCTCTCCGAGCCATCCGACCACCGCCGACATCGCCTGCTTCCCCTATGTGATGCTGAGCGAAGAAGGCGGCATTTCCCGTCAGGATTATCCCGCCCTTCGCCGCTGGACGGACCGCGTCCGCCGCGTCCCAGGTTTTACGGTCATGTCCGGCATTTTCCCGGCTGGTCGTGCCAAGGAATAAAAGAAGGGCGCCTCGCGGCGCCCTTTGTCATTTCACCTTGCTCGCGGTCTTGGCGACCTTCCAGCTCACATAGTCATCGGCCGTACAGCCATAGGGCGCATTGCCGTCGCCAAACCGCGCATAAAGCTGCTCGCAGCCCCAGGTATTGAGCGGCTCAGGCATGATATTATTGATCTCGATGCCAACCGCATCAAAGGCGTCCGGCGCCACAGTGACATAGTAAAGCCAGAAGCCGAAGAAGGCGACGACGGCCAGCACCAGCACGGTGCCACCCGCCAGCAGTCCACGCACGATATTAGGCCCGCGCTTCGCCTTCGGCGGCGGGTTGGCCGCCAGCCGAGCGCCACGCTGTTCCTGCTCGGCATGGAAGGCCGCCAGCGCCTGCTCACGTTCGATATCGGTCAGTTCCACGCGCTCAAGATTGCGATCAAGCAGCACCGGAATGGCCACATGCTCAAGCTTGACCGCCACGCCAACCGGCTTGCCCGTCTCGTCGAGCCCGATCAGCGGCTCCTGCCCCTTGGCGAAATGCGTCCGCGTCGTACGCTTCGAGCGCCCCTTGAGATGGTCGACATAGGAAACCACCCCATTCTTCACCTCGACCACGTCAACCGGCACAACCGTCAACCGCCCCGGCGTCGCCGCCGCACGATTGGCACCGGCTGCCTTCAGCGCCGTAATGATGGTCGCAATGGCACCACCGCCAAAGAGCAGCATGAACACAGCAAAAACCGCCAGTCGGTTCCACAGCATGTCGAGCCCGAGGCTCAGCGTCGCCAGTTCCGGATCGTCGCGCGAAATCACCACGTCGACCATGTAGTCGCCGCTCGAAAAATCGAGGAAGGCCAGCGAGATATGCTTCTCAAAACTCTGCCCATCGACGCGATAGGTAATATCAGCCTCGCAATCGGTGAGCCCGCGGCGCGAACTGCATTCGCCGTCGCGCAGATCCCAATCCTCCACCGTGCGTGGGTCCTGATTGATCTGCCAATCGCGCCACAGGCCCGGCCCCTGCCACCAGACAAGGCCGAGCGCCAGACCCGTCAACATGACGACCGTAAAGAGGAACGCCGCCGGCATGGAAAACGGCCGCTTGCCGATAGCAAGCGAGCGATTGGGCAGCGGAAGGGTGACCTGGGACATGAATTGCCTCTTCGAGTTGTCAGCTTTGGGGCCCGACTCGGCTCGAATAGGACAGCAGAGCCCGGTCACGAACCAGCCTTGAACACACCGCAATTGTGGAAAAGCTTGCTGCTCAAGCACCAGCACAGTTTCAGGTATCCCCCTGTCGAACGGGCAAAACCTGACGCACTGACTGGAACTCGGCCGCCAATCCCGCTATTGGCTTCTTAAGATCGAGGAGAAAATCCCATGATTATCGAGCCCAAAATCCGCGGCTTCATCTGCGTCACCGCCCACCCCACGGGCTGCGCCGCCAATGTGCAGCACCAGATCGACCACGTCGTCATCAAGGGTGCCATTCCTTCGGATCGCAAGCGCGTGCTCGTGCTCGGCTGCTCGACGGGCTATGGCCTCGCCTCGCGCATCGTCACCACCTTCGGCAGCGATGCCGATACTGTCGGCGTGTCCTTCGAGCGCGAGCCGGCCGAGAACCGTCCCGCCTCCGCCGGCTGGTACAATAACCGCGCCTTCGAAAACCGCGCCCGCGCTGCCGGCCGCAAGGCCGTCACCATCGAAGGCGACGCCTTCTCCGACGCGATCAAGGCCGAGACCATCGAGGCGATCAAGGCCAATCTCGGCCAGGTCGATCTCATCGTCTATTCCCTCGCCTCCCCGGTCCGCACCGACCCCAAGGACGGCGTCACCTATCGCTCGGCTATAAAACCCTATGGCCAGCAGGTGACTTCCAAGACGCTCAACACCGCCACCGGCGAAGTTTCCGAAATCACCGTCGACCCGGCGACCGAGGAAGAAGCCCAGGCGACCATCAAGGTCATGGGCGGCGAAGATTGGGAACTCTGGATCAAGGCCCTGTCCGATGCCGGCGTTCTGGCTGACGGCTTCCTCAGCCTCAACTACACCTATCTCGGCTCCGAACTGACCTGGCCGATCTACCACAAGGGCACTTTGGGCAAGGCCAAGGGCGACCTCGACCGCGCCGCGAAGGCGATCCGCGCAACGCATGGCGAAAAATCCGCCAATGTCGTGGCATTGAAAGCCGTCGTCACCCAGGCAAGCTCGGCCATCCCCGTCGTGCCGCTCTATGGCACGCTGCTGATCAAGGTCGAGGACGAAATGGGCCTCGGCGAAGGCCCGATCCACCAGATCGATCGCCTCTTCCGCGAAAAGCTGCAGGGCGACGTGGCCCTCGACGACGAGAGCCGCATCCGCGTCGACGATTGGGAACTCTCTGCCCCGATGCAGAAGGAACTCGAAAAGCGCTGGGCCAATCTCACCACCGAGACGCTACCCGCGCTGGCCGACCTGCCAAAGTACCGCGAAGAATTCATGCGCCTCTTCGGCTTCGCCGTCGGCGGCGTCGACTACAGCAAGGACGTCGATCCCCGCGTGGTCGAATAAGGATTTGAGGGGGCGCCGCTGGCGCCCCTTTTCTTTTCAGACCGGCGGATAGGCGTGCTCTTCGCCCTGCCAGTCGCGCACCTTGAAACAACCGTCGCCGGCCGACACCGTCGCCGCTCCGATATCGGCCTTGCCATAGCCGCCGGGAATATCGAGCACATAAGTCGGCTGACACAGCCCCGAAATCCTCCCGCGCAACGCCGCGACCAGCTTCTGGCCCTCTTCAATGCTCATGCGGAAATGGCTCGTACCCGGCGCCAGGTCGGGATGGTGCAGATAGTAGGGCTTTATCCGGTTCTCGACGAACCCACGCATCAACTCTGCCAATGTCTCGACATCGTCATTGACGCCGCGCAGCAGCACGGACTGGCTGACGAGAACCACGCCGCCATCAACCAGCGTCTTGAACGCCGCCTTGGCCGCAGGCGAAAACTCGCGCGGATGATTGGCATGAACCGCCAGATAAGTCGTCTTGCCGCTCGATGTCAGCGCCGCAACCATCTCCGCATCGATCCGCTCCGGCTCGACCACCGGCACGCGCGTATGAAACCGCACGATTTTGACGTGCTCGATCCCTCTCAGCCGCTCCATCAACCCAGCCAGCCGCCGCGGCGACAGCACCAGCGGATCGCCGCCGGTAAGGATCACTTCCCAGATTTCCCTATGGCTGGCGATATAGTCCATCGCCGCATCGAGCTCGGCCGAAGTCAGCGTCCCCAGCCCCTGTGGCCCCACCATTTCGCGGCGGAAACAGAAGCGGCAATAGACCGGACAGACATGCACGGCCTTGAGGAGCACACGGTCGGGATAGCGATGCACGATCCCTTCCACCGGGGAATGAGAGAGATCGCCGATCGGGTCCTCGCGCTCCTCCGGCGTCGTCAGCAGCTCCTCCGTAGACGGCACGAACTGCAGCGCCATCGGATCGACGGGATCATTGCGATCGATCAGTTCCAGCACAGCCGGCGTAATGCCAATGGCATACTTATCTGCCACCGCCTCAAGCCCTGAATTGTCTGGGACCAGCCTTGCCACTTCGAGATCGGCGACGGTCTTCAGCGAAGCCGCTCGCGCCTTCATCGGCATTTTGGCAATCGCGCTCATTCGGCCACCGGCGCCCAAAGCACCGCCTCGATCCGCGGCGCACCCGTCGCGAGCATAAGCAGCCGGTCAAACCCCAGCGCCACCCCGCTCGCCTCCGGCATCAATTCCAGCGCCTTCAGAAAATCCTCGTCGATTGGATAGCGCTCACCATAAATGCGCGCCTTCTCCGCCATCTCGGCCTCGAACCGCACCCTCTGCTCCGCCGCATCGGTCAATTCGCCAAAGCCATTGGCAAGCTCGACCCCGCAAGCATAAACCTCGAACCGCTCGGACACGCGCTGATCCCCCGGCACCCGCCGCGCCAAGGCGGCCTCACACGCAGGATAGCGATCGAGAACCGTAACCCGCCCATTGCCCAATTGCGGCTCGACCTTCTCAACCAGAATCCGGCTGAAAAGATAGCTCCAGCTCCGATCCTCCGGCACCTCGAGCCCTACCGCCAGCATCTGCGCCGCTAGTGCATCGCTGTCAGGCACGCCGTCCTCGTCCATGGTCGCGAGCAGATCGATTCCTGCATGCGCAAGAAACGCATCAGCAACGCTCACCCGCTCTGCCCCCACGCGCGGATCGCAAACCCGCCCGCGGAACTCGAACTGCGAAATCCTCGTCACCTCGGCGGCCAACGCAATGATATCAAGCGTATCGGCAATGATGGCATCATAAGCCTCGCCCACCCGATACCATTCGAGCATGGTGAATTCCGGATGATGCAGTGCCGAACGCTCGCGGTTGCGCCAGACATGCTGGAGACTCGCGATCCGCTTTTCCCCCGCTGCAAGCAGCTTCTTCATGGTGAATTCGGGCGAGGTATGCAGATACATCGCCTGCCCTTCCCCATCGTTTCCGATCATCGTGGTGCCAAAGGCATGGAGATGCGTCTCGTTCCCCGGCGAGCGCTGCAGCCCCGGCGGATCGACCACCAGAAAATCGCGCTCCGCCAGCCACAGGCGCACTGCAGCATCGAAGCGGCTGCGCGCCAGCAGGATCGGCCGCCGGTCGGCATGGCGTTCGGGTGCCCACCAGGGCGAGGGATCGGCGGGGTTGAGCGAAGTCATGCGGGTTTCTTGCCGTGCGGACTGGCGAAATGGCGCGGAATAGGGTATCGGGCGCTCGACAATAGCTTTCGTGCGCTGAGACGGCTTGCCTCTATTACGCGCCAAACGATCGAACAAGGAAGAAAAATGGTCAAGGTCATCGCCTCGTCCCTGCGCAAAGGCCATGTGGTCGAGCAGGACGGCAACCTGCACGTCGTTCTCACGGCTGAAAACGTCCACCCCGGCAAGGGCAACTCGGTGACGAACGTCACCATGCGCCGCATTTCCGATGGCGTAAAAGTGCTCGGCCGCTGGCGCACCGTTGAAATGGTCGAAAAGGCCGACGTCGATGACCGCGTCTACGACTATCTCTATTCGGACGGTGAAGGTAACCACTTCATGGAGCCGGAAACCTACGAGCAGCTCGTCGTTTCCGACGACGTCATCGGCGACCAGAAGGCCTATCTCTCGGACGGCATGAAGGTTCACCTGATGACCCATGAAGGCATCGCCCTCTCGATGGAACTGCCGCAGCGCATGACCTTCGAAATCGTCGAGACCGAACCGGTCGTGAAGGGCCAGACGGCTTCTTCCTCTTACAAGCCCGCAGTCCTCAACAATGGCCTCCGCGTCATGGTGCCCCCCCACATCGACGCCGGCACCCGTATCGTCATCCTGACGGAAGACAATTCCTACGTTGAGCGTGCGAAGGACTGAGAATTCAGTTCAACTCACGGTGTCATCCCCGCGAAAGCGGGGACCTCCGTTTCAAAACAGGGGTTCCCGCTTTCGCGGGAATGACACCGGGGATGGAAAAACGGGCCCATCCGGCCCCGTTTTTCATTTCTCTTCAATCTCCCTCTCGGCCTCGTACCAATGAAGCTCCGAGCGATCGGGCGGCGTGCCATCGGCCAGCCAGCGGTCATAGGCGAGCTGGCGCTGGTGCATCTGCTTGGCGCGCAGCCAATATTCCATCGCCCTGCCCTCGGGCCGTCCATCCTGTTCCCAGAGAAAATAGGCCGTGTCGCGCACGCGCTCCGCCAGCGCCGAATTCTTGTGCATGAGTGTACCGGAGTAAGAAGATGGGTGGACGCTTGCCCGTCCACCCGATCGGCCTCAAGCGGCCTTCTGGTTCACCACGGTCGTCGCCAATTGCGTCAGCTTCTTGTCCGTCGCTTCTTCTTCGGCCAGGGTCTGTCCGAAGAGATCGGCGGCTTCCGTATGGCCAAGCTGCTTGGCCCAGGCGCGCAGGGTGCCATAGCGGGCGATTTCATAGTGCTCCACCGCCTGCGCCGCCGCTGCGAGCCCGGCATCGAGCGCCTGGCTGCCCTTGAACTCGTCCATGATCGACTTGCCCTCGTCCAGAATGCCGAGGATGGCATCACAGGTCTTGCCGCGCGGCGTCTTGCCGATCAGTTCGAAGACGCGTTCGAGCCGTTCGACGTGGCCTTCGGTTTCCGCATGGTGCTGCTCGAAACCGGCTTTCAGGTCAGGCGACGTGGCAGCCTTGGCCATCTTGGGAAGCGCCTTCAAAATCTGGCGCTCGGCATAGTAGATATCTTTGAGGGTATCGAGGAAAAGATCATCAAGTTGCTTTTCAGCCATTTATCGTCTCCAGAATTTCGCTTGGGGTGACGCTGCCCCTTCAACGGCACCTGCCCGCCAAAGTTCCGGCTTCAATCGATCACGATCTGGCTCCCGGGGCCGGCCTCGCATAGACTTGCGCCGAGGAGAATCCGCCCCATGCCGACTTCGCTTTATCCGGCCGATTTCTACGCCAATCGCCGGGCCCACACCGCCCATGCCGCCAGCCGCATCTTTGCCGCCCTGCCCGAAAAGCTCCTGCGCAATCGCGTCGCCGATATCGGCTGCGGCACCGGCACTTTTCTCGTCGCCTCGGGCGCCAGCTATCAGTTCGGCATCGAGGGCGACTGGGTAAAGCCCGACATGCTCGATGCTCCCAACATCGTCTTCGAAAGCCGCGATCTCGAGCAGCGTTTTGCCGGCCCTGAGGTCGACCTCGTCCTCTCGCTCGAAGTCGCCGAACACCTCACCCCCGAGCGTGCCGAAAGTTTCGTCGCCGACCTCGTGGGCATGGCCCCGGCAGTGCTCTTCTCCGCCGCCATCCCCGGCCAGGGCGGCGTCGGCCATCTCAACGAGCAATGGCAAAGCTATTGGGCCGCGCACTTCGCCGCCCATGGCCGAAAACCCTATGACGTGCTGCGCGACAAGATCTGGACCGATGAAGCTGTCCTCGCCTGGTATCGCCAAAACGCGATTTTGTTCCTGGATGACGCGACGGCGGATTCGCTTGGATTAAGCCCTAGCGATCCGGCTCTGCTCGATCGTGTGCACCCAGCCTTCTGGGCCCGGGCCAATCGCGAACTCAAATACGCGAATGCCCTGCCAGAGTCCGAAGTGCTGCGGCGTCAAGCACAGCAACAGCAGTAGCTAGGGCCTCTCCCACCTTCGTCATTGCCGGGCTTGTCCCGGCAATCCATCTCGCCTCCGCATGGACCACCGGGACAAGCCCGGTGGTGACGAAGGACGGCAGAGTACGGGAAGGAGCGGCTCCTACCGCGCCGCCCAAAGTAACCCACGCTTCAAAATCGTCCGCACCTGCGGAATTTCCAGTTCGTCCGCCGTGTGCCCGAGCGAGGAGTAAAACACCCGCCCCTGGTCATGCATGGTCGTAAACACCACCGGCATCACCACATCCTTGCGCCAGGGATGAAACTCCCCCGAAAACACGGTCGTCGCCAACACCTCAACCGCCGGATCATAGTTGAGATAATACTGCTCCGAGGTGTGCTCAAAACTCTCAATCCCCACCATGATCGGATGATCCGACCGCGTCACGTCCACCGTGTAGGTGATGATATTGCCCGGATGCTGCACCCAATAGACGCTGGCGGCATAGCGGAAGGGCACACTGGCGCGGAACGTCGTCGCCAGCCCCATGTGATAGCCCGCCAACCCCGTCCCCGACCGAATGGCGGCGATGAGATTGTTCATCTTCTCCGGCGCCAGCGTGCCATCGGTAATCACCGGCACGACGAGGTCATTGCTGCCGACATCCTCCGCGCCGAGCGCCTCATAATCCGGCGTCACGGTAACGGCAAAGCCCTCTTCCTCGAGCAATTGCCGGACGACATTGGCGCCACGCTCCGGCGTATGCAATTCCATGCCGCCCCAGACGACGAGTGCTTTTTTAGTCATATCTCGGTCCCTTCTGTTCCTCGCCCCCTCGGGGAGAGGTGGCTCGGCCGCAGGCCGAGTCGGTGAGGGGGATATCGCCGCTCACACTGAAGCCCCCTCATCCGGCGCTACGCGCCACCTTCTCCCCAATGGGGAGAAGAATAAGAGTCATAATCCTAACCCCACCGCCTCTGTGCGATGCACACCCTTGGGCACAAAACCAAAGGCATCTTCAATGCCAAGGAGCTTGGCCGAAAGATGCACCACCGAGAGCCACATTTCCGTGCCCTGCAAGCCCGGCACCTGCCCATCGGCAAAGGCAAATCCCCTGCCCTCAATCCAGCGCTCCCCCGCCCGCGCGATAATCGCCCGGGCAATCTGTTCCGCCTCCGCCCGCCGATGATCTGTCTGCTGCAGACACAGCAGCAGCGGATGAATGGTGTCGAGCAGGTTACAGGCCGTATAAGTCCGCTCCGAAAACCCACCATAGTTGCGATAGTTAAGCAGCACGGAGTCGATCGCCGCTTCAGGCTGCGGCACGGCAATGCCGAACTGGGCATAGGTGCCGCGCGTCAGCCGGTAAAATCCATTGACCGGCTGCAACAGCCCTTCGGCCGCCGTCTGCGAACCCCAAAGCCCCGTGCCGCGATCCTGCTTCATTGCCAGCCAGCCAAACAGCGTCTCGCGCGACGTGCCGGTCGCAAAATACCGCGCATTGAAATAGAGCGCCGTGCCGATGGCATCCACCGCCGCTCCCGCGCCCCAGGCCCGCTCGCGCCAGGGCAGGCTTTCGAGCCAGAGCCGCAATTCGGTCGCCGGAATTTCCACCGCCTCGACCCGATGCAGCGGCTGCCCGCCCAAAACCTCGATCGCGTAACCGGTGGAGAGCACATTATAGAGTGCCAGCCCATCATCGCGCTGGGCCGTGCCCGGCTTGGGTGGTTGGAATGGATCGGGGAACAACCCGGTTACCCTATCCTGCACCGCCTGCAACCGCGCCAACGTCGCCGGCACATCAAGCCCCGGCGGCAATTGGCCGAACGAGGTCGCAATCTCGATGGCGTCGCAGAGATGCCGATTGCTTTTCCGCGCCTGATTATCGTTCTCGCGCGACACATAGTCCGCGCCGTCAAAATTCTCGGCCAGCACGTCGCGCCATTGTTTCGCGACCCGATCCCCCAGCGCCTCAAGCTGTTTTCGCGCCTCGTCCTTGCGGCCCCGCCCACGGAAACGCAGCACTTTTGCCGGCACGCCGCCGACAATAGCCATATCAGGCACATCCTTGCTGACCACGGCCCCCGCGGCAATCACCGCCCCGCGCCCAATCGTGACCCCATCGACGATAACCGCATTGGCCCCGATCCACACATCGTCCTCTATGGTGATGCCCAGGCTCTCATGCTTCTGGAGATAAATCGGCACATCGGGATCGTCATAGCCGTGATTGAACCCGACGAGCGAAGCATGGCTCGCAATCCGTACCCCGTCTCCGCAACGCACTTTCCCCGAAATCATCGCATAGGGATTGACTGTGCAGTGTGCCCCGAATTCGACATCGCCGCGCACCAGCGCATGCCCACCAATCCAGCTCTGCTCGCCCAAAACCAGATGCGTCGTAAAAATAGCCGCATCCGCCGCCACATAGGCGCTTGGTGCAAAGCTCGCCCCCGCCCGCAGCGCCAGCTCCGCCTGCCGCGCGCGGTGTTCGGAACTGTCGATATCTTCGGGCTTCCGATCCCAGGTGAGGAACTGCAGCCGGGCGTTCCACCAGGCCCCCTCACCCGTCTCGCCCTGCGGGCGATCCACCCTCTCCCCGATGGGGAGAGGAATAGAGGCTGTCGCCGGCTCATTCTTCTCCCCATCGGGGAGAAGGTGGTGCGCAGCGCCGGATGAGGGGGAGCTTTCGTCCATCACGCCAGCCTCTCCAACAATTCCGGCTGCACTTCATAGAGCATGGGCTTGCCCTCGATGAAGCGCTCGATTTCCTCCGCCGCCATCAACCCCAGCCGCAGCCGCTCGGTGCCGATTGCGCCCGCCACATGCGGCGTCAGAAACACATTGGGCAACGTAAAGAGCGGCGAATCCACTGGCGGAATTTCCGGATCGGTCACGTCAATGACACCAAAAATCCGCCCGGTCTGCAATTCGGCAACCAGTGCCGCCTCGTCGATCAGCGCCCCGCGCGCCGTATTGATGAAGGTCGCGCCATCCTTCATCAGCTTCAATTGCCGCGCCCCGATCATCCCCCGTGTCGAGGGTAGGGACGGCGCATGGATGGAAACCACGTCCGACCGCGCCATCAGCGCATCGAGCTCCACCAGCTCAACCCCGGCCAGGTCCGGGTCGCCCGGCTGCACGAAGGGATCATAGAGCAGCACGGAAAAATCGAAATTGCGCAGCAGTTCGATCACCCGCCGCCCGATGCGCGAAGCCCCGACAATGCCAACCGTCCGCCGAAAGTTGCCGATTTCGCTATCCCCCAGCGCATAGCTCGAACGACGGCTGGGATCGGCACGATAAAGGTCGCGCAGGGTAAAGATGTGCTTGGCCGAAAAGAGGATGGAAGCCAGCGTGAATTCCGACACCGGTACGGCATTGGCCTCGGCCGAATGCGTCACACGGATACCGGCCACATAGGCGGCCGGATCAACAGTGAATTTCACCGTGCCCGCCGCATGGGCGATGAGCTTCAAGTTCGGCGCAGCGCGCAAAACTTCCGGCGTGATCATCGGGCAGCCCCAGCCGGTGACGAGGATTTCGGTATCGCCCAACAGGCGCCGCGCTGCCGGATCGTCAAAATTCTCGACCGGCTCGCGCTGCAAGAGGTCGCAGCTCTGTTCGAGGCGGTCGATTGTTGCGGTATCGAAGACGTGCCGCGTCTTGTCCGCCGCCATGGCAAAGAGAAGTTTGGGACGCATCAGTTCCGCTCCGGCACCAATATGGCTGACACATCGACACCTTCGCGGGCAAAGAGCGCTTCCAGCGCCGCAAGGTCAGGCGCGTGCGGGGGAGCCGCCAGCGCGGCCTCCGCCTCCGAGCCCGCCGGCAATGCCATGGCTGCCGTCACCAGTACCGTGGTCCCGGCGGGGATATCTCCGAGTAATTGCGGCACGATGGATTTCGAGGCGATCAGGTTCGTATTGGGCAGTGCCCGGAATGCCCTACCCTGCCGCTTGCCGCCGAGATCGAGAATAGCGCTGACATCGGTCGTGCTCTTGGCCACGCCGCGTCCGGGTTCGTCGATATAGGTATCGGCATTGAGATCGGCCCGCGCAATGGCAAAGCCGCCCTCGGTCGCGTGCAGGGCGCGCGGCGTCGTGATGCGATGGACGCGCACATGCCAGTGATGGGCCGGAACGAGCCAGGTCTCGACATCAACGTCGGCCCATGGTTTCCAGCGCGCAAAGAGCACATTCTCGGCGATCTGGGCGACCTCGTTGCCCTCGCGCACGCGGTAGTGCAGTCCGTCATCGGTAAAGGCCAGCATGCCGTCGAACGCGCCGCTGTCGTAGTCGCGGTCATCCGCCTCCACCGAGAAGCCATAGCGCGAGGAATAGACGAACTTGCTATATTTCTCGGCGCCCTGGCGCATATGCCAGGTCTTGCGGCCGAACCGAACCTGCTGCCCGCTCGACAAAGCCACCACATTGCCCTTGGTGTGCTGCATCACCATGCCCGGATGTTTGAGCGGCACAGGCTTGGCGTGGAAATCGGCCTCGACCTCTTCCGCCGTCCAGAAGGGATGGTCGGCCGGCAAGGCCAGCGGCAGGAAGGCTTTCAGCGCCCAGTAAGGCGAACCGGCGGAGTTGTAGCTCTCCGACATGAAGAGATTGGGATAGCCATAGCCGATGGAAAGCACACCATCGCGATCGGCAATCGGCAACTTGCTCCACCAGCGCAAGTGCCGCAGGAAGTGCCCCTTGACCACGCCCCAGGGCAGTGCCTCGACATCGGCGAAGGCCAGCGCGCCCCAGAACCCGGCGCAGGCAAAGCGATAGGTCAGGCTGCGCCCGAAGGCCAGCGTACCGCCATCCTCGTCGAACCAGTGCTGAATATCCCCGGCGAAGAGCCGTGCCCGCTCCTTGTAATCGGCCACCCGCTTCTCGTCCCCATTGGCGAGCTTGGCGTAGATCAGCCCATAAAAATGCATGGCGAAGGGAATGTAATGGTCGAGGCGCCGGACATCGCCGTCACGATACCACCCATCCCCGAGATAGAAGCCCTCAAGCTCCTTGAGGTAGGCATCGGTATAGGAGCGGTCGAATTCGACCCCGCACTGTTCGAGCCCGAGATCGACCAGAATGCGGAAGAACTTCCAGTTATTGTCCGCATAGTTGAACTGGCGCGCATTTTTGAGATAGGCCGCAAGATTATCCTTGGCCTTTTGCGGCAGCGGGTCCCACACGAGATGGGGCAGCATTTTTAAGGTGAACCCGATGGCCGCCAGTTCCACCTGCCGCTGGTCCTGTCCCTTGAGCGTGCCCCAATATTCGGGGTGCTCGGGATCGGTACCATTGGCGAGGCCCTGGCGATAAAGCTCCCAATGGTCGAAGTCGCCACCGCCCGCGGCCAGCGGTGTCAGGCCCCAGAGCGGCCGGGCGAAACCTTCAAGGTCCGCCGCCGCCCGGTCGAAATGCGCGCCGGCCCCATCGAGCCGCACGCGTGCCCCCCCTTCGGAGAAGTAAGGGAGCAGGGGCGCAAAGAGATCACGAAGCCCCTTTTCGACATCGTCGCGGGTCTTGAGAGGATTGCCAAAAAGTGGATTGGCTGTGGCCGGATCATAAGTCATTTCAAGCAAAGACCTTTTGCGGCGCCTCGTAGGCGCCCTGGAGATTGAGTTTTTCGGCAAAGTGACAGGCGGCCATTTGGGCCGTGCCGTTGATCGGGCGCAGCACCGGCTTTTCAGCCCGGCACTTGTCCTCGGCATACTTGCAGCGCGTGTGGAACGGGCAGCCCTGCGGCCGGTTGCCCAGATACGGGATTTCGCCCTTCAGTTCCTTGTTCCGCCCCTTGCGCCGGCTCGGGTCCGCAATGGGCAGCGCCTCAAGCAACATTTCCGTATAGGGATGCCGCGGACGTTCGAACAGCAACTCGGTCGGTGACGTCTCGACCACATGGCCGAGATACATCACCACCACCCGGTCGGCGATGTAGTTCACCACGCCAAGATCGTGGCTGATGAAGATATAGGTCAGCCCGAACTCTTCCTTGAGATCGTCGAGCAGGTTCAGCACCTGCGCCTGGATCGACACGTCGAGCGCCGACACCGCCTCGTCGGCAATCACCAGTTTCGGATCGAGCACCAGCGCCCGGGCAATGCCGATGCGTTGCCGCTGCCCGCCCGAAAAGGCATGCGGATAGCGCCCGATCGCGTCGGCAGGAATACCCACCTTGGCGAGCGTGGATACCACCCGCTCCTCCAGCTCCCGCCCCTTGCAGATGCGATGCACCCTGAGCGGCTCGGCGACGATATCGAACACCCGCATATTGGGATTAAGCGAGCTCATGGGATCCTGAAAGATCATGCGGATATCCCGCCGCCATGGCTTTATCGCCCGCTTGTCGAGCGCAGTCAGTTCGACCTTCTGCCCGCCCTCCTGGTGATAGAAGACCTTGCCCTCGGTCACAGGCTGCGCCTTGATGATGCAGCGCCCGAGCGTGGTCTTGCCGCAGCCGCTCTCGCCCACGATGGCCAGGGTCTCCCCCGCCTCCACCGTCAGGCTGATATCGTTGAGCGCCACCAGGTCCCGGCTCTTTTTGAAGAGCCCGCCACCAAGCGTATAGACTTTTGAGAGATTTTCGACGGAAAGCAGCGTCGTCATGCGAGCGCCTCCTCTTTCGTATGCGTGAGGAGATGGCAACGCGCCATATGGCCTTCGCTGACCTGCGTCCGCTCTGGCCGCGTCCCGGCACAGGGCCCAAAGGCATGTGGGCAGCGGCTGGTGAACGAGCAGCCAACCGGCCGATCCTTTGGCGAAGGCACCGTGCCCTTGATCGGCCGCAGCCGCACGCGATCAGCCTTGCGCTGCAATTGCGGCACCGAATTCATCAGCGCCTGCGTATAGGGATGCTTTGGGGCCTTGAAGACTTCAAACACATCCCCCTGCTCCACCACGTCGCCGAGATACATCACCGCAATATCGTCGGCGATTTCGGCCACGACCCCGAGGTCATGGGTGATGAACAGCATGGCCATGCCGAAATCGTCCTGGAGCTGCCGCAACAGGTCCAGAATCTGCGCCTGCGTCGTCACGTCGAGCGCCGTCGTCGGCTCGTCGGCAATTAGCAGTTTGGGCGTACAAGCCAGCGCCATGGCGATCATGGCACGCTGCCTGAGGCCGCCCGAAAGCTCGAACGGATAGGCATTGGCCCGATCCCGTGCCCCCGGCACGCCCACCTGGTCGAGTAGTGCAATGGTCCGCTCCCGCGCCTGCTTGGGCGTCAACCGCTCATGCAGCATGGTGATCTCGTCGATCTGGTTGCCGATGGTGTGCACCGGCGACAGCGAACTCATCGGCTCCTGAAAGATCATCGAAATCTGCGCGCCGCGAATGGAGCGCATCGCCGTGCTGTCGGGTTTCAGTCTGGCGATATCGACCTGCCCGTCGCGCCCGTCATAGACAATCTCGCCGGTGCGAATATCGGCATTCTTGTCGAGGAGCCGCAGCACGGCCCGCGCCGTCACCGACTTCCCGCAGCCGCTTTCACCCACCAGAGCCAGCGTCTTGCCCGGCGTCAGCGTCAGGTCCACCTGCCGCACCGCCTCGATATCGGGCTCGTCCGGCGAGGTGAAGACGATGGACATGTCATTGATGGAAAGGAGGGGCTTGGTCATGCTGCGCGCTCCGGATGAATTAACAGAATCCCCCTCATCCGGCGCTGCGCGCCACCTTCTCCCCGATGGGGAGAAGAATAAGAAGGGGGCACCATTCCTCTCCCCATCGGGGAGAGGGTGGATCGGGCAAAGCCCGAGACGGGTGAGGGGGATGTCGAGGCAGGTACAATCATCTCAACGCCCATGAGGATCAGCGGCGTCACGAAGGCCGTCCCCGAAGAAGTTGAGCGAGAGAATAACCATCACCACGCAGACACCTGGCGCGAGCAGCCACGGCGCCGTCGCCAGCGTGCGGATATTCTGCGCTTCCTGCAGCAGCGTGCCCCAGCTCACGATCGGCGGCTGCAGCCCGAGGCCGAGGAAGCTCAGCGCCGTCTCCGCCAGGATCATGCCCGGAATTGCCAGTGTCGCCGCCGCAATGATGTGGCTGGTGAAGCTCGGCACCATATGCCGCGTAACGATGCGCCAGTCGCTGGCCCCATCGAGCTGCGCCGCGGTCACAAAATCCTCGGTCCTCAATGACAGGAACCGCCCACGCACCACACGCGCCAGCTCGGTCCAGCCGATAAGGGACAAGATAATCGTGATGGCAAAGTAGGTTTGCAGCGCAGACCAATCTTTCGGCAGCGCCGCGGCGAGCCCGAGCCAGAGCGGAATGGTCGGCATGGAGCGAATGAATTCGACGACGCGCATAACCGTGCTATCGAACCAGCCGCCATAATAGCCGGCAAACCCACCGATCACGATGCCGAAGAAGAGGCTCAGCGTCACACCGGCAAGACCGATGGAGAGCGAAATGCGCGTGCCGTGGATGAGACGGCTCAGCATGTCGCGGCCGAGCCGGTCGGCGCCCAGCACATAGAAGGGATCGCGCGGATTCTCGACGCCCATGAACTTTATCGACATCGGAATGAACCCGGCGAGATAATAGGGTTTTGAGGGCGCGAAGAACTGCACCGGAATGATCTCTTCCGGATCAATCACGAAACTGCGGCGCATGGCCTTGGGATCAACTTCGGTCTTGTAGCCGTTCACATGCGGCTGAAACGCCCAGCCACCATCCTCGGTCGAAACGATGAACTGCAATCCCTGCGGCGGCGCATAGGTATAGCGCGCGCTATAGGCCGAAGGATCGGTCGGCGCGAGGAACTCGGCAAAGGCCGCCACCAGATAGAAAAACACAACGATCCACAGGCTGACCACGGCCAGCTGGTGGCGCTTGAAGCGCCGCCACATCAGGGCCAGTTGCGATTCCCGCTTGAGCTTCTTCGGCGCGACGAGTTCGGCCGGGGCAATCGTATCGACGGCCATGTCACTTACTCCCATAGCGAATTCGGGGGTCGATCCAGGCCAACAAGAGGTCCGAGATCAGGGTGCCGATGACGGTGAGCACGCCGAGTAGCATGATGATCGCGCCTGCCAGATACATGTCCTGCGAGGTCAACGAACGCAGCAGCAGCGGCCCGGCAGTCGGCAGGTTGAGCACCACCGAGACGATCACCGAACTCGACACCAGCGCCGGCAGCAGCCAGCCGATGGTCGACACCAGCGGATTGAGCGCCACGCGCACGGGATATTTGAGGACGACCTTCCATTCCGGCAGGCCCTTTGCACGGGCCGTCGTCACATAAGGCTTCTTGAGCTCATCGAGCAGATTGGCGCGGAGGATACGGATCAATTCGGCCGTACCGGCCGTCGCCAGAACCAGGATCGGCGCCCAGGCATGGGACAGGAAATCCCAGATGCGCGGCAGGCTCCAGCGTGCATTCTCGAATTCGGACGAGAACAGCCCGCCGATCGTCGTGCCAAACCAGACGAAGCTGAGATACATCAGCAGCAGCGCCAACAGAAAATTCGGGATCGCAAGGCCGATGAAGCCGGCAATAGTCGCGAGATAGTCGCCCAGCGAATATTTCTTCACCGCCACATAGATGCCGATGGGCAGGGCGATGAACCACATGACGAGGACAGCAAGACCCTCAACGAGAATGGAATTGCCGAGGCGCCCCCAGATCAGGGTCGTCACCGGCGCCTTCCACTCAAAGCTCTGGCCGAAATCGCCACGGAACAGGATGCCCGAGAACCACTTCCAGTATTGGACGATATAGGGCTCGCCAAAACCATACTGCACGCGCAGCGCCTCGATCACCGCAGGATCAACACGATCGCCATTGGCGCTGAGGGTCGCGAGATAAGTGGTGAGATAATCGCCCGGCGGCAGCTGGATAATGGCGAAAGCCACGAAGCTGACAGCCCAGAGCGTAAGAACCATGGCGATGAGACGCCGGAAAACGAAACGCAGCATAGGGCGTCTCCTATTGTAACAAACTCTGTCCCTGCCCTCGCCCCTTGAGGGAGAGGGACAGGATTTTCGCGTTCAGCGAAAATCCAGGGTGAGGGGCTTCGAACCGTCCTCTGGCAAATCGCTCCGGTGGAGCGATTTGAGGTGAGAAGGCCATGAGAGCTAAGCTCGAATGGCCCTCCGCAGAGGAGCCTGTTATTAGATCGCCTACGGAGAGCGAGGCCGGCATCGCGCCATTCGAGCATAGCTCTCATGGCCTGCTTGTCTTGGAAGGCTCCACCGGAGCCTTCCATCGGCAGAGCCGACCGGCTGCGCAGTCCCCCCGCGGCCCTGGGGAGGGGTCGCGAGGGGCCGGGAGGGATCCTATTCCTGGGCGAAATACCACTGGAACGGATCATAGGGAGCCGGGGTCGGGAACAGGTATGCGTGCAGCATCGGTTCGGCGATGTTCCGCATATTGTTCTTGGCGATGTAGTAGCCATTGCCGGGCAGGCTGACGCCGATCACCGGGAAGTTCTCCTTGGAGATGGCAAGGATCTGCTTCATCAGTTCGTTGCGCGCTTCCGGGCTGCCTTCGCTGCGCAGCTTGTTGAGCAGGTCCATCTGTTCCTTGGCCCAGTCAGCCGGCTCTTCGGCGATTTCCGGACGCGAACCCTGGAACCACTGTGCCCAGCGATAGGCCCAGACCGATTCATCGTTTGCGGGCAGGTAGTAGCGCGGCTCCTGGATCACATCGAGACCACCGTCGCCCTGCCAGATCTGGGCGTCATAGTCGCCGGTCGGGCGCTTTTCGTAGTAGAGCGTGCGGTCGATATTGTTGAGTTCGATATCGAGGCCACCGGCTTCGAGCTGGAGCTGCAGCAGTTCCATCATGTCAACCCATTCCGAACGGAACGAGGAGATCATGTCGATGGTGATCTTGAGCGGAGCGCCGTCGGCAAAGGTATAGAAGTCGCCACTCTTAACGAGGCCCGCTGCTTCGAACGCAGCCGCGGCCGCATCGGGGTCGAACTCGGTATATTGCTTGGCCATTTCCTCGTCATAGAACGGGGATTCCGGACGCGGCGCGGCCTGGTAGGGTTCACCCTGGCCGGTGAAGATCACGTCGATGATTTCGGGGCGGTCGATCAGGTGGCTGACCCCAATACGGAAGTCCTTGTTCTGGAACAGTTCGCGACGCTTCTCGTCCACATGGTTCATGTTGAACTGCAACATGAGCGTGTTCATGGTCGAGGGAATGTTTTCGCCCAGGCGATAGTCGCCGGCTTCCTGCCCATCGAAAAAGATCGGCTGGTTGGCGACGGTGGCAATATGGCGATCCTGGAAGTCGATCTCACCATTGAGCGCCATGAGCGTGATTTCTTCAAGCGAGTCCGAAACACGCATTTCGAGCCGGTCGATATAGGGAAGCTGATTGCCCTCGGTATCGACCTTCCAATAGTAGGGATTGCGCACGAACGTGGTGCGGGTCGCGTCGCCGGTCAGCGGCTCCTCGATCATCCAGGCATTCATGAAGGGCAGTTCGGGATTGGCGAAGCGGATGGTTTCCGTCGCCCAGGAGCAGCGATTGCCCATCCACAGTTCCCAGGTCTCAAAACCGGCAGCCTTGGCTTCCTCGGCCGCATTCGGATTGTATTTGGGGTAGAACTGGCTGCAATAATCCTTGCTGAGTGACACCAGCGTCAGGCCGTTGATGCTGGCCAATTCGTCCATGATCACGCCATTGGGCTTTTCGAAGACCAGGCTGAACGAGGTGTCATCGATGACTTCCACCGACACCGGATTGTTCGGGTTCTTGATGAAAGTGCCGGCGCCATAGGTCGGCTCGCTCATCAGTTCGACCGCGAAGGCAATGTCGGCACTGGTAAAGGGCGTGCCATTGTTCCACTTCAACCCTTCACGCAGCTTGAACGTAAAAGTGCGGGAATCTTCGCTGACTTCCCAGCTTTCGGCCAGGTTCGGAATGATTTCTTTCCATTCGCGGTCATAGCGAACGAGGCCGTCATAGGCGACGGTGCGGCCGATCCAGGCATTGTCGAGGCCGCCGCGCAGGGCGCTGTGCCAGGTGCCGCCATAGGTGCCGACGCTTTCGACCGGCGTGATGACAAGCGGATTGGCCGGCAGACGCTCGGCTACAGGCGGCAATTCACCGCTGGCAACGGCCGCGTCGAGCACGGGCGATTGCTGCTGCGCCAATACCGGCCCAGCCGCGGCCATCATGGCCGCAATGGCCACGGCTCCGGTCAAGCCAAGAGAAAAGTACTTTCCCATACATAGTCCTCCCATTTCCGGGGTCATCCCCGGCAATCACATTCAGCCGGCCGCTTCCTCGGCAGCTCGGCCACGATTGTATTCCGCCCAAAGGACGGCACTCCCGCTCAGGCGAGCGGCGAGATAGCGACGACAGAGCTCACGCTCCGGCAGTGATGCCGGAAGGCGAATGCCTTGCCCAAGTCTCGATTTCCGGGATGCGACCAAGCAGTGAACGGCCGGGCTTCGGATGCTGCCAAGAGCACCCCCTGCACCAGTTCCGCATGCCACTGCAAAAGAGTCACCAATTCCCCTCCCAGGTTACGCTCGATGCCAACAGTCTGCTAACCGGCAGCTGCCTTATGTGTCACCGAACGAATGCAACGCTATGCACAATCTTGCGCAAATTCAAGTAATTTGCGCATTTCATGCAAATTACGCAATATTGCGGGAATTGCATTGCAGAACGAGGCGGATAGCATCCGCAGAACCGCGCAAAACGGGGCGTCTTTCAACATGGAGGGCAAAAAAGTTTGCGCTGGGGGCCATGCAACTGGACCACAAACCGAGCACGGGAGGCGGCCGCTCGCCGGATCTACAGACCTCTGGGCCAACCCGAGACCATCCACCCATCGTCCCGGTGGTCCATTGCTACGGCGAGATAGATGGCCGGAAGAGGCCCGCCAATAACGACGCTTCGGCTGTAGTTCGGGCTTACACCCGATGTCAGTCGATCTTGTGAACCGTCTCGCCCTCGACCAGCGTCAGCCCGATTTCCAGGTGCTGCACGGCCCGCTCGCCATCCATCTGCTGCGATAGGAGACGCACGACGCCGCGGCCGATCGCCTCGCGATCCACCCGCACGGTACTGAGCCGGGGACTGGCCATGCCGGCAATGGGAAGGTCGTCAAATCCCATGAGCGAAAAGTTCTTCGGCAATGGAGAATCCTGCCCCAGGAGCGCATCAACCATGGAGACGGCCACGCTGTCGTTCCAGCAGAATACGGCCGTCGCCTCGTATTTGCCGCTCAGGAGCCCCGAGAGCAGTTCCTTGCCGGAATTCTCGTTGGAGATCACCACGGTGCCCACGGCATCGGGCGTCGCCGCCATGGCGGCCTCGAAGCCGCGCCGCCGCTGCAGGATCGTGTGCCGGTGCCGGAACGTATAATGCAGGATCTTGCGATGCCCTGCATCCAGCAGGTGCTGCGTCGCCATATAGGCGCCGTAGAAATTGGCCGGCGCCACCGAACTCAGCCGCATTTTTGGGTCGACGCCATTGGCAAGAACCAGGCTGATATCGGCATCCAGCGCCCATTCCACCAGCGCCTCATCGGGGTCGATCCCCGCCAACACCAGCCCACCCGCCCCCGATTTCGTCATGTGGCGCTGCACGAAATCGAGAGTCACATGGTCCTCGTTGACCAGCCGCACATCGAGCACGATGCCCGCTTCCGCGGCCTGGCTGCGCATGCCTTCGACGATACCGTGATAAAAACTCGCAAGGCTGCCGATGGCGCCATTCAATGGCACCATGGCCACGGCGCGCTTGTCGAGATTGCCCGCCGCCGGCACGTGCTTGCTTTTGTAGCCCAGCATGCGGGCAACGCGCTGTACATCGCGCCGCACCGCATCGCTGATGCCGATTTCATTGGCCAGCGCGCGCGACACGGTCGATACGGACACCCCGAGTTTTTCGGCGATATCGGCTTGACTGGCGCGCTTGCTGGGCATTTCCAAATTCCTGATTACTCCCTACGCAATATTTGCATTTTTTGAGTAACGCAAGAATTCTCGCGCGTTAACGCACCCCGAAGCGCTCCCCGAGCCATTTCATCTGCTCGCGATCCTGGAATGGCCCGCCACCTTCGTGGTTGTTAAACTCATATTCCACAATGGTTTTATCGCTGCCGGCAAAAGCCTGATAGGCGCCATAGACGGTGGAAGGCGGGCAAATGTCGTCCATCAGCGCCACCGAGAACAGAGCCGCTGCCTTGCTCTGCCGCGCAAAGTTGACGCCGTCGAAATACCTGAGCGTTTCAAAGACCTTGGCCGACTTATCCCTGTGCTGGGCCAGATAGCGTACAATCTCGAGATAGGGATCGCGCCCGGCCGTACGCACGGCCCGCGGAAAATCGCAGAGGAACGGCACATCCGGCATCACCGCCTTGACCCGGCTATCAATCCCCGCCACCGCCAGCGCGATGCCGCCACCCTGGCTGCCGCCGCAAACGGCCACGCGCTCAGGATCGACAAAGTCCTGCGCCAGCAACATATCCACGGCTCGCACGCCATCGGTGAAAAGGCGGCGATAGTAATAGTCGTTCCGGTCCAGAATCCCCTTGGTCATCACGCCCGGAATGGACGAGGTCGAGCCGATGGGGTCAGCCGTCGCACCCATGCTCCAGCTACTGCCCTGCCCGCGCGTATCCATGCGGAAATAGGCATAGCCCGACGCGGCCCAGTGCAGCAGTTCATGCGGAAAGCTGCGCCCGCCGCCATAGCCGATGAACTGCACCACCAGCGGCAGTTTTCCGTCCCGGTTCTTGGGCAGCACCAGCCAGCCTTTGACGGGATGCCCTCCAAAGCCCGGAAAGGTCACGTCGAAGGCCTCGACGAGTTTCAGCGTCGTTTCCACCGGTTCAATGTGCACCGCCCCGCCAATGCCGCGCGCTTCGGCCAACGTCTCGGCCCAGAATGTTGAAAAATCAGCGGGAATTTCCACCGCGCTGCGATAGGCACCGAGCGCAGGGTGAACGAGATCGGGAAATGGCACGGAACGATCCTGGTATGGAAGAAACTGCCCTAGCCTGCTCCCGCTACGCACAATTTTCCAGCCATGGACGGACTTTGCCACAGCAATCGCGGTCATTTATCCTAGCGATGGAAGCGAGCGATCGTAAGCCGATGAAACTGCAGGTTTTTTGCCACCGGCCTGAACATCGGCTCCGATGGGACAAAGAGGACCCGGCCAGCCACGATGTGTTGTCGCTGCTCTTCCGCCAGCGCTTCCGGCCGCGGCACGATCACCTGCCAGTCGTCGCTGGCCGTGATCAGCCCGCGCGCAAAGGCATCCGCCATGCTGGCCTCAAGCACAAGCGCATTGCCGATTTCCAGCGAACCGCCCAGTTCTCGCGGATGGATCGGCACGACTTGGAGGCGTTCATGTAGAATCTGAGCATCAGGAGCAAATTTCAACCCACTGATAGCACAACGAAAATTATAGGCCGTCAATGCGAAGCGGTAAAATGCAAGATGACTGTAGATGGAATGGGTGAACCCGGCCAAAGGCCGGTCGCCAAACCCATCCGGATCGTTTTCGTCGATCATCGCCACCCATCTCCGCAATAATCTTACGGAGATTTTACGATAGTGAAAACCACTAAGAAGAACTCACACGACAGCGTGTGGCGAGCCAGCCGTCACCGAAATGACATTTCAAAGCTCCGGCGCCTGGCATAGACTGTCGGAACGCATTTCCATTTCCTTTGCCCCAAAGGAAACGAAATGCCCGAATGCGCCCAAGCGCGGCACAAGATTGTCGATCGAGCTGGTAGAGATTTATCCCGGCCAGAACTAGATTGAAGCCAACCATAACTGGAGCGTCTCATGACCACGAAAACCCTCCTGCTCGCCGCCCTTCTGGCCGGCGTTGCCCTGCCTGCCTCCGTCCTAGCGCAGGATTTCGATCCGAACGCCTCCATCCGCATCGGCTCGCTCTATGAGCCCCAAAACCTCGACAACACCGCCGGCGCCGGCCAGGGCATCAACGAAGCCTTCAATGGCAACGTCTACGAAGCCCTCTTCCAGCTGACCGATGCCGGTTCGGTCGAACCAAAACTCGTCGAAAGCTACGAAGCCAGCGAAGACGGCCTGACCTATACCTTCACCCTCAAGGACGGCGTCACCTTCCACTCCGGCGACCCGCTGACCGCGGCCGACGTAAAGTACTCGATCGAACGCGTCACCGCGGAAGCCTCGAAGAGCTCGCGCAAGAAGAGCCTGTCCACGATCACCAACATCGAAACCCCGGACGAGAAGACGGTGGTGATTACCCTCTCGGCCCGCTCGATCTCGCTGCCCTACAACCTGTCCTATGTGTGGATCGTCAACGACGCCGCAGCTGATATCACCGCCGTTGAAGACGGCACCGGCCCGTACCTGTTGGGCGAATGGCGCCGCGGTTCGGCTCTCGCTCTAGAGCGCTACGAAGGCTATTGGGGCGAAGCGCCGACCAATGGCGAAGTGATCTACACCTATTTCACCGACGCCACCGCGCTCAACAACGCGCTGCTGACCAACGCCGTCGACGTGATCACCTCGGTGCAGAGCCCGGATTCCCTGGCCCAGTTCGCCGGCAACCCGGCCTTCACCGTCACCGAAGGCGCTTCCACCACCAAGGAACTGCTGGCCTATAACGACCGCGTCGCCCCGTTCGACAACGTCAAGGTCCGCAAGGCCCTGGCCCGCGCCACCGACAAGGCACGCTTGCTCAACTCCATCTGGGGTGACTACGGCACACTGATTGGCTCCTTCGTGCCGCCGACCGACCCATGGTATGTCGACCTCACGGGCGTCGATGCCTATGACGTCGAAAGCGCCAAAGCTCTCCTCGCCGAAGCCGGCTATCCCGATGGCTTCGAATTCACCCTCGACACCCCCGACTACGATCCGCATCCGATCGTGGCGCAGTTCCTCCAGTCCGAATATGCCAAGATCGGCGTGAAGGTGAACATCAACATCATCACCGCCAATGAATGGTACACCAAGGTCTACCAGGCCCACGATTTCCAGGCGACGCTGCAGGAGCACGTCAACCACCGCGATATCGTCTTCTACGGCAATCCCGACTTCTACTGGGGCTACAACAACCCCGACGTGGTCAAGCTGATCGCCGATGCTGAATCCGCCGGTTCGGAAGCCGAACAGGTCGAAAAACTGACCGAAGCCAACAAGATCATCGCGGAAGACGCCGCCAGCAACTGGCTCTACCTCTACCCGCAGATCGTCGTCTCGGCCGCTAATGTCACCGGCTACCCGATCAACGGCCTGAACTCCCAGTTCTTCGCCTACGACATCCAGAAATCTGAGTAGAACCGCACTCACCTTGGTCGGGAAATCCCGTTGAACACTCTGTCCACCGGCCCTTCGGCCGGTGGCTTTGCCGTTACGGCCCCGCTATTGTCGCGCCTGATATCGCGCAAGGACCAAAACCATTCTCGCCTACACCATCCGCCGCACGTTGATCCTGATCGCCTCGCTGTTCATCGCAGCGATTGTGCTGTTCGTGCTGCTGCGTCTTCTCCCCGGCGATCCCGCCAATGCCCTGCTCGGCGTCGGCGCGACCCAGCAACAGATCGCCGCCGCCCGCGCCCAGGTGGGTTCCGACCAGCCGCTTTACGTCCAGTTCGTCAGCTTCATCGGCAATCTGGCCCGCCTCGATCTCGGCACATCCTTTGTCAGCCGCGCCTCGGTGCTCGGCGAGATCGGCAACCGCATGTCCGTCACCCTGCCGCTGACCTTCTTCGGCTTCGTCGTGGCACTCGTCCTCGCCATCCCCCTCGGCATTCTGGCTGCCGTCCGCTCAGACAAATGGTACGGCGCCGCCATTTCGGTGATCTCCCAACTCGGCATTGCCATCCCCGTATTCTGGGTCGGCATTCTCCTCGTGACGCTCTTTTCCATCAATCTGCGCTGGCTCCCCTCCGGCGGTTTCCCGCTAAAAGGCTGGGCCAATTTCGGTGAAGCCATCACCGGCATGATCCTGCCATCCCTCACCATCGGCCTCGTCATGGGCGCCTCGCTCCTGCGCTACGTCCGCGCCGCCACTCTCGACGTTCTCGGCAGCGATTTCCTCCGCACCGCCCGGGCCCTTGGCGCCAGCTTCCCCGAAGCGCTGATCCGCCATGGCGTGCGCAACGGCGCCGTGCCGGTCATCTCCATTCTCGGCATCGAACTCGCCAGCACCTTCCTCGGCGCCGTCGTCATCGAGCGCGTCTTTTCGCTCCCCGGCCTCGGTTCCATGCTGCTCCTCGCCATCCAGCAGCGCGACTATCCCAATGTGCAGGGCGTGCTCTTCATCTCGACCCTGCTCGTGCTGCTGATCGGCTTCGCAGCCGACATCGCCCAGCGCCTCATCGATCCACGCCTCCGTGGCCGTGGGAGGGCGCTGGCATGAGCTCCGCCACCATGACCGCCCCCGCCGACAAGAAGTCGCACTCGCTGGCCCTCATGGCCGGGATACTGCTGGTCGGCCTCCACGTTGCCATTGGCCTCCTCACCCTCGTCTGGCTACCCTACGACCCCACCGCCATGGCCGGCGGTCGCCTTGAGGGCCCGAGCCTGCTGCACTGGCTCGGCACCGACCGTCTCGGCCGCGACCTCTTCACCCAGATGATGATCGGCAGCCGCATTGCCCTCATTGTCGGCGTGGGCGCCGTCGCCATCGGCGCTGTCATCGGCGTCACCCTTGGTCTCCTCGCGGCCTTTGCCAGCAAGTGGCTCGACGACGCACTGGCGGCAACGCTCGATATCCTCATCGCCTTCCCCACGCTGCTGATCGCCATGCTGGTAGTCGCAGCCAGCGACACGGCCAATCTCTGGTCAGCCATTGTCGCGCTAGGCATCGCCCTCTCCGCCATCGTCGCGCGTTTAACGCGCATTCTCGCCAAGCGCGTGCTGGTGATGGACTACATCACCGCCGCCCGCACCTCGGGCAGTTCGTGGCCAAAAATCGTCGCCATCCATATCCTGCCGAATATCTGGCCGACCCTCTCGGTCAATTTCGCCCTGCAATTCGGCCTCGCCGTCATCGCCGAAGCCTCGCTTTCCTATCTCGGCTTAGGCGCCCCGCCGCCAAACGCCTCCTGGGGGCGCATCCTGCAGGAAGCCCAGGGCACGGTGTATACCGCCCCCCTCGGCGCCATCGCTCCCGGCATTGCGCTGGTTTCCCTCGCCATCGGCGTCAACCTCCTCGCCGACGGCCTGCGCGACGCCATCGACCCGACGAGGCGCGCCCGATGACCGCTCTTCTCTCCCTGGAAAATCTGTCCGTCCACGCCGGCAGCAAACCGCTGGTGTCCAACCTCTCCTTCTCGCTCAACCGTGGCGAACGACTTGGCCTGATCGGCGAATCCGGTTCCGGCAAATCGTTGACCTCGCTGGCAGCCACCGGCCTACTCCCCGCCGGCCTCTCGGCCTCCGGTTCCGCCATTCTTGCCGGCAAGCAAGTGATCGGCGCCCCGGATCGCGAGCTGAACCAATTGCGCGGCACTGCCGTCGCCATCATCTTCCAGGAGCCACTGACGGCGCTCGACCCGCTCATGCGCGTCGGCAAACAAGTGGCAGAACCCCTCGCCCGCCGCGCCCAGCGCGACGGCACCCCGTTTTCCGGCACAGCCCTCGATCAGGCCGTTCTCGCCCTTCTCGACGAGGTCGCCCTGCCCGATCCGCAGCGCATCGCCAAATCCTACCCGCACGAGCTATCCGGCGGCCAACGCCAACGCATTGCCATCGCCATGGCCCTCGCCTGCAAGCCCGACCTGCTCATCGCCGACGAGCCCACCACGGCGCTGGACGTGACCACCCAGGCCGAAATCCTCAGCCTACTCGATCGTCTCGTCCGCACCCGCAACATGGCTCTCCTCTTCATCAGCCACGACCTGCCCGTCGTCGCCAACACGGTCGAGAGCGTCGTCGTGCTGCGCCAGGGCGAAACCGTCGAAACCGGCAACGTCGCCGACGTCTTCGGCAATCCGCGCCACGATTATACAAAGAGCCTTCTCGCCGCCGCCCGTCGCCTCGACGACGCCATGGAGGGCCGCGCATGAGCCTCGTCCGCGTCGATCACGTCAGTTTTGGTTACACCGCCAACCGCCGCATTCTCGATGATGTCTCGCTCGATATCGCCCAAGGCGACACCATCGGCCTCGTCGGAGAAAGCGGGTCAGGCAAGACCACGCTGCTGCGTCTCCTCCTCGGCCTCGCTCGCCCCGATAGCGGCACCATTACCTTCGATGGCAAACCCCTCGAACCCGGCAACGGCGCCTTCATGCGCGAGTTCCGCCGTCAGGCGCAGGTGGTCTTTCAGGACCCCTATTCCTCGCTCGATCCGCGCCAGACGATCCAGTCCATCATCGCCGAGCCCCTACGCTCGCTCAAAATCGCCGGCGACCACGCCAAAATGGTGGGCAATGCCCTCGATGCCGTCGGCCTCGACCGCGATGTGGGTACGCGCTTCCCGCATCAGTTCTCCGGCGGCCAGCGCCAGCGCATCGCCATAGCCCGCGCCATCGTGCCCGGCCCACGCCTGCTGCTCGCCGACGAAGCCGTTAGCGCCCTAGACCTGACGACCCGCATTCGCATCGTCGACCTCTTGGCAGGCCTCAGCAAAACCATGAGCCTCCTTTTCGTCTCACACGATATCGGCGTCGTCGCTGCGCTTTGCCGCCGCATCGTCATTCTCGAAAAAGGCCGCATCGTCGAAGCTGGCGATACCGCTGCCGTTCTCGCCAATCCCCAACATCCCTATACGCAGCGCCTGCTTGCCAGCGTGCCGCGCCTCAATCTGAACGAGGTGTCTTCATGACCGACTACGCAACCCAATATGCCGAATGGCAGCAAAAACGCCTCGCCGCCCTCAAGGCGCCCAATGGCTGGCTCAACATCATCGCCCGCGTCTGGCTCGCGGAAGGCACCGTCACGGTCGGCGCTGCCGCCGACAATGACATCATCCTCTCCTCCGGTCCGTCCTATGTCGGAAGCCTGACCCAGGATGCTGACGGCCAGGTCACTTATACGCCTGCCGATGGCAGCGCCGCCCAGGTGCTGAAACTCTCGAAGTACAGCCCGCCGCGCTTCACCGCCGGCAACCTGCTCTTGGAAGTCACCTCGCTCAACGGCGAAAATGCCCTCCGCGTGCGTGACACTACATCTGACGCGCCCAACCAGCTGCAGCCGCTCGAATATTTCCCGCTCGACCCGACCTGGCGCATCACCGCCGATTGGGTGGCCTTCGAGGCCCCCAAGGGCCTGACCATCAGCACCTCCAAGGCGATCGAGACCGAAGTCGAAGCAACCCACAAGGCCGTCTTCGCCCGTGATGGCGTCACCTACGAACTGCTCGCCACCCACGGCACGGCGGAAGCCCCGCAATTCGTCATCCGCGACCAAACTTCGCGCGACTCGACCTATGCTGCGTGCCGCTTCGTCTTCGGCGAAGATGTCACCGACAAGACCATTGTCTTGGACTTCAACAAGGCCATCAACCCGCCCTGCGCTTTCACCGAGCACGCCGTCTGCCCGCTGCCGCCGGCCGAAAACGTGCTGCCGATCCGCATTGAAGCCGGCGAAAAGCGCCTCCACGACCGATAGGCACCCAACAACAAAAGGCCCGGCAGCGTAACCGCTACCGGGCCTTTTGTTTTGAATTAGTCCCTAACGCCTTATCGCGCGAACCAGAGCAATCAGGATACAGGCGCCGAGCAGGCCAGCAATCAGATAGCCAAGCCAGCCACCGAACGAAATACCCAGAATGCCGAAGAGGAAGCTGGCGACCGCTGCGCCAATGATCCCCAGAATGATGTTCATGAAAATACCGGTCTCGGTCTTCATGATGTTGGATGCGATCCAACCTGCCAGACCACCGATAATGATCGCTGCAATCCAGCCGATACCTGCGTCGCCCATGTGAACCCCACAATTGAGAATAGCGGCTCTACCCGAGCCGCTTCAATCAACGCGGCTGAAGCGAAACAGTTGCGTGGCCTAGAAATCGAAGGTCCAGTGGCCATCCATTTCGGTAAAGCGTCCCATGCTCGGCGCCGACCATCCCCTGCCGATCGAATAAAGCCTCACCCGGCAGGTAACGACGCCATTTGGGTGCTTGGCACAATCGGTGGCTTCGAGCTTCACGCGATCTTCGACGATCGCAACGCGCTGGCGTTCGAGAATGCGCGCATTGCTGAGCATGGCGTCGATCGCCTGCGTCGGCGTTGGTCCTCCTGCAATCAGCGGTGCCTCTCCGGAACTGCATCCTGCGAGTGCCAAAACCCCAACAATAGCCAGCATACCAAGCGGCCGTATCATGGAACCCTCCTCGCCCCACAGGCAGCCATTCTAGCAAGGAGAGGTAAACCCGGGGTGTAGCAGTCCCATCGAATACATCCGTACCATCTCGTACTGCTTCGGCTTGAATGCCAGTTCCAGCTTTGCTACACGCAAAATCAGACAATCCTAGTCATATAAGGAACGCCCGTGTCAGGCAGTGCAACGACGCAGCAAACGCTGCGATTGGAAGGCATCGGGCTGAGCATCGGCTATGGCGGCACCAATGTGCTCGACAATGTCGACCTCGCGATTCCCACCGGCGAGATCACCATTCTGATCGGCCCCAATGGCTGCGGAAAATCCACTCTGCTCAAGACTATGGCACGCATCCTGACCCCATCGAACGGCAGTGTTCTACTCGACGGCAAGGATATCCATCGGCTCGACACCAAGGGCGTCGCCGCCAAGCTCGGTCTTCTGCCGCAAGGCCCGATAGCGCCCGAAGGGCTGACCGTGCGCGAGCTCGTCGCCCAAGGCCGTTTCCCGCACCAGACCCTGTTGCGCCAATGGACCCGGGCCGACGAAGATGCCGTCAATGGCGCCATGGATATTGCCGGCATCACCGATTTCGCCGATCGCAGCGTCGATACGCTCTCGGGCGGCCAGCGTCAGCGCTGCTGGGTCGCTATGGTCCTGGCCCAGGAAACCGACCTCATCCTCTTTGATGAACCCACCACCTTCCTCGACCTCAAGGTGCAGGTCGACCTGATGGATCTACTCGCCGGCCTCGCCCACCAGCGCGGCCGCACCCTCGTTATCGTCCTTCACGAACTCAGCCTCGCGGCCGCCTATGCCGACCATCTGGTGATGATGAAAGAGGGCCAGATCGTCGCCACTGGCACGCCGGACGACATCTTCACCGCCGCCCGGCTCAAGGAAGTCTTTGGCCTCGACGCGAAGGTGCTGCGCGATCCCGATAACGGCCGTATGGTCTGCGTTCCGTCGGGCTCACGTATGCGCAGCGCAGCGCCCGTGACCGCCTCATGAGCACGATGATCGCCCCCACTACCGGCACGCATCCCGTCCGGGCCTGGAGCGGCGTTCCGGTGCTTGTCGGCGTTCTGGTCCTCGCCTTCCTGCTGCACATCGCCGTCGGCGCCAAGCAACTCTCGCTCGGCACTGTCATCGAAGCGCTGACCAATTTTGACCAGACTGTCTTCGACCACGTCATCGTACGCAATCTGCGCCTGCCCCGCGCCGTGCTGGCCGTGATCGTCGGGGCCAGCCTCTCCCTCGCCGGCGCCCTGATGCAGGGCGTGACGCGCAATCCTCTTGCCGATCCGGCCCTGCTCGGTCTTACCTCCGGCGCCGCCTTCGCGGTGGTGATTGCCACCCGCGTATTCGGCCTTTCCAGCATGCTCTTCATCCCCTGGATCGCCATGCTGGGGGCGCTCGGCGCAGCGCTCGTCGTCTATCTCATCGCCCGCCTCGTGCCGGGCGGCGCAACCCCGCTCAGCCTTACCCTTTCCGGCGCCGCCATCAGCGCCTTCCTCAGCGCCGTCATCTCCGTCGTCCACCTGCTCGATCAGGATACGTTTGAAAACCTCCGCGTCTGGCTGACCGGCGGTCTGGCTGGTCGCGACATCACCCTGCTGCTCTATGTCGGCCCGCCAATCGCCCTCGCCCTCATCGGCGGCGTCCTCCTCGCCCCGCGCGTCACCGTCCTCGCCATGGGCGACGAGGTGGCCCAAGGCCTCGGCGTAAAGACCGGAGCGCTAAAAATGCAATTGCTGGCCGTGGTCGTCGTGTTGACGGCGTGTTCGGTCGCCCTCGCCGGCCCGCTCGGCTTCATCGGCCTCGTCATTCCCCACGTCGTGCGCCTCTATGTCGGCTCCGACTATCGCTGGATCGTGCCCTATGCAGCATTAGCCGGCGCCGTCTACCTCCTCGGCGTCGACACCATTGCACGCATCGCCATCCCGCCGCGCGAAATTTCTACGGGCATCATCACCGCCATGATCGGCGCACCGCTTTTCGTCCAGCTCGTCCGCCGGAGAACGCGCTGATGTCGGCCCCCGCCCGCCACTGGGTCCTGCGTAGCGGATCCGAACGGCTCGCCCTCCGCCTCCCGGTCCGCGCCCTCGTCGCCTTGGTTCTGCTCGCGCTGGTCCTGCTCCTAACCTGCTGCGTTAGCCTAGCCACCGGCACCTATGGCGTCGCCCTCAGTGAGGTCA
This sequence comes from Devosia sp., assembly GCF_017744655.1. Lineage (GTDB taxonomy): Bacteria > Pseudomonadota > Alphaproteobacteria > Rhizobiales > Devosiaceae > Devosia. Next base: position 42,517 of record NZ_JAGIAW010000001.1, on the reverse strand, counting down.
TCGACACCTTGAGAGGCCTGAGCATCAGCCGCGCTGTCGACAATGTCGTCTGGGAATTCCGCTTCCCGCGCACCCTCGCTGCCGCCCTCGTCGGCGCCATGATGGCGCTTTCAGGCGCCGCTCTGCAGAACACGACGCGAAACGGCCTCGCCGACCCTTCGCTCGTCGGCGTCAGCCAGGGCGCAGCCCTCGCCGTCGTCACCCTGACCGTCGTTTTCCCCGATGTTTCCGGGGCCCTCCGCCCTTGGGCCGCCTTTGCCGGCGCCATTCTCGTCGCCCTCGCCATCCAGGGCCTGTCCCACACCCGCCAGGGCGGCAGCGCCATTCGTTTCATCCTCATGGGCATCGGGCTTTCGACCTTCATCTCATCGATCACCTCGGCCCTCATGACCTATGGCGACATCGACCGCGCCATGGCCGCCCTCTCCTGGCTCGCCGGCTCAATCAATGCCGCGAGCTGGAGCGACGTCTGGACTTTGGGCATCTGGTGCGCGGTATTGCTCCCCGCCCTCCTCGCCATCAGCCGCAGTTCCTCGGCGACCCGCCTGGGCGAAGCAACGGCCGTTAGCCTTGGCGTTCGCACAAAGCTGATCCGCAATCTGCAACTCACCATCGCTGTGGCCCTTGCGGCCATCGCCACATCGGTCGTCGGGCCACTCGGCTTTGTCGGCCTCATCGCGCCCCATGCCGCGCGTCGCATCGCCCCGGCCGGCATCGGCCTCAATCTCCTGATCACCGCCATGGTGGGCGCCGTGCTGGTCTCGCTCGCCGATCTCATCGGCCGCGCCGCCTTCGCACCCATTCAAATTCCCGCTGGTCTGCTCACCGCCCTCATCGGCGTGCCGCTCTTCATCATGCTGATGGTGCGCAGCCGTTCCACCGCATCGCATTGATTTGGAGGATTTCATGTCGTTTCGTTTAGGCCTGCTCGCCGCCATCCTGGCCCTCGCGCTGGCCACGCCGGCTATCGCGCAGGAATTCCCGGTCACCATCGAGCACAAGTTCGGCACGACAATCATCGAAACCAAACCCGAACGCGTCGCCAGCGTCGATTATGGTGGTATCGGCAACCTGCTCAAGCTTGGGGTCAGCCCCGTTATCGTGCGCGAATGGCGCGACAAGTTCCCGTCCACGACGCCCCCGTGGGGCCAGTCGCTGCTCATCGGAGAGCCCGTGGTCTTCGCCGGAGACATCGATCCCGAGCTGGTTGCCTCGACCAATCCCGACGTCATCATCGCCCTCGCCTCCGGCATCGATGAAGACCTCTATGCAAAGCTCAGTCTCATCGCGCCGGTCGTCGCCATCCCCAGCGGCCTCGGCGATTATGAACTGCCCTGGGATCAGCGCGCCCTGATCGCCGGCCGCGCCATCGGCGCCGAGGCCGAAGCGCAGCGCCAGATCGATGCCATCCACGCCCGCTTTGCCGAAGTCCGCGAAACCCATCCCGAATGGGCCGGCAAGACAGCCGTTGTCGGCCGCATCGTCGAAGGCGAATTCAGCGCCTTCAACAAGCTCGATATCCGCGCCAAATTCCTCAACGAATTCGGCTTCGTGACGCCCACCGCGCTCGACGACATCACCGAAACCGCCTTCTTCAACCTCGTCTCGCCCGAACTCATCGAGCCGATCGATGCCGACGTTCTCGTTTGGTACGGCGGTTCGGCGGCTTTGCAGGAATCGCTCGATTACCCCGCCCGACCATTCCTTAAGGCGAGCGCCAAGGGCGGCGAAATCTTCCTCACCGATGAGCACCTCGCGGCCATCGCCCGCCAGGAGCTTCTGTCCATCCCGGTTGCCGTCGACTTCCTCGTGCCGCTGCTCGAAGCCGCTGCCGATGGCGATCCGGCAACCGTAGTCGAAGGCGACCTCCAGTAATTCCGCTCTGACCTTTCGTGGAGACTATCCGATGATCTTCCGCACTGCCTTTGTTGCCCTCACCCTGGCGCTCGGCCTCGCCCTCCCCGCCTTCGCGCAGGAAACCCGTTCCGTCACCGCCGCCAACGGCACCTTCGACATTCCAGTCGCCCCGCAACGCATCGTCGCGCTCAACGACCAGATCGTCGCCCTGCCCCTCTATGAACTGGGCGCTGCCCTGGTCGGCAGCGCCGGCCGCGTCGATGCCGATGGCAAGACTTACCTCCGCGGCGGCATGGATACCCTCGGCATCGACTATTCGAACACCGACATCAAATATGTCGGCCAGTTCAACGCCCTCGACCTGGAAGCCATCGCTGCCCTGCAGCCCGATCTCATCATCGGCGGCACCTATACCGACCCGTCCGTCGTCGACCAGCTTCAGGCCATCGCGCCCACCCTCGTGGTCGACAATAGCGCCCTCGGCCTCGTCGAAACCCTGCGCACCCTGGCCGATGTCAGCGGCCAGGCTGGCAATTTCGAAGCGCGCTACCAGCGCTATCTCGACAATGTCGAACGCACCAAGTCCTATATCGGCGACACCTCCGCCATCTCCGCGACCATGACGTTCATGTTCCCGGCCGGCGAAGAACTCTGGGTCTATCGCGCCAATCTCGGCGCCATTGCTCAGGTGCTCTCCGATCTCGGCTTTACCCAGCCTGCCGCCGTTTCCGCCCTCGAAGCGACGCAAGCCTCGTGGAGCGCAGAGCTGATCCAAGAACTCGATGCCGATTTCATCTTCGGCTTTTATCGTCAGCAGCCCGATGCCACGCCCGAAGCCGTGCGCGCCGCATACGAAAAATTCGCACCCGGCTGGTGCCAGGCCCTCACCGCCTGCAGGAACGGCCAGATGGTCCTGCTGCCCGGTCCCACGTTCGGCAGCACCATGGCCGGCCTCGACCTCGCGCTCGATCTCGTCGAGACCCATGTCGCCGGCCGTTCTTTCGTCCCGTTTGAAGAAGCCAAGTAATGGGTAAGCATGTCTTCTGCACCGATCTCTGCCGCGAACGCGGCGAGCCCCTGGCCGGCACGGGTGATGCACCCAAGCGTGTTCTCATGCTCGCCTGGCCGCGCGGCAAATGGCGGACGCCGCGCTGGGAGTCGGTCGATATGTCGCCGGAGCTCTCCGAGGTGCTGCATAAAGCGGCCCACGCCAAGCTCCATGTGGCCCTGATCGACAAGGTCGAAGCAGAAGGCAAGCTGCCGACGCTCCATGCCCTGCCGGAAAACGTCTACGCCCACTTTGCCGACGAGTCAGAGCTGATCACCGCCATTCGCGACTATGTCGGCGGCAAGGTGTTTGCAGGCACGCCGGACACGCGCCCGACCATTATCTGCTGCACCGATAGCCGGCGCGACGCCTGCTGCGCTCGCCACGGCTTTTCGACTTACAAAGCCCTGGTCAAGATCGCCGACCCGGCAGAGTTCAACATCGTCCAGGCGACCCATATCGGCGGCTGCCGCTTTGCCGCCTCGCTCGTCGTCATGCCCCAGCGCCAGCGCTACGGTCGCATGACGGCAGAGCACGCCGAAGGCTTCCTTGATGCCATCGGCCGCAACGAAGTCTACCTCCCGACCTATAAGGGCCGCTCCGACGAGCCCGAACCGGCCCAGGTCGCCGAACTCGCCGCGCTCAAATGGGCCACCGAAAACGGCCTCGGCACGTCAGCGGTCTCCCTCGGCGGCGACATTCCCGAAGACGCTCACGAAGGCGACCTTCTCACCCTCGAAGCCGAGCTTGCCGGGGCCCGGCTTTCCATTCGCATGCACGCCCAGGATTTCATGGTCCAGGGCAATTGCGGCGTCGTCGCCGAAGGCGGCGGCGAGATGACCCTGCGCTGGTGCGTGGACGAGGTTATCGCCCAGCCAAAGACAGCAGCACACTGAAGTCGTCGAAAACGGGCCCCACCCAAAGCGACACTGGAGACTAGAAATGACGCCCCTCACCCGCCACGCCGCGCTGATCGCCACGGCGGCCCTCGCCCTGCTGCTCGCCGTCCCGGCCATGGCCCAGGAGACCCGCTCCTATACCGACGACGCCGGCCGCACCGTGGAAGTTCCCGTTGCGCCCAAGCGCATCGTTACCCTCCACGACAGCTCGCTCACCGTGCCGCTCGTCGAACTCGGCATCATCCCGGTCGGCGCTTTCGGCCGCAATGGTGAGGCCGGCCCCTTCATGCGCGGCGCCGCCACGCTGACCGGCGTGACCTTTGAAAATTCCGACATCGTCAATGTCGGCGGTTCGCCTGCCGATCTCGAAGCCATCGCCGCGCTGGAACCCGACCTGATCATCACCTCGAGTTTCCAGGAAGCATCAGCCGAACAGCTCGAAGTCATCGCCCCGACTGTCTTCGTCGAAGACAATGTGCGCGGCGAACTGGCGACCTTCGAAGATATCGCCGAACTGACCAATACCCAGGACAAGCTCGCCATCCTCAAGTCGCGCTACGAGGCGCAGGTCGATCAGGTGAAGGCCGTTATCGGCGAGCGGGATATTTCCGCCTCGATCATTCTGACCCAGGAAGGCCAGATCGCCGCCTGGCACACCTATGGCGTCATCGGCAAGGTTCTGCGCGATGCCGGCTTCACCTTCCCCGCAGTGATCGACGGTCTCGAAGGCACCGAGCGCACCTTCTTCTCAGGTGAAGAACTCCCCGCCTTCGACGCCGATTTCATGTTCCTCACCTATGACGCCGCCCGCGGCCAGAGCCCGCAGGAAGCCATCGCCGATATCGAGACGGTCACCCCGAGCTTCTGCCAGTTCCTAACCGCCTGCGCGGGCGAACGCTTCGTGCTCGTGCCGCGCGAAGACGCCGTCGCTCGCTCCTATACCGCCGCCGGCATGATGGCCTCGGCCGTCCTCGCCGCCATTTCCGGCCGCGATCTCGACGCGCTGGCCGAATAATTGCAACCGGGAAACCCGATCATGTTCAAGCAACTCATCGCCGTCGGTATTTTGACCCTTGCCGGCCTCACCGCCACCCTCGCCCAGGAAACCCGCACCTTTACCGACGACACCGGCCGCACGGTGGAAATCCCCATCAAGCCGCTGCGCATCGTCTCGCTGCACGATCTCTCGCTGACCGTGCCGCTGATCGAGCTAGGCGTCTTCCCGCTCGGCAGCCACGGCCGCACCACCACCGAGGGAACGCCCTTCATTCGCTCCAGCAAGGTGCTCACCGGCGTCGACTTCGACAACTCAGACATCAAGTTCGTCGGCAACCTGCCAGCAGACGTCGAGGCGGTCGCGGCGCTTGAGCCCGACCTTATCCTGACGACTGCCTGGCAAACCGCCGACGTCGAACAGCTCCAGGCCATCGCGCCCACAGTTGTACTCGATGACAATTTCCGCTCAGGTTTTGAGATCTTCGATCTCCTCGCCGAACTCACCGGCACCGAAGACCGCCTCGCCGTTCTCAAGACCCGCTATGAAGGCCAGATCGCACAGATCAAGCGCCTGATCGACACCGCCTCAATCAGCGCCAGCGTAATCCAGGCCAATGACGGCAAGCTCTATATCGAGCACACCTATGGCACGCTGGGTAAGGTCCTCCGCGATGCCGGCTTCACCTTCCCGGCCAAGATCGAGGCAATTCCGGCCGGCGAGAGCGCCGAGTTCAGCGCCGAAACCCTGCCCGAATTCGACGCAGATTTCGTTTTCGCCACCTATCGCACCGACCAGATGCAAACTCCGGCTGATGCCATTGGTGCACTCGAAACCGCCATGCCGAATTTCTGTGAGTTCTTGCACGCCTGCCGCGAGAACCAGTTCATCGTCATCCCCCGCGAAGAGGCCTCCGCCGCGTCCTATTATGCGCTGGGTGCCATCAGCTACATGCTGATCTCGAACATCTCGGGTCGCGACTTCGTGCCCATGCCGCGCTAAGCCGCGCTCAGCACCGCCAACCACCTCGTCCCCGCGAAAGCGGGGATGAACGTTTTAAGTCAGGGATTTCCGCTTTCGCAGAACTGACAGCGTGATAAGAAGAGGCCGTTTCCGTTCCATACATGTCATTCGAGATGCCGCGATGAGCAATTCCATTTTCGCTGAGATCGTTGCCGCCATTGGCGCATTGGCCGTGGCGATCCGCCATGGCGGCGAAAACAAGTCCCCGGTCTATGGCTCCAAGCCCGATATTCCAGCGCCCAAGGCGCAGGGCAGCATCCCGACGCTGAAAATGCCGACGGCCAAGGGCTGGGAAGGCGATCACAAGCCGACCGCCGCCGCAGGCCTCAAGGTCAACGCCTTTGCTAGGGGTCTCGATCACCCCCGCCAGGTCTATGCCCTCCCCAATGGCGACGTGCTGGTTGCTGAATCCATGGGTGAATCGGGCAAGCCCAGCTCACTCTTCGATCACGCCATGTCCGCCACCATGCAGCGCGCCCGCGCCTCGGGCACGAGCCCCAATCGCGTGACCCTGCTGCGCGATGCCGATGGCGACGGCACGGCCGAAATACGTCACGCCTATATCGAAAACGTGCGACAGCCCTATGGCATGGTGCTCATCGGCTCGATCCTCTATGTCGGCGCCAGCGACGCGCTCCTCGCCTATCCCTATGATCCCGCGGCAACCAGGATCACCACGCCGGGTAAGAAGCTGATGGACCTCGTTCCCGGCGGCCACTGGACGCGCAACCTCATCGCCAGCAAGGACGGTACGAAGATCTACGTCGCCGTCGGTTCGCTGAGCAATATCGGTGATGCCGGCATGGCAGCCGAGGAAAATCGCGCCTGTATTCACGAATACGATATCGCCACCGGCACCTCGCGCATCTATGGCGCGGGTTTGCGCAATCCCGTGGGCATGGCCTGGGAGCCGACGACAGACGTGCTCTGGACTGTCGTCAACGAACGCGACGGCCTCGGCGACGAAACCCCGCCCGACTACCTGACCTCGGTTCGCGATGGCGGCTTCTACGGCTGGCCCTATTCCTATTGGGGCGTGGTCGACGATCGTGTGCCGCAGAGCGCGGCTCACCCGGCTTCCAAGCAGGACCATCCGGACTTCGCCCTCGGCGGCCACACCGCTTCGCTCGGCCTCACTTGGGTTCCGGAAAACACCCTGCCCGGCTTCCCCGCCGGCATGGCCATCGGCCAGCACGGCTCCTGGAACCGTAGCAAGCTCAGCGGCTACAAGCTGATCTTCGTCGCCTTCGAAAACGGCAAGCCCGTCGGCCTGCCGCGGGACATCCTCACCGACTTCCTCTCGGCCGACGAAAAACACTCCTTCGGTCGTCCCGTTGGCGTGGCTGTCGCCGCCGACAAGGCCCTGCTCATGGCGGACGACGTCGGCGACGTCATCTGGCGCGTCACAGGCGCCTGAGACCGGACTTGACCATGCTGACCAAAACTCTCGGCGCAGGGCTCATCACCCTCGCCGCCTCGTCCATCGCCCTCGCCCAGGAACCCCTGACGCTGACCATCGGCGTGCAGGAAAGCGGCACGGTGCAGTGGGAAATCGAGACCATCAAGTCGCTCGGCCTCGACAAGGCCCACGGCCTCAACCTCGAAGTTCGCCCCCTTGCCGATAGCCGCGCCGGGCAGATTGCCCTGCAGGCTGGTGCAGTCGACGTCATCCTCTCCGATTTCGTCTGGATCGCTGCCCAGCGCAATGACGGCAACCTTGTCACCATGGTGCCGCATTCGCTCACAGTCGGCGGTCTGATGGTTCCTGCCGATAGCGAAATCACCGACGTAGCCGGCCTCGAAGGCAAGACCATCGGCGTCGCTGGTGGCCCGGCCGACAAGAGCTGGGTCATCCTTCAGGCCTATTTCGTCAGCAAGACTGGCAAGACTTTGCCCGAGGTCGCAGAAGCCCGCTTCGGCGCTCCGCCCCTCGTCAATGAGCTCTTGGGCAATGGCGGCGTCGATGCCGGCCTCAACTTCTGGCAGTGGAATGCCCGCGCCAAGGCCGCCGGCATGCACGAACTGCTCTCGGTAAAAACCATGCTGGCTGAACTCGGCGTCGCCAAAGCGCCGCCGCTGCTGGGCTGGACCTTTACGGAAGCAACCGCCGAAGCCAAGCACGACGCAGTGGTCCGCTTCCTCGACACTTCCTTCGCCGCCAAAGAGGTGCTGCTCACCGACGATACGGCCTGGGAAAGTTTGAAGGGCCTGATGGGCGCCAAGGACGATGCAGCGCTCTTCGCACAGCTGCGCGAGGATTATCGGGCCGGCATCGTCTCCGCATACGATCCCGAGGACACAAGCGCCGCCGAACAGACCTTTGCCCTCCTCGCCCGCTTCGGCGGCAGCGAAGTCGTGGGTGAGGGCCAAAAACTGTTGCCGGGGACATTTTGGCCGGGCTACCGCAAATAGGCGAACCCCAGCGCGCAGGGCCCAAACACGCCCTGCCGCTGCTCGAACTCCTGTCCTTCCCGATCCTGCTGCTAGTCTGGCAGGTCCTCGCCATGGCGCTGGCCCACAGGCTGTTTCCCTCGCCCATCGCCGTCGGTCAGGAAATGCTGCGCCTCGCGACGGAAGGAAAACTCCTCGCCGATCTCGCCAAAACGCTCTGGCGCGCCAGCCTTGCCTTCATTCTCGCCATGCTGATCGGCACCGCAATCGGCATCTTGATTGGCCGCAAAAGCTGGCTCGATCGCCTCTTTTCAAGCTGGCTCCTCGTCGGTCTCAACCTCCCCGCCATCGTCGTCGCCATCGCGCTCTATATCTGGCTCGGCCTCACTGAAACCGCGTTGATCCTCGCAGTGGTCATCAACAAGGTACCGCTGGTCGCCACCACGATCCGCGAAGGCGTGCGAAGCTTTGCCCCCGAATTCGACGAACTCGCTTTGGCCATGCGCTGGCCTCCAGCAAAACGTCTCCGCCTGATCTTCCTGCCCCAACTCATGCCCTTCGTCCTCGCTGCTGCGAGAACCGGCCTGTCGCTGATCTGGAAGATCGTCCTCGTCTTCGAAGTTTTGGGCAGCGACGGCGGCATCGGCTACCGCGTCAGCCTCTTCTTCCAGTTCTTCGACATTACCGGCATCCTCGCCTACACCTCCGCCTTCATCCTCGTCGTCCTCACCATTGAATATGGCATACTGCGCCCCATCGAACGGAGGGTGCTGCAATGGCGATCGGCCCAGGCCTGAAAATATCGATCGACGAAAAGCGCTACCCCGGCAGCGCCGCGCCTACTTTCTCCGGCTTCGGAGCCGAGATCTCGCCTGGCAGCGTCACCGCCATCCTCGGCCCATCTGGCATCGGCAAGTCGACGCTCCTGCGCATCATTGCCGGGATCGACAGAGACTATTCCGGCAACGTAACCATCGACGATCAACCCGCCGCCGAAGCCGCTCCGCCGGGCTTTCTTTTCCAGGACCCGCGCCTGCTGCCCTGGCTCACGACAGCAGACAATGTCCGAACCGCCGGCACAGGCGTCAGCACCGAACAAGCAATGGTCGCCCTCGGCAGGACGGGCATTTCCGACCAAGCAAGTCTCTACCCGCACCAGCTCTCCGGCGGCATGCAGCGTCGTGCCGCCCTCGCCCGCGCCCTGGCCCTCAATGCAGGCCTACTACTGCTCGACGAGCCTTTCGTGTCGCTCGACCGCATCCTCGTTGAGGAAATGTATCGGTTGATCGCATCAGTCGCTGCCTCGGACGGGCCGACGATGCTTCTCGTCACCCACATGGCCGAAGATGCGGCACGCCTCGCTGACCGCGTGCTGGTTCTGTCCGGTTCACCACCCCGCATATCGGCGGACTTCCACCTGCCGATTCCGCCATCTCAGCGCGACGCAACCACGCTTGATGCCTACAAGCAACACATTGGAACTTCTTAGCGCTCGTAGTCGTAGTTGAGCGGCATATGGATGGTAAACGGCGTGGGCGTGCCTTCTGGCGGCCGCGGTATAGGCGAACTGGCGTAGACCAGATCACGCGCAGCATCATCCAGCGAGGCAAAGCCGCTCGATTTGCTAACACTGGCTGACTGCACATTGCCCACCGCATCTATCGTGAAGCTCACCGTGACCCGGCCCTTCTCGCGACGCCGCTCCGCACCGGCGGGGTACTTCAGACGCCTGCCAAGATGGCGATAAACACTAGCCTGCCAACTGTCGAGCTGCGATCTGCTTGGCTCTGCGCTGTCTGACTGTTGCGGCGCGGCAGCCTGCTGAGCTTGCTGCGCCTGCGGCTTGGGTGCCGAAGCCAGTGATGCAGCCTGCGGCGGCGGCGAAGCCCGACGGGGCGGCGGCGTAAAGTCGGTTTTCGGCGTATTGGCGCGCGTTTCCGCAATGCGCGGCGACATGGTCACCGGCACAGGCAGGTTTGGATCGACAGGCTCAACCGCCGGCTCCTCGGGCAAAGGCTCCGGCTCTGGATTCGGCTCCGGCTCTGGTTCCGGCCGTTCAACCGTCGCCATCTGCCGCTGGATCACCACGGCGGGCTCCGGCACCTCCACTTCGGGCACTTCGATGATCGGCTCGACCGGCTCAGGCACCACAGCCGGCTCTGGTTCCGGCACGGGTTGAGGTTCGGGCTCCGGCTCCGGCGGCGGTTCGATTTCAGCCTCGGCGGTCTCGACGACCTCTTCGGGCTCGACCACTTCTTCCGGTTCCGCAATCTCTTCCGGCTCAGCCTCCGGCGGCTCCGTCACCGGCTCGGGTTCTTCGGCCGGCTCGGCTTCCTGATCAGGCTCAGCCTCACTCGGCGGCGTGGCCTCGGACGCAGCCGAAAGCTCGCCTTCGGGCACGTCGAGTTCCTCGGTCACCTGCGATACCGCAAAATCGGCGAATTCGATGACCATTGCCCCCGGCGGCGGACCGGCGGCTTCTTCCTTGGGTACAAAGGTTTGATAGGCCCAGTAGCCCCCCACGAGCCCTGCAATAACCAGCAGGCTCGCTGTCGTCCAAAGAACGACGTCGCCCTTTGTGGCGCGCAAAAAGTCTTCTGCGACAAAGCTGTCGCCTGGCTTGGTCATTCTGCCGCCTGAGCGTCCTGGCCGTTCGGCACGGCCACGGCATTGGCCGATTCCAGACCCACCAGCGCGATGCGCACATAGCCGGACGAGCGCAAGAGGTTCATCGCCTCCATCAGGTCGCCATAGGCCACCGCCGCATCGGCGCGGAGGAACACACGGGTTTCGCGATCACCTTCGGTCACCTTGTCAAGCGAGGCCGCAAGTGCCTCACGCGCAACTGTGTCATTGCCGATAGCCAGGCTCAGATCGTCCTTGAGCGTAACGAAAAGCGGCTCTTCCGGGCGCGGAGCCGGCGTCGCATTGGAAACCGGCAGGTCCACATTGATGTCGACCGTCGCCAGCGGTGCCGCCACCATGAAGATGATCAGCAGAACCAGCATGACGTCGATGAACGGCGTCACATTGATCTCGTGATTGACGTCGAGCTCGTCGCCCCCGCCGTCCTTGATCCGACCGGCCATGCCCCTACTCCGCCGCGAGAGCGGTCGGGCCGCGCGTGATGGTGAGAGCGGCACGATCGAGATCGCGGCTCACGAGGCGTTCGATACCAGCCGAAACATCGGCCAGCAACTGCCGGTAGCCGGTGACCGAGCGGGCAAAGGCGTTGTAGATGACCACGGCCGGAATAGCGGCCACGAGACCAAAGGCCGTCGCCAGCAGGGCTTCGGCAATACCAGGCGCCACGACGGCAAGATTGGTCGTCTGCGTTTCGGCAATGCCCACAAAGGCATTCATGATGCCCCAGACGGTGCCGAAAAGACCAACAAATGGCCCCACCGAACCGACGGAAGCCAAAATACCAAGGCTCTGCGAAATCTTGCGGCCCGCAGCGACTTCAATCCGGCTTAGACGCGACGACACTCGTTCCTTGATGCCACCGGGATCAACACGGCCCACGAGATCGCTCGACATCTCAACCTCTTCGGCCGCCGCTTTCACCAACATGGCGCCAATACCCCTGCGGCTGGCCATAACTGTCGCAACACTTTCGAGACTATCGGCCTTCAGTACTTCGCGCAGCGCCTTGTAGGCACGGCGACGTGCCCCGGAGAGCTGCATGCTCTTGGCCACCCAGATGATCAGCGTGACCAGCGACGCGGTGAGCAGCCCCACCATGACACTCTTCACGACATAATCGGCCGCCATGAACATGCCCCAGGGGGAGAGGTCGTGGCCCTGAAGGCCCGTCTCAACCATAGGCAGATCTGACTCCGCCCTTGGCGCAATGGCAGCGTCGGCCGCCACCGGCGCCGTTGCTTCCGCGGCAGGAGCAGACATTGCCGGGTTTGTATCTGCGGGCGCCGTTACCGCCGGAGCACCATTCTGCACGGGCGCAGCCTCCTGGGCCACGACCGGAAGGGCGAGGCCGGAAATAAGGAGAAGACCAGCGACAGCGTAAAGCGCGCTTCTGTTGCGGATGAGACGATCAGCCATGAGGACACTACCCTTGACAAAGCACCTGCTGTCAACCGGGCGCCAGATCAACTGATCCGAGGCAACTCGCCCATGGGGCGCGGCACATGCAGAAGCTCAATGCCGCTCACCTATTAAAGATGACGTTTATTGTCAAGAAAAGGGAAAGACGATTGAGCTGATCGCGCAAGGATTTGCACCGATCGCGAAGAGCACGGTCAGGCCAGCAGCTCCGGCGCCGCCAAGGCCGCGGCAAGACTGGTCTTGTCGAGCACATCACGAGAGGCCAGCGCCACCCGCGAAAACACATGCCGTAATTCGCAGCTTTCCTCGGAGCGACAATCCTCGCAACGCCGATAGGCGACGATGGAAAGACATGGCAGAAGGGCAATCGGTCCATCGATCAACCGCAAAACGTCGCCGAACATCACCTCTTCTGCAGGGCGAATAAGCTCGTAACCACCAGTGCGTCCACGATGGCTCCGTACCAAGCCATTGCCTTTGAGCTGAAGCAGGATCTGTTCCAGAAACTTCTTCGGAATCTTCTCTTCGGTCGCAATCTCGCTGGTCATCAGTGTATTGCCAGGCCCCACCCGCGCGAGCGCAAGCAGGGCACGAAGCGCGTAGCGGGCCTTCTGGGAAATCACCGCGCGCTCCTCGCCGCCTCAAGCGGGCGGAAACAGTTTCCAGCGCTTGGGACGGAAGCTGATCTGGCTCCGCTCGCCGGCCGGATGATCGAAGGGAAGATCGATCTCCACCCGATGCGCGGCCCCGCCAATGTCAAGCTCCACCCGGCGCGTACCGCCAACACGGCGACTGCTGGCAACAACGCCCGACAGAGCCGCATCGCCTTCGACGAGTTCAATATCGTGTGGACGGAAGAACAGGCGTGCCGCCCCCGATGCCTCCGGCGAGGAAATACCAATCGGCCGGTCGCCGAGCCAGATATCTCCGCGCTCTATATTGACCGGCAGGGCACTGGATTCGCCAATGAAGCCAAAGACGAAGGGCGATTGCGGCTGGTCATAGACCGTGTCCGGCGTACCCACCTGCTCGATCTTGCCCTGGCTCATCACGCAAAGCCGGTCGGCCAGTTCCAGCGCTTCTTCCTGGTCGTGGGTCACAAACACGGTTGTGTGCCCCGTACGATCATGAATTTCGCGCAGCCACTTGCGCAGCTCGCGGCGCACCTGCGCATCGAGCGCCCCAAACGGCTCGTCGAGCAGCAGCACGCGCGGCTCGATGGCAAGGGCGCGAGCGAGCGCCACGCGCTGGCGTTGGCCACCCGAAAGCTGGCTCGGATAGCGCTTTTCAAGGCCCGAGAGCTGCACCAGATCAAGCAGTTCGCGCGCCCGGCGGCGGATTTCCGCCTTGGGCGGGCGGGTCGAACGCGGCCGCACTTCGAGACCGAAGGACACGTTTTCCAAAATCGTCATGTGCCGGAATAGCGCATAGTGCTGGAACACGAAGCCGATATTGCGCTCCTGCACGCTCTTTTCCGAAGCGTCCTCTTGCCCAAAGAAAATCTTGCCCGCCGTCGGCCGTTCGAGACCGGCGATCAGCCGCAGAAGCGTGGTCTTGCCCGAGCCCGAGGGCCCAAGCAGCGCAATGAGCTCGCCCGACTTGATATCCAGCGACACATCGTGGAGCGCCGGAAACCGGTCGAATTCCTTGCGGACGTTTTGAACGCGTACTTCCATCTCTATTCCAGTCTAGTGGCCGCGACCGGTGGCAGCGAGTTCGTCGCCGAACCGCCATTCCAGCGCTGTTTTGAGAACCAGGGTGACGAGCGCCAGCAAGGCGAGGAGCGAGGCCAGCGCGAAGGCGGCCGTGCTCTGGTATTCATTGTAGAACATTTCGACCTGCAGCGGCATGGTCGTGGTCTGTCCGCGGATCTTACCCGAAACCACCGCCACGGCGCCGAATTCACCCATGGCGCGCGCGTTGCACAGCAGCACGCCATAGAGCAGGCCCCATTTGATATTGGGCAGGGTGACGCGCCAAAAGGTCTGCCAGCCGGAGGCGCCGAGCGACAGGGCCGCTTCTTCGTCGCCCGAACCCTGATCCTGCATCAGCGGAATGAGCTCGCGCGCCACGAACGGAAAGGTCACGAAGATCGTGGCGAGCACGATGCCCGGCACCGCAAAGAGGATTTCGATATTGTAGGACCGCAGCCACGGCCCCAGCACGCTGCCAGAGCCAAAGAGCAGCACATAGACGAGGCCGGAGATCACCGGCGACACCGAAAACGGCAGGTCGATCAGGGTGGTGAGAAACGCCTTGCCCTTGAATTCAAACTTGGCGATCGCCCAGGATGCGGCGACGCCAAACACCACGTTGAGCGGCACGGCGATCACCGCAACCAGCAGGGTCAGCCTAATGGCCGAGAGCGCGTCCGGCTGCATAAGCGACTGGAAATAGACTCCAATCCCCTGGCGCAGCGCCTCCGAGAACACGGCGACGACCGGCAGCACTATGAACAGGGCCATGAACAGGAGACCCACAATGACCAGTATCCAGCGGACATAGAGCGGCTCATTAGTCGGCGATGTCTGGCGACGGGCATGCGATTTAGCTGCCATAGCCATATCTCCGGCGGCTCCAGGCCTGAATGAGGTTGATGACGAAGAGCATCACGAAGGAAATCGCCAGCATCACCGTGGCGATCACCGCCGCCCCGGCATAGTTGAATTCTTCGAGGCGAATGACGATCAGGAGCGGCGCAATTTCCGAGACGAATGGAATATTGCCGGCGATGAAGATCACCGAGCCGTATTCGCCCACGGCGCGGGCAAAGGCCAGTGCAAAGCCGGTCATGATGGCCGGCGCCAGGCTCGGCAGCAGCACACGCGAAATGGTCTGAAAGCGATTGGCGCCCAGCGTTGCCGAAGCCTCTTCCACTTCCTTGCTGGTCTCTTCGAGAATCGGCTGGATGGTCCTCACCACGAAGGGCAGGCCGATGAAGATCATGGCAATGGTGATGCCGATAGGCGTGTAGGCGATGCGCCAACCCAATTGCGCTGCGAACTGCCCCACAATGCCATTGGGCGCATAAATCGCCGTCAGCGCGATACCGGCAACAGCCGTCGGCAGCGCGAACGGGAGATCAACCATGGCATCGAAAATGCGCCGGCCCGGAAAGCGATAGCGCACCAGCACCCAGGCGATCAGCGTGCCGAACACCACATTGATCCCAGCCGCGATCAGCGCCGTCAAAAAGCTGGTGCGCAGCGAGGCCAGCACGCGCGCATCGAGCGCCGCGGCCCAGAACCCGTTCCAGCCGAGGCCGGCCGAGCGCAGCACCAGCGCCACCAGGGGCACGAGAATGATCAGCGAGAAATAAGCGAGTGTGAACCCAAGGGTCAGCCCAAAGCCGGGAATAACGCTGGGTTGGCGAAAGCGGCCGAATCTACTCATGCGGCTTTCTCCAGCAGGGACGCGCTGAAAGCGCATCCGGGTTGGCGCAGTTCTGGTCGGTTCATGCGGGGGCCCGAAATTGTCGCCTAACTCTAGCCACGGAGTAGGGTTTCGCAAGGCGACGCCCGGGCAACATTCTATCCAAAGATAGAAATTCGTTCCACCAGAGGCGGAGGTGGACGAACTCGATTGCGTCGGGGCGCAAAGTCAGTGGGCGGCAAGCAAAGAGTTCGCTATCGCGGCACATTGCAGCCTTATGTCGGGAACGGCTTCGATCTCGAAATATCTCCCCCTTGTCAGCGGCCCGACGACACGCACGCGCTGCGATACGCGCCCCTCGGAAGCGACTACGGCGCAATTGGCATCGACATCGAGACCAATATGCATTTCATCCGGCCGCGCCGCCCCCGATTGGATCAATTGCTGGATCAGCGGATTGGCGCTGGCGCGCACATCGACCGAAACGCCGCCGCAATCATAGACACGTGCCACCTCGATCACCTCGCGCCTCTCGGTTCCGCGCGGACGGACCGTGGCGCGCACCAGCTCTCCCGCTCGTTCGATACCGACGAATTCGCCTGCCACAAGATTGACCTGGCCCGTCTCCACGGCCCGCGCCAAGCCCGCATGGAGATCAGGCGGCAGGCGATGGCGGTGAATGTTCCACCATGGGCGGACATGGCGCAGAAACTGCCGCTTTTCCCGTAGCGGCCAACTGCCCCAGAGCCGCTGGTTAAAGGGCCGCAACCCATCGACGACGCTGCGCCAGTCGCCACCTTTCGCCTCTACGTCGCGCACGATGTCGCGGAACCAGCGCGCGAGGTAAGTGAGACTCGTACCAAACGGCACGTCAGCCGCATCGATTGCGATAGGCGCCACATCCTTGTGCGCCTTCGGAAGCAGGCCGTTGCGCGAAACCACCGTGATCGGTCCCCGATGCCGCGCTTCCGTTAGGGACACCCAGGCATCGACCATGCTGAGGCCGGATCCGAGGATCATGACGGACGCATCGGGATCGAGCGGCGTGTCCCGCTCCGATCCCGCACGAATGGCAATGCCCCTGCCCCGCGCTGACTGGGTTTCGTGGCCAACCGCCAGCCCCGCCCATTGCGACACCACGCTTGTTCCATTTGCCAGCACGGTCTCGACGCCATTGGGAGTCTCATGCAGCGCGACCGCCTCCTCGGAACGAACCAGCAAGCGTCCCGGCAGATACTCGCCTGCTTCGCGCAGCACATCTTCAAGATACGCGCCATAAAGCCGACGTGGCACGAAGGTCCAGGACGAGCCGTGCTTGCCAGGCTCCCGCCTTTGCAGCCAGCGCCAGAAATGGTCGGGATCATCGGCAAAGGCGCTCATGCCGCGCGCCGGCACGTTGACGCGATGATTGCGCGCCAGCGCCGAATAGGCGAGGCCCTGCCCAAAACGCCCCTGCCTTTCGAGGAGGGTCACGCGTAGATCGGGATCGGAACTGCGCAGGAGATGGGCGGCCAGCAGCACGCCGCTGGCCCCGCCACCGATGATAACAATGGATTTGCCTGTCGAGCCTGTGGCGGTCATCGCAACCCTCCCGGTTATGCGCAATGCGCCGTCAATATTCAGTGCCAAGAGAGATCCCGGCGCCCTGCTGGAAATGGCGGGCGATACTAAAATGAGCGCAACTGTGCCTCAGGTGTCGCCCGCCTTGGCCGCTCTTGCCAGCGATCCGCCTGTTCGGCAACCTGCCGGGCCAGTTCGTAGCCCTCGACCCAGCGTCCAAAACCACTCGCCACATTGATGTGGCCCACATAGCCTGCATCCACCAGCGGCGCCTGCCAGCTTTTGGCGAGCGAAACAGCCTTGTCGAGCGTCATATAGATATCGTCGCGACTGGCAACGACCATCGCCGGGAAAGGCAAGCGCTCCGTCGGAATGCGACCGAATTCGTAGCTCCGCGCATGCGGGGCCGACGTGCGCTCGATATCGGCCGGAGCAACAAGCAAAGCGCCACCAACCAAGGACGCTACGGGACTTCCCGCGAGCCGCGCCACCAGCATGGTCCCAAGGCTATGCGCCACGATGACCGCACCCGGATTGGCCCGCACAGCCTGTTCAAGACCCTGCTGCCAGCGCGTCGCGTCAGGATTGGAGCAATCGGCCTGTTCGACCAGTTGCGCCTCGTCAAAATCCTCGAGCCAGAAGCGCTGCCAGTGCCCTTCGCCCGATCCGTTAAGACCAGGCGCGACAAGGACAGGCCGGGTCATCGCTCCGACAACCCTTCGTGGCGCGCGTCCCAAAAACCGCGCGGCTCGGGCTCCGGCGCCTTGCCGGCAAGATAGATCGCGTCCTCTTCGAGCGGACTCAGGGCCGCATCATCCGCTCGCTCAGGCAGGCCACCAAAGAAGTTTGCTTTGGCGGGCGCCTCTTCTGCGCTGTTCCTGGCCAGCGGGCCAGGACTGAAAATACCGAAGAAATGCACCATTCTGTCCTCCGAAGTAGAGATATCACTCAGGAAGGGGACGTGCCCCGCGGCAAAGAGGATGCGGCCGGCACCAAGACACTGCCAGCCGCAAGTACTTTACTGGGTAGGACCAGTGTAGATCTGGTCGAAGAGGCCGCCGTCGCCGAAATATTTCGGCTGTGCTTCGCGCCATCCACCGAAATCCTCGATGGTCACGAGGTTAAGCTCGCCGAAGCGGGCAATGTCTTCCGGCGCTGCGGCATCCGGACGAAACGGGCGATAGTAGTGCTTGGCCGCAATCGTCTGGCCGGCATCGGAATAGAGGTAGTCGAGATAGCCTTCAGCCAGATCGAGGTTGCCCTTCTTCTCGGCATTGCCCTGAACCAGCGCCACCGGCGGTTCGGCCAGGATCGAGAGCGACGGCGTTACGATGTCGAATGCATCGGGGCCGAGTTCTTCAAGGGCAAGGTAAGCTTCATTTTCCCAGGCGAGCAGAACGTCGCCGATGCCGCGCTGCACGAAAGTGGTGGTGGAACCACGCGCACCGGTATCGAGCACCGGAACGTGCTGGAAGAGCTGGGTCACGAATTCCTGCGCCTTGGCGTCATCGCCGCCATTGGCTTCGCGGGCCCAGGCCCAGGCGGCCAGGAAATTCCAGCGCGCGCCACCCGACGTCTTGGGGTTCGGCGTAATCACTTCGACGCCATCGGCGACCAGGTCGCCCCAGTCCTTGATGGCCTTGGGGTTACCCTTGCGGACAAGGAACACGATGGTCGAGGTATAGGGCGCGTTGTTGTTTTCGAGCTTCCCGCGCCAATCGGCCGGGATCAGGCTGGGATTGGCGTCAGAAATTGCGTTGATGTCGCTTTCGAGCGCCAGCGTCACAACGTCGGCCTCGAGCCCGTCGATCACGGTGCGGGCCTGCGAACCGGACCCGCCATGAGTAACCTGCACGGCGACGGTCTCGCCTTTCGTCTCCTGCCAATGGGCGATGAATGCCTCATTGAAGTCGCGATAGAGCTCGCGGGTGGGGTCATACGAGACGTTGATGAGCGTCCGGTCCTGCGCATGGGCAGTGACGGAGAAACCAACCGCGAGCGATGCGGCCAGGGCGGCATAGGCGAAGATCTTGGCTGTCCGTTTCATTGGAACCTCCCGATAGCGAATACATAAACCCTATCAACTCAGTCGTGATTGAAAAGGTTGATGCTTGCGAGCCGAAGCCCCTAAGGAGAAAATATTGCTCCCGCAGGGCCCGCTTGCCAAGATTGTCGCAATGGAGTTCCGAAACGACGCCACTTTCCTGGGTTTCGTTGCGTCTTTTTGCAGAGATTAACGAGAGCTTAGCGCTGCTCTTTCAGGCGTTTGAGGCCTGTCTCGCCAGTATTCCGATGACGATACAAATGACCGCATAGGTCACCGTGACCGTCAGAATGCCAAACATGGCATTGGTCAGCCCCATGATGAAGAAGCCACCGACCAGCGTCGAAGCGAGCACGAGGATGCGCGGCCTGGCCTCACTTTTTGGGGCACGAGCGGCTTCAGCGATGGGAGCGAGGAGGAAAAGCACATAGGCCACCAGCCCCAGAACGCCTGCGCTGGCCGCAAAGTCAGCGAGATCATTGTGGAGATGCGGCCAGCTCCCGAACGGCAGCTCCGACAGTTCATTGGCGAGATTGACAAAGGCAAGTGGTCCATGGCCAAAAATCGGCGACTGCAGAAAGGCCTTTGTACCCCCGGCAATCATCTGCAGGCGAATTGCAGTCGACTCATCCGTCGGCAGCCCATGCTGCAACACCTCCGCGATGTCGATTAGCACGCGCTGGACGCCCGAGAGCTGGCTGGCTCCTAGCAGCAATGCGGCCGCTCCACCCACCACCAGAACCGCCAGTGCAATCAGCGCTTTCTTCGCTGACACCTGTCGCAGCACGACCAGCCCGATGGCCGCCACGGCAAGCATGCCGGCTATGGCGACGACAGCACCCCGCGTGCCGGACAAGACCACGGCAACAGTGGCGAACACCGGTCCCAGCAAAAACAGGAATCGCCAAAATCCCTTTTTTCCGACCATCCCGGAACAGGCCATAAAACCCACCAACAGCGCCACGTCGGCAAAATGGATAGGATTGGCCACCCCACCCCCAGCACGAACCGTGCCTGTGGCCACGACTTCCAGGATCGCAACCACTGCGGCCCCGCTGACGCCCGCCAGAGCGAAAGTGGCGATCAGCAGAGAGCTGTCCTCGGACTTGATGTCCTCGGCCACGGTAAGAAGCGGCCAGATGGCGAAGACCGGTGAGAAGAATGCCAACCCAACCAGCCCCTCGAAGGACCTCGCCCCAATGCCGTAGGAAAGCGCAATCAGTCCAAGCCCCAGCAGGGGCATCCAGACGATAGGGCGGCGCAACTGCTCTGCGGCCCGCGGAAACATCAGCGTTACGGAAAAGACGCCTAACGCGAGAAAAATAACATTTGCCGCCTCAGGTGCCACGGGAGACATGGCAAGCGTGGCGACAAGAGCGACGAGAAGGACGGAGCTACGAACAGAATGGGGCATAAGCTCCACTACAGCCCCAAATCGCCCCAGACAAGCTTGGCGGGCGCCTCACACGCCCGAACGCCCCCAGCGGTCCTGCAGCGAGCGGCCGAAGCTGCCCAGAAAAGGCGCAAAAAAGAGGACGATGGAGCGGAAATAGTGAACGAGCAGGAACAACACTGTCAGCACTACGGCCCCAACGATGATCACCAGTTCCAGTGACAGGCCGATCGACTTCAGCCAGGCGGTCAGCAGCATGCCCGGCAGAATGTGAGCCGCCGCCCAGGCAAAGGCAGAGGAAACATTGATGATGGAAAACCAGCGATAAGGCATGCCCATCATGCCCGCGATTCCGGGAACCACCGCCTTCACTCCGGGAATGAACCGGCCAATAAAGACCGATTTTCCGCCGTGTCGCGCAAAGAACGCCTCCCCCCGGTCGAGCAGATCGAGATAGTTGCGGAACGGCCAGATCGTCCGGATCCGATCCTTCAATGCGTGGCCTACCGTGTATGAAATCGCATCGCCGATCACTGCACCCAGCACGGCGGCAAGATAAATTTCCCAGAACGGTAGCTTGCCCGTGGCAATGATGCCGCCGACAAGCAGCAGAACCGGCGTCGAAGGGACGAAGAGCCCAAGAATGAACACCGCCTCGCCAATGGCGACGAGGAAAATAAACCCGATTGAAAGCCAGAAATTGTCCGAGACGGCATTGAGCAGCGTCTCAAGCCACACCGATGTGGAGTGCAGAAATTCGATCATAGGGGCTAAAAACCGGAGGAAATGAAATTGGGCGGGAAGAGCGTGGCAGCAGTGCAGCGCCGGCAGTTTGCATCGATCTCGTTCACAAATGCCCCTTGATCACCCGACCCATCCACATAGGTATCGCCGGGACTGTCGCACCAGACTACTCCGGCGCAACCGGGGAAAGCTAGCCACCTTACCCGCGGTCGCGATGATTTGCTTTATGAGCCCAGGCAGCGACCATGTAGTACGCCGGACACCCACGGCAGAAGCACCACTCCTCATGCTTTTGTGGATTTTTCCACGCGCATGTGTGAGACCCGCCGCGGCGCAGATCGCGTCAACCGATTTGCAGCATCCCCAAAATGCTCCGACCACACGCCCAAGGATGAGTTCCGATGACCTCGAAATCGGATGAAGGCAATACCAAGCCACGCATCACCCCCGCCACTCTGCTCGCCGGCTTTGCCATATTGATTGCCTGCCAGTTGGTTGGTGAAACCCTGGTCAGTGCCGGCCGCCTCCTCGCCCCTTCGTTCGTCTTCCCCGGCCCCGTCGCCGGCATGCTTCTACTTCTGGCCTTTCTCGGCTGGCGTCGCCACCTTCCGGTGGGGCTCGACGCCATGGCAACCGGCCTCATCGGCATCCTGTCGCTGCTCTTCGTGCCCTCGGCCGTAGGCATCGTTCAATATGGCGGGCTGGTCCTCGAATGGGGGCCGCCCCTATTGCTGGCTCTCGTCGTCTCGACGTTGCTAACCCTCCTGGTCACCGTCGGCACCTATCTGGCGCTCGCCCGCTTTTCGAATGGAGAAAAACCATGAGCGGCATTGCGGAAATCTGGGTCTATCTCAGCGCCAGCCCCCTGCTCTGGCTCACGGCAACCATTCTCGCCTACCTCCTGGCCCTCGCCATTTCGGCAAAGCTGGGCGGCACGCCTCTCGCCAATAGCGTACTCATCGCCGGCATCCTGATCATCGCCCTGCTGCAGGTGACTCAGACCTCTTACGCCCGTTATTTCGAAGGCGCCCAATTCGTGCACTTCCTGCTTGGGCCAGCGACGGTTGCCCTTGCCATTCCGCTCTACAAAAACCTCGAAAAGGTGAGGCGCTCGCTACTGCCGATCGGAGGAGCCCTCATCGCCGGCTCCCTCACCGCCATGGGCAGTGCCGTCGCCATCGCCATGGCCTTCGGCGCACCCGTGGAGGTGGTAGCCTCCATCGCCCCCAAATCCACCAGCGCCCCAATCGCCATGGAACTCGCCCGCAATCTCGGCGGCATTCCTTCCTTTGCCGCCGTATTGGTGATCCTCACCGGCATTCTCGGCGCCGTGATCGTCACGCCGCTGATGAATGCCCTCGGGATCAAGGACTATGCCGCACGCGGCTTTGCCGTGGGCGTTGCATCCCACGGCATCGGCACCGCCAGGGCCTTCCAGGTCAGCGAAGTCGCAGGCGCCTTTTCCGGAATAGCCATGGCGCTCAACGGCGCCCTGACCAGCATCCTCGTCTTGGTCTGGGTCCTGCTCTCCCAGGCCTAGGCGCCCTTGCCGACCACCTCGGCAGCAGCAATGGCAGCCATATTGACGAGGCCGCGGCTGGTCACGGTCGGCGCAACGATATGCGCCGGCTGCCGCGTCCCCATCAGGATCGGCCCGATATGAAGCCCATTGTTGAGCTCCTTGAGCAGCGTCATCGACAGATTGGCCGCCTCAAGATTGGGGAAGATCAGCAGGTTCGCTTCCCCGTTCAACACAGAGTCCGGAATATAGCGCTCACGAAGCTCGGCATTGACCGCCAAGTCCCCCTGCATTTCTCCTTCGACCACGAGGTCTGGCGCCGCCACCTTGAGTTTCTCATAGACCGCCCGCATCTTGCCGGCCGTCTCGCCCTCGCGCGAACCGAAGTTCGAATAGCTCAACAGGGCCGCCTTGGCTTCGATATTAAAACGCTTGAGGTGGTCCCGCGCCTGCAGCGTGATCGACACCAGCTCATCGACACTGGGATCAATGTTCACATAGGTATCGGCGAGGAAAAACACGCCGCGATTGAGCAGCAGCATCGATAGCGCCGAAAGCTGGCTGGCGTCGTCCGCCAGGCCGATCACCGAATGAATATCCCGAGCGTGTTTGATAAAGCGCCCCTGCAAGCCGCAGATCAGCGCATCCGCATCCCCGCGCCGCACGCCCAAAGCTCCGATAACGGTACTGTTGGTGCGCAAAATCGTCCGCGCCGTATCCGGCGTCACCCCCTTGCGGCCCACCAGTGAGTGAAACTCGGCGACATAGTCGCGATAGCGCGGATCATCCTCGGGATTGATGACCTCAAAATCCTTGCCCGGCCGAATGGTCAGCCCAAACCGCTCCAGCCGCGCTTCGATCACCGAAGGCCGTCCGATCAGGATCGGTTTGCCGATACCATCCTCAAGAATCACCTGCGCCGCCCGCAGCACGCGCTCGTCCTCGCCATCGGCAAAGGCAATACGCTTTCCGCCGCTCTGCGCCTGCTCGATCATGGGCTTCATCACCATGCCCGAGCGGAACACGAAGCGGCGAAGCTGATCACGATAAGCGTCAAAATCGGAAATGGGACGCGCCGCAACCCCACTCTCCATCGCCGCCTTGGCCACTGCCGGCGCGATCCGCAAAATGAGCCGCTGATCGAACGGATTGGGGATCAGATAGTCCGCCCCAAAGATCGCCGGCACGCCATGCGCCGTCGCCTCCAGCCCCGGCTCATGCGCCAATTGCGCAATGGCATAGGCCGCTGCCGCCTTCATCTCCTCATTGATGACCGTCGCGCCGCAGTCGAGCGCACCCCGGAACAGGAACGGAAAGCAAAGGACATTGTTGACCTGATTGGGATAGTCCGAGCGCCCCGTGCAAACCAGCGCATCGGGCCGCGTCGCCTTTGCCAGTTCCGGCATGATTTCGGGGATCGGATTGGACAGCGCCAGGATCAACGGATTTTCCGCCATATCCTTCATCATTTCCGGCTTGAGCGCCCCAGCCTTGGAAAGCCCTACATAAATATCGGCGCCCGCCATCACCTCGCTTAGCTCCGTCGCCTCGGTGTCTTGGGCAAAAGCCCCGCGCCAGCGATCGACGGAATTGTCGCGCTTCCTGGTCACAAGACCCTTGGAGTCAGCGATCCAGATATTTTCCCGCTTCGCCCCCACTGCAATCAGCATGTTCATGCAGGCAATGGCCGCCGCCCCAGCCCCCGAGGTGACGATCTTGACCTTGCCGATATCCTTGCGCACCAGCCGCATGGCATTGATGACGGCCGCCGCAACGATGATCGCCGTGCCGTGCTGGTCGTCGTGAAAGACCGGAATATTCATCCGCTCGCGCAGCGCTTCCTCGATCTCGAAGCATTCAGGCGCCTTGATGTCTTCAAGGTTGATCCCACCAAAGCTCGGCTCCAGCGGCGCCACGATTTCGATGAAGCGCTTCGGGTCCTGCTCATTCACCTCGAGATCGATGGAATCGATCCCGGCGAACTTCTTGAACAGCACCGCCTTGCCTTCCATCACGGGCTTGGACGCCAGCGCCCCGATATTGCCCAGGCCCAGCACCGCCGTGCCATTGGAAATCACGGCAACCAGATTGCCCTTGGACGTGTACTTGTAGGCCGCCTGCGGATCGGCGGCGATTTCCTCGCAGGGAATGGCGACGCCCGGCGAATAGGCCAGCGACAGATCGCGCGTATTGGCCAGCGGCTTCGTCGCCACGATCTCCAGCTTGCCGGGCTTGGGAAACTCATGAAAATGCAGCGCCGCATCATGCAGGCTGGAAGTATTGTCGGCCATTTTGTCTCCCCGGTATTGCTATGAGCTGCTGGCTCCCCCCTCGGGAACGCCTTTCGCCTTCGATCGTGCGGCATCCCACAATCAGAACGGCGCCCGTCATGACCAGCTAGACTTTGGTCGCGACACCGGGCTGGAGACCGATTACTTCGAGGACAATTCGGCGCGTTTGCGAAGCTGTTTCGTCGTTATCAAGTCGGCCAGCGCATAATGACAAACTGTTGCGGCCGCTCAGATAAATCATGCATATTTTCGGCCCCATCTTACGATCTATTAGCAACTCGCGCGCTTAATAGTGGTCATGGACGCTTTCTTTGATCGACAACTTTCGGTGGACGCCCTCGTCCTCGAGCTTTCGATGGCTCGGGGCCTTGGCGAGATCATGAATGTGGTGCGCCAGAGAGCGCGTCAGTTGGTCGGTGCTGATGGAATAACCTTCGTTCTGCGCGACGGCGACAAGTGCTTCTATGCCGATGAAGACGCCATTGCCCCGCTCTGGAAGGGACAGCGTTTTCCGATATCCTCCTGCATATCGGGCTGGGCAATGATAAACCGCCAGAGTGTAGTGATCGAAGACATCACGCTCGATGAGCGCATCCCCCAGGACGCCTATCGCCAAACCTTCGTGAAGAGCCTCGCCATGGTTCCGGTGAGGATGGAAGATCCCGTCGCCGCCATCGGTGCCTATTGGGCACAAAAGCAGCTTCCGTCGACCGAACAACTGCACTTCCTTCGCCGCATCGCCAATAGCGCGGCCGTGGCGATCACCAATGTCGGCCTGCTCGAGGCCTTGGTCGCCTCCCGCGAAGAAGCCGTACGCGCCAAGGATGCCATCATCTTTGCCATGGCCTCCCTCGCCGAGGTTCGGGACAACGAGACCGGCAATCACATCTATCGCACGCAGCATTATGTGCGCGCCCTCTGCGAAGCAGCCCAGCCCTATTACCCTGCCGAGCTCGATGGCGACATGGTCGAGACCATGTTCAAATCCGCCCCGCTGCACGACATCGGCAAAGTCGGCATTCCCGACAAGATCCTGCTCAAGCCCGGCAAGCTCGATGCCGAGGAATATGCCGTCATGCAGGGTCACGCGGAACTGGGCCGTCGCGCCATCGAAGCAGCCGAGCGACGGCTGGGCACCAGCACCTTCCTCTCCGTAGCCCGGGACATTGCCTATTCCCACCACGAGAAATGGAATGGAACCGGCTATCCCCTTGGTCTCGCCGGTGCGGCCATTCCCCTGCCCGGACGCCTGATGGCCATTGCCGACGTCTACGATGCCCTGGTCTCAAAGCGTGTCTACAAGGACGCCATGCCCCATGACGAGGCCGTCGCCCTGATCGAAAGCGAAAGCGGCGCACATTTCGATCCCACTTTGGTAAGCATATTCAAGGCGATCTCGCCGCAATTCCACGAAATCCACGAGCGCTTCGGCGACTCCTGAGCCTATCGCCCCACGCTGGCATCGAGCATTTCGACAAAGAGGCTATAGGCCACCTCCGTATTGGCGTGTTCCTGCCGCGGATCGATGAGGTCGTGCGGCAGGCCAAGGGCAAGCGGGACCACTTTCACGCCAACCTGCGCCCCATGGTCCTGCCAGGCCGCAACGAGGCGATCGATGAGGCGGTCATTCACTTCGGTATCGGCCTCGTTGACCATGACCGAAAGCGCCTGCGCGCGAGGTGCCTGCCGCCCCGCCAGCTCGGCCGTCACCTCGCCAATGAGCATGAACTGCCCCAAAGCCCGGGTGGCAACGCGCGGATAGGCATAGTCCATTTCCGGTGAACCCTCGGGATTCTGCGGATCCCAGCTCATCATTATGTTGGGCAGCAGCAGGAGAAGATTGGTGGCCGCCCGATTGGCCCAGGCCGGAACCTGTCGCGGCCCGAAAAACGGCGCCATGGCAATCGCCTGGTCGACATCGGCACGCTGCTGGCCGCTCCAGGCGGACAGCACGCCGCCCGCCGAAAGGCCGCTGACGATAACCTCGCCCCCAAGACCGCGCCCGATGGCGATAGCCTCCTCGGTCGCGGCCACATAGTCCTCCGCGCCGACCGTGGCCAAGGCCGTGGTCATGCGATCGAGCTCGCCGTGCCCCGGCAATCGCGGCACATAGACGTTGTAGCCCAAGGCGAAAAGTTTCGGCGCCAACTCGTCCGCCTGGGCCGGACAATTGGTCAAGCCATGAAGGAAAATCACCGTCGGTGCCGCCCTGTTCTCCTGCACAAGCAGCTTTGAGGCACAGCGTGGATTGATCGGGATCTGGTCCTCGCGCTGCCGCGTCGCCTCGAAGCTGGCAAGCGCCTGCTCGTAGCTTGGCGCCTCGGCCAAATCTCCCGTCCCCACAACACGCCCGTGATCAAGCGGCACTATCGTGAGCCCGACAAACAGGGCAACCAGAGCGCCCGCCAGGACCAGCAGCACCACGCCCACCCCACGCAGCAGTTTCAGCGCCGGATCGACCCCTTTCAGCGCGGGATAAAAGGGCCGTAACAACAGCGTTGCGACAATGCCAACAAGGGCCATCGCCGGAACGGCGGCAAACCCGGTCGTCAGAAAACCGAGCCCACTGAGCCGGCTTACCGTCGCCGCCTGCTCCACCGCCGCATCGATCTCGGGCGAAATCCTGAAGAGTTCATCGACTGCAAGCACTACCGGGTAGGAGAAAATCCCCGCCAATGCGCCGGCAATCGCGCCACGCAAGAGCGATAGCCGACCGCTCCGCCCCACCAATATCCACCACGCCAGCACCCCGACGATGAAAATGCCGAGGGCGACATCGGCCCAGTCCAGCCTGCCCTCGCTGCCAAAGAGCTCGGCAACGGGCAATCCTCCGAAGAACGTCGCGACAAGGCCGCCCAGGGAGAAAATCACCCCCGCCAAAATACTCACGAGAACAGGTTGGAACTTCATGCCGCGACCACTCCCTCGCCCCGACCATACTGAAAGCACAAGTCATTCTCGATGTGCGCAAAATCCCGCAGCTTTGCTGTCCGTCCCTATTTCAGCGCAAACCACAGGCGCAGCTTTCCCCCTGCCCGTTCTGGGATTAGCTAATTGGCGGCAGTAGTTTGGTGAGCGTAGTCATGCGCCTGATTGAACGAATAGGGTCCTACATTTCCGTAGCGGGCCTGATTGTCGGCATCCTGTTCTTCGCCCTGTCGCTCACGCCCTCGCTGATCCCGCGACCCGCCGTCGTCCAGGGCCTGTTATCGGGCTGCGTCTTCGCTGTCGGTTACGCCGTGGGCGCTGTTCTCTTCTGGTTCTGGACCTATCTGCAGCTTCATCCCGCCAATCTCACGGTGCGGCGCTGGCTCCGCTGGAGTCTCCTCACGCTTTCAGGCGCAATCGCCCTGATCTGCCTCCATCGCTACACCGGCTGGCAAAACGCCGTCCGCGCCGAAATGCAGCTCGAGCCGATGGAGGATAGCCACGTTTTTCTGGTCATCGTGCTGGCGCTGATCCCGGCCCTCCTCCTCGTCGCCATCGGCACGCTGCTCACGCGCGGAACGCAACGCGTTGCAGCTCTCCTGCGCACCCGCATGCCACCCCGCGCCGCTACCCTCGCGGGCATCATCATCGTCGGCATCGTCACGGGTCTTTTGGTCAATGGCGTCCTGGTGCGCGGCCTGCTGGATTTTGCCGACCAAACCTTCCTCCGCATCGACGCCATCGTTGCCCTCACCGGCAATCCTGCGCCGACCGATCCGCTACGTTCGGGCAGTCAGGCTTCCCTCGTTCCCTGGACCTCCATAGGCCGCGATGGCCGGGTCTATATCGAAACGCAACCGACCGCAGAGAATATCGAGGCCGTCACCGGCCGACCTGCCCTCACGCCCCTGCGCACCTATGTCGGCCTGCGCTCAGCCGAAACCCTCGCCCAACGCGCCGACCTCGCCTTGGCGGAGATGCTGCGCGTCGGCGCCTTCGATCGCTCCACTCTCGTCATCATCATGCCCGTCGGCACCGGCTGGATCGATCCGCCCAGCATCGATGCGCTGGAATACCTCCTCGATGGCGACGTCGCGAGCGTGGCCATCCAGTATTCCTATCTCACAAGCCCGCTCTCGCTTCTGGTCGAACCCGATGAAGGCAAGTCGACCGCTCAGGCCCTTTTTGACATCGTCTACAATTACTGGCGCGCCTTGCCCGCCGACCATCGGCCACGCCTGTTCCTCAATGGGCTCAGCCTCGGCGCCAATAGCTCCCAGGCATCGACCATGTTTCTCGATGTCCTCGCCGCCCCCTTCGATGGCGCTCTCTGGGTCGGTCCACCTTTCACCAGCACCGTCTGGCGTTGGTCGACAGCCAACCGGGCTGATCAATCGCCCGAATGGCGCCCCATCTTTGGCGACAGTTCCAGCGTGCGCTTTGCCAATCGCGGCGCCGATCTCGCCGAGCCCGGCGGGGACTGGGGCCCGATGCGCATCGCTTTCCTCCAATATCCCAGCGATCCCATCGTTTTCTTCGACTACGACACGATCTTTCGTGCGCCGGCCTGGATGGAAGGCGAACGCGGCGAAGGCGTATCGCCCGAATTTCATTGGTACCCGATCGTTACCTTCCTGCAACTCGCCATGGATATGGCGCTCTCCAACACCTCGCCCATTGGCTACGGCCACGTCTATTCCCCCGCCGACTATGCCGACGCCTGGTATGCCCTGGTCGAGCCCGAAGGCTGGGATGCCGAGAAATTTGCGGCTCTCAAGGCAGCATTGGCCCAAAATACGGGCCGCGCCGAATGACGACATCGGGGCCAGATCACCGACCCGTCCGGCGCCCCGGCGCACTCACGGCTGGCCTCTTGTTCGGCCTTGCCGCCCTGGCAATCGCTCCCGCCATCGGCCTCAGCATCAGCGCCGACCTCCTCAACGATGACGGGCAGGTCACTTGGTTCAATCTCTTCATTGGCGCCGGCGCCTGCGGCGCGATCATGTGGTTTCTGCTCTGCAGCGTGCCGCGCACTGTCACGCTGCTGCGCGGTGGCATCGCCGGCATCCTGGCGGGTCTGGTCTCATACCCCGTCGTCATCACCTTCGCCGAACTGCTGCAACGGCAATGGACCCTCCTGCCACCCTTGTGGGAGCGCCTGGAACAGGTTCAGCTCATCACCACGCTCACCCTGATCACCACCGGTTTTCCCGGCGTGCTGCTCATGTCCCTCGCCGGCATGGCCATCGCGCTCCTGTTCAAGCGGCTGCATCGGAACACGAGCAAAGCCCCGCCCCCACGCAAAAACCCTGCAATCCCGCGCGTGGCGCTGGGTCTGGCCATCTTGGCCCTTGCAGGTCTTGGTACCGCCTTTTTCTGGTACGGAAACACCACGATCGACGCGCCGGACATATCCACGCCCATTGACGAGGTCTCGATGAACTACGAGCAAGCCATGGCCGCTTTTGCCGCTGTGGAAGACCAGGAAGCGGGCCTCGGCCTCGATCAGCTCTGCCATTCCCGGCTGCTGACCCACGGCCAGAAGGTAGCCCGCGTCGTGGTCTACTTTCACGGCTTCACCAGTTGCCCGGCCCAGGCGGACGCCCTCGCCGAGCAATTGTTCGCGCTTGGCTACAATGTCTACCTGCCCCGCATGCACGGCCACGGCCTTGCCAATCCCGCACCGAGCGATCTCGACGACTTCACCGCCGATGGCCTTGTCGCGCACACCAATGCCGCGCTCGACCTGGCTCAGGGCCTGGGCGACGATGTCACCGTCATGGGCCTCTCCGCCGGCGGTACATTGTCCGCCTGGGCCGCCCAGTTTCGGGAAGACGTCGATCACGCCGTGCTCGTCTCGCCCTTTTTCGGCCCCTATGTGGTCCCGACCTGGGCCATGCAGGCCGGCACGAATGTCACCCGCGCCCTGCCCAATATCATCTTCTCCTGGAATCCCCTCGAAAACGCCACGCCGGAAAAGGCCGCCATTGCCCACGCCCTGCCGACCACCCACGCCTTGACCGAGATCATGCTGGTCGGCTGGCAGGTCCACGCGGCCGCCCAGGCAACGCCCCCTTCTGTGCCCAATATCTCGATCCTCCTCAACGACGCCGACGTCGCCGTCAACAATCGCCAGACCCTCGATATCGCAGCGTATTGGCAAGCCCACGGCGTCGAGCCCGTCATCACGACGCTACCCTTCGGCGCTCGCCTCCCCCACGACCTGATCAACACGCGTGAACGTGGCGCCAATGTGGACCTGGTCTATCCCGCGCTGCTGGAATTGCTCGCCCGACGCTAGTTTACCGCCACGCCCATATCGAAACCGGCAATCTGCTTCGACATCATCACCGCATAGTCCGGCGTGAGCGGCCCCATCGAACAGACCCGCGTTTCGCTACTGCTCTCACGACAGGCCGCATTCAGCGCCGCAATCGTGCCGCGCGTCAGCCGTCCATCGAGCGGCCCCCCATAGCGTTCCGCCTTTTTCAATTGCTGTTGCAGCACATAGACATAGGCGTTCTTGTTGCTCCAGAAGAGCATCTGCACCGCTTGGGTGACATCGCCCGCACCCAGTTTGCCAAAGCTGTCTCCCACCGCCTGCATGGCATCGAGCGTCGGTGGCCCGGCCGCCTGCAGCGCCATGCTTTCAAAAGTCGCAGCATCAGGCTGCAATAGCCCACCATACTGGTCGAGCGATGCCTTCGCCTTGGCGATGGAAGGCGACAGCCCGCCCCCGCCCGCCCGATAGAGCTGCAGCAACAGACGCAGCGCCGCAGGATTTTCGCGCTTCACCTCGGCCAGAAGCCTCTGCTCGGCGGCCTTGCCGCCCCCGGCCCCGGCCACCCCCATCATTTCGAGGCGCGCCATTTCGACCGCGGCCCCCGGAATCCCTTGGGACACCGCCCCGCGCACCAGCTCCAACCCCTCTTCCCGATGCTCTTTTGCCAGTGGCCCCGAAGAGAGCAACCCGCCAAACCGAAAGCTCCCGCTGGCATCGCCAAGCGCTACCGCCCGATCGAAATAGTCGCGCGCCTTCGCATAGTCGGGTTCGCCAAAACGGCCATCGGCATAATAGCCCCCGAGAATACCATTGGCCCAGGCGCTGTCCTGCGCGGCATCACCCAGCAGCGTCAGTGATTGCGCGACGTCGCGCGCCACCCCGCGCCCTTCGAAATGCATCAGCGCGAGCTGTATTCTGGCAAGGTCATCGCCATCGGCCGCCGCCGCCTCGAAGAATTCGGCCGCCTTGACCGGATCCGGTCGCAGCGTCCCGGCGCCATTTAGGTAGAGCAGTCCCAATTTCACCGCGCCGGCCGCAATGCCCTGATCCAGCGCCCGCTGATAATAGTCCCGCGCCGCCACGGCATCGACATCCACGGCGCCACCCTGTGTCAGCGCATCGCCAAGCTGGATCTTGGCCCAGCCATCGCCCGCCTCGGCAACTTCCCGCAGCAATTGCAGCCCGCGCCCCACATCTCCCGCCTCGCCGGCCAGCAGCATCAATCCAAGCTTGTTCTTGGCTCCAAGTTCCCCCAGCGCCGCGGCCTTCTCATAATAGCCCCGTCCCACCGGCGGGTCCGCCGCAATGGGGTCCGCCCCCTTCACATAGAGATCACCCAGCATCGCCAGCGCCGCCGCGCTTCCCTCCTCCGCCAGCGGCTCGAGCAGCGCCCGAACCCTTTCCCCGTCCTTCGGCAGCACACGGCCCTCAAGCAACAGCGCTGCCAGGCTCGTCGTGCCCCAGGCATCGTGCTCTTCCGCCGCCGCCTCCAGCAGGATAACGCCCTTGTCCACATCCGCCCTCACGTCCGAGGCGAGCAGCATCTGCGCCAGGGTCACCCGCGAAGCATTATCCCCCATATCCGCGGCCCGCCCCAGATAGGTCCGCGCCATGACAGGATCGGGCTCGACATCGCCAACCCCGTCCCGATAGCTGATCCCCAACCGAAACAGTCCCGCCGCACTGCCCAGGTCAGCCGCCTTTTTGAACATGGCAATCGCCCTGTCCCCATCCACCGGAACGACATCGCCGGCAGCAAGCAAGGCGCCCACATCGATGGCCAACCATGGATCAGTGGAGCGGGAAACCGCCTGATCGAGTAGGCCCATCCCCCGCGAAATATCCTGCTTTGTCCCCTCTCCGCGCACCAGCATGAAGCCGAGCCGGCTCGCCGCCTGCGCCTCGCCCTGCTTATAGGCCGCGTCAACCAAGGCGAAAGCTCTGGATGGGTCGGCAATGACATCCCCCGCCCCCTTGGCATAAATGTCGCTCAAGGCCACCTGCGCCGCGGCACTGCCCTCATCGGCAAGCGGCGCCAGCAAAGCCACCGCCCGCTGCGCATCCTGGGGCACCTTTTCGCCACGCACCAACAAATCAGCCAGGATCGTTGCCGGCCATGCTTCCCCCCGCGCCGCCCCCGCATCGAGCAGCTTTACCGCCCGATCGACCGCCACCCTGCCGCCATCATCCAGCAGCAACAGCGCCAGATTGATCCCGGCAAAACTGTCACCCTTGGCGACGGCTGCCTCCCAAAACTCCCGCGACTTCGCGGGATCAGCCGCCTCCGTGCCCAACCCCGTCTGATACGCTTGCGCCAAACGCGTCAGCGCGGCCGTATTGCCGGTAGCGGCCGCCTTCTCGAAGTAGGGGATCGCCTTTTCCGCGGGCGGCACCAGACCCCCGGCATAAAGATCGCCCAGCGTGATCAACACCCATGGATCGCCGGCCTTGCTGACCTCTTCAAGCAGCTCCACGGCTTGCTCGAGATCGCGGTCAACGCCATTGCCGTCGATCAAGAGCAACGCCAGTTGGAACTTGCCCCAAAGATCGCCTGTGGCCGCCGCTCTTTCAAAATATTCCGCCGCCAGCGGCACGTCCTTGGGCATATTGCGCGCGCCTGTGAGGTAAAGTTCTCCTAGCCCCGTCAGTGCGCCGGCATTACCGCCCTTGGCCAGCGGCTCCAGCAGCGCCACGACCTTCGCGCCATCCTGCTCCACCGCCTCGCCCTGCCGGTAAAGATTGGCGAGCAGGACTGCAGCCCACCCATCCCCTCGCTCCGCTACCCCGGTCAGCAACCGCACGGCGCTCTCGGCCCCTCCCGGCATACCCGCCTTGAGCAGTTCCTGAGCCAGCTCCACCTTGGCCGCCGGATCGCCCTGCGCCGATGCCGTCTCTAACGCCGCCCGGGCGCAATCGGGCAGAACCACAGTCACAGCACAGGTCTCGCCCGTGGCTGCCAAGGCAGGAGTGCTGAGGCACAAGGCAAGAAGAATAACTGACGGGCGCATCGCGGCCTCCGACCACAAGAGGCCAACAGCATGACCACCTCTCCGCTATCGGCATTGACGAGCGTCAAAATCCACCCATCACAAATTCAAGTCTGCCGCCCCGCGCATATGTCCAAACTTGGAAAGCGCGGCACCTCATGGCGCTTACGACGACGACTGAGCACAAGTGTACGGAAGAATGTTGGTCGAGATCGCGCTAACCTGCTGCCACGTCGATAAGAAGGTCCACGGCGTCGAACCAACGCGCTCCCTTCGCCGCCCGGCCTCCAGCCGACCTGACCAATACGCGACAGCGCGGCACCGCTCTGTCGCGTTTGCGACTCGGCGCAAGCGCCTTCCTATTTCAAGATTTCGGGCGCCCGACGCATCCGCGCGCAGCTCTCTAGTCCTGAAAGCCTCTTCGTCCTGCCTATTGCACGAAAAGAGTTCTGCCGGTGTCTTTTGCGATGTTGAGGTTGGCCATGGCCGCATCCAAAGCGTCTGGCCCGGGGGATTGCTGATAGACCGCACCGGCGATTGTAACGCCCAGATGCACAATGCCTTCCGCCGTCATGAAGATCGTGTCGTCAACCGACTCCAGGATTCTTTCGCTCACCGCCGTGGCGACTTCTTGCGGCGCACCGCGCAAAAGCGCGGCAAAGCGATATCCTTCAATATGGGCCAGAAGATCATCAGCGCGAATGGCCTGCTGAATGGACTGCCCAAGCCAGGGCAAAATTTCTTCCGTCTTCTGCCCTGCCGCCGCAGCAGCACTTCCCGAACGCGCACTGAGATCAACGATCAATAGAGCACCCGGCCCTTGCGCCTGTTCGGCTTCGAGCATGGCGATGAACCTGTCCCAGCGCAACGCGCCCGAGAACGGGTCGATATCTTGCGGCGTAACCTTGATGGCGGGTCGCGGCACCTCTGCGCGTCGCGTCTCACCTTTATAGTCCTTGCCGGTCAACCAGCTAAACCAGGATTTGGCCACAGGTGCCCCCTTTAGAATCTCGATGGGCAAATCTGGCTCAGCATCCCTCAATTCACGCTGACAAAAAAGCCGACAATTTTATCAATCCGCATTTTAGTCACCAAGAAAACGCTCATGTAAAATTTTATCGAAATCACAAATCTATAATATACCGTACAAGTTTGCAGAATTTTATTTCGGACGACCTAGCCTCCAGTCAATCATCACTGGAGGCAAAATTGCTTCTGAACTTTTCTGCTGCAGCTATTATTACGATCAGCGCCGCCACATTACCAACAACGCCGGTTGAATTTTCTGCGCGCCCTCTGGGTCTCTACGCATCGGAGCGCACAGCAATCGAGACAGTTGTGCCTCCTCAACTTGCGGCCCTGCCCCCTCCTGGCTTCACGACACTCGCAAGGCCCGCGGCCAGCGAACTCGGCGTCTTTGGCTCGGTCGCCATTTCTGCTGCGCGCATTCCCGCGGCGCGCAAATGGCAAGACGTTCAAAAGACAGATTACTCCGCGTATTTTGGCGACAGTTGCAGCATCCAGGGTTTCGAAGGCTGCGACAGTCGCTTCGTCACAAAAATCCGCGACGCACGAAACAAGGCGGCAGGTCTGGGCGAGCGCGATATGCTTGATCTGATCAACCGCACGGTCAACGCCACCATGACCTACAAGCCCGACAGCAACGTGTGGGGCGTCGGCGACTATTGGGCGACGCCCGCCGAAATGGCCCGCAAGGGCGCCGGCGACTGCGAAGACTATGCCATCGCCAAATATTGGCTGTTGCGCGGTCTCGGTGTGCCCGATCAGAACCTGCAATTGGTGCTGCTGCAAGATACCAGGCGCCAGCTCTTCCACGCCGTCCTCGTCGCCCACATGCCCTCGGGCTCTTACGTCCTCGACAACGTCACTGACCGGCTTCAGCTCGACACGGCCTATGCCCAATACCAGCCCATCATGAGCTTCGCCGACGGCCGCAGCTATATCCATGGCTTCGCCGGCGGCAGCCGAACTGCAACCGCCATGCCCACCGATCTATCGGCAGTCGCGCCAGGATTGGGGATGTAAAAGAAAACGGCCCGCCAAGGCGGGCCGCTAGTTTGGCTCTTTGACGACTAGATATTGAAGGTGTGCGACAGGTCGTCGTCCAGCTTGATGTTGACCTGGGTCACGCCCGTAGGTTCGATCGTCGCAACCAACTCCCAGCCG
Organism: Devosia sp.; assembly: GCF_017744655.1. GTDB lineage: Bacteria > Pseudomonadota > Alphaproteobacteria > Rhizobiales > Devosiaceae > Devosia. Next base: position 5,932 of record NZ_JAGIAW010000001.1, on the reverse strand, counting down.
CTGCCGGTATTGACGGATATCGTATTCAGAGCCGCGTCTACCTGAACCGCCGCTATCTTATCAGCGTCATTGGAAATTCCGCTGAGCAGATCCGAAAGATCAATAACATCGTCGGCAAACACATAGTCCTTTATTATATCGGCATTGGCCGAACCAGCTTCCTGGAAGACGAAAACGTCTTTGCCACTACCTCCCGTGAGCGTGTCCTGACCGGCACCACCCCACAAGATGTCATCGCCGCTGCCACCCACGAGACTGTCCTGACCGGCACCACCCCACAGGATGTCATTACCTGAACCGCCATCGAGGATATCGTTGACCGAACCTCCTATCAGCATGTCATTGCCGCCGCCCCCTAACAGATGGTTCGACGCGCTATTGGTGCCAATGAGGAGGTCATTGCCGTCCTGAGCGCTCTCATGAGCGCCGTCGCCAAATATCTGCGTCGAACCACCGGTCCGAGCAATAATGACGTCGTTACCCAGGCCACCGAATGCCTGCAAGGCGCCAGCATCTGTAAAGACGCGGAAGTCGTCCGTTGTGCCGGTCGCCATGGCGTTAGGCGGGCTACGCAGTACAGTGACAACCGCAGCGTCAGTGCCGCCGTCCGAGCCAACAACATAGTCGTAGACTCGAGAGTTGCCTTGCACCTGAAGCGTGACGACACCGTGGCTCACCCCCGCAGTATCGCCGTTTTGCTGAGGAGTGACGCTCTGGATATAGGCACCACTTCCCAATGAACCATCGTTCCACAGCAAGGCAATCTGCGGCAGAGAAAGCAGAGTACTATTTGCCGCATTGGTGACAATCGTGTCGTTTCTCGCGTCGGGCGGCGGGACCTCATTCGCACCGTTGATCCGGACAGTCACGGTCTGCTCCGCAAATGCCCCTGCACTGTCGGTCACCCGCAGGACAAACGTGTCATCAGCATGCTGTCCCGCATTCAGGGTAGCTAGGTCAGAATCCGCATTGTCGAGCGTGTAAGTCCACTTGCCGGTGCTATCTACGGTCAGCGACCCATAGGTTCCTTGACCGTTAACAACCGACCAAGTCTTCGTGTCGCCAGCATCCGGATCAATCGCCGTCAGTTGGCCGCTGGCTATCAGCGTACCATCTTCGGTCACTTCACCCTGGGCCGCAGCGACGAGTGATGTGATTTCCGGCGCATCATTGGTGCCCGTCACCTTGAAGGTGACCGTGCCATCGTCACTGAGGCCGCCGTCATCGGTAACTGTGAACTTGACCACCACATCCACGCTATCGCCAGGACGCAGATAGTCATAGGCGGCCACATTGGTATCGACCGTGATAGTGCCGTCCAAGGCGCGGGAGATACCTGCAGCAGCCAGACTGATCGGAGCGTTATTGCCGATCGTCACTTCACCCAGAGCCACGCTGGAGGCCGTGAAGTAAGAGAGTGGCGTGTCAACATCGCTGACAATATCCGAGGCTGGCACCACCACATTGGTCGTCACCGAGTTCTCGGCGAAAACCAGGTTCGAAACAAAGTCCTTTGCTACAGGAGCATCATTCACCGGCGTCACATTGATCGTGAGCTGCGCCGTGTCGGCCGGCGAACCGTCCTGGTTGGCGTCGTCCACCGACAGCGTGAAGGTGATGCTCGGATCTTCCCGCCCATCATGGACTACACTGATCAGGCCCGCCTGCAACTCCGCAACGGTAAACGACAGCGTCGCCGCGCCGCCATTGAGGAATGTCACTCCCGGCAGGTTGGCCGGAACTCTGAACACAATGTCAGTCGCCGGACTATCCGGGTCGAGTTCAGCCACGTTGGCAAAGCCGAACATGCCTAGCGACAGCACGGTCGTGCTTCCCTCCACCACGGTCATCGCCATCTGGTCCGGAATCTGCGGAGCGTCGTTGACGGCAGTGACGTTCACAACCATCTGCGCAGTTGCCACCGCATTGTAGTCGTCGGTGACGCTGACCTCCAACACACGCTGAGTGGATGGGGTGTCGTTGTTGTTCTGATACACGATCCCGCGCAATATCGTCTGATAAGTCGCGACCGAAGCATTGCCGGAGATCGTCAGAGCACCGGTGGTTGCGTTGAACGACAGCACAAGACCGGCCGCAGCGCGGGCGTTTTCAGCCGCCGTATTCAGCGTCAGCGTCTCCGTCTCGCCGTTTGCATTGGCAGGGTCCCGACCATTCCCGAAGCCAACGGTCATCGACTTGAGATTGCTGCTGTCGACATCAGACAAAGTGGCAGCATCGAACGCCCAACGCGGCAGTCCTTCGACGGCATAGGTCGTGCCATCGACACCGGCCGTAGCACCATTGAGATCGACAACCGGCCCGTCATTGGTGCCGTTGATCAGAATGGTCACCACCTGATCGACACTGGCCCCGAAATTGTCGGTGACCCGGATGGTATAGTTGAGCCGGATCTGCGTGCCCTGCGAGAGGAAATTGAAGTTCTCGCTACCCGAGTTGAAGCTCCAGCTCAGGTTGTTCGCCGTTTCGCCAGCATCATAGATCGGCGCTGTCGGCGAGATCGTCAGGAAGTTCGCAGCATTGGCAATGTTGTAGCCCGCGCCGCCGCCACTGACGCCGACCACCTGAACAGTCATCGCACTGGCGTTGTCGACGTCAGAAACCGTCAACGTGCCCGATGAGGCAAGCCCCGTATCCGTCTCGTTGATAAAGCGCGACACCGCCAGCTGGCCGTCGATAGTTTCAGTCGTTTCGGCCAGCGGCATGCTGATGACAGGAGCGTCATTCGTGCCGTTGATCGCTACGGTAACGATCTGCTCGTCGGTCGCCCCCGCGCTGTCGGTCACCACGATCGTGTACTTGAACACGAGACGTGATCCCTGCGGCAGGAAGTTGAACGCCTGGCTATTGCTGTTGAACGACCAATTCAACGTGCCAGTGGTCTGACCGTTGCCGATGACGGGCGTGTTCACCGTCATGAAGCTGCGGATCATCGCATGGTCGAGATTAGTCCCATAGTCCGGGCCGGAAATCTCGATGAACCCAACCGAAGCCGTGACCACGTCAGTCACATCCACGTCGGACACGCTCAGCGTGCCGGCAGCCTGCAGACCTGCATTGGTCTCGATCAGTTCCGAAGCGATGGAGTCGCCCTGCGCAACGGTGATGACAGGCGTATCATTGCTGCCCACCAGCGTGATGGTGATCCGGCGCGTGGTCGAGTTGCCAAAGGGGTCGGAAACGACGATGTCGAATTCCTCAACCTTGGTCTGGCCGGCCGCAAGATAGTTCAGCTCCTGATCGGTGACGTTGTACTTCCAGTTGACGAAACCGACGCCGTCATTGGCCGTGGTCTCACCAATCTGATGAGTGATATGGCCGAGCTGACCTGCGCCGACAGGAACGACCGTGACGGTATGCGTATCGCCCTGGTCGCCATAGATCCAGAAACCGCCGCCATTGTAGCCGCTGTCGAACCAGGTCCTTTCATCGGTCGAATTGGCCAGCGGATGCCCCTCGGCATATTCGGTGATTGTGCCGGTTTCCGGGAAGCCCACAGAGGAAGAGACAGGATCGTCGCTGCCCAGAATGGTTATGCGATAGAGTCCGGTGCGCACGTCGCCATCCGCATCGGTCACACTGAACGGAATGGTCAGCGTGGCAATCTCGTTCTTGCTGAGGCCGTTGAAACCCCAACCCGGATTGATCGTCAGCTTGCCGGTCACCGGATCGTAGCTGATGGTCGGCTTGTCGAGCAGCGTTCCCGACGGGGTCGAGATGACGGCCGCATTGGCGTCGAACGCCACGGAACCCTTGCCATCGGCACCGAAGTCGAAATCCGTTCCTTCGCTGAAGTTGAAGACGGCCGTCCCATCTTCACCCATCTGGGCCTCCACCACTGGCAGGTCGAGCGCCGCAGTGGGAGCAAGCTTCACGTCAGCCAAATAGGTCCCGGTATTGTCAGGCGAACCGACCTCCTTGAAGGTCAGCACGTCCTTACCATCACCATTGGGCACAAGTCCGCTGACCGTCACGACGGTCATCTGGTTTGTGATCGTGAAGGTCGTATTGAGCTTCACGCCATTCCAGTAGACCTCAAGACCGGCGCTTGCGGGATCAGGCGAACCAATCTCGAAGCTCAGGGTATAGGAGCCATTGGGATCGAGACCCGACAGGGTCTGAGAGATCTCGACATTGCCCGGAGATGCCGCGAGATCGACCATAACGCCGCTCGTCGACGACATCCCCATATACCCATTCGCCACCTTTTCGAGCTGAACACCAGCTTGACCAGGCTGAGTACCATTAATCAGCCAACCGATAGCGCCGGTCGACGCACCGCCATAGCTTGTCGACGACCAGGCGCCGATCGAGAAGTCGCCATTGGTCAGCAGATTGTAGTCTTCAGTCGGCGCATTCAGCGTTGGGGCGTCGTCCGCGACATTGATTGTAAAGGCACGATCCACGTAGTCGCCGTCGCCGTCATATACGCGCGCTGTAAGGTTCAGCGGCAGACTGTCGCTATTGGCCGCATGGTCGACATTCTGGAACAGCGTCGCGGCAAAACTTGCGGGCCTGTAAACCCCGACGATGAATACCGGATCATCGGCAGTCGAGCCTGTCTTGTAAGCAACAAGCTCCTCGCCTCCGAAACCATTGTCTCTGATCGTGTATTGGAGGGTCACATTGTCCGAAGTCAGCCCCTGCGCCTGCAGCGCAGCGATGACACCCGGAGCAAAAGCGACGTGACCGTTCTTGTCGGCCCCGACATTTACACCGAGGTTGCCAAAAGTGGAGCTCACCTGGGGCAGGTTGACTTCGGACAGAGAGCCAACGTCCGCACCGCCCGTCATCAGAGTAGGAGTGCTGTCGTTGACGTTGACGCGGAGGATAGATGTTACGACGTCACCGTCGCCATCTGCAAAGCCAACTGTAGCATCGATCCGGATCTGTCCAAGCGGCGTGGGCGTACCGACGTCAACGTGATCGATGGGACGGAAGAGCGTCGCGGTTACATTGGTGTCCGTGTCGTTCAGTTCAAGCTTGATGACATCGACCCGCTGGCCGGCATCGTTTGTGATGTAGCCGTTGATAACGTTGTCGCCCACCTTCTCAAAGGTGATTGGCTTGCCACCAGACTTGATCTCGTTGACGACTTGAGGGCCAGCATCAACGTTGAACACGACGTTGCCTGCTACCGTGCCGCCAATGTTAAGGCCCATCTTGCCCGTGAAGAAGGTCCTGCCATACCCATCGCTTCCGAAATCAATCGTAAATGCGCGTGTGTCGGTGGCCGTACCGGAAGCAATATTGTTCTCGGACAGCGTAATATAGCGATCGGCCTGATTGGTGGACGGAACGTCGTCAACGATGGTCGTACGGATGATCGCAGTGATGTCATCGCCATCGCCGTCAGTAAAGCGAACTGTGGCGTCGACCAGAATGCTGTCGATCGGTTTGCCATCGACCACGGCGATATGATCAATGGGTCCGAAGAGCTTTGTGGTGACCCCCTGATCACTGCCAGTCAGCGATATCTCGATGATGGTCGTGCCGCCAGTACCGCCGCCATTTTCAGGCAGGATATAGCCGCGCACCAGCGTGTCGTTCACGAGAACAAATGTGACCGGCTTCCCGTCCGAGGTGAACTGGCTAACCGTAACCGGGCCATTGGCAACATTGAGCGAGACGTTCCCCGCCACGCCACCACCGATATCCAGTTTGAGGTGGCCCGTGAATGCAGTGCTGCCCAAGCCATCTGCACCCATTTTGTTTTCGAACACGGTGCTAGCCACGTCAGGGCCGGCCGCAATGTCGGCCTCCTGCACGCTGACATAGCGATAATCATGAGCTTTGACCGGCGCATCGTCATTGACGTTGATCTTGAGCGTGCCGGTAGCCTTGTCACCATCGCCGTCGGTCACGCTGAAGCCGAACGAGAGCTGGTTGTTCGTCTCGCCCGAACCCGTATGAG
>NZ_JAGIAW010000014.1 GCF_017744655.1 Devosia sp. | reverse complement strand
GACGATGTGGAGGAGGCCGTCGCTGATCTCATAGGTGAAGGTGACAAGGCCGAGCATGCCCGGCACGGTGATGAAGGACCAGCCGTGATTGGTCTGCACCAGGGTGCCGCCAGAGGCGGTGAGGTCGTTGATGGTCAGGATGTCATTGTCGGGATCGCTGGCCCCGAAGAGCAGTTGGGAGAGACCGATCAGGACCACCTGGCCGGCAAAGACGTCGTTGAGGCGGACGGGGCCGAGCACGGTGGGGGCACGATTTTGGCTTTGGTCCTGATCTTCGTCGTCGTCTTCGTCGTCGTCATTGGCACTGTCCGGGCCATTGTTCTCGGTGAGGTCGGTGGGAGCCGTGTCATGATGCGGTTTGGGGGCCGATGGAGAGGTGGTGATGTTCGGTTCGGCGCGATCGACGAGCGCGGCATTGTCGTTCTGCGGCCGGTAGTGGACGGCAGCAGGGAAGAAGGGGGCGACATTGGGGCCGAGGAAGTCGAAGGAGGCCGCGGTATAGTGGAAGGCGATGGGGTCGGGCATGGTAAAGGCCTCGTCCCAGTCCCCGGCCGCATGGCGCACCGCGCTTCTGGGCTGTTGCTCCTCCTCGATGGAGCCGGTGGTCATGAGATCGACCCCGGGACCGCCGGGCTCCTGGCGGGTGCCGCGCGGGGCGCCACTATTGGCGGCAGGATTGGGCTCGGCGCCGGCAGGAGCATGGTCCTGGGCTCCGGCGGGGAAGGCGCTCTTTATGTAGGCGGCAATGCCGGTGAAGAAGAGGGCGATATAGACCGGCAGGCGCGAGGCCTTTTCAGGGACGTTGAACTCGAGCTTTTTCCTCAGGTCCGCTGGATCGGTCTTTTGCTGCTGCTGCTGGCTGGATTTGGCCTCGATGATCATGCCATGCCTCCTGTTTCCGTACGCGGCTCGACAACCTTGAGGCCATTGGCATTGGTGTTGACATTGGCCTGGCGCTGGCCGGCGACGATCTCGTCCTTGGGGCCGAAGGCGGTGAGCCTGCCGTTCTGGATGACGGCGACCATGTCGACTTCGGCCAGGATCGAGGGGCGATGGGCAACGACCACGGCAATGCCGCCGCGGGCCCGGATCTGGCGGATGGCCAGGTTCAGTGCCGCTTCGCCCTCGGCATCGAGGAAGGCATTGGGTTCGTCCATGATGACAACGAAGGGATCGCCGTAAAGGGCCCGGGCGAGACCAATGCGCTGGCGCTGGCCGGCCGAGAGGGCGGTGCCCATGGGACCGAGCTGGGTGTCATAGCCATCGGGGAGCCTGACGATCATCTCGTGGACGCCGGCGGCTCTTGTGGCCGCGACAATGGCGCGGGCATCGCGCTGGGGCGAGAGGCGGGTGATGTTTTCCACGATCGTGCCATCGAGAAGCGCCACGTCCTGGGGGAGATAGCCGATATATTGACCGAGCTTTTCTTCATCCCACTGGGTGAGGTCGGCCTCGTCGAGACGGATGGCGCCGCGCAGGGATGGCCAGATGCCGGTAAGGGCGCGCACGAGCGTGGTCTTGCCGCCGCCGCTGGGACCGATCACCCCAAGACCCTGGCCGGCATTGAGCTCGAAGGCGACTTCGGTCAACAACACGCGACCAGAGGCGGGAGCGGCCACCGAGATCTTGTCCACCTTGAGCGACTTGGTCGGGGCCGGCAGGTCGAGCGGCTTGGTCATGCCCGCGAGGGCGACCATGGTATCGCGCAACCGCTTGAACGCCTGGCGGGCGGCGACGACGCCTTTCCAATTGCCAATGGCCATGTCGATGGGGGCGAGAGCGCGAGAGGAGGCGACCGAGACGGCGATGATGGCGCCGGCAGACATCTGGCCCTGGATCGTCAGGTAAGCACCGACCCCGAGCAAAGCCGATTGCAGCACCATCCGCAAAATGCGCGAGAAGGCGCCAAAGGTGCCGATGACATCGCTGGCGCGGGTTTGCAGGGTCAGATGGTCCTGGTTGACCTCGTTGAAGCGGCTGACGGCGCGGCCGGCAAAGCCCATGGCCTTCAGGATATCGGCATTGCGGGCATTGGAATCGGCCACGGCATTGCGGGTGAGAAAGGCCTGTTGGGCCGCGGCGGCCAATTTGCGCGACTTGAGTTCGGTCCAGATGGTGAGGAGGGTCAGGACGAAGGCACCGCCCAGGGTCAGGGCGCCGAGGACGGGGTGGAGGAAGTAGACGAACAAAATATAGAGCGGCACCCAGGGCAGATCGAAGAGGGCCACCGGGCCCTGGCTGCCCATGAAGGTGCGGATGGTGTCGACATCGCGGCCGCGTTCCAGTGCTTCGCCTGTGGAAAAGCCGAAGCGGGGCATGTCGACGCTGACGCGATGGGCGATGGGGGCCAGCATGCGATCAAAGCGTGCCCCGATGCGGACGAGGAGCTGGCTGCGCACGATGTCGAAGACGCCCTGGAAGAGATAGAGGCCGATGACGAGAATGGAGAGCGCCAAGAGGGTGGGGATGGAGCCGCTGGTGAGAGCCCGATCATAGATCTGCAGCATGTAGAACGAGCCGGTCAGGGCCAGCACATTGATGATGCCCGAGATCCAGAACAGGAAGACCGCGACGCCCTTGAACTCCTTGCGCAGCATCTCGTCGCCGCGATGTTCGGCTAAAACCTTTGTCGATGCCATGATCGGCCCCCGAAGAATGGATGGATGGTCTTTTGGAAGAAGAAAAAGCCCGGTCGGTTGGAACCGGCCGGGCAGTTGGAGGCTAAAGGTTGAAGTCGGTGCCGGTCAGGTTGTGGTTGCCTGATATGCTGATGCGGAACTCGGGTGCATTGTCCCCGGCGGTATTGCCCGAGATGACGGTATATTCCCCATCCTCGCGCGTCTCATGGGTGATCACGATCTGGCCCGGTGCGGTTGCGGCCTGGCCGCTTTCGAGAGTGAAGGCATTGTTGCCCGCCACCCCGGCATTGGCATCGATCCCCGAGAGGTCGATCTTGTCGCCGGCTTCAAAGCCGCGGATGGTGTCGCCATGGGCGGCGGCAGTGGAACCGAAGACGAAGATGTCTTCGCCCGCTCCGCCATCCACCACATTGACGGCATTGGACATGATGATCGTGTCATTGCCCGAGCCGGTCACGACATTCTCGATGCCATAGAGCGTGTCTACCCCGCTCTCCGTCGAGACCGCGCTGCCGCGACCACCCACGCCGGTGCCGAGATCCACAACCGCATCGGCGGTGAGGAAGGCGAGGTCCAGCGTGTCATTGCCACTGTCGCCCGAGAGCTCGCCACCATAATAGGTGTCGTTGCCATCGCCATGCGAGCCGACGAAGAGGTCGTTGCCGGCGCCGCCGAAGACGGTGTCATTGCCGTCCCCGCCATCGATCAGGTCATGGCCCGAGCCACCGAACAGCCGATCATGGCCACCTTCGCCATAGATCAGGTCGTCGTCATCGCCGCCGAAGACATCGTCATCGCCATCATCGGCAAAGATGATATCGCGGCCTGACCCGGCATCGACGAAGTCATCACCGGCACCCGCCCGGATCACGTCCACACCGGCATTGGCGATGATGTAGTCCGTCCCGGCAAAGCCGAACACCAGGTCCCCACCAGAGGTTCCCAGCAACACATCATCCTGCGGCGTGCCAAGTACCGGACCACCCACTCCAGGGGCATCACCATCACCATCATCATCGTCGTCCCAGTCGTCGTCATCGTCGTCGCCTGGGCCGTGATCGTTGTCGTCCTCATCGTCATCGTCATCGTCGATGATCGGCGGGCCGCCGTGGGAGACGTAGCGGATCGAGTGTTCGCCATCGCTGAGGGTGGTGACCCCGTTCTCGTCCGTGGTCTCGACGAAGTCGTCCATGGTCGTGCCCGGCGGCAGTTCGATGACATCCTGTGGGCGCAACGTGCCGATGATGGTGTCGTGGCCGCCATTGGACCTGAAGACGATGCGATGGGCGGAACTCAAGGACGATATGTCGATCGTATCGTCGCCCACGTCGCCATCGATGGTGATGGTGTTGAGGCGCAGGCTCGTGGCCGAGAAGTCGCCCACGATATTGAAGGTGTCGCCGCCCGGAGAACCGGTGCCGTTGGGATCAAACCCATTGATGCGGATTTCCTCGATTTCCCGCAGCTCGGCGATCACGGAGGCATTATTGGTGCCGTTGCGGGTGACGATGATTTCCGTCGCGGCGTTGAAGTTGGCGAGGCTATTGCCAACAATCGCGGCAAAGGCGGCACGGGTGAAGATCGTGTAGGTTTCAGCACCCGTCCGGCCGTTGATCACGAAGGTGTCGCCGGCGAGGCCTTCAGTGCCGCCATTGACGACCTGACGGCCGTCGGTGGGATTGGCCGCATTGGCATTCCAGATGATCGTGTCATCGCCGGCATCGCCATTGATGGTGTCCGCGCCGAGATTAGTGCCCGAGGCCGTGACCACGAAGTTGTCGATGAAGAAATTGTCACCGTCGTCCCAGTTGCCGTTCGCGATGAAGCGGATGGCGGACTGGGGGCCGATCTGCGCGGCCGACAGGGCCACATTGAAGTTGCCACTGGTCGTGTTCAGCGCTCCTCCGGTTAGAGTCTGCCAATCGTTGGTCGTGTGGTTCCAGGCCTGGACGGTTACGTTCTCATCGCCGGTCAAGCTGCTGTCACCGACATAGGCGAACTGTACGGAAGCGGATGTGGCACCGGTGAGATCGAAGGCGCGTTGGATGAACTCGCCGCCGTCTATGCCTTGTTCGAAATGCAGGCGACTTCCATTGGCCGTATTGATCTGGATGTCGCCGCCGTCCTCGTCGGTATTTTCACCGCCGCCTTCGGTCCAACCGCCGTTAAACAGCAGCGTGCCGTTGTTGTCGGTATAGGACGTGGTGCCGTCAAAATTGTCGGCAAAGGTGCCCGTATTGGCGCCCAAGCCGCCAGTCAGGGTGTCGTTGCCGTCGCCGCCGTTGAGGATGTCGGCGCCTTCTCCGCCATTGACGACGTCATTGCCGCCGCTGGCATTGACCGTGTCATTGCCTCCATTGGCATTGATGGTTTCGGCAGCATTGGTGCCTAGATGGGTCTGTGCGGTGTCGTTGCCCGTAATGGTATTCGTGGTCGTCGTGGCGAGCACGAAATCGGCCTGGGTCAGCGATGCCGCCGTCACACCGTTGAGGCGGATGGTACCGCCGGTTCCGGCAGTGCCGCCATCGATAGTGATGAGGGCGCCGTTCGGGCCGGTCACATCGGCGATCGAGACGCGGGTGGCAAAATTGGCAGTGGTGACGCCCATGCCGGTGAGGTCGATAAGATCCTGGCCGCCCGCAGCGTCAGCATCGAAGCCGTTGACGATGTCGGCACCGAAGCCGTTGGCAGTATAGCGCAGGGTATCGTTGCCATCGCTGACGGTGATGGTGTCGTCGCCTTCGCCGCCAATGATGGAATCGTTGCCCGCTCCGCCATTGAGTGTGTCGTTGCCGGTGCCGCCATCAAGCAGGTCGTTGTCGGCCCCGCCGTTGATGATGTCATTGCCTGCGCCGCCAAAGAGCTGATTTTCGCCGCCATTGCCGTTGATGGTGTTGTCGAGCGCGTTGCCGGTGCCGTTGACGCCATCGGTCGTGCCGGTCAGCGTCAGGTTTTCGACATTGGCACCCAAGGTGAAGCTGACCGAGGAATTGACCAGGTCGATGCCAGCATTGGCCGCTTCATCGACGATATCGCCCGTGCTGTCGACATTATAGGTGTCGTTGCCGGCGCCCCCGCCCATGACGTCGCTGCCCGTTCCACCATTGTGGATATCGTCGCCAGCGCCACCGAGCAGGATGTCATTGCCGGCGCCGCCATTGAGCGTGTCGTTGCCGTCGAGGCCAAGCACCAATTGGCTATTATTGGCGCCGCTAGCTCCGTTGAGAGCCGGGTCGTCAACATTGGTGCCAGTGACGATGGTGTAGGTGGTGCCATTGAGCGAGAGAATTTCGACGCCGGTCAGCGTGTCCGTGCCGTCGGCGCCGCCATTGCGATGCGTGACCACGAGCTGGCCCGCCGCGTTGACGGCATAGTCATAGGCACTGGCCGCGCCGGCGAAGACGGCGGTGTCTGTTCCCAGGCCACCAATGATCGTGTCGCTGCCGGCGCCGCCCGTGAGCGTGTCGTTGCCGGCACCACCATCGATGATGTCGTTGCCGCCAAGGCCGTTCAGGTTGTTGTTGCCCGCATTGCCGGTGATCTGGTTGGCGTTGGCATTGCCATCGCCATTCAGGTTGGCCGTGCCCGTGAACATCAGGTTTTCGAGATTGAGGTCGTCGAGATCGTAGTTGATCGACGCCATGACCGTGTCGATGCCTTCATTGGCATTTTCGGTGATGTCGTCGCCAGCGGCATTGACTTCATAAGTGTCGTCGCCGTCATTGCCGATCATATCGTCATTGCCGGCGCCACCGATGAGCAGGTCATTGCCGCCGTCGCCCGTGAGCGTGTCGTTGCCGGCACCGCCGAAGAGGACGTCGTTTTCGCCACTACCGAGGAGATTGTCTCCGGCCGTCGTGCCGATGACGAGAGAGCTAGTATTGGGATCGACGGGGCCGAGCTCGTCGACACCGTCGCCGTCGTCGTCGTCATTGGTGTCGAAACTGATTGCATAGTCGCCGGCGAGCACGGTGCCGCCATAGACATTGTTGCTGAAGTTCACCAGTTCGACGCGATTGGCGACGTTGTCAAATTCATCGACTACCGTGACGGTCTGGCCGTTGAAGCCGAGGGTCAGGTCGCCATTGGCTTGGCGGACGGCGGTCAGGGCCGCGAGCGGGACGGCCGCAGTGCCGCGGGCGATGGTGATACGATCGGTACCGCCGGTCTCGGTGATGATGTCATTGCCGTCGGCAAGGCCGAAGCCATAGGTATCGTTGCCGAGGCCGCCATTGAGTTGGTCGCCGCGCAGCGCGGTGATGACCAGATTGTCGATAGCGACGGTATCATTGCTGCTATTGTTGTTTGTGCCGGCAACAACGAAACGTATCGCTGCCGTGGGGAGGAATGGTCCAGAGAGTTGGACATTGAACGATCCACTCCCGGAGTCGCCGTCTATGGTCTGGATAGTGGTGAATGTGGTGCCGTTGGCGGAGAACTGAACCTGGACGGTCTCGCCATTGTCAAAACTGTTTTCCGCATAGGAATAGGCAATAGTGACGGCATTGGCGCCTGCCAGATTGAGCGTGCGTTGTATCTGCGCGCCACCATTGCCCGGATCGTTGTCATTGTCGCCGAAGACGAGCGCGCCGCCGGTGATGCGAATCTGTCCACTGGTGAGGACAGTGCCGGTGGTTACGTCGCCTGTTTCGGTCCAGCCGGCTGCGGCCGTGCCGAAGGTGTCGTTGATGACGACTTGAGGTGCCGCATCGGTGCCGCCGATCAGGACGTCATTGCCGCCATTGCCGTTGAGAATGTCGCTGCCGGCGAGGCCGACGATGATCTCATTGGCATCCGTGCCATTGAGGACGGGGCGGTCGGTAGCGGCATCAGTCCCGCCATTGTCGTTGAACGGGGTGCCCATGATGAGGGCATAGGTGCCGTCGGTGAAGCGCAGGCGCTCGATACCGGAGAGGGTGTCGGTGCCCTCGATGCCATCTTCGATCGCATGCGAGACCACGAGCCTGCCGTCGGCGTCGAGCGAGAAGGAGAAATTGGTGCTGACGTCGCGGAAGACGGCCGTGTCGATATCGCCGGGCGTGGTGTCGGTGCGGATCGTGCGGACGATGGCGAGTTGGCCGGGATTGACGAGGCCGGCAAAGACGTCGGTGGTCAGCTCCTTCATGCTCTTGACGAGACGCAGCGGCGTGCCGGTGTGGTTCGGATCGTTGGCGGCGAAGACGCCGATCTGTACGTCGAGCCACTTGTCGCCATCAATGATGTCATCGCCGGCATTGCCCTGGATTTCGTCGCTGCCGTCGCCGCCGAGGATAATGTCGCCGGCAAGGAACGAGGTGACGCCGGTGCCGAGGACCGCTTGCAGGCCGTTGATGAGGGCAATGCCCTGCGCGTCGAGGGCGCTACCGAGGTAGCCGGTCGAGCCGCCCTGGTCGGCAGGGACGCGGGTGGTAGCGTCTTCTTCGGACCCCTTCAGAATGTCGTCGAAGGCCGAGCCGGAGAGGCCTTCCATCGATTCGTATTCATCGAGCGCGGCGTTCTGGGGGAGAACGGGAGACTCATCGAATACGATGGGGATGGAGAGGTCGGCATTCACGCCGGCGACATTGTCCTTGTATGTCGCCCAGTCGAAACCGGACATGCCCGCCATCTTGCCGCGGCCGGGGCTGCCCACCATGATATCGTCGCCGCCTTCGCCGATGAACTCGTCGAAGCCGCCATCGCCGAGAAAGACGTCGTTGCCGCGGATGCCGTCATGGGCGAAGATTTCGTCAAAATTGTCGCCGGGGGCGCCGTCGAAGGTGCCGGTTTCGAGCCAATCGTCGCCTTCATTGCCCAGGATACGTTCGGCGTTCTTGTTTCCGAGAATGAAGTCATTGCCTTCGCCGCCGAAGACTTCCGAGCCCATATCGGTGCCGAGGATGACGAAATCCTGGCCGCGTCCGCCGAGAACCAGATCAAGCCCCGGGCCGGCATGGATGGCGTCGTTGCCGTCGCCGCCCTTGATATTGTCGTCACCACCCATGTCGCGGATGATATCGTCGCCGTCCCCGCCATTGATGATGTCGTTGCCGTGACCGCCTTCGAGATTGTCATTGCCACCATCGCCAAAAAGCGTGTCGTCGCCGATACCCGCAATCATGATGTCGGCATTGTTGGTGCCGCCCAGGATGACGTGGTCGCCGCCGGTATAGCGCAGGTAGTTGGTATCGGTGCCCGGCGTCGCCGGGTTGTTGCGAATGACCAGTTGAGTCAGCAGACCATCGCCGACTGGGTCAGTGCTTTCGAGCGTGCCGTTGCCGTCGAGGTCGTTGAATTGCCTCGTCTGATCCACTTCGAGAATGAGGCCGGGTGTCGAGAACACGTCGGACGGCAGGTGCGTCGCGTCGGTATTGCGCATGATCATGGCGGCAAAGGAATTTGCTTCCATCTCGCCGAAGAGGTGCAGACCATCGAGGCGCTGCAGATAGTAGAAGCGGTCGCCGTTCTGCAGCTTCTCCATCTGGGTTTCGAAAACGAAGTTGAAGGTGGAGCCGAGCATGCCGCCGAAGGGCGTGGTGGCTTCGGCCAGGCCGCCAATCCAGAGATCGACATTTTCGAGGCCGCCGAGCGCTCCGGCGGCGCCATAGGCGCCGGTGCCATTGAGGAAATCTTCGCGATCCGCCGGCATGACGAACGGAGGATCCATGAGCGCGAATTTGCCGAATGCCTCGCCCAGAATGAGGGTGATGGCGGCATCGCGCTTGCCCTCGATCGTGGTTTCGCCGGTGATCAGGGCATGAGTGCCATAGGCGGCGATGAAGTTGATGATCGAGGCTTCATGCTTGAGATGGCTCGCGAACTCGACCCAGCTTGTATAGGGCTTGAGCAGCGCGTCGTTGCCGGTTGCCTCGTAGAACTGACGGCGAGCCTCGTTGAGCGAGGGCACGCCGGTATCGCGGCCGCGGGCGAGGTTGATCGTCGCGAGATCGAGCGGCAGGCCGAGCAGGTTGTTGCGTAGGGCGCTGGTGACGAATTCGTCGATATGGTTGCCCACCTGACGCGTCATGCCGCGGATGATCGAGCCGGCCATCTGATCGTCGGGCAGGGAGGCGAATTCGAGCGGATTGAGGAAGCCTTCGATGAGTCCGATCTGATCGGGGGTGAAGGAAGGATCGTAGCGGTCGATCGTCTCGGTCAGCATGGAATGGCCGAACCGGTAGACGACATGGGCGAACTCGGCGAGGATCGTTGGATCGATAGTGACGTCGTAGCCGTCAGGAACCAGGAAGACGTTGATATTGGGCTGGATCTTGCGGGCGAACTCTTCGAAGACGAGGTGCTGATACTGCATCTCGGTGCCGAACTTGGCGGCCTGGAAGAGGCGCTCTCCGTCCCAGCGGCCGATATCGTTCTTGAGCGCGGTGCGCTCGGCTTCGGTATCGATCTGGGCCAGCGAGGTCAGGCCGACGTCGAGCCATTCGTTGATGAAGGCGAGATCGTTGGTGGCGAGGACCACATCCTTGGTATGGGCCATCAGCCGGTTGTGTTCGGAGTGGAACACGTGGTGGACGGCGGTGAGGCCAATGTTTTCGTTGCCGCGGCCGTCGCCGGTGACGTAGTGGGCGTCCAGCAGTTCGTTGTCATAAGACGTACTGACCGGTGAGCCGTCGGTATTGGCGAGGCCGATTTCGATGTCGCCATCGGCGATCTTGCCGACCGGAACCGCGGTATGGGCGATGTCATCGAGGAAGGCGTGGCCAGTGCGGACGGCGAGGTGCGTGACCTGCGGTAGCGAGTCCGTGTCGCTGGCATCGTCAGGGGTGACCGTGACGAGGCTGAGCGGGTTTGCCGGAGTGCCCGAGGCCAGGGTCGGCGGATTGCCAACCATCACCACCTGGGCAAAGCCCGTTACGGGGTGAGGAATAAAATTGCCATACTCGTCGGTGGCGAGCAGGGGCAGGTTGCCGACGTGATAGTCGGTCAGGTCGATGCCCAGCATGGCCTTGGCCTGCGCCTTGATTTCGGCCCATGTGGGCAGGCCGCCATTGGCGCCATCAAGCAGGCCGCCCGTCGCCTGCGGCTTGCCGTCGACGAGGATATATTCGCGCAGGAAAACCTGATGCGAGGCGTGCGAGGTATAGGTCTGGTTCTGGTCGACGAAAGGCGTCGTGGTGTTGATCGGACGGACATCGTCCGTGCTTTCAACGGCGAGGGTATCGGGATTATCCAGAATGCCGTCGGGACCGGCTCCGACCGTAGCGCGGGTGAGCACCATGAAATTGGTCGGGCTCGTGGGGTCGTAGAGCGGATCATCGGGCGAGAGCGGGATGAATACCGTGCCGCTGCCACCCTTGCCGACAAGGTCGAGGCCATGGTCGAAGAACTGGCCGAAAAGGGTGAACCAGGAATTGAATGAGGCCGAAAGGCCTTCGTCGGGCGCGATATTGGGCAGCGAGATATTGTCGCCATCCATCTTGATGCCGTTTTCGGTGAGCATCAGGTCGAGATCGACACGATTTTCCGCCAAGGCGGTGTCGGCCGCTGCGGACGCGGCGGCCGTTGCGTTTGCTGCGGTTTGGGCCGCCGCAATAGCTGGGTCTCCCGGGGGAAGAGTAGCCATCGCTGCCGCCAATGTGCGTTGCGCGTTCACGTCTGCTACATGTGCAGCCTCGGCAGCTTCCACGAACGGCTTCACCGGCTGATATGTGTCCCGAATGCTGATGGCGATATCCAGCAGCGTCATGCCCGGGGGAGGTACGATGCCGGCGCGCTGCAGCGCGACCATGATGGCAGCGGGATTGTCGAGAGTCTGATCAACGATCAGGTTGGAAATCGTGCGGACGGAGCCGTCCACCACAATGGAATTGGGATTGGTGGACGGATTGTAGTTCGGCTCTGTCGGAACCACGCCGCCGGGGGCGGGGCCATTCATGTCCAGGGGGCCGCCCGCCACATCGCGGTAGTCGTTGCCGAGCGGCTCTGGGAAAGGATTGTCGGCGGAGCCCCATTCGGGGTGCAGCAGGTTGTTGTACTCGCCGTTTACAGTGCGCAGGCCCCAGGCCAGGTTATAGGTGGGGATCAGGCCGCCAGGTCCGTAAAGAGGCTGGCCCGCCGCATGCGCTTCGGCAATCTTGATCTGCTTGAGAATGAATTCCAGGTCGCTCTTGATGTAGGTAACCATCACTTCCCCTCCGGCACAAAGGCAGCCCGCAACAGGCGGCCTTCACCATCCAATCGCCATGGCGACTGCCACGGCCTCAAACTTGATTAGGATAGTGCCCAACATCGTCGCCGAGCGTCAGGTCGGAACGTCTAGCCGATCGGCGGCATAAAGGTCGGGCCTTGGACTAGACTTTCGGTCCGTCAAAAACTGGACTTAAGAACAGGGGCTCTATGAGGCAATTGATGAGTTCAATTGTCAGTATTGCTTCTTATCCTGCTGGACCGTCGCCAATTTATTTTGATCTCGATCAAATCTGGCTCCCATCCCCTGTTTGGGGGGAGGACTGGTCGGGGGAATACTGTAGGTATATTATCGACTTGGTTGGGGAACGGCGTTGCGTGCGGAGCAAGATTTGACCGACCGGCGAGGCGTGTTCAGGCGGTTGCGCAAGCGATGGGGCCGGCTACCGCTTGCCAACCGTTTTGCCCTCTATGGCAGTGTCGTCACCGTGGCCGCCATGCTCCTCTGCGGCGTGCTGATCACCAGCGCCATGACTGAAATCACGCTCGCGCGACGCGGCACAGTGGTGCCGGCGCTCGTCGAGGGGATGCTTGCCCCGCATGTCCAGCAGCTGGCGCCGGACGGGAGCCTCATGGACAGTGACCGGCAGGCGCTGGACGCGATGATGGAGGGTGAAACCCTCCTCGCCGAATTCCCGTATCTCGATCTCTGGCGGCCGGATGGCACCATCCTTTATTCCAACAGCCCGCAGCTCGAGGCGCGGCAACTGGAGATGCCCTTCAGGGTGCAGCGCGCCTTCGAAGGAGAGATTGGCGTCGATTTCACCGATGTCGGCTCGCAGGATTACGCCGAGCACGGGTTCGACACCGATTTCATCGAGATCTATTTTCCGCTGATTCATCGCGAGACCGGTGACATCGCTGCGGTGGCCCAACTCAGGGAAGTCACCACATCGCTCGAAAAGGATCTCTGGTCACTGACACTGTCGAGTTGGGCCACCGCGGCCACTATCGGCATCATCGTCATGGCCGCACTCTTTGGCATCGTGCTCGAGGGCAGCCGCAAGATCGAGCGGCAGGGCCGCATTCTGACGCGGCGACTGGCGCAATCCCATCAGCGCGCGGTGCGGCACCGCGAACTCAAGGCGGTGGCGCAGCGCGCTTCGCTGAGCGTGACCGAGTTTACCGACAAACATTTGCGCACCATCGGCACGGACCTGCATGACGGGCCGGCGCAGACGATCGGCTTTGCCGTGCTGCGGCTCGATCAGATAAGGCGGCTGGCAAAGAAGAGCGACCGGGAGGTGGTCGTTGCCGAGATAGAGACCACTTTGGGGGGCGCGTTGTCGGAAATTCGCGCCATCGCCCTGGCGCTGGTCCTGCCCGATATCGAGGACCTCGATCTAGCTCAGGTTATCGATCGCGCCGTGCAGCAGCATACGCGGCGCACCGGCATCGACATCGCCGTGGACAGTCGCATCGAACCGGTTCATGCTGCTCCCGAATTATGCGTTTGTGTCTATCGATTCATCCAAGAGGGTCTGAATAACGCGTTCCACCATGGGCTGCCGGAGGAGCAGACGCTGACTGCGACAATGCAGGGAGGGGTGCTGAAGTTGTCGATAACCAACAAGAACCTGACGGACTATGCGGGGCATGCCGAACACAGGGGAATCGGGCTCTACGGTTTGCGCGCGCGCGTCCAGAGCATCGGCGGCAATCTGGCCTTTGTGCAAAAGGATGGCCAGACACGGCTCGAAATGTGGGTGCGCAATGTCTAGCCTCCGGCAACGATCGTTCCTAAAATGATCAGGATCGTGGTCGTTGACGACCACCCGATGTTCCGCACTGGATTGATCCAGGCCGTGACGGTCGATGGCGATATCGCGGCTGTCGGCGAGGGGGCCAGCGCCGCCGAAGCGGTCGAACTCGTCGCATCGCTGCGACCGGACGTGCTGCTGCTGGATGCGCAGATGTCCGATGATGGTCTTGGGCGCATACCCGATATTGTGCGCGCTCATCCCGAGACCCGGATCGTCGTGGTCACCGCTTCAGAGGATGACAAAGATATTGCGCGCGCCGTCGAGGCGGGGGTCCATGGTTATGTGTTCAAGGGCACGACGGGCTCGGATATGCGCAGCATCGTGCGGCAGGTGAACAATGGCGAGAGCGTCATTCCCGATGACATGTTCGGCCGCCTGATGGGCATGCTGAAGGGCAAGCCTTCGGCCTCGGGGCCGGCGGGCGATGCAAAGCTCTCAAAGCAGGAAACGCAGGTGCTGCAATATCTGGCGCGAGGTCTCAGCAATCGCGAGATCGGCGCCCGCCTCGATATTACCGAGCGGACGGTGAAGTTTCACCTCTCCAACACGTTTTCGAAGCTGCATGTGCGCAACAGGGTGGAAGCCAGTATCACGGCCCGCCGGATGTGGCCCGAGCTCGAAGGCTAGACCACGGCTTTCCGTTGTTTAGGGCATAGCTGCCGGGACGGCCTGCGGGATAGCCTATGCCCTAGCTGCCGACCGAGGGAACTGACTTGTGCTTCGTTCTCGGTGAAGTCCGGCTCCGACCTTTGCCGGCGTCAGCCAAGGGGAGTGGGCTATCCGGGGCCGACAAGTCGGCACGACCGGCCAGACTACGCTCCAGCTTGTGGGTGCGTTGGGCCAGCACCTGATATTGGGCCGCGATCAGACGCTCGGCCATCAGTGCCTTGCGCAATTGCTCGCCCTGTTCCTCTAGCATTCTGCTGCGATGGGAGGTCACGATACCCACCATGAGCGCGGCGATAACCCAGGAAAGCGGATCAGCCCAGGTCAGGCGAAAATATTCCGCATGGGACATGTCGAAGGGGCGCGCCGGCAGGCCGTTGAAATAGGAGATTGCCGTTGCGCCCATGGCGGCGAGGACGCCGCCAAGGACACCATATTGCGCGCTGAGCAGAACGGCGATGAAGAGGTATGGATGCACCGGCCAAGAGGCAAAGGACATCAACCCCGAATGCTGGATGAGGGCTACGCCACCGAGGAGCAGAACACCTTCGGCAAAGGCAAGCACATTTGATCGAGACGACGAAAACGCTGTTACCGCGGGCTCTCTGAAATTGCCGGAAACAACCGGATTTTCGCTGCTCATGGAATCCTCGTGAAATCTGATTGTGCCGGGGTCAGCCGGAGATGGCTGGATTGTTGACGACGAAGGTCAGGCGATTGAGCGTACCCAAGGCCTGGCGCATGGCGGCATAGGCCAGGGTTCCGCTTGCAATCGAGGCCAGCACATAGCCGAGCCCGAGATAGTCCGGATTGCTCAGCATGATCGCCGTGCCGGCTGCGTTCAGGACCAGGAACAGGACCTGCAGCCAGAGATAGGCCTTGCCGTATTGGACGAAGAGGATCACCCCGCAGCTTGCCTGGAACAGGAAGTGGAAGGCGGCCCCTACAAGCGCCAGACGCAGGACGGAAATGGCATCATAGGGCAGGCCGAGGAGATCGGCGAGGAGCGGCGCCATCACCGCCAGGGAAACGCTGATCGTGAGTTGGATGAGGAAGGCGGAGAAGACCGTGTCAACGGCGTTCTGCGCCAGGCTCGCGCGCTGTTCGTCGATCTGACGCAGGGTTCCGCCCGAATGCACGATGTCGCGATAGTGGCGGTAATTGTTGAAGAAGGTCGTTTCGAGCCAGACCACCAGGATCGACATCACCGGCACGATGGAGAGATAGGCCATGAACATGGGGCTGTCGTAGCGGGCCGAATAGATGAGACCATCGGCAACGGCGGTTCCCTCATTCGATTGCCAGACGATGATCTTGTCGATCCAAACGGCGAGGGCACTGCATACGCCAGCCGCAATGAATGTTGCCGATACGGGACGCATTTCGCGCAGCTTTGCGGGCAGGTCGCGCAGGGCAGTCAGGGGACCGGGAAAGGTCTTGAGAATGAGGAAATTGAGGATGCAGAAGGAAATGCAGAGCCCGATGCTGAAGCCAATGAGCATGCCGCCGGGGCCGTTGCCCAGTGCGGCCGCCGATGTGCCGAAGATGATGGAGCAGCTGAGGCCAAGCGCAAAGGCCGAGGTGACTGTTCCATATTGCTTGATGGCGGCGACGAAGGACATGGCGAGCCAGAGATGGGACACCTGAACCACGCAGATGATCGCTGCCAGGCCCAGGCCGAGCGGCAGGCCGATGAGCAGGAAAAAGACAACCGTGCCGCCGATCAGGGAGAGCAATGTCGTGATAAAGACGGCGGCAAGATAGATGCCGTGCACCTCCTCGAAGCGGCGCTGGAACAGAATGCGCGAGACGCGCAACGTCGCATCGAGCGAGATGGGCGAGGTGATCACCAGGGACAGGGCGAAGCTGTAGATCACCAGGATGCTGAATACCTTGAGGTCCATGGGATCGAGCAAAGGCCGTCCGAGAATGTGGAGCATGGCCAAGCCGACCATGATGACGATCCAGGGACCCGAAGCGATCATGATCGCATGGCCGCCGGCCAGGGAACGCGAGGCCAGGTTGTCCTGGCTGCTCAGCTTTTTCAGTGCAAACCCGATCCCGGCCATCATGACACCATTTGGGGTTGAGGCGCGAAATTGCGCCCATAGAGTGCGCCATAGGCCTCGGCGACGGCCTCGGCGCGATAGTGTTTGCGCACGCGGCGTTGTAGATTGTCGCCATAGATGCGGAGGCGCTGGCGGTCGGCCAGCAGGAGGCCAATGGCCGTGGCGATTTCGTCATTGGCGCCAACCGGAGCCACCATGCCGCCGGGGCCAATGGGCTCGTCATCATGGGCCCTGCCTTCGAGGATTTCGCGGCACGCTCCGACATCGGTCGCGATGCAGGGAACGCCCGCCGCTCCGGCTTCGAGGATGACGAGGGGCAGGGCCTCGCTGATGCTGGTGAGAACCAGAACGTCGATGCGGCCGAGATAGTCGACCACGTTCACCGGACCGGTGAAGGACACCGTGTCCGCCAATTGCCGCCGATTGACCTCGCTGATGCAGCTCTGGGCATATTCGGGATCTTCATCCATGGGGCCGATGATGAGGGCCTGAATGTCGGGGAAGCCGCGGCGCAACCGTTCGGCGACATCGATGAAGGTCTGGACGTCCTTGATGGGCGTCACCCGGCCGATAAAGGCGATGGTGGGACGATCATGCGAGACCGGCTTGATCTTGCCGAAGCGTTCGGAATCGACGCCGTTGGGGATGACGCTGAGCTTTTCGGGGCCGGCGCCGAGCGCCAGCTGGAAGGTCTGGTTGGCCTCGTAAAGCGCCACGATCTCAGTGGCCGAATTGTAAGCGACGCGGGCAAAGCTCTCGAAACTGCGGGCCCAGAGTTCGCGAATATCCTTGCGGTCATCGGAAAGGTCGAGGCCATTGTCAATACTGTTGGAAATCCAGTCCGCCATCAGGATTTCGATCCGGCGTTCGTTGGAATAGATGCCGTGTTCGGTGATGAGCGTTTTGCGGCCGGTTTCGATGGCGGCGCGGGCGCCGATGAGGCCGGCATAGCCGGTAGAGACGGCATGATAGATGCGGGCCTGGGGCAGGGGGCATGTCAATACCCGGAAGAGGCCGCCGACCAGCGTGCGCCAGGCCCAGAAATAGCCCAGGAACGATGCATGGGCCATGGAGCCATAGTGGTAGCACATGGTCTGCCAGGCCTCGGGGGAGTTGAGCAGGGTATCGAGCGAGACGCGTTTGCCCGGCGGGCCGAGGAGTTTCATCAATTCGCTAAGCTGGCGCGTGTCCCCATCGGTAAGGAGGTGGCCGATGAGCTCGCCGGCATATTCGGGGGTCGCGGCAGGCCAGTCATGGGTCGTGCCCATATTGTTGTCATCGAGCCGGACATGGTCGATCGAAAGCAGATTTTCCGGCCTGGCGTAACGCGGTTCGCTGGTCGGGGCGCTCGGCAGGATCGCCAGCACTGAGAAGGTCAGTTCGGGATGCGAGCGGATCAGCCAGTCGATCCAGGTGGAGACGCCACCGGCGACATAGGGGTAGCAACCCTCGGCAATCAGGCAGACATCGGCGATGCGCTCCGGCGCATTGGCCGGCATCATGTTCACGTCACGCCACATAATTGAAACTCCCCAAAATTTCGCAGGACGGTGTGCGCCGCCGTATTCAGATCGCCGCGGGGCGACCGAGGGCTGACTTGATGACGTTTTGACTCATGTTCGATAATTGACGGCGCCGGCTGCGGCCGCGGGTATGGGCGGCGACGGCGGCGGCCTGGACGCGGACGCGCTGATCGGTGCTGCGCAGGGCCAGGGCCAGCGCAACCTCGACGAATTTTTCGTCGTCTTCGATGGCGAGATAGGCCAGGAGTCCTTGCTTTTCCTGCATGGTCCCCGTGCTCAGAAGCGCATCATATGGGCGTGGCAGGCGGGTCTGGGGACTGACGAGACGTCCGTCGATAATCATGTCGACGAGGGTGACGGCAGGCTCTTCGATGGGGGCGATGGTGTTGTACCACTTGTCCAGCGCATCGGCCTTGGGGCTCCAGAAGTGCTGGTCGCCAAGCAGGGCCGCTGCGGCGCCTATGGGGCCGCCGGCAAAGGTGAGGAGAGTGAAGGTCTGGAGCGAGCCGGTGTCGATCCTGGCACGTTCAAGGCCGATGATCACGAAGACGAGGGCAGCGACGATGCCCAGATGTCCAAGGGCCACCGTGCCCCAGCCATTGCCGCCGAGGGCGTAGGCGCTCAGGAGGATTTCGCCGATGATCGCAGCGATCTGCAGGGTTCTGATGGCGACGGTGCTGCCGGTGCCATGAACGGCGGGATCGGGGACCAAGGTCTTTGCACTGATATGCTCGTTCATGACAGCACTCCCAAAATGACGGCCCTGATACGGCAGGTCGTTTGAGGTGAGGCTATGAGGGGGCGGGACGGGCCGCATTGATGACCGTCAATGCCGCATTGGAGGCCCTGTCCTATCTGTGGGACCGGCGCAGGAGTGACTTGCGCAGGGTTCGGCGGACAAGATGGGTATCAGCGAAATTCTCAGTTCCAGATCGGGAAGACTGCATTCAGTGCCGGTGCTTGGCGCATCGGTTATGATGCATCTGGCGCTGGCCGTGGCGGCGAGCCCGACCCTGGGCACGCCGGCGCGCCCCAACCTCGCCGAGGCCCGCAGCTGGGGATATCAGTTGCAGATGGTGGATCCCGATCTCGTCGCGGATTCGCCCTATGATCTCATGGTCATTGACTATGCGCGCGATGGGTCGGCGGAGCGGGCCTTCAGCAGATCTGACGTGATGAGCATGAAGCGCAAGCCCGATGGCGGTTCGCGCATCGTGCTGGCCTATCTCAGCATCGGGGAGGCGGAAGACTATCGCTTCTATTGGAACCGGAGCTGGCAGGCTTCGCCGCCTGGCTGGCTCGGCAAGGAGAACCCGGACTGGCCGGGAAATTATGCCGTGCGGTATTGGGACCCGGCCTGGCAGAGCGTCATCTTTGGCGGGCAGCAGGCCTATCTCGATAGCATTATCGCTGCCGGTTTCGATGGGGTCTATCTCGATCGCATCGACGCCTTCGATGTTTCCGATCCGGCGGTGTCGCGCGCCAGCCGCATGCAGTTGATGGTCGAGTTCGTCTCCGACATTGCCGCCTATGCGCGAAGCGCGGAGCCGGGTTTCATCATTGTCGGCCAGAATGCCGAGGAATTGCTGAACTATCCCGAATATGCAGCGGTCATCGATGGGGTGGGCAAGGAAGATCTGTTCTTCGGCCTCGATGGTGATGGCACGCTCAATTCCAAAGGCGAGTTGCGCGCCAGTCTGACGCCGCTGCAGCGGTTCCTCGCCTCGGGCAAACCTGTCTTTCTCATCGAATATCTCGACACAGCCGAATCCATGGCCTTGGCGCACAAGAATGCCCATGCGCTGGGCGTTCCGCTCTTCATAGGTACGAGGGAGCTCGACGATGTCCGGTCCCGCTAAATTTCAGGATCCCAAGCAGCTTTATCGTGGCGCGCCGGCGACGCCGACACGGCCGGACAGAACCTTGCTGGCGATCATGCTTCTCGCCGTCGTAAGCCTTGCCGGTACGCTGGCCCTGCTGCCTGGAACCGAAGAAAAGGCCGAGGGCCTCTTGGCAGAAGGCCGGTATGCCGACGCGATCAATACCCTTGTTGCGGTCGAAGATGAGCGGCCCCTCAATGGCTATGAGGGCTATATGCTCTTCAAGCTCTATATGCTGGCCCGCGAGCCCGACAATGCGGCCATGTTGATCGCGCAGCAGCCGGCATTGCAGGTCGACAATACCGAAGCGCTGCGCCAGCTCGCTGATCTTTACCGGCAACTTGGCGACATGCGCGGCGAGGCGACGACCCTGCGCCAGATCTATGATGCCAGTCCCAGCGACGCCGATTTCGCGCGCTTGCGCGTGCTCTACCGTCTTTCGGGCGATGCTGCGGGCGAAGCATCCCTCCTGACCAAGGCCATTGCTGCCGGTCGGTCGGACGAGGCCTTGCTCAGCCGGCTGGCCTATCTGCAGGACCTTTCCCCCACCAACGTCCGCGCGGCCCTCTGGGTCGCCCCGACAGGCAATTTCTGGCGGTTTGAAATGCCGCCACCCTCACAGATTTTCGCCCAAACAGATCTTTTCCACGCAACCCCCATAGCAGCGTCTATCGAGTAGGAGCCATCATGACCATTGTTCTCGACGGAGCACTTCTTGACTGGACGGCCGACGATCGGCTGGAAACCCCCGCCACCACAATTGCCGGATATGCCCTTTATGGCCGGTTGGAAGGGGACGTTTTCTATTTCGCCCTCAGTTCGGCGCAGGCGATTAATGCGACCTCGACGCTGTGGCTCAATACAGATGCCAATATCAATACCGGCTACAAGGTCTGGGGCTTTGCGGCGGGTGCGGAATTCAACGTCAATTTCGGCGCCAATGGGGTGCCGCGGCTCTATACCGGGGCGGACGGGCAGACACTGGTTGGCGATCTCTCCTATTCGATGAGTGCCGATCGCAAGGTGCTGGAAATCGCGCTGCCCAAGAGCCTCTTGGGCGCCAGTGTGTCGAGTGTCGGCATCATGGCCGATATCAACAATTCGATCTTTCTGCCGGCCGACTATACGCAGTCGGCCTATACGATCACGACGCCTGTGCCGAACGTCTTCGATGGCCTCCTTACCGAATGGACGGCCGATCAGCGGCTCGACAATGTCCCAGGAAAAACCGTCGCAGGCTATGAACTCTATGGCAAGGTGGCCGATGACAGCTTCGTCTTCGGGCTCAAGAGCGCGGTGCCGATCGGGCCGAACACCACCTTCTGGCTCGATACCGACAACAATACGGCGACGGGCTACCAGATCTGGGGCTTTGCCGGCGGCGCGGAGTTTAACGTCAATATCGGGGCAGACGGCGTTGCCCGGCTCTATACCGGGGCCGATGGGCAGACGCTGGTTGCTACACTTGAATACAAAATAGCGCCGGGCGGACTCAGCATGGAGTTCTCCGTGCCCAAGACGCTGCTCGGCCCCTCAGTCAACAGCGTCGTGGTCTTGGCCGATATCAACAATTCCGTCTTCCTGCCGCCCAGCTATTCGAGCGGTGGCTATGTGCTGACGACACCGGTCGTGGTGCCGCCCGGACCCTATGACGGGCTGCTGACGGAATGGACGGCCGCGCAGCGGCTCGATAGCGGGGCCGGCGTCGTTGCCGGCTACGAGCTCTATGGCACGGTCAGCGAGGACAAGTTCGTCTTTGCGCTCAAGAGCGCGGTCGCCATCGGGCAGGATACGACCTTCTGGCTCAATACCGATGCCAATGTCGCGACCGGCCACCAGATCTGGGGCTTTGCCGGCGGGGCCGAATTCAACGTCAACATCGGCGCCGATGGTGTCGCACGGCTCTATAGCGGCGCCGATGGGCAGACGCTTGTCGGCGAGATCGACTACAAGATTGCGCCGGATGGTATGAGCATGGAATTTGCCGTCCCTCGCAGCCTGATCGGCGCTTCCGTCACGGCAATCACACTTCTGGCCGACGTCAATAATTCGGTTTTCCTGCCCACCACTTATGCCAATGGGGGCTATACGCTGGTCGATCCGGCCTCGATCCCCGGCAGCCAATTTGACGGCGTGCTCACGGAGTGGACGGCCAGTCAGCGGCTTGAGACGCCGATGACCACGGTCGACGGATATGAGTTTTACGGCCAATTTAGCGATGGCCAGTTCACCTTCGGCTTCAAGAGCGCAGTGACCATCGGGCCGAATACGACGTTCTGGCTCAACACCGACGGCAATAC
Organism: Devosia sp.; assembly: GCF_017744655.1. Classification (GTDB taxonomy): domain Bacteria; phylum Pseudomonadota; class Alphaproteobacteria; order Rhizobiales; family Devosiaceae; genus Devosia. Next base: position 395,698 of record NZ_JAGIAW010000014.1, on the reverse strand, counting down.
AGCGACCGGGACGCAGGTCTTCGGCTATGCCGGGGGTGCCGAGTTCAACGTCAATATCGGCTCGGACGGGGTCGCGCGGCTTTATTCGGGCAATGCCGGGCAGACTCTCGTCGGAACCATCGACTACAAGCTCGGGCCGGATGGGAAGACCATCGAATTTGCCGTGCCCAAGGCCATGCTCGGCGCTGCAGTCACCTCGGTCAGCATTCTCGCCGACGTCAATGACAGTGTCTATCTGCCGGCCAATTATCTCTCGCCGGCCTATACGGTCTATGACCCGGCTTCGTTGCCGCCGGTGACCGACACGGGCAACAAGATCGCCATCGTCTTTTCCCAGACCACGGCCAACAATTACTTCAGTCAGATGGCCTATTCCCAACTGGTCATGGCCGCCCAGAGCCAGGCCATGGCAGCCGGCATTCCGTTCGACCTCGTGTCGGAAGCGGACCTGGCCGATCTCTCCAAGATGGTCAATTACGACGCGATCGTGTTTCCCTCGTTCCGCAATGTGCCGGCCAATTATGAGGCCATCTACGATGTGCTGAGCAAGCTCGTCTATCAGTACGACGTCTCGCTGATTGCGGCCGGTGACTTCATGACCAATGACGCGTCCAACGCAAGCTTGCCGAACAACGCCTATGAACGCATGCAGACCCTGTTTGGGGTCAATCGTGTCGGCGGTGAAAGCGGCGTAACGGTCAATGTCGAGGCGACCCCAACGGGTCATGCCATAACCGAAGGCTATGGGCCGAACGGCGCCATTCACACCTATACCGGCGCCACCACCTCGTATTTTGAAGCCGCAAATCCCAATGCTGGTTCGGTCACCGTGATTGCCGAGCAGGTTGTCAACGGCACGACCCATGCAGCCGTGCTCGGCTCAGTCACCGGCGGTCGCAATGTGCATTTTTCGACCGACGCACTTCTGGGCGATCTCAACCTCCTCGGCCAGGCCATCGACTGGGTCAATGAAGAGACGAGCGGGCCGACGGTCTCGCTCAACATGACGCGCAACAGCTCGCTCTTTGCCTCGCGCAACGACATGGACCAGAGCCAGGAAACATACGATGTCGATGGCGGCATCTATGATGCCATGTTGCCTTTCCTACACCAGTGGAAGACCGACTACAATTTTGTCGGCTCCTACTATGTCAATGTGGGCTTCAATCCGCCGGACCAGGAAACCAACTGGCTGATTTCGGGCCAGTACTATGACGCCATGCGCGCCATGGGGAACGAGATCGGATCCCATTCCTATACGCATCCCGAAGATACCAATCTGCTTCTGCCCAATGTGCTGACGCAGGAATTGCTTAATCAGCGCATTACCCAATATGCGGCGCTGGCCGGCGGGCCGGGTGTCGTGGGTCAGGCGCTGGCGTCGATGACGCTCGAACAGATCAATGCCAAACTTGCGCAGGTGCTCACGGCGCCCAATCCCAGCGCGCTTGATGCGACCTCGAAAGCCTTCCTCCAGGCGACCTATACGTTCCAGTTCGCTACGGCCCGAGCGGTGCTGGAGGCCAATCTTGGCTATTCCGTCGGTGGCGCGGCAGTGCCGGGCATGCCCGAGCAGATGCTGCCGGCCCAGCAGATCATTCAGTACTACGACTATCTCTCCGGCGGGGCATCCATGCTCGGCGCGGGCTATCCCGGCGCCATCGGCTATCTGACGCCGGGCGCGGATGGGCAAGTCTACATTGCCCCCAACATGTCCTTCGACTTCACCCTCATGGGTTGGCTGGGACTGACGGTGGAACAAGCCGAGGCCAAATGGGCGGCCGAATGGGCCCAACTCACGGCCAATTCCGACATGCCAATCGTTGTCTGGCCTTGGCACGACTACGGCGTCACCACTTGGTCGCTTGATGCGGGCCAGCCCTCCCCTTACACGGCTGCGATGTTCACCAATTTCATTGCCGCCGCCTATACCTCCGGCACTGAATTCGTGACGCTGGCGGACCTCGCGGCACGTATCAAAGCGTTCGAGCGCGCCGATTTCGGTTTCAGCGTCGCCGGTGATGTGATCACCATGCATGCGACCCCGCAGCAGGGCCAATTGGGCACGTTCGCGCTCAATCTCGATGACCTTGCCGGCAAGACGATCAAGTCTGTTGCCAACTGGTACGCCTATGATGCCGATAGCGTCTTCCTCGATGCCGATGGCGGCACATTCACGGTACAACTTGGCACCAGTGCGGACGATGTGACCCATATCACTTCGATCGGTTCGCGGGCGCAGCTCGTGAGCCTCACCGGCGACGGGACCAATCTGGACTTCACTATTGCGGGCGAAGGCAAGGTTGTCATCGACCTCAAGGAAACCGCCGGCTTTACCTATCAGGCAACCGGCGCTTCGATCGTCAGTCAGGCCAATGGCATTTTGACCCTCGACCTCGGTGCCATCGGCAGCCATACCGTTTCGGTGCGGCAGATCCAGACCAACCGGGCTGCCACCGACATCGTCGTCTCCAACCAGGCGGCGCTGCCGGAGAATACGGCGGTGCGGACCAAGATCGCCGATCTCGCGGTGATCGATCCCGATACCGACCCATTGCTGCGCATGAATGTGGTGACCGTGTCGGATGCCCGTTTCGAAGTGGATAGCTCGACCGGGGCGCTCTATCTCAAGGCGGGGCAGGTGGTGAACTTCGAGGCGGGCGCGACCATCGCCATGACCTTAACGGCAACCGACGGGGCGCTGAGTTTCTCCAAGGCGCTCGTGCTCACGGTGGTCAACGTCAATGAAGCGCCGACCGGGGCGCCGACCATTGCCGGAACGGCTGTCGAAAACGTGCTCCTCAGCGCAGGTACGGCACTGATCGCTGATCCCGATGGACTGGGCGCGTTCACTTATCAATGGCAGCGCGGCAATGGCACGGTGTTCACCAATATTGCCGGCGCGACGGCGGCGACTTATCGCCTGGTGCAGGCAGATGCGGACCAACTGGTGCGGGTCGCCGTTTCCTATCGGGACGGCAGCGCCACAACCGAGACGATCTTCTCGGCGCCCACGACCCAGGTGGTCGACGTGCTGGCCAATACGACGCTCACGCCGCTGATGGCGAATACGGCGCGCACGATCACTACTGCCGAACTTGTCGGCGGTGGGATCACCGGCACGGTGACCATCAATTCGCTCACCGCATCCATCGGCACGCTTGTCGCGCTTGGCGGCGGGCAATGGACCTATACGCCGCCGGCCAATAACGATACCGGGGTGACCTTCAGCTATACGGCCACCAATGGCACCAAGCTGGCGCAAGGCACCGCGGCCATGGATCTGCTGCCCTCCAATGCGATCAATGGCACGGCCGGTGCGGACAATCTTGCGGCCAGGGCTACCTCCGATATCTATCACGGCCTTGCCGGCAATGACACGATATCGGCCGGTGCGGGCGACGATCTCATCTATGGCGATGAAGGCAACGACACCGCCAATGGCGGCGATGGGAACGATGTTTTCTTCGCAACACTCAACGATGGCAGCGACCGCTATACCGGCAATGGTGGCACGGATCGGTATGATCTTTCTGCGACCAGCGCAGCAGCCACGGTCAACCTGACCAATGGCACGGCGTCGAGCAGCCAGACGGGGAGCGATACGCTCGCCACTATCGAAAACGTCACGGGCGGCTCGGGCAACGACACCATTACCGGCTCTTCTGCCGCCAATGTGCTCGATGGCGGGGCTGGCAACGATATCCTGCTTGGCATGGGCGGCGCCGATACCCTGATCGGCGGAGCGGGAGCGGATCGGCTCACCGGCGGCGCCGGGCGCGATGTAATGACCGGAGGTGCCGACAATGACATCTTCATCTTCACCGCCAGCTCGGAAATGGGCACGACGGCCTCAACCCGCGATGTCATTACGGACTTCACGCCTGGCCAGGACAAGTTCGATTTCTCGGCCATCGACGCCAATACAATGCTCTCCGGCAATCAGGCCTTCACGTTCCTCGCGACGGCCGGCGCCGCGTTCACGGGCGTTCGCGGCCAATTGAACTGGAGCCTGCAGGATGCGGCCGGTACGGCGAACGACAAGACCATCGTGATGGGCGACATCAATGGCGACCGTGTCGCCGATTTCCATGTTGAACTGACCGGCCTTATCCAATTGGGGGTCGGTGACTTTATCCTGTGACCCCCTTTCGATGACGCCTCCACGTCGTCGCGCAGATGCCCGGCAGCCCCCACGCCGGGCATTTGTGTTTGTGGCGTTGACTGCCATCAATGCCGAGGGAGTTTGCCCCGCCTAGCGTTGTCATAGCGGCCTCATGTTCGGGAGCAGAAAATGTGCGGAATCGTTGGAATTGTCGGCCATGAGCCGGTAGCGGATCGCCTGGTCAGCGCCTTGGCGCAGCTTGAATATCGGGGCTATGACAGCGCCGGGATCGCGACCCTCGACCATGGGGAAATCCAGCGACGACGCGCGCCCGGAAAGCTCGTCAATCTTGCCAACAAGCTGAGCCTCGATCCCCTGGCCGGCACGATCGGCATCGGCCATACGCGCTGGGCGACGCATGGGGCGCCGACGGAACTCAACGCCCATCCGCATGCGACGCCGTGCGTCGCCGTCGTGCATAACGGGATCATCGAGAATTATCGCTCGCTGCTGGTGGAGTTGGCAGCTGATGGCTATCTGCCCCTGACGCAGACCGACAGCGAAGTCGTTGCCATGATGGCAACCCGCTGGATGGATCTGGGGCTGTCGCCAGTGGCCGCCGTGCAGGCTACCGTTTCAAAGCTCCAAGGCGCTTTTGCGCTGGTTTTCCTCTTCCATGGCGAAGAGCAGATGCTGGTGGCGGCGCGCCAGGGCTCGCCCCTGGCGGTGGGCTATGGTGCGGACGAGATGTTCCTGGGGTCCGACGCCTTGGCGCTATCGCTTTTCACCGACAGGGTGACCTATCTTGAGGAGGGCGACTGGGCGGTGGTGACGCCGGGCAAGGCGGCGATCCGCAGCCGCGAAGGGTCGAGTGTCAACCGCGTGGTGCACCAGACCAATGCCTCGTCCAATATCGTCGAGAAGGGGCCCTATCGCCATTTTATGCTCAAGGAGATTCACGAGCAGCCGGACGCGGTGTCGCGCGTGGTCGGCCGGTTCGTCGATCGCGGCGAGCGGGCGCTGGCGGTGCAGGATCCGCTGTCCTTCGATTTCGCCGATCTCTCGCGGATGACGGTTTCGGCCTGTGGCACGGCCTATCTCGCCGGCGTCGTCGGCAAGTACTGGTTCGAGCGCTACGCGCGCCTGCCGGTCGATATCGATGTCGGCTCGGAATTCCGCTATCGGCAGCCGCCGCTGGCACCAGAGGGCCTGGCGCTGTTCATATCGCAATCGGGCGAGACAGCCGATACGCTGGCGGCCCTGCGCTATTGCGCGGCCAATGGCCAGCACATAGCCAGCGTGGTCAATGTTGAAGAGTCGACGATTGCCCGCGAATCCAAGTCGGTATTCCCGCTGCGCTGCGGGCCGGAGATCGGGGTGGCCTCCACCAAGGCGTTCACGACGCAATTGGCGACGCTGGCCTGTCTCTCGGTGGTTGCGGGGCAGGCCCGCGGCGTGCTTGCTAGCGACAAGGTGGAAGAACTGGTGACTGCGCTTGAGACGCTGCCGGGCGCCATTGCCAGTGCGCTGCTGGTGGAAGACCAGATTGCCGAGATTGCGCGCGGGATCAGCAAAGCCAGCGATGCGCTGTTCCTGGGGCGAGGGCCGCTCTATCCGATTGCCTTGGAAGGGGCGCTCAAGCTCAAGGAAATCTCCTATATCCATGCGGAAGGCTATGCGGCGGGGGAACTCAAGCATGGCCCCATTGCGCTTGTTGACGAAACCATTCCGGTTATCGTCATCGCGCCATCTGACGAGCTTTCGGAAAAAACCGTTTCCAACATGCAGGAAGTGGCTGCGCGGGGCGGGCGCATCGTGCTGGTGACCGATCTCAAGGGCGCGGAAACGCATGGCGGCATGGCGCAACAGTGCATTGTCTTGCCGGAGGTGCATCCGTTCGTGGCGCCTATAGTTGCGGCCATTGCCGTGCAATTGCTGGCCTATCACACGGCGGCGCATCTGGGTGCCGATGTGGATCAGCCGCGCAATCTCGCCAAGTCGGTGACGGTGGAATAAGCATGATCCGGAAAAGTGGGTGTCGGTTTTCCGAAGAGATCATGCTCAAATTCTAGAGCGAAGTATTTGCGGCAAAAGGGACAAGTGCACTTGTCCCTTTTGGGCCGCGATCCCATTCTCTCCTCCAAAGGAGAGTCTTTGGTATGACCAATCCATTTTTCGAAGAGTGGGCGACGCCCTTTGGCGTGCCGCCTTTTGCCGAGATCAAGACCGAGCATTTCAAGCCGGCCTATGAAGCGGCGCTGAAGGCGCATGAGGCCGAGATTGCTGCTATTGCCAGCGACAAAAACGAGCCGAGTTTTGAGAACACAATTGTTGCGCTGGAACGCAGCGGGGCGCAGCTTGACCGGGTTGATCTCGTTTTCTCGCAGCTGGCCTCAGCCAATACCAATGATACCTTGCAGGGCATCGAGCGCGATCTTGCGCCGGTTGTGGCCCGGCACTGGAACGCGATTTTCCTTAATCCGGCGCTCTTTGTGCGGATCGATGCGCTTTATGAGAACCGTGCGGAACTCGGGCTTGATGCCGAGGCCCTGCGGGTGCTGGAGCGCTACCATCTCGACTTCGTGCGCTCTGGCGCGCGCCTATCGCTGGCTGATCGCGAGCGCTTTGCCGGGATCGTCGAGCGACTTGCCGTGCTCGGCACCGAGTTCGGTCAGAATGTCTTGGCCGATGAGCAGAACACGGTCTTTGCTCTGAACGAAGCCGAGGTCGATGGGCTGCCCGATTTTGCGCGGGCGGCGGCCGCCGAGATGGCGCGGGATCGCAAGCTCAATGCACCTTATGCAGTTGCTGCGTCTCGATCCAGCGTGGAGCCGGTGCTGCACTTTGCGACTGACCGTGCGGTGCGCGAAAAGGTGTGGCGTGGGTTTGTGAAGCGCGGCGCCAATGGCAATGCGAGCGACAATCACGCCATCATCGCCGAAGTCCTGCGGTTGCGGGGCGAACAGGCAAAGCTGCTCGGCTATGAGAGCTATGCGCAGTACAAGCTTGCGGACAGCATGGCTGGAACGCCCAAGGCGGCGCGTGGTCTGCTGGAGCAAGTTTGGAAGCCGGGGCGGCAGCGGGCGCTTGATGATCGGGCGGCGCTGCAGGGACTGATCGACGAAGAGGGTGGCACGTTCAGGCTCGCCGCCTGGGACTGGCGCTACTATGCCGAGAAGCTGCGGCTGGCGCGGTATGATTTCGATGAGAACGAGATCAAGCCATACCTTGAACTCTGGAAGGTGGTGGAAGCCGCTTTCTATGTGGCGGAAAAACTGTTCGGCGTGAGCTTTGTCGCGCGGGGGGATATCGAGGGATATCATCCCGACGTGCGCGTCTGGGAAGTGCAGCGCGAAGGGCGGACGATCGGCATTTTCTATGGCGATTATTTTGCGCGCGCCGGCAAACGCAGCGGCGCCTGGATGACCTCGTTCCGCAAGCAGGCCAAGCTTGATGGCGCTGTCATTCCGCTCGTCGTCAATACCTGCAACTATTTGAAACCGCCCGAGGGGCAGCCGGCTTTGTTGTCGCTCGACGAGGCGCGGACGGTATTCCATGAATTCGGCCACGGGTTGCATGGGCTGCTCTCGAACGTGACCTATCCGCGGATCGCCGGCACCAGTGTGGTGCGGGATTTTGTCGAATTACCCTCGCAGCTTTACGAGCACTGGCTGGAGTCAAAGCCGGTGCTGGCGCAACTCGTGCACTATCGCACAGGCGAGCCCATTCCGCAGGCGCTGCTCGACAGGATGAGGGCGGCTGGCAAAGCCAACAAAGGCTTCGAGACGGTCGAATTCGTGTCTTCGGCCATCCTCGACATGGACTATCACTCGGCTGAGATCGGCACTGATGCCGACATTTCGGCGCTGGAGCGTAAGACGCTTGACGATATCGGCATGCCCGAGGAAATCGCGCTGCGCCATGCCAGCACGCATTTTCTGCATCTCTTTTCGGGCGATGGCTATGCGGCCGGCTACTATAGCTATCTGTGGTCGGAGGTGCTCGATGCCGATGGCTATGGCGCGTTTGAGGAAGCAGGTGATCCCTTCGACAAGGAGACGGCGGATCGGCTCTACAAATATGTCTATTCGGCCGGCGGCTCGCGCGACTATGCGGAGGCCTATCGTCTTTTCCGCGGACGCGATCCCGATGTGAAGGGGCTGCTGGAAGATCGCGGGCTGGCTGATCTGATCCCGATAGAGGATGGTGTGGCGGTGCAGGGCAAGTAACCTCCTCCCCCTCGTTTCGTCGCCACCGCCCGGCTCGTCCGGGCGGTCCATGGCTCCCCAAAATGGATTGCCGGGACAAGCCCGGCAATGACGGCCCTTGGGGGCTAGCCTAGCGTCAGCACGAAGCGGAATTTTGCGGCGCCTTCCCACCACATGGGGAAATTGGTGCCCCATTTGTTGTTGTAGAGATTGACGCGCAGGCCGCCCGAGAAATCCGGGCGTTCGGGCTGAAAGGGGATGAAAGGCGCGGTGGCGGGGGCGACGAGGGCCGCATCGAGGAGGGTCAGGTTCAGTATCTGCCCGGCAGCGTCGGTCTCGACGGCCTCGACTGCCTGTAACTGGCCGCCGCCTTTGCGGGCTATGGCCGAGCTCTCGTGCCAGAGGCCGAGCTTCTTGAGACGCCAGGTTTCGCTGCCTTGCGGAGTGAAGCGGAAGAAACCGGCTTCGGGCATGCGGTTGGCCGGTTTGTCGCGCAGGGTCAGGGTGATTTCCACCTGACGATCGCCAAGGCCGCGCAGCGTGATGTCGCAGTGGGCCGGGGCGCCGATTTCGGCATGGGCGGCGGCGGGGAGAGTGGCGATGGCAGTTGCACCATTGATGCCAACCAAGGCGGGAGATACGGTTTCTGTTCGTGCCGTCTTCGCCTTGTCGAGGCCGGGCTTGTCGTGGTCGAGAATGGCCCATTCGAGACGATGCTGGAGATAGGAATCGAGGTGCTTTTGCAGCTCGATCCAGTCGTAGCTTTCGTGGGTGTAGCCGAAGAGCACACCGTTGCTGCCGGCGATACGTGTGCCACCGGGCGCGATTAGTGCCGCAACGCTTCCGGTGGTCGGATCGAGCTCGGCGGTCCAGCCACCATGGCTCAGGCTGCTTGCGCTGCCTGCGGGCTCCGCGCTCGGGGTAATCGTTGTCTCGCTGAGCACGCGATCTGCGGCCTGTCGGTCGGTGGTGTCAAGTTCGGCGAGTGCAGTGTCGATATAGGCGCGCTGCTCGGCCCAGGATTGCTCGGAATAGGCGAAGCGATAGTCGCTTTTGCGAACGGCGTCGAAATCGGCGCGGTCCCAGGCCATGTCGTCGCGGAGATAGGTCTTGATGTCGACGCCCCAGGTGTGCTCGGCAACCTGGGTCAGGCCGCGGCCGAAGGCGCGGCGGGCTTCGGTTGGCTCCCAGCCGTCGTAAAGACGCTGCAAGGCGCGAAAGCGGGCGAGTTTTTGCGGGTCGGTGGCGGTGCCGTGGATCCAGCTATCGCCGATTTCCTCAGTGACGATTGGAAACTCCTCGCGGCGTTTCCACATCTCTGCGCCGAAAGCATCGAGCGTCGAGGCCGTGACAATGGCATCGGGATTTTCGTGGCGGATATGGCGCAGGGCTTCCACCGTCTGGCCGACGCTTTGCGGGCCGATATTGTCATTGGTATGCGCGAAGCTGAGGCCGACTTCCGGGCCGGCGGGAAAGTCCGTTGCACCATAGGAGGCCTGGTACATCACTACGATCTCCTCGCCACCTGGCGCGTGCCAGCGGAAGATCGGCGGCACGTCGGGGACGGGGCTCGCCGTGTTGACGCCCAGATGGAGGAAATTGACCCCAGCCTCGGCGAGCAGCGGCACCATGCCCAGCGTATGGCCCGGCACGTCAGTCATCTTGGCCGCCGTGGTGTGGCGTCCAAAACGCTGGTCGAGCTCCTGCGAGAAGGAAAGTCCGGCCCGGAACAGGGCTGATGACATTAGCTCGGTGTGGGTGGTGAAGGGCAGGGCGTGCCAGGTGATCAGGCCCCGCTCGATGGCGCGTTCGAGCTTTTTGACCCGTTCGGCGTCCTGCGAATGCAGGTGATCCCAAATGAGCCAGGCTCCCGTGGTCCAGATGAATTCAGGCTGATCCGGGTTCTCGGCGTAAAAATGCTCGCCGGTGGCGATGGCCTGGGGGATGAACTGATTGTGGTACTGCGCACGCACGCGGGCAGCGTGATCGGTGAAGCCGATATCGAGATGAGTCTTGAAAACGAGATGTATCTGTCTGGTCATGGCAAAAGTTTTCAGCCGACCGTGCCGCGCACGACGAGCCTGGTGTTGAGGGTTTCCTGGAAGCCCGGAGCGTCGGGATTATTGAGGCGGCGGAGGATCAGGCGGACGAGGGCGCGTACGCGCTCGTCGAGATCGAATTTCACCGTGGTGAGATTGTAGCTTTTCCAGTGGGACTGGGCGATGTCGTCAAAACCGATGACCTTTACGTCTTCGGGTACGCGCAGCTTCAATTCGTGGCGCAGGGCATCGATGACGCCGAAGGCGCCGACGTCATTGGCGGCGAAAATGGCATCGGCGCCTTCACCGACGCGGAAGAGATCAATGGTTGCCTGATAGGCCGCGTCATAGCTGAAATCGCCGCGCGCGACGACCGGCGGGGCAAGACCGCGCTCGGCCATGACCTGGCGCAGCATGCGTTCGCGGGCGCCATTGGCGCGCGATTTTTCCGCGCCCGAGAGATAGGCGATACGCTTGGCCCCAAAACCCTGCAGCAGGGCGACGGCCTGCTCGACGCCATCGCGCTGCAGAACGTTGAGGCGGTCATGCAGCGGTTCGTCGCCGGCATCGTCGGCAAGCTCTGCCTGCGGGTAGTGAATATAGATGGGCACCGCACGGTCGAGAAAGCGCGCAAGGGTGTGGGGCTTGACGTTTTCGACGAAGGCGATGACGGAGTCCGGATTGAAGCCGCGCATATAGGCGAGCAGTTGCTCGTCCATGGAATAGTCGGTGCGCGTCTTGAATAACAGCGTGGCAAAGCCTTCGGCCTGCAAGGCTGTAGTCAGCGCATCGATTTCCTGACTTTCCCAGTGGCTGCACACATCGGGCACGATGACGCCGACAAGGTGAGAGCGGCCGCTCACCAGGGCTCGGGCGGCCCGGTCCGGGGTGTAGTTCAGTTCCTGAGCGATCTTCAGGATCAGCTCGCGCTTTTCTGGCTTGAGCGAGGTGTGCGGATTGAAGGCGCGAGACACGGCGACGCGCGAAACCTGAGCCCGCGCGGCAACCATTTCGGCAGTCGCCCGCCCCCGCGGAGCCTGCTCGGTGTCGGTCACGATAATCCTCCCATTCACTCGCTGGGAGTGAAAACGTGTTCAATTCAATGGCTGTAAGGGAGCCGGGAGTCAAGCTAGCCGTGAAGCACCTGACTCGCAATCACGGCCGGCATTGTCACTGCAATGTCTTGGAAACCTGCGATGCAGCAGATGTGCTTACTGCGCCCGTTTTCCCGTCCGCGAATTCTCCGCATTGACGAGAAATGAAAACGTGTTCATTCTGTGAGGGCCGGATGCGAGGAGCGCCCTGGCCAAGATTGGCTACCGGAGAATTCGGAGCCACCATTTCGGGAGGATTTTCTACGATGAATAATCGTATGCGCGCGCTTGCGCTCGGCCTTATCGGCGCCACTTCGGTCGCCATTCCTGCCTTTGCCGTGGATCTTAATGTTACCTGCCGCTGCGTCATCGGTGGCGTCAATAGCGGCACCGCCCAGTGGATCGAAGAAAGCGTCATTCCGGCTTTCGAGGCGGCCCATCCCGACGTCAACGTGACGCTCAACCAGTTCGGCGGCGAAGACGCGCAGCTCACCCAGCAGCTCGCCCTCGATTTCTCGACCGGTGCCGGTCCCGATGTTTCCGCTTTTGACGGCTTCCTCATTCCCTCGTTCGTTGAGGGTGGTCTTCTGAAATCGCTCGATGAAGTCGCTGGCCCGGAAGTCAATGACTGGTCGGGTTGGGCTGCGCTTTCGGACGGTTCGCGTGCGCTGATGGAATATCAGGGCAAGTTCTACGGCATTCCGCTCGGCACCGACGTGCGCATGATCCATACGCGCAAGGACATCCTGACCGAAGCCGGCATCGACGCCGACAACTGGCAGCCGACCTCGTGGGAAGAGGTGCTCGACGCCGCCCGCGCCATCAAGAAGATCAAGCCCGACAGTTTCCCCATCCAGCTCAATGCCGGCGTCGCCATGGGCGAAGCCACGACCATGCAAGGCTATTGGCTGGCGCTGCTCGGCACGGGTGAAGGGGTGACCGACGAGAACGGCAAGTTCATCGTTTCGAGCCAGGGTATTTTGGACACGCTCAACCTCTACAGGACCATTTATGTCGATGAGCAGCTCGGCGACCAGCGCGCCCAGCTTCTGGCCGATGGCCGCAATCGCTCCTTCGCCAATTTCCGCGATGGTGTGACGGCACTGCTGTTCGAAGGCGACTATTTCTACCGTTCCGTCACCCCGGAGGGTTCGGAATTTGCCGTGCCGAACCGCGACGAAGTCATGGGCTGGGTCAAGGTTCCGGCCAAGGAGCCCGGTGCCGGTATTCGTGGCCAGGATTTTGTGACCATTTCAGGCGGCACGGGTTTTGTGATCAATCCGGCGACGGACGCGCCCAAGGAAGCCTGGGCTTTCCTCTCGTTCATGAACGAGCCGGACATGCAGAACGCCTTCCAGGCGATCCAGCCGCGTATCACCGCGCGTACCGATATCGAAATCCCGAACAGCCCGTTCCTGACGGCAGCCAGCCAGACGCTGCTTCCGCTGACCACAGCCCGTCCGAACGACCCGAACTACAATGCGGTTTCCTCGGAAATCCAGCGCATGACCGAAGCCGTGGTGTCGGGCGAACTCTCCCCGGAAGACGCCATGGCCCAGTACAAGGCCGCGGTTATCGCCATTGTCGGCGAAGACAATACCGTCAGCCTGCTCTAGTCCTCCCCGTCGAGCCGGTGCCCTTCGGGGTGCCGGGTTTGCGGGAGTTTCCAGCCGTCGCCGCACTATTGCGGCGGCGCGACCGGTCACATGTCGACATGTTCGCATGTGCTCACGACTGACCCAGACCTATGGGGCCATCCATGACCACCGAACCCATCGAGGCCAAGCCGAAGAAGGTGCGCAATTTTGCGCTGCTCTCCAATCGCGCCGGTGCCGCTTTCCTGACGCCCGCTGGCCTCCTGGTCTCGGTCTTCGTCATCGTGCCCTTCTTCTGGGTGATCTTTGTTTCCTTCACCAACCGGACGCTGCTTGGGCGGACGGCGCTCAATCCTGAATTCGTTGGCCTTGCCAATTATCTGTCGCTCTTTGATCCGGCCACCTTCTTCCAACGCGGGCAGTTCGGCTTCTCGCTGATCCTGACGACGCAATTCGTTCTGGCGTCGGCGCTGCTGGGGCAGGCGTTGCTGGGCCTGCTGCTGGCCTGGCTGATCCAGACCGTGCCGCCCTGGGTGAAGCGCATCACCGAGACCTTCGTCATTGCCGCATGGATCCTGCCGGAAGTCGTTATCGGCTTTGCCTGGTTCGCCTTCCTCGATCGCGACCAAGGCACGCTCAATATGCTGCTCGAAGGTTTTGGGCTGCCCAAGGGGGACTTCCTGCTGCAGCAGCCCTTCTGGGTTATCGTGGTGTTCAACACCTGGCGCGGCGCGGCCTTCTCGATGATGCTGTTCAACTCGGCTTTTTCGTCGATTCCACCGAGCTATTTCCAGGCCGCCGACGTTGCCGGTGCCTCGTCGTGGCAGAAGTTTCGCGACATCGGCCTGCCGCTCATTCGCGGACATATCGTCACCGACCTCATCCTCATCACCATGTGGACGTTCAACACTTTTACGCCGTTCCTCCTCACCAATGGCGGGCCGAGCTACCGGACGGAACTGGTCTCGATCTACAACTATCGCGTCGCCTTCCAGGACTTCCAGTTCGGCAAGGGCGCGGCGGTGGGCGTGATCATGATGCTGATCAACCTCGCTTTCGCGCTGGTCTATCTCAGCATAGGCCGCAAGAAGAAGGTGCGCTGAGACATGAAGCTGACCATTCCTGCCTTTGTCGGTCGCATCGCCTTCTCAGCGCTTGCGGCGCTGATCGGCGCTATATTCGCGCTGCCGCTGCTGTGGTTCCTCTTCGCGCCGTTCAACGCCCGGGCGGAACTGGGGTTGGCTCTGCCGGACCCATGGACGCTCAATAATTTCGTGACGGTCTTTGGCAATTCCTATGCCGTGCAGGCGCTTTGGAACAGTTTTATCCAGGCGGTGGGTGGCGTCATTCTGGTGGGGGCAGCGGCGACATTGGCCGCCTACGCGCTCAGCCGCTCGTCCATCCCCGGCAAGGGCGCTGTCACCTACATCCTGTTGCTGTTCTCCTCGGTCGTGTCGGGCTCGGCCGCCATGGTGCCGATCTTTCTTATAGTCTCGGCCGCGGGCCTCATGGACACGCATCTGGCGGTGATCCTGACTTTCGCCGGTGGGCTCCTGCCGACGGCCATGTTCATCCTGCGCGATTTCATCGACTCGATCCCAAAATCCTACGAGGAAAGCGCCATGGTGGCCGGAGCCTCGCCGGTGCAGGCCTTTTTCGATGTGGCGCTGCCGGTCATCCGGCCTGGCATCGTGGTCGTGGTCGTCTGGGGTTTTGTGAACATCTGGGGCTCGTTCCTGATCCCCTTCATTCTCCTCCGCAGCGATAGCAATATGCCGGCCTCGGTCGCGATCTACTCGTTCTATTCGGAAGCGGGCACGCCCATTGTCACGCTCCTGGCAGCCTATTCGCTGATCTATTCGCTGCCGGTCATCGCTCTCTATCTCTTCGTCAGCTGGAAGTTCGGTTTCCGGTTCTTCGGCGGCATCAAGGCTTAATCATCCATGGCATCTGTTGAATTCAAAAACGTCACCAAGAGCTTTGGCGAGTTCAAGGCCGTCGCAGACGTCAGCTTCGATATCGCCGATGGGGAATTCGTCTGTCTGCTTGGTCCCTCGGGCTGCGGCAAGACCACTTCGCTGCGCATGATGGCGGGGCTCGAAACGCCGAGTTCGGGAAAAATCCTGATCGGCGGGGAGGAGGTGACACATCTCCACCCGAAGGACCGCAACATCGCCATGGTGTTTCAGGACTATGCGCTCTATCCGCACATGAACCTAGCCGACAACATCGCCTATCCGCTCAAGGTGCGCGGCGAGCCGGTGGCGCAGCGCCATGCCCGGGCCAAAGAGGTCGCTGATGTCCTCAAGATCGGGCACCTGATGGATCGCTTGCCGAGCCAGATTTCCGGCGGCCAACAGCAGCGTACGTCGCTCGCTCGCGCGCTGGTCTATCCGGCAAAGGTTTATCTTTTCGACGAGCCGCTTTCCAATCTCGACGCCAAGCTACGTTTGGAGGCTCGTGGTTTTCTCAATCACCTGCAACGCGACATGGGCATGACGGCCGTCTATGTGACGCATGACCAGGCCGAGGCCATGGCGCTGGCGACGCGTATCGCCGTCATGGATCAGGGGCATATCGTGCAGTTCGCCTCGCCCATCGAGATCTATCGCCGCCCCGCCACGACCTTCGTTGCGAACTTTGTCGGCAACCCGCCGATGAACCTTGTCGAGGTGGAGGGCGCGCAGGTCGATGGCAAACTGGCATTGAAGGCCGAGGGGCTGACCATTGCCGGCCTTGCCATGACCGATGCCATTGGCAAGGCACTGACGGCGAGCGGCAAGCTGACGCTGGGCTTACGGCCGGAGCATCTGGGGATTGCCGCGGCGGGCGCCGTAAACACCATCACGGCACCGCTCTTTGCCAATGAAAACATGGGGCCGGAAAGCCTCGTCACCGTGGACCGTGGCGACAGCGCCCGCGTTACGGCGCGCATCTTTACCGACGATCATCTTGATCTCTCGAACGTGGTGACACTCGGCTTCTCCGCTGAGCACGTCCATCTCTTTGATAGCGCCGGCAAGCGCATTCCGGCCTTGGGAGAATAGGCCTTGTCCAAGACTATCACCGCCCATGTGACCCGCGCCGATCAGGCGCGGAATCCATACTTTTACATTCCCTTCGAGGTTCCATCCGGCACGACGCGGATCGATGTGGCGCTGGCCTATGCCAAAGCCGAGGATTGCATTATCGACCTCGGTGCCTTTGATCCGCGCGATACTGGCTATCCGACCAAGGAAGGCTTTCGTGGCTGGAGCGGTGGCGCGCGCGATCACTTTTTTCTCGCCACCGACGATGCGACGCCAGGCTATGTCCATGGCGAAATTCAGCCAGGAACGTGGAACGTCATTCTCGGACTCTATAAGGTTCCCGAGGTGGGCGCCGATATCAGAGTGACCATTGGCCTCGACGCGTCACCGCGAAAGCTGGAGCCGCAGCCTGCCCGAACCTTTCCGGTGCGTAAGGGGGCTGGCTGGTACAAGGGTGACCTGCACTGTCACACCTTTCATTCCGATGCGCGCGGCGCGCCGGAATTGCTGCATGCGGCCGCGAGGCAAGCCGGACTCGATTTGCTCGCCATTGCCGACCACAACACCATCACCCAGCGGCGCTATTTCCATCCGAACTCGTCGCCCGATCTGGTGTTCGTGCGCGGCATGGAGGTTACGACCGCCGAAGGCCACGCCAATGTCTACGGGGTCGACGATTGGATCGACTTCCGCATGACCAGGCCGTCTGACGCGCATGTGCTGGAAAAGCTGGTGCATGAGAAGGGCGGACTACTCTCGATCAATCACGACAAGCCGCCCATCGCTTGGGAATATGAAATGCCCAAGGCGGACTGCCAGGAAGTCTGGCAGTCGACTTGGCTTGCCTGGAACTGGATTGCGCTTGAGCGCTATCAGCAACGTCTGGCTTCGGGCATGAAGCTCTCTGCTATTGGCGGTTCGGATTTCCACCAGCCCGACCGGCTCATGCCAGAGGGGCCGCTGGTTCTGGCGCGGCCAACGACGGTATTCTGGCTGCCCGAACTCAGCGAAGATGCCGTTCTAGCAGCGATGAAGTCGGGCTTTGGTTACGTGACCGAGAGCCCGGATGGGCCGCATCTGGAAATTCGCGTCGGCGACACCGTCATGGGCGGTAGCGTGGCGAGTTTGGTATCGCTCGATGTCGTGGTACGCGGGGCGGCGGGCGATCGCGTCGTACTCATTGATGCCACAGGCGAAATCGCCGTGGTGGATATTGTCGGCGACGAATTTTCGACCACCGTCGTCATCGAGAATGCGCAAAAATTTGTACGGGCGGAAATCGTTGCGGCGGCCAGCCGCGAATGCCTATTGGCCGAATATGCGAGCCTGCTGGAAGGGCGCGAATTGCCCTGGCAGCTTAGGAATGTCGACGTTGCTGGCCAGCCTATCCGTCGTGCGCTCAGTAATCCCATCTATATCGGTTCCTGATCCAATGCTCATCGGCAACGCGCCCTGTTCCTGGGGCATCGTCTATCCCACCGGCAATACCTATTCCTGGTCGCAATATCTAGATGAGGTGGCCGAAGCCGGCTATCGCGGCACTGAACTGGGGCCGCTCGGTTTTCTGCCAAAAGACGCTGAATTGCTGGGGGAAGAATTGGCCGTGCGTGGCCTGACGCTGATTGGCGCGACGCATGTCCACACTTTTGGCGATGTGGCTTCCGCGCCGGTGCTCATGGCGACCTTGCGCGAGCTTTCGACGCTGCTGAAGACGCTGGGGGCCAGGCATCTCGTCATCATGGACGAGAGCAATTGGTATCCGGCCGGCAAAGAAGGCGTGCTTGATGAGGCTGGTTGGCAGGGGCTCGTCGGGATGGTGCGTGAAGCGCAGAAGCTGGTCGAAGGCGAGTATGGCCTAAAACTCAGCTTTCATCCGCATATCGGCACCGCTGTGGAGAAGGAAGCACAGATCGACCGGCTGCTGGCCGACACGGAAATCGACCTTTGCTTTGATACAGGGCATCATGCCTTTTGGGACCAAGATCCTGTTTCCTATATGGAAAAGGTCTTTCCCCGCATCGCCTACATGCACCTCAAGAATGTCGATCCGAATGTCCGCGCGCGGGTTTTGGCGGGGGAGCTGTCTATCGCAAAATCCTATGGTGCGGGGGTGATGTGTCCGCTGCCCGACGGGGCGGTGGATATTCAGGCGGTGATGCGACTCCTGGCCGAGCGGGGCTTTGATGGCCCAATCGTGGTCGAGCAGGATGTTGCCGAGAATGCCAAGGAAACGCCACTACAACTGGCGGCGCGGAACCTGGTCTATATGGAAGGGATCGCAGAATGAGCGCGGTTCTGAAGGTTGGCCTAATTGGTCTTGGGGAAGTCGCGCAGCTCATGCATTTGCCGCTTCTGGCAGACGACAATCGCTTTAAGATCAATGCGATAACCGATGTGTCACCCAGCCTCGTCGACTATGTGGCGACGCGCTATGGCGTGCCGACACTGCACGGCAGCGCCGAGGCGCTGATAGCCGATCCGGCGCTGGATGTAGTGTTCATCATGACGCCCGATCACCTCCATGCGGAATTGTTGGAGAAGGCGATCCGTTCGGGGAAGCATGTCTTCATCGAGAAGCCGGCCTGCCTGACCGCGGCGCAACTTGAGCCGCTGCTGTCGCTGCCGAAACGACCAGGACAGGTGGTGTTTGTTGGCTATATGCGGCGGTTCTCCCGCGCCTTTACTGAACTCAAGAAACGCCTGCCGCCATTAGAAAAAGTCCGCCACGTGCGGGTGCGTGACATTATTCGCGAGGCGCCGTTTTTCGTGGCGCAGACGCGAAACGTGTTCAAGCCCAAGGATGTGCCGGCCGAACTGATCGCCGAAGGTCGGGCGCGGACGCTGGGCATGTTGCGTTCGGTGATGGGCGAGGATTGCCCGCCTGATGCGCTGCGGGCCTATCAGGTGCTTACGGGCTTGAGTTCGCACAGCTTTTCGGCAATGCGCGATCTGCTCGGCGCGCCAAAAGGGGTGCGTTATGCGACCCAGCACAATGGCGAAACGGTCATTGCGCTCTTTGACTATGGGCATTTCACCGCGCTTTACGAGGCGGTGATCGATGATGTCTCCCGGTTCGATGCGGGTATCGAGGTGCTGACCCAGACTCAGCATTTCAAGATGAACTACGACACGCCCTATATCCGCAATCTGCCGACGCGGTTGGAGATCACCAGTTCGACTGATACGGAAACCGGGACGGAGGTGATCGGGCCGATCTATGAGGACCCGTTCCGCATCGAGCTTGGTGCGTTTTTCGATAGTATTGCCAATGGCGTACCGGCAAAGACCAATCTTGAAGATTCCATGGAAGACCTCAAGCTTTTTGCCGAAGTCGGGCGGCACTTCCGCTAATAAACCTTGGCATTCGGTGGCTTGCTAATATTAGCTGATTGTGTATTAGCTTTCTTGGCATCCATCCTCCGAGTGTCATGCCTCCTTCAACCCGCACATTGGCGAAGTCTGCCCGTTCCGGAAAAGAGAACGGGTCGAATTCGCGCCGGGTTACGATGACCGATATCGCGCGGGAGGCCGGCTGCTCCCAGGCGACTGTATCATTCGTCATAAATGATGCCCCGGGGATAAGATTGTCGCAGGAAACGCGGCAGCGGGTGCTCGAGACGGCGCGGCGGCTGGGTTACGGGCTGCCACAGGCGAAGGTTGCGGTGGAGGCCAAGCGAGTTCGGCGCGCTGGAAAGATTGGGTTTATTGTCGATCAGTTGGCGACGAGCCCGGAGGCGGTGCAGGCCATCGAAGGGTTGAGCCAGGCGGCGCAGGGGGTGGGGGATCTTGTCTTTGTGTCGCAGAGCCGGAATGATCCCGAGATCGAGGCCGAGCTGATCGAAACCTTTGTCGAGCAGGGTGTTTCGGCGCTGGTCTATATGACCATTTTTACCCGTGAGGTGGAGCTGCCGCTGGCGCTGCGGAACCTCGATGTGCCGGTGCTTTTGCTCAATTGCTATACGACTGGGCAGTCCTATCCCGCTGTGGTGCCGAGCGAAATTGCCGGCGGGCAGCGGGCGACGCATCATCTGATCACGCGTGGACATAGGCGGATTGCGACCATTACGGGCGAAATCTGGATGGAGGCGGCGCAGGATCGGCTGAAGGGGTATCGGCGGGCGCTGGCGACGGCGGATATTCCCTTCGATGCGGACCTGGTGTTCAACGGCGACTGGTCGGCGAGCGCAGGTTACGAGGCGACGCGGAAAATCCTCGACCTGCCGGAGGTGCCGACGGCGATCTTTTGCCAGAATGATCGCATGGCGATCGGCTGCTATGAGGCGCTGAAAGAGGCGGGGTATGAAATCCCGCGGGATATGTCGGTCGTGGGTTATGACGACGAAGAAATTGCGCGGCATTTGCATCCGCAATTGACGACGTCGGTGCTGCCGCATCGGGCCATGGGGCAGTGGATTGCCGAGCAATTGGCCGACGGGGAAGTAGATAGTAGGTATCCGCTGACCAAGCTCGAATGTCCGCTGGTGGAGCGGGCTTCGGTGGACAAGCCGCGCGACTAGACCATTGGCGGTGCTATCGAATTTCTTTCCACGAACTCGCACTCGATCTTGAGTTTTTGCATGCGTTCGTCGGCGTCTAGGTCGTCGAAACCATCAAGCAGTTGGCCGACGGCCCAGCGGGCCATTTCGTCGTGGGGGAGGACCATGGTCGAAAGGGGTGGGTCCATGCTGGCAGAAATGTCTTCGTTGTCGAAGCCGACGATGGAGAGGTCATTTGGGATGCTGAGGCCGAGGATGCGGGCGGCTTCGTAGCAGCCGATGGCCATGCGGTCGTTGAAGCAGAAGATCGCGGTAGGGCGATCGGGGCGGGAGAGCAAGGCGAGGGCGCGTTCGCGGCCGGCGCGGATGGAATAGCCGCCGAGGGTGACGAGGCTTTCGTCGACGGCAATGCCGGCCTTGGCCATAGCTTGCCGAAAGCCTTTTTCGCGGTCGACGGCGGCTTCGGCAGTGTGGTGTTCGCCGGCGAGGTGGGCGATGCGGGTGTGCCCGGCCTTGATCAGCGCCTCGGTCGCGGCATAGCCACCGACGATGTCGCCGGGGACTGCCGAGGGGTGGTGCAGGCGCTTTTCGTAGCAGTTGAGCAGCACCAGCGGCAGTGCCGAAAAGGATGTAGGGACAATGACTTCGCGGGTCATCAGTGTCGTGTAGATCGCGCCGATGGCCTTTTGGGCGACCAGCATGTCGAGCCCGGCTTTTTCGAGGGCAGGGCTATTGCCGGTGCAGAACGTGGCGACGGTTACGTCCTGCAAGGCGGCCTCGTCGCGGGCGCCTTCTAGGAATTGGGCGGCGAAGGGCGTGGTGGAGACTTCGTCGATGAAAAGGCCGATGACGCGCTGGCGATCGGCCGGGACGGGGTGGGCCTTGCCGCGGCGATAGCCCAGTTGCTCTGCCGCTTCCTGCACGCGGCGGCGGGTGGCTTTTGAGACGCGGGCATTGGGGACGCCATTGAGCACCAGCGAGACCGTGGCCTGGGATACCCCTGCCAGTTCTGCCACTTCGTGCATGGTCGCGCGCTTTTCCACCTGAACTCCCAAGGTGCGGGGATAGATTCCCCTCTCTGTAAGGCAATTGCTAGCAGACTGTTAGCACCGAGGGCAGCGTTTCGGCGAATTGGCTACAGCCTGCGCGACCCTGCTTTTACATCAGTGATGCTGCCATTTTCACCCTCTTGCCAAGCGGGTCGTTTCGACCATATGGTGATAATAATATAACTAATACGCTTAAGGGTGGAGATTATGAATCTTGGTCGTGCAGTCGCCTCGGAGGCCATCGATGCGCCGCGCAAGAGCTTGTCGCTGGATGGTGTCTGGCAGTTCAAGCACGAGGATGGTGCGTGGCGCGAGGCGCATGTGCCCCAGCCCTGGCAGGCCGAATTCTCCGACCTCGTCGATACCTTTGGCCATGCCGTCTACAAGCGCAGTTTTAGCGTGCCGGCCGGCTGGGATCGGCAGGAGCTGGTGTTGCACTTTGGTGCGGTGAGCTACTATTGCGAAGTCTTCCTCAACGGCCAGAAGCTCGGCAGCCACGAAGGCGCCTTCCTGCCGTTTGAATTCGTGCTCGATAGCAAGCTGCTACGCCCGACCAACGAGGTCGAAGTGCGCGTGACCATGCCGTCGGCCGATCATCGCGCCTTTCCGGACTTCCCGTTTGGCGAAGTGCCGCATGGCAAGATTTCCTGGTATGGCCGGATTGGCGGCCTCTGGCAGTCGGTTTCGCTGCAGGCGCGCGATGCGCGCCGGCTTGAGGCGGTTGTCATTACCGCCGGTACCGATGGCATTGTGAAGGCTGAGCTGGATTTCTCGGCTGCGGCCGCAGGCCTGCCGGTGGCGCTGGCCGTGCGCGATGCTGGCGGCAATGTGGTGGCGGAAAGCCGAGTGACTGCGGTGGCGTCGGTTGCGGTTGAGCTGGCGGTTACGGCACCAAAACTCTGGGGCATCGATCAGCCCAATCTTTATACGCTGACCGTGTCGCTGGGCGACGATGTCGATGTCGTCGAAGAGCGCTTTGGTTTCCGTTCGGTCGAAACGCGCGACGGCAAGATCCTGCTCAATGGCGAGCCGATCTTCATGCGCGGTGCGCTGGATCAGGACTATTATCCCGACGGCATCTATACGCCGCCCTCGCTTGAATTTCTCGAAGACCAGGCCAAGAAGGCCAAGGAGCTCGGCCTCAACACGCTGCGCTGCCACATCAAGGTGCCGGACCCGCGCTATTATGACGTGGCCGACCGTTTTGGTCTGCTCGTCTGGACCGAAATTCCGAACGTCGCGAATTTTACCTCGAAATCGGCGCAGCGCATGCGCGACACGATGACGGGTATTCTTAAGCGCGACCGCAACCATCCCTCGATCATCTGCTGGACGATCATCAATGAGGACTGGGGCACCCGCATGCTCGAAAATGCCGAGCATCGGCAGTGGGTGAAGGATACTTATGACTGGCTGAAGGCTGAGGACGCCACGCGCCTCGTGGTCGACAATTCAGCCTGCTTCCCGAACTTCCACGTCAAGACCGACCTCAACGACTACCACTATTATCGTTCGGTGCCGGAACGTCGGCAGGAGTGGGACGACATCACCGCGCAGTTTGCTGCAGGTGCTGATTGGACGTTCTCGAGCCTCGGCGATGCGGAGCGCAAGGGCGATGAGCCGCTGATCGTTTCCGAATTCGGCGTCTGGGGTCTGCCCGATCCCAAAAAGCTGCGTCGCGACGATGGATCGGAGCCGGATTGGTTCGAAACCGGCTCGCTTTGGGGTGATGGCGTGGCGCTTCCGCATGGCATCGAGGACCGTTTTGGTGCGCTCGATCTGGCGAAAACCTTCGGCTCGTTCGATGCCTTCATCGAGAACGTGCAGTGGTATCAGTTCATGAACCTGCGCTACGAGATCGAGGAGATGCGCCGCTACTCCTCGATCATGGGATATGTGATCACCGAGCTGACGGACGTGCATTGGGAGGCCAATGGCCTTCTTGATATCGAGCGTAATCCGCGCGTGTTCCACGATGTATTCGGGACGATCAATACCGACGTGGTGATCGTGCCGCGTCCGGCGCGTTACTCGGCTTATCTGGGTGAAACGCTTGATATCGAGCTGAAAATCGGGACCGGTGGTCTCTCCATTCCGGCCGGCGCGGTGCTGCGCTGGAGCGGCGAGGTTTCGGGTTCGGTCGATGTGCCGGCAACGGGCAAGGTATCGACGGCTGATCTCGGCAAGATTGGTTTTGCCCTGCCTGCGGGCGGCGGCAATCGGGTGCTGTCCATAGAATTTGTGCTGGAGGCCAATGGATCGGTCCTCTCGCGCAACACTTGCGAGATCGCGCTTTATGCCAAGCGCGATACGGCCGGGCGACCCTCCATCGCTGCCGCCGATTCCTCCCTCGCAAGCTATGCCAGCGGCCTCGGCTACCGTGTGGTACCGGCTGCCGAGGCCGATGTGGTGCTGGTGCATGCTGTCGATGGCGACGATGTCGAAGCCATCAAGGCGGGCGCGCGGTATCTCATTCTGGCCGATGGAACGGTGGAGACGAACAAGAACCTCCGCACCGACATGCCGCTTGGGGAATTGCCGCATCGCTCGATTGTGGCTGATGGCAAGAAGTTCCGGCCGAGTTTGGATCAGCATCTGCCGGGGATCAGCCTCGTTGAACGCGATGGCACGATCTGGCGTGGTGACTGGATTGCCGGGTTCTCGTGGGTGCGCCGCGAGGGGGCATTTGCGGACATTCCGGGCGGGCCGATCTTTGATCTCTCGTTCTCCGATGTCGTGCCGCATCACCTTCTTACCGGGTTCAGGCCCTGGGAGTTTGGCAACAATGTCATCTCGGGGATGGTTTGCGGTTGGGTGCACAAGCCGGCGGCGATCATTGGCGAGAAGCGGGTTGGCCGTGGCGGGGTTGTCGCGACGACGTTCCGGCTGCTGCGGGAGAAGGCCGGGGCCGATCCGGTGGCGGCGGCGCTGTTCGATGGGCTCGTGACGACGGCGGCGGAGTTGCCGGTGGATAAGGGCACGATGTGACCTGAGGTGCCCGTGGGCGGATGAGGGGTAGGCGATCTCGTCGAAGACTCCTCATCCGGAGGAGAGATCGCAGACCCCTCACCCTGGAATTTCTTCTGAACGAAGAAATTCCGGTCCCTCTCCCGCAAGGGGCGAGGGGGGGCTCCGTGGGTGGGGCGAGGATGCAGGCCGCTGAGTGAGTGGCGCGTGACCGGAAGACAGCAAAGCTGCGCTGGAACGAAGAGGAGGAAAGAGATGGCCGATATTGTCCTTCGGGATGTCAGCAAGTCTTATGGCGCCGTGCAGGTGCTGGACAGCGTCAGCATGCATATCCGCTCGGGCGAGTTCATCGTCTTCCTCGGGCCTTCGGGCTGCGGAAAGTCGACGCTGCTGCGGATGATTGCCGGGCTCGAGGCGGTCAATGCGGGCGAGATCCATATTGGCGAGCGCCGGGTGGACCAGTTGCCGCCCAATCAGCGTGGCGTCGCCATGGTGTTCCAGAACTATGCGCTCTATCCGCATATGACGGTGCGCCAGAACATGAGTTTTGGGCTCGAAAATGTCGGCACCGACAAGGCGGAGATCAACCGGCGCGTTGATGAAGCGGCGCGGGTGCTCGAAATCGGGCAATTGCTTGATCGGCGGCCGGCGCAGCTTTCGGGCGGGCAGCGGCAGCGTGTTGCCATCGGCCGCGCCATTGTGCGGGAGCCCGATGCGTTTTTGCTCGATGAGCCGCTATCCAATCTCGATGCGGGGCTGCGTGTCCGTACCCGCGTGGAACTGGCGCAGCTGCACCAGCGCATCGGCACGACCATGATTTTCGTGACGCATGACCAGACCGAGGCCATGACGCTGGCGAGCCGGATTGTCGTCATGAACAACCGCAAGGTCGAGCAGATCGGTACGCCCATGGAGGTCTATTCCAAGCCGGCGAGCCGGTTCGTGGCGGCCTTTGTCGGTTCGCCCTCGATGAACTTTTTGCCGGTGACGGCGCTGGCCGATGTTGGAGGGCGGGTCGTGGTGACGGCGGGCGGTTCGACCATTCCGACGACGATTGCGACTTCGGTGGCCCCGACTTTGGGGCAGGGGCTGACTTTTGGGGTGCGGCCGGAATCGCTGCGCGTGGCAGTAGATGGCGAGATTGCCGGGACCATTGCGCTCGTCGAGCGGCTGGGGGATCGGACGCTGATCCATACGCGACTTGAAGACGGCACCGTCATTGTTGGCGACGATATCGGCAAGTCGACGCTGGAAGCCGGTGCGCCCGTACGGCTCAAGATCGATGGCTCGGCGGTGCATCTCTTCGATGCCGAAGGGAAGGCCTACCACGCCGATTGAGTAGAATTTCTGCTGGACGGAAAACAAGCAAAGCGCCGCTCCAGCCGGATGAACACATGCATTGGGCATGTTTTGGGAGGAAGATGTTATGAGACTGTCTTTGAAGCGATTGGCTCTGGTGTCGACGGCGCTGATGGCGCTGACGCATGCCGCTGCGGCGCAGCAGACCGTGGTCTGGTGGGATTTTCTGGCAGGCGGCGACGGCGTGCGCATGAAGGCGCTGATCGACGGCTTTAACAAGGAGCACGAAGGCGAAATCCAGATCCAGGGCACGACGCTGGAATGGGGTACGCCGTTCTACACCAAGCTGCAGACCTCCTCGGCCATTGGCGAAGGTCCCGATATCGCCACCTATCACCTGAGCCGCATTCCGCTGGCTGTCGATAGCGGCACGCTCTCCGAAATCACCGACGAGGACATGTCCGGGGCCGGTATTTCCGATGCCGATTTCACCCAGGCTGCGTCCGACGCCGGCAAGGTCGATGGCACACGCTATGCCGTGCCGTTCGACCAGCATGGCCTCATTCTCTACTACAACAAGGATATGCTCGCCGAAGCCGGCCTGATCGGCGACGATGGGTTGCCGGCCGGGCTCGATGGACTCGAGAATTTCAACAAGATCCTGGCTGACTTCACCAAGGATGGGAAGTACGGCATTTCGACCCCGACGGGCGATCGCTACCGCACCATCTATTCGCTCTTCGGCCAGCAGGGCGGCACCATGTTTGATGCCGATGCCGGTGGATTCTTCCCGACTGACGAAGATCTCACCAAGCTGACCAATGCCATTGATGTGGTGAAGGGCTGGGTTGATAGCGGCTATACGCCGGTTCAGGTTGAAAGCCCGGCTGCGCTGGCGCTCTTTACCTCAGGCCAGTCGCCGTTCTTCATCATGGGCAATTGGGAAGTGCCGACCATGGTCGACCTCCATGCCAAGGGTGAACTGTTCGAATGGGGTGCGGTGGAACTGCCGACGCTGTTCGAAAACAAGGCCGCATGGTCTGACTCGCATGCATTCGTCGTTCCGGCAAATTCGGGCAAGGAAGCCGATGCCGACAAGCGCGCTGCGGTCATGAAGGTCATCGCCTGGATGGACCAGCACTCGCTCGATTGGGCTGGCGCGGGCCATATCCCGGCCTTCAACGCCGTGCGTGAAAGCGCTGAATTCAAGGCGCTGAAGCCGCAGTCGGATTATGCAGGGTTCGCTGACACAGCCGTGTTCGATCCGCGCACGATCCTGGCTGGTCCCGCTGCCCCGCTGGGCGACGCATGGAGCAACTTCATTAATCCAGCCACGACTGGCGAAATCGAGCCTGCTGATGCCGCCGTGCAGATGCGGGATGATCTCAACGGTCAGCTCTGATTGAGCATGGGGGTGGCTTCGGTCACCCCCTCCCATCCTCCCCCCATCAAGGGGGAGGTGCTGGTCTGGTTATTGTGTTTGGATGGGAGGCCAAAGATGCTCAGGGACAAAAGGCAGGAATATCTGGTTGCGCTGCTGCTGGTGGGCCCGTTCGTGCTCATCTATGGCGCGCTCTTTGTCTGGCCGACGATCCAAATGGCCATGCTCAGCTTCACCGAGGCGCCGTTGATCGGGACGGGCGACTGGGTCGGCTGGGACAATTACGTGAAAATCCTCAGCCACAAGCTGTTTCACCAGGCCTTTTGGAACACCGCCTATTTCGTGCTGCTGACGGTTATTCCCAATACGCTGATTTCGCTGGTCATTGCCCTCGCAGTGAACCGGTTGAAGGGGCCGGTGCAGGGCTTTGTGCTCGCCTGCTTCTTCCTGCCCTATATCCTGCCGGTTTCGGTGGTGTTCCTCACCTGGAACTGGATCATCGACGTGCAATATGGGCTCGTGCAGGGTTTTGTGGCGCTGTTCAATGGCGGCAAGCCGATCTCGCTGACGCGCACCATTCCGCTCTTCATGCCTACGGTCGCTTTCGTCACCATTTGGTGGACCATGGGGTTCAATATTCTGCTGTTCATAGCTGGGCTCCGGAACATCTCGCCGGAGATTTACGAGGCGGCATCGCTCGATAGTGCCGGGCGGTGGCGGCAGTTCCAAAAGATTACCTGGCCGCTGATCTGGCCGGTGACGGCGCTGGTGCTGACGATCCAGCTCATCGCGCAGCTCAAGATTTTCGACCAGGTCTACCTGTTCTCGATCGGCGGGCGGCAGGATGCGACGATCACGCTGGTTCAATATGTCTACAAGCTGGCCTTCCAGCAGAACAAGGGCGGCGAGGCCGCGACGGCCGCCATGCTGCTCTTCCTGATGATCATCATCCTGTCGGTGCTGCAATACCAGCTCCTGCGTGCACGAGGTGAGAAATGAGCGCCGAAGCCCTTCCCAACCGCGAGGCCGTTTCGGCAGCGCGCAGCCGGGGCGATGGCCCCATCGACATGATCGGGCTGGTGCTCACCGTCATCACCATCCTCGTGGCGCTCGGCTCGTTCTTTCCGATTTATTGGGCCGTCATTACGTCCATAAAGCCGGATGGCGAGGTGATTTCGGGGAGCAATTCGCTGATCCCTAATCGTGTCGTCTTCGACAGCTATATCCACATCTGGAACAACACCAATATCGGCATCTGGTACATCAACTCGATGGTGACCTCGCTTGTTATCACCGCGCTGGTGATCGTCTCCTCGGCCGGCTGCGCCTATGCGCTGAGCCAGCTCGATTTCCCCGGGCGGCGTGTGATCTATATGCTTATTCTCGCTTGTTTCATGGTGCCGATGCAGGCGCTGATCGTGAACCACTTTGTGCTCATGGCGCAGTTCAAGCTGCTCAATACCTGGGCCGGTATCATCCTGCCGCAGCTGATCGTTCCAGTGGTGATCATCGTCTACAAGCAGTTCTTTGACTCGGTGCCCAAGGAGTTTCGCGAGGCGGCGCAGATGGATTCTGCGGGGCATTTGAAGATCCTGTTCCGCATCTATCTGCCGATGAACTGGGGTGTCACCGCTTCGCTTGGTATCATCACCTTTATCGGGGCGTGGAATAGCTTCCTCTGGCCCTTCCTTGCCGCGACGGGCGAGGCGACGATGACCGTGCCGGTGGGCATTACCCAGGTCAAGGACGCCTATGGCATCGTCTATGGCAAGCTGATGGCCTCGGCCGTGGTGGCGGGCCTGCCGGTGGCGGTGGTCTATCTGATTTTCCAGCGCCGGGTGACGCAGGCGATCATGCTCTCGGCTGGCGTGAAGGGGTAGGACGGGCCGCCCCTTCGCACGATGTCACGCCCGCCAGAGCGGGGACCTCTGCGTCCATGCAAAGAGATTCCCGCTTCCGCAGGCATGACGTGCCGTGTTTTGGAAACGCTTTTTGCAACCTTGTTCTGCGGCAAATGCCCTAGAACCTAATGTTTAGTCCTAGCGTTCCGGAGACGTGGTAGCTGTTGCCGAAACCGGCGAGGCTGGTATCGACAATGGCTTCGCCGTGCAGGGCCAATTTGTCATCGGCCCAGCTATAGGTGCCGCCGAGGCCCAGGCCGCCCCAGAGAGCCTCCTCTTCGCGGACAAGCCTGGCGCCGGCGAGGTTGGTCGCCGTTTCGGGCAAGATGTCATAATAAAGATTGGCAATGCCGTAGGTATGGAGGCGGCTCGTTTGGCCGGCCTCATCGGTCCAGGCGGTCTGGTAGTCGGCCGAAAGACCAAGGCGCGCCTTGAGGTCTGTCCTGTTCGTCAGGGCCACGGCAGCGCCGAAGACATCGGTGAAATCGTCGTAATCGAGGGCCGAATAGATCAGTTGTGCCTGCGGGGTTACCGACCAGTTGGGGCGGAGTGCGATCTGCTGGCCCAGTTCGAGCCCCATCGCATAACCAAAACTTTTATTGCCGGAGACCAGGCTCCTGTTGGCAGTGGTCGAGGAAAGTCCACTGTCGTACCAGGTGAGATTGGCCTGGGCGTCGAGATAAAAGCCTGACTGACCATACCAGGTCAGCGATCCACCGAAGCCATAGCCGGTGCTGCCGATCGTGCCCTGGCCGAAGGCCGAGGATATGTCCGCGGAAACGGTGCCGTAGCGCAGGGAAAGACCGCCGGTCAGCCTGCCGTTCTCGTCCACAAGCAAATCGCCATCGGTGCCGGCCTGTAATTGCCAGACGGTGCTGTCAACGCTGGCGCCGGTCGTGCTGGATTTGGGAATGGTCCGGCCGTGGCCGGCGACGACCCGGCCCCAGATGCCGCTATTGGCCTGGGCCGCTTCTGGAACGGCGCCGATATCCACCATACCAGCCGTCCAGCTTCGATTGCCGACGCGTTGCTGCAGGGTTTCGAGCGTGTTGAAGCTTTGCAGGACCGTCGCATAGGCCTCGTAGATAGGCGCGCCTGCCTGATAGAGCGGCGTGCCGGCATCGATCAAGGAGGAGCGCAAGTACCAGTCTCCGTCGGCCGGGGTCGTCACACCGCCTCGGTAGAGGCGGTAGGCATAGGCTCCTCCGACGACGGCCGGATCTCCCTCGAATGTGTAACTGCCAACAAGCCTGAAACTACCGGCCGAAATCCCGCCGATATCCACGATCTTGATACCTTCGACAGTTTGCGCGCCGGCGCCGCCGAGATTGATTACCCGCACATTGGTGCTGCCCGATGTATCGCCGGTTACCACCAGGCGGTCCGTTGTCGAACTGTCATCGCCGAGAACAGTTTCGATTTCGAGCGTGCCGCCACTGCCCAGGTAATTGCCGGCGATGGTCAGCGTTCCGATCGAATTTCCCGGCGCGATGGTGCCACCGGCAAGATTGGTGGTGGTGCCAACCCTGCCGATGCCTTGCAGTCTGCCGCCATGAACCTCCAGCGTGCCGCCCAGAATGCCATTGACCGACAAGATGCCGTTCTGCACCCGTGAACCGCCCGAGAGGCCGGAGCTGTCGCTGGTCAAAGTCGTTGTTCCGGTGCCGATCTGGCTGACGCCACCGGTTCCAGTAATCGCCCCGGCAAAGGTCACTGCATCCGAGCGGTTGAAGGCCAGAACGCCGTCATTGCTCACATCACCCAGAATGCGTCCCGATGTGCCACCATTGCCAAGCCGCAAGGTGCCGGCCGTGATCGTCGTGCCGCCAAGATAAGTGTTCTCTCCGGTCAAGGTCAGCGTGCCGGCGCCGGCCTTTACCAGGCTGCCTGACCCGGCCAGCACGGGAGAGATGCCAATGTTATGGCCATTGGTGTCGACAGTGCCGCCGGCGGGCCCCAGTGTTACCTGCTGGTTGCCGAAGTTGTAGAAGAAGAAGGCGTCGTCCCCCAGCGCGCGCACAATGCCGCCATCGATGGTGACGTCGGCCAGTCCTTGGCCGCCTCTGATCTCGCTCGTTTCCAGAATGCCGACATGGCCGGGCGTGCCAGTGACGAGCAAGGTTCCGAGGGCATTGGCGTCAGACATGCCAAGCAGGACGCCTTGATTGGCGTAAACCACTCCCCCATCTTCGATGGTAAGGGAGCCCTGGCCATAATTGCCCAGGGTGAGGGAGGAATCAGTAACCTGCCAGCTCGAACCGTTTCCCGTGACGACAGCGGTGCCGCTGACGCCATTGGCAGCGCCGACATAGCCTTGATAGCTGAGGACTGTGGCGCCGTTTTCAACGCGCATTGTGCCGGTGGCGTAATTACCGACAACCAATTGATCGGAGCTGGTCCATTGTGAGCCCGGCCCCGACACGATCACCTCGCCGAGGTTGGAATTGCCGATCACGCCCACGGTGTTCGAAACGCTCCCCGCATCTTCGATGCGCAGGCGGCCGTTGTCAATTGTCAGCCTTCCCGTGTTTTCCCAGGAGGAGCCGCCCCCCGAGACCAAGGCTTCGCCGTGGAAATTGTAACCAAGATTGGCATCGGTATTGACGATGACCTGGCCACCGGCAAGAATTTGCAGCGTGCCGGCGTCTTGTTCGCCGATGACAAAATAGTCGTTGTTGATCCAGGTCGACGCATTGCCGCCCGCATCGGTGCCGGTGACGATAACCAGGCCATCGACAATGCCGCTACTATTGGTGACGAGGCCGCCATCTTCGATGTTGAAGCTTCCGCCGGTAAGACGTGTTTCCGTCGTCGTCAAAGATGTGCCCGTGCCGGTCACCGTGGCCGTGGCGCCGGGCTGGAGGTCGACCAAATCGCCTTCGGCGTTGCCACCGGAGATGACCACAACGCTGCCCGTCCCGAGGCCGACTGCGGTGGTGGCGTCCGGTATCAGGCCCGAATCCCAGTTGGCCAGATCGAACCAGTCATCCGTCACCCCGCCGCCTGTCCAAACATAGGTTTGGGCGAGAGCCGGGGCCGCAGTGCTGCACACTACGCAGCCGAGCAATGCCGCGCGCATGGCGGGCAGAACGGAAGTCGGCGCGGCTTCCAAGATACGATGACGGTTGGATGGATTGGCCGTTTCGCACTTTTTCATCTTCGGCCGCACTCAAAATCGTCGGGTATGAGGTTAAATACCTTTGTGCCGTCCGGTATTGCCGATCAGCCAGTTTATCTATGGGTTGGTCTGCCGGGATGGCGATTTGATAGAGGAAGAAAGATCCAAGAAATACTAACTATATCATTTGTTTGAGCGTGCATTTTCTTGGTTAAGAATTGTTTAAGACTAATGTTCGGGGGGTGAAGAGATGGACCCGGATGACCGCTGGGAATTTTCAGCTGGATCATTCAGTGAACTTGAGACCCCATCCACCATCTGGTTTTTCGCCCCGAATGTACGTGACGTCCGGGACCCATTGGTAGGTTCCAATGAACCACATTCGCGCTGCCCAGAAGTTCGATGGCTCCATATCGGCTGGAACGCCATGATATAGAAACGGCATGGGTGCGCTGGCCTCTTCGCTGTTTTCGGGATTTCCGTCGCTGAGAACGAAGCTGTGGTGGCCGACGCCCTTTGCGCGCGTCGCCAGTGTTGCCCCCTCGGCTAATGTCTTTGGGTTGGCACCGAACTGGCATCCCTGCGACTTGGCCCAGGCACTTGCGTCCATTGGATCGCCGCCGGGTGCGAGGCGCAGGTCCGCAAGGCAGTAGTTAGGCCCCCACGAGCCATTCGCCGAATAAACGATATGGAGCTGGCCGGCGGGGTCGATAATTGGCTGAGGACCTTCATTGATAGATGGCGTCTCTCCGGCGACATTTTCCCAGGGCTGGTCGGGAGATGCAATCAGGCTGCGCGAGCCCTCGGGCCTGCCATCTCCATTCAGGCGAACGATGAAAATATCCTGTCGAACGTCGGTGTCCCCTTGCCAGCCTGACCATACGAAGTAGTCGACCCCATCGAAAATGAAGGGCAGGCCGTCGATGGCCCATTTGTCCTCAGGGAGGAGGACCTCGGAAGCATCTCCGTAGCCAGCATCGGGCTTAGCCGACGAGATTTCGTACATACGATGATCGCTGCCCACGCCAGCGGCGAAATAGACGCTGTAGCGTCCGTTCCTGAACACGATTTCGGGCGCCCAGATTTCGCCCAAGCGATCCCGATCGAACCAGATGCGGACAGCGCGAGCCTCCGCCAGGTCCTCAAGGCTGGATGCTACCCGAACAAGGAGCGCATGGCCGCGGCGTGACTCAATTGCGACATATCCGTCCCGTGTGTGAATAACGCTCGGGTCCGCTCCCGGAATTCCGGTGTCACCCAAAGCTGCTACATTGGATGCTTCCTGGCTGTGAACCGCATTGCAGCAAAACCCGGACGTGGCGATAAAACAAACCAAGGTGGTTCGAAAGAGCTGAAGCATGATCGTTTTCCGATGAAACACGTGAGGTGAGCTGGAGACGGTCTCGTGGCTTGGTGTCGAAACCTGATATGAGATTGGTGCACGCCAGACACCGCAGAGTGCCGATCGGACGCTAGGCGCACCTCAGGAAATTTGCTACTCGCGCCTTTATCAAAGCGCTGCGCCGCCACTTAGATCCCACCGGAGAAGATATATGAGCACAATTCTGAAGAGCCTGCCCAAGGGCGACAAGGTCGGCATCGCCTTCTCGGGCGGCCTCGACACGAGTGCAGCTCTGCTCTGGATGAAGCTGAAGGGCGCGAAGGTTTATGCCTACACCGCCAATCTCGGCCAGCCCGACGAGGCGGACTATGACGAGATCCCGCGCAAGGCCATGGATTTCGGTGCCGAAAATGCGCGCCTCGTCGATTGCCGCACCCAGTTGGTGCATGAGGGTATCGCAGCCATCCAGTCGGGCGCTTTCCATGTCTCGACCGGCGGGTTGACCTATTTCAATACGACGCCGCTCGGTCGCGCTGTCACGGGCACGATGCTGGTGTCGGCGATGAAAGAGGACGGGGTCAATATCTGGGGTGACGGTTCGACCTTCAAGGGCAACGACATCGAGCGCTTCTACCGCTATGGCCTCCTGACCAACCCCAACCTGCGCATCTACAAGCCTTGGCTCGACCAGGAATTCATCGACGAACTGGGCGGTCGGTCGGAAATGTCGGCCTTCCTGACGGCGAACGGCTTCGCCTACAAGATGAGCGCTGAAAAGGCCTATTCCACCGACAGCAACATCCTCGGGGCGACGCACGAAGCGAAGGACCTCGAGAGCCTCGACAGCGGCATCAAGATCGTCAGCCCGATCATGGGCGTGCCGTTCTGGCGCGACGATTGCGAGGTGAAGGCTGAGAAGGTTGTGATCCGCTTTGTCGAGGGCCAGCCGGTGGCGCTCAATGGCCAGACCTATGCCGACCCCGTGGCATTGCTGCTCGAAGCCAATGCCATTGGTGGCCGCCATGGCCTGGGCATGAGCGACCAGATCGAGAACCGCATCATCGAGGCCAAGAGCCGCGGCATTTACGAGGCGCCGGGCATGGCGCTGCTGCACATCGCCTACGAGCGGCTCGTGACCGGCATCCACAACGAGGACACCATCGAGCAGTACCGTATCAACGGCCTGCGTCTCGGGCGCCTGCTCTACCAGGGCCGGTGGTTCGACTCCCAGGCCCTGATGCTGCGCGAGACGGCCCAGCGCTGGGTGGCGAATGCCATCACCGGCGATGTGACCCTCGAGCTGCGTCGCGGCAACGACTATTCCATCCTCAACACCGAAAGCCCGAACCTCACCTATGCCCCTGAACGGCTGAGCATGGAAAAGGTCGAGGACGCCCCATTCTCTCCCGCCGATCGTATCGGTCAGCTCACCATGCGCAATCTCGACATCGCGGACACACGGGCAAAGCTGGACCTCTATTCGAAGACCGGCCTGATCTCGATTGGCGAAGGCGGTGACATGTTCCGGTTGGAGAGCAGCAAGGATTAAAGCAGCGGCAGCCCATTGCCGCTTCTTGAACAGTTCGTGCCCCTGACGCAGACGCCATAACCTGCGCCAGGGACAAATGTGCTAGTGGTCCAAGGCGACGGCGTCGGTGCCAGCGGGGATGCGCATGGGTGCAGACGGATCAATAGCAGCGCGCCACACAGCCTCGACGACATCCGAGGACAGGGTCTTGGGCGCGCCGGGGGTGCGCATGGCGGAGATGACGTCATTGGCGAAATCCGAATAGGCTTGCGGGAACCCCCCATTGGCCGTCAGGAGCGCCATCGCGTTGCTGCCGAAACTGGTGTCGGGTGCGGCGCCGGGCAGAACGATTTTGACCGCGATCCCGAAGGGAGCGAGTTCGAGCGCCAGGGATTCGGTGAAAGCGTTCACTGCGGCCTTGCTGGCCGTATAGACGGAAAGCAAGGGCAGCGGCTTCATGGTGACGCTCGATGTCACGTTGATGATGAGCCCGGTCCCACGCGCGCGGAATTGAGGAAGGACGGCGCGTACCATGCGCATGGTTCCGATGGTATTGGTCTCGAAGATCGACTGGGCAACGTGGATCGGCGTTCCCTCGAGCGCATTGAGCCAGCCGATGCCGGCATTGTTGACCAGCACGTCGATCGGACCGGCGGCCTCGACCGCATTGTGAACGCTTGCCTCATCGGTGACGTCCAGCGGTAGCACGACCAGGTTGTCGGATGCCGGCAGAAGTTCGGGCCTTGGAGACCGCATCGTCGCCACGACCTTCCAGCCTTGTTCGAGGAAGTGCTTGGCAATGTCCAGACCGAAGCCGGAAGAGCAGCCGGTGATGAGTACGGTTTTCATACGAATGTCCTTTGGGTGAATACCCCGCTCATGTGGACCATCAGTCTCGGACCTACTATAATGCATCATCCGGATTACGTTAGAGATCGTCCGAATGATCGACCCGCTAGCCGAAATCGTGACAATGCTGCAGCCCAGCTTGCCGTTCTCCAAGACGGCGAGCGGGTCTGGTCACTGGCGCGTGGACGGCGCCGGAGATGGCAGTCCCTTCTTCGCGGTCATTCTCGAAGGGTCGACAAAACTGTCGATCAACAGTCAGCCCGATATCCGCCTGGAAGCGGATGACTTTGTCCTCATCCCAGCGGCCTATAGGTTCACCATGGTCAGCGATGACGAGCCGGACGATGGCGAAGATCCGTTGCGGGTCACCAAGATCGGCGATGAAACGCGTCACGGCGATCCTTCAGGATTACCCAATATGCGTGTCCTGATCGGGCGGCTCGCGTTCGGAACGCCCGACACGACTCTTGTCTTTGCCTTGCTGCCTTGTCTGCTGCTTATCCGCGGTCAGGCCCGCCTCACCGACCTTGTACGGATGATCCGCGAGGAGGCGAAAGCAGAGCGAGCCGCCAAGAGCATTGTGCTCGAGCGTCTGCTGCAATTGCTTTTGATAGAGGCTCTTCGTTCGGATGCGGCGGGCCTGGAAACGCCTGGGCTGCTTCGTGGCTTGGCGGACAAGCACCTTGGCCCCATCATCCGTCTTTTGCATGAGGCGCCTTCAAGGACATGGACTGTGGACGAATTGGCGAGTGCCGCGACCATGTCGCGCTCCGTATTCTTCGATCGGTTTCAGAAGCAGACGGGCATGGCTCCGATGGAATATCTGCTGTCCTGGCGCATGGCTCTCGCCAAGAACATGCTGCGGCGCCGCGATGGGGGCATCAAGGAAATCGCCAAACGTGTGGGGTACGGGTCCGCCAGTGCCTTCAGCGTGGCATTTTCCAAATTCACCGGCATACCACCCAGCCAATATGGTCGCCAGGATGATGCCGTTGGCGTGTTAGAACCGCAGTCAGATTAACCTGTCAGCAGCTAGACTTTGCCTTTATCGGATGTTCCGGCCAGGACAGTGCGGACATCTTCGTCGGCATGCTCAAGCAAGGTTCTGACCGCCACATACGCACCTCGCGAGTCCCGAGCGCGTATGGCTTCAAAAACATCGCGGTGCTCCTGCAAGCAATGCTGGTGGTGAAAATTCGAGCTCGAAACACGGAAGCTCATCTGGAAATACTGGCGGAAGAGATTGGCCAGAGGGGCCATGAAGACGTTGTTGGACGCGGTGTAAAGCGCGGTGTGAAAGGCGATATCGCCTTCCACCCACTTGTCGAAGTCGGTCTTGGCGTTGGACATGACTTCGAGCGCCGATTCCAGGGCATAGAGCTGTTCGAGCGTCGCCTTCTTGGCCGCCTCGGCGGCGGCTGCCGGTTCGATCGCCGAACGGAAGGCAAAGAGGTGCTGCAGCTTGCTCGCCGCGTCCCCGCTTTGCTGCACCCATGAAAACACCATGGGGTCGAGAAAATTCCACTCATTGGTAGGCAGGACCCAGGTGCCGATGCCGGAGCCGGTCTTGAGCAGTCCCTTGGAAGCCAAGAGTTTTACCGCCTCGCGAACGACGGTCCGGCTGACCCCGAACCGCGCGCAAAGTTCCGGCTCAGACGGGACGAGCTCGCCTACCGGCATGCGGTCGGACACAATATCCATGCCCAGTTCGCTTGCCACCGTCAGGTGCAGGTTTGATCTGAGTTCTCTCACCTTGGCGGTGGGCGCGGTATTTTCCATGTAGCGTTGCTCGCTTTGCCTCAGTGGTGCCTAGACGCCAGCGGCCTGGGCCTGTGCCAGGATCGTCTGGCAAACCCGCATCGTCTTGACCGTGTCGCGGAATGGAGAAGAACACAAGTCCGTCCCCGATTTGAGGGAGTCGATGAATTCCCGGTTCTTAGCAGCGAAACCGCCGAAGACGAAGTTCTGATCGCTTCCGGCTGCGTCCTGGGTTGTCAATGTTTCACCCTTGTAGTCGTTGTCGAGATAGATATGCGCTTCTGACTCGACTTCCACATCGGCATAACCGCCAGGGACGTGAATTTGGGCACGGAATACCCGCCGGCCCGACGCCCAGTTGCACACAACCTGGCACGAAGAGCCATTGTCGAAATGCAGGGTGGCTGAAAACCAGTTGATGTCTGGAACGCCGATCCGGCGGCATTCGCTCTCAACCTTGACCACTTCGCCGCCGCAGATCCAGCGGGCGGTATCAATGGCATGGGTGCCATCGTCCATCATGCGATCCCTGGCGATCAGCATGGGCGTCGGATCGCATTTGAAGAACTCGACGACCCCGTGCACGACCGGCCCCTTTTCGAGCAGACGGTCACGAACCTGAATCAGGACCGGCGCGGTGCGCCGCTGGTGGCTGACCTGGGTGATCAGCCCCCTGCTTTCGGCGAGATAGGCCAGCGCCTCTGCCTGGTGCGTGGTCAGGCCCATCGGTTTTTCGATGTAGAGGTTGAAGCCGTTGGTGAGGCACCAGTGCCAGATGGGGTACATGATCTCGGGCTGGCCGATGACATAGACCCCATCGGGCTTCAGGTCGGTCAGGACCGTTTGATAGTCGGTGTCGAGACCGAGCAGGAAGCGGGCAGTTTCGGGGATGCCGAACTTGTCGCAGGTGGCGTTGAGGCGTTCGGCGCGCGTCTCGAGCACGCCTACGATCTCGACGTCGTCGAAGCAGGCGAGCGAAGGATAATGCACATTGTTCGCCATATTGCCGGCGCCGATGATGCAGATGCGGACTTTGCGGTCAGTGATCATTTTTGTCCCAGATTTCAGTTCTGCCAGGCGGCGTCGGTGAGCCGGCGCAAGTAGGCCACATCGGATGCGAGATAGGGCAAGACGTCGTCGCCCATACGTTGGGGCTGTCCTGCGGGATCGGAATATTCGCCCGGCAGCACGAACCAGCCGCTGAAATTGCGACGGCGCAATTCAGCCACCAGTTGAGACCAGGAGTAGGCACCGTTGGGGCCTGTGGTCCAATGGGTCTCGAACACGGCCTCGGCCTCTTCCGGGCCGTTCACGCGTTTGCGGAAGGCGTTCTTGAAGTTGATGAGGCCCGGAATGCGGTCCCACAGCAGATCGACGGACAATTCGATCGGCTCACCGGCAATGCCGCAATGGGCCATGTCCAGGATGGCACAGACGTGTCGCGGATCGTATTTTTCCATCAGGTGAAAGAGGCCGATAGCGCTGCCGATGCAGTTGCCGGAGTGGTTCTGCACACCAATCCGCACGCCGGTCTCGTCGAGCAAGGGCAGCAGTTCGTCATAACGGGCGCGGTGTTGCGCGATGGTGTCGGCATATCGCGCCTTGCTCAGGTCAATCCCCACCATGGTGCGCACAATCGAGATGCCATTGTCGCCGCATGCCCTGATAATGGCATCGTCGAGCGGCGCAGCAACGCTGGCGATCGACAGACCGCGCTCCGCCAGCACTTTTACGGCGCGTGGCAGGGTTTCGGCGACATTGTCGGGTGCCACCTGGTAGCCCGGGCGGATAGGAAGTTCGATGCCCTCGACCCCGAGGGCCGCCATGCGATCAGCGACGGCCTCGATCGCATCGTTCCAGGGCTTTGTGAAAACAGCCAGCTTGATGTCTGACACTCTATTCTCCGGTCAATAATTTGGCGGGCGTGCCGCCAGGAATGGGGTTGGGGATGTCGCGTGGTGCGGTCGATCAGACCATGCGCATGGACATGCCGCCATCGATGGCGAAGGTCTCGCCGGTGATGAAATCGTTCTCGCTCAGTTGGATGATAAGCGAAGCCACGTCCTCGGGTTGGCCCTCGCGGCCGAGGGGAATTCGGTTGGCGAGGT
The DNA here is from genome assembly GCF_017744655.1 of Devosia sp. GTDB lineage: Bacteria > Pseudomonadota > Alphaproteobacteria > Rhizobiales > Devosiaceae > Devosia. Next base: position 355,832 of record NZ_JAGIAW010000014.1, on the reverse strand, counting down.
TATTGCGACGTGCTTCTTCGGTCATGGCAGCCTGGAAGGGCGTGCGGATGATGCCGGGGGCGACGCAGTTCACACGGATGTTCTCGGCCGCATGATCCCGAGCCAAGGCCCGCGCCATCTGGATCAGCGATGCCTTGACCACCTGGTAGGCAACCGTGCCCGGACATCCACGCAAAGCGGCGGCCGACGACAGCAGCGTCATCGACCCGCCGCGCAGCGCGAGCAGCGGGTGGGCGGCGCGGAACAGATGGAAGGTCGAGTGCACATGGACGGCGAAGGCCGCCATCCAGTCTTCGGGTGAAATATTGAGCGCAGTTCCGGGGGCGGGACCGCCGGCGGCATGGACCACGATGTCCAGGCGATCGAACTCGGCCTTCGCCTTTTCGACCAGAAGTGGCGCCGTCTCAGGCTGGCTGGCGTCGCCTGCCAAGAACACGCAGCGTGCCCCGGCGGTCCCTGCGTCGGCCAATTCAGCCAAAACCGGCTCCTTGGGCCGACGGGCATTCACCACCACGTTCACACCGCGGGCCAGCAGGGCCCTGGTCGTGGCGAGGCCGATGCCCGACGTGCCGCCCGTCACCAGGGCAGTCGCTCCTTTAAGGTCAATCAAGTCAAATACTCCATGAGGGCGTCGCGGACGCCTTGAATGGGAGCGCAGTCACTTCTCGGCAAAGGCCGTGAGGCCCGAGACGATGTAGCGTTGCGCGAAGAAATAGCCGATCACGACGGGGATGACGGTCACCAGGGTGGCCGCGAGCAGGGCCGGATAAGACATCGAGGAATCCGGACCGAAGAAGGTGAAGAGACCGACGCTGGCCACGGCCACATCCTTGTTGCTGGCGATGACCAGCGGCACGAGGAATTCCGACCAGGCAGAGACGAAGATGAGGAAGCCGGCGACCGACAGCCCCGGCAGGCTGAGCGGCATGATGATGCTCCAATAGGTGCGCCATTTCGAACAGCCATCGATGGCCGCCGCCTCGTCGAGCGAGCGCGGCACGGTGTCGAAAAAGCCCTTGAGCACCCAGACCGTGATCGGAATGTGCGTGGCCGTGTAGATGATCACGAGGGCCGCGTGGGTGTTGAGCAGGCCCAACTGGTTCATGATCATGTAGTATGGAACGATGTTCACCGTGCTCGGAATGAGCTGCAGGCCGAGCAGGGCGACAAGCAGCACGTTCTTGTAGCGAAAATCCCAGCGGGACAGCGCATAGGCGGCAAGCCCACCGAAGAACAGCGTGAACAGCACCGTGAAGAACGACACGATGACCGTGTTCCAGATGTAATTGCCGAAGCCGAGCCGCTGGAAGAGGTCGAAGAAATTTTGCAGGGTAGGCGAGCGCGGCCAGATGGTCGGGGGATAGGTGAAAAGTTCGTTGGCATTCTTGAAGCCGCCGAACAGGGCCCAGCTCAATGGGCCAAGCACGGCGAGAATGAGCAGCGGATAGAAGATATAGGCTACCGGATTGGGATCGAGCGGACCGCGGCCGGGGCGGCGCCTCGGGGCGCCCTGCTGCGCGATGGTCATGTCAATTCTCCCGCCGCGGTTGCAGCACCGCCAGATAGAGGATGATGAGGACGAGATTGGCGATCAGCATGATGGTGCCGATGGTGGCGCCGTAGCCGATGTCGAGATGAAAGAACGATTGCTTGTAGAGCGAGATGGCAATCAGTTCGGTCGCATTGCCCGGTCCGCCGCCGGTCAGTGCCAGCGGAATGTCGAGGCTGTTGAGCGCGCCGCCGGTGCTCATGATGACGCTGATCAGCATGATTGGGCGCAGCATTGGCAGGGTGATGTAGCGGAAGCGCTGCCAGCGCGAGGCGCCGTCGATGGTCGCGGCTTCAAACGCGTCGCGTGGCAGGGTCTGCAGGCCGCCTAGAAACATGATCACGGAGAAGGGGATGCCGCGCCAGGTGCACACCGCGATCAGGATAGTCATGGCCAGCACGGGGTCGGAGAACCAGGATTGCTGTCCGATGCCAAAGAGCGAGAGCACGTAATTGCCAAAGCCGAGGCGGCTGCCCCCGAAAATCTGGAGGAAGACGAGACCGACAACGACCGAAGGCAAAACCCAGGGCAGGATGGTCATTGACCGCATGATCTGGTGCCCGGGCAGCCGCTGGTTGAGAAGAATAGCGACGGCAAGGCCAATGCAGGCTTGCAGGACCACGCAGCAGGCGACGAACAGCGCGGTATTGCGCGCGATCAGGCCAAGGTCGGGTGAGGTGAAGAAGCGAACATAGTTGTCGAGGCCAACGAAGGACGAGCCGACATAGCCCAGATTGATGTTCGTCAGGCTCATGTAGATGCCGTAGAGCGCGGGAAAAAGCGTCATCGACAGGACGATGGCAACCCCCGGAAACAGGAAGAAGAAATAGCCGTTGAGCCTGAATTTCGGGCGCCTGGCGCTGACGCGCCGGGCAGGGGCGGCGCCTGTCGCGTGGATGTCGGTTGTCATGGGATATCTCCTGCCGGCGAAGCGTGGAGGCGCTTCGCCGGCCAATGCCGGGTTTACGGACGACCGGATCAGCGGGTCGTCTGGCGCTCGTATTCGGGCATTACCGCATCGCGCGCCGCAAGGACGGCATCCTCGGGAGAGATCGCCCCGCTGATGACCCCGGCAAGTTGAGAGGAAATTGCCGAGGAAATTGCCGTATAAATCGGAACAGCCGGACGCGTCTTCATGTTGCCATCATAGAGCTTGCGGTAGCTCTGCATGATCGGCGTGGTGGAGAAGAAGGTGTTGTTTTCCCAGATCGAGCTGCGCACCGGCAGGATGCCAAGGGCCTCGCACACCTCACCGAGGTTTTCGGACTCGGTCATGAACTCGATGAATTTCCAGGCAGCTTCCGCCCGCTCCGGATCCTTGACCGTCAGGCCATAAGCGAAGCCACCGAGGATCGTCACCGGCTCGGTTCCTGCCACCGGCATGGGGTAGGGGGCTACCGACATGTCGTTTTCGAGATCGGGAAGTTCGCTCCACATCTGCTTGACGCCCGAAGAACTGCCACCGATGGCCAGCACTTCGCCGCCGTAGAAATATGGCCGCAGGGCGCCCTCGTCCATGGTGGTGACATCGGCGAGCATGGCGCCGGAGGCGACCAGGTCGTGATACATCTGATAGACTTGGGCCAGATGGGCGGCATTCTCGCCCTCGAAGAAAATCGGGGCGCCTTCCGCATCGACCAATTCACCGCCGAGGCCCCAATAGATGGCCAGCATATGCATGGTGGAAGGTTCGTCCGTCGCCTTGGCCGGGACCATTTCGGCGCTCATGCCCTGCGCCTTGAGCTGTTCGGCCGCAGCCATCATCTCGTCGACGGTTTTGGGAAACTCGTCGAGGCCGATCGCCTGCAGGGTGCTCGGACGATAAAGCAGCCCGCGCATGCCGGTTTGGAACATCACCGCATAGGGCTTGCCGTCGATCGTTTCGGCATCGATCACGGCAGGGTGGAAATCGGCGCGGTCTTCCGCCGGCCAATAGGTGTCGAGGGACTGCAGGACGTCGGACTGAACGAGGCGCGCGATCCACTGGCCATCGACGATCACGGCATCGGGCAGATTGTTCGATGATGCCAGGGTCAGCAGCTTCTGCAGCCCGGTCGGGCCTGGATCGAGCAGCTCGTATTTGAGCGTGATATCGGGGTTTTCCTGCTGGAATTCCTCGTAAAGGCGCTGGTGGATTTCGGCGGCCGGCACGAAGCCTGCAGCGGGGCTATAGCCCGACGTCACCAGGATATTGAGTTCAACGGCCACGGCCGGCGACGATGCGATGGCCAGCACGCTAGCGGCCGCCATCAACCCAAATCTTGAAATCATCTTTCCTCCTCAGCGCATCGGACCGTTCTCACGGATTGGTCTGGGCGGCCCGGCTGTGCGCTGGTCGGAGAAAAGACCCATCAGACGTTTCTGTCAATAACATAATATGTTTGACAGCAAAAAATAAACGTATGATGTTTTGCGCAACGGAGGAGCTGTCATGACGAGCCAAAATTGCGCCCATTGTGCGGGATTGAACGAGCACAGGCTGTGGGAGGGTGAGCGGCAGCGCATCGTCCTCGTGCATGACACCGGCTTTGAGGGTTGGTGCCGTGTCATCTGGAACGACCATGTCAGCGAGTTGACAGATCTATCGGGCGAAGACCGGCAGGCGGTGATCTCTGCGGTGATTGCGCTTGAGGAGGCGCTACGGGCCGAGCTTCAGCCATGGAAGATCAACATCGCTGCCCTCGGCACTGGCGCGCCGCATCTGCACTTCCATGTCGTGCCGCGGTTCCGGGACGACCCGACCTTTCCTGATCCGGTCTGGCTCGCGTCGCAGCGTCAAAGTGACCGCGTGCTGCCGGAGGGTTTTGCCGACCGCATGGCGCAACGTCTTTCTCTGGCCCTCGGCGCCTCTGCCGTCTGACAGGCTGTCATCATTCATATTGGGAGGATCACATGGCCAATGTTGCCATAAACCAGGCCAGAAAGTTCTACGGGATGGTCGAGGCCCTCAAGGGCATCGACATCGACATCGAGGATGGCCAGTTCGTCGTACTCGTGGGTCCCTCGGGATGCGGCAAGTCGACCCTGCTGCGCATGATAGCGGGCCTCGAGACCATATCGGACGGCGATATCCTGATCGGGGACACGGTGGTCAACGATCTCGCGCCGAAAGACCGCGACATCGCCATGGTCTTTCAGAACTACGCTCTCTATCCGCACATGACCGTTGCCCAGAACATGGGGTTCTCGCTCAAGCTTCAGGGCGTTCCGAAAGACGAGATCAAGAGCAAGGTCGAGAATGCGGCTGCGATCCTCGGGCTTGGTACGCTGCTCGACCGGCAACCGCGCCAGCTCTCGGGCGGCCAGCGCCAGCGTGTGGCTATGGGCCGCGCCATCGTGCGCAACCCGCAGGTTTTTCTCTTCGACGAGCCGCTGTCCAATCTCGATGCCAAGCTGCGGGTGCAGATGCGCACCGAAATCAAGGAATTGCATCAACGTCTGCGCACCACGACTGTTTACGTCACCCATGACCAGATCGAGGCCATGACCATGGCCGACAAGATCGTGGTCATGCGCGACGGCATGGTCGAACAGATCGGCTCCCCCCTCGATCTCTACGACCGGCCCGCCAATGTGTTCGTCGCCGGCTTCATTGGGTCGCCCTCCATGAATTTTCTGTCGGGAACAATGACGCCCGACGGCTTCCGGACCGAGGAGGGCATCGTGTTGCCGGTACCCGCCGGTGCGGCATCCGGGGCTATCACTTATGGCGTTCGTCCCGAGCATATCGAGCTGATCGAGGGCGACGGTATTGCTGCCGAATTGGTTGTGATCGAACCCACCGGTGCCGAAACCCAGTTCGTGGCAAGGCTCGGCGGCCAATCGGTCACGGGTCTCGTGCGCGATCGCCTGCAGCAAAGGCCCGGAGACACGATCCGCATCAGGCCGATGGTGGACGCGGTGCACCTGTTCGACCGCTCTGGCGCACGGCTGGACCAGTCCCGGCAGTAAAGTAGAGGCCGCTGTTTGCGGCCTGAATTTCGCAATGGCGTTCCGCATCGTGAAAATCCTTGCCAAGCGAGGAGATGTGTCGGGCCGTCTCGTTTAGCGCTTCTGGAAGAGGAGGGCGTCCATGCGCGATACAATCAAATCCGTCGAAGCATTCCAGCTGGAATGGATCCCGGGCAATTCACGGCTGACCAATAGCGGCTGGGTCCGCATCGCCACCGAGGCGGGCGTGGTCGGCTACGGTGAAGTTTCGCCGATGATGGGTGGCGAGCACTCGATCGACATCATCAATCGCTATGTCGCTCCCATGGTCGTTGGTGCAGATCCGCTCGATCATGCCGTGCTCTACGACAAGGCGTTGCACAAGCTGGTCAAGCTGGGGCCGGAAGGCGCGGTGACTGGCGCGCTGGCCGGGGTGGATATTGCCCTGTGGGATCTCAAGGGCAAGCTGCTCGACCAGCCGATTTATAAGCTGCTTGGTGGCGCCTGGCGCACCGAACTGCCGTTCTACTCGTCCGTCGGGGGCAACCAGGATACGACGGTCGAGGAGACGGTCGCCCGTGTCGAACGCCGCTGGCGCAAGGAGCAGCCCTCGGCGATCAAGTTCCGGCTCGATGGCGACCGGACGCGACAGGATAGCGACATTCCCGGCGATATCGCCAAGATCCGTGCCGTTCGCGCCCTGGTTGGCAATGATATGCCCTTGGCGTTCGACGCCAACAACCAGTATTCGATCAGCGGCGCCATGCAGGTCGGCCGGGTGCTCGAAGACCTTGGCTATGCCTGGTTCGAGGAGCCGGTGCAGCACTATCACGTCCATGCCATGGGCGAGGTGGCCCAGAGACTGAGCATCACCGTCTCGGCTGGCGAGCAGAGCTATACGACCCAGGCCCTGGTCGACCTCATTCGCTCGGGCGTGCGCATGGTCCAGCCCGACATCATCAAGATGGGCGGCATTACCGGCCTCATGCAGTGCGCGGCCATCTGCTTCGCCCATGGGGTGGAGTTCGTGCCCCACCAGACTCAGCCGGGCATCGGCCACATGGCCAATCTGCACGTGCTTTCGACGGTCATGCACATGACCAAGCCGGCTGAATACGCTGACGCGTCGGGGCGGACGGACATCGCCTTTACCCATCCGATCGGTCCGGAGAACGGCCGGTTCAAACTCAGCGAGCGATCTGGGCTGGGGCTCGACGTCAATGAAGAGGAAATCGCCAGGCGCCGGGTCTAGGCGCAGGGCAAAGGGCATCGATCCCAGAGGAGGGGACATGACACTATCTCGTAGGACATTTCTTGGCGCGGCCGGTGCTGCCGGTGTCGCCATGGGGCTAGGCCTCAATCTCGCGGCGCAGGCGCAGGAGGCGGGCACCATCACCATGGCTCTGGCCGTGCGTGGGCTCAATGCGCTCAGCCCGCAGCAGACCGGTACCGTCGGCGCCGACAACTGGGTGATGTTCCAGATGTACAACGGCCTCGTGAAGGTGCCGGACGGTACCTATGCGAACCGGCCCGAGGACTTCGAGCCGGCCCTGGCCGAAAGCTGGGAGAACACCGAGGACGCCCTGACCTGGACCTATCGCCTGCGCAAGGGCGTGCAATTCCACAAGGGCTACGGCGAGATGACCGCCGAGGACGTGCTGTTCACCTACAACCGCCAACTCGATCCCGACACCGTGACGGTCAACAAGCTCTATTTCGGCAATATCGCCTCCATCGAGGCGCCGGACGACTACACGATCGTCATTACTCTCAAGCGCCCCGATCCGATGTTCAACGGCACGGTGGTTTCGACCCTGTCGGCCGCGATCCTGAGCAAGAAGGCCTTCGAGGAGAAGGGCGAGAGCTACAATTTCGATCCCATCGGAACGGGCCCGTTCCAGCTCGAAAGCTATGATGATGCGCAGGGTGCCCTGCTGACGGCCTTCCCCGAATTCTGGGGTGAAAAAGCCGCTACCGAGCGCCTGCTGTTTACCTTCATCGCCGACACGACTGCCCGCACGCTCGCCTTCGCTTCCGGCCAGGCCGACATGATCGACGGCGTCCGTTCGCCCGGCTGGATCGAATCCATGCAGCAGCGCTCGGCGGACACCGTTTTCGACGTGACCTCGCCAGGCAGCTTCAACTTCCTGCACCTCAATCTGACGCGCAAGCCGCTTGACGACATTCGCGTTCGTCAGGCCATTCGCTATGCGATCGACAACGAACAGATCGCGCAGGCCTATGGTGCGGTGGCCAAGCCCATGGTCGGCCTCATCGCCAGCCAGTTCGAAGGCTCGGTCACCAAGGACGAGCTGCCCGAGGAGCTCAAGTACAATTACGACCCGGAAAAGGCGAAGGCCTTGCTGGCAGAAGCCGGTCTTGGGGGTGGCGTCACCATTCCCTGCTATGTCAGCCAGCGCGAGGACTACCAGACGATCATGCTGATCGTGCAGGAGCAACTGCGTGCGGTCGGCATCAATCTCGACATGCCGGTCATCGAGCACAACACGTTCCATGCGGATAACCGCAACGACAAGAACGCCATGCCGCTCAATTCGACGAGCTATCCGCCCCTGCCGGTCAATATCTTCACCCAGCAGGTTTCGGGCCCGGCCACCGTCAAAGCCGACGGCACCGGCGGTGGCAATTATAGCCACTATGGCGAAGTGATCCCCGGCATCGACGATCTGTTGGCCAAGGTTCAGGACGAACCCAGCTTTGAGGCGCGGGTCGCGATCTTCAAGGAGATCGAGAAGAAGATCCTGACCGACCTTCCATGTCTCGGCATCATCACGCTCGGCTATGTGGTGGCCCGTAATCCGCGTGTCGACCTCGGATACGAAGTCGTGTCGGGTGGCGCTGCCTGGGCACTGTGGCGCGCGCGCCGCGCGGCCTGATCAATCGGGGGTGGCGCCCGTCGCCACCCCTATCTGCAGGTCTCTGAACCGGAGAGGCGGCCGTGGGACGTACTCTTATCATGCGATTGCTCGATGCAATCCCGACCGTTTTCCTGGTGCTCGCACTGGTATTCTTCGCCATGCGCATCCTGCCGGGCGACCCGGCGCTGGCAGCGCTGGGGGACATGGCGACCGCCGAGCAGCTGGCGATCCTGCGCGAACAGATGGGGCTCAATGACCCACTGTGGCTGCAGTTCTTTAACTTCATCCGCGGCGTGTTTCTGCTCGATTTTGGGACCTCGACATCCAATGGTCGGCAGGTCATCCAGCTTATTGCCTACAACCTGCCCTACACGATCGAACTGACACTCGTCGCCATGCTCATGGGCATTCTGGCCGGCGTGCCGCTCGGGGTCATGGCAGCCACCAATCGGAACAAGCTTCCGGACAGTGGAGTGCGGGTCTTCTCGCTGATCGGTTATGCCATTCCTGATTTCTATCTTGGGGCGCTACTGCTCATTACCTTCGCCCTCAATCTGGGCTGGTTTCCCATCAATGGCGGCGGCGACGGTTTTGCCGACCGCATGTACCATGTGTTTCTGCCCGCTCTCACGCTTGCCTTTGTCAAGGCAGCCTTCATCGGTCGGCTGACCCGCACCTCGCTCCTTGAGGTTCTGGGGAAGGATTTCGTGCGCACCGCGCGCGCCAAAGGCGCCAAGGAAAGCCGGGTCATCTATCGCCATGGCCTGCGCAACGCTCTCCTGCCGATCACGACAGGTCTTGGGTTGAGCCTGCTGGCAACGCTGTCGGGGTCCGTGGCCATCGAGATGGTCTTCAATCGACCCGGCGTCGGCAAACTGCTCGTCAATGCGATTTCCGAGCGGGACTACGCTGTGATCCAAGGCGGCGTGGTGGTCTTCGCCATGTTCGTGGTGGTCATCAACCTGCTGATGGATCTCGTCTACATCATCGTCGACCCACGGATACGGGGGAAATAATGAGCCTTCTCAGCGAAGCGAGGCCGGTATTGCCTCCCCAGCCCACCACTCTCGATGTCGTTCGCGAAACGCTCTTAGGCAAGCCCGGAACGATCTTTGCCGTTCTCGTTATTGTCATCTTCGTTTTGGTCGCGATCCTCGCCCCTGTGCTTGCGCCCTACGATCCGCTCGCGCAGTCGATGATCAAGATCAACAGGCTTCCAAGTTCCGAAAACTGGCTCGGAACCGACCAGTTCGGCCGCGACGTGCTCTCGCGCATCATCTATGGATCGCGTAACTCGCTGCTCTTTGGATTGATTTCGCCATTTTGCGCGGCGATCGTCGGCACCACGTTGGGGGTCCTGGCGGGGTATTTCGGCGGCGTGATCGACAGAGTCATTTCGCGCGTCATCGACCTGCTGCTGGCCTTTCCCGAACTGCTCCTTGCCATTCTGATCGCTGCGGTGCTCGGGGGCGGCTTCTGGAATGTGATCTTCGTGATCACGATCGCCTTTGTGCCGGGTTTTGCGCGTCTGGCGCGAGCCCAGACCATGGCAGTCAAGCGCGAGCCCTATGTCGAGGCGGCCATTTCCGTCGGGGTGCGCACGCCTGTCATCATCATGCGCCACATCATTCCCAACATCATGGCACCGATCGTGGTGCTTGCCATGCTCTGGGTCGCCTCCGCCATTCGCCTCGAGGCCTCGCTGAGCTTTCTCGGCATCGGTACGCCGCCGCCGAATCCAAGCTGGGGCAACATCATCCGCGATGGCCTCAACAATATCTTCGGCTCTCCCTGGCCGATCATCGGCGCCGGTGCCGCCATCACGCTGGTCGTGCTCGCCTTCAACCTGGTGGGGGATGCGATCCGCGACGCGCTCGATCCGTCCACCTCTTCGTCCGAGTGAGGCGCAACATCATGAGTGACAAGCCTTCCTCGCCTATCCTTTCTGTCCGCGACCTGAGGACCAGTTTTCGCACGCCGACCGGCTGGACGCAGATCGTCAAGGGAACCTCATTCGATATTGAGCCGCGCCAGACGCTGGCAGTGGTGGGGGAATCGGGATCAGGCAAGAGCGTCACAGCGCTTTCGATCATGCGCCTCCTCGACCCTGCCTCCAGCCGCATCGAAGGGTCAGTAACGCTTGCCGGACAGGAATTGATCGGCCTGCCCGAGGCACAGATGCGCCTGGTGCGCGGGCGGCAGATCGGCATGGTCTTCCAGGAGGCTCTGACCAGCCTCAATCCGTTGGTGCGGATCGGCGACCAGATCGCCGAGACCCTGACCATACATGACCAGATGGATGGGGCGGCAGCCAAGGCGGAGGCCGTGCGCCTTCTGGAACGTGTGCGCATCCCCGCCGCCAAGGCGAGAGCCGAGGACCTGCCGCACAGTCTCTCCGGCGGTATGCGGCAACGCGTCATGATCGCGATGGCGCTGGCCTGCAAACCGAAGCTGCTGATCGCCGATGAGCCGACGACCGCCCTCGACGTCACGATCCAGGCCCAGATCTTGCAACTGATCAAGCAGTTGCAGCAGGAAGAGGAGATGGGCGTCCTCTTCATCACGCACGATATGGGCGTGGTGGCCGAGATCGCCGAACGCACCGTGGTGATGCTCGGTGGCGAGGTGGTCGAGCAGGGCGCGACGGACACGATCTTCTCGGCGCCCACGAGCGCCTATACGCGGAGCCTGATCGCTGCGGTGCCACAATTGGGCAGCGCGATCTCGGGGCAGCCGGAACACTTCCCGCTCATCGACAAGACGAGCGGAGAATTGCGTATTTCGGCCCCGCGTCCCGATACGGTGAAGCATGTTGCGACGCCCGCTCTCTCGGTGCGCAATCTCGTCAAGCGCTTCGATATTCCCTCCGGTTTCTTCGGCGGCATCAAAGGACGCGTCCATGCCGTCGAGAATGTCAGCTTTGATATTCTGCCCGGCGAGACGCTTTCCCTGGTCGGAGAATCGGGCTGCGGGAAATCGACTACCGGCCGCACCATCATGAGGCTCACCGCGCCACAAAGTGGAGAGGTGCGTATCGATGGCCAAGATGTGCTGAGCCTCGACGCCGCCCGGATGCGCGACATGCGCCGGCATATCCAGATGATCTTTCAGGATCCGTTCGCCAGCCTCAATCCACGCATCCGTGTGGGTGAAGCTGTGGCCGAACCGTTCCTGACGCACAAGCTCGGTACACGCGAGCAGGCGCGCGCCATGGTGGCCGACCTGCTCGAACGTGTGGGGCTCGATCCGGCCGTTGCAAGCCGCTACCCCCAGCAATTCTCGGGCGGGCAGCGCCAGCGCATCTGTATTGCAAGGGCCTTGTCACTGTCGCCCAAGGTGATCGTGGCGGACGAGTCTGTGTCCGGGCTCGACGTGTCGATCAAGGCGCAGGTGGTCAATCTGCTGCTCGACCTGCAGCAGCAATTGGGGCTGAGCTACCTCTTCATTTCCCACGATATGGCCGTCGTCGAGCGGATGAGCCATCGCGTCGCCGTGATGTATCTGGGCGAAATCGTCGAGATCGGCCCCACAAAGGCGGTGTTCGCCAATCCTCAGCATCCCTACACGAAGCGCCTCATCGCTGCCGTTCCGGTGCCTGATCCGGCCCGTCGGAACCAGGTGCGAGGCGTCGACAATTTCGAAATCAAGAGTCCGATCCGGAGCCTCGACTACGTGCCGCTGGCGCAAGAGTACCGGGATCTCGGAGGCGGGCATCTGGTCCAGGAATGGAAGGAAGATTGGCAGAGGATGGTGCCGGCGGCCTGAGGAGGGCGTGGCTGTCGGGCCGTTGAGAAGGAGGAGGTGGACGTGGTTTTGATATCGCCCGGCAAGGGCGCGGCCCGTGATCCCGCAAGCCGATCGGGAAGTGTGCAGTCGGTCGATCGCGCTTTATCGCTGCTTGAGGCCCTCGCGGAGGACGAAGAAGGCTGCCGGCTTGTGGACTTGGCGGGACGCACGAGGTTATCGCCTTCAACGGCGCACCGACTGCTGACGACGCTGCAGAAGCGTCAATTCGTCCAATTCGACCCAACGGACGGCCTCTGGCATGTGGGGCGGCAGAGCTTCATGGTGGGCACGCGCTTCGTTCGGCGACGGAATTTCGTGGCCACGGCGCTACCCTATCTGCGAAGGCTGCGCGACCTGACCCGTGAGACCGCAAATCTGGGCTATATCGAGGACGGCGAGGTCGTCGTCCTCTCGCAGGTCGAGAGCCGGGAGATCATGCGTGCCATCACTCGGGTCGGCGGTCATGTGCCGATCGTCAACTCGGGTCTGGGCAAGGCCATCCTCTCGACCTATTCGCCGGAAGAAGTGGCCGCGAGCGTCGCTGTGCGGGGGATGCAACGCTTTACGCCGAAGTCGATCCTGCGCATGTCGGCCCTCAAGGAGGAACTGCATCGAGTGAGGATCAATGGCTACGCGATCGACGACGAGGAATATCAGGTCGGCCTGCGCTGCATCGCCGCCACTGTCTACGATTCCCATTCAGAAGTGCTTTGCGCCGTTTCCGTTTCCGGCTTGACCGCCCGTCTGACGGATGAGCGCGTGGAGCCGGTGGGCGAGGTGGTCGCCCAGATTGCTCGGGAACTTACACTGTCGTTGGGCGGTCAGGCCCCCGCAGGTCACTGAACCCGCGATCCGGGAGGGCAGGGCTTGTGTATCGGGAAAGCCGTTTTCATCAGATGAAAGCGTCCCGCATCGTGAAAAGTATGATTAAATCGAGCCGATATCCCGCCTACCTCAAATAGCCTTCTCCCATCGCCAGTTTGCCAGTGCAATCCGGCGTCGGTGGGAGGAGAGATAATGGTAAATCGGAGAACATTCCTGGCAGCCGGTGCCGCAGGCGCCATCCTGGCGGGCGGACTTGGACGCAGTGCCTGGGCGCAGGATGGGAGCGACACGCTGAGGGTCGCTTTCGCTGCCGGCGGACCGCGCAATTTCGATGCGGCAAAGATCAACCAGGGGGCCGATGCCTGGACCATCAATCACGTCCATGATCGGCTGGTGACCGCGCCGCTGGGCCGCTATCCCGAAAGCCTCGATGAGCTGCAGCCCGGTCTAGCCTTGTCCTGGAACGTGGCGGAGGATGCGCGCACCTGGACCTTCAAGCTGCGTGAAGGCGTGCAGTTTCACAAGGGTTATGGCGAGATGACGTCGGACGACGTCAAGTACTCGCTGGAGCGCATGCTCGACCCCGAGCGGGCCGGCACGAGCCGGGCCGTGTTCGAGAACATTGCCAGTATTGAGCAGACCGGTCCCTACGACGTCGTGTTCTCGCTCAAGAGGCCCGATCCGCTGTTTCCCGTGAGTTCGCTGCTCGGCTATTCGACAAATATCATGTCTCGCAAGGCGATCGAAGAGAAGGGCGAGACCGCCATCGAGTTCGATCCTATCGGCACCGGACCCTATCAGGTGGAGAAGGTTCACGAAAATCCCGCGGACGGGGTGACGCTCGTTGCCAATCCCGACTATTGGGGCGAGCCGCCGGCAACGCCGCGCATCCACTTCAGCTATGTGGCCGACACCACGGCCCGCACGTTGGCCCTGCTTTCGGGTGATCTCGACATGATCGAGGGCGTCCGTGCGCCCGGCTGGGTACCTTCGCTCGAGCAACAGCGGCCGGGCCTTGGTTTTGACGTCTCCCGTCCGGGAAGCTTTTTCTCCCTGCACGTCAATCTCAGGATCAAGCCGTTCGACGATGTCCGCGTGCGCCAGGCGATCTTTTACGCCATCGACCGCAAGGAGATCGCCCAGGCCATGGCCCCGTTCGGGGCCGAGACCTACGGTGTCAATCCGCCCAGTTTCCTGGGGGCCTTCACTGCAGAGACCATTCCGGACGACATCCGCTACGATCTCGACATCGAGAAATCCCAGGCACTGCTGGCGGAGGCTGGCATCGCGAATTTTACCTTCGACGCCTATACGTCACAGCGCGAGGACTATTCGTCCATCGCCCTGATGGTACAGGAGCAGCTTCGCCGCGCCGGCATCACCATGAACCTGGCGGTCAAGGAGCACACCACGTTCCATGCAGACCAGGTGGCAGGCACCAATTCGCTCTCCATGCTTTCTGCTGCGTTCCCGCCCGTGCCCACAGTGCCGCTGCTGCAGTATCTCTCGTCCACGAGTGCTGCGGAGGGCGGGCAGAACCTGAGCCGCTACGGTCTCGAAATGCCGGGTATCGATGAGATGATCGAGGCCGCCCTGTCCGAGGCCAATCTCGACAGGCGGCTCGAACTGGTCCGAGAGGCCGAGGCCCAGGTGCTGCGCGATGCGGTCTATCTGCCCATCTGCACCAATGGCTTCCTTATGGTCCGCGGGGTCGGCGTCGATCTCGGCTACGAGGTGGAATCGGGCGGTTCGGACTGGGATCTGACGCGCATGACCCGCACGTGAGCAAACGACCTGGCCGGCGGCGACGCCGGCCACCTGGCGCTGCCGTCCATGCAGTGTCTTCTTTCTGGAGTTAGATATCGATGGTCTGGCCGAACGCCGTTCATCTTGCCGTTTCGCACACCTCCCCTGCCGTGCTCTGGGCCCTGGCCGAGCTGCACTCGAGCCTTCAGAGGCGCAATGTCGTCCTCGACGCTGCCGCGCCCTTCAAGATCGAACTGGCGGATTCCGCTCCGGATGCGCTTGCCGTCTCCGACACGGCGGAGAGCTACGCGCTGTTCGAAACGGCGGGTGGGATAGGTGTATGGGGCGCGGATGAGCGCGGCCTTATCTATGGCCTGACCGAACTCGCCGATCGCGTCGCGCATGCGCGGACCGGTGAGAACATCTTCGGGCAGTTGCCGATTGCCGAGACGCCGACAGCGCGCGTGCGATCCATCGCCAGGCTCTTCTGCAGCGAGGAGGAGGACAAGATCTGGTTCTATGACCAGAACCAGTGGTGCGCCTATCTCGATATGCTGGCCTATAACAGGATCAACCGTTTTTCGCTGACCTTGGGCATGGGCTACAATTATCCCGGCCATAATCTGTGGATCACCGACGTCTATTTCTACTTTCCCTACCCCTACCTGCTGGATATGCCCGGCTATGGCATTGCCATCGAAGGGTTGGGCGAGGCGGAGCGGCGACGCAATCTCGAGACATTGCAGTTCGTGGCGAGAGAAACGGCCCGCCGCGGAATGGAATTCCAGCTCGCCCTTTGGACGCAGCGCTACGACTTCGATGATGTGCCGCGGGCCAGGCAGACCGTGGTGGGGGTCACCGACGACAATCTGGCGCCCTATTGTCGGGACGCCTTGACCGAACTGCTGATCCAGGTCCCCGAGATTACAGGCCTGACCTTCCGGGTCCATGTCGAGGGTGGCATTTCCGAGGGCGACTATGATTTCTGGAAAGAGGCGTTTGCCGGTGTTGCCGCTGCGGGTCGTCCCGTCGAGATCGATATGCACGGCAAGGGGCTCGACCACGAAATGCTCGATGTGGCACGCCGGAGCGGTATGCCGGTCGCGGCATCGCCCAAATACATGTCTGAACACATGGGACTGCCCTATCACCAGTCGGCGATCCGCAATCGCGAATATCCCAAGAATCCAGGCCGCAGCGACCGCGAACGGATCAGCGCAGGGTCGCGGAGTTTCCTGCGCTACAGCTATGGCGACCTCCTGACCAAGGATAAGGACTATAAAGTCATCTTCCGCATCTGGCCGGGCACGCAGCGCGTGCTCCTCTGGGGTGATCCTGAACTGGCTGCCGGATACGCGCGCAGCTCAATGTTTGCAGGTGCCGATGGGGTAGAGCTTTGCGAGCCGCTGAGCTTCAAGGGCCGGATGGGAACGGGTATTCCGGGCGGCCGTCTCAATTATCAGCGGCAGGACCTGCTCCCGCGATACGATTGGGAGAAATACCGCTATCAGTACCGCGTCTGGGGGCGGCTCCTCTATAATCCTGACGCACCGCGGGAAAGCTGGATGCGCGAATTGCGCAGCGATTGCGGGGATGCGGCTGATCTCTGCGAGCGCGCGCTGGGCCTGGCGAGCCGGGTCCTGCCATTGATATCGATGGCTCACGCACCGTCGGCGTCGAACAATCACTATTGGCCCGAGATTTACACGAATATCAGCCTGATCCCGGGCAATAACGGTCGTGCCTATGCTTTCGACATCGAGGGGGAAGCGCGGTTTGGCAATGTCGTCCCGTTCGATTCCGAGCTGTTCATGAGCCCGCGCGAACATGCCGAACGCCTCCTGGCGGGGGAGGTCGACCATCGCTACACCCCGCTCGACGTCGCCGACTGGCTGGAAGAGATGGCCGCGGGCGTCGAACACGCCCTTATCGATATCAAGGCTTGCAAGGCGTCAGGTCGACCCGCGGTACAGCGTCTCGTTATCGACGCGGCCATTGCGGCCGGCATTGCGCGCTTTTTTGCCGAACGTTTCCGGGCCGCAATCTACGCCGAAATATGGCTGGCAACGCATGTGACCTCGGTGATCGATACAGCGCTCGACTATGTCCGGCGCTCGGTGACGGCATGGGAGGGGATCGCGGCGGTCAGCCGAGAGGTTTACGACAACGACATCACCTATGGGCCGCAGAGTTGGATGCGCGGCTCCTGGCATTCGCGGCTCGAGGAAATCAGGGCCGAGATCCTCGATATCGAAGCATCTCGTGGGGCGCTTAAAAACTATACCGGCGCCGGTCAGGGCAGTACGACGCCCATGCGACCCGACGTCCAGCATGCGCTTGACGCGATCGCCGAGCGCAAGCCGGTGACGGGTCGGCGGCTGGCCAAAAGCGTTCCGGATACGGTGCAGGCGGGGGAGGCATTCACGGTGCGCATCGACGAGGTGTTCGACGAGCCACCCGTACTTCACTATCGTCACGTCAATCAGGCTGAGCGCTGGGTGGCGAGCACCATGACGGCATCGGATGGTGCGTATCTCGGCGTCATTCCCGCCGACTATACAAAAAGCCCATATCACCTGCAGTATTTTGTCACCGGGGTGATGGACTCGGGCCCCTTCATCTCGCCGGGCCTTGAGGGCAACCTCGCCAACGAACCCTATCACACCGCCCTCCAGGCGTGATAGGTGGCCAGCCGGACGAGCCGGGATCAACCCGGCCGCTGGCTGGCCCCGGAGATTCTGAAGAAGTGGTCGATACCGGCCTGGGCGACAGCCTGGTCCTGTGCGGGAGTGCCGGAACTGACGCCGATCCCGCCGACGACCGCTCCGTCAGTGGTCACGGGCAGGCCGCCGCCCACCACCATCAGACGGCCGCCAATGGCGCTGTTGATGCCATAAGCGGGGCTGCCGGGCTGGCTGGCCGCGCCGTATTCGTGGGTCGCTCGACGCGCACCGGCCGCGGTATAGGCCTTATCGATGGCGATCGTCGTGCTGGTGATCTTGCCGCCATCCATGCGCTCGAAAGCCAGGAGATTGCCGCTTTCGTCGGTGATGGCGATGCACATGGGAATGCCGATTTCTTCTGCCTTGCGTCGGGCTCCTTCGAGCAGAATGTGGCTATCGCTGAGTGCAAGTCGTTGAACTGTGATCATGCCGTTGCGCGCTCCGGGCTCGCCGCCGCCTTGGCCTGCCGGCGCCGCTTGTGGAGAATCGGTTCGGTATACCCATTCGGCTGCGAACCGCCTTCCAGAACCAGCTCCAGCGCCGTCTGGAAGGCGATGGATCGCTCTGGGGCAGGGGCCATCGGATGGTAGGAAACATCGTCAGCATTCTGCATATCGACGACGACGGCCATGCGCTGCATGGTGCTGACCACCTGCGCCTCGGTGACGAGGCCATGGAGCAGCCAGTTGGCGATGTGCTGGGACGAGATCCTGAGGGTTGCACGATCCTCCATCAGGGCGACGTCATTGACGTCAGGAACTTTCGAGCAACCGATACCCTGGTCTATCCAGCGCACAACATAGCCCAGGATGGACTGGCAATTGTTG
This sequence comes from Devosia sp., assembly GCF_017744655.1. Lineage (GTDB taxonomy): Bacteria > Pseudomonadota > Alphaproteobacteria > Rhizobiales > Devosiaceae > Devosia. Next base: position 337,567 of record NZ_JAGIAW010000014.1, on the reverse strand, counting down.
TCCAGTTCGCGCTGGATCGCCTCGCTCGAGAGGTTGCGTCCGCCCAATAGCGGCGGGGTCAGCAAGGCGTCGAGCGCCGCTCTTTCGCGATGGCGCAGACTCTCGCGCACCTGGGCAACATCGACCTGATGGTAATGGGTAGCATGCAGGGTTGCCGCGGTCGGGGACGGAACCCATGCCGTGCTGGCGCCCGAACGTGGGTGGGCCATCTTGGTCGCCAGCATTTCGCGCATATCGTCGGGCCGTGCCCACATGCCCTTGCCGATCTGGGCGCGGCCTTCGAGGCCGTGGCGAAGCCCAAGGTCGACATTATTGTTCTCATACGCCGTCAGCCAGATTGCGTCCTTGATCTCTGCCTTAGGCACGACGGGGCCGGCGCGCATGCTGGTGTGGATTTCGTCACCAGTTCGATCGAGGAAGCCGGTGTTGATAAAGACGAGCCGCTGCGCGGCGGCGGCGATGCATTGGCCGAGATTGACACTGGTCCGCCGCTCCTCGTCCATCACCCCCATCTTGAGCGTATGGCGCGCGAGACCGAGTACGTCTTCAACACGGTCGAAAAGCGTGTTGGCAAACCGCACCTCTTCGGGGCCGTGCATCTTGGGCTTGACGATATAGACGCTGCCGGAACGCGAGTTGCGAAGGCCCGCGGTCTTGCGCAGTTCATGCATGGCGGCGAGCGCCGTGACGAACGCATCCATGATGCCCTCTGGGGTTTCCTGCCCCTTCGAATCGAGGATGGCGTCGGTGGTCATCAGGTGCCCGACATTGCGCACCAGCATGAGGCTTCGACCGGGTAGGGTGAGGGTGTTTCCATCAACGCCCGTATAGTGACGGTCGGGCGCTAGTCGGCGGGTAAAAGTTTGGCCATTCTTGGTAATGGTCTCGGTCAAATCTGCCTTCATCAGGCCAAGCCAGTTGCGATAGACCTTCACCTTGTCTCCGGCGTCGACCGCCGCAATGGAATCCTCACAATCCTGAATGGTCGTCAGCGCCGACTCCATCACGATGTCGCAGACACCAGAGGGACTGTTGCGGCCAATGGGGTGGTGGGGGTCGATATGGATTTCAAGGTGCAAACCGTTATGCACGAACAGCAGAACGCGCCGGGTTTCCGAAACATCGGCATGGCCAAGGAACTGGCCGGGATTGGCCAGGTCGGCCAGAGTGCCATCGGCAAGTTCGATGGTGAGGCCGCTGCTACCAGAACCGCCTTCGATCACGTAGCGGCAAACCTCCTCGTGGCGCCCCGTGGCGAGGGGCAGCGCGGTGTCGAGAAAGTTTGCGGCCCAGGCCACGACGGCGGCGCCCCGCTCCGGATCATATTCCGCGCCACCATCCGGACCGCGGCCTTCAATTGCATCGGTGCCATAAAGGGCATCATAGAGGCTGCCCCAGCGCGCATTGGCGGCGTTGAGCGCAAAACGCGCGTTCATCACCGGCACGACCAGTTGCGGCCCGGCCATGAGGCTAATCTCAGGATCGATATTGCGCGTTTCGATGGCGAATTCTCCGCCTTCAGGCGCGAGATAGCCGATTTCGCTTAGAAACTTCCGATATTGCAGCGCGTCAACGTCGCGTCCGCGATGCCGCTCGTGCCAATCATCGATTGCCGCTTGCAGGCTGTCGCGCTGTTGCAGCAATTGGCGGTTGACCGGGGCAAGCTCATTCAGCGTCTTGGCGTATCCGGCCCAAAAAGCATCAACATCTACGCCAGTACCAGGCAGCGCCTCGGTTTCAATAAAGGTCGCCATCTCTGGGGCGACGTTCAATCCATGGCGAGGGACGAGTTCAGACATAATCGCATCCGGTGTAATCGTTGAATTACCCGTTATGCGCGATGGCACTGACCAACACGATCAAGCTCTACCGAAATTCCGTCCCGTGGGATGGCATGCCGACGGCGTTGTGTTTGCCAACAGTCGTTGGAACCCGCGACGCTGCGCGGATATTGCGCATCACTTCAAGTTGGCGCGGACGAGGCTAGGAACAGATTTCGAAAAGCGCTTTGCCGGCGGGAGCGTTGGAATCGCCGAGATCGAGGACGACGCTCATGTGATTGCCTGGGATAACCTCGACGGATGTCTTGAGCTTTTCGGCCAAATCTTGCGCCTGCATATGGAACGGGCCGGTTTCCTTGTCGCCGACGAGGATACGAGCGGTCTCGGCTGGTGCCAAGTCCAGCCCTAGGGGCGAGAAGCGCTCCACTTCATCCTCGGTGATACCGATTTGGGGTTGCAGGAAGGAGGAGCGGAGAGGGCCGAGTTCATAGACGCCGCTAAGAAGAAGTGCGCGGGGCGAGGGACCAAGACTGCCTTGGCTGAGCAGCATGGCGCAAAGGTGCGCGCCTGCCGAATGGCCCGAGACGGATAACCGATCAGCGTCACCTCCGAACGTCGCCGCATTAGTCTTTAGCCAATCCACCGCACGCGAAACCTGCCGAACGATGGTTTCCATCCGCACCGCGGGCATCAGTGAGTAGTCCATGATGGCGGCGATGGCGCCAGCCTGGGTGACCGTGTCGGCCACATAGGAATAGTCGCTTTTGCTGAACATGCGCCAATAGCCGCCATGCACGAAAAGGTGCACGGCAGCCGGTGTTCTCATCGCTTCCGGAAAGAATAGGTCGAGACGCTCGTCGGGACCTTCGCCATAGGCGACATCGAGCTTGTTTCGAAGCGCGGCACGGCTTGACGCGCTGCGCTCGATGAAGCGCGTGAGATAGCCATCGAAATCGGCGACATGGTCACGCGTGCGGAAAAGATCTGTCATCAGAATGATACCGCGACATATTTGGGCTCCATGAATTCAGCGATACCATGGATGCCGCCTTCGCGACCAAGCCCACTTTGCTTGACGCCGCCGAAGGGGGCCGCGGGATCCGAGACCAGACCGCGGTTGAGCGCGATCATGCCCGCTTCGATGCGGCCCGAAATGGCGAGGCCGCGCTTGAGGTCGCTGGTGAAGACATAGGCTGCGAGGCCATATTCGGTATCATTGGCCATGGCGATGGCCTCGTCTTCAGTCTCGAAACGATAGAGCGGGGCAACGGGGCCAAAAATTTCTTCCTTGGCCATGGCCGCATCGGCAGGCACATCGACGAGCACGGTGGGTGGATAGAAGAAGCCATCGCCATCCGGGCGCTGGCCGCCTGTCGTGACGCGCGCACCCTTGGCCAGGGCATCGGCAACAAGAGTTTCGATCTTTTCGACGGCCTTCCTGGTGATCATCGGACCACAGGCCGTCGCCGGATCCGTGCCGGCGCCGACGCGAAGGGCGGCCATGCGTTTGTTGAGGCCTTCGGCGAAGCGATCGTAAATGCCATTCTGGACGATGAAGCGGTTGGCCGCAGTGCAGGCCTCGCCGGCATTGCGCATCTTGGCAACCATGGCGCCATCGAGCGCCGCATCGAGATCAGCGTCATCGAAGACGATGAAGGGCGCATTGCCACCCAGTTCCATCGAGCAGCTCAGTACCGTCTTTGCCGCTTCGGCAAGAAGGGTGCGCCCGACCCCGGTCGAGCCGGTGAAGGAGAGTTTCCGCACGCGTGCGTCGTTGAGCATGGCGGCTGTCACCGGGCCGGGTCGGCTGGTGGTGATCACGTTGACGACCCCCGCCGGCACACCGGCCTCGGCGTAGAGTTCGGCCAGCGCATAGGCCGTCAGCGGAGTTTCGCTCGCGGGCTTCAGCACCACCGTACAGCCTGCCGCCAGCGCCGGGGCGATCTTGCGCGTGGCCATGGCGGCGGGGAAATTCCAGGGCGTGATCAGCACCGCGATGCCGATCGGCTCCATGTCGACCAGGATACGATTGCTGCCCGAGGGGGCCATCCGATATTCGCCGGCAATGCGCACGGCCTCTTCGGCATACCAGCGGAAGAACTCGGCGGCATAGGTGACCTCGCCGCGCGCGTCGCCGAGAGCCTTGCCGTTCTCGAGGGAAATCAGGGTCGCCAGTTCGTCAGCCCGCTCGAGCATGAGCTTGTGGCAGCGGAGCAGGATTTCGGCGCGCCGGCGGGGCGGGGTTGCGCGCCAGCCGGCCGCTGCAGCGGCAGCGGCATCGACGGCCGCGGTCGCCTGCGCCTCTGTTGCGTCGGCAACTTCGGCGAGCACAGCTTCGGTCGATGGGTCAACGACCGGAATGCCTCCGCCCGCGACCCAGGCGCCGCCGATATAGAGCCCCTTGGCATAGCGCGAGCAATCGAGTGCGGGGGAGGTGAGGGGCAGGACAGAAGCGAGTGTCATTGAAGAATTCCCGAGATCAAATCGCGTGCTGGAGGTTGCCGGAAAAGGCAGCTCCGATCAGGCGGTGCATGGCGGAGGTATCGAGCGGCCGCGGATTATTGTCGATGAGGCGCCCGATGGTCAGCGCCTGCTCACCGGTCCAGCCCAGTTTGTCTTCCTCGAGCCCCAAAAGCTTGAGGTTGGCCGGAATGCCGATGCGGGCGAACAACGTGCGCACGAGCTCGATAGCCTCATCGGCGCGCTTGGCTTCGTCGGTCTCGGTCGAGCCCAGGGCTTCGCCGATGGCGGCGAATTCGGCGGTTGCGTGCGAGCGGTTAAAGGTCATGACATAGGGCAGCATGCAGGCAACACCGAGGCCATGGGCCGTGTGAGTCAGCGTGCCGATAGGATACTGGATGGCGTGAGCCGCGGCAGTGCCTGCAGTGCCGAAGGCCATGCCCGCGCAGAGCGCGCCCATCATCACATCGGATCGCGCATCGATTGAGTCGGGCTCGCGATAGGCGCGCTCGAGGCTGCGGCCGAGGAGTTCGATGGCAAAGAGTGCAAAATGATCGGTGAGGGCGCTCTTGCCGACAAAAACACGTTCTTGCGCGAGGGCTGGGCTGGGCGCGCGGCGGATCGCCGTAAAGGCTTCGATCGCATGGGTCAGGGCATCTGCACCGGCAATTGCGGTCAGGCCCGCAGGGCAGGTCAGGGTCAATTCCGGATCGCAGATGGCGGCGGAGGGGATGAGATGGGCGCTCGATATGCCCACCTTCATAGCGCGATCAGGATCGGAGAGGACGGCGACGGGCGTAACCTCCGAACCGGTGCCGGCTGTGGTCGGCACGGCAATCATCGGCAGAATGGCGCCGGGTACCTTGCCCTCGCCGTAATACTGGCCCGGCGAGCCGCCATGCTTGAGCAGAAGGGCAACGGTCTTGGCAAGGTCGAGACAACTGCCGCCGCCGATGCCGATTACGAGATCGGGCGCAAAGCCGCGCGCCGCATCGGCGACCTTGGTGCAGGAGTCGCGGGGTACATCGGGTTCGACGCTCGCATCGACGAGCACAGTGATGCCCTCGGCTTCGAGAAGGCCGATCATTTCCACAAAGACGGCTTCGCCGGCAAGGCGTGCATCAGTGCAGACGAGGGCGCGCTTGCCCAGGCGTGCGGCGACTTTACCCAAGGCATGGCGTTGGCCGGCGCCGAACAGGACCTCGCGCGGCAATCGAAGGGCTGCGAATAGGCTCATGACGAGAGTTCCTGATTGACTGGAGAATGAGGGATTGGCTTGCCGAGGCGTTCGCGAAGGGCAGTCCAGAGGGTGTCGTTGATGTCGACGCCATGTTCGAGGGCGACCTGCCGCCGCTGCCGTGCGCCGTCGCCAGGCACGCTGACGGGACGCCGCGGATCGGCCGGCGGGCTGCGGCGCAGCGCGGCGAGATAGTCGGTGATGCGTTGGGTCTGCAGCCCAGCGTGGGGCGGGTCGATTATCACGAATACATCGCCCTTGTTGGCCGCGTACCGGGCGTCGAGCGTGCCATGCACCTGCGGCGCAAAGGCCGAGCCGGCCAAGCTTGCGACCAGTAGCTCGAAGGCGAGACCGAGGCCATATCCCTTGGCGTCACCGAAAGGGGCGATCGAGCCGTGCTTGGCGCGTTCGGGGTCGATCGTCGGCTCACCATCTGCGTCGAGTGCCCAGCCGCTCTGCAGCGCAACATCACGCAAAGCGTGGTCATGCACCTTGCCCATCGAAACCACGCTAGTGGCCAGATCCAGCACGAAAGGTTCTTCGGTAGTTGGAATGCCGATGGCGACGGGATTGGTGCCGAGCATGGCGCGAGTGCCGCCAAATGGGTGCACGAGCGCCTCGCTGGTCGAGAGAGCAATGCAGATCTTGCCCGCGCGCGCCACTGTGTCGACGTAGAACGCCATCATCCCCAAGTGATTAGAATTGCTGATCGCGGCATAGGCGATGCCATATTGGGCGACGCGATCGAGCAGGGCTTCAATGGCCACAAGGGCGATCACTGGACCGAGGCCCTGCTGCCCATCGACATGGAGTTCCGTCGGGCGCGACAAGTCAAGGATGCCGCGTGAGCGGGGGTCAGCCAGACCCTTGGCGATGCGATCGAGCAGGCGCGGTAGTCGCTGCAACCCGTGCGACGGATGGCCGGTCAATTCGGCATAGATGAGATTTTCGGCTTGGAGGCGCGCATGCGCAAGCGGCGCGCCGGCATTCAGCAAAAGCGCTGTTGCCACCTCCTCCAATTCGCTGGCCTCGATCCTCATCGGAAATCCTATACGATATCGTATTGCATGTCGGCGAACATCATGTTAGCCAATGGTTAAGTCAAGAGGAAAAGATGGCCAGAGACCTTCCGACAGATCAGGGCGCCAGCGCCGCACCGGTGACGGCCATCCAGCGCCATAGCCTTGCGACCGAAGTCTATGAGACGGTGTTCGGCCAGCTCATGTCCCTAAAGATTGCGCCAGGCTCGCGCATCACCGTCGACAACCTGGCGCGCGAATTGCGAGTGTCGCAGACCCCGATCCGCGAGGCGCTGAGCCGCCTTGAAGCTGAAGGCTTGGTGCGGAAGACCCATCTCGTGGGCTATAGCGCCGCGCCGCAGATCACCGCCAAGCAGTTCGCTGATCTCTATGACCTGCGTCTGTTGCTTGAGCCTGATGGCGCGCGCCGTGCCGTCGCGCGGCTCGATGCCGAGTCCGTCGCCGAATTAACCGAGGCGGCCGGCGTCATGGGGCGTCGGGCCAAGACTGGCGACGAACGTGCGCGCTATTCTCAGTTCGCCCGGCAGGACGCCGTGTTCCACGACATGATCCTGAAGGTAGCAGGCAACGAGCTCATTCGTGACACGCTCAACCACCAGCACGTGCACTTCCACATCTTCCGCCTGATGTTCCATTCGCGCGTCACGGAAGAAGCGCTCGCCGAACACGAAGCGATCGTCGCCGCTTTCGAAGCGCACGACGCCGCAGCCGCCGAAAAGGCCATGCGCATCCATATCGAGCGCTCGCGGGATCGCCTGTTGCCGGTTTTCGACGAATGAGCGCGGTCCAGATGATCCAGGAGCCGGTGCAATCGCCGGCCGGCGCCGTGCCGCTGATGCAGCTCTCCGAGCTCAGCAAGGCCTATGGCCCGGTCACCGTGCTGTCTGACGTCAATCTCGACATCCGCGCCGGCGAGATCCACGCGATCATCGGCGAAAATGGCGCCGGCAAGTCGACGCTGATGCGGGTCATCTCGGGCCATGTGAAGCCAACGGCAGGCACCATTCGCCTCGCCGGCGGGGAAGTCACCTTCAATACGCCCGTCGTGGCCGAACATGCCGGTATCGCCCTCGTTCACCAGGAAATCCTCCTCGCAGACGGACTGACGGTCGTCGAGAACCTCTTTCTCGGCCGCGAACGCACGCGCAATGGCGTCGTCGACGATCGTGCCATGGAGCATATCGCTTCAGAACGCCTCAAGGCCCTGGGCTCAACGGCATCGCCGCGGGAGCTTGTGCGCAACCTGCCGATCGCGCAGCGCCAATTGGTGCAGATCGCACGCGCTCTGCTGGAGGATCATCGCGTCGTCATTTTCGACGAACCGACTGCCGTGCTGACCACGGCCGAGGTCGATACGCTGCTCGGCATTGTGCGCGGCCTCCGCGATCGTGGTGTCGCGGTGCTCTACATTTCCCATCGGCTCAACGAGGTGGAAGCACTGGCCGACCGCATCACCGTTCTGCGCGATGGCAAGATGATCGGCACCTATGACGCAGCCGCGGTGACGCAGGAAGATATGGCTCGCCTGATGGTTGGCCGGGAGCTGGCAATGCTGTATCCGCCCAAGCGCGGTGTCTCCTTGCTCCCGCCGGTTCTCGAAATCCAGCACCTGAGCGTCCCGGGCTTCGTCACCGACGCCTCGCTTGTCGCCCGGCCGGGCGAAGTGCTTGGGCTCGGCGGTATGATCGGGGCAGGGCGCACCGAACTTTTCGAAGGTCTTTTGGGCCTGCGCTCCACCAAGGTTGGGCAGGTGCGCGTCAACGGCAAGCCAGTACGCATCCATTCGGTCGCCGATGGCGTCGATGCAGGTATCGGCTACCTGACCGAGGATCGTAAGGGCAAAGGCCTGTTGCTGCGCGAGCGGCTGGCGCCGAACCTGGTGCTCACCGCGCTTTCTCGGCTTTATCGCAAGCCCTATATCGAACAAAAGGTCGAGGCCCGCGAGCTCGATCGCGCCATCGGCGAATACGACATTCGTGTCCGCTCCAGGCGCCTCGAAGCCGGGCAATTGTCCGGCGGCAACCAGCAAAAATTGCTGCTCGCCAAGATCATGATGCTCGACCCGCAGGTGGTGATCATCGACGAGCCCACCCGCGGCATCGATATCGGCAACAAGAGCCAGATCTACTCCTTCATCGACGCGCTGATCCGGGCCGGCAAGGCCTGCATCGTTATCTCGTCGGAGCTGCAGGAGCTCGTCGGGCTTTGCGACCGCATCCTTGTCATGCGCGCCGGCAGCATCGTGGCCGAATTTGCCGGCGATGACATTACCGAAGAAGCCGTCGTTCTGGCGGCCACAAGTGGCGGACCAACCGCTGCGGCAGGAGGAGATTCCCGTTGACCGACATTGCAGCGCTACCGCAGCGCGAACCCTTCACGCAGCGTATCAACTGGGTCGATATAGGCCCCTTCATCGCCCTCGCCGTGCTGATCATTGCAGGCGTCATTATTAATCCCGACTTTCTCTCGCCCACCAATGTCGCCAATGTCGTGACGCGGTCGGCCTTCATCGCGATCATTGCGGTGGGCGCGACGTTTGTCATTTCCTCGGGCGGTCTCGACCTCTCGGTCGGCTCCATGGCGGCCTTCGTCACCGGCATCATGATCATGTTCATGAATGCCATGGTCCCCTCGATGGGCGCTAATGCCATCATCGCCGGCATGGCTCTGGTGCTCTGCGTTGGTGCGCTTTGCGGGCTTTTCAACGGCCTCATCGTCACTGTGGGCAAGATCGAGCCCTTCATCGTGACCCTGGGCACCATGGGCATCTTCCGGGCGCTCATCACCTTCATGTCCGATGGCGGCAATATCCCCATCGACAGGAGCCTGCGCGAGCCCTTCCGCCCGGTCTACTATGGCAACTTCATAGGCATCCCGATCCCGATCATCGTTTCCATCGTCGTTGCCCTGATCGGCGCCTTCATTCTCTACAAGACCAAGTTCGGCCGCCGCTGCGCCGCAGTGGGCGCCAATGAGGATGTGGCGCGCTTTTCGGGGATCTCGGTTGGCCGCATCCGCACCATGGCCTTCGTCATCCAGGGCATTTGCGTCGCCATCGCAGCCATCTGCTATGTGCCGCGCCTTGGTGCCGCCACGCCCACAACCGGCCTGCTTTGGGAGTTGCAGGTGATTACCGCCGTGGTCATCGGCGGCACGGCGCTGCGGGGCGGCAAGGGCCGCATCTGGGGCACCATCGCCGGCGCCGTCATCCTCGAGATGATCGCCAACCTCATGGTGCTCTCGAACTTCATCTCCGAATACCTCGTCGCAGCCGTACAGGGCGTCATCATCATCATCGCCATGCTCGTACAGAGGTTCTCCAAGCAGCCGTGACCGGACCTCACGGCTGCATAAAGTTCAGGTCCATTTATTTCTGGGAGGAAATCTTATGTTGAAACGTAATCTTCTGGCCGCGGCGGCTCTGGCGACGATCCTCGTCGCTGCACCCGCCTTGGCCCAGGAAAAGAAAACCATTGCCGTCTCGATCCCGGCCGCAACGCATGGCTGGACCGGTGGCGTCGTCTATCACGCGCAGAAGGCCGCCGAGGAAATCAACGCCGCCTTCCCCAATATCGAAGTCACGGTCAAGACCTCGCCGTCTGCCGCGGCTCAGGTGAGCGCCCTCGAAGATCTCACCGCCTCGGGCAGTCTTTCCGCGCTTGTCATCCTGCCGTTCTCCTCCGATGAACTGACCGGCCCGGTGCAGTCCGTTTCCGATGCCGGTACCTTCATCACCGTGGTCGACCGCGGCCTGACCGATCCCGAAATCCAGGATCTCTACGTCGCCGGCGACAATATCGCGGTGGGCTCTACCACGGCCAAGTTCCTGGTCGACAATCTGGGCGGCAAGGGCGATGTCGTCGTGCTGCGCGGCATTCCCACGGTCATCGATGACGAGCGTATCCAGGGTTTCCAGGAAGGCCTCGAAGGCTCCGATATCAAGATCCTCGACATCCAGTATGCGAACTGGAACAGCGACGAAGCCTTCAGCCTGATGCAGGATTACCTCGCCAAGTATCCGCATATCGACGCCGTCTGGGCCAATGACGACGACATGCTCCTGGGTGTGCTCGAAGCCATCGAGCAGTCGGGCCGCACCGAGATCAAGTATGCGCTCGGCGGCAATGGCATGAAGGAAATCATCGAGAAAGTCATGGCTGGTGACGCGATGACCCCAATCGAGACACCCTATCCGCCGTCCATGATCAAGACCGCGATCTACATGACTGCTGCCCAGTTCAACGGCCAGGCGCCCGTGCGTGGCAGTGTCAAACTCGACGCACCGCTGATCACCAAGGACAATGCGGAAGAATATTACTTCCCCGATTCCCCGTTCTGATTGCTAATGGGCTGCGCTCTGGCGCGGCCCAACCACTTTACTGATTGGAGACCCGAGAATGCCCGGCAAAAAGATTCTGATGCTGTGCGGTGAATTCACCGAGGAATACGAAATCTACGTCTACCAGCAGGCCATGGAAGCGGTAGGCCACACCGTGCACGTCGTCTGCCCGGACAAGAAGGCGGGCGAGTTGATCGCCACTTCACTCCATGATTTCGAAGGTCACCAGACCTATACCGAGAAGATGGGCCACTATGCCCTGATCAACAAAACCTTCAGCGAAGTGCGGCTCGAAGAATATGACGCTGTCTATGCGGCCGGCGGTCGCGGTCCGGAATATATCCGCACGGACAAGCGCGTGCAGGCCATGGTGCGCCACTTCCACGAGACGCAGAAGCCGATCTTCACCATCTGCCACGGCGTGCAGATCCTCGTCGCCGTCGATGGCGTGGTGCGTGGCAAGAAGGTCGCGGCACTCGGCGCTTGCGAGCCGGAAGTAACGCTGGCTGGCGGCACCTATATCGACCTGTCGCCCACTGAGGCCTATGTCGACGGCACAATGGTTTCAGCCAAGGGCTGGACCGCACTCGCGGCCTTCATTCGCGAATGCCTCAAGGTTCTGGGTACCGAAATCCGCCACAGCGGTGACGTATCGGAAAAAGCTGCCTGATTTGCGATGGCCGGTTCAATTGACCGGCCATTTTTCCTCCAGTGAGTACTCCGTCTCGCGAAAAAAGCGCTGCAGCTTTCAGTTAGGCGCTGCCGTCTTTTTCGGTGGAGCCTGACAATGCTGTTTGTGGCGATGTGATGACGCGGTTCATGAATTCATAGAATCCCCACCTCTTGCTTTCTCATTGGGGTTGGCCTTTCTATGCGGGGCCGTATTTGGGAGGGCAGGATGCTGGGTGGACGCCGCGCAGTTCGAACCGTCTTTGGCGCATTGGTTCTGGCTTTGGCCGGTATCATGCCTGTTGCCGCCGAGACGAAGATAACGCTCTTCGAAAATACCGACCTGCCCGGGTTCGACTATTCCATCATCAAGAATACGGACCTCCAGAGCTGCCAGGCGGCGTGTAGCGAGGACAATATCTGTCGCGCCTTTACCTATAATTCGCGCAGCCAGTGGTGCTTCCTCAAGGGTGACATTGGGGATCGCGCCGAGTTCTCCGGTGCAACTTCAGGCCGCGTTAGCCGCGCGCCCACGCCGGCCGTGACCGAGGCTGTGCGCCAGGCGGAACTACCGTTCCCGGCGCAGTCGTTGATCGATGCAGCCAAGGGTTTTGCGCGCGACCTGCCGCAGACCGACGCACCGGCGCCGAAGGCGGTTTATGCCGATCTCGTGGCTTCGGGCGACGAAGAGGTGGCCAACGAGAATTATCCCTCCGCTATCGTCGCCTATCGGCAGGCGCTGGCGATCAATGCCAATGATCGGGCCGTGTGGCAGGCGCTGGCCGAGGCTGCCTTGCGGCGGGCCGATGCGGTGGCCGGACAGAGCGAGGGGGACAATAGCTATGACCTCTCCTATGTCGGCTCCAATGCGGCGATGAATGCCTTTTTGCGCTCGACGAGTGAAGATGATCGGGCCGCGAGCCTGCGGGCGCTCGCCAATGCCATGGAATATCGCGAGATGTGGCGCGAGGTGATCGCGACCTATCGCACGGCTTTGGCGCTGGTGCCGGATGCCGATGTCGAGGCGCATCTCGATAGCGTGGTGGCGCAGCACGGGTTCCGCGTGACCGATCATGTGGTCGATGCGGAAGCGGCGGCGCCGCGCATTTGCGTCGTGTTCTCCGAGCCGCTCGCGAGCACGGATGTTTCCGCCTATGTCTCGATTGCCAATGCGCCGCAGGTTTCGGTCGAAACCGAAAGCGAGCAGGTTTGCGTCGAGGGCGTGCAGCACGGCAATCGTTATACGATCAAGCTGCGTGCGGGGCTTGAAGCGGCCAGCGGCGAAGAGCTGAGCAAGGATGTTGATCTCAGCGTCTATGTGCCGGATCGCGCGCCCTTCGTGGGCTTTGCCAATAATGCCTATGTGATGCCGGCCGGGCTCGGTGGCGGGCTGCCGATTACCTCGGTCAATGCCGAGACGGCCGAGGTGATGATCTACCGCATTGGTGATCGCGGGATTGCTACGGCGGTGCGCGATGGCGTGTTCCAAGGGAGCCTCAATCAATACAATGCCGAGGACATTGCCGATCGCGTGGGGCAGCAGGTGTGGACCGGCGAGGTTGATCTCGCGCAGGGCGACAATAATGCGCTGACGACGACGGCCATTCCGGTGGCGGATGCCTTGGGCACACTGGAGGCCGGGGCCTACGTGATCACGGCGCGGATCAAGGGCGAGCCGGATGACGATTATTGGTCGGATCTGGCGACGCAGTGGTTCATCGTCACCGACCTTGGCGTGACGACGATTGCCGGCGATGATGGCGTGCATGCCTTTGTGCGCAGCCTTGAGACGGCGCAGCCGGTGGTTGGGGCCGATGTGCGGCTCGTGGCGGTCAACAATGAAATTCTGGGCGAAGCCACCACCGACGTGGATGGTCGCGCGGTATTTGCGCCGGGTCTGGCGCGCGGAACGGGTGGCAGGGCGCCGCAATTGCTGGTCGCGGAGACGGCAGACGATTACGCCTTCCTTGATCTCTCGAAGCCTGCGTTCGATCTGACCGATCGCGGGGTGGAAGGGCGTCCGTCGCCGGGGCCGCTTGATCTGTTCATGACCACGGAGCGAGGGGTCTATCGACCGGGCGAGGTGGTGCATTTAACGGCGCTGCTGCGCGATGCACGGGCCGAGGCGGTCGAGAACCTGCCTTTGACGCTGGAAGTCGAGCGGCCTGACGGTGTCGTGGCGTCGAGCCAGGTTTTGGATGACGAGGGTGCGGGCGGCTATTATGCGGCGCTACCTATGGCCAGCGAAGCCATGCGCGGCTCATGGACGTTGCGGATCTATTCCGATCCCAATGCGGCTTCGCTGTCGAGCACGACGTTTCTCGTGGAAGATTTCGAGCCGGAGCGTCTGGCCTTTGAAATCAAGCCGCAGGGCGAGGGGGCGTTTTCGGCCACTGAGGCTAATCTCATCGATATCGCTGCAAAGTATCTTTATGGCGCGACGGCGCCGGGGCTTTCTATCGAGGCCGATGCGATTGTGCGTCCGCGGACGACGCTGCCGGAATTCCCGGGTTTTACGTTCGGCCGCTTGGACGACACTATCGAAACGACGCGCGAACCGCTGGGCGTTGTCGGGGTGACCGATGACGAGGGCAATGCGGTGGCCGAGGTGAGCTTGCCCGAGGGGCAGGCGACGACGCGGCCACTTGAGGCGCAGGTGCTGTTGCGGCTGGTTGACACCAGCGGGCGCACCGTTGAGCGCAGTATTACCCGGCCGGTTCTCGCAGATGGCGATCGGATCGGCATCAAGCCGGTGTTTGCCGATGCGACGGGGCTTGAAGAGGGCAGCGAAGCGCAGTTCGAGCTGATCGTCGTTTCACCAGAGGGCAAGAAGGTTCCGGGGACGGGGTTGAACTGGACGCTGTCGCGGGTCGAGACCAATTATCAGTGGTATCGCGATGGCAGCACGTGGAAGTGGGAAGGGATCACCACTACCCGTGAGATTGCCAATGGCGAGGCTGATACGCCCGATGGCGGTTCGGTGACCGTGGGCGCCAATGTTAATTGGGGGCTCTATCGTCTCGAAGTCGAGGGGCAGGGCACCTCGTCGAGCTACGAATTCTACGCCGGCTACTACTATGCCGATGCGGGTTCGGATACGCCGGACACGCTGCAGGTGGCGCTCGACAAGCCGGCCTATAAGGTGGGCGAGACGGCGAACCTGAAGCTCGATCCACAGTTTGCCGGTACGGCGCTGGTCATGGTGATCGACAATCGCGTCATCGCCATGGAAGCGGTGGAGGTGCCTGAAGGCGGCACGACCGTGCCGCTTGAGGTGACCGAGGAATGGGGGCCGGGCGCCTATGTGACGGCGGTGCTCTATCGTCCGTCCGATACGGCGGAAAAGCGCATGCCTTCGCGTGCGCTGGGCCTCGCTTTTGCCGATGTGGAGCCGGGGGATCGCAAGCTTGACGTGAAGCTTGGGGCGCCGGATGTGACGCTGCCGCGGCAGAGTTTTGAGGTGAGCGTTGATCTCGCCAATGTGGCTGCGGGCGAGAAGGCCTATGTGGCGGTGGCTGCGGTCGATCTCGGCATTCTCAATGTCACCAATTTCAAGGTGCCGGCACCGGATGACTACTACTTTGGTCAGCGCCAGCTCGGCATGGAAATCCGCGATCTCTATGGCTCGCTGATCGATCCGACACAGGGGCTGGCGGGCGCGATGCGCTCGGGTGGCGATGGTGGCGGTTCGCGCTTGGGCACGCCGCCGCCGATCTCGGTGCTGGTGGCGCTGCATACGGGGATTGTGGAAGTCGATGCTGACGGCAAGGCGACTGTCTCGTTCGACATGCCTGATTTCACCGGCACGGTGCGGGTGATGGCCATGGCCTGGACTGCCTCGGCAGTGGGGCATGCGTCGACCGATGTGATCGTTAGGGATCCGGTGGTGGTGACGCTGAGCCCGCCGCGCTTCCTGCGTGTCGGTGACGAGGCGCGGCTGCTGGTTGAGGTCAACAATGTCGGTGGGGCCGCCGGTTCATACGAGGTGGCGCTGTCGACTGGCGAGGGGATTTCGACTTCGGCCGAGACCAGTGATGTGGAGCTGGGCGAGGGCGAGCGGACTTCGCTGGACCTGAAACTCAACGGCATGCAGATCGGCGATTGGCCGGTGCAGTTGACGGTGACCGGGCCTGATGGAACGACACAGACCAAGGAATTGCTGCTTGGCGTGCGGCCGACCAGTGCGCCTGTCACCACCAGCCGTTTGGTGGCGATCAAGGCGGATGGCAGCGCCTCGATTGACGCGAGCTATTTCGATGGGCTGTTGGCGGATACCGGATCGATGACCCTCGCCATTGGGCCGATTGCGCGGCTCGATGTGCCGGGGCTGCTGCTGTCGCTCGATCGCTATCCCTATGGATGTGCGGAACAGACATCCAGCCGCGTGCTACCGCTGCTCTATCTCAATGAGGTGGCGCAGATGATCGGGGTGGCCAAGGACGACAAGCTCAACCAGACCGTCATTGATGCGATAGCCAGCATTTTGGCCAAGCAGACGTCTTCTGGCGGTTTTGGCCTCTGGGGGCCATTCGATGGCGGGGATTTCTGGCTCGATGGGTTTGTCACCGACTTCCTGCTGCGCGCCAAGGCGGCTGGGTACACCGTGCCGGAACAGGCGTTGAGCATGGCGCTCGATAACCTCTCCAACCAGCTCTCCTATGCCAGCGACTTCGAGAATGGCGGCGAAGACATTGCCTATGCGCTTTACGATCTGGCGCGTGCCGGTCGGGTGTCGATGGGTGATCTGCGCTACTATTTCGAGGCCCGTCTTGCCGCCTTCGGCTCGCCGCTGGCACAGGCGCAGCTGGGTGCGGCGCTGGCTCTCTATGGCGATACGACGCGCGCCAATGAGGCTTTTGTAGCTGCGGTCGACAGCGTGGGTACAGCCCGGAACAATAATCGTTATCGCAGTGATTATGGCAGCCGGTTGCGGGATATGGCCGGAGTTCTGGCACTTGCGGCCGAGTTCAAGCCGGCTGGCGTCGATCTGACTTCGCTGGCCAATCAACTGGCAAAGCTGCGCGATCGGACGCGTTACACCTCAACGCAGGAGGATACCTGGACGCTGCTGGCTGCTTCGGCTCTTGGGGCGAGCAGCACGGATGGGTCGATCACCATCAATGGCGAGGCACTGACGGGGCAGGTCTACCGCCGCGTCGAGCAGGCCGGTTTCGAGACGGTCGAGATTGCCAATGGCGGTTCAGCCGATACCGAGGCCAAGGTGACGGTGACGGGCTATCCGGCGGTGCCGCCGGATGCCTCGGATGATGGCTTTGCCATTTCGCGGGCCTATTACCTGCCTGACGGCACCGAGGTCGATCCGACTGAGGGTATTCTTGCCCAGAATGACCGCCTGATCGTGGTGCTGCGCGTGCGGCCGCATGATTTGGGCTCGGGGCAATATGTGGTGGCCGATCCGCTGCCGGCGGGCTTTGAAATCGAAAACCCGAACCTGTCGGATGGCGAGGGCGTGTCGGATTTCAACTGGCTGTCGCTCAACATGCCGGTACATGTGGAATCGCGAACCGACCAATATGTCGCCGCCTTCCGGTATGGCTCGGATCCCGGCACCTTCACCACGGCCTATATGGTTCGTGCGGTGACGCCGGGCACGTTCGTGCTGCCGGGCGCAACGGTGGAAGACATGTATCGTCCTGAATCCCGCGGCAATACGGCGGCCTATTCGATCGAGATCACCGCCCAGGGCCAATGAGCGACGACGGTACACAGTCACAAGAAAAGCAGCCGCGCCCATGGGTGGCGCGGCTGACGCTTTTTGGTTTTTCGGTTTTCGTACTGGTGCTGGCTGGGGTGATCCAGCTGGTGTCGTGGACGACGACGATTTCGGCTTCGCTGCCGGCCGTGCCGGATCTGGAGACGCTGCCGGTTTCGGCGGAGGTCACGGATCGGGATGGCCTGTTGTTGCGGCCGTTCACGACATCGGGTGGCCACTGGCGCCTGCCGGTGACGCGCGACGAGGTCGACAAACGCTTCATCGACATGCTGATTGCCTATGAGGATCGGGGTTTTGCTGATCACGAAGGCATTGCGTGGAACTCCATGCTGCGGGCGGCGGGGCAGTTCGTGCTGGCCGGGGGCAGGGTGGTTTCGGGCGGTTCGACGCTGACCATGCAGGTGGCGCGGCTGGTCGAGGGACAGCCGACGCGAAACGCCTTTGGCAAATTGAGGCAGATGATCCATGCGCAGCAGTTGGAAGCCAATCTCAGCAAGGACGAAATCCTCGATCTCTATCTGACGTTGGCGCCCTATGGCGGGAACATTGAAGGCATTCGTGCGGCAACGCTGGCTTATTTCGGCAAGGAGCCGACGCGGTTGACGACGGCGGAGGCGGCGCTGCTGGTGGCGCTGCCGCAATCGCCGGAAGCGCGGCGGCCGGATCGGGATTCCGCGGCGGCTTTGGCGAGCCGGAACATGGTGCTGGATCGGTTGGTGTCGATCGGCACGATTGCCGAGGAAGAAGCGCGGGCGGCAAAGCTCGAACCGATCCCGACGGCGCGAAAGCCCTTTCCAATGCTGGCGGCGCATATGGCGCAGCAGGCCGTGAAGGCGCAGCCCCTGGCGCGGACGGTGGAACTGACGCTCGACAAAAGATTGCAGGATGCGCTGGAGCGATTAGCGGCGGCGCGGGCGCGGTTGATCGATCCGCGTGTGTCTGTGGCCATTGTGGCGGCAGATATCGATAGTGGGGAAATTCTGGCGTCGGTGGGGTCGGCGGGGCTGCTGGCGACGGAAAGCGCCGGCTTTGTTGATATGACCAAGGCGGTTCGCTCGCCGGGGTCGACGCTGAAACCGCTGATTTATGGGCTCGCCTTCGAATTGGGTCTGGCGCATCCGCAGAGCCTCATCGAGGACCGTCCCACGGCCTTTGGCGGCTATGTGCCGGTCAATTTCGATGGGTTCAATCGTGGCACGGTCACCATCCATGATGCGCTGACAGAGTCTTTGAATATTCCGGCGGTAGTGGTGCTCGACGCGGTGGGGCCGGCGCGGCTGGTGTCGCGATTGAAGCGGGCGCATGCCAATCCGCTGCTGCCGGTGGACACGGCGCCGAGCCTTGCCGTGGGGCTGGGCGGGGTTGGGATTACGCTGCGCGATCTCGTTTCCGTCTATGCCGCGCTTGGGCATGGCGGCAAGCCGGTTACGCTCTATGACGGGCTGGGGGAGCGGCCAGTGCAGCAGGTTTCGGCCCCGGTGCTTGATCCAGTCTCGGCTTGGTATGTGGCGGATATTCTCTCCGATGTGCCGCCGCCGCTGAATGGGTCGCCGGGACGTGTGGCCTACAAGACCGGCACATCCTATGGCTATCGCGATGCTTGGGCCATTGGGTTCGATGGCAAGACGGTGGTGGGAGTCTGGGTGGGGCGGCCGGATGGAGCGCCGGTGCCGGGGCTTTCGGGGATTACCGGGGCGGCGCCGATCCTCTTTGAGGCGTTCGATCGGCTTGGGAGCCGCAAGGCGGCTTTGCCCAAGGCGCCGCCGGGTGTGCTGTTTGCGTCAAATACGGAACTGCCGACGCCGTTGCGGCGGTTCCGGCACCCGAATGAAGATCTTGTTGCGCGCGTTTCGGCTCCCGAGATTGCCTTCCCCGGCGATGGCGTCGATGTCGATCTTGGGTTGCGCGGCGGTTCGCAGTCGCCATTGGTGGTGAAGGTGCGCAATGGCGTGCCCCCCTTCACCTTCTTTGCCAATGGCGCGCCGTTTGGGCGGTCGCAATTTGCCCGGCAGGATAGCTGGACCCCGGATGGGCCGGGCTATGTCACACTCTCGGTGGTTGATGCCGAGGGGCGGGGCGATACGGTCACGGTATTTTTGGATTAGCTCGCGCTTGACGGGCGGCGACCGGCCTTGAGGGGCTTGGGCTTGGCTTCGTCGGCGGCCGGAGGCACGAAGAGTTCGGCGATGGAGACGGAAAGGGCGGTGGCGACCTTGTCCAGAATACCGATGGACGGATTTTCCATCATGCGCTCGAGCCGACTGACATAGGTGCGATCTACCGCGGCGAGCTCGGAGAGTTTTTCCTGGGACAGCTTTCGTTCGACGCGCAGGCGCCGCATGTTCCAGGCTACAAGTTCACGACTATCCATAAAAGCTTCGGCGCCCCCCACGGAGAACGCTACACAAAGCGCGCCAGCGGTGCAATCAGCCGTAGCGCAGTTGCCGGGTCTGATTTTCTGCCATGGTTACTTCGTCGAAGAGTTCGTGCGGTGGGACACCGAGCGCGGCAGAAAGTTCGTCCACCTGATCGAGCGCGATATCGAGCGATGAGGCGACGAGATCGGCAATCTTCTCGCCGGGCCAGCCAAGGCGTTCGGCGAGCGCGTCGAGGCTCATGCCCTGCATTTCACAGAGCCGCCGGACGTTTTGTCCGAGGAGGGTGGCGGCCGGCAAGTGGTTCATGGGCATTCCGAATCGTGGACCTTATCTGTTCGAATGTATCGGCGAAGGGCGCGCGGGCGGGGGGTATTAAGGAAGGCTTAATTACCCCTTTAGGGGTAGAATGATGCCTTTGCGGTTCGGCTCGTTGACCATTGCAGCGCCGAGGAGATCGGAGAGCTGCGAGACGATGCGCAGGCCGAGGCCGCCGCGGCTGGAGCGATGGGGCGCGGTGGGGTCGAAACCGTCCTTGATGATGATGCCGATGCCGGTATCGCGCCGTTCTATCCGCAACTCGACCGTGCCGCCTTCGGGGGTCAGGCGAATGGCATTGTCGAGATAGTTGGAGAGAATTTGGAACAGCAGCTCGCGGTCCGAAATCACCGTGATGTCGGTTTCGGGCCAGACGAGACGTTGCGCGCGCTTTTGGGCCTGCGGGATATAGGTGACGCGCAACTGGTCCAGCAGTTGGTGGAGCGGCAGGGGCGCGAGTTCGGCCTTGATGTCGCCGGTATCGAGCCGGGCATAGGCCAGAATGCGGGTGAGAAGGTCGGAGGTGACGGCGCCAAGCTGGCGTACGCGGGTCAGGGCCGTATTGCGCATGGCGATGTCGCTGTGATCACCGATGGCGGCAACCGTCAGGTTGATCGCTTCGACCGGCTGGCGCAGATCGTGGCCAAGCGAGCGCACGAGATGGCGCTGTAATTCGTAGGCCTTTTCCAGTTCCTCGGTGCGCTGGGCGACCTGCGCCTCGAGCCGCTCGGCCGTCTGCTGGCGCTCGGTGGTGGCGGCGCCCACGAGCAGGGCGGCGATGGCCGTGGTGAGGAGCAGGGGCGGGAGGCCGGAGACTTCCACAGCGCCGGTAAAGATCATGGCGACGGCTGGCGTGAGAACGCAGGTCAGAAATGCCGCGGTTGCTGCGTGCTCAAGGCCGCCGCGCAGGGCGAAGACGATCACAGATGGCAGCAACAGGTACCACAAGCTGATCTCGAGCATGGGCCCAAGTGCGCCGATAAGTGCGGCGAGTGACAGCGTTAGCGCCTGAAGGGCAAAGGCGCGGGGGCTGGGCCAGCGCCAGTCGCCGAGCGGCCGGCCCAGTGCCAGCATGATGGCAGGGACCAGCATGGGTGGGACCATGATGGCGCCAAGGGCATCGCCGAGGAACCACGGCTCGGCCAGGGGCAGGGCGGCGCCGGGGTCGAGCTCGCCGAGCAGGACGCTCTGGCCGATGCCGGCGGCAGAGGCGACGGAGGCAGCGACCAGCGCGGCGCCGATGAACCATTGAACTTCGCCCCAGGTGCGGAAGGGCAGGGTGATCCGCATCACCTGGGTAAGGAAAAGGCCGGTGCCGCCATAGATAAGATATATTCGAATGCTGTGGAGAAGCAGGTCGAAATCGCTGGTGATGTGGATGTCGAAGACCTGCCGCATCGGTGGCGATGCGAGCGAGAGATGCGCGAGCAAGGGCACCAGTTTTAGCCAGCCGGGAGCTGCCATGACCATGGCCATGGTGACGCCGGAGGGCAGGAACCACACACTTGAATAAGTTTTGAAAACGGTAAATAGATCGGCGATACGGAAGGATACGAGCCAAATCGCGGCAAGAAGAATTACCGTGATCATGGTTCGTAAAATTCGCATAAAATCTCTCAAACTTCTGGGCTTGCAGGAATTTGTCTAGAAAACTTCTGCTCGTTGATGATCATCTGCTCTTCGCCGATGCCGTTAAATTCTTGCTGGAATCTAGCGGTGCCGATATCGAGGCGCAGGTTTTCTCCTCGCTCGCAAGCGTTCTGGACTATTTGTCCACCGACGCACCGGTAGACCTGCTGCTGCTGGATTATTCCATGCCGGGCACCAGCGGCATTGAAGCGGTGGAAATGGCGGCAACAAGGCGGCCCGGCCTGCGCATCGCCTTTCTTTCAGGACTCGACGATCCGCAGGTGGCCGGAGAGGCGCTGCAACGCGGTGTCGTCGGTTGGCTGCCCAAATCCATGCCCGGGGAAGCGCTGATCAATGCGCTCAACCTCGTCCTTGCGGGCGAGCGATTCGTGCCGGCCGACCTCCTGCTGCGGCAGCAGGCGAGCCCCCTGACGCCGCGCGAGCAGGACGTGGCGGCGCTTCTGGCGCGCGGCCTTTCGGACAAGGAAATCGCCGAGCAGCTCGAGCTGCAGGTCGGCACCGTGAAGGTGCATGTCAAAAGCCTGCTCCGTAAATTCGATGCCTCCAACCGCACTCAATTTGCCCTGCGCTATCGCGGCGCCTGATTTTCCGCTTCCAGCGCCTGTCCAAGCCCCAGGCTCGTCCCCGCTTTCCCGGGGGCGGGCGCCGATGACACATGTCCGGCTGGGTTTATGACTACAAAATTTCCTTGCTTAATTGTAGGTCTATGCGCATCATTAACGCGCTTTTAATGTGATGCGTACAATCCTCTGATTTGTAAAAGGGCTGCATGAAGCGGCTCATGTTTCCAGAAGGAAAGCACCACACATGGGTTCCGAAGTTTCTCTCTCAAAAGCCGTTCGTTCGAACCTCTTGAGCCTCCAGAACACCGCCACCATGATGGACAAGACGCAGTCTCGTCTTGCCACCGGCAACAAGGTGAACTCTGCCCTCGACAATCCGTCGAACTTCTTCACCGCCTCGGCCCTCAACAGCCGCGCTGCCGATATGAGCAACCTGCTCGACTCGATGGCTTCGGGCATCAAGGTCATCGAAGCCGCCAATAACGGCATCACCGCGCTGACCAAGAACCTGGAATCCATGCAGTCGACGCTGCGCCAGGCTCGTCAGGACAAGTCCTTCCAGACCCAGTCCTTCGAAGTCAGCGACCTGACCAAGATCAAGATCGCAGGCGGCCAGTTCGGCGAAGCCGGCGTCGATGTCAGCCTCGCAACGGCAACCGTTCCGGGCGTCAAGGCCCAGCTCACGACTGCCGCATCGACCGCTTATGTCGGTCCGGTTTCGACCAGCGATAGCGCTGCTGGTGCCGGCGCCCGCACGATGATCGATCGTACCGGCTTTGCCAACACGGACACGATCACCATTGGTGGCGTCTCTATCACTCTGGCAACTGCCGATCTCGCTACTGACGCCGCTTTCGTCGCCAAGCTCCAGGGCGATCTCGACGCCAGCGGTATTGCCGGTCAGTACAACGTTTCCGCCGGTACCGGCGCCAATGCTGGCAAGATCATCGTGGAATCGGTCAATCCGAGTGCGGCCGCTGCGACCGTTGATGTCAGCGACGCAACTACCGTTGCCGTCAAGGGCGCCGCCGAATTCAACTATTCGGACGTCCCCACCTCGATCACCGTTGGCGGCAATACGATCAGCACCGGCGCAAGCTTTGATGACTTCGTGAAGGCCCTCCAGGACGATGGTGAAGCCAATGGCTATACCGTCACCGCCGATGCCACCACCGGTGCCATCAAGCTGGAAAACAAGGACTTTGGCGGTACGGCTCCGGCCATCGTCGGCATCGCTCCTGCCAATGTGACGACCACTGCCGTCGTTGCTGGCGCCTACACGACCGAAGTTGCTGCTGCAAAGCACTCCTTCACCGTTTCCTATGACGGCAAGACCGCCGACATCTCGATCGGTGGCGTCAAGGCTGGTGCAAACGCTCTCGACGTCAAGAACTGGCAGGATGCGACCCTCGCGTCGGTTGCTGCTCAGCTTGAAGCCAAGGGTATCACCAATGTTGCTGGTTCGTTCGACGCCGATGGCAAGTTCTCGCTGGTCGCCAAGACCGCCGAGGCCAAGACCCTCGCCGTTTCCGGCACCGACGCTGTCGCCCTCTTCGGTACCAATGGTGTGAACACCGGCGTTGCCGAGAAGAGCCAGCTCAACGCAACCAAGACCGTCGACAAGTTCGTCGAACTGATCAACCGCGACCATGCGGGCAAGATCCGCGCTTCGAACGACAACGGCAAGCTGCGTATCGAGAACCTGTCGACCCAGGATCTCAACATCGGTGTTGACCTCAATGGCAACGACGCCATCACCCCGCTCAAGATCGACGGCAACACGGTACGTTCGAACCTGTCCAAGCAGTTCAACGAACTGCGCGACCAGCTCGACAAGCTCGCTGATGACTCGTCCTTCAACGGCATCAACCTGCTTCGTGGCGACAAGCTGAAGATCACCTTCAACGAAAGCGGCACGTCCTCGATCGACATCCAGGCAAAGGATGCCAACGGCAACGTTCGCGGTATCAACGCCTCGAACCTGGGCGTTGACAGCCTCGACGCCGTCGACCTCGACACCGACGAAAAGATCGACGCATTCCTTTCCAAGCTGTCTTCGGCTCTGACCGAACTCCGCTCGCAGGCATCGTCCTTCGGTTCGAACCTGTCGTCGGTCGAAAACCGTCAGTCGTTCACCAAGAACATGATCAACACGCTGGAAACCGGCGCTGCGAACCTGACCCTGGCTGACACCAACGAAGAAGCTGCAAACCTTCTGGCTCTCCAGACCCGCCAGCAGCTCTCCTCGTCGGCTCTGTCCATGGCCTCGCAGCAGGACCAGGCTGTTCTGCAGCTCCTGCGTTAATCGCCAAGACTTTCCGGGGGCGGCGTCGTCGCCCCCGGTCCTACCCAGAAGGAAAGACGATGGCTCTGAAGCTCACTGTAAAGCCCGGCGAAAGCTTCTTCGTCGGCACCGCGGAAATCACCGTGCAGTGCGATGCAATCGTCAACGTTCTCGTAGGGGGTAAGGCCCCCGTTTTGCGTTCCGAAGACTATGTTTCGGACGCGGACCTCAATTCACCCGCCCATCGCCTGCGCCATGCCGTGCAGCAGATGTATCTGACTGGCGATGTTGCAGGTCACCACATTGCCTATTTCGAAGCCGTGCAGGCGCTGCTTGCCGAGGCGCCGCAGCATTCGAGCCTCGTGGCCGAGGTCAATGGCCTCTTGATGAATGGCGCCATCTACAAGGCCATCAAGCTTCTCAAATGCCTTTCCAATCCCGAGCTTACCGAGACCCGGGCCAAGCTCAAGCTGGTGGGTTGATCGCCATGGCCGCTACCGCTTTTGCCGTCGAGCCCGAAATGACCGGTGCCATGCTCATTGCCAGCAATGTGGTTCGCCTGCGCCGTATCCGCAACTTGAGCCTTGAAGTGTTTGCGACGCGGCTCGGCTGGAGCATTGCCGAGGTGCGGGCGCTCGAAACGTCGGACAAATTTAATCTGGCGCTCGATGACATCGATAATCTCGCCCAGGCGCTGGACGTCGAGCCGGCAGCGCTGTTCATCTGAACGTCTAGAGCCTTCTCTCAGGTGTCGTCATTGCCGGCTTGTCCCGGCAATCCATTTTTGTGGCGGCCCGCCATCCTCCGGATGGCATGGACCACCGGGACAAGCCCGGTGGTGACGGTACAGGGGAGGGGCTTTGTGGCTCGGGCCCTCAACTATGCGCCCAGCCGCCATCGACGACAAATTGCTGGGCCGAGATCATGGCGCTGTCGTCGGCGGCAAGGAAAAGGGCCATGCGGGCGATGTCGTCGGGCTGGACGCGGCCGGCAAGGGCCTGCTGGGCGTCAATCTGGGCTTCGGCTGCCCCATCGACCCAGTGGGTCAATTGGCGCTCGGTCATCACCCAGCCGGGCACCAGTGTGTTGACACGGATGCCGGATTTTCCCAGCTCGCGTGCCATGCCGCGGGTGAGGCCATGGGTGGCGGCCTTTGCGGTCTCATAGACCGGGATTTTGGGCGACATGATCATCCAGCTTATGGAGCCGGTATTGATGATCGAGCCGCGGCCGGCCTTGGCCATGCCGGGTGCGACGGCCTGGATGGCGAAGAAGGAATGCTTCAAATTGACCGCCATGCGGTCGTCCCAATAGGCCGAGGTCACTTCCTGCCATTCGTGGCGCTGGTCGTGGGCAGCATTGTTGACGAGGGCTAAGGCGTCGCCATGGGCGGCAGCGAAGCCGGCAATGGCGGTCTGATAGGCGTCGGTGTTGGTGATGTCGCAACGGGTGAAGAGTACGGCCTGGCCGGCTGCGGTCAGTTGGGCAGCAAGAGCCGTGCCGCGGTCGTCCTGGATGTCGACAAAGCCGACCTTGGCGCCCTGTGCAGCAAAATTTCGCACCAGGGCCCCGCCAATGCCGGAGGCGCCGCCGGAAATGACCACGGGCATGCCGGCAAGGCTCGGATAGCGGGCGGATTGCGTCATTGGTGAACTCCGAGCGGTCTAGATAAAAAGATTGGCGTGACGGGTTTCTAGCTCGGGAAGTTCGTCGAGAATACTGCCCAAATGCGTCGCCATGGCCGCTTTTGCGCCTTCCACATCATGAGCGTCGATGGCATCCATGATGGCGGTGTGTTCGCGGACGCGGCGGGCCATGTCGGCCTCGCTTTGTAGGGTCATGTTACAGACCCGGTCCATGTGCGTCTTCATATCGGCAATGGCGATCCAGGCGATGCCGACGCCGGCGCCGGTAGCGATGGCGATGTGAAAGGCCTCGTCGTGCTCGCGGAAGCCGGCATGGTCGAGTTTCTCGGCGGCTTCGGCCTGTTTTACCAGGAGGCTCGAGATTCGCTTGCGCTGCCAGGCGTCGAAATTTTGTGCGGCCTTGGCGACGACGGCGATCTCCACCGACTGACGGACAAAGAGCGCCTCGATCATTTCCTTGGCTGAAATACGGGCGACCACCGTGCCGCGATGGGGCCGGATTTCAATCAGGCGGGAATTGGCGAGGCGGATCAGCGCTTCGCGTACGGGCTGGCGGGAAACGCCTAGTTTTGTCGCGATATCCTGTTCGGAAAGGCGCGTACCGGGCAGGAGCTCGAGCTCGATGATCGAGCGGCGCAGGTCCTTCTCGATTGATGCTGCCGCGCTTTCTCCGCTCTCGGCCGACGTCTGCATATCCAAGGTCATATTACATCTCGCCCATGCCATTGACAGCTTGGGTCAATGCGCCATACGGTACCATACAATTCCATACAGGACGCGTTTGAACGGGTCCAGCATCTTCGGGGAGGTGGATCAGTCCGCCATGGCCATCACAAGTCAATCCAGCTTTCAGGACAATTTTGCCGTTCCGAATCTTAGTGATCCGCGTGTTCAGAGTAAACGCGCCTATCGCATGCTTATCGATGGCAAATCCGTGGATGCTGTGTCTGGAAAGGTCGTGGAGCGGGAGAGCCCTGGCCATCGCGGCAAGGTCATCGGCACCTGGCCTGCTGGCACGACGGAAGATGCTTCGCGCGCTATCGGCGCAGCTCGCACGGCTTTCGACAATGGCCCCTGGGGGCGGATGAGCGGGGCCGAGCGTTCGACCATTCTTCACGCCATCGCGCAGGGCATTCTGAAGCATCAGGACGAGTTGGCGCTGATCGAATGCCTCGAGACGGGCAAGCCGATCAACCAGGCG
Source organism: Devosia sp. (assembly GCF_017744655.1). Taxonomy (GTDB): domain Bacteria; phylum Pseudomonadota; class Alphaproteobacteria; order Rhizobiales; family Devosiaceae; genus Devosia. The sequence goes on along the minus strand of NZ_JAGIAW010000014.1, from coordinate 310,270 downwards.
CGCGGCGAAATCGGTTATTGCGCCGATCTCTGGACCTATGCGGCCGGCCAATGCCGCGGGCTCGAGGGCGATACGCATAATGCCATCGGGGCCAATCGGCTTGGGCTTGTGCTGCGCGAGCCGGCCGGGGTTGTGGGCATCATCACGCCGTGGAATTTTCCCTTCATCATCATGTCGGAGCGTGTGCCGTGGGCGCTGGGAGCGGGCTGCACCGTTGTGGTGAAGCCGAGTGAATTCACCTCCGGCACGACGGTCCGGCTGGCCGAGATCGCGCTTGAGGCGGGCCTGCCGGCGGGGGTGTTCAACGTCATCACCGGTTATGGGCCGGATGTCGGGCAAATCCTCGCCGAAGACCCGCGTGTCGACATGGTGGCCTTCACGGGCTCCGTGCGTGTCGGCACGCAGCTTGCCGGGATTGCGGCGAGCAATGTGAAGCGTGTCGGGCTCGAACTCGGGGGCAAGGGGCCGCAGATCGTCTTTGCCGATGCCGATCTCGAGGCGGCAGCTGATGGCATTGCCTATGGCGTCTATCACAATGCCGGTCAGTGCTGCATTTCGGGCAGCCGGCTGATCGTTGAAAATTCTATCCGTCCGGCCTTGCTCGAGCGCCTGCTCGATCTCTCGCGTCGCCTGCCGTTCGGCGATCCGCTGGCCGCCACGACCCGCTATGGCGCAATGGTGTCCGTGCCGCATCTCCACAAGGTTGCGGGCTACGTGGCGGCTGGTCTGGAAGAGGGCGCCGAACTGCTGCTGGGCGGCGAGATGCTCGATGAGGGATCGGGTAATTTCTTTGCTCCGACGGTCTTCGACAAGGTGCGACCTGACATGCGCATCGCCCAAGAAGAAATATTTGGGCCGGTGCTCGCCACCATTGGTTTTGACACGCCGGAGGAGGCTGTCGCTCTTGCCAATGGCACGCCGTTCGGTCTTTCGGCCGGCGTCTGGTCGCGCGACCTGGAGACGGCGATTCAAACCACGCGAAAACTGCGGGCGGGGCGATGCTGGATCAATTCGGTGATCGAGGGAACGCCGGAAATGCCCATCGGTGGCTACAAGATGAGCGGCGTTGGTCGCGAACTCGGGCGCTATGGCTTTGATGAATATTCGCAGTTCAAGGGTCTGCACATGACCCTTGGGCGCGGGGAGCCTTGGTTCGAGCACTAGGAGAAACACACCCACGGCGTCATTCCCGCGAAAGCGGGAATCTCACCTGAGGAGGGAGACCTCCGCTTTGGCGGAGATGACGTGGTGGGAATGACAGAATCTGGCGGCGCAATCTTTGGTCGGAGCACGCCGCCCGAAGCGGGACCTGAGGAGGGCCCGCCACAATCCAAAGGGAGGATTAAGCGATGAAATTGACCAAGTCAAAAGCTGCTCTGTTGGCCGGTTGCGCTCTGTTCGCAACCGTCGGTGGCGCGCTGGCGCAGGATCAGGCGCCCGTCAAAGCGACCATGATCATCTATCTCGATCCCAGCGTGCAGTTCTTCAATCCGGTGGTGAAGGGCGCGCAAGATGCCGCCGCCGCATTCAACGTCGATCTCGACGTTCAATATGCAAACAATGATCCGGTGCGCCAGAATGACCTGATCGATACGGCCGTGGCAACCGGGGTTGATGGCATTGCTGTCGCCATTTCCTCGTCCGACGCGTTTGATGACAGCATCTGCGCTGCGGTCGACGCGGGCGTCGTGGTCATCGGCTTCAACAATGACGACCTCGAAGGTGCAGCCGGCAATTGCCGCCAGGCCTATGTGGGCATGAACGAAGAAGCCTCGGGCTATGAACTGGGCATCCGCATGATCGAAGCCTTCGATCTCAAGGAAGGCGATACCGTCTTCAACCCGCGCGAAATCCCGGAAGCCAGCTTTGCCGTGGCCCGTGGCGGCGGCATCGAGCGCGCGATGACCGAGCATGGCATCAAGGTTGAAACCGTGCGTGCCGGACTCGATCCTGCTGAAGCACAGAACATCATGGCACAGGCCCTGATCGCCAATCCCGATATCAAGGCCGTGTTCGGCACCGGTTCGGTGACCTCCACTGTTGGCGCGGGTGCGATCAAGGACGCGGGCGTCGACGTGCCGTTCGGCGGCTTTGACCTCGCGGTCGAGATCGTCAATGCGGTGGAATCGGGCGCCATGTTCGCCACGATGGACCAGCAGCCCTACCTCCAGGGCTATTATCCGATCGCCCAGATCGCCATGGCCGCGCGCTATGGTCTGACGCCGACCGATGTCGATACCGGCCAGGGTGCTTTCCTCGACCAGGCCCGCATCGGCGTCGTGAAGCCGTTCATCGGCACCTATCGCTGATCAGTGGGTGGGGTTTCGGCCCCACCCAATTTTCCACGGCGTCATTCCCGCGAAAGCAGGAATCCCTGTCGCCACACGAAAGATTCCTGCTTTCGCGGGAATGAGCGGCGAAGGAAGGGCAAGGGCGCTGAATGCTCGAACAACTGGATACGAAACGTGACCGATATGACCCATGACCGGGCCGTTGCGCCCCGGCGCTCGGCAGGAGAGTGGCTGCATAGCCTTCTCAGCATGCCGGCGGGCGCTATTCTGCTGGTTTTCATCGTCGTGCAGCTTGCCTGCATCATCGCGGGGCTGCTGTTCCCGGACGATTTCCGTTATCTCTCATCGGCCAATATGGGCATCATGATGCGCTCGGTGCCGGTGCTCGGCTGCCTGGCGCTTGGGGCTGGCGTCTTGATGATCGCCGGGGAGTTCGATCTCTCCATCGGCTCGGTCTATACGCTCACCGCCATCATCATGGCCATGCTGGTGGGGGCGGGCGTGGATGCGTTTCTCGCCGCGCCTGTGGGGTTGCTGGTCGGCGCTGTCATCGGGCTTGGCAACGGGTTTCTGACCCTCCGATTTCATCTGCCAAGCTTTATCGTCACGTTGGGCGGCCTGCTGTTCTGGCGCGGCGCGGTGCTTCTTATCAATGGAGCAGTGCAGGTGCGGTTTGATCCCAACCCTGTGTTCAACGCGCTTTTTTCGGGCACGATTTTCGGTATCAATGCCGCCTTCATCTGGTTCATCGCTCTGTGCCTCATCTTCTGGGCGCTGTTGCACCGGCATCGGCTGGGCAACCATATCTTTGCGACCGGCGGCAACCGGGCTGCGGCTACGGCGATCGGGGTCAATACCGGGCGGATCAAGATGATCGCCTTTGCCATTGCCGGCTTCATGGCTGCCTTTGCCGGCATCCTAGCGACTACGCGCGTCGGCTCGGTGCAGCCGGGACAGGGGGCAGGGCTGGAGCTTCAGGCCATCGCCGCCTGTGTCATCGGCGGGCTTTCCCTTCGTGGCGGTCGTGGCTCGATCCTGGGCGTGTTTCTAGGGGTGATGCTGATCTTCACCATCACCGACGTGCTGCTGCTGATGCGGGCGCCGGGCTTCTATCTCGACATGTTCATCGCCACGCTGATCGTTGCTGCCTCGATCTTCAATCACGGTCTTGATCGCCGGGGAGCCGAGTCATGAGCCTGCTTGAGCTACACAATATCAACAAGACCTTTGGGCCGCTGAAGGCACTGACGGACCTGAGTTTTGAAGTTGGGCACAGTGAGGTTGTGGGGTTGCTCGGCGACAATGGCGCCGGCAAGTCGACGACGGTCAACATGATCTCGGGCATTCACCAGCCAAGCTCGGGCTATATCTCGGTGGATGGGCAACGCCAGACCTTTGCCAATCGCCGCGATAGCGCCGAGGCAGGGATTGAGACCATCTACCAGAACACGGCGCTGGTGGATTGCCTGTCCATATCGCGAAACATCTTCCTTGGTCGCGAATTGACTGATCGCTTCGGGTTTCTGGACCTGAAAAAGATGCGCGAGATTGCCATGCAGGTGCTGGAAAGCGCCGTGCATATTTCGGGCATCGACAGTCCGGATAAGCTCGTGGGTGATCTTTCGGGCGGACAGAAGCAGGCCGTGGCGATTGCTCGGGCGGTGTTCTTCAAGCGGCGCGTGCTGCTGCTCGACGAACCGACTTCGGCGCTATCGGTGCGCGAGACGGAGGCCCTGCTCAATCAGGTGCTGAAGTTGAAAGCCGAGGGCGTGTCGAGCGTGCTGGTGACGCACAATCTCTACCACGCCTACCAGGTCTGCGATCGCTTCGTGATCATGAGCCATGGCACGAAGGTGTTCGATGTGGCGAAGGCCGACACGACGATCGAGGAACTGACGCAGCATGTGGTGCTGACCTAGCGGTGTCGAGCGTCACCCCGGGTCGGACCGGGGTGACGGACCGTGTGAGCGCGGCTTCTTTATGCCGGCCTTATATCGCGCGCATGATTTCGAATGGAGGCTTTATGCGCCAGAGGCGCAGGATCGTCTTGCAACCAACCTGGAGTGCAAGACCATGCGTCCCCCCTATTACCTTCTTCATTATCGAAATGGCCTGTCTGGCGATCAGCCGCATGAAGTGGTCGAGCCGAAAGGCGGCAGGTTTGTCCTGTTCACCTGCTCGATCATCATGGCAGGGCTGATTGCCATCGCCTTTCTCAGTGGTTGGTGAGGAGCAGGTCATGTCCATGGTGGCATCGATGACGCGCCTTGAAACCTTTGCGCGGCTGCATGAAGCGCGCCTCGGGGATGTACACGGCTTGTGGGGCCTTTCCGAACGGCTGCCGGGTGGCGTCGGTGGCGAACATCCGATCTGGCAGACATTGCTGCAAGCAGAAGACGCCCATGTGCATGTCGCGACGGAGTGCCAGCTTGTGGTCGGCGCGGTGGTGATCTGGCATCACAAGGGCGCCGACGTGGCCCGGCTGGCCTGGCTCGGTGTCGAGGCTTCGACCCGGCGGCGCGGCATCGGGCGGCTATTGCTCGAAACCGGCATTGCGCGGGCGGACCTTGCGGGAGCCGCCGTGGTGACTGCCCATGTTCCGGGTGATGCGGCCGACTTGCAGGCCTTTCTCGCCGATAGCGGCTTTCTCAGCGGAAAGGGCGGCGAGTTTCGTCTGCCGCTGGTGGCGTCATGAGGCGGGATATGGCCCGGCGTGGGCCTGAGGCGCATGAAAGCGATGTCGATAAGGGCGCGCTCCTGATCATTGCCTTTGTTTGTGTGTCGTTCTGTGTTCTCGCCGGTTTCGTCGTATGGGTCGCCGGATGAGACGGCCGATCAGACGGGCGAAAAGTGGCTCAAGCACGGCGCGCGATGATCTCGAAAGGGGCGTCATTGCCGTCATTGTGCTGATGGCATTGGTGTTGGTCGCCATAGGTATCGGCGCAGTGGCAGAGGTGCTGAGTGCTGGAGCTATGTGAGCCCGTTCTCCGCTATGAAGGCTTCGAGCTTCTGCTGCTGGGGCGGGCTCAGCGGCCAGGCGGAGGGTGGGCGCGTGGGGCCGCAATCGCGGCCCAAGGCCTGCAAGGCGGCCTTTACGCCGGTGACGTTTGTGCCGTTCATTTCTTCGGCGCGAATGTCTTCGAAGGCCTTCATGCCGGCGATGAGCTTGTTGGCGCTGACATAGTCTCCGTTATCGAGCGCAGCGTGAATGGCGAGGGAGCGTTCGGGCCAGACATTGATGAGGCCGGAGGTGAATCCGCGGGCGCCGACGGCGTAGAGGGCGGGGGCCCAGACTTCGGCGAGACCGCCGACCCAGACGATGTCGGGATCGCAGGCGGCCTTGGCTTCGGCGAGTTTTAGGGGATTGGGTGTCGCCCATTTGACGCCTTTTACCCCGGGCACGGCGCAGAGATCGGCAATCGCCTTGGTGCCGATGGTGTCGTTGCGGAGATAAAGCATCATGGGTAAGCCGCCAGAGGCGTCGGCAATGGCCTTGAGGTAGTCGACGATGCCGCGGGGGGCGACGAAGGGATCGGGTGGCTGATGCACCATGAGGGCGGCGGCGCCGGCATTGGCCGAGGTTTTAGCCAATGCCTCTGCATCGCGGATGCCGCGGCCGACGCCGGCGAGGACCGGCGCGCGGCCGGCGACGAGGTGAACCACCTCGCGCACCATGGTGGAGGCTTCTTCGGTCGTCAGCGCGTAGAACTCGCCGGTATTGCCGTTGATCACCGGCATGTGGAGGCCCGCGCCGAGGGCGCGGTCGAGGACGGGCACCAGCTTTTGCGGGGCAATGTCGCCGTTTTCGTCATAGGGCGTGACGAGAATGCCTGAAATGCCGGTGAGGGCCCGGTCGAGCGTGCGGGTCATGTCGCGCCTTTCGGTTCAGTAGATGTCGGGTTCGCCCGCAGCCGCGCCAAAGCTGCGTTCGAGGAAATCGAAATCGCAGCCCTTGTCGGCCTGGGTGACGTGTTTGGAATACATCCAGCCCCAGCCGCGTTCGAAGCGCGGGGCAGGCGGGGTCCAGGCGGCGCGGCGGCGCTCCAGTTCGTCCTCGGCGACCAGCATATCGAGCCGGCGATCGTCGAGATCGAGGCGCACGATGTCGCCGGTGCGGAGCAGGGCAAGCGGGCCGCCGACATAGGATTCGGGCGCGACGTGGAGCACGCAGGCGCCATAGGAGGTACCGGACATGCGGGCGTCGGAAATGCGCAGCATGTCGCGAAAACCTTGCTTGATGAGGGCCTTGGGGATGGGGAGCATGCCCCATTCGGGCATGCCGGGGCCGCCGAGCGGGCCGGCATTGCGGAGGACGAGGACGTGGTCGGGTGTGACCTCGAGGTCTTCGTCGTCAATCGCCGCCTTCATCTCGGCATAGGAATCATAGACCAGCGCCGGGCCCTGATGGCGGTAGTATTTGGGGTCGCAGGCTGCGGGTTTTATGACCGCGCCATCGGGACAGAGATTGCCGCGGAGAACCGCCAAAGAGCCTTCGTGATAGACCGGGTTTGAGAGTGGGCGGATGATGTCGGCGTTGTAGACCACGGCGCCTTCGAGGTTTTCACCGAGGGTCTTGCCGTTGACCGTCATGCAGCCCAGATGCAGCCGGTCGGTGATCTGCGTCATCAGCGCGCGGAGACCGCCGGCGAAGTAAAAGTCTTCCATCAGGTAGCCCTGGCCGTTGGGCCGGACATTGGCGATGAGCGGGGTGGTGCGGCCGAGCGCATCGAGGTCGTCGAGCGAGAGGTCGACGCCGGCGCGGCGGGCCATGGCGATGAGGTGCACCACGGCATTGGTCGAGCAGCCGGTCGCCATGGCGACCACGGCGCCGTTGCGCACCGCGGCTTCGGTGACGATGTGGGCGGGGGTGATGTCGTCCCAGGCCATATCGACGATGCGGCGGCCACAATCGGCGGCCATGCGCTGGTGTGCCGAGTCGACGGCGGGAATCGAGGAGGCGCCGGGTAGGGTGAGGCCCATGGCGTCGACGATGGCGGTCATGGTGGAGGCCGTGCCCATAGTCATGCAGACGCCGGCCGAGCGGGCGATACCGCCTTGCAGGCCCTGCCACTGCTCATCCGTGACATTGCCGGCGCGACGTTCGTCCCAGTATTTCCACGCGTCGGAGCCCGAGCCCAAGGGCTTGCCGGCATAATTACCGCGCAGCATGGGGCCGGCGGGCAGATAGATCATCGGCACATTGGCCGTGATGCCGCCCATGACGAGGCCGGGCGTGGTCTTGTCGCAGCCGCCCATCAGCACCACGCCATCGAGCGGGTGCGAGCGGATGTTTTCTTCCGCTTCCATGGCGAGCATGTTGCGGTAGAGCATGGAGGTAGGCTTTGTAAAACTCTCATCGACCGAGAGGGTCGGCAGCTCTACCGGGAAGCCGCCAGCGGCCAGGACACCGCGCTTCACCGCCTCGACGCGTTCGGGAAAGTGGCTGTGGCAGGCGTTGAGTTCGGACCAGGTATTGAGGATGCCGATCACGGGTTTTCCCATGAAGTCGGCTTCCGAATAGCCGAGCTGCATCAGCCGCGAGCGATGGCCGAAGCTGCGGAGGTCGTCCGGCGCGAACCAGCGCGCCGAACGGAGCTGGTCGGGCGTTTTTCGCATCGCCCGGCCCCCGATCAGAGTTTTACCAGTGTCCGCACGTCAACCGGCAGGCCGGTAGCAAAGGACTGGTTGGCGGCGATGCCGGTCAGGATCGAGAGGGCGCCGTCGCGATGGTTGGCGCCATAGCCCGGGCGCGGCGTTGCGTTGCCAAAAATTTCTTCGAGCATGATCTTGTCGCCGCCGCCATGACCACCCTCGGCATGCTTGATCGGGATGACGCGTGGCTCACCGTGGAGCGGGAAGTGGTAGAGGTCGATGCCCTTGGCGGCGCCCTCTGCGGTCGAGGTCGAGCCGGCATTGATGTAGGAGGTTTCGCGCACCATCAATTCCAAGCGCCCGCCGGTGCCGTTGATGGCGACGTTAAAACCTTCCCACGGGGCATAGGCATAGAGCGAGTAGGTCATCACCGCCTTGTTGCGGTAGCGGACCATGACATTCATCGTGTCTTCGATGGAAATGCCGTCGCCAAAGACGTTTTGGTCGCGCTGGTAGCCATCTTCCTTTTCGGCGTCCCAGTAGAGCGCCTTTTGCACGGGGTTCGAGGTCAGGTCGATGGCGAACTTGTCGTCCTTCGCGGCTTCCACGCCCGTCGTGCGGGTATAGGGCGTGAAGACGCCGCGTTCCTCGGCATTGGCGCGGCCGTAGAACTTCAGGTCGCCCATGGCAAAGACCGTGTCGGGCTGGCTGCCGAGCCAGAAGTTGACGAGGTCGAAATGGTGGGTCGACTTGTGGACCATCAGGCCACCGGAATTGCGCTTGTCGCGGTGCCAGCGGCGGAAATAGTCGGCGCCGTGGCGGGTATCGAGCAGCCATTCGAAATGGATCGAGGTGGGGGTGCCAATGGCGCCCTCGGCGATCAGTTCGCGCAGGGCCGAATTGTGCGGGGCATAGCGATAGTTGAAGGTGACGCGGATGTTCTTGCCGGTGCGCTCGACGGCGTCGAGGATGTCCTGGCACTTTTCCTTGTCGACGGTCATCGGCTTTTCAGTGATCACATCGCAGCCGAGTTCCATGGCGCGGATGATGTACTTGTGGTGGGTACGGTCGACCGAAGTGACGATGACGAAATCGGGCCTTTGCTCTGATATCATCTTCTCGAAGTCGCCGGCCTTGTAGGTCGGCACGGCCTGACCACCGAGCTCTTCGACGAAGAGGCGGTTGGTGTAGTCCATACGGGTCTGATTGGTGTCGCAAAGGGCGACGACGCGCGAGTTGTCCTTATGCGGTCCGAGGATGGCCTCGTAGAACATCCTGGCCCGTCCGCCCGTGCCCACGATTGCATAAGTCTTGGCCATTTCCGCTCCTCGCATGCCATCAAAACCACGGCTTGGTGACTCGTCTTTTCGCCGCGCGGTTACATGTACCATACAAGATTGACGGCGTGCACTCGTTCTTTTGGAAGGAAGGCGAAAAAGACGAAACGCGCGGCCATGGGAATGGCCGCGCGCTTCAATAGGTTTGCAAGAACAGTTAGTTAGTACGGGCCAAGTGCCGGTTGAGGTAGAGTGCAACAAGCGTACAGACCGCACCCGAGAGTAGATAGGCGCCCGAGGAGATGAGGCCAAAGTTGCTCGACAGCAGCAATGCGACGAGCGGCGCGAAGCCGGCGCCGAAAAGCCAGGCGAGGTCCGAGGTCAGGGCCGAGCCGGTATAGCGATAAAGCCGGGTGAAGTTGGCGGCGACGACACCAGAGGACTGACCGAAGGACAGACCAAGCAGGGCAAAGCCGATGATCATGTAGATGGTTTCGCCGGTCTGGCCAGCGCCGAGCAGCAGTGGCGCAAAGATGCTGAAGACGCCGATGGCGGCAGCCGAATAGCCGAGGAGCTGGCGGCGGCCGATGCTGTCGGCGAGATAGCCCGAGAGCACCACGGCGACGAGGCCGACGCAGGCGGCGGCGATTTCGATGACGAGGAAATTGGCCGGCACTTCCTGGGTGTAGAGGAACACGTAGGAGAGCGGGAACACGGTCACCATGTGGAAGAGGGCGAAGCTCGCGAGCGGCGCAAAGGCGCCGATGACGATGTTGCGCCAGTCATTGGTGATGGTCTCGCGCAGCGTCGAGGGTTCGAGTTCGCCGCTCTCGAAGAGATGGGTGTATTCGGGCGTGACCACGATGCGAAGGCGCGCGAAGAGCGCCACGATATTGATGGCGAAGGCCACGAAGAAGGGATAGCGCCAGCCCCAGCCGAGGAAATCTTCGGCCGAAAGGGCCCAAGAAAGATAGGCGAAGAGCGCCGATGCAACGATAAGACCGATGGGGGCGCCGAGCTGGGGCACCATGGCGAACCAGCCGCGCTTCTGCTGGGGGGCGTTGAGGGCGAGGAGCGAGGCGAGACCATCCCAGGTGCCGGCGAGCGCGAGACCCTGGCCGATACGGAAGATGACGAGAATGGCGACGGCAAGCCAGCCGACCTGATCGTAGCCGGGCAGGAACGCTGTTGCCACGGTGGAGACGCCGAGCAGCATCAGCGCGATGGTGAGCTTGACCCCGCGCCCGTAGCGGCGGTCGACGGCAAGGAAGATCGCCGTGCCGATGGGGCGGGCAACGAAGGCCAGGGCGAAGACGGCGAAGGACAAAAGCGTGCCGGTTAACGGATCGGCAAAAGAGAAGATCAGCGTCGGGAACACCAGAACCGAGGCGATGGCATAAACGAAGAAATCGAAGAACTCCGAGGTGCGACCAATAATCACACCGATGGCGATCTCGTTGGCGTCGACGGGTCTGTGCGTGTCGTGAAGTTGGCGTGCGTCGTGTTCGGCTGAAGTCTCAGGGACCTGGGGGGTGGAGGCTGCCATGTCGCTAAGCTCCTGGTTTTATTGAATTTCCGATCCGCATTCCGGGAGAGGGGAGAAGGCGGTCAGTCACTCGCTATGGACTGGTTTGAAGCTGTCTTGCATCAAAGAGAGGGCGCTTGCGAGTGGACAAAATGTCCGATGGCGCAGAGGATGCCACGGGAGTAGTCCGCAAACCAAGCGCAGTCTTCCTCCCAAGGGCCGCAATGTCTCGTTTTGCCAAACTTCTTCTTGTGCCCCTGGTGGCACCACTTCTCGCCGGCTGCAATGCCGTGGTGATGGCGCCGGCCGGCGATGTCGCCGTGCAGCAGCGCGATCTCATCATCATCGCAACAGTGCTCATGCTGCTCATCATCATTCCGGTGATGGTGCTGGTCGTGCTGTTCGCGCGCAAATATCGGCAGGGCAACAATGCCAAATATGAGCCGAACTGGGATCACTCGACCCAGCTCGAACTGGTGATTTGGTCTGCCCCGCTCGCCATCATTATCTGCCTTGGCGCGGTGACCTGGGTATCGACGCATCTGCTCGATCCCTATCGCCAGCTTGGTCGCCTTGGTCCGGACCGGCCAGTGGTCGCAGAAGTCGAGCCCCTCGAAGTGGAGGTCGTGGCGCTCGATTGGAAGTGGATGTTCATCTACCCGCAATACGATATTGCCACCGTCAACGAATTCGTGACGCCGGTCGATCGGCCGATCAGCTTCAAGTTGACGGCTTCGACGGTGATGAACTCGTTCTACATTCCCGCCATGGCTGGCCAGATCTACGCCATGCCGGGCATGCAGACGCGTCTCCACGGCGTCATCAATGAGCCGGGCACCTATAAGGGCATTGCTGCCCACTATAGCGGCCACGGGTTCTCGGGCATGCACTTCGAAACCAAGGGCGTGAGCGATGGCGAATTCGAGACCTGGGTCGCCGAGGTTCGCAACTCGCCCGACATGCTCAGCCGCCAGCGTTATCTCGAAGTCGAAAAGCCGAGCGAGCGTGTGCCGGTGATGCACTTCTCAGGCGTAGAAAGCGGGCTTTACACCGCCATCGTCAATATGTGCGTCGAGCGCGACAAGATGTGTGTAAGCGAGATGATGTCGATCGACGAGCAGGGTGGCCTCGGCCATGCCGGCGTCAACAATCTGGCGCCCGAGCTTTATGGCGGCGGCGAAAAGAACCGTGCACCCTTCGGGCCGCAGAAGACCTATGTCGCGGCGATCTGCTCGACGGACGAAGCCATTGCCATGACGGCAAAGCTGCCGGCGCTCAAGGCTCCGAACGCAGCGCCGCTCGTCGGCAAGGGGCTGACCCGTCCCGAAATGGTCGCGCAAAGCAATGCGCCCGCGCTTGACTGGCTCGCCGGCAAGCTCGCCTTCAACCAAAACACCTCGGCTGACGCGCTATGACAAACGAATTCTGGTCCTTCATTTTCGGGCGTCTCACCTGGGACGTCCTGCCACTGCATGAACCGATCGTGGTCATCACCTTCATCGTCGTGGCCATTGGTGGCCTCACCGTTCTGGGCGCGCTGACCTATTTCAAGCTCTGGGGCTATCTCTGGAAAGAGTGGTTTACCAGCGTCGACCACAAGAAGATCGGCATCATGTACATGGTGCTCGGCATTATCATGTTGCTGCGCGGCTTTGCCGACGCCTTGATGATGCGCCTGCAGCAGGCCATCGCTTTCAATGGCTATGAGGGGTACCTCAACGCCCACCATTATGATCAGCTATTCTCCGTGCATGGCGTGATCATGATCTTCTTCGTGGCCATGCCGCTGATCACGGGCTTCATGAACTATGTGGTGCCGCTGCAGATCGGCGCGCGTGACGTCAGCTTCCCGTTCCTCAACAATTTTTCGTTCTGGATGACCGCCGGCGGCGCCGTGCTGGTCATGATCAGCCTCTTTATCGGTGAGTTCGCTCAAACTGGCTGGCTGGCCTTCCCGCCATTGTCGGGGATCGAGCATTCACCGGCCTCGGGCGTCGACTATTATATATGGGCGCTGCAGGTGGCGGGCGTGGGCACGACCCTATCGGGCGTCAACCTGATCGCGACCATCATCAAGATGCGTGCCCCGGGCATGAGCCTGATGAAGATGCCGGTCTTCACCTGGACCTCGCTCTGCACCAACGTGCTCATTGTTGCGTCCTTCCCCATCCTGACCGCCGTGCTGACGCTTTTGGCGCTCGACCGCTATGTCGGCACCAATTTCTTTACCGCCGATTTCGGCGGCAGCCCGATGATGTATATCAACCTCATCTGGATCTGGGGTCACCCGGAGGTCTACATCCTCATCCTGCCGTGCTTCGGCATCTTTTCCGAAGTTGCCTCGACCTTCTCGGGCAAGCGGCTCTTCGGCTACACGTCCATGGTCTATGCGACCGTAGTGATCACCGTGCTGTCCTACCTCGTCTGGCTGCACCACTTCTTCACCATGGGTTCGGGCGCGAGCGTCAACTCGTTCTTCGGCATCACGACGATGATCATCTCGATCCCGACAGGTGCCAAAATCTTCAACTGGCTCTTTACGATGTACAAGGGCCGTATCCGCTTCGAACTGCCGATGATGTGGCTCATCGCCTTCATGCTCACCTTCACCATCGGTGGCATGACCGGCGTGCTGCTTGCCGTGCCGCCGGCCGACTTCGTGCTGCACAATTCGCTGTTCCTCGTGGCGCACTTCCACAATGTGATTATCGGCGGCGTGCTGTTCGGCATCTTCGCCGGCATCAACTACTGGTGGCCCAAGGCTTTTGGCTACAAGCTCAACACCTATTGGGGCAAGATCTCGTTCTGGCTCTGGAATGTCGGCTTCTGGCTGGCCTTCGGCCCGCTCTATGTGCTCGGGCTGATGGGCGTTACGCGACGTCTGCGTACGTTCGACGATCCGTCGCTGCAGATCTGGTTCATCATTGCCGGTATCGGCGCCCTGGTGATCGCGGGTGGTATTGCGGCCATGCTGGTGCAGTTCGCCGTTTCCATCCTTGGCAAGAACAAGGAATGGGACACGACGGGCGATCCGTGGAATGGCCGTACGCTCGAATGGGCGACCTCTTCACCGCCGCCGCAGTACAACTTTGCCTTCACACCCATCATCCACGACAACGATGCCTGGGCGGACATGAAGACGCGGCATGCACAGCGTCCGACCAAGGACTTCATGGAAATCCATATGCCGTGCAATACCGGCACAGGCATCGTCCTGGCGGGTCTCAGCGTCGTGCTTGGCTTTGCCCTGATCTGGTACATGTGGTGGCTCGCCATCCTGAGCTTCGTGGCGCTCATCGGCGCTGCCATCATCCACACATTCAATTATGACCGCGACTATTACATCCCGGTCGAGGCCGTTGCCGAGGTCGAAGACACCCGCACGCGCCTGCTGAGCGGAGCGCGCTAAGATGAGTTCAAACGCAACGACCGCTGAGGGCGAAGTCCCGCAGTTCTACGAGCTGGTGCCGCATCACCATGCACCGCATGGGTCGACCCAGATCGGGTTCTGGATCTACCTGATGAGCGACTGTCTCATCTTCGCCTCGCTCTTTGCCATCTATGGCGTGCTCGGCGGCAATTATGCTGCCGGCCCGTCGCCGGAACACCTGTTCAACCTGCCACTCGTGGCGGTGAGCACGGCTGCGCTGCTCCTCAGCTCCATCACCTATGGCTTTGCCATGCTGGATATGGACGAGGGCAAGAAGACCGGTACGCTGGTCTGGCTGGTGATCACCGGGCTTCTCGGTGCGGTGTTCCTGGGGCTGACGCTCTATGAATTCTACCACATGATCCATGAAGGTGCGGTGCCGCAACGTTCGGCTTTCCTTTCCGCCTTCTTCGTGCTGGTGGGAACGCACGCGCTGCACGTGACCTTCGGCATTCTCTGGCTCGTGACCCTATTGGTGCAGATCGGCATGAAGGGCTTGATCCCGGCCAACAAGATCCGCGTGCAGTGCCTGTCGATGTTCTGGCACTTCCTCGACGTCATCTGGATCGGCGTCTTCACGGTTGTCTATCTCATGGGGATGCTGCGATGAGCGCTTCGACCTCTCACGACACGCTGGCCCATGGCACGCATGCGCATCCCAATCCCGACGCGCATGGCGATGGCCATGATCACGGTACGCGCCGCACCTATCTCATCGGCTTTGCGCTTTCGGTCATTCTCACCGCCATTCCGTTCTGGCTGGTGATGGCTGACGTCATCTCGGACACCATGATCGCGACCATCGTGATCATGGGTTTTGGTGTGGTGCAGATCTTTGTGCACATGGTCTACTTCCTGCACATGAACACCAAGTCCGAGGGCGGCTGGACGATGATGGCGGCGATCTTCACGATCATCGTCATCGTCATTGCTCTTTCGGGCTCGCTCTGGGTGATGTTCCACCTCAATACCAATATGATGCCGGGCCATATCATGAACCCGGCAGACCTGATCTGACGCCATGACGAAGCGGGAAGGGCAGGGGGCGCGCAAGCTCTCCTTCGGCCTCGTTGCCTTTGCCGCTTTCGCCGCGGTCTGCGCCGTGGGCTTTGGTGCCCTCGGCGTGTGGCAGGTCGAGCGGCTGGCCTGGAAGAACAGTCTCGTCGCCGCGGTCGAAGCGCGGAGCACTGCTGCGCCGCTCGATCTCGATCTGGCCGACTGGAGTGCGATCGACCCTGAGGCCAGCGAATACCAGCATGTTTCGGTCCGTGGCCGGTTCGAAGGCGATGACACGCTGAGCCAGGCGGTCACGGTCCATGGTGGCGGCTTCTGGGTGATGACGCCGCTGGTGCTCGACGATGGCCGGGCGGTTCTCATCAATCGTGGCTTTGTCACAGCGGCGCAGCGTGATGCGGGCATTCCGCGGCAGGACGGCGTCGTCGACGTTGTTGGGCTCTTGCGCGCCAGCGAACCCGATGGCGGTTTCCTGCGCAGCAACGATCCCGATGCGGGCCGCTGGTATTCGCGCGATGTCGCCGAGATCGGGGTGGCGAGCGGGGTCGACAATCTCGCGCCGTTCTTCGTTGATGCAGAGGCCGGCGGCGAAACCTATCCGATCGGCGGGCTCACCGTCCTCACCTTCTCGAACAATCACCTCGTCTATGCCCTGACCTGGTTCGGGCTGACGCTGCTTTCGCTCTTTGCGCTTTACTGGCTGCTGCGCGATCGCCTCCGGCGCTAGGCCTTGATCAGGGGCAAGCTGATTTCGAAGAGGGCGCCACCTTGCGGTGCGGTCGCGACGCTGACCTTGCCGCCATGGCGCTTGATGATGTCGTAGACTAGGCTCAGGCCGAGGCCAGCGCCGTTTGGCGATTGGGAAAGGCGATGGAAGGGCCAAAAGATTTCTTCGCGATGGTCGGGGTCGACGCCCGGACCATTGTCCGAGACGCATACGCGGCCACCGGGATTGACCTCGACCCGGATACTTACCGACGGGCCGCCATGCGACATGGCATTGAGGACGAGATTGGCGATGGCGCGCGAAAGCGCGGAGGCATCACCCTTTATGTGGATCGGCGTTTCGGGCGCAACAAACTCGATATCGCAGCCAGCATCGATGGCGAGAGGCGCTAGGTCGGCGGTGACATGTTCCGCGACATCGACGAGATCGACGGTTTCAAAACTATCGGGCGACAGTGCCAGGCGATGAAGATCGAGGAGTTCGTTAGCCATCCCGCCAAGCCGGGCCGAGTCGCGCTGCAGTTGCCGCTTTTCCGGGCTATCGGGAAGGGATTCCAGCCGTGTTTGCAAAATGGCTATGGGCGTGCGGAGTTCGTGCGCGGCGTCGGCGAGGAAACGCCGCTGGCGAGCAATGCCGCTATCCAGGCGATCAAGCGCCTCGTTGAAGGCGCGCACCAGCGGGATAAGCTCGGCAGGCACGCGGTCATAGGATAGGCGCACATCGCTCTGGCCGATATCGATCTGCTCGGCATCGCGCGCCACCTGCTCGACACCCAGGAGGGAACGGCGGATCAGGGGCGGAATGGTGAGAAGCGTTGCGGTAGAAAGGAGGACAATCAGCCCGAGAAACATCGGGTTGCCAAAGGCTTTGCCGATGACACCGTAGCCGACGGCGGGGCCTCCCCCCGTCATGACCCAAAGCCGACCGATACTGGTGTTCCGGGTGCGGACAATGGCGAAGGGGGATTTTGAATCGCCGAAGTCGCTGAAATTGGCCGAGGATACGTGGACGAGGTTTTGCGGAAAGAGATTTACCGGTGCGGGCACATTGCCACGCTTGACGATATTTCCGGCGGCATCGACGAGGATGAACCAGAAGTCTGGATAGCCGTCGATGACCTTTTGCAGGTCCGAAACCGGGCGCAAGGTAAAGCTGTCGTCGTCCATGCGCTGCACCGAGCGGACGACGTCGTCGACCACGCCCTCGTCAAGGCCCTGTTGAGCGCTCATGGCAAGGAGGAATGGCACGGCTGCAAGAAGGACGAAACCAACCAGAACGACCACCTGGATGGTGATGAGCCCCTTCGACAGGACGCGGCGCAGCGAGAATACCCGGTGTTTCATGCCGTCGCCTTGAGGAGGTAGCCGATCCCCCTGATGCTGTGGATCTCGACATTGGCCGGCGCCAGCTTGCGGCGCAGCCGAGAAATATGGGCGTCGAGGGTGTTGGAGGCGATTTCGTCGTCAAAACCGTAGACGGCTTCTTCGAGGGCGGAGCGAGCGACCGTCCTGCCGGCACGGCGCACGAGAACTTCGAGGGCCAGGACTTCGCGACGGGTCAGCGTCATCGGTTCGCCGGCGGCCGTGGCCGTGCCATCGCCGAGGTTAAAGGTGAGTTTGCCGACCGTGATGCCCATGTCGGCAATCATTGCGGGACGGCGCATCAATGCGCGAATGCGGGCAACCAGTTCATCGACGACAAAAGGCTTGGCGAGATAGTCATCGGCGCCGGTTTCGAGGCCTTCGATGCGATGCTCGGGAGAGCCGAGGGCCGAGAGCACGATAATCGGCAGGCCGGCCTGGGCACGGCGCAATTGCGGGATGATCGTCAGGCTGTCGCCATCGGGCAATTTGCGGTCGAGGACCGCGATCGAATGGACGGCATTTTCGACGGCTTCGAGCGCCATTTCCAGGGTCGAAACGTGATCTACCAGAATGTCGTGGCGTTCGAGAGCACTGATCAACGCCCGTGCCAGATCGAGCTCGTCCTCCACTAAAAGAATACGCATGGCTACCTCATCATGGATGGGGTTATGTCTGACAATGATTGCCATT
Organism: Devosia sp.; assembly: GCF_017744655.1. Taxonomy (GTDB): domain Bacteria; phylum Pseudomonadota; class Alphaproteobacteria; order Rhizobiales; family Devosiaceae; genus Devosia. Next base: position 292,360 of record NZ_JAGIAW010000014.1, on the reverse strand, counting down.
GCATTGCGCGGACTTTGCAGTTTCGTAATGTTGCGGCAATATGGGCCACGGAAAAGGAGCCGAATGCGAGCATTTTAACATGCGCGTCGGCCGGCCCTCCGGACTTTGCGCCAATCCTGGATAGAAACAGCCTTGGCCCAACGTTTGAGACAACTGCGCAGGACGCTGTCGCCCTCGCCCTTCCAAAGCCGGTTAATCCTCCGATAGGCCAGTGCCCACAGGCCGATAGACTATCAATCGACCCCATTTCATCAGGACACTCTCCATGACCACAGCCCATGAAAAGCCCGAATGGGCACAAAGCAAGCGGGAAAAAGAAAATGCCCGCCGGGTCGCGGAGGGCCTGAAACCCAAGCGCCGGATCGGGCCATGGATCGTGCTCGGGCTGATCGTCATTGGTGGTGTCGTCTTCTTCGTCACCCGCCCGCCCGCACCTGCGCCTGTCGAGGTTGCCGAGGAAGCGCCCGTCGTGCGGCAGCTTCTGGCCTCTGAAACCATGGAAATCGCGCCGCAACTGCTGCGTCAGACGGTGCGGGTCACCGGGTCGCTGGTTCCCTCCAAGCAGGCCGTCGTGGCAGCCCAGGCTGCCGGTCGCGTGCTCAGCGTTGCGGTTCGGCCCGGCGACAGCGTCAAAGAGGGTCAGGTGCTGGTCGAAATCGATCCGGCCAATCTCTCCCTGCAATTGGCGCAGCAGCGAGCGACGGCTGACGCGACGCGCGCGCAACTGGTTTCCTCCCAGCAACAGCTTGAACGCACCGAAGAACTGGCCCGGCAAGGACTGACCAGCCCTTCGGCACTGGAGCAGGCCCGATCCGCCACCGCGGCGCTTGAGGCCAATATGACGGCGCTCTCAAGCGCCGTGTCAGTGGCCGAGTTAGCGCTGAGCAATGCCACCGTGCGCGCGCCCATGGATGGCGTGGTGTCAGAACGTTCGGTGGAAGCGGGTCAGACTATCGCCACGGGCACAGCGCTTTTCACCGTAGTCAATCTCGATGACATGGAATTTCAGGCCTCGGGTTCGGTGACCTCGAGTGCTCTCGTGGCGCCCGGCCAGGCCGTGGACGTAACGGCGACGGGTCTCGCCAATCAGACATTTGAAGGCAAGGTTTCGCGCGTCAATCCGGTGGCTGCCACCGGGACCCGCACCATTCCGATCTATGTGTTGATCAACAACGAAGCCGGGCTGCTGCGCGGCGGTATGTTTGCCACCGGTCAGATCACCGTAAGCGAAAAGGCGGATGCGATCGCCGTGCCGGCGACAGCGCTGCGCGAAGACGCCGAGGGCGAGTTCGTGCTCAAGCTCGACAATGGGACGCTCGCCCGGCAGGCGGTCGAACCCGGCGAAGCCTGGAGCCGTGGCGCCATCGTCGAGGTGACAGGGCTCAATGCGGGCGACGTCATCGTCTCCGCGCCGCTTACCGAACTCACGGCTGGCTCGGCCTATGAAACCGTAGAGGACTGACGCCCATGTTCCTCACACGCATCAGCGTCAACCACCCAGTCTTTGCGACCATGATCATGGTCGCAATCCTGGTGTTCGGTGTCTATTCGTACCAGCGCCTGCCCATCGAGCAGATGCCCGACATCGACTTTCCGGTCGTTGCCGTGGTCGTCAGCTATCCCGGCGCGTCTCCCGAGGCCGTGGAAGCCGATATCGTCAAACCCATCGAAGATGCGGTGAATACGCTTGCCGGTCTCGACACCATCCAGTCCACGGCCCAGTCGGGCCAGGCCATGGTGCTCATGATCTTCGACCTTGAGCAGAACTCCCAGCAGATGGCCCAGGAGGTTCGCGACAAGATCGATCCGATCAAGGCGGACTTGCCCGACAATGCCGGCGATCCGCGCGTGCTGCGCTTTGACCCGTCGGCATTGCCGGTGCTGTCGCTCGCGGTCAGCTCCGACACGCTTTCGGATCGCGACCTCACCTCGCTCACCGAAGACATCATCGTTACCCGCCTCTCCAATATTTCGGGTGTGGGTAGCGCGTCGGTGGTCGGCGGCGTGCCGCGTCAGCTCAATATCCAAATCGATCCCGATCGCCTGACGGCCTACAACATCGCCCCCAATGCCGTGATTTCGGCGCTGCAGGCTTCGAACCGCGATCTCTCGGCCGGTTCGATCACCGAGGGCAGCATCGTACAGTCCATCCAGGTGCTCGGACGCCTCGAAAACCAGGAGGATTTCTACGACATCATCGTGGGCAATCAGGGCGGGCAGCCGGTCACCTTGCGCGATGTGGCGACGATCGAGGACGGGACCGGGGAAGCGTCAAGCCTTGCCATTCTCAACGGCGAGCGGGCTTTGGCGATCGACATTCTCAAAACCCAGGGCGCCAACACGGTTGGGGTGGCGGAAAACATCCGTCGCACGATCAATAATCTACTCACCAACGAATTGTCTAACGCCGGCATTAATATCGAAGTCGTCGTGGACAATGCCAAGCCCGTGGAAGACTCCTTCCATGCTGTCCAGAACATGCTCATTGAAGGCGCCATTCTTGCCGTCGTGATCGTGTTTCTCTTCCTCAACTCCTGGCGCTCGACCGTCATCACCGGCCTCACCCTGCCGATCTCGATCATCGGCACCATGGTGGCGCTCAACTTTCTGGGCTTTACGCTCAACATGATGACGCTGCTGGCGCTGTCGCTGGCAGTGGGCATTCTTATCGACGACGCCATCGTGGTGCGTGAAAACATCACGCGCCACTTGCATATGGGCAAGAACCACCGTCAGGCGGCTTTTGACGGCACCAATGAAATCGGCCTCGCAGTTCTCGCTACGACCCTCTCCATCGTGGCCGTGTTCCTCCCCGTCGCGTTCATGGATGGCATCATGGGGCGGTTCTTCCTGCAGTTCGGCGTTACCGTTTCGGTCGCCGTGCTGATCTCGCTCTTCGTCGCCTTCACCCTCGACCCGATGATGTCGAGCGTCTGGTACGATCCGGCGTCCAACCCAAATGCGAAGCGCGGCCCGATCGGCCGGGCCATCCAGCAATTCGACCGCTTCTTCGAATGGGTCACCGAGGGCTATCGCCACCTCATCCGCTGGGGTCTGAAATATCGCAAGACGGTGCTGATGATCGCCGTGTTGTCGCTGGTCGGGGCGCTGGCTCTCTTCCCGCGGGTCGGGGTGGAGTTTGTGCCGGCAACCGACACGGGTATCTTCACGGTCACGGCCGAAACGCCGGCCGGATCGACCAAAGAGCACACGGCGCAAAAGCTGCGTCAGGCTGAAACGGTGCTACGCCAGATCCCGGAAGTTGAGCGGACCTATTCGACCATCGCCGGTGGCCTGGCCTCCAGTGGCGCGAATACCGGCACGCTGACCGTGACCCTGGTTTCGACAGAAGAGCGGACACGTTCGCCTCAGGACCTGATGCCGGAGGCGCGACGCCTGCTCGAAGCCGTACCCGGCGCCAAATTCCAGGTATCGGCTGCTTCTGGCCTCGGTCAGTCCTCGGCGCCGGTTTCGATTACCCTATACGGCGACAGCTTTGTCGAACTTGGGCGGCTAGCCGACCAGTTGATGGCCGAGATGGAAAAGATCGATGGGCTCATCGACATTACCTCCAGCCTCGACGATGCCCAGTCGATCGTGGGCATCAATGTCGATCGCGAACTGGCCAATAATCTCGGCGTCTCCATGTCGCAGGTGGCTGCGACCATGGGGCCGCTGATCAGCGGCGAAGAAGTCGTCGACTGGACCGCGCCAAACGGGGAGATTTCTTCACTAGTCGTCCGGCTGCCGGAGAGCCTGCGCAACGATCTCGACGCGATCAGCAACCTGCCGATCGCCCAGTCGGGCGCGACTGGGTCGAACGGCATGATCACGCTTGGCCAGGTGGCAGAAGTCGTGGCCAGCACCGGTCCGGCGACGATCAATCGTCAGGACCTGCAGCGTGGTGTGACCGTCGAGGCCTATCTTTCAGGTGTTGAACTGGGCACGGTGACGCCGCAGCTCCAGGCGGCCGTCGATAGCCTCGAATTCCCGACGGGCTATCGCAGCAGCTTTGGTGGCGAGGTCGAGCAGATCGCCGACACGATGGGCGCCATCGGCTCGGCGCTGCTTCTGGCGGTGATCTTCATCTATCTCGTGCTCGCCAGCCAGTTCGGAAGCTTCCTGCAGCCGATCGCCATCATGGGCTCGCTGCCGCTGGCGTTGATCGGCGTCATGGTGGGCCTGCTCATTGGTGGATCGACGCTCAACATGTTCTCCGCGATTGGCTTCATCATGCTGATGGGCCTCGTGGTGAAGAACGCCATTTTGCTCGTCGACAATGCCAACCAGCACGTCAGGGCAGGCTGGAACCTCTATGAGGCACTGGTCGAAGCCGGGGTAACCCGCTTCCGCCCGATCATCATGACGACGCTCGCCATGATCTTCGGCATGCTGCCGCTGGCGCTGAGCCTTCACGAAGGTTCGGGGCAGAACGCACCCATGGCCCATGCGGTGATTGGTGGCCTCATCAGTTCGACGGCACTAACCCTGCTCGTCGTGCCAGTGCTGCTCACCTATATCGATAGCTTCAGCGCCTTCACCCGCCGCTTCATGCCCAAGGCGCCGGATGACCATGAGCACGAAGTGGCCGACACCGTTCCGGCCAAGCCCGCCGAATAAACAAACCGCGCCATCCCAAAAAGGGTGGCGCGGTTTCGCTTTCAGCGGCCGGGAACGACAAATGCGGCGCGATCCTGCGCCGCCTTCTCCCGGCTGATGCAGCCGACGGCATGGTCGTTGACGAGGCCCATAGCCTGCATGAAGGCAAAGACTGTCGTCGGCCCGACATATTTCCAGCCGCGCTTTTTTAGGTCTTTTGAAAGGGCAATGGCGGCGGGGCTGGTTGTTTGGCTCTGCGGCGGCGTTTCGTCACCGGGCGTTTCGTAGCGCCAGACATAGGCGGCAATCGAACCGGCCTCCCTGATCAGCTCCTGGGCGCGCCGCGCATTGTTTATCGCCGCTTCTATCTTGCCGCGATGGCGCACGATGCCTTTGTCGGCGAGGAGCCGATCGATGTCCAATTCGGTGAAGGCGGCGACCTTATCGATATTGAAGCCGGCAAACCCGGCGCGAAACGCCTCACGCTTGTTGAGAATGGTCCGCCAACTCAAGCCCGACTGAAAGCCTTCGAGGCAGAGTTTTTCGAAAAGGCGCGTATCATCGCCGACGGGAAAACCCCATTCATGATCATGGTAGGGCAAAAACTCTGGTGCACCCGAGCACCAGCGGCAACGAGGCAATCCATCGGAACCGGGAAGAGTGGTCATCGGCAATTCTCCAAAGGCGAAGTCCTGCTCTCCCATAGGCTGATGCCAGTTCCTGTCAGCACTTATCAAGCTTCGGGATTTCCCCCGTTGCGCCAATCGCAAGCTTCGACTAGTTTGCGCCCATTCTTCGGGCCAGTCCCGAATCCGGCCTGCACCCGTAGCTCAGCTGGATAGAGCGCTGCCCTCCGAAGGCAGAGGTCATGAGTTCGAATCTCGTCGGGTGCACCAATGCTTAGTCTAAGTACTTGATGTAACACATTAAGTTTGGGACAAGTTTTGGGACAACGCCCCCGAATCAAAATTCGCGCCGGCCATTGCGAATCCTCGGAATGTCGAAGGCCCTTTTTCCACTAACCGTGAGAAGAAGACGTCATGCCGACCTATAAACTCCGTGGCACGGATTACATCTATGAGCGGATTTCTACAGACGGACGCCTGACCAGCTACCAAGTCAAAATCCGTCGCAAGGGCTTTCCCAATCACACCGGCTCCTTCGACGATCTCGAAGAAGCCAAGCGTTTTGTACGCCAAGTGATGGGTGACCAAGATCGTGGCCACAAGATCGATCGTTTGATCGGGCACCGAACCTGCGTGGGCGATGTCATCGACAGCGCCATCAACGCGCTTGAAACTGGCAGGCGCCGCGTCAAGGGTGCGACGACCGAGCTTTATCGCCTGCGCGCCTTTCGCCGCGACAGCGTCCTGCTGTGTGCGACCGCGTTGTCTGACGCGACCGAAGATATGTTCGAAGACTGGATTGCCGAACGCCTTGAAGAGGTCAAACCGAACACTGTTGGTCGCGACGTGCGCTTGCTCAAGCCGTTGTTTGAAGCGGCAGCAAGAAAGTTCGATCTAGCGCGCTCCCCCATGGCCTACATCAACGCTCCTAGGCAATCGACGAACGCATCCGACGCATTCAGCCGGAAGAAGAGGAATTGCTTTTTGCCGAATTGATCATGGCGCAGGACAAGATCGTACCACTTGCCGCGCAATTCGCGTTGGAGACGGGTTGCCGTCGCAGCGAGATGCTGCGCGTGGAATGGCCGGACTATGACACGCGCGGGAGCACCATCTGGCTGGCGGATGCCAAGAACGGCCGGGGCCGATACATTCTCTTGAGCGAGCAGGCTCAGAAGATTGTCGAAGCCCTACCGGGACGCGCTCAAGGCGGGAAGCTGTTCAAGGTGAGCGGCAACCAGCTCAAAAAAGCTTTCGAATATGCCCGTGCCCGAGCGGCAAAACGGGCGGAAAGCCTGGGACGGCTGGATCTGGTCAGCGTGGGAACGCTGCGCTGGCATGATTTCCGGCATGAAGCGATTTCGCGCTGCTTCGATGCCGGCTGGACCAGCGAGCAGGTAATGGACTTTTCCGGCCACGTCGACGTCAAAAGTCTGCTGCGCTACCGCCATTCCAAGGTGGACGAGAGCGTGGCTCGCTTGCGCGCGCTTAAGAAATCCCGGCCGGCCACTGCGATACTTCTACCAGGTACTCTGGACGGCAAGGTGGTGGAGGACCATGCCAGCGTCGATGCTTAGTCTGTTCGGCGCAGCCAGGAATTCGCCGAGGGCGGCAAAGACTTTCTGCCGTTCTTGGGTAGTGTTGGTGGAATCGGTGTGGGTTTCGCCTTGCCACGCCCATTCAGCGCGGTGGTTGGGCTTGGACTCCGGGCCTTACCCGTCTCCATCGTGGCCACCGCACTCGGCACAATGGCAGCGGCTTCGATCCACGCTTCGATATCTTCGGGGCGGTAGAGGCACTTGTCTGTGGGCTTGAAATAGCGGGGGCCTTTGCCCTGCGACGCAAGCTTGGCCAGCGTGTGGGTCGAAATGGGATAGCGTTGCGCCACTTCGGACCTTGTCAGGTAGATCTTGGGCGTCGCGGAGACGCTGTCGCTGCTTTCTTGATCCGCTGGCCGGGCTTCATCTCGGGTGAAGTTATTTTCTGGCGCGTCCAAGTCTTTCAGGGGGACGTCCATGCCTTGATGGCCGGGCGATGACGAGCGTCTAGAGCTCATGGTTGAGCTCCTTCGTCCGCTCGCGCTTTTGGAGGTAGTCAAGGGCGAGCGTTTTTACGTTTTGTCGAGACAATCGTTGTGCGAGGTAGTTCAGCCGGGCCGTCTCAAGACGTTCGCCGGTCTCGGAGATGAAATCCGTCTCGATCTCGCGATCGAGCGTCCGGGTGTCGACGAACAGCTCGGAGCTTTCTCGGGCGCGGGAACTGGCGACATAGGCATCGTGCCGATCGAAGCGCGCAGACAATAGGACCAAGGCGCGATCGACGGTTAGGCCCTGCGCCTGAAACAGTGTGGTTGCATAGGCATGGGCGAGACGCGCACGACCATTGGCATCGGCTACATCGTCGGGCGAGAAGTTGAGGCGTGCGCCGTTGTGGTCAGCGGCGATCCTGACCCGCCCGTCCGGTCCTTCAGCAATGGCGACGATGCGTGCCTCGCTGCCGTTGACGACGCCGAGAGCGTCGTCGCGGCGCAGGAAACGAATTCTGTCACCGGCAGCAAGGCGCAGCCTATGCCGATTGCCTGATGAGTCCGCTGCTTCGATGCTGATGTCCGGGCCCGTGAGCGCTCCGCGCTCGCGCATACGGTTGCGGATGGAGGCGGATAGAGCGCGAACCTCAGCATTGGTCTTTGCGCTCACCAATACGGATTTAGAGGGTTCGGTGCCGACAATCTTGTTCCAACGGTCGGCGACAGCTTCCACGGCCGCCCTGGGGCTGTTTTCGAATGCGATCTGGCCGTGCGACGCAAAGGCGTCGAGTGCTTTTTGAGCCTTGCCGCGAGCAAAATCCTTGGGAGCCTGCCGTGCCCAGGCCTCATGCTGTCGAACGACGGTTTCGATGCGGGTGGCGCCAATGGTCTGCCTGATCAGGCGCATGGCGTGACCGGCTCCGATGGGCGTGAGCTGGTTTTCGTCGCCGACCATGAGGACGACACCACCAGTCCTGTCGACGGCCTCGAGCAGTTTCAGGGTCTGGAGTGTTGACTGCAGGCCTGCCTCCTCGACAATTAGACAGGTCTTGTCAACGAAAGGCGTGTTTCCCTGTTCAATAGATTTGAGCCAGGCATCGATTGCGCGGGCTTCTATTCCAAGATCAGCGCCGAGAGTGTTTGCCGCTCGCCAGGCGACAGAGGCGCCGGCAACTTCATAACCAGCTGATCGCCATGCATTGGCGACCGCTTTGAGAGTCGTCGATTTGCCGGTCCCGGCGCTGCCCTGAACCAGGACCAAACGGGCGCCTCGTGTCGCCTCGCGAACGACATGCTCTTGCTCTGCGTTGAGGCCTGATATCGCCAGGATTTGATCGGTCGTTGCCCTCTCGGGCGCCGCAACGAATGTCGTCGCATTGCGCGTGACCAAGGCCACCAGCGCGCGCTCGGCAGCGAGCATTTCGGGGGTGGTGAAGATGGCTCCCTCGGGAGTCTGGGCGCATTCAAGAACAGCGTTGCCACCGATGAAGTCAGTGGCCCCATCAAGGACCTCTTCGAGCCCTGCTCCAGTTCCGACCAAAGCATTGGCGCTGGCTTCAATGAGTTCTCGACGCGAAAACGTTGCCTGGAACTCGGTCAGCTTCGCCGGCACTGCCGCCAGCCTTTGCGGACGTGCAGAAGAGAGATCGAGTGGCGCGCGTGCCTGCTCGCGACCGGTTGCGAAAGCGGCGCCAACGATCTGGTCGGGGATATATCCGAGACGTTCGATAGCCTCGTGCCACTGCGCGGTGAGGTGATCGAGACTCACGTTCTCTTTAGCCCGGCGATCCGTGGCATTGATGGCAGAGGCGAGCGCCGGGGCTTGCCCGGAGGTTAGTCCGGCATCGGCCAGTTCTTCTTCGAGGGACGCACGGCGGGCACTGAAATAATCGATCAACGTTTGCGGTATGCCAGCGATCGCCCAGGACCAGCCATCATTGACGTGTTCGATCGCAAAGCCGCGCTGCTGCAGGGCTGAAGCAAGCTGCAATCTGAATACAGCTCCCAGGGATTTTTTCCAAATCCGCAGTTGGCGGCTATCAATGCCGCCCCACGTGCCGTCTGAACGCTCGGCTATGGATGGCAGGCAGACATGATGGTGCCGCTGGCAATCTGCGAACACCTTGCCATCGGCATGGCGTTCGGGTCTTGCTTCGGAATGGGTGAAAGCAGCGGCCACAAAATTCGAGTGTTCCCGTCGCTCGCCATTGCGGCCGCGGCGCGAGAGCGGAATTTCCCGCTCGATGAGTTGGATCGTGGCTTCAAGGGCGCTGCGCTCCGCCCCTGCCAGGCTCAGCCGGAGGTCGTTGGGCGCAGCGGCATAAAGCACAGAAAAGGATTTGGGCGGGGACAAGGTAATGTCGATGCCCAGCATGCGCGGTTTCGCGCCCGCTTTGATTAACGGTTTTCCCGCGTGGTCAAGGCCGGCGCAGATGCGGTCGAAATCTGCCGCTTCGACGCGATCACCGGCAGCCACGCCCAGTGCGTCGTGGCCGCGCAGCCAGATACCAGCGGACTCGTTGTCGGCATAATACGACACCGCCTGGGATTGGCGGGTGTAGTAGGCGGACGATTTCATGACGGCGAAACTGGCGACCAAAAGAAAAGCCTCCGAGGGGAGGCCTTTCAACTATGCTTGTTACTGAGCAGGGTCTTTGGGATTAACTCTGTTCCGTCCCCTCGTCGTCGATCTGACGTCGGGCCTTCGGCTTGTGAACAGACTGCTCAAGCTGGTCGACCCAGCCAGCCGGCACGTGCCCGGGGCGGCGTTCTGACCACCCGGTAATCGGAATGTCGAGGATTGCTGGATTGCCAAGGCCCATGATCAGCGTCCTCGAAACCAATGTACCCCTGTGGTTTCGCACGCCAAGCTCGGTTTCGAACATGTAGGGATCGAGCACCCGCTCCTTCTCACGCACGAGTACAGCCTTGCCGGTCTTGGCATTGAACTCTGAGGGGCTTGGACGCAAAATCGTGCGGTCGCCGATGAGCACGCTGATCCGGTCCGCGGTGTCGCCTGCGTCAAGCTGATGGATGGCCTTGATACGGAATCGGGCGAGCAGCACCTGGGCGAGTTCGGTGCCGTAAACTTTGACCAGATGCGCGATATCCTGCACACCGCCGATGGTGACAAGGCCGAGTTCGCGACCAATGTTCAAGGCATTGGGAAGGCGGGTGATGACGCCCAGCTCCGGAAGCTCATCCAAGCAAAGCACGAGTTTGCCCCCACGATTACGATCTCGATCCGGACTCATGGCAAGGCCCAGCAGCCGATCGATCAGAAACCCGCCAAGTGCCGTGGAGAGATAGGCGTATTCCGAGGATCGCTGCAGGACGATGGTGCCGGGCAGCTTTCCTTTCCGGTTTACCCAGAGACGCAAGCTGAAACGACGGGCTGGTGGGACCTGCGCCCAGGCCTGGGCCAGCGGCAGGATAATGGTGGTCGCCGCAATCCAGATCGTGATCAACAAGCTCATGGTGGTGCGGTTTTCTTCAGGATCCTGGCTGCCGAAGATCAGCCGGCTGGCATTGATCGAGCCCAGTTCCTCCAGTCTGAGCTTCATCTGCCCGCCGGGCACCAGCAGGGTGTGGGCAAGCTCGCCCCAACTCCATTTCCCTTTTTGGTCCTTTGCCAAGCCCCAGGTCAGATCGCCCGTGATCGATCCGCCGCCCTTGCCCCACATGCGGTCGTCGCCATCCTCATCCACCATTCGCTTGCCGAATTCGTAAGCGTGATGGTGGTTCCTGATGTCGGCAGCAATGTCGTAAGCCCAACTGCGGGCGTCGTGCGGCGCGACAAGAATAAAGTCGTCAACGGGCAACCCGGCTGTCATGTCGCCCTTGACGTCATGAATGAAAACCCTGTCGCCACGGCCGACAAACTGCTCGATCAGGGCGCGGAAGTGCGAAGTCTTGCCTGATCCCTGCGTGCCGAGCCCGAGGAGATTGTAGCTTTCAAGTGCAGGCGTCAGCTGCACATGGGGTGCGACCCACAATCCGTCCCTGGCCGGTTTACCCGTTTTCCTGATCTCTGAACGCAGGCTGTTGCGCGCGTCAAGATCGTATACCGGGCGCCTGCCCTTGACGGTGCGATCCAGTTCCCGCTTTGGCGTCGTTGCATCAATGGAGCGCATAGCCATGGCGAAAGCGATGATTCCGGCCACTGCTAAAGCGGCAAAGTAATAGCGCATCCTTGGAGCGTTGAAGGCTGCTTCCAGCAGGTCAGTCACGGGGGCGAGGCGACAGTCGATCCATTCTACGCCGATCAATTCGTCAACTGCGGCATCGCAAGAGGCGCCCGATAAGGCGCCGATGACCACGGTAGAGATAGTAACGCGGTCGAATGGGATGAGCTGTTTGTCGAGCTCAATCATCGTAGGGTTTGGGTGTAAAAGCAGCGTCAGCAAGGACAGAGCCATGGCGATCACCATGGCTGAGAAGGCGCCGAGAAGAGCCGGAGCCGAGGATTTGGAGGTGTACATATCAGTCTCCTGAATGCGGTTACGACAGAATGCCGATAGCCATGAATAGAACGAGGGCTGCAGCCAGCCCCAAAAACGAAGCAACAGACACTTCGCCAATCCAATGCCAGGGTTCGGGACGGCGGCGATCGGCCCACCCCTTGATGGTCCCGGGCAATGCCGTGTGGTCGGAGGGCGGCGCCATAGCGCCGCCTTCCTCTTCCGTGAGCTCAAGTGCCTGCAGCAATCCCCGCAGGCCCTGGGGGCCGAGGCCTGCAAGGCGCGTGGGGTCAAAACTGGCGAGATCACGTTTGATCTCACTGGCCAGGTGCCCCACCAAAGCTGTTTCGGCTTTGGCGCGCTCGATCCGGGCGGCCGCGGCATCGGCCTCGAACTGGTTGCGGCGCTTAGGCATCGTCGCCCTCCTGGTTCCAGGGCAAGACACGGTCCAGTTCTGCAAAGAAGGTGCCCGCCCAGGCGGCGACATCACCGCGGGAGATCTTGGCCTCCGGGTGAGGCAAGCCGGTGAGCGCCATGACTTTTCCGATCGGCATGCCCGCCACGTGGATGAGGCGGGAATTGCCAGCCTCGAACAGGCGCCACGACCCAGCCTCGACGGCCGGCATGGTCAGAACCGAGGCGGACGATTTGAGCGGCTCGATGACTTCGCGATAGGCCAGGGCCGTATCGGAAGCGGGATGAAGCGCTTCGAAGGATCCATCGCGCGCGTTTTCGATCAGGACCAGATGGGCATTTGTGAAAGCCTTGCCCAAAAGTTCGGCGGTCTTGCCGGCCTGGCGAATACCTTCGGCTTCCGCCACGAACGGCACGACGATGACCGTCTTAAAACCCCAGGCAGCAAGGTCTTCCTCAAGATCGACGAGACCGCTCCAATGCGCCAGACGCTGCGCCTGGTTGGCGCCGACATCGACGAGGATGCTGGCATTGGCTTTCGCGCCTTTCTGGAGGAAGCCGTAAAGCGGGGTGAAGCTGCGCGCCTCTGCAGCCGGGTCGCGGCGGGCATTTCCGGGCACCGCATCGATGGTCAGAACCTTGCGGCCGAGGGCCTTGCTCAGACGAGCCTGATTGTCGATCTGGGCGACGCCAATCGGGATCTGGCAGAGATGCGCATAGTCAGCGATCGCGAGGCCGGTCAGTGACTTGCCCTGGCCACCCTTTTCGTTGGCGATGATAACGATGAGCGGCGCGGTGCCGCTCATCAGGGTGTTGGTAAGATGTTTCATTCGACTTCTCCTTAGGGGGCACTGCCACCCCGATGGAAAAATCCTGCGGCGAAACACCCGCGCTCGGCTTTGGGATTAACTCGGATTGCGTGAAGGGGTGATAATTTCCGTCATCCTCGAGCTACGCACGCGCGCCGCGACTTTGGAGAGGCCCAATGTTTCCTCGCATTTGGCAAGAGCGTCAGCGAGATAGTGGTAGCAGCCATCCTCATGGGTTTCTGGCGGGCCACGACGCACGGTCGCGATTGCCTTCTCGATCTCGTTGGCATCCTCGATGGTCACAGTGATCGGATTGCCACGCAGCACGCGCCCGATCTTGCACCCCGTGTCGAACGCCTGGCGCATGGTGAGCAAGTGGCCTTGGATCTGCGAGGGGTTCAGGCCACCGGCAATGGCCACCTGCATCAAGTCGATCGCCGACTGACGCTCGAGGTGCGCATTGGCAATGTCGCGCCCATCCGCCTCGGCAACGGGCGTATCGTCATCGCTGGTGCTCCAGCGATACATTGCGGTTTCGCGCGCCACGGCCCGCCCTGCATGCTTTTCGAAAGCCCGGATCTGCGCCACATTGTGTTGGCTGATCGCTTCCCCGCTCATGCCGGTGTCGAGCTTTTCCTGTGTCTCGATCGTGGCTGCCCGAGCTACATCACCCGGTTCTTTGGCGTTGAAAAAGTCCCGCACCTTGCGGCGACCGCGATCGATCCAGCCATCGAATACCTTAAGCTTCTTGTCGACCATGGCCTTGCCGTGGTGAGATTTTGCCCCTGCCAGCGTCGTGGACGCCGCAGCCCCGGCGCTGGTATGGCTCTGATGATGTTGCTCGGGATTTTCCCAATGCTCAAGCTTGGTTTGCGAGGCCAGCAGGCGGAAGGCGTTGACCTCCAGAGCCACCTTGGCCACCTTGACGGCAACCGTGTCATTGGGGCGGTGACGGTTGCCCTTTTTCCGTTCGTCGTTGGCAATCACCTCAACGGTAATGGGCAGGCCCGCGCGGAAAGCCTGCTCTACATCGGGCGGGACATAGATATGAAGTGCCTCGAAATAGTCAGCATCAGTCTTCATCATCATCGCGGCCCGTCCGAGCTGCTTGATCTCGTCCACCATGACCTTGGCCGCTTCGAGTCCTTCCCACTGCGAGCGCCAGTCATAAAGGACGAACGGGCCGCGCGTTGCATATTTGGTCAATGCGGCAGTGCACATGTCGAGGCTGGGGCGCTCGGGGTAGGCACAGGAGGTGCTTTCGGCGTTGGGGGTAATGCTGTCAGGCATTTGCCATCTCCGGTTTGAACTATTGGCAGGGGAATTCCTGCCTGTCGCTATTCCTGAGGGCGGCCAGGAGTTCAGTCTTTGGGATTAACTCACATCAGCTCAGTCCCTGCCTTAGCGCGGGACAAAGCCGGCTCCCGGCCGTGCGGATGCGGAGGCCATGGCCAGCTTTTCCTGCGGCCCGCAGCGCTGCCGGGAGGTCGTCTACATCAGTGGCGTGTGCCCAGATCTTCGAAGGGAAAGCCAGCGGCGACAGTGCTGCGAATTTCGGCGGCATTGAAGGCCGTGAGGGGATCAGGAAGGCGCTGCATCAGCGACCTGATGTTGCGGCGATGCTGAACCTCGAAATCGGACCGGTGAATATCGGCGAGCTGGTGCCGACGTAATTGCACCAAAGCTGAGGTCACCTCGGACCCGATGGCGCCATGGCGCATGCTGACACACCGCCCCTTATGGTCCTGAGTCACGAGCACAAGCGGAATTCGGCCGTCATCGATCAGGGGGAGATGCCGGTGTGGGGGATCCTCGAGCCCGATATGGAACGGGGTGTCGACCGCAAGCAAATCATTCTCAGTTTCACCGGTCTTCCACCGCCAGGCCAAGAGGGCCGAAACACCTTCGGTAAGCAAAGCCACCTCGATCGCCCCATACTCGAGGATATTGCGATCAGCATAGTGCTCACGGCGTGGCAGTTGATTGACCAGCATTGCTACGCTGTGGCCATCGAGCACAAAGCTGGCGCCGGATGTGGCGAAGGTTCCGAACGGGGTGTAGCGACCAACCGAGAGGACAGTGCCGTATTCATTGCTACGCATAACTCAACTCCAATCACTCAGACTTGGACAGATTTACGTGCCGCCTGATGTCGGGTTGATATAAAGAAAAGTCAGATATAGAGTCAATCAGATATCGGATATCATGGCTGCATTGGGCCTCTGTTCCTCAAGTCATGCTGAACGCATGGTTAAAAATCGGACCCGCCGAAAACTTCTCCCGCTACCACGATCCGATCGATACTAAGAACTGTGGCTTGCGGAATGACAGTTTCGATGCTCGGAGAAAGCTGGCGCACGACAATTTCGTCCGGAGTGCGACGCAGCAATTGGCGAACATAGGCAAGCTGTACCGGCGTTCGGCCGACGCGGCTCGCGACACGCACGACAACATAGTCTTTCGCCCGTACGTCATTGCCCTGAGCGGCATAAACATAGTCGCCCGCTTCGTAGCGGGGCGCCATTGTTGCATCGGCTATGGCAAGCGCGTACCAGTCTCGCACTGCGAAGTGCGGCCCCTGCACCATTTGGGCCGCAGGGTTTCTGATAACCGCCGCTCCATCTGATCGGCCTTCGGAGCGAAATAGCGGAATTGCTGGAGTTTTGGTCCAACCTACAGTGCGCCTTGCCTCGGCTATCGGTTCGATCCGGCTTGACTGCTCAAGGCTGAAATCATCGAACGCCCGCGCAATCGCCTCCATATCTTCGGCTGATTGTTCAGATCCTTCCGCACTCGATGGAGGAAGCAAGCCTCCGGCACCAAGCAGCGCCATTTCCTCCTTGGTCGGTGGTATTCCAAAACGCAGATATTGAGGTGTGGTCAGGAGTGCGTGGGCCAGTCGAACGTAGTTCCTGTCCCGGAGTTTGACCTTTCTCCCGACAATGATGTCGGAGATAAAAGCCCTGTTGAACCGTCCCCGGCGAGCCACCTCGGCCTGGGATATCCCCAAGTCCTCCATGCGCTGCTCGACCCGTTGGGCGATCGCAGTCTTCTCTGTCTTCGGTTGATCCGACATCGACATACTCCTTTTAAACGACAATATACGACATCGTAGTCAGACTCAACTTTGTCGGGTGCTGCGTGGGGTCTCTCCGATTTAAACTCAGGAGAAGGAAGGGAGGTTGACAGGTGGTGTGGTGACGGGTGCAGCATCGCAAATCGTCACCATGATCAGGAAGGCCGCAGCGCGTTCCTGCGCAAGGGCGGATGCTCAAGAGCCCAAACCACGAAAATCGTCGAAACCGTCCTCGCAAGGGAAGGCGGCCCGCTTTCGTCTGTCTTCTATTTCTCACAGCATCACCGCCGAGGCTCGGTGCCGGCAGAGCTTGGATGTCCGGCTCGATCTCGAAGGCAAGGCCAAGAGGCTGGCCGACTGGTGCTGAGCCATTCTGCCCCATCCTATCGGCCAGGTTTGTGACGCCGTCCTCGAGTGAGAGGGCGGCGCTTTCCCCGTGACGGGTTGAGAGGTCGGGAGAGGTTGCCCGCTTCCGGTCGCGGAGAAATTTCATGTCCAAGTCTGCGAAGAAAAACCTGCGGATCGGCCGGAAAGAGCGGGGTGGCCCGACCCGAAGTCACAATTATGATCCGGCCAACAATTCGAGTGGCTGATGGTGCTCGCTCTTTCGTCATCAGTCCTGGTATCGGCTTCTTGCCGCAACCGAGGGACTGTCGCCCCTCATTCGTCTCGCCGAACCCTTGCAGAGCGGCGCATGAAAGCAATGAGCTTGTCGCGATCGGACGATTTGCCATCGCCATCGACCGGCTTAGTCTTGTTCTGCTTAGCAGGTTTCAGAGTGAGGGTTGGCGATGCCGTCACGACCGACTCGCTCACAGCTTCCTCGGGCTTGGTCATCCCTGCCACTGTGCTACGTTTCCGGCCAAGTTCTTGCGGCTCGGCCAGACGAGCTTGAGCCGTGGCCTGCGCCGGGGCACCAACATCCGACGACTGTAGCTTGCGCCACACAAGGGAGGACAGGTGCCCCCGCGAGAGGGGGCGCCCGTCTGGCCTTGTGACGCCGGCCTGGAACAGGAGGTCGATGATGTCTGTCCATTCCAGGCCGCGTGCCCGAGCTAGGTCGAACCAGGCAAGGTGGTCGTCGATGACCTTGGCCAGCTTCAGTCGGCGGGTTTCGCCAATGCGCAGGTCGTCCGCAAGGGCCTTGGCGCCTGTCGCCAGCTCTTCGTCGCTCAAGATCGTACGCCTTGCCACCTTTTACTATCCTCTCAGCCCGCCTAATCAGCCTCTCATCCCCATTGTAGCACGCTGAAGCAAAATGAAGCATCTTGACGCAATACAAATCATATCGAAGCAAATTGAAGAACGCACACCTGTGCACCAGCAAAGCTAATTTCCGATGGGCTTTTGCCAGACTCTCGAAATTTGAAACGCCTGCCTCTCCGATGTCGCAGTCCAACGTGCTACGCACGAGGTTTGAAAAGCACGCTCTGCCCCGATCTCTCGTTGTTCGATTACTGATTTGTTTTAGCACCGTTAACAGTCGTTCCAACGAACCTCCAACTTAGCCCGTCAAACTCGTAGCGTGAAAAACGTTGAATTTGCTGCAGCGTGCCAGATTGGGTCGCGAAGAAAGTTGGTACCGGCCACCGTCGCGGATTGTCGATGAGAAGGGAGGAGCCATCGCTTTGCATAGATAAACCGAAGTGGTCCAGAATAGTCGACGCAATATCTACGAGACTTGCTAACTCGGTTGATACCTTAAACATCGTCGAATTTGGCCGTTTCACAAGCAATAGAGGCTGGGCAATGCACCGAACCTGTTGATCTGACCAGTTCTCCGTCTCGTCGGCATGACGATCAGCATCCAATACTGATTCGTCAAAAGCCTGAGCCTTGTCCCAAGCCGGGCAAGCCCAAGTATAGGATGAACCATGGTCGCCGTGAACCAGGATAAGGGCATTGTCAAACCGCGACAGCGACTTAATTGTTTGAAGGACACGGTTGAGTTGGAACATTGCACAGGCGAATTGATCATCAATGCGTTGTTGTTGTGATTTCTCCGCCTCCCGCCCCTCGGGCGCAAATCGACAGTCTGGGTCGAATACATGGGGATCGTGCGGCAGCATAACGTGCAGATATGTGTAGCGCCCGCTATCGCCCAAACGCGGCTCGGTTCGTATGAAGTCATCCACCGTCTGGATCGTCTGCGCCTGAATATTTCGCCGCCAGACTGGCTCCTCGCCTTTGAGGAGGGTTTCAATCCAGCTTGAGACCGAAAAGCCAAGTTCCCAACCGGGCCGCCCTGAATCCTCGGAGCCGAGGGTCAGCATCCAGCTGCGGACTGATGGGGGCATCGTTTTTTGAAAGGCAAGGTCGATCAAACTGAAGCTTTCGAAACCGGGTCTTGTATTGGTGAAATGATCCTGGGTTGCCTCGCATACGATGGCATCGGGGCTGCAGAAGGAGTTGTAGAAAGGGTATTGGGTCAGCTGTATTCCGGCATCGCTGAGCGACTTGAGAAGGCCGTTCGAAAATGCGGCATCCCCCCACTCCACCAAGTCGGCACCATGAAGCGTTCCGCTGAAGACTGCCCGCATCGACAGATCAGTGGTCCCGTAATGCGTGAAAGCGCGCGGATAAAAGGTGAAGCCGGCTAACTGGTCTGCATATTTGTTCAGCTGGCTTTCCAGAAACTGCTCGGAAAAGGCGTCGAGAACGATGTGATAAACATTTGCCTGTGCTGATACTGGTGCTGGAAAGTCACGTTCGACCTGTGCCCCTACATCGCGTGGGGTGAGTGTCGTCAGAAGCGTTGCCATCTGGCTCGCCGTAACCGCAAAGTTCATCAGGCCGAACAGACATGCTGCCCTGAGCATCAATGTTCTGGGTAGGCGGAGAAAGAGAACAGCCGCCATCGCGAGGCTGCCAAGTTCAATCGCTATTCCGGCCGGCCGCCATGAAGCATCGGTGGGGCCGAGTGTCGAAAAGACCACGTTCCAGGTGATAATCGCAGCAGATAGGGCTGCCATAGTGGCCAATATTGCGCCTGCGATACCGGGAAATGCGATAAGCACCGCATATGATGCGGCAGAGATCGCCAGGAAGCACCAGACGAACGGCAACAGGTCCGAAGGCGAAAAGGCGATTTCCGCGCTGTTAGCGTTCGCGATCTCGGCCGGAAAGCCGAGAAAAAGGATGCTCGGCAACAACAGAGCGGCGCCCGCAACCAGGAGATGATTGCGGGCCATTCAACGCGCCTGCAGAGCGTATATCGTCCGGCCGGTTGCGCTGACCACTTCGCGCCCTACGATACTGCCGACCTGGTTGAGCGCGGCTACAAAGGCATCCTCGCTATAGGACGCGAAGATGTCTTCACGCAGGGCCAGCATTTTTTGGACAGTCGGGTCCGATTTGGGGACAAACTCGATAATCGCGCGGGGAGCCAGTTTGGTAATCCAGTGGACGACCTGATCGATCGGCACATTATGCGCGATGGCTAGATGATGCTCGAAGGCCAAGGCCAACACCGTATCGGCTTTGAACCGCGTGGAGAACGCATCGCGCTCTGCTTCGCGCCAACCTTGGGCAGGCGAGGGGTTTCTGGCATCAAGAAAAAGCGGAAGAAAATTGAGACCGCTTGTCAATGCGCGCTGGTAGGCGATGTCGAGCGTCTGCTGATCGAAATCAAAGCCGACCACGGAAGATGCCCCTGCCTCCAGCGCCGCAACGCTATAGTCACCGGTATTGCATCCGAGGTCTATCACGGTGCCGCCGTCGGCTTCGCCGATAAATTTCTTAACGAAACGCTTCTTGGCTGCCATTTCCTCGGAATCGTAAGTCGCCGTCGCCGCATAGTTGGCCCAGGTCGTAGCTGTCTGGTTCGCCGGATTGAGCGAGCCAATCCAAGCGCGGAGCTGGCGGAGCATGGCTAGGAGGCCGGCCTTGGGCAGGCTTCTGCTGCTGAGGTCTACCGGGACATCTCTTTCGCTTTGGGTCCGCTTCTGGAAATGAGCTGGCAAAACGATGTTACTGAGTACTCGCCACGATAGCCTGCGGTGCCAGGGCAGAAGCCGGGAGAAATCAGACAGCGGAATTCCTTCCAGATTTCCCCGATACCAGGCGTTGTGTGCGATGTCGAAATAGCTCCGAAGCAGGAGCGGGTTGAGAAATTGCTCGCAAAATTGCCGATGCCCCGTCCAAAACTCACCCTCGCTGTAGGGCCGAATGGACAGGTGATCGATGAAGATTGGGCGCACGCCGACAAATTGTACATTGTAGGCCGAGGCATCTGACAGAGTGAAGCCCTGTTCCAGAAGGTCCATATGGAAATCGAGGTGAAATAGCGCTGCGGCCTTCAGCAGAGAAAAAGACCATTCATAGGGCATGGACAGCAAGTCGAGACGCGGATGCTCGAGCACGACTCCGATATTATCTTCGAAATCCAGCCCCTCGGCATTAACCTCGGAGAAGTCCACCAATCTCCCTTCTGCCACCATCTGGCGCAGTAGGCCGTGAGAGCGAGAGAAATAGTCGAGACCGGTGGGCGTTACGACCCGAAGAATGCGTCCATCCGAGCTGTAAATGTGGCCAGACGGATCGCGAAACGAAGCGGCGAGTGGTTTCAATTCTTACCCTGGCCTCGTGCCCGCTTTAACAGGAACGAGAATTTGTCGCGCAGCTGACGCCAATACATGGACAGAGTGGCCCCAGCGACCGCCACCGCGCCGATAATAGCCTGGAGCAACATGCTGCCGGTACCTGGATCAAGGTAAGCATGGGCGGGGGTGGCGAATGCGGTGAGCAATATCGAGGTTATGAATAGTATTTTCGGCATCGGGGCACCGTTCAGTTCAGGCATTCAATGGTCAAGCATCGTATTATAACACATTGATGAATTTTGCCACCTCACGTCATCTGCCATTCAACAGCTTTGGATGCTACGCGCCGTCTGCGGCCCGTATAGCGCTGTTCGACATCCCAACTGGGATGGTAGCGCATCTCCCACTGACGTTCTTCAGTCGAACGTCTTGATCGCGCGCGCGGGGTTCCCCACCACCAAGGTTCTTTCCGGCACGGATTTGGTCACAACGGACCCCATGCCAATAACTGCCCCATGGCCTATGCTGATCGGTTCGCTGGGAGTGCCCTGAATAATCATGGCGCCCGTACCAATGTACACGTCGTCGCCGATGATCACGTTGCCATTTACGCTGACGCGTGGGGCAAATGTTACATAGTCTCCCACGACGCAATCATGCGCGACATAGGAATAAAGATTCGCCTGAAACGACCTTCCGACTTTGATGTTGGAGGTGAGTATAACCTGGTCGCAGATAATGGCGCCTGCGCCGATTTCCACGTCGTCCATCACCCTTGAACTTGCTGATTGAACGCTTGCCAGTGTGAGCCCCGCGCTGACGCATCTTTCTTCGATCTTGCGCCTTACGGCCCCGTCTCCAATAGCCACGACCACCTTTCGATGCTTGTGGTTTTCAGATTTTAGGGCTTCGAAATCTATGACGGCATAGCCATTCACCTCCGGAGGGGTGACGTCAGCGTCGTCGACGAAAACGATGTCCGCGCCAATTGCAACAGGGGTAGCTTGCGCCTTCTGACGCAAATTCATGGCGACTACGGGCGCGACTTCCCTTGCAAAGCCGCCGGTTCCGTATATGGCGAAGGCCATTGCAATCTCCTGCTGGTTGTTGTCACTAACCCCGTTGGGCCCGGAGAGTAAGATGGAAAAGCCTCGCGCTTGCAAGACCGTTTCAGACTTGAAGCTGGGTGAAAAGATTCGCCGCGACTATGTCATATCGGATGCAGACGTGTTGGCATTTGGCCAGCTTTCGGGCGACTTCAATCCGGTGCATTTCGACGATGATTATGCGGCGAGCACGATTTTCGGCCGCCGGATTGCCCATGGCATGATCTCCGTCGCAAAGTTCTCTGGCATCTTTGGAATGGATATGCCCGGCCTTGGCACGCTTTGGTTGGATCAAACGGTCAAGTTCCTCAAGCCGGTGTTTATCGGCGAAAAATACACCGCGATAGCTGAAGTGGTGGCACTCGATCGCCGGCAGGCGACGATAGCGACGTGGGTGGAAGACCAAGCAGGCGGCCGCCTGATCGAGGGGGAGGGGGTGGTCATCCCCATAACCGAACAGGCAAAACGGCGACTTTCTGGCGTACAGGCCCATTTACATGATTCACGCTCATAGCTGTCGAACACGAGTTACGGCATACCTTGTTATGGCCGCAGAGCGACTTGCAGGGCCGATCGATAGGGGTTGAAACAAGGGTCAATATTCGCTAGTCACTGCGCCACCCCGAGTGGCAGCTTCCACACCGCTCTCTTCGTAGGTTCATCAGAAGCCGTAGCAAATAGAGGCGCGGGGACAAGTCAGTGGAAAATTAGTTCTTTAAGGCCGCTATATGCACAAGAAGGCACTGATTACGGGCATTACTGGCCAAGATGGTAGCTACCTGGCGGAGTTGCTTCTGTGCAAGGGTTACGAGGTGCATGGTCTCAAGAGACGCAGTTCATCGTTCAACACTGCCAGAATCGATCACCTCTATAAAGACCCGCACGACAACGGGGCGGAGCTATTCCTTCATCACGGTGATCTCTCAGACGCGACCAATCTAATCCGGATTGTCCAATCGGTGCAGCCGGATGAGATCTATAATCTGGGTGCAATGAGCCATGTTCACGTGTCGTTCGAGACGCCGGAGCTAACCGGCAATGTAGACGGTTTAGGAACGCTGCGCTTGCTCGAGGCGCTGCGGATTTTGGAGGCTCAGCGCTCCACGAAATTCTACAATGCGGCAACGTCCGAACTCTACGGCAAGGTTGCCGAGGTGCCGCAATCGGAAACGACTCCCTTCTATCCTCGCAGCCCATATGGCGTTGCCAAGCTCTATTCCTATTGGATCGTGAATAATTATCGCGAAGCGTACGGGATGTTTGGCTGCAACGGTATTCTGTTCAATCACGAAAGCCCGCGCCGGGGCGAGACATTCGTTACCCGAAAGATTACGCGCGGTGTCGCTGAGATCGTGATCGGCCGGCGGCAAGAGCTGTACCTTGGGAATCTGAATTCGGAACGCGACTGGGGGCATGCCCGTGACTACGTCCGCGGCATGTGGATGATGCTTCAACAAGACACCCCGGACGATTTCGTGCTTGCGACCGGCCAAACTCGCAGTGTGCGTGAGTTCATCATCGCCGCATTTCGGCACGTTGGCATTTCAGTGGTATTCAGCGGAATTGGCGTCGAAGAACGCGGCGTTATCGATGCGGTGGACATAGATCGACTGGCGACCTTCATCGACGCCGATGATGAGAATGTTCAGCCCAGCGTGGGACAGACCGTCATCCGCATTGATCCCTACTATTTCCGTCCCACGGAGGTCGATCTGCTTTTGGGCGATGCCTCCAAGGCCAAAAAGCTACTGGGCTGGGAGCCGAATTACAGCTTCGATACTCTGGTTGCGGAAATGGTGAGCTGCGATATCGCCGAGTTGCGCAATGGCGAAATGGTCGACTACGCCGACTGGCGCAACGCATGGGCGTGACGCCGGCCGCCGATTGCGCTTTCTAAGTTGCCGTGTGGACCCGATGTCCGAACTGAACTGGCGTGTCCGATGACCAAGACTATTGCATGGATCACCGCAACCCTGGATCAGGTTGGCGGCGGTGAGCGGTTGATACAAGAAGGTGCCCTTTACTATCGGAGCCTAGGTTATCGCGTATTGCTGATAACATGGTCCTACAGTGCCGAGGCAACCTTCGACGGCGAGTATGAGGAACGGGACGTCATCGTCATAGGCGACGGGGGCGAGGGGAAAAGTGCCGCCCGTGCGTTTAAGAGGCTGCGGGACGTGCCCAAGCTGCGGCGCGTTCTGAAAGAAAATAACGTCGACCTGGTCTTTGTTCAGAGCGAATATGATGTAGCTCTGGCTTATATGGCGACCCGTTTCAGCGCCATTCCCTATCGTTTCCTCATCTTTGGCCAGATGTTCCAGTTTCCGGAGGACTACGCCAAATATTCGCTGGTGTTTCGCCGGCACCTTCGGGAGATCGTGGAATCTTGCGAGGGATATCGCATCACGACCTCCCTAGTCGCCCCAAAGCTCAGCTTTGTAAATCGATGGGCGCTGGAGTTCATCTGCATCGTGCGCTTCCTCGCTGTGCGGTCTGCGCAGCGCCGCTTCGTGTTTACCCGGCAGATTGGATGGGAAACCAAACTCCTTTACGGCAAAGAAGCCACCATCGCCCATGGCGCGTACCGCCGTTACGTGGCCGATACGCCGGTGAAAAACGACGATGTCCTGCAAAAACTGGGTCTGACGAACAAGAAGTATATTCTTTCACTCAGCAGGCTGGCACCCAAGAAGCGCATTGAACTGATCATTAGAGCTTACGCGCAGTCCGGCATTGATGATTTGCTTCTGGTCGTGGGCGGTGGTGGATCGGAGCGGCAAAACCTCGAACAGGTCGCCGCTGCCTCGGGATGCGCAGATCGCATACGCTTTCTCGGTCGCGTGGCGGACGATGAGATGATGCCACTTAAGGCAGGCGCGAACCTTTTCGTCAGCATGGACATTGGCGATTATGACATTTCGCCACTTGAGGCCCTTGTCCTGGGAACGCCGATCATCCTGCCCCGGGAATTCGATGCCGACAGCCAATTGGGCGGAACACCTGGCGTTACTATTTGCGACGCACTGGAGGGCCCGGTTGCGGAGGCCATGCGTGAAGGTCGAGACGGTACCGTAATTGCATCCGCAAAGCTGTTGGATGAATATAGCTGGGAGTATTACTTTTCGGTCCTGGCCGAATGAGTATCGTACGGGCGTTCGCTGCAGATTTCAGTGTCTACGCCGCCTCGCGGATCATCGCAGCTACCGCCTGGGTGGCGACGGTCTGGGTCCTCACCTCCAACCTGGCTCCGAGCCAATATGCACAGTTCTGGCAAGTCTTCACCCTGGTTACGGGAACCGCGTCCCTAGCAACATCCTGGCTGGTGACGGCCCAAAGACGGTTTTACGCGCGCTTTGAAAAGAACAACGAGCTTCACTCCTATGTCGAAACATCGGTCGTTTCGGCGAAAATTTGTCTCGGATTGTCACTGGTGGTGTTCGTCATTTTCCTAGGTGCAAACTGGGCCTATGACTTGGTGGTACTCGACTTTACCCAGTGGATGGGCACCGCTATTGCCTTCGTACTCTGCATCATTTTCCTCATATATTGCGGGCACCTGATAGCGGCGCGAAAGCCGCGTCAGTACCTTCTGTTCAGCGCTGGTCAATCCATCCTGTTGCTGGCCGCGTTATATACGGCTCTGAACTTTGCCGGTGGCAACGGCGTGACGTGGTCCGTGGTCGTTTTTGCGGCGTCCTACGGTATATTCTTGCTTGTCGCCGGCTGGCATGAGCATGTGGCCGGCACCGACCTGTGGAGCCGGGTTGTCTTGCTGTGGAACGAGAGAGCACTAGGGTACTCGACCGAGTATCTCAGGTTCGGTCTTCCGCTGGTCCTGATGAATCTGGCGTTTTTACTGAGCAATCTTGGGACGCAAATCATCGTCCAGAATCTGCATAGCGCCAGCGCAGCAGGCATTTACGCGGCCTATTACGCGCCGATTGAGCGCATCGTCGGCTTCGTGACCGCCATCGCGGCGACAGCGCTCATTCCTTTGCTGGCCAATCATTGGGAACAGGGCCACCAGCGGCAAGCTCTACGATTTTTGGGATTGGTCATCCTGGCAACGACGACGGCAACCGGTGCCATCGCTGCGATTATCGTCATTGCCGGCGATGCTTTCGCCAGCAACATGGTTGGCACCGAGTATCTTTCTGGAGTCGAGCTAATCGCACCCACCGCCGTGTCATGCTTCCTGTTCGGAATCGCGTCGATCATTGCGGACGTGCTGATCATCAAGCGCAGAACCCTGCTTCTGGCTCTAATGTTTGTCGTCGCCGTGGTGATCGGACTGACCACGGCGGTTGTGATCGTACCGGAGCAGGCGGCGCTTGGCGGGGCCTACGCCCGTGTCGTTTCTAGTCTGGCTTCGGTGGTTCTGGTTGGCGGCGCTGCGGTATTTGTGGTTTGGCGGGACTTTTCAGTGAACAGACGCGGTCGCATGGGTTTGGGGAAGAGCTGAGATTGCCTTGCCGAGCGCTTGACATCAGAGTTCATTTGCAGCCAATGGTGGCACCTTCGCGACGGCCCTAACTCAGGGCAAAATGAATGGAAATATAGCTGTGCGCGTGCTTGTGTTGTGCGGTACCCGTCCGGAAGTCATAAAGATGGCGCCGGTTGTTATGGAGCTTAGGCAAACTCCAGGTATCGAGCCTATTCTGTGTTTCACGGGGCAACATCGTTCAATGGCCGAAATGGCCATGCAGGTATTCGGTCTTACGCCGGACATTGACTTGAATGTGATGAAGCATGGGCAGTCGCTTGAAGGATTGACAGCGTCTCTACTGAGCTCGCTAGGCGCCGTGCTTGAGGAAAAGAAACCCGACCTCATCCTGGTTCAGGGCGATACGACGTCGGCAATGGTCGGCGCCTTGGCAGGCTTTTATCGTAACATTAGGGTTGGCCACGTCGAAGCGGGTCTCAGGACCGGCAATATGAAGCACCCCTGGCCCGAGGAAGGCAATCGGCGTATCGTTGGTCTTTTGGCTTGGCGGCATTATACGCCAACCGACGTTGCGACCGGCAATCTGTTGCGCGAAGGGGTCGAAGCAAGCAGGATCGTCCAAACAGGAAACCCTGTCGTCGACGCGCTGCAATGGGTCAAGAAACGCATAGACGTCACCTCGGCAGATCAAGCGCGAATGATGGAAAAATTCGGCTCTTTGGGCGTGGGACATAAGATCGTTCTGGTGACGGGCCACCGGCGGGAGAGCTTCGGCGGCAACTTTGAATCGATTTGTCGCGCCATTCGCGAAATAGCATCAAGATCCGACACCACCGTCATCTACCCCGTCCACCTCAATCCCAATGTTCGTGAACCGGTCAATAGAATTCTGGGTGGGGTTCCGAACGTGCACCTGCTTGAGCCATTGGCCTATGACGAGTTTGTCTTTCTGATGGGGCGCGCCACCGTCATACTGACGGATTCCGGTGGTGTTCAGGAGGAAGCGCCGTCCCTTGGCAAGCCGGTGCTTGTGATGCGCGAGACGAGCGAGCGCCGCGAGGCCATCGACGCGGGCGTTGCCAAACTCGTCGGCACCAGCTTCGAGCAAATTGTGCGCGAGACGACGCTCTTGCTCGACGACCCTCAGGCCTATGCGGCCATGGCGCATGTCAGCAATCCGTTTGGCGACGGTAGCGCATCCAAGAAAATCGCAGAGGACCTTCTCCGAAATGCAGTCAATCCGTAACGTTGCCGTCATCGGTCTGGGTTATGTCGGCCTCCCCACGGCAGCGGTTCTTGCGCGTTCTGGTCTCACGGTGCTTGGAGTTGACGTCAATAAGGCCGTTGTCGATACGGTCAATGAGGGGCGGATCCACATCGCCGAGCACGACCTTGCTGGCATCGTCCAGCAGATGGTTCGGAACGGACAATTGCGCGCGAGCGTTGCGCCAGAGCCTGCCGATGTTTTCATGATTGCCGTGCCGACGCCGGTCAATCAAGACAACACCCCCAACATGACCCTGGTGGATGCGGCTTGCGCAGCGATTGCGCCGGTGTTGAAGAAAAATGACCTGGTCATCATTGAGTCTACCTCGACCGTCGGTACGACGGAGCGCGCCGCGCAATTATTCGCACAGGCGCGACCGGACCTGACTTTCCCATCGACCCACCCGGAAGCGTCCGACGTTCTGATGGCCTACTGCCCCGAACGCATCCTGCCCGGCGCAACGCTGAGGGAGCTTGTGGAAAACGCGCGCATTTTAGGTGGTCTGGACAAGCGAAGCGCATCGCGGGCCGAAGAACTCTATGCCCAATTCGTCAAGGGAGAGATGATCTTGTCCCACGCGCGGGTTGCCGAGATGTCCAAGTTGACGGAAAACGCCTTCAGGGACGTGAACATTGCCTTCGCCAACGAACTCTCCATGGTTTGCGAGGAGTTGGATATCAATGTCTGGTCGGTCATCGAAGCGGCCAATCTACATCCACGTGTCAACATTCTACAACCGGGCGCCGGTGTGGGCGGACACTGCATCCCAGTGGATCCGTGGTTCATCATCAATCGGGCGCCCGATACCGCCAAGGTGATGCGGGCGGCGCGCGTCGCAAACCATGAGAAGACCCATCGCGTTACAGTCAGGATTGCGGATGCGGCAGGAGACTCGAATAGCGCGATCGCGCTGCTTGGCTTATCTTACAAGCCGAACGTTGATGATCTGCGGGAAAGCCCTTCGCTCGAAATCTTAGAGGGCCTGCTCGGCCAGGGTTTTTCGCAAATTCTGGTCGTCGAGCCAAACATTGAAGCGCTCCCAACTGGCGATTACAACGGTCGCATCAGACTGGTTTCGCTCTCTGAAGCTCTGGCGCAGGCGAAGGTGGTCGCAATTCTGGTGAACCATGCAGGCTTCCGAGCGGAGATCGAGGCCATCCGCCAGCATCCGCTTGTCATTGATCCGGTAGGCGCGCTTCAATAACGCAATGCCAAAGGCGGCGAGGACCTCTCGCATCTCTTGCCAGAGTGGAAGGCCAGTTTAATGCAGACCAAGGTTATTCAGAGTGGCAATGAGGTAGTTGCGCACATCTACGACCTCAACGTGGTGGACGCGAAGAGCTTCCCTACGCCCCATGAATTTCCAATGCAATTTGGGGTGGGCTATTGTCCCCAGGAGTGGACGTCGCCAGCCCATATTCACAAGCCGGTCACGCGGCAGGTCGAGGGGACGGCGGAGTTCATTTTTTTGCTGTCGGGACAGCTGGACGTTGTTTTCTTCGATCAGCAGGAACTTGAAATTGGCCGCGAAACTCTCTCGGCGCAAATGGCACTGCTCCAGATGACAGGCGGGCACGAACTGACGTTTGCTGCTGGAACGCGCTATTTCGAAATCAAGCAAGGACCATATAGTGGCTTTGAAAACGACAAGTATCGTATTTTCCCGAAGAGCTGTCTTCCGCCGTCATAATCCCCTGACGCTGCATTCACCTGCTGCGTAAAGGAGCCAAGTCGTGCCTTATCCGGTAAATCAGCCACTCATTGATGGCAACGAACTAAACTATTTGAAGGAATGCATCGAAACTGGATGGATTTCCTCGGAAGGGCCATTTGTCGAGCGCTTCGAGCGGGACGTCGCTGCCTATGTGGGGAGGGCGCATAGTGTCGCTGTGACCAGTGGAACGGCGGCATTGCATCTCGCTTTTGACGCTTTGCGGCTGCCGCCCGGGTCGGAAGTGATCATGCCTGCCTTCACAATCATATCCTGTGCGAGCGCGCTGCCGGAATTAGGTCTTGTTCCGGTTTTCGTCGACGTCGATGAAAATACGTTCAACACTAATGTCGAGCTGATCGAAGCCGCAATCACTCCCAAAACAAAAGCCATTCTGGTTCCACACATTTATGGCTTGCCCGTCGACCTGGACCCGATACTGGACCTTGCGCGGCGCCATGGCTTGAAAGTCATTGAAGATGCGGCGGAAGCGATTGGGCAGACTTACTGGGGCAAGCAATGCGGTAGCTTCGGCGATATCAGCATATTTAGCTTTTACCCCAACAAGCACGTTACGACGGGCGAGGGCGGCATGATCCTCGCGGATGATCCCGAGATCATCGCGCGTATTCGCTTCATGCGGAACTTGGCCTTCGACAGCCAGCGACGCTATATCCATGCCGAGCTCGGCTGGAACTACCGCATGACCAATCTGCAGGCGGCCTTGGGTTGCGCGCAGATGGAGAAGCTGCCGCGAAATGTCGAATTGAAGCGCAAGATCGGTGCTGCCTACAACAACGCTCTCGGGGATGTCGAAGGTCTTCGTTTGCCGATTGCCCAAACGGACTTTGCGGAGAATATCTACTGGGTATACGCGGTTGTGCTGGAAGACACGATCAATGCCGATGCATCGCAAGTAATGGCGGCGCTCGGCAAACATGGGGTGGGCACGCGGCATTTCTTTTATCCACTGCATATGCAGCCGGCACTGATCAACCGATATCCAAGTTTGGCGACACAGCGTCTTCCCAACAGCGAAAAGCTCGCTGAACGTGGCTTCTACGTCCCGTCGGGGCTCGGTATGAATCTCAATGATATTCCCGAAATCAGCCAGATAATCAAAGATGTCATCCGAGAATTTTGATATTTACTCAGCCTATTATGATCTTCTCTACGAAGGGAAGAAATATGGAAAAGAAGCGCAGTTCATAGCCAAACTGCTCGAACGATACGGCGCTGGTGATAAGCATTTGCTTGAGTTGGGATGCGGGACGGGAATTCACGCAACTCATTTCGCGCAAATGGGTTTTACTGTGCACGGCATAGACCGGAGCCCCGAAATGCTTAGGGTTGCGGACGAGCGCTCCTCGCTGCTCGAGGATGACATCGCTTCGCGTCTGTCATTTGCAGTAGGAGACTTGCGCGATTTTTCCGCACCGAGCCGCTATGATCATGTGATTTCGCTGTTCGACGTCATGAGTTACCTGCCCGACAATGGGGCATTCAAGCAGGCTTTGTCCAATATCAAGTCGGTCCTGAAACCTGGCGGTCTGTTGGTCTTCGATTGCTGGTACGGGCCGGGGGTTTATACGCAGAAGCCTCATGTTCGCACGCGCCGCCTCATTGGTGAAAACGCGGAAATACTGAGGATCGCCGAGCCTGAGTTTCACTATGATCGAAATGTCATCGATGTGAACTACGACATCTTTGTTAAAGATAGGGCCACCGGCAGACTGCAGCAGTTTCAGGAACGCCATCCAATGCGGTGCTTCTTTGATGCCGAACTCGACGAGCTTCTGGGCCAGGCCGCGTTCTCGCGCGTCTTTGCGATGGAGTGGTTTACGGAAAAGGCGCCGTCTATTCAAACGTGGAGTGCGCTGTTTGGCTACAGGCTGGCGCAATAATAGGGTCCCGGCCCGCCGCAGCTAGGTCTGAGACGGCTGCTGCGCCTCTTTTAAAGCGCTGCAGCTGGATGCGCCGCCACTTGCAGCCCTTGCGGATCTATTAAGACCGTTGCTCAGCGCGGTTGGTTATCGCGCTTTATCGGCACATGCCAAAGCAACCAGGCCGCGACAAGAGGCACCGGCGAGAACTTTACTAGATCAATTATTAGCGCGAACATTTCTTTCTCTACGTAGAGCGCCTTTTCCAGAACGAAAAAAGCGAGCAGCGCCGCTCCCGCAGACGTCGTACTGCGCAAAGTAGTATTCACACCCCCAAGCAGCACGCCGATAATTATGGCAACGGCAGGAAAAGCAAAAATCGAAAAATTGGCATAGGAGTCGGTCAGGATAGACGAAGGTATATCGTCTATCTCCTTCCCAAGATAAAACGATGCGATATAGACCTTGGGGTTGGTTCGTAGTTCCTCCTTCATTTCAAGAAATTTTTCTTGATCAGCGAAATAGTAGTAGTATAGGCTGATCGGCTGCACCCAGAAACGCCCCCAACCAAAACCTCTCTCAAAAGCTGGCCGTGTAATCTGAGCCATTAGATCAAGGCCGTTTAGTCGTTCTTTCAATGGGCGCTCTATCTGCGCAGCGAGCACGTCTTCCACGGCCGGGTTTTGACCATCTGTAAGCATGCCACTCGCTTCAGCCTGCCGGAGTTGTTTCATGAGATCGGTTGCTTCGCCATCATCGAGAGATGACTTCGTCGCCTCATAGATGTCCCTGGTGGACAGCAGCGGATTGAGCGCTATGGGGGTCACATGACCCGACAGATAAATCTCGGTCCGAATATTCTCAGTTACTTTGAAACTGTATGCGGACAGTGCGGCAATGCCCCCGATAACAAGAGCAAGGTAAAATCGGTTCCATTTTTTCGGCCACGAATAGGCGACGGCTAGGCAGATACAGACGAAGAGAATGCCGCTTTGGAAGCGGTTATTGGACAGCACGAAGCTCGAATAAAGCAGAAACGTCGCGATCAACACGAAGGCGGCATATACGCGGGTGATACGCGGCATCGGCGTCAGAACTAAAAGGAACGCAAGCGCGCAAGTCAGAGTGACCGCGTTCTCCATAAATGACCGATGAATGATCAGGCCATAGAAGGGGATACGCATGCTCCGCTCTACCAGTCCGGCGAAACCAACTCGACGAAAAAATAAATCGTAAGAAAATGTGAAGTAACTGAAAGCGATAGCATATATCGCCACCCCGGTGATGAATAGAATGATTGGCAGGTGTGATTTTGACGAAGGTTTTGCCATCGGCGCTAAAAAGCGGCTGCTAACCTGGCTTGAAATATACAAACACGGAAGTATAAATAATAGAATGGAGCATGCAATAAGCCCTCCGTAAACGAATGGGTCGGCGTTTGTAGAGATGGCATGCAAGGTTGGGAATATAACGAGAAGTGGAACGCTGACTATAATATAGACGATAACACAAAGTTGATTGCCAATCACCGGAATCATGCTCCAACTTGATTTTATAGACATATTATGCACCTACAAGGTAGGTGCTATTTGACTAAGTATTGTATTATTCGTCACTTCATTTTTTTGGTGTGTCGATTAACCAACCTATTGGAGCAGCGCATGGCGACAAACGTATGGCCTAAGCCTCGTCGTTTGTTCCTCCAAACCGCGTCATTGTAGCTTCGCCGGCAGCGTTGATGCCCTCGCGAGCAATCACCTTCCGCACGGTCAGGAACAGGATCTTGAGGTCGAGCCAGAATGAGCGGTTGTCGACGTACCACGTATCGAGTTGGAATTTCTCCTCCCAGCTGATCGCATTACGACCATTGACCTGAGCCCATCCGGTAATACCCGGGCGAACCAGATGCCGTCGTGCTTGGTCATTGGAATATAGGGGAAGGTACTCCATCAGCAGTGGCCGAGGGCCGACCAGGCTCATTTCGCCGCGCAGGACATTCCACAGCTCCGGCAGCTCATCGAGGCTTAGCGCGCGCAGACGAGCACCAAACGCGGTCAGTCGCTCGCTGTCCGGTAGAGGGCTACCAGTCGTATCGACCGCATCACGCATCGTGCGAAACTTGATCATTTCAAAAGCCTTGCCGTTCAGTCCAGGTCGGACCTGACGAAATAAAACGGGCCTGCCTAGGTTGCACGCGACTTGCCAGGCGAGCAGAGCGAGAATGGGCGACAGCAGAGCCAACGCTGCCCCCGATATCACAATGTCAAACAGGCGTTTCATGGCTTTGCTGTGCCTTCAATCCAGTCGACCCAACGCTCGCCAAGTTCACGTCGGTCGAATTCTGCGCGGGCTAGAGCCAGTGAACGTTCTCCCATAGCCTTGAGAGAGGCCGGATTAGTTGCCGCCGACTCAAGGGCATCCGCGAACGCTTTAGCGTTTCCTGGCGGGACAACAAATCCACATTGGTTTGCCTCAATCAGCTCGGCCAACCAGCCAGGGTAGTTGTTAAGGACGGGCTTGCTGGCCGCGATGTAGTCGAAGAACTTGTTCGGTGAAGTGCCATAGTAAAAGGCGGGAACGTCGGCAAGAACCTGCAGACCCAAGTCGCTGCGAGCCATCAACTGCGCCAGGCGGGCTTTGTTGACTGGATCCAAGAAAATTACGTTGTACAGACCTTCTTGGCGAGCCCGCGATACAAGTCCTGCTTTGAGCTTGCCGTTGCCGATCAGCAGGAGCTTTATTTCCTGATGCCCTCGTGCTTTGAGTTCGGCGGCTGCATCAAGCACAGCATCGAGACCGTTGGCCTGCCCATGCGTGCCGGCAAAAATGGCTACCAGGTCATGCGGTGCGATGCCCGGGGGGCTCCAAGGCTCGACAGGCACCGAAAAAATGTTGAGATCGCAACCATTGGGGATGGCGGTGACCCGTTGCGGGTCTATGCCACGATTGCAGATACCTTCGACAATTCCAGGGGAAAGCCCTATCAACCTGTGGGCCGAATGATAGCTGAGCCATTCGAGAGCCCCGAGCGCGCAAAGCACCAGAGGATTGTGTACGACGCCCATAGCCTTGGGCAATTCCGGCCACAGGTCACGGACCTCGAACACGAAAGGCTTGCTGCGTAGCCACCGCGCAAAAATCCCGGGAATACCGGCCGTCAGTGGCGTGGTCGTGGCGAAGACCAGATCATACTTTTCTGTAAGCGCCAGACCGATGCTGCGCACGGCAAATTTCAGAAAAGTCCAAGTTCGCTTTAGGAGACCATCGCTATTGGAATAATTGAGGTCAAGTTCAACGACATCGATGCCATCGACCACACCACGACGTACTCCCTTGTTGAAGCGCTGGCTCAGGCCTGTTTTACCGGCGCTATACGAGCCGCACACCATGGTGACCTGATGCCCGCGTCTGATCAATGCTCTGGCCATCTCGTAAGATCGCAGGCCGGCGCTACCATCCGGGGTCGAAAAATGTTGATGGAAGTAGATTACTTTCACCGCACCCTCACTTCGGTGGAGATAGTGCCAGACTTCTCAAAACGCACTTCGAGAACGGGTAAGTGCGAATGGGCGAGGTAATGACGGGATTCGAGCCCGGTCGCCAACTCGATGACCATGGGCATATCCCCTATGACAGCAATATCGCCAAGCGATGAACGTGCGCCGTTGGCGGTTTTCTCCCAGTTGCCTGGTTCCAGACGCCATCGCAGGCAGGCGCCTTTGAAGGGCCCTGAAACGATATCGGTTATGTCCAATTGCCCGATTCCTGTCTGCCGCATGCAACGCGAATGGCGTACACCATAAGCATCGCGATAGGACGCCTCCACGAGAGGTTGGTTCGCGTCAAACGTCACGCTTTCGGTTTGGAGCCAATCGGCAAACAGAAACCGGCTGATCCGTGTCATCTGGTTGCGCCCGTCAAACTGAATGGTGTTATGCCCTTCGGTGCCTGAGAATTTATCCAGCGTTTCGTTGGCAGCATTGTAGGTCAAGGTCCCGCCATCTCGGAGAATATTGCGACCGCCCACCCAAAAATCGACATGTAGGGCGTCCGCGTGACTGGGGCGAAACCGGAACCTAGGATAGCGTAACAAGGCGCGGCTATTGCCAGTCACGAGAGCAGCGTAGCCACCATCGTCCAGCAGCCGACTACGTTCTGGCTCGAGCGTGGTGGTCGGCAAAGTAACGCCCAGCCACTGCACATAATGATTCCAGTCGCCTTCACCGGCATAGCTGCGCTGGCCTGCAAACAGCACGCTGGCCAATTGCACCGAAGGACGAAAGTCGTGATAGGGAGAAGGGCCGAGGGGGAGCAGGCGTGCGCCGTCGTTTGCCCCTATGTTTGCTGCCGCGCCATTCTCATCGGCCGTCATAACGCGCAACCATTTGGCAGCCGCAGCGGCTCGCTCACGCAGCGCGTCCGAAAAGTCCGTTAGGTTTAGCTGTCGTCGCCAAACTTCGGCTAGCGAAACAGTGTCCAGCATGAGGCGGTGATAGTTCGTCGAATACTGGCTGAATGAGCCATCGTGCTCCACCAGGGCCAGCACGCGCTCTTCCAGCATGCGCCGTCCGGTCTGGGCCCAAGCTGCGCCGTTGGCATTTCCTAGGCGATCCAGCCAACTCCCGCCGATAAAAAGCGCCGCTGCTTCGGATGTACCGTGATTGTTGTTTTGCGCCTGGGCGTAGCTTATGGTTGGTGCAATGCGCTTCAGGTGCAGCTCAACGAGAGAAATAATGCCGTTCTGGGCAGTCTGCACCGTTCCAAGCAACAAAGCCGCGAGCGCCATGTGCATGACACGTATGGAGGCCTCTTGTCCGCATTTCCAGTTTGGTCCGCGATAGGGTTGATTGGCTGAAATCCAGCTGTCCAGCCAGCATTCGAGCTTTCGCAGTGCTTCGACGTCACCGGCAACGGCCCGTTGCGAGAAGACGACGACCCAGTCCATCCGCGAGGCTTCCCAAACAGTCTTGATATCGCCCAGTCGTGCATCGAAATCTGGTATCGCCCACCACGGGCGCTCTGGGTTGCTGACGCTTGCACCATTGAACGGGTTTGTAAACCAATCGGGCGCGGCATGCCCCAAGGTAAATTCGTGATGACCAAAATAGGTCGCGGTGTCGTTCCAGTCGGTCGAGATTGGTGCTGGTGCGTGGGGAAGTATCGGCGTCGAAAAGAACGGCCCCTGGGGAACCGGTGCGTGAAGACGCCGAATTGAGCTTCTGGGATAACGCAACGCAAGCCGATACGAAGCGACCCGTAGCAGGTTCCCCGGCCCTAGCGCCAGCAGCGTCCGTATCTTGCTTTGCCGGCTGGTCACTTCTGTTGGCGCAATTGTTCGGCAGCTTCGATGGTGACACGCGTCACTTCGAAGATTTCCTGGGCGGGGATTGGGGCCTGGTCGCCGGTTGTGATGGCGCGTAGGAACGCTGCTGCGCAGCCGTTCTGGCCCTTGTCCTGCGTCCACGCGCCGAGCTTTCGAAAACCGGGCACGCCGTAACCCTTCAGGGAGCGGAAATTGTCCAAAGCTAATATCCGTCCGCCCGCGAAGGCCTCGATCCGTTCTTTGGGGAAGCTTGCGGCGCCATTTGCCAAATAATTCACAGTACCGAAAGAGCCGTCGGCAAAGCCGAGGGTGATGACGGCCTTGTCTTCGGTCGGTGTCACTCCCGCAGGTGCACCTATCCCCCGTGCGGTAACCGAAACGATTGGAGCACCCGCGAGAAAGCGCATGAGGTCGATATGATGACACGCTTCGCCGATAATTCGCCCGCCACCGATTTGCAGATCCTGCGTCCAATGGCTCGCGGGGATGGCACCTGCGTTCATGGTGAAAATGAAAGACTTCGGCTCCTGGATGCCGTCCAGCAATTGCTTCATCTTGACGACATGCGGCGCGAAGCGTCTGTTGAACCCGATCATCAGCAATCGGTCTGCGGCCAGGTCGTAGGCTTTCTCAACCGCTTCGAGATCGGTCAACGTCAGCGCCAGGGGCTTTTCGACAAACACATGCTTTCCGGCCGCCAGGGCTCTCTGCACGAGATCGGCATGCGAGTCGTGCCGGGTAACGATCGCAACCGCGTTGGTCTGGCTATCCTTCAGCAGGACATCGACATCTGTCGACGCTTGAGCAAACCCGGCAGGGCGGCCGTGCACAACACTGCTGGTGCCGGAATTGGCGACTATGGTGGAAAGCTGTGCGCCAGCCTTTCGGAATGCCGGGATGAGCATGCGTGACGCATAATTGCCAGCTCCGATAAAACCGAGTTGGGCGCTGCCCGTCGCCGCGGATCGTTCCGGTGCCAGTGGCAGTGTGCGCTCGAAGGAGGCCTTCGGACCGCTGCCATAAGTCAGCAAGAGCCCCAAAGCCGCTTTGTCGCCAGCAAGGGTGTCATAAGCGGAGGGGGCGTCTTCGAAAGCGATCCTGTGGCTAATCAGCGGGCGCACGTTGAGTGCGCCTTCGCCCATCATGTCCAGAATAGCTTCAAAATTGCGCTGCGCTGTCCAGCGAACGAACCCGATCGGATAGTCGTTGCCCGCCTGTTCGTAGGATGGATCGTATCGCCCTGGACCGTAGGAACATGATACGGAAAACGAGAGTTCTTTCTCGTAGAAGTCGGCGCGATTGAGTTCGAGCCCCGTCACACCCACCAAAACGATGCGCCCCCGCTTGCGGCTCATCTTTGCCGCCTGGGTTACCGGATCACTGGTTGATGTCGATGCGGTGATTATGACGGCATCGGCTCCGCGGCCGCGGCTGAAGGCGATCCCGGCCGCAACTGGGTCGTGCCCGAGGGCCGGGTTGCAGATTTCGGCGCCAAAGGTTTTGGCCAGGTCGAGTTTCGCCTGATCGAAATCAACGGCCAGTACACGGCAGCCTTGAGCGCGGAGCAACTGAACCGTCAGCAGCCCGATAAGGCCAGTCCCGATGACGACAACCGCCTCGCCGAGTGTCGGTTCGGCGAGGCGAATGCCTTGCAATCCGATAGACGCTACTACGGTAAACGCTGCGGACTCGTCATCCACATTGTCCGGGATGCGCGCACACAGATTTTCAAGCACATTGACCACATCAGCATGTGGACCGTTTGATACTACACGGTCACCCGGCGCCAGATCGCTGACGCGCTGTCCAACACTGCGGACGACACCGACATTGCAGTAGCCGAGCGGAATCGGTTGGGCGAGCTTCGAACGCACGGCGTCAATGGTATTGAGTACGCCGTCCGTACGCGCCTTTTCGATCATTTGCTTAACGCGCTCGGGCTGCTTGCGTGCCTTTTGCAGCAAAGATGCCCGACCGAAGTCCACAAGCATCCGTTCGGTCCCTGCGGAAATCAAACTGGTGGTGGTTTCGACCAATATCCCGCCAGAATTGGCGATCGGGGTCGGCGCATCGGCAACATAAGTTGCGCCAGAACCCATGTCTTGCATAATTTGCCGCATCGCCAGCCTTCGAAAAGTAGAAATTGCTGCGGGTGTAAAACAGCCCGCGCAAAGCGGTTACCAATTAATTCTCATATGCGCCATCCTTCAGCCTCTGCGGCCACTTCAGCGCAAAGCGCGGTAAGCCTGTCCTGTTACGACATTTCTCACACCCGCCAACAAAATAGGGCGTTCGACGTATGGACGCACTTATTCCTGTCCACGAGTTGCGCGACCCAAGACGTCGTTAACAACCCGGCAGGTCTTTTCTATCTCCGCATCCGTGAGAGTTGGATGAACAAGAAAGGCCAGGCTCGTTTCTCCGAGTTCGCGCGCAACCGGCAGTCTATTCAGCGGACGCCACCCCGTGCCATCGAATGCTTTTTCCAGATACACTTCTGAAGCAGAGCCATGTAGGCATGGCACACCGGCTGCGTTGATCTCTGCCACAATCATGTCGCGGGTCCATCCGTCTGACAAACTCTCAGGGCGCACAAAACAATAAAAGCGATACCAGGCATGCGTGGAAAACTCGGGGACACTGGGCACGCGGACTCCTTCGTGCCCAGCACAGGCTTGGGCAATT
Organism: Devosia sp.; assembly: GCF_017744655.1. Lineage (GTDB taxonomy): Bacteria > Pseudomonadota > Alphaproteobacteria > Rhizobiales > Devosiaceae > Devosia. The sequence continues at coordinate 253,390 of NZ_JAGIAW010000014.1, read as the reverse complement.
CTGCCTGCGATATGGGCACGCCGGCTTGTCCATTCCGACATACGCGCTAACTGGATGAGGCCGATTGCGGCCTGCATTTCGAGCATGCGCCAGTTCGTACCAAAAGACTCATGCAGGAAGCGAACGCCAGGGGGATGCTGACGGTTGTAGACGGCGTCCCAACTTTTTCCGTGGTCCTTATAGGACCACATCAGCGACCACAGCTCCCGGTCCGAGGTCGTGACCATTCCTCCTTCACCACCAGTCGTCATGATCTTGTCCTGACAAAAGGACCAAGCGCCGATATCGCCGAGCGATCCAACGCTTCGACCCTTGTACTGCGCGCCATGGGCCTGCGCGCAGTCCTCGATGACTTTGAGATCATGTTCCTTTGCGAGGGCGATAATCGGGTCCATATCACACGGCATACCAGCCAGATGGACGCATATGATCGCCTTGGTTCGCTCCGTCAGAACGGCAGCAATCGTCTGGCCAGTAATGTTTTGTGTTTCTCGGTCAACATCGGCGAACACCGGCGTCGCGCCAGCGGTGACTATAGACGACGCTGACGCGATGAACGTTCTGGACGTGGTAATGACCTCGTCGCCGGGGCCGATATTGAGCGCTTTGAGGGCCACGTCGAGTGCCAGCGTTCCATTGGCAAGTGCGACCGCATGCGGTGTTCCGACCCATCTGGCAAACGCCTCTTCGAAGTGACGAGCGATGTCTCCGGTCCAGTAATTTACGCGGTTGGATCGGAGGACCTCGCTGACAGCTTCGACTTCGTCAGGCGAATAGCTTGGCCAAGGCGAGAAGTTCGTTCCCAGCATTTGTCGATCTCAATCTAGTGCGCTGCGTTGATGCGCTCGCATGGTGAACAGTAACGGTCTTTTGGGGTCAGATACTTCTATCAATTACCTCAAAGAGTAGGCGGCGCGAACCTTGTTCGTCGCGAGCCTGCATCATCTTGCGAAGCTGACCGACGGTTTCCTCGATGTCGAGACTTTGCTCCCTGGGCGAGGCTCGCATGATTTTTGCGTGGGCCGTCACCTCGGCGGAGGCGGCATTGTAGAACAGTTCCTCGTAAAGTTTTTCACCAGGACGCTTCCCTGTTACGACGATTTCGATATCGCCGTCCTTGTTGCTCTCGTTTCTAACCGTAAACCCAGCTAGCTGAATCATATTTTCGGCGAGGTCCGAAATCAACATCGGCTCGCCCATGTCGAGCAGAAAGACGTCGCCGCCTTCTGACAGCGCGCCCGCCTGAACGATCAGCTCGGCGGCCTCCTCTATCGACATGAAATATCGGGTCATCGCCAAATCGGTGATGGTTACCGGGCCGCCCTCGGCGATTTGCTTTTTGAACAACGGAACCACTGAGCCATTCGAGCCTAACACATTGCCGAAACGAACGGCACAAAAGCGCTGGCCGCTGTTTTCTGCTTTGGCCTTTGCCGCATAGTGCCCGACGATCAACTCAGCCCATCGCTTTGTTGCACCCATGATGTTTGTTGGCCGCACAGCTTTGTCGGTCGAAATCAGTACGAAGTGCTCTACGCCATAGGCATAGGCTGCTTCTGTGACGACCGCGGTGCCAAGAACATTGTTTCTGATGCCTTCCAGGGCGTTCGCCTCCACCAACGGCACATGTTTGTGCGCTGCGGCGTGAAACACCACGTCGACTTCGTTATCCTTGAGGGCTTCATCGACGCGCGCGCGATCCGTTACGGAACTGAGGACCGGCACGAGGGCCAAATCCGACATGGCCATCAGTTCTTGTTCTATCTTGTAGAGCGCGAACTCATTGGCTTCCAGCAGGACCAGGCGGTGCGGGTTCCATCGCGCTATTTTTCTGCAGAGTTCGGAGCCGATTGATCCTCCGGCCCCCGTCACCATAATGGATTTTCCCACGACCATATTCCGAATGAGAGTGGGATCCGGGGGCACGGAAGATCGACCGAGCAATTCGATCACGTCAATTTCTTTGATCTGGCTGACTAGATATTTTCCGGTAACCAGATCGACTATTGAGGGCAATGCTCTGATTTTAACGCCGTACTGGCTGACCGAGTTCACGATCTCTTTTCGACGCTGCGCAGATAGAGACGGAATAGATAGAATGACATCCTTCACGCCATACTCGGTAATCAGGTTGTGCAGCGCACTTGGCTGGTAAATCTTTACGCCAGCCAACTCGCGGCGATGCAGGCTCGGGTTGTCGTCCAAGAACCCGGCAATTCGGTGGGTGCTGCGCAACGACTGCAAGAGCTGCATGCCTGCATCGCCCGCACCATAGATGAGCACGGCCCGGTGTTCAGCGCCAAGTCGGCTACTGCGCGGCAGAAATATCCATTTTGCCAGAAAACGACTGCCCGCGACGATGAATGTGCCGAGCCCAAAATAGATGATTGGAACGGATCGGGGGACGACGACCCGCCCCGCCAACTCCGATAGAAAAACGACGACTACCCAGATGACGGTCGCCAGAAACATGGCCTGCAATATTTTCCAGGTTGCCCTTTCGGGCAGGTAGCGCACCACTGCCCGATAAAGACCCGTGCGGATAAAAATCGGCACGGCCACTGCCGGCGCCAAAAGGATAATGATCCACTGATCGATACCTTGTGGCGAGTACCAATTGTCATATCGGAGGCAAAAGCTGGCCCACAGAGACACCGACAGTACCAAGCAATCAAAAATAACCAATACCGCCTGCTTCCAGCGGCGAGGCAAAGACAAAATAGAGGAACGCAGCCGATCCAACATTCGTATTCCAGTACCTATTGCAGTCGCGTCAATATGCAACAAAGAGCCGCTTCGCCTTCGATCGGAATCAATGGCTACTATTATGATCTTACCGCTTGTTTCACCAAAGTGATCTTGAACGCACCGGGTGTAGTGGTGCTTCCGGCAAAGCTAGCAGGGTGTTTTCGCATGGACAGGTTGCCGACCAAATCGGTTGATTTCCCGACCTCGATACTTCGCAGAGAAGGCTACCTTTGCGGTGTCGAAGGTTTTGTATCCGGCGGCATTGTCCGGCGACAATGGTACCATCCAGTATCACCTACTGCTCTGTGAGCTACTACCGAATTTTGCACGGTATCGGGACAAATCACCGTACTAAGGCATACAAAAGCGTCGTCCGTTATCTATAATAAATGTCACTTTTCAATTTCTTACGGAATTCAGACAAGCGGTTAGATAGGGTATTTTGCGCGCCCGCGGCAGAATTTCGGCAGCGCTCGCGGCCGTCCTATAACACGAGGGCGGCTAGGTCGATAATCCGAATTCGCAAGCGGGGCACGAATCTCGGCAGTGGCCTGGCGCAGGCTTGCTGGTACCAGGCCGCCGATAGATCGCCTCGATGCCCAAGCGCTTCATCGGCGTCGAGATGTGCAACCGGCCGACAGCTAGCCCTACAGGTTTCCCCGGGCACCTCTATGCGTTAATGGCTCATATCGATCGCACAATGGCCCCTTCGCCGGGGAATGTGCGATAACGGCTCTGGGCTCAACATGCACCGTTTCCGAGCTCGCGTGATGAAATCCGTTCAGGATGTCTCATGGAATGTCCCTGCGCTTAATTGGTCGTGCCGACTGCTAAGTACTGCTGACGAACAGGCCACGCATCTTCGCACATAGCGATTTCCAACCCGTTCAAAAAACCACTGCCGGAAAGGCAGAGGTCACGTTTTGGGACAATTTTGGGACAAAACAGTGTACCAAGAGAGGCAAAACCGTCTTTCGTTATATAATAACATACATTATATTTCATGATGTTAAAAAATATAACCAAGTGGTAAAATAACGTCTTTTTGCGCTCCGAAGGCAGAGGTCGTGAGTTCGAATCTCGCCGGGTGCGCCAAATATCCAATTCAGAATAGAGCTGCTCGGACGTAAACAGGTTCGTTGCCTGGGTGGCTCGGGTCTTGCAGCCGTTGTCCTTGCCTCACATATTGAAGCAATGGCGAAAAAAGACCTCGACGCGCGGGAAACATCTGGCTTGCCCGAGAAGGGCAGGGTGAGCGGCGATATCGCTGCTTTCGTCAAAAGGGTTGGCGTGCTGGCTCGCGCCAATGCTGCGCAGGGTGGGCGGCTGTTGTTTGCCCTTGACGCGACGATGAGCCGCCAGCCCACATGGGACCTTGCCTGTTCGCTGCAGGTGGAAATGTTTCGTGCCATCCCCAAACAGAGCGCTTTGCAGGTGCAATTGCTCTATTTCCGTGGGTTCGGCGAATGCAGGGCCAGCAAATGGGTCATCGATGGCGATGCCTTGGCTAGGCTTATGGGCGGCATCGATTGCCGTGGCGGGAATACGCAGATTTCCAAAGTCTTCTCTCACGCGCGAGCAGAGCATGCGAAGCGGCGGATCAATGCGGTGATCTATGTTGGCGATGCGATGGAGGAAAATGTCGATCTGCTGTCTGAGCAAGCGGGGCAATTGGGGCTCCTCGGTCTACCCATTTTTGTCTTCCAGGAAGGCCGTGATGCCGCGGTCGAGGCCGCCTTTCGCGGCTTTGCCAAGTTAAGCAAGGGCGCCTACGCCCGCTTTGATGCTTCAGCGCCACAGGAATTAGCGGCTTTGCTCAAGGCGGTCGCAGTCTATGCCAGCGGCGGCAGGAACATGCTGAAGCTGCAGGACAGCTACCAGGCCAAGGCATTGCTGGCTCAGTTGCCGCCATGACCTATATTTTTCTAGGGGCACTGGCTCTTTTGGGCGCTCTCGCCCTCGGCAATTATCTGCTTCGGATGGATCGACGGATATTAAGGCGTGGCCTGCGCTGGGCGATTGGGGGGCTCGGCATTCTGGCCGCCGCGGGTCTACTCTTCGCCAGACGATTTGATCTTGCTCTCTTTGTCGGTGCGGGCGCCTTTGCAGTGTTGCGCACGGGCCGATTGGGGGCATTTTCCTTCGACGGGCCGGCGACGGGCGCAGGCAATACCTCGAAGGTGCAAAGTCACAGCTTCGCCATGGAACTGGATCACGACACCGGTGCAGTCTCCGGCCGGGTGCTCAATGGCCAATTTGCCGGCATGGATCTGATGGACCTCGGCGAGATGGATACCCGGCTCCTCTTGGCCGAAGTGGAAGAAGACACAGATAGCCTGACGCTTCTCGAGAGCTGGCTTGACGCCAATCGGAGCGGTTGGCGGGAGTATTTCGCCAGCCAGGACGCGGGCGAAAAATCGAGCGCTGGCACGGCGGCTGATCCCGTCGCCGAGGCCTATGACGTGCTTGGCCTGAAGCCTGGCGCCGGCCATGAGGAAATCCGGGCCGCTCATCGCGATCTGATGAAGGCAGTCCATCCCGACCACGGCGGCTCCAGCTACCTTGCCGCCAAAATCAACCAGGCGCGCGACCTGCTGCTCAAGCAGGCGCTTTGACACCCCGTTGTCACTAAGCCGGGCTGCGATCCATTGCCCGCGCAATGGATCTGGCAAGGTGCACCTGATCGAACGGCTTGCCCAACCGCTCTACACGCCTACCGGGTAAATCCACGCCTTCGCCATATCCGCTGGCGATAATGGCCGGAATGCCCGGACGGTCCTCGTCGATGGCTTTGATCAACTGTGTGCCCGTCATATTGGGCATTGCCTGATCGGTAATAATGAGGTCGATGTCGTTGCGGGCGCGGAACTTCTTCAGCGCGTCGCCGCCCGAATAGGCTTCGACGACCTCATGGCCGAGGTCTTCCAGCAAGGCAGTTGTATTCATCAACACCAGAGCGTCGTCGTCGGCCACCAACACGGTGAGCCGTGGCACCGGCGGTTGGACGGCATCGTTCTCGGTTGGCGCCGGACGAGAAACCTCGCCTTCGGCGATCGGCAGCCAAAGAATGGCCTTCGTGCCTTGGCCCGGCTTGCTCTCGATCTCGAAGTCTCCGCCTAATTGCTTCGCCATGCCATGCACCATCGGTAGACCCAGACCCGTTCCCTTTCCGACCCCCTTGGTCGTGAAGAAAGGCTCGGTTGCGCGCCGCAAGGTCTCGGCGTCCATGCCACTGCCCTTGTCCTCAACCGCCAGGCGAATGTAGTCGCCCCTGGCCAAGGTCGCGCCCATCCCGTTCTCGATCCGGCGGCGGTCCGCGGAAATCACGATGGGTCCGCCATTCGGCGTTGCGTCGCGGGCGTTGACGATCAGATTGAGGAGGGACATCTCGAGCTGATTGGCATCGACCCGAACTGCCGGCAATTTCAGCGGGAAGTTGGTGGTGATCGGCCATTCCGGTCCGATCGATCTTTGCACCAGATCGTTCATTCCGGCCAAAAGGCCGGCAACGTCGACCTGATCGAGATGCAAGTCCTGGCGTCGCGCAAAAGCCAACATGCGCTGGGTCAACGTGGCGCCGCGCTTGGCGCCTTCAATCGCATTGTCGAGCAGCCTTCGCGACATCTGATCCGGCGGCAAATGCTTTTGCAGCAATTCAAGGCTGCTCATGACTGCCATCAGCAGGTTGTTGAAGTCATGGGCAACGCCCCCGGTGAGCTGGCCAATGGCCTCCATCTTTTGAGATTGGAACAGAGCTTCGCGCGCAGCTTCCAGTTCGCGCTGGGTCGCCTCGCGTTCCGTAATGTCGCGCGTAATCTTGGCAAAGCCGATGGGCCGGCCCTCGTCGTCGCGGATGGCGTCGATCACCACGCTGGCGCGGAAGAGGTCGCCGTCCTTCCGTACCCGCCAGCCTTCCGCGCTAAACCGGCCTTCCCTGCGTGCCGTCTCGAGAGCCCTCGCCGGTTCGCCATTGTTCCGGTCTTCTTCCCGATAGAAGCGCGAGAAGTGCTTGCCGATGATTTCTTCGGGCTCGTAGCCCTTGATCCTGCGAGCACCTTCGTTCCAGCTGGAAACGCGGCCCTCCAGATCGATCATATAGATCGCGTAGTCGGTGACCCCCTGCACAAGGTGGCGGAACTGCTTTTCGCTGTCGTTCAGCGCTTGTTCGACCGCCCGCCGCTCAGTCACGTCTCGCCCATAGGCATAGACCAGACCTTCCTCCTGCGTCGTGTGCCACTCTATCCGATGATAGGTGCCATCGACGGCACGAAACCGGTTCTCATAATTGTCGAGTTCCTCGTCGCCGACGGCCCTGGCCAGCGCTGCCAGGCTGCTCTCGATATCCTCAGGGTGCATGAAGTCGCTAAAGTGGCGCCCGACGATATGTTGTGGCGCATGACCAAGGATGCGGGTCCAGGAGGGACTGACGGAACGAAAGACACCCTCGGAATCCACGACGACGATCAAATCCCGCGACACGCTCCAGATGCGATCTGCCCGGCGCTTTTCATTGCCAAGTGTGACGACGTTGGCAAGCGCGCCAGCGATCTGGGCAGCAGCAAGCCGAACAACATTCAGCACGTCATCGTTGAGGGCCCGATAGGGATTCAGGCCCAAGACCAGCAGGCCCGCGGTCTTGTCCGTGCCTAATTCCGGAATGGCGATCGCAATCGCCTCGGTCGGTGGTCGATCCCAGTCGCCTGTCGGCCAGGAGCGATCCGGCGGAAGAGCGAGGTATTTGCCGGCGACTTCGGCATCCCGAAGAGACGTCCCGACCACGCCCTCGAAGACAGGTACACCATCCGCGCCCGCCACTTGGTCAGCGAGGCGCATTTCCACGAAGGGAAAGTCTCGGCGGTTTGTAGAGAATGCCGACTGAACGGCGGCATGAAGGCCTGGCTTGTCCCTGACGGCCGTAAGCCCGCTTCCAAGCTGCCGCAATGTTTCAAGGCGACGCTCGCTGATGATGCGCGCCGTTTCCTCGGTGACGACGCAGAGCAGTCCTCCTACGCTTCCATCGCCTTGGAACAGCGGGCTATAGGAAAAACTGTGATAGGTTTCCTCTGGAAATCCGCTGCGCTCCAACAGCAAAAGCAGGGCTTTGTTCCAGGTGGCCGTCCCCGCCTTTACCAGTTCGACCTGATTGGCGACGTCCTCGTAGACCTCCGACCACACCTCTCGAAACGGGCGGCCAAGCATATTGGGATGCTTGATGCCAAGCGTTGGAATATACGCGTCGTTGTAAAAGAAAATGAGATCCGGACCCCAGCCGAGCCACATCTCGAAGCGGGAGGTCAGCAACATGCGCAACGGTATTTTGAGAGCGTCCGGCCAGTCGCGGGGATCGCCAAGCGAGGTCTCAGTCCAGTCCCGCTCTCGCATGGCCTGTGCCATGATGCTTTCGCCAGGAAAAATGTCGGCTAAGCCATCGATTTCGCTACGCACAATCGCCCCTTATGCAGTCGCGCATTAACGGCGCCGCATAGGTTTTGGTTGCACCGAGCGTTTGTCAGAGACACACGGCGCCAAGACGTTGCTTCGCCCAAGACACCATTGACCTGCGTCAGTTGAGTTGCTAATACGCATTAGCAGATAATACGTATTAGCAAACTGGGGAGGGGCGATTGGCTGCAAACAGGCGACTGACGCAGAAGGATATTGCTCAGTTGGCCGGAGTCAGCCAGGCGACGGTGTCATTTGTGCTCAACGGCGCACCGTCTTCCCGGGCCCGCATCCCGCAGGAGACGCGAGAACGCGTTGAAAAGGTCATTCGAGATACGGGCTATGTCGCCGACCCGGTTGCTCGCCGCATGGTCAAGGGACTCAATCGTATCCTGGGGGTCTTTACGTATGAGCCGGCCTTTCCCTCCGGTCAGGCAGATTTCTTCACCCCCTTCCTCTTCGGCATCGAAGAGGCGGCGCAGGACAAGGGTTACGATCTGCTGCTGATGACCGGGGCAGGGCGCGAGCGCAAGATTTTCGGCGAGAATGCCAGGCTCCGCCTCGCCGATGGTTGCGTCATCCTCGGCCGCAAATTCGACAATACCGAACTCGCCCGCCTCGTTGCCGGCGACTTCCCCTTCGTCGCCGTCGGCCGCCGCGACGACGCCGGCGGTCCCGTCCCCTATGTCGGTGGCGACTACGCCCCTGCCACCTCCGCCCTCGTCGAGCGCGCCAAATCCTTCGGCCACCGCCGGATCGCCTATGTCGGCCTCAATGAAGGCGCCGAATCCACCGTCGACCGCTGGTACGGTTTTTCTCGCTCCGTCGGCGAAGCCGAACTCGTCACCTCGATCTTCGAAGTCGGCCGCCCGCCCAACGAAATCCTCGACATCCTGTTCGCGGCCGGCGCCACCTGCGTCTTCGTCACCGAACTCGCCGACGCCATCGCCATCGAACACGCCGCCCGCGAGCGCGGCCTATCCATTCCCGACGATCTGTCCATCGTCGTCCTCGGCAATCACATCCGCGCCGAAGAACCCGGCCGCCGCTTCACCTCATTCGCCATTCCGCGCGAGGCCATGGCCCGCGCTGCCACCGAAATGCTGGTCCGCCGCGTCGAGCACGATGCCCCGGTGGAACAGCTCCTCCTCCATTGCGAGCCGCTCGAGGGTGACACCCTCGGCGCTCCCTCCTCCAAAACCAAGAAGACCAAATGACCAAAGAACTTTCCGCTGATCTCCTCGTCGTCGGTGGTGGCCTCGGTGGCGTCGCCGCTGCTCTCGGCGCCCTTCGTTCTGGCCGCACAGTCATTCTCACCGAGGAATTCGACTGGCTCGGCGGCCAGCTCACGAGCCAGGCCGTCCCGCCCGATGAGCATTCCTGGGTCGAGCAGTTCGGCATCACCCGCTCCTATCGCCAGCTCCGCAATGGCATCCGCCAATACTATCGCGACCACTATCCGCTGACCGCCGAGAGCCGCGCTTGGGGCGATCTCAACCCCGGCGCGGGATGGGTCAGCCGCCTCTGCGCCGAGCCCCGCACCGGCCTCGCCGTCATAGAAGCCATGCTCGCCCCCTGGCGCGGCGGCGGCCAGCTCCGCGTACTAAAACCCTACTTGCCCATCGCCGCCGACGTGCAAGGCGACGCGGTCCGCGCCATCACCCTCCGCCATCGCGACACCGGCGCAGAAATCACCGTCTCCGCCTCCTACGTCGTCGACGCCACCGAACTCGGCGATCTCCTGCCCCTCACCGGCACCGAATACGCCAAGGGCTTCGAATCCCAGTCCGACACCGGCGAACCTAGCGCGCCCGAAACCGCCCAGCCCGAAAACGTGCAGGCCGTCTCCGTCTGTTTCGCCATCGACCACGTCGACGGCAACCAGGTCATCGACAAGCCGGCGAACTATGATTTCTGGCGCCAATACCAGCCCGATTTCTGGGGCGGCCCGCTGCTCGGCTTCAAGGCTCCCCACCCGCGCACCCTCGAAATCACCGAGCGCAGCTTCACCCCGAACCCGGACGACGATCCGCTGCTGGTCGACGCCGATCAGCGCCGCAATCCCGGCGACGGCAATCTCTGGACCTTCCGCCGCATCGCCGCTCGCCGCAATTTCGTGCCCGGTGCCTATGGCTCAGACATCTGCCTCGTGAACTGGCCGATGATCGACTACATGCTCGGCTCCATCATCGACGTCTCCGAGGAAGAAAAGGCCGCGCACCTCAAATCCGCCGCCGACCTCTCCTACTCCGTCTTCTATTGGCTCCAGACCGAAGCCCCCCGCCTCGACGGCGGCCAGGGTTTTCCGGGCCTCCGCCTCCGCGGCGACATCACCGGCGCCGACCATGGCCTCGCCATGGCCCCCTATATCCGCGAAAGCCGCCGCATCCTGCCCGTCACCCGCATCGTCGAGCAGGACGTCTCGATGACCATCCACGGCAACACGCTGTCAAAACAGTATCGCGACAGCGTCGGCATCGGCATGTACCGCATCGACCTCCACCCTTCCACGGGTGGCGACAACTATGTCGACGTCGAATCCGCGCCCTTCGAAATCCCGCTCGGCTCGCTGCTGCCGCGCCGCGTGAAAAACCTGCTGGCCGGCGGCAAGAACATGGGCACCACCCACATCACCAATGGCTGCTACCGACTGCATCCGGTCGAGTGGAACGTCGGCGAAGTCGCCGGGCTCCTTGCCGCCCACTGCCTCAACCACGGGCTCACGCCGCACCAGGTGCAGGCCGACGACGCCCTGCTCACCGATTTCCAGTCACGTCTCCATGCGGAAGGCATCGAAATCCGCTGGCCCGACGTGCGTGGCTACTAACCAACTCATGTCATCCAGGGAGGAAACAATGACGAAACATCTGCTGAAAACCACGGCCGCAACGGCCGGCATCATTCTGGGCCTTGCCGCCGCCGGCACGGCCTGGGCCCAGGACGCGGTCAATCTACGCATGACCATCTGGAGCGCCAACGAAGCCCATCTCGCCATGTTCAACGAGATCGCAGAGGGTTTTAAAGCTACCCACCCCAATGTCTCGGTGACCTTCGAACCTCTGCCCTTCGACAGCTACACCACGACCCTGACCACTCAGATCGCCGGCGGCAACCCGCCTGATCTGGCCTGGATTCTCGAAACCACCGCCGCCGACTTCGTCAATTCCGGCGCCCTTGCCCCGCTGACCGACGCCTTTGCCGCAACCGAAGGCTACGATCTCGCCGACGTCTCGGAAAAGGCCACCGCCCTCTGGACCAAGGACGGCCAGCTCTACGCCTATCCCTTCTCGACCTCGCCCTTCGCCATTTTCGCGAACAACGACGTGCTGAAGGCCGCAGGCGCCAAAACCCCGGCCGAACTGATCGCCGCCGGCGAATGGACCTGGGACAATGCCTTCGCTTCGGCCGCCACGGTCGGTCAGTCCGGCAAAACCGGCCTCGTCGTCCGCGACTTCAAGTTCCAGACCTGGCAGAACCTCGCCTCCATTTGGAACGGCTGGGGCGCCGCCCCCTGGAGCGCGGATGGCAAGACCTGCACCTTCACCGAGCCGGCCATGGTCGATGCGCTGACCGCTATCCACAAGGCCATCTTCACCGACAAGGCCATGCCCGGCCCGGGCGAAGACATCGACTTCTTCGCTGGCGAAACCGGCATGACCATCACCCAGATTAGCCGTGCCTCGCTGCTGCCCAAGGAAAATCCCTTCGATTGGGACCTCGTGCCGCTTCCGGCCGGCCCTGCCGGTGAGTATTCCGTCGTCGGCCAAGCCGGTGTCGGCGCCTTCGCCAAGGGGGCCAACAAGGACGTCGCCGTCGAATTCCTCGGCTACATGACCAATGCCGAAAATTCCAAGAAGCTGGCCCAATTCTTCCCGCCGGCCCGCGCCAGCCTCCTCAATGCCGAAACCCTCGCCTCGACCAACCCGCTGCTCTCTCCCGAGCAGATCGAAAACGTCGTGATATCAGGCATCGCCAACGGCACCGTTCTGCCGGGCCACACCAATTTCGCCCAGATCCAGCAGACCATCCGCGCTGGCCTCGACTCCCTCTGGGTCCCGGAAGCCGACGTCGCCGCCGTGCTCGCAAACGTGTGTTCCAGCGTCAGCCCGCTGCTGGCACGCTGATCTCTAGCTGACCTTGGGATGGGGCGGCCACCGCCCCTTCCTCCCACTACCGCGCGGCACCAGGCCGCCGCCGCAGGAACCTCCATGTCTCAGCCCACACAAGCGCCGCACAAGCCGCCCTTCTGGACCATCGCCCGGCGCGACGCGGCGGCAGGCTATATCTTCATCGCGCCCCAGCTCATCGGCATCATCACCTTCGTGCTCGTGCCGCTCGGCCTCGTCTTCTGGTATTCCCTCCACGAATGGAACGTGCTGGCCGCGAGCTTCAACTTCGTCGGCGCCGCCAATTACCAGATGCTGCTAGCCGACCCGAACCTGCCGCAGGTGCTCATCGCATCCGCCATCTTCTCGGCCGGCCTCGTCATCCTCAATATGTCGCTGGCTCTGCTTCTCGCCGTCCTCCTCGACCAGAAGCTCAAAGGCATGGTGGTCTTCCGCACCCTGTTCTTCTCGCCTGTTGTCGTTTCCCTCGTCGCCTGGACCATCGTCTGGAGCTTCCTCCTCCAGAACAATGGCGGCATCAACGGCATGCTGGCCATGCTCGGAATCGAAGGCCCCAACTGGCTCCGCACCCCCACCACGGCCATGATTTCCGTTGTCGTCGTGCAGGTCTTCAAGAATGTGGGCCTCAACATGATCCTGTTCCTCGCCGCCCTTCAGGGCGTGCCCAAGGAACTCTACGAGGCCGCGCGGGTCGATGGCGCCAGCGGTTTCAAGCAATTCCGCCGCATCACCCTGCCAATGATCTCGCCCACGATCCTCCTCACCTCGATCATCACCATCGTCGGCTCCCTCCAGGTCTTCGCCCAGATCGCCGTTCTCACCCAGGGCGGCCCAGGCATGACCACTACGGTTCTGGTCTACTACCTCTATCAGCAGGCCTTCCAGTTCCACTTCTTCGGCTATGGCTCGACCCTGTCGATCCTGCTCTTCGTCATCGTCGCGGTCCTGACCTTCGTTCAGTGGCAGCTCCGCAAGCGGATCGTCTTCTATGAAAACTGATCTCAGCCCCCGCATGAAGACTGCCCTCTACGGGCTGATGTGCATCCTGCTCATCCCCTTCGTCTTCCCCACCTGGTGGATGATCACCTCGTCGGTCAAACCGATCAGCGACATCTTCGCCTTCCCGCCCGACCTCTGGCCGCGCCGCTTCGATTTTTCGACCTATGCCCAGGTCTTCGAGCTGCAGCCATTCGCCCGGCAGTATTGGAACTCGGCCTATATCGCCGCCCTGGTCACCGTCGGCACCATGGTCATCTCCTCCATGGCCGGCTACGCCTTCGCGCGCATAAAATTCCCGTTCAGCAATGCCATCTTCATGGTCGTGCTGCTCGGCCTTCTGATCCCCTCCGAAGTCACCATCGTGCCGCTGTTCCAGATCTTCCTCGGCTGGGGCATGATCAACACCCATTGGCCGCTGATCCTCGTGCCCATCTTCGGCGCGCCCTCGGTTTTCGCCACCTTCGTCATGCGCCAGTTCTTCATCGCGCTCCCCAACGAGCTGGAAGAAGCAGCCCGCGTCGATGGCCTCGGCCGCTTCAAGATCTTCTGGACCATCGCCCTGCCGCTCGCAAAACCCGCCCTCGGCGCCGTGGCGATCTTCACCTTCCTCCACTCGTGGAACCTCTATCTCGAACCCATCGTATTCCTCTCTTCGACCCAGATGTTCACTCTGCCCCAGGCCCTGACCCAGTTCACCGACGCCTATGGCGGGGCCATGTGGAACATCCAGCTCGCCGCTGCCACCATGACCGCCATCCCCGTCTTGCTGGTCTTCATCGTGGCGCAGAAGCAGTTCGTCGAAGGGCTCGCCCATACCGGGCTGAAAGGCTGACCCCATGGCTCCCGTTACCCTCAAATCCGTCACCAAGAGCTATGGCGCCACATCCGTGCTGCATGGCATCGACATCGACATTACCGATGGCGAGTTCGTCGTCCTCGTCGGCCCCTCCGGCTGCGGCAAGTCCACCCTGCTGCGCATGATCGCCGGCCTCGAAACCATCACCGGCGGCGCCATCGAGATCGGTGGCCGCGTGGTCAATGACCTCGAGCCCAAAGACCGCGACATCGCCATGGTCTTCCAGAACTACGCGCTCTATCCGCACATGACCGTCGCCACAAACATGGGCTTCTCGCTCGAACACCGCGGTGGCTCGAAAGCCGAAATCGCCGAGCGCGTCCAATGGGCCGCCGGCATTCTCGGCCTCACCCATCTCCTCGATCGCTATCCCCGCCAGCTCTCCGGCGGCCAGCGCCAGCGCGTCGCCATGGGCCGCGCCATCGTCCGCAACCCGCAGGTCTTCCTCTTCGACGAACCTCTGTCCAACCTCGACGCAAAACTCCGCGTCGTCATGCGCGGCGAGATCAAGGGCCTCCACCAGCGCCTCGGCGTCACCACCGTCTACGTCACCCATGACCAGGTCGAAGCCATGACTATGGCCGACCGCATCGTCGTGATGAATGGCGGCAAGGTGGAACAGGTCGGCGCTCCGCTCGACCTCTACGATCGCCCGGCAAACCTCTTCGTCGCCGGATTCATCGGCTCCCCCTCCATGAACTTCATCGAAGGCGAATTGACCCCTGCAGGCTTCAAGGCCGGCAACATCACCCTGCCGCTCCCGGCCAATGCGCCGACATCCGGCAAGGCAACCTACGGTGTCCGACCCGAACACCTGATGCTGGCCGACGACGGCGTCGAGGCCGTGGTCAAACTCGTCGAGCCCATGGGTTCGGAAACCCAGGTTTCCCTGTCCCTCGGCGAGCAGTCCATCAGCGCCGTCTTCCGCGAACGCATCAAAGCCCAGCCGGGAACGACCATCCGCATCCGCCCCGACGCCAACGCCATCCACCTCTTCGACGCCACCGGCACCCGGATCGACTGATGTACCGCCCGACCAAACTCTACACCGCCCTGACCTCCGGCGAATTTCCGGTCATCGTCTCCCTCGCCCGCCACGACCTCGACCTCGCCAAGGCCGCCCTCGACGGCGGCGCCTTCGCCCTCAAGACTCATCTCAACGCCTACCACCGCGCCACCGGCACAACATTCGGCACTTTCGAGCAAGAACGCCCCTTCTTCGAAGAGCTCGCCAAACTCGGCTGCCCGCTGCTCGTCATGGCCGGCCAGGAAACCGTACCCACAGCCCAAGAGATGGACGCCCTCGCCGATCTCGGCTTCGAAGGCTTCAACGTCTATATCGACCACATGCAGCCCCACCTGCTGCAGTCACGCCTGCGCCCCATGCCGGCCCTCTCCTCGACCAGTACGCCCGACGACATAGCCGAGATTGCGGCCGTTCCCGGCTGCATCGTCGAGGCCTCGATTATGGAATTCGGGCGCTATCGCACGTCGATGACCGATGCCGACCTCGCCCGCTATGCCGAGATCGCTGCAGCGGTCGATGTTCCGGTGATCGTTCCCAGCCAGCTTAAGCTCACACCACAAGATGGCCTTCGGCTTAAGGCCGTAGGACTTGCGGCTCCACTTCTGGGGGCGATCGTTACCGGTGAGACACCCAGAAGCATGGCCCAAGCACTGCAGGTTTGGCGCGACCTCTGATAGGCCCCTTCGGGATTAGATTTGGTATCGTTTTTCGAACTCGACCGGCAATAGCATTCCATTGCGGACGTGCTTGGGGTCGGGTTGTAGAGCATCCCGATGTAGTCATACATCTCGCCGATATTAGTCTCCGTTCATGCCTCACTACGGCAAAACATAGGAGTTTGATCCTTGTTCTCCTCACAAGGACGAGCGAGGCGGGGAGACGTAATCAGTTGGCAGCACAGGAACCCCAGGCCGCCACCGCCGTTTGCCCTCTGTCCGTACGCCCGAGCTTTTCCATGTCACTTCGTAGAAATTTCGGGGCAATTCCCAATGAGCAGGGAACCCATTTTCTTCTTTGGGCCCTGGGCCGGGCTCGCGCCGAAGTCGAGATCGAGGGGAAGGGCCTGCTCAAACTGGACGACTTAGGGGATGGCTACTTTGGTAGCCTTATAGGTGGTGTTGGCAACGGAGCGCGCTACACCTTCCGATTGGATGGTGGAGATCCCGTGCCGGACTTGGCGTCTCGCTTCCAGCCGGACGGCAATGACGGGCCATCAGTGGTCGTTTCGAGCAGTTTTGCCTGGACTGACCGCTATTGGGCTGGCGTGTCGAACGGTGACCAAGTGATCTATGAGCTTCACATCGGTACGTTTACAAATGAGGGGACCTGGCTCGCGGCAGCGACCAAGCTCGAACACTTAAAGAACCTTGGCATCACAGTTATTCAGCTCATGCCGGTAGGTACCTTTAGCGGCGCTTTCGGCTGGGGCTACGACACGACGCTGCCTTTTGCGCCCTTTGCTCCTTACGGAACGATCGACGAGATGCGTGCTTTCATCGATGCGGCGCATAGTGTCGGCGTGGGGGTCATTCTCGACGTCGTCTACAATCACGTGGGGCTTGGGGACCATTACAGGGCATATTCAGACTACTACTTCACCAGCCGCTGCGAGAACGAATGGGGCGCCAGTTTTAACTTTGATGGTGAAGGTGCGCGAGCTGTGCGGGATTTCATCATCGACAATGCCGTCTACTGGATCAGGGATTTTCATCTCGATGGGCTGCGGATCGATGCGGTGCAGGCCATGTTCGACAGCAGTGAGCGACATATCCTCGCCGAATTGACGGAAGCGGTGAGAGAGGCCGCCAAGCCCCGCTCGGCCTATGTCGTGGTCGAGAACCAGCCGCAGGAACGGCGGATGATCGAAAGCCCTGATATCGGCGGCTTCGGCGTCGATGCGATGTATAGCGATGATTTTCAGCACACGCTGCGGGTCGCCACCACCGGGCACGACGATTTCTACTATCGCGATTATCGCGGCACACCGCAGGAACTGGTCTCGGCGCTGAAATATGGTTTTCTCTACCAGGGCCAGCGCTCGGATGCCCGTGACAAGGCCTATGGGACCTATAATCTCGAGACGCCGCCCCGGCATTTCGTCCATTTCCTTGAAAACCACGATCAGGTCGCCAATTCGCCGCGTGGTCTTCGGTTGAGTTCGCTGCTCAGTCCGGCGCGTCTGCGGGCTATCACAGGCATACTGCTGCTGGGCCCCCAGACGCCTTGCCTTTTCCAAGGACAGGAATTCGGCTCGACCCGGCCATTCTATTATTTCTTTGGCATTGAGGGTGAGCATGGCAAGGCGGTGGTCGCAGGACGAAGGACGTCTTTGAAGAATTTCCCAGGTGTTGCTGATCCCGCCATGCTGGAGCGGTTGGCCGATCCGGCGGACCCGGCCACCTTCGCGCAGAGCAAGCTCGATTGGGCCGAGGCGGAACGGCATCAGGGGCTACTTGCGCTCCATCGTGACCTGCTGAAGCTACGCCGGACAGACCCGATTTTTTCGCAGGAGACTGAGCGGCGGATCGACGGGGCAGTGCTCGGAGATGGCGCCCTGCTGCTGCGCTATATGACGCCGGACCCGGCGGGGCACCGGCTCATCCTTTTCAACCTCGGTCGCGACCTACCCATGGCGGTCACCGCGGAACCGCTATTAGCGCCGCCGGATGGGAGCGTTTGGTCGCTGACCTGGAGCAGCGAGCATCCCGATTATGATGGTGCGGGGCGCCGACCGGTCGACCCCGAACATTTCTGGATCCTGCCCAGCGACTGCACCCTGATGCTGCGCAGCGAGGCGCGCAAGTGAAGCCGCCTCGCGCTACCTATCGTCTGCAGCTCAACAAGGATTTCAGCCTCTCCGATGCCAAGGGGCTGGTGCCCTATCTCGACGAACTGGGTGTCAGCCACGCCTATCTTTCGCCCATTCTCATGGCGCAGCCGGGTAGTACGCACGGGTATGACACAGTTGACCATGCCCGGATCAACCCCGAGATTGGTACTCGCGATGATTTCCGGGCCCTGGCCGCTGCGCTAGAGGCGCGGGGCATGGGCATCATTCTCGACTTCGTGCCCAACCACATGGGCATCGGCGGGGCGAGTAATGCTCTATGGCTCGATGTCCTGAGGCATGGCCCCGACAGCCGATATGCTGACTGGTTCGACATCGATTGGCATCCGTCGCGCCCGGGCATGGACGGCAAAGTGCTCTTGCCTTTTCTCGGCAAGTCCTTTGCCGAGGTCTTGGCCGACGGCGACATTTGCCTCAAGGCGGATGCAGAAGGGTTTGCAGTCTGGGCCTATGACAAGGAGAAACTGCCCATCCGTACTGACGATGGCGTTGCTCTCATCAACCGTTATGGCGAGGTCGATGCCGTCGTGGCGGCGCATGCTGAGCCCGAAGCCCTGCGAGAACTCATATCGCGCCAGCATTGGCGTCTCGCCCATTTCGCAACGGCCGCTGACGAGATCAACTATCGGCGCTTCTTCATCAACAGCGAACTGGCTGGCATCCAGATCGATCGCCCTGAGGTATTCGATCATGCACACGCGCTGATCTTTTCCCTCATTGCGGAGGGTTTGGTGGACGGTCTGCGGATCGACCATATCGATGGTCTTCTTGATCCGCTGGGCTACTTGAAAATGCTCCGGCGCAAATCGCCGCGGCCTATCTATCTCGCGGTCGAAAAGATCCTCGCGCCGCACGAATATATTCGCCGCGACTGGCCGGTCGAGGGTACGACTGGCTATGAAGTGGGCGCCGATCTGACCCGAGTGCTGACCCGAGCCGAAGGGGAGCAGGCCCTGACCGAAGCGTACACGGGGTTCGTCGGGGCGGTGCCGGCTCCGCATGCCGAGGCCTATCGCTGCAAGTTGCGGGTGATGGACAATGAGCTTGCAGCGGAGTTGGGTAATCTGGCAAGCCGCACGGCTCGCCTGGCCTGGTCCGTTGCTGCGTCGGCTGATCTCACCGAGCACGCCTTGAAGCGTGTCTGGCGCGAGCTGATTGCGCAACTCGATGTTTATCGCGTCTATGCCCACGATGGCGTTCCCGGGTCGATGGATCGCCGGGAGCTCTCCCTTGCTCTGGCGCGAGCCGCCCGCGCGCAGCCGCAAATTCAGCCAGCGACCTTCGACTTTATAGCGGCACTTCTCTTCGGCACTCTGAACAGCAGCTACGACGCGCATCAAGCCGCAGAGGTTGTCGGCCGCTTTCAGCAATATACGGGTCCAGTGATGGCCAAGGGCGTCGAGGACACATCTCTTTATCGCTACAATCGCCTGGTCTCGCTCAATGAGGTCGGCGCCCATCCCGACCGGTTCAATCAGTCGATCGCCAGCTTTCACGACAGAAACATCCGGCGATTGGATCGGCATCCGCATTGCCTGATTGGAACGTCAACGCACGACACCAAAAGAGGCGAGGACATTCGGTTGCTGACTTCGGCCATCGCCGATGATCCCAGTCATTGGGCGGAAGCGGTTATCACCTGGCGTTCCCTTCTGGGCAGCAAGGCGGAAGATATTCATCCCAACGATCTCTATCTGCTGTTTCAACTCCTCCTCGGCGGTTGGCCGATTGTTGGGATCACCCAGGATTTTGCCGATCGGCTCAAGGGCGCGATGACCAAATCCCTGCGCGAGGCGCGGCAACGCAGCGATTGGGGGGTCAATGTTCTTAGCTACGAGAAGAAGGTCGAGACACTAATCGACGGCATGCTTGCCGACGAGGGCTTCCGTGACAGCTTTCATTCAGTGCGCACGCGCTATGAAGCGATCGGTCGGCGCAAAACGCTGATCCATGTCGCGTTGAAATTCACGCTCCCCGGTGTGCCCGACATTTATCGCGGGGCAGAAGACTGGGAGCAGAGCTTCGTTGATCCGGACAATCGCCGGCCTCTCGACTTTGCAGCTCTCTGGAGACGACTAACCAAACCCGAAGCGGGCCGGGACGACAAGCTGGTGATGACCCAGCAACTCCTAGAACTGCGCCAGAGCCACCCAGTGCTGTTTTCCAAGGGTAGCTACGAGCCGATCGACCTTGGCCAGGCTCGCCTTGGATTTCGGCGTCGGCATTCTGGAGTGACGCTGACAGTATTAGCCGATCTGTCGCGGTGGCATTCTGCGGGCCTCGGCGACACGTCGGGTTTTGGTAAATGCGTTGCCGGAGATGGTGACGGTCCTGTTGGCGTATTCATTGCCTGAGGTCGGGCGATACCCTTGCCACCGCTGATGCGGAAAAATTGCTCCGCATCATAGACTAATCGCCGTGTCAGCCGTTGCTCCAATCCGATGGAGCTCATTCGATGACTACCCCTCAGATTTTCGCCTTCGGCACAATCTTTTTCATGATGGTCGCATTTGTCTGGGGGAGGTGGCGTTACGATCTGGTCGCCGTTGGCGCGCTCTTGGCGGCGGTCGCGGTGGGCATTGTAGCACCCGAGGACGCGTTCTCAGGTCTCTCTGATGATATCGTCGTCATCGTTGGCAGTGCTCTCATTGTCAGCGCTGCGGTGGCGCGGTCCGGCGTGATGGAAGTTGCCGTTCGGCGCTTCGCGCCCAATCTTCGGACACCACGGGCGCAGCTCGTTGTTCTGGTTTTGACGGTGACGCTGCTCTCAGCCTTCATCAAGAATATCGGCGCCCTGGCCATCATGATCCCCATCGCGTTCCAGATGGCGAGAAAGTCAGGTGTTTCCCCTTCGCTGTTCCTGATGCCCATGTCTTTTGGGGCGCTGCTGGGCGGCCTGATGACCCAGATCGGCACTTCGCCAAACGTCATCGTCTCGCGGGTTCGCGAAGAGCTGACGGGTGCGCCCTTCACCATGTTCGATTTCACGCCAGTTGGCGCGACGCTGGCTTTGGTCGGCGTGATCTTTTTAGGTCTTTGCTACCGCCTTCTCCCGGAGCGTACGCAGGTAAAAGGCTCGCTCGACCAGGCGATTGCAATCAAGAACTACACGACCGAAGTTCGCGTGCCGGCGGAGTCTCCAAGTGTCGGAGAGACCGTGGGCGCCGTGCAGCGCCTCGGTGGGGGACAGGCGATGATCACTGGTATCATTGCCCCGAACGGCAAGCGCCGTCTGCCTCTGCCTGACTCGCTGGTTCAGGCCGGGGAACTGCTTATCGTCGAAGGCGAGCCCGAGGCACTCGATAGGATCGTGTCCCAGGGAAAGCTCGCCTTTTCTGAAAGGCGGGACCAGGCAGTGTCCTCCCGGGAGGTTGGCGTCGTCGAAGCGGTGGTCGGCGACAGTTCTTCGCTCGTCGGCCGCAATGCGAAGGAACTGGCCCTTTTCGATGCTGCCGGCCTCAATCTATTGGCAGTCAGCCGGCGGGAAAAGCGTCTCACGGATCGTCTCGGCGAAATCCGCTTCCAGGTTGGCGATGTGCTTGTGCTGCAGGGTGATCTCGACACG
Source organism: Devosia sp. (assembly GCF_017744655.1). Lineage (GTDB taxonomy): Bacteria > Pseudomonadota > Alphaproteobacteria > Rhizobiales > Devosiaceae > Devosia. The sequence continues at coordinate 231,778 of NZ_JAGIAW010000014.1, read as the reverse complement.
CTTCCCGAAAGACTGCGTGATTGGAACTGTCTGCCGCTGGTAGAGCGCAACCTGACGATCGGCAGTTTTAGAAACGGTATCATTCCCGTTGTCATTCTCGTCCTGGCGATGGGCAGCACGGCACTGGGGCTCGTTTCGGTGCCGATCGCATTTTTCACCGCGGCGGTACTGATGGTTGTGACGCGCACTGTGCCGATCCGCGATGTCTATTCGCATGTCGACGCCCCCATCCTGATCATGTTGGCGGCCCTCATTCCCGTCAGCGACTCGCTGAGAACGACTGGCGCAACCGACCTGATTGCCAACTGGCTCTCCTCGACAGCATCGGTCTTGCCCGCCTATGGCGCCCTAGCGCTCATTCTCGTCGTCGCAATGGCCGTGACGCCTTTTCTCAACAATGCCGCCACCGTGCTGGTCATGGCGCCTATTGCGGCAACCTTCGCCGCCGATCTCGGCTACCAGCCGGAGGCTTTTCTGATGGCGGTCGCCATTGGCGCGGGGTCCGACTTCCTCACCCCCATCGGCCACCAGTGCAACACGCTGGTGATGGGGCCCGGTGGGTACCGCTTCGGTGACTACTGGCGTCTCGGACTGCCTCTATCCCTACTCGTGATCCTGGTTTCCGTACCCATGCTGTTGCTGGTTTGGGCGCTCTAGACCCGAAAATGAAAGTGGGAAGGAGATCGACATGAACAGACCGGAAAACCCGCCTTCTGCGGTGGCTTCCCTGCCAACGACATCGGCAGAGGCGACAAATGCCATGATCCACTACTATCGCGCCGAGATGGGCCGGATGAACACCTGGCGATCCCGGCTCGATTTGACGACCAACTGGGCCATCACCGTTGTTGCTGCCATGCTCTCGGTGACCCTGTCGACCCCCACGGCACACCATGGCCTCGTGCTTTTCGCCATGGTCATCGTGATGCTGCTCCTCGGGGTCGAGGCGCGGCGCTATCGTTTCTTTGATGTCTACCGGATGAGGGTGCGCCAGTTCGAGCGCCACTATTTCGGGCAGTTGTTCGGGCCGGAAACGCAAAGCGGCCCCGAGCCGTGGCTCCTGATGTTGGCCCGGGATCTGCGACATCCCAAGTTCCGCATCTCGTTCTGGCGAGCGATGGGCCGGCGGCTACGGCGGAATTATATCTGGATGTTCCTCATCCTGCTTATGGCATGGCTGCTCAAGATCGCGTCGCCGGACTTGCAGGCGGGCGTCCACCTCGACCCAGATCGGCCACTCGCTGTTCTCGTCGAACAGGCGTCCACCGGGCCAGTGCCGGGTTGGCTGATGGTCGCGATCGTTGCAGCAGTTTATGCGTGCCTGCTCTATGCAACCTATTCAACGCGCGAGCGCGGGGGCGACGAAGTCCGAGTGTGAACACACCCGGTGGAAGGACCATTCTATTCGAGGTGACCACGGAGCCGGCGTCGTCTAGTTCTCGACAATGCCCACTCATCGATCCCCGATATGGAGCCAAAGATCTCGGTATCGCGTATCGTCGGCCAATTGCTCCTTCGCTGGTCGGCAAATTCCATCGGCTGCCATTCGCCAGGGGCACAGACCCTGGACTGCCGATCCATCATGATCATCGTCTACTCGGCGTTCATCTCCGGTGCGATCGCCGCCATAGGGAACGAGGTCGGTCGAACAAGCCTTGCCATCATCGTAATTGCCGACAAGCCGCACGGATTTGCGACCAGATCGCGGGATCAGGCGCAGCCATACTATTGCGGTTGAGCTTGAAGACCGAAGCGGGGATGAAGCCATCGATGAAGGTCGGCTAATGCCTAATGCCGCTTCCGCCCGAGTTCACAACCCCTCGGTTTCCGGGCGCGGGCTTGATAACCTATAGGCCGAGATCGACGCCGGTGCCTGGTATTTTAGCTTGGAAGAGGGGTCGCCAGATAGCCTACAATGGCGCGTGCCAGCGCGGTGAGCGAGGCCATGTGGGTGCGTTCCCAGCCGTGGGAGCTGTCGAGGGAAAAGCAGATAAGGCCAACGCGGATATCCCAGCCGGCTTCGACGGCGGCGGCGCTGTCGGAGCGGTAGTGGCGGAAGGTATCGCGCACGAATGGGATATGGTTCTGCTGACAGACTGTTAACATTTGGCGCGTCATCCGGGCGTCAAAGGGACCCTGGCGGTCACGCATGGCGATGGTGACGGCGTCGTCGCGCGAGGTCTGGTTGGGAGCGGTGACGGCGTTGTCGATGGCGAGCAGTTCTTCGACCTCGGGGCCGAAGCCGTGCGTGCCGCCGATGCCGATTTCTTCGGCGATGGTGAACATGGCCTGGAAGGGCACCGCGACGTTCACTTTGCCTTCGGCAATCGCCTTGAGGACGGCGAGGAGGGTGGCGCAGCCGGCCTTGTCGTCGAGATGGCGTGAGATGATGAAACCGTCGACCACTTCGGGCTGCGCGTCGATGGCGACCATGTCGCCGACATTGAAGCCGGCGGCGAGGAGGGCGTCACGGTCGGGCAGGGTGGCATCGACACGGATTTCGAGGTTGTCCCAATCGGAGGACTGGGTATCGACCTCGGTGTTGAAGCGGTGGCCTGAGGCTTTGAGCGGCAGGATAGTGCCGCGGTGCTCGGCATGGTCGGAAAAGATGGTGACGCGGGCGCCTTCGGCGAAGCGGGCAGCCCAGGTGCCGGTGTTGCGGAGGGCAAGGCGGCCATTGGGCTTGAGTTCGGTCACCATGGCGCCGAGGGTGTCGAGATGGGCGGCGAGGGCGCGGCGGGGCGGACCATCGCCGACTTCGACGTAAAGGACGCCGCGGCGGGTATATTTCGGATGATAGCCGAGATCGCGCAGCCAGGTATCGACAAGGGCCGAGGCGCGCTCGGTCATGCCGACGGGGCTCGGCGTCTTGACCAGTTGCAGCAGCCGGTCGAGGAGGTAATCTTTGTCGATCATGCGGTGCGGCGCTTTCTCGTTCGAACCGGGGATACCTCTTCGAGGAAGCGGTCTTCGAGCCTGGCCTCAAGGTCGAGCATATGCTTTTCGGCCTCATGCATATGTTCGGTGAGGATGGCGGCGGCAGCGGTGGCGTCACGGCGATGCATAGCGGCGATCAGGTCGCGCTGGTGCTGGATGCCGCTGGCGCGCGAAACCGGCTCGGGCTGCACGTAAATGTCCTGCGCAACGGTGAGATCCTTGAGGAGGCGCTGGAGAAAGCGGCAGGTGAACGCGAGAATAGGATTGTCGGAATATTCCGCGACGACGCCATGGAAATCGAGCTCGGCCATGCGCTGGGTCCAGCGCTCGTTCTGGTCTGCCGGCTCGTGGTCGTAGATCCCGATGATGGCTTCGAGGCGTTTGAGGCCGGCCTCATCGATGTGGGGGGTAGCGCTCGCCGCCAGTTGCGGTTCGAGGACCTTTCGCATCTCGTAGATATTGGCGATCGTCAGGTTCTTGGCGAAGAGGAAATTGGAGAGAAGGCTCATGGCCCGGCCTTCGGACATGCGCTCGATGAAAGCGCCGCCGCCGGGGCCGGTGCGGACCGATATCAGGCCCTGAACTTCAAGAGACTTGAGCGCTTCGCGCACGGTGCCCTTGCTGGCCGAAAACTGGGAGATGAGGTCGCGTTCCTGCGGTAGGCGGTCGCCGGGGCCGAGGCCATGTTCGACGATCATGCGCTTGATGGCATCGACGATTTCGTCGGTGCGCTTGCGGCGTGGCGGATCAAGGGGGGTAATTTCGCTCATGCGGCGCTATCCGGTGCGGAAAGGCGCGGCGCGCTGGCAATGAGCGACCGCGTATAGTCGTGTTCAGGTTTGGCAAAGAGCTGGGCCGCGGGACCCACCTCCACCACCTCTCCGAGATACATGACGGCGACACGATCGGAAATGGATTCTACGACAGCCAGGTCGTGGCTGATGAAGAGGTAGGAGAGGCCGAGGTCATTACGCAATTGCTGGAGCAGCAAGAGGACCTGCGCCTGAACGGAGACATCGAGTGCGCTGACCGGTTCATCGAGAACCAGAATGCTGGCCTCGGCCGCAAGGGCGCGGGCAATGGCAATGCGCTGGGCCTGGCCGCCGGAAAATTCGTGCGGATAGCGCTCAAGGGTGTCGAGCGGCATCTGCACGGCGTCGATCAGTTCACGCTTGCGAATGGCGCGGCGGGTGCCGTCATAGGCGCAGAGCAGACGCAGGGGGACATCGAGAATGTCGCCGATGGTCTTGCGCGGGTTGAGCGAGGCGACTGGATCTTGAAAGACATATTGAATGGTGCGGCCAAAGGCGCGCGGACCCGAGGCGGCAAGCTCCGCCCAAGGCTTGTTGTCGATGAGCATGGTGCCGGAGGTGGGATGCTCGAGGCCGACCAGCATGCGGGCGAGCGTGGATTTTCCCGAACCGCTTTCACCGACAATGCCGAGGGTTTCTCCGCGCGTGAGGTCGAGCGAAATGCCTTTCACGGCCTGCACTTCGTTCGCCTGTCGTCCGAAGAGACTGCGGCCGCCGCCGAAGGTTTTGACCAGATCGCGGATTTGAAGGGCGTTCTGGCTCATGCCTTTGCCTCCGGAAAGAGCGGGCGGACGCGATCGAGGAAGTTTCGGCCTTCCCCCAGCTCCGGCACGCAGGCGATGAGGCGTTTGGTATAGTCGTGCTGGGGATCGCGCAGCACAGTCTGGGTTTCGCCCTGTTCGACGATTTCGCCATTTTTCATCACCGCGACGCGATCGCAGACCTCAGCCACGACACCGAAATCGTGGGTGATGAGGAGGAGTGCGAGGCCGCGTTCGCGCCGCAGATTTTGCAGAAGCTCGAGAATGCGGGCCTGCACGGTGACGTCGAGCGCGGTGGTCGGCTCGTCGGCGATGATGATGTCGGGATCATTGGCGAGCGCCATTGCGATGCCGATGCGCTGCCGCTGGCCACCCGAGAGTTCGTGCGGATAGGCGCTGGCCCTTCCTGATGCATCGCGGATGCCGACGGTATCCATCAGTTCGATGGCGCGCTGGCGGGCCCGCCGCTTGCCAATCGGATTGTGCGTGAGAACGGCTTCGGCGATCTGGTCTCCAACCGAAAACAGCGGATGGAGCGTCGTCAGCGGGTCCTGGAAGACGTAGGCGACGCGGGCGCCGCGGAGAGCGATAAGCTCCTGTTCGCGCAGGGACAGTACGTCCTTACCCCCGATATAAACGCCGCCATTAGTGATGACACCGGGTGGGGAGGCGACGAGGCCCATAAGGGAGAGGGCGGTCACCGATTTGCCTGAGCCGCTTTCCCCGATCAGCCCCAGGCATTCGCCTTTGTCGAGGCGGAAGCCGATATTGTTTACGGCGGGCGTGATCGAGCCACCGGTATCGAAGCCGGTCGAGAGGTTTTCAACGACGAGGGCAGGTGGCTCTGGAAGGGTCAGGCTGGGCTTGGCCGAGCGCTTGATCCGCGTTACCGGCATGGGACGGCCCAGTGTGCCGGAGCGGAGGCGGGGATCGAGCACGTCGCGAACACCATCGCCAAGCAGGTTAATGCTCATCACCAGCACGAAGATCATTATACCCGGAATGATGGAGGCATGAGGCGCGGTAAAAAGCTGGGCGCGGGCCTGACCGAGCATGGAGCCGAGATCGGAGGTGGGCGGCTGGGCGCCGAGGCCCAGGAAGGAGAGGCCGGCCGTTTCAAGGATCATCCAGCCGACGGTGGTCGACATGGTGATGACGATGACTGGCAGGACGTTGGGGAGGACTTCGGTGAACAGGACGGCAGCGTGGCTCTTGCCCGAAAGCCGGGCGGCATCGACGAATTCGCGATTGCGGATCGAGACGGTGACGCCGCGGATGTTGCGGGCAAAGAAGGGGATATTGACCAGCGCAATGGCGTAGAGCGCGTTGAGAAGGCCGGGGCCCAGCGCGGCGACGATGGCGATGGCCAGCAGAATATAGGGGAAGGCCATGAGCATATCGACAAAGCGCATGAGCACGCTGTCGGTGGCGCCACGGGCATAGCCGGCGACGAGGCCGATGAGGGAGCCGAAGAAGGCGGCGAGCGCGGTGGCGCTGACCCCGACCAGCAGGGAAACCTGGGTGCCCCAGATGAGACGCGAAAGAATGTCGCGGCCGAGGTGATCTGTGCCGAGGAGATGTCCTTCGCTCAGCGGCGGCAGGAGCCGATTGGGCTGATCGGTAATGTCTGGGTTCGGGATCGGCAGGATCGGCGCGAGCAGCGCCAGGATGACGATGAAGCCGAAGATGAAGAGGCCTGCGGCCGCAAGGCGATTGGCGAGCAGCAATTGGAGATTGCTGCGGCGTTTGCGGGCCGGGGCGGGGGTCGTGAGATCGGTCATGCCTTGAGCCTCGGATCGAGCAGGGCCTGAGCGACGTCGGCCAGAAGGTTGACGAGAACATAGACGGTGGCGGCAACGAGGACGCCGCCCTGCACGAGGAGCAGGTCTCGGGTGGAGACGGCTTTGACCAGCATCTGCCCCAGGCCCGGCCACTGGAAGACGGTTTCGATATAGACGGCGCCGCCGAGCACGAAGCCGGCCTGAATGCCGAGCACGGGAATGATGGAGACCAAAGCGGCGCGGAAGGCGTGGCGGTAGATGACCTTGTTTTCGCTGAGGCCCTTGGCGCGGGCGGTACGGATGAAATCCTGGCGCAGGACTTCGAGCATGGCGGCGCGGGTGAGGCGGGCGACAACGCCGGTGGCAACGATTGCGAGGGTCGAGGCGGGCAGGATCAGGTGGCGGAGGAGATCGGGCAGATCGCCGCCGCCATAGACGGCATACATGCCCGAAGCGGGGAGCAGGCGCCACTGCACGGCGAAGAACAGAATGAAGACAAGGCCGAGGAAGAAGGCCGGCATGGAGATGCCGATGAGGACGAAGAAGGTGACGATGCGGTCGGTCCAGCCGAACTGGCGCACGGCCGAGACGATGCCGGCGAGAATTCCGAGGACCGAACAGATGACGAGAGAGGCACCGGCAAGGATCAGCGTGGCGCCGAAGCGTTCGAGCACTTCGTCGATCACGGGGCGATTGAGAATGTAGGAGCGGCCGAAATCGCCTTGGAGGAGATTGCCGATCCAGATGACATATTGTTCGGGCCAGGAACGATCGAGCCCAAGGGCGCGATTGATGCGGGCGACATTGTCGGGGGTTGCATAGGAGCCGAGGAGGGCCTGGGCGGGATCGCCAGGGATCAGCTTCATCACGAGGAAGACGATGATGGAGAGGCCGAGGATGACCGGGATGGCGGCGAGGAGGCGTTTGGCGATGTAGGTGGGCACGGGGCGGTCCTCCTGCTGCGGTGTCGGCGGGGGCGACCCCTCATCCGCCCTTCGGGCACCTTCTCCCACAAGGGGAGAAGGGGACACCGAGCTCCGGGCTATCCCGGAGCTCCCTCGCCCCTTGTGGGAGAGGGCGGATCGGTCGAAGGCCGAGACGGGTGAGGGGTATGCCCTGGGTTCTACTGCTTGGTCACGTCCCGCAGAACCAGCGAGAAGTCGGGCTGCAGTTCGAAATCGCCTACGGCACTGGTAACGACCGCGTTCTGCTTCCAGTTGGCGACGAAGAGCCAGGGAGCGTCTTCGTGGGTGATGGCCTGGACTTCCTTGTAGAGTTCGCCGCGCTCGGCCGGGTCGGTCGACAGGCGCGCCTTGTCGAGGAGGGCGTCGACTTCCGGATTGGAATAATAGGACGAGTTAAATCCGCCCTCGGCGGGGAAGGCCGCAGTGCGCAGGGTGAGGAAGGGCAGGGTGTCGGGGTCCGAAGTCATCCAGGCCATTTCGGCCATATCCCCCTTGCCTTCGAGGCCGGGGTTCACTTCGGAAAGGAAGGTGTTCCATTCATAGGTCTTGATCTCGACATCAAGGCCGACGGCGGCGAGATCGGCCTGGATGGCGGTGCCCATGGGGACCGGATCGAGCATGCCCGAGCCGCCCTCGGTGACGAGGAAGGTCAATTTCGCGCCTTCCGCGCCGGCTTCGGCGAGGAGCGCCTTGGCCTTTTCCGGATCATAGGGATAGGGCGCGACGTCCTCGTTATAGGCCCAGTTGAAGGCGGGCGGGATGGGGCCGGCGGAAACGTCGGCCGTGCCCTGAAGCACGTCGTTGACGAGGCTTTCCTTGTTGACCGCGTAATTCACCGCCTGACGGACGCGCTTGTCGGCAAAGGGGCCGTCCTTGGCATTGAGCATGACATACCAGACATGGGGGCCGACGGCCTCCACGACCTGATAATTAGCGTCGTTGCGGAACTGGGCCACATTGTCGGGCGGGGTTTCGAGCAGCACGTCGATGCCGCCCGAGAGCATTTCGGCAACGCGGGTATTGGCGTCGGTGATCGGGCGGAAGATGACTGCTTCGAGCGATGGCGCGCCATCCCAATAGGCATCGTTGCGCGAGGCGACGACGCTGGTATTGGACTGCCATTCCTCGAATTTGAAGGGGCCGGTGCCGACCGGATGGCGACCGTAATCGGCGCCATATTGCTCGACCGCCGCGGGCGAGACGATGAGGCCGGTGGGGGAGGCCAGGTTGCTCATGAAGGGGGCAAATGGCTCGTTGAGGGTGAATTTGACCGTCAGGTCATCCACCACTTCCACATCCTTGACCGAGGAGAAGAAGAAGGCGAGCGGGAAGGGACCGGTCGAGGCGAAGGGGTGGTCTTCCTTCAACATGCGGTCGAAGTTGAATTTCACCGCTTCGGCGTTGAACGGGGTGCCATCGTGGAAGGCAACGCCCTCGCGCAGGTTGAAGGTGTATTCGAGGCCGTCCTCGGAAATGGTCCAGTCGGTGGCGAGAGCCGGCTCGATCTCGAGCGTGCCGGGCGTGTTGCGCACGAGCCCATCGTAGATATTGACGGCGATGCGGAAATCGTTGGCGGCGGTCGACACATTTGGGTCGAGCGATGCCGGTTCGGCAATCTGGCCGACGACAAGCACATTGGGTGGCGTCTGCGCCATGGCCGGCGAGACCAGGGCCAGGGCGGTGGCGGCGAGCAAAAGCGGCGCTAGCCCTTTCCAGGTGCGGATCATTGATAACCTCCTTGCGTTCCCTCGCCCTTGCCTCGCGGTGGGGACCATGTGAGAAGGGCTTGGTAATTTATCATCATAAATTTGCTGCCTGTCAATTTATGATGATAAATGACGCAAAGAGGATGTTGCATGACCTTTTCCATCGTTGCCCGCGATCCAAAAACCGGCGCCTTCGGCGTTGCGACGGCAACGGCCGGGCCGATGGTGGGGGCACTGGTGCCGCATACGCGCAGCGGCCTGGGCGCGGTGGCCACGCAGGCGATGACCAATCCCTACCTGGCGTTCGATGCTTTCGCGGTCTTAGGCGAACTGAGTGCGAGCGATGCTCTGGCTACCGCACTGGCCAACGATGATCAGCCTGACCTGCGGCAGGTCATCATTGTGGATCGGAATGGGATTGCGGACGGATGGACCGGCGGCCAGTGCATCGGGTTTGCAGGTCACCTGGTCGATGTCGGTGTGGCCGTTGCTGGTAACCTGCTCACCGGCGAGGCCGTCTTGTCCGACATGATGGCCTGCTATCATCGGCATCTCGGCAAATCCACCTTTGCCGATACGCTGCTTGAGGCGCTCCGGGCCGGTGCAGCAGCGGGGGGAGACAAGCGAGGGCTTGGATCGGCTGCCCTACGCGTCCATGGTTCCCAAGCATTTGCCGAGTTCGATCTTCGGATCGACCTGTCCGCGCAGCCGGTAGAAGAATTGAGCCATCTGATGAGCCAGGCGGGGACCGGCGAGTACCATGATTTCTTCTCGTCGGTGCCGCGGCGCTGACAAAGAGCCTCTGCGGATTGGTGTGATGTCAGTCTCTATTGCGACCCGCTGTTATGATTTGATTGGCAATGACCGGCCGTCTTCATCAAACAGGACTGCCTTATTCGCCTCAGGGGTGAGGTGCAGCGTATCGCCGACGGCCACGGGAAAGTCCCCATCAAGGCCGGCGACAATGGCCTTTCCTGACGGAAGTCGCAGGCTGACGATCGTTTCGTTGCCCAAGTGCTCTACCAGCATGACCGTTGCAGTGATTGCCCCCTGATCTGCCGTCAGCATTTGATGGGGTCGGGTGCCAAGCGTCAGAGCAGTCCCGACCGTCAATCCATCGGTGACTACCGGAATGGAAACCGCTCTGATGTCCGGACCGGACACCGTCACCATGCCAGGTTTAATTTCGTCGACCTGAACTGCGATGAAGTTCATCTTCGGCGAGCCGATGAAGCCGGCAACGAACAGGTTTGCGGGGCGGTTATAAAGCTCCAGCGGTGAGCCGACTTGCTGTACGACGCCGGCATTGAGGACAACGATCTTGTCGGCCAGGGTCATGGCCTCGACTTGATCGTGCGTCACATAGATCATGGTGGCGCCGAGATCCTGATGGAGTTTTGAAATCTCCATGCGCATGTCCATGCGCAGCGACGCGTCGAGATTGGACAGTGGTTCGTCGAACAGGAACACTTCAGGTTGACGCACGATGGCGCGGCCGATAGCGACGCGCTGGCGCTGGCCGCCGGAGAGCTGCGCGGGCTTGCGATCGAGCAGGTGCTCCATCTGCAAGATGCGCGCTGCTTCGCGGATTTTTGCGTCGCGCTCGTCCTTTGGCGTCTTCTTGATGCGAAGGCCAAAGCCGACATTGTCGTAGACCGTCATATGCGGATAGAGCGCATAGGACTGGAACACCATGGCGACGCCGCGGTCGCGCGGCTGCATGGCGTTGACGACCTGGCCGCCGATGCTGAGTTCGCCGCCGGTAATGTCTTCAAGCCCTGCAATCATGCGGAGCAATGTGGATTTGCCACAGCCGGACGGGCCGACGAACACGACGAATTCGCCGTGCTCGATCTCAAGGTTGACGCCCTTGATGACCTCGACCTTGCCATAGGTTTTCTGGAGGTTTTGCAGGCTCAGTCCAGCCATGATGTTCTCTCCGTTTTCGCTTAGACCTTGGCGCCCGGGGGCAGCTTGTCGAGTTCGGTGTGCAAGAGGCCATCGGCATCCACGCGCACGGGGATTGGGTCGGAAACCTGACCGATGAAGGAGCCATCGGCGGCATCGTGCAGGAAGCCCATGAAGACAAGGCCATTGTCGGTTTCGACGATCTTGCCGGCATAGCGGCTGCCCTGGGCGCCATCGAAGAATGGACCGGGGGCTACTTCCCAGGGGCCATGCGGATCATCGGCCATGAGATAGTGCGAGCCGCGAACCGGCTTTTCAGGGTTGAACTTCTTGTAGGCCTCTGACCAGTGAGAGCCATCGGTGCAAAACAGCATGTACCACTTGCCATTGACCTCGAAGACCTGCGGCACTTCCATCTGGCCGAACATGCCGCCCTTATAAACGGGGGGCTGCAGCGTCCAGGTGTTGAGATCGGGCGAGGTGGCAAAGCCAATCGTGCCACCGGCATTGGGTTCGGCAATGTCGGGCTGGCGAGCGACCATATACATGATCCAGCCATCGCCCTTGGGGTTCTTCATCACCCATGGGTCGCGGAAGGCGCGGTCGTGCCAGTGGCCGGGGGCATATTCTTCGTAATCGGGGCCGGAAATGTCGAGCGCCAGGCCATTGCCGACGCGGGTCCAGTTGTGCCCGTCGGTCGAGGTGGCATGGCCGATGCGCTGCTTCATGCCTTCTTCGGCGTGCTCGGTGCCGGTGTAGAAGAGATGCCAAAGGCCAGCGTCATCACGCAGGGTCGAGCCGGTCCAGGTGGTCCAGTCGTCCCAGGCGGTCGGTGCGGCAGGGGCGAAGGTGGTGCCGAGGTGCGTCCAGTTGATCAGGTCCTTCGAGACCGCATGGCCCTGGGTGACATTGCGGTGGCGCATGTCGGGATGGGCGAGGGTGTTGTCGGCCTGGAGAAAATAGATGTGGTAGTCGTCGCCGTCGCGATAGGTCCAGAAGTCCCAGATCCATTTGTCTTTAAGTGCGAGAACCAATGTCGTGTCTTTCTAAGTCTGGGAGGGTCAGCCCTTGATGCCGGTAGAGGCGATCGAGGTGATGAAGGCGCGTTGCAGGAAGAGGTAGAAGGCGAGGACCGGCAGGGTGATCATGGAGAGGTAAGCCATGACTTCGCCCCAGGCGGTGTTGAGCTGGAAGAAGTATTGGAGACCGACCATGACAGGCCGGAACTGCTCGGACTGCGTGACCATGAGCGGCCAGAGATACTGGTTGTACATGGCGAGGAATTTTAGGATCGCGGCGGTCGCAAAGACCGGGCCGGCGATCGGCACGATGACCATGGAATAGATCTGGAACCAGCTGGCGCCATCGAGACGAGCGGCTTCGATCAGCTCTTTCGGCAAATCACGGAAGAACTGCACGAAGAGGAAGATGGTCAGCGCATCGGCGAGGAACGGCACGATCTGGACGTGATAGGTGTTGAGCCAGCCCCAGGTAATGCCGCTGCCGCCGATCCAGGGCAGGGAATTGACCACCATCAGCATCGGCACTGCGATGGTCTCGAAGGGCACGATCAGCGTTGCGATGATGATCGAGAGGACAATCTCCTTGCCGCGAAATTCCAGGAAGACGAAGGCGAAGGCGGCCATCGAGCAGAGGAACAGCGAGCCCAGGACGGTCAGTGTCGTCACGAAGATGGAATTGAAGACGAACAGGCCCACCGGCGCGCGCCGGAATGCCGCGAAGTAATTGTCGAGGGAGATATCCCCGACCGGCAGGAAAGCGGCGAATGAGGACGTATCGCGCAGCAATTGCAGGTCCGGCTTGAACGAGCTCACCACCATGAAGACGATGGGGAAGACAAAAACCAGGGCGACGAGGATCAGCAGCAGATATTTGAGGCTGATCTTGAGGCGTTGGTTGGGGGAAGTGACAGCGGCCATTTCCTAGCGCTCCCGGGTTAGGTAGCGCTGGACCAGCGAGATCGCCAGCACCATGAGGAACAGGAGCACTGAGATGGCGGAGCCACCGGCAATGTTCTGTTGCTCATAACCGCGCTGCACGGCCTGGAAGACCAGCGTCTGGGTGGAATCGAGCGGCCCGCCATTGGTCATGACGTCGATTTGCGAGAAGAGCGCAAAGGCCTGCATGGTGATGACGACGAGGATCAGGACGGCGGTGTTGCGCAGGCCCGGCCAGGTGACGAAGCGGAATTTCTGCCAGCTTGACGCGCCCTCGATATCGGCGGCTTCGTAAAGCGTGAGCGGAATGTTCTGCAGCCCCGCCAGCCAGATCACCATATGAAAGCCAACCGCCTGCCAGATCGACATGACGATGATCGCCCACATGGCCGTGTCAGGATTGCCGAGCCAATCGACCGGCCTGAAATGCCCGAAGGAGAGAAACTGCAAGAGGTTGTTCAGAAGCCCGCTGCGCCCGTCATAGATGAAGCGCCAGAGGAGCGAGACGACGACGATCGAGACGACGACCGGCATAAAATAGACGGTACGGAAGACGTTTATGCCGCGCAGCTTCTGATTGATCATCAGCGCCAAAAGAAGCGCAATCAGCGATTGCAGCGGCGCGACGACGGCGACGAAGAAGAGCGTATTGGTCAGCGCCTTCATGAAGACGAGGTCGCGGGCCAGCACCAGAACCCTGGTATTGCCCCAGTCCCAGCCGAACCATTCGCGCATGCCGTTGAGATGCTGAAAGTCGGGATTGTTGCGTGTGAAATCGCGCACGCGCGGATAGCTCAGTTCGCCTTTGTCGCTGACGACAAGGCTGCCGTCTTCGGCCGTTTCTGGCTCCAGCACCAGGGTGCCGACACCGAGCAACTGCTCGAAGTTCGAGGTGCCGACGAATTGGGTCGGATTGGGCGAGATCAGCCGCTGGTTAGTGAAGGAAAACCAGAAGGCAAGGAGAAATGGCACGATCAGGAAAAGCGTGATCAAGAGCAAAGCAGGGCCGCTCATCAGCCATCCGGCGAGCGTATTGGACTGCAGCGATTTGGTCTGGTTGGGGCGCATGTGCGACTGCCTTGAAGACGTGCCGGGAGGCCGGCCCAGAATGATCCGGGCCGACCGTGCTCGGGAGGGAGAGGTTACTGCGCGGCGGCGTAGTTGTTGTTGCGCGCGATATCGGCGTTGATGGCGTCGGTTGCCGCATCAAGGGCATCGACGACGTCGGCGCCATTGGCGATGTCCGACAGGGCCTTGCGGAATTCGAGCGCCTCGAACACATAGCCCGGGGTCACCGGACGCAGCATGGCCTGCTTCTCCGAGAGGGCGTAGAAGCTCTCGAGCGCGCCGCCGGGGGCATAGTTCTTGGTCAAGGCCGCAGCCTCAGCCGTGGCCGGGATCAGGCCTATGCCATCGGAGAAGGCGGCCAGATATTTTGGCTGCAGGGCGAATTCGATAAAGGCGCTGGCGCCATCGGGATGGGCCGAGGTCGACGACACGCCGAACTGCCAGGATGCGCCGCCGATCTTGGGACCGTTGCCGAAGTCAGGTGCGGGGAGGAAGAGCACGTCGTCGCCGAGGGCTTCGAGCGTTTTCACCGCTACCCAATTGCCGTTCCACTGCAGCGCATAATCGCCATCGATGAAGCCGGTTTCGTGGCTTGCCATGTCCTGGCTGGTGCCGGGCACATAGTTGTTGGTGAAAAGGCTCTGCCACCATTCGCCGAACTCGACCGCTGCGTCGCCATTGAGCGCGCCTTCGGCGGTCTCATAGGATGTGCGGTCAACCAGATCGCCACCAAAGCTCCAAAGGAATGGTGCGAAGGCGTAGGGATACCATTCGCCCTGGTCGGCCATGCCGAGGTTCAGCGGATAGTCGAATTCGCCTGAGGCCTTGAGAGTTTCAAGAATGCCGTCGAACTCTTCGCGCGTCCAAGGTTCTTCGAGGGTCGGCACGCGGATGTCGAACTTTTCAAGCGTCGACTTGCGCGCATACATGGCCACCGCAGCGTCCCAGAGGCCGACCGAGTAGACCTGGTCGTTGTATTTGCCGATGGCGCCGGGCAGGAAGCCATCGAGCGCGCCTTCGGAAAGCTGGAGCGGCTGCATATAGCCGGCCCAGGCCCAGTTGGGCATGACGGGACCATCGACGTCGATGATATCGGGCAGGTTGCCGGCAACGGCTGCGGCAACGACAGAGTCATTGTAGGCGGCCTGCGGGAATTCCTGCAGCGAGACTTTCCAATCGGTCTGCGAGCCGTTGAAATCGGTGATGATGCCGTTGATCAGGTCACGTTCCACCGTGCTGCCGGCGCCGTGATACCACATGGTCAGGTTCGTCTGGGCAAAAGCGGCGCCGCCAAGGGCAGTGCTGAAGGCCAGCGTTGCGGCCAGAATGCTTAGGGATTTCACGTGTCTTTCCTCCTGGTAGATAGATGGGTGATGGTGTTGTCGCGCGGCTGGACGCTGTCGCGCCAAACGACAGGGCCTGACACCAGCTCATGGGCCGGTTCGTCCGGGCGTTGCGTGCCGGCGATGAGACGCAGAAGCTTGTCGGCGGCGCGTGCCCCCATGGCGGCATAGGGAAGCTGAGCGCTGGTGAGCCCGGGATGCAGATGTTCGGCGATCATGCGGTAGTCGTCATAGCCGGCCACCGAAATGTCGCGGGGAATGGCTAGGCCGCGCTCGCGCAGCAGGCCATAGACACGCATTGCCATTTTGTCGTTGGCACAACAGATCACGGTCGGTTCGGCGCGCAGGACGCGGTCGAGCGCGTCCCAGAGCAGGTCAAACTCATTGGCCGGAATGGGCAGTGCGCCGACCTGCATAAGTCGCTCGTCGAATTCGATGCCGTTGGTCTTGAGCGCGCGAACATACCCTTCGGCGCGCAGGCCGTGGGCGATCTGTTGCTCGGGCAGGGTGAGGAAGCCGATGCGGCGATGGCCGCGCTTGATGAGGCCGTCTACCAAGGCGAACTGCCCGCCTTCGTCATCCGGCAGAACTGCCGGTGTGTCATCGGTATCGAAGCAGTTGACGAGGACGATGGGACGGTCACGCAGATTGGCCGGGAGGCCCACCTCACGGTGATATTCGGCAACGTAAAGCACCCCTTCGACGCGATGCTCGCGGAACGTTTGAAGGAGGGCAGGGATGCGATCAGCCTGACCGCCGCTATCGGCAATCAGCAGCGTACGATTGCTTTGGGCAATGACGCGCTGTGCGCCCTGCACGAGGTAGATTTCCGGCAGGCCGGTGTCTTCGAACTGGTGCGTGGTGCTGATGGCGCCGGTAATCATGCCGATCAGGCCCGAACGCTGCGAGCGCATGGCACGAGCGGCGCTCGAGGGCGAGTAATTCAACGAGGCCATAGCTGCTTCGACGGCTTCGCGCGTCTTTTCATTGACGGGCGCGTCCCCGTTCATCACGCGGCTGACGGTCTTGGGCGATACGCCCGCAGCTTTCGCAACGTCATAAATTGTGGCCATGCGATCCTCCCTCGGTGGGTCTGTTTGACACGATGCGTCTCTCGCATCCTTGCAATCAGATCTACCGCGATGTCTTCCCGGTGATAGTGACACCGATGTCATGACATCGGTGTCATATACGCATCAGGCGTTTTGTGAGTCAATCCCGCCCGATGGGAGATTGGAGGGTGGCGTCGACAGCAGGAGGTTGGCTAAGAAATCGTCGTCGAGCCCGAATGGTCGCTTTGCGGCGAAAATGCGCCAGAAACCGGGTGTTTCTGATATTGAACTCACTGTGAGAAATATTTTGTATTACGACGGCGCTCTACTCGCAATTATAATTCAGGGTTCTTCTGAAGAAATTATTGGTGACAGAACTTAATTGAGCAATTTGAGCGGAGGTATAATGAGGAAAAAATCAGACATATTTAGTTTACTGCCCGAAGTAATGCGAAATTTGACATGGGCGCTTTGAGTTTCTACGGTCTGGGCATCCGAAAACTGCAGGAGAAGACCTGATGATTTTGAAATCCGGTGGCATTGCCGCCGCGATGACGCTCGCCCTTTTTTCGACCACTATTCCAGGTGCCTTGGCGCAGGACAGCGCCGGATCGGCCTGCGGCACAGACAAGACTATCGATATTGCCGAAATGACCTGGCCATCCGCCGCTGCGTTGGCCCATATCCACGCCACCATTCTCGAAGCCGGTTTTGACTGTAGCGTCGAGATTGTCACCGGCGACACAGTTCCCACTTCCTCGTCCATGTTGACGCGCGGCACGCCGGCCGTCGCTCCCGAGCTTTGGACCAGCACGATCGAAGAACCATGGGCCGAAGGCATTGCCGCCGGGGATGTGGTTCAGCTTTCCGACGCCATTACCGATGGCACGGTCGAGGGCTGGTTCATTCCGCGCTATGTGCAGGAAGCGCATCCCGAGCTGACGACGGCGGAAGCTGTGATTGCGCGCCCAGATCTTTTCGCCGATCCCGAGGAACCCAGCCAGGGGCGCCTTTATTCCTGCCCGCCGGGCTGGGCTTGCGAACTTTCGACAACGGCGCTCTTTGCAGCCTATGACATGGAAGGCGCCTGGAACCTGTTCTCGCCCGGGTCGGGTGGTGCGCTGGATGCCTCGATTGCCCGCGCCTTCACGCGTGAAGAGCCAATCCTATTCTATTATTGGGGGCCAACGGCCATCCTCGGCAAGTACGACGCCGTGCAGCTCGACCTCGGTGAAACCAAGCCCGACGTCTATGCCTGCAACACCGATCCTGATTGCGACGAACCTGCGGGCGTAACCGCCTATCCGTCCTCGCCTGCCGTCGTCGGCGCTGCTGCCTGGCTACAGGAAGACGCGCCCGCCGTCGCCGAATATTTCACCAAGGTCGGTCTCACCAATGCCGAAATCAGCGAACTGCTGGTCTATGGCGATGAGAACCAGGCTGATGCCGCCGCAACCGCCCAGAACTTCCTCAAGACCAAGGAAGATCTCTGGAGCACCTGGGTCTCCGCCGATGTGGCCGACAAGGTCAAGGCGACCCTCAACTAGCTCTTGCTAGAGACAAAAATCGAAGTGGCTGGGCTGCAAGCCCGGCCACCTTCGCGTGATGCCCGAATGCGCCAGGGAACGCGTTTCAGCATCGCGCGTCCTTTGCGAAAGAAGAAGACGTGTTTCCTGAACTGATCGACACAAAGCCCCTGCGCCGCGCCATCGATGACGGCCTCAATTGGGTCGTGCGCAATTGGGGCGACGAATTTGAAGCGGCTGCCTATCCGTTGCTCATGCTGCTCAAGGCCATCGAAGACCTGCTGGTCGCGACACCCTGGTGGCTCATCATGGCCATTCTCGTGGGGGTCGCCTGGCTCGCCACCCGCAGTTGGAAGCTGCCGGTAATCGTGCTCCTTTCGCTTCTCTTCCTGGGCGTCATGGACCTCTGGAAGGATGCCATGACGACCATGGCACTGATGATCGCTGCGACCATCACGGCCATCCTCGTTTCCATCCCGGTCGGAGTCTGGATGAGCCGCTCGCTTAACGTCCGCAACGTCGTTACGCCCGTGCTCGACCTGATGCAGACGCTGCCGAGTTTCGTCTATCTCATTCCCACGGTGATGATCTTTGGGCCAGGCAAGATTCCGGCGCTGATCGCCACTATCGTCTATGCCGCGCCGCCGCTGGTGCGTCTCACTGATCTCGGCCTGCGCTCCGTCGACCCGGCCGTCATGGAAGCAAGCCGCGCCTTCGGCACCAATCCGCGCCAACGCCTTTTCGGCGTGCAGATTCCGCTGGCGTTGCCGACCATTCTGGCCGGCATCAACCAGACCACGATGATGGCCCTCGCCATGGTCGTTATCGCCTCGATGATCGGCGCAGGGGGGCTTGGCTATCAGGTGCTGCAGGGCATCGGCCGCCTCGAGGTCAGCCGCGGCCTTTTTGCCGGCCTCGGCATCGTCGCTCTCGCGATCATCTTCGATCGCGTCACCCAATCCTTCGGCAAACAATTGCAAGGGCGCATCGGCCTCGCGGAGGCACGCTGACATGAACGCCATGACAGATATCAAGACTGACCCGACAGACATGACTGACCTCGCCATCGCCATCGCCATGCGCGGCGTCACCAAGATTTTCGGCGACAAGCCGCAGGAGGCCCTGGCCCTGTTGCAGTCCGGAAAATCCAAGGCCGAGGTGCAGGCAGAGACCAATCACGTCGTTGGTCTCGACAATGTCTCGCTCGACATCGCGCGTGGCCAGATTTTCGTGGTCATGGGCCTTTCCGGTTCCGGCAAGTCGACCCTCATCCGCCACGTCAACCGTCTGATCGAGCCGACGGCAGGTGAGATCGTTGTCAACGGCACGGACGTGCTCAAGATGAGCCTCAATCAGCTTCGCACCTATCGGCGAACCCAGGTGGCGATGGTTTTCCAAAAGTTCGGCCTCATGCCGCACCGATCGGTCATCGACAATGTCGCCTATGGCCTCGAAGTGCGAGGCGTGCCGAAGGCCGAACGGCTCAAGGAAGCGGCCAAATGGATCGAGATCGTCGGCCTTTCCGGCTACGAACAGTCGCGCCCCCGCCAGCTTTCCGGCGGGCAGCAGCAGCGCGTGGGCCTTGCTCGCGCTCTCGCGCTCGATACGGAGATCATCCTCATGGACGAGGCTTTCTCAGCGCTCGATCCGCTGATCCGCTCGGGCATGCAGGACCAATTGATCGAACTGCAAAAGACGCTGGGCAAGACCATCTTGTTCATCACCCATGACTTCGATGAAGCCCTCAAGATCGGCGATCGCATTGCGGTGCTGAAGGATGGCGCAGTGCAGCAGGTCGGCAAACCCGAAGATATCGTGCTGCGACCTGCAAACGAGCACATCGAGGAATTCGTCCGCGAGGTGAACAAGGCCCGAGCCATCCATGTTCGATCGATCATGGAAAGGGGCGAGCACGAGCATTGCCAGGCGTCCGTTTCCCAAGACGCACGGTGTGAGGATGTCCTGCCATTGTTTGCCGAACATCAATGGGTTGGCGTGCAGGACAGTGACGGTCGCCAAATAGGTCGAGTTACAGCCAAGCAGGTCATCAAGGCCATTGCGCGTCATACTCCTGGCCTGAACTAGGCACGCCTTACCGTCGGCACTCAAGCCATATTGGACCAGGCGAAGTCTCAGTCCGTGATAGAAGGGACCGACCAGATCGATGCTCAAAGGCTCTCGCCGGCGAGGTTTGCCGACGATAGCCTGCCGTAAGGCAGTTGGCATCCCATACAAGGGGGGACGCTTCGTCCGTGCTTGGTCCAGCACGGAGATCGGGGTAAGCGACAGCACCCAATCTCGCGCGTCATCGGGGCCTTGCGGTGCGGCCCATTGGAGCCATAAGTTGCTTATTGGCTACGCTTTTTGGGCTCGCTCCTGGGGGCAGTTGTCGTGGCTTGCGAGGCTATGCCATGGTACTTTCGAAAGCCGATTTGCTTGACTTTGCTCCCGGCGCGCCTGGCATCACGCCCAGATGGACGTCCAGTGCCAAGAGTGGTGTAGGCACGGCCCTATCCCGAAAATCCCCGGTCTGGTTCACCCTTAGCCACGGCGTTCTGAACGAAGTCTACTACCCGCGCGTCGACAGTGCCTGCACGCGCGACTTCGAACTCCTGATCACCGGGCCGGACGGCTATTTCTCCGAAGAGAAGCGCGATTGCCAAAGCACGACGACCCATCTCGAAGATGGCGTGCCGGCGTTCCACATCGTCAACACGGCGAGAGATGGTCGATATCGGATTGAAAAGCAGATCATCACTGATCCTGATCGTCCCGCCCTCATCCAGCGGATCAGCTTTATCCCGCTCGTTGGAACCCTGGCCGACTATCGCATCTATGCGCTGCTTGCCCCGCATCTCGTCAATGCCGGAATGGGCAATTCCGCATGGATCAGCGCGCAACGCGATGTGACGCTGCTCTATGCCAGCGGGCGCTCGCGCTATCTGGCGCTCGGAGGTTCACTGCCCTGGCGTAGCCGCTCCGTTGGATTCGTCGGACAGTCCGATGGGTTCCAGCAATTGAGCAAGACCGGCCTGCTCGATCCGCAATATCAGCGCGCCGACGACGGCAATGTCGCCATCACTGCCGAGATCGGCTTTGGTGAGCAGAACCGCGTCGATCTGGTCCTCGGTTTTGGCCAGTCCGAGACCGAAGCCGGGGCCAATGTGCTCGAAAGCCTGCGCGGTGGCTGGGACAAAGCCGTTGCCGATTACTGCAAAAACTGGCGTGGCTGGCAGGCTGGCTTGAACAATCTTGACAGATCTGTGCCTGGCAAGATCAATGCCTATCGGGTGTCGACTGCGGTCCTCGCCAGCCACCGAGCCGTCGATCGACCGGGAGCGGTGGTCGCAAGCCTCTCCGTCCCCTGGGGCACAAGCAAAGGCGACGACGATATGGGCGGCTACCACCTGGTGTGGCCGCGTGATCTCGTCGAAACCGCAGGCGGTTTTCTGGCGGCCGGCGATCATCGCGAGGCCTGGAGCATCCTTGAATATCTGCGCGAGGTGCAATTGTCCTCCGGCCATTGGGCTCAGAACATGTGGCTCGATGGCAGGCCTTATTGGCGCGGCGTCCAGATGGATGAATGCGCTTTCCCTATCCTCCTGGCCGACCTGTTGCGGCGCGAGGGCGTTCTCAAGGGCGAGGCATTGCAGCGTTATCTGCCCATGGTCCGGGCCGCCGCCGGCTATATCATCGCCAATGGTCCGGCCAGTCGCCAGGATCGTTGGGAGGAGGACGGCGGCTACAGCCCCTTTACGCTTTCGGTCGAGATCGCCGCTCTCCTCGCCGCGGCCGACCTTCTCGGAGACGAAGGGGCCGGAAAACACCTGCGCGAGACGGCGGATTGTTGGAACGAGCAGATCGAAAATTGGACCTATGTCGGCGATCCCGACCCCGGTCTCGGCGTTGGCGGCTACTATGTTCGCATGGGCAATGACCGGACCACCGATATCGCCGATGCCGGTTCCGGCGTGACCGTTATCCGCAACCAGATCACCGGCAAATCCGAACTGCCGACCCGGAATGTCGTTAGCCCCGACGCACTGGCCCTTGTGCGTTTCGGCCTGCGCGCTGCAGACGATCCGCGCATTCTCGATACTATCAGGATGATCGACGCCACCCTCAAGGTGGAGCTGCCGCAAGGCCCGCTCTGGTATCGCTATACCGGCGATGGCTATGGCGAGCACGTCGATGGCTCCTCCTTCAACGGCACGGGGCAGGGTCGTGCCTGGCCCTTGCTCGCAGGCGAACGCGCGCATTATGAGCTTTGCGCCGGGCGGCCCGAAGAGGCCGAACGGCTCCTGGAGACCCTCGAAGCGTCGGCGAGCGTCGAAGGCCTCCTTCCAGAGCAAAGCTGGGACGCAGCCGACATTCCCGATCGCGAGCTATTCCTTGGGCGGCCGTCGGGTAGTGCCATGCCGCTTGTTTGGGCCCATGCCGAGCACATCAAGCTTCTGCGCTCGCTCGCCGACGGCGCTGTGTTCGATATGCCGCCGCAGACGTATGCGCGCTATATCGCCAGGAAGACGCCATCACACCTGCGTATCTGGCGGCTCAATAACGCCATCACCCGCGTGCCGCCCGGTAAAACGCTGCGGCTCGAACTGACTGAGCCCGCCCTTGTGCATTGGGGACTCGACGATTGGCAGTCAGCAACTGACACGAAAACGCGCGAAAGTGGTCTTGGAACCTACGTGGCCGATCTCGACATATCCAAACTAGAGCCGGGAAGGGCGGTGGTCTTCACCTTCTTCTGGCTCGACGGCGAGCGCTGGGACCCATCTGAATATAGGGTCCAGGTGGTCGGCGAATAAGCGTCAAACAGGAGCTAGGCATATGCAGCTGGGAATGATTGGTCTGGGTCGCATGGGGGCCAACATGGTCAGGCGACTGATGCAGGCGGGCCATCAATGCGTGGTACAGGACCTCAACCCGCAAAGCGTTGCGGCGCTGGTCGCCGAGGGTGCCATCGGAGCCTCTGATATTGCCGATCTCTTGGCCAAGCTCGCAAAACCCCGCGCCGTCTGGCTGATGCTCCCCGCGGCGATCACCGGTCGCGTTGCCCGAGAGATCGCCAGCCAGATGGAACTGGGCGACATTCTCATCGATGGCGGCAATTCCAACTATCGCGACGCGGTGGACCTCGCCGCGGAATTTGCCGCGAGGGGCATTTCCTATGTCGATATCGGCACGAGCGGCGGCGTCTGGGGCCTGCAACGCGGCTATAGCCTGATGGTGGGCGCTTCGGTCGAGGCGGTGAAAACGCTCGACCCCATCCTCGCCGCACTCGCCCCGGGCCAGGATGGCTCCGGCGCCACACCCGGCACGGCGGACACGGCAAGCCAGGGCTATCTCCATTGTGGCCCGCCGGGCGCCGGGCACTTCGTCAAGATGGTGCACAACGGCATCGAATACGGCATCATGGCCGCCTATGCCGAAGGCCTTAACATTCTCAAGGCTGCCGATGCGGGCAACGAAAAACGCGCCGCCGACGCCGAGACAGCGCCCCTCCACAATCCCGAATACTACCGCTTCGACATCGATCTCGCCGCCGTCACCGAAGTCTGGCGTCACGGCAGCGTCATCGGTTCCTGGCTGCTCGACCTGACCGCGCAGACCCTCAAGGACGACGCGACCCTCTCGCGCTTTGGCGGGAAGGTTTCGGACTCCGGCGAAGGCCGCTGGACCCTGCAGGCCGCCATCGAAACCGGGGTTCCGGCGCCGGTCCTCTCCTCTGCCCTCTTCAACCGTTTCGCCTCGCGCGATAACGACGAATTCGCCAACAAGCTGCTTTCGGCAATGCGCTACTCTTTTGGCGGGCACGAAGAGAAATGAGCACAACCAGACCCCCGGACGATCGCTCCGACGCGCTCGTGGTTTTCGGCGCTACGGGCGATCTGGCCTATAAGATGATCCTGCCATCGCTCTACCAGATGGTGCGCCGCGGTAATCTCAGCGAGCCCATCGTCGGCGTCGCCTTCGACGATTGGGATGTCGAAAAATTGGCCGAGCGGGCTCGGGACGGCATCACTAGGCAATTTGGTAGCGTGGATGAAGCCGTGTTTGCCCGGTTCAAGTCGCAACTGCGCTATGTCAGCGGCGACTACAAAAATGCCGAGACCTTCGAGAAGCTGCGCACCGCGCTCGGCGGCGCTACCCACCCGCTCTATTATCTCGCCATTCCTCCCTCGCTCTTTGGCACTGTCATTGATGCGTTGAAGGCCGCAGGTATCGCCAAGAAGTCGCGACTGATGGTTGAAAAACCCTTTGGACATGATCTTGCGACTGCAAAGGCGCTCAACGCGGTGCTGCATCGCGCCTTCCCTGAAGAAGCGGTCTTCCGCATCGACCATTTCCTCGGCAAGGAAGCGGTGCAGAACCTCTTATATTTCCGCTTCGCCAATGCCTTTCTCGAGCCGGTCTGGAATCGCACCTATGTCGAAAGCGTGCAGATCACCATGGCCGAGGACTTTGGCATTGCCGGTCGCGGCAAGTTTTATGACGAAGTCGGCTGCATTCGCGACGTGATCCAGAACCATCTGGTCAACGTGCTTTTGCTTCTCGCCATGGAGCCACCGGTCACCAGTGCGTCAGACGATCTCAGCGACGAAAAGGTACAGATTCTCAAGGCGATGCGCCCGCTGACCGAAGCCGATGTGATCCGTGGCCAGTTCGACGGTTATCGCGACGAGCCCGGTGTCGCGGCGGACTCCAAGGCTGAAACCTTTGCTGCAGTGCGGCTCTTCGTCGATACCTGGCGTTGGAAAGGCGTGCCCTTTTATATCCGCGCCGGCAAGCAATTGCCGGTTCGCGCCACCGAAGTCGTGGTTCGTTTCCGCAAGCCGCCGGTTGCCCTCTTCGATGACGTGGAGGACGCTGCTGCCAACTACGTCCGCTTCCGCGTCGGCCCGCAGGTGACGATTGGCATAGGGGCGCGGCGTAAGGCAGCGGGCAGCGACATGGTCGGCGAGCCCGTCGAACTCGATGCCGTCGATGACACTACCGACGACATGATGCCCTATGAGCGCCTGATCGGCGACGCCATGGACGGAAAGCGTCAGCTTTTCACGCGCCAGGATGCGTCCGAACTCGCCTGGCGCGTTGTGGATCCCGTCCTCGCCCGCAAATCCGCCCCGGCTTCCTATGCTCCCGGGAGTTGGGGGCCACACGCCGCGATGCAGGGTTTCGAGCCGCCCGGAGGTTGGGTGGATCCGGGCAAGGATGGAGTGATCCTCCATGGAAAATAAGGAGCCCGTCGTCCTCGCCATCGATATCGGCGGTTCGCACGTCAAGATCTTGTCGAGCGCCGGCGGCGACGAGCGAAAGGCCGTTTCCGGCCCCACGATGAATGCGGCGACGATGGCTGACATCGTCGAAAAGCTGGCTGATGGGATCGACTACGATGTCATCGCCATGGGCTATCCCGGCCCGGTCGTGCACGACAAGGTACTCAGCGATCCACACAACCTCGCCCCCGGCTGGGTTGGTTTCGACTTCGCCAAGCGTTTCGGCAAGCCGGTGCGGATCGTCAACGACGCGCTGATGCAGGCCATCGGCAGCTATCAGGGCGGCCGCATGCTTTTTCTCGGCCTTGGCACCGGCCTCGGCGCCGCCATGATCGTTGAGAACATCGCGCAGCCCATGGAACTGGCGCATCTGCCCTATCGGAAGGGCCGCACGTTCGAGGACTATCTTGGCGAAGCGAGCCTTGAGAAACGCGGCCATGACAAATGGCAAAAGCATGTCTTCGATGCTGTCGAACAGCTCACGGCGGCCATGGAGCCCGACTATGTGGTGATCGGCGGCGGCAATGCCGTGAGGCTCGACCATTTGCCACCCAAGGCCCGGCGCGGCGATAATGCAAATGCCTTCAAGGGCGGCTTCGCGCTGTGGTTGGACAAGGCCCTGGTGGTCTAGCGGCAGCGCTTGGCCGCTTCGCGCTCGTGTCCGCCGAACCGGCAGCGGCTCACAGGTGGCATCGGCTCCTCGCCAGGCTTCTATGTATTGCGAATAGCAGATGCTAGCTGGTGTTGCGTAGACCGCGGGGTTCGAGGTTTGCTACCGTAGGCGGGGCTACGTCAATCGACGCGCTTTCGAGCGGTTACCTCGATCTCGACTTTTATCTCTTCCACCGGGAAGCCGCAGATGATGGTTGTATTGGTGGGGCGGGGATCGGAAAAGGTTTCGCCAAGCACCTTTGATACTGTCATCACGTCCTGCCGGTCGGCGATATAGACGTTGAGGCGGACGATGTCGCTGAGGCCAGCATCGGCCTGCTCCAGCGCGCGGGCAATGGTCCGAAGCGACTGGCGGGTCTGCTCGTCGGGATCGGGCGAGATGGTGCCATCCTCGTTGTGCCCAGCCGTGCCGGAGACGAAGACCCATTCGCCGTCAACCAAGGCGCGGGAATAGCCGGCCAGCTTTTCGAATTTCGAGCCGAAGGAAATGGCGCGGCGGTCAGTGGACATGGGGGCGGTCTCGATGTTGGGAGGGAATGCGCAGGGCGTCATGCGCGGAAATGGCCTGGCTTCTCGGCTCAGGCTGTGTCGGAGGTTTCTTCTTCTGCCGCCAGAATATCGAGCAGCAGGTCTTGCGAGCCTTTAATGTCGGCTTCACAGGCCATGCCCAGCGCGATCCAGTCGCGCCCGCGAATGGCCTGGATCATGGCTTCGTGCTGGTCAGTGAAGCCGGAACGGTGCTCGGTTTTAAGCAGGTCACTCATCCGGTCGGAGAGGAAGCGGACATAGGGGCCGGAGCGCAGCCAGAGGTTTTCGATCTGGCTGAGCAGCACGCGGCTGCCGGCGGCCTGGTAGATGTGGAAGTGGAACGCGCGATTGGCCGCGGTCATTTCGGTATTATTGCCGGCGCTGGCGCTGGCCCGGTGATGGGCGAGGATCTGCTCGAGCGTGGCGATGTCCGGCTCGGTGAGCAGCGGACCAGCAATGCGGGCGGTGGCGCCTTCGACGATCATGCGCGCCAGGGTGATGTCGCGCAGTTCCGGCGCAGTGATGGCGGGAACATAGGCCGTGCCGGAGGCTGAAATGCTGAGAGCGTTTTCTGAGGCGAGGCGGCGCAGCGCTTCGCGCACTGGCATATGCGAGGTGTGGAAGCGCTCGGAAAGCGACGCGATAGTAAAGGCTTTGCGGGCTTCGAAGGCGCCTGACATTAGGGCGTCGCGCAATTGCTCATAGACGAGATCGTGCACCGTCTTGCGGGAGGAGACAGGCTTCAGCTCGCCGGTCGAGAATTTGCTTTCGAGCAATCCAATACCCTTTCCTATCGGCCGCGATCCCTATTCTTTGCTAGTATGATCAACCGCCACCCATCGCAACTCGGAAATACCGCTAGCCCAGTTGCCTGACAAAGGCGGCGACCCGGTCGAGTGCCGTATCGATCTCTTCCAAGGACAGTGATCCGAAACAGACGCGCAAGCGGCCTTCGCCCGCGGCACCATAGAAGCTGCCGG
Organism: Devosia sp.; assembly: GCF_017744655.1. Lineage (GTDB taxonomy): Bacteria > Pseudomonadota > Alphaproteobacteria > Rhizobiales > Devosiaceae > Devosia. Next base: position 204,495 of record NZ_JAGIAW010000014.1, on the reverse strand, counting down.
CCTCGGTGACGACGCCGGTCTCGTCCATCAGCCGCTCGGCCAGGGTCTGGGCCGGTAGGCCGAGGGCGGAAATGTCGGGGAAGGCATAGATGGTGCCCTGAGGCCAGGGGCAGGTGATGCCGGAAATCTGGTTGAGGCGGGTGACGACGCGGTCGCGCTTGGCACGGTCGTCAGCGATCAGTTCGGACAGGACAGCGGGATCGCCGGTGAGCGCGGCCAGGGCGCCTTCCTGGATGAAGGTATTGACGTGGGTCACGTCATTGGCGGTGATTTTGAGGATCGCGCCGACCGCCGCCTTGGGGGCTGCCAAGTAGCCGATGCGCCAACCGTCCATGGCATAGCTCTTGGTGAAAGCGAAGAGCGTCACCGTGCGCTCGGCCATGCCGGGCAGGGAGGCGATGGAGATGTGCCTGGCCTCGTCATAGACGATCTCTTCGTAGACCTCGTCCGAGACCACGATCAGGTCGTGGCGGATGGCGATGTCCGCCAAAGCCAGCAATTCCGCGCGTGAATAGACGCGGCCGGTCGGATTGCACGGATTGATCAGTACGATCATCTTGGTGCGCGGGGTGACGCTGGCCTCGATACGCGCCGCATCGATAGCGTAATCCCTGGCGGCGTCGAGTGGCACCGGCACCGCTATGCCCCCGGCCAGCTCGATCTTGCCGATATGCTGGGGGTAGTAGGGTTCGAGCAGGATGACTTCGTCGCCATCGTCGATAAAAGCCATGAGCGCGGCATAGGAGCCGTGGGTCAGGCCATTGGTCACGACGATCTGGTCGGGCGAGACGTCCATGCCGTTCTGTCGGGCGAGCTTTGCAGCGGCGGCTTCACGCAGTGGCAGAATGCCTGGCAAGTCTGAATAGTGCACCTTGCCGTCCTGGATCGCGGCAATGGTGGCGTCCTTGATGTGCTGAGGCGTGTCGGCAAAGGGCTTGCCAAGCTCCATGTGGATCAGGTCGTCGCGGCCGCTGGCTGCGGCGCGTGCATACATGCCGAAGGATTTTTTCGAAGTGCCGGTGATGCGGCGGGCGAGTTGCTTCATGTCACTGATATCCTGACGGCGTTCATGGTCGCTTGTTGTGCGATCATCGGGCCAATGTGTCCTTGAGGCGGGCCTGGAGGAGGGCAGCCGAGGCCACGATTGGCGTAAAGCGGTGGAAGGGCAGCGGGCGCAGAGGCCGCAGCGGAATAGGCAATTGCTTGGGGTCTTCACCCAGGGCGGCGCGGGCCAGCACGCGCCCGAGCTGCGCCGCCATGGCGATGCCGCGACCATTGCAGCCAATGCCGCCGAACCAGCCCTCGCCCAGTTTATGAATGCGCGGCATGAAATCGGGCGTCATGGCGGCGACGCCGGTCCACACCACTTCGGGCGTCACGGCCTGGGGCAGGCCGAGCTCACTGCTGAGCCGTTCGGCAACGGCGCGACCGAGGCGTTCGAAAGCGCCAAAGGGAATGGCCGCCATGCCGCCGCTGATCAGGCGATTGTCGCGATCGAGCCGATAGGTGAAGAGGTTCTGGCGCGTGTCGCCGACGGGGCGCCCGTCGGGGGCGATGCGCCGAACCGTTTCGGGATCGGCCGGGGAGGTGGCGATTTGATAGACGCGCAGAGGCACGGTCGAACGGCCCATGCGCGCGGCAGCGCCAGTCGTGAAGGCGTTGGTGCAGAGCAGCACCTTGCTGGCAATGAGGGTTGCGCCGGAGCGCATGGTGAGGCGCCAGCTGGTGCCGTCGCGCGTCACCTTGTCGACAGTTTGCCCCTCAAGCACGGCACCGCCGCGGCGGCGCACGGATTGCACGAGGCCACGCAGATAATCGAGCGGATGGATGGTGCCGCCTTCGGCGTCGAGCAGGGCGCCGGAATAGATGTCCATGCCGGTCTGTTCGCGGATTTCATCAGCGTCGAGAAATGAGACGGGACGCCCGAGATCGCGCCAGAGGGCAGCGCGGGCTTTGAGCATTTCGGCGCTGGCGGCGCCGAAGGCTGGGTTCAGCCAGCCGGTCTGGCGCGCATCGCAGGCGATGCCCTCTTCCTCTATGGTGCGAAACACCGCATTGGCACCGTCACCGACGAGGCGCAGCAGGGCATTGCCGCGTTCGGTGCCGAGTTTGGCGCGTACCGCGTTGGGATCGGCCTTGGCGAAATTGGGGACGACAAAGCCGGCATTCATGCCGCTGGCGCCGGTGCCGATGCGGCCCGCTTCCAGCACGGCGACGGAGCGTCCGGCGATGAGCAGTTCGCGGGCTGCGGTGAGGCCGGTGAAGCCGCCGCCGATCACGGCGACATCAACGGATTGAGGCAGCGTGGCGTCGGTTTCTGCCGGCAGCCGTGCCGTGCGTGTCCAGAGCGTGTCCGGGGTGGGAAGAGGCATGGTCAGGTCCGGATCCGTGGATCGAGCAGGATGTAGAGGAAATCCACAATCAGGTTGGCGATGACGATGAAGAAGCCGGCGAGCATGACCACGCCGATGATCACCGGCCGGTCCTGCGTCTGGACCGATTGCACGGCCAGCGAGCCGATGCCCTGGAGGCCGAATACCTGCTCGGTGACCAGCGCTCCGCCCAGGAGCGCTGCGATATCGGCACCGAGCTGGGTGGTGAGGGGCGAAAAGATCGAGCGAACGCCGTGCTTGTAGACCACCTTGCGCTCGGAAAGGCCCTTGGCGCGGGCGGTGCGGATATAGTCCTCGCCCAGCACTTCGAGCAACTGGCCGCGGGTCAGGCGGGCATAGATGGCGGCGGAGGTCAGCGCCAGGGTGAACCAGGGTAGCATCAGATGCCAGGCCCAGAGGCCGGGATTGGGCAGGAAGGGGCGGAAGCCGCCGGGCGGGAAGAGGGTGAAGCCGGCCTGGCGCGGCACGAAATAGAGGAAATAGAGCGCGGCCATGCCCAGCACGAAAGACGGGAAGCTGACGCCGATCAGCACGAAACCCTGGCCCAGCCGGTCGACAAGGCTACCCGGCCGTCGCGCCGACATGATGCCGATGGGAATGCCCATGAGAAGCCAGAGCACGACGGCGCCGACGCAGAGCGAAATGGTTGCGGGCATGCGGTTCTTGATCAGCTCCAGCACCGGCTGCTGATTGCGGTAGGAATAGCCGAGATCGCCGCTGAGGCTGCGACCGACAAAGCTGAAATATTGCTCAATGATCGGGCGGTCGAGGCCGAGGTTTTCGCGCACCTGGGCCACTTGGGCCTCGGTCGCGCGTTCGCCGGCGACGATGCGCGCGGGATCGCCGGGCGCGACGAAGAACAGGGTGAAGACGAAGCCGCTGAGCATGACGAGGACGAGCGCGGCAAAGCCGATGCGGCTGGCGATGAAGCGGATCATGACGCGGTCCCCACGGAGGGCTTCTTTTTCTTCTTCTGCAGCTTGTTGCGCATGCTGGCCGGATCGAGCGCGTCGCGCAGGGCATCGCCCAGGATATTGAAGGACAGGGTGGTAAACAGCAGCGCCAGGCCCGGGAACAGCACCAGCCACCAGGCGAACATGTAGATCGAGTTATTGGCCGCCTCGGCCAGCATGCCGCCCCAGCTCGGGGCTGGCGGCACGATGCCGAGGCCGAGGAAGGAAAGCGTCGCCTCGAAGATGATCGAGGTGGGCACCATCATCGTCGTGTAGATGATGATCGGGGCACCCAGATTGGGCAGGATGTCGGTGAACATGATCGAGAGATGGCCGGCGCCCATCGAGCGGGAGGCGAGGACGAATTCGCGCTCCTTGAGCGAGAGGACCTGGCCGCGGATGACGCGCCCCATCGTGGTCCAGGAGAAGAAGACGATCACCGAGAGGCTGAGCGGCAGGCTGGGGCCGAAGACGGCAACCAGCGAGAGCATGCAGAGCAGCACGGGGATGCTCATGACAAGGTCCATCAGCCGGCCCAGTACGACGTCAACCCAGCCGCCGAAATAGCCAGCAACAAGGCCGATGGTGACGCCGATCATCGCGGCCAGCAGCGAAGCGACGACGCCGATGGATAGCGAGATACGGGCGCCATGGGCGAGACGGACGAGCACGTCGCGGCCTAACTGATCGGTGCCGAAAAGGAACTCGCCACTAGGCGGCACGGGCAGGCCGGTGGGGGTGAGGCCCACATCGAGGAATTGTGCAGTTGGGCCGTGTCCGGTTAGCGCCGCGATGCCGTCGGCACCGATAGCTGCGGCCACGAGGGCTATTATGAAGAGCATGGCCACAAGGCCGGCGCGGTCGGCGAGTAGGCGACGCAGGGTCAGCTCCAGCGAGCCGCGCTGTTTGATCTCGGAGCTCATGGCGTGGCTCCCGACGACTGGGGATCGGCAAGGCCGCCGCCGCTCTTGCGATAGTGAGGATCAGCCGCCGCCAGCAATTCGCGCGTATAAGGGTGCTGGGGGTGGTGATAGAGCGCCTCGGTCTCGCCACGCTCGACCACCTGGCCGGCCTTCATGACGAGGATCTCGGAGCTGACATGGCGCACGACGGCGAGGTCGTGCGAGATGAAGAGATAGGAGAGGCCCAGTTCGCGCTGCAGCCTGGCGATGAGATTGAGGATCTGCGCCTGGATGGAGACGTCGAGGGCAGAGACCGGCTCGTCGAAGATGATGATCGAGGGATTGAGCGCCAAAGCGCGGGCAATGCCGATGCGCTGGCGCTGGCCGCCGGAGAATTCGGACGGGAAGCGATTGTAGTGCTCGGGGTTGAGCCCCACGATTTCCATCAACTCGCGCACCTTGTTCTTGCGCGCGGCGCCATGGGCGACCTTCTGGATGCGGAACGGGTCGCCGATGATCGAGCCGACGCGGCGGCGTGGATTGAGCGAGCCGAATGGGTCCTGGAACACCATCTGCACGCGCTTTCGCATCTCGACCCAGTCATGACGTTCGAGGCCGAGGACACTCTGGCCCTCGATGGTGACATCGCCTGAGGTGGGCGGCAGCAGGCCGGCGATGATGCGGGCGAGGGTCGACTTGCCGCAGCCGCTTTCCCCGACAATGCCGAGCGTCTTGCCGCGGGGCAGTTCGAGGCTGACACCCTTGAGGACATCGAGATTGATGCTTTTCCCGAACAGCGACCGGCCGCCATAGGTCAGGCGAACGTCGGAGACTTTAACGACGATGTCGGAGCTTTGCGCCACGGCCGGCGGTTCTTCCGGGATGGCAGGGAGGGCGGCCGCAGTGTTCGACGCCTTGTCTTCTAGCCAGCAGAGCGAGCGCGTGCCATCGGCGAAGTTGCGCAGCGGCGGACGCTCCTTGTGGCAGATGTCCATGGCAGCCGCGCAGCGGGGCGCGAAGGCGCAGGCCTTCTGCTCGATGAGGAGGCTCGGTGGCTGGCCGGGAATGGAGGGCAGGGCACCTCGGCTCTCGTGATTGGGCGAGGAACGGAGGAGGCCAAGCGTATAGGGATGGGCGGGTGCCGTCAGCACCGCCTCGCCGGGGCCCAGCTCCATGCGATTGCCGGCATACATGACCATGGCGTGGTCGGCGATAGAGGAGAGCAGTTCGAGATCGTGCGTGACCATGATGATGGCTGTGCCGAGCTCGCGCCGCATCTGGTTGAGCAGGCTGATAATCTGCGCCTGCACGGTGACGTCGAGTGCGGTGGTCGGCTCGTCGGCGATCAGAAGGGCCGGGCGGAGCACGATGGCCATGGCGATCATGACGCGCTGGCGCATGCCACCGGAAAACTGGTGCGGATAGTCATGGACGCGCTTGTCGGGATCGTGAATGCCGACGCGTCCAAGAATGTCCACGGCTTCCTGCAGCGCCTCGGCCTCGCTCACCTTGCGATGGGTGCGGATGGCCTCGGTGATCTGGGCGCCGACAGTGTAGAAGGGGTGGAGGCCTGAGAGCGGATCCTGCGAGATCATGGCAATGCGATTGCCGCGCAGGCGCTGCATCTCCCTCGGCGGGAGGTCCAGCAGATTGCGGCCCTCGAAAAGAATCTCGCCCGAGATGATAGCGCCGGGCAGAAGGCCCATAATGGCCTGGGACAGGACACTCTTGCCCGAACCGGATTCGCCGGCAATGCCGAACAGTTCTTCAGCCTCGACATCGAAGGAGACGTCGCGGGCGGCGTGGACATGACCGTCGCCGCTGGGCAGATCGATGTTCAGGTTGCGGACGGAAAGAACGGTCATAAAGAACTATGTCGCCATGGGGCCGGTATGAGGAGGCCGGACATGCCGGCCTCCGTCGAATTCATAGAGCTCAGCGGCTCAGCCAGACATTGGTCCAGTCGCCATTGCCGCCAGCGGCATAGGGCAGGAAGTTCTGGACGGCGATGCCATGGTAGAGAACCGTGGTCTGAGAGATCAGCGGCACGGTCGGGGGATCGGCCATGACGATCTCGTCGACCTCGTTCCAGAGCTTCGCCGCCTCGGCCAGGTCGGAGGTGGCCAGCGCGCGGGCGGCGACTTCGTTGGCAGCCTCGTTGTTGTAGTCCGAGAAGTTGAAGGTGCCGTGGGTGCCGTCATAGGTATATTGCGGCTGGAAAATGGAGCGCGCGGCCCCGCCCGGCCAATCCGGCGACCAGCCCGATGGCACCAGGTCCCACACGCCATTGAGGGCATTGTCGAAATTGGTTATCAGGCGCGGATAGAAGTCGGAGGCCGGGGTCGGTACCAGCTCGATCTTGAAGCCGGCGGCTTCGAGACTTGCCTGCAGCACCTGGGCTTCGGCAGCGCCATTTCCGGCATTCCGGAACGGCATTTTCAGCGACAGGCCATCGGGGTAGCCGGCTTCGGCCAGCAGTTCCTTGGCCTTGGCGACATCGCCTTCGCTGTTGTTGCTCGGATAGGGCGCGAAATCGTGGTGGCCCAGGATGCCGAGCGGGAAGATGCCGTTGAGCGGGGTGGCGAATTCCGGCCCGCCCAGCTGCTGCACGATGGCCGCCTTGTTGACAGCATAGTTCAGCGCCTGGCGCACCAGCGGATTGCGTAGGGCGCCGTCATTGTTCTCCGAGACGGTGTTGATCCAGATCATGCGCGAGGAACCCTCGGCCAGCGTCGAGATCTTCTCGTCGCCCTGCATGCTCAGCATCTGCACCGTTACGGGCGGAACGTTGATGTCATAGAGCATGTCGCCGTCGCCGGACTGCAGTTGCTGCATGGCAGCATCGGGCTGCACTCCGGCGATGACTTCGATCGTGTCGACATAAGCCTTGCGCAGCGGGTCGCTCTCGGCCTGCCAGGCGGGGTTGCGCACCAGCGTGACCTGCGTGTCGGGCACATAGGACTCGATGGTGTAGGGGCCGCTCGAAATGAAGTTCTCGCGATATTCCGGGCTGTCCGGTAGGTAGTCGAGTACTTCCACCGGTGCAGGCGTCGTGACCGGCAGGGTGAGGAGGTAAATGAAGTCATTGGCCGCATACTTGAGGCGGAAGATGACGGTGTCGTCCGACGGCGTCTCGATGCCGGCGACGTCATTGGCCTCGATATAAGCCTTCATTGCCTCGGCGGTCGGCTCGACATCGGCAAAGCCGGCGCAGAAGTCAGCAAAGCCGACGATGAGGTCTTCAAAGTACGAAACAGCCGGGGCCGGAAGGGATGGGTTGCAGAGGCGCATGAAGCCGCGTTCCACGTCGGCCGCAACGATCTGGCGCGCGCCATCCGGCGCATCCCAATTGGCGCCCTGACGCAGCTTGAACGTATAGGTCAGGCCCTCGTCGGTCGGCACGGGCACGCTGTCTGCAAGGTCGGCCTGTGGCGCGATCTGTTCGTCCGGATCTTCCGAAGCGGCGAAATTGATCAGCTGCCGCGTCACGGCGCGGAAGAAGCTGCCGGTATCAGCGGTGGCCGGCGGCACCGTGTCGAAACGATCAACCTCAGCCGTTCCCAGAATCCGCAGCGTGCCGCCCGTCTGGGCGTCCTGTGCGATAGCGCCCACAGAACTCATCAGCGCGAGCGTCAGCCCGGCGAGGGCGATCCTCGCAGATGTCCGATGTGTCATTTTTTCCCTTTCTGCCAATCCGGCAGTTCCCTTCAAACCTCGACGATCACGCTCGCAAAAAGTCGGGCCATGCTTCCCCTCTGGCCTGAAAATTCATGTCTGAGCATTTGATCAAACGCGGCGATAGTAGTGGGCGGTTTGCGGCGCTGTCAACGACCCCGGCTGTGCAAAACGCCATTCAGAGGCGGGCAGCCGGTGCACAGCAGGTGTTTGTGATTTTTTGATCAAATGGCTTTACAGCCACCGATGATGCCGACACATTAGTGGCCGACCATCGGCTGATCGCGGCCGGTATGCACGTGTCCGGCCGGAGGAATTACCATGGCAGCCTATGCTTTTACCAATGCCACGCTCTTTGACGGGCGCAGTGACGACGCCATTCCGGGCATGAACGTTCTCGTGGTCGATGGGCGTATAGAGGCCGTCACCGAGAACTCGGTTTCCGGCGCGGGCGTCACCGAATATGACGTTGGCGGACGCACGCTGATGCCCGGCCTGATCGATGCGCACGCGCACGTCTTCGCCATCAACCTCGTCGCCGAGCATGACCGCAATATCGCGCTGACCGAGATGACGGCGCGGGCCGTGCCGCGCATCCGCAAGATGCTCGATCGCGGCTTCACCAGCGTGCGCGACGTGGCCGGCGGCGATGTTGGCATCCGCAATGCCATCGCTCAGGGCTATATTCCGGGCCCGCGGCTGTTTGTCGGGGGCCCGGCGCTGAGCCAGATCGGCGGCCATGGCGACCATCGCAGCACGACCGACGAAAGCCTCGATATCGATCTCAATTCGAGCGCCTTCTATTTTACCTGCCGCATCGTTGAGGGTGTCGACAATCTCCGCAGCGTTGTGCGGAACGAACTGCGCAAGGGCGCCGACCATATCAAGGTGTTGGCTTCGGGCGGCGTCGGTTCTCCCAACGATGCCATAGAGATCCCGCAATATAGCGAAGAAGAGCTCCGCACCGTGGTGCGTGAGGCAGCGGTGCGCGGCAAATATGTCTGCGCCCATGCCTATGAAAGCGCAGCGATCGCCCATTCGATCCGCGCCGGCGTGCGCACCATCGAGCATGCCAACCTGATCAACAGAGAAACCGCAGCCATGGTCGCCGCGGCCAATGCCTATGTCGTGCCGACGCTGGTTGCCTATGAAGTCACCGCGCAGCATGGCGAGCGCCTGGGCCTCTCGCGCTATGTCATGCAGAAGCTCAACATGGTCAACGATGCCGGCATCGTGATGCTCGGCCTTTGCGAGGATGCCGGCGTAAAGCTCGGTTTTGGCACCGATCTGATGGGCGACATGGAATTTGCCCAGTTGCAGGAGCTGACTATCCGCGCCCGCGTGCAGCGACCGGTGGATGTGCTGAAGTCGGCAACCTCGATCAATGCCGAAATCGTGCAGCGGCCCGACCTGGGCGTCATCGCCCCGGGCGCCACCGCCGATATCCTGGTGGTCGATGGTGATCCGCTCAAGGATATTTCGGTACTCACCGAGCCGGAAAAGAACCTGCGCCTGATCATGAAGGAAGGCGAAATCTACAAGACCGACCTCAGCCCCAGGGTCTGAGTTTTATCCTGCCCGTTTCGCCAAGAGATTTTAATGACCACCGAGACCGCTGCCGCCCCGCTGACCTTCGAAACGCTCTATAGCGAGCCCAGCATTATCGGCACGCTGCCGACGGCTGCCGCCTGGTCGGGGGACGGCCAGCGCCTCGTCTTCCTCTGGAACGATGCGGGTCATACGTTTCGCGATATCTGGATCTGGGATGTCGCCGGCAAGTCGCGGCGTCGCCTGACCCAGCTCGGCGTTGGCAGGACGAGCGGCGAGCCGGGCGGAATTTCGGAGCTCGCCTGGCTGAGCGAGGGTCGGCTGGCCTTCGTGCTGCTGGGGCAACTCTACATGGTTTCCCTCGACGGCAAGGTGCAGCCGCTGGCCATCGGCACCGGTGGCGTTAGCGCCATTGCCGCCTCGGCGGATGGCGCCACTTTGGCATTTCTCGCCGGCAATTCTTTGATGACGGTCGCGGCCGACATGGCAGCGCGGCCAAATGTAGCTGTGGCCGGGTCGCGCTTTGTCGGCGTTGAGTCTTTCCATTGGACCGCGGATGGACGTCTCGTCTTCGTCGAGGCCGACGACACCAATACGCGAAAGATCGAAATCTCCTATGACTCACAGGGCGAGGCACGGAAGGATCGCTTTGTGCGCGCCTTTCCCGGTGACCTGCTCACCCGTCGCCGCGTTGGCCTGGTTGGCGTCGATGGCGGCGATTTGGCCTGGTTCGAGCGGCCGGATGCCGAGGATGCGATCTGGGGTTTTGGGGTCTCGGGCGATGGAAAATCGCTGTTCATCAGCAGCAGCGACCTGTCGATCAAGCACCACACCATCTTCATGTTCGATACGTCGAGCGGGGCCCGCGGCATCCATTATGCCGCGCATGATCCGGTCAAAATCCGACCCGACTGGCAGGTAGCCTTCGCGCCCGACGGAAGGGGCCTGATCGTCCTTACCGATCGCGATGGTTTCAATCATCTGCATCGCTTGCCGGGGCAGGGCGCGGCGCTTGAACCGATCACTTCGGGTCCCTGGGAGATCGCCGAGTTCACCCTCAATGCCGCGAGCGGCACGATCTATTTCATCAGCAATGAAGCCCATCCGGCCGAGCGCCATGTCTATTCTGTGCCGATGGCCGGCGGTGACGTGTCGCGCCTGACTGGCCCGGCCGGCATCCATGTCCCGACTTTTGCGCCGGATTTCAGTGCCTTCGCCGATCTGTTCAGCGATGACATGACGCCGCCTGAACTGTTCGTGCAGACACTGCCGGGCAGTAGTACACCGGAAAAAGTCACTCACTCGCCGCCGCCTGCTTTTGCGGAAAGACGCTGGGGTGAGGTGCGCTATGTCACCTTCAAGAGCCATGTCGACGGCGCCGAGCTGATGGCGCGCGTTATGCTGCCGCCCGGCTTCGAGCCCAATGGCACCAACCCCATGGTGGTCGGTTCGGTCTATTCAGACGGTCTGCTCAACCAGTGGGGCGGCCGCGCCGCGCATCCGAGCTGGGGCATCGATCAATATCTCGCCTCGCGCGGCTTCGTCGTGGTCAGCCCGGAAATCCGCGGCAGTTTCGGCCGCGGCCGCGACTGGAACCGGGCAATGCTGAACAGCTATGGCACACAGGATATCGACGACATCGCTGATTGCGTCACGACGCTCTGCGCGCTTGGCTATGCCGATGCCAAGCGCGTCGGCATCTGGGGTTCCAGCTATGGCGGCCTGATGACGCTGATGTCGCTGTTCAAGAAGCCGGGCTTCTACGCCGCCGGCTTTGCCGGGGCGCCGGCCACGAATGTCTGGCACGCCTACCCGGAACAAGGCTGGATCATGGGCCTCACCGAGGGTGAAGACTATATCGAGCGCTACCGCGCCCAGTCGGCTTTGTTCCACAGCGCCGGTCTCGAAGATGCACTTACTATCCTCCATGGCACCAAGGACGAAGTGGTTCTTTATGCCGACACGATGGCGCTCGTCGAAAAGCTCATCCGTCAGGGCAAAACGTTCGAATTGGTCTCACTGCCAGGCACCGGCCACGCCTGGGCGAAACAGGACCGCACCCTCACCCGCTTCGCTTACGGCAAACTCGCCGCCTTTTTCGAACGGCAATTAAAATATTAGGCGCACACCCGTCGGCCAACCGGCGAAGTGCATTTGGTATTGGTCAAAAGGTGCATGGGATCAAATCCGTGCATGCGCCGTGTCAGTCTAGACCTTTGGACACGGCTCTGACCGAAGCGCGCTCGACCAGTTGCGGCACCAGCATCAACCGCCGTGGCGGCAGGGGTGGTTGCTGTTCATGCGTTCGAGCAGGAGCCGGAAGGCCGCAATGCCCATATCGGCGCCGGGCAGGCGCGCCGTGGTCAGTGGCGGCGAAATCTGCGTCGCCGCAGCGAAGTCGCCATAGCCGACCGCCGAAAATGTCGTCGGGCCCCTTAGTCCCATGCGGTGGAGTTCGGAAACGACATGGACCCCGAGGCTGCCATGGGCGCAGAACAGCGCCGTCGGCAGTTCCCCCTCGGTCTTGAGCGCCAGGAAGGCATTGGCAAGCCCTCCTCGCCAAATTGCAGTTCGACGACGCTTGCCTCGTCAACGCTCAGCAGCGCCTCGCGCAGGCCGAACAGGCGTTCCATGCGACCGCGCAGCACTCGGCTGCCAAGGCGGTGGCCGACGGCCTCGGTGACAAGGATCACTCCGCATTGATCGAAAACTTGCGATAGGATGACCATGCCAGAGCTGAGCGGGCCAGGATGAAGCTTTGGCAGCGATGTGCGGTCGGCATATGCAACGTTCAATTGGCGTCCTTCGCGAGGTGTCGCGATGTCGATACGGCGGCCCTTGGGCCGCCGTGTTTCGTTCCCGTTCCGAACCCTCTTTACATATAATAGTACTTTATATAGCGTCCCCTCACTGCCCGAAGCGAAACGCCGGGCGGTTTTTTGGGAGGATCCATCGTGAGCATCATTACCAAGCTGGCCATCGCGGCCGGCCTCGCTACTGCCTTGTCCACTGCTGCCTTTGCGCAGGACCTGACCGGCAAGGTTATCGGCTTTTCGCAGATCGGCTCGGAATCGGGCTGGCGCGCGGCCGAAACGTCCGTGACCAAGCAGGAAGCGGAAGCCCGTGGCGTCGATCTGAAGTTTGCCGACGCCCAGCAGAAGCAGGAAAACCAGATCAAAGCCCTGCGCGGCTTCATCGCCCAGGGCGTTGATGCCATCCTCATCGCCCCCGTTGTCGCCACCGGTTGGGAAGATGTGCTCAAGGAAGCCCAGGAGGCGGAAATTCCGGTCGTCCTGCTCGATCGCGGCGTCGATGCGCCGGAAGACCTGTACCTGACCTCCGTTGCGTCCGACCAGGTCCTCGAAGGCCGCGTGGCCGGCGAATGGCTAGTCAATCAGGTTGCTGGCAAGGACTGCAATGTCGTCGAACTGCAGGGCACTGTGGGTTCGAGCCCGGCCATCAATCGCAAGCAGGGTTTTGAGGAAGGCATAGCCAGCGCTGCCAACATCAAGATCACCCAGAGCCAGACCGGTGACTTCACCCGCTCCAAGGGCAAGGAAGTCATGGAAGCCTTCCTGAAGTCTTCCAATGGCGGCGCCGATATCTGCGCGGTCTATGCCCACAATGACGACATGGCCGTCGGCGCCATCCAGGCCATCAAGGATGCTGGTCTCAAGCCTGGCACCGACATTCTCGTCGTGTCCATCGACGCCGTGCCCGATATCTTCACCGCCATCGCGGCTGGCGAAGCCAATGCCACCGTCGAACTGACCCCGAACATGGCCGGCCCAGCCTTCGACGCTCTTGCTGCATATCTCGCAGACGGCACCGAGCCGGAAAAGTTCATCATCACCGAGTCCAAGCTCTATACGTCGGCTGACGATCCGGCCGGCGAATACGAACGCCGCAAGGGTCTTGGGTACTAAGTTAGGCATCCTGTCCGGGCAGCGGCGCACGCCGCCGCTGCCCACCTTTCCACTGTGTCATTCCCGCGAAAGCGGGAACCCCTGTTTCGAAACGGAGGTCCCCGCTTTCGCGGGGGATGACACAGTGAGCGGAACGGGCGACACTGAATGGACTAGACCGCTCCAAAGGGCGGCGGGGGAGAGGCAATGGCGGAGACCGGCTACGCGCTTGAAGCGCGCGGGATCGTCAAGATCTTTGGTAATCACGTAGCGCTCGATAAGGTCGACTTCGGCCTGAAACCGGGCGAGGTCCATGCGCTCCTCGGCGAAAACGGCGCCGGAAAATCGACACTGATCAAAATTCTCACCGGCGCCTATCAGCCCACTTTGGGCGAAGTACTTGTCGATGGTTTCCCGGTCAGCCTCAATAATCCCCAGCATGCGCAGACCTATGGCATCGGCACGGTCTATCAGGAGGTCAATCTCCTGCCCAACCGGTCCGTTGCCGAAAACCTCTATCTCGGCCACCAGCCCACCCGCTTCGGCTTTGTGGATCGCCGAAAGATGGAGCGAGACTCAAGGACAGTCCTCGCTCGTTACGGTCTCGACATCGATCCCTCGAGCGAACTCGGCGCCCATTCCGTCGCCGTGCAGCAGATCGTCGCCATCGCCCGCGCCGTCGAACTCTCCGGCAAGGTTTTAATCCTTGACGAGCCAACCGCATCCCTCGACCGCAATGAGGTGGAGCGCCTCTTCGAGATCATCGCCGACCTGAAAAAATCCGGCCTCGCCGTCGTCTTCATCACCCATTTCCTCGACCAGGTCTTTGCCATTGCCGACCGCGTGACCATCCTGCGCAATGGCAAGCTGATCGACACAAAAGCCCTCGACAACCTGACGCGCACCGACGTCGTTCGCCTCATGCTCGGCAAGGATATTGCGTTTTCCGGCGCCACAAAACTCGAAGAGAACCGCCCCCTCGGCGAAGTGCTGCTTGATTTCAAGAATTACGGCCGCAAGCGCAGCGTCCAGCCGTTCAATCTCACCATTCACAAAGGCGAAGTCGTCGGCGTCGCCGGTCTCCTTGGTTCCGGCCGCACCGAAATGGCCCGCATCATGTTCGGCGCCGACGCGGCCGACGAAGGCACCGTCGCCGTTGCCGGCATCCAAACTTCCATCGCCCGCCCTACCGACGCCATCGCCCACGGCTTCGGCTTTTGCCCCGAGGATCGAAAAGCCGAAGGCATCTTTGGCGATCTCTCGGTGCGCGAAAACATCGTCATTGCGCTGCAAGGAAAGCTGGGCTGGTTCAGCGCCCTCAATCGCGACGAACAGCTCGAAATCGCCGGCCGTTTCGGCGAAGCCATGGATATCCGCGCCGCCTCGCTTGATATGCCGGTAAAACTGCTTTCGGGCGGCAATCAGCAAAAGGTCATCCTCTCGCGCTGGCTCGCCACCGATCCTGCCTTCCTCATTCTCGACGAACCGACGCGCGGCATCGATGTCGGCGCCCATGCCGAAATCGTCCGCACCATCAATCGCCTGCGCGATGAAGGTCTGGCGCTGGTCGTCATCTCCTCCGAGCTCGACGAGGTCGTCGCCTATTCCTCGCGCATCGTCGTCATGCGTGATCGCGAGCTGGTCGCCGAGCTCAATGGCGAAAACATCAATCCCGGGGTCATCGTGCAGGCCATCGCCAATCATAAAGACGGAGTTTCTGCATGATCCGTCGTTCGCTCCTCAAACTCGCCAATCCACAGCTCCTCGCCCTTGTCGGCGTACTGCTGATCAACTGGCTTCTGTTCCCCAATTTCTTCCGCGTCACCTGGCAGGATGGCCGCTTCTTTGGCTCGCTGATTGACGTGCTCAATCGCGGCGCCCCGGTCGCCATTCTCGCTGTCGGCATGGTCGGCGTCATCGCCACCAAGGGCGTCGATCTCTCCGTCGGCGCCGTCATGGCCGTGGCCGGCGCCGTCGCCGCCACCATGGTCGTCGCCGGCTATCCCGCGCCCATCGCCGTTGTCGCCGCCCTCGTCGTCGGCCTCCTCTGCGGCCTCTGGAACGGCATCCTCGTTGCCGTGCTCGATATCCAGCCGATCATCGCCACCCTCGTCCTCATGGTCGCCGGTCGCGGCATCGCCCAGCTGATCACCGAAGGGTTTATTGTCACCTTCAACGATCCCCTGCTGATCTATATCGGCACCGGCTCCTTCCTCGGCTTCCCCATGGCCGCCGTCATCGCCCTGGTGCTGACCATCATCGTCACCCTCGTCGTCCGCCGCACCGCCATCGGCCTCTTCATCGAAGCCGTCGGCGTCAATCGCGCCGCGGCAAGCCTTGCCGGCATCCGTAGTCGCATGCTGCTGCTGCTCGTCTACAGCCTCTCCGGCCTCTGCGCCGCCATTGCCGGCATCATCGTGGCGGGCGACATCCGCGGCGCCGATGCCAACAATGCCGGCCTCTGGCTCGAACTCGACGCGATCCTTGCCGTGGTCATCGGCGGCACCTCGCTCCTCGGCGGCCGCTTCTCCGTGCCGCTGGCCGTCGTCGGCGCCCTCATCATCCAGGCGATGAATACCGGCATTCTGGTCTCGGGCTTCCCGCCCGAATTCAACCTGATCGTCAAAGCCGGACTGATCTTCATCGTCCTTGTCATCCAGTCGCCCTTGGCGAGCCGCCTCGCTCCGCCCCGTCTGAAGCCAGCCGCCAAGGTCGCTGCGAAATGAACCGCTCCCTTCGCCCCCTTCTCGCTACAGCGCTGATCTTTGCCATCGCCTATGCCCTGGCAGTCATGCAGTTTCCGTCCATGTTCTCGACCCGGGTGCTGGGCAATTTCCTAACCGACAACGCCTTCCTCGGCATTGCCGCCGTCGGCATGACCTTTGTCATTCTCTCGGGCGGTATTGATCTCTCGGTCGGCGCGGTCATCGGCTTTACCGGCGTGCTCGTGGCGGTGCTGATCACCTGGGCTGGCATGCACCCGCTCTTCGCCTTCGCCATCGCCATCATCGTGGCCGGCACTTTCGGCGCCACCATGGGCCTCGCGATACACTATCTCCAGGTGCCCGCCTTCATTGTCACACTCGCCGGCATGTTCCTCGCCCGCGGCGGCGCCTCGGTCATCACGCGCGATTCCGTGCCCATCTATCACGAATTCTATGCCTGGATTTCCGACCTAACCATTCGCCTCCCCGGTGGCGGCCGTCTGAGTTTCATCGGGCTCACCATGGTCGCCATCTTCATCGTCGGCGCGCTCATCGCGCACCGCACGAAATTCGGCTCCTATGTCTATGCCCTCGGCGGCAATCCGGTTTCGGCCTCGCTGATGGGCGTGCCGGTGGCGCGCACGACCGTTGCCATCTACACGCTCTCTTCCGTCCTCGCCGCCATTTCGGGAATCGTCTTTTCCCTCTATACCTCGGCCGGCTATCCGCTGGCCGCGGTCGGCGTCGAGCTTGACGCCATCAGTGCCGTGGTCATCGGCGGCACAATCCTCACAGGGGGCTATGGCTTCGTCCTCGGCACCTTCATCGGCGTGATGCTGCTGGGTCTCGTGCAGACCTACATCATCTTCGATGGCACGCTATCGAGCTGGTGGACGAAAATCGTCATCGGCATTCTATTGTTCCTGTTCATCGTGCTGCAGCGCCTGATATTCGTTGCGTCCGCACCCGGAGAAAAAGCCCAGAAGGCCTAAGGCGAAGACGTCATGATCGAAGCTGGCAGCCTTATCCGGTCGCTTTCGGGCCGGCACGCTGCGCGCAATTTCCATACTTTCGTGATCAACGAAATCGGCCGGGCCATCGTCAGCGGTGAGTTCCCGGTCGGCTCCGTTTTGGCCAGCGATGCCGTCATGATGGAAACCTATGGCGTCTCCCGCACAGTGCTGCGCGAGGCGGTGAAGACGCTCGAAGCCAAGGGTCTCGTCGAAGCCCGCCCCAAGGTGGGCACCCGCGTCTCCCACAAAAGCCGCTGGAACTTTTTCGACTCTCAGGTCCTCGCCTGGCACTTTCACGCCCCGCCGGACCGGCGCTTTTACGAAAACCTCTTCGAAGTCCGCGCCGCGTTGGAACTGCCCGCCGTGGAAGGTGCCGCGCGTCATCGGACGGCTGAACATGTCCGCCTGATGAAATACTGGCTGCATCAGGCCGCGACCTCAGGCGACAGCCTCGAACAGTTCGGCCTAGCTTGCTTGGAAGTCCACAGCCTTATCGCCGAAAGCTCGCAGAACACCCTTTTGCGCGCCGTCGTGGGCGTCGTAGAGCTGTTGCTCGCCGTCGCTCTGACGCGGCGCAGCGACACGGTCATGGCCTATTGCGAAGCCACAGTGGCGGGGCTGGAAAAAGTCGTTCTCGCCATCGAAACCGGCAAAGGAGAAGAGGCACGCAACGCCCTCGTCACATGCCTCGATCTCGATCACAAGCGGATTTTGGACGGGGTCTGAAGCCCTCCCAGCAGCCCTCATGGTGAGGTGCTTTGCAAAGCAAGACTCGAACCAAGTGGGCGTGCCCGATCGCTGGGAGCGCGGAAAGGCGGCCGTTCAACAGGACCTATCACGCCTGAGCTTACCGTCGATGGCTGCTCCTCTGGGCGTCGCCAGCGGATCGGCCAACCGAAATAAGGGCTCAACCGACAGGTATGTAACTCCAGTATGGGCCGCTGCATCTGTTACCTTCGCCGGGGACTGCCCAGCACGAAGCATATCCATAGCCGGAGACAAGTGATGAAACAGCACGCCCAGGTAATCGGCCAATTCACTGCGAATGCCGATGGACCCGTTCACGGTGTCAGTTACGACGGTCGGCTCGTATGGGCTGCTACCGGCACGCATGTTCGGGCATTCGACCCTGAAGACGGAACGGAAGTGCGAGCACTGCCCGTCGCGGCTCACGCGGGCACTGCATTTGATGGTTGTCACCTTTTCCAGATTGCCGATGATCTGATCCAAAAGATCGACCCTGCGACCGGCAACGTCGTTTCCACAATTCCTGCGCCCGGACGCGGGAGGGATTCCGGCCTAGCCTGGTCAGATGGTTACCTTTGGGTCGGGCAATATCGCGATCGCCAAATCGTTCAGATCGATCCGGGCACTGGAGAGGTTATCCGCGCTATTTCCACCAGCCGCTTCGTGACCGGGGTGACCTGGGTCGATGGAGAGTTGTGGCACGGCTATTCGGAAGATGGCAGTGGCGGTCTCGCCCGGATCGATCCTGATGGCGGCGATGAACTAGCGACATTAGAAATGCCGGGAGTGGCCGTGTCTGGCGTCGAGTCCGATGGGGCAGGGCGGTTTTTCTGCGGTGGCGGCAATAGCGGCCTGATCAGGATTGTGAGCAAAGACTGAAAATCAGGCCACGCCCGGCAACAGTAAGCTCATGGGAAAGCCTGGGACGGCAAGAGCCGTCCAACGCAAGCTGCGCGCTCGACCAATCGACTGGATCTTGCCCGCTTCTTGTAGCCCCTGAAGTGACCGCTGCACGGAACGGGTGCTCAAGCCAAGAACCATGGCAAGTGCCGAGCTCGACCACAGTTCACCATCTGCCAGCAACGCCATTATCAATGCGTCCTGCCCTCTCATGGGGTGTGTCAGCACGGCAACGTCACCTGCCATGGGCACCAGACGGAAGCCTTTCTTGGTCGCAGATATGGTCGCCAAGGGCGCAAGAAGCTTACGCAACCGGGTGACTTCCACGCGCAGCCGAGTTCGATGGGACTCGTCGGCATGTCGGGCTCCGAACACCTGGGAGAGCAGGACTTCCCGTGTCGCGGCACGTGGCCAAGCCTCCGCAAGCCCAACTGCCAGAGACATCAGGATCGGGCGAGAAGCCAGCGAGACGATTGTCTCCCCAGATCGGAGTACATTTCGCGATGCGTCGAACACGAGCACATTCGACGTCAGCAGCCGTTCAATCCCATCAAGTGCGATTGGCTGAGTGCTGCCGGCATGATGGAGCAGGGCTGCAGGCTCATCGAGTGAACGTTGCGCTTCTGCTACTTCGCCCATCAGGGCAGCGATGCCTGACCGGTGCGCAGCGTATTCGGCTCGAGCCAATGCTGATCGCGCTGTGCTCGCATGCAGACGCCTGATCTCGATGCCGGCCAAGACCAAGTCCTTGCTGGCTGACAGGGCGGGGGAGAGCGAAAGCGTGTCGAGGTCGGCGAGGCATGCCGCGGCAAGTTCAAGGTGTCCGAGAAGCAGATGCCGGCGCGCGACGACAATAGAGGCATGAGCGGCATTCAGGATATCGCCTCGCTGCAGAAGGATTCGACCCGCAGCTTCCAGGCTTGCCACCGGCCACATGAGGTCTCGCGATACCAGGGCGATCTCCGCGTCCGCCAGAACGCAGCGTGCTCTTGCAACGCTTTCCGGTCCAAATTTCTTGGCTGCCGAGCGAAGCAGTTCACGAGCTCGTGGCAACTCCCCCAATTGCGCCATGGCGATGCCACGCATGGCGAGCGCGTCCGGGTCGTCGCGCAGAGCTATACGATTGAGCGCACCCAGAATGTCGCCGCTGGAAAGCGCCAGTGCTGCTGAATTCAGGGTGGAATCCATTCGTGCCGTCTAGGGTCTCGCGGTGTCGTTGAGCAGGGGCCGGGCAATCATGCCAGATTTGTAACTCACTGACTTATCTGTCCTGTCACTATCTTCGAGCATCCAAGCCAAGACCAGCAAGATGCACGACAACACCAATCACATGATAGGCCAGCGCAAGCCGACATTGGAGCTCGCCCTGGCGAAGTGGATACGCCTCGCGGCGTCACCACTCTTCTGTGTGCTCGCGTGCCTGTCGCTGCTGACACCCAGCGGCGGCGTCGCCTGTATGTCGAGCTCCGCGACATTCGCGTTCCACGATATGGGGCTGATGTACCTGCTGATGAGCCTGGTCCATCTGCCTACGTGGTTGACGCTGATCGGGCATGGTTTGGAGCATGAAAACGAACCACAGGATAGCCAAAGATGATGCTCCAGCATGAAGTCGTTTCACAGGAGGAATGGCTGGAAAGCCGGCGAGAGCTGCTCGCCTCCGAAAAGGAACTCACGAAGCTTAAAGACGCGGTCCGCCACAAGCGGATGGCGTTGCCATGGGTCGAGGTGAAGAAGGAATACGTCTTTGCCTCTGTCGAAGGGCCCAAGACGCTGGCCGATCTCTTCGATGGTCGATCCCAACTGCTCGTGCAGCATTTTATGTTCCCTTCCGGCTGGCGGCAGGGATGCAAGAGTTGCTCATTCATGGCCGACCACACAGATGGCATGAACAAGCATCTTGCCAATCACGACGTGACAATGGTCGCTGTGTCGAGGGCAACCCTGGCCGAGATCGAGGCTTATCGTGCCCGTATGGGCTGGAACTTCCAGTGGGTGTCCTCTCATGACAACGCGTTCAACTTCGATTTTCGTGTCAGCTTCTCGCCAGAGGAAATCGCAAGCGGACACATCGACTATAATTTCGGTGAGTGGGGCGCGACCGGCGAGGAGTGGCCAGGTGTCAGTGCCTTCTACAAGGATGAGGAAGGGCGCGTTTTCCGAACCTACTCAACCTACGGGCGTGGTGTGGAAGTTATGATGGGCACCTACGCAATGCTCGATATCGCTCCGAAAGGCCGCAATGAGGGCGAAGGAATGGATTGGGTTCGGCATCATGACCGTTACCGCTAACGGCACTCGGGTCGGCGACAGATGACCCGATGTGTGGACCTCCTTTACGAGCTCTCGAGGTGGTTTCCGCCGCATTGGTATTGGCGCGCAGGTGGGGCGCCGGATTTGTGCCCGCGGTTAGTCTCTCTGTGACGACTTGCTCTATTGGCGAACCCGCCCTTAGGGCGCGCGTCCGCTCGAGCCACGCAGGATGAGTTTGGGAACGAGCCCGATCCGCTGTGGCGGCAAGTCGTTGCTTATGCCGACGCCGCCGATGCGGCTGAGCAACTGGCGCATGGCGACGGCGCCCATTTGGCGGAAGGGTACGCGCACGGTGGTCAGGGCCGGGGAGGTGTGCTGCGCCACGACATAGTCGGCATAGCCAACCACCGAGGCCTGTTCCGGTACGTGAATGCCCATGCGCAACAATTCGGTCAGGACGGTGACCGCGACATAGTCCGAGCCGCAGAAAAAGCCGGTCGGGCGAACGCCGTCTTTCTGTAGTGCTACCAAGGCGTCGCTGAATTCACCGGGTGCGCTGTCGTCGCTCAGCACCAGTTCCCGCACCCCGACGCCCTCGTGTCCCTCGATGACCTCGAGGAAACTGCGATAGCGAGCCATGCGACGGGGAAAACCAAGCTTGCCATGGACATAGACGAAGCTTCGATGCCCCTCGGCGAGGAGATACTGCGCCACAGCGCTCGCGCCCTCCTCGTCGACGCCGGATACATAGTCCATTACGTCGAGAGGGGGCAGAGGATCGCCGACACGAATACAGGGCCTGCCGGTGTTGCGGGCAGCCTCGAGAATAATATCGTCATGCGGGCCGAGCAGCATGAAGCCATCTGCGGTCTTGCCCAACTCGGCAATCACGGCGGGATCGTCGGTCAGGCGCACCGCAGCGCTCACTTCGCGCTGCGTCGCTTCGATCTGGGCGCCGGCCTGCACCTCGGTCCAGAGGTTGCGATACATCACATCGGGGTCGTGATAGATAATCTCGATGCTGGTTTTTGTCGCTTGAGGCCGGCTGCGGGGACTGTAGCCAAGGCGCTCGGCCAGTTCGACCACGGCAGCGCGCGTCGTGGCGCTGACGCCGGAGTGCCCACTCAGAGCGCGCGACACTGCGAATTTCGACAATCCCAACTGGTCGGCTATGGATTGAACGGTTACGCGCGCCATTAGGCCCTCGGAGTTTCCCCGAGGGTGAGATGTACGCCTAGTCCTTGGCGGCGGATAGTGCGCCAAACACTTCGATCAGCGCCGAGTGGTCCTTATCCCCAAGTCCCAGGCCGACTGCGGCGTTCATCAACTGCTGGGTGAGCGCGGTTGCGGGAAGGGCCAGATCCATGGCTTTGGCCGCGTCGGCGGCGAGCGACAGGTCCTTGCGATGGAGGCGAATGCGGAACCCGGGATCGAAGGTCTTGTCGATCATGCGCTGACCGTGCACTTCGAGAATGCGCGAAGAGGCAAAGCCGCCCATCAGCGCCTCGCGCACCTTGCCGATATCGGCGCCGGCCTTTTGGGCAAAGGTTAAGGCTTCGGCCACAGCACCGATAGTGAGGCCGACGATGATCTGGTTGGCGACCTTGGCAGTTTGTCCGTCGCCATTGGCCCCCACATGGGTGATGGCCTTGCCCATCTTTTCGAGCAGCGGCAGGGCGCGGGCGAAGTCTTCATCGCTGCCGCCGCACATGATGGTGAGCGCCGCGTTGCGCGCCCCCACTTCGCCGCCCGATACAGGCGCATCGAGATAACCCACACCCTTAGCGCGCAACTGCTGCGCAAAGGTTTTGGTGGCAACCGGGGAGATCGAACTCATGTCGATGACGAGCTTGCCCTCCGTCAGCCCCTCGGCCACGCCATTGCTGCCGAACAGCACATGTTCGACGTCAGGCGTATCGGGCAGCATGAGAATGATAATCTCGGCCTTCGCAGCGACGTCGCGGGCGCTGTCCACCGCAATGCCGCCCTGGTCGACCAGGAACTGGCTCTCGGGCTTGATACGATGCAGAAAGACCTTCTGGCCGGTGGCAATAAGATGCTGGGCCATGGGGCGTCCCATGACGCCCAGGCCGATGAATCCGATCATGTTCAGATCTCCCTTGGGTTCAATATCCCGCCTGTTTGTCGACGAGGTTGATCATGTGCTGGTTGGCGCTGTAGCGCCGAAGGTTTTCGAGAAAAATCTGGAAGCCGCGTTCCCTCGTGCCCGGCGTCGTGGCGCCGTTATGCGGCGTGACGATAGTATTGGGCAGGGTCCAGAATTCTGAATCAGGCGGCAATGGCTCGACGCCATGGGCATCAAGACCCGCCCCGGCAATGCGCCGCTCGCGCAAGGCGACGATGAGAGCATTATCGTCGATAATGCCGCCTCGCGAAAAGCAGATGATGAAGGCCGATGGCTTCATGGCTGCAATGGCCTCGGCGTCTATCAGGCCGCGCGTGTCATCGGTCAAAGGCGCGGTAATCACCACGTGGTCGCATTGGCCGAGAAAGTCGTGCAGGCAGTCTTGGGGATAGAATTCGTCATAATTTTCTGCCGGCAGGTTGCGGCGACGCAAGCCAATGACGCGCATATGGAAAGCCTTCGCCTTGAGCGCCAGGTCGGTGCCCGAATGACCGGCGCCGATAATGCCAAGGGTCTGGCCGTTGAGTTCGCCATGGGTGTGGCGAGCCCAACGCCGTTCACGTTGTGCCTCGAACCAGCGCCCCGCATCGCGATTGAGCATCATCATCAACATCATGGCGTGTTCAGCCAGCGGAATGGCCCCATTGCCCGCCGACGATGTCAACTGCGCGCGGTGATCGACAAATTCAGGATAGAGTTGCGCATCAGGTCCGGCTGCCCAGCTATGTACCCATCTCAGCTTGACGGCCTTCGCCAGAAGATCGGCGGGAACCTGGCCGCCGATCACTTCGGCCTCAGACGCCAACGCGGCCAATTCTGCCAGCGAACCCGCGCGCTTCACCCTAGCGTTGGGCATGGCCGCGGCTACTTCGCCAAGGCGGGCTTCGTCCACATCGCTCGATACGACCACCAATCGCTGTGCCATTCATTGGCCCTCCACCGTCGAGATTTCCGGTGCGCCGCGTAGTCGGCTGCGCCAGGACCGGGTCGAGGCTGGCCCCGACGACTGGCGCTCGACCAACTGAGGCACAAGGCTGACCCGTTGCGCGGGCAGGCCTTCGAGTTCCGAACTACCTCCGGCCCGGCCGAGCAGGATTCGCACCGCCGCCACCCCCATCTGTCGATGAGGCATTTTTACCGTGGTCAGTTGCGGAGAGATTTGGGTGGCAATGCCATAGTCAGCATGGCCGATGACCGAGACATCCTCCGGCACGCGCAAGCCCATCCGCATGAGTTCTGAGACGACGGTAACGGCGACGCCGTCGCTGCCGCAGAAGAATGCCGTCGGTTCGAAATCGGCGTTTACCATGGCCAGCAACGCATCGCGCAGATCGCTCGCGGCCTGGTCATCCGCAAAGGCGATTTCGCGCAGTTCCATACCCTCGATGGCATTGATTGCTTCGGCAAAGCCGCGCAGGCGCGCATAGCGGCCGGGATAGCCCATCCGGCCGTGGGCATAGACGACTCGCCTATGCCCCAGATTGGCGAGGTAACGCGCCACATAAACGCCCGCCTCGATGTCCGTAGCGCTGATCTGGTCGATGTCGAGCAGCGGCGGCACCACATGATTTACCACCACGGCCGGCAGCGGGCTGTTGCATATGGCATCGAACATAGCTGGGCTTTGCGGGCCGATGAGTACGAAACCGGCCGTGTTGGTCTCAAGGCGCTTCAGGATCGATGCATCATCGGTCCAGCGCACCGCCATGTTGTAGCCGTTGAGCACGGCTTCGCTGTCGACTCCGTTCTGTACGTCGATCCAGAGTTCGCGGCTTGCGACCGTCCGATCCCTGAAGATCACCTCTATCGTGGTGCCGATCACCGGCGTGCGGCGGCGATTCTGATAGCCCAGTTCTGTTGCAGCATTGTGGACCTGCAGACGCGTCGCTTCGCTGACGCCCGGCTTGCCCGTCAGTGCCCGCGAAACCGCAAATTTCGAAATGCCGAGATGATCGGCGATGCTTTGTATGGTGACGCGAGACATGATCCGTGCCTTGGCACGCTCCCTCTGATCGCGTGTTTGGTTGTTTTTCATTTGTTATGTTGTTTTTGTTTCGTTTGTCAACGAGCGCGAAATCGCTTTCCAAACGAACTACCAAACTTCAAAGCTTTGTGTGGGCGGAAAATTGGGCAAAAATGCCGGAAAATGGAAGGTATTCCGATAAGTTCTCCCATATCAGGGGATTGGTGAACCAAAATATCGGCACATATGTGCTTGACGCTTTGCATGTTGCGTGCTCATTGTTTGGCTAAATTGTTACAAAACAAATGGTGCAAAAAGCACCTGCAGCGAGAGGAGGACGTGCAAGTGAAGCCCTGTGCTTTGCCCGCCGTGGCGCGCGCTTTGTGCCGTCGTGGGCCGCCATGACGATTGCGACACAAGAGAGCGAGACCATCGCCCAGAACGAACCGTCGTCCGTCGGCATGGCCACCCAGCGCCAACTGATCTGGACAAAATTCACCGAGCACAAACTCGCGCTCGCCAGTCTGGTCGTGATCGGGCTAATCTATCTCGTCGGCATTTTCTGCGAGTTCGTCGCGCCGCGCAGTCCGGAACATTACGACTCCGCCTATACCATGCTGGCGCCCCAGCCCCTGAAGCTGTGGTACACGGATGATGCCGGCCAGACGCAATTCGGCCTCCATGTCACGGGCTTTTCGTCCCAGCGCGACCCCAACACACTGCGCCGCGTCTTTGCGCCCGATGAATCCGTCATCATTCCCGTCAGCTTTTTTGTGCAGGGCCAGGACTACAAGCTCTTCAACCTGATCCCGGCCAATATTCATCTCATCGGGCCAGTCGATCCCTCCCAGCCCTTCTATCTCCTCGGTGCAGACCGTCTAGGTCGAGACGTGCTCAGCCGCGTCGTCTATGGCACGCGCATCTCGACCTCGATTGGTCTTATCGGGGTCGCCATCAGCCTCGTGCTCGGCGTCATCCTTGGGGGCATTTCGGGCTACTTCGGCGGCTGGGTCGACAATTTCATCCAGCGCGTCATCGAATTCATCATGTCGGTGCCTACCATTCCACTGTGGATGGGTCTGGCTGCGGCCATCCCGGTCACCTGGTCGCCGATCATGGTCTATCTGATCATTACGATGATCATCTCGCTGATCGGCTGGACGTCCCTGGCGCGCGAAGTGCGTGGCCGCTTCATGTCCTGGCGCAACGAGCCCTTCGTGATAGCCGCCCGGCTCGATGGCACCAGCCAGATGACCATCATCGGGCGCCATCTGGTGCCCGGCTTTGTCTCCCACATCATTGCCTCGGTGACCCTGGCCATCCCCGCCATGATCATCGCCGAAACCTCGCTGTCCTTCCTTGGCATCGGTCTCCGCCCGCCCGCCGTCAGCTGGGGCGTGCTGCTGCAGGAAGCGCAGAACATCCGCTCCCTCGCCGAAGCGCCGTGGCTCCTGACACCAGGCGTTCTCGTCATCATCACCGTCCTCGCCCTCAATTTTCTCGGCGATGGCCTGCGCGACGCTGCGGATCCCTACACATGAGCGACAAACCCCTCCTTTCCATTCGCGATCTCCAGGTTCAATTCGCCCTGCGTGAAGGCACGATCCGGGCAGTGGACGGTGTCGATCTCGACGCTCATTCAGGCAAGACGCTTTGCATCGTGGGCGAAAGCGGCTCGGGCAAGTCGATGCTGGCCCGCTCGCTGCTGCAGATCGTGGCCTCGCCCGGCCGGGTCACCGGTGGCGAGATCCTTTTTACGCGGTCCGGCCAACCCACCGTCGACATCGCCAAGCTGGATCCAACGGGCAAGCCCATCCGTGCCGTGCGCGGTCGCGACATCGCCATGATCTTCCAGGAGCCGATGAACTCGCTCTCCCCGATCCACAGCGTCGGTGACCAGCTGGTGGAAAAGATCCTGCTCCACCATCGCATCGGCAAGGCCGCCGCAATCGATCGTGCCGTCAACGCGCTCGACAAGGTGGGCATCCCCAACCCGCGCCAGCGCCTTAACAACTATCCCTTTGAATTGAGCGGTGGCATGCGCCAGCGCGTCATGATCGCCATGGCGCTCGCTTGCGAACCGGCCTTACTCATTGCCGACGAGCCGACCACGGCGCTCGATGTGACCACTCAGGCCAATATCCTCGATCTCATCGCGGATCTGCAGCGCGAACTGGGTATGGGGGTGGTGTTCATCACCCACGATCTCGGTGTGGTCGCCGAGATCGCCGATGAAGTGGCCGTGGTCTATCTCGGCCGCGTCGTCGAACGCGGTCCGGTCGAGGAAATTTTCTACAATCCTCAGCATCCCTACACGCTGGCGCTGCTCTCCTCCATTCCCAAGCTCGGTGCCCGCCGGGCGAGGGGGCAGCGCCTGCGGGCCATCGAGGGCATGGTGCCCCATCCGCTCAACCGGCCCAAGGGCTGCCCGTTCAATACACGCTGCGCCGAAGCGCGCGCGGGGCTCTGCGATCAGGTCGATCCACGCAACCTCGAATTGGCGCCCGGGCATTTCGCGGCCTGCCACATGCGTGATCCGGCCATTGTCGGCGACGCCGCGGGAGTATCGGCATGAACGTTCAGCCCACCCTCAACGCCGCGCCCCCGCCGGAACTGCTCATGCGGGTGAAGGACCTCAAGGTCCATTTCCCCATCAAGCGCGGCATTCTCAAGCGCACGGTCGGCCATGTCCGCGCCGTCGATGGCATCAGCCTTGATATCCGCGCCGGTGAAACCCTTTCCATCGTGGGCGAAAGCGGCTGTGGCAAGACCACGCTCGGACAGGCGCTCGTGCGTGTGCTCGAACCCACCAATGGGTCGATAGACTATTTCGGCAAGGATCAGAACGGCACAGATATTGCCCATCTCGGCGAAACCGAGCTCCGGCCCTATCGCTCCGATATCCGCATGATCTTCCAGGATCCCTTTGCTTCGCTCAATGCGCGGCGTCGGGTCATCGACATCATCGGCGAGTCGATGCGCAATTTCGGCGTCCGCGACGAGCGCGAACTCGAGAGCCAGGTCGCCGCGCTCTTACGCAAGGTGGGCCTGCGCCCCGAATATATGAACCGCTTCCCCTATGCCTTTTCGGGCGGCGAGCGGCAGCGCATCGGCATAGCCCGGGCCCTCGCGGTACATCCGCGGCTGGTCGTTGCCGATGAATGCGTTTCGGCGCTCGATGTGTCGATCCAGGCCCAAACACTCAACCTGATGCAGGACCTGCAGGAAGAGTTCGCGCTGACCTATGTCTTTATCAGCCACGACCTGAGCGTTGTTGAATATATCTCGGATCGCGTGGCGGTCATGTATGCCGGCCGTGTCGTTGAGCTCAGCGATACCGAGCAGCTGTTCGCCGCACCACGCCATCCCTATACGGCTGCGCTTCTTGCGGCCGTGCCAAGGCCCGATCCGCGTAGCGCCCGTGCCAAGCGCCCGACCCGCCTCAAGGGCGAGGTCGCCGATCCCGCCAACCGGCCTACCGGTTGCGCTTTCCATCCGCGCTGTCCCTACGCCACCGACCGCTGCCAGGCCGAAGATCCGCAATTGCGCCCGGTCGGTAGCAGCCTTGTTGCCTGCCACCACGCCGAAGAATTGATGCTCAAGGGAGTTACTGTCGATGCTGCATGAACAAGAGGCCGGCGCGGGTGTCGCTGCCGATACCAAGAACTGGTGGAAGCGCCCCTATCGCATGGTGCAGACCAACCTGCGCCAGACCGACGCGCTCTATGATCAGAAGGCGCTCGCCCGCGAGGTCAAGGCTTTCGGCGCCGACGTGCTGCTCTACAATATCGGTGGTATCTACGCCTTCTACCCCACGACGCTCGATCTTCATGCCATCAACCCGCATATGAAGGGCGATGCGCTGGGGGATGCCATCGAGGCTGCCCATTCCGAAGGCATTGCGCTTGTCGGACGCTATGACATGTCCAAGGCCACCCGCTTGGGTTACGAGGCCCACCCTGATTGGTTTGTACACAATGCCAGGGGCGAGGCGCTCGAATATAACGGCACTTACCAGGCCTGCGTGAACGGGGGCTGGTATCAGGACTATTCGCTGGAGATCATCTCGGAATCTCTCGGCAAATATGACGTGGACGGCGTGTTCTTCAACATGTTCGGCTACACCAACTTCACCTATTCGGGGCACTATTTCGGCACCTGCGTGTGCGACAATTGCCGACGTCTCTTCCACGATATGTATGGCAAGGCCCTCCCGCTCAAGGAGGATTTCTCCGATCCATCCTATGCCGATTATCTGGAGTTCAAGGACCGCACTTCGCTCGCATTGCGCGCCAAGGTCTACAAGCACATCAAGCAGGTCGCCCCGCAGGTCGCCATGACCGGCCATCGCGGTGACAGCGATCTCATCCGCATGGAAACCCAGCGCGCCGTCGACCGGCCGCAACCGGAATGGCCTTATCAGGCCGGGGAACAGGCGCGTTGGGGACAGGCCTATGGTCAGGGCAAGACGGTGTCCTCGACATCGGCCAATTTCATCGACTTTGCCTGGCGCTTCGTCTCCGAGACCGGGCCCTATCAGCTGGCCCGCGCCGCCCAGCAACTGGGTAGCGGGGCCACGCTCGACTATTATCTGCTCGGCGTGATGGAGCAGGACGACAAGACCGCCTTCCCGGACACTTCAAGGCTCTTTCATTGGCACAAGGCCAACGAACGCCACTATGTCGGCCTCAAGCCGGCCTCGAAAATTGCGCTCTATCATTCCCACGCTGTCGTACCCGGACATGGGGCAGGGGGCTATTCCAAGCGCCCGGCCAGCGGCCATCTCGCCGAGGCCGCCTTCCGCGGCGCCTATCGGGCCCTGGTCGAAGCACGCCTGCCTTTCGATCTCGTCGTCGATGAAGTCATCACAGGCGACAAGGGCGCCGATGTGCTCTCGCGCTACGATGCGCTGGTCCTGCCCAATGTCACCTGCATGTCCGATGCCGAAGCCAGAGCTATCGACGCCTGGGTCAAGGCCGGCGGCGTGCTGCTCGCTACGGGCGAAACCGGGCTCTATGACGAAAAGGGTGCGCGGCGTGAGACGCCTGCGCTCAAGAGCCTGCCCATTACCGACAGGCCGATGGCACGCCCCAACATGAAGGGGGCCTATTTCCGCGTCACGCCGGGCGAATTGCCGATCAGCGACGACGTCAAGCTCCTGATGCTTGATCACACCTATTACGTCGCAGAGGCCGCACAAGGGGCCGAAACGGTTCTGAAACTCCTGCCGCCGCAACGGTTCGGCCCGCCCGAACTCTGCTTCCCCGACTATGAAAGCGACATGCCCGGCGCGATTATCGGCGCCCATGGCAAGGGCAGGGCGATCTATGTGCCCTGGCATGCCGATGCGCTCTACTATCGCGACAGCCTGCCCCATACCCGGACCTTCCTCACCGATCTTGTCGTCCGCCACATCGCGCCGGCGAGGGTAAAGGTGGAGGGACGCGGTTCGCTCGAAGTGACGGTGCAGAGCCAGCCCGCCGAGGGCAAGGTGCTGGTCCACCTCATCAATTACAGCGGCCAACGCAACAATCTCTACGAGGACGCGCCGGCTCTGCATGGCCTGCGCCTCGGTGTTCGCGGGGTCACGGGTGCGGCCCTGGCCCTTGTATCGGGCGAGACGGTGCAGCCTGAGGGCCCCGCCGATAGCGAAGGCTATCTCTGGTACGCGCTGCCCCCGGTCGAGGCCTTCGAGGCCATCCAGGTCCGCGCCCACTGATTTCGGGAGCCGGCGTGCCCCGCCGGCTCCAGACCAAGGCGGATACACCGCCATAGACCTGAACATGGAGGAGGAGAAACTCATGCCTGATCTGTCGAAGCTGGCACTGACAGTGCCCAAGTTGACTCTGGTTGCCCTGCTGCTGTCGTCGGCCGCTGCGCTCGCGCAGGATTATCACGAAGCCCCGGTCCTGTCCGATCAGGTCGCGTCCGGGGCGCTGCCACCGGTCGAGGAGCGCCTGCCCGCCAATCCAATGGTGGTGGAGCCCTTTGAATCCGTCGGTCAATATGGCGGCACCTGGCGCATGGTGATGAGTTCACCAAGCGATATCGGTACCCTGGCGCGCACCATCGGCTACGAGAACTTCGTCCGCTCCGTGACCTGGCAGCCCGATATCGAGCAGGCCGACATCGTCCCTGATGTCATCATGAACGTCGCCGAAGACGTCGAGATCAACGAGGACGGCTCGGAATATACCTTTCATCTGCGCGAGGGACACAAGTGGAGCGATGGCGAACCCTTCACTGCCGATGACGTGATGTTCTGGTACAAGAACGTCTATTCCAACACCGCGCTTTTCCCTTCCAAACCCACCTGGACCGTCCGCAATGACAAACCGCTGGTGGTCGAGAAGATCGACGACACCACCGTCAAGTTCGTCTTTGGCGGACCCAATGGGCTCCTGCTGCAATATATGGCGACGCCTGCCAATGACGCCGAGCAGAACCAGCCCTTCGCCTATCCCAAGCACTATCTCGAGCAGTTCCATCCGGATTTCAACGCAAGCGCCGGCGGCACCGACTGGGTGCAGAATTTCCACGCCAAGGCGGATATGTGGCGCAATCCCGAAATGCCGCGGCTCCACCCCTGGATCATAACCCAGGGCATCGGGCAAGGCAGCGGCTCGCAGGTCATCGCCGAGCGCAATCCCTATTATTTCAAGGTCGACACCGAAGGGAACCAACTGCCCTATTTCGATCGGGTCACAGTAGACATCATTACCGACGCGCAGGTCACCACGCTCAAGGCCGCCAATGGCGACTTCGACATGCTCGACTCCTATGTCGGGTTTGTCGCCACGCCGGAAAATCGCGGCACCTTTTTCGACAATCAGGAAGCGGGCGGTTATGAGTTCTACGAGGTGCTGCCCAACCGCGCCAACCTCATGATCGTTTCGCTCAACATGACCCACAAGGATCCCGTGTTGCGCGATTTGTTCGGCAATAAGGTCTTCCGCCAGGCACTGTCGACGGCCATTAACCGCGAAGAGGTCATCGAGCTTGTCTGGCTGGGCCAGGGCCTGCCCTACCAGACGGTTGAACGTCCCGAATCCCCACTCTTTGACGAGGAAATGGCGACCCAGTTCACCGATTTCGATATCGCCAAAGCCAATGAAATGCTCGATGGCCTGGGGCTCACCGAGAAGGACGGCAATGGCATCCGTCTCATGTCCGATGGCCGGCCGCTGCAATTCACCATCGACATATCGGTCATTCGCCAGCCCTGGATCGATAGTGCTGAACTGATCAAGGGCTATTGGCGCCAGATCGGGGTTGATCTGCTCGTCAATACCTCCGACACGACGGCCCTTAATCAGCGGGTCGAGTCCAATGACCACGATGCGGCGGTCTGGTCTGCATCGGGCGGCGCGGACTCTATCTTTGATCCGAAATACTACTTTCCCTCGTCCTGGGCCGCCTTCTACGCCACGACCTGGGGACAGTGGTTCACCAATGACACCAACCCAGAAGAGCCGTCCGAAGCCGCCAAGCAACAGATGGATCTTTACCAGCAGGTTTTTGCCGAAGTGGATGCCAGCGAGCGCCTGCGGCTGATGCAGGAAGTGCTGCGCATTTCCAAGGACGAGTTCTATACCATCGGCGTGATGCAGCCGACCTCGGACTACGGCATCGTGAACAAGCGTATGGGCAATTTCCCATCCGTGCTGCTTGCCAGCTCCGAATACGCCCATCCGGGCGCCGCCAATCCCGAGCAGTTCTACTACGAAGCCGAATAGACCTTGTTCCGTCGCCCGGCCCAAGGGCCGGGCGACTCCCGTTTCGGAGAGTTCGATGACCGCCTTCATCCTGCGCCGCTTGCTCTACATGATCGTCACCGTCGCTGCGATTTCGCTGATGACCTTCGTCATCATTCAACTGCCGCCCGGCGACTATGTGACCGCCATGGTCGCCCAGTTGAACCTGCAGGGCACGACGGTCGATCCGGCGGAGATGGCTGCCATCCGGTCACGCTACGGGCTCGATGATCCGTTCTGGGTTCAATATTGGAAATGGATCTCCAATATCATCTTTGCCGGGGACTTCGGCTATTCGCTCGAATGGCGCCGCCCGGTCGCAGATCTTCTCTGGAACCGGCTTGGCCTTACCTTCGTCCTCGCGCTCATCACCCTGCTTTTCATCTGGGCTATCTCTCTGCCCATCGGCATCTACACGGCCGTGCGCAAGAACACGATTGGCGACTATCTCGCCACGTTCGTCGGCGTGCTTGGCCTTGCCATCCCCAATTTCCTTTTTGCCCTCGTCCTCATGTATATCGCCTTCCGCTATTTCGGCACCGGTATCGGCGGTCTGTTCTCGGCCGAATACGAGAATGCGCCCTGGAGCTGGGGCAAGCTGCTCGACATGGGACAGCACCTGATCATCCCCACCATCGTGCTCGGGACCAGCGGCACGGCATCTCTCATCCGCATCCTGCGAGCCAATCTTCTCGATGAACTGGGCAAGCCCTATGTGACGACGGCGCGGGCCTATGGCCTGTCGGAAAGGCGCATGCTGCTCAAATATCCGGTCCGCATTGCGCTCAACCCGTTCATTTCCACGGTTGGCTGGGTTCTGCCCACGCTCGTCTCGGGCGCGACCATCACGGCGGTAGTGCTCAACCTGCCCATGACCGGTCCCTTGCTGCTTCAGGCGCTGATCAGCCAGGATATGTATCTGGCGGGCAGCTTCATCATGATGCTCAGCGTCCTCACGGTGATCGGTACCCTCCTTTCCGATCTCCTACTTGCCTGGCTCGACCCTCGCATTCGTTACACCTGATGGGCTTTACGCCGTCAGGCGCAGGTTGCCGTTCATGAAGTAGCGGTCGAAGAGGGGGCTGGCGGCGGCGCCGATGGCGCGGGCGTTGAAGCCGACGGTCGCGGCTTCCACGCGCGGGGCTATGAGGCCGCGCATGTCCTGATTGACGAGGTAGCGGCGGGTTCTTTCGACGAGCTCGTGTTTGACCGCAGTTGGGAAGGCGCCATCGATCAGGATGGCTTCAAAATCGATGACGGCGCAGACCGAAAGGCTGGCGCGAGCGAGTTCCTGGGCGGTGCGGCCGATCCAGGGCTCGACGAAGCGGGGGAAACGGCTCCAATCCTGCGGCAACGTCCAGAGTTCTGCCGGGTCGTGGCCATTTTCGATGAGGCGGGTTTCGAGGAGGTGGATCGAGGCAACGTCGATCAATTGCTGGCTTTCGCCCTGCGGACCAAAACTGCGGAGCGAGCCCAGGGCTCCGGCATTGCCGCGATGGCCGGGATAGACCGAGTTGTTGAGGACAATGCCGCCGCCGATGAAGGCGCCGACGAAGAAATAGGCGTAGTCGCGAAACTCCTTGCCGCGCCCATAGATGTGCTCGGCCTGACATCCTGCTGTGGCATCGTTGACGAGGCTGACCGGCAGGTCGGTGAACTCGGCCAGCTCAGTGGCGAAATCGACATCCTTCCAGAGCAGGAATTCTTCGGCCGGGGCACCGACGAGTTCGTTCCATTTCCAAAGTTCGAACGGCACGCCGATGCCGATGCCGCAAATGCGGGTGCGTTCGTCCGCCGAACAGGAGGCGAGAATCTGCGTCAGGCCCTCGCGCAGGAAGGCGAAGATGCGCTCCGGGAGGGGATAGGCATAGGTGATCTGCAGCTGCTGGCGCACCGTGCCGCGGAAATCGGCGAGCAGCAGCACGGCGCTGCGCCGCCCGATCTTGCAGCCGACCGAGAGCACGCCGCCCTCGGCCAGACTCATAGGCACGGAAGGCTTCCCGACCTTGCCCTTGACCGGCGCACCGCGCGCCAGAAGTCCCTCAGCCTCCATCTCGCGCAGAATGATCGAAACCGTTTGCGGTGAGAGGTTTGCGAGGCGCGCCAGGTCGCTGCCGGCCAGTGCTCCATGACGCTGCAAAAGGGTCAGCAGCAGCCGTTCGTTGTGATCCCGAACCCCACTCTGGTTGACCCCGCTGCTGACGCTTCTGATGTTTGCCGTAGTCATGGCGGCACCATAGTTGGAGCTTTTCCGAAGCGGAAGATAGCGCATCTCGAATAAATAAATAAATGAGATTTATATATTGACGACCGATCCTCTTCCGCGCAACGATGGAAGGGTGAAAACGCATGGAACCAGCCTTCCGCCTGTGGAGGAGCCGCTTTGGCGGGGGCTGTTTCAAGGGAGAGAAATCCGTGAAGAAGCTGCTTATTGGCACGGCATTGAGCCTTGCCGTCATGTCGTCCGCTGCCCTGGCACAGGATGCCGTCAGCGCCTGCCTCATCACCAAGACCGATACCAATCCCTTCTTCGTCAAGATGAAGGAAGGCGCCGAAGCCAAGGCGCAGGAACTGGGCGTGACGCTCAAAGCCTTTGCCGGCAAGATCGACGGCGATCATGAAACCCAGGTTGCCGCCATCGAAACCTGCATCGCCGATGGCGCCAAGGGCATTCTCATCGCCGCCTCCGATACTTCGGCTATCGTCCAGTCAGTCCAGAAGGCCCGCGATGCCGGCCTGCTGGTCATCGCGCTTGATACCCCCCTCAATCCGGTCGACGCGGCTGACGCTACCTTCGCCACCGACAATTTCCTGGCCGGCGAACTGATCGGCAAATGGGCCGCTGGCAAGCTTGGCGCAGAGGCTGCCAATGCCAAGATCGCCATGCTCGACCTCGCCGTCAGCCAGCCCAGCGTTGATGTGCTGCGCGACCAGGGCTTTCTCTCCGGCTTCGGCATCGACCTGGGCGATCCCAACAAGTGGGGCGATGAAAGCGATCCGCGCATCGTCGGCCATGACGTGACGGCCGGTAACGAGGAGGGCGGTCGCAAGGCCATGGAAAACCTCCTCGCCAAGGACCCGATGATCAATGTCGTCTATACGATCAACGAACCCTCCGCTGCTGGCGCCTATGAAGCGCTGAAATCCATCGGTCGCGAAAAGGATGTCACCATCGTCTCCGTCGACGGCGGGTGCCCGGGCGTGGCCAATGTGAAGGACGGCGTCATCGGCGCCACCTCGCAGCAGTATCCCTTGCAGATGGCGGCCCTTGGCGTGGAAGCGATCAAGGCCTGGGCCGATAGCGGCACCAAGCCGATGCCGACTGAAGGCAAGGACTTCTACGATACCGGCGTGAAACTGGTGACCGACCAGCCGGTCGATGGCGTCGACTCCATCGATACGACCGAAGGCGCCAACCTTTGCTGGGGCTGATAATCTAGTCGTCGGTTCGGGGCGGTGGAGGTCGCCCCGAACCACCACAGTGAATTCGGGCGAGGAGAAACCCAATGACCAACCCAACCGAGGCCGAAGCCGGCCTCGCGCGCCGCAACGAGTCGATTGCGAGCTTCGAGCAGCAGATTACCCTGCTCTCGCGCCTGCAGCATGCGCTGCACAGCAATCCCGCGCTCGTGCCGCTGATCGTGCTGGTACTCTCGATCGTGGTGTTTGGCGCGCTGCTCGGCGGCAAGTTCTTCTCGTCCTTTGCGCTGACGCTGATCCTGCAACAGGTGGCCATTGTCGGCATCGTGGGCGCAGCGCAGTCGCTGGTCATCCTCACCGCCGGCATCGACCTCTCGGTCGGCGCCATCATGGTTTTGAGCTCGGTGGTGATGGGCCAGTTCACCTTCCGTCTCGGCATGCCGCCAGCGGTCGCCATCGCTTTTGGCCTCGCGCTCGGCACCTTTATCGGCTTCGTCAATGGCTGGCTGATCGCGCGGGTCAAACTGCCGCCCTTCATTGTGACGCTGGGCGTCTGGCAGATCGCCCTTGCCAGCAATTTTTTGTATTCGGGCAATGAGACGATCCGCGCCCAGGAGATCGAGACCCAGGCTCCGCTACTGCAGTTTTTCGGGCAGTCGTTTTCGGTGGCCGGGGCGGTCTTCACCTATGGCGTTATCGCCTTCATCGCCATTGTGCTGGTGCTCGCCTATGTGCTGCGCCACACGGCCTGGGGCCGGCATGTTTATGCCGTGGGCGATGATGCCGAAGCGGCCAAGCTTGCCGGCGTGAATACGCGGGCAGTGCTGATCTCGGTCTATATGCTGTCGGGCCTTATCTGCGCTTTTGCGGGCTGGGTGCTCATCGGCCGCATCGGCTCGGTCTCGCCGACCTCGGGGCAGACAGCCAATATCGAAAGCATTACGGCCGTGGTGATTGGCGGCATTTCGCTCTTCGGCGGGCGCGGCTCGATCATGGGCATGCTGTTCGGCGCGCTGATCGTCGGCGTATTCTCGCTAGGGCTGCGTCTCCTCGGCGCCGATGCGCAATGGACTTATCTCCTCATCGGCGTTCTCATCATCGCCGCCGTCGCGGTCGATCAGTGGATTAGAAAGGTGTCGGCATGACCCAACCGGTTCTTTACGCGCGTGGCCTCAACAAGCGCTATGGAAAGGTCACGGCACTCGACAATTGCGATTTTGACCTGATGCCCGGCGAAATCTTGGCTGTCATCGGTGACAACGGCGCGGGAAAGACCTCACTGATCAAGGTGCTCTCGGGCGCCATCCAGCCCGATAGCGGCGAGATGTTCCTCGAGGATCGCCAAGTCAGTTTTCCCTCCCCGATCGCTGCGCGCCAGGCGGGCGTCGAAACCGTCTACCAGACACTTGCCATGTCGCCGGCCCTTTCGATTGCCGACAACATGTTCATGGGGCGTGAGCTGAGGAAGCCGGGTTTCATGGGCTCGGTGTTGCGCCAGCTTGACCGGCCTGCCATGGAGCGAATTGCACGCGAAAAACTGTCGGACCTGGGCTTGATGACCATCCAGAACATCAACCAGGCGGTCGAAACTCTATCCGGTGGGCAGCGGCAGGGTGTTGCGGTGGCGCGTGCGGCGGCATTCGGCTCGAAGGTTATTATTCTTGACGAGCCGACTGCTGCACTCGGTGTCAAGGAATCCCGGCGCGTGCTGGAATTGATCCAGGACGTTAGAGCGCGTGGTATTCCGATAATTCTAATCAGCCACAACATGCCGCATGTGTTTGAAGTGGCCGACCGCATCCACGTGCATCGCCTTGGCCGCCGGCTCTGCGTCATTGATCCTAAGGACTATACCATGTCCGACGCCGTGGCCTTTATGACCGGAGCCAAGGCCGCACCCCAGCAGGTTGACGCATAGCCCGAACGAGGGGCCGGTAGCCGGTATGATCCGGCGGATTGATCGTCCGAGACACCGCGACGCAAAGGCCGGCTTTGGCGGCCTTTGTTTTGAGCCCACGGGTGCTGCCCACTTAGCTACGGAATTCCAAGGCGACTATGAGTGCCGGTTCAGGATCCGGCGCTAAGACGCGTTCCGCCGAGTTTCTTCGGAGCGCCGACCTCGCATTTTTAAGCTCGAGAGCGTGATGGGTTGGCCTGCCACCCACCACGCACTCTATTCGGACCCTTGTCAAACATCCTCAGCCAACTTATGACATATGACTTATGACATAAGTTGGAGCGATAGATGTCTGACCTTTTCAGCGTCGCTGGCAAAGTGGTGGTCCTGACCGGTGGTCTGGGGCAGCTTGGTCGCGAATTTACCACTTCGCTGGCCAAGGCCGGTGCCAAGGTGGCGGTCTATAGCCGCCGTTCGATCACCCAGGAAAAGTTTGACGAGCTGTTTCCCGGGCTCGGCGAAAACGTTCGCATCTATGAAGCCAGCGTTACCGACAAGGCGGCCATCGAAGCTGCGACCGACAAGGTGATCGCCGATTGGGGCGTGCCGGATGTGCTGGTCAACAATGCTGGTATCGACTCGAAACCCGATGGCGGCGCCGAGCAGAATGCGCCGTTTGAAGTCTATCCGCAGAAATTCTGGGACGAGATCATCGATACCAACCTGACCGGCGTGATGCTGTGCAGCCAGGTGGTCGGCGCCAAGATGGCCGAGAAGGGCCGCGGCAGCATCATCAATGTGGGCTCGATCTACGGCATCGTCTCGCCCAACCAGGCGCTCTATGCCTATCGTGAAAAGCGCGACGGCGTGCCTTTCATCAAGGCGGTGTCCTATGCGGCCTCGAAGTCCGGTCTCGTCAACCTGACGCGCTATGTCGCGACCTATTGGGCCGAGAAGAATGTCCGCTGCAACCTGATCTCCTTCGGTGGGGTCAAGACCGGCAGCTTCGACAAGGAATTCGTCGACAACTTCCTCGAGCGTGTGCCGATGCGCCGCCAGGCGGAAAAGGGCGAATATAACGGGGTCATCCAATTCCTCGCCTCGGACGCCTCCTCCTACATGACCGGCTCCAACGTCGTGGTCGATGGCGGGTTTACCGCATGGTGACCCCAGGCGCGTCAGATCGGGAAAAACTCCACGCTTCAGTGGTAGCCGCCATCGAGGCG
Source organism: Devosia sp. (assembly GCF_017744655.1). Lineage (GTDB taxonomy): Bacteria > Pseudomonadota > Alphaproteobacteria > Rhizobiales > Devosiaceae > Devosia. The sequence goes on along the minus strand of NZ_JAGIAW010000014.1, from coordinate 165,095 downwards.
GACATCCTCTCGGGCGAATTGAAGGTCGGCGAACGCCTGCCTTCGGAAGCCGAATTGGCGCGCCGCTTTTCGATCTCGACGCGCTCGGTGCGCGAAGGGCTGCAAATCCTTGAAACCAAGGGTCTCGTCCGTCGCCGCCATGGCGAGCGCGCCGAAGTCGTGCGCGATGACGTGGACCAGTTTCTTGGTTCGCTGGCGACGAGCGTGAAGACGCTCTTTGCCGAGGACCCGGCCTATCTCGTGCAGCTCATGGATGTGCGCCGCATGTTCGAGCTGGAGGTGGTTGGGCGGCTGGCGGCGGGCGAGGGCAAGGTTTCCGAGGCGGTCGAGACGGCTTTGGCTGATCTCGCAGCGGCCAAGGATTTTGCCCACTATGCCGAGGCCGACGCGAAATTTCACCTCGCGCTGGTGCAGTCGCTGGGTAATGAAATCATGTCCAGCGTCTATGCCAATCTCTATGGGCTGATCACCGACGTGATCCGACTGACGAGCCGCGTGCCGAGCAAGACGCAGGCCGAAGGCGTCGCCGAACACCAGGCCATCTTCAAATCCATCCGTAGTGGCGATGTTGAACAGAGCCGCGCGCTGATGCGCGAGCATATCGACAATTCCACCACCTATCTCGAACAGGCGATCGACGCCGCAAGAAAGGGACGCTGAGACAATGGCGGCTTATGACTACAACAATACTGACTGGGCAGCGATCAAGCGGCTTTCCCAGTGGTATTCGGGCGATATCCACGACGTGCTCGATGGCCGCGGCCCTTATGGCTACCTCAAGGGCATTTCGCAGTTTGGCGTGCTGGCGCCCGGACAGGTCGTGTGTGGCCCCGTCTCGACCGTGCTCTATGAAAAAAGCCCGCGCGTCGGCCAGCCGCAGGACGTCTATCACGGTGCCATCGATGCCGTGGTCAAGGGCGGCATATTGATGGTCGATAGTTCCTGCGCCGAAGGTTCGGGCACGGGCGAACTGATGTCGAGCGGCGCCAAGACCAAGGGCGCGGCCGCGACCGTCGTCAATGGCACGGTGCGCGACCTCGCTGAAGTGCGCAAGCTCGACTACCCGCTCTTTGCCAAGGGCATGAGCCCGGTGGGCGTTTCGGGCCGCATGGAAGCGACCTATTTCCAGACCGAACTCAATATCGATGGCGTGCGCATCCGCCCCGGCGACGTCATTTTCGCCGACGTGACCGGCGTGGTGGTCATTCCCCATGAGCTGGTGGGCGTGATTGCCGATGCGGCAGACGAGTTGGGCAAGAACGAAGTGGCCTGCCGCCAGCGCATCCTCGCCGGCGAAGACCTGCAGAAGATCTGGCCGGTCGGCAAGACCGGCGGCCCCGTTTGATCGGCAGATGAAACAGCGCCGGCGGCACGAAATGCCACCGGCGCAAAAGCCCAAAACACGCCAACCAGAGGAGGGAGGCGAATGCAGTTAGCGGACGTATCCCAGACGCTGGGAAATCAGGTTGGCGTGGTAGATGACAACTTTGTTGAGCTCATCGACCTCGGCCATGGGCAATTGCCAGGCGGGGGAGCTGATGCTGATGCCGGCAAAGACGGCGCCGGACTGGTTGCGGATCGGCGCGCCGATGCAGCGCAGACCCGGCTGGTGTTCGCCATTGTCGATGGCGTAGCCGCGCTGCCGGGTGAGGTCGAGTTCGGCGCGGAATGCGTCGGGCTCGGTGAAGGTGGTTTCGGTGAAACGCTCAAGACCGGCATCGATAACCCTCGCGATGATCTCTTCAGGTTGATGTGCCAGGATAGCCTTGCCGACGCTGGTGCAGTGGACCGGCGAATTTTCGACCATGGTGTTGCTGAGCATGGGCTCGGCTTCGGTGCGCTGGATGACGACGGCGCGGTGGCCGTCGAAAACGGCGAGGTGCACGGCGCGGCTCGTGAGGCGATGGAGGGCATCGACGATGACCCGGCCTTCGCGGTTCAGTTCGAGATTAGCGAGCACGGTATTGCCGAGCTCGAAGAGCCTGAGGCCGAGCCGGTAGGCGTCGCGTTCGCGCTCTTGCTCGATAAAGCCAACCTCGCGCATGGCGGCGAGGAGACGGTGCGTGGTGGAGCGCGGATAGCCGGTTCTGGCGCAGATTTCGGCCAGGGTCAGCGAGCGGTGTGCGGTGTCGAAACAATCGAGCACGCGCGACACTTTTGTCAGAGATTTGAGGCTTTCGTCGCTGCGCGCCGGCTTGGCTGGGGCCAGTGCTTGATCGGTTTCGGTCATCGGCTGGGTCTCAACACTTTGGCTGAACAATCGCACACGACCGCAAAGCCTAATCCTCTTATTTCACTTCTTGGCCGCTCTCAAGCAACGGGCGTTGCGCCATGTTGAGCGGTTTTGGCAAGACTGCGAACGATTTCGGCCAAAGCCAGCATGCCAGGATCGTCGAGACCGACGCTCTTTTCGGCGAACATGCGGGCGCGCCCCATGGCGGATGGGCGATTACGGAATTCGGCGAGGACGGCGTCCATGGCCTGTTCGGCCGCCGCAGCAACGCTGGCGGCATCGGTCTTACCTTCGAGGCTAGAGGCAAGCGCATCGAGACCGTCGATGATGGTTTTAGCGCCCAGTTCGGCCTTGCCGCGCACCATGGCGGCATAGCGGATGGCGGCGAGGAGGCCAGAGAGGTCGGACCAGTCGAGTTCGGTCTTGCCGGTCGTGGCTTTGCCGGCGGTCATCATGGCGGTGATGATGAGCGTGCCCAAGCTGGAGCCGGTCGAGGCCGCGCCGGCCTTGGCGAGGGCCATGAAGCCGGCGCCGAGGTTTTCGGCGTTTCTGACATCCACGGCGGCAAACGTGCCGATGAGGCGGGCCAGCATGGTGCCGGTATCACCATCGCCCAGTTTGGCGTCGGCGGCGTTGAGCACGTCGGTCAAGCGGGACATGGCGGCATTGGCGCGGGTGATGGCGTCGGCCAGGGTTTCAAGCGTGATGGCCATGGTTCAGCCCACCTTCCAGAAGGGGCACTCGGCGGGAGCCGCAAGCAGGGTTTCGATTTCGTCGTCGAGGAAGCAGAGGCTGATCGAGGCGCCGCCCATTTCCATGGACGTCACATAGGGGCCGATCAGCGGGTTGACGATCGCCAGACCGGCGGCGCCGAGTTGCTGGGCCGCGCGGCGATAGAGGATGAAGAGTTCCTCGAAGGGCGTGGAGCCCAACGAATTGACCAGCACGGCGACGCGGCTCGCGCCTTCGGGCTTTTCCGCAAGGATCAGGGAGATCATCTCGTCGACGAGTTCGTCGGCTGGGCGGATCTTGTGGCGCCAGATGCCGGGCTCGCCGTGGATGCCCATGCCGAATTCGATCTCGTCATCGGCAATGGTGAAATTGGGGCCTGCGGCGCCGGGGATCTGGCAGGAGGAGAGCGCGACGCCGATGGTGCGGGTGCGGTCGACGGCCTTCTGCGCGATGGCGGCAACCTCGTCGAGGCTGGCGCCCTGTTCGGCGAGCGCGCCGGCGGCCTTGTAGGCGAAGATCAGGCCGGCGACGCCGCGGCGCTTCTGGCTCTCTTCGCGCTTGGCGCTGGCGATGTCGTCGGTGCCGAGCACGGTGCGGGTTTCGACCCCGTCCATGGCGGCGAATTCGCTTGCCATTTCGAAGTTCATCTTGTCCCCGCCATAGTTTCCGAAGAGGCAGAGGACGCCCGCACCGCCATTGGCGGCGGCGATCGCGTCCTGGCAGGAATTGATGGTGGGACCTTCAAAGACATTGCCGATGGCGCAGGCATCGAGCAGGCCCTTACCGACATAGCCGGTAAAGAGCGGCAGGTGGCCCGAGCCGCCGCCGGAAACGACGCCGACCTTGCCCCGGCGCATTTTGGTGCTGCGGGCGATGGCGCGACGGTCATCGCCGACGCGGACAAGGCCCGGATGGGCGAGGCAGAGACCGTCGAGCATCTCGTCGACATAGTTGGCGGGGTCGTTGATCAGCTTTTTCATGTCGTCCTCCCAGGCGTCGTGGTGGGAGGCGGGCCGCTTCTGCGGCGGCCCGCCTCAGGTCAATCAGGCGGCCGACTTGGCGCGCACATTGGTCAGTTCGAGAACCGGGCCGAGCACGGCATCGATGGCAGCCTTCTGCGCATCGGTGACGCGTTCCATCGGAGCGCGCGGGTGGAAGAGCGGCAGGCCCTGACGGTGCTGGATGTACTTCACGCAGGCCGGCAGGTTGTCGTGGCGGAGGGCATTCCACAGCGCGTTGAGGCGGAAGTGGATATCCCTAGCGGTCTTGTGATCGCCGGCCTGAACCGCGTCGAAGAGCTTTACGGTGACGCCCGGCACGGCGCAGGTGAGCGCGCTGATGGCACCATGGGCGCCAAGGGCGAAGCTCGGGTAAAGCAGCGCGTCGATGCCGGTGAGGACGATGTTTTCGGGCTTGGAACGCAGCATGAGGTCGGAAACCGACTTCACGTCGCCCGAGGACTGCTTCATGCCGACGACGCCGGGAACGGCATCCATGATGGCGAGCATGTCATCGATGGAGAGGTAGTTCCACGGAATGACATTGTAGATCAGGATCGGAACCTGGGTTTCTTCCCAGATGGCGCGGAAGTGCTCGATGGTAGCTTCGCGGCCCGGCTTGAACAGATAGTGGACCGGGGTCACCTGCAGGGCGTCGATCTTGATGTCGCCCAGCGCCTTGACGCGATCGATGGCCTCGCGGGTCGACTGTACGATGAGGCCGACGACGAAGGGCACGCGGCCGGCATTGGCGTCGTGCGCCTCGATCATGGCTTCGGTGAATTCGGTGGACGAGAGCGTGTGGCCCTCACCGGTCGAGCCGCCGACGACGAGGCCGCGCACGCCGGAATCGATCATGAAGTCGACCTGAGCCTTGAGCGCACCTTTGACGAGGTTGCCCTTTTCGTCGAACGGCATGGAAAGGGGCGGCAGGATGCCCGTCAGGGTGTTGCGCAGCTTGAGCGCGATGGGGTTGCTCATCGAATTCCTCCAAGGCCTGGACGGCCGCCACCATGGCGATGCCAGTCCGAAATTTTTCCACCATACGGGGCGCGATTTGCGCCTCACATTCATGAAATTCCACAATCCGGAACATCATTCCTGCATTTGATAGGAGTGATCGCACTCACGTGTCAACATATTTGGGCCAATTTGCGCAGAAATGCAGATTCTGCGCCCGGGGAGTTGACATGTTAGTTCCGGAATGTGGTACAGAAGTTTGCAATACGGCAAGCAATGTTCGTATGTCGGAACACCCGACTTTACCTGGGAGGACAGAAATGACCCATTTGAAGACGCTCGCTGGCGCTCTTGCGCTCTCGGTCCTGGCAATCGCCCCGGCGGCCGCGCAGTATCCTGACCATGCCATCAACCTGATCGTGCCGTGGGCTGCAGGCGGCGGCACCGATGCCACCGGTCGCATCATCGCGACCCTGCTCGAAAAGGAACTTGGCCAGCCGATCAACGTCATCAACCGCACCGGCGGCGGCGGCATTGTCGGCCACACCGAAATTTCCTACTCGCCGCCAGATGGCTATACGCTGGGCGTGATCACCACCGAACTGTCCATGTATCACTGGACCGGCGTATCGCCGCTCAACTACGAGAACTACGAGCCGATCGCGCTGTTCAACGCCGATCCGGAAGCCGTGTTCGTGCGCACCGACGGCCCCTCGATCGAAGACCTGCTCTCTGAAATCCGCGCCAATCCCGGTTCCGTGAAGGCTTCCGGTGCCAATCTCGGCGGTATGGCGCATCTGGGTTGGGCAGGCGTGCTCGTGACCAACGAGATCGATCCGGCGGCTGCCCCCTGGGTCCCCTCGGAAGGAGCCTCGGCCAGCCTCCAGCTGCTTGCCTCCGGCGCCATTGGCGTCGTTACCACCACGATGCCCGACGCGCGTCCCATGGTCGATGCTGGTGAAGTCAAGCCGCTGATTGTAGCCGCCAACGAGCGTGTTGCAGCTGCCCCCGATGTGCCGACTGCCGAAGAAGCGCTTGGGAACAAGTGGGCCGCCTATGCGTGGCGCGGCATTGCTGCTCCGAAGGGCCTGCCGGAAGACGTCAAGGCACGCCTCGCGGAAGCCATGGACAAGGTCGTGAATTCGCAGGAGTTCAAGGACTTCATGGCCCAGCGCAATTTCGGCATCGACTATCGTGACGCCGCCGGCTTTGAGGCCTTCCTCAAGGATGCGGACGAGTCGATCGGCAAGGCCCTGCAGGCCGTCGGCCTCGCAAAGTAAGCGCCCGCTTGCTTCGGCGGCCGGAATGCACCTCCGGCCGTCTTCTTTCCAGAGCGCATAATGGTCCAAACGTCATCGGATCAGGCGCTCTGGTTCTTTCTTTGCGCGGCGGTTCTGCCCCGAACGGCCGCGCCCCAGTCCAGAGCTTTTAGGAGGAGCGCATGAGGCAGTCATTTCCAATGGATAGCGCCCTGGGCGTGGTCTTTGCGTTGGGCGGCGCTGCAATCCTGCAGCAGGCGCTCGCCATGCAGACCCTGCCCGGCATGAATGTAGGCCCCGGCCTCTTCCCCTCGATCGTCGGCGCCGGCATGGCCATCATGGGTGTGGCGCTCACCATCCAGGGCTGGATCGTGCGCGATACGCCCGAAGACGAAGCGCAGCCGCTCGTCACCTGGTTTGCACTCGGCATTGTCGCTGCCCTCGTCGTGGTAACGCTCGTCATGCCCTATCTCGGCTTCCTCGTCGCCGGCACGCTTTTCGCCGTCGTCGTGGTGTTGCTCAGTGGTGGCAAGTGGCTTTCCGCCGTGATCTTCAGTCCGATTGCAGCGGCCTCCATCTACTTCACCTTCACCGCACTGATGCGCGTTCCGCTGCCGCGCGGCATCCTGGGATAATTCACCATGGAAGCTTTTTCTCTCGCCCTCGGCCTCGTTTTCAATTTCGAGACGCTGCTGACCATTTTCCTCGCTGCCGTGTTCGGCCTGTTTGTCGGCGCCATTCCAGGCCTGACCGCCACCATGGCGACCGCGCTGCTCGTGCCCGTCACCTTCTACATGGCGCCGATCCCGGCCATTGCCGCGATCATCTCCTGCACCGCCATGGCGATCACGGCGGGTGACCTGCCCGGCACGCTGCTGCGCATTCCCGGAACGCCGGCCTCGGCCGCCTATGTGGAAGACTCCTATCGCCTCGCCCAGAACGGCAAGGCTGGCCTTGCCATCGGCATCGGTGTCGTCGGCTCGGTTCTCGGTGGTCTCTTCGGCTTCCTGTTCCTGCTGTTCACCGCGCCGATGCTGGCCAAGGCTGCACTGGGCTTTTCGAGCTTTGAATATTTCTGGCTCGCCGTGCTCGGTCTTTCCTGCGCCGCGCTGATCTCCTCGGGTGGCCTCGTCAAGGGCGCGCTGGCGCTGCTGCTCGGCCTTTTCATCGCCCAGGTGGGCATGGACCCGCTAACGGCGACGCCGCGCTTTACCTTCGGCAATCTCGAACTGATGGGCGGCATCAGCTTCATCCCGATCATGATCGGCATGTTCGCCGTGTCCGAAATCATGCGGGCCGGCCGCCGTGCCATGGCCGAAGTGCCGCAGATGAACCTGAAAAACCCGTTCGAGGGGACGATGGCGGCACTGTGGAAGTATCGCAAGAACCAGATGCGGGGTTCGATCATCGGCTCGCTGCTGGGCGCTTTGCCGGGCGTTGGCGGCGACCTTGCGGCCTGGATCACCTATTCGCTGGCCAAGCGCACGTCGAAGGAACCGGAAAAGTTCGGCAAGGGACATCCCGAAGGCCTCGTCGAAGCTGGCGCCACCAACAATGCGGCGCTCAGCGCCTCGTGGATTCCGGCCATGGTGTTCGGCATTCCCGGTGACGCGGTGACGGCCATTGCCGTGGGCGTGCTGGTGATGAAGGGGCTCGATCCCGGCCCGACGCTGATGACGCTGCATCCGCAGAATTTCTATGCGGTGATGATCGTCTTCGCGATCGCCAATATCCTGATGCTGCCGCTCGGCTGGGTGGCTGCGAAATCGGCTCGCTGGATTTTCGAGGTGCCACGCGCACTGCTCAATGCCGCCATCCTGCTCTTCTGTATCGTCGGCTCCTACTCGATCAACAATTCCATGTTCGGCGTCTGGCTGATGCTGGGCGCGGGGATCGTGGCCTACGTGCTCGAGGCGCGAATGATCGCCATTGCCCCCATCATTCTCGGCATCGTTCTGGGGCCGCTGGTCGAGACCAACTTCACCACCTCGATGATGATCGCCGACGGCAACCTGCTTGGCTTCTTCGGCCGGCCCGTTGCTGCCGTGTTCGGCGTGGCTACGCTGCTGATCTGGGCTGTATCGATCTATCGAACCGTTTCTGACGCTCGAAATGCGAGGTTAGAAGCGGCAGGACACGCCTGACCGAGATGTGATGTTCGGGCATAGATCAAAACTCGAAACCGGGCGGCCGGGTACCATTATGGCGATTCCTTCTGCCTGTTATGGTCGCGGCCGCCGCAAACGATAGCTGTGAGGACGCGCAACGTGAGCGGAGGGATGACCTTGCCAGCACGATAGCAGTTCATACCGGCTCGCCCATGTCGGTCGGTAGCGGACTATTCCGAGCAGGCCGATGAGAAAATTGGCGCGGCCGCCTGCGGGGTTCAAAAGTGACGCCGGGAACCACGCATACGGCGTCGCTCAATGCCGGCGAATGTGTTGTCCCGGCACCGCAACTGCATTGAATTAAGTAAGACAGCGATATCCTCAGCCTCGCCAAGAAGAAAATCGCTGCCGGGATAGCTCGGCAAATACCCCGCTTTCGTCAACATGTCGCTCAACGACCTCACGGGCAGTGCCAGCAGGTCACGTCGCCGACGCGTCTCGAGTTCGTTTGGTCAAGACGCTCCAGACGGCACGATTCCATGCGGCTTGAAGATGGGTATTAATAACGAAGTCGATGCGCTTCAGGTGCGATGGACCGGCCATGATGACAAACCTGGCTTTGCACGTCGTCTCAGCCAAGTCGGGAAATGGGAAATTCACTGGATTTGGCCCTGGCCGCTGGAGCAGTGCTAGCTCACGATGGCGCCTTGACGATATTCGGGTAGAGCGCGCCCGTTGAGGCCACGCAAGTTGCGGACGGCCGACGAGCCCCTCAGCAACATCCAAATCGCTCGTCGGTGAGGCGAAAGGGGAACAGTCTGTCACCCAATTCGCCTTCGATGCTACTGCGTCGTTTGGGGCCCAGTGTCCACATCGTGATAACAGCTCTGCGCTTTCCCGAGCGTGCGGCTTTCCTCCCGTGATGGTGCGTGCAAGAACCTTGTCGAGGGCGCGAGGAGCTTGCCTTCGAGGGAAAACCAGAAATCTCGAGTTTGGAGACTGGCAGCGAGAGCATTGCCGGCTGGTGGCGAAGCTTTGTCGTCATTCCCTCAAAGATTGCAAATGGAACGGACACGAGATGAGCAGCGAACATTTGAAAACCAATGCGGTCTGGCCGGTGATGCTGACGCCCATGACCTGGAGCGGCGCAATCGATTGGGATGCGGTGGACCGCTTGACCGACTGGTATATCGAGGCAGGGTGCCTTGGACTTTTCACCAACTCGCGCTCAAGCGAGGTCGAATTTCTAACGCCCGAAGAGCGCGTCGAGCTTGCCGCTCGCGTGGTCAAGCGCGCGAATGGCCGCGCCGCCGTCATCGCGACGGGCACGTTTGGCGCATCGCCCGACAAGGAGATCGCTTCGATCAAGCAGATTGCCGATGTGGGGGCCGACGCGGTGTGCATTCTCACCAATCATCTCGGCTCGCCCGGGGATTCCGAGGCGCAGTGGAGCGGCAATCTCAAGCGCATCGTCGATGGAACCGGCGATATTGCGCTTGGATTTTACGAGTGCCCGACGCCGTGGAAACGCCTCGTTCCAACCACGGTCTACGAATGGGCGGCCAGGACCGGGCGCTTCGTGTTCCATAAGGACGTGAGCCATTCAGTGCCTGATATGAAGGCCAAGCTCGAGGTCTCGCGCGGATCGCCGATGCGGCTCTACAATGGCCAGATTTCCTCTGTCATCGAATCCATGCAGCTCGGTGGTTCCGGCCATTCGGGTTATGCATCGAGCATCGCGCCGGAATTGCTCGTCTGGCTCTGTGCCAATGGCACGCGCGATGATGAGGATACACGTCTTGTTCAACGCTTGATGACGGTCTTCGAGCGCATGATCAATGTCAAATATCCCAGCTCGCTCAAGCAATTGCTCAACGAGACCGGCCGCCTGCGCATGACCCCGTTCAGCCGCATGACGGGTGCCGAGCCGCTGGGCGATCACGAATTCGATCCGCTGCTCAATATGGTTGATCTCATCAAGAGCCTCAATATCAAGACCACTTGAAGAACCGGGGCCCGGCCTGGGGAGCCAGGAACAGCCGGGTCCCCGCCCTCGAAAGGGCAATGCAACAGGAGGAAACTGCATATGACCATCACTCTGTCGTGGGCTGGGCGACCGACGCTCCGCCGCGCCACGCTTGCTCTCTCGTTCATGGGGATGCTGACCGCTGGCGTCTCCGCCGAAACGCTGACCCTGGCGGTTGCGCTCGACAATGGTTCGTTCGATCCGGCCATCGTCGAAAATGGTCCGCGCGCCCAATATTGGGCGGCCGTCTATGACACGCTTCTGCTGATGGAACCGGATGGATCCATCGTCGGTAACCTCGCTGAGAGCTATGCTTACAACGAGGACAATACGGTCCTCACCCTCAAGCTCCGTCAAGACGTCAAGTTCACCGATGGCGCGCCCTTCAATGCCGAAGCGGTCAAAGCCAATGTCGAGCATTTGCGCGGGGGCACCGGCCAGAACAGCTTCATGGTCGGTGCGGTTACCGATATCGTCATTGTCGACGACTTTACCGTCGAGTTGCATCTGTCGGCGGCCAATCCGGCGCAGCTAACCTATCTCACCATGGCCGGCGGCGTCATGGGGAGCCCTGCGGCACTGGGTACCGAAGAGATCATTTCCGTGCCGGTCGGCTCGGGCCCCTATATGCTCGACGTCGCCAATACCACCAAGGGCGCGCAATATAGCTTTGTGCGCAACCCCGACTACTGGAACGCCGAAGCCTTCCCCTATGACGCGGTCGTGCTGATCCCGATGGGGGAAATCACCGCACGCATGAACGCTTTGCGGTCTGGTCAGGTCGATGGCGCGCAGGGCAATGCCCAGACGGCTGCCGAGGCCGAAGCTTCGGGTCTCAGCGTCAACCGTACACCCATCGACCGGCACGGCCTGATCCTTGCGGACCGCGAAGGTGCCCTCGTGCCGGCACTAGGCGATGTGCGCGTGCGTCAGGCGATCAATCACGCCATCGACGGCGAGGGTCTGTTAGCAGCCATTCAGCGCAATCTCGGCCACCACACGACGCAGGTCTTCAATCTCAACAGCGTCGCCTATGTGCCCGAGCTCGAGGACCGCTATCCCTTCGATCCCGAAAAGGCCAAGGCGCTGCTGGCTGAAGCCGGCTATGCCAATGGCTTCGATCTGACCCTGCCGGAAAACCCCACGGTGCCGGCCAATCCGATCATCACCCAACAGCTCGCCGATGTCGGCATCCGCGTGATCTGGGACAAGGTCGTGTCCGAAAACTACGTGACCGAAGCCCAATCCAAGCGCTATGGCGCGTTCTGGATGTCGCTTAGCACCGGCAATCCCTGGTGGGACATGACCAAGCAGATTTCGGCCAGCGGTCCCTGGAACCCGTTCGACAGCGCTACGCCCGAACTCGACGCGCTCCTCGCCAAAGCCCAAGCCGCCAGCGGCGACGAATATACGGCGCTGATGCGCGATGTGAACACCTATGTCACCGAGAATGCCTGGTTCGATATCTGGTACCAGGCGGATGCGGTTTATTTCGCGGCGCCCGATGTGAAGGTGACCATGCATCCGCAAAATGTGGTCCCCTATATCCGCCACTTCGCCCCCGCAACGGAGTAGCCTCCCAGCTACACTGAACCGGAGCAGCCATGGACCATGGCCGCTCCGGCAATCTGAAAGGACGATGGATGACCGGATATGTGATCCAGAGGTTCGCTTCGGCGATGCTCTTGTTGCTGGCCATTACGGCGGTGGCCTATGGCCTGATCTATAGCGGCGGCGCGGAAGTCTCGCGCTCGATCCTGGGCGAATTGGCAACCGACGAACAGGTGGCCGCCAAGAATGTCGAACTGGGCCTCGATCAGCCCCTGCCCATCCAATACGGCAATTGGCTGGCCAATGCGGTTCGGGGCGATCTCGGCCGGTCATGGTTCAGCGCCGAACGCGTGTCGGACGCGATCGCGTCGCGGCTGGGCGTCACCCTCTCCATCGTCTCGGTGGCCATTCTCATCTGTACCGTGATCAGCGTGGCCCTGGGGGCCTTTGCTGCGGTCAGGCGCGGTTGGTGGGACAGGGCAGTGCAGATCGTTTCCGTCATCGGCGAGGCATTGCCTAATTTCTGGGTCGGGCTATTGCTGGTCGCCACATTCGCCATTTCCCTTCGGCTTTTCCCGGCCACGGGCTTCGTACCACTCAATCGCTCGCCGCTTGGCTGGCTAAGCAGCATCACGCTGCCGGTGACGGCACTGGTGATCGGCGGCGTCGCCTCGGCCGCTGCCCAGGTGCGCGGTGCGTTGATCGATGTGTTGAGCCGGGACTATATCCGAACTTTGCGTGCCCGTGGCCTTCCTGAAAACCGGGTCATTCTGCGCCATGCGCTGCGCAATGCCGCGCCGGCCGCCATCACGGTTCTTTCCCTGCAATTCATCGGGATGATTGGTGGCGCGGTGATGATCGAGAAGGTTTTTGCGTTGCCCGGCATGGGAACGCTGGCCATCGATGCGACGGTGCGCGGCGATATACCGGTCATTATGGGTGTCTTGATCACCATGGCGCTGATCGTGGTGGTGGTGAACCTGTTCGTCGATCTTGCCAATGCCTGGATCAACCCGAAAGCGAGGCTGGCATGAGTACAGTGGACCTTGAAGCTGCCACCACGCCAGCCGTTGCCACGGGGCAGGATCGCGCCGTATTGCGCCGCTTCCTGCGCAATCCCCTGGCCGTCATTGCGAGCCTCGTTTTCCTGACTATCGTCCTGTCCGCTGTTTTCGCCCCCTGGCTTGCGCCCTATGGCGCTAATTTCACCAAGCTCGCTTTGGTGACCGCCCCCCCGGGAGAGGAATTCCTGCTTGGCGGGGACGGCGCCGGCCGCGATGTGCTGAGCCGCCTCATCTATGCCGGGCAGTTGACGCTGGCGGGGTCCTTTCTCACCGTCCTCGTGGCGGCGGGTCTTGGCGTCAGCACTGGCCTTGTCGCGGGCTATTTCGGCGGCTGGTTCGATCGTTTCGGCGGGTGGATGGCCAATTTTCTCATCGTGCTGCCGGGCACCATCGTGCTCGTCGCCATGTTCACGCTGATCGGGCCCAATATCATCATCACCATGGTGGTTCTGGGCGTGCTGATCGCCCCGAACTTTTTCCGTCTGGTGCGCAACCTCGTCATTTCGGTGCGGAACGAACTTTATGTCGATGCTGCGCGGGTCTCGGGACTGTCCGATGGCCGCATCATCAGCCGGCACATCCTGTCCGTTGTCCGGGCGCCGATCATCATCATGGCGGCATCGGTCTGGGGCATCGCCATCGTGGTGCAGGCCGGGCTTGAATTCATCGGTCTTGGCGATCCGACGACGCCCACCTGGGGCAGCATGCTGCTCGATGCCTATAACAATATCTATATCGGCCGGCATCTGTTGCTACCGCCGGGATTGATGATCGGGCTGACGGTGGGGGCGCTTATCCTGATCGGCAATGGCCTGCGCGATGCGCTCAATGGCGAAGAGGCCATTATCGTCGCGCCGCGCCAGCGAGTGAAGGACGCGGCGCGGGCGGAAGCGGCGGTGCCTTCGGTTCCAGAAGCTCTCCTTGAGGTGCAGGGCCTGTCGGTGGGGTATGCCGGTCGGGATGGTTCCACCAAGACCGTCGTCAGGTCCGTCGGCTTTACCATCGCGCGGGGCGAGATACTTGGCCTTGTGGGGGAATCCGGTTCGGGGAAAACCCAGACGGCGCTCAGCGTGCTGCGCCTCCTGCCCGAGGGCGGCATGGTCACCGGCGGCGGCATCTGGCTTGAGGGACAGAACTTGGCCGGGCTTAGCGACGCACAGATGCAGGCCATTCGCGGCAAGCGCATCGGCTATATTCCGCAGGAGCCGATGAGCAATCTCGATCCTTTGTTCCGTATCGGCAGCCAACTTTGTGAACCCCTGCAGGTCGTCGGCGGCCTCAGCCGGCAAGAGGCCAGGGGCAGGGCATTGGCTCTTCTCGAGCGCGTCGGCATTGCCGATCCACACCGCGTCTTCATGAGCTATCCGCACCAGATCAGCGGCGGCATGGCCCAGCGCGTACTCATTGCCGGGGCGTTATCCTGTGATCCCGACCTGCTGATTGCCGATGAACCGACGACGGCGCTCGATGTGACGGTACAGGCCGAAATTCTCGACCTGATCCGGGACCTCCAGGCCGAACGCAATCTCGGCGTGCTGATGGTGACGCATAATTTCGGCGTCGTCGCGGATCTTTGTGATCGCGTCGCCGTCATGCGCGGCGGCGAGATCGTCGAGTTGGGCGCGGTCAACGATATCTTTGCGCGTCCCCAACATGAATATACGCGCACCCTCCTTGCCTCGACGCTGGAGGATGCGCCTGTGCGCCCGCCACTCGTACCGCGGCCACCCCGCCGGCAGAACGCAGGAGCAGAGACATGAGCATTATCGCGACTACCAACTTGCTCGAAGTCGATGATCTCACGGTCCACTATGGCAAGTTCCAGGCGCTGAAGGGTGTGTCAGTTACCCTGGCACCGGGTGAAACCCTAGGGCTCGTCGGCGAATCCGGATCAGGCAAGAGCACCCTCGGGCGTGCCGTCCTTGGTCTAGCCGAGGTTTCATCGGGTAGCATCCGGTACCTCGGCCAGGAGATCAGCCGTCTTGATCGGGCCGGGCGGCGTGCGCTGTCGCGCGAAATCCAGGTGGTTTTTCAGGACCCCTATACTTCGCTCAATGCCATGCTCAGCGTTGGCGACATACTGGTCGAGCCCTTGCTGGTTCAGGGAGTCAATGGCGCGAAGGCACGAGAACGCGTGCAGGAACTGCTGGATCAGGTGCGGTTGCCGTCCGATGCGGCGACGCGTCTGCCGCGGGAGTTTTCCGGCGGACAGCGCCAGCGTATCGCCATCGCGCGCGCTCTGGCGATCAATCCGCAGCTTATCGTCTGCGACGAACCGGTCAGTGCGCTCGATCTTTCAACCCAGGCGCGAGTCATCGATCTCTTTATCGAAATCCAGGAACGCACGGGCGTGGCCTATCTCTTCATCTCCCACGATCTGGCGGTGGTGCGTGCCATCAGCCATCGTGTGGCGGTCATGAGCGGTGGAAAGATCGTCGAGCAGGGGCCGGCTGACCAGGTTACCAGCGCTCCCAAGGACGACTATACGAGGCGCCTGCTGATGGCGGCCCCGGTACCGGATCCCATCGCTCAGGCCGAGCGCCGGCGGGCCCGGCTGGCTCAGGCCGGCAAAGTGCCGGCCTGATATCTTCACCAACTGGATCGAACCATGACCTACCTTGCCGCCTCCGGGCGCTATCGCGACATGCCTTTTCGCCGCGTTGGCCGCAGTGGGCTAAAACTTCCCGCCGTTTCTCTCGGCCTCTGGCAGAATTTCGGCGACGATCGGGATTTCGGCACACAGCGAGGCATCCTGCATCGCGCTTTCGATCTGGGCGTGACCCATTTCGATCTCGCTAACAATTATGGCACTCCCTATGGCTCGGCCGAGACCAATTTCGGCCGGCATCTGCGCGACAGCTTTGCTCGATACCGGGACGAGCTGATTATTTCCACCAAGGCGGGTTACGACATGTGGCCCGGCCCCTATGGCGATTTCGGCAGCCGCAAATATCTGCTCGCCAGCCTCGACCAGTCGCTCAAGCGCATGGGGCTCGACTATGTGGACATTTTTTACAGCCACCGCCGCGACCCCGAGACGCCGCTTGAAGAGACGATGGGTGCGCTTGACACTGCGGTACGGTCGGGCAGGGCACTCTATGCTGGGATCTCATCCTATTCGGCAGAGGATACTTTGCGGGCAGCCGCGATCCTGCGCGAAATGGGCACGCCTTTGCTGATCCACCAGCCGTCCTATTCCATGCTCAACCGCTGGGTGGAGCAGGGCGCGCCGAACCTTCTGGACGCGCTCGACGATCTCGGCGTTGGCTCTATCGCCTTCTCGCGGCTCAATCAGGGGGTGCTGACGGATCGCTATGCCGGCGGCGTCCCCGCGCAATCGCGTGCGAGCCGCAATCCGTCTCTCCTGGAGCGAGCAAAGGATGAGCGGGTGGTGGAGACGGTCGGCAAGTTGTCGAAGATCGCGACGGGTCGTGGGCAGAGCCTTGCACAATTGGCCCTCGCCTGGGTGCTCCGAGGCGGACGGGTGACCTCGGCACTGGTCGGCGCGTCGAGCGTCGCCCAGCTCGAGACAAATATATCGGCTATCAACCGTCTCGATTTTTCCGAAGAGGAACTCACGTCGATCGAGACAGTGCTGGGCTAAGCATCGCCCGGCGCATAAGCCATGGCTGGCGGTATGATGCCTTTTACAGGCGTCTTGACCGTCAGCAGCCGCCCGGACAGAGGCGCGTTCTCAAGAACTTCGCGTGCCAGATCCATGCGTGCCGTTGTGACATGCAATATGCCTTCAGTTGCGCTGGAGAAGGCAAGACCGGTCGGGCGGGGCACGGGCAGGGCGATGACGTGGTCGATCTCTCCTTCCGGCGTGAGCCGGGCAAGGCTCCAACCATCGTAGAGAGCGACCCAGAGGCGGTCTTCGGTATCGATGGCCAGTCCATGCGGTTCGCCTGAGGCCTTGGAGATGCGAGCTAATATGCGCGGAGCCCCGGACCCGCGGGACAGCGCATAAATGAGGCCACGCTGAGGAACGGAAGCATAGAGAACCTGGCCATCGGCCGACCAAGTCATATGCTCTACCTGAGCGGCGATGGTCCAGGTTTCCTCGATTTCGCCGGCCTTGGTGATCGAACCTATGCTGGTGCGCGCCTCATGCTCGCAAAAGGTGGCGCCATAGGGCACGCCATCGGCTCGGACGGAAAGGCATGTCAGGTTCTGCAGCGCCTCGAAGTGACGTTCATGACTGCCGCCTTCCCGGTCGACGAACAGCAATGTGCCCTTGGCAAAGGCAATCGCGTGACTGGCCGTGTGCGCCACGGCGTCAATAGCG
The DNA here is from genome assembly GCF_017744655.1 of Devosia sp. Taxonomy (GTDB): domain Bacteria; phylum Pseudomonadota; class Alphaproteobacteria; order Rhizobiales; family Devosiaceae; genus Devosia. The sequence continues at coordinate 147,876 of NZ_JAGIAW010000014.1, read as the reverse complement.
ACCTCTGATGCGAAACCATGGGCCCGTGTGGAGGCATGGCTTGTATGGAGACGCGGCGCGAACCGGTCAGCCCAATGCAAGGCCTGCCGGTGCTCATCCCAGCTGGGTGAAACGCCATGGAGGGCAGGTTCACGATGTCCGCCGTGAGGCACCGGCCAATCGGCGGGAGGTACGGGCGTTGCTACCTGGTTGCGCAGAAGTTGAGAGATATCCTGAGCGACCTGCGCCACCTCCGGCCCGAGTCTTTCGACCCGCTCGCTTGTGACGCGATAGGTGGGGCCGGCAATGCTGATGGCTGCAACCGGCCGCCCCGAAGAGTCGAGCACTGGTGCGCCGACGCAGCGCGTGCCGATCGCAACCTCCTCATCATCAATGGCATAGCCGCGCTGGCGGATGATCCGCAGTTGCGAGCGCAGGAGATCGGGATCGGTAATGGTGTGCTCGGTGCCGCGGCGAAAATTCATGCGGGCGATCAGCGCATCCACCTCGTTTTTCGGCAGGAAGGCGAGGATGGCCTTGCCCTGACTGGTTGAATGGAGCGGCTTCTGTGCCCCTAGCCGATCCGCTCCCTTGTGCGGATGCGGGCCTTCGAATTTGCCCAACGCCAGGACGTGATCGCCTTGCAAGGCGCCGAGATGGGTGGTTTCTCCCGTTATGTCGCGCAGGCGACGCAATTCCAGGGACGCTGTCGTTACCAGTTCGCCCGAAGACCAGACGTTTTGCGCCAGTTCGATGAAGCGGAAACCAAGCGTATAGCCATTGCTGCGGGGGTCGAGCCGCAGAAACCCATTGGCGGTTGCTGCGCTGAGAATCCGATAGATCGTCGGACGAGGCCAGCCGGTCTCGGTGGCGAGATCAGCAACGGTGACATTCCCGGGTCCCTGCCCAACAATATCGAGCAGGACAAAAAGCTTGCGCAACAGCGCCGTGCCTGGAACGAGCTTCTCCACCGCAATACCCTTTGAGAGCCAACATACTCACGCTCCAGTGTGCCAGACACCGAAGGAGAAAGCTGCTTCCTATGTAGGGTATGGCGGGGCGGATTCTCATAATGTGAACGCCGGGCGGGTGAGTAACTAACCCCCCGCCCGCGCACAAAGTCAGCCAATTTGGGCTAACCGGCTAGAGTCCCAACGCCTTGATATGGTCGATCGAACGCCTGGCGAAGCGCTGCCAATCGCTGGGATTGTCGTGCTCGGTCACGATGTGATCGGCTTTGGTTGCCCGGAATAGCGGCACCAGGTTCGCCCAGTCGATGATGCCGTCGCCGGTCGCGGTCCAGCCGTCATCGATTTTGGTGCCTAGGGGCGCGGTGTCCTTGGTTTGGATGGCGATGATGCGGTTGGCATAGCGCTTCAGTTCCTGGGCCGGATCGGCACCAGCCCTCGTGATCCAGCCGCAGTCGATTTCGAATAGGACATCAGGCCCGCCGGCCTCGAAAATATGGTCGATAGGTCGCGTCCCGTCGGGCAGCGGGACATATTCGAAATCATGATTGTGCCAGGCCACCTTGAGACCGTGCGAGCCCGCCTGGGTCGCGCCACGCGCCAGTTTGTGCCCCAACTCCCGCCAGTAGTCCGGCGTGTTCTGGCGCTCTTCTGCCGTGACATAGGGCGGTATCATGACTGTGGCGCCCAGTGTCAGGGCCATGTCGATGAAGCGGTTTGGCTCCGATACGAGGCCTGCCAACGGCATATGAAAGCCGTAGCAGGCGAGCCCCGCATCATCCAGCTGACGTCGGAACAGCTTGGCGTCGGCTTCGTAGGCCGGAAGCCAGGGCTCGATGGCGTCGTAGCCCATGGATTTGAGAATGGGCAACTGATCCGCGAGCGGCGGAAAGTTCCGTGAGGAATAGAGCTGGTAGGCAATTGGATAGGGCATGATCTTCTCGTAGGGCGTGCCGAAGGACGAGGTCGCAGCAGGGCGGGATAATGGGGCTCCACGTCCCCCGAGAGGCAACAGCTACGGCTGAACTTCCTTGTCCTTGTCGAATTCGAGCAGTTCCACCATCACTCCCAGGTCCTTGACCGTGTCGTAATAGGCGTAGCGTCCGTGGCTGCCGTCGAATTCGCCGCGCTGCAACAACTTGTGGCCCTTTTCTTCGAGATAGGCATGGCGCTTGGTGAGGTTGCGGGTGCGGAAGGCGATGTGGTGGCAGCCGGGGCCCTTTTCTTCGAGAAGATCGCGCCAGGCGCTTTTCTCGGGGCCGGGCTCAAGAAACTCTACGTCGATATTGCCGAACTTGAACATGCGGATCTTGCAGCCAACCGCAGCCGGCATGCCATTATAGATGGCCTTGGCCTCCTCCGGCTCCGCGGCCTTGCCGAGCGATGGCATGGGCTTGCCGGTCAGGTCGGCAAACCATTGCGCGGATTTATCCACATCGTCGGTGACGAAGCAGATCTGCATTACCTCGTCTTCATCAAGCAGGCGCTTATCCATTTCAATCGGTCCATTCAAAGGGAGGGAGGCCGGCGGCCCTTGGGGTCGCCGACCCAGGGAGAGGCGGTTAACCCAGGATGGTGTCGTAGTTCTCGTGCATCTGGGCGATGGCGTCTTCGACGGTCATGTTCGGATCGCTCCAGAAGTTGAAGACAACGTTCCAGATCGAATCCTGCCAGTCGGCGTCGGCGGTATTGTGCGGGTTCTGAACCTGCTGGGCCGGATCTTCGAGAATGCGGAGAACCTCGGTCGAGCAGGCATCAAGGCTCTCCGCCGGCGCGTCGAGACGCACTGGGGTTGAGCCCTTTGCCGCTGCGAACTTGGCCTGTTCGGCGGGATCGAGTACCACCGAAGCAAAGTCGAGTTCGGCGGTCTTGATGTCCTCGGCGGTGCCGCCGAGCAGACCCCAGGCGTCAACCGTAACGACCACGGCCTGCGCGCCGGGGATTTCGATACAACCGAAATCGGTTCCGGCGACCTTGCCGGCGCCGAGCCATTCGCCCTTCATCCAGTCGCCATGGATCTGCATCAGCGCCTTGCCGGTGATGACCTCGTTGGTGGTCTCGTTCCAGGGGCGGTTCTGAGCTTCGGGGCCTGCTTCATTGGCGAAGAGGCGCAGGGTTTCGAGAGCCTTGGCGAAGTTGGGATCGTCCAGCGCCGTCGGATCGACCTCTTCGCCATAGATCTTCTTGTAGACGTCAGGCCCGGCAACGGCAGCCACCAGCGCATGAGTCAGATAGCCGACCTGGAACGGCTGGCTGCCGACGGCGAGCGGAGCGTAGCCGGCATCGCGGATTTTCTGAAAGTCGGCGAACATGGCGTCCATCGAGTCCCAGGCCGTGGGGTCGACACCCGCAGCCTTGGCGACTTCCATATTGTAGTAGAGCATGCCGTCGATATGCAGCGCCTGTGGCACCTTGACGATTTCGCCATCGACAGAGATCGAGGCGGCAACGGCCGCGGGCAGCTTGTCTACGATCGCATTGTCATTGAACCACTGGGTCAGTGGAAAGCCGAGGCCCATGCCGGCAATGTCGCGATAGACGCCAGGGTTGGATTCCATGAAGACATTGGGCGGCTGTCCGCCGGTGATCAGGCTCATCAAGTTCACGTTGGAGCCGGTATCGTGTGGAATGGCGATATCGGTCCAGGTGTGGCCCTTGGCTTCGAGCCCCACTTTGATGACGTTGAGGGCGGCGATTTCTGGCGGGGCGGACCAGCTATGATAGATGACCAGGTCGGTCGCCATGGCACCGAATGAGGTGGTGCTCAGCATGAGGCCAGCGACAATGCCGGCAAGTCTCTTGGTAGACATCGTTCTCTCTCCCTATTTATGCTTACATTCGCTGCCCGGTTCGGGCGTCGAACAGGTTGGCCTTGCCCTTGAGGTAGCTGACGGCGACGGATTGGCCGGGCGTCAACTGTGCGGCGGCGCCAGGCTCGACGCGCAGGGCAAGCAATTCGTCTTCGAACTTAAAGTAGGCTGACGCATCGGGGCCGGTACGCTCTGCATATTGCACTGGCACGGTGAAGCTGGCCGCGACCGGGCCGGTTGCTGTCAGCACAAAATGTTCCGGGCGAAGGCCGGCGATTACGTCGTCGCCGTCTCGTGGCGGGCTGGCGAAGGGGTAGTCAGACACATCAAGCCGCACACCAGAGGCAAAGACTGCCTCGACCTTGTCGGCGGCGACACTCAGCTTTGCCTTACGCAAGTTCATGGCGGGGGACCCGATGAAGCCGGCGACGAAAAGATTGGCGGGGCGCTCGTAGATTTCGTCCGGCGTGCCGAACTGCTGGATAACGCCGCCATTCATCACCGCGATCTTGGTCGCCATGGTCATGGCTTCGATCTGGTCGTGCGTCACGTAGACGATCGTCGATTTGAGCTGGTCGTGCAGCTTCTTGATTTCTAGCCGCATCTCGGTGCGCAGTTTGGCGTCGAGATTGCTGAGCGGTTCGTCGAAGAGGAAGACGCCGACATTTTTCACCAGGGCCCGGCCGATGGCGACGCGCTGGCGCTGGCCGCCCGAGAGCTGGCCTGGCTTGCGGTTTAGCAAGGGTTCGATCTGCAGCAACTTTGCCGCCCAAGCGATACGCTTTTCGATTTCTTCGCGCGGCAGCTTGCTGGCCGAGAGGCCGAACTTGAGATTTCCGTGCACGGTCTTGGTCGGATAGAGCGCGTAGGACTGGAATACCATGGCAAGGCCGCGATCCTTGGGATCGAGGTCGGTCACATCGCGCTCGCCGATCATGATGCGGCCATCCGTGACGTCGAGAAGGCCGGCGAGCAGGTTCAGAAGTGTGGTCTTGCCGCAGCCCGAGGGGCCAAGCAGCACGAGAAAGTCACCATCGTCGATAGAGAGGTTGAGATCGTCCAGGACCTTGAGGAGGCCATAGGTCTTGGTGATGTGCTCGAAGCTTACGCGGGGCATTCAGGTCAACCTTTGATGGCGCCGGCGGTAATGCCCTGGACGAAGAGCTTGCCGACGAAGAAATAGATGACGAGAGGGGGAATGGCGGTGAGGAGGGCGGCCGCCATGTTGTCGTTGTAGCGAACGGTGCCGGTCGAGATGGTGATTAGGTTAGCAAGGTTCACCGTCATGGGCTGGGCGCCCAGGCCGCCAAAGGTCACGCCGATCAGATAGTCGTTCCAGATGGAGGTGATCTGCAGGATCAGCACCACGATCAGGATATTGCCGGACATGGGCAGGATGATTTCGAAGAAGATCTTCCAGAACGAGCCGCTATCCATGACGGCCGCGCTCATGATTTCCTGCGGTATATCCTTGTAATAATTTCGGAAAATCAGCGTGAGCACCGGCATGGCCAGCACGGCATGGATGATGGCGACGCCCCAGATGCTGCCATAGACCTTGAGCGTCGCCGTCATCGAGATCAGCGGGAACATGATGATCTGGAACGGCACGAAGGCGCAGATGAAGAGGACGAAAAGGAAGGGGCCCGCCCATTTGACGTTCCACAGCGCCAGTGCATAGCCGGTGACGATGGAAAGGCCGATCGAGAGGACCAGCGAGGGAATGAGGATGGAGACCGAGTTCCAGAACCCGACCTTCAGGCCTTCGCAGCGCGTGCCGGAGCATGCGGTGTTCCAGGCATGGTCCCAGGCCTCCAGCGTCCACACATTGGGCAGCGCGAACATGGCGCCCTCGCGGATCTGGTCCATGGTCTTGAACGAGGTGGTGATCACTACATAGAGCGGAATGCAGAAGAACAGGGCGCAGATGGCAAGGAAGGCGAGGACGGCGATCGAACGACCGGTGATCGCTTTCTTCTTGCGGGGAAAATAGGGCGCGCTGCGGACGGCAACTTCGGCGCCGAGGGCCTTTTGCGTGGCGGTGAGATCGGTCATCCACGTGCTCCCGAACGGCGTTGTTGCCAGGCGGTGAGCAGCACTAGCGGCAGGAAGATAACGGCGGTGATCAGCAGCATCACAACGGCGGCGGCCGAGGCAAAGCCGAGATTGCCCTTGGCCGAGAGCGCCTGGATGGTGAAATAGGCTGGCACATAGGTCGATTGGCCCGGGCCGCCATTGGTCATGGCGACGATGACGTCATAGGCCTTGATAACGCCCAGCGAGAGCAGAATGGCGCAGGTGATGAAGGTGAACTTCATCATGGGAATGATGATCTCGGTATAGAGCTTGAATAGACCCACGCCATCGAGGCGCGCGGCGCTCCAGATTTCCGAATTGATGGATTTGAGGCCTGCCAGCATCAGCGCCATGTAGAAACCAGCGCTCTGCCAGACCGAGGCGAGAATGACGCCGTACATGGCGGTTTCCGGGCGCGCCAGCCAACTGGCATTGACCCAGGTTAGGCCAATGGAATGGATGAAATGCTCGGCGCCCAGTTCGGGATTGAAAATCCAGCGCCATGCCGCGCCGGTAACGATCAGCGAGATGGCGAGGGGATAGAGAAACACCGTCCGGAATAGGCTTTCCCCGCGCTTTTCTCGATCGATCATGGCGGCGAGGATGAAGCCGAAGACGATGGCGAGAGCGCTGCCGAGGCCCAGCACGATCAGGTTTTGCAACGAGATCATCCAGGCGTCGTCCTTGAACAGGCGCTCGTATTGCCGGCCCCAGTCGGTCCAGTCGATCTCGTATTCCGGCAGGCGCCGGCTGCGCGTCAGGGACAGGTAGATCGTCCACAGGATGGCGCCAATGAAGGCGACCAAGGTCACCAGGCCAGCCGGCATCAATGCCAGCTGGGGTGACCATCGGCTCCACCGAAAGGTCATGCTTGTCCTCCCTTGCACGTCGCGGCGGATTGTTCCGCTCTTCGTCGTGACAGCTCTTGCGGGCAGTATTATCGTTAAACTAGGGTCATGCCGGACGATCCGTCAATAGTCTTTTCGCTTGCCGGATGGGTGTTTTGATCGACTGATGGAGCGAGTTCGTCGTCAGGGATCTCGGTTGGAGGAGATAAAAATATGAAAAATCAATATGATATACCGCAAATGGGCTTCGGTACCTATGCGCGAAAAGGAGGCGATGGCATCGAGGCGATGCTGATAGCGCTCGAGACGGGTTATCGACATCTTGATACTGCGCAGGATTATGGGACCGAGGCGGAGGTTGGTCAGGCCGTGCAGCGATCAGGCCTCAATCGCGCTGATGTCTTCATTACCACCAAGATTGCCACCGGAAATCTGGGAGCCGGTGCGTTGATTTCATCGCTGCGGCAGAGTCTTGATAATCTGCAAATGGACCAGCTTGACCTGACGCTCATCCACTGGCCATCCCCGAACAACGCCGTACCGTTGGCGGTCTATATCGAGCAATTGGCCGAAGCGCATGAACTGGGGCTGACCCGCCTGATCGGCGTTTCCAACTTCACCATTGCCATGCTTGAAGAGGCTCAGGCCATTCTCGGTGACCTCAAGATTGCCAACAACCAGTTCGAGCTGAATCCGCTGCTTCAGAACAAAAAACTTGCAAACTATTGTATTAAAAAAGGAATTTCTGTCACTTGTTATCTGCCGATTGCCCGCGGCATTCTGGGCGCCGTGCCGGAGATTGCCCAAATCGCCGCCCGCCATGGCGCGACGCCGGAGCAGGTGGCTTTGGCCTTCGAGTTTGCCAAAGGCTATATCGCCATCCCTACATCGAGCCGGGCAGACCGCATCCGCTCCAATTATCTCGCCACTAAACTCGTACTTTCCGCCGCTGATATTGCGACGATCGAAACGGTGGATCGTGGGCAGCGCGTCATCGACCCGGCCTGGGGGCCGGACTGGGATTGAGCGCCTCGGCGGCTGTTGACAACGCCGCGACTTGGGATAATAGCTTGTCGTATTAACGTTCCTACTAGGTCGCCCATACTGACATATCGGGCGGTCCGCTGGTCCCTTGCCGGCGGAAAGGATCAGCTATGGCCGCAATGTCGGCGTGGAGGAATTATGAAGGGCATTACCAGCCTCGGGCACATCGCCATCAACGTGGTCGATCTCGAAAAGTCGCTCGATTACTATGTCAACAAGCTCGGCTTCCCCGAAATGCTGCGGCTCAAGCGTGACGATGGCGAGACATGGCTCGTCTATCTGCGCATCACCGACGAGCAATATCTGGAAATCTTCCCCGGCGCCGAAAATGATCGCGCTCCGGCGAGCTGGCACACCAATGGCATGACCCATATGTGCTGGACCATCGACGACCTCGACGCCACCTGCGATCGCATCAAGGCCACGGGCATAAAGCTTCTGTCCGAACCCAAGGCCGGGCTCGATGGCAATCGCCAGGCCTGGCTCGAAGATCCAGATGGCAATCGCATCGAACTGATGGAAATGCACCCGGACTGCCTGCAATATCAGGCCATTCGCCGTCTCCACGCAGAAGGCGTCTAGTTTAGAGCCGCTTCTGGTGTGTATTGTCGCCCATGATTTTGATCGTCTCTCGTCGGCCTCGTATATCCGCGTATCGGTCAGTGTTCGCCGCTCACGCAGCATGTCGGTAGGTTGAGATCATGGGCAAATCCACCGTTCGCCTGAAGGATATTGCGGATCGCACCGGCTTCTCGGTCAATACGGTCTCGCTGGCCCTGCGGCAGAGCCCGCGCATTCCCGAAGAAACCTCGATCCTCATTCGCGAGGCGGCCGCAGAGCTCAATTATCTGCCCAATCATGTCGCCAAGTCCTTGGTCAGCCGCGAAACCAAGACCATCGGGCTTGTGTTGACCGACATTACCAATCCGGCCCTTACGCAGGTTGCCCAGGCCGTTGAAACGCTCTTGTCGGAGCGCGGCTATTCCACGCTCTTTGCCACCTCCAACAATGACCTGGACGAGGAAAAGCGGGTCATCGAGATGTTCCGCTCTCGGCAGGTGGACGGCATGCTCATTTACCCGCGCAGCCACCGCGAACTCGATCATATCCGTCGGCTGCGCCAGGCCAATTATCCCGTGGTGCTGCTGGTGGGGGATCCCGATGCTGGTATCGACGCCGTCTGCATCGACGAGCGTCGTGGTGCCTATCGGGCCGTGCGCCACCTCATCGATATCGGCCACAGGCGCATTGCCATCATCGATACTTCGAATGCCAAGGGAAACCTCGAAAAGCGCGATGGCTATAATCAGGCGCACAAAGAGGCCGGGCTGCCGATCGACAATGAATTGCTGGCCGACCCCTTGGGCAATTCGGTGATCCGCGGTTATTGGGCCATGGATCGCCTGATGAGCATGCAGGTGCGGCCGACGGCGGTTTTTGCGGCCAATGACTCCCTGGCCATCGGCGCGCTGCGCTGGACGCAGAAGAACAATATGCGCGTGCCCAAGGATGTCGCCATCATGGGCTTTGATAATATCGAATTTGCCGAGCATGCGGCGACGCCGATTTCTTCGGTCAAATATGAAGTCGATATGGTGACCGAACTGGCAGTGGAGCGCCTGTTGCAACTGATCGCCGCCCCGGATGGCCTGCCGGAGCCGCGGGTCACCATGATCGATCCAGAACTCATCGTTCGCGACAGTACGGCGGGCAGGGGAGACTAGCCCTCAATCGGGCAACTCTAGGTTTTCGAGGAGGAGACGAAAATTCTAAGTGTAGAAATTACCGGTGTGCGCGAAGCCGTGGTTGCGGAACGTCCAGACCCGCAAGCGGCAGGCGATGTCGTCAAGGTCGAAATTCTCGTCGCGCCGATGTGCACCGAGTGGCAGTCCTGGCGCGCCGGCAAGCCCGGTCATGAACTCGGCCATGAAGCGGTCGGCGTAGTTGTCGACGCCGCCTCGTCCACGCGCCTCAAGGTCGGTGACCGGGTGATTGCCATGCCGCATTGGGGATGCGGCAAGTGCCCTGCCTGCCTTTCGGGGGAGCACATCCATTGCACCGATCAACGTGATCTCTTGGCCGAGACCGGTTCCAGTTGCGGACTTGGCGGCTATGCCCAATACCTCCTGAAGCCCGACTACCTGCTCTATCCCGTACCCGATGATATCGAAACCGACCACGCGGCCATGGCGCTTTGTGCGCTCGGCCCCAGCTTCACGGCGATGGAGCGCATGCGTCTCTCTCCAGCCGATACGCTGGTGGTGTCGGGTTGCGGCGCGGTTGGCCTCGGCGCCATCGTCAATGCGCGAACCATCGGGGCGCGCGTCATTGCGCTCGAATTGCATCCGTTCCGCGCCGATCTCGCCCGTGCGCTCGGTGCCGAACATGTGCTTGATCCGCGCGCGCCCGACCTCATCGAGCAGGTCAGGGCGCTGACCGGTGGTTACGGCGCCGATGCTGTCATCGAGACCAGCAATAATGAAGCTGCGCCTCCGGTGGTGCTCGAACTGGTGCGCGCTCGTGGTCGTCTCGCCTTCGTCACCTGGAGTGGCGCTTTGCCGGTCAATCGCATTACCGGCAAGGGCGTCGATATCTTTGGCTGCTGGCACTGGAACCATGATCAGGCTGGGGAGCGCATGATGCAGCGTGTTCGCGACGCCCGACCGCTGCTCGATAAGCTCGTGACGCATCGTTTCGCCCTGGCTGATGTCAGCGACGCTTTCGCGCTGCAGGAAACAGGGCATTGCGGCAAGGTGCTGCTCTATCCAGGTGGTCAGGGAGCAGGGGTATGACGATGAGACTTGGTGGTTACGGCATCGACTATGCGGGCGACCCCGAAGCCTATGCGCAAGCGCATGTCGCCTTCGGATACAATGCGGCCTACATGCCCAATATCAGCCTCGAAAATCGCGACGAGATCGCTGCCATCATCACGGCCATGGCCGAAGCAGATGTGATCATCGCCGAGGGGGGCGCTTGGAAAAACCTGATTGCCCACGATGAGGAGCAGCGGAAGGCCAACCTCGACTATGCCGTCCACCAACTGGCGCTGGCGGATGAGTTGGGGGCGCGGGCATGTGTCGCTTTCCATGGCACTGTCGGCCATGCTGGCGACCCTTGGAAACTCAGCGACAATTACGACTATGGCCCGCATCCGGACAATCAGAGCGAAGCCGGATTTCAGCGGGCAGTGGATACGGCGCGCTATGTCATCGATGCGGTAAAGCCCAAGCGGACCAAATTCTCGCTCGAAATGGTGCCGTGGCTCGTGACCGATACGGCGGAGAACTATCTGAAACTGCTTAAGGCGATCGACCGTCCGCAATTCGGTGCGCATATCGATGCGGCCAATATGGTGATCAGCCCGCGGATTTATTTCAATACCGGGCGCATGATCCGCGAGGCCTTCGAACTCCTCGGGCCATGGGTGGTGTCATGCCACGCCAAGGATATCGTGATGCAGGGTGGACCGGGGACGATCTCGTTCCATCTCGACGAAGTGCCCCCTGGCGAAGGCAATCTCGACTACGGCGCCTATGTCGCCGAAATCCGGAAGCTTGGACGCGAAGTTCCGCTGATGCTCGAGCACTTTGGTGTGCCCGAATACAAACGCGGTCTGGCCTATATCAAGACCATTGCCGGCGCCTGAGGCGCCAAAAACTCCCTTCACCCTTCGAGGTTTCCATGGCTAAGACTATTCTTTTCATCGGTGGTACCGGTCAGATTTCCTATCCGTGTGTCGCAAAAGCGGTGGCGCAGGGCCATAAAGTCAGTGTTTTCAACCGCGGCAAGCGCGGGGACGCTTTGCCTCAAGGCGTAACGTCCATTGTTGGTGATCTGGCGGGGCCCGAATATGCCGAGCTTGCTAAGCAAAACTTTGACGTCGTCTGCCAGTTCATCGCCTTCACGCCCGATCAAGTCGCGCGCGACATCGAGGTCTTTGCCGGCCATTGCGGGCAATATATCTTCATCTCGTCGGCCTCGGTCTACGAGAAGCCGGCGCGGCACTATGTGATCACCGAGAAGACCCCGGCCATCAATCCCTACTGGCCCTATAGCCAGGCCAAGATTGCCTGCGAGCAATTGCTGGAAAAGTCGGAAGGCCTGTCCTGGACGATCGTGCGACCGAGCCACACGGTGCGCACGGGCCTGCCCATCATGATGGGCGACAGCGATATCATGGCCCGCCGCATGCTAGACGGTGAGCCCACTATCGTCGCCGGGGATGGCAATACCCCCTGGACGCTGACGCGTTCGGTCGATTTTGCCGTGCCCTTCGTCCGCCTTTTCGGCAAGTCGGCTGCGCTACACGAGATATTTCACATCACCAATGACCGCGCTCATATCTGGGACGATATCCAGAAGGCCATAGGCCGTTTGCTCGGCGTCGAAGCCAAGATCGTGCATGTGCCGACCGACACCTTGGTCCGCTACAATCCCGAATGGGTAGGCCCGCTGACCGGCGACAAAGTCTGGACCGCGATCTTCGATAATTCCAAGATCAAGAGTGTGGTCGGCGATTTTTCCTGCGCTGAAAGTCTCGATGAAATCCTGGCCGAGCCCATTATTCACTTGAAGCAGCGGCTCGCGACGAACCGCCCGCCAAAGGGCGATTTCGATGCCTTGGTTGACCGCATCTGCGCGGCTCAGTCAGCCCTCGGATAGGCCGCGGGCCGAAGATGTCGGAACTGGACCAGCACGGCGGGCGTTGAGCCCGCCATGGAAACCAGCGTCGATTTTTCCGAGAACCTCGATCAGGGCGAGTTGTGGGCGCTTCGTGTTGCCGCCTCGCCCCTGGTCGGAACCGCCATTCACGATGGGCACGCCGTTTGGCCGCACCTGTCGCAGATCATGGCTCTTGATGAGGCGCAGCGCCTTCGTGAAGAGGATCCATTCACCGCCGAATTCGTGAAAGATATCCCCACGAACATCGTCGTGCGGCGATCACGCTTCGAGGTCGATCTCAACAGGGCGCCGGAAGGCGCTGTCTATCTTCGCCCCGAACAGGCCTGGGGCCTCGACGTTTGGCGGCGTCCGCCTGACGAGGAACATGTCGCCCAACTTCTGCGCCAGCATGCGCGCTACTACGCCCTCCTGCGGCACGTGCTAGGCGACATCGAGGCCCAGTTTGGCGCCTTTGTCGTGCTCGACATGCACAGCTACAACCATCGTCGCAATGGTGCGGAGGGGCCGGCCACGCCGCAGGCCGATGCGCCCGATATCAATATCGGAACCTTCTCGATGGACCGTGCGCGCTGGGCCCATATCCTTGATCCGTTCATCGCCCGCCTGCGGCAGGCCACGGTAAAAGGTCGCCCGCTGGATGTTCGCGAAAATGTCGCCTTCGCCGGCAAGGGCGAACAGACACGGTTCATCCACGAGCATTTCCCGCAAACCGGCTGCGCCATTGCCGTCGAGTTCAAGAAAATCTTCATGGACGAGTGGACCGGCACGCCGGATATGGCGGCAATTGCCGATCTCCGCCGCGCGGTGGCGACGAGCCTGCCTGTTCTGCAAGCCGCTCTGCTGGGTCGGCCATGAAGCAAGGAAGGAGCGGCGTCGATATCCGAGCGGTTGAGGCCGCGCTGCGGGAAGACGGTCCCATTCGGCTGGACCTGGCCGGGCGGGGGCGGTTGTTCATGGACCGGCCCATGCCCTTTCTTGTGGTGCATATCGGACGACGATCCGAGCCGGCGGCGCGGGATGTGGCCATGGCCAATTCCGCCTATTTGCTGGTGCCCAATCTGACCGATGCCGTGGCCGTGATCCGCCTGGTGGGCACCGCCATGCTCGAACGCTTCGGAGCCTTTGTCGTCCTCGACATTGGAGAATTGACCAAGGACGGTCTCGCCAAGGACGCACCCTATCTCGCTCCCTTTGAGGTGAGCACTTCAGCTCCGGCAGGTCGGGCCGTACAGTCGGCACTGTCGGCGTTGATCGGTGGCCTCGAAACGGTTGACGCGCGGTACCGGGCGCCGAGAGTGACCCGCAAGGCCCTCGATGAAGACGGTCATGCGGGCCTCGCCCGTCGTCTCCCAGCATTTCCCGTGCTGACCTTGCGGTTTGCGCCGATCTACAAGGTGCCGCAGTCCCACGCGACCTATCCCGAACTGCGGGAGCGTCTTGTCGCGAATGTCTTCGATGCCGCCTTGCAGGCGGTGGCTGAATTCGCCCGCCACGGAACCAGTCTGTCCCCGGCCAGCCATCGGGCGCTGGGCCGCCGAGTCTTCGTCGATGCGGTTCTGCGCGCCGATAAGGCCATCGACGCGATTGCCAGTAGCTTTGATTTTCTCCTCGCCGTTACGCCTATTAATGCGGAAGACGCCTGGTCCGAGTTCAAGGCCGGCAAATTCCAGCGTGCGCCCCATTTTCTCTATAGGCCGCTGACCATCGATATCGCGGCGAGCAAGAAGGCGCTTTTTTCCATTGGCCTCGATCACTTCGAGGATCCCGTGCTGAGCACGCTCTATCGGGAAAAGCAGCGTGAACTCGATCTGCAGCTGTCGATGCTTGCCATGCGCGAGGATCGTCAATTCCTTGAACTGGGCCGGGCGCTTTATCGCTCCATCGAACCGCGCCTCGAAAAAGCGGCGCACGAAATTCTGGCGGCAACGGCGAAAAGCCAATCCGGCAACGAGGTCGCCAATGTCGACTACCGGTTTGTGGAGCGACGCGCGCAGGCGATGATCGACCGCTATGCCGCCCAGTCAAACAGTTTTGCGGCGTCCATCGACCTGCGGGACGATTTACCCGCCGGCATGATGGTGACCAATGGCCAATTGCTGATCTCGCGCAATACCACAATGGCTAGAGATCGCGTGGAAGCCCTGCTCAGCCATGAGGTGGGTGTGCATCTCTTGACCTATTTCAACGGCTCCGGCCACGGCCTGCAGATATTCCGCAGCGGACTTGCCGGCTATGAGGGTGCCCAGGAAGGGCTCGCCGTGCTGGCCGAGTATCTGGCAGGCGGCATGACGATCGCCCGCTTGCGTCTCCTTGCAGGTCGCGTCTTGGCCGTGTCGGCCATGCTGAGCGGCGCTGGCTTTGTTGATACCTTCGCCATGCTGGCCGGGGAGCACAAGTTCTCCGAGCGCAATGCCTTCAACATTGCCCTGCGCGTCCATCGCGGAGGCGGCCTCGCCAAGGACGCCATCTACCTGCGCGGGCTTTTTGAGCTGCTGGATCACCTTTCAAGCGGGGGTTCTCTTGACCCTTTCTGGCTGGGCAAGATCGCTTCCGCTCATTTCTCTGTCATTCAGGAATTGAGCACCCGTGGCCTTCTCAAGGCGCCGCGCCTGCTGCCCCAATTTTTGGACATTCCGGGCGCCGACCAGCGCCTGGCCCGCCTCAAGGGCGGGCTTTCACCCCTCGATCTCATCGCTGCCTAGGAGTGGCCATGCGCATTGCATTTTTTGTCAACTCAATCGAAGGCGAGTCGCCCCATTACACGACCACAACCCTCGCCCTGGCCGCATTGGGGCGCGGTCACGACGTCTGCTATGTCACGCCGTCGGATTTTGTGCTGCGCGCCGACGATGGGCTGGCCATTCGCGGCCTCGAACTTCCGGCCTCCAACTACAAGAAGCCTGAAACGCTCCATAAGGACCTGCAGAGCAAAAGCGCCGAGATGCGCACATTCGATGTGGAGGAGATCGATGTGCTGTTTCTGCGCAACGATCCGTCTCTCGATGCGGTGGATCGGCCCTGGGCCGCCAATGTCGGCATCATTTTTGGTCGCATGGCTGCCCAGCGCGGCGTTCTGGTTGTCAACGATCCCGAGGGATTGGCTCAGGCGCAGAACAAGCTGTATTTCCAGGATTTTCCCGCTTCAGTACGGCCCACAACGCTCATCTCGAAGAATATCGAGGAAATTCGAGACTTCCTCGACGGCCAGAAAAAGGGGGCGATCGTCAAACCCTTGCAGGGATCGGGCGGAAAGAACGTCTTCAAGGTGACGTCGCCTAAGGACCACAATCTCAACCAGATTTTCGAAGCCGTCAGCGGCGAGGGCTATCTGATTGCCCAAGCCTTTCTGCCGGAGGCCAGCGAGGGAGACGTTCGCTTCTTCATGATGAACGGACGCCCTTTGGTCCGCGATGGCAAATATGCAGCCTTTCGAAGGGTGCCAGCCAAGGGCGAAATTCGCTCGAATATCCACGTCGGTGGTGGCCCCGCGCCCGTCGAGGTGACGGAGACCATGTTGGCCATAGCTGAAACGGTTCGGCCAAAGCTCATCCACGATGGCATGTTTCTCGTCGGTCTCGACATCGTCGGCGACAAGATTTTGGAGATCAATGTCTTCACCCCCGGCGGGCTGAACAATCTCTCCGAGCTCTACGAAACCAATTTCTCCGATAGCGTCATCGCGGCGCTGGAGGAGAAAAAGGCCATCAGCGACGCCTATGGGAAACGGATCGCCAATCGCGAACTGGCGACCCTTTAGGCTGTGCCGCCATGGTCGGGTTTGCGCAAGCTTTCGAGCAATAGTCGAAACCCGGCGACCGCCCGCTTGGAGGTTGCCTGGGGGTCGTCGGCGCTGGCAATCCAGGTTGCGGCATGAGAACTCGCGCCGTTGATCAAGCGGGCAGCGACCTCCGTGTCGACATCGATCAACTGCCCTTCGGTCTTTGCAGCGTCCAAATTAGTCTTGAGCGCCATGATGCAGGCGTTTGCGCTGGGCCATTGTGAGGGGTCGCCGAGCACGGCCGGTGCATCGCGGAACATGATGCGCTGAATTTCGGGTTCGAGCGCCATTTCGATATAGGCGATCCATTCGTCGACCAGCCCCTGCCACCGGGAGGGCGCTTTTGTCGAAATGGCAAGCAGGCGCTCGGACATTTCGCCGTCGATCTCCTCGACCACAGCGCGCAGCAATCCCTCCTTGTCACCAAAATGGTGATAGAGCGCGCCGCGCGTCAGGCCGGCGTCCGCCGTGAAATCATCCATTGAGGACGCCGAGTAGCCGATGGTGCCGAAAGCCTTTCGCCCCGCCGCCAATAACTTCTGGCGGGTCTCGGCCATGGTTTCCTTTCGCGATTTTCCGACCATGTCACTCCATTCGCATACGCAACGTATTTGGAATTGACATACGAGATGTATGCCAATATCCATTTCACATACGTAACGTATATAAGCGTTGCGAGAGTTCATCAAGGATGGGTGAAATGTCCAACCCCTATGCTCAAATTTTCCGCGCACCCGGTGCGAAGGGCTTTGCCGCCGCCGCCTTCGTTGCGCGCATGCCGATGGCCATGGCGCCGATCGGTATCGTCGCCATGCTGTCCCAGACCCATGGCGAATACTGGCTGGCCGGTGCGGTCTCGGCGACTTTCGCCATTGCCAATGCGATTGTCTCGCCGCAGATTTCCCGACTCGTCGATCGCTACGGCCAATCGGCTGTTGTCGCGCCGGCCATGCTGATTTCGGTCGTGGCGTTCGTCGCGCTAATTTTGGCTGCGAACCAGAGCTGGCCAATCTGGACGCTCTTTGTGTCGGCTCTTCTCGCGGCCACCATGCCCAGCATTTCGGCCATGGTTCGCGCCCGCTGGAGCGAGTTGTTCAGTGGTCGTCCTGAGCTCAATACCGCTTTTGCCTTCGAATCTTCGGCCGATGAACTCGTTTATATTGCCGGAGCTTCTGTCTCGGTGGCCCTGTCCGTATCGGTGTTTCCGGAAGCGGGCATGATTGCCGGCACCGCGTTTCTGGCTCTGGGCACAATTGCCTTTCTGTTGCAGCGCGGCAGCGAACCCAAGGTGCGGCTGCATGATCGCGTGACGGCACGCGGCTCCGCCATCAGGCTGCGCCCAGTTCAGATCATCACCTTGGCGCTGGTCTTTGTTGGTGCCATGTTTGCCACAGCAGAGGTCAGCGCGGTAGCGATCACCGAGGCGCTCGGCCAGGCGAGCGCCGCCAGCCTCGTCATCGGCGTCTATGCCATAGGGTCCTTCGTGCTCGGCCTCGTCCTGGGTGCCCTCAACCCGAAGATGGCTCTCCATCGACAGTTGATGATCGCCGTCGGCGTGCTGGCAGTAACCTCGATCCCCCTCCTGTTTTCCACCGGCTCAGTGGCAGCTCTGGCGGTTGCGGTGTTCATCAGCGGTATCGCGATTTCGCCAACCTTTATCACGGCGTTTGGTCTCATCGAGCGGCGCGTGCCGGAGTCCATGCTCACCGAAGGCGTTACCTGGGTGATGACCGGCATTGGTATCGGCATGGCGTTGGGGTCATTCACAGCCGGCTGGATCGTCGATGCCTATGGTCCGCAGCATGGCTTTTGGGTCTCGGTGGCGGCAGGTGCGGCCAGTGCCCTCATCATAGCACTGGGGCAGGGGGTGCTTGGGGATAATAAGCCCAGAGATGCCGATCGCCTTCAGGCTCAGCCGGCGGAATAATAGATGGAATAAAATGAGGGGGGCGCTTTCGGGCGCCCCTCTCTTCTAGATATCGCTGCCACTTCTAGCGGTGGATCGGCTCCTTGCGGTGCCAGTTGTCCAACTTGCGCGAAGGCTTGTGCGGTTGCATGGCCCATTCGATGCCATTGCCGATCACGTGCTGCACCATGGGATGGTGATAGATGGGGAAGGTCTCGTGGCCGGGCGAGAAGTAGAAGATGCGGCCAAGGCCCCGATAGAAGGTCACGCCGGAACGAAACACTTCGCCGCCCTTGTACCAGGAGAGGAAGACGATCTCGTCGGGCGCGGGAATGTCGAACGGCTCGCCATACATTTCCGAGGCTGGAATCTCGAAGAATGGCGGCACGCCATCGGCGATCGGGTGGTTGGGCAGGATGGTCCAGACCCGCTCGAGGTCGCCTTCCGGCAGTTCGCGCCAGGAAAGATTGGCATTGGTGCCGACCATGCGGCGGAACATCTTCGAGTGGTGGCCTGAATGGAGAACGACCAGGCCCATGCCGGCGAGCACGCGCTGTTGTACGCGGTCGATATATTCGTCCTTCACCTCATCATGGGCGACATGGCCCCACCAGGTGAGCACGTCCGTGCGGTCGAGCAGTTCCTGCGTCAGGCCCTGTTCTGGATCGTCGATGGTACGGCGCTCGATGGTGAAGTCACGATCCCCAAAGCCGGCGGCGAGCGCGCCATCCATGCCGTCGGGATAAATCTTGGCGACTGGCGGATCGTTCTTTTCGTGGCGGCCTTCGTTCCACATGGTCAGGCGAATAGTCACAATAGTCTCCGTAGAATGAATCAGCCGGTGATAGCGCGTCCGGACTGATCGAAGAGGTGGAAGGCGCCATGGTTGAGCGCCAGCTTCACGGTTGAGCCCGGCGCCAGCGCCAGGTCGCCCTGGGCGCGCACGAGCAGGGTGTCGTCGCCATTACGCAGATTGAGATAGGTCTCGGCGCCGAGGCGCTCGACGATGGCGATGGTGGCTTCGAGATCGACATTGTCGATTGCCGGCTGGATGTGCTCGGGCCGCATGCCCAGTGTCACCGATTGGCCGATGGCACCGGCCAGAGAGCGATTATCGAGCCGCGTCGTCCAGCCGGCATTCGCCTTGAAACTCTGGCCGGTTGCATCGCCAATGATGGTGCCGGGAACGAGATTCATGCGCGGTGAGCCGATAAAGCCGGCGACGAAGGTATTGACGGGATTATTGTAGAGCTCGATGGGCGTATCCCACTGCTCTACCTTGCCTTTGTTGAGCACGACGATGCGTGTCGCCATGGTCATGGCTTCCACTTGGTCATGCGTCACATAGACGATGGTGGGTTTCAGTTCCTGATGCAGCTTCTGTAGCTCGGCGCGCATCTGCACGCGGAGAGCCGCATCGAGGTTGGAGAGTGGCTCGTCGAACAGGATGACGCGGGGCTGCTTGATGATGGCACGGCCGATGGCAACGCGCTGGCGCTGCCCACCGGAGAGTTCGGCCGGCCGGCGATCAAGCAGTTCGGATAGCTGCAGCAGTTCGGAAACCCGGCCCACCTCGCGGGCGATCTCGGCCTTGGGCACCTTCTTCAGGTCCAGTGAAAAGCCGATATTCTGCGCCACGGTCATATGTGGATAGAGCGCGTAGGACTGGAACACCATTGCGATGCCGCGCTGGTCGGGCGGCACATCGTTTATGCGCTTGCCGTTGAGCACAAGGTCGCCACCATCGATGGATTCCAGGCCTGCAATCATGCGCAACAGGGTGGACTTGCCGCACCCCGAGGGTCCGACAAAGACGGTGAACTCGCCGTCTTCCACGGCAATGTCGACGCCCTTAATAATTTCGGCCGAGCCAAAGCTTTTGCGCACGCCAGAGAGTTGAATCATGGGAGTGGTCATCGCTTAGCCTTTGACGCCGCCGGAGAAAGTTTGAACGAGGAACCGTCGCGCGAAGCTGAAGGCGATGACGGCGGGGATGAGGTAGATGGTGGCCAGTGCCGCGAGGAGCCCGTAGTCGATCTCGTTGACGCGCAGGAACGCGCGGAAAAGACCGATCGGCAGGGTCTGCAATTCAGGCGACGACAGGAGGATCAGCGGCAAAAGGAAATCGCCCCAGGCCGACATGAAGGCAAAGAGCCCGGCTGCCGCGAGCCCCGGCAGGGCTAGCGGGATCAGCACCCGCCGGATGCGCTGGACCAGGGTGGCGCCATCGAGAATGGCGGCTTCCTCATAGTCCTTGGGCACGCCGTCGAAGAAGACCTTCATAATCCAGAGCGCCAGGGGCAATTGCCCGGTCGCGAGCACGATGATCAGCCCGAGATAGCCATCGATGAAGCCGAAGAGCTGCATGACGAAGCGATAGTGCTCGCCCACCAGCGGTCGCAGCACCGTGCCGATGCCGTTATTGGCCGTCAGCAGGATCTTGTAGAGCGGCACCAGCAGCGCCGTGGACGGAAGCACGCGAATGAGCAGGATGGCGTAGAGGAACGGCTGCTTCCACCAGGCTTTCGAGCGCGACAGCGCATAGCCGCCGAGCCCGGCCACCACCATGACGATGAAGGTCGCGCTAAGCACGGTGAACAGCGAATTGGCGAACCAGCGCACGCCGTTCTCTTCAGCAAACACCTTGGTGTAGTGGTCGAAGGTGACGCTATCGGGCCATTTCAGAAACAGCTGCACATTGCTGTCGATGGAGGCCAGCGCCATCCACACGAAAGGCAGTACGCAGAAGATCGAAATGACGATCAGCGTGACATAGGCAAGTAGGGTGTAAGCGCCCGAGCGCTTTTCGGAAATGCCGGCCATCAGACTTCCACCTTGAGGGAGCGCACATAGGCAATGCCCAGCGCCAGTGAGACCACCAGCGCCACCACGGCACCGGCCGCGCCGTAGCCGATCTGGAAAGCGGCGAAGGACTGGTTGTAGATGTAGACCGAGATCACCTCGGTCTTGTTGCCGGGGCCGCCACGGGTCAGCGCGTAGACGAGGCCAAAGACCGAAATGGTCGAGACGGTCGAAATCAGCATGTAGAGGAAGATGGTCGGCGCCATCAGCGGCAGCGTGATGCGCATGAACATCTGGCGCGGATTGGCGCCATCCATGCGCGCCGCTTCATAGACCTCGGCAGGCACGGCGGCGAGGCCGGCGGTCAGCAGGATCATGGCGGTGCCGATGCCGCGCCAGGTATTGACCATGACCACCATGAACAGCGGAAAGGTCTGCAGCCAGTCGACATAAGGCAGGCCGAAGAACACGAGGATCTTGCTCAGCGTCGCGTGGTCACCACCGGCGAGCATCGAAATCCACATGAAGCCAGCCACCACTTCCGGTGCCGCATTGGGCAGAAGGATTGCCGCGCCAAACACCGGTGCACCGACGATCTTGCGCCGCAGCGCCATGGCCGAAATGAAGCCGAGTACGAACTGCCCGATAATGGCCGAACCGACCACGAAGACGAAGGTAACAAACAGCGAGTTCCAGAAGCGGCCGTCCGAAAAGAGACGCAGGTAGTTGGCGGCGCCGACAAAGCGGGGCTTTGCCGCGGCGACGCCGGTCAGCGCCTCATTGGTCATGCTGAGATAAACAGCATAGAGCGCCGGATAGATGGTCAGGATCAGCAGCGGAACGAGCGCGGGCAAAAGCAGCCAGAGTAGCTGCCGCTCCTTGCGCTTCTGGAACGCGTCGAAGGCCATGAACGGGTGCCTCGATTGGGAGAAAGGGAGACGCGGCCCTCGAGGCTGCGGCTCGACTGGAAAGGTGGGACGCGACCCTGGGAGGCCGCGTCCGGGGCATCGGAGGAGGAATCCGACGACGCCTATTTCACCGCTTCGTCGCCGAGCGTCTGGCGAACGTGATCGACGAGGATCTGCTGGGCGCCGGCCGCATCGGTTTCCTTGCGCAAGAGGGCTTCGGTGGCGCGTGCCACGCCTTCCGACACGACGGACATGCCGGTTGCCTGCTTGAGATAGGTACCGTGGTTGGCAGCAGCCTGGATCGGCACCAGCTCGGTCAGAGCCTGGAAGCGCGGGTCCCTCTGCACGGCATTGCTGGCCGGGATATTGCCGATGCGGGCTGCGGTTTCGATCTGGTTTTCAACCGAACCGGCTTCGAGCAGCGCCTTCTTGGCGAGTTCGAGATTGGCGGCCTTGGCGTTGACGGCCCATGGAGCACCAAGGTTGGCGAGCACGAATTCGCCACCGTTCTGGCCGGGGTCAGCCCAGGTGCCCACGACATTGGTCACATCCGGGATCGGGTTGCGGCTCTCGCG
Organism: Devosia sp.; assembly: GCF_017744655.1. Lineage (GTDB taxonomy): Bacteria > Pseudomonadota > Alphaproteobacteria > Rhizobiales > Devosiaceae > Devosia. Next base: position 125,496 of record NZ_JAGIAW010000014.1, on the reverse strand, counting down.
GCCCCAGTCGAAAATGTAGCACCAGGAGCCGCAAGTGGTCGCCGCCAGCTCGCCACTGGGGAACATTTCATACTTCGGGATCACCCACGGCTCAGGCCCGAGCAGCGGGTCGACCGGCATCAGGTCGGCGTCGATGAGGTCCTTGTAGAACTGGAACACATCGCGCACGCCCTGGCTCGTCAGGTCGAATTTGCCGTCGTCGGTCACGAGCTGCGGGGTCGAGGAGCCGATAATGAGGTGCGAGAAGCCTTCGTCGAAGGCGCCGCCGCCCCAGCTCACGCCGGCGGGGAACAACAGGCCGAACGAGCCGGTCTTTTCCTTGATTTCCTTGGCGCGTGCGAGGAGATCAGCCCAGTCCTTGGGCTGTTCGGTCGAAATGCCGGCCTTTTCGAGCACGTCGCGACGGAAGTAGATCTGCTGAATGCCCAGGATGTAGGGGGCCACATAAGTCTCGCCATCCGGGCTCACGGCGAGCTGCTTGGCGACATCGACGAAGTCGGCATATTCGGGCCAGGCGGCGAGTTCCGCGCCGACCGGAGCAAGATAGCCGGCGGCCACCATGTCGGCGACGTCGGCAGCGCTCGGGATCGAGAACAGGTCCGGACCATTGCCCGCAGCCAGCTCGGTGAGGAGCTTGGTCATATAGTCTTTGTCGGGCGCAGGATATTCGACGATTTCGACGTCGATCCCGAGATTTTTCTCGATGCGCTCGGCAGTGGGGGTGAAGGCGTCGATGCCGGCCTGACCGTGCAAAGCAACGCGGAGAGATTCCGCATTGGCCGTACCGGCGAGCAGGCTCAAAGCGATGGCCGCCAGGCCACCTGCAACAAGTTTGTTCACAATTTCCTCCCTGGCGGCGCGTCGGCGCCGCATGTCTCTTAGCGTGACGACACAAATGTACACGCTTACATTTTACCCACAAGATGAAATCGAACGTTCTTTCCATTTTTCAGAATGGCAGAATTTTTCGTTCATTTTGACGTTTGCGGCTGGGCAAAACCTCATGTACACGTCTCCAAAATGGAGGATTGCGAACATGGTTTTGCGTTTGGGAGTCATTGGTGCGGGCCTGAAGGCGGCCGACTATGCCAAGGGCTGGGCGGCGATGGCGGATGTCAAAATCGTTGCCACGGCCGAAGTGAGCGAAGTCTCGCGCAAGCGGTTCGCCGACACCTGCGAAGCCGCAGGCGCTCAGCGGCCCGCCGAATATGGCAATGCCGAAGAGATGCTCGCCGCCATGCAGGGCCAGATGGATGCGGTCTATGTTTCCACGCCGCACGTCTTCCACGGTGCCAATGCCCTGGCCGTCGTCGAGGCCGGCTTTGACCTGCTTCTCGAAAAGCCCATGGTCACGACCGTCGAGGAAGCCCTGGCGCTGGCCGAAGCCGAGAAGCGTACTGGTCGCACCGTGGTCATCGCTTTTCAGGGCGGTCTCTCTCCCCTCGTTCACGACACCAAGAACCGCGCCCGCCGTGGCGATTTCGGCGACCTCGTCAGCGTCAATGCCTCCATTTGGGAAGGCTGGGCCAAGAACTATGCGGGGCAGTGGAAGCAGAACCCGGCCATCTCCGGCGGCGGCTTCATGTTCGACACCGGCGCACACATGATGAACACGGTCTGCGTGCTGGCCGATGCCGAGTTCGAGCGCCTGTCGGCCTATGCAAACAATCGTGGCCTCGCGGTCGATCTGGCGACTGCCGTGGCCGCACGACTCAGCAATGGCGCGCTCGTCACGTTCAATGCCGCTGGCGACGGTCCCCCGGGCTGTGCTTCCGCCATCACCTTCTTCTACACCAAGGCCATTGTCCGCATCGATGCCTGGGGCGGCTGGCGCGAGGTCACCATTGAGGGTGTCGCCGAGCCGCGTGAGGAAAACGAGATTCGCGATACTCCGATGCAGACCTTCCAGGCTGTCCGCGACGGACGCCTCGAAAATCCTTCGACGGTCGCCAATGGCCTGCGCTTTGCGCGTCTTTGGGATGCGATCAAGGCATCTGTGGCTGGCGACGGCACGCCAATTGCCATAGAGGTGTCACACTCCTGACACTCAACGGAACGCGGCCGGCATGCGAAGTAAAGGGCTGACATCAGTACAATTGGCGAAGCTCGCCGGCGTCTCGTCAGCCACCATTTCGCGTGCCTTCACTGCCGATTCACTGATCAAGCCCGAAACGCGGGCGCGCATTCTCGCGCTCGCCGATGAACACGGATATCGCCCCAATGCAATGGCGCGCTCGCTCAATATGAGCCAGTCGCGCCTCGTCGCCCTGGTGGTCAATACAGTTGCCAATCCGGCCGAAGGGGAAGGTCTGGATCAACTGGTGCATCGTCTGCAGGCCCGCGAGCGCATGCCGCTGCTGCTTTGCTGCGCCAATCACGAAGACCGCAACCAGTTGATGCGCATCGCCTCGGCCTATCGCGTCGATCATGTCGTGCTTTACTCCGACGCCGTTTCGATCGATGACGCCGCCGATATTTTTCGTTCCGCCACTCTGATTGTTGCGTCCTCCGAGCCTTTGCAGGGCCGTGCCGTTTCCGACGTGCGGCTCGACGCATCTGCCGCGACGCGCCAGGTTGTCGATCGCCTCGTTGATATGGGCCGCCGCCATTTCGTCTATCTCTCAGGCCGTTCTTCGAGCCATATCGACAAGCAGCGCATGAGCTGGTTTTCCGACGCCCTCGAAGCCCAGGGGCTTGCCTTCGACGTTGTCGAGCACGGCGACTATTCCTATGAATCCGGCTATAAGGAAGCCGTTCTCCTGCTGCGCCGCGCTCGCCCCGACGTCATCGTCTGCGCCAACGACCTGATGGCGATCGGGGTCAAGGACGCAGCATCGCTCCTCAATATCCGCGTGCCCGAAGACCTTGCTATCGTCGGCCACGACGGTGTCGCGCTCGCCAATTGGGAAGCACATTCCATAACCACGATCATGCCGTTGGAAGGCATGGTCAGCACCGCTCTTGCCGAGATCATAGACAGGGACCCGACGGAGCCCCCCATGCAGCGTGTGGTCGACTGCGTTGTGCGCTGGGGTCGCTCGACGCCGGAGTTGCCGCGCTAGGTCTTTGGAACGGCTACAGATTCTCCAGAAATATCTCGGTATTGCCGTCGATATAGTCGTCGAAAAGCACGGTAGTGCTGTCTTCGGTGCCGATTACATAGGCCATCTGCCCGGGACCGGTGAGGCGACGCATGGGGACGTGCGGCTGGTCGACCGTGCATTGATAATGCCCGCCCGAAAGCGTGGTGAAAGCGATGCCGTGCCAGGTGGCGGTGGAGGTCAGGTGGACGTGGCCAGCGATGACCTGACGGATATCTGGATGGGTTTTGAGCGCGTCGATAAAGGCGCCGGGTTCGAGGATGCGGATGTCGTCGGATTCGATATGCAGCGCATTGGCATTGTGGTGCAGGATGACGATGACGGGGCGATCCGCAGCCTCGTCGAGGCGGGATTTCAGCCAGTCGATCTGTGATGCGGTCAGCACACCATCGACCCGGCCGGGTTCGGACGAGTCGAGGAGGATGATGCGGTAGCCCTTGATATCAAAGGCTTTATCCACCTTGCCGGTTGCGGCGATGTGGCTGGCGCCGAAGACCTCAAGGAAGCTATTGCGATCGTCGTGATTGCCGAGCGTGATGTGCACGGGGATCGGAATGCGATCGATGATGGCCTTGAGCCGCTCATAGGCGGCCGGTTGACCGAGGTCGGCAAGATCCCCGGCCAGTACGCAGAAATCGGCATTGCCATAGCGCGCCGTGATCGCCTCGACCGCCTGTTCGAAGCGGGCGCCGGTGTCCAGCGTGACCGACAATTCGCCCTCGGGCATGACATGCAGGTCGCTGAGCACGAGGAATTTCAAGGTCACGGCGAATCGCTCCGAAAATGGCTGTCATGCCGCCGGTTTAATCGGGTTCATGTGACATCTTGCCATTTGCCGTTCGATTTCTTCAAGAAGCGTGGGGAGTTCGCCAGGGGTCCGGATCGTGTAGCGCGGGACTTCATCCTCGTTCGCCGGAATGTGGCTGCGCTTCTTGGACCAGCTTTGCCAGATGCTGACGATCCCCAGCCGGTTGGCGCCGCCGATATCGCGCTCGAGGTGATTGCCGACCATGACGATGTCTTTGGCGTCGCTTTCGGCAAGGCCAAGCGACGATATGGCCTTTTGGAACATGCGCGCGTCGGGCTTTTCGCAGCCTTCCGCCTCGGAAATGACCTGCGCGTGGAAATGCGGTTCGATGCCATGGCCGCCGAGGATCGTGGCAAAGCTGCGGACGCGGCCGTCGGCGACGAGGGCAAGGCGATAGCCCTCGTTGGTGAGGGCGTTGATCATCTCCAGAGCACCGGGGATAAGTCCGGCCTCGATGACATAGCCCTCGGCGTCGAAGATTTCGGTGGCTTCATTGACCAGCGTGTCGCCGCTATCGAGAAACACAGCTTTGAGAAGAGGTTGCTGCTGCCGCACCTCGGCCAGAACCGTCCGGACTCGGCCTGGAATCCAGGCCATGAGATCTGCCCAGGACGAAAATTCGACCGAGGATAGATCGAAACGCTGGTTGAAATGAACCGAAGGCAGGAAGGCGCGGGCCTGCAGGTAGCGTTTTACCGCGCGATGGTCCTCCGCGGTGAGGCCATCGAGGGCGGCGCGGAACATGTCGTTGACGAGGATGGTGTCGCGGCCGGCCAACTCCTGGCAGCAGAGGGCCGTCACCTTGGCGGCGGGCAATTGGCCTTCGGGGGTGGCGGAAAAGGCGTGCTTGCCGGGGGCGGAGACCAGAGTCACGCGGCCGTTTTCGAGGGGAAGCGCACCGTCTTCCTGCACCATGGGAAAGATGCCGCCATGGGCGCTGGCCTCGACGGCGACCACACGGTCTTCTGCGTCGAGCTTGAGCCAGATGTGCTCGAGCTCATAGAGGTGCTGGATGTCCCAGTCCCACCAGATGGCATATTCGACGACCTTGGCGATGCCTGGGCCGAAGGTGATGTCGAGCGCCGCAGAGGGCGAGCGGCAGGGTTCGGTCAACACCGAAATGCCGACGCGGCCGGGCAGAAATGGCTCGTTGTCGCAAAAGCGGATGACGGGGGCCAGACGGCGAGCGAGTTCGATTTCCGCTGCGGTGGCGGCCCGGATTGGCGAGGACATGAGACTTCCCTTTGACGATCGGCTGTCGCTGGCAATCTTGTAATCGTTTTCAAGATTATACCGCAAGAGGCGTTGGCTGTTAAATTTGCAAAAGATGCTGTTGCTGGTCTGACCACGTTTTTCGATAGGCTGCATTCCCGTCGTGCCCAGTATAACGGAGGTGGGTGGGGCGGGGATAAGCTGATGGTTTGGCCGCGCGCTGGTGGGCCGGCCGGGCAAGAGGCGTCGGGGACTTGGAGGGTGGGCCCGGGCAGGGCCTTCGCGCTCCCGTCGGGGGCATTAGCGAAAGCGGGAGTCCCGGCGTAGAAGCAGAGATTCCCGCTTTCGGGAGAAATGCTGCCGTGGTTGAGAGGGTCTCGAAAATCTTGAGCGAGCGGGTTCGCGTGTGCCGGGAACGTGTTTGTCTTGGGCACTCATCGAGCTACCCCCCGCACTTGCCTCGGGCTTGACCCGAGGTCTCAACAGCGCAAGTGCCGTGGCTTCTGCACTGGCTCTCGGGTCGGGCCCGCGCCAGCATCGTGGAGATGAAAACTGCGCGGATGAACCGAACGATCGGCCTGAATAATCCGCTGGGCCTGGGCGGGCGATGGGGCCCTTAGATCTCCAGCGGAATGGTCGAGGCACGCTGGATGAGGGTGTTTTCCAGAACGACCTGGCGCGGCGATTTGCTGGCTTCGCGCATGTGGTCGATCAGCGTCATGGCGGCGATCTGGCCCATTTCGTGGATCGGCTGGGCGATGGTGGAGAGCGTGGGGAAGGTAACGGCGGATTCGAGGACGCCGTCATACCCCAGAATCGACAGGTCGCGCGGTAGTTCGAGGCCAAGCGCGTGGGCGGCGTGCATGACGCCGATAGCGAGCATGTCGGTGGTGCCGAAAATGGCCGTGATACCGGGACTGCCTGTGATCATGGCCTGGCCCGCTTCGCGGCCCACTTCAAAACTGGCGGTGTCGAAAGGATGCGAGAAGACGATCTCGACATCGTCGGCAAGGTCGTGTGCCGCCTGGCGGATGCCGCGAACGCGCTCGCTGCCGACGTCCTGGCTGCCGCCGCGCTGGGCGATGCCGCCGGCGACAACGCCGATCTTGCGGTGGCCGAGCTCGATAAGGTGGCGCATGCCCTGATAGCCGCCCGAAAAATTGTCGCAAACCACGGAGCTGATCGAGGCGATCTTGGGCTTCATATCGACGAAGGCGACGGAAACGCCGCTTTCGCGCAGGGTTGAGACCTGCTTGACGGTGCGTGCAGTGGTGGCGGAGGGGCGGATGATGATGCCCTGTACCCGCATGTCGAGCATGGTTTCGAGATAGGCCTGTTCGCGGTCGGCATCGCCATTGGTCGAGCAGAGCAGCACGCGGTAGCCCTGGTCGAACATGGTGGTTTCGATGGCATAGGCGAGCGCGCTGGAGAAGGGTGTGCGCTGCTGGCGCAGCAAAACGCCAACGATATTAGACTGTTGCGTGCGGAAGGAACTGGCGAGGCCATTGCGGCGATAGCCCAGTGCGTCGATGGCCTTGTTGACCGCGTCGCGAACTTCCGGACGCACATGTGCGTAGCCGTTGACCACGCGCGACACGGTGGCGATCGACACATCGGCCAGCTTCGCGACGTCTTTGATGGTTACCACTTGGTTAGCACACTGTTCACATCAGGGGTGACGGAAAGGCCTTTGCGATAGCACTTTGCGAAGCGCCCGACCATGTCGATTTTCCTAGCTTGTATTGAAAACGTTTACAAGATAGCGTCACTAAACCGATAGATGTGGGTACTAGTGACGAGGGGCAAAAGCACCCTCAGGAAGGTGAGGCTTCCGGCTCCAACCCACCGGCCGGGCCTCGGAGGATGCGAAGTGTTCAATTCGTGGGAGGGAAGCAAATGCAGAAGGTACGTTTTGGCCTAACGAGGCTCATGGCAGCATCGCTGCTGTTGAGCGCATCGACTTTGCCTGGCGCGGTGGTTTTGCCGGTTCAGGCGCAGGATAACGCCGCGGTTTGCGCGAGCGGTTTTACCGAAGCGCCGCAACTCAAGGCTCTTGTCGATGCAGGTACGCTGCCGCCGGTGGCGGAGCGCCTGCCGATCGAGCCGCTGGTGATTCAGCCGGCCAAGGAGATCGGCACCTATGGTGGCCAGTTCATCGATAGCTGGGGCGGCGGTAATATCGCCGATATCCGCCAGTTCGGATACGAGCCGCTGGTGCGCTGGAGCGTCGATGGCTCGGAAGTCGTGCCCGGCGTCGCCAAGGCTTGGGATGTGAGCGAAGACGCGCGCACCTACACTATCTATCTGCGCGAAGGCATGAAGTGGTCGGACGGCCAGCCCTTTACCGCCGACGACATCCTCTTCTGGTGGGATCGGGTCGAGAACAATCCCAAGGTCATGACCGGCGGGCCGCGCGCCGAATGGAAGAATAACGGTCAGGCGCCGACCGTCACTAAGGTCGACGACTACACCGTGACCTTCGCCTATGCCGAACCCAATGGCCTGTTCCTGCAGAACCTCGCCGGCCCCTATGGCCAGCGCGCCGTGCAGTTCGCCAAGCACTATCTCGAGCAGTTCGACATTGACGCCAATCCCGATGGCGTGGCCAAGCTGATGGCCGATGCCGGCCAGACCGATTATGCGGCCTGGTGGAAGGCCAATGTCGGCACCTATAACGACGCCGCGCAGTTCAACGACCCGAAGCGCCCGTCGATCCATGCCTGGATCGGCACCGATACGCTTCTGGGCAAGGAACGCCTGACCTATGTCCGGAATCCCTACTACTTTGCGGTCGATCCCGAGTGCCAACAGCTTCCCTATATCGACGAGCGCGTCTGGGCGCTGGCGGCCGATCCGGAAGTGACGCTGCTCCAGGCGATCCAGGGCAATATCTCGATGTCGCCCCGCAATGTCTCCATTCCGCAGAACCGCGCCGTGTTCTTCGACAATCAGGAGGCAGGCGACTATCACCTCGTCAATGCCAGGAGTTGCGACTACAACACGGCCGTGCTCGCCTTCTCGGTGAACAGTGCCGATCCGCGCAAGGCAGCTGTGTTTTCGAGCCCCGATTTCCGCAAGGGCGTTTCCCTGGCCATCAATCGCCAGGAAATCATCGACACGGTCTATCTCGGGCAGGGCGAGGCCTTCCAGCCCGCGCCGCTGCGTGACTCCCCGTTCTTCAACGAAGCCATGGCCAAGGACTTTACCGAGTTCGACCTGACCAAGGCTGCCGAATATCTCGACAAGATCCTACCCCTGGGGCCGGACGGGGTGCGCGTGGGCCTCGATGGCCAGCCGTTCTCTTTCGCCGTCGACATCAATGCCGACTTCAAGCCGGACACGGTTGACGCCTTCCAGCTCATCGAACGTACCTGGAAACAGGCCGGTCTCGATGTGCGGCTCAATTTCCATGCCGATGGCGTCTATCGCAATGCGCTGGCCGACGCTGCATCCGACGCCGGCGTTTGGGTGGGCGAGAATGGTTGCGGTCAATTGCCGCTGCTCAATCTCGGCCGCTTCATGAATGACTACGGTGGCTGGCAGCTCGGCCACTGGGACGGCTGGGCGGCCTGGGACAAGCAGCGTCTTGATCCCAGTGCGAGCCTGCCCGAAGGCGTGACCCCGGTGGAACCGCCCGCCAATGTCGCCCGCATGTATGAACTGCGTTCGCTCATTCCGACCAAGATCGGCGACGAGCAGGCCGCGCTGATGAAGGAGTTCACCGACCTTGCGGCCGAAGAACTCCTCGCCATCGGCGTCGCCACCCCGGCGGGCTTCTACCGGTCGGTCAAGAACGAGGTGCACAACGTGCCGGACGAACTGATCGAAGGCTGGCTCTATCCGGGCCCGGCGCCGTCGAACCTGTCGACCTATTTCATCAAGCAATAGGTCTCGCCCTACGGATGGCCACGCCAGGGGCCATCCGGCATCGGCCGGTCTCTCTTCACTCCCTGCAGGGGCCGGCCGTCTCATTGATTGCCACGCATTGCCGTGATCTCGCCGGGTTCGTTCAACCCCCGATGTCATTCCCGCGAAAGCGGGAACCTCCGTTTTGACGGGCGAGGCAGGGTCCGTGGCGTGAAGTAGAGGAGACCGGTATGGGCTCATTCATTCTGCGCCGCATCATCTATGTGATCCCAGCGCTCATTGCGGTTTCGCTCATATCGTTTCTCGTCATCGCCGTACCGCCCGGCGATTTCGTCGACCGGCTCGCCGAGGAAGCGGCCAAGAAGGGCGATATCATGCCGCTCGCGGAAATCGAGGCCATGCGCCGGGCCTATGGGCTCGATCAGCCGCTTCTCGTGCAATATTGGAGCTGGATCACCGGCGTCGTGCTGCGCGGGGATTTTGGCTATTCCTTCGGCTGGAACCTGCCTGTCAAGGAAGTCATCTGGCCGCGCCTTGGGCTGACCGTGGTGCTGTCGCTGGCGAGCCTCCTCTTCGTCTGGGTCGTCGCCATTCCCATCGGCATCTATTCGGCGGTGCGCCGCTATTCGGTCGGGGACTATATTTTCACCTTTCTGGGATTTCTCGGGCTGGCCGTGCCCAATTTCCTGCTGGCGCTGGCGCTGATGTATGTCGCCTTCGCCTGGTTTGGGCAGGATGTGGGCGGACTCTTTTCGCCCGAATATATCGAGGCGCCCTGGGGCTGGGGCAAGTTCACTGATCTCATGGCCCATCTCTGGTTGCCCATGGTGGTACTGGGCACGTCAGGCACGGCCAGCGTCATCCGCGTGATCCGGGCCAACCTCATCGACGAATTGCACAAGCCCTATGTCACGGCGGCCCGCGCCAAGGGCAAGGGCGAGTTTGCCCTCCTCATGAAATATCCGGTGCGCCACGCAATGAACCCCTTCGTTTCCGGGCAGAACGACATTTTCGTCGACATCGTTTCGGGCGGCACCATCGTGGCAATCGTCATGGGCCTGCAGACCACGGGGCCGCTGCTGATCAAGGCCCTGATGGAGCAGGACATGTACATGGCCGCCAGCTTCATCCTGATGCTGAGCGTGCTGGTGGTGGTGGGGACGCTGCTGAGCGACCTGCTGCTCGCCTGGCTCGATCCGCGCATTCGTTATCAGCAGGGGTGAGGGCTGGCATCATGACCACGTTTGACGAAACCAGCGGCATGGTGTCACCGGCGCAGGAAAAACGCCGGGGACAGGGCTTTGAGGGGCATTGGGCCCTGGTCTGGCGCAAGTTTCTGCGTCACAGGCTGGGCGTGCTTGGCGGCATCATCGTGCTACTCGCCTATGTCGTTGCCGCCATTCCCGACTTTCTCGCGCCAGTGACGCTCGAAGCCTATAATCCGGCCTATGCCTACGCGCCGCCGCAACAAGTGCATTTGGGCGTTTCAACCGAGGACGGCTGGCAGTTCCGCCCGCATGTCAACGCGTACAAGACTGTCGTCGACTACAATTCAGGCCGCCGCATTTTTACCGCCGATCCGGAATCGATCATCGATATCGGCTTTTTTGTCGTCGGCGAGCCCTACAAGCTCTTTGGTTTCATTCCGGCTGCCCGGCATCTGTTCGGGCCGGTCGAGGTGGGACAGCCTTTTTACATCTTCGGTGCCGATCGGTTGGGGCGCGATATCCTGAGCCGCACGATCTATGGCGCGCGCATTTCCATGACCATTGGCTTGCTGGGCGTTGCGGCGAGCCTGGTGCTGGGCATTCTGATCGGCGGGGTTTCGGGGCTCTTCGGTGGCGTGGTCGACAATGTCATCCAGCGGCTCATCGAATTCGTGCAGTCGGTGCCTGCCATCCCGCTCTGGATCGGGCTCGCGGCGGCTATTCCGCGCGATATTCCGCCTTTGCAGGTCTATTTTTTCATCACCATCATCCTCTCGGTACTAGGCTGGACGAGCCTGGCGCGTGTGGTGCGCGGGCGGTTCCTCGCCATGCGCAACGAGGATTTTGTCAAAGCCGCGCGACTCGATGGCTGCGGGCCGGTGCGCATCATTTTCCGGCATATGCTGCCGAGCTTTCTGAGCCACATCATCGCGACCGTGTCGCTGGCCATTCCCGGCATGATCCTGGCTGAGACGGCCCTCAGCTATCTCGGGATTGGCCTGCGCACGCCCATCGTGAGCTGGGGCGTGCTGCTGCAGGAGGCGCAGAATGTGCGCACCATCGCCTCTGCACCCTGGCTGCTGCTGCCTGGCGTGGCGGTGGTGATCGCGGTGCTGGCGCTCAATTTCCTCGGCGATGGGCTTCGTGACGCCGCCGACCCCTATGCGGACTAAGACCATGGAAAATCTCGTTGAAATCCGCGGGCTGCGCATCACCTTTGCCGGAGCCGTCGATGTGGTGCAGGGGCTCGATCTCGATATTCCGGCTGGCAAGACACTGTGCCTCGTGGGCGAAAGCGGCTGCGGCAAGTCGGTGACGGCCAAATCCATCCTGCAGGTAATCGATCATCCTGGCAGGGTGTCGGGCGGCTCGATCAATCTCAGGCAAACCGACGGTTCGGTGCTCGATATTGCCAAGACCAAGCCGACCAGTCCGCTCATGCGACAGGTTCGTGGCGGCGATATCGCCATGATCCACCAGGAGCCGATGAGCTTCCTGTCGCCGCTCTACACCATCGGCAACCAGATCAGCGAAGCGCTGATGCTGCATCGCAAAATCAGCGAGAAGGACGCGCGGGCCGAGGGCATAAAAATGCTCGAAGAGGTCGGCATGCCCGACCCGGCGCGGCGGTACGACTCCTATACGTTCCAGCTTTCGGGCGGGCAGCGGCAGCGGGCGATGATCGCCATGGCGCTGATCAACAAACCGCGGCTGCTCATTGCCGACGAGCCGACGACGGCGCTGGATGTGACGACGCAGGCCAATATCCTGGATCTTCTCGGCGAGTTGCAGCGCGAGACGGGCATGGGGGTGTTGTTCATCACCCATGATCTCGGGGTCGTTGCCGAAATCGCCGACGAAGTGGCGGTGATGTATCTGGGCAAGATTGTCGAGCGGGCGCCGGTCAGGGAGCTGCTGGAGAACCCCAAGCATCCCTATACCAAGGGGCTGCTCGCCTCGATGCCGCGGCTCGATGGAGACTTCAAGGCGCCGCTGAAAGCCATTCCCGGCATGGTCCCGCCGCCAGCCTTGCGGCCGGCCGGATGCTCGTTCCATCCGCGTTGCGAATGGGCGCGGAAAGACATGTGCGGGCATGTTGCGGTGCTCGAGACCGATCTCGGTGCGAACCATATGGTCGCCTGTCATGCCTATGGACCGCAGGCGCACAAGTTTTCGCGGGTGAGCAAAGTCGTCGATGTGGGAGCGCCGGTCGCTGTGGCGAAAAAGGCGGTAGGAAAACCGCTGCTGAGCGTCAGGAACTTGCACAAGCATTTTGCCATTCGCGCCGGGTTCTTCCAGCGTCAGGTCGGAGCGGTGCGGGCGGTCAATGACATTTCGCTCGATGTGTTTCCGGGGGAAACCTTGGGTCTCGTCGGCGAGAGCGGTTGCGGCAAGTCGACCTTGGGGCAGACGCTTGTCGGTCTGCATCGTGCCGATAGCGGCGAGGTGCAATTTGCCGATATCGATGTGCGGGCGGCCAAGGGCGCCGAAGCGAAGCAATTGCGGACAGATATCCGCATGGTGTTTCAGGATCCGACCGGTTCGCTCAATCCGCGTATGCGGGTACGCGACATCATCGGGGAAGTGCTGCAGGTCAATGGCAATCACTCGGCGGCCGAGATCGAGGAGAAGGTGCAAGGCCTGCTCGCTCGCGTCGGCCTCAGCCCCGACTATGCCGAGCGCTACCCGCATGCCTTTTCCGGCGGGCAGCGCCAGCGCATCGCCATAGCGCGGGCGCTGGCCTCCGACCCGAAGCTGGTGATCGCCGATGAGGCGGTGTCGGCGCTCGACGTTTCGGTGCAGACCCAGATCATCAACATGATGAAGGAGCTGCAGGCCGAACTGGGGCTGACCTATGTCTTTGTCAGCCACGACCTCGGCGTCATTGCCAATATCAGCGACCGGGTGGCGGTGATGTATGCCGGGCGGATCGTGGAACTGGGCGAGACCGACCAGATTTTCCGCAATCCGCGACACCCCTATACCGAGGCCTTGCTGGCGGCCATTCCTGGCCGCGGGGCGCGCAAGACAGGGGCGCGTATCCGGCTGACGGGGCATGTGCCGGATGCGGCAAAGCCCCTCGCGGGCTGTGCCTTTGCCGATCGCTGCCGCTACGTCACCGACGCCTGCCGGGTGAATGTGCCTGAGTTGCGCGGGGAGGGGAATCACCTAGATGCGTGCCTGCGCTCGGAGGAACTGAAACTGCGGTCCGTATCCCAGACGGAGGCGCTGGTATCAGCCTGACTTGAGGCGCGCTTCTCACAGAAATTCGCGATAATCGCTTTTCGCGCATCGCAAGATTGCGCTTTTGGCCTTACCAACAGACGATCATGTCGATCTGGCCCAGCGGTTTTCTGATGGCATTCAATCACCAAGAGCAGCGCGGGAGCGGCAATTACGACCTGGACATTCCGGCCATGGCGGCGTCGATGCGGACCCGCCACACCTTGGTGCTCGCTCTTGCCCTCTTCTTGCTTCTTGTGGCTTTTGTCGCCGCGATTTGCCTGGGGTCGACGGCAATCCCGCTGCAATCGGTGATCGGCGCTTTGAGCGGCCAGCTTGCCAATGGCAATCCGGATTTTGACATTGTGCTGTCCATTCGTCTGCCGCGCGCCATAACGGCATGCCTCGCCGGGGCGGCGCTCAGCGTTGCGGGCCTCCAGATGCAGACACTGATGCGCAATCCGCTGGCGGATCCTTTCGTGCTTGGCATCACTTCGGGCGCGAGCCTGGGCGTGGCGCTGGTTGTTCTTGCCTCGGGCAGCACCATAGGGGCGTTTCTGTCGAGCGGCATGGGTCTTGGCGGCGGCTTTGCCATTGTCGGGGCGGCCACGTTGGGCGGCCTCCTGGTGCTGGTGCCGGTGCTGGCGATTTCCGTGCGACTGCAAAATCCATCCACCGTGCTGATCTTCGGATTGATGACGGGCTATGCCGTCTCGGCCTTTGTCACCTTGCTCGTGGCGGGGGCGCGGCCGGACCAGCTCGAGCGCTGGATCGCCTGGGGGTTTGGCTCATTCAGTGCGGTGACCTGGACCGAGTTGCAGGTGCTGGCGCCTGTGGCGATGCTGGGCCTCGTGGTCGCTTGTGTCAGCATCAAGCCGCTTAATGCGCTGCTGCTGGGCGAAAACTATGCGCGCTCCATGGGTCTTAATACCCGGGCGATGCGGCTCGTGACCATGGCGGCGGCGTCCATGCTCGCCGGCGTCGTGACGGCCTTTTGTGGGCCTATCGGCTTTCTCGGCGTGGCGGTGCCGCATATGGCGCGGGCCATGCTCAAATCGTCGGACCATCGTGTGCTCGTGCCGGCGACGATCCTGCTTGGTGCGCTCACGGCGCTTCTGGCACAGCTTGTTTCGCTTCTCCCGACCAATCTTGGCGTGCTGCCACTCAATGCGGTCACGGCGCTGATTGGCGCCCCGGTGGTTGTGTTTGTCATCCTGCGGTCGCGAAACGGGGTTTTTGCGGGATGAGTGCTTCTCTTCAAACCCATGATCTTGCCGTTGGCTATCGCAGCCACGGCAAATCCCGGACCGTCTTGCGCAACATCAATGTGCAGGTCTCTCCGGGCGAACTCGTTTGCCTCCTCGGCGTCAATGGTATCGGCAAATCCACCCTGATGCGGACACTGGCCGGGATGGAGCCGGCGCTGGGCGGGTCGGTAGCGATCAATGGTGCCGACATCACCCGCATGTCGCAATATGACCTTGCCCGCAGTGTCGCTGTCGTGCTCACCGAGCGCGTTGCGGTCGGTTCCATGCCGGCTTTCAAGCTGGTCGAGCTGGGGCGTTACCCGCATGTTGGCTGGTCGGGGCTTCTTTCCGATGAGGATCGCGCGATCGTCCGCGACGCGGTCATTGCCGTCGGTGCGGAGCACCTGGCGCATCGCGAGATCAACGAGCTTTCAGATGGCGAACGCCAGCGCATCATGATCGCCCGCGCGCTGGCCCAGCGGCCCGCCGTGCTGTTGCTCGATGAGCCTGCGGCGTTCCTTGACGTATCGGCGCGCGTCGAAATTGTCGCTACCTTGCGGCGGCTGGCGCGGGAGCGGAATGTTGCGGTTGTTCTCTCGAGCCATGATCTCGACCTGTCTCTGCGCATGGCCGATACGATCTGGCTGATCGATGGGGCAGGGCGGATGCATATCGGCGCGCCCGAAGATCTGCTTGCCGATGGCAGTATCAGTGCCGCTTTTTCGGGCCCCAATATTGCCTTTTCCGCTGGCGACCGTACGTTCAAAATTCGTGAGCATCCATACGGCAAGGCTTTTGTCGGCGGCACAGGCGAAGGCGTCAGCATGGCTCGGACCGTGCTGGAGCGCGAGGGTTTTGAAATCGCCCATTCGCCCGAAGGCGCCCTTGTGGTGGTCGCCATTGACGCCTCCGGCTGGCACGCACGGGGTCGGGCGGGCAATGGTAGCGGCACTCGCTTTGCCGAACTTGCGCGTTTCGTGCGCGAGGAAACCGGCGTAATCGCAATGGAAGCTCAACAGTGACCAGTCGTCGTCTTTTCATTGCCGGTGTCGCCCTTCTGGCATTGACCCTGCCGGCCTCTGCGGCCTTCGATGCCCGGGGCTGCGTCACCGACTTCAAACCCGGGACCGACTATTTCTCTGTAAAATCCAGCGCCGACTATGCAGACAATTTTTCGGTCGCCTATTTCGACCACTACAAGGTGGTGACGGTCGAGCGCCCCACGCCTGGCGGGCAGAGGGAAACCTATGTGCTGGTGCAATGCGGGGCGCCCGAACCGGACCTTGGACCAGAATTTGCCAATGCGCCGCGCATAACCGTGCCGGTTCATTCGCTCTTTTCCGGCAGCACGTCGCAAAGCCCGGCGCTTGTGGCCATCGAGGCGGTGGACGCCGTGACTGGAGTGGCGCGGCGGGATTTTATCGCCACGCCCGAGCTGATCGAGCACATGCAGCAGGCCGAGGTCGTCGAGTACGAGACCTCGGGCGTGGTCAATGTCGAGGCGGTTGTCGCGGCGGCGCCCGATGTGTTCATGGCTGGCGGCGGTGGCGAGGCAGAGGTGCAGCGTCTGGCGGCAGCGGGTGTGCCGGTCATCAATTTTGCCGAATGGCAGGAGACTTCGCCGCTGGGACGGGCCGAATGGGTCAAGTTCATGGGTCTGTTCTTCAACGCCGAGGGCAAGGCGAACGCGGCCTTTGCCGATGTGGTCGAACACTATGATGCGGCTTTGGCGCTGGTGGCCGACGTGCCGGAAAGCGAGCGGCCGCTGGTGCTGAGCGGGCAGGCTTTTAACGGCGTCTTCTTTGCTGCGGGTGGGAAGTCCTTCATGTCCCGGCTGATCCAGGACGCTGGTGGCCGCTATGTTTTTGCGGATGACGCCAGCACCGGCAGTTTTCAAATTCGCGATCTCGAACGGCTGATCGTGGCGGCGCAGGATGCAAAGGTCTGGATTCAGGCTTCGATCCACTATTTCACGCTCGCCGATATCGCGGCAGAAGACCCGCGACTGGCGGCGCTGCCGGCTGCCCAAGCAGGCCAAGTTTGGATACCGGACGCTCTCAAGGGGCCTAATGGTGGGGTGCAGTTCTATGAGCTGGGAAGCATGCGGCCGGATATGGTGCTGATGGACCTCATATCCATCCTGCATCCGGACAAGACACCGGGCTACGAGCGCGTCTTCAATCGCTCGATCACGCTCGACTAGTGTCTGAGGGAAGGCCGCTGTTGAAACAGATATAAGGAGATCCTTATGTCGTTGACTCTTAATTGTGTCTTCACCATTCTCGCTCCGTCCATGGTCCCCGCGAGGGGATAATAGGGAAGCCGGTGGGGGAGCGATCCCCAGTCCGACGCTGCCCCCGCAACTGTAAGCGGAGACGAAGCCTCTTTGTCCACTGGCCGGTTTGGCTGGGAAGGCGAGGTTTCGGCCTGATCCGCAAGCCAGGAGACCTGCCATGGAAACGGAATCCATTTCAGGCTGATCGGGCGGATCGGCGAGAGGACCAGATCGATGAAGACAAATCGCATCCGCTTTCTTTCGGGCCGCTGACCGCGGCGCCTATACACAAGACTATTCCAGTTTTTCTCAGCCCGCGCGTCCCGCCAGCCGTTTGTGCCCAATCGCACCCGCTGGAGCCCGCTGAGCGATCCCGCCCAAGAAAGCCTCCTTCATGCGCCTCAAGCCCCACGTTTCGTCTCTTGCCCTTCTCACCGCCATGCTTGCCACGTCCCTGCCGGCAGCGGCACAGGAGACTACTCTCGACGTCCTCCGCATCACCGCCGCCGGCCTGACGCCGTTCGAGGAGCAGGAGATCGGTCGGTCGTATACGGTGATCGATGGCGACAAGATCCAGTTGTCGGGCACGCCCTATGTGGCCGATATTCTGCGACAGGTGCCGGGTTTTGCCGTTTCTCGCACAGGCTCCGTAGGCAGCAAGACCCAGGTTCGCGTTCGTGGCGCCGAGGGAAACCATGTCCTCGTATTGATCGATGGCGTGCCCGTAAGCGAAACTGCCGACGGGGAATTCGATTTCGGCAGGCTGCAGGTGGCCAATGTGGAACGCATTGAAATCCTGCGTGGCCCGCAAAGCGCCTTTTGGGGTGCCAATGCCATGGCCGGTGTCATCAATATCGTCACCCGGTCGAGTGCTGATTCAGGCCTGCATGGCAGCCTCTCCGGTGAATTTGGCAGCGACGGAACCAAGATGACCAGCGGCTCGCTGGCTTATGGTCAGGACAATTTCAACGCTTCCGGTTCGCTCACCTTGCGTCATACCGATGGCTTCAACATTTCTTCGCTGGGCAGCGAACTGGACGGCGCGAGCCACATCGACGCCAATGCCCGGTTCAGCGCCGAAATCACGCCTGAGCTAACTCTGGACGGCACGGTGCGCTACGGGCGCATGTATGCTCAAACCGACTGGCAGGATTTCAGCAGCATCGTGCAGGACACGTCCGACACTGGCAAGGTCAACGAGCTGTTCGGCTCGCTTGGCCTTGGCTGGGTCAGCGAAGATGGCATCTGGTTCCAGAACGCACGCATTAGTGCCGGTACCACGGAGCGCATTTCCACCAACCGGTTCGACGCTGTCTCAACCGCCTATAACGGGGACCGGTACAAGGCCTCGTACCAGGTCGGACGGAATTTCGACACGCCCGATTTTCTGGACAGCACACACACCGTTACGTTCGGTTATGATCTCGTGCACGAAACGTTCCAGCGGCTGAATTCGACCTCGATTACCGATCCGAGCATGCTCGAACTCAAGCAGCGCACCACTCATTCCCTGATCGGTGAATATCGTGGCACTTATTTCGACCAGCTCTATCTGACGGCGGCTCTGCGGCACGATTTCAACGACAATTTTGCCGATGTCACGACCTATAGCGCCAGCGCTGCGTGGCAGATTCCCAATACCGGCACCAAGCTGCACGGTTCTGTGGGCACAGGCTCGACCAATCCCACTTTCTATGAACAGTTCGGCTCGGTGCCCGGCTCCTTCACGCCCAATCCCAACCTTGTTCCCGAAACGAGTTTCGGCTGGGATGTCGGCGTCGAGCAAAGCCTATTGGATGGGATGGTCGTGGTTGATGCCACCTATTTCAACCAGACGCTCGAAAACGAAATCCTGGAAGACGGCTGGGCGCCCAGTACGGTGATCAACCAGACGGGGACGAGCACGCGCCAGGGTGTAGAACTGTCGGCAAGCGTCAACATCGTCAGCGGTTTGACGGCTGGGGTGACCTACACCTATCTCGATGCCCAGGAACCCAGCGGTAAGCGCGAAATCCGCCGCCCCCAGCATTCGGCTGCGGTCAATCTCGCTTATAAGCTCGAAGAGATCCCGCTGACCCTGCACGGCGAGGTCGTCTTTGTCGGTAACAACATGGATGACGACTTCAGCACTTGGCCGGCCACGGCCGTCACCCTCCCCGCCTATACAGTCGTCAATGCCGGTCTCAACTATCAGGTCAGCGATCAGGTGGAAATCTACGGCCGCGTCCATAACCTCTTCGACACCAAGTACCAGGAAGTTTTCGGCTACAACACGCAGGGCCGTACTTTCTACGCAGGCGCTCGCGCCAAGTTCTGACCCGGCCCAAACCGGGGTGACAGCCACTGAAATGTGAAGCCGGCGCGCGACCCAGGTCTGCGCCGGCGACATCTTCACGACTCTGCCTTGCTGCACCATATCTCGCTTGGCTTTCTTTTCGGGTTCGCACTCGATAAAAGGCCTCAACACTTGCGAGGTAGTCATGTCGGCAGTTGCTTCCCCCAGCCGCAAAGCCCTGGAGCGCCTGGCGCGCGAACGCATCCTTATTCTGGATGGCGCCATGGGCACGCAGATTCAGGGGCTTGGGCTCTCCGAGGACGACTTTGTCGGCCATGGCTCGGGCCATGCCTGCCGGCACCATTCCGATCACCCGCAGAAGGGCAATAACGACCTTCTGATTCTGACCCAGCCCGAGGCGATTGAAGAGATTCACTTCAAATATGCCATGGCCGGCGCCGATATCGTCGAGACCAATACCTTTTCGGCGACCACCATTGCCCAGGCCGATTACGGCATGGAATCGGCTGTGCATGATCTCAATGTCGAAGGCGCGCGCGTCGTTCGCCGGGCACTCGATCGCGCCACGGCCATTGATGGCAAGCCGCGCTTCGTTGCCGGTGCCGTCGGGCCGACCAACCGCACGGCCTCGATCAGCCCCGATGTGAACAATCCCGGTTTTCGCGCCGTCACGTTCGAGGACCTTCGGAAGGCCTATTCGCAGCAGGTGAATGGCCTCATCGAAGGCGGCGCCGATGTCATTCTCATCGAAACCATCTTCGATACGCTCAATGCCAAGGCGGCCATTTTCGCCTGTGTGGAGGCGTTCGAGGCGCGCGGCGTGGCGCTGCCGATGATGATTTCGGGCACGATCACCGACGCGTCCGGCCGCACACTGACCGGCCAGACCCCGACCGCCTTCTGGCATTCGGTAAAGCACTCGCGCCCGTTCACCATCGGGCTCAACTGTGCGCTCGGCGCCGAGGCGATGCGCCCGCACATGGCGGAAATCTCCGGCGTCGCTGACACCTTTACCTGCGCCTATCCCAATGCCGGCCTGCCCAATGCCTTCGGCCAATATGACGAAGGTCCGGAGGACACGGCCAAGCAGGTGGGTGAGTTCGCCCGCGAAGGTATCGTCAACGTGGTTGGCGGCTGCTGCGGCACGACGCCGGACCATATCCGTGCCATCGCTGCGGCCGTTGCCGGCGTTGCTCCGAGGCTCGTGCCGTGAAGCCCTATCTCCGTCTCTCCGGCCTCGAACCCTTCGTCCTCACGCCCGATATTCCCTTCGTCAATATCGGCGAACGCACCAATGTCACCGGCAGCGCGCGCTTCCGCAAGCTGATCACGGCGCGCGACTACACCGCGGCCCTCGCGGTAGCGCGGGACCAGGTCGAGAATGGCGCGCAGGTCATCGACATCAACATGGACGAGGGTCTGATCGACTCCAAGGCGGCGATGGTCGAGTTCCTCAATCTCATCGCTTCGGAGCCGGAAATCGCTCGCGTGCCGGTGATGATCGACAGTTCCAAATGGGAAGTGATCGAGGCGGGCCTGCAATGCGTGCAGGGCAAGCCGATCGTCAATTCGATCTCGCTCAAGGAAGGCGAAGAGCAGTTCCGCCACCATGCGGCGCTCTGCATGGCCTATGGCGCCGCCGTCGTGGTCATGGCCTTCGACGAGACCGGCCAGGCTGACACCTATCAGCGCAAGATCGATATCTGCGCGCGGGCATACAAAATCCTTGTCGATGAGATGGGTTTTCCGCCCGAAGACATCATCTTCGACCCGAACGTTTTCGCTATCGCGACCGGTATCGAAGAGCATGACAACTATGGCGTGGACTTTATCGAAGCGACCGCCTGGATCCGCAAGAATCTGCCGCACGCCCATATTTCGGGCGGCGTTTCCAACCTCTCGTTCAGCTTCCGCGGCAATGAGCCGGTGCGCGAAGCCATGCATGCGGTGTTCCTCTACCACGCCATTAGGGTTGGCATGGATATGGGCATCGTCAATGCCGGCCAGCTTGCCGTCTATGACCAGATCGACCCCGAACTGCGCGAGGCCTGCGAGGACGTGGTCCTCAACAGAAAACCCAAGGCCGGCGGCACGGCGACCGAGCGCATGCTGGAAATCGCCGAGCGCTTCAAGGGCGGCGCCCGCGAGGAAAAGGTCCGCGATCTTACCTGGCGCGAATGGCCGATCGAGAAGCGCATCGAGCATGCGCTGGTCAATGGCATTACCGAATTCATCGAGGCCGATACCGAAGAAGCGCGCCTTGCCGCGGCGCGCCCGCTGCACGTCATCGAAGGCCCGCTGATGGCCGGCATGAACGTCGTCGGCGACCTCTTTGGCGCAGGAAAAATGTTCCTGCCGCAGGTGGTGAAATCGGCCCGCGTGATGAAGCAGGCCGTGGCCGTTTTGCTGCCCTATATGGAAGCGGAGAAGGCCGCCAATGGCGGTTCCGATCGTCAGTCAGCCGGCAAGATCCTGATGGCGACGGTCAAGGGCGACGTGCACGACATCGGCAAGAACATCGTCGGCGTCGTGCTGGCCTGCAACAATTACGAGATCATCGATCTCGGCGTCATGGTGCCGCCGCAGAAAATTCTGGAAGTGGCGCGGGCCGAAAAGGTCGATGTCATCGGCCTTTCGGGTCTGATCACGCCTTCACTCGACGAGATGGTGCATCTTGCCAGCGAAATGGAGCGCGAGGGTTTTGACCTGCCGTTGCTGATTGGCGGCGCAACGACCTCGCGCGTGCATACCGCGGTGAAGATCGCGCCGCGATACACCAAGGGGCAGGCCATCTATGTCACCGATGCCAGCCGCGCAGTGGGTGTCGTCGGCCAGTTGCTGTCGCCGGAAATGAAGCCCGATTATGTCGCCGGCATCCGCGCCGAATATGTCGATGTCGCCGAAAAGCACGAGCGCGCCGAACTCGCAAAACAGCGTCTGCCGCTGGCTGCGGCGCGCGAAAACGCCTTCAAGGTCGACTGGTCCGACTACAAGGTGAATGCCCCGCAGTTCCTCGGGACGCGCGTCATCGAGGATTGGGATCTCTCTGAGATCGCCCGCTACATCGACTGGACACCCTTCTTCCAGACCTGGGAATTGAAGGGCGTCTATCCGCGCATCCTGGAAGACGAAAAGCAGGGCGAAGTGGCACGCCAGCTGTTCTCCGATGCGCAGGACATGCTCAAGAAGGTCATCGCCGAAAAGTGGTTCAAGCCGCGCGCCGTGGTCGGCTTCTGGCCGGCCAATACGGTGGGTGACGATATCAAGCTTTTCACGGCGGAAGATCGTCGGGATGAGCTGGCAACGCTCTATACGCTGCGCCAGCAGACCTCCAAGCGCGAAAACCGCCCCAATGTGGCGCTGGCCGATTTCGTGGCGCCAGCGGGCACGAAGGACTATGTCGGCGGCTTCGTCGTCACGGCTGGTCCCGAAGAGAACGAGATCGCCGAGCGCTTCAAGCGGGCGAACGACGATTTTGGGTCGATCATGGTCAAGGCTTTGGCCGACCGGTATGCCGAGGCCATGGCCGAAATGCTGCACCAGCGCGTGCGCAAGGAGCTTTGGGGCTATGGCGCCGATGAAACCTTTGCGCCCAATGAGTTGATCGGCGAACCCTATCGCGGCATCCGTCCGGCGCCGGGCTATCCGGCCCAGCCAGACCATACCGAGAAGGTGACGCTGTTCCGCCTGCTCGATGCGGAGGCTTCCACGGGCGTGACGCTGACCGAAAGCATGGCCATGTGGCCGGGCTCATCGGTTTCGGGCATCTATATCGGCCATCCCGACGCCTACTATTTCGGCGTCGCTAAGGTCGAGCGCGATCAGGCGATCGACTATGCCCAGCGCAAGGGTATGGATCTGGCCGAAGTGGAGCGTTGGCTGGCGCCTATCCTCAACTATACGCCCGCCGGCTGAGCGTTTTCAGGAAAAACGCTGGGGCTTCCAGCTCCGTTCTTGCCCTTCTGAGGCAAGACGGGCGCCAACAAACAGCAGGTCCGACAGGCGGTTCAGATAGACCCGTCCGTTGGCGGTGCGCTCGTCGTCGAGCGAGAGCAGCCGGCGCTCGGCGCGGCGGCATACCGTTCGTGCCATGTGCATCGCGGCGACGGCAGGCGAACCTCCGGGCAGAATGAATTCCTTCAATGGGGTCAGGTCGGCGTTCCAGGCGCCGACTGTCTGCTCCAGCGCCTCGACATGCGCCTCGGTAAGAAGAGGGTGACCGGGCAGGGAGAGGGCGCCGCCAAGATCGAAGAGATCGTGCTGGATCGACACCAGTGCTTCGCGCAGGTGCGGGAGGGTCTGTTGGCTTTCGGCAAAGCCGATGACGCTGTTGAGTTCATCCACCGTGCCGATGGCTTCAATGAGCGCATCGTCCTTTCGCACACGCGACCCGTCCGAGAGCCCCGTCGTGCCATCGTCGCCGGTGCGGGTGACGATCTTGGAAAGCCGGTGTCCCATTCAGTTCTCCAGTGGCGCGGGTTTGTGACCACTGGTCCTGAGCCAAGGTAGTCAAGCTGTCAATTGCCACGCCTACCCAAACAGCCCAACCGGCACTCCCGGCGCATCCACCTGGAACTGCACGATCCCATCGCGCCCGTCCTTGCGTGAATTGAGGCTCGTCACGAATACCGTCTTCATATCCGCCCCGCCAAAGCACGGCATGGTGGGGTATTTCAGGGGTACGTCCACCCAGTCCAGCAAGTCGCCCGTCGCCGAAAAGCGATTGATGCGGCTGGCGGAGGGGCCCGCGGACCAATAATTGCCCAGGATATCGCAGGCGCCGCCATCGGGCCTACCATTGGCTTCGTCATTGTCCCGCAAGCGGCGGCGGTTGCTGACCGAGCCGGTTGCGCGATCGAAATCCCAGCAGTCGAGCCACATGCTGCCGCGCGAGTCCGAATGGTAGAGCAGGGTGGCATCGGCATTCCAGGCAAGGCCATTGGAAATGGCGATCCCTTCGGCGACCACGCGCACGTCGCCATTGGGGGCCACGCGGTAAAGCTTTGCGGCTGGCACGTCGCCGGGCGCCGCATCCATGCTGCCGACCCAGAAGGCGCCATCCGGTCCCACCTTGCCGTCATTAAGCCGCATGTCGGGTTTGGCGTGCTTGATCCGCGCCACGCGCTCTCGCACGCCGGTAGCCGGATCGAAGACAATAACATCATTGCGCAGAGCCACGACCAGCTTGCCGTTCTTCGCCAGCCCAAGGCTGGGCACAGGCTCGCCGAATTCCCAAAGCGCCCGTTCGCCAGTGGCAATATCGAGCGCATGGATCGCGCCAGCCGGAATATCGCACCACAGCAGGCGCCCTTTGGCCGCGTCCCACACCGGACTTTCGGCTACACCAAAGCGCTCGCGGATCACCCAGTTCACGTCAGGCTGCGTCATGGCGCTCTCATTGGCCGAGATCGTGGGCGAGGCTCCACTCGCGATAGCGACGGCGGCCGCCTTCGAGGTGTTGGCGCATGGCGATGCGCGCCACGTCCGGCTGGCGGTCGCTGATAGCCTCAAAAATGCGGCGGTGCTCGGTCTGGATGTTTTCCAGAAACTCGGCCTTGTCCTTTTCGTCGCTGAAGCTAGCGCCAAGCGCCCGGCGCGGGATCAGCCTTTCGCCCATTTCATCGACGAAGAGGCGAAAACGGGAATTGTTGGTGGCGTCGGCAATCGCGCGATGAAAGGCACGATCGGCGTCGGTCGCCAGCGTATTGTCGGCCAGGTGCCGGGCAAATTGGGACAGTGCCTGTTCCATGCGAAGTAGGTTGGTTTCGGTCCGGCGCTCGGCGGCGAGACCCGCAGCCTCGATTTCGACGCTCATGCGGAACTCGATCAGGTCGAGCACATCGGCAATGTCCTGCGGCGCTTCCATGAACATGGAGCCCCCCAGAACTTTGGGCGGCTCGCTGACATAGACGCCGCTACCGCGCAGCGAACGCAGCCGACCTTCGGCCTTGAGGCTGGCAATGGCTTCGCGCACGACGGTGCGGCTCACGTCGAACGTCTCGCAGAGCCTGTCGGCCGGGGGCAGCTTGTCGCCTGGCTTGAGGCCAGTATCGGTAATGAGACGGACGAGGCCGTCCTTGACGCGATCCGTCAATCGCAGGGCAACGATTTCAGCCATTTTCCGCTTTTCGCGTCCTCGATGGTAACAGTCTGCTAGCACATTGCAGCAGAGTGGGGGCTCCTATCGCATGCCATGCTGTGCCGGATTTGTCATCCTTCTCGTGCTGCGATCCTGCTGATGGAGAGAAAATGTCTCAGCTATCGACCTCTTTTTCTTGTAGCATGCGCAGATTTTTCATACAACTTCGTAGAAGTCATAACACTTGAGGAATTTCGGCATGTATGTGGGCACCCAGCTGAGCGGGGAGAAATTCAACGAGGTGGGGGATGCCCACCTGCGTCAGCTGGCGCAGCTTGGTCTGCGCCACGTTTGCGTCGATCCGGTGGGCAACCCGCATGATTGGACACGCGATGTGCTGGAGCGCCATATCGAGCGGATCGAAGCGGCGGGCCTGGTGCTCGACATGGTGCAATTGCCCATGTCTTCGGCCGGTGTCGACAAGGTGAAATCGCCTTCGATCGTGCTGGGGCAGGATCCGGATCGCGAGCGCGAGGTCGACAGCATCTGTCGGTTGATCGAGACGCTGGGCGCTCTTGGTATCAAGGCGGCAAAGTACAATTTCAACATTCTGGGTATTCCGCGTACCCCGTCCGAACGCGGTCGGGGTGGTGCCATCATGTCCACCTTCCGACACGATCAGACGACTGACGACGCTGTTCCCAGCAGCGCCGGCAGCGTCAGTGCCGACGAGATGTGGGAGCGCATTACCTGGTTCCTCGAGCGCGTCGTGCCGGTGGCGGAAGCGAGCAAGGTGCGCCTTGCCTGTCACCCGCACGATCCGCTGACTCGTCCCGGCTATCGCGGCATGGAAGAGCGCGTATTGGGCTCGGCTGAAGGGCTCAAAAAGTTCGTGTCCATTGCCGAAAGCCCCTATCACGGGCTCAATTTCTGCCAGGGCACGGTGGCGGAAAGCCTTGACAATCCGCGCGAGGAAATCGGCGATATCATCCGCTGGTTCGGCGAGCGGAAGAAGATTTTCAACGTACACTTCCGCAACATCAAGGGCGGTCGCTATTCCTTTACCGAGGAGTTTCCCGATGCCGGCGATATGGACATGGCGGCGAGCCTGAAGATCTATAAGGAAGTCGGCGTCGACTGCATGATCATGCCCGACCATGTGCCCCACATCGATGGCGAGGCGCCCTTCGAGACGGCCTTTGCTTTCTGCTATGGCTACATCATCGGCTTGTTCCAGGCCAATGGCTGGGACCCTTACGGGGCCTGAAGGTTTTCGCCCGACGTCCCACACCCACGGTGTCATTCCTGCGAAAGCGGGAATCCCTGTTTCCGATCAATGAGATTGCCAAAATCTCGATTGTCACCCCGGCGAAGGCCGGGGCCCATCCCGAGATCTCAAGTTGGGCCCCGGCCTTCGCCGGGGTGACGACTGGTGGGTAGTCAAGCATCTCAAAACCGAAGAAAAAGGCCCGGATCTTGCGATCCGGGCCTTTTCACGCAGGGAGGCGCGAGTGTCTCAGCGATTGGCGGCAATGAGTTGCGAAAGCTCCTCGCGCTCCTCGCCGGTCAGTTCTGTCAGCGGGCTGCGCACCCTGCCGGCGCTGCGGCCGACGATATCTGCGCCGGCCTTGACCATGGAAACGGCATAGCCACGCTTGCGGTCGCGCAGTTCGATCAGTGGCAGATAGAAGTTTTTGAGCAGCGCTTCGATCGTTGCGGTGTCGCGGGCGCGTACCGCCTTGTAGAAGCGCAGGGCCAGTTCCGGCACGAAGTTGAACACGGCTGAGGAATAGGTGGTGACGCCCATTTCGAGATAGGGCTGAGCAAAGACTTCGGCGGTGGGCAGGCCGCCGATATGCACCACGCGGTCGCCGATCAGGGTGGAGATTTTCACCATCAGCTGCAGGTCGCCGATGCCGTCCTTGTAGCCGATGAGATTCGGGCACATCTCGGCCAGCTTTGCCAGGGATTGCGGCGTCAGGCGCGTATTGTCGCGCGCATAATAGATGACGCCGATCTTCACAGCGTCACAGATGGCCTTCATATGGGCGATGATGCCTTCCTGTTCGGCAAACATCAGATAATGCGGCAGGACCAGAATGCCGGCGGCGCCCGCCTTTTCGGCACGCTTTGCCAGGTCCACTGCCATGCGTGTGCCATAGCCGACGCCGGCCAGAACCGGCACGCCGGCTGCAGCATTGCTCACCGCGGTGCCGATGATGTTGTCATATTCCCCATCATAGCCGATCGAGAAGAACTCGCCCGTACCGCCCGCTGCGAAGAGGCCCGCCGAGTCATAGGAGGAAAGCCATTGCAGCCGCTTGGCGTAGGATTTGCGATCGAACTCGCCTGCGGCATCGAAGTCGGTCACCGGAAATGACAAGAGGCCCGAGCCGATCTTGGTCTTGAGTTCGTCGAAGTTCACGTCCGGTCTCCTGCAGCGGCGATTAGTAATACTTCTTCCTGTATGCCTCGCTCCATAAGGGCTGTCAACGGCGCCAATATGTGCAATCTGAAAAAGAAGTATGATTGATTATTGACATGGCCATTGCAGTCATACAAAAGTGCAGCCCTCAGCAATCGTCCGGAACGGTACATCCGCCGACGAACTCAGTCTGACGGGAGGAAAATTTGAAACATCTGAGGGTAGCCGCCCTGGCGGGAATCTCGTTTGCAGCGCTCGCGAGCGGTGCTGCATGGGCCCAGGAATATCATCAGTCTCCGGCGCTCGACGGTCTGGATTTGCCGCCGGTGGCCGAGCGCGTCGGCAGCGAGCCGCGCGTCGTCACTCCCGTCAATGAAGTCGGCAAATATGGCGGCACGTTCCGCGGCGGCATGGTGGGCGGCAATGACCGCAACATGCTCTTCACCTATTTCGGCTACGAGCCGCTTCTCACCTGGGATGCGGATTGGAGCGGCGACGTATACCCCAATATCGCCAGCGGCTATACGGCAAGCGAGGACAGCAAGTCCTTCACCTTCACCTTGCGCGAGGGCATGAAGTGGTCTGACGGCAGTCCGTTCACCGCCGATGACATCGCCTTCTTCATCGAAGACGTCTTGCCCGATGAAAAGCTCTTTCCGACCAAGCCGGGTTGGCTGACAGTCGAAGGCGAATTGCCGACGATCTCGGTGGCTTCACCAACCGAATTCACCATTTCATGGACCAAGCCCAATGGTCTTTTCGTCATCAATGCTGCCAGCGTCTATGGCGTGCAGCTGGCGCTGCTGAACAAGGCCTATTGCAGCCAGTTCATGCCCAAATACAATCCAGACGCAGATGCCAATGCCAAGGCGGCCGGGGTTGCCGATTGGGCCGAGCACATGACCAATATGTGCGGCGTCGGCATCGAGAATATCCAGCGCTGGCGCAATCCCGAGCGGCCAACGCTCGAAGCCTGGCGTATCACCGATCCCTATGTGGCGGGTGCGACACGCGTCTCGTTCGAGCGCAATCCCTATTACTGGAAAGTCGATACCGCCGGTAACCAGCTCCCCTATATCGACGGGCTCAGCATTTCGGTGAATGCCGAGGCGCAGACGCTGCTGCTCAGCGTTCTGGCCGGTGAAATCGACTATGAAGTGCGCCATATCGCCAATGCCGCAAACCTGCCGGTACTGGTGGAAGGCGAGGAGGCGGGCAATTTCTATATTTCGCCGCGTGAATCTCGCGTCGGCAATTCGCTTGCCATCTCGGTCAATCTCAATTCGCATGACCCGGTAAAGGCTGAAGTTTTTGACAACAAGGACTTCCGTATTGCTCTGTCGCATGCGCTAGACCGCGTTGCGATCATCGATACGCTCTATTTGGGCCAAGGGACGCCGCAGCAGGTTTCGCCGCGCGAGGGTACGCCTTTCTACAATGAGCGGCTCGCTACCCAATATCTCGAATACGATGTCGATGAGGCCAATCGCCTGCTCGACTCCATCGGTCTCGACAAGCGCGGTGGCAATGGCTTCCGTCTGGCGCCCGACGGCAGTCCGCTTGTCGTCAATGTCGCGGCTGTGACGGCGCTGGGCGCCCATGCCGATGCCGCCGAACTCCTGACGCAGTATTGGCAAGCCGTGGGCGTGGATGCGCGCTTCTCGGCGCAAGATCGCACACGCTTTTACGAGGAAAAGACAGCGAGCCAGCACGACATAGTCGTCTGGGGCGCCACTTCGGGCGGCATAGACGTCTTCATCGACCCGCGCGACTACTTCCCGTTCTCCACCGAGTCCAACTTCGCCGTCGATTGGTCCAAATATTATATCGGCGACGGTGGCACCGAGCCGCCCGACTACGTCAAGGAGCAGTGGGCGCTTTACGACCAGATCAAGGGTACGTCGAACCCTCAGGAACAGGCTGCGCTCTTCCAGCAATTGCTCGAAATCACGGCCGACCAATTCTATCAGATCGGCATCAGCACGGCCATTCCGGGCTTGGCGGTGGTTTCCAACAATCTCGGCAATGTGCCGGCGGATACGCCGACCGGCTGGATCCATCCCGATCCAGGCACGCTCAATACCGAGCAGTTCTACTTCAAGAACTAACACTGTCTTCTCGCCCGGCCGGTTTCCGGCCGGGTTCCTCGACCAAGGGATCGCTGCCCATGCTGATCTTCATTCTCAAGCGGGTTGCCGGGATGATCCCGGCCATGTTTGCGATCTCGATACTCGCCTTCACCGTCATCCAATTGCCGCCCGGCGACTATGTCTCGACCTATGCAGCCCAGATCGCGCAGACGGGCGAAGCCGTCGACAGCGCTGTGCTCGCCAATCTGCGCGAGCGCTATGGCCTGGGTGAAAACGTCGCCGTGCAATATTTCAAATGGATCGGCGGCATTGCCCGCGGTGATTTCGGCCAGAGTTTTGAGTGGAACCAGCCGGTGACCGAATTGGTCTGGGGCCGCATGGGCATGACGGCGCTCATCTCCTTCCTGACGCTGATCACCATGTGGGCGGTTTCCCTGCCTATCGGCATCATCTCGGCAGTGCGGCAATATTCGGTCATTGATTATCTGACGACGACCTTTGCCTTTCTTGCGACGGCTGTGCCCGAATTCCTCGTCGCCATCGTGCTTCTTTACATTTCGACTATGTGGTTCGGGGTGTCGGTGGGCGGGCTCTTTTCCCCCGCCTTCGAGAATGCGCCATTCTCGCTGGCAAAGGTCTTGGACTTTCTCCAGCATGCCTGGATTCCCATTCTCGTCATCGGCCTTGGCAGCACGGCGGCACTGACCCGCATCATGCGCGCCAATCTCCTTGATGAACTGCACAAGCCCTATGTCGAAGCTGCCCGCGCCAAAGGCCTGCCCGAAGGCCGGCTGGTGCTGACCTATCCGGTGCGCGTGGCGCTCAATCCCTTCATCTCCACCATTGGCTGGGTACTTCCGGCCCTTATTTCCGGCGAACTCATCGTGTCCACCGTTCTCAACCTGCCCACGGCCGGGCCCCTGCTTTTGCAGGCGCTCAAGAGCCAGGACATGTACCTGGCCGGCGCCTTTATCCTGCTCACCGGTGGGCTGGTGCTCATCGGCACCCTTATTTCCGACATTCTCCTTGCCATTTCCGACCCGCGGATCCGTCTGTCATGAGCGCGCCCTTCGATACCGCCAAGGATGCTGAACTGCTCGATCAGCAGGTGCATGCCGGCAGCCTCGTTGCTGCCAGTCAGTGGGCGCTGATCTGGCACAAGTTCAGCCGCCATCGCGTGGCCATGGTCGCGCTCGTCGTCGTGGTGTTGATCTATCTCGTGGCTGCCTTTGCCGAGTTTCTGGCGCCCTATGATCCCGGCAAATTCGACCCGCGCTACACTTTCGCGCCGCCTCAGCAGATACATCTCTTCCTGACCGACGAAGAGGGCACGCGCTTTGCGCCGCATGTTCTTGGCTACAAGAGCCAAGTCGATCCCAAGAGTTTCCGGCGCCTTTTCCAGCCCGATCCGGAAAAGGTCATTCCCATCGGTTTTTTTGTGGAAGGCCAGCCCTACAAGTTCTGGGGGATCTGGGAGGCCAATCGGCACTTCCTCGGCCCCGTGGATAAGGCTGATCCCTTCTTCCTCATCGGCGGCGATCGCCTTGGCCGCGATCTCCTGAGCCGCACTATTCACGGCACGCGCATCTCCATGTCGATCGGCCTTGTGGGCGTGACGTTCTCGCTCATCATTGGCCTGATCCTGGGCGGCATTTCCGGCTATCGGGGCGGTCTTGTCGACCGGGTCATTCAGCGCGTCATCGAGTTTATCCGCTCGGTGCCGACCATTCCGCTGTGGCTTGGCCTTGCCGCCGCCATGCCAAAGGATTGGCCACCGCTACAGGTTTATTTCGCCATCCTGATCATTCTCTCGCTGATCGGCTGGACGGAAATTGCCCGCGTCGTCCGGGGCCGCTTCCTCAGTCTTCGCCGCGAGGATTTTGTCATTGCCGCGCGGCTCGACGGGGTCAGCGAGTTTCGCCTCATCATGCGTCACATGATGCCTTCGCTCTATTCGCACATCATCGCCGCCATTACTTTGGCCATCCCCAATATGATCCTCGCGGAAACGGCACTGAGCTTCCTCGGCCTCGGCCTGCAGCCGCCGATCGTCAGCTGGGGCGTGCTCTTGCAGGACGCGCAGAACCTGCGCGCCATCACGCAGGCCCCATGGCAATTCGTACCGGGCGTCTGCGTGGTCGTGGCGGTGCTGGCCCTTAACTTCCTCGGCGATGGCGTCCGCGACGCTGCCGACCCCTATGCCAAGTGAGCCGGTCATGTCAGACGAAACCATTCTGAAAGTCCGCAATCTCTCGGTCGATTTTCCGATCCAGAAATCCGTGGTCCATGCGGTCAGAGATGTCAGCTTTGACCTCAAGCGGGGTGAAACACTCTGCGTTGTGGGCGAGAGCGGTTCGGGCAAATCGGTCACCGCCCGCGCCATTCTGCAATTGGTGGCGAAACCCGGCGCCATTACCGGCGGGCAGATCCTGCTCGATACCGGCTCGGGCGAAGTCGACATCGTGAAACTCGGCAGCCGTGGCCTCGCCATTCGCGAGGTGCGCGGCCGGCGCATTGCCATGATCTTTCAGGAGCCGATGACCAGTCTGTCGCCGGTCCATACGATCGGCCACCAGATCGTCGAGACTATCCTTCTGCACGAAAAGATCAGCAAGGAGGAGGCGCGCAAGCGGGCGGCGGCGCTGCTGGGCAGGGTGAGGATTCCTGAGCCGGAAAAAGCGCTCGATCGCTACTCCTTCGAATTTTCAGGCGGCATGCGGCAGCGGGCGATGATCGCCATGGCGCTTTCGTGCAATCCGGAAATCCTGATTGCCGATGAGCCGACCACGGCGCTCGATGTGACGACGCAAGCCGAAATCCTTTCGCTGATCCGCGAATTGCAGCGGGATCGCGGCATGGCCGTGCTATTCATCACCCATGATATGGGCGTCGTCGCCCAGATTGCCGATCGTGTCATGGTCATGTTCCGAGGCGAGAAGGTGGAGGAGGCCGGCGTCTTCGATCTCTTCGAGCGTCCGCAGCAGGCCTATACGCGGGCGCTGCTTGGCTCGGTGCTGAAACTCGAAACCCCGGCGCCGCGCCCGCCGCGTCCGGTGGCGGAAAAGCCCATCGCAAAAATCGAGAACCTCGAACTCCACTTCCCGCTCAATGCCGGCTTCATGGGGCGGCCCACCAATTATCTGAAAGCCATTGATGGGGTGAGCCTCACCATTAATCAGGGCGAGACGGTCGGCGTAGTCGGCGAATCCGGCTCGGGGAAGACCACCTTGGGGCGTACGCTGTTGCGGGTCTATGACCCGACCGGGGGACAGGTGATGTATTGGCCGAGCAATGGCGAGCCGGTCGATATCGCGACGCTCAACAAGGCCGGCATGAAGTCGCTTTATGGCGAAGTGCGCATGGTGTTTCAGGACCCGCATTCCTCGCTCAATCCGCGCATGACCATCTATCAGACCATTTCGGAGCCGCTGCGGACCAATACCGATATGACCGAGCGGCAGATGATGGATCGAGTTTCCGAACTGCTTTCGCGCGTTGGCCTGCCGCCCGATATCGGTGATCGCTATCCGCATGCTTTTTCGGGCGGGCAGCGACAGCGCATTTCCATTGCGCGCGCGGTGGCGGTGCGGCCGCGCCTCATCATTGCCGATGAGCCGACCTCGGCGCTGGATGTGTCGCTGCGCCATCAGGTGCTCGACCTGATGCGCGACCTGCAGACCGAATATGGCCTATCTTACCTGTTCATTTCGCACGATATTTCGGTCATCCGCTATTTCTGCGATCGGGTTGCGGTGATGAAGAATGGCAAAATCGTCGAGGTTGGCGATGTGGTTCAGATTTGCGAGAGGCCGCAGCACGAATATACGCAGAACCTGATCGGCGCCGTGCCGCGCCCCGATCCGCGCCTGCGCGCCGACGCTCCGCAATAAGGAAGGTTTCATGTCGACTATTCTGCTGACCGGCGCTTCCGGAAGGCTGGGAACGCATATGCGCCACTGGTTTGCCCAGAAGGGCAGGGCGGTACTCGCAACCGATATCCGGCCCGCCGAGGACGGCGGGGCAGTGGAGATCGCCGACCTCTCGGATCGCGAGGCGGTTGACCGACTGATGGCGCGGGATATTTCCGGCGTCGTGCATCTGGGCGGCATGGCCAAGGAGGCCGGGTGGCAGACCGTGCTCGATGCCAATATCATCGGCAGCTACAATATCTTTGAATCGGCCCGCAAAGCGGGGGTGAAGCGTATAGTCTATGCTTCGACCTATCACGTCGTCGGCATGTATCCGACGCCGAGCGACACGCCGCTCGACCTCGGTGCCCCTTATCGTCCGGACTCGCTCTATGCCGTCTCCAAGGCTTTTGGCGAGACGCTGGGACGGCTCTATTTCGACAAGTTCGGCATTGAATGCCTTGCTATCCGCATCTGCACGGCCGGTAATCCCGGCACGCCGCGAGAGGCGCGGCTTTGGCTCAATCGCGATGATCTGGCGACTCTGATCGAAACCGGGCTCGACCAGCCCGATCTCGGCCATCGGATCGTCTATGGTATTTCAAACAATCCGCTGAAGATGATGGTCAATGAGCCTGATCCGGGGCTCGACTGGACGCCGGCCCACGGCTCGGGCGAGTTGGGAAAGCCCGACCCGCTGGCGCCGCTGGATCAAACCGATCCGCGCAACCGTCTCCTCGGCGGGGCTTTTTCGACCTGGGGCCATCAGGACGACAAGTCCGACCTTTAGTGGGCTGCGAAGCTCGAAGTGGCGTCCTGCGGCCGAACCATACTGACCATATGCCACGCAGCGACCAGCGCCAGTACAGCCGTGGCGACGCCCAGCAGATAGACTGGGACGATGGCCAGCTTTACCGCGCCGGCGGAAGCTGCCACTGCCATGCCGCCCGAATTGGCGGCAACGCCGGCCAGCGCCGCGCCGATGGCATTGCCGGCCGATTGCGTCGTCGGGATCAAGCCAGAGGCGCGATCACGCTCTTCGTCGCTGGCCGCTTCCATGACGGTGAGGTTCAGGTAGCCATTGTGGAGGCCAAAGCCGGAGCCGATGACGAGCTGACCGATGACCACTACGACGACCTGATCGAGCTGCAGACCCGCCAACACCAGAACCAGTCCCAGGCCGATGAGGCCTGGCCCCAGCCGGATCAGCGTCTTGCGCGTTTCCTTGCTGCGTACATTGGCAACCGTGATGGCCGAAAAGCTCCAGGCGACGGCGAGCACAGCGGCGAGGGCGCCAGCCGAAGCGGGCTTGTAGCCCCAGATTTCCTGAACGACGAGCACGAGATAAACGGCAGAGCCGGCGCCTGCGACATTGATGAGCAGCACCACCCAAAGCCCGCTGCCGACGACCGAAATCGGGCGGAAGGCGTCGCGGGGCATTAGACGCTCTTGGGCCCGGCCATCCATCCATACGGCGGCCACGAGCAAGGCGGCAGCGACGACCAGCAAGGCCCCGGCCGGCAGTGGCGCTGCGAGAGCGGCGAGGGCCACCAGCATGATCGCGGCGCCAATGGTGAAGAGTCGTAATCCCGGGAAACGAGCGACCACGCGGTCTTCGGGGGAATGGGCCGGTACCTTGATGACGACCATGGAGGCAAAGAGCAGTACCAGCGGCACGTTGACCAGGAAGGCGGCGCGCCAGGAGACCATTTCGGTGAGAATGCCGGCAGCGGCAGGGCCGCCAAAGGCCGCGATGGCCCAGATCATAGCCTGCAGGCCAAAAACCTTGGGCACGAGGCGGGAAGGGAAGAGTTCGGGGATGAGCGCGAAGCAGATGGCCGAAACCACGCCTTCGCCAAGGCCCTGAAGGGCGCGGCCGACAAGCACCTGCGGCATGGACGTTGCCGTGGCGGCGATGACGGTGCCGAGAAGGAAGACGCCTGCGGAGACCAGAAGAGCAGTGCGAGCGCCAAGGCGCTGCTTGAGCAGAGCTGCGCCCGAACCGCCGACAATGGCAAAGACGAGGAACAGCGTCAGTGCCCAGGAAATCAGCGCGACGCCGCCCAGCTCCTGCACGGCGGTCGGCAGGGAAATCGAGGCGAGGAAAGCGTTGAAGGCGAGGAGCGCCACGCCGAGGCACAGGATCAGCGTCACGGTCGCATAGCGCGGCGTGAAAATTTCGGCCCAGCGGCCTTCGACTGAATCTGACATATCGCCTCCAATTTTCCAAGCAATGACTTGTTTAATTGAAGTCACTGGGGAAGGCAATCAAATGTGCAGGTCGCCTGAAAATTGTGCAGGGATAAAGGGGGCGAGCCACGGCCGCCCCCTTTGCGCTTATTCAGCGCCGATGGCGGTGAGGCCAGCGCGGGCGCAATCGGCGTCGAGACCGCCATTGGGGGCGCCGCCCACACCGATGCCACCGACCAGAGCTTCGCCGACCCGGATCGGCAGGCCGCCGGCCTGAATGACGAAGCGGGAATCCATGTCGCGGAGGCCATTATTGTTCGGGTTGGCGGCGATGAAATCGGCGAGTTCACCGGCATCGCGACCGACAGCGGCGGCGGTAAAGGCCTTGCCTTCGGCGCTGCTGCCGGTGTGCGGACCAGACATGTCGGCCTTGAGGAGAACCTTGGTCGCGCCGTCGCGCGCCACTACGGCGACGGAGACGTTGTAGCCGCCTGCAGCGCAGGCTTCGAGCGCTGCCTGGGCAGCGGAGGTCGCGAGGTCGAGCGGCAGGTAGGGCGCCGTCGGCAGATCCTGGGCGAAAGCGGCGGTGGGGACCAGCAGCATGGCGGTCAGGGCGAGGGTGCGAAGCATGGTGATTTCCTCTCTATTGGTGATGAGGAAATCCTAGTCGCCATGCGCGCCCTGATGAATCGGTAGGGCTTGCGCCGGTCTCGGTAGAACTACCGAGTGTCTTGCCCCTCGAGCCAGAGCCGGGTCATTTCGGCCTGCGAGGTCGTGCCCAGTTTGAGGCCGATGGCGGCGCGGTGGCTGTCCACAGTGCGTGGGGAGAGGCCAAGTCCTTCGGCGATCTCGCGGGTCGAGAACCCTTGGGCGATACGTTCCAGGACTTCGGTTTCCCGCGGCGTCAGCGCCGAGAGCAGTGCCAGCGTCTCCGCTCGCAGTGCTTTGGCGCCGAGGCTGCGGTCGAGAACCTGTTGCGCGCGCTGGATGGCATCTATGAGATCCTGCTCGTCGACGGGCTTTGAGAGAAAGTCGACGGCGCCGTTGCGGAAGGCGCGGCGGCAGGCTTCGATATCGCCGTGGCCGGAAATCACGATAGTGGGCCAGTCGATGCCCTGGGCCAGCAATTGTTCCTGCAATTTGAGCCCGCTGATGGCGGGCATGCGGATATCGAGGATCAGGCAGCCGGGTTCGAGCCGGGGCAATTGGCCGAGAAATGCAGTGGGGTCTCCAAAGCCTTTCACGCTGAGCCCGATGGTGGAAAGCAGCAGGCTCAGCGCCTGGCGCACGGCTTCGTCGTCATCGACGAGATAGACGGGCTGGGTCATGCTTTTGCGTCCCCCTTCGCCAGAGGCAGCGTCACGCGGAAGAGCGCGCCGCGATCCTGCGGGATATAGGCGATCTCGCCACCGGCTCGTTCGACGAGCCTTTGGCTGAGCGCTAATCCCAGGCCGGTGCCATCGGGTCGAGTGGTGGTGAAAGGGGTGAACAGTTTTGGCGCGAGCTCGGAGGGGATGCCCGGGCCGTTATCGGCAATGTCGAGCCGGGCCGCGCCATTGGTTTCGGAAAGTTCGATCCGGACTTCGCACGGTTCGACCTGCTCGGAGACGGCCTCGAGAGCATTGCGCAGCAGGTTGAAGATCACCTGCTCCAGCTCGACCGGATCGGCGAGGACGCTGACCGGCCTCGTGGGAAGGCGGGGTTGCAGGGTGACGGCGCGTTGAGCCGCCTCGCTGCCCAGCAAGGTCATCACTGAACGGACTGCGGCACCGAGATCGACCGGCGCCGACGGGGCACGTTGCGGACGCGACCAGTTGCGTAGACGCTCGAGAATGTCGGCGGCACGGCGGGCCTGCCCCACCGTGTCATCAAGCACTTTGCCGAGGGCTGCATTGTCCTGCCGGGCGAGGAGGTGCTTTCCCGCCTGCGCCTGGGCCAGAATGGCCGTCAGCGGTTGGGTCAGTTCGTGGGCCATGCCGCTCGCCATTTCGCCCATGGCGTTGACGCGGGCGGCGTGGGCGAGGCGGGACTCCATATCGCTGAGTTCAGCGCGGCGCTCGGCAAGGTGGGCGCGGGTTCGCTGTTGCAACAGGGCCGAGCCGATAGCGGCGATGAGCCCCGCACCGAAGATGATGGCCGCTACACTATCGAGCGGGAGCAATTGGCTGGGGCTCACCGGCATGGCCGCTTCGAGCAGCAGCGGCTGCGTGGCGCTGCCGAGGCGGCGGGAAAATTGCGACGCGGCGGGCATCTCGGCGGGACCGAAGACCACCTGTCCATCCGGCATGGTCAGGCGCAAGGTCGCATTGCCATTGCGCCAGAATGCTGCGTCGGAGGCGAGCAATTGGGCGACATCGACGGCAAGCATCAATCCGTCCCGCGCCGCGTCGTCGTTTGGGCTGCGCTTGACCATAAGGTAGTGGCCGGGGCGCTCGGGCGCGGTGAGGAGGGCGGTCTGGCCAGTCGAAGCTGCCGCTGCTGACTGGATCGCTTCGGCGAGGTCGGGTTCCAGCGGCTTTGTGCCGGCCATTGGCGCCATACCATCAAGCGGTACGAGCTGGATTTCATCGATGCGCGGATAAAAGCGCAGGATTGTCGTGGCGACTTCGAGAAAGGCGCTGTTGTCGGTTTTGTTCGCCTGGGCAATGGCGGAGAGCGCTGTCAGATGCGCATCATGCTGATCGGCGCGTTGTGCGGCTTCAGCGGCCAGGGTCGAGCTGGCCTGTTCCAGCGCGCCGAGCAGGGTCACCTGGCGATAAAAGCCGAGGCCCGCCGTGCCGAGCAGGGCCATTCCCAACCACCAGATCCAAAACCACTTCATCCGCACGGCATGCCAGCGTTCAACACGCGGACATCAATGGCTCAATCCGCCCCCTCGCGGCAAGATCAATCGCCTTATGGTCAGGCCGTGGCCCGCAATTGCGCCTCGGCGGGCAGGCGCAAGGCCGAACCAATGCCGAGGATGATGGGGCCGTCGAGATCGAGCTTTTTGGACTCTTCCGCGGCCCGGTGCAGGCAGGTGTGAATGATGTTTTGGCTGGGGCGGCTGACATTGGAGGCGAAGATTACCGGCGTGTCGGGGGCGAGGCCGGCAGCGAGGAGGCTAGCCACCAGTTCACCCGAAGTGCGGCCGGCCATGTAGTAGAGGTGGGTTGTCGATTTGTCAGCGAGGGCGGTCCAATCGAGATTGGCCGGCAGTTTGCCATCGCGGCTATGGGCGGTGACGAAGCGAACGGACTGGGCGCAATCGCGGTGGGTCAGCGACAGCTTTAGTTCGGAAGCGAGGGCCAAGGCGGTGGTGATGCCCGGGACGACGTCGACCGGAATGCCGGCGCGATTGAGTTCGGCGATCTCTTCGCCGGCCCGGCCGAAGATCATCGGGTCGCCGGATTTGAGACGCACCACATGGCGACCTGCCTTGGCGAGGGTGATCATGGTGCGGTTGATGTCTTCCTGCTTGCAGCTATCACGGCCGCCGCGTTTGCCGACGAGAATGCGCTTGGCTTCGCGTCGCGCCAGTTCGAGCACGTCGTCGGAGACGAGATCGTCGAAGAGGATGACGTCGGCGGCCTGCAGGGCGCGCATGGCTTTGAGGGTGAGATACTCGGCGTCGCCGGGGCCTGCGCCGACGAGGGTCACGCGGCCCCCTTCGGTACCCTTGGCTTCGGCAATCCAATTTTCGAGTTCGGCTTCTTCAGCGGGAGTGTGAAATGCCCTATCTGCGAGGCGCTGCCAGAAGTGGCGGCGTTCCGGGCCGGGATCAAGCAGGCTCGTGGCTCGTTCGCGGATGTGCCGGGCAAGGCCGGCCCAGTCGGTCAGGCTTTTGGGCAGCATGGCTTCCACCCGCTGACGCACTGCCTGGCCGAGAATAGGCGCGGCGCCTGAGGTGGAAATGCCTACGACCAGCGGCGAGCGATTGACGATGGAGCCGAACTGGAAATCGCAGAAGGCCGGTTTGTCGATGACATTGGCCGGCACGCCGAAACGGCGCGCGGCAGCGGCAAAGTGGGCGGCTTCCTCTTCGTCCTCGCAATCGCCCACCGCCATGACATAGCCGTCCAACGAGATGACAGTCCAATGGCAACCAAGAAGCGTGACCTGACCGGAGCCTGCAAGGCCGAGCATTTCTTCGGAAAGTTCTGCCTCGGGAGCGGCGACTTCGACCATGGCGCCGGTTGCGGCCAGCAGTTCGGCCTTCCAGGCCGCCGCTTCCGAGCCACCGGCAAGCAGAACGCGCTTGCCGGTGAGAGTATAGAAGACCGGAAGGGTCGAGAGGGCGGCAAGGCGCGGACGCTGTGCTTCACCTGGCTGGCGCGTGACGATGTGCATCTCCCGGTCTCCTTTCGGTAGTTATTCGGCCGCTACGGGGCTGGCATTGACTTCGCGCACGGCGCCGACGGACGAGGGCTTTTTGCGCGAGGGGGCGGTGCGGCTGTGAGTGGCGTAGAGGGTGAGGCCGACAAAGGTCAGGCCGCCGACGAGATTGCCGACAACGGTGGGGATCTCGTTCCAGATCATGTAGTCCCAGAAGGAGAATTTTCCGCCCAGCAGAATGCCCGAGGGGAAGAGGAACATGTTCACGATGGAATGTTCAAAGCCCATGTAGAAGAAGAGCATGATGGGCATCCACATGCCCAGGACCTTGCCGGTGACCGAATTGGACATCATGGCGGCGACGACCCCGGTCGACACCATCCAGTTGCAAAGTACGCCCCGGATGAAGAGGGTCAGCATGCCGGCAGCGCCGTGAGCGGCATAGCCGAGCGTGCGGCCTTCGCCGATATGGCCGATGCGTTCGCCCACGGCATCGGGTGCCTGCGTGAATCCAAAGGTGACGACGACGGCCATCATCAAAGCAACGGTCAGCGCACCGGCAAAATTGCCGGCAAAAACGAGACCCCAATTGCGCAATACGCCGCCCATGGTGACGCCAGGGCGTTTGTCGATCAGGGCCAGCGGTACAAGCGTGAAGACGCCGGTGAGCAGATCAAAGCCCATGAGATAGAGCAGGCAGAAGCCGACCGGGAACAGGATTGCTCCGGCGAGCGGTTGACCGGTCTGCACGCTGATGGTGATGGCGAAGGCAGCGGCAAGCGCCAGGATGGCGCCGGCCATGAAGGCGCGGATCAACGTGTCCCGCGTGGACATGAAGACCTTGGCCTCGCCGGCGTCGATCATCTTCTTGATGAAGTCTGTTGGGGCGACGTAGTCCATTTTACTCTCCTGAAGGTCGATGGTGTGTCGAGGGATGGGGCGGTCAGGCCGCGGTGGCGGCGGCAAATGTCTGCACATCTATGAGGATGCGGTTCTGGTGGAGGCGGAGCGGATAGGTCCGCACCGCGCCCTCGTCGGCGCCCTGGGCGTTGCCGGATTCGAGCGAGAAGACCCAATTGTGGAGCGGGCAGGTGACCTGCGCGCCATGGACGATGCCCTGGCTCAGGGGGCCGCCCTTGTGGGGGCACTGATCGTCGATGGCGAAAACCCTGTCATCGGCAGTGCGGAAGACTGCGATCTTGCCCAGCGGCGTCTTGATGCAACGGGCGCCGCGGCGGGGAACGTCTTCCAGGCACCCGATATCGACCCAATCGTTCATGGCCATCACTCCGCTGCCTGCAACATCTGGAAATCGGCCATGGCCGCGAATTCGTGGGCGTCGCGGCCGTTGACGCGCTCTTCCCAAGGATCGACCTGGGCGAATTTTTGCGAGTAGACGAAGCGCTCGAAGAGCTGGCGGCGCTTGCCGAGATCTTCCACGACATTGGCCTTGATCGAGTCCGAGCCGACGCGCTTGGCCCATTTATAGATGCGTTCGAGATAGCGGCCCTGCTCGCGATAGAGCTGGGTCAAGGCGGCAATGATCTCCATCGCCTCGTCCTCGGTTTTGGCGTGGCACAGGACTTCCGTACCCTTGATGTCGAGACCAGCTGCGCCGCCGAAATGGATTTCGTAGCCGCTATCGACGCAGATGACGCCGATGTCCTTGCAGGTTGCCTCGGCGCAATTGCGTGGGCAGCCGGAGACGGCGAGCTTCAGTTTTGCCGGGGTCCAGGAGCCCCACATGAACTTTTCGATGCGGACGCCGAGACCGGTGGAATCCTGCGTGCCGAAGCGGCACCAATCCGAGCCCACACAGGTTTTTACAGTCCGCAGCCCCTTGGCATAGGCGGCGCCTGACATCATGCCGGCCTTGTTGAGATCGGCCCAGACGGCGGGCAGGTCTTCCTTCTTGATGCCCAGAAGGT
This sequence comes from Devosia sp., assembly GCF_017744655.1. Lineage (GTDB taxonomy): Bacteria > Pseudomonadota > Alphaproteobacteria > Rhizobiales > Devosiaceae > Devosia. Next base: position 83,326 of record NZ_JAGIAW010000014.1, on the reverse strand, counting down.
CGATGCGCTGGCCGCCCGTCACCTTGATGGTGGGAACGTCGAACTTGTCGGCGACATCGGCAATGGCGCGCAATTCGTTGGCGGTTGTGAGGCCGCCGAACATGCGCGGCACGACCGAATAGGTGCCGTCCTTCTGGATATTGGCGTGGACGCGTTCATTGATGAACCGTGACTGGCCGTCGTCCTCATATTCGCCGGGCCAATTGGCGACGAGGTAGTAGTTGAGCGCCGGCCGGCACTTGGCGCAGCCGCAGGAGGTTTTCCAGCCCAATTCCTGCATCACGGCGGGAATTGATTTCAGCTCCTGCGCCACGATCAGGCGGCGCACCTCGTCATGGCCGAGTTCGGTGCAGTTGCACATCGGCTGGATGGCGGCGGGATTGTACTTGTCACCCAGGGTGGCCATCAGCAGCTTTTCGACGAGCCCGGTGCAGGAGCCGCAGGAAGCAGAGGCCTTTGTGTGGGCTCGCACGTCGTCGAGCGAAGTCAGGCCCTTGGAATTGATCGCATTGGCGATGGTGCCCTTGCAGACGCCATTGCAGCCGCAGATTTCGGCTTCGGCGGGGAGAGCGGCAACGGCAGCGAGCGGATCGGCAGACGCACCGCCGCTATAGCTCTGGCCGTAGATCAGGGTGTCGCGCATCTGGGCGATGTCGGTGCCGCGCTTGAGGAGATCGAAGAACCAGGAGCCGTCCGCCGTATCGCCATAGAGCACAGCGCCGAGGATGCGGTTATCCCTAAGCACGACGCGCTTGTAGATGCCGGCTGTGGCGTCGCGCAGCACGATTTCTTCGCGATCATCGGCCTCGGCAAAGTCGCCGGCCGAATAGAGGCTGACGCCGGTTACCTTGAGTTGCGTGGCGGTCTGCACCGGCTTGAAGGCGGCTGCCATGCCGGTCAGCGTCTTCGCCGCCACCTTGGCCATATCGTAGAGCGGGGCGACGAGACCATAGACGGCGCCATTGTGCTCGACGCATTCGCCCAGAGCGAGAATGTCGGGGTCCGACGTCACCATGGCATCGCTGACGACGATCCCGCGATTGATCTCGATGCCGGCGTCGGTAGCGAGGCGTGTTTCGGGCCGTATGCCGGCAGCCATGACGATGAGATCGGCCGGGTAGATCGTGCCGTCGTCCAGCGCCACGGCCTCCACGCGGTCGGTGCCGAGTATGGCCTTGGTCTGTGCCTTGCAGTGCACTTTAATGCCGCGGCCTTCGAGTTCGCGGCGCAGGAGATAGCCGGCGGCGGCATCGAGCTGACGCTCCATCAGGTGCCCGGCGAGGTGCAGAACCACGACTTCCATGCCGCGCCCCCGCAGCGCGGCTGCAGCTTCGAGACCCAAAAGACCGCCGCCGATGACCACGGCTTTTGCGTCGGGTTTTTCGGCCACGGCAACCATGGCCTCGACGTCGTCGAGATCGCGGAAGGCGCGGACGCCAGGCAGGTCCTTGCCGGGAATGGGAAGAATGAAGGGCGCCGAACCTGTTGCGATGACCAGTCGGTCATAGGGGGTCTCGACGCCGTCGGCGAAGACGGACTTGGCTTCGCGGTCGATCTTCGTGACCGTCTGGCCGAAGCGGCAATTGACGTTATTGGCGGCATACCAATCGGCGTCGTGCGTGATGATGTCCTCGTAGCGCTTTTCACCGGCCAGCACCGGCGAGAGCATGATGCGGTTGTAATTGCCGCGCGGTTCGGCGCCGAAGAGGGTGACGTCGTAGCGACCGGGGTCGGTTTCGAAGAGATGTTCCAGCATGCGCCCCGAAGCCATGCCTGCACCGATGATGACGAGTTTTTCGGCCATGTTCTTCCCAAAACGAAAACGCCGCCAACCAGCAGGAACCCCGTCCATGGGACGGAGAAACTGTGGTTGGCGGCGTTGCCAATATGTGGCGCCCATCGTTGGACGCCGGAATTTCAGTGCGCCGAAGCGCTCGGGACCATCATTGCAGGAAGTGTGCCAAACTGCAGGGCACACGGAAAACTGATAGGATTCAGAGCTTTACGCAGGCCGCCTCTGCAATTGATTCATCTGCTTAAAGTGCTGATTTGCACGGCAGTGCGGCATTCTGCCCATTTACTGATCATGATCGGCGTTGTGCCACGATGTAGGCATCAAGCTTTTCGGGGTCGAAATCGGTGCCGTCGAAGAAGCCATCCGGGCCGAGTGTCAGGTGTCCGCCGACAGCGCCGACTTCGGTCGGTTCGGTCAGCGCGCCCTCGATCTTGCTGCTGGCGCCGGGCACCGGCATGCCCATTCCGGAGAGGGCGGCGCGATAGAGATCGGGCCGGTAGCTGGTCACGGCCTTTTTCGCGTTTTCGGCTGTGTGGCTCACCTGACCCCAGCGCACCATCTGCGAATAGAACCAGAGTGCATGGCTGACCCAGGGGAAATTGGCAGCGCGGGAATAGGCCACGAAGAAGTCTGGTATCGCCTTTTCGACACCCGGTTCGAACTGCAGTTTTCCGGTGAGTGCGCGCAAGATGAGATCGGCGTCGATGCCCAGTCGATCTTCGCGCGCCAGCATGGCGGCCAGGGCAGTGTGATTGGACGGGTCTTCGCACCAACGCGCCGCGCGGGTTGCAGAGCGCAGCAGGGCGGCCAGTTGCTCGGGAAAACGCTCGGCCCATTGCAGCCGCGTACCCAGGACCTTGTCCGGGCTCATCTGCCAGATCTGACCTTTGGTGGTGACGATGCGCCCGACGCCGCGCGCCACAGCGACCGAGCCGAAGGGCTCGCCGACGCAGAACCCGTCGGTGCGCTTGGCGGCGAGTGCATCGGCCTGCAGCGGTGGTGGCACGATGACGATATCGACGTCATGGTCGGGATCGATGCCGGAGGCCTTCAGCCAGTAGCGCAGGGCATAGTTGTGGGCGCTTTCAGGGTGCACCACGGCGAGGCGCAGATGGGACTCGCCGGAGCGTGCGCGATCCGCAATGACTTTTCGGAGGGCCGCACCAACAGGGCCGGGCGCGCCATCTTCGGGCGCGCCCGCTTCGGCCATTTTGGCCCAGATGGCATTAGACATGGTGATGGCAGCGCCGCCGAGACCGAGCGCCATGGGAGCAATCACCGCTGCGTCGAGCGGTGTGAGGCCAAGATTGGCGCTGAGGGGCATGGGGCCGAGCATGTGGGCGACGTCGAGATGACCGATGGCGACGCGGTCGCGAATGTTGGCCCAGGAGGTTTCGCGCACGAGATTGAGATGCAGCCCCTCGCTCTCGGCAAAGCCGAATTCTTCGGCGGCTAGCAGCACCGCGCTATCGAGCAGGGGCACATATCCGGCAGTGATCTGGGTCAGGCCCATGACGCGAATTCCTTCCTCATGGTCCCAGCAATTCTGAAGCAGTGACCAGCGCCTGGGCGATCTCGGCAATTTTGCGGTTCTGGTTCATTGCTGTCGTGCGCAGCAGGGCATAGGCATCGTCTTCCGAAAGGCCGCGGGTCGACATCAGAATGCCCTTGGCCTTGTCGATCACCTTGCGCCCCTGCAATTCGGAGCGAGCGGCTTCGAGCTCATCGCGCAGCCGCGAAAAGGCGCGAAAGCGGACGATGGCCATGTCGAGGATCGGCTTGATGCGGTCTTTGCGCAGTCCGTCCACCACATAGGCGGAAACGCCGGCATCGACCGCAGCCTCGATTTCGGTCGGGTCGGATTTGTCGACGAACATGGCGATGGGCCGCTTGATGGTGCGGCTCAGGGCAAAAAAGTGCTCCAGCACGTCGCGATTGGGATTTTCGAGGTCGATGATGACCACATCTGGCGCGATCTCGCCGATGCGCTGCGCGACATCCTCGATATCGGTGATGACGCGCACGGAAGCATGGCCGGCCTCGCGCAGTCCGGCCTCGATGATCGAGGCGCGGATCGCGTTGTCGTCAATCACCAGAATCGAGAGCGACTCTGCCATGGACCTCAACTGCAAGGGTGTCGGCGGCCCAGTCACTGCATGACTGGCGGGCCGCTGTCTACGTCCTTTGCGGCAGGATGGCTATGCCACGCTGATCGCGTCGACCTCGGCTTTGGTGGGAATGGCCGGTTGCGCGCCGGCATGGCAGCAGGCGAGGCTCCCGGCAATGGCGGCGCGCCGCATGGCCTCTTCGAGCGATAGGCCGGCATCGAGTCCCGCGGCGAGATAGCCGCAAAAAGTGTCGCCTGCGCCAACCGTGTCGACCGGTTCGACCCGGTGAGCCGGCACGAAAAAACTGCCTCGCGGGGTTCGCGCATAGGCGCCTTCCGGCCCCAGCGTGACGACAATGGTACGTCCGGTTCTTTGCACCCAAGCGGTCGCGGCGGCCTCGAGGTCGGCGATGGGACGGCCGGTCAGGAGCGAAAATTCGGTCTCGTTGGCGACGACAATATCGGCCAGTGGCGCGAGGTCGGCGGTGTCGGCGAGAAAGGGGGCTGTGTTGAGCACACTGCGTGTTCCCTTGCTGCGCGCGATTTCGAGCGCCCGGCGCGTTGCTGCCTGCGGTATTTCCTGTTGCACCAGGAGGGTGTCGTTTGCCGTGAGGCTTGCAAGATGCCGCTCGGCATCCTCCGTGCTCATCGTGCCATTGGCCCCCGGCAGCACGGCGATGACGTTCTCGCCCTCCGCATCGACAAAGATCATCGCGATGCCTGTCGCCGCCTCGACCTGGCTCAGGCTTGAAAGGTCCACGCCGCCCTGTCGCAAAAGATCCAGCGCCATATCGGCAAAGGCATCGTTGCCGACGGCCGAGACATGCCGAACTTCGGCACCGGCTCGTCGCGCAGCCAGAGCCTGATTGGCGCCCTTGCCGCCCGGCGCCATGGAAAAAGTGCCACCGGCGACCGTCTCCCCGGGCCGCGGCAGACGGCTGACTGTGCCGACCTGATCGAGATTGGTGGAGCCGAAAATAGTGATCATGGCCGAGGTCCTATCAGGGCATAGCGTTCGAGCATGGCGCGCGATTGCGCGACATCGCGTTCGGTCTGCCCGATCAGGTCGTCGAGCCCGGAAAACCGGCGCATATCGCGCAGTCTCGCCACGAGGCAGATTTTTATCTCTTGGCCATAGAGCGTTCTGTCGAAGTCATGGATGTAGATTTCGACCCGACGTTCCCTGACGTCGTCAAAGGTGGGATTATTGCCCACGCTCGCTGTGGCGCCAAGGTGAGCGTCTTCGCCGGTCAGCCAGACGAGGCAGGAATAGACCCCATCGGGCGGCAGTTCAGCCCCCGCGGGCACCAGAAGATTGGCCGTCGGAAAACCCAGTTTTCGGCCGCGCTTGTCGCCATGAATGACGCAGCCGGAAAGCCTGATCCCTAATGCCTCGGGAATGGAATCAGGATGCCCGGGAAAGCCCAAGATACTGGCTCTGATGGAAGACGAGGGGAGCGATATCGGGGAACAGCGTCGTGCTCTTGATTTCGAACAGGATGATCTCGTGGTCGCCGCCTGAGAGCCGGTCGGCAATGGTGCAATCGAGCCAGAGCGTGGCGCCGGGGATGAAGCGGGCCGTTTCCTCGCCGGCTTGCAGCGTCACATCGCGAAAGCGGTCGCCATTGCGGGACGAAAGCTGCCGGGAAAGCGGCCCTTGATCGGCGCCCAAAATGCTGAGGCCGATGCGGGGCAGGGCGTTGAGTTTTGGCCATGTGCTCGATTGGCGCGCAATGCAGACCGAAACCAGCGGCGGCTCCAGCGATACCGTGCTGAACGAGTTGACTGCCATGCCCACGGGCTCGCTTCCGTCATGCCCGCACATGGCGACAACGCCGGTCGGAAACAGCGAAAAAGCCCGCCGCAGGGCCAGGTTTGCCTCCGCACTATTCAAGATTTCCTCCTCGATTAGTCAATTTTGAATATTTGAAATGAAGCTATGTCATTTGCTAGGGAATGACAAGGAATTTGCCGAGGGGAAGGCGCCAGAAAACCATGTCCAACATCACCCGCCTTGTCGTTTTGGGCGCCGTGCGCCAGTTCGAGCCTGTGCACGGCTACTTCCTCCGTCGCGAGCTGATGACCTGGCATGTGGACGAGTGGGCGAACATCCAGCCCGGCTCGATCTACAATGCGCTGAAATCGCTCAAGCAGGACGGCTATATCGAGGAAGCGGGCACGGAAGCGGCCGGCAAGCGGCCCGAGCGCACCATCTATCGCACCACGCCGCAGGGCGTCGTCGAACTGATGCGGATGCTCCGCCAGACGCTCTGGACCGTCGAAACCTTTGATACCAAGCCCACCATGGCGCTGACGTCGTTCATGTTTCTCCTCAGTCGCTCGGAAGTGGTGGCGGCGCTCAAATTCCGCATGACCGAGATCGACGCCAAGATCGCGAGCAATGGCTTTGACATTGCCGATGTGGGGCATTCGACGACGACACCCGCCTATGTGCGCGAAATTTTTGAACTGTCCTCGCTGCGCCTGCGCGCGGAGCAGGAATGGGCCAAGGGGCTCTATGAGCGGATCACCGCCGGCAACTATGTCTTTGCCGGCGACCCGGGATCGCGCGTTGAGCCAGTCGAGCCCAAATAGGCCGCCGGGGTCGCCCCGGCGGCCCTGACCTCACAGGGTGCGATAGCTCGCGCCCGGATGATCCGCATTGAGGATCGGGCTCGGCGTGCCGACAAGGCGCTCACGCAGTGTATCACCTTCATAATCCGAAGCCGCAACGCCACGGGCGCGCAGGATTGGCATCACCTGTTCGACGAAATCTTTCGTTGAAGCCGGCTGGATCAGCGGCGTGAACAGGAAGCCGTCGATATCGGTCTTTTCGGCGAGATCGATCATGATGTCGGCGATTTCTTCGGGTGTGCCGACAAAAGGATTGGTGCGAACGCCATGGGCGTGCCAGTCCTTCAGCACTTCCCCGACGGTCTTGTCGCCAAAGCGCGCGATCTGGGTTTGCGAGAGCTCGGTGTGGAGATCGCTCATCTTGGTCGCCGGATCGTAGGACGAAAGATCGAGGCCGGTGAACCAGGCATAGGAGGCAACCGCCACGTCCGGGGTCTGGGCGTCGAGCAGTTCCTGATGCTTGCGGCGGGCTTCTTCCTTGGTCGGGGCAACGACGCAGGAAAAGGCGCTCATCAGCTTGATCGAATTGGGGTCGCGTCCATTGGCGACGGCTTCGTCGCGGATGGATTTGACCTGACCCGCCAGCTTTTCGGCCGTGCCGCCGCCGAGGAAGATACATTCGCCATGCTTGCCGCCGAACTGCTTGCCGCGATCAGAGGAACCGGCCTGGAACAACACAGGAGTGCCCTGCGGCGAGTAGGACGAATTGCCAAAGCCATGTGAGCGGAAATAGGGGCCATCATGGGCGATGCGATGCACCTTGTCCGGATTGGCGTAGCGACCAGTCTTGTCGCGTTCCAGCGCGTCACGCTCCCAGGCGCCCTCGAAGAGCTTGTAGACCAGCGCCATGAAATCGTCGGCCATGTTGTAGCGCTCGTCATGCGCCACCATGGGCACGCCGAAGGCGGCAACGGCGGTTTCGGCCGTGCCCGTGGTCACGACGTTCCAGCCGATACGGCCCTTGGAAAGGTGGTCGAGGCTCTGCATGCGACGGGCAAAGGCATAGGGCTGTTCGAGCAGGGTCGAGCCGGTCATGACCACGCCGAGCTTTTCCGTTGCCGCGATGATGGCGGCGCCGACAATGGTGGGGTCGAGGCGCGGCAGGTCGAGGCCTTCGGTGTCGCAGATGTCGGGGCGCGTGCCCTTCACATCGGCCCAGCCCCAGGCGTCGGCGAGAAACAGGAAGTCGAGCTTGGCGTCCTCGCACATTTTCGCGACATCGACCCAATAATCGAGCGTATCGAAATTGTGCCGCTCGCTGTCGGGGTGGCGCCAGGTGGACGTGCCGGAGTCATTGGTCTGGGCGTTTTCAAACAGCCCAAAGCGCAGCTTCTTCATCGTAATGTCTTTCGTAATTGTATGGGGGTGTCGGGCGCCTCAGCGCCCGATCACATCCGCGTCGCTCCACCAGAGGACACGCTTGCGCAGGAGTGCCAGTAGCGACACCAGCACCACGCCGAGAAGGCAGAGAAGGGCAATGCTCGCCCAGGTGACGGGCAGGTCCGCCTGCGCCGCAGAAATGGTGACCAGCGAACCCAAGCCCGCCTGCTGACCCGCCGCCACGAATTCGGCAACGGCGGCACCGACCACAGCCAGCGGCATGGCGATGCGGAGGCCGGCAAAGACGAAGGGCATGCAGCCCGGCAGTCTCAGATCGCGGAAGGTTTCCCAGCGGCTGGCATGAAGCGTCTTGAAGACGTCGAGCGCTTTCTGGTCGACATCGCGCAGGCCGGCCAGCGAATTGACCAGCATGGGGAAGAAGACCACGAGCCCGGTGACGATATATTTGGGCAGCATGCCGAAGCCGAAGGCCACAACCAGAGCCGGAGCGATGGCGACGACCGGGGTGACCATGATCACGACGATCAGCGGCATCATCGCCTTTTCGATGATCGGCAATTCCGACATGGCGACGGCCAGAAGGAAGCCGAAGAGAATGCCCGCGCCGGCGCCGATGACGATTTCCTGGCAGGTCACTAGCATATTGGCCCAATACATGTGCGGGTCGCTGGCCATGCTGTTGCCAACGGATTCCAGCGTTGGCAGCACATAGGGATTGTTCAGCGCCACGACCTGCCAGAGTACGGCGACGATAACGAAGGTCACCGCCGGCGGCAGCCAGTCTCCGGCCATCCGCGCCATGGGGGAGCTGGTCTTGGCCTTGGGGGCCGCTTCCGCTGCGATCGAACTAGACATGGGCAGCCTCCATCACCTTGCGCAGGGCATTGCGGACATAGCCTTCGAGATCGCGGAAGGCGTCGGTGGCATAAAGCGCTTCGTTGCGCGGCCGGGGCAGGTCGACATCGATGATTTCAGCGATGCGGCCGGGATGGGCCGCCATCAGCACGATGCGGTCGGACAGGATGATGGCTTCGGGCACCGAATGGGTGACGAAGAGCACGGACTTCTGGTTCGATTGCCAGAAATCGAGCAGGCCCATGCGCTGCTGGTCGCGGTTCATCTCGTCGAGCGCCGAAAACGGCTCGTCCATGAGCAGGATTTCGGGATCGAACACGAAGGCGCGGGCGATTGCGGCGCGCTGCTGCATGCCGCCCGAAAGCTGGGCAGGATAGCGGTCGATCGCCTTGCCGAGACCAAAGCTGGTCAGGATTTCCTTGGGATCGCGCAGCTTGCGCCCGGCATTGGCGTTCGGATTGATCGAAATGGGCAGGCTGACATTGTCGAGAATGGTGCGCCAGGGCAAGAGGGCCGGCGATTGCGGCACAAGGCCAATGGCCTTTTCGCGCGAGGCTTCGCGCACGGATTTCCCATTGATGGAAACCTTGCCGCCATCGGCTTCGGAGAGGCCGGCGACGACCTTCAGCAGGGTAGACTTGCCGCAACCCGACGGGCCAATCAGCGAGACAAATTCGCCCTTGCGGATGGTGAGCGAGACGCCGTTGAGCACGGTGACGCGGGCTTCGTCCGGGCCGAAGCTCTTGGTGATATTGGCGACCTCTACCCCGGCCTCGCCGGGGTATCGATCATTGGATGCTTGAATAGGTGCAGGCATTGTCCGGTTCACTTTTCCGGCCAGATCAGCTTGCCGTCCTGATAGAGCGAGGCAACGAGATCAGGGTCCATCATGGCTTCGATGGCGGGCGGGTTCTTCAGCCCGCCGAATTTCTGGGCCATGTCATATTCGCTCTGCCAGCCGGCGACGGTCTGCACGCCCGGAGGCCCAAAGGTGCTCGAACGCACCCATTCGGACTCGACGCCCCAGGTGCGCGCCTGCTGCTCGCGTGGGAAGGCCGAACCCTGATTGTTGTCAGCGGCAAGCTGGCTGATCATGTCGACGCACTTTTCTTCCTCGGCGAGGCAGAATTCGAGCGCCTTGAGGCTCGCGCGCATGAAATCGGCAGCGGCCTCGCGATGCTCGGCGAGGAATTTGCTGTTCACTTCCATGACATTGTAGGTGCCCGGCAGCCCAAGATCGGACGGCAGGAATTCGCTGAAGGGCAGGTTCATGGCCTTGAGCGTCTGGGGCTGGTTCGAGGCATAGCCGACAATGGCATCGACCTGGCCGCGGGTGACGACCGTGGGGTCGTAATTGGTCATCTTGATCAGTTCGACCTTGGACACGTCGACGCCGGCGGCATCGAGCATGGCAAGGGCGATGGGGGTAATGTTGATGAAGTAGCCGAGGCGCTTGCCTTCAAGATCCTTCAAGCTCTTCACCGCTTCATTGGCAAAGATCGAGAAGGGCGAGGTGCTGCCATAGGTGGCGACGGCGGTCAGGTTGCGGCTATTGGCGGCCGCCAGCATGACGTCGGAAGCGGAACCGAGTGCAGTGAACTGGGCCTGGCCGGACGATACCAGCAGTTGGCCATTGCCGCCGGCGGCATTGATCTCGACAGTCAGGCACAGGGCATCGAAATAGCCCAGTTCCTTGGCGAGAAACACGTCGACCTGGCCGGCGCTCGCCGAATAGCCATAGCCGGAAATGTAGGTGATGGTGCCGGCGGCCTTGTTGCGATCGCATTCTTCCTGGGAGACGAGCACGTTTTCCGGGAGTTCGTCAGCAGCGCGTGCCACCTGGGCCGAAAAACCGGCCATGGCGAGGGCAACCACGGCAGTGCCCGAGAAAAGACGGCCGAGCGAGAGCGTTCCCCGCCCATGGGGTGTAGGTCTAAGCGACAAGAAAACCTCCCTAGTCACGTCCCATTCCTCCATGGGACGCACATTTCTAGCATAATCAAAATTGACTATGCAAACTTTTCTTATTTGGCGCGCTCAAGGAGATAGCGCGAGGGAACAAGGCAACGAGTCGGGCAGAGCCGCTTGCTGGCGCTTTCGGGACAGCACTCTTGATTTGCTATCATCTGCACCAAAATGATAGCATGGTTGTCGCTTGGATGGAGTTGTAGCCAATGCCTGCCGTTACCATTCGTAACCTCTCTGAAGAGGCCCATCGGGCTCTCAAGGCGCGCGCGGCCGGACATGGCCGCAGCACGGAGGCGGAGATGCGCAATATTCTCGAAGCGGCGGTTCGGCCCGCAGACCGTGTTCGTATCGGCTCGGCGCTTTCAGCATTGAGCCAGAATTCGGGCCTCACCAATGCCGACTTCGAGGCTGTGGAGCAGAACCGAGACAAAACGCCGGCCCTGCCGCTGAGCTTTGAATGATCCTGCTCGATACCAATGTTGTTTCCGAGGGCATGAAGCCGCAGCCTGACCCGGCCGTGCGCGACTGGCTGGATGCCCAGGCCGCGGAAACGCTCTATCTCTCGAGCGTGACGGTGGCGGAACTGCTGTACGGCATCGGAGTTTTGCCAGATGGGCAGCGCAAGACGAGGCTCACTGCGGCGGTCGAAGGCCTGATCGGCCTGTTTGAAGGCCGCATCCTTGCTTTCGACTCCGATGCAGCACGGCACTATGCGGATATCGCGGTCGCCTCGCGCAGGGCGGGGAAGGGCTTTCCAACGCCCGATGGCTATATCGCAGCCATGGCCGTCGCTCACGGTTTCGATGTTGCGACCCGCGATGCCAGCGCTTTTGTCGCTGCCGGCGTTCCAACGATCGATCCCTGGAAAATCGGCGCCTAGCCTCTGGCGGCGAGAAGTGCCTTGGCGATGTCGACAAAGCCGCGACCGGCAATATCGGCCGATATCCAGCGTGGCTTGGTGGGCAGGTCGTCGAGCACCGGCAGGATATTGGCGACCCCAAAAGTCTTGTTCAGGAAGGCGAACATGGGTGCGTCATTGCGGGAGTCTCCGGCAAAGCTGACTTGTCGGGCCAGTTCCTCGTCACCAAGGCCCCAGCGGCGCAGGAGGCGTTCGCTCATGGTGCGCTTGTTGTAGTCGCCGATCCAGGTGTTGATGTGAACCGAGCTGATCGCCACAGTGCCGCCAAGTGCGCGGATTTCCGTAGCCAGCGCATCGACTTCCGCGCGTGGGTAACCGACGATATCGACGGCGACATCGGCGAGACGAAAATGCTGGTCGTGAGCAAGATGGAAGCGACCACCGAGGAGGGGAGAGACGGAAGCAAGATGCTGGCGCTGCCGTTCGCTCTGTAGTGCCTCGTCTTCCCAATATTCGACCTCGACCCGATTGTGCCGGGCCGTCATGACAAAGGCGCCGCTTTCGCCGATGGCGGCCGCCACGGGCCAGGCGCGCACGATATGCTCGCACCAGCCGGCCGATCCTCCCGTCACGGTCACGACGGCGATCCCGGCTTTCTCGAGGTCCCAGAGAGCCTGATAGGTTTCAGGCAGCAAGCGGCCTTCGGTGGTCAGGGTGTCGTCGATGTCGGTGAGGAGATAGCTGACATCGCGCAGGTCTTCGGGTGCGGGCGCAGGACCGATAAAACTCATTCGGCGTCTCCGCCGCAGATTTCCACCTCGATCCCCGCGGTTTCGAACGCCGCGGCCACCCGTTTGTCATTGGGCAGCGCGTCGGTGAAAAAGCTGGTGATGGCGGAGAAGGGGGCCACGCGCACTGAGGCATCGCGCGACCATTTGCTCACGTCGGCGGCGAGGAATTTGGTTCGCGCATTGTCGAGCAGCTTCATGGTGAGCTGGGCTTCGCTATAGCTGAAATCGAGAATGCCCTTTTCCGGATCGAGCGCACCGGCGCCGACCACGGCATGGGAAGCGTAGAACTTCTCGAAGAAATTGAGCGCGTCCGGCCCCACGACGTCGCGGTCATTGTGGCGGAGAAGGCCACCGGTCATGTGTACTTCGACCTGTGGGGTTTCCGACAGGGTCAGGGCGACATCGATATTATTGGTGACGACGCGCAGTTCCTGGTGATCGCGCAGCGCTTCAGCAACGAATTGCACGGTGCTGCCGATGCCCATGAAGACGGTCGAGCCAGCGGGGATCGCGGCGGCGATGCGCCGGGCAATGCGCTGCTTGGCCAGGCTGTTGAGCGCGGCGCGGGCATTGACCGAGATATTGCGGGCGCCAACGGGCATGTCGACGCCGCCATGGAAACGCCGCGCGTAACCGAGATCACAAAGCGCGTTGATATCGCGCCTTATGGTCTGGGTGGTCACGTCATAGCGGGCCGCCAGGGGCTCGATATATTGTGCGCCCTCGGTTTCGATCAGGCTCAGGATTTCGCGTTGCCGATGCGACAGCATTTTGGCCGACAGCCTCTACTATCCCAAAAACAGCTTGGGATTGTCAGTGATGACCCCGGTGAGGCCCGCGCCCCAGAATGAGACCAGCTCGACGGGGTTGTTGCAGGTCCAGGCACGCACCTTGATACCGCTTTTGCTGGTTTCTTCCAGCATGCCGATGCTCAGCGCCTTGTAATGCATGTGGATGGTGGTCGCCGGGATGGCCTTCAGCTTCTCGGCCCAGTCCTCTGGCGGACGTCCCCAGAGCATGGCCATTTCGAGTCCTGGCTCCAGCGCGTGCATGGCCTTGAGGGCTTCGGGGTCGAAGCTCGAGATCATGATCTCAGTTTTCGGGTCGCGCTTGTTGATATCGGCCTGCACGGCGCGCACCAATTGGTCGAGCGACTTGTGGTGCTTGTGCTGCTTGATTTCGACATTGGCACTCAGCCCGAATTCGCCCAGCGCCTTGATGACTTCGGCCAGGGTCGGCAGGCGTTCGCCGGCATATTTTGCATCGAACCAGGCACCGGCATCGAGCTTTGCGACTTCGGCATGGGTGAGGGCGCCAAGCGAGCCCTTGCCTGAGGTCGTGCGGTCGACGCTGTCGTCATGAATGACGACCAGAGTGTCGTCAGCCAGCAAGGCCACATCGAGCTCGACCCAGCGCGCGCCCTGTTCGGCTGCGGCGCGGAAGGCGGCAATGGTATTTTCGGGCGCAATGGCAGATGCGCCGCGATGGGCCTGCACTTCGTCCCTTGAGGGACCGATATCAGATGGATTGGTCATGACGCGTCTTTGTTCTTGGCCCGCAAGCCACTAAGTCGGTTGTGTTACGGATTTGCGACAGCGGTGTCGGTGCGACGGCCGCTTTCACGGTTGAAGGGATGGAGGTCCGCCGGTCGGGCGTGGATCGTCACTGCGGCGCCTTCGGCTATGTCGGGTCGGCCTGGGACACTGAGGATGACGGCCTGGTTCGAAGTGTTCAGTCGGACGTGGAGATGGCTTTCTCCGCCGATCGGCTCCAGCAGTTCCACGGTGGCTGCGAGCGCCAGACTTGGCCCGGTTGGCTGCTCCAGTGTGAGCTGATCGGGGCGGATGCCGACGACATCGGTGCCTGCAGGCAGGTTCAAGCCGTCAAAGCCCGATGCACCGGCAATGCTCTCCAACGAAAGCAGGTTCATCGGCGGAGAGCCGATGAAGCCGGCGACGAACAGTGTGGCCGGCCGATCATAGACCTCGGTCGGGGTGCCCAATTGCTCCACCAGGCCGCCATTCATCACCACCAGTCGATCGGCGAGGGTCATGGCTTCGAGCTGGTCATGGGTCACATAGAGGCTGGTGGTCTTGAGCCGTCTTTGCAGCTTGCGGATTTCTACCCGCATTTGCACGCGCAGCTTGGCGTCGAGATTGCTGAGCGGCTCGTCGAAGAGGAAAGCCGCCGGTTCGCGCACGATGGCGCGGCCCATGGCGACACGCTGACGCTGGCCGCCCGAGAGCTGGCGCGGCTTTCGGTCCAGCATGGGGCCGATCTCCAGAATATCAGCCGCTTCCTTGACGCGCCGGTCGATCTCTTCGCGCGGCGTACCGCGGTTTTTCAGGCCATATTCGAGGTTTTGCCGCACCGTCATATGGGGATAGAGCGCATAGTTCTGGAATACCATGGCGATGTCGCGCTCGGCGGGCTCCGCCTTTACGACATCTCGCCCGGCAATCTCGATGCGGCCGGAGGTGACCGATTCAAGTCCCGCCACCATGCGAAGCAGCGTCGATTTTCCGCAGCCGGAGGGGCCGACGAGTACGATGAGTTCGCCGTCCTTGACCGAGAGATTGATGCCTTTGACGGCCGGAACGGGGCCATAGTTCTTCTTGAGGTCAACCAGGTTGATCGTGGCCATGGCTTATTTCTCCGTTTCCACGAGGCCTTTGACGAACAGGCGCTGCATGAAGATGACGACGAGGACGGGGGGCAGCATGGCCAGCATCACGGCAGCCATCACCAGGTGCCATTGCGGCTCGCCATCGGCCGTGGCGGCCAGGCGCTTGATGCCCATGACGACGGTGTAATAGCGGCTGTCGGTGGTGACGAGCAGCGGCCAGAGATATTGCACCCATCCATAGATGAAGAGGATGACGAAGAGCGCCGCGATATTGGTGCGCGAGAGTGGCAGCAAGATATCGCGGAAGAATTTGAGCGGCCCGGCCCCATCGACGCGCGCCGCCTCCATCAGTTCGTCCGGAATGGTCAGGAAGAACTGGCGGAAGAGAAAGGTTGCCGTCGCCGAAGCGATCAGCGGCAGGGTGAGGCCGACATAGGAATTGAGCAGGCCCAGATCCGCCACCACCTTGAACGTGGGGATGATGCGCACCTCTACCGGCAGCATCAGGGTGATGAAGATGATCCAGAAGGCGAGCAACCGGAACGGGAATTTGAAGAAGACGATCGCATAGGCCGAGAGCAGCGAGATGGCGATCTTGCCCACGGCGATGATGATGGCGATGACAAGTGAGTTCCCCAGCATGATCCAGAGCGGGGGGGCGCCGGCCGTGGAGATGCCTTCGGTGAGCATCAGGCGATAGTTTTCGATCAGATTGGGTCCGGGCAGCAGCGGCACGAGGCCGCTCAGGAAGTCGCCATTGCCATGGGTCGAGGCTACGAAGGCGAGATAGACCGGAAATACGACGATGACGACGCCGACGATCAGCACCAGATGGGTGAGGAAGCTGAGAAGGGGGCGATTTTCAACCATTTTGCGCGCTCCTAATACTGCACGCGCCGCTCGATATAGCGGAACTGGATGGCGGTGAGGGCGATGACAATCAGCATCAGCACGACCGATTGGGCGGCCGATGAGCCGATGTTCAATCCCAGGAACCCGTCGGCATAGACCTTGTAGACGAGGATATTGGTAGCCTGGGCCGGGCCGCCTGACGTGGTGGCGTCGATGATGCCAAAAGTGTCGAACATGGCGTAATTGATGTTGACGATGAGCAGGAAGAAGGTCGTGGGCGAGAGCAGCGGGAAGACGATGGTCCAGAACCGCTTGAAGGGCCCCGCGCCATCGATCGCTGCCGCTTCGGTGAGCGATTGCGGCACCGATTGCAGGCCGGCCACGAAGAACAGGAAATTATAGGAAATCTGCTTCCAGCTCGCCGCGATGATCACGAGCAGCATGGCATGGCTGCCATCGATCCGGTGGTTCCAGTTGATCCCGAGGCCGCGCAGCAGATAGGGCGCAATGCCGATCGAGGGGTTGAACATGAACCACCAGAGAATGCCTACGACGACAGGCGCGACGGCATAGGGCCAGACCAGCAGCGTCGTATAGACCCGGTTGGTGCGCAGCACCCGGTTGACCGAAACGGCCAGCAGCAGCGAGACGCTCATGGCCAGGAGTGTTACCGACACGGCGAACACCGCCGTCTTGCCGACGGAATTGAGATAGGTGGGGTCGGCGAAAAGCCGCTTGTAGTTGTCGAACCAGATGAAGGTCGTCTTGAACCCAAAGGGGTCTTCGCGCTCGAAGGACGATTTGACCGCCTGAACGGCAGGCCAGATGAAAAAGATCAGCGTCACGGCAAGCTGCGGGGCCAGCAGCAGATAAGGCAGCAGCTTGTTTGGAAAAATGGTGCGCTTGGTTTGCATGGGCCGAACTCCCCCAGAGGCCGAATGTCACTATGCCGGTTGGACCGCCCCAGCCTGTCCGGCCGGGGCGATCCGGGGAGGATCAGCTATTGGCGGCTTCGAAGTCGCGCAGGATCTGGTTGCCGCGTTCGACAGCAGCATCCAGCGCTTCCTTGGCCGACTTGCTGCCGGCAAGCAGGGCTTCGAACTCTTCATCGACCACGGTGCGGATCTGGGTCAGATTGCCGAAGCGAACGCCCTTGGAATTGGCCGTCGGCGTGCCGCGGGTGATCTGGTTGATGGCGACATCCGAACCTGGATTGGCATCATAATAGCCCTGTTCTTTGCCCAGTTCGTAGGCAGCATTGGTGACCGGCAGGTAGCCGGTGAACTGGTGCCATCCGGCCTGGATTTCCGGGCTCGAGAGGTAGGTGAAGAACTGAGCTACGCCTTTATAGACTTCCGGATCCTTGCCATTGAGGGCCCAGAGCGTCGCGCCGCCGATGATCGAGTTCTTCGGATCGGTGGTCACGTCGTCATAGTAGGGCAGGGGTGCGAAGCCGACCTCAAAATCCTTGGCATTGTTGATCACGCCGGCGCGCGAGGCCGAGGAGTTCATGTAGATGGCGCATTCCTGCGAATAGAATTTCGGCGGAGCGTCGGCGCCACCAACCGGGCCGCCATATTCGAAGAGGCCTTCATCGGCCCATTTCTTCAGGTTCTCCCAGTGCTTGGTCTGTACCTCGCCATTGAAGGTGAACTCGGTGCCGAGACCGCCGAAGCCGTTTTCGAGCGTGCCATAGGGCTGGTCGTGGATGGCCGAGAGATTTTCGAGCTGGATCCAGCTCACCCAGCCGGTGGTGAAGCCGCAGGGCGCGGCGCCTGACTCAACGATCTTTTTCGAGAATTCTTCGACCTCGGCCCAGGTCTTGGGCGCTGTTTCACGGTCGAGACCGGCTTTTTCGAAGACATCCTTGTTGTAATACATGATGGGCGTCGAGGAATTGAACGGCATGGACAGGATGTTGCCGTCGGTATCCGAATAATAGCCCGTCACGGGAGCGAGGAAGCCTGACGGATCCCACGGTTCGCCATTGTCGGCCATGAGCTGATAGACCGGATAGACAGCGCCCTTGGCGGCCATCATGGTGCCGGTGCCCACTTCGAAAACCTGCACGATGGCCGGCTGTTCATTCGCGCGGAAGGCGGCGATGGCGGCGGTCAGGGTTTCGGGATAGCTGCCTTTATAGGTCGGGATGACCTTGAATTCGGTTTGGCTGGCATTGAAGCCGTTGGCGATTTCCTCGAGCTTCTTGCCGAGCTCGGCGTCCATGGCATGCCACCAGGCAATCTCGGTCTGTGCAGCGACCGGGGCGGCCGAAAGAACGGCAGCCAGGCCCGCAGACAGGAACAAAACGTTCTTGAACATTCTCACTCCCTTTATGTTTTGGCCGAGGCCTCCCCGCCTCGTGCTGCCTGAATTGGTAGCAGCGGAATGCGCGTTTGCAACAGAAAAATGTTCAAATGAACATTTTGGATGACGCAAATGATCAAGGGTGCATCGCAAACCGGTCCAAATTGCCTGATATCATTGGCTATGGATAAATTTTTCGACTGCGGGATTTTGCACCCGATTGCATCGAGCTGTTGCGCCTCAACTGTTCATGTGAACATGATGGCGACTCGAAACAGCGCACGGGTAGGGGAGGCCTGATGTACTTCATCATCGTCCATCTGATGGCGGCCATCGTCCTCCTGCTTTGGGCCGTGCGCATGGTGCGAACGGCGGTGGAGCGGGCCTATTCCGCCCAGCTCAAGCGCACCCTGGCCCATGCCGAGCGCAGCGCACTGTCCGCCGCGACGGTCGGCACCGGCATGGCCGTGGCGCTGCAAAGTTCGACGGCAGTGGCCGCGCTCGCTTCCAGCTTCGCCTCGGGTGGACTTCTCGCGGGTAGCACGGGCCTGGCGCTGATGCTCGGCGCCTATTTCGGTTCTGCCCTCGTTGCCAGCGTTCTCTCTTTCGATCTGACGCTGCTCACCGCGCCGCTGATCATTTTGGGCGGCACGCTGTTCCTAAGAGCCAATGATCGGCAGATGAAACAGCTCGGCCGCATGATCCTTGGCGTCGCCTTCGTGCTGCTTTCACTTGAAATGGTCTCCGAGGCGACCGCGCCCTGGCGCGACAGCGAAGTACTGGCCATGGCCATCGACTATCTGCGCGGCGACCCCTGGACCGGCTTTTTCGTTGCGGCCATCATCACCTGGCTCTCCTATTCCTCCGTCGCCAGCGTCCTCGTTATCATCACCTTCGGTACGGCCGGGGTCATCCCCTTCGAAGTGGCCGCTGCCCTTGTGCTCGGCGCAAATCTGGGCGGCACGCTGATTGCCTTCGGCATGACCCGTGGCGCCGATGTGCGAGCCCGGCGCATAGCGCTCGGAGCGCTGCTGTTCCGCGGTGGCGCGGCCATCGTCTGTCTGGTCGTTATCGAGATCCTGCAGGTCCATACTCTGGGCCTGCCGGGCAATGTCGGCCAGCAGGCAAGCCTTTTTCACTCCGTCTTCAACTTTGCCGTCATGATCCTGGGATTGCCGCTGGTCGGTCCAGCCTCGCGCCTCCTCGAGCGCTTTGTCGGCGAAAGTGCTGCCGACGAGACAGCAGACCTCGCCCGTCTGCGGCGGCCAGCTCTCGCCACGGCCAGCCATGGCAATGTCGACGCGGCTCTTGCCAGCGCCACGCGCGAACTGCTGCGTATGAGCGAAATGGTGGAGGTGATGCTGCAGCCGGCGATGGAAATCCTGAGGGGCGGCGACAAGACAGCCATCCGCCGGGTCAAGGCACTGGAGCCCGAAGTCGACCGCGCCAATGCCTCGATCAAGCTTTTCCTTTCCCAGCTCGACTGGGACAAGATGGATGAGGGCCAGGTGAGCCGAGCGTCCGACCTCAGTACCTTCGCCATTGGCCTCGAACAGGCCGGCGATATCATCGCGCGACAATTGCTGCGGGTCGCCGATCAGCTCTCCGAGCGTCATCTCACCTTTTCGCCGCAAGGCTGGGAGGAATTGCAGGATCTGCATGTCAGGGTTTTGGGCAATTTGCAGCTCGCGCTCAATGTCCTCGTCTCCGAGGACATCGAATCCGCGCGTCAGCTCGTCGCCGAAAAGGACGCCATAGGTGTTCTGGAGCGCTCCAGCATGAACCAGCATTTTGCGCGCCTGCGCAAAGGCGATCCAAACAGTTTTGAGACCAGCGAGCTGCACCTGCAGACGGTGCGCTCGCTCCGTCACATCAATTCGCTTCTGTGCGGGGTCGCCTATTCAATCCTGAGCGAGCAGGGCGAACTGCTCGGCTCAAAACTCGCGAGAAGTCCGGGCCAATAAGGTGACGGGGCGAGGCTCTTTTCGAGTTTGGCCGGAGAGTATCTCGCTAGGCTGAAGTCCCAGGCGGACTGCTAAAGCGCGATTGCCCGTGGGTGGTCCGCATGAACCAGCGTCACGCGGCCTGCCGCCAGGTTGGCGAGGAAGCGCGAGAGGTCGGGTTCGTGGGCGGCTGCTGCGGCTTCGTCCGGTGACATCCAGCGACGCTGGCGCTGGTCCTTTTCTTTCCAGCCTTTGCGCTCGCGCGTCACTTCCAGCGGGAAGATCACGGCTTGGCCAGGCGTGCTCGATCCGTCGCTGAAAAGCTTGGAATAGCGGTAGGACCCGATGGCCTGCGTATCGACATTGCCTTCGACACCGGCCTCTTCCAAGGCCTCCTGGCGGGCCGCGTCGGCCTCGCTGAGGCCTTTCATCGGCCAGCCCTTGGGCAGCATCCATTTGCCATTGGTACGCGAAGTGATGAGCAATACCGAAAGCGAGCCATCAGCCTCCCGCCGCCACGGCAAAGCGGCGACCTGGTGGCACAGAGCGGAACTAATGGGCGCGGTATTCGCCATGAAGGTTCCCGGAACGGTATCGACTCATAATCAGATAAAGTGCGCTGCATTGCGGGAAAAGGCAATGCACACGTGTTCAATTTGCGCTTTGTGGTGCATTTCCGCCTCTGGGGCGACTGTTTGTGCCTTAGTGACCGCGTGCATGAAAATTCGCTCCATCGGGCACGGAGGCTCATCCGTCAGCCTCAAAATCCAAATTAGAGCAATTACTCCAAATATCGCTTGACGCCAGATATCGCGCGTTCTATTTGCTCTGGAGTAAATACTCTAAACGGTGTCGCTATGGCTGAGAAACCGCGGAAAACGGGTCGACAGGGAACGCGCGAGCAATTGCTCGATGTGGCCCTGGCGCTCTTCAACGAACGGGGCAGCGCAGATGTCACCACCAATCAGATCGCCGAGGCTGCTGGTCGCAGTCCCGGCAATCTTTATTATCACTTTCACGATCGCGAAGAGATCGTCCGCGACCTCTTCGGCCGGCTCGTCGGCCGCTGGGCGGAAGTCTATGCGCTGCCAGAGGGCAGGGCGCCTGATCTCAGCGATATCGAACGCATGCTTGCCGGCAATTTCGCCGCCCTTTGGGAATATCGCTTCATCTACCGCGACCTGCCGACGCTCCTGCATCGCGACGAGATCTTTCGCCGCGCCTATGCCGAAACCCGTGCTGCCGGCTTTGCCAATTTTCGGCAGCTTCTCGCCTATTTCGCCGAGGCGGGGCTGATCCATCCGCCAGCGTCGGGCGAGGATGCCGAAGAGCTTGCGAGCCTCTTGTGGCTCATCGGCGATTACTGGCTGCCCTTCGTGGAAGCGGGCAATGACGACGTGACCAAACAAAAGCTCGATCAAGGCATTACGCTTTTCCGGCGTGTGCTCAAACCCTATCTCAGGACATAACCGAAATGACCACGCTTCAGCGTTTTACCGGGCTCGCGATGATCGCGGTTCCCTTGATGTTCATGGCCGCCTTCACGGCCCTGCAAATGACCTTCGATTACCCCGGCATCCTACGCCAGCCGGCAAACGAGATTCTTGCCGGCTTCAGCGCCGGCGGAACAGGGCTGCTTGCTCTGTGGTATGTCTTCATGCTCTCCGCCCTGGCCTTTATTCCGGTCGGCGTGCTGAGCGGCCTGTGGCTCTGGGAACGCAACCGGGCGGCGGCCGCCTTTGCCGCGACCTTCGGCATTCTGGCCGGGCTCGTGCAGGGGCTGGGGCTGTTGCGCTGGGTTATCCTGGTGCCGAGCCTGGCGCAAAGCTCTGCTGATCCGGCGGTTACGCAAGCCGTCTTCGATGCTTTCCATCTTTATGCCGGGGCCGGCATCGGCGAGCATTTTGGCTATCTCTTCACCGCGCTCTGGACCATTTCGGTCGCCGCTGCGCTCTGGCATTCGCATCGCCTGGTCGCTGGGATCGGTATGGTTCTCGCCCTCGGCGTGCTCGCCGGCATGGCGGAGCCTTTTGGGTTTGCTCTGGCCGGTATCATCAACGCCGCCGCCTATACGCTCTGGGCCGTGTGGCTTGTCGTGCTCGGCATCATCATCCTGCGCGAATGATCATTCCGGGCTTTTTCCATCGATCGCGCTTGCGGCCTTGCCCTCCTTGGCCATATCGCTAGAGGCAAAAGGTGACGACACATGGCCCTGCGACAAGAGAACACTGCGAACCGGCTTGACGATGCCGCCCGCGCCGGCTGGCTCTATTATGTCGCGGGCAATACGCAGGAAGAGATCGCCGCCAAGATGGGCATTTCGCGCCAGTCGGCGCAGCGGCTCGTCTCGCTCTCGGTCAGCGAGGGGCTGATCAAGGTCCGCCTCGACCACCCTATCGGCCGCTGCATGGATCTCGGCGCGCGCCTCAAATCGCGCTTTGCACTCGATCTGGTGGAGGTGGTTCCCTCTGATCCTGCAAGCGATTCCACCACGATCGGGGTTGCCGAGGCCGGTGCCACCGAGATCGAGCGCTGGCTGGTGCGCCCCGAGCCGATCACCATGGCTATCGGTACCGGCCGCACGCTGAAAGCGGCGATCGAGCAGATCCAACCCATGGAATGCCCACAGCACAAAGTCGTGTCGCTCACCGGCAATATCGCGCCAGATGGTTCGGCTGCCTTCTACAACGTCATTTTCAACGTCGCGGATACGGTGAAAGCCCGCAGCTTTCCCATGCCCCTGCCGGTTATCGCCTCCTCGGCGGCCGAGCGTGAAATGCTGCACCGGCAGCCAATGATCAAGGCGACGGTAGCTCTCGCCGCCGAGGCCAATGTCACCTTTGTGGGTATCGGCGATCTCGGCCCCAAGGCGCCGTTGCTGCTCGACAACTTCATCTCCGAAGCCGACCACAAGATGCTGCAGAAAGCTGGGGCGGTAGGGGAAATCTGTGGCTGGTGTTTTGATGCGGAAGGGCGGCTCATCGAGGGGCTGATCAACGATCGCGTCGCCTCGGCCCCCATTCCTTCGCGCGAAGCCAGTCTCGTCGTGGGCCTCGCCATGGGCCGCCAAAAAGCGCCGGCCATCCGCGCTGCGCTCAATCGGCGCCTCGTCAATGGCGTCATTACCGACGAGCGCACCGCCGAGTCGCTGCTGGCTTAGTTCCGGGCATTCGCCCATTTGAAGCGCGTTTTGCCTAAGCGCTGTCAGCCCTGATTTTCCTGATATTCCGGGGTTGTGAGGTACGTGCGGCAGCAGTTCGCCGCGCGACCCCTATTGACATATTTGCTCGGCCAGTGAACATTTGCCCACGACAGGAGCAAAAACTCGCTTCGTCTTGGGAGGACTTCAATGAAACTGACACCCCTTTTCGTGGGCGCGATGACGCTTGCCCTCGTTGGCTCGGCTTCGGCACAGACGCTGACCATCGCCACCGTGAACAATGGCGACATGATCCGCATGCAGGGCCTGTCTTCAGCCTTCACCGAAGAGACCGGCATCCAGCTCAACTGGGTCGTGCTGGAAGAAAATACGCTGCGCCAGAACGTCACCACCGACATCGCCACCAATGGCGGCCAGTACGACATCATGACCATCGGCACCTATGAAGCGCCGATCTGGGCCAAGCAGAATTGGCTCAAGCCGCTCGATGCACTCTCTGCCGATGCCGAATATGACGTCGACGATCTGCTGCCCGCCATCCGCGGTGGCCTCTCGGTCGATGGCAAGCTCTATGCTGCCCCGTTCTATGGCGAGAGCTCCTTCATCATGTACCGCAAGGACCTGATGGAAAAAGCTGGCCTGACCATGCCCGATGCCCCGACCTGGGAATTCATCGGCGAAGCCGCCCGCGCCATGACCGATCGAGCCAATGACATCAACGGCATCTGCCTCCGCGGCAAGGCCGGCTGGGGCGAAAACATGGCCTTCCTGACGGCCATGTCCAACTCGTTCGGCGCCCGCTGGTTTGATGAAAGCTGGAAGCCGCAGTTCGATCAGCCGGAATGGAAGTCGACCCTCGACACCTATCTTTCCCTGATGGCTGATGCCGGCCCGGCCGGTGCATCGTCCAACGGTTTCAACGAAAACCTGACCCTCTTCCAGCAGGGTAAGTGCGGCATGTGGATCGACGCTACCGTCGCCGCATCCTTCGTGACCAACCCCAATGACTCGACTGTCGCTGACAAGGTCGGCTTTGCCCAGGCGCCGGACAATGGCCTTGGCAAGCGCGGCAACTGGCTCTGGGCCTGGTCGCTCGCCATTCCGGCGTCGTCGCAGAATGCCGATGCTGCCGAGCAGTTCATCAACTGGGCGACCAGCAAGGACTATCTGGCCCTTGTTGCCGAAAAGGAAGGCTGGGCCAACGTGCCTCCGGGCACCCGTACCTCGCTCTATGAAAACCCGGACTACCAGGCCGCCGCACCCTTCGCCGCGATGACCCTGGCCTCGATCGACTCCGCTGACCCGACCCATCCGACGGTCAAGCCGGTGCCCTATGTCGGCGTGCAGTTCGTGGCCATTCCCGAGTTTGCCGGTATCGGTACCAATGTCGGCCAGCTCTTCTCCGCGGCGCTTGCCGGCCAAATGTCGGCCGACGACGCCCTGGCGCAGGCCCAGGAAGCGACGACGCGCGATATGACCCGCGCAGGTTACATCAAATAAACCTCCCGAGGACTGCCGCCCGACCGATTGAACCCCTCTATCGGCCGGGCGGGTTTTTCCAAAAAGCCTTGCCTGCCCAAAAGCCAAATCAAATCACCGGGTCATTCCCGCGAAAGCGGGAACCTCCGTTCCGGCGCGGAGAAAACAGGGGTTCGCGCGTTCGCGGGAATGACACCGTGGCTTCGGTCACGACGAGACCGTGGCTTTGGCCACGCCGGGAGGAAGTCACAAAACAATGGCCACCAAACAAACCCGCGCCCTGGCGCGCACCATGATGGCGCCTGCCGTTATCGTGCTCTTCATCTGGATGATCGTGCCACTGGTCATGACCCTGTGGTTCTCGTTCCAGAACTATAGCCTCATCAATCCAATGATGACGGGCTTCGCCGGCTGGGCCAATTATGTCTATGTCATCGGCGACCCGAGTTTCACCCAGTCGCTGATCAATACGCTCATCCTCGTCGGTGGCGTTCTGCTGATCACCATTGTCGGCGGCACGTTCCTCGCCCTGCTGCTCGATCAGCCGATCTGGGGGCAGGGGATTTTGCGTATCCTCGTCATCTCCCCCTTCTTCGTCATGCCGCCCGTCGCGGCGCTGATCTGGAAGAACGGCTTCATGCATCCGGGCTACGGTATGCTCGGACACCTCTGGAAATTCTTCGGCCTGCAGCCGGTCGACTGGTTTAACCAATATCCGCTGTTTTCGGTCATCGTCATCGTCGCCTGGCAGTGGCTGCCATTCGCGACCCTGATCCTGCTCACGGCCCTGCAGTCGCTCTCGGAAGAGCAGCGCGAAGCGGCCGAAATGGATGGCGCCAATGCGGTCAATCGCTTCCGCTACATCATCATGCCGCATATGGCGCGGGCGATCACCATCGTCATCCTGATCCAGACGATCTTCCTTTTGGGCATCTTTGCCGAAATCCGCGTCACCACTGGCGGCGGCCCTGGCTATGCCTCGACCAATATCGCCTTCCTCGTTTTCCGCACCGGTATCCTGTCGAACGACATCGGCGCCGGTTCCGCGGGTGGCGTGGTGGCCGTCATCATCGCCAATATCGTCGCCATCTTCCTGATGCGCGCCGTCGGCAAGAACCTCGACGCGTAAGGAGAACACCATGGCCCGCCGCGTCTCCACCTCCACCAAAGTCGGCTTCACCGTCCTCGCCTGGGCGGTGGCCCTCCTGCTGTTCTCGCCGATCCTCTGGACAGTACTCACCGCCTTCAAGACCGAGGCGGAAGCAATCGCCTCGCAGCCGACCTTCTTCCCGCAGAATTTTACGCTCGAAAACTTTGGGGCGGTGCAGGATCGGTCGGACTATTTCAAGCACGCGATCAATTCGATCATCGTGTCCTTCGGCTCGACCATTCTAGGCCTGATCATCGCCATCCCGGCTGCCTGGTCCATGGCCTTCGCGCCATCGAAGCGCACCAAGGACATCCTGATGTGGATGCTGTCCACCAAGATGATGCCAGCGGTGGGTGTGTTGATCCCGATCTACCTGATCTTCCGCGATCTCAGGCTGCTCGACACGGTTCATGGCCTGACGCTGATCATGACCCTGATCAACCTGCCGATCATCGTCTGGATGCTCTACACCTATTTCAAGGAAATCCCGGTCGACATTCTCGAAGCGGCCCGCATGGACGGCGCTGAACTCTGGAACGAGATCACCCACGTGCTCGTGCCCATGGCCGTGCCTGGCATTGCATCGACCCTGCTGCTCAATGTGATCCTCGCCTGGAACGAAGCCTTCTGGACGATCACGCTGACCTCGGGCCGCGCCGGCACCTTGACCGCTTTCATCTCATCCTTCTCGTCGCCGCAGGGCCTGTTCCTCGCAAAACTCTCCGCTGCCTCGCTCCTCGCCATCGCCCCGATCCTGCTGCTCGGCTGGTTCAGCCAGAAACAGCTCGTCCGCGGCCTGACGTTTGGCGCAGTGAAATAAGGACTGAAAAATGGGCTCTATCACCCTCGAACACGTCAACAAGTCCTTCGGCGAAGTCCAGGTCATTCCGGACATTTCGCTCGACATCAAGGATGGCGAATTCGTCGTCTTCGTCGGTCCCTCGGGCTGCGGCAAATCCACCTTGCTGCGCCTGATCGCCGGCCTCGAAGACACCACCTCCGGCACGATCAAGCTCGATGGTCAGGACGTCACCGACGCCCCGCCCGCCCGGCGTGGCCTCGCCATGGTCTTTCAGTCCTATGCGCTCTATCCGCACATGACCGTCAGGGACAACATCGCCTTCCCGCTGAAGATGGCGAAGATGCCGCAAGCCGAAATCGACAAGAAAGTCGACTACGCTGCGCGCACCCTGAACCTTGCGTCGTATCTCGATCGCCGCCCGCGCGCCCTTTCCGGCGGCCAGCGCCAGCGCGTCGCCATCGGCCGCGCCATCGTGCGCGAGCCCAAGGCGTTCCTTTTCGACGAACCCCTGTCGAACCTCGACGCGGCCCTCCGCGTCAACATGCGCCTCGAAATCACCGAACTGCACCAGCAGCTCAAGACCACGATGATCTACGTGACCCACGACCAGGTCGAGGCCATGACCATGGCCGACCGCATCGTGGTGCTCAATGCCGGCAATGTCGAACAGTTCGGCTCCCCGCTCGATCTCTACAAGAAGCCCGCCAACCGCTTCGTCGCCGGTTTCATTGGCTCGCCCAAGATGAACTTTGTCGATGGCCCTGAAGCGACCAAGCATGGTGCCCATTCCATCGGCGTGCGCCCCGAGCACTTCAAGCTTTCGACCACCGAAGGCGCCTGGAAGGGCACGGTCGGCGTCGCCGAACAGCTCGGCTCCGACACCTTCCTCCACGTCCAGACCGATGGCTTGGGCCTGATGACCATCCGCACCGACGGCGATCAGACTTTCAAGCACGGCGACGTCGTCTGGCTTACGCCTGATCCGACCCGCATCTATAAGTTCGACGCCGCCGGGAAGGCGATCTGAAAGACACAAGTGCCATGACCACCAAGCTCTCCGCCGCCAATCTCGACGCCATCAAATCCGCCGCGGTCCCGCATTATCGCCGCGCCGATCTCACTCCCGGCATCGTCCATTTCGGCGTGGGCAATTTTCATCGTGCCCATCAGGCAGTCTATCTCGACGCGCTCTTTAATCTAGGGGAGGGCCGCGACTGGGCCCTTATCGGCGCAGGTGTGCGCGAGACCGACGAAGCCATGCGCCAAAAGCTCATGGGCCAGGATTGGCTGACCACCGTCGTCGAGCAGGAAGCCGACAGCAGTTCAGCACACGTCACGGGTGTGATGATCGACTATCTCAAACCCGGCGACAGCGCTGCCGTCATCGCCAAACTCGCCGACCCAGCCATCCGTATCGTCTCGCTGACGATCACCGAGGGCGGCTACTACATCGATCCGGCGAGCCAAAAATTCGATCCGAAACATCCCGACATCGCCTATGACGCCGCGCATTTCGACACGCCCAAAACCGCCTTTGGCCTGATCCTCGCCGGTCTCGTTGCGCGGAAAAACGCCGGCCTGCAGCCCTTCACCGTCATGAGCTGCGACAATATCCCCGGCAATGGTCACGTCACCGAAAACGCCGTCGCCGGCCTCGCCGCCCTGATCGACTCCGCGCTCGCCGCCTGGGTGAAATCTTCGGTCGCTTTCCCGAACGGCATGGTCGACCGCATCACCCCCGCGACCTCCGATCGCGAGAAGAAACTCCTCGCCGACAATTTCGGTATCGACGACGCCTGGCCGGTCTTTTGCGAAAACTTCAAGCAGTGGGTGCTCGAAGACAATTTTCCTGCCGGTCGTCCGGCGCTGGAAAAGGTCGGTGTCCAATTCGTTCCCGACGTCGCGCCCTATGAACATATGAAGATCCGCATCCTCAATGGCGGCCATGCGACCATCGCTTATCCGGCCGGGCTCATGGATATCCACTTCGTCCATGAGGCGATGGAGAACCCACTGGTCGCCGCCTTCCTCAAGAAGGTTGAGACCGAAGAGATCATTCCGGTCGTGCCGCCGGTGCCCGATACGGACCTCAACGACTATCTCGCGCTCTGCGAAAAGCGCTTCGCAAATCCCAAGATCGGCGACACGATCCGGCGCCTCTGCCTCGATGGCTCAAATCGTCAACCGAAGTTTATCATTCCCTCGGCCATGGACAGGGTCAATGCTAACAGTCTGCTAACCGGACTGGCACTCGTGAGCGCCCTTTGGTGCCGCTATTGCTATGGCACGACCGACAGCGGCGCGGTGATCGAACCGAACGATCCGAACTGGGATCGCCTCACGGCCCAATCGAAGAAAGCCAAGGAAAATCCGGCCGCCTGGCTCGAAATGGCAGACATTTACGGCGACCTCGCCAAGGCCCCCAGTTTCATCGCCGCCTTTACTAAGTCCTTGAATTTTCTGTGGACGCAGGGGACGGAGGCCACGCTCGAAGCCTATCTGGCTGATCGACTTTAGCCAGACAGCTCGGGCGTGGCCCCTAGCTCATCGCCACGCCTTCCGCTAAGGTCCCGCCGGGACCGAGAAGAGAGGGCGGCGTGTCGCAAAACCTCCTGGTGGGAGTGGACGTAGGAACCGGCAGTGCCCGGGCTGGCGTATTCACGCGTGATGGCAAACTATTGGGCCGCCACGAAAATCCGATCCTCATGCGGCGCACCGACGCCAATTTTGCCGAGCATGACAGCGAGGATATTTGGGTTTCCGTCTGCCTCGCCGTCCGCGCCGCCATGGCCGAAGCCAAGGCCGACCCGGCCGATGTCGCCGGCATCGGTTTCGACGCCACCTGTTCCCTTGTCGTCCGCGATATCAAGGGCGCTCCGGTCACCGTCTCAAAAGACGGAGAAGATCGTTGGGATACAATAGTTTGGCTCGATCACCGGGCCCTTGAAGAGGCCGATGAATGCACCCGCACCGGTCACGAAGTGCTCCACTATGCCGGCGGCGTCATGTCTCCGGAAATGGAAGTGCCCAAGCTCATGTGGCTCAAGCGCAACCTGCCCAAAAGCTGGGCCCGCGCCGGCCAGATGTTTGATCTTGCTGACTTTTTGTCCTGGAAGGCCACCGGCTCGCTGGCCCGTTCGCAATCGACCCTGACCTGTAAATGGACCTATCTCGGTCATCGCAGTCCCGGCTGGCAGCAGGATTTTCTGCAGCTGGTTGGCCTCGACGATCTCATTGAAAAGGCTGCACTTCCAGAAGTGGCTAGCCCGGTTGGCGACGATCTCGGCCCGCTGACCGAAGTCGCCGCCACCCAGCTTGGCCTCACCACGAATTGCCACGTCGGCGCTGGTCTCATCGACGCCCATGCCGGTGCACTAGGCGTGCTTGGCGCCTTCGCGCCTGACGTTGACACCATCGACCGCCATCTGGCGCTGATCGCCGGAACATCGAGCTGTGTCATGGCTTTATCGGCGGAAGATCGTCCGACGACCGGCGTTTGGGGGCCGTATTTCGGGGCCGTTCTGCCGGGCGTCTGGCTCAATGAGGGTGGTCAATCGGCGACGGGAGCGCTGCTCGATCATATCATCCGCTGGCACGGGGCAGGGGGCGAGCCGACGCGCGAGCGGCATCTGGCGATCTGTCGTCGGGTCATGGAATTGCGCGAGGTCGAAGGTCTGTCGCTCGCTAACCGCTTGCATGTACTGCCAGATTTTCATGGCAATCGTTCGCCGCTGGGTGATCCGTTTGCGCTCGGCGTGATTTCAGGCCTGACGCTCGACAGTGATTTTGACTCGTTATGCCGTCTCTATTGGCGGACCTGCGTTTCGATTGCGCTCGGTGTTCGGCATATTCTGGAGACGCTGAACACGCGCGGCTATGCGATCGACACGCTCCACATCACCGGCGGACACACGAAAAACCCTTTGTTGATGGAGCTTTACGCCGACGCTACCGGTTGCACGGTGGTGGAGCCTTTGACGCCGGATGCGACCCTATTGGGGATGGCCATGGTAGCGGCGAATGCGGCGGGGATTTATTCGAGCCTGGATCAGGCTTGCCTTGCCATGCAGCAGGGTGGGACGTCGCGGGCGCCCAATGCGGCGGCGCGGGGGCAGTTTGATCGGGATTATCGGATTTTCCTGGAAATGCTCAGGCAGCGCCAGGCCATCGACGCAATGAGCTAGATCCGGCGGCAGGAGTTTCCGGGGACGAATTTCGGAGCAAGAACAAAGTCTTGCGCGGGTTCGTTGCTGGCGTCCGGGTCGGTGATGCGGTGTAGCAGGCGGCGGGCGATGATGTTGCCGAGCTGGAGCGTGTCCTGCACCACCATGGTGATGCGCGGGGTTATGACACTGCTCCATTGGACATTGTCGATCATGGCCAACGAGATGTCATCGGGGCACGAAAAGCCTAACTCCTGCATGGCCTGGAGTGCCGCTAATGCTACCGCATTGTTAGCACCGAGAATGGCAGTTGGGCGTTCTGGTTGGATTAGGAGACGCATGGCGGCTTCATAGCCGGCCGAGCGGGTGAACTGGCCGTCGACGACATAGTTGGGGTTCACTTCGACGCCGGCACTGGCCATGGTTTCGACGAAACCGCGATAGCGCTCAGAAGCCGTATTCATATGCTGCGGGCCAGCGATGAAGGCGATGCGACGGTGGCCGAGTTGCAGGAGATGTTCGGTCAACATCGCGCCGGCGAGGAAGTTGTCGGAGCCGACGAAGTCGCGCTCGATGCCGGCGACCTTCTGGTCGAAACAGACCATAGGGACTTTGATCGACTCCACGAATTTCACATAGTCGGGGCCGAAGCTTGAGGGGGCGAGGGCGAGGCCGGCGATCTTGAGGCCGATCAGGTGCTCGATGAGGTCGCGTTCCCTGTCGGTCTTGCCCGAGGAGTCGGTGATGAGGACGAAGTGCTCGTGTTCGAGCGCGTAGTTTTCGAGTTCGCGACGGATGTCGCCGAAGAAGGGGTTGCCGACATTGCCGACGACGAAGCCGATCATGCGGCTGCGGCCGCGGGCTAGACTCTGGGCCAATGGGTCCGCGACATAGCCGACCGCGGCCGCGGCGCTGCGGATTCTTTCAAGCGTGCGGGGGCTGACGCGCCCCGGGCTGCTGAAGGCCAAAGAGACTGTCGAAACAGACACTTCCGCGATTTTGGCGACATCTCTGATCGTTGCCATCGGTCTCTTTTCGAACCGTTTCTATGCCTCGCACACCGGGCTGAGGCACGCTCCTCATTAACATTTCTCTCGCGATACCTAGCATTTGCTGTGTTTTGCGCAACGAAAATATTACTTTTGCAGGCCTCTGTCGGCAGGGGTTGACATCAAGGCTGCATGAATCAAGGATGATGATCGAACCGGTTCGATAAAGTCGGTAAGGAGGAAAAATTGGATAGCGCTCATACAATCAGCGGCAGTGCAGGCTTGGTGGACGGCAAGGCCTGGTTCCCCCAAGACCGCTTTGGCATGTTCATTCACTTCGGGCTCTATGCGCTCGCCGCCCGCCATGAATGGGTGCAGCACCGGGAGGAGATTTCTCCCGAGAACTATCGGAAATATTTCGAGAATTTTGATCCCGACCTCTACGATCCCAAGGAATGGGCGCGGCGGGCGCGCGAGGCGGGGATGAAGTATGTGGTGCTGACCGCCAAGCATCATGAAGGCTTCTGCCTTTGGGACAGCAAGTTCACCGACTACAAGGCGACCAACACGCCCTATGGCAAGGACCTGCTGAAGGCTTATGTCGAAGCGTTCCGGGCGGAGGGGCTCAAGGTCGGCTTCTACTACTCGCTGATCGACTGGCACCACCCGCAGTTCCCGATCGACGGCATTCATCCGCTGCGCAACCATGCCGATGCGCTTGAGATGAACAAGACGCGCGATGTCCGGCAATATGCCGAATACATGCGCAACCAGGTGACGGAACTGCTGACCGGGTTCGGTGAGATCTCGGTGATCTGGTTCGACTTCTCCTATCCCAACCGTGAACATCGCGGCATGCCGGGCAAGGGGCGCAATGACTGGGAAAGCGAAGAGCTGATCGGTCTGGTGCGCAAGCTGCAGCCCAATATCATCGTTGGCGACCGTCTCGATCTGCCGACCGACGGGAATTTCCCCAAAGACCTGGCAACGCCGGAGCAGTATACGCCGCGCGTCGCGCCGACCATCAATGGTCAGCCGGTGCGCTGGGAAGTCTGCCACACGCTGTCCGGTTCGTGGGGTTATCACCGCGACGAGGGGACCTGGAAGGATGCGGGGCAGCTCATCAATATCCTCGTCGATACCGTGGCGCTCGGCGGCAACCTTCTTATGAATGTCGGACCGACGGCCCGAGGCACGTTCGACGCGCGCGCCAACAAGGCACTCGCGACCTATGGCGAGTGGATGGACGTCAATTCGCGTTCGATCTACGGCGCCGGTCCTTCGGAGTTCAAGGCGCCGAACGGCACCAAGTTCACCCAGAAGGGCAATCGCCTCTATCTGCATCTGCAGAACTGGCCGTTCCGCCACGTCCACATCGAAGGGCTGGGGCGCAAGGTGAAGTATGCGCAGTTCCTGCATGATGCGAGCGAGATCCATTGGCTCGATCCCGATGCCGAAGTCGACTCCAATATCGGTGTCGCGGTTGGCGACGGCATTCTTACCCTGGAACTGCCGGTGCTGAAGCCGGACGTGGTTTCGCCTGTCGTCGAACTGTTCCTCAAGGATTGAGTGGGGTTCAGACCAGAAGACCGGTTAGCACCATGAACCAGGAAGCCGAGCTCATCGCAGCAATGGCGCCGCTTATTGCGGACCTGGCCGAGAACGGCAGGGGCGCAGTCGCCCTTGCCGGATCGCGCGGCAAGGGTCGGGCAGACTCGCAGTCGGACTATGACTTCCGCGTCTATGCCGATGCCTATCGCGGGCCGGACATCGAAAGCACGCCGCAGTGGCGCCGGTTTGAAGAAACCATGCGCCATTGGGAAGAAAAGGGCTTTCGCATGGATGGGGTCTGGATGCGCTCCTATGCGGGCGTGCATCGCGATCTCGCGGCCTGGATCGACGGAGCGCCGGTCGAAAAGAGCTTTGAGTGGACCATCTGGGGCTACCACCTGCCGACCGATCTCGCGAGCCAGCAGATCGTTGCCGATCCCGACGGCGTGCTGGCGGGATGGAAGATGCAGTTGGTCTCCTATCCCGAAGCGCTGCGGCAGGCAGTGCTTCGGCAATATCGGGAAATCCTCGCCTATTGGGCGCAGGACTACCATTACCAAAGCAAGGTGGAGCGGCGGGATCTCGTCTTTCTCGTCGGGCTCAGCGGTAAGCTCGCCAATGCGATCCTGCAGGTCGTCTTCGCCTTCAACCGCGTCTATTACCCCGGCGACGGCTGGAACCTGCCCATGGCGGCGGAGCTCGAATACCTGCCGCCGGACTTTATCCCGCGCATGACACAGATGCTGGAGCTGGGCGGCGATGCCGATGCCTGGCGGCGGCAGCGCGCCGAATTCATCGCCATGGTCAAGGACCTGGAGGTGTTACTCGCGGCCTGAAACGGCCGTCCAACCGCCCGACCAGCCGGGGCCCAAGAACTCCGGAACGACCGAATTTGCCCATCAACCTGTAGTTACTGAGGAGAGACTACCGTGAAACTGACGACCGTTCTGGCTGCCGCGTTTCTTGCGAGCAGCGCCTTTATCGCCACCGTACAAGCCCAAGAGCAGGTGAACCTGACCTGGCAGATGTGGGGCGACGAAAAGGATGCCCCGCTCTGGCAGAGCCTAGCTGACCTTGTGACAGCCGAGTATCCAAATATCACCGTCACCCCGCAGATCTCGGGTTGGACCGACTACTGGACCCGCCTGCCGGTGCTGGCTTCGTCCGGCCAGATCGCCGATCTCGTCGCCATGCAGTCCATGCGCATGCCGAGCTTCTATTCCATTCTCGAGCCGCTCGATGCGCACTTTGCGAGCGACAACTTTGACGTGTCAGCGTTCGAAACCTCGATCATTGCCGGCCTCGGCCACGATGGCACGCAATATGCGCTGCCCTATGACGTCGGCCCGTGGATGGTCTACTACAACCGCGACCGCTTTGCCGAAGCCGGCGTTGCCGAGCCCGCGCTCGACTGGACCTTTGACGACTTCAAGGCTGCGGCCGAGAAGCTCACTGAAGGCGAGAACTACGGTTATGCCGTGCAGGCCTTTGACTTCGTCGCCGGCCCGGTAGCGCTTGGCGCCGAGTATTTCAATGATGCCAACCAGTTTGACGTAACCAATGAGGGCTATGCCGCTGCGGTCGGCAAGTTCGTTGACCTTGTCGCCGTCGACAAGACCTCGCCGGTGTTTGCCTCGGGTGCTGGTGCCATCACCGGTAGCGGCCGCTTCGCCGCAGGTGGCGCGGCCATGTATATCGACGGGCCGTGGGTGCTGCAGCAGACCAAGGATAGCGTCGACTTCAATATCGGCGTTGCTCCGCTGCCGCGCGGCGAAGGGGAATCGCGCTTCATTACCGCCGGCTCGGGCTGGGGTATTTCGGCGACGAGCCAGCACAAGGAAGAGGCCTACAAGGCGCTGCAGATCCTGACTGGTCCGAAGGCCGCGGAAATCCTGGCTTCGGCTGGTCGCGCGCTGCCGGGCCGCCTTGAGGAGCAGAAGTTCTGGTATGACGTCGCGGCCAAGGACGTGGCCGGCACGCATGAAGTGCTCGACTACATGTTTGCCCACTCGACCCCGTTCCGCCTCAACGAATACTGGAACGAGTTCGAAAACCTGATCACCCAGTACATGCCGCTCGCCCTCAACGGCGACTCGACGACGGACGCCGTTCTGGCCGACATCCAGAACCAGCTTCCCTTCTAAGCGCCCAAGCCCGGCTGGCCGCAAAGACCGGCCGGGTCCATTTCCACGCTTGAAGGGGAGGAGCCCATGACGGCGATCAATGATGTGACCGAGGTAACCGGTAGCCAGAAGCGCTCGCGCTGGGGCAGCCGGCTGGATCGGCGGGAAGGGCGCACTGCCTTCTTCTTCCTGCTACCGGGCCTCATCGGCATGGTGCTGTTTCTGGTGGTGCCGATCATCGCCTCGGTGGTGCTGAGCTTTACCAACTGGAAGCTGCTCGGCACGCCGCAGTTCGTGGGCATTTCCAACTATGTCCGACTTTTTACCGCCGACCCGCAATTCTGGCCGGTGCTTCGAAACACGCTGTTCTTCACCGCCGAATATCTGGTGCTGAACATCGTCATCTCATTGGGGCTGGCAGTTTGGATATCCAGCCTCAAGATGGGACAGCGATGGTTCCGGGTGGTCTTTTTCCTCCCGACCTTCACCCCCGGCATCGCTGTCGCCATCGTCTGGATGCTGATCTTCGCGCCGGGCGGGTTCTTCGACTTCATCATGCGTTCGCTATCGGTCGCGATGCCGAGCATGCTGACCGACCAGACGCTGGCCATGCAGGCGATCATCATCGTCTCGCTCTGGGCAGGCGTCGGGTACAATACGGTGCTGTTCAATGCGGCGCTCGACATGGTGCCGCAGAGCTATCTCGAGGCGGCGCGGATCGATGGCGCCAATGCCTGGCAGCGGTTCTGGAAGATCAGGCTGCCGCTGATTTCACCGACGCTGTTTTTCGGCACGGTGATGACGGCGATCACCTCGCTGCAGGTCTTTGACCAGATCTACGTGATGACGCGCGGTGGGCCGGGCAATGCCACGGCGACGCTGGGCTATGCGATTTATCAGCGCGGCTTCCAGAATTTCCAGATGGGTTATGCCTCGACCATCGCCTGGGTGATGTTTGCCATGATCATGGCGCTCACCGCGGTGCAGTTCTGGCTCCAGCGCAAGTGGGTGCACTATGACAACTAAGTCTCGTACGCGGTTTTCCCTGGCGCTTGATATTCTCAATCATGGCGGCCTGCTTATCGTCGCGCTGATCTTCCTGTTTCCGTTTTTCTGGATGGTTTCAAACGCCATTCGCAGCAATGCGGAAGTGATGGCCGTGCCCGTGCGCATCCTGCCGCATGTTTTCGAATGGGATAATTTCGCCAAGGCCTGGACGCAGTTGCCGTTTGGGCGGTTCTTCTTCAACAGCATGTTTGTCGCGTCGAGCGTGACGGTGATCACGGTGATCGTCTCGTGCCTCTCGGGCTATGCCTTTGCCCGGCTCAAATTTCCGGGGCGGGATGCGCTGCTGATGGCGTATCTGGGCACGCTGATGGTGCCGGCGATCATGCTGATCATCCCGCTGTTCCTGATCGTGAACAGCCTCGGCATGGTCAATACCTTCCAGGGCGTGATCCTGCCGGTGGCTTTCGGGACCTTTGGGGCCTTTCTTATGCGGCAGTTTTTCCTCTCCATTCCTATGGAGCTGGAAGAAGCGGCACGGATCGACGGGGCTTCGCGGTTGCGCATCCTCGTCAGTATTATCGTGCCGCTTTCCATGCCGGCCATCGGATTGCTCTCGCTCTTCACCTTCATCGCGCAGTGGAACAATTTCCTCTGGCCGCTGATCGTGATGACGGGGTCGGACAATGCAACGCTGCCGGTGGGTCTGACCTATTTCCAGACGCAACAGGGCACGCAGTGGAATTTCATCATGGCGGGTGCGGCGCTTTCCATGCTGCCTGGCGTGTTCCTCGCCATCCTGCTGCAAAAGCTCATCTACAATTCCATCGCCCTCAATGCGGGCATGGGCGGACGTTAAGGCACTCAGACAAGGAGGCCGAGATGGCCAGTGTTACCATTCGCAATGCGGTGAAGGCCTACGGTTCCATGCAGGTGTTGCATGGGGTGTCCGTGGCGGCGCGGGACGGGGAGTTTGTGGTGCTCGTTGGGCCTTCGGGCTGCGGCAAGTCGACCTTGCTGCGCATGATTGCGGGGCTCGAAAGCATTACCGATGGCGAGATCGATATCGGCGGGCGCGTGGTCAACGAGCTGGAGCCGAAGGAGCGCGACATCGCCATGGTGTTCCAGAGCTACGCGCTCTATCCGCATATGACGGTGCGGGACAACATGGCGTTTTCGCTGAAGCTTTCTCGCAAGAGCAAGCAGGAGATCGAGAACGAGGTGCGGCGCGCGGCGGAGATCCTGGCGCTGGAGCCGCTGCTCGATCGCTATCCGCGCCAGCTTTCGGGCGGGCAGCGGCAGCGTGTGGCCATGGGCCGCGCGATCGTGCGGCATCCGGCGGTGTTTCTGTTCGATGAGCCGCTGTCAAACCTCGATGCCAAGCTGCGTGTGCAGATGCGCGGGGAGATCAAGGCGCTGCATAGCCGGCTCAAGGCGACGATGATCTATGTGACACATGATCAGATGGAGGCCATGACCATGGCTGATCGGATCGTAGTCATGCGGGCGGGCAAGATCGAGCAGATCGGCTCGCCGCTCGAGATTTATGACCATCCGGCCAATAGCTTTGTCGGTGGGTTCATCGGCTCGCCATCGATGAATTTTGTCGATGGGACAGTGGTCGAGGAGGGCGGACGGCTGGTTCTGCGCGATGTCAGCGGCACGCTCTGGCCGCTGGGCGACAAGGCACGGGCCTACATCGGGCGACAGGTGCAGATCGGCGTCAGGCCCGAGCATATTCGGGTGGTGGAGGGCGGCATTGCGGCTTCGGTGCTCAATATCGAACCGACGGGTTCGGAGACGCATCTGCAGGTGGAAGTGAACGGTCAGCCGATCGTGGTTGTGGTGCATGATCGGCTCGCGGCCGAGGTGGGGGCTTCCATCGGGATCGAGGCAGACCCCGATCGCGTCACGCTTTTCGACCAGCAGACGGGCACGCGGCTGAGCTGATCTCGTGGATCAGATTAGTCTATAGAATTAGTAGATATAAATTTCCTTTGGGCCGCGCGGGGAGCGAAAGCGTTCTCCCCCGCGGCCTCCCCCGTATTGGCGGCTAAAGCTAGTCTTTCTCCTAGGCTTTGCGTCCTTGCTTTGGCGCGGGATAGGAGAACTGACAGTGTCGATTGTCGATTTTGCAACTTATGCGCCGGTTCGGCAGGCAGCGGCGGACGCGGTGGATGCATCGGCGTTCAAGCAGGCCATGCGCAATCTTGCCGGTGCGGTGAGTGTCATTACTGTGGGTACGGGAGAAAATCGGACAGGGTTTACCGCGACTTCGGTGTCCTCTTTCTCCGCTGAGCCACCGACTGTTTTGGTCAGTCTCAATCGCGGTTCCTCGTCGTGGGACGCGCTTCGCGAGGCCGGCTCATTCGCAGTCAACATCCTGACCGATGGTCAGTCGGCGATTGCCGACCGCTTTGCGGGCCGCGGCGGGATCAAGGGCAATGATCGCTATGTGGGCTGGGAATGGAACCGGCTCGATAGCGGCAATCTCGGGCTCAGCAATGCGGTTGCGGTGATCGATTGCGAACTGGATGAGGCGATCGAGCGGCATTCGCACGCCATCGTGCTCGGGCGCGTAAGGTCGGTGGAGCTGTCCACGAATGTGCAGCCGCTGCTGTACTGGCGCGGGCAGTATCAGCAGCTGTTGCCGACGCTCGATCCCTTCCAGAGCTGATCTTCCAAGGATTTTTAGCGAGAGCACTTTCCTCCGCGCGCTGGCCACGCGAGAAGAGGCGTGGTCATGGCCCCTTGGAGATGGAATGAAAGTATCGATCGTTGGCGCCGGTATTGGTGGGCTGTCGCTGGCCTGGGCGCTGCGGCGGCGCGGAGTTGAGGTCACGGTTTTTGACCAGGACGCGATCCCGAATCCGGTTTCATCATCCTTCGACGAGCATCGCATAACCCGGCACACCTATGCCGGGCTCGATGGCTATGGCGCGTTGATGGTGCCGACCTTTGCGCTTTATGAGCAGCTTTGGCGTGATCTCGGGCGAAGCCACTATCTGCCGACGGGCGCGGTTTATGTGTCGCGGACGGATGAGGATTATTACGGGCCGACGGCGCGGGAGCTGGATGGGCTGGGGATTGCGCATCGACCGGTTTCGATTGGCGAACTCGAGACGCGGCTGCCTTTCGTCAATCTCGATGGCGTGCGCTCGGCTTTTGAGGCAGACGGGGCGGGGATGTTGTTTGCGCGGCAGATCGTTGAGGATCTGGCGCGATGGCTGCATGAGAGTGATGCTGATCTCAGGCCCAATAGCAGGGTGACTGCAGTTGATCCCGAAGCGGGGACGGTCACGGTCGATGGGCAGGTGTTTGGCGCCGATGTTGTTGTTGTTGCCGCCGGGGCGTGGATCGGTGATCTGCTGCCCGAGCAGGCTCCGCGGGCGGTACCGTCGCGGCAGTTGGTGCTCTATCTTGAGCCGCCAGCGCAATATGCGGCTGCCTGGGCGGCATCTCCGGTGGTGGTCGATATGGGGGCAGATTATGGCGCCTATGTCTTGCCGCCGCGGGAGGGAACGCGGCTCAAGATCGGTGACCATGTGTTTACGCGTCGCGGCCACGGCAGCGATGATCGCATTGCCAGCGAAGCCGATGTGGCGCCGGTACTTGGGGCGCTGAACCGGGCGTTTCGCGATGCGGCCGACTACAGGATCCTTGAGCGCAAGGTTTGCTATTACACGGTGACCGAGGACGAGCGGTTTATCGTCGAGCCGATCGGCGGGGCTGGCTGGGTGGTCAGTGCCTGTTCGGGACATGGGTTCAAGCTGGGTGTGACCGTGGGCGATACGCTGGCGCGGGCGCTGGTGGGGGAAATCTCCGGTGTGGAAGCGACGCGCTATCTTGCCGGGCTTGGTTCGCTCTGAGACTGTGGCGGCGTGTCGTTGCCCTGTCACATTATGGGGCTATCGGACCGACCTTTCTCACTCGAACGCGCTGAAACGACCATGCAAGCCCTCGACTCGACCGTTCTTACTAACGCCCGCATCGTGCTGGCCGACCAAGTGCTTGAAGGCGCCGTAGAAATTTCCGGTGGTGCCATCACCGACATCGGAACTACGGCCAAGCGCGGTACGGATCTCAACGGCGACTATCTGATTCCAGGGCTGGTTGAGCTGCATACTGACCACCTTGAGACGCACTATGCGCCCCGGCCGAAGGTGCGGTGGCACCCTGTGGCTGCGGTGCAGGCGCATGACGCGCAGATCGCCGCTTCGGGGATTACGACGGTGTTCGACGCCATTCGTGTTGGCATCGACGAGCATGCCGATATGGGCATGGATGAGCTGCGGATTTTGGCTGATGCGATCACGGCCGGTGTCGATGCCGGGCGGTTGCGCGCGGACCACCTGATCCACTTGCGCTGCGAAGTTTCGGCGCCGGATTGCCTCGAAAGCTTTGAGAAGATCATGGACCACCCGCTGGTGCGGC
The DNA here is from genome assembly GCF_017744655.1 of Devosia sp. Lineage (GTDB taxonomy): Bacteria > Pseudomonadota > Alphaproteobacteria > Rhizobiales > Devosiaceae > Devosia. The sequence continues at coordinate 42,392 of NZ_JAGIAW010000014.1, read as the reverse complement.
TGGCTTCGCTGATGGACCACGCGCCGGGGCAGCGGCAGTTTGCGAGCCCGGATGCCTACAAGGTCTATTATCAGGGCAAGCTCAAGATGAGCGACGCCGCACTGGCAGAGCTTATCGCCAGAAGGTCTTTTGAATCAGATACTTACTCGGACAAGCACCGCAAGGCGCTGGCGGCGCTGAGTGCCGAGCGCAATATTGCGCTGGCGAGCCATGACGATGCGACTTCGGCACATGTGGATGAAGCCGTGGAGCTTGGAATTCGCATTGCGGAATTCCCTACGACGCTGGAAGCGGCCAAGGCTTCGCGCGATGCGGGCATGGCGATCCTGATGGGCGGGCCCAATGTGGTGCGCGGCGGGTCGCATTCGGGCAATGTTTCGGCGCGTGATCTCGCGGCTGCGGGCCTCCTCGATATCCTGTCGTCGGACTACATTCCCTTCTCGATGCTGCAATCGGCATTCTGCCTTGTCGACGAGGTGCCGGGGATAAGTTTGCCGGAGGCGATCAGTTTTGTGACCAAGCGCCCGGCCGAAGCGGCGGGGCTCGATGATCGCGGTGAGATCGCCGTGGGCAAGCGGGCTGACCTGGTGCACCTGCGGATCGAAGAGGGCATTCCGATCGTCCAGACCGTGTGGCGCGAAGGGCGGCGGGTGATATGACCGGCACTTTCGTCGCCGTGGTCGGCTCAAGCGGGGCCGGCAAGGACAGTGTTATGGCGTATGCGCGCGAGCGGTTGGCCGGCGATGTCGTGATCGTGCGGCGCGTGGTGACGCGGGATGCCGATGGCGGCAGCGAAGACCACGATACGATGACGATTGACCAGTTTGCGGCGGCGGAGACGGAAGAGCGCTTTGCCCTGAGCTGGCCGGCGCATGGCCTGCGCTACGGGCTGCCGGTTGAGCTGGAAGATGATCTGCATGAGGGGCGGGTGGTGATTGCCAACCTGTCCCGTGCGGTCATTCCGCAGGTCGTGGCGCGCTATCCGACGGCGGTTGTCGTGGAAGTGACGGCAGACCCGCAGGTGATCGCGACGCGGCTTGCCGGGCGTGGCCGGGAAGATGCCGAGGAAATCCAGCGGCGGATGGATCGCAGTGTTGGCGTTCGGCTGCCGGCGAGTACGGTGCGGATTGATAATTCGGGCCAGCTTGATGTGGCGGGCGAGCAGTTTGTGTCGCTGCTGAAGGATCTTTTGCGTTTGCCGGCAGGGGCTTAGTCGCCCCGGAGTCATTCCCGCGCAAGCGGGAATCTCTTTGTGATTTGAAACGGAGATTCCCGCTTGCGCGGGAATGACACCGTGGGTGGGTTGGATCGACGGTTACTCAGACCACCAGCTCCATGCGCTCGGCCGGGAAGCGCGTCAGCGCGTAGGAGAGCGCTTCGCCTTCCGTGTCTATGTCGACGGCTTCCGAGACCAGTACGATTGCGCCAGGCGCGAGGTTGAGGGAGCGGGTTTCTTCGACGTCGGCATGGCGGGCGGAGATGCGGGTCGAGGCGCGGGAATAGTCTGCGATTTCATAGCTTTGGAAGACCAGTGTGGTCGACTGCATTTCCTTGATCCGCGCGGCGAAATCAGGGAAGCGGCGATAGGGTAGCCAGGTGGTGGAGCGCGAGATCGGCACGCCATCGGCGATGGACATGCCCTCGGTGCGAACGACCTTGGTGCCGGGTTTGAGGCCGAGCGCTTCGGCGACGCGGGCACTGGCGTTCTCGATTTTGTCCGAGATGCTGACGGAGGTCAGGGAGCCGGCCTGGCCCTTGAGACCTTCGCGGAAACGTGTGCGCTTGCCGATGGGGTAGGTGAGGCGGCGAATACTTTTTACAAAGGTGCCGCGACCCTGTTCGGCGGCAACGACGCCTTCTTCGGCAAGAACTGCCAAGGCCCGGCGCACGGTGTGGCGATTGGCAGAAAAGCGTTTTGCCAGAAGGGCTTCTGTGGGGAGGCGATCACCATTGGCGAGCTTGCCGCCGACGATATCTAGGCGGATGGCATCGGCGATTTGGCGCCAGAGCGCGACGCCACCTGAAGCTGACTGCGATTTTGTCATTGCACTTTCACACGGGAAGCGTAGAGCGGAACTAGTGATAGTAGTTGTCTAGTTTATTAGACAAATCGAGGCAAGCATGACGACAGAGATTTCTGCCGAGCAACGCGCAAGAAAGCGGGCGCTGGATGTTCTGGCATCGGCACCGTCCAAGGCGCTGGCCGAGCGCTGGGACGCCTTTGGCGACAAGCCGGACCATCAGCGGCTGCGCGGACCGGAGACCGGATTGGTCATGGTGCGCGGGCGAGCCGGTGGCGGCGGGGCGCCGTTTAATCTGGGCGAGGCGACGGTGAGCCGGGCCAGCGTGCGGATTGTAACCGGGGAAGTGGGGCACGGGTATTGCCTGGGCCGCGACCTCGACAAGGCTGAGGCCATCGCGGTGATCGATGCGCTGCGCCAGCGCGATGCTACGCGGATCGATGCGGAAATTATTGCGCCGCTGGAAGTACTTGGCGCTGAGCGCGATGAGCTGCGGGCGGACGAGGCGGCGGCGACGCGCGTCGATTTCTTCACCATGGTGAGAGGGGATAACTGATGCTTTCTCATGATTTTGGCGCTGGTTTTGCCGATCCGGTAGTCGATGCGCAAGCGGCTTTCCGGGCCATTCTGGATGCGCTGGCGAACCCCGGGACGCAGCAAAAACTGGCTGGTTCGAGTGACGGTTCGGCGGCACTTGGGCGTGAATTGGCTAGCACACTGCTAACGTTGAGCGACCACGATACGACGATCTGGTTGTCGCCTGCGCTCGACACGGCAGAGGTGAAGGGTTTTGTCGGTTTTCATACCGGCGCAACGGTGGTGAGCGATCCGGCCAAGGCCAATTTTGCCTTCGTGGCGCTGGGCGATGCGGTGCCGGAATTGGCGCGCTGCAATCTCGGAAGCCAAGAATATCCGGACCGGTCGACAACGATCGTTGCGGAAGTGCCGGCTTTGGATGGTGGTGCCGAGCTGGTGCTGCGGGGGCCGGGCATTCGCGAGATGCAGGCGATCAGTCCGGTCGGGCTGCCGGCGGATTTTGTCGCGCAGTGGGGCGAGAACCGCGAGCTGTTTCCGCGGGGCGTCGACGTGCTGCTGGTGGCTGGTGGCCGGGTGATGGGTCTGCCGCGTTCGAGCCGGATTGTGGAGGCGTAGGATGTACGTAGCCGTAAAGGGCGGCGAGGCCGCCATTGCCAATGCGCATCGCCTGCTGGCGGATCGTCGTCGCGGTGACCGGTCAGTGCCGGCGCTGCGGCTCGATCAGATTGTCGAGCAGTTGGGTCTCGCGGTTGACCGTGCCATGGGCGAGGGTTCGCTTTATGATCGGGAACTGGCGGCGCTGGCGCTTTTGCAGGCGCGGGGCGACCTGATCGAGGCGATCTTTCTGGTTCGCGCCTATCGCACGACCTTGCCGCGGTTTGGCTATTCGGAGCCGATCGATACCGGGGCGATGAAGATCGAGCGACGCATTTCGGCGACGTTCAAGGATCTGCCCGGTGGACAGATGCTCGGGCCGACTTTTGACTATACCCATCGTCTGCTGGACCCGAGCATTGTCGGTGAAGATGCCGAAGTGCCGGCGGTTCGTGACGCTGAGGACGAGCAGGCGCCGCGGGTGACGGATCTTCTCGGGCGCCAGGGGCTGATTGAGCCCGATGGCGACGTTGGGGAAGACCATGAGGTCGGCGACCTGACGCGTGAGCCGCTGGATTTTCCGCTGGATCGTGATCTCAGGCTGCAGGCGCTGGCGCGTGGCGATGAAGGCTTCCTTCTTGCCCTCGGCTATTCGACGCAGCGCGGTTATGGGCGGACGCATCCGTTCGTCGGTGAAATCCGCATCGGCGAAGTCGAGGTCGAGTTCGACATTCCCGAGCTTGGCTTTGCGGTGAGCCTCGGGCGCGTTCGAGTGACCGAGTGCCAGATGGTCAATCAGTTCAAGGGTTCGGCAAAGATCCCGCCGCAGTTCACGCGCGGCTATGGGCTGGTTTTCGGGCAGGCGGAGCGCAAGGCCATGGCCATGTCACTGGTCGACCGGGCGCTGCGGGCCAAGGAATTCGGCGAGGACATTACGGCGCCGGCGCAGGACGAAGAGTTCGTCATTTCGCACTCGGACAATGTGCAGGCGACCGGGTTCGTCGAGCACTTGAAGCTGCCCCACTATGTCGATTTCCAGGCGGAGCTGGACCTGATCCGGCGCATGCGGGCCGAGTTTGAGGGGAAGCAGGAGGCGGCAGAATGATGCGCTTGGATGCCGGCATATTCCTCTCCCCCTCGGGGAGAGATGGCTCGGCCGAAGGCCGAGTCGGTGAGGGGGATATCGCCACTCCCGCTGAAGCATCCCCCTCATCCGGCGCTGCGCGCCACCTTCTCCCCGAGGGGGAGAAGAATAGGAAGGTACTGGAGGCGCTGAAATGAACGCCGTCGCGAATTACAACTTTGCCTATCTTGATGAGCAGACCAAGCGGATGATCCGGCGGGCCATTCTGAAGGCCGTGGCGATCCCCGGCTATCAGGTGCCGTTCTCGTCGCGCGAAATGCCGATGCCCTATGGTTGGGGTACGGGCGGCGTGCAGGTGACGGCGTCGATCATCGGCCCGGACGATGTGCTGAAGGTTATCGACCAGGGGGCGGACGACACGACCAATGCTGTGTCGATCCGGGCGTTCTTTGCCAAGGTGGCGCAGGTGCAGACCACGACGCATACGGCCGAGGCGACGATCATCCAGACGCGCCACCGTATTCCGGAACGAAAACTCGAGGCGGGGCAGATCCTTGTCTATCAGGTGCCGATCCCGGAGCCGCTGCGCTTCCTCGAGCCGCGCGAAACCGAAACGCGGAAGATGCATGCGCTCGAGGAATATGGCCTGATGCATGTAAAACTCTATGAGGACATTGCGCGGCATGGACGCATCGCGACGACCTATGCCTATCCGGTGAAGGTCGAGGGGCGCTACGTGATGGACCCGTCGCCGACGCCGAAGTTCGATAATCCGAAGATGCATCGCTCGGAAGCGTTGCAGCTGTTCGGGGCAGGGCGTGAGCATCGGATTTATGCGGTGCCGCCGCATACCGATGTGGTGAGCCTCGACTTTGAAGATCACCCGTTTGAAATCCAGCACTTCGAGCAGCCCTGTGCGCTGTGCGGTGCGGAACAGGTCTATCTCGACGAGGTCATTTTGGATGACCGGGGTGGCCATATGTATGTGTGCTCGGACACCGACCACTGCGAAGAGCGGCGGGAAGCAGGACATGTCGGGGTTTTGGGGATGCAGGAGGCTGCGGAATGATGCGCCTCGCTACCGCAGGGAATGGCGGTTCTGTTCCTCTCCCCCTCGGGGAGAGGTGGCTCGGCGAAGCCGAGTCGGTGAGGGGGATCTCTCCACTCTCGCTGAAGCATCCCCCTCATCCGGCGCTGCGCGCCACCTTCTCCCCGAGGGGGAGAAGAATAAGGTCCGTATTTGCCTCACGCTCTGGAGCTTCCAATGTCTGACGAACCGCTGCTGCGTGTTAGCAACCTGACCAAGTATTACGGCTCGCGGCTTGGCTGTGCCGACGTGAATTTCGAGCTTTATCCGGGCGAAGTGCTTGCCATTGTCGGCGAGAGCGGCTCGGGGAAGACGACGCTGCTCAATACGCTTTCGGCCAATCTCGAACCCACTTCGGGCGAGGCGCTCTATCGGATGCGCGATGAAAGCTGGCGCAATATCTATGAGCTGAGCGAGGCTGAGCGGCGCTTTCTGACGCGGACGGACTGGGGCTTTGTGCACCAGAACCCGGCCGATGGGCTTCGCATGACAGTCTCGGCTGGCGCCAATGTCGGCGAGCGGCTGATGGCGGTGGGCGATCGGCACTATGGCAAAATCCGCGATACGGCGCTCGACTGGCTCGGGCGCGTGGAAATTGCGGCGGACCGGATCGACGATCAGCCGCGCAGCTTTTCGGGCGGCATGCGGCAGCGTTTGCAGATTGCCCGCAATCTCGTGACCGGGCCGCGGCTGGTGTTCATGGATGAGCCGACTGGTGGGCTCGACGTGTCGGTCCAGGCGAGGCTGCTCGATCTGTTGCGGCAGTTGGTGGGTGAGCTGGGGCTTTCGGCGATTGTCGTGACCCATGACCTTGCTGTTGCGCGTCTCCTGTCGCATCGGATGATGGTGATGAAGGATGGTCACGTCATTGAGGCGGGGCTGACCGACCGGGTGCTCGACGATCCGCGCGAGCCCTATACGCAGCTTCTCGTCAGCTCGATCCTGCAGGTGTGATGATGACCGCTCTATCCGTAAGAAATCTCGCCAAGACTTTTACCATGCATCTGCGCGGCGGGATCAGCCTGCCGGTGGTGGAGAATGTCACTTTTGACATCAACGCCGGCGAATGCGTCGTGTTGGGTGGGCCTTCGGGCGCCGGCAAGTCGTCCATTCTGAAAATGGTCTATGGGAACTACGGCGTCGATAGCGGCGAGGTTCTCATTGCTCATGATGGGGACATGGTCGATCTCGCCAGTGCCGATCCGCGGACGGTGCTTACGCTGCGTCGCGATGCCATTGGCTATGTCAGCCAGTTTTTGCGGACGGTGCCGCGTGTGTCGGCGCTGGATGTGGTAGCGGAGCCGCTGGTGGTTCGTGGCACAGACAAGGAAGAGGCCCAGAGGCGCGCTGGCGAAATGCTGAGCCGGCTTAATCTGCCGGAGCGGCTTTGGAGCCTGCCGCCCGCGACGTTTTCGGGTGGCGAGCAGCAGCGTGTGAATATCGCGCGCGGTTTTATCACGCACCATCCGGTGCTGTTGTTGGATGAACCGACGGCGTCGCTCGATGCGGCCAATCGGGCGGTGGTGGTGGGCATGATCGCGCAGAAGAAGCGCGAAGGTGTCGCCATGCTCGGAATTTTCCATGACGAAGAAGTGCGGGCGGAAGTGGCCGACCGGATCGTCGATGTAACCGGCTTTGCAGTAAGGCAAGCAGCATGAAAAAGTTGAGTGAAACGCCGTCGGTGCATGAGACGGCGAAGGTGAACCAGTCGACGCTGGGGAAATATACCGAGGTCGGGGCGTTCTGCCATGTCGCCTATTCGACCATGGGCGACTATTCCTACTGTGTCAGCGGTACGCAGATTGCCTATTCGACGATTGGGAAGTTTTCCAATATCGCGGCCAATGTGCGCATTTATGCGAGCATGCATCCGATGGGGCGGGCGTCGCTCCATCACTTTACCTATCGCTCGGCGCAGTATTTCGAGGGCGAGGAGGATGACGCCTCGTTCTTCGAATGGCGCGAGAGTTCGCCGATCAGCATAGGGCACGATACCTGGATCGGGCACGGCGCGGTGATCATGCCGGGGGTGAAGATCGGCAATGGTGCGATCATCGGGTCGAATGCGGTGGTGACCAAGGATGTGGCGGATTTCGCCATTGCCGTGGGCGTGCCGGCCAAGACGATCAAGCAGCGGTTTGCCGATCCGATCGCGTCGAGGCTCGATGCGTTGAAGTGGTGGGATTGGAGCCACGAGCAATTGCATGAGGCATTGCCGGATTTCCGTAAGCTCGGGATTGAAGAGTTCTTGGAGAAGTATGAAGTTTGATCCCCCAGAATAACAGTTGCCCCGAGGAGGTTGCGTGACTACCGTACCTTCCGCTTTGGGGGAGCGGCGAATGCTACGTTCCATGGGACTTTTCATTGCGGCCTTCTTTGTCGGGGCGGCATTTCTCATTACGGCGCATTTCATCGGCATATTGCAGGTGAACTCGTGTTGGACCGGTGGGGCGCTTGTGTCCTGCGCGGGTCCATCCGAGGTGCGGAAAGAGGTCGGCTTTTTCGCGGCGCCAAACTGGTCCATCGGCCTGGCGCTGCTTTTTCCGCTCTTCATCTACTGCGCGGCGGAAACCTATAATCATGCCCGCCACGCTATTGCCGAAATGTCGGCGCGGCGGATGATCGTCAACGATCGCTGGGAGGCGGTGTCGGAAGCAGAGATCATCAAGATATTCTACCGACAACGGTTCTGGTGGTTGATGCTGGTCGTCATCATCCTCGCACTGGGAGGCGTGTTTCTCGGCGACGATTTCGCCGATGTGGTGAGCGCCGCCTATAGTAATCCGGAGCGGATTGAACAGATCAGGCTTTCCAACTCAGTCCTTGAGGTTGACTGGTCAATCGCCGGGCCGGCCTGTGGTTATGTGGAGGCCGCGGTCTGCGCGGCCGGTGCATTCGAGAAGTCGGCGAACCTCTATTTCGCTGGAGCCGCCTATATTTACCTCACCTGGATTGGCGCTGCGCTGGCTCTCGGCTTCGTGGTTGCGGTGCTGGCATTTGCCACGATGTTCTTCTCGGCCCAGTTTCGAGCGCAGCGGATGATGCTGGTGCCCGACCTGACATCGAAGGATGGACGCAGGGGATTTGAGGTACTCGAGGGCTTTTTCACCTATGCCATTGCGGGCGTCTTCATGCTGTTCGCTATGGGATATCTGGTGACACTGCAGAATATCTATCTGCGCACGGATTATGGCAACGTGCTGCTGCTGGTGTTTCCCTTCGTGCAGCCGGGCTCCGGGATCAGTCTCGATGGCATGGTGACCGGCCTTTTCGATGCCATTAGCGGGCAATTGGGTGTCATCAATCCAAATATCGTAGCGGTGACCGTCATCGGACTTCTGATCCTTTTTTCGATGCTCATGTCGGTCGCATTCGCTCTCAGGTTCACCGCGCAGCGCGGGCTCAACTCGCTGAAAAATGCCCTCGCCTCCGGCCGCGGCGAGGTGAAACAGGGGATAGACGCCTATCTCAAGGCCAAGGGAGCCACTCGCAAGGAGGCGCAGGTTGCCTTGGGAGAGTTTGCGTTCTGGCCCGTGCGCTGGCTGAAAATAAACCGGCTCTTCGTGTGGCTCGCGGCGGCCACGCTAGCACTTCTTGTCGTCACTCTAGGCTTTTACATCATTGCGGCCGGTCTAGGAGCGATCCTTGGATCGATCTACAAGCAATTTGGTCGTGTGCTGGCCGGTGAAGACAATTAAGACGGTTGAATCTGATCGTCATTGAACCGTCATCATTTCTACATGCTGACGTTACGCATGCCCCTTAGGTGTCGCCCATCTCAAGGACGGGGCGCCAAGCATGCTCAAAATTTCGCACGTTACGCGACGTTTCGGTGACAAGGTCGCCGTCGATGATGTGACGCTCGAAATCCCGCAGGGCCAGATGGTCGGCATTATCGGCCGATCCGGCGCTGGCAAGTCGACGCTGCTGCGCATGATCAACCGTCTCAATGACGTGTCATCGGGCTATATCGAATATGACGGCGTGAAGACGTCGGAACTGAAGGGCGCGTCGCTCCGCTCCTGGCAGCGCGATTGCGCGATGATCTTCCAGCAGTTCAACCTCGTGCCGCGCCTCGATGTCATCACCAATGTGATGCTCGGCCGGCTCAATGGCCGCAATCCCGTGCTGAACCTGCTGCAGGTTTTTACCCCGGAAGAGCAGCTTGAAGCGCTGAAGGCCCTCGATCGTCTCGACATTGCCCAGACTGCCATGCAGTGGGCCCAGACGCTTTCCGGCGGTCAGCAGCAGCGCGTGGCCATCGCTCGCGCCCTGATGCAAAATCCGAAGATGATCCTGGCGGACGAACCGATCGCCAGCCTTGATCCGCGCAATGCGCAGATCGTCATGGACAGCCTCCGTGACATCAATGCCGAAGGTATCACCGTCATCACCAACCTGCATACGCTCGACACGGCGCGCGCTTATTGCGAGCGCATCGTCGGAATGAGCCAGGGCAAGGTGGTGTTTGACGGTACGCCCGACGAGCTGACGACGGACGTCGCTCGCACCATCTACGGCGCCGATGGTTTGAAGGAGGCTTTTTCGGAAGCCATGACCTCGACCTCGATCGCGCCCGTGCAATTCCTGCCGCGTACGCCGACCAACGCGCAGCAGGCTCCCTAAGTCATCGGCCCTTGGAAGCCGAAGACCTATCCCGCGTCACCAAAGGAGACTTCCCGTGTCCGCGATCCGTAAACTGCTCCTGGCCTCCGTGGCCCTCTCGATGTCGACCGCTGCCTTTGCTCAGGACGTCACCGTCCTCCGCATCGGTCTCGATGGCGGCGAAAACGAAGCCGACCAGCTGCGTCGTTCGGAATGCGTTGCCGAGCCGCTGAAGGCCGCAACCGGCGTTTCCGAAGTCCAGTTCTTCCCCTCGCCCGACTATAACGGCATCATCCAGGGCCTGCTCGGTGGCACCATCGACATCGCCATCATGGGCGCTTCGTCCTATGCCGCCATCTACCTGCAGGACCCGGAAGCCGTTGACCCGGTGCTGACCACCCAGCAGGCTGACGGTTCGACCGGCTACCACACGATCATGGTTGCTCGCGCTGACTCGGGTATCACCGATCTGGCTTCGACCAAGGGCAAGAAGCTCGGCTTCGCCGATCCCGATTCCACCTCGGGCTACCTGATCCCGAACGTGTCCCTGCCGGCCGATATCGGCGCTCCGATCGCTGAATTCTACAGCGAAACCGGCTTTGGCGGCGGCCACGAAAACCTCGTGCTCGGCGTTCTCGACGGCACCTGGGATGTTGGCACCACCTTCGGTTCGGGCCAGGGCGAATTCTCGGAAGGCTACACTTCCGGCAACCTGCGCATCATGGTCGACAAGGGTCTGCTCGACATGGACGACCTGGTTGAAGTCTGGCAGTCCCCGATCATCCCGAACGGCCCGCTGATGGTTTCCAACAAGCTCCCGGCTGAAACGAAGGCTCAGGTTACCGCCTTCTTCAAGGCCCTGCCGGAAACCGACTTCGAATGCTTCGACGCGTTCACCGCTGGTGGCTACACCAACTTCGTCGACGCCGGCCAGCCGCTCTACCAGACCATCATCGACGCTCGTAAGTCGGTGATCGGCGGTTAATCTTTTATCCCTGGTGGCGATGCTTCGGCTTCGCCACCAACTTGTTCCCACACTCGGTGTCATCCCGGCGAAGGCCGGGATCCATCTTGAGATCTCGGGATGGGCCCCGGCCTTCGCCGGGGTGACATCGAGAGTTTGGAAAGCTCCTGCCCATGGCCGATACTACCCACAGTTCGACTGGACTTTCGCAGGTGGGCGCGACGCTGCTGGAGCACTATCGCGGCCAGGTCAGGACGCGGCGGATCTATACGATCCTCGTCGTGATCGGCGTTTTGGTCGCACTGTTTGCGGCAATGTCCTATGCCAACTCGGCCAATTCGGGGAAGTTCTTCGAACGCCTCCCCTATATGTTCGACTTCATCAAGAACTTCATGCCGCGCGATCCATTCGAGATCTTTCGCGCCATGTTCGGGCTGGAGTCGCCCTATTTCGACGGGTCGGCCAAGTACGACTATACGTCGAGCAATATCTGGCTGACCGATACGTTCTACATCCCGAATTTCATCTACCAGCTGGTCGTGACGGTGAATATCGCCGTGGTTTCGACCATTATTGGTGGTGCCTTTGCCTTCTTTCTCTGCTTCTTCGCTGCCACGAACCTTGTTGGCGCGGGAGCGGTGCGGTGGATCGTGCGGCGCATCATGGAAGTGATGCGCGCTTTCCCGGAAATCGTCATCGCTGGTCTGCTTACGGCCGTGCTCTCCATCGGCCCGATTGCGGCTATTGCGGCGGTGTCGCTGCATACGATCGGGGCGCTCGGAAAACTGTTCTTCGAGGTCGTCGAAAATGCCGACATGAAGCCCGATGAGGGGCTAAAATCGGTGGGTGCGAGTTGGCTCGAGCGCGTGCGCTACGCCATTGTGCCGCAGGTGATGCCAAACTTCGTCTCCTATGGTCTCCTCCGCATGGAGATCAACGTGCGCGCCTCGACCATTATCGGTGCGGTGGGTGGCGGCGGTATCGGCGAAGTGTTTCGCCTCTCCATCGGGCGCGATTATGCGGCGCAGACCTATGCGATCATCATCCTGCTGCTCGTGACCATCATTGCCATCGACCAGTTCTCGGGCTGGCTGCGGGGGCGCCTCGTGGGCGATGCAAGTCTCAATTTCGGAAAGGCGAGCGTGTAAAGATGTCAGCGATCAGTGCTGCCGAGCGCGCTCGGCTCGAACAGAAATTTCCCGAGGTGTTCAAGACCTCGTTCTTCAAGCGACATGGCCTGATCGTCGGGCTTGTCGCGACGGTGTTCTATCTCGTTTTCTGCTGGTTCTTCTTCAATGTTGGACCGGCCCTGCAGAACGGCAAATGGGATCGCGCCTCGATCTATGTGCAGGACTGGTATAGCTGGCGTGCTACGCCGCGCCTGCGCTTTGGCGAGGGTGGGACGATCACGCCGCAATGGTCGAGCCGCGGGCAGTATCCGGTTGGCGCCGAGATCGACTGGCTGACGCCGCACGACGACGGCAGTATGACGGTAACCTTCGGCAGCGAGGCGGACCGGCTCGATATCACGACGACCGAAGTTCAGGTCTATGTCGGTGGCGAAGCCTGGCCGGTGATGATCGCTGACGGCGCCGCGACGGCACCGGAAGGCGCGCCAGCCGCGATCCAGCAGGACCGCCAGAAGGTGATCGTCGACTTTGGCTTTGAAGGCCAGGCCGAGATCCGCGACAAACAGGTCTATGTGCAGCGCCGCTTCTTTGGCTGGGCCAATTTCCTCTACGATCCGAAATCGCCGCTCTGGGGGCATGATTTCTTCTCTTCGATCGGGCTGATGTTCTCGGGTGACCGGGTCAATCCGGATATGTCGAACGCGCAGTTCGTGGTCAACCAGTGGCTCAACAATCAGGCCTGGCAGCATGCGGATATTCTCGTAAAGCTGTTCCAGACGCTGGTGATGGCTTTCGTCGGTACGCTCTTGGCGACGTTGCTCGCGTTCCCGCTGGCCTTCTTTGCGGCGCGGACTATTACGCCGAACCGGACGACCAACTGGCTGATGAAGCGGTTCTTCGACTTCATCCGCTCGGTCGACATGTTGATCTGGGCGCTGTTCTTTACCCGCGGCTTTGGCCCCGGCCCGATCCCGGGCATTGCGGCGATCTTTTTCACCGATACCGGTGCACTCGGAAAAGTCTATGCCGAGGCGCTGGAGAATGTGGACGACAAGCAGCGCGAGGGCATGAAGTCGGTGGGCGCGAGCCCGGCCTCGGTCAATCGCTATGGCGTGGTGCCCCAGGTGCTGCCGGTGTTCGTGTCGCAGTCGCTCTACTTTTGGGAGAGCAATACGCGCTCGGCGACCGTTATTGGCGCCGTGGGTGCGGGCGGTATCGGTTTGAAGCTGCTGGAGTCGATGGGCACCAATTCGGACTGGGACAAGGTGGCCTATATGGTGCTGCTGATCCTGTTCGTGGTGTTCCTGTTCGACAATATGTCGACGGCGATCCGCCAGAGGTTGATTGGCGGCACGGGGCACTAGGGCGTCCCAGTATGCGCGATCAATTGCAAACACTGTGTCATCCCCGCGAAAGCGGGGATCTCCGTTTTTGGGGAGAGAGGGGAGATTCCCGCTTCCGCGGGAATGACGTCGTGGGTGGGGTTGGAGGAGCGCAGTCCGGTTGAATTTGCTAGTCGTCGTCGAAATCGGGCTTGCTGACACGTCGTGTCAAAGAGAGCAGGCAAGGTTCGTCTGCTGACCAGATTTGCTTGAGGGAGTTTTGATGTCCGATACGTCGCTTTATGGTTCGATCGTCATTCGCGGGGCGCGGGAGAACAATCTCAAGGATGTGTCGCTCGATATTCCGAAGCGCAAGATCACGGTGTTTACCGGAGTGTCGGGATCGGGGAAGTCGTCGCTGGTGTTTGGGACCATTGCGGCGGAGAGCCAGCGGCTAATCAACGAGACCTATCCCGCTTTCGTGCAGCAGTTCATGCCGCGCTATGGGCAGCCGGATGCCGATCAGCTCGAAAACATTTCGGCGGCGGTCATTGTCGACCAACAGCGGTTGGGCGGCAATTCGCGCTCGACCGTGGCGACGGTGACCGATGCGGCGCAGATGTTGCGGGTGCTGTTTTCGCGGCTGGCGGAGCCCAAGCTTGGGGCACCATCGCTTTATTCCTACAATGACCCACGCGGCATGTGCGGGGATTGCGAGGGGATCGGGCAGGTGGCGGCCATGGATATGGCGGCGGTGATCGACGAGAACAGGTCGCTTAATGAGGGCGCGATCCTGCCCAAGGACTTTGCCGTCGATAGCTGGTGGTGGGAGATCTACGCCAATTCCGGCCTGTTCAATATGGACAAGAAGGTCAAGGATTTTTCCGCGGAGGAGCGGGAGAACCTGCTGCATCTCGACGATGGGCGGAAGATCAAAGTCGGAAAAATCGGACTGACCTATGAGGGCGTGGTGGCCAAGCTCAAGAAGGGGTTGGGCTCAAAGGACCCGGAAAGCCTGCAGCCGCATGTGCTGCGCGAATACGAGAAGATTTTTACCCGCGCCGTCTGTCCGGCTTGTCACGGGACGCGGCTTAATCAGGCGGCGCTGACGTCGACCATCAAGGGCAAGTCGATTGCCGACCTATCCGGCATGCAAGTGAGCGATCTGGCGCCGTTCATTCGCTCCATAGAGGCGCCGCAGGTGGGGCCGATGCTGGAGGCGTTGGCGCTGCGGCTCGAGAACCTGGTCACCATCGGGCTGGGTTATCTCAGCCTTGATCGCGAAAGTTCGACGCTGTCGGGCGGGGAGAGCCAGCGGGTGAAGATGGTGCGGCATCTGGGGTCGTCGCTGACCGATATCACCTATGTATTCGACGAGCCTTCGGTGGGGCTGCATCCGCATGATGTGGGGCGGTTGGCCGGGCTGATGACGCAGTTGCGGGACAAGGGCAATACGGTGCTCATTGTCGAGCACAAGCCGGACATGATCGCCATTGCCGACCATGTGGTCGATATGGGGCCGTTCGCGGGGTCGAAGGGCGGCGAGGTGGTCTATGAGGGCGACTTTGCGGGGTTGCTGGGGTCGGGGACGCTGACCGGCAATCACATGAAGAAGCATCAGCCGATCAAGGACAAGGTGCGGGCGGCCAAGGGCGAGGCGCTGAAGATCGAGAAGGCAGGGATCAATAACCTCAAGGACGTTTCGGTCGCCATTCCGCGTGGTGTGCTGACGGCGGTGACGGGCGTGGCCGGGTCGGGGAAATCGAGCCTGATCCAGGGGTGTCTGCCGGTGGCTTACCCTGACACGATCATCATCGACCAGAACCTAGCGCGTGGGTCGCGGCGGAGTAATACGGCGACTTATACGGGTATTCTGGACAATGTGCGCAAGGCGTTTGCCAAGGCAAATGGGGTCGAGGCTTCGCTGTTCTCGGCCAATTCCAAGGGAGCGTGTCCCGACTGCAATGGGCTGGGGGTGATTTATACCGACCTCGCGCATCTCGATCCGATGATCACCACTTGCGAGACCTGCGAGGGCAAGCGCTTCCTGCCCGAAGTGCTGGCGCATGAGCTGCGCGGCAAGTCGATTGCGGATGTCTATGAGATGAGCATCGAGGACGCAGCGAAGTTTTTCACCGAGCCGGCGGTGGCCAAAATCCTGCAGGGACTGGTGGATGTGGGGCTTGGCTATCTGACGCTGGGGCAGCCGCTGTCAACGCTGTCTGGCGGGGAAAGGCAGCGGCTGAAGCTGGCGGCGGAGCTGGGCAAGAAGGGCAATATCTATGTGCTCGACGAGCCGACGACGGGCCTGCACATGAATGACGTCGATACGCTGATCGGGCTGTTTGACCGGCTCGTCGAGGCTGGGTCTTCCGTGATCGTCATCGAGCACAATCTCGATGTGATTTCGCGCGCCGACTGGGTGATCGACCTGGGGCCGGGGGCCGGCAATGAAGGCGGGAATGTGCAGTTCGAGGGCGTTCCGGCCGATCTCGCCAAGGCAAAACACTCCTTGACCGGGCAGCATCTGGCGGCCCGATAGGGATTCGACTTGTGGCACCAGCGGGGCGGGGTGGCGCAAAGCCCCGCCTTGCCGCGGTTCAATTGTGGCGGCTTTGGGGCATGCGTTGAGCGCAGTTCTCAGTCACGGTTGGTCGCGTTGACCGCATAGCTCGGAACATCTCCACTTGGGCACTTAGCTTTGGATGGGAGATGCGTTCTTGCCGAGAATTCTCTACCTGGTCCACAACCTCTCCGACCCCGCGGTAGCGCGGCGGCTGGCCATGCTGCGCCTGGGTGGAGCAGAGGTGGAAATAGCCGGGTTTCGTCGCGCCGATGCGCCGCTGGCGGATCTGCCGGCCGAGACCGTGGTCGAACTCGATATTACCCATGACGCGCGCATGCTGCAGCGGCTGCTGGCGACGCTGAAGGCGCGCTATGGGGTGAAGCGCTGGGCCAAGGTGTTGGCGCGTCCGGATGTGATCATCGCGCGCAATCTCGAAATGCTGGCGGTGGCCGAGGGGCTGCTGTCGCTTTGGGATGAGCCGCCGGCGCTGGTCTATGAATGCCTCGATATCCATAGGTTGATGCTGCGGCAGGACAGGCTGGGGCGCGGCATGCGGGCCGTGGAGCAGCGGCTGATGCAGAAGGCAAACCTGCTGATTACGAGTTCGCCGGCATTTCTCGAACGCTATTTTGACGAGCAGGGGGCGCCGCCGGCGCTGCTGATCGAGAACAAGGTTTTTGCGCCTGATCATGAGGCCGTCGGGCGCAATGCGGCGCTGGATGGCGTCGAGGGGCCGGTGCAGCTCGGCTGGTTTGGGGCGCTGCGGTGCAGGAAATCGCTGGCGGCGCTGGATGGCGTTTCGCGCGCGCTGCGCGGCAAGCTGGAGGTGACCTTGCGGGGGCGGCCAGCGCTGACTGAGTTCGAGGATTTTCACGTGACGGTTGAAGCGGCGCCGCATGTAAGTTTTGGCGGGGCCTATCGGTATCCTGATGATCTGCCTGCGATCTATTCGGAGGTGCACCTGGTCTGGGCCATCGACTTCTTCGAGGAAGGGCAGAACTCGGCCTGGCTGCTGCCCAATCGGATCTATGAGGGGTGCCTCAATGGGGCGGTCGCGATCGCGCTGGCAGGAACCGAGACGGCGGCTTTTATCGAGCGGCACGGGATTGGCGTCGTCATTCCGGACATCGAGCAACAAACGCTGGTCGAGCTGTTTGGCGGGATGACACCGGAGCGGCTGCGCGGTCTGGCGGAAGCCGTTGCGGCTGTTGGGAAGCGCGCCTTCCGCTGCGAGGCGGAGGAATGCGTGGCGTTGGTGTCGCGGTTGGCCGGTGTCGGCGGAATCAAACTTCAGACGGAGATGGCGGCATGAGCGGCGTTCTCATTATCGTACCGACGCTGAACGAGAGCCGGCATATCGGACCACTGCTCGATCTGCTGCTGGCCGAGGCGGAGGCGCTGGATGCGCGGGTCGTCGTGGCTGATGGCGGTAGCACCGATGGGACGCGGGACATTGTGCTGGCGCGGGCGGTGGAGGCGCCGCGCCTGGTGCTGATGCACAATCCGCGGCGGATACAGTCGGCGGCGATCAATCTTGCCGTAGCGCAGTTTGGCGATGGTGTGGACTATCTCATCCGCATCGATGCGCATGGGACCTATCCCGATGATTTCTGCCGCGCGCTGGTCGCTGAGGCGGAGGAGCGCGGCGTGGCGAGTGTCGTAGTCCCCATGACGACCAAGGGCCACGCCGCCTTTCAACGCGCGGTGGCGACGGCGCAGAATTCGCCGATTGGTACCGGTGGTTCGGCGCATCGCATGGGGCTTGGTAGTGGGCCGGTGGACCATGGGCATCATGCGCTGATGCGGGTCGATGCGTTCCGGGAGGTCGGCGGCTATGACGAGACGTTCCGTGCCAATGAGGATGCGGAGCTGGATTTCCGGCTGCGGGCCAAGGGGCACACGATCTGGCTCACTGACCGGACGGGCATGATCTACTATCCGCGCTCGACCATGGCTGGGCTGTTCCGGCAGTATTTTGGTTATGGCGGGGGTAGGGCGCGCAATATCCTGAAGCATCGGATGCGGCCGCGGCTGCGGCAGATGGCGCCGCTGGCGATCTTGCCGGTGGTGCTGCTGGCGGTGCTATCGATCTGGCACTGGGCCTTTCTCATTCCGCTGGCGCTGTGGGGTGTCGGGTGCATCGCGCTCGGCATGCATGCGGCGCAAAAACACTATCCCGAATATGGCACGCCGATGGTGCTGTCTCCGCTCGTTGGCTGGGCCGCTATGATCATGCATTTCGCCTGGTCGTCCGGCTTCTGGCTGCATCTCGTCCAGCGCCCGTTTCGGCGCGAAACCGTGTGAGGCCGAATGGCACGGATCGATATCTGCATCTGCACTTACAGGCGTCCGTTCCTGGTCGAAACGCTGCGCTCGGTGGCGCGGCTCGATCGGGGTGTGCATGAGCTGCGCGTGATCATTGCCGACAATGATGAGGTGCCTTCGGCCCGGGAGCGGGTGGAGGCGCTGCGGAAGAAAATGGGCATGAAGGTCACCTATGTGCATGCGCCGGCGGCCAATATTTGTATTGCGCGCAATGCCTGTCTTGAGGCGGCAGATGGCGACTTCGTTGCCTTTGTCGATGACGACGAGGTGGTGAGCCAGGGTTGGCTGAAGGCACTACTTGAAAAGGCGCAGGCCAGTGGCGCGGCGGCGGTGTTGGGGCCGGTGCGCGCGATCTATGATGCTGATGCGCCGGAATGGATGGTCGAGGGAGATTTCCACTCGACCCTGCCGGTGTTTGTCGGCGGGGAAATCCGCACTGGCTATACCTGTAATGTGCTGATCCGCTGGGTCGCGCCGTTCCGGGCGTTGCGCTTCAATACGGCCCTGGGTCGTTCGGGCGGGGAAGATACGGACTTTTTCTATCGGCTGACGGGGCTGGGCGGGAAGATCGACTATGCGCCCGAGGCGGTGGTCGAGGAACCGGTGCCGGCGGCGCGGGCGAGCATGGATTGGCTGACCAAGCGCCGTCTGCGGTTTGGGCAGACGCATGGCATGCTGCTCGGTGGTTCGCCGCTGAAGCGGCTGCCCGTGGTGATGGCTAAGATTTCCTTTTGCTGTGTGATGGCCGGACTGACGGCCTTCTCGCCGGTATCGCGGCGCCGCAACTGGCTGCGCGCGGTGCTTCACATGGGCGTGGCGGGGGGCATTCTGGGCCTCGCAAAGGCCGAACACTATGGCCAGCCGGCCGCTTCCTAGCTGAAACAGCCAAGGACAAAATATGCTTGAAAAGAACCTGTATCCCGAAGCGGTGGCGCCTCAGCCATCGGACCTGAAGACCATTGATCTCGATCGCATCTTTTCGCTGATCAGGCGGCAGGCGCTGGTGCTTGGGCTGTGTGTTGCCGTGATGGTGGTGCTGGCCGGGTTTTACCTCACCATGGCACCGCGGAGCTATCTGTCGGCTGGGCAGATCCTGATCGACAAGAAGCTGGAGCAGGTGACGAGCGGGGAGTCAACGCCCACCAGCACGACCGATCTTGAGGCGCAGGTGCTTAATCAGATCGAGGTTTTGCGTTCGAGCCGCGTGGCGAAAGCGGTGGCCGAGACGGAGAACCTGATGACCGATCAGGAATTTCTCAATCCGCCGCCATCGTTCAGCCAGCGTGCTAAGGGCCTGATCGGGCTTGGTCCGAAGGCGCAACCGATGGCGCTGGAGGCGAGCCTTGATGAGGTGGTGGGCATGTTGCGCGCCAATGTGGTGGTGGACCGCATGGGGCGCAGCTCGATCATTCGTGTGGGCTATGAAGCAGCGACGCCCGAATTGGCACAGCGGATCGCGCAGGCTTATGGCAAGGCGCTGCTGCAGGATCAGTTGAACGCGGAGCTTGAGGCGACGGGTGCGGCGGCCGATTGGCTGCAGCAGCGGTTGGCCGAGATTGGCGAAAGCCAGCGCCAGGCTATTCTAGCCATTGAACAATATCGGCAGGAGACGGGGCTGTCCGTGGGGCAGGATCGCGATCTGACGGCCCAGCGGATTGAAAGCCTTTCCACCAAGTTAGCGGATGCGCAGGCGGAGACGGCGCGGCTGCGGGCGCTTTCAGCGCAGGTTGGTGCCGTGGTGGCGGCAGGGCCGGAAGCGGCTTCGAGCTCGGTGGCGCTGCTGAGTGGCGCACAGACCGATCCGGCGGAGCTTTCGTTGCTGCGCAATCAGGTGGCGACGCTGACGAGCCGGATTGCCGAGGTGGAGGCCAGCTATGGCGCCGACCATCCGCAACTGGTGGTGTTGAAGGCAGAGAAGGGGGCGCTAGATAGCCGGATTTTTGCGCTGCTGCAGACTCTTGATCAACAATATCGGACGCAGTTGGCCATTGCGCAGGAGCAGGAAGCCGGGCTGCGCGGCGATATCAATGCTGAAGGGCAGAGCGCCGGCGCTATCGGGCAGGAGCAGGTGCGGCTCAATGAGTTGCAGCAGCGTTCCGATGCTTTGCGCACGCTCTATAACAGCTATCTGGCGCGCTATGAGGAGGCGGTGCAGCGGCAGAGTTTCCCCATTCCGTCGGTGCGTATCGTGACGGATGCGCTGCTGCCCGAGCAGCCGGCGAGCCCGAAGACCATGGTCATTCTGGCGGCGGCGGTGATTGCCGGGTGCTTCTTCGGCGCGGTGCTGGGTGTTCTCAATGAACTGCGCGAGAGTGGATTCCGGACTGGGTCGAAGGTGCGCCGCGAGCTGGGCATTCGGTTCCTTGGCTATATGCCGAAGCTGCAGATCGGGCGTGGGGAGAGCGCAGAGGCGCGGCGGCGGACTATTCGCACGCTGGTGCGTGGGGCCTTGGGCACGCGCGTCGGGCGGCGATGGGGTGCGCCTTATGCCGAAGCGCTGAAATCGACGCGGTTGGTATTGCAGCCGGTGTCGGATCGCGGCACCGCCGTGATCGGCGTGCTGTCGGTTTTGCCCAATGAGGGGAAATCGACCTTCGCAATGTCCTTTGCGGAAATGCTGACGGCGATGGGATCGCGGGTGCTGTTGCTCGATGCCGATCTTGGTGCGGGTCGGAACGGTATTCCCACGCGGATCATGCCTTCGCAGCAGGGCGATTGGCGCAATGCGGCGACGACGGATCTCGAAACGGGGCTCGTCATGCTTTCGGCCAGTGCCCCGGAGGCGGGCGGCGGCGATCTTTCGAGCATTGCCATGCAGAAGGTTTTGGCCGAGGCGCGGGGGCAGTTCGATTATGTCATTATCGATCTGCCGGCGCTGGGGCCGGTGATTGACGCGCTCTCGGTGCTGCCGCTAACCGATGCCAGTGTGCTGGTGACGGAGTGGGGGAAAACCCCGCGGCGCCTGGTGCGCAATGTATTCGAGCGCGAGCCGGAACTGGCTGATCATGTCGTTGGCGTGGTGCTCAACAAGGTCGATCTTGGCACCTTGCCGAAGTTTACCGATATTGGCGGCCTGGAGCGGTTTGCTTATCGCGGTGAAGTGCGTGCGGCGAAGGAAACTGAGGGGGCGGAGGGCTGATCTTCAAACAGCGCCAGTTTGCTTTTGGGCTTCCGGGTTTGATCCGGGAGCCCTTTTTTGTGGCTCCTAGGCCCCCACCCTCGTTCCCTCCCCACAAGGGGGAGGGAGGCGCAAGCCGCAGTCTTCACAGTTCCTTCCACGGTGTCATTCCCGCGAAAGCGGGAACCGCTGTTTGGAAACGGAGGTCCCCGCTTTCGCGGGGATGACACCGAGAGGGCAATGGGAACTGCATGCGTTCGGACGTCAGCAAAAACGAATGGGCCGCCCGGTTGATCTGGGCGGCCCATTCGTTTGGGAGAGCGTGGGAGAGGCTTATTCTGCGGCGATTTTCATGCCGTCGATGAGGGCGGTGTGGAGGCCGAGTTTGCCGAGGGCAGTGAGGAAGCCGTCGGCGATGTCGTCGCGGTCGAGGGCGTAGGCGACGTTGGCGGTGAGGAAGCCCACCTTCGAGCCGCAATCGAAGGACTGGCCTTCATATTTGACGCCGGCGAAGGGTTGGGTGTGCATGAGGGTCTGCATGGCGTCGGTGAGCTGGATTTCACCGCCGGCGCCGCGGGGCTGGTCGGCGAGGAGATTGAAGACTTCGGGCTGCAGGATGTAGCGGCCGGAGATGATGAGATTGGACGGGGCGTCCTGGGGCTTTGGCTTTTCCACCATGTCGGTGATGCGGAAACCGGCATCGGTGCCGGTGCCACGGCCGACGACGCCATAGGACGACACTTCCTGGTGCGGCACTTCCTCGACGGCGATGATGTTGCCGCCGATTTCCTCATAGGCTTCCATCATCTGCTTGAGAACGCCGCGGTGGCTCTTGAACAGCATGTCGGGGAGGAGGAGGGCGAAGGGCTCGTCGCCGACGATATCGCGGGCGCACCAGACGGCGTGGCCGAGACCGAGCGGCTCCTGCTGGCGGGTGAAGCTGGTGCGGCCGGCCGAGGGCAGGTCCTTTTGCAGGGCCTCGAGGGCGGCGGTCTTGCCGCGGGATTCGAGCGTGGTCTCAAGCTCGAACTGGCGATCGAAATGGTCTTCGATAACGCCCTTGTTGCGGCCGGTGACGAAGACGAAGTGGGTGATTCCGGCTTCGCGCGCTTCGTCCACTGCATATTGAATGAGGGGACGATCGACGACCGTCAGCATCTCTTTCGGCATGGCCTTGGTGGCCGGCAGGAAACGTGTTCCGAGGCCTGCGACCGGGAAAACGGCAGTTTTGACGCGTTTTACCATGGCTTTCTCCTGATTGAGGGTAACAACAGGTTGAATTGGAGCATGTAGACCAAAGTCGATCCAGCCAAATTGGGTTCCTGAACCGCATGGCTCGATTGCAGTTTTGCTCTCGATTCATTTTGCCTAGTTTCAAGGCAATTGGTCACATAGGCGCCATTTTATCGATTTGATGCCAGACGCTGCAGATAAGTATTTTCATATATTTGCAAGTCCTTTCCTGGCTGCGAGGCGCGGTCGCAAGTAAAGGCGAATGAGTGCGGCGAGCTGGAAAATCGCTGCCAAAAGCGCCGCGCTACGCAGTCGTGAAGGCCCTGCGTATTTTAATCTGTCCGCGAGGGGTGTATTTACCGGGTACTGGTAGGAAAATGGCTGCGGCTCAAATGGCGCCGCCTGACAAGAACGCCCGCCAGATGGAGGATGAACGTGGACGGTGACAGGCCCGAGGATGGCGCGGCCCGCAAGGTGCCTCTGGCAGCCCCCTCCAACACCGGCCAACGTGCGCCTTTTCCCTGGCCCTGGGGGCTGGTTGCCATCGGCGTGATGGCTCTGGCCTGGGTCGGCATCTATCTCGTCTGGAACGGGGTGATGTTCCTGTTCAGCCTTTAAGACAGAGCGGCAATACGGCCAATTCTACGTGTGGTTACTTGTTTGACGCGCCTGAAAACGCACTTCTGTACTTTAGTACAGTATATCCCATCCGCGAGTGATGCGCTCTTCTTAAGGGCTTGATTTACCTCGCTTTGCCCATCGTTTCTTGGGGCAATTTTGTGACCGCCCCCCTGCATGACAGCTATGCATGAGAGGCGTTGATACGCATTTCTCATCATGTTTGGTTCACCATATGTCGGGGCAAGCCACAGGCCTCGACCGCAAATGCGGCGTCTCCGGACAGATGTTCGGGGCCTATCAGAGATGAGTGAGAAACCCGGTTTCGCTTAAGCGCATGGCGCTTCTGCGACCCCTTCCGCACGTCAAGAAAAGGCGGGCTCTGCTGCCTTTCTTCGCAAGTCCATTCTGCGAGAGAGAACATCATGTCGATCATCAATGCCGAAGTCGGCGAAACTACCTATCCGAGCAAAGCCGGCATGCCCCGTGGGGGCGTCGCCAAACGTGCCTTCGATGTGGTCGCGGCATCCGCCATGCTGATCTTTGCGCTGCCGGCCATATTCTTCATCGCCGTCATCATGTTTTCAACCGACCGCGGCCCGATCTTTTTCGGGCATGAGCGGCTCGGGCTCAACGGGCGCCGGTTCCGGTGCCTCAAATTCCGCTCCATGGTAGTCAATTCCCAGGAGGCGCTGCAGCGTCATCTTGAGCTTTTCCCGGCGGCGCGGGCCGAATGGGAAGAAACGCAGAAGCTGCGCAATGATCCGCGGATCACCAGGCTTGGCCGGTTCCTGCGCGTGACCAGCCTTGATGAACTGCCGCAGCTGATCAATGTCATTCGCGGGGACATGAGCCTCGTGGGGCCGCGTCCCATCGTGCAGGACGAAGTCATTCGCTATGCCGAGCGCATCGAGGATTATTCGGCCGTGCGGCCGGGCATTACCGGGCTCTGGCAGGTCAGCGGTCGCAGCGATGTGGGCTATGACCAGCGCGTGCAGCTCGACAGCACCTATGTGCGCGAATGGAGCTTTACTGGCGACATGGTCATTCTTCTCAAGACCGTAAGGGTTGTCGCCCTTCGAACCGGCAGCCGGTAGGAGAACCATATGGCCATTCTTTCGCTTCGACCGGGTGCCTTTCGCACCCGCAATCCGGGCCGGGACGCCGAGACCGACCAGGCCCGAATGGAAACCGTGCGCAATGCCATTTTGATGGCTCTCGCCGATGCTCGCCGCGAACGCGACGGGCTGAAGCAGCGCATGAGCATGTATTATGCGCAGGCGGCCACCATGCTCGATACTTCGGAAGAGTATGGAATGCGGGCTGCGGCCGACGAGGCGGTGATCCGCTCGGCCGAGCAGAGTGCCTCCAATGCACGGAAGCGCGTGGCGCAACTCGAAGCGCAGATGGAGAAGTTCTCGGCGCTGATCGGGCAGCTCGATGGGGCGCCCCAGGAAACGGCTGCGGCCGATGTCGATATTGCCTGAAGCGACGGCTGGTGCCGCGCCGCTAATCTCGGTGGTGATGGCCAATTTCGAGGCGGGCGAGAAGATCCTTCACGCCCTCCACTCGGTGCTGCGGCAGAGTGTGAGTGATATCGAGGTGATCGTCAGCGATGATGGTTCGCGGGACGATAGTCTGGCGCATGTGCGGCGGCTGATGGAGGTTGATGGGCGGGTCAGGCTCATTACGGCCGACGCCAATGGCGGGCCGGCGCGGTGTCGCAATCGGGCGCTGGATATGGCACGCGGGCGCTGGATCGCGGTCGTGGATTCCGATGACATCATTCATCCAGAACGGTTTGAGCGATTGCTGGCGGCTGCGGCGGCGCATGATGCCGATATCGTGGCCGATGACCTCCTGCTGTTTTTCGAGGATGGCTCTGCGCCTCGCCTGATGCTGGGCGAGGGCGTGGAGCGGAGCTTTCTGGTTTCGACCGAGCGCTGGGTGCTGGCGGGGACCGATGGTTCACCGGCGCTCGGCTATTTGAAGCCGTTGATTTCGGCGGAGCGGCTGAAGGCGGTTCGCTATGACGAGGCGCTGCGCATCGGGGAGGATTTTGACCTGATCTTGCGGCTGCTGCTCGAAGGCGCGCGCATGCTGATCGTGCCGGAGCCGTTTTATCTCTATCGCCGGCATTCGGGGTCGATTTCGCATCGGCTTTCGGTCGCCGATATGGAAGCCATGGTGGCGCGGCAGAGGGCGCTGGTTGGTGCCTTTGGGACGCTCGATGGGCGGATCGCGGCGGCGTTTGCGCAGAGACTTTCAGGGTTGGAGCAGGGGCTGGCTTATGAGCGGCTGGTTGCGGCCGTGAAGGCGCGACGGCTGGCTTCGGTGCTGGGGCTTGTGGCGAGAAATCCGGGACATGTCGGGCGGCTTTGGTCGTCGTTTGCCGAAGGTAGGCGGCGACGGGCTGAACCGGAGAAGGCTACCCTGCCGTCGCCTGTGCTCGTGCTTGGCGCGGGGGCGGGTGAGATGGTGCCGGCCTACGTGCCTGTGTCGCTGACGGATTGGTCGGCGCCGGCCATGCGTGAAACTTGGCGCGGGCTGGCGGCTCGGCGCGGGACGGGCGCGGTGCGTTGCATTCCGCTCGATGCGGCTGGGCGCTATGCGGCTGGGTTCATTCCCGAGGCGATTATCGCAGAGCCGGAAATGGCGCGGGAGGCATCTTGATGCAAGTGCCCGGGCGCGTGACCATCAACATGGCGACACTGCTTACATTCGGCGCCTTTGCGGCGCTGGTGCTCAATGCCATGCTCGGTTCGCTCGCCGCCCTGACCTTCGTGGGGTGTGGGGCGCTGCTGATGGTCAGCAATCCGCACCAGACGATTGATAGCCTGAGGCGATGGTGGCCGGTGCTGCTGCTGCCGGCCTATTGCATGCTGACGGCGCTGTGGTCGCTCTATCCGTCCAATTCGCTGCGCTATGGGCTGCAACTGGGGTTTACGCTGGCTGTGGCCATTGTAATCACCGGACGGGTGTCCACGTCGACGCTGATGCGGCTGATGTTCATCGTTTATGGCATTGGCGTCGTGGCCAGTTTGGCCTTTGGCAAGACGGGGCTGGGTGGGGCCTGGGTTGGCGCTTTTGGCAGTAAGAATGCCGTGGCGGCGCATATTGCGGTTTTTGCGCTGATCTCGGTGGCGATTGCCGTGGATCGGAATTCTCATCCCGTCCTGCGACTGCTGGGCGTGGGTGGTGCGATCCTGTCCGGACCGCTACTGGCGCTGGCTCAGTCGGCGGGTGCGATCCTCATGCTGGCGCCCTGCATGGCCATCATCCTCCTGACGCTGCTGATCACGCGGCTGACGGGCATGCAGAAGCTGTTTGTCGTCGTGATGCTTGTCATCGTGGGGGCGGCGCTGGCGCTGCTGGTCATGGTGGCGGGTGATACGCTGCTAGCGGAAATCCTCGAAGGCTCGGGGAAGGACGCGACCCTGACGGGGCGCACTGATCTCTGGGCGACGGGGCTGAGCTTTATTGCCGAGCGGCCCCTGCAGGGACTGGGTTATCGCTCGTTCTGGGTGATCGGCTTTGCGCCGGCCGAAGAGCTTTGGTCGATGTTCGACGTGCCTTCGGGCGCGGGGTTCAACTTTCACAACACCTATATTTCCAATGCCGTCGAGATCGGGCTGATCGGGCTGACGCTGCAGATCATCATCATCTATGGCGGGGCCATTGCCATGGGTGCCTATACCTTTGCCCGGCCCAATGCGCCCAATGCGCTGCTGCTGGCGCTGCAGGCGCTGATGATCCTTCGCAGCTTCATCGAGGTGGAGGTGTTCTTCGAGTTCTCCATCCGCTCGATCATGGGCATTGCCACTCTCATCTATGCCGCGCAGGGGCTGCTTGCCCTTCGCGCTCAATCCGCTGCGCCCGCGCGGCGCCGTCCTGGAGGTCTTTTCAGCCATGTCCGAGTACCAGCCCGGCCTCGTCCACTTCCGCACGCCGACCTATAAGCGCCCCGAGGCGCTGCGCCGCGCGCTCTATTCGATGATCGACCAATCCTGGCCGCACTGGGTCTGCGATGTCTATGACGACGATCCGGACCAGGCGGCGCGATCGGTCGTTGCGGCGATCGGGGACGCGCGCATTCGCTATACGGCGAACACGCCGCAGCTCTTTGCCTCGAAGAATATCGACCACTGTTTTTCGGCGGAGAACCCGCACGGGGCGGAGTTCTTCTGCGTGGTGGAGGATGACAATTTCATCCTGCCCGATTTCTGCGCGGCCAATATCGCGCTGGTGCGGAGCCGGGGTGTCGAGATCGTGCTGCGCAATCAGTATTTTGAATATGCGAGCGGCACGGAGCGGGCTTCTGTAAGCGATATCGGCGTGCTCGACGAGCTCTTCACCGAGGGGCTTTATGAGGCGGACGATTTCCGCATGGCGCTGCTGGCCGGGATCGGGGTTTCCAATGGTGGGCTCTTCTGGTCACTGAGGGCGAAGTCGCCGCTCGAAATCCAGTATGGATGCACGGCGACGCTGCAGGAATATCTGCGGACCTATTCGGTGGTGGAGCCGGTCTATGTGGCTATGGAGCCGCTGGCGGTCTGGGCGGAGAATGCCGAGCAGACGACGCGGAATGCGGAGCTGAATGCCGGGTATTTGCGTCGGGAGCTGGATCTGAAGCGGGCGGTGCAGGCGCTGCGGCAGCGGGTCTGGACCGAGGCGAGCACCGAGCAACGGGCCCGGTTTTTGACCGATCCGCGGTTTGCGACGCCGATCGGCGTGCGCGCGGTAAATGTGGGCAAGGCGCTGCTGGGGCTGGGGCTGTCGCCGCATGTGTCCCCGGTGGAGGCGGCAAAGCTGCGTTCGCGCGGGATGATGATCCGGCTGCTGGGGCGGGTGACGCCGGAGTTTGAACGCTTCGTCGCCTCGCGCGATGGGTTGCGGCACAGCGCATGAGTGTCACGACAGAAGCGGGAGGCAAGAGGCTCGATCATCTGAAATCGGGCCGAGCTTCGGCTGCGATCAAGGGCACGATGTGGTCGCTGGTCAGCAGCCTTGCGCCGGCGCTGCTCGGATTTCTGGTGTTTCTGGCGACGTCGCGGGTGCTTACGCCGGCGGAGTTCGGGATTGTCGCCTTTGCGGCGAGTATCGCGACGGTCGGGTTGGCCGTGGCGCCGGCGGGGTTTCGCGAGGCGCTGATTCAGCGGACAGATATCGAGCCGAAGCATCTTGATACGGTGTTCTGGCTGTGTGTCGGCGCCGCGGTGGTCATTTTTGGTGCGCTGTGCGTGGCGGCGCCGTTTGTGGCTTCGTCTTCGGGCGATGCATTGTTGGTGGCGCTGGTGCCATTCATTTCGGCGCGGGTGATTTTTGATATGGCGGCGGCGGTGCCCAATGCGCTGCTGGTGCGGACCATGTCGTTCCGGATGCTGGCGCTGCGGACGACGGCGGCGTCTGTAATTGCTGCAGTGGTTTGCCTGGGGTTGCTTTGGGCCGGGTTCGGGCTTTGGGCGCTAGCGGCTTCGCAATTGGCGGGGTCGGTGACGACCTGTATAGGGGCGCTGATTGCAGCGCGGTGGATGCCGGGGTTCCGGTTTGACCTGAAGGCGCTGAGCGACCTGAGGGCGTTTGGGCTGTTTTCGACGGGCAATCATTTCATCACCACGATCAGCTTGGATCAGTTGCTTATCGGGGCGCTGCTGGGGCCAGCGGGGCTGGGTATCTATGGCTTTGCACGGCGGATTTTTCAGATTCTCACCGACCTGTTGTCGGGGGCGCTGAACCTTGTTTCCTATTCGCTGCTGTCTTCGATGCAGGGCGAGAAGGAGAAGCTGCGGGAGGCGTATCTGCTGGGGACCTTTGCATCCTCCGTAGTGGCTTTTCCGGTCTTTGTCGGGTTGGCGCTGGTGGCGGGGGATCTCATTCCGCTGGCTTTTGGCGATCACTGGATCGAAGCCGTGCCGGTGGTGCAGGCGTTTTGTGCGCTGGGCGTGCTCACCGCCGTGGGGATATTGCAGGCCTCGCTGATCCGCAGCCAGGGGCAGGCGGACCTGTGGTTTTACTACGTCCTCAGCAAGCAGGCGGTGACGGTGCTTTACGTCTTCCTGTTCGCGGGTTGGGGGCTGCTGCCGCTGACCGTGTCGCTGGTGGTGCTCAATACGCTGATGTGGATGCCGACGCTGCACATGGTGGTGCGGTTGCTGGGGATTTCCCTGCTGTCTTATCTCGGGTCGTTCGCGCTGCCGGTTTTGGCCACGGCGATGATGTGGGGCGCGGGCTGGCTGGTGCAGCGGGAGATGGGTGAGGCGGAACCGCTATTGCGGCTCGTGGCGACGATTGGTGTTGCGGCGGCGAGCTATGGGGTGGTGGTCGTGGTGCTCGGGCGGGAGCGGATGCTGCGGCTGGTGGGGTTTGTTAGGCGGAAGCGGTAGGCTTCACCGATTGCTGAATTTGTAATACGCTGTAGTTTGATTTGGAGTGTAGCCATGTCAAAGCCACAGCTATCCGACCCCATCACTCTTCGTCTGCCCATGGATGTGCTGGAAGCAATCGAACGCATTGCGAAAACGTCGGACCGTTCCCGTAGCTGGGTAATGGTGCGCGCCATGCGGCTTTATCTGGCCGGCGAAGGCGCCGAAATTCTCAACGTCGCAGATGGTCTTGCACAGCTCGACAAGGGCGAGGCCGAGGACATGGATGACGTTATTGCGCAGGTGGAGCAGATCGTTCGCGGCAATGCCGCCTGATGAAAGTCAAACTCTCCAGGAACGCCGCCGACTATGTTCGGCAGGAGGCGACCTATCTTAGTCAGCATAGCCGTGCGGCGGCGGAGCATTTTCTGGAGCGGGTAAAGTCGGTAAGGCGCGATCTCGCGGGCTTTGCGGAAGCCGGATTTTCGGACGACGGGCTTCCAGTGCCGGGATTGCGGCGTCTTCTGAGGGACGGTATTTCTACGATTACCGCATTCGCGAAGGCGACATCGAAGTCGTCGCGATATCAAGCTCCGTCAACATGCCGCTTCTGAACCCGTCTGACGATGATGACGACTTCGAGATGTAAGACAGAGGGCATTGCTCCCTCTGTCCGCTCGTAAAGTTAGCTCACCGCTACGCGGCTGCGGACGAAGGTGTCTACTGCAGCTTGGGCTTTTTCGGTGACTTCGACGATCTTTGCGTCGCTGCTGAGCTGGGGTTCCAGGCGGGCCATTTGCCGCAGGTGTTGGGCGGCGAGGCCGGTGAGGATGCGGTTGGGGATGGCGGCGAGGGGGGAGGCATTGAATTTGCCGACCTTGCCCAGGCGGCCGCCGCGGCCGGTGCGGGCGATGTAGTATTCGAGGACGCTGGTGGGCTTCAGCTCGTTGAGGCGCACGTCGACATTGAGGGCGCCGGCCCAGTCGAGCCATTTTTTGTGGTGACCGCCATAGATGGGGCGGGCGCCGATCCAGGGGGTGCGCAGGGCATCGGCGACGATGGCGCCGTGCATGGCTTCGGTGATGAGGAGGCGGGCGCCGCGGATCTGGCTGAGGACGGTTTCCACCGGAGCAGTGGCGTCGATCAGGGTCATGCCGGCAAGGCGGCAGGCCTCGGCCCAGTCGCCACGTTCGAGGCTTTCATAATGGGGCATGAAGGCGATGTTGACGCTGTCGTCGGGGGGCGGCAGGTCCATGGCGCGGAGGAGGATGGCGCTGTCGCAGATGGAGAGTTTGGGATCGATGCCGAGGGTTTTGGCGGTGTTGGGGCCGCGGACGAAGCGGATGTCCCAGGTGCCGTCTTTGATGTCAGGCAGGCCCATATAGCCGGCATAGCCCGAGCCCATGACGAACTTTCGCGACTTTTCGGGGAGGTGATCGCCGATGATGGAGCCGATGCCGACAAAAAGCTCGCTCTCGTCTTCGTCGAGGAAGCCTTTTGGCAGGAGGGCGGGCCAGACGTGGAGGTTCAACTCATCGCCGAAATTGGGCACGTGGCCGCGGAAGAATACCAGCTTCATCGAGAAGTCCTTTTCAGTCCTGGCAGAGGATGGATTGTTCGAATGCGCATTCTTGGTCGAGCGGGGTGAAGGCAACCCAGTCGACCTCCATTGCGATGGGGGCGGTGACAGGGGTGAACTCGCCCATCCAGTCGGTCAGGGTGTCTGATCCCCAGAGGCTGAAGAAGATGCGCTGGGCATTGCTCGGAATGGTCTTTGGATCGTCCATGGTCCGGACATGCTGGCCATTGATGTAGAAGCGCACCTGATGGGGCTCCCAGGTTATGGCGTAGGTGATGAAGTCGCTGTCGGACGGATAGGGCAGGGCGTGGGACTGGCCGCTGCCGATTTCGCCGTCGCCGCTCTTGCCGTTGACGAAGGTGGTCGTGTCGACGTGGCCGGTGTCCCGGGTGAGGATCTCGAAGTCGATCTCGTCATGCGGCTTGCCCTGCTGTGGACCGATATAGGTGAAGAAGGCGGCGTTGAGGCCGGCGCCGGAGGGCGTCTTTAGGCGGGCTTCGTAGGTGCCGTAGCTATAGGCGCTGCGGGTCTGGAGTTCGCCGCAGCGGTATTGGCGGTCCCCTTTGGCTCCCGGCGCAAAGCCGACGCGGAGCATGCCGCCTGAGGCCGTGACCTGATCGGTGGACCAGGTGCAGTTCTGGTGGGCGCCATTGGCCCAGCCATCGGCGACGTACCAGCGGGATTGGTCGAGCACGTCGAAATCGTCGAAGAATGCGTCCTGGGCGAGGGCGGGAGTGGCGATGGCTGTGGTCAGTAGGGTCAGAAGGGCGAGGGTGCGTTTCATCTGAAAAGGGTCCTCACTGTGCGAAGGCGAGGCGCGCGATGACGACGTCGCCGGAAATGAGTGGGGTGCCGATCTCGGCAGGGATTTCCTCGCCGTCGCGGATGATGACGTAGGTGTAGGAGGGGGCGGTGTCGCTCTGCGCGGAGACGCCGGTATAGAGCACGGCTTCCTGCACGAGGCCCTTTTGCGTCGAGATTTTGAGGGCGAGGGCGCTGATCTGGCCGTCGACGGTCTGACGCTCGAGCGTGAGATCGGAAATGCGCTGATCGGTGAGGCGGGCCTGTTCGCGATTGGCGGTGGCGATGGCCTGCTGGGCCTGGAGGGTTGCCGTCTCGGTGTCGAGGAGGCGGGTCTCGAGGTCGGCCACATTGGTCTGGAGCGAGGTGACGCGGGAGGAGAGCGCCAGGCCATCGTCGGAGAGGGCGGTGATCTTGGTCAACTGATCGCGGGCGGTTTCGAGCTGGCTCTCGGCGCTGGTCTGCTTCTGGTTGAAGGCAGTGATCTGGGTGGTCAGCAGGCCGACTTCGTCGGTGAGGGAGGTCGACTGGGCTTCGGCCTGGCGCTTCTGCGCTTCGAGGATGGCGGTTTCGGCCGCGAGGAGCGATTGCAGGTCCGGGTGGCCTTCGAGCTCGGGGGGGACGGCGATCTGTTCCTGATTGGCCAGTTCCGCATCGAGGCGGGCGCGGCGGATGAGGAGGCGGGCATATTCGTCTTCGAGGACGTCGAGCGCGCCGGAGGTGCTCAGCATTTCCTTTTCGGGGCGGACCACGGCTTCGGCACTGCGGCGTTCGCCGCCGGCGAGGGCCAGGGCTTTTACGACTGTCAGGTTGGGAGCGAAGGGGTATTCGCCGGGGGAGCCGACATCGCCTGAGACGTAGATGGGGCCGTAGGTGGAGACCTCTACCGTGACCGAAGGTGCGGTTGGCAGGCCAAGGGATTGCTGCAGGGCGGTGCCGAGATCTGCGGCGAGCTGCGTGCTGGTTTTGCCCAGGCTTTCGGTCGGGCCGACCATGGGGAAGTTCACATTCCCATCGGCGCCGACCACGTAGTCGCCGCCGAGCGCGCTCCATT
Source organism: Devosia sp. (assembly GCF_017744655.1). Classification (GTDB taxonomy): domain Bacteria; phylum Pseudomonadota; class Alphaproteobacteria; order Rhizobiales; family Devosiaceae; genus Devosia. Next base: position 9,392 of record NZ_JAGIAW010000014.1, on the reverse strand, counting down.
CCTCGAAGGTGGAGTCGGCGGCTTTCCATTGCACGACCTTGATGGCGAGCTTGTCCGAGATACCCAGAATATAGGGTTCGGCGGCTTGCGTGGCGCCTGTCGCGACGAGCGCCAGAAGACAGACGAAGACGCGACGCGCGACAGAGTGAGTCCAGTCGGGGGCTGAGATCATGTCCCCATCCTTGCTTCTATTCGTGGAATGAGGATCGTCGCGATCGATCATGCCCGCAATGGGGCAGGACCACGGCGCCATCGGCGCTCAAGCAATTGGAGGTGGCCTCAAGCCGTTGATTTTTCAGTGGGTTCAGGGAGAGGATCAAGCATTGCCGGCTCGCTCAGGGCAGGCATGCGGGGAGCGGGCAACTCGCGGCGATCGGATGGACGGGCTCGCCGTGTCCGTGCGCCGCCGGGAGCAAAACCGAGGGAGGCGAGCCTGCGTCGCTGCTGAGGGGTAAGGGCCGGCCAGACGACGGCGCGTGCTCTTTCATCGAGAGTGCCGAACTCGTCTTGATGGGCAATGCTGCGGGTCTGGACTTCGAAAATGCGCGGGTCGATGGGTTCGTCCAATTGCGCCATGCCGGCGAAAAGTGCGGCGGCGTGTTGAGGCGACAATTGCAGATTGCGCTCGAAATAGACCACGATCTCGCCGAGCGGCAGATCGGGAAGGGCCGTTTGCACTTTTCGGATGGCTTCCTGGCAGGTGCGCTGTTTCTGCCGCGCGGTGAGCCCGTGGATATAGGCCCGGACGGAGGGGAGATCGAATCGATCTCCATCGATCACGCCGCTTACGGGATAGCGGCCGACGCAGCGCTGGCAAATCCAGAGGGTGACATCGCCGCGGGCCACCTCATAGGTGAGACGCTGGTGCTCTTGCCCGCAAAAGCCACAGCTACTGGCGAGGGTCACGTCATCCGCTATCGCCCATGTAAAGGTCCAGGCGCTGGGATCGCCCACGGCCTCGTTTAGCGTATAGCGGAATCGGGACATCGGCATGCTTGGCCTCATCGTTCATTGCGCGATCCCATCACGGGAGCGTTACCCATGACACGAGAACCGGGGCAGCCTTTTGGTGGCACGGGTGAAGAGTTGTGTTCAAAATGGGGAAACTTAATGACGGAAGGGTCGCGGGTTGTGCACGCAGGCCAAACAATCAGGAACAATTCTCTGCAGATTTTTGTCGGATCGTTCCTGCCAACTGCTTTACAGAAATTGGTTACCAGGAAGAATAGAGACCCAGAGTCTGTGCCGTGTGGTTTAGAAAATAGTTACAATTTTTGTAAATCATATATCAGAATAACTTGCTTTGCGCTGAATGAGAAATCTCTCTGTTTTCAGTCATTACATGTTTGTACTGGATTTGCTTTACTGTGGCGCAAATGTCGTAACGGTCAATAATCGCTGGATTCTTGGCTGATGACAGCAAGTGTCGGTTGCCAGGAGTCTAACTCTCGGGTATCAAAGTAATAATTATGGAAGCTGTGGCAGGCGGAAGAGTGCGGTCTCTGCGGCTACATTGTGTTTGGTCGGTGGCGCCCGGGGCTTGGGTGGTGCGCTGGCTGAATGGGCGCTTGGGGGCGATATGAAGCTTTGGTCTATCCGCGCATTGGCGCTGGGCACCGCACTCGCGACTGTGCTGGCTGTGCCGTCGTTTGGCATGTCTCTGCGCGACGCGGTGCAGTTGTCGCTGACATCCAATCCCGAAATCGGCGCTGCCGTTCAAAACCAGCAGGCGGTGGAATTCGAGCTGCGTCAGGCGCTTGGTCTTTATGCGCCGCGCGTCGATCTTGAGGGATCGGTTGGCGTACAGCGCCTAGACACGCCCTCTCGCCGGGCGGCAGGGCTTGATGACGATGCGCTCGTGCCGGCGCAAATCGCTCTGGTTGCGACCTTTGACCTCTTTGACGGTGGATATCGCGATGCTGGCGTGGATCGCCAGGCTGCGCGTATCGACAGTGCGTCCTTCCGCGTGCTGGAGCGCAGCGAATTCATCGCTCTGCAAATTGCTCGCGTCTACTATCAGGTTGTGCTGCAGCAGCGTATTCTTGGGTTGAGCCAGGAGAATGTCCGCTTCCACGAAGGTATGCTTCAGGATGTGGCCTCGAGTATCGAGAGCGGCCAGCTTACCGAATCGGATCGTCTGCAGGTCATCGAACGTCTCGCTGCCGCCAAGGCGCGTGTGACCGAGGCGGCCGTGGCGCTTGAAGCGGCGCGTATCGAATTCGAATTGTTCGTTGGCTCGCAGCCAAGTTCCGTCGGCATGCCGCCGCACCCCGGAGCGGCCTTGCCGCGCACGTTGCAGGCCGCCATGGAGGTCGCGCGGATCAATAGTCCGGTCGCTCGTATTGCCGAGGCCGACATTGATGCTGCCGCTGCGCTGGTTCGACAGGCAGAAAGTGCTTTCGCGCCGAAGGTGCAGTTCGAGGCACGTGGTGCGACCGGTTACGATATCGGCGGTTCTGCCGGCATCACCAATGATTTCAGTGCGCGTCTGTCGCTGCGCTGGAACATTTTCGATGGTGGCGTTCGCGAGGCGCAGGTTCAGGAAGAAATCCGGCGCGAATCCGAAGCGATGTACAACCACGCTCAGGCCTATCGCGAAGTTGACGAGGCCGTGAAGACCTCGTGGCTGCAATTGCAGACCCAGGGCACACTGGCGTCGACCTATCGTGACCAGTTGAATGCTTCTGCAAACCTGATCGCGGCCTATCGCGAGCAGTTCGGTGTTGGCGAACGGTCGCTGCTCGATGTGCTTGACGCTCAAAACACCCGAGTGAACGTGCAGATGCTGCAGGAAACCGCGGCTTTCGGTGTGAGCTTCGCAGAATACCGCCTGCTGGCCGCCACGGGCTCGCTGCTGCGGTTCATGGGCCTGGAGGCTCCCTCAGGTGCTTATGCCCGCGCGGCGTTCAATGTCGAGCCCGGCAATGTTTCGGATCCGGCTGACCGCAAGCCTTTGGATCTGACGTTCAAGCCCTGAGAGCGGGCACATAATCATGCTTGCCGGCAATGGGCCGGCAAGGATTTGGCGGCACTTTGACCTTCTGTTTGACGAGGGTGAGAGGCCGATATTTACCCTATTCGCTGCTTTGCGGCGGGTTTTGTTGCCGACAATACGGTCGGCGCTGTACCACTTGAACACGGTATGGATCTGCCTTTGCAGGTCCACGGGAGCGTGGCGGCCGAGCGGGCACAAGCGGCCGGCCCGGCGCCCAATGTGCTAGAAATGACGTCTTACGAGACCACATCCACAGTGGAGTCGCCGGTGCCCTTGGTTGGTGCTGCAGGCGTAGGTGCAGGAGCGCAGGGTGCGGACCAGATACTCTCCGCGCTGCAATATCTCGCCCGGCTCTGGCGCAAACCCGATTCTCGCTCCTTTTTGACAGCGGGACTGCCACTCGACAATGACAGGATGACCCCCGAGCTGATCGCGCCCGCAATGGCGCGTATCGGCGTTACTGCAAGCACCCAAAACCGCGCGATCAAAACTCTGGCAGATTTCGAAATGCCGGCTCTGACTGTTGGGCCCGAGGGCGGAATTCTCGTTATCCTGGGGCGGGCAGGGCGCCGGGCTTTCCATTGCTTCGACGCCGCGCGCGGCGAAGATCGTATTCTTGATGCGAAGATGCTCAAGGTGCGCGAGCCGCGTGATCTGGTCATCCTGACGCCGAACTATGGCATGGTGCAGGAAAATTCCGGCGTTCGCTTTGCCCGCACCGGGCATTGGCTGTGGTCTTCCTTCCAAGGACACGGGCGAAGCGTAGTCTACGTTCTGGCGGCAGCAACGTTCATCAATGTTTTCGCGCTCGCCTTCCCGATCTTCACGATGAATGTCTACGATCGCGTGTTGCCCAATGCGGCGATTTCGACCCTTTGGGTCTTGGCTGTCGGTCTGCTTCTCGTGCTGGTCTTCGATATTGCCCTCAAGCTCGCGCGTGGGGCGATCATCGACCATGTTGGGCGCAGCATCGATTTCAAATTATCGTCGCTCCTGTTCGATCGCGTGCTCAACACCCCGATGGAAGCGCGCCCGTCTTCGACTGGGGCTTTCGTCAACCGCATCGCCCAATATGAAGTATTGCGGGACTTCCTGGCGTCGAGCACGCTGGTCATGTTCGTCGACGTATTGTTCCTCGGTATTTTTGCGTGGGTGATCGCCATCCTGGTGGGCTGGCTGGTGTTGTTTCCGCTGATAGCGGGGGTGATTGCCATTGCCGCAACGCTGTTCGTCGGTTGGCTGTCGGGTCGGGCGGTCAAGGCGGCGCTACGGGAGTCTTCGGCGCGCAATGCCGTGCTTGTGGAAGCGCTGACGGGGGCGCAATCGGTCAAAGCTTCGCGCGCGGAAGGTCAACTCCTGCGCCGTTGGGAGGCCACGGTCCTGGCCTCGTCGGAAACGCAAAACACCATAAAGTGGCTGCAGTCGATCTCGACCAATATCACCGCCACGCTGACGCAGTTGTCGATGAGCGGCATCATTATCGGCGGTACGTTCATGGCTGCGGCCGGCGATATCAGCATGGGGGCAATCGTCGCATCGATGATGCTCTCCAACCGGCTGATTGCGCCGATCTCGCTGATTGCTTCGCTGCTGCTCAAGACCCGTAGCGCGATAGAAGCCTACGAAACGGTCGATCAGATCATGTCCTTGCCGGACGAGCGGACCAGTACGGACGGCTTTTCGGCGCGCAATGTGAGCCAGGGGCGCATTTCCCTCAATAAGGTTCGCTTCGCCTATCCCGGTAGCAAGACTTTCGTCCTCGACGGCATCAGCTTCAAGGCCGATGCGGGCGAAAAAATCGGCATTATCGGCCGGATCGGTTCGGGCAAGACCACACTTGGTCGACTGCTCGTAGGCTTTCATAGCGCCGGCGAGGGCGAGGTCATGATCGATGGCGCCGATATCGGGCAGTATCACCCCGCCGATCTGCGGCGTGGCGTTGGCCTCGTCTTGCAGGACCCCGAGCTTTTCAACGGTACAGTGCGCGAAAATATTCTACTCGCCGATCCGACTGCCAGCGAAGAGCGCCTGAAGATGATTGCCAAGCGGGCCGGCGTGGACGAATTCGTCTCTCGTCACCCGCAGGGCTATGACATGCAGGTGGGCGAACGCGGCATTTTACTTTCGGGCGGGCAAAGACAGGCGGTGGCGCTGGCACGCACACTGCTCACCGAACCCAAAATCCTGTTTCTCGACGAGCCCTCCAGTTCGATGGATTTGGCGACTGAGCGCCAGCTTATCGCCAATCTTGAAGCAAGCCTCATGCCGGAGCAAACGGTGCTCGTGGCGACGCACCGCTATAGCGTTCTATCGCTGGTGACGCGTCTTATCGTGCTCGACAATGGTCGGATCATTGCCGACGGCCCTCGCGAGGACGTGCTGGCGGCCCTACGGAACCGGGGGAATGTCGGATGAACGCGCCCTTTCCCGTTCAGCAGCAGTCTCCGGCAGTTCTGCAAGCGCCGCCGCCGCCGCGCAGTTGGCTCTATGTCGTTGCCATCATCAGCATCTTTGCGGTGATTGCGCTGCTCTGGGCGTCCTGGGCCGAAGTAGACGAAATCAGCCGCGCGGAAGGGCGCGTCATCCCCTCGGGCAAGACCCAGATTATCCAGGCGGCGGAAGCGGGGGTGGTGACCGACATTTTGGTCCGCGCGGGTGAGCAGGTGCGGCAAGGCCAGCAGCTCATTCAGCTCGACGATACCAATACGGCTTCCAGCGCTGGGGAGGTTGAGGCGCGTGTGCTGGCACTCCTCGCGCAGACGACGCGTCTGCGCGCCGAAAGCCAGGGGCTGGGTGTCGATGCCTTCATTTGCCCGGCGGAAATCACCGTTTCGGCGCCGGAAGTCTGCGACAGCGAGATCGCGCTGATGACCAGTCGCGCAGCGAGCCTGGAGCAGGGCATGCAGGTGCTTGCGCAGCGTGTCGAGCAGCGACAGCGCGAATTGGGCGAGGCCTCTGCCAATGCGACGCGGCTTGGGGCCAATCGGAAAATTGCCCAGGAACGTCTGGCCCTGATGGAGCCATTGGCAGCCAAGGGGCTCGTGGCGCAAACGGCCTATCTTGATGCGCAACGTGAAGTTGGAGACCTGAACGGCCAGATTGCTGCCGTGGCGGAATCGGTGGCCCGGATCGAGGCAGCGCTGAGGGAAGCGCAGTTGCAGGTTGATCAGGCGACGCTGCAGTTCCGACAGGACGCGCTTGCGGAACTCACGGTGGCGTTGGCGCAGTTGGCCAGCACGCAGCAGCAGCTTCGCGGTGCGGAGGACCGGGTGCGACGCACCGATATCCGCTCGCCGGTCGATGGCGTAGTCAACACCGTGGAGATCAACACCATTGGAGGCGTCGTGGCGGCGGGCGAAAAGCTGCTCGATATCGTGCCGATTTCAGATGTGCTGCTGGTCGAGGCCCGGTTGCGGCCTTCCGATGTTGCCTTCATCATCCCGGGCCAGGAAGCGCGCATCAAGCTGACGGCTTATGACTATTCTATCTATGGCGGCCTAACCGGGCGTGTGACCAATGTCTCGGCCGATAGCATGGTCGATCCCAATACGCGCGAGACCTATTACATCGTGCAGATTCGAGCGGATAAGTCCGTGCTCGAATATCGCGGGCGGGAGCTGCCGGTGCTACCGGGCATGGTGACCTCCGTCGACATTCTGACCGGCAAGCGCACCGTGCTGCAATACCTTCTCAAGCCAATCAACAAGGTGCGGCAGGAGGCGTTCAGTGAACGATAGGGCCGCCTGGCAGGAGCAGGCCGACGAAAATGCCGATTCCCGCCTTATAGAGATTACCAGCCCTGAATTTCGGACGCTGACTATCAGTGGTGCGAGAACCGGCGTGCGGCTTGAAAAAATCTTCTGGCAGGCGCTGGACGAACTCAGCAATGAAGCGGGGCAGAAGCGAACGCGCTTTGTTTCGCAGATTGTGGAAGCCGCCAACAATCTCGACATCAACGCCACCGGGGCGATTCGCAGTACTACAGTTGATCTCCTGCTGCGAGAAGTCGAGCGGTTGAGGCCGCTGGCGCAAATTTCGTCGATGGTGAGTCTGCTGCAGGCAGGTCCGGCGCCAGCCTTCGCACTCGACCAACGCAAGCGCCTGGTCCAGTCCAATCCTGAATTTCTGCGCTATCTGCGATCGGTGGCCGGAAGCCCCGGGGCCTTAGCCGATGCGGCCCAATTGTCCATGGAACGGCCGCTTGATAGCCTGTTCAAGGATCTGCCGGCGGGACAGACTACGGAGTGCGGAATTTCCATACGTTCGGGCAATCGCGAGCGTCGCACCACGGCCCGCATCCTCATGGTGCCGCCGGCACCGGCCAAAGTGTTGGTTGGCTATATTTTGTCCTGACGCGTCAGGGATGAGGTCGCCGTCAGGCAGCCTAGCCCTTCTGTTTTTGGGTGCGGTTTCTCATCGAGCGCAAAGGCATACCTGGGTATGCATTCCAGTTAAGGTTAAGTTATCCTTCCGCCAAATTGCTATATCCGGATATGGATATTCAATTCTTCCTGTTTGCTGAGGGGGATAGCGAGCCCGTATAACCTGGTTAATTCAGCGTTAAATGGACCCAGGTGGCATTATGGCCCTTCGCATCGATACCCCAGTTGCTCCGACCTCTGACGTTTCCGCTCCTGCCGCCGATCAGCAGCAGGCAATTCTGGTGGCTCAGGCAGGGCAGCCAGACGCGCCTGTTCAGACCCAGGCGGCAGAGGTGGTGATCGAGGTCAGCGAAGGATCGATCCTGCGGCTGCCGGAAGGCGCTAGCATCGATCAACCGCGGATGAACGGCACGAACCTCGAATTCGTCCAGCCGGATGGTTCCGTGATCGTGGTTCCCAATGGTGCCATTCAGGGACTGACGATCTTCATCGGCGGTATCGAAATCCCACCCATCACGGTGGCGGCACTCTTCGAAGAAAGCAATATCCAGACTGCAGCCGGTCCTGAAGGCAATTCGGTGTCGAGCTCGGGCGGCAATTTCGAGCGGCCCGTTGGCGATATTGGTGATGCCTTCCAGTATGGCGGCCTGCTCGATGACTCCGCCGCTGCCGGCATTGGCGAAGGCAATGGGGTCGAGGCAAGCGATGCCAATCTCGCGCCTATCCTTGAAGGCGAACTCTATGAAGTGCGCCTCACCGAAGAGGCATTGGAGAATGGCTTCCCCGATGATCTGGGGACGTTCGACTTTTCGAGTGTGCGCGAATTTTCGGGTTCGCTGGGGGCGGTCGACCCCAATGGCGATGCGATGACCTTCACGTTTGGCACCCCGGGCACGGCATTTACCTCGGGGGGTGTTCCGGTCACCTGGACCGGTGCAGGGACCGGTACGCTCACAGGCTGGGCGGGCGACGTAAAGGTCTTCGAGGCGACCTTCACAGGTCCTGCCGGCGAATACACGATCACGCTCTATAAGCCGATCGATCACACGGGGCCCGGCGAAGACGAGCTGGCGATCAACCTGCCGATCACGGTTACCGACGTTCCCGGCGGCATGAGCACCCCGGCCACCATTCGCCTGATCATCGAGGACGATAGCCCGGTGGTGCGCCTGACGCCGGATGCCGGTGAAGGTGCTACCCGACTCTCGATCGCCGTGGACGAAACCGTCGGCGCGGAGCGCGCCGCGCAGGGCGAATCCGCCAATGGCAATTCGGATGACGCCGAAGGTGTGCTTGGTCGCACGACGAGCAACTTTGCGGGTGGCCTTGCTGACCTCTTCACGCTGACCGGCGGCTACGGCGCCGATGGCGCGGCAGCGACCAATCCTCTCGTTATTTCCTTCAGCTTTACCGGCATTCCGGCTGGCGGACTGGCGACCAATCTGAGCGCCACCAATGGTGGTCTGATTACGCTCTTCCTCGAAGGTGGCGCCATTGTCGGCCGCGACGCGGGCAATGCGATTGCCTTCCGGCTTGAAATCGTCGGCGCACCTGGCGCCGAGCAGATCGAAACGACGCTGTTCAAGGCCATTTCGCATGGTTCGTCCGAGCAGTTCGACGAAACCGCGTTCCTGCGGGTTTTGCAGGGCGCCGTTCAGTTGCGCATGGATGTGACCGCTACGGATTTCGACGGCGATTCCGCCAGCGCCTCCGCAACGATCGATATCGCCAATGGAGAATCCAGCGTCGTCGGATTTGAGGATGACGGTCCGGTCTCGATGGGCGTTGTGACGTCTTCGACGGTCGTTGACGACGAAGCGCAGACTCTGTTCCCGGGCAACAACACGCCGAATGACGGTGTGGCCAATGTTGCGACTGCCTCGGGTGCTGCGGGTTCGCTGTTCTCGATGGGTTCGGATGGTCTTGGTTCGATCACGATCACGCCGCCGGCCTTCTCGGTGGTGTACAAGGACGCCCAGGGCTTTGCGCAGACGGAGGCCGTCTCGTGGAGCGCT
>NZ_JAGIAW010000013.1 GCF_017744655.1 Devosia sp. | reverse complement strand
CCAGACCGCGACCCTCGAGATTACCCGCAACCAGGTGCAGCTCACCGCCAATGCCGACATCTTTGCCGGCACCCCCTGGGACGACGACATCGATGCCCTCTCCGGCGACGACATCATCGACGCCCGCGCCGGCAATGACAGCGTCACCGGCGGCCTTGGCGACGATCACATCAATGGCGGGGACGGCGACGACACCCTCTTCGGCAACGAAGGCAATGACATCATCTTCGGCGGCAATGGCAACGACCTCATCTCCGGCGGCGCCGGCAATGACCGCCTCTATGGCGAAGCCGGAAACGACATCATTCATGGCGACGACGGCAACGACACCATCTCCGGCGGCACCGGCGACGACATCCTCTTCGGCGGCAACGGCAACGACATCATCAATGGCGACGAGGGCAATGACACCATCATCGCCGGACTAGGAAACGACACCGTCTTAGGAGGCCAAGGCGACGACGTCATCTATGGAAACGACGGAAACGACACTCTCGCAGGTAATGACGGCAACGACATCATAAACGGGGGTCAAGGAGATGATGTCCTCTCCCCCGGTTCAGGCGACGACCATGTCGATGGCGGTGAGGGTTTCGACACGCTCGACTATTCCGAAAGCGAAGAAGATATCGTCGTCGATTTCGTCGCGAGCCTTGCGACCGGCGACAGCATCGGCACCGACACTTTCCGCAATATCGAAGCCGCCATCGGCGGCAGCGGTAACGACACCTTCTTCATCGGCACCACGGCCACGGTGATCACCGGCGGCCGCGGCGACGATCTCTTCATCTTCACGGTAATCGACGAAACTCCCTTGCTGAGCCGCCAGCTCGTCCACGAAATCCTCGACTTCGTTGTCGGCGATCGCATCCGGGTGGCCGACTACGACATCTCCCGCAAGGCGGCCCGCACCGAAGAAGAGCGCTTCGAAGATTTTTACGACGAGCTCGACGATGGCGATCGCGACGATCTGCCCATCCGCGTGCGCTACGAGCGCTATGACGACGTCGACCACTCCATCATCGAGGCCGATGTCGACGGTGATGACTTCTATGAGATCGCCATCCGCGTCGATGGCATCCAATTGCCCTTCAATATCGAACCCACCATCGTTTGACCCGCGTTCCGGAGTTTTGCGTGATGACCACGATCGATACCTACGCCGCCTTCACTGCAAAGCCGACCTCCCGGCGCCGAGGCGGAGCCGAACAGGACAGTTTCTCCCTGACCGGCCGCGTCATCGCCGGCAGCATCTTTGCCATCCTGCTGGTCGCCGGCATCGGCGGCTGGTCCGCTACGGCAAAACTTTCGGGCGCTGTCATCTCACTTGGTACCGTGCTGGTCGACGATGAGGTGAAAGCCATCCAGCATCTCGACGGCGGCGTCGTCCGCGCCATCGAAGTGCGCGAGGGTGATGTCATCGACAAGGACGCCGTGCTCCTGCGGCTCGACGACGTGCAGATTCGTACCGAACGCTCGATCCTCGTCGGCCAACTCGCCGAGCTCGTCGCCAGGCAGGCTCGTCTCCAGGCCCAGGCAGGGCAGGCGGGAGAAATCGCCTTCCCCGACCAATACTTGTCTCAATATCCCGGCTCGGCCTCTATCCTCGCCGGCGAGCAGCAATTGTTCGACAGCACCATGCTCAACCAGCAGTCGCTGCGCTCCCAGTTGGAACTGCAGGTCGCCCAGTTGCGCGAGGAGATCGCCGGCCTCGCCTATCAGGATGACGCCTTGCAGGAAGAGCTGGCCCTGGTCCGCGAAGAACGCACGCGGATGAACGAGCTCGCCGGAAAAGGCCTCATCGAAACCACCCGTCTCAATGCCACAGATCGCGAACTCGCCCGCATGATGGGCTCTGAAGGCGAGATCGCTGCCAGTATAGCCCGGGCCAATGCACGCATCAGCGAAATCGAGCTGCAAATCCTCGCCATCAACCAGACCGGCGGCATGGAGGCCCTGCGCGAACTACGCACAGTGGATGCCCGTCTCGCCGAGCTGCGCGATCGCCTGACCGAAGTTGACGCCCGCCAGGCCCGCACCGTCATCCGCTCCCCGGTGAGCGGTACAGTCAACGAGGTCGCCGTGACCACTCTCGGCGGCGTCATCACGCCCGCCGAAAAGCTCATGACCATCGTGCCTGCCGACGCTGATCTCAAGATCGAGTTCCGCGTCGCCACCAACGACATTGATCAATTGCGCCTGGGCCAGCCGGTAAAACTCCGCTTCTCCGCTTTCAACCAGCGCACGACCCCCGAAATCGGTGGCGTCGTCACTCGCATATCTGCCGCTGCCACCACAGACCCGCAGAGCGGCCAGAGCTACTATCTCGCCGAAGCCGATCCCACCGACGACCTTGACCAGCTCGGCCCCACTGGTCTCGTGCCCGGCATGCCCGTGGAAGTCTTCGTGCAAACCGAAGAACAGGTGGCCATCGCCTACTTCGTAAAACCCTTTACCGACCAGATCACCCGCGCCTTCCGCGAGGAATGATGCCCAGCCCACCATATATCAGTACCGTCACCATTTCCGACGATCACCCGGTTTTCCTCGAAGGCATAAAGGACATCTTGGCAAGGCAAGGAGATTTCGACGTCGTCGGGCAGGCGAACTGCTCCCAATCGAGCCTGGCTCTCATCAATGAGCATAGGCCCGATGTGGCGATCCTCGATCTCTCGATGCCCGGCGACATCTTCCAGACCATTTCCGAAATCACCCGCACCAACAGTCAGACCCGCTCCATCGTCTACACCGCCTATTGCAGCGTTGATTCCGCGGTCAAGGCGCTCGAAGCCGGCGCAACCGGCTTCGTGCTCAAGAGCGACCCCATCGAAGAGTTGCTCGACGCGATCCGGGCGCGCAGCGAATTGGTCATCTCGAAAAAATTCTCGGCCGAAGTCCTGACCGCCATGCGCGCCCGGTTGTCGGCAGCGCCTCCTGCTGCCCTTTTCAGCCTCAGCCGCCGTGAAAAGCAGATCGTTGGACAGTTGCTGCTCGGCCAGACCAATAGGGAAATCGCGAGAACGCTCGATCTTACCGAGCAGACGGTCAAGCACTACATGACCAGCCTGATGCACAAGATGAAAGTCAGGAGCCGGGTCGAAGTGGTCGTAGCGGTCAAGAAGTCGCAATCCGCTCTCGCCGATGTAGAGGGCTCGTAGCGATAGCCTCCACCTTAGCCAAGCGCCTTAGCGCTGGTCGATCAGCTTCTTGAACAGTGTTTTCCTCGCGACGCCACTGGTCGCATGACCCTTGGTCTTGCTCAGGTTGATCACCAGCAGCACATCGCCATCCTGCAGAGCGACCGCGGACGTGATTTCATCCTTCAGCCCCACCGAATTCCTGGTTGAAGTCACCAGATAGAAAGACGACGTCTCCGACCAGACATCCCCATCGGCGGCCGCTTCGATCGCCTTGGTCAGCGCAGCGTAGCGATCATTATAGTCGCTTCCGTCTTCGAGCATGAAGCTCACGGCAAAAAGGGCCAAGGCGCTCTCCTGATTAGCAACGGGGTCATGTCAACGGCCGCCCGGCAACGCGGTTAGGACCAGACAGTGTAGTCCTCGCCGGCAAAGCCCTTCTCCCAGGCTTCGTCCCAGTTGGCTTCGTCGTCGTTCTTCTTGCCGCGATGCGGATTGGTATTCTTGTCTTTCTCGGTCGCGCCGGCGGTCCATCCGGCCAGGCGCACCTGCTCATCGTGACGTTTGTCGCTGGACATCTGCCTCTCCTGTTCGCATGCGAAAGCGCAGCCCGGTTCCATGCCGTGCAAAAGCACTGGCACCATTGCTGGCCAAATCTATACCGCTATTTGTGGGGGAGCGCACTGGCCGGTGAACGAGACCTCGTCAGCAACTTGAACTCCCAGTTGCAGCGTTTCTCATTTCGCACGAAATCGCGCATGTACTCAATGGGCACCTCTTCCTCTCGGCGGCGGGCGATCGCCGTGAGCTCTTGGAGTTGGAAGAGTTCGCGCATTGTTCGGGCGATGAACAATGGACTGCGCATGCCGTGGAGTGGGATGCCGACATGTTCGCGGGCATGCGAGTTATTAGTGGCCCGCTTTACATTTCTCCATCAGTTGAGAGGCATTTTCGCTTCAAGAGTTTAGAGGATCGGCTTCGGTTCCGCCTCTTCAACACGATGGTCCGATCTATGTCGCCTGCCGGCTCTTCCAGCGGCGGAAATTTGATCCGCAAACTGTGCTTAAGGAGCGTCATCCACCTAGTGCAATGCGGTTGGGGCTCCTCATGACCCAAGCGTACTCAGCATGGATCCAGCTCGACAGTGCCGCAGGATTTCCATTTCCTGGTCAAATTATCCACGAGGTGATCACTGTCTGCGAAGAGGCCATTACCGATCTCACCGGCGTTGATGAGCCTACATTTCACCTGCTGAACGCACTGTCCCCGGAGTGGGCCAGAGCCTACCAGCTCAAGCTGTTCGCCAAGTGGGGAGCGATCCATCCCGAACTGATGAAATGGAAGATCGGATCTCATGACATGATCCCACCGAACGAGGTCAAAGAACTAACGGCGGAAGAGTTGTTCGGTCTCTAGGGTGGAATTCGGACAACCGCCCTAACGACTCCGCGCCCCATTCCGGCCGTTCACGTCACTACTGCCGGTTCCCAACAGCGGACGTTCACCAGAGGCCTAACTGGCCGCCATACTGGGATGAGAACCGGACTGGCAGGCCTTATTGCCTCAAGTCAGATTTCTTACCGAAATAAGCGCCGTAGAATAGGCAACGCATCACTAACTTCTACCTCGATGGCACCTTCCTCTATCGTTCGACGAGCTCGTCGAAGTGCTCCACCACAAAGCCGAGATGGTCTCGCATGGCGGCGACCGCATCGTCTTCTCTACCAGTCGCAATCGCTTGGATGATTGCCTGGTGCTGCTCAATCAGTGTCGGCACGTGGTAAGGTTTAAGCGAAAGCTTGCGGGCGCGATCCATGTGGATTTTGATGTCCGCGATCACGTCCCAGACCGCAGTGCGACGCGCTGCTGCAGCGATCTGTTTGTGCATATCTTCATCAAGCTTGAACAGAAGATCGAAATCTTGCCGCTCGGCGGCGCGGATCTGTGCGGCAAGATTAAACTCGAGAGCGTGCAGGTCCTCATCTGACCTCAGCCGTGCGGCATCCGCCACCAACGCGCACTCCAAGGCGGATCGGGCATACTGCGCGTCCATCACCAGTTCCCGCCGGATGGGGGACACGAAAGTCCCCTGCTGCGGGCGCACTTCCACCAGTCCTTCACCTTCCAGGCGTTTCAGTGCCTCACGCACTGGAGTGCGGCTCGTTTCGAACTCGGTTGCTAGCCCATTTTCAGACAACAGCTCATGCGGCGCGTAAGTGAGCTCGAGAATGCGGGACCGGATAACGGCGTAGGCTTGATCTGCTGCGGGTTCTCGGGCGTTTCGGCGAGCGAAGGCCATGCGGTTATCTCCAGTTCGGTCCTATCTTCGCACGTTGCCAGGCGAATTTCCAACGCCATGCACACTAAACACACTTGAACACTAAACATACTTGTACACTAGTCAACACAAGTGTATGGGTGTCCTTGGATGGAGGTCTCGATATGGACTTTTCAGGCAAAAGCGCCTTCGTTATGGGCGGTACAACCGGCATTGGACGGGCAGCGGCCGAGCTTCTGGCAGAACGCGGCGCAATGGTCACCGCCTTCGGCGCACCGGGCTCTGCGGATGGCGCCGACCCTCGGCTTGATGTGCTCCCTGCGCGACTCAAGGCCATCGTGGGTGATGGCTCCGATGCAGATCAGGTTGGCGTCGCAATTGAACAGGCAGCCCATCATGGTGGCGGGCTCGACATTCTCGTCTGCTCTGCCGCCATCCACCCCTATGGCACCGCCGTCGAGACCGATCACGCAACATGGGCACGGGTGATGGCTGTCAATGTCGGCAGTGCCTATCTCACCGCGCATTTCGGTATTCCGCATCTCCGCAAACGCGGTGGCGGGTCTATCGTCAACGTCGCCTCCAACCAGGGCAGTGCCAACAGCGCCGGTCTTTCGGCCTATGCCACCAGCAAGGGCGCACTATTGGCCTTCACCCGCACCCTGGCAGTCGACTTTGGCCGGTATGGCATCCGCGCCAACAGCGTCAGCCCCGGCCCGATCGACACGCCACTGCTACGCGTCGCGGCCAATAAGATCGATGACGGGCGCTCGCTTGAAGAAATTTACGCGGACTGGGGTCAGAACCTACCGATCCGCCGGGTCGGTCGGGCCGAGGAGATGGCCGAAGTCATCGCCTTCCTCGCAAGCGACCGGGCTAGCTATGTGACTGGCGCCGACTTCGTCGCTGACGGCGGGCTCTTGGCGCAACTTGGATTCTAGAAGGGCCACAGCAATGACTGACTACCCCGATTTCCGCTCCAGAGCCTTTCTTCTTGATCAGATCAAAAGCGCCATAGACTTTTTCTACCCGGCCAATTTCGATGCGTCGGGCGGCTTTTTCAATGAAGTCGACAATACAGGCACAGTCGTTGATCCTGCTCCACGCTCCTTGGTTCACACCTGCCGTTCGCTGTTCAATCACGCCACCGCCTATCGGCTCTTCGGACGTGCAGAGAACCGCGATGCTGTCCGGCACGCCCTCGACTTTCTGACCGGCGTGCATCGGGTGCCAGAGACCCGTGCCTATATTTTCGGTCTTGATTTCAGCCAAGGCGTTGCCACACCCACCGTCACTGACAACATCACCTACGGCTATAGCTTCGTCGTCCTTGCCTATGCGACGGCCCTGAAGGCAGGCTTTGCCGAGGCGCGCTTCTGGCTCGACGAAGTTTTCGAGACCATGGAGCGCCATCTCTACGAGCCCGCTTACGGTCTCTATGCGGATCAAGCCAGCGCCGACTGGTCGGAAATCCGGCCTTATCGCGGGCAGAATGGCAACATGCATGCCTGCGAAGCCATGCTGGTAGCCTATGAAGCGACGGACGAACAGCGCTACTTGCATCGTGCGGAAACCCTCGCTGCGGCGATGACACTGCGGCAGGCGACACTCAGCCCCATCGGTCAGCTCTGGGAGCACTACAAGACCGATTGGGCCTTCGATCCCGACTACAACTTCAACGACCATTCCGATGCCTACCGGCCGTGGGGATATCTCACCGGCCACCAGACTGAATGGGCCAAATTGCTCCTGATCCTTGATGGTCATCTGCCGCGTCCATGGCATCGCGAGCGGGCCAAGCAATTGTTCGACGAAGGCGTCGCCTGCGCCTGGGACGAGAAGCGCGGCGGTCTCCAGTATTCCTATGGTCACGACAAGGCCGTCTACGACGATTCCAAGCAGCAGTGGGTGCATGCTGAGAGCCTCGGCGCTGCAGCGCATCTGGCCTTGGCAACCGGCGAGCAGCACTACTGGGATTGGTATGATCGCCTTTGGCGCTACACCCACGACCACCTTATCGACCACGAGCGCGGGGGCTGGTTCCGTGCCCTCGACGCTGACAATCGCGTCGCCAGCGATCGCCGCGGCGCCCCTGAACCCGATTATCACAATATCGGTGCCTGCGCCGAAATCCTGGCCGTGCTGGAGCGGACTAGCGCATGAAAATCACGGCCATCACTCCCTACATCGCCTATAACGGCATTTCCGACCTCGTTTTCGTCAAGGTCGAGACCGACGAACCGGGGCTTTTCGGCTGGGGCGAATGCTCGCTACCGGCTAAGCCGCAGGGCGTCTCCGGGGCAGTTCGCGACCTTGAGCCGCTGATCCTCGGCGCAGATCCCGAGCGCACGGAGTGGGCTTGGCAGCGCATGTACCGCCATGCGTATTGGCGCGGTGGGCCGATCCAGACCTCGGCGCTCTCGGGCATCGACGTGGCGCTTTGGGACATCCGCGGCAAGCTGGCCGGCAAGAGCGTAGCGGCTCTCCTCGGCGGTCCGGTTCGAGACAAGGTCAAGGCCTATGCCAATCTCGGCCTGTCGCTGTCGCCCGAGGAATTCCGCGACCGCGTTGCCGTCGCCATGGACATGGGCTTCAAGGCGGTCAAGATCTACCCGCTCCCTGCGGTCGCCATGACCGAAGGGCTCGCCTCGATCCGCCAGATCGTTGCCTGTTGCGAAGCCGTGCGCGACGCGCTGGGCGACGACATGGATTACGCCATCGATATGCATGGCCGCCCCAGCGCCTCGCTCTCGATCGCCATCGAGGAGGCGGTTCGCCACACGAATCCGATGTGGATCGAGGAACCGGTGCCGGCCGAAAGCAACGCGGCCCTCGAGCGCCTCGCCCAACACAGCAAGACGCCTCTTGCTGTCGGCGAGCGCATGTTCACCCGCTGGGCCTTCCGCGAAGTTCTGGAAAACGAATGGGCCGGCATCATTCAACCTGATGTGTCCAACGCCGGCGGCATCAGCGAGCTCGTGCGTATCGCTTCGCTGGCCGAAATGTATGGCGTGACCTTCGCTCCGCACAATCCCAATGGACCCGTGCAGGCGGCAGCCAGCCTCAATCTTGCCGCCTACGCTCAGAATTTCTCTCTACTCGAAACCCGGCACACCAATCTCGAATGGACAGGCAAGCTGTCGAGCTATGTGCCGCGCGTCGACGCCGATGGTTACCTTGCAATGCCTCAGGGGCCGGGCCTGGGCATCGAAATCGATGAAGGGTTCCTCAAGAGCCAGACCGAAGGACAGTGGGTGCCGGAATCCTTCAGGTCCGACGGCAGCATTGCGGACTGGTGAGTCAAGAAAAGTGGAAACAGCAAAGATGACACACGCTGGTGAAACCCCGCCTGTGCTCGAGGCCCGCGATATCTGGAAGCGGTTCGGCACTATCGAGGCCCTGCGCGGCGCCAATTTTACGCTCGGCCGCGGTGAGATCGTGGCCCTGATGGGTGACAACGGCGCCGGCAAGTCGACGCTGGTCAAGACCATGTGCGGCCTCTACGCGCCCTCGGAAGGGCAAATCCTGATCGACGGTAAGCCGGTGCAGTTCGGTTCGCCAAAGGATGCTCAAGCCCTTGGCATGGAAACGGTCTACCAGGATCTGGCCATGGCTCCGGAACTGGACTCTGCAGCCAACATGTTCCTAGGCCGCGAAATTCTGCGCGATGGCTTTCTAGGGCGCATGGGGTTTCTGGATAAGCCGCAGATGCGTGCCCGGACAGTCGACGCGCTCACGACCATGAAGGTGGTCCTGAAGAGCGTTGATGCTCCCATTTCCACACTGTCCGGCGGTCAGCGCCAATCCATCGCCGTGGTGCGAGCGGTAACCTGGGCCGACAAGATCGTCGTCATGGATGAACCTACGGCCGCTCTCGGTGTCGCCCAGAGCGCCGCGGTGCTGGAGCTGGTGCGTCGGGTCAAGGAATCCGGCCGCTCGGTGATCCTGATCAGCCACAACGTTCCCGATGTCCTCGCGGTCGCCGACCGCGTGGAAGTCCTTCGCCACGGCCGGCGCACCGCGCGACTGAGCCGCGAAGAGATGTCCATGGAAAAGATCGTTGCCGCCATTACCGGCGCCTTTGCCAACGAGGCAGCATAATGACCGATAGCAGCAGCAATTCCAGCAAGCCGCGCTTCGAGCTTTCCTCGCTCTGGATGGGGCCGGGCCGCATCGTCATCGTTTTGGCGCTTATCGTTCTCGCCTTTGCGCTGATGCGCCCCGACACCTTCATGAGCTTTGCCAATATCCGCAATATCGGCATGGCGGGCGCTATCCTGCTCGTTATGGCGGTAGGTGCGACCTTCGTGCTCGTCACCGCTGGCGTCGATCTGTCGGTGGGGGCGGTGCTCGTCTTCTCCGGGGTCATCGCGGCGAAGGTAATGGGCGCCCTTGGCGGCCAGGGCTGGGACGTGGCGGCGATCGGCCTCGTGACGGCGATCATTTCCGGTACGGCCTGGGGGCTCCTGAACGGTGTCCTCGTCGCCAAGGCCAAGGTGCCGGCTCTCGTCGTCACTCTAGGCACCATGGGCGCGGCCCAGGGCCTGAGCTGGATCATTGCCGGCGAAGACCTTCGCGACGTGCCCTATGAACTGGGCGACAATATCGGCGTCGGCTCGTTTGGCGGCGTTCCTATGCTCGTGATCATCGCTGTGGTCGTCACCATCATCGGCGGCATCCTGCTCACCGCCACCCGCTTCGGGCGCCATACCTTGGCCATCGGCTCCAATCCGCTTGCCGCCAAGGAAATGGGCATCAATGTCGATCTGCACCTGATCAAAGTCTATGCGCTGGCCGGCATGCTGGCTGGTATCGCTGGCATCCTCTCGCTGGCCCGGTATGGATCCACCACGATCGGCGGCCATGCCACGGACAACCTTCAGGTCATCGCGGCCGTCGTGATCGGTGGCACCAGCCTCTTCGGCGGCCGCGGGAGCGTCTTTGCCACGGCGGTCGGCGTGCTTATTCCCGCCACCCTCGCCAGCGGCCTCATCATGGTCGGGCTCAACACCTTCTGGCGCGACGTTATGGTCGGGATCGTTCTCGTCGCTGCCGTCTACCTCGATCAATCGGGTCGTCGACTGACCCGGTAACGATCTCGACGTATCCGTCGCGCGCCTTCGGATGCGTCACCCGTCAAAAGGCGCAATTTACTGGGAGAGAGAGAAACCATGACGAAAAACCGGATGATGACGACTGTCGCCACGCTGGCATTGACCGCCAGTCTGGTCCTGCCGGCTGCAGCGCAGGACAGTTTCAACATTGCCTTCATTCCCGGCGTGGGTGGCGACGCCTACTACGGTTCAGTGCAGTGCGGCATCGAGAAGGCTGCTGCTGAGAACGGCGCGACCGTTCAGACCCAGGCCCCGTCCTCCTTCAGCCCGGCCGCACAGATTCCGATCCTCGAAACGATGATTGCGCAGAACCCTGACGCCATCATCATCGCTCCGACCGACAGCCAGGCTCTGTTCGCCCCGCTCAAGGCCGCCGTGGATCAGGGCATTAAGCTGGTGCTCGTCGATACGACACTGGCCGACCCTTCGATAGCCGTGTCGCAGGTCTCGTCGGACAACGTGGAATCCGGCCGCGTCGCTGCCGAAACGCTGGCGGAACTGCTAGGCGATCGGGAAGGCTCGGTTCTGACTGTCAATCTGAGTGCCGGCGTCACTACCACCGATGACCGCGAAAAGGGCTTTGCCGAGGGCATCGCGGCGGCCGGCTTCAACTATCTTGGCCAGGAATTCTCCGACAACAGCGTGCAGAAGGCCGATCAGATCGTGTCGGCGGCGCTTCTTGCGAATTCCGATCTCGTCGGTGTGTTCTCGACCGCAGCCTTCAATACCGAAGGTGCCGTCGCTGCGATCCGTGCCGCCGGTCGCTCCGAGGATGTCGTGGTCGTGGGCTTCAATGCCAACCCTCCGGGCATCGAACAGCTCGAGCGTGGCCAGGTTGCGGCCCAAGTTGTCCTCAAGCCTTACGACTCCGGCTACGAAGCTGGCCTGCAAGCCATCGCTGCCCTGCGCGGAGAAGAAACGACGCCCGTCATTCGCACCGGCGCCACTGTAGCGACCAAGGACAACCTCAGCGATCCTGAGGTCAGCCGCTACGTCTACAGCTTCACCTGCCCGCAATAAGCAGCACGGGTGCCGCGCCTGCCCTCCATGGCGCGGCACTCCCTCCCAAGGGTCCTTTGCCCATGAACAATCTCGTAAGAAGCGTCGTGTCGAGTGCCAACCTCCTTGGCGAGGTGCCTGTCTGGGACATACGCGAACAGGCGCTGTACTGGGTAGATATCGACCGAGCCCTACTTCAGCGCTTCAGCCCGGCCAGTGGCGAGGTGCGGAACTGGTCCATGCCTGAACGCCTGTCGGGGTTCGCGCTGAGGAAAGACGCCCCTGGCATCATCGGCGCCTTCGAGAGCGGCATTGGTTTCTGCGATCTCGACCTGGGCAAGATAGAATGGATCGGTCGCGACGGCCTTCTCGCATCAGGCACCATCTTCAATGAAGGCAAGGTCGACCGCGCCGGACGGTTCTGGGCCGGCTCAAAAGACGAAAGCCTCACCCATTCCACTGCGTCGCTCTACCGGATTGATACCGATCTCTCCATCACGCGCCTGGTCGACGGCCTCGGTATAGCGAATTTTTTCGCCTGGTCGCTGGACAACCGCCGCTTCTGGCTTGCGGATTCCCTGGCCAAGCAGGTGTCGGCGTTCGACTACGATCACGCCACCGGCAATATCGAAAATCGGTCGGTATTCCTCCAGTTCACCGACGGCCAAACACCAGACGGTGGCACGATCGATGCCGAAGGCTACCTCTGGATCGCCATGTGGGGCAATTGGAAGATCGTTCGCTTCGCGCCGGATGGCTCTGTCGATCGCGAAATTGCAATGCCGGTCAGTCAACCCACGAGCTGCATGTTCGGCGGGGCGGATCTAAGAACGCTTTACGTAACCTCTGCGCGCTGGGGACTTTCTTCGGAAGAGCTGGCCAAGCAGCCCCTGGCGGGGAATGTCTTTGCCGTCGACCCTGGCGTGGCCGGGGTGGCCGAACCAAGGTTCGGCGCATGACCGACACTTCGCGACCGGATTGGATCGCAGTGGATTGGGGAACATCCAACCTGCGTGTCTGGGCCATGCGCGGCGATGCAGCGCCGGACCTTTTGACAGATTCCAACCGCGGCATGAGCAGGCTCAAGCCCGATCAGTTCGCCACTGTTCTGGATGAGGCCTGCGCGTCTATTCCTGATGTCATGGGTCTCGACGCCATGGTTTGCGGCATGGCCGGCGCTCGCGACGGCTGGCAGGAAGCGCCGAGCGAAATGTGCCTGTTCGCTGTCGGGGGAGCTGAGCCTGACAATTTCGCGCTCTATGCCGCGGCAGGGTGCACCGGCGTCGGCTTGGGCACTTTTCTCTACCAGCCCGGCCATTCGGCCAAAGATTGCGCCGCCCGGGCGGAATTAGCCGTGAACGCCTTCCGAAGGCACTTCGTCGAACGGTCGAAATGACTATCGCGGACGCTCGACCCCAACAACTTCCGCTGTCACGCGCCCAACACTATCGACTTTCAGGAGACACGAATGAAGATCACCGCACTTAAGACCTTCATCGTTCCACCACGCTGGCTGTTTCTCAAGATCGAGACCGACGAAGGCATTTTTGGTTGGGGTGAACCCGTAGTCGAAGGCAGGGCGCACACCGTCGAAGCCGCAGTGCATGAACTGGCCGACTTTCTCGTCGGACAAGACCCCTCGCGGATCGAAGACCTCTGGCAGGTCATGTATCGCGGTGCCTTCTATCGGGGCGGTCCGATTATGATGAGCGCCATTGCCGGCGTTGATCAGGCGCTCTGGGATATCAAGGGCCGCGCCGCAAACCTGCCGGTGCACCAGATGCTGGGTGGCCCGTGCCGCGACCGAATCCGCGTCTATTCGTGGATTGGCGGGGATCGACCGGCCGATGTCGCCAAGGCGGCAAAGCAGGCGGTCGATCTGGGTTTCACAGCGCTCAAGATGAATGGCGCCGAGGAAATGCAGATCGTCGACAGCTATGCCAAGATCGACGCAATCGCTGAGGGCATTTCTGCGGTACGCGACGCTATCGGCCCTCATGTGGGACTGGCCGTCGATTTCCATGGCCGCGTGCATCGGCCCATGGCCAAGACGTTGATACGAGAACTCGAACAGTTCCGCTTAATGTTCATCGAGGAGCCGCTACTATCCGAGCACATCGATGCGATCGGTGAAGTGGCCAAGGGCTCCTCCACGCCGATTGCGCTGGGCGAGCGGCTCTATTCGCGCTGGGATTTCCGCCAGGCTCTGGAGAGCCGGGTTGTGGACATCATCCAACCTGACCTCAGCCATGCCGGCGGCATCACAGAAGTTCGCAAGATCGCCGCGATGGCTGAGACTTATGACGTGGCGCTGGCCCCCCATTGCCCACTCGGCCCGATCGCACTTGCAGCATGCCTGCAGGTCGACGCAGTCAGCCACAATGCGTTCATCCAGGAACAGTCCCTAGGGATTCACTACAATGGCGAGGGCCGTGATCTGCTGGACTATCTGGTCGATCCAAACGTGTTCACCTATGCCAACGGCATGGTGACCATCCCCAATGGCCCTGGGCTTGGTATCGAAGTCAATGAAGACGCCGTCATTGAGGCAACCAAGGTTGGCCATCGCTGGCGCAATCCACTCTGGCGTCATGAGGATGGCAGCGTAGCGGAGTGGTAGCATCACCTATGGCCGGTATCGAACTGGCAGAGTGACAGTAGTCGCCCGTAAGAACGGCGGCTATTGGGCATGTTTCAAGTTACTAGACACACCGCAATGGGGGGCGAAAGCCGCCCGTCGCCGACGCGCCCCATCTCAGACGTTCGTTGAACTGTCGCAGGCTCCCAAAAGCGGACCTCACCCGCAATGTAGCCTCTAGATACCAAGTCAGACAGGGATCGATCTGCAATATCACTCGCATCCCAATCCAATCGTGCAATCTGCGTTGCCGCTCCTGAAAGCCCGTTTGGGCATCTCAGAGCGTAAACATTGTTTGCAATGGCGCTCCGCTCTCTAGCGCAGCTTTTTGATCCAACGGGTCGGATGCACGTTTTTGGCGTTGTCGCTGATCCCGTTAATGCCGGGCGCCAAAAGATTGCGAACGACGATCCAGTTGAGCGGAATAATCGCGGCATCAGAGATAATGCGGGCTTCCGCTTGGGCCAGCATTCCTCCTCGCGCCGCAAGGTCGGTTTCGCGGCTGGCTCCAAGTAAGAGAGCGTCCAATTCCGGCGAGTGATAGCGCCCGACATTGAATTCGGACGTTGTTTGAAGCAGCTCGAGGATATTGGCGGGGTCGGAGAAATCGAGAATCCATGTAAGCCGGCCGATATCGAAATCGCCCGTCCGGAGCGCCGTGAAATGCTCCTGCGGATCGGCTCGAAACAGCTCGACTTTGACCCCGATGTGGCTCCACATCTCAGCGATGTCGCGTGCGACCTGCTGATGCATGTCGCTTGAGTCGCTATTGTAGCGGACTTCGATAGCCAGAGGGCTTTCAGCCGTATAGCCGAGCGAAGCCATTACGTCGGCAGCCTCTGCCACACGTCTTTCGTAGGGCCAGTCCGCCCAGTCGGGAAGAAAAGCGGCGATGCCCGCATAATTAGCCGTACCAGGAGGCACCAGACCATAGGCGGCGGTCTTGTCGGACTGGACACCCTGCGGATCGATGCGAGTTCTATCGACTGCCATCGAAAGCGCTCGGCGCAGGGCCGGCTGATCGAGTGGCGGCTTCTCGAGGTTCAGCGTGAGATAGGAGAGCCCGAGAAAGGGGACGATACTGCTTTGGGCTGCGGCATTGGTCTCGATCCAGGCATTCGCGCTGACCGGCAGATCGTAGAACATATCGATCTCGCCCGCCTTGAACCGTTCGAGGCCCTTGGGCACGTCGCGAATGGTAAAGTAGTTCACGTCGTCGATGGCGACCTCGCCTTGTGCGTAGTAGTTTTCGGCCCGAACCGCTCTTGTCAGCTCGCCATCCCGGCTGGTGATCGTATAGGGGCCATTGCAGATGAGGTCCTCCGGGGCTAGGCCCTTTCGCCCGCGCTGCGCCTTGAGCGCACTGGGAATGGGATAGGCGGTGGAGTGTGTCAGCGCCTGCAGGTAATAGGGCGCTGGCTGTTGAAGGGTAATTTCGAGCGTCCGTTCGTCGCGGACCCGAACTCCCAACTCATCCATGTCGAGACTTCCCGCGGCGATCGCCGCGGCGTTGCGGATGGGAAATTGCAGATAGGCGAACTCGAAGGCATTGGCCGGATCCAGAAGCCATTGGAAACTCGCGAGGAAATCTTCGGCGACAACCGGATCGCCATTGGACCAGGCGATATTTTCCCGCAGCGAGAACGTATAGGTGAGGCCGTCGGGTGAGATGGTCCAGGACGCTGCCTGGCCGGGAATGGCATCGCCATGCGCATCCATGGCCACAAGGCCCTCGAAGCAGTCGACCATGGCAATTGGGTCGAGCGCTCCGAAGGCTGTGGGATAGGCGTAGATGGTTTCGGGGGTGTGAGCGAGGTTGAGCGTCGTGGCAAAAGCCGGCTCAACGAGTGAACCGACGCACCCTAGGACGAGCAATGCGGCCCGGACGGTAAAGGTCAACGCTGCTCACCAACGAACTATTGTCTGTACCCAAGACCATTTGTTCCCGATTTTCTTCTGCAATGGAAGGCCTTTGCGACATCGTCAGAAGGAGCCGGCGGTGGCGAGACCGAAGCCGTAGAGGCCCCAATAGGCGACGCCAAGAAGACCAAGGAGGAAAACACTTGGTGGTAGATGGCCCGGCTCTTTGTTGCGAATGAGCGTGGCGAAGATTGCGAGGCATTCGAGGGCGCCAAGGATAAAGCCGAATGGACGCAGGGCGGGGACGAGCAGCATAACGCCCACGGCCAGGCACACGGCGGCATTGACCAGGTGCCACCAACTCGGAAAGCCCCATTTTACGAAGCTTTCCCGCATGGGTTTGGGGCCGATGGCGCTGACGAGAGCATCGCCAAGGAAGAAAATGCTGAGGATGCCGGTGAGCAGCAGTGCCCAGTGAAAACCGAAAATCATGGATTGTCTCTTTGTAAGGGAAGACCGGCGGGGCGCGCCCGCCGGGTTGGGATCAAAACTTGACCGAGAGGTTGGCCTTGACGCCGTGCTGCTGCAGGGCAGAGCCGATCTGGCCGTCATAGGCGATACCGAGATCGACATTGGGGCTCAGGTTGAGGTCGAGACCGGCTTCAATCACAGCTGCGCCCTGGGGCAGTGATGCACCGGCAACGGTAAAGGCCGACCCGCCTGAGAAGGCGTGGGTGGACGTGGGATCGACCGTTCCAAGCGCATTGCGCCAGCCGATCATGCCCTTTGCCGTCGCCTGAACCTCGCCAAGGACAAAGCTCGTTTCGCCACGCAGACCAATGGTCAATTGCGTGCCGCCGGCATAGGAGGCACCACCCGAAAGAGCCGCTGCGCCGCCGCGCTCGGTAAAGCCGCCGGAATAGAGGCTGGCATGGGCGAGGTTGACGAAGGGCTCGACAATGATGCCGCTGTCAAAGGCAAACTTGTAGCCAATCTCACCGAACATCTGGCCGGTGCCACCGAGGCGCGTGCTGAACAGGGATTCGGTGAAGCCGGGAATGGTCACGTTTCGGGTGGTGGAGGTTTCGTGCTGGGTGTAGGCAGCGCCGAACTTCAGCGTCACGTTGTCCAGTTCGCCACCGCCATAGACGCCGACATGATAGTTGTTCGAGGTCGAAGTGGAATTGCGATCGGCAATGCTGACGCTGGTTTGACCAAAACCAAGCATGGCACCAAACATCCAGTCCTGGTTGAACATGGCGTCAGCACCGACGAAGAGATTGCCGGCGCTGAACCCGGCACGTGCCGCGTTGCCGTTGGCCTCGAGCACGCCCACGCTGCCGGTGGCACTGCTCCAGATGTTGAAACCGATACCGGATTGCTCCTGGGTGCCAGCGGCAAGCCGCGCGAATGCCGCAGCGACACGATCCTCCATGGCATTGGCGACACTCTGCCCGGCAGCGATCAGCGCGCTCTGGGTGGAGGCATAGGCCTCGCCGGAGAGTTGGTCGAAGCCGGCCCGCGCATCTTCGGCACTGAAGGTGAGCACGCGATCGTACAGCACATTGCCGACGTTCAGCGATTCAAGGCCATTGGCAGCGGCAAGCTGATTGGCCGTTTTGGCGATGTCGGCAAATCGCAGCGCGTTGCGGGCAAGGTGCAGGCGCACGTCGTTTTCGTTGTAAGCCAGCGAGGCCGCGAGGAAGGCGAGGTTGGCGCTGACACCGTCAAATTCGCCCTCAATGCCGCCCTCGGCGCGGAGGAAAGTGTATTCGACACCGGCCGAATAGTCGCCACCGCTGGCGAGAGCCAACACCTGGCCGTCGAGATAGGCCGTACCATCAACATCAATGAGATCGGAATTACCGGCCGCATCGACCTTGATTTCGACCGTACCGGTTTCGCTCATATAGAGGTCTCCCTCGATATTGAGGGTACCGAAGCTGCTCGGCGCTATCGACTGCGGGCGCGGATAGGCGCTGCCGGCGCCAAGCACACCCGCAACCTCGACATTGCCGACACGGCCAGAACCCTGCAGGCGGCCATTCTCGCCCACCGAAACGCTGCCTGTGACCCCGTTTACCTCCAGAGTACCGGCCCGCACTTCCGTACCGCCTTCATAGCTGTTGCGCGTGCTGTTGAGCACCAGCGTGCCGCGATCTGTCTTCACCAGAGTGCCGACGCCGGTAAGGGCGGCGGAGATTACCGCGGCATAGTCTTCGCCGGCGGCGGTGCCGTCACCCACACGAATGATGCGTTCGCCATCGATCAGCTCGATATCGTCCCCATAAAGCTCATAGCCATGCGTGGCGAACTGCATGCCGGTGACAGAGGCGGGCTCGACAACGTTCACCTCGCCCGCCCGACCCGCAAAAACCACGAAGCCTGGATTGGGCGATTGCACGCCGTTGCTCATGCCGTCGGAGGTGGTGAAACTGTCGTAGTCGATGCCCCAGCTGCCGCTGCCGCCATCGATGGCACCATTAGCCCAGAGCGTGTCGTCGCCACCATCCCAGAACAGGGTATCGCCGACGTCGGCAGCATAGCGCAGAACATTGACCTGGCCGGAAACACTGGTCTGCACCTGCAACTCGTCAGGCGAATAGCCGGCGGGAACACTGCTGATCACAAGACCCCGGTCGGTCAGTGTGCCGCCATAATCGAAGAGGCGGTAGATGCCGGGATCGAACCCGCCGACATCGACGACGTCCAGGGTACCGTCGAGCACGAGATCGCCGTTGACGTTGAAAAGTCCGTCCGTGCTCATGGCACCGAATTCGGCCAGGATGCGCGAATTGGCGTCGAGCGCCAGCGAGTTCATGTTGAGCCGGTAGCCGTCATATCCCGCGAGCGTGCCGCCATTGACGATCACGTTACCCAGACGTCCGGAGCCCCCAAGACTACCGCCGTTGACCGTCGTGCTCATGCTCGAATAGTCGCCTTGCACATAGACCGGGCCGCTCTCGATGCGGAGCGAGCCGCCATAGCCTTCATTGTCGCCATCAAGGGTCAGTTCGCGCGAACCAATCATCACGAGACCGGAATCGGCGGAGCCGCTCAATTGTCCCTGGAATGTAGACGTGGTGCGCTGCGGGTTGAGGGTCAGGATGTAGTCGTTGAGTTCGGTTGCGCTGGAGCTGTCGGCGGAGAGGCCGGCGATCTGCTGGTCACCCCGAATCTCAAAGCGTGTATTTGCGCCGAGGATGTGGAGCGAGTCCTGCGCAAGGACGTTCTCGGCCCCCGCGGTCAATTTGCCGGCAACGACATTGGTATTGCCGCCATAGCCAGCGCCGCCCGTGACGACAAGTTCGCCATTGCCAGTCTTGTAGTAGCCACCCGCAAGGGCATGACCGGTGATGAACCCCGAATGCGTCGCCGAACCGGTATCAACGCGCAGCGCCACACCAGAACCCGATCCGGTATAGAGCGTGTTCCCAAGCTCAATACCGTCAGCATAGTCAAGTGTCGCCCCACCCTGGAAATAGACGCCGCCCGCGCCGAGGGCGTTGTCGCTTTCAGCCCTGATCGTGCCGGCCTGGTGGCTTGTGCCACCGCCATAGAGATTGTTTCCGGTCAAAACCAGTGTGCCCGACCCGGTCTTGACGATATTGCCACCACCAGAGATCACGCCGTCCAGCGTCACCGGGCCGTTGACTTGGAAATACTGATAGGAATTGCTCCCGGACAGGACGATATCGTTCTCGAAGGCCAGCGTCCGGTTCTGGTCGAAAGCCAGCACAGTGTTGTTCGCCATGGTCAGCACGCCCGTTCCAAGGGCATTACCGTTCATCGCGGTGATCTGGCCGGAAGCGAGATCGGTCCCGCCCGAATGAGTGTTCTCACCGCTCAGGGTAAGATTGGCATTTACCACCAGTCGCCCGTCACCGCTCAGGACGCCGCTAAGCGTCACGCGCTGGCCGTTGAATTCCGCCGTGCCAGTGATGTTGACCTGATTGGACAGGATGAAATCATTGACGTCGAAACGCAGACGGGTGTTGTCGAGCATAGAAATGGCGCCCGTCCCTGCCGCGTCGCGATGAGCAAGAGCAACGGTGCCCATATTGATGTCGAGGCCGCCGGAAAAGCTGTTGGCGCCCGAAAGAATGAGCGCGCCAAAGCCCGACTTGCTGAACTTGTATGCCCCCGAGATCGCACCAGATTGCGTTGCGACCTCGTCGAGGCCGACATTTCCCACCGTCTGGCGAGCCATAACGATGGGCGTATTGCGGACTTCGCCATCGCCATAGGTCACGACGTCGACGCTCTGCGCGCGAGCGGGAAGAGCCAGTGCGATGACGGCCGCCGACGCGCCGAGCAGGAACAAGGCTTTGGTGCGGCGCCGCCGACCGTGAAGGGTTATAAGTTGTTGGCCAAATGGGCGCTGCGCCATGATCGACTCCAGGAGAGACCGGCGCGAAGGCAAAGCGCTGCCGGCGACGGATGCAGGAACATCCGGGGTTCAAGAATTTCGGTTTGCTTGGCCGCTGCCCCAGTTGTGCGCATTGGCCGATGAGGCAGCCCGCCCTGCAGATGCGGGCCACCGATGCCGTGACGGATTGTCTTCCCCGCCTTCAGCATGGAGACGATTAGGGGCGAGCAAGCGCTGACGCCCCGTCTAACCAAACGGGGCGTCGCGAATTTTTAGCGCCTAGAGTGGTTAGCGCGTTGCCGGTGGCCTGATTGCATGGCTATTGATTGAGCAAGGCGTCTGGGGCGACAGGGTGAACGGGCCGATGAAGCGGCGGCAATTTTTAAAAGCGGCGGCTGCCGCAGCGGGCTCCGCCCTGGCGTCCCCAGTTCTGGGCGAGAGCGATTCCGTCGTCCTCGAAGTCAGCGGTCAAGTCGAGACGACCCGGACTTTCACCCTGTCGCAACTCCGAGCTCTCGGCGTTACCCGGCTCGCCACCACCACGGCATGGACCGATGGCGTGCCCGAGTTCGAAGGCGTATTGGCGCGAAACGTAATGGCGGAACTGGGGCCGATCACATCGTCGCATGTGACCGCGCTGGCCCTGAATGACTATCGCGCCGATATTCCGATCAGCGACTTCTACGACTATGATGTGCTTTTCGCCTGGAGCATGAATGACGACATGCTGACGCGGCGGGACAAAGGGCCGCTCTGGATCGTCTATCCGCGCGATGCCGTGCCGCAATTGCGAGAAGAGCGGTATGAGCATCGCTGGGTCTGGCAACTCAGCCGGCTCATCCTGCCTTGAGCGCACCAGGCAGCCATCGGCGTGAGGTCGTTGCCGTCGGCATTGCCGTGCTTGCCTTCGTCGTCCTCCTGGCCTTCTCGCTGGCGCGCCTTGTGCAGATCGAGCGGACCACTCATTCCAGCTCGGGCGAGGGCATCATCTGGGCGCTCAGCCAGGCACAGTTCGAAATTCACCGGCTGATCCTGGCGACGACGCCGACCCATGCGTCGAGCCCGGACGATATCGCCTTGCGCTTCGATATCCTGATGAGCCGGCTCGAGCTTCTGCAAAGCGGTCCGATGGCCGTGCAACTGGCCGATGCCGGCCGCACCAGCGTCATTTCGCGGGCCAGGACCGCCCTCTCGCAACTCGAACCGCTGATCCTCGCCTCGGGCACAGACGTGACCCGCTATAGCGCGCGTCTCTCTCGCACCATGGGGCAGTATCTCGAGCCGCTCGGCACCATCGCCAACGACCTGATGATCGCCAATCGCATCGCCGATGGCGAGCGGCGCAACAGCTACAATGCCAGTATCATCCAAGTCATCGTCTCGATCCTCGGCATCATGATCACCGGAGGCTTTCTCGTCCTCCGCCTCGTGCGCAGCCTTGCCCTGGTGGCGGCCACCGAAGCGCAGATCAGACAGGAGAAGACCTTTCTCTCCCGCATCATGGAAGCGAGCGGCGAGGGCATTGCGGCCTTCGACAATCAGATGCTTTGCACCCATTGGAGCAGCCGCATGACGCAGCTTCTGGCTCTGCCGGCCGAAGAGCGGTTGGGCCGCCCACTGCCCACCGATCCGATCTTCGAGCACGATGTGCTGGAGCGTGTGCTGGCCGGCGACGAGGTCTACCTTGCCCCGCGGCTTGGGGACGGAGGCACCTATCTCGAACGCATGGCCTATCCGATCCGTCTCAATGGCGCAGTCAATGGTGGCATCGCCATCGTTCGCGACGTCACCGAACGCCACGACGCCCAGCGCGAGCGGCAGTTGCGCGAGATCTATCGCGACTTCGTCACCATGGTCTCCCACCAGTTTCGCACACCGCTGGCCGTCATTGATTCCACCGTGCATCGCATGATGCGCCGCGGATCACTGATGGACGGGGCAGAGCTGAGCAATCGCGCCATGACCATTCGCAACGCCGTGTCCGGCCTTTCACGCCTGATGGACAGCACGTTGACGGCCGAAAGGATCGATGCCGGCGAGATGGAGCTGAACCGCCGGGAGACAGATCTGAGTTCACTGCTCGGCGATATTCGCACACGCCTCCTGGAGCTGATGCCGGAGCGACGGATTATTCTGACGCTCGCGGAAATGCTGCCGATCGATTGCGATGTCATGCTGCTGGACCAGGCTCTCGGCAACCTGGTCGGCAATGCGCTCAAATATTCCCCCTCGGACAAGGCCGTCGAAATCAGCACCGGCGAGGAAGCCGGGCTGATCGTCATCAGGGTCACCGATCACGGTGTCGGCATTCCGGAAGCCGAACAGCGGCGGATTTTTGAGCGGTTCTTCCGCGCCAGCACTGCAACCACGGTGCAAGGCAGTGGAATCGGGCTCTATACCGCCCGCCAGATTGCGCGGTTGCACGGCGGCGACATCACCGTCGTGTCCGACCTGACAACGGGCACCACCTTTTCACTCAGCCTCCCCAGGCCCAGATTCCAGGACCAATAGGCATGTCCCGTTCGCTCAGCCATCCGGAAGAGTTCCTGATCCTCTGCGTCGAGGATGAGCACAATCTGCGCGGCAATATCGTCGAAGAGCTCGTGGACGCCGGATTTCAGGTGCTTGCCGCCGAGGACGGGCTAGGCGCCCTTGCGCTCCTGGCCGAGCATCAGCCTGATCTTATCCTGTGCGACATAACCATGCCGGGCATGGGTGGATTCGAACTGCTGCGCTCCGTGCGTGCCATTCGCTCAAGCCTTGCCAACGTGCCCTTCATATTCCTGACCGCGCTGACCGATCGATTGGCCGTAATCGAAGGCAAGACTGCAGGGGCGGACGACTATCTCCCCAAACCCGTCGACTTCGACCTCATGCTCGCCACCATAAGGGCGCGGCTGGACCAGGTTGTGCGTATCCACCGGGACCTTGATGCGGCGGCGGGGCTCGAACGCCGGACCCATCTTGAGGCCGCTCGCCTAAAGGGTCTC
The DNA here is from genome assembly GCF_017744655.1 of Devosia sp. Taxonomy (GTDB): domain Bacteria; phylum Pseudomonadota; class Alphaproteobacteria; order Rhizobiales; family Devosiaceae; genus Devosia. The sequence continues at coordinate 7,929 of NZ_JAGIAW010000013.1, read as the reverse complement.
GACGACCTCGCGCATACATTGGATCACGTCACCCTGGGCGTGGCCCTGTTCGACGAACGCCGGGCGATCATTCGCAAGAATGACAGGGCCGATGCCGTTCTGGGGGGGACGATTTTCCATTCGAACGGACGCCTGTCGGTCGAGAATGCGCAAACCTCGCTGCAATTGCGCGCCGCGCTTGATGACGCCATCGACCATGGCCGCAATTCCGAAGTCATCACCGTGAGCGAAGAGGGTCGACATCCCCTCCTGGTTCAGTTCCTGGCTCTGACCCTCGGCGCCAGAGCCGCCATGGTTCTGCTCGATACCGATGCCCAACTCGACGTATCCGAAGCCATGGTTGAAAAGCTTTTTGGTCTGACGCCAACCGAGGCACGCGTTGCCGCAGCCGTGGCCCGAGGTCAGCGCACCGAGCAGATCGCCCTCGATATGGGCATCTCCTCAACCACGCTCGCCTTCCACATGCGTAACATCTTCCGCAAAGTGGGCGTTGGCCGCCAGCAGGACCTGATGGCGCTCATCTTCAGGAGCACGCTCCTTGTGTCGCAACAGGATCAAGGCTGACGCCGAGCGGCTGAGGACGCTGAACAATGGTGAAAGGCATTTCGTTTGATTGCGAAGGATTGAAGTGGCGCTCCCCGATCCATCCTTCGCGTCGGAATTACTATCAGAGCTTGGCCGTCGGTGAAGCGCCCCATTCCCGCCGTGGTGGGTGCAATCGCGATCCGCCGAGAGCTGCCAGTCCGCTATGGGTATAAAGCTCAGCGATTTCGACCCTTGGATAAGGCCTTATGGTCGGAGAGTCGGCTCCCAAGCTCGGGGGTAACAGGTCATGCAAATCCAACAGGCTTGCCAGACACTGTTGGCGGCGGCCTTGATGTGAATATGAGTAGGGGGAGAAGATGCAGAAAACCTGGTTTTCGGCAGCAATGCTGTTAATTGCCCTCGCGGGTTCGGGCTTACCTGCTCAAGCGGACGAACAAATGTGGGCAAACAGCGATCGAGTAAATCGGCGCACTTGCCCATCCACCGAATGCGGCGTTGTTGGGCAGCTTTTCTTCCGCGAATCCGCCGTCGTGCTCGAGACCCGCGGATCGTGGGCCCGCATTACGAAATACTACGACGGCTCATGCACGGGTGGTCGTAGCGACTACGTAGATAGCGGTAACGCGGAGTGCTCGGCTATCAATGGGTTTGATAACGCCCAGTTTGCAGAATGGGTGTCGCTCGACTTGTTGGTCGCAGATCGCCCTGCTGATCCGGCGCAAGACGCGAGCGGCAGTTCGGCGTTGGTAGCGGGTTCCGACGACTTCCGGCTTCATGAAGCAGCCTTCGTGGCTGCCGCCGAAAAGCTCATGTCGGATGGGACGTGCACCGCCGCAAACTTTAGAGAGATGGGCGGTTGGATGAAGTCCATGAACCAGAAGAGCGAGCCGGTCTATTTCACATACTGCGGGTCTGGCAGTAGCGACCGGATCTATCTCAATGCTGAGACCGGCAGGACGTATCGGTGAGCACCACGTGCTGAGTTCACTGAATGACGAAAGGGCAGGCGATCCGACCCCCTTTGCATTCTACATCAGGCGTCAACAGCCCGGCTTCGACGCGCCCCATTCCGGTCATTAGACGACCCTTGGCGAGTTCCCGAAAACGGACATCGCATTCGCCCAACGAACAACCTGCGTGGGGTCGACAGCAACCCTATTCTTTCTCATCCGAAAGGCGCTTGGTCATCGCGCTGATGTGATCTTGATTGATTTCGTCAAACCGTCGCAAATTTTCTGGACGATATGATCCACAGATTGGCTCCATTCCCGCTTGTACCATCGCCGGACTGCCTCTGTTCTAGACCACTTTGGCGGCCATTAAGCATTGGCGCGACCTGCGGGAAGCCAACACGCCTCTCATCCGTGCCAGGCATGTGACCTTACCCATATACGAGGGCCGCATTTATCGATTATGTGTTTATTTCCGCCGAGAAGTAAATCTCGATGGAAATAGTCCCGCCTAACGCGCTACTTCTCAGTGGCAATCAACAGATTATGTAAAAGTGGTTGGTACGCCCTAGGGGAATCGAACCCCTCTTTGGACCGTGAGAGGGTCCCGTCCTAACCGATAGACGAAGGGCGCCTAAGCCGTGTTGAGCGCCTGAGCTAACTCGCTTTCCCAACAGTGAGTGGGGAAGCGTGGTACGCCCTAGGGGAATCGAACCCCTCTCTGCACCGTGAAAGGGTGCCGTCCTAACCGATAGACGAAGGGCGCGCTCAACGCTGGGTGTCGTATAGAGGGAGCTTTTCTGATGCGCAACCCCCTCGGTGGAGATTTCGCACTTTTTTCAAAAAGCCGAAAGTTATCAACAGCCTGAGAACGTGACAGGGCGATTGTAGCCGCGCGGACGGTCGCGAACGTCGACATGGATGAAGTTCCGGCCCGGATAGCAGCCGAGCCCGCCCACGGCCGAAGTGCGCATTGCGAACTCGATCAACCGGCTCTTGTCGACGCCCGGAATATAGAAGTCCGCAGCCATGCATTTGGTGTGATAGGAGTTGTCGGCGCCGCCTGCGGCATTGTTGTGATAGTTGTCGCGATAGCCCGACTGCATCACGACTTTCTTGCCGAAATGCCCTTCGAATTCCCAGATCAGGAATCGCAATTGCGGCGAGAGGCAGAAGGCATTGACCTCGCGCGAGGAGACATAAGTGCCCCAATCGGCCCGCAATCCCGAATAGCCCGCGCCGCTGCCATTGGCGAACATGGCCATGGGCACGCAGGCGGCCAGCGCGGTTACGACGGCACCGATAGCGAGGACGGAACGGATAAAATGGGGCATGGCAACTTTCCCGATTTGCCCGCTGTGGCAGAAGTGCCACACACAATGGGCCGAACGGTTCAGTCGCTAAAATTAGAAGGGTTTCGCTAACCGCACGCTAAGCAGCACGGTTAGCGAATCGTGAAGGCAAAGTCCGAATGCAAACTCGCTAGGGCGAGACAACTGGCGCGGTTTTCGAGAAGTGATGAGCGTTTTGGCAAAGGTCCAGTGGACCTTTGCCGCGAAGAACGCCCGTAGAGCTACGCTCGAAGGGCTATGGCGCAGCGTACGTTGGTACGTGAGCACCGGAAGCGCAGAAAACTGGGTCAGGTGGCCGCCATAGTAGAGTTTGCAGAAGGACTTTTACCAGCTACCGGTGTTCGGCATGGAAGCCCAGGGTTCCTGCGGGGGCAAGGTGCCATCCTGGATGAGCTCCACCGAAATCCCATCCGGCGAGCGCACAAAGGCCATGTGCCCGTCGCGCGGCGGACGGTTGATAACGACGCCCATATCCTGCAGATGCTGGCACAGCGCGTAAATATCCTTCACGCGATAGGCGAGGTGGCCAAAATTCCGGCCGCCGGTATAGGCTTCCGGATCCCAATTATAGGTCAGTTCGACCTCGCCGCCTTCGTCGCCCGGCGCACGCAGGAAGATCAGGGTAAAGCGCCCCTTTTCATTGTCCGTGCGGCGCACTTCCTGAAGGCCAAGACCCTCGCAGTAGAATTTGAGGCTCGCCTCGACATCGGTGACGCGCACCATCGTGTGCAGATATTTCATTCCTGCCTCCTTTTCGCGGGATCGTGATCTTGGCCTAACAAGCGCAGACGCTGGCCGCAACGATAACCGGACGCGGCTCCTACAACTATTTCGCAACACCTTCTTAACTTTTGAGACTGAATCGGACAGAGTGAGCTGGTATTGTCGAGTACCCGTGGTCACGGGAGTTGCAAAAGGGCGTTGCGGCATGGGGGCCAATATTAACGGCGATGGTGGAAATCCCACGAATCCGTCTCACGACACCGAATCCGGTGAGCGCGAAAACCTGTCTGCGCGACAGGACGGGGCTGCCGTTGACACGATTGAGGTCGCCGGAACCATCAAATGGTTCGATGCCGGCAAGGGCTTTGGTTTCATCGTGCCGGACAATGGCCTGGCCGATATCCTGCTCCACGTCACCTGCCTCCGCCGCGATGGCTATCAGACCGCCTATGAAGGCGCGCGCATCGTCGTGGAAGCGCTCAATCGCCCCGGCGGCCTGCAGGCCTTCCGTATCGTCTCCATGGACGAATCGACCGCCCGCCACCCGGCCCAGATGCCGAGCCCCCGCACCCATGTTGTGGTCGAGCCGAGCTCTGGCATGGTCCGCCTCGAGGTAAAGTGGTTCAACCGCATCCGCGGCTTCGGTTTCCTCTCTGCCGGCGAGGGCACGCCCGACGTTTTCGTGCATATGGAAACCCTGCGCCGCTTCGGCATCACCGAATTGCGCCCCGGCCAGTTCGTGCTCGTGCGCTATGGCAATGGTCCAAAGGGCCTTATGGTCGCCGAAATTCGGCCCGACGGTTGGGGCGACGCACCTTCCTCTCATTGAGTTCGGCCCGATAGGCCGCGCTCACTGCAATCAAAGGCATCATTGATGTTGCACCAGTTTCGGGCACTTGCGGCCGCCGCAGCCATCGCTGTCGTCAGCCTGCCTCTTGCCGCTTGCAGCGACGAATCCAAGCTGACCATCCACAGTGCCAGCGGCGATCACACCTTCAACATCGAGGTCGTCGACACCGCCGCAAGCCGGGCGCAGGGCTTGATGTACCGCCAGGAACTGGCCGATGACGCCGGCATGCTCTTCGATTTCCTCGGCGAGCAGGAAGTCTCGTTCTGGATGCGAAACACCTTCATTCCGCTCGACATGCTGTTCATCACCGCCGATGGCGTCGTGAAAAATATACACGTCAACGCCCGGCCGCATGATCCAACGGGCATTCCGTCCGATGGCCCGGTTCAGTTTGTGTTGGAGATCCCCGGCGGCCGCAGCGTCGAACTCGGCATCGAGGCGGGCGACACCGTCACCCACCCCCGCATCACCGCCGCCGACTAGGTTTTAAAGGCGGTGTATGACCATGCAGTCCAGCACCGCCCAAAGGTGCAGGCTGGCGCCCACCACCACGAAAACATGCCACAAGGCATTCTGGAATTTGAGCTTTTCCCACAGGTGGAAAACGATCCCGGCCGAATAGGTGACGCCACCGGCCAGCAATAGCCACAGCGTCGAACTCGGCAATTCCTGCGCCAGCGCCTGGAACACGACAATGCCGCTCCAGCCGATGGCGAGATAGAGCAGGATCGCCAGCCGCCCAAAACGCTGCGGCACGATCAGCTTCAGCGCCACCCCGATCAACGAGGCGCCCCAGACGAGGCTCATCATGATCGCGCCGGCCTGTGTACCGCCGATCACGGCGAGGAAAGGCGTATAAGATCCGGCAATGAAAAGGAAAATCGCTGCCTGGTCGAAACGCGCCAGATGCCGTTTGATCGGCGAAACCGGCCACATATTATAGGCCAGAGACACGCCCAGAACGACCACCAGCGTCGCCACATAAACGGTGAGCGCCGGAAAAGCCTCGGGTGCCGTGTGCATCGCCGTCAGCGCCAGCAGGACGGACCCCGCGGCAATGGCGACAACGAGGCCGAGGATATGCACCACGGCATCGACGATCAGTTCGGCCGGTGTGAAAGGCCGCTGCTCCCGGCTCCACCAGGAATAGGATTTCGGACGTGCTGCGTAGCCCATGACAACTCCTCCTGGGTACGAGACTGCGGCGACGGGTATGACCAATCTATTGCCGATCTCTGGCATTCCGATGTCATCCTCAACGCCACACCAACGTTTCTGGTGAAGAAAAGGTGTGCTCGCTTGACCTGTAACACCTCCGTTACGTAGGCCTCAGGTCATGAGCAGAAAGTCCAAACCCCCGATTGCCCTCTATTCGGCCCTCGCCGACACCACCAGGTGCCGGATTCTGGAAATCCTGAAAGTGGCCCCCACGCCGGTCCACGTCCTGACCGAGGCTTTCTCCATCAGCCGCCCGGCCATTTCCCGGCATTTGCGGGTCTTGAAATCCGCCGGCCTCGTCGCCGAGGTCAAGAAGGGCCGCGAAAACGTCTATGCCTTCAGGCCGGCCAAACTCGATGCAGCGCGAACCTGGCTCGAAACCATTCGCTCTTCCGAAGTTTTGGCGGACGAAGTGGTCGAGGAAGCTCCCGCCACAGTGGTCTTGGGAGCTCCCGTCGCCCCCAAGCCCGCTCGCGCGCCGAAGAAAAAGCCCGACGCCAGCGCCGAAAAGCCTCTCAAGGAAACAGCGCCGGCACCGGCCCCAGCAGCACCTTCAACGAGCCAGATGGGTTTTGATTTCTAGAGCTTTTATATGGCGCTGGAACCATCCCAATCTCGGTGGTCATCCCGGCGAAGGCCGGGACCCATCTTGAGACTTCGGGATAGATTCCGGCCCAAGCCGAGACGACAGCCGGCGGGCGACGAAGCCCTTGTCACTACGTGAAATGGTTCAGATCGAAACGACAGGGTAGGGGACGAGCATCGCGCTCTCTTCCCGCGCCTCGAAAATCTCTGCCGTGATCCGCTCAAGCTCATGAGCCGACCAGGCGATCTGCAGGTTCGGACAATCTCCATCGACAGCCCTCAGCGCCGCACGCGGCCCGAGGGCAATTGGCACGATCGGACGGGCCAGGCTATCCGCAGCCGCCATCGCCGCATCGATATCCTTGCGTTGGTCGCCAACATACCAGATGACGTCCCGCGCCCTAACATCGCGGCCAAGACCGGCCAGCGCTGCAAGGATAGAATCCGGCCAGGGCTTGCCGCGGCCGACATCCTCGCGGAAGACGCAGGCCGAGAAATATTTCTTGAGATCGAAGGCTTCCAGCACGTCGTGGCCATAGCCACGGCCAAGCCCGTTGCTGACGACGGCCAGCAGCACGCCATTGGCACGCAGCCGCTCCAGTACGGAACGCAGCGTCTCGCAAGGCAGCAGCATTTCCTCGACCGATTTGCGTCGCACGCGGTGAATGGCACGATGCACGAGCAGTTTTGGCGTCTTGTGCGGCGCGGCCACGCATTGCCGGCGCATCAGCCGGAAACGAGCCACCAGTCGCGCCGCCCGGTGCGAACAATCATCAAGAAATTCCAGCGTCTGCAGGACGCGCGGATTGACGTGATGAACCAATGTTCCATCAAGGTCGAACAGTACGATGGTCGGTGCCGTCAGATTTGGATCCAGCGTCGCATCCCCCAAATTGTCCCCAAATTTGCCGTATTTTAACCAAGCGCACAACCCCGCTACCCCTAGGGATGGTCAATTGCTTGTGCTCAACGAGGGGGATGGGGGTGTCTGAGGGGCGATCCGGAAGCCGTGTATATGGCGGATATCCTGGCTTTTTGACGTGTTCAGGAGTTGCGGGGAAACCTTGTCGGCTCCCCGCCAACCCAACCGCGCCGAGACAAGAAGTTTCCGGCTATCGCCACGCCACTCTTGCGTCGAGTCTAGTCAGTGAAGCTGAATTCACTCAATTCGCAGACATTCTTGTTGGAGGCCTGCACCTGGTCGCCATCCTCGAACACCGCCAGGAAGTCATATTTGCAGTAGCCGCTACCATCGTCGATATTGATCATGACGCTGTAGCCAGACGGCAAAATATCATTGCCCAGAATATCCTCCTCCCACGAATTGGTGCCCGTGTTCGAGGCATAAAATCGCACGATATCGTAGGAAGTCTCGTTATTGATGCGTACACGGCGATCCAGCGCCGCAGCGTCCACGACGCCTGCGACGGTCAAAGCAAGCACGGCGCCTGCCAAAGCTTTATGCATGATTGTCCCCTAAATGCGGTGCCCACCGCAGGGGAACTTTATTTGGTAAGCTCATGTAAGCGCAAGACACGGGAATCGCCTCTACTTCTCTGCTCGCCATCCCCGTAACAGGTCGACTTCCTGTTGATTGCCACTGAGAAGTGACCCGTTAGGCGGGACTATTTCCATCGAGATTTGACCCATGTTCCAACCGTGCCCTGGCTGTTTTCAGCGGGGGCTATGGAGTGATCGACATGGC
>NZ_JAGIAW010000012.1 GCF_017744655.1 Devosia sp. | reverse complement strand
GGCCTTCGGAGCGCCTTCAACCAGGGCCTTGGCTTCGCCGAGACCCAGGCCGGTGATGGCGCGGACTTCCTTGATGACGTTGATCTTGTTGTCGCCGAAGGAGGCGAGGATCACGTCGAATTCGGTCTTTTCTTCAGCAGCAGCGGCCGGAGCAGCACCGCCAGCAGCGGCAACAGCAACCGGAGCGGCGGCGGAAACGCCCCACTTTTCTTCGAGGAGTTTGGACAGTTCGGAAGCTTCCAGAACGGTCAGGGCAGAGAGGTCATCAACGAGCTTGGCGAGATCGGCCATTTTTTACTCTTTCCAGATTGTGTTTCAGTTCGAACAGGTAGTTTTGGTCGGAACGGCTTATGCCGCTTCGCTCTTTTCGGCGTGCGCTGCGAGAACGCGAGCAATGCCCGCACCCGGCTGCACGAGAATGGAAGCGATGTTCTGTGCCGGCTGCTTGACCAGACCTGCGAGCTTGGCGCGCAGTTCGTCGAGCGAGGGCAGAGTTGCCAGGGTCTTGACGCCATCGACGTCAAGCGCAGTCGTACCCATTGCGCCACCGAGAATAACGAACTTCTGGTTCTTCTCGGCGAAAGCCGCTGCGATTTTCGGCGCAACGATCGGGTCTTCCGCATAGGCAATCACGGTCGGGCCAGAGAACAGGCCCGAGATGTCCGCGACATCGGTTTCCTTCAGAGCGAGCTTGGCAAGGCGGTTCTTGGCGACTTTGACCTTGCCGCCTGCCTTCTTGACCTGCACGCGCAGATCAGTGAACGCAGCAACGGAAAGACCAACGTTCTGCGCGACGACGATCGACCCAGCGCCCGCGAGGGCTTCCTGGAGCGACGCTACGACTTCGCGCTTTTCCGCTTTTTCCATGCTAGTCTCCACTAGACTAGGCCCAGTATGCCGAAGCATGCAGGGACCATTGCCAATTGCTGCCCCCTCCCCTTTTGGGTTCGGAGAGCAACGGTTAGGTGCCTGCCAACTGAGCGCCCGAGGGCCTCTGGTCTAGGTTCGAACCGAAACCGAAATTTCGGTGTCTCACCCCGTCTATTGCTGGCTCCGGATGGAATTAACGACCCAAGGGTCGGCCGGCAGTCTCGGACAGGACTTATGCCACTCTTGCGAGAGGCGACACCGGGCGGCCTAGACCGCCCGGAATTCTTGAAACTTTAGATAGCCGAGGACGGCTCGACATGGACGCCAGGGCCCATAGTGGAGCTGACCGACACGCGCTTGACGTAGGTGCCCTTGGCACCAGCCGGCTTGGACTTCACGACGGCGTCGGTGAAGGCCTTGATGTTCTGGAGAAGTGCTTCTTCCGAGAACGAAACCTTGCCGATACCGGCATGGATGATACCGGCCTTTTCGACGCGGTACTCGACAGCGCCGCCCTTGGCAGCACCGACAGCACCCTTGACGTCCATGGTCACGGTGCCAACCTTCGGGTTCGGCATCAGGTTGCGCGGCCCGAGGATCTTACCGAGACGGCCGACCAGCGGCATCATGTCCGGGGTAGCAATGCAGCGATCGAAATCGAGCTTGCCGCCCTGGATGATTTCCAGGAGGTCTTCGGCGCCGACGATGTCAGCACCAGCGGCCTTGGCTTCGTCAGCCTTGGCGCCACGGGCGAACACGGCGACGCGAACGGTCTTGCCGGTGCCGTTAGGCAGGGAGACAACGCCACGAACCATCTGGTCAGCGTGACGCGGGTCAACGCCGAGGTTCATTGCGATTTCGACGGTTTCGTCGAACTTGGCGGATGCCTTCGACTTGACGAGCTTCACAGCAGCGTCAAGCGTGTACAGCTTGTTGCGGTCGATGCCTTCGCGGCCAGCGGCGACCTTCTTTGCGATCTTTGCCATCTAAATCAGCCCTCGACCTGAATGCCCATGGAACGGGCGGAGCCGGCGATCATCGAGATTGCGGCCTCGACGTTGTCGGCGTTGAGATCAACCATCTTCTTCTCGGCGATTTCACGCAGCTGGGCCGTCGTGATCGTGCCAGCCGATTCCTTGCCCGGAAGCTTGGAGCCCGACTTCAGGTTCACGGCCTTCTTGATGAAGTAGGTTACCGGCGGCTGCTTCATCACGAAGGTGAAGCTCTTGTCGGCATAAGCGGTGATCACGACCGGAATCGGAGCACCCTTTTCGATCTCCTGCGTGGCCGCGTTGAAGGCCTTGCAGAATTCCATGATGTTCAGACCGCGCTGACCCAGAGCAGGGCCGATCGGCGGGGAGGGAGTTGCGGAACCCGCAGCAACCTGCAGCTTTACGTAGCCAACGATTTTCTTTGCCATTTTCTATCCTCTATGTGCCGGAACCGGCAGTTGAGCCGTGGTGCGGAGTTGATAGACGGCTTGGCGACCGCCATCCCCTTCCACGGGTTTCGAAGCACCGAAGTGCTCCGTTATCCGGCTTACGCCGGAATTTCTTGTTCGTCGTTCGAGAGGTCGCGATTTTCGGCTGACGCCAAAAACGCTGGGGGCGATTTTCGGCTGACGCCAAAAACGCTTAGACCTTCTCGACCTGACCGTATTCGAGCTCCACCGGAGTGGGGCGCCCGAAAATCGAAACTTCCACCTTGAGGCGGGAGCGCTCTTCGTCGACCTCTTCCACGATGCCATTGAAGCTGGCAAAGGGACCGTCGGAAACGCGAACGCTTTCGCCAACCTCGAAGCTGACGGAAGGTTTTGGATGCTCGACGCCTTCCTGCACCTGCTGCAGGATCGACATAGCTTCCTTTTCGGAGATCGGCATGGGCTTGTTATCAGCACCTAAGAAGCCGGTCACCTTCGGCGTATTCTTGATCAGATGGAAAGTCTGATCGGTAAGATCCATCTTCACCAGCACGTAGCCGGGGAAGAACTTGCGTTCCGTATCGACCTTACGGCCGCGACGGATTTCGACGACCTTCTCGGTCGGCACGATGACGTCGTCGAACAGATGTTCGAGCTTGGTCTGGGCGACCTTTTCCTTGATCGCGTCCGCTACCTTGCGCTCGAAGTTCGAGTACGCCTGAACAATGTACCAGCGCTTGGCCATGCCGCCTTGCCGCTCCTCGTTAGTCGCCTGATCCGCTTAGCGGATCGAAAGCATCATAGACACCAGCCACGAAATGACCTGATCTGCGAACAAGAAGAACAAGCTCGCAAAGGTCACCAGTACCAGCACCATGATGGTCGAGATCACAACCTCGTTCCGGCCCGGCCAGGTGACCTTGGAGGTTTCCGAGCGAACCTGCTGAAGGAAGGTGATCGGATTGGTACGGGCCATAGTCGATTCCGGTTGTTTTGGTGCAAAACCAAAGGCCGCGCAGGATTCCCGCACGGCTGGATTGGGGGGTATCTATTCAATCTCGACTGCAATTGCAACCGTCATTAACGGGACGGAAGGCTTTCGCCGTCACATGGCCGGCGCGCAACAGGCATAAAGCATATTTGGAAAAACCTGTGGAAGCCTCTTGCATCCGAATCAAGGTTGGAATTGGATTGAATTGCGACCAAAAGGTGGCGCCGCCCGGGGAGGCATTCTGTGTCTTTCGACATCAAGTCTTGCCAGCTTATGCATTTCGGTCCCCATAGGGCCATTGCGGGACGCGTCGTCGGCGCGGTTCGCGTTCGGATCGGCGAAGATTTTCTCGGCACACACACCGACTATACGCTCGACCTCAAGGTGAAGGCCGATATCGGCGCGGCAAGCTCCGAAGCCATCCGCCATGCCCTCTTGGGTCATGCCGCGCGCCAGCTCAACAAGCTCAAGCTGCGCCACCAGCAGCGCATGCCGATGGCGGCCGAGTAATTTCGTTTTAGAGCAGAGCCACCTGCCCTGTTTCCAGATCATATTGCGCGCCGACGATGCGCAGGCTGCCGCTTGTTACGCGGGCGGCAAGGATCGGTTCGGCCGTTTGGAGGCGGGTTACCGCGTTTTGCACATTGGTCGTGATGGCTGGGCCGAGCGGATCGGATGGCGATTGGGCCAGCGCCGCTTCGGCGGCGGGGCGGATCGGCTCGATCATATCGGGCAAGTGGCCGGGTAGCGCGAGACCATCGCGCACTACCTTGATGGCCGCATCGACGGCGCCGCAATTGGAATGGCCCAAAACCATGATCAGCGGCGTTTCGAGGAAGTTGATCGCATATTCGAGGCTGGCCAGGCCATCGTCATTGACGAAATTGCCGGCGACGCGGACGACGAAGAGGTCACCGGGGCCCTGATCGAAGGCCAGTTCAGGCGCGACACGGGAATCGGCACAGCTCAGAATGGCGGCGAATGGGCGCTGGGTCAGGGCGCGCGCGGCGCGGCCGACGGAAAAGTCAGTATTGGTGCGCTGGCCGGCGACGTAGCGGGCATTGCCTTCCACGAGGCGCTTGAGAGCCGCGTCGGGTGAGACGGCGGCGTGCTCTTGGGCAAAGGCCGGCAGCGCACTGGCCGAGAGCGCGGCGAGGCCACCCAGCAGAACGGAGCGGCGCGACGGAGCAAAGGTTTTTGAGTTACAGGCCAGACACATGACAGATCCCCCAATTTGTCAGGAGCAAATCTGGAGCAAGGAGATTGCCAAGTGGTGACCGGGGAGCAAACTGTGGGCGAACGCGCATGACCCACTTGCACGCCGCGCGCTTTGCTATTAGACACACCCTCGCCTGAAGGGGTTTAGCTCAGTTGGTAGAGCATCGGTCTCCAAAACCGAGGGTCGTGGGTTCGAGTCCCCCAGCCCCTGCCAGGCAATAATTTTTCCGACATTTTTGGTATCGCTGACCGCCGCAAGGCGGTTTCGTCATTTGCACGCGGGCCGCGAAAATGCGTCGCACTTGTGTGTGGAGCTTTGGGCAGCGACAATCCCGGCATGTTTATTCCCCCTGCTTCGCTTCGGACCGCAGCCATCTCGTTGCTCTTCGGCGCATTTTCCGTCTTTGTGATCACCCCTGCCCTGGCTGCGTCGAGTTGCGCGAAGGAAGAGTTCGAGGGCGCGCGCTATACTGTCTGCGATGTCGGCAATGCCGGGGACATCAGCTTGTTCTGGGAGGGCGAGGATGGGCCGTATCGCTCGTTCTCCAAGCTGGCGGATACGCTGAAGGCTGGCGGCGAAGAGCTGCGCTTCGCCATGAATGCCGGGATGTACGACACGGACTTCAGGCCTTTGGGGCTTTATGTCGAGGACGGCACGGAGAAGGTTCGGATCAGCACGGCGGAGGTGGCTCCGGGCACGCAGCCGATACCGAACTTCCTCAAGAAGCCCAACGGCGTTTTCTATGTCGGTCAGGACGGCAAAGCCGGCATCCTGACGACAGAGGAGTTTGTCGCGGCTGAGGTAAAGCCCCGGATTGCTACGCAGTCGGGGCCGATGCTGGTGATCGATGGGGAATTGCATCCCATGCTGATCCCCAATTCCACCGACAAGACCGGGCGTAGCGGGGTCGGCGTTTGCGAGAATGGCGTGGTGCGCTTTGCCATCAGCGATGGGCGCGTGAATTTTCATGAGTTCGCCCGATTGTTCCGGGACAAGCTGGGCTGCGCCAATGCACTGTTCCTTGATGGCGGGCGCGGCGTGGGGCTCTATTCGCCCGAGATGGGGCGCAACGACTTTTCCTGGCACGGCGGCTATGGGCCGATGTTTGGGATCGCCGACTAGCGCCTGCCCTGGGTGACCGAACTTGCCGCGACGGCGAGCAGGATCAGCGCGCCGACCAGAACCTGGCGGACGTAGCTGTCGACGCTCATCTGCGTGAGGCCATTGTCGAGGACGCCAAGGACGATGACGCCGACGACGGTGGCGAGGATGCGTGGTTCGCCGTGGCGGCTCATGGTGGTGCCGAGGAAGACGGCGGCGATGGCGTTGAGCATGAGGCCACTGCCCTGCACCGGATTGGCCGAGGCGACGCGGCTGGCATACATGAGGCCGCCCGCGGCTGCTGCGAGGCCGGTGAGCGAGAAGGCGATGAGGCGCAGGCGCTTTACGGCGATGCCGCTGAGATGTGCCGCTTCCATATTGCCGCCGATGGCGTAGAGGCGGCGGCCGTAGGTAGTTTGTTCAAGCAGGACCCAGACGGCCAGCACGACGACGATGGCGATAATGGAGAGGTTGGGCAGGCTGATCGCTACGCCGCCCCATTCGCCGAGCGGAATGCCGCCACGGGCGAAATTGCCGAAATCTTCGGGGATGGCGCGGCCGGAAATGGTCTTGCCGCCGCTGACCACAAAGGCGATGCCGGAGAACATGGTCATGGTCGCCAAGGTGGCGATGAAGGGCAGGATGCCGACGAGGCTGACCATGGCGCCGTTAAAGGCGCCGCCGAGGAGGCCGACGAGGAGCGCCACCGCGACCGCGGCCCAGATGGGTTGACCGGCGGCCATCATCAGCGCGGCGACGATGCCGGCGAGGCTGGCGGCGGAACCGACCGAGAGATCAAAATCGCCCATGACCATGACGATGGTCATGCCTGCGGCTACCACCATGAGCATGGAGGTTTGCTGGGTGATGTTGAGCCAGTTGCGGGCCGTGGGGAACGTCCCCGGCAACATCACGGAGAAGAAGATCAGAATGGCGACGAAGCCGATCAGCGTGCCGTAGCGGCGGATAAAGAGCTGCATGTTCAGGCAACCATGCCGGTGGCCCGGCCGTAACAGAGATTGATGAGATCGTCTTCGCGCAGACCTGCGGCGTCGACAGTGGTGGTAATTTCGCCCTGGCGCATGATGGCGATGCGATCGCTGATGCCGATCAGTTCGGGGAGATCGGAGGAGACGAGGATGACGGCGGCGCCCTTGGCGGTGAGTTCGCGGACGATGGAATAAATGTCGAATTTCGCGCCGACATCGACGCCGCGGGTGGGCTCTTCGAGGAGGAGCAGGCGCGGATTGCCGGCGACGGCCTTGGCGAAGACGACCTTTTGCTGATTGCCGCCGCTGAGTTCGAGGACGTCCTGCGCGGGCCCGACTGCCTTGAGACGCATATTGGCGCCAAGTTCGGCGGCGAAGCGCTTTTCGCGGTTGGGCGTGAGCCAGGTGCCGGCACGGCTCTGGCGCTTTAGGTGGGCCAGCGTGATGTTTTCGAAGATCGGCCGGCGCATGACGAGGCCCTCGGCGCGGCGCTCGCGGGGAACGTATGCGACCCCGCTTTGCCAGGCGGCGGCTGGCGAGGATGGGGCGTAGGGCGCGCCGGAAAGCGTCATAGTGCCGGCGGTCAGTTTGGCGTCGCCAAAGATGGCGCGGATGAGTTCGGCTTGGCCGGAGCCAGAGAGGCCGGCAATGCCCAGCACTTCGCCCTCGCGTAACGAGAGGCTGACCGGATTGAGGCCCGCGGTGGCAAGGCCGGATGCGGCGAAGACGGTAGTCTCGCGGGGTTGCGCCGTGGCCTTGGGATAGGCTTCTTCGACCTTGCGGCCGATCATCAGCGAGACGAGGTCGTCGTGGGTGATGTTGCTGAGGGCACCGCTGTCGATGGAGCGGCCATCGCGGAGGACCGTTGCCTTGTCGCAGAGGGCCATGATCTCGTCGAGGCGGTGCGAGACGTAGAGAACGGAACTGCCGGAGGCGCGGATTTCGCGCAGGACGCGGAAGAGGCGTTCGCTTTCGTCACGGGTGAGCGCGGCAGTGGGCTCGTCCATGACGTAGAGCTTTGCGTCGTCGAGAAGCGCGGCGGAGATGCGGACGAGCATCTGGTCGCCGAGGCTAAGTTCGCCAAGATTCTGGCTGGGGTCGATATGGTCGATGCCGAGGCGATGTAGGGCGCGCTGGGCTTCGCGATTGAGGGACTTCCAATCGACGAGGAGGCCGGCGCGGCGCGGATAGCGGCGGCCCATGAAGATGTTTTCGGCGACCGACAGGGTCGGGACGACGTTGAACTCTTGGTGGATGAAGCGAAGGCCGAGACGGTAGGCGGCTTTGGTTGAATCGATGCTGACGCGCTCGCCGTTGACGGTGATCTCGGCGGTGTCAGGCGCGACAACGCCCGCAAGGATCTTGATGAGCGTCGATTTGCCGGCGCCGTTTTCGCCCATCAGGGCGTGGATTTCACCCGGCGCAACAACGAGGCTGGCCCCGGACAATGCCGGAACGCCGGCATAGGCCTTGGTGACAGAGGTTGCGGACAGCAGAGGAACAGAAGGGGCCATGGTTGGCCCCTTCCCTATTGGATTTTCCGACAAGACGGCAACTTATTCCGCGGCGTTCGCCACGGTGACCAGCTTGGTCGGCACATAGGTCACCGACTGAAGGATTTCTTCGCCAGCGAGGACGCGAGCAACGGCTTCGGCAGTCGTAGCGCCGATGCCGGCGAAGTCCTGGGCGACGGAGGCTTCGAAATTGCCGCCGGCGGCGATGGCTTCGCGGGCCTGGGGATTGGCGTCGATGCCGGTGATGACAATGCCTTCACCGGAGCGGCCAGCATCTTCAATGGCCTGCAGGGCGCCAAGGGCCGGCTGGTCCCAGGCGGCCCAGACCGCCTTGATGCTGCCGGGCTCGGGATTAGCAGCGAGGATGGCTTCCATCTTGGCACGGCTGTCGGCAATGCCACCATCGGAGACGTCGGGCGTCACGCGGTCGAGCACATTGATGTCAGGGAAATTGCCGAAGACGGCATCGGCGACGACGCCACGCACCTGAACCGGCGGGAAGGCGTCGAAGACAAACATCACCACATTGCCTTCGCCCTTGATGCGATCGGCAACATAGGTGGAGGTTTCGGCGGCCATGGCATAGCCATTGGAGGTCACGTTGGTAACGAGGAGCGGATCGGCGCCCGCATCCATGCCGAAGACGGGAATGCCGGCATCCTTGGCGGCCTGGAGGCCCGCGGTCACCTGGGTCGGATCGACGTTGATGACGATGGCATCGACGTTTTGGACCACGAGGTCTTCAATGCGGCTGATGACGGCGGCGACATCGCCGGCAGTGTCGATCACGTTCACATCCCAATCGTTCTCGGCGGCGACGGCCTGGAAGGCTTCGACGTAGAACTGCGTACCCGGCTGGGCCATATAGGGGGTGACGATGGCGACCTTGGCCTGAGCCAACGCGGCGCCCGTGCCCAGAGCAGTGGTTGCGAGAAGAATGCCGGCAAATGCCAGGGCAGATTTATTGAGCGACACGAAAGAGCCCTCCTGCTATCCCCGCCTGCGGGACAGCCGGCGGTTGTTTTCCTTGTGCTTCAAGGCACTATAAGGGGCGCCTGCCGGACAGCAAGCGGGATTTCGGGGAGAATGGGCGTGGATTTTTGCCTCATTGGGATCGATATCGGCACGACATCCACGAAGGCGACGCTGATCGACCAGAACGGCGTGCAACTGGCAAGCTTTTCACGCCCGCATCCGACCTCGCGGCTCACGCCCGGCATGGCGGAGCAGGACCCGCAGGACTGGATGGACGGCGTGCTTGGCGCGTTGGGGCAGTTTTCGGGCGCCGTCGATCCCGCGCGGGTTTTGGGTATTGGCCTCACTTCACAAGTCAATTCGCATGTCTTTGTGGATGACAAGGGCGAGGCCGTGCGTGCGGGGATCACCTGGCAGGACACGCGGGCGGCGGGAGATGCCGCAAAGCTCGATGCGCAGGTGACGGCTGAGCAGAAAACAGCCTGGTTCGGCGGACCGGTGCCGATCGATGCCAGCCACGCTCTGTCGCGCATGGCCTTTGTGGCGCGGACGGAGCCGGAGAGCTGGGCGGCGACGCGACATGTGCTGTTGCCCAAGGATTTTGTGGCGCTGAAGCTGACGGGGGCGGTGTCGAGCGATCCGGTTGCGGCTGTTGGGCTGGTGAACGCCAAGGGCGCCTATGTGAGCGAGCTGCTCGATCTGCTCCCGGGAAGCGCCGGAAGGCTGCCGCCGCTGTTTCCGTTTCATCACATTGCCGGTCGGGTTCGAGCTGGATTGCCGTTTGCCGGCCTTCCGGTGACAGTGGGGGCCATGGATGCCTGGGCGGGCATGTTCGGCTGCGGCGTGGTTTCGGATGGCGATGCCATGTATCAGTCGGGGACGAGCGAAATTCCCGGCGTGGTCTCGAGCACAGTCGTACCGACGCCCGGCGTGATCCTCTTTCCGCCCTATGAGGGTATTCGCATGCATGCGGCTCCGACCCAGTCGGGTGGGGCAGCACTGAGCTGGCTGTCGACGCTTTTGGGGCGCAGCCCCGCTGAGCTTTCCGCGCTGGCAGGGACTTGCGAACCGAGCGAGGGCCTGCCGCTATTCCTGCCGCATCTGGCGGGAGAGCGCGCGCCGATCTGGGACAGCGCTTCGCGAGGCACCTTTGCCCGGCTCGACGCCAATGCTGGACCGGCACACATTTCGCGTTCGGTGATGGAAGGCGTCGCCTTCTCGGTGCGCTGGGCTTTCGAGACGTTGAGCCGGTCGGCGGGCGCAAGAATCGAGGTCGCCAATATCGGTGGCGGCGGTTCGCGTTCGGATGTCTGGTGCCAAATCAGGGCCGATGTGCTGGGCATGCGCCTCAGACGCACCACCGTGCCAGATGCGGCGGCGCTGGGCGCGGCCATTCTGACGGGCGTGGGCAGTGGGGCTTTCGAGGCGCTGCTGCCGGCGGTGCGGCAGTTGGTGCGGTTCGAACGGACTTTTGAGCCGAATAGGGGGTTGGCTGCGCTTTATGATGAGCGGTTCGAGCACTTCCGGTCGCTTTATGAGACGCTAAAGCCGTTCAACGCACGGTTTTAAGCCGGGTGTGTCGAAGCTGACCTCCCTCATTCGTTGCATAGGCGAGGGCGTTGCCCCTGAGAGCAACAAGAGAGGAGAACCAGAATGATCGATCGTTTGAACAGTCTCGCGCCAGCCGTGCTTGGCATTTTGCGGATCGTGACCGGCCTATTGTTCGTGCATTTCGGGCTGCAGAAGCTTTTCAATTTTCCGGTGCCCTTCCCCGTGCCGCTCGATGCGCTGACGACCACCGCAGGCGTGCTGGAGCTTGTCGGCGGGGCGCTGGTGCTTATCGGCTTTCTCACCCGCCCGGCGGCTTTCGTCCTCTCAGGCATGATGGCAGTGGGCTATTGGATAGGGCACTTCCCCATGGGCTTTTTCCCGGCCGAAAATATGGGTACAGGGGCGATCCTGTTCTGCTTTATCTATCTCTATCTGGTGTTTGCAGGCCCGGGCGCGTGGAGCGTCGATGGACAGCGGAACCTGGCCTGGCGCTGAACGCGGGACTCCGCGGGCGCCCGCCGCGCGATGGTCTGATCGAGACATGCCCGATATCGCATATGGGTCGGTCACGTTATCGTTCCCCGATTATCGCTGGGGGACGCCTATGCAATTTCGATTCATTACTCGACCGCATGAATCTGAACACCTACCGCAACTCGATGCGCTTTTTCGCGCACGGCATGCTGTCTATGCGGAGGAGCTCGGCTGGGTTCCGCGCTCTGAAGATGGTCTTGAGCGCGATGCTTTTGACACGGGCGCAGCCGCCTATCTGGTCGTTACCGATGGAGAAGAAGTGGTCGCTGGATCGCGATTGATACAGACCAACCTTCCGCATCTGCTTAGTGAGGTCTTTCCGACAATCTGCAATCGTAAGTCCATGCCTCGCGATCCTCATGTCGCGGAATGGACGCGAGGATTTATCGTCAGGCATCGTCGAGATGAGCGCAGCAAGATACTCATGGCCCAATGCTGCGCTGCCGTGCTGGAATACTGCATGCTTATGGGCTACCGGCAGGTCGGCGGTATCCAGGACCGAAAATGGCTCGCCCTATGGCGCCTGATGGGCTGGAAAGTTCATATCCATGGCGACGCCATCGACATTGATGGCGCACCTTGGCTGCCCGCATACTTCGACGTGACTGAATCTGCGTTGGAGGGTGCGCGAAGGATCGGCCAGGTATCGGGCCCGATCTTGAGCCAATGAGGCAGGGGGAGCGACGGTGACGCCCACCTTGGGGGCAACGACCTAGACCTGTTCTTTTGGGGGCGGCGGCCCGCCGGGGCCCGGGTGGTGGAGGGGACTGGATTCGAACCAGTGTACGCTAAGCGGTCAGATTTACAGTCTGATGGATTTAACCACTCTCCCACCCCTCCACATTCTCGGGTGAGACAACGAAGCGCTAGGCGTTTCGTCGGGGCGGTTTATGGTTGGCTGTCGCAAAGGTGTCAACACCCTTCCGCCACCCTTGTGCAGAAATCTTGTGATAGGTGAAAAAACTCGACCTATCCCCAAGCCCCACTTGCCTTGTTGTCCGGGTTCGGGATAAGCCAATTTCGGCTTTAGCCTCGTAAGGGCGGGTATAGCTCAATGGTAGAGCAGCAGCCTTCCAAGCTGAATACGCGGGTTCGATTCCCGCTACCCGCTCCAATTCCCCCTCATTCAGTTGCGGAAAGGCGCTTTTCATGAGCCGCAACAAGTTTCCGCCCAAGCCCAAATATGACCCCGATACCGGGCCGGTCTATCTTTACGGCATCCACACCGTTCGCGCCGCGCTGGACAATCCGCTGCGGCAGAAGAAGGAATTGCTGGTCACGCCCAATGCCCTCAACCGGCTGAAGGAAAGTGGCGATATCGGCAAGGTTTCGGTGAAGGAAACGACGCCGAAGGAACTCGACCGGTTGCTCGGCGGCGAGGCCGTGCATCAGGGCGCGGCGCTGGAAGTCGATCCGGTGAGCCGCTTTGGGCTGGCCGATATCAAGCAGTTGCGCCTGGTCGTGGTGCTCGACCAGTTGACCGATCCGCATAATGTCGGCGCCATCCTGCGCACCGCTTGCGCCTTTGGCGCCGATGCTGTCATCACCACGGCGCGCCACTCGCCGCGCGAAACCGGCGTGATGGCCAAGGCCGCCTCCGGCGCGCTCGATCTCGTGCCGATGATCGAGGTGCGCAATCTGGGCGATGCGATCGAGACGCTCAAGGAGCGCGGGCTGACCGTGCTCGGCTTTGATTCCGAAGCCCCTGCCCCCCTCAAGGCGCGCACCGACGACAGGCCGATGGCCGTCGTGCTCGGTGCCGAGGGCAAGGGGTTGCGGCAGCGCACGCGTGAACTCTGCGACGAGATGGTGCGGCTCGACATGCCGGGGCCGATCAAGTCGCTCAACGTGTCCAACGCTGCGGCTATTGCCCTATTCGCAGCAACTGCCGGGAGACAGGGATGAGCACCTTTGAACCCTTCGCTATTGCCCTGAGGCTGTCTGGTCTAACCCTGCCCCAATTCGAGGCCGAAAAGGCGCTCAAGCAGCTTTTGGTGCGCTATGAACCGGAAGATGCCGAAGGCAGCTTTTACGGGCAGGTCGATGTGCCGGTCGAAAATGCCATTCGCGCGCTGCTGGAGCTGGCGGATCGCACCGGTCCAGTGATCGAAGCGATGCTGGCCGACCGCCGGCTGGGCCGCGCCGTGCTCGATCTTGCCTTCGACTATCCGCAGGAGGGCGAAGCCATGTCGGCGCGCCTCCCGGCGCATGCGGCGGCGGCGATTGCCAGACATGGCATCGACATCGAATTTTCGGTCTACCTGACCGATGTCGAGGATGACGAGGACTACTAGCTCGCCGCCGCCGTCGTCTGCCGGGCGAAGCGGGGGCTCAGTAGCAACCTGCTCGAAATTGCCGCGTTCTCCTTTCAGCCGAGAAGGAGGACGCTATGTACGAGCACAATAAGACTGGTCTGGAATTCATGGAGGGCTTTTCGCTGCTGGCGATTGCGCTATGGGTCGGCGGGGCAGCATTCCTGCTTACGCTGGTCGTTCTGGGCAATGCGGGGGGCTGAAAATGACCCAGCATGTGCCACCCACCATGCGAGAGCCGAAAGGCGATCATAATCGCCGCCTGTCCCTCGGCATGGATCCCGAGGCTTTCGCTGCGGCGGCCGGGATCACTCCGGAGCAATTGCGGGCCTATGAGCTGACTTCGCCCGATCAGGACTTCGATCTGGACGTCGCCGACCGTGTCGGATGGGCGCTTGAACGCCTTGAAGCAAACCCGCCGAGCAGCCAGAAAGTGCAAAACTAATCTTGCGCGTGTCGCGTCAAAGTTAAATGCGCCGTGCCCTCCCGTGCGCCTAAGCTGCATACAGGAGGATCACAGATGGAAATGCAATCTCAGGTCTTCGACGTAGAGGTCGAGTTCGACGGACAGATGCACAAAGCTGCGTACTTTGTCGAAAACGACATCATCCATGCCCAGATCGAGGGAAAACTGATCGTCAGCCCGCTGGGCGCTGTCCCGGCAGCAAAGACGGTAAGGGCCCTCATTACGGGCCAATTGTTGCAGATGAAGCGGAGGCAGAAGCAGCGGATCACCTGGGCTCAATGAAACCGGGGTTCTGTCAAGCGCGTTTCGCCATTGTCTGACCGCGCCCCAGCTCGCCGCTGGGGCTTCTTTTTGCCAGCAACCGAAGGAGAAGCCTTGCCTCTGTTCCGCGTGATCGACCTGCGCTCGGGAACTATCGAACCAGAAAATCTGGTGGATGCCCGCTCTCCGGAGGATGCAGCTTTGCAAGCTTTGGGTGAGAAAGGCGTGCGGGGCGGCCAGAACCGCAACCGGCTGATCTGCCGGGTCTATTGGAGCCAGGACGGGCAGACGAACATGGTCAGGCTCTATCGGGCGCTGTGAGCCGCCAACTGACTGGGCTGGTCAAAGCCCGGGGTCGACGAGGGCGATGCCGATGGCGGGATCATAGCGTTTTCGCAGATGGCCGGGGGACTCGGTCAGGATGATCTCGAGTGTCGGTCGCACGGTGGCGGCCTGCAGGTGGCCGGCGACGGCAGCTCCGCTGGATTTTCCGAGTACGGCGTGAGCATGGACAGCCGGCTTTCCATCTGGCCCCGTGGCAATGTCTCCGATCAGGGAAGCGACTTCCACCTGCTCGTCCACGGGAATAGGCAGGTATTCCTTTTGGTCCCAATCGAAAAATGCAAGCGTCGCACGGGATAAGGCGCCGATCGCCGTGAAATTGGCGGCAGTGAGATTGTTTTCGGTTGCGAACGCATTGAGCGAGGCCATGACCTCGTCTCCCGTTTCAAGGATGACGGCAAAGGTCCTTTCGCCATCCACTTCGTGAATAATCTTCGAACGCATAGACGCCTCCACCAAACACCTAGGTTTGAATGCGGGGCATGGGGTCTGGTTCCGCTCGCGGCACGCCGTCAGATGCCTGACCTGCCAGCCGCGACAGCTCAGAGGACGGCGCCGTCTTCGGCAAAGCCGGCGGTGATGAGGTCGCGGCCGAAGATCGAGTTGTCGCGCGGTACGAGACGGACGACGCTGTAGCCGCGGCGGGCAAGCTGGTCGAGGAAGATCGGCAGCATGTCGACCGTGCGCTGATGAATGTCGTGGAAGAGGATGATGCCGCTGCCGCGGGCTTCGAGGCGGCTCAGCGTGCGCGTGGCCACGGCGGCCGGGGTGTCCTTGAAATAGTCCTTGCTGTCGATATCGACATCGAGAACCACCGCACCGCTCTGGATGAGGCCGGTGCGCAGGAAGCCGGTCTGTGACAGATAGGGGAAGCGGAAGAAGGGCGAGAGCTTTTGGCCGCCGCCGGCAAGCGCCGCTGAAACGGCCTCCTCACCTCTAACGATTTCCTCGATCGCCTGTTGGCGCGTCAGATCGGCAAGATTGACATGGCCATAGGTGTGACTGCCGACGGTATGGCCGGCAATGGCGACGCGCTGCGCCAGACGCGGATTGGCGGTTGCGGAGGAGCCGAGCATGAGGAAGGTGGCCTTGACGCCATAGTTGGAAAGCGTCGACAGGATGGCCTCGGTCTTGCCGGCGCGCGGGCCATCATCGAAGGTAAGGACCACCTCGCCCGGCTTCAGGATAATGTCGGCAGTGGTTGAGACGGCGAGCGTGCGGCCCCCGATATTGCGTGGTGCAAAGATTTCGTCCGGCAGGGGCTGCTCCATCTTGAGCACGGCCGGAACGGCGATGGCGGAGGTCTTCATCGTGTCGATGGCCGGGGTCGCCGTGAGACGCGTTTGCGGGTTTACCGGCTTGGCGCAACCACCCAGCATGATGCCGGACACCAGAAGGCAGAGCAGAAGGCGGGAGGGCAACACGATGAGCACTCAACATCACATGAATCTGAGCGCGAGAATTTGCGATTATGGTTAATTTTCCCCTCGCGAAAACTTAAGAAGAGCTTACCGATCAGAGGGTTAGTCTCGCCATGCCCTTCCAGACAAAGGGGAAACGGGTAGACCCGTCCTGAAAAAACGTTAGCGTGCCTCCGTCTTTCTAAGGGGAATCGCCATGCATGCGGGCATCGAGGCCACCGCGCCGACCGGGCGCAAGGAATTCGTGCAACCCGTCATGGCTGGCGCGCTCGCGGCGATTGTCGGCTATGCTAGCACTTTTACGCTTGTTCTGGCGGCGCTGACTGCTGCGGGCGCTTCGCCGCAACAGGCCGGTTCGGGGCTGTTTTCGGTTTGCCTGGCGCTGGGCGTCCTCAATATCGTCGTGGCGTTCCGCGCAAAAGTGCCGATCAGTTTTGCCTGGACCACGCCAGGTGTCGCTTTTCTGCTGACGGTCGGCGAGCCGATTGGCGGTTTTCCGGCAGTGGCGGGC
The DNA here is from genome assembly GCF_017744655.1 of Devosia sp. Taxonomy (GTDB): domain Bacteria; phylum Pseudomonadota; class Alphaproteobacteria; order Rhizobiales; family Devosiaceae; genus Devosia. Next base: position 61,221 of record NZ_JAGIAW010000012.1, on the reverse strand, counting down.
GCTTTCCTCGTCACGGCCGCTCTAGTCTTGTTAACCGGCTTATTCAAGCCGTTGGCGCGGCTGATCGCCGCCATTCCCGCAGCCATTGCCAATGCCATGCTGGCCGGCATGCTGCTGACGCTTTGCCTTGCGCCGGTTACCGCATTGGCCGAGGCACCCCTGCTCGCCGCGCCAATCCTTCTCGCCTGGATGCTCGGACTGCGCTTTGCACGGCGCTATGCCGTGCCGATTGCCGTGGTGGTAACGGGAATCGTGCTGGCATTGACGACACACCTGCCTGAAGGCGCGCTCGATGGCACCTGGCCTACCCTGCTGCCAGTGATGCCGGTATTCACCTGGGATGCCATCGTGCGGATTGGTCTGCCGCTTTATGTGGTTACCATGGCCTCGCAGAATCTGCCGGGGATCGCGGTGATGAAGGCCAATGGCTATACGCTGTCCCCTGCCCCGATTTTCGTGATGACCGGCATAGCCAGCGGTCTGACTGCGCTGTTTGGCGGACATACGATAAACCTCGCCGCCATCACCGCCGCGATCTGCGCCGGGCCCGAGGCGCATCCCGATCCGCAGAAGCGCTGGCCGGCTCCGGTTGCGGCCGGCGGCGTCTATATCATGCTCGGCCTTGCTGCGAGCCTTGCCGCCGCCTTCATCGCTGCCTCGCCGCCCATTCTCATTCAGGCCGTCGCTGGCCTTGCCTTGCTCTCAAGTCTCGCTTCCGCCCTTTCCGGCGCGCTGGCGCAGGAGGAGGCGCGATTGCCGGCGATTCTCACCTTTGTGGCCACGGCGTCGGGAATCACCATTTTCGGCATTGGCGCGCCCTTCTGGGGCCTTGTCGGCGGCATCGTGCTTTTGCTGCTGCTTCGCCAGCCTGCAGGAAAATGAGCAGGGTCTTCGGCCTGATATTGGCTGGTGGCCAAGGCGCGCGCCTTGGCGGGGTGAGAAAGGGCGATCTCAGAATCGGCGGTGTGCCATTGCTGGAGCGAGTGGCCAGCGCCATTGCGTCCGACGTATCCGCGTTGCTGATCGCCTCGGGCCAGGAAGACACGCTTGGGTCGTACACCTGCATCCGCGACGAAAGCGCGACGCAAATGGGGCCGCTGGCCGGTATCAGGACTGCCGTTCGCTATCTAGAAGTGCGAGCAGAACCCGAAGATGTGCTTATCTCGGTGGCCGTCGATACGCCCTTTTTGCCGCCGGACTATGTGAAGCGGCTGAAAAGTGCTGCAGCAGAGACCGGGGCCGCCTATGCCGCGTGGGGCGAAAATATCTATCCCACGAACAGTGCATGGCGACTCAACGCGCTGCGCGATGCCCTTGAAGATGCTGACGAATCCGCTGGACCGAAGGCGATTCTGCGCGAATTGGGAGCGACACCAGTGGATTGGACTAAGGAGTCGGCGAACGACCCCTTTGCCAACATCAATGCGCTTGATGACCTGATCGCCCTGCAGCGCCGGGCGTTTGCGCTGGGGATATGACACATTTATTCACAGGCTCGACAATAAGGGCTTGGCAAACCAAACAGGTTTGGGTACACGGACCTCGCTCTCGACGCCGAGGGCCATACCGAAGTGTTCCGCGATAGCTCAGTTGGTAGAGCGTTCGACTGTTAATCGAATGGTCGCTGGTTCGAGTCCAGCTCGCGGAGCCATTCGGGTCTCTTCAGACCCGCATCCTCCATACATCGTCATCCTCTCCGGCCGTCCTTAGGATGGCAGAGTTATTCACTTTATCCCCGCCATAAAAACCTGCGCTATTCTCTCCCCGTCCAACCTCGCACGGACGGTCTGCAGACGACAGTAGCGAGGGGGCCCGGCGCTGGATCGTCTCCAGCGTACGTTCGGGGCTGGCCGCCTGCGACGAGCGATCAATGGTCGCCGATAGTTCCCGCCCGAAAAGAGGGCACTCCGGAGCGGTATCCGCTTCACTTACTAAATACTTCGAGGCGAATGCCGCTCCGGGGTCCGTCCAATCCGGTGGCACCTGTGCCGACCGGAATTTTGCCGTGGCCAAATTTCGGAGGCGACATGACATGCACAAATTTTGCGCAATTTGGCTCGCAAAGGTTGCTGCTCTCGGTTTGGAGGAGTAGGACGGGCTTCCCTCCTGGATTGCCTCTCATGACCACGCAAACGAGCAGCCCTGCCGCAACGGCGGGCCACCAAACCGCCCTGACCATCATCTTTGCCGTCAGCGGGGCGCATCTCCTCAACGATCTGCTGCAATTCCTGCTGCCGGCGCTCTATCCGCTGCTCAAGGACAATTACGGGCTCAACTATCTGCAGATCGGTCTGCTTACCCTCGGTCAGCAGATTACGGCCTGTTTCCTGCAGCCGATCTTCGGGCTGCGTGGCGATCTCAAGCCCAATCCCTATAGCCTCGCTCTCTCCTTGACGATCGTTACCGTCGGCGTCTTGGGCCTCGCCTTTGCCAACGGCTTTACGTGGCTCTTTGTCGCCGCCGTGGTGATGGGCACGGGCTCGGCGCTGTTCCATCCGGAAGCGTCGCGCGTGGCGCGCATGGCTTCGGGCGGCAAGCTTGGCTTTGCGCAATCGCTGTTCCAGGTCGGGGGCAATCTCGGCACCGCTTTTGGCCCGCTGGCCGCCGCGCTCATTCTCATTCCCATGGGCCAGCAGACCACCGCGTGGTTCCTGATTGCCGGCTTTGCCGGTATTGCACTGCTCACCTATGTCGGCCGGTGGTTCGTCGAGCACCAGCGGCAGGCGGCATCTCGCCCCGCCGTGGCGCACAAGAAGCCGGCGCTGTCGCGCAATCGGCTCATCGTCGCCTTCGTCGTTATCGGCGCGCTGCTGCTCAGCAAGTTCATCTATATCGAAGGCCTCAAAAGCTATTACGCCTTTTTCCTCATGGAAAAGTTCAGCCTGACGGCGCCCGAGGCCCAGCTCTATCTCTTCCTGTTCCTCGGCTCCGTGGCCGCAGGCACTTTTATCGGTGGGCCGATCGGCGACCGATATGGCCGTCTCTCGGTGATCTGGGTTTCGATCCTCGGCGCCCTGCCCTTCACGCTGCTGCTGCCCTATCTCGATCTCTATGGCACCGCTGCCATGAGCATCATGACGGGCCTCGTTCTCTCCTCGGCCTTTTCGGCCATGGTGGTTTATGCGCAGGAACTGGTGCCGGGCAAGGTCGGCATGATTGCCGGTTTCGTCTTCGGCTTTGCCTTTGGCATCGGCGCGCTTGGCGCCGCGGCCATGGGGGCGCTGGCGGACTGGATTGGCATTATTCCGGTCTTCCAGATTTGCGCCTTCCTGCCGGTTCTTGGTATTCTTACGATCTTTCTGCCCAGAACCGCAGAGCTGCACCCCGAAGCAAAGGAGAAGCTGGCATGAGCGACGACATCGATCTCGACAACGAAAGCCAGATCACGCTCACGCGAAAAATCGGCGCCAATGTGAGCGACGTCTTCTCCGCCTGGACCGATCCGGCGCTGATCGAACAGTGGCAGGTCGATGAGGCCGAATTCGACGCGGTCAAGGGTGGTGAATACCGCTTCGTCACCTATGCCGATGAAGACGATGACGCCGACCATGAGGTGACCGGCGAAATCCTCGAATATGTCGAGGACCAGAAGCTGGTGATGTCGTGGATACATCGGGACGAGGAGAACGACGAAGAACTGCTCTTCGTGCTCGACATCTCTTTCCGCGCTATCGATGACGACAATACCGAAATCACGCTGGTCGAGCGTGGCCTGCCACATGCCGATCCGCAGACACGCATCTTCTCCATGGAAGCCTGGAGTTCGGCGCTCGAGCAACTGGCCGAGGTCATGGAAGAGGTTCTCGACTGAACCGATCGCCGCTGCCGCTCGTAGTGGCGGAAAGCATCGGAGCAGACCCGTGGACCGACCAACAAGCCTTGTCTGGCTGCGCAATGATTTGCGCCTCAGCGACAACCCTGCCCTGCTGGCCGCCGCCGCGGATGGCGGCAGGGTCGTTGCCCTCTACATCCACGAGACGAACGAAGGCGTGCGCGCCCCCGGAGGCGCGGCGCGCTGGTGGCAGAACCAAAGTCTGGAATCGCTGGGTCAGGCGCTTGGACAGAAAGGCATTTTGCTGATCGTGCGCTCCGGCACGGCGGCAGAAGTGCTCGACAGGGTCATTGCCGAGGAACGCGTGCAGTCGGTTCACTGGAACAGGCGCTATGCCCCCGGCGAAAGGGAAGTCGACCAGCAGATCAAGAGCGACCTGCGCAAGCGCGGGCTTGGCGTCGCATCTCATATCGGGAACATGCTGGCCGAGCCCTGGACGATCGCCACCGGGCAGGGAAAACCCTACTCGGTCTTTTCGCCCTTCTGGAAGACGCTGAGGGATTTTCGGATCGAGCAACCGCTTCCGGCGCCACGCAAGCTCGGCGAGGCTCTTACCGCTACGGGATACGACCGCGACTACCGCGCGCCAAAGTGGTCGCGGAAGTTCGAAGGGCAATGGGCGGTCGGCGAGGCGGCAGGTCAAAAGGCGCTCCATGACTTCCTTGATGAGCGGCTCGAAGATTATCCCGAGGGTCGCGACTTTCCGGGGCGCGATGTGACATCGCGGCTTTCGCCGCATCTGCGCTTTGGAGAGATCACGGCGAGGCAGGTTTGGTACGCCACTCAGGCGCGGATGGAAGCAGATCCGGAAGTCAGGCCCCATGCCGAGAAATTCCTCTCCGAGCTGGCTTGGCGCGATTTCAGCTATCACCAGCTCTATCATCGCCGGGACATAGCCACAGTCCCTATGCAGGAGAAATATCAGGGGATGCGCTGGCATAGCGATGCCAAGGCGGAGGCGGCCTGGCAGCAGGGCCGCACGGGTATTCCGATCATTGACGCCGGCATGCGCGAGCTGTGGCAGATCGGCTATATGCACAATCGCGTCCGTATGTTGGTCGCATCTCTTCTCACGAAGAATCTGCTTATCGACTGGCGCCATGGCGAACGCTGGTTCTGGGATTGCCTCGTCGATGGCGACATCGCCAACAACCCGGCGAGCTGGCAATGGGTCGCAGGCTGCGGGCTCGATGCGGCGCCCTATTTCCGGATTTTCAATCCTGTCACCCAAGGCGAGCGGTTCGACGCGGCTGGCGACTATGTCCGCAAATGGGTGCCGGAGCTGAAAGACCTGCCGGACAAATGGGTGCACGACCCGGCCAGCGCCCCGGATGCCGTGTTGCAGGAGGCAGGCGTCTTCATCGGCAAGACTTATCCGCGCCCCCTGGTCGATCTCAAGACATCCCGGCAGCGCGCGCTGGATCGGCAAGGAGAGCTTTAGAAAAAGAAACCGCCTTTTTCAGCTCTGCCAGCCGGGGGTTTCGTTCCATAGCCACAGACCGGAAAGTCGTGCCATTGCCGGTGTTTGACACTTGTTCGCGACGGGTGGGGCCCATACCTTGATGGCTCAGCAACAAGAGTCCCCGGACGATCATGGCCAAGCACGAAGACCTCATTTCCGCCATCGGCAATACGCCGCTCATCCGCCTCAACCGGGTATCGGCACTGACGGGATGCGAAATCTGGGGCAAGGCCGAATTTCTCAATCCGGGTCAGTCGGTAAAAGATCGCGCGGCGCTGTTCATCATTCATGACTTGGTCAAGTCCGGCGCACTGAAGCCCGGCGGAACGATTGTTGAGGGCACTGCTGGCAATACCGGTATCGGCCTGACGCTGGTGGCCAATTCCCTGGGCTTCAAGTCGGTGATTGTCATCCCCGAAACGCAAAGCCAGGAAAAGAAGGACGCCCTCCGGCTCTATGGCGCGCAGCTGATCGAGGTTCCCGCCAAGCCCTACAAGAACCCCAATAATTACATCAAGATTTCCGGGCGCCTGGCCGAAAAGCTCAATCGCGAACTACCGGAAGGCGCGGTTTGGGCCAACCAGTTCGACAATGTCTCGAACAAGCGCGCCCATATCGAAACCACCGGCCCTGAAATCTGGCACCAGACCAATGGGCGGATCGACGGCTTTATTACTGCCGTCGGCTCGGGCGGTACGCTGGCGGGTGTGGCTGAAGCGCTGCGCTCGCGCAATCCCGATATCAAGATCGGCCTTGCCGATCCCGAGGGTGCCGCGCTCTACGAATATTACGCCAATGGCACGCTGAAATCCGAAGGCAATTCGATCACCGAGGGCATCGGCCAGGGTCGTATCACGGCAAATCTGGAAGGACTCAAGGTCGACCTGCCCTACCGCATCTCCGACGCCGAAGCCCTGCCCTACATTTTCGACCTGCTCGAATATGAAGGCCTCTGCCTCGGTGGTTCGAGCGCGATCAATATCGCTGGCGCGGTGCGCATGGCGCGCGATCTCGGGCCGGGCAAGACCATCGTCACGGTGCTCTGCGACTACGGCAACCGCTATGCCAGCAAGATCTTCAATCCCGAATTCCTGCGCTCCAAGGACCTGCCGGTCCCCGCCTGGATGGAAGACCGCGCGCCGATCGATATCTCGGACATCATCGAGGCGGAGTCGGCCTGAGGGTCGGACAACTCGACGCGGGATTGTCGAACGGCCATCGGCTGATACAGTGCTCTCTCACTAGGTGAGAGGATCGCCGTGTTCGGCATTGATGATATCCTACGGGCCATAGTCGCCGACCTGCATCTGGTCGCGGCGATCATGGCGGCGATCTATTTGTTGGCGTTTGTTTGCGCGGTGCGGGAAATCTTCAACTCCCGGACCTCGCAGGGCTCGATTGCCTGGCTGATTTCGCTGGCGCTGCTGCCCTTCCCCACCGCCTTTCTCTACATGATCTTCGGCTGGAAGTTTTTCGACGATTATGCCACCGACCGGATCAAGAATGGCCGAGCCGACAGGCCGCTGCGCGCCAAGGACCTGGCGCTGATCGACCGGGAATCGGATGCCCTATGGCCCGTACAGGTCCAGGTTTCGGAACTGCCTTTCCTCAAGGGCAACGATGTCGAGCTACTAATCGATGGAACGGCGACCTTCGACTCCATCTTCGCCGGGATCGAGGCGGCCGAGCACTATTTGCTCGTGCAATTCTATATCGTGCGCGACGACCGGCTGGGCCAGCAACTGGCGGAGCGGCTGATCGCCAAAGCCAAGGCCGGGGTCGAAGTCCGGCTGCTTTACGATGATATCGGCAGCACCGGCATGCCCAAACGGTTCCGGGCGCAGATGCGCGAGGCCGGAGTGAAGGTTGCCGGGTTCAACCAGCGCCACAAATTTCTGCGCGTCTATGGGCCGACACGGATCAACTATCGCAATCATCGCAAGATCGTGGTGGCGGATGGCAAGCATGCCTGGGTCGGCGGGCACAATGTGGGCGTCGAATATCTCGGCGAGAACCCCAAATTCGGGCGCTGGCGCGATACGCATGTACGCGTTTCAGGGCCGGCTGCCCTTGGCTGTGCGCTGCTCTTCCGCGAGGATTGGGAATGGGCGACCGGCGAGCGCCTGCCCGCAACGCCTCCCAAGGAGCTTGATACGCCGGGCGATCAATCTGTGCTGGTCATGGGCAGCGGCCCCGCCGACAAGCTCGAGGAATGCGCCATTGCCTATGTCGATCTGATCGGGCGGGCGCGGAAGCGCCTATGGATCGTCAGCCCCTATTTCGTGCCGGATACCGATATCAGGACCGCACTTTTCGCGGCGAGGCTGCGCGGTGTGGATGTGCGGATCATGTTGCCGGACAATCCGGACCATGCGCTGGTCTGGCTCGCGAGCATCGCCCATGCCGATGCCATGGTGGAACACGACATCTCGGTCTATCGCTATACCGATGGCTTCCTGCACCAGAAAGTGGTGCTGATGGACGACGACATTGCCACCGTGGGCAGCGTCAATTTCGACAACCGGTCCTTTGCCATCAATTTCGAGATCACGCTCTGGTTCACCGATGATCGAACCTTGGCAGCAGTCGAGAACATGCTGGACGAGGATTTCAAATCCTGTCGGCAGGTCAGCCTGGCGGAGGTGTCGACGCGACCGGTGACGCTCTACTTCATGACTCAGGCGGCTCGGTTGCTGTCGCCGCTGCTTTAGCGGATCGGCGGCGCGTAGAGCAGGCCACCATTGCTCCAGAGGGCGTTCTGGCCACGAAGCATCGCGGCACCGGTCTGTGGGCCAAAATGTCGGTCGTAGAGTTCGCCATAGTTGCCGACGGCGCGGATGGCGTCGGTCATGAAGCTGGCGCGCAGGCCGAGCGATGTGCCGAAATCGCCTTCGACGCCAAGCAGGCGGCGGACATCGGCCGAGCGGGCGGCGGTCAGGGAGTCGATGTTGAGGCTCGTAACGCCAACTTCCTCGGCGGTGATCAGGGCAAAAATGGTCCAGCGAACGATCTCGAACCACTGATCGTCGCCGCCCGGAACGACGGGGCCCAGCGTTTCCTTGGAGATGCGCTCGGGCAGGATGCGGTGTTGCGACGGGTCGGTGAGTTCGCGGCGGATGGCCTGCAACTGGCGGCCCGAGGCGGAGATGACATCGCACATGCCGGCACGATAGGCGACGATGAGATCGGCGATGTCTTCATAGACGACGTCGGTATAGCTGGTCTGATTGGAGAAGAAGAAGTCATCAAGGGCTTCGACGGCGTCCGATGTGTCGACGACGCAAACGCTCACATTGTTCAGCTCATAGGCCGAAACAACGCTGAGGGATTGCGGGACGAGGAACCCCTGCCCGTCAAAGAAGCTGGGGGTCACGTAGCGCGCGCCATAACGGAGATCGCGGCCGGCGGTCCAGGCGCCGTTACGCATGAGAACGTCCACTGCCCCCGTCTGTAGCGGCGCGAAACGGGCTTCGCCGCGGAAGGCGCGGAATTCGATGAGGTCGGGATTGCCGAAGACGGCGGCAGCAAGGGCGCGGCAAAGGTCTACGTCAAAGCCGGACCAGCGGCCATTGGCATCCTGTTGGGCAAAGCCGGCCAGGGGATTGCTGGAACCGCAAACGAGGAAGCCACGCTCGCGCACCGCATCGAGCGTCTGCGCGCTGGCAGCGGTCACGGCAAGCGAAAGGGCGCAGGCAAGGCCCGCTGCCAGCGGCAGCAATCGCTTGAAAACTGAGGTCAATCCGCGGCTTCCCTTTGTGCCACCGCATATTGGCAGGGCAAGGCGCCGGGTCAAGGCGGCGATTGCTGGGAGGCGAGCAATTCCACCGGACAATGAGAGCGGTCGTCAATTCGCAGGCAGCTCTCCTCCCGCGAAGGGAGAAGAGCCGGTGTGTGAGATCTTTAATGCAGGATCTGGCTGAGGAACAGTTTTGTGCGTTCGTGCTGTGGGTTCGAGAAGAACTCTTCGGGTTCGTTCTGCTCGATGATCTGGCCCTGATCCATGAAGATGACGCGGTTGGCCACCTGACGGGCAAAGCCCATTTCGTGGGTGACGCAAATCATCGTCATGCCTTCTTCGGCAAGGCTGATCATCACTTCGAGCACTTCCTTGACCATTTCCGGATCGAGCGCCGAGGTGGGCTCGTCGAAGAGCATGATCCGGGGCTGCATGCAGAGCGAACGCGCAATGGCGACGCGCTGCTGCTGACCACCCGAGAGCTGGCCGGGGAATTTATTGGCCTGCTCGGGGATTTTCACGCGCTCGAGATAGTGCATGGCGGTCGCCTCGGCCTCGGCCTTGGGGATGCCGCGCACCCAGATCGGGGCGAGGGTCAGGTTTTGCAGAATGGTAAGGTGGGGGAAGAGGTTGAAGTGCTGGAACACCATGCCGACCTCGCGGCGCACCTCATCGATGCGCTTGAGGTCGGCCGTGAGCTCCGTGCCATTGACGATGATCTGGCCTTCCTGGTGCTCTTCAAGGCGATTGATGCAGCGAATCAGCGTCGACTTGCCGGAGCCCGAGGGCCCGGCAATGACGATACGCTCGCCCTTCATAACGCGCAGGTTGATGTCGCGCAGCACGTGAAAATCGCCATACCACTTGTGCATGTTGATGACGTCGATGGCGACCTCGGTCTTGGAGACCTGCATGTGGCTGGTGTCGATTTCCCGTTCGACGATGGTTTCGGAAACCTGGGACATGGAGCTACCTCTTGTAGCCAGTGTTGAGACGACGCTCCATGAACATGGAGTAGCGAGACATGCTGAAGCAGAACATCCAGAACACGGCGGCGGCGAAGAGATAGCCGGTCGTGGCCGTATTGCCTGATTGCCACTCCAGCGCGGTGTCGTTCTTGGTCTTTACCGCTTCGAGGAGATCCTTCATGCCCACGATGTAGACGAGTGAAGTATCCTTGAAGAGTGCGATGGCGTTGTTGACGATGCCGGGTATGACGTGTTTCAGCGCCTGGGGCAGGATGATGAAGTACATCTGCTTCCAATAGCTTAGCCCGAGTGACGCGGCAGCTTCATATTGCCCGCGAGGGATGGCTTGCAGGCCGCCCCGCACAATTTCCGCCACATAGGCGGCGCTGAACAGCGTGACGCCCACCAGAGCCCTGAGCAGCTTATCGACCGTTGTGCCCTGCGGCATGAACAGCGGCAGCATGATCGAGGCCATGAACAGGATGGTGATCAGCGGCACGGCGCGAACGAGTTCGATGAAGCCGATGCAGAGCATCTTGATCACCGGCATTTTCGATTGCCGCCCCAGGGCCAGGATGATGCCGAGCGGGAAGGAGACGATGATACCCACTGCGGAGATAATCAGGGTAACAAGCAGGCCGCCCCACTTTTCGGTCGGCATGGGCTTCAGCCCGAAGACGCCGCCGGCGAGCAGGTAATAGCTGATCACCGGAAAGACGATAAGCAGCAGCAGAGCGTTGGTCCGCTTAAACGGCACCTTGGGGATAAGAAGCGGGATGAGCAGAGCCGCACCCAGGGCGAAAACGATGTTGGGGCGCCAGAGTTCAGACATATCGTAGAAGCCGTAGATGAAGAACTCCATCTCCGACCAGACATAGGCCCAACATGCCCCGGCGGTTTCAACACGGCATTCTTCGACCGTGCCATTGATCCCAACGGCGTTGATAAAAACGAAATTGACGAGCGGCGGCACTGCCCAGAGTAGGAACAGTGCGCCGAACAGTGTCAGAACCGCGTCGGTAGGCGTTGCGAAGAGGTTCTTCTGCAGCCAGGCCAGCACGCCGGTGGTGCTGCGAGGCGCCGGGCGGGCTTCAACAAGGCTGGGGCGGACATAGGTGATATCGGTCATGTGCGCCTCCTACCGTTCCACGAGCCGTACACGGGCATTGTACCAGTTCATAATCGCCGACGTGATCAGCGAGAATGTCAGGTAAACCACCATAATGATGGCCATGCATTCGATGGCTCGGCCGCTCTGGCTGATGGATGTACCGCCAAACACGTTGAAGAGTTCGGGATAACCGATAGCCGCCCCGAGCGAAGAGTTCTTCGTCAGGTTGAGATATTGGCTGGTCAGAGGCGGGATGATCACGCGCATGGCCTGAGGAACAATAACCAGGCGAAGACGATCCCCGTCTTTCAATCCCAAGGATTGGGCTGCTTCTGTCTGCCCCCTGTTCACGGCCTGGATGCCAGCGCGAACCGTCTCGGCAATGAACGAGGCGGTGTAGATGGTCAGGCCGAAGGCTAGCGCAACGAATTCAGGCGGTAGCTGCAGGCCACCCTTGAAATTGAAGCGCTCCAGAACCGGAACCTCGAACGCCAAAGTCGCGCCGGTGAGCCAATAAACCAAGGCGGGCACGCCCACGATGATCAGAACCAGCAAGGCCAAGGGGAAGCGGGCATCGCTCGGTGGTCGATTTGCCGTGTTCGAGTAGACCACCTGACCAAGGACCAGAGCGATCAGTGCACTGATGAGAGAGACCATCAGCGAAGGCACCCAGCTGAACATGAAGCCCAGAAGAGCGTTGCAGAGGACGAAGGCCACGAAAAACGTGAGCGCAGCCTTGGCGATCGCCGCGTATCGGGTAAGCGACCCCAATGCCACGGCAGCGGCCACGATGGCGGAGACGGGGACAAAGCTTGCGATCGGAAAAACGACGCCCAGTAAGACTACGAGGGCAACGAAGGCGACAAGGAATGTCACCACTGCATCAGCCAGTTTTCCGGGCCAGACGATCTGGACCGGATATCGACCGGTGCGTGTGCGAATGCGAGCTGCCCAACCACCAATCACGCCCGCCACGATCAGCGCCACGACAATGGCGACCATGACCCAGCCGAACTCCTGATCCGGGGTTGGACGAGGTACCATGATGCCGCGCTGGTTGATAAAGGAATCAAATGGCAGGGCAATCGACTGGCGCACTGCGGGCATGGTCTTGAGCACCGCAAAATACCAGAAGAACAATTGCAGCAGCAGCGGGATATTGCGGATGGTTTCGATGTAGACCGCGGCCAGTCGCGCGACGATGAAATTGCTGGAAAGCCGCGCCACGCCGATGGTGAAGCCCAGCATGGTGGCGAAAACGATACCTATAAAGGCAACGAGGAGGGTGTTGGTGATCCCAACCAACAATGCTTCCCAGTAATAGGAGGCGCGCGACCATGGCAGCAGCGCGAAGCTGATGTCGAAGCCGGCCGTCTTCCAGAGGAAGTCAAAGCCATTGGTCTTGTTCTGGGCGGCGAGGTTTGCCGCGGTGTTGCCGACGATCCAGAAGATGAAGCCGATGAGAATAACGGCGACAACGACCTGGTAGATGATCCCTCGGATCACTGGATCATTGAAAAAGCTGACGCGGGGGGCAGCGTCGTGCCCCATTTCGCGAGTGGTCATATGATGCTGTCCCTTGGCCGCAAGTAACCGCTATGCGCCCTTTTGAGGCGCCATAGGTGACAGAACAAAGAGACCGGCGCCCACTTTGGGGCGCCGGCACAATTCGTTCAGATTAGCGGATCGGCGGGGCGTACTGGATGCCGCCGTCTTTCCAAAGGGCGTTCAGGCCGCGCTCAAGCCCAATCGGGGTGCTCGGACCGACGTTGCGTTCATAGGACTCGGCGTAGTTACCAACGGTCTTGATGATCTGGTATGCCCAGTCCTTCGTCACGCCGAGCGGGGTGCCGAAGTCGCCTTCAACGCCGAGGAGGCGCTTGATGGCCGGGTTATCGGAGCCGAGCATTTCGTCGACATTGGCCGAGGTCACGCCGAGTTCTTCGGCTTCGAGCAGCGCGAAATAGGTCCAGCGAGCGAGGTTGAACCACTGGGTGTCGCCAGCGCGAACCACAGGGCCAAGCGGCTCCTTGGAAATGATTTCGGGCAGGATGATGTGGTCATCCGGGTTGGCGAACTTGGAACGTTCAGCGGCGAGAGCCGAGGAGTCCGTGGTGTAGACGTCGCAACGGCCGTCTTCGTAGGCCTTCACGACTTCGTCTTGGTCGACGAACACGACCGTGTTGAATTCCATGCCATTGGCGGCGAAGTAGTCGGCTGCGTTCAGTTCGGTGGTGGTGCCGGATTCGATACAGATAGCAGCGCCGCTGAGGTCAAGGGCGGATTCGATGCCGTCGGCCTTGCGAACCATGAAGCCCTGGCCGTCATAGAACATGGTGCCGACAAAGCTGATGCCGAGCTGCGTGTCGCGGCTCATGGTCCAGGTCGTGGTGCGCGAAAGCACATCGACTTCACCGGCCGAAAGAGCCGTGAAGCGTTCCTGGCTGGTCAGCGACGTGTAGCGGACAGCTTCGGCATCGTTGAAGACGGCTGCGGCCATGGCGCGGCAGAAATCGACTTCGATGCCGGTCCACACATTGTTGGAATCAGGAGCGGAAAAGCCCGGCACACCGCCGGTCACGCCGCACTGCACATATCCCTTTGCCTTGACGTCATCCAAAATGGCGGCCTGAGCCGAGACCGCCGTAAGACCCAGTATCGCCGTTGCTGTAAGCGTTACGAGCTTTTTTTTCATTTGTTTGCCTTTTGTTTCCTGACCCTCTTATCCCGGAGTTTCTTTCCTAACTTTCGTTTCGGCGTCTCCGGCGGCACCCGCCGCCTTTGAGCGGCGAATAGATGCTGTTAAGCATGCAAGCGCCTATCGACGGCAACGTCAAGGGCAGAAGGTGCATTGGGACAGCAATTCTGTCTCTTTTTTAGCCAGACCATGAAACTGATCCGATTTTGAGCACAGAGCAGGCATGACTTCTTTTTTGAACCCGCCCTCCATGGAAACCATCCTGACTCACGCCGGGCGCGACCCCGATAGCCAGTTTGGCTTCGTCAATACGCCGGTTTATCGCGGCTCCACCGTGCTCTTCAAAACCCTGGCCGATCTCGACGCCCAGAAGCAGCGCTTCCTTTATGGGCGCGCAGGCAATCCCACGACGGAGGGCGTCGAGGAGGTCGTGACGGCGCTCGAAGGCGCCTATCGCACCAAGCTCGTGCCATCAGGTCTGGCCGCCATTACCATTGCCATGCTGTCCTGCCTCAAGACCGGCGACGATATTCTGATTACCGACAGCGCCTATGAGCCGGGCCGCAAGTTCGCCGATGGCTATCTGACCCATATGGGAATCACCGCGCGCTACTACGATCCGCGTATCGGCGCCGGGATCGCGGACCTTATGCAGCCCAATACGCGGGCAGTGCTGGCCGAAAGCCCGGGCTCGCTGACGTTCGAGGTGCAGGACATCCCAGCGATTGCCAAGGCGGCGCACGCCAATGGTGCGCGGCTGATCGTCGACAACAGCTGGGCAAGTCCGCTCTATCACAAGCCGTTGGAGCTTGGCGCCGACATCGTCGTGCATGCTGGTACCAAGATGTTCGTCGGGCATTCCGATGCTTTTGCAGGCACGATCTCGACAACCGAGGCGGCCTGGGCCGATGTGTCGCGGGTGCGCACGCTGCTTGGCTTCTTTACCTCCGGCGACGATGCCTATCTCGTCTCGCGCGGCCTAAAAACCCTGGCGATCCGCATGGCCGCCCATCAGGAGCGGGCGCTGGAAATCGCACATTGGCTGGAGCAGCAGCCGGAAGTCACCGCAGTGATTCACCCTGCCCTGCCGAGCCATCCGGACCATGCGCTTTGGAAGCGCGACTTCACCGGCTCGGGGAGCCTCTTTTCCTTTGTGCTGCAACCTGGCTCCCGCGAGGCCCTGGCGGCATTCGTCGATCAGATGAAGATATTTTCTATGGGTTATTCGTGGGGCGGCTTCGAAAGCCTCTGCCTGCCCGTCGCGATCAAGGGCGCACGCTCAGCCCTGCCGTGGACCGACGAAGGACATCTCATGCGGCTTCACATTGGCTTCGAGGACACGGAAGACCTCAAAGCCGACCTGCGTGCAGGCTTTGACCGCTACGCCAGGGCGCGCTGAGCCAACCGGCGCAGGGCCGGAACACCGCGGAAACGCACGCGCCCGTCAGGCATGGCTTTGAACAGCCAGCGCCGGCGGGCGAAATAATTGCGAACGGCATAAGTGCCGACGGCGCCGATTACGAAGCCGGCCAGCACGTCCGTCGGATAATGATCCCCAACCACGACGCGCGACACGCCCGTGACCAGCGCTATGATCAGGAACAAGCGGAAGAAGCGCGGGGCGAGAAAGCCGACAACGATGGCGGTTGCCATCGCCGTGGTCGAATGGCCCGATGGAAAACTCTGAAACGTCCAATCGTTCAGCAGGTACTGGAAGTCGAAGGCGCCAAACTCTTCGAATACGGTCGGGCGACCGCGACCGAACAGGCGTTTCAGCAGATTGACCAGGAGCCCTGTGCCGGCAACTGCCGCGAAGATGAAGCCCGAGAGCAGTGCCAGCTCATAAAGGGCTAGTCGCCAGCGCGACGTCTGTTTCCAGAGGCGATAGGTCGCAAAACTCAGGAGAAAGACGATGCCGCTGGGAATCAACACCCAATCGGACAGGCCGAAATGGGTGACGAACTGGAATGGCTGGCGCCATTCGACTGCCAAGGCGATGGCCCTGCGCGACGCATAGGCATCGAAGAAAAGCAGAATGAACAGGGCCAAGATGAAAAAGGCCAGGTAATCCGGCCAGTTTCGGCGATCGAGCCCTAAAGGCCAGCGTTTGCTCAGGTCAACCATAGCGCCTATTTGGTCGGATGCAGCGATGCCGTCAATAGCGTGCAGTGCCGCATTGCCGCCCTTGCCCTTTGGTGCCGAACACGCTAACGGAAAGGCGCGACGTCGGAGTGTAGCTCAGCCTGGTAGAGCACCGGTTTTGGGAACCGGGGGTCCAAAGTTCGAATCTTTGTACTCCGACCATTCGCACGCATCGTGTTGAGGACTTTGCATGACCGCCCGTATCTACCGCCCTGCCCGTAACGCCATGCAGTCCGGCAAGGGTAAGTCCAAGCAGTGGGTTCTGGTTCATGAACCCGCTATCGCCCGCAAGATCGAGCCGCTGATGGGCTATACCAGCAGCTCCGATATGCGCCAGCAGATCAAGCTCTCGTTCCCGACGCTGGAAGAAGCCGAGGCCTATGCCCAGCGCAATGGCATCGAATATACCGTGCAGCCGGCGCATGACGCGACGCCCAAGCGCGTGAGCTATCCGGACAATTTCAAGTCTGACCGCAAGACGCCCTGGACGCACTAACCTCAGCGTCAACAAGAGATTCCGTAAGGCGCCACAAGCGATTGTGGCGCTTTTGTTTTTGGTCGCTCAAACCAAGCTTTCCCTCTATCGTCAGGTCAGTCCGACCAACAGGGAGAGCCCGCATGTTTGTTCGCCGCAGCCTCGCCGTTCTGGCCACCACACTGACTTTTGCCGGCAGCGCCAATGCCGCGCCGGCAATCTGGAAGGTCAGCGACGCGGACAGCTCTGTCTGGCTTTTCGGCTCGATCCACATGCTGCCTGACGGCATGGAATGGCGGACGGAAATTTTCGACAACCTGCTCGATGAGGCAGACCGAATCTATTTTGAAACCGATCTCGGCGCGGCGGCGCAGACGCGTATCCTGGCGCTGACCATGGAGCGCGGCTTTGCGCGGGACGGTGTTTTGCTCAACCATCGAATCGATGCCAAGCTGATGAGCAAGGTTCGCGCGGCCGCCGAGACCTATGCGGTGCCGGTCCCTACCCTCCTCGCAATGCAGCCCTGGATGGCGGCGAGCACCATATCCGTCGCGGCGCTGACGGCGGCCGGATATGACCCGACCAAGGGAGTAGAAACCACGCTGGTCAGTGAAATTCCTGCGGAGCGGCAAGGGTTTCTAGAGACCGCAGAACAACAGATCGAAGCCATAGCGGGCGGCAGCGAGGCGGATCAAATCCAGATGCTGATGGTGACGTTGGCGGAGACCGATGGCCTCGCCGAGATGGTCGACACCATGGTTGCAGGCTGGCTCGAAGGAACGCCCGACGTCGTCGCCGACATTTTCCTGGCCGACCTCGGCGCCTATGGCGAGGCGTTCGTCGATCGGCTGATCACGCAGCGGAACGAGAACTGGGTCGAGCAGATCGTGACCATGCTGGAAACCGACGAAGAAGCGTTTCTCGTCGTCGGGGCCGGACACCTGGTGGGACCGGATAGCGTGGTTACGCTATTGGAAAATAAGGGCTTTTCGAGCGAACGCGTGCAGTAGAGGGTCGCCCGGCACGAGGCCGGGCGACCTAGAGATCAGACGTCGCTGAGGCGCGTCCACTTGCTTTCGTTCTGGCTGGACTTCACCGAAGCGGTGATGAACTGCATGCCTTCGACGCCATCGGCGAGCGAGGGCAAGAGGTCTTCATAGGCAGCGCCATCGCCGCGGATCACCGAGGCGAACTGGCTGTAGAGCGTGGCAAAGGCTTCGAGATAGCCTTCCGGGTGACCCGAGGGGATACGGACATTCATCGAGGCGGCCGGCGGCAGCGAGATTGAGCCGCCGCGCGTAAGCAGTTGCTTGGGTTTGCCGAACTCGGTGAACCACATGTAGTTCGGATTGTCCTGACGCCATTCGAGGCCGCCCTTGTCGCCATAGACGCGGAGTTGCAGGCCGTTTTCACAGCCGACGGCGACCTGACTGGCCCACAGCATGCCCTTTGCCCCTCCCTCAAAGCGCAGCATGATGTGCACATTATCATCAAGCTGACGACCGGGGACAAATGCGGTTAAGTCCGCTGAAACTGCTTCGGTTTTTAGGCCAGTAACGAAGCGGGCAAGGTTGTAGGCGTGGGTGCCGATATCGCCGATGGCGCCGCCGGCGCCGGAGCGGGCGGGGTCGGTGCGCCAGGAGGCCTGCTTGTTGTCGTCGGTCGTGGCTTCGGTCAACCAGTCCTGCGGGTATTCGGCCTGGACGACGCGAATCTTTCCAAGAGCGCCGGAAGCGACGAGTTCGCGGGCCTGACGGATCAGCGGATAGCCGGTGTAATTGTGCGTGAGCAGGAATTTTGCGCCGTTTTTCGGCTTGATTTCCAAGAGCTTACGCGCGTCGTCGAGGGTAGACGTGATCGGCTTGTCGCAGATGACGTGGATGCCGGCTTCGAGGAAGGCCTTGGTGGGCCCGAAGTGCATGTGGTTGGGCGTGACGATGGAAACCGCCTCGATACCGTCCGGGCGGGCGGCTTCCTTCTGGGCCATTTCCTCGTAGGACGTGTAGATGCGGTCTTCGGCAAGGCCGAGGTTTTTGCCGGATTCCTTGGCGACTTCGGGGCGCGAGGAGAGGGCGCCGGCCACCAGATCATAATCGCCATCGATGCGGGCGGCGATGCGGTGGACGTAGCCGATGAAGGCTCCGGTGCCGCCGCCGACCATGCCGAGACGAATGCGCTTTGCGCCGTTTTCAGCCATTTTTGGCTCCTTGAACGTTAGCAGACTGTTGGCGTCGAGTGGGTCATTGGCGCGAATGCGTCAATGACCCGCTGTTCGGCTCAGGAAAGGCCCAGCATCTTGCGGTTTGCTGCCTTGTCAGTGCCGCCCGAAGCGAAGTCGTCGAAGGCGTGTTCAGTGACGCGGATGATGTAGCTCTTGATGAGCTCGGCACCTTCGCGGGCACCATCTTCGGGATGCTTCAGTGCACATTCCCATTCGAGCACTGCCCAACCCTTGAAGTCGTTGGCGGCCATCTTGGCGAAGATCGCCGGGAAATCGACCTGGCCATCGCCGATGGAGCGGAAGCGCCCTGCCCGCTCGACCCAGGACTGGAAGCCACCATAGACACCCTGACGACCGGTCGGATTGAACTCGGCGTCCTTCACGTGGAAGGCCTTGATGCGGTCCTTGTAGATGTCGATGTAGTCGAGATAGTCGAGCTGCTGCAGCACGAAATGGCTGGGATCATAGAGCAGGTTGGCGCGCGGGTGGTTCTTTACGCGCTCAAGGAACATCTCGTAGGAGACGCCGTCGTGGAGGTCTTCGCCGGGATGGATCTCGTAGCAGACGTCGACGCCGGCATCATCGAAGGCATTGAGGATCGGGGTCCAGCGGCGGGCGAGTTCGTCGAAGGCTTCTTCGACGAGACCGGCGGGACGCTGCGGCCAGGGGTAGATATAGGGCCAGGCGAGCGAGCCGGAGAAGGTCGCGTGGGCGTTGAGGCCGAGGTTCTTCGATGCCTTGGCAGCGTTGAGCAGCGTCTGGACGGCCCATTCCTGACGGGCTTTTGGATTGCCATGGACGGAGGCCGGGGCAAAGCCATCGAAGGCTGCGTCATAAGCCGGATGGACGGCGACGAGCTGGCCTTGGAGGTGCGTGGACAGTTCGGTGATCTCAAGGCCGTGGCTATTCACGATGCCCTTGATCTCGTCGGCATAGGTCTTGGAATTGGCAGCCTTTTCGAGATCGATGAAGCTCGACACCCAGGTCGGGATCTGCACGCCCTTGTAGCCAAGGCCGGCTGCCCAGCGGCAGATATTGTCGAGATTGTCGAAGGGTGCCTTGTCGCCCGCGAACTGGGCGAGAAAGATTGCGGGGCCCTTGATGGTGGTGGCCATGAGATTCTCCTCTTGTGGCCCCGTAAAACCGCCTCCCGGGGCTCCTCTTGATGATCAGGGCGACGATTGCTCGCCGCCCTGACATGTTAGGTTACAATGTTGACCGGCATGCGATGCCTGTCAATGAAGTACGTTCATCAGGCCTTGAGCAGAGCCTTGGCTTCCTCAATGCCGAGGGCCAGGGGGCGCTCGCAGGTGGTCTGCAGGGTCAGAACATGGCCGGTCTCGCCGGCTTTGAGGAGACCCGTCATCACTTCGACGACATGGAGAGCGACGTCGAGGCCGCAGCGGGCGTTCTGGCCGTTCTCGATCGAGAGCATCATGTCGGCAAGGCCGGCGCAACGGTAGTTGGCGCGCGGGACTTCCTTGTCGAGATCCTGGTTCGGCTTGCCGAAGGGGTGATCCCAGGGCGAAACCGGGGTTCGGATGCCTTCGATGCCGGTGGTGACGAGGTCACCGCCGAAGAAGTTCGGATCGGGCACGAAGATCGAGCCGTCGGTGCCGTAGAGCTCGATATTGTGGTGGCCGTGAGCCGCCACGTCCCAGCTGGCGCCGATGGTGATGATGGCGCCGGAGTGGAACTCGAGCACGCCGTGGATCGTGGTCGGGGTGCCGACCTTGATCGTGGTGCCCTTATACGGGCCTTCGGCGCTGACGATACGTTCGGCGCGCGCGCTGCCGGTGAAGGCCGAGAGGCGCTTCACCGGGCCGAGCAGGTGCACGAGGTCGGTGATGTAGTACGGGCCAAGATCGAGGATCGGGCCGCCGCCGGGCTGGAAGAAGAAGTCCGGGTTCGGATGCCAGTGCTCCATGCCGCGGCTCATGACGTGGGTCGTGCCGCTCATGATCTTGCCGAGCTTGCCCGAGTCGATGATCTCGCGGGCCTGCTGGTGGGCACCACCGAGGAAGGTATCGGGAGCCGAACCAACCTTGAGGCCACGCTCGTCGGCTGCCTTCTTGAGGGCGAGGCCCTCTTCGACTGATAGCACGAAGGGCTTTTCGGAATAGGCATGCTTGCCGGCCGAGACGATGTCGGAGGACACCTTGTAGTGCGTCGCCGGGATCGTGAGGTTCACGATCACGTCGATCTCGCTGTTCTTCAGCAGTTCGTCCGGGGTCTGGGCGGCAACGCCGAATTCTTCAGCACGTTTCTTGGCGGCTTCGGGCAGGATGTCGGCCACGGCGCGCACTTCGAGCCCCTTAAACAGGGGCGCGAGGCGGAGGTAGGCGGCCGAGATATTGCCGGCACCCATGATGCCGACGCCATAGGTCTTTGCCATTTTTAGACTCCGTAGCCCTTAAGAGCGGCCGCCGCATTGCGAGCGAAGCGAATGGCGTCGCTCGGCTTGTCGTGCTCGGCGACGAAATAACGCGCCTTGGTCTTGGCCTTGATCGCCTTGATGTAATTCGGCCAGTCGAGCGTGCCGGTGCCGACGTCGGCCCAACCGTCTTCGTCGAGCTTTTCACCCGCGGGCGCGATGTCCTTGACGTGCACGGCCGTGATGCGGCTGCCCAGCTTGTCGATCCAGAACAGGGGGTCTTCGTTGGCGCGGATGACCCAGGCGAGATCCATTTCCCACTGCGTGTCCGGCGACGCGTCGAGGATCAATTCCATCGGCGTCTTGCCATTGGCGTCCTTGGCGAATTCCCAATGGTGATTGTGATAGCCAAAGCCCTTGCCGGCGGCCTTGAAGGCCGCAGCGATCCTGGCGAGACCAGCGGCAAAACCCTGCCAATCGCCGGTACCGTTACGGTAGTCATCGGACGGCGGCGCGGGGCAATAGACCGTCTGGATGCCTACGGTTTCAACGATACGCAGTGCCGCGTCGGTGTCTTCGAGCTGAGCATAGCCCATATGGGCGGTCGGCATGGAGAGGCCGGCGTTCTTGAGGCTCGCGGCAAGCGCGGCGGGATCGGCGAACTGGCCACCCCAACCTTCGACCTGAGTATAGCCAAGCCCTGCAAGGGTCTTGAGCGTGTCGTCCAGCGACGCTTCATTGCGCGCGCTGTAAAGTTGATAGGAAAAGTCCATCACAGGCCTCTTTGGTGTGTTGCATGCGACCGCATCGGGAGATGCCAGATAACCAGACCGGGCGGCGCATTCGCGTCACAACGGCAGGTCTATTGCCGCAAAAGTAAGCAGCCGGCTGTCCGGCAAAGAAGCGGCGCCACGGATGGCGCCGCCGGAAGATGTAAACGGTCTTTTAGAGACGGTTTTCGGTCTCGGCGTTGAACAGCGAGCCGCGAGCGATGTCGAAGCCGATGGTCACCTTGTCGCCAACGGCCAGCGGAATGTCGCTCGAACAACGGAAGGTTACCGGCACGCCGGCAACCTTGGTCCAGGCCAGGGTCTCCGAACCCATGGGCTCGACTATTTCGATTTCGGCCGTGGTCTTGAACGGCACGTCGTCGGCATCTTCGCCAAGGAAGATGTGTTCGGGACGAACGCCGAGGACGGCCTTGAGAGAACCAGCCGGCGAGGCGGCGAATTCGTAGGCGCCCACCGGAATCTTGGTGCCGTCAGCGGCGGTGAAGGTGGTGCCGTCGACCGTGCCGTTGATGAAGTTCATCGACGGCGAACCGATGAAGCCGGCCACATAGAGGTTGGTCGGCTTGTTGTAGATGGTGTGCGGATCGGCCAGCTGCTGGATGACACCATTCTTCATGATGGCAATACGGTCAGCCAAAGTGAGCGCTTCGATCTGGTCGTGGGTCACGTAGATCATGGTGTTCTTCAGACGCTGGTGAAGGCGCTTGATTTCGACGCGCAGGTCCGAACGCAGTTTTGCGTCGAGGTTGGACAGCGGCTCGTCGAAGAGGAACACGTCCACATCACGCACGAGCGCGCGGCCGATGGCGACGCGCTGGCGCTGACCACCGGAGAGGTTGGCCGGCTTGCGACCCAAGAGCGGCTGGATCTGCAGGATTTCCGCAGCGCGGGCGACGCGACGCTCGATCTCGTCCTTGGGCATGCCGGCGACGCGGAGGCCGAAGGAGAGGTTCCGCTCGACCGTCATCTGCGGATAGAGCGCATAGGACTGGAACACCATGCCGATGCCGCGGTCCTTGGGCTCAAGCCAGGTGACGTTCTTGCCCGAGATGAAAATCTGGCCGTCGGAAACGTCGAGAAGACCGGCAATGCAATTGAGCAGGGTCGACTTGCCGCAGCCCGAGGGCCCGAGCAGCACGATGAACTCGCCCTGAGCAATGTCGAGATTGAGGTGCTCGAGCACCTTCACATTGCCGAAGTTGAGGGAGAGATCGCGAATGGAAACGCTGTGTTGCATTGGGTTATCCCTTCACCGCACCGGCGGCAACGCCGCGGACGAACCACTTGCCGGATACGAAGTAAACAGTGAGCGGCACGAGGCCTGTAAGCACGGTGGCGGCCATGTTCACGTTGTATTCGGGCGTGCCCTGGGCCGAGTTGACGATATTGTTGAGCTGAACGGTCATCGGGTAGTTCTGCGTGCCGGCAAAGACGACGCCGAACAGGAAGTCGTTCCAGATACCGGTGATCTGCAGGATCAGCGCCACGACGAAGATCGGCAGCGACATGGGCAGCATGATCTCGAAGAAGATGCGCCAGAACCCTGCCCCATCGACACGCGCGGCCTTGAACAGTTCCTGCGGGAGCGAGGCAAAGTAATTGCGGAACAGCAGGGTCAGGATCGGCATGCCGAAGACGGTGTGAATGATGATGACGGCCTGAAGGGAACCGAAAATCCCCATTTCACGGGTGATCATCACGAGCGGATAGAGCATCACCTGATAGGGGATGAACGAACCGAAGATGAGGATGGCGAAGAAGATTTCCGAGCCCTTGAAGCGCCAGTTGACGAGCGCATAGCCATTCACCGCCGCAATGAAGATCGAGACGATGGTGGACGGGATGGTGATCTTCACCGAATTCCAGAAGCCGGGGGAAAGACCATTGCAGGTCAGGCCGGTACAGGCGCTGGTCCAGGCCTTTACCCAAGCATCGAGGTTCGGCGCCTGCGGCAGGGCGAAGATATTGCCGAAGCGGATCTCTGGCATGGTCTTCAGCGAGGTGACGACCATGACGTAGAGCGGGAAGAGGTAGTAGAGCGAGAAGAACACCAGCACCGAATAGATGATGATCTTGCGCGGGGTGAAGAAGGGCTTGGGCTTGGGGCCGCGCGCCTCGACGACGGCGCCGGAGGTTGCGGGCGCAGAGTGGCCAATCGTTGTGGTCTGGCTCATGTGCGTTTCCCCTTGCCACCGTATTCGAGATAAGCCCACGGGATCATGATGATGAGCACGGTCAGCAGCATCATGGTGGCGCCGGCCAGGCCCTGGCCGATATTGCCGCCCGAGAACATGTAATTGAAGACGTATTTGGCGGGCACTTCGGACGAAATGCCGGGGCCGCCATTGGTGAGCGCCACCACGAGGTCATAGAGACGGACAATGCCCGAACCGATGATGACGACGGCGGTAACAAGGACGCCGCGCATCATGGGCAGCACGATCGAGACATAGGTGCGCCAGGTGGGGATGCCGTCGACGCGGGCGGCCTTCCAGACTTCTTCATCGACGCCGCGCAGGCCCGCGAGCATCAGCACCATGCAGAAGCCCGTGCCGTGCCAGAGGCCGGCGATGAGCAGCGCAAAGAGCACCATGCGCGGGTTGGCGATCCAATCGAAGGTGAAGTTGGTCCAGCCCAGATTGCGCAGGGTTCCCTGCAGGCCGAGGGTGGGGTTCATGATCCACTGCCACACAAGGCCCGTCACGATGAACGAGAGGGCGAAGGGGTAGAGCATGATGGTGCGGAAGGCGCTTTCGAAGCGGATCTTCTGATCGATGAGCACGGCGAGAATGAAGCCGATCACCAGGGTGAAGACCAGCGACATGGCACCGTAAGCAATGAGATTGGTGACCGACACGTTCCAGCGCGAGGTCGCAAACAGGCGCTCGTACTGTTCAAATCCGATGAACTTGCCGGTGGGCAAGAGCTTCGAATTGGTCATGGAGTAGTAGATCGTCCAAATGGTGCATCCCACGAAGACGACCAGCACCGTCGCCATCATGGGCAACGCCGCGATCTTGGCGGGCAGATTGTGAAGCAGGGTTCGTTTGAGCAGGCCGGGCCGATTAACCGTTTCGGCGCTCGCCCCCAAGGGAACGGCAGTGTCCGCCATGTATCTCTCCAGGAAGGCGTGATCGACCCTGTTCACGAGGGAACAAGGCCGACCACTGGTCTCGATGGGCGGGAGCAGGCCCCCGCCCGGGTAGACGGGTCTTAGTCGGCCGACTCGATGATCGAGGCATAGCGCTCGACATAGTCGTCAACAGTGATGCTGTCGTCGTCGAGGAACTCGATGTTGAGATCCTGGAGCTGCTGCTGGGTGTCGCTGGAGAGTGCGAAGTCACCGGAGGGCAGCAGGCCGTTGCCGAGCAGGCCGAGAGCCTTCTGCATGCAGGGGTTGGCCTTGGACAGATCGATGTCGGTGCGGATCGGCATCGAGCCCTTGACCAGGTTGAAGTTCAACTGGCCTTCGGGGGAGACGAGGATCTTGGCCAGATCGGCCTGGGCCTGGAGCACAGCCGGATCGGTGCCTTCAGGCAGAACCGGGAAGTAGAACGAGTCACCGCCGCCGGTCAGCTGATCGCCGAGGCCGAGAGCCGGGAGACATTCGTAGTTTTCGCCCGGGACGCCGCCAGCAACCTGAAGGTCGCCCTGCAGCCAGTCGCCGTGGATGTTACCGGCAGCTTCGCCCTTGAGGAGCTGGGTGCCGACGTCACCGAAGGACGGGACCATCATCTCAGGCGAGATCACCTTGCGGAGCGAGTCCATGGCTTCGGCAACCTTGCGGAATTCCGGCCCACGAACAGCTTCGCCCGACTTGTCGCGGTTGACCTGGAGAACCAGATCGCTACCGCCGATGCCCGACATCAGAACGCCCGGGACGCCCGAGATCGGCCAGCCGGTGGCGAGACCGAACGGCAGGATGCCGGCTTCTTCGAGCTTCGGCCACGAAGCGACATACTCGTTCCAATCCTTCGGAACGGGCGTGCCGATCTTTTCGTAAGCAGCGGTGGAGAGCCACAGCCAATCCCACGAGTGGATGTTGATCGGCAGGCAGTAAATCTTGCCTTCGTAGGTGCAGGGCTCGAGGAGGGTCTTGTCGACGTAGAAGTCGAGGCCGCCCATTTCTTCCACGATCGGGGTCAGGTCACGGATGAGACCAGCCTGGATGAGCTCCTCGGCGTCGCGGCCGGTATTCATCTGGGTGGCGCCCATCGGGTCGCCGCCGATGATGCGGCTGATGATGACGGGGTTAGCGCCGGTGCCCGAACCAGCCAGGGCCGAGTCAACCCAGGTATTGCCGGTCTGCTCTTCGAAGAGCTTGGCGAATTCGGCGATGGCCGCGGCTTCACCAGCCGAGGTCCACCAGTGGGTCACTTCGAGATCGACGGCATACGATGCAGACGTCGAACCGAGCAGCGCGGTTGCCATAGCGGCAACCACTGCAAACTTCTTCATAGGAATGTCCTCCCAACGAACACGAGGGGCTATGTACCCCATTCATGCTGCCGACCTGCGGGTCCCCGTTTCCTCCAGACACCCCGACCGGCCGCGTGTAATCGATTGCATAACTAATCGAAACTGGTTGTGCAATCGATTTCAGGAGTTTCATACACGTCTTGCGGACCTGTCAAGATCGATTTAGACAGAATGCAATCCTGACAGCGAGAGGGGGCGCTGCCGGACGTGAGTATGGAAAGAAAAACACCGACAATTCAAGACGTTGCGCGTTTTGCCAACGTCTCGACCGCCACGGTCAGCCGTGCCCTTTCCTCGCCGGAAAAGGTGAGCGAAGGGACTCGTGCCCGTGTTTCCGAGGCGGTTCGTGTAACCGGTTACACGCTCAACCAGGCCGGCCGCTCATTGCGGCAGCGCTCGGCGAAGACCATCCTTGTCGCCCTGCCGGACATTAGGAATCCTTTCTTCTCCTCCATCCTCGATGCGATCGAACGGGAGGCAGCGGCGCGGGGCTATGGCGTGCTCGTGCTGAACCTTTATTTCGGCCACGAAACCATTCGCCGGTTGCAGGATTTTCTGCTCTCGAACCGCGCCGACGGACTGCTGTTGCTGGATGGTTCGGTGGACACAAACCTGCTCCACGCCCTTGCCGGACAGGCAGACGCCATTCCCATTGTCGTGGCCTGTGAGGAAATTCCGAATTCAGGCTTTCACACGGTGCTGACCGATAATGTTGACGCGGCGGAGCGCGCGACGCAGCACTTGATCGATCTTGGTCACCGCCGGATCGGACATCTTCTGGGACCGGACCATAATGTCGTGTCGCGCGAACGTTTTACGGGGTTTTCGAGGGCGCTGGCGGCTTCAGGCCTGACCCCGGTTCCGGAATGGAGTTTTCGCGGCAATTTCGACATGGAGAGCGGCTTTTCGGCGGCGGCTCGCTTTCTCTCGATGACGGAACGGCCCACCGCAATTTTTGCGGCCAATGACGAATCGGCCATCGGCTTTCTCTCGGGGCTGCGGCAGCACGGAATCATCTGCCCGCGCGATATTTCGGTGGTGGGTTTCGACGATCTCGGGGTGGCGCCGCATTATGTGCCGCCATTGACGACGATGCGCCAACCGCGCGAGGCGCTCGGCCGCATGGCGGCGGAGGCGCTGATCGATATTGTGGAAGACCCGGACGCCCTCGGCATTCCGCTCCGCATCGTGTTGCGTTCCGAACTCGTCGTGCGCGAAAGCACGGCCAGAATTGCCCGCGGCGGAACCAACAAAGCCGGCACCGATAACCCTTCTTCTTGACGCCGCAGGCATTTCTTTTTTCGCCAGATCAGCTAAAGGAAGGCGCGTGCGGTCCCGTAGCTCAGCTGGATAGAGCAGCAGCCTTCTAAGCTGAAGGTCACAGGTTCGAGTCCTGTCGGGATCGCCAGACTTTTCCGACCACAGAAATGTTGAGTGAGAATAGATTTTCCCAAAAGTGAGGCATCCATTGCCTGAGAAGCCCGGATTTCCGGGATTTTCCAGCGCTGCGCGATGCTTCAAATGCGGGAACCACTTTTCCCAAGATGACAGCACGGGGCGAGAGATCAGCGATGTCGTAGCCGAACTCTTCCTGCGGCTAGAGGGCCAGAACACTGCGCCCCTGCCCGGCCTGTGTACCTCAGGCCCGCGACTTAAGGGTTTTGGGAACCGGAGGCGCGAAGCGAAATCGAGGCGCGCTCATCCGCTTCCGTCTTCTAAGTTCGCTATTGGAATTATCCAAAGCGCGACTTTGAGTTGCGGAAATCGCTGATTTCTTCAGAATTTCCGGGCCTTTGCGGCACTGTCGTTCCCGTTGATCCAGATCGAGAATTTGGCGCCCAACTGAGCCGTGTGGCCGCCGTCTTTATTCCCGTCGCTATGAGTGTGTTGGCACCGAAACGGCTCGGTCCTTGCCAGATTCCTCCCCTCGTTTGGTCGCCCAAATGAGATTTGGGCCGGAATCAGGAGAGGAAGCTGCCTCATGCAGGCGCCACGATCTGCTTAGCGATCAGCCTCAGGACGTCCGCGACATTAAGAGCGTGCGCCCATAAACAACAAAATCCCCGAGCGTTTTCGCTGGGGACTTAGTGCGACCGCAGTGGCGATCTCGGAGGCTGGGCCTTAGGCGACAGTGGCAGATCTCAATTTTGAGCACAAGGGGCATTCCCTGACACGGCCTTGGTGAGCGCTTGGGTGCCCGGAATGCGGCACCCTGAAGTCGGCCATCGCCATCCTTTCCAATTTCTAGGATCGGCGGAATTTTCATTTTTGCACCCATTTTGGCGAACTGGGTGCAAAAATAGAAATTCCGACAGCAAGGGGGTGGTTTTCGGACAGTCTGGTTTTGTCCATCGACCCGACCAAGCAGACATTCGCCGCCGCGCATTGCAGCCGCGCTCAAAGCAGATTGAGCGCGTTCAATCCATGTCCACCCTGCGGAGCATCAAGGTCGACATAGCTCAAACCGAGTAGACCGGCAGAGCCATCACTCGCACCGGCGACCAGAGAGGATGCTGCTGCGCTCAGGTCGGGGATCGAAAGACCATCGCTGCCGCCATCGGCATAGAACAGCTCGGACAGTAGACCGCCTGAACCTTCAGGCCCTTCATTCCCTAATAGGGACGACGGCAGATCGGCCAAGGCTCCAACGGCGCTGCCCAGGATTTCCTCCGGCAAGGCTCCGAGGTCGGTCAGTAGGACGTCGGCTAGGTTATCGGTCTCGGCCATTAGCCCGTCTGCGATTCCGGCTGGATCGACCTGCGCCAGGATGTTGCTTCCCAGCGCCTGCGTTTGCGTCAGCAGCGCTCCTATGTCGAGCCTGCCGACGATCTCCTGCGCCGAATGAACGATGTCGCTCGAGATCGCCTGACTGAAACCGGCAGGGCTCATGCCGGGTTCGGCGCCTTCCATAACCTTGGAAATAGCCCCCGCGATTTGCTGCGACAGTTCATGGACCAATTGATCCTGAAGCGCGGGTGGGAGCGGGTTTTGAGAGGCAACAGGGTCGATTGACGACGGGCCCGCTGCTTGGACTGAGTCGACCATAGGCTGGGCAGCGCCAGCGTCTTGCAACGGCCCATCGGGGACAGGACTTACTGGTTCAATCGGCGCTGCTCCGGTCGTGTCGTGGACTAGTGCATCGACGCGAGGCGCGATCTGGGACCCGTCATGCGTCTCCGGCGTCGCTCCCTGCGCCTGCATTGTTCCGAGCACTAGGCCGCCGGCGGCCGTGCCGAGAACAATGGCATCGGCAACGGGCGTCTGGGCCGGTTGCCGAGCGTCATCCTGGCGCTTTTGCTTGTGACGTGTGGTCATCGAAAAAGCTCCTATCTCTCACGAAAAGCGCCACTCACCTCGTCCAGCAA
The DNA here is from genome assembly GCF_017744655.1 of Devosia sp. Lineage (GTDB taxonomy): Bacteria > Pseudomonadota > Alphaproteobacteria > Rhizobiales > Devosiaceae > Devosia. The sequence continues at coordinate 31,567 of NZ_JAGIAW010000012.1, read as the reverse complement.
TGGACTGGTGAGATAGTCGATCAGGGTTCGCCCCTTGGTGGGAATAACGACTTGAACAGGCATGCCCGCGGTCATCGTTACGCCCGCGTCGGCCACCTGTTGCGCGTCGAGCGCCACGCGCAGGGCGTAGTAGGATTGCCCGCTTCGATCATCGACGACGCGGTCGGCGGACACGGTTTCTACAGTGCCGCTCAACGACGGCCGATCGGAGGCCGGGACTGCGAGGAGGCGAATGTCCGCAACCTCGCCTGTGGCAACGTCGGTGACATCAGCGAGCCGCATCTGCGCTTCGACAATCATCGGCCCATCCGAGGGGATGATCGACAGCAGTTCCTGCCCCGGCGAAACCACACCGCCGACGGTGATGACTGAAAGCCCCACCACCCTGCCGCTGGCCGTGGCCGCGACCTCGGTCCGCATGAGCGCATCCTGCGCCGCCGCGAGCCGCGGGGCCAAGGCTGCGAGGGCAGCCTGATTGGCCCGAAGATCCTCGCTCGCTGCCGACTGCTGCTCGCGCGCCAGTCCGGCAATCTCGAAATCCGCCTCTGCCATCGCCTTGTCGGCGGTCGCTATGTCAGTGCGCAAGACCGATATCTGAGCGTCGATGTCGCTCAGCGAGCGCTCGAGTTCGAGCACCCGGCTGCGCTCGATCAACTGTTGCGCCAGCAAGGCCTGGGCGTCTTCAAGCTCACCGGCGATCGAGGTGCGGCGTTGGTCGAGACCGGTGATTTGCGCCTGGGCTGAAGCGACGCGCTCATCGAGTTGCGCCTTCTGCTGCACCAGCACATTTTCACGGGTTTCGAACTGCTCGGCCCGCGCGCCCATCAAGGCAATCTCATTGTTCATCGCCTGCTGCACCGTCGGCTCATCCTTGCGCGACAACAGGTCGTCCGAAAAGGCTGGCTGATCGGCACCGGCCAGCTCGGCCTGCAACCGTCCCTGCGCCGCGAGGAGCGTATCGCGCTCGGCGGCAAGCACATCATACTGGGCCCGCGGTTCCGCATCCGAGAGGCGCATCAGCACTTCGCCCTCCCGCACGCTGTCACCATCCTGCACCAGGAGTTCCGTGACGACCCCGCCATAGGGATGCTGGACGGCCTTGCGACCGCCTTCGGCCTGCAGGACACCATTGGCGACAACGGCACCCGAAAGCGGGGCCAGTGCCCCCCAACCCGCCATCACCATGATGAAGACGAAGATGGTGATGAAGCCCAACCGGGCCGGTACGCTCGGATTGAGAAACCTGTTATTGAGAGTTTCACCCGCACTTGTCATTCGGCAGCCCGCAGTTCTGGCACCACATTGTCCTTGATATGCCGATAGACATCTTCGGGCGGCGCAAAGACCTCGAGGCGGCCGTTGCGGATAAACATCATGCGGTCGACGACTTCGAGCACGGTGGTGCGATGAGTGACGAGGACGATGGTCGTCCCGCTTGCCTTCAACGCTTCTAGCGCGTGACGGAGGCCAGTTTCACCAGCCGTGTCGAGGTTGGCGTTGGGTTCATCGAGCACCAGCAAGGCTGGCTGACCCAAGAGGGCCCGAGCAAGCCCCAATCGCTGCCTCTGACCGCCTGAAAGCCCCACGCCTTCCGGTCCGAGTTCGGTGTCATATTGCTTGGGCAAAGCCAGGATCATGTCGTGTATGCCGGCCTTTTTGGCGGCCAGCACAATGTCCTCGATTTTGGCATCGCCGAAGCGGGCAATGTTCTCCCGCACCGTGCCGGCGAAAAGCCCCACATCCTGCGGCAGGTAGCCGATCTGGCGGCCGAACACCGTCGGATCCCAGCTCTTGTAATTGAGGCCGCCAAAAGCAAGCGTTCCGGTCGTCGCCGGAATCGCACCGATAAGCAGACGCGCCAGCGTTGACTTCCCCGATCCGCTCGGTCCGACAATGCCAATGGCCTCGCCGGGCCTTATGGAAAAGCTGATATCGCGCAGGATCGGCTCCGTCCGTGTCGGAATACGGAAGGCAACACCATCGGCTGTAAGGCCGTTCTGGTCCGCTGGCACGATCGTCTTGTCTTCCCGCCCAGGAACCTCGTTGAGCAGGTTCGAGACCTCTCGATAGGCGGTACGCGCTTCGGTAAACTGCTTCCAGGTGGCAACGCCCTGCTCGACCGGCACCAGGGCTCGCCCCATGATGATTGATGCCGCAAAAATGGTGGCGGGCTGGATGAACTGCCCGATGGCAAGCCACGCACCGGCGCCAAGCATCAGCGCCTGTAGCAACAGTCGAGCAAAACGAATGCCCGAAGAAACGACCGCATTGCGATCGCTGGCGAGGCCCTGGCTTGCGAGCATGGTGTCCCGGCTACGCTGCCAATGCCCTTCAATGGAAGGCTGCATGCCCATGGCGACGACGACGTCGGAGTGGCGGAGGATATTTTCGCTGAAGGCATAGGCGCGATTGCCCTCGGTCTCGGCCACCCGCAGAGACGGCCTCGTCGTGCGCTCATTGACGAGAGCCAGAAGCAGCAGGACTACAGCGCCCAAGGTCGAAACGGCGCCGAGCACCGGGTGAATGAAAAACAGCAGGAGCAGATAGAGCGGGATCCAGGGGAGGTCGAAAGCAAAGTAAATCCCCGGCCCTGTGATGAATGTGCGAAACTGATCCAGCTGGCGCAGCGTCTGGCTGCCCTTGGAAAACCCGAGCCTTGCCGATTTGCGCACCAGCGCATCGAAGACGCGACCGGCCAGCGAGCGATCCAGGCGCATACCGGCCCGCACCAGCAATTGCGCGCGCAGCGCGTCGAGCGCGCCCATGGTCAGCAGCGCACAAACGAGGATCAGCGTCAGGAGGACCAGCGTCGTCACATTCTCCGACACCAGCACCCGATTGTAGATCTGCATCAGGTACAGCGGCGAACTCAGATAGAGAAGGTTGATGACGCCGCTGAACACCCCCGCCACCGCGAAATGCGGCAGCTGGGCTCGGACCGCCTCGCCCAGCTCGTTATTGGTCTTGCTCTCGGCTGCCATGAAATGTCCCGGATAAGGAAAAGGCGGGGTTCCGAAGAACCCCGCCAATTTGTGATGGTTCCTGCTTAGAGCAGGCCACCGAGCAGACCGCCGCTATCGCTGTCAGAAACCTGCTGGTCGGAGCTTTCGCTCGACGAGCTCGAACCGAGATAGATCGGGGCGCCGAGGCCAAGGCTCAAGCCACCAATACCGGTGAAGGACGAAGAGTCGCCGTCGTCATCGGTGCTCGACGAATGCAGCACATCGTCAAGGCTGAGACCGAAGACAGGGTTAGCTGCAACTTCGTTGTTGGAGGTGTCCGAATTGTTCGAAACGGAAGCGTTGTCACCACCACCGAGAAGCTGATCAAGAATCGACATTTTATTGTTCCTTCTTAGGGTTTGCCCGTTCGTCGGGCGGGGAGTTACACCATTGCGAGTGTCGCTCATGAGTGACCCGCAAGCTGCGGTGTCGGGGAGGACAATGGTCCCCGACCGGCTCCGTTCCTGTTGTCCAACCAACGAAAAAAGTGATTAGTTACAAAGCCATGCAATTCTGGGGCTCTAGACTCGCATCACGTTTCTGTGTGTGAAACTGCCCCCTGAGCGCCACAATTGAATCGTGCGCGTGCAGGATTTTTGTGGGGCGACCCGGCATTTGTTGGCTTGCGTGACCTGAGCATCGGCCCAGATTGAACCAGGGGCCCACGGCCTCGCTGACGAGGCCATGGACTAAATGCTGACGTTGCGTCCGACGGTGAATCCCGACGCCTATATCGGAGCTTTCGCAAATCCCTTTACGAGGATCGGCCCCGTTGGCCGCCCTGTCGGTGAGCCGGGGGAAGGCTCCAACGTAATCTCGTAAAGCTGGCCCGAGGCCGGCGCAGGCAAGTCTGGCCCGTTGAGCTTGATCGTCGTGGGATCGGTAAATGTACCAAGCGACACAGGACCGGTCGCGGCATCCGGCAGGGTCCAGACCTGCAAAATCTTGCCCTCGGGAACATCAAACCGGTCGAGCGGTACCAGTCGAACGCTATCATCAGCGAAGGCCTCGACGATTGCTCCCGGTGTGGCGCTCGCTTCATCGATAAGCACCGCAATCATGATCGGCCGCGGCTTACCGCTAGTTTCGCCAACGAGGTAGCCGACGACGAGGGCTGCGACGAGGCTCGCTGCCATTGCCAGTGGCGCCCATGAGCGGGATTTGAGCGGCCGGCGGGACAAAGGGACAACAGTCGAAGTGGAGGAAGACTTAGCGTCCAGTTGCCCCTCAATCCGGAGCCAAAGTTCTGGATTTGGGGGGAGCGGTAACGTGGTCTCATCGAGTGCCTGAAACCGCGTCCGCAGGCTTTGAACAGCAGCAGCAATCGCCGGATCGCGAGACATGACGGCCTCGAATGCCAGGCGATCAGCCTCGTCAAGAAGTCCGAGAACGTATTCGCCGACCTTTTCCATTTCCTCAGCGGTCATGACAGGCACTCCTGCAGCGCCATGACCCCTCGCCTGATCCACGCCTTCACCGTACCGAGTGGCGCCCGCATTGTGGCAGCGGCCTCTCCGTGATTAAGGCCGGTGACGTAGCACAGGAGAATTGCTCTGCGCTTGGGTTCATCGAGACGTTCCAGACAGGCACGCAGAGCATCACGTTCGGCAAGAGCATTGTACGCTGCGAGCGCGTCGCCCTGGCGGTCGCCGAGATCGACGAGGTCCTGACTGTCCCGATAGTCGATACGGGCGTCATTTCGAATGAGATTGAGCGCGCGGTTGCGCACGATCGTCGTGATCCACCCTCGCGCCGAGCCTTTGTCCGCGTCATAGAGCGCCGCCTTCCGCCAAATGGTGACAAAGACCTCCTGGACAACTTCCTCGGCCAGGTCACGCCGTCGGACAATGCGCTGGGCGATGGCAACAAGGCGTCCAGACTCGGCATCGAACAGACTTGCCAACGCGGCGCGTTCGCCACCGGCCACGCGCTGCAACAGGACTGAAATATCGATCTGTTCGGACATAAGGACGAGCATGGGCGAGTTCTCTTCTTCTGTCGATTACCCCTTGCTGCGGCTTTCAGATGCAGCCGCAGATTTTTTTCTGGCGTACTGCATCTGGACCTTTGGGTTGGCGGGTAACCCCAATATCGGTGGCGCAAAACCGTGCCGCCTAACGAGGAGATACCCATGTTCGCAAAATTCGCCCTCCGCAGCACGCTTTCCCTCGCCGCAATCACGCTCGGCGCCACGGCTGCCATCGCAGCTCCAGCCGTTGGACTTGTTGGCAATACCACACTGGTCATGTTCGATACCGAGAGCCTGGAAGTTTCCGGCTCGATGGAAGTAACCGGCGTCGAGGGGCTCGCCGGCATCGACGTGCGCCCCGCCGACAAGATGCTCTACGGTGTCTCGCTGGCCGGCGAGATCGTGACCATCGACACCGCTTCTGGCGCGGCAACGGTAAAAAGCACCCTGTCGGAAATGCTGCCCAGCTTTGACGGCGCCATCGTGGACTTCAACCCCATGGCCGACCGCCTTCGCCTCATGGCAACCGATGGCACCAATTTCCGCGTCAATGTCGACGATGGCATGGTGACGGTCGACGGTTCCCTGGCCTATGAAGACGCAGACATGCACGCAGGGGAAACACCTGCCATCGTAGCTGCCGCCTATATCAACTCGATCGGCAAGCCCGAAGCGACCGCGATGTATGACATCGACGCCACTATTGTCGCGCTGATCCAGCAGACCTCCCCCAATGACGGCACCCTGGCGGCCATCGGCAAGCTCGGGTTCGACAGTGTCGCCAACTACGCCTTCGACATTTCCTCCACCGAAGACCTGACCAACACCGCGTATCTGGTGGCGGGCCCTACCCTCTACACCGTCGATCTTGAGACAGGCGCTGCGACCGCGGTGGGTGAGATCGAAGGGGCCGATGGGTTCCACGACATCGCTGTTCTCCAATAAAGAAAATGGCCCGACCCTTATTGGGTTGGGCCAGCATCCGGTACGCGCGAACGCCATTATACGGATAAAGTTTCGCTGATTATTCGTCGTGAGAGCAGATAATTAGCGAAACTTCCAGAACCGCCCGACCCGTAGCTCCAGGTGACTGCACACACCAATGGAGACCTAGATCATGCAAAGTGCACGCGGCCTTTCCCGGCGCCACCTGCTGAAATGGACCGGCGCTGCCGGCACCCTTGCGGTAGCTGGCGCCTTCCTTCCCAATTTTGGCATTTCAGCCGCTCTCGGCGCCGAGCTTGGCGATGGCGATATTGGCGTCCTCAACTACGCCTATGCCCTGGAGCAGCTTGAAGCGGCCTTTTATACGCAAGCGCTTCAAAATCCTTTTGGTGGTATGCAGGTCAATGACGAGCGCATTCTCGTCCAGATACGTGACCACGAGATCGCCCATCGCGACTTTCTCAAGGGCGCCCTTGGCCGCCAGGCCATTCCTTCTCTCGAAGTCGATTTCTCCGCCGTCGACTTCTCGAGCCGCGCCAGCGTGTTGGGCACTGCGGACGTCTTCGAAAATCTTGGCGTCGCCGCCTACAATGGTGCCGGCCAGCTCATCTCCAATCCCGATTATCTTGTGGCTGCAGGATCGATCGTCTCGGTTGAGGCGCGCCATGCCGCAGCCATTGCCGACCTGTTGAGACCGTTCAGCGCCGAAGCCGCCGGTCGCGGCAATGTCGACCACAAGGGCCTCGACAAGGCCCTGCTGCCGTCTCAGGTGCTGCCCAAGGCGGCGCCGTTCATCGTCACCGAAGTCACCGCCGCAACCCTGCCGTGAGGAGAGAACAAATGACCCAGGAACACAGCATCCTCTCCACCATCGAGCCAGAACTTGCCGACACGATTGTCGCCAACCGCCGCGACATCTTCACCCGCTATGCCAAGGCGGCCGGCGTACTGACCAGCGCGCCACTGGTGCTTGCGCTCGCGTCCAATCAGGCGTTTGGACAAGGCTTGCCCCAGCAGATTACCGACGTGCTCAATTTTGCGCTGACGCTGGAATATCTTGAGGCCGCCTTCTACGATCAGGGCAACAAGTCCGGCGTCATCCCGTCGGAATATCGCAGCGTCTTCCGCACCATTGGTGGCCACGAGACTGCCCACGTGAAGCTGCTGAAGGGTGTGCTTGGATCGGCGGCTGTCGCAGCCCCCGGAGTCGATTTTACCGCCGGCGGCAAGTATGCCGACGTCTGGGAGAACTTCGACACCTTCCTCACTCTTAGCCAGACTTTCGAAGATCTCGGCGTCGCCGCCTACAAGGGCCAGGCGGGCAACCTGATGGGTTCGAAGGAGGTCCTGACTGTGGCCCTGCAGATCCATTCGGTGGAAGCGCGCCACGCCTCTGAAGTGCGTCGTATTGGGCTCAAGTTCGGATGGTCTGGCGCCTTCGACAAGCCCATGAGCAAGAGTGCCGTGCTCGCCGCCGCGACACCATTCCTGGCCTGAACTCACAAGTTTGAACGCAAGCGCCGCGGAACACCGCGGCGCTTTTCTTTTTTGTACTGGCGGCACTCCGGAACTGACGCTGGGACCACCCGTTGGGACTTTAGGTGTTTGATCTTGGGAGCCCGAAATGGCTGAGAATGTTGGTTTGCATATCGAAGATTTTGGCGGCTCAGGTCGCCCTGTTGTTCTGATCCACGGCTGGCCACTATCGGGAGAGGCTTGGGAAAAGCAGATTCCGGCACTCACAGGGGCGGGCTTCCGACCCATCACCTATGACCGGCGAGGGTTTGGACAGTCAGACAAACCCAGTGATGGGTTCGATTACGATACCCTGGCGGCAGATCTGTCAGCCATTCTTGACCAGAAAGATCTGAAGAATGTGACGCTGGTCGGCTTCTCGATGGGTGGCGGCGAGGTTGCGCGTTACATTCCAAAGTTCGGTCAGGATCGGTTGCATTCGATAGTCTTTGCCGCCGCCATACCGCCTTACCTGATGAAGGGCCCGGACAATCCGGAGGGGCCGTTGACCAAGGAGGCCGCTAACGAAATGTCCGATAGCCTCAAGGCCGACCGCACCAAGTTCTTTGATGGCTTCACCACGAACTTCTTCTCGGCAAACGGCGTCTTGAAAGTCTCCGAAGAGGATCGCCAGAAGGCCATTGCGCTGTGTCATCAGTCTGACCAGACCGCAGCCTTGGGGTGCATGGAAGCCTTCGGCACCACCGATTTCCGCGATGACCTGAAGGCCATCAACATCCCCACACTAGTGCTGCATGGTGACGCAGATGCCATTGTGCCTCTCGAAGGCTCAGGCAGCCGTACACACAAGGCAATTGCTGGAAGTGAACTCCATATCCTTGCAGGGGCGCCTCACGGCTGCAATGTCAGCCACGACGTCGAATTCAACTCGAGGCTGATCGAATTTCTCAGGAAATAGCTATGAGTGGCGCGCCAATTGGGCAACCCGACCTATGCCAGTGCGTTACATCTGCATACTGACTATGCACACTTAGAAAATTTCATTTCGGCCCGGCGCATTGCGTCGGGCCTATTTGTTTGGGCGGCAGGCCGAAGCCGCCAAATACGCCCCCTTGGATTGACCAAAACTAGCATTAGGCAAGGTGTAGGGCCAAAAACGCCGCAACATCGGACAGGACTGGCGCGACGTGCCGACCCGGGCGGCTCAGCGCCAGCAAGGTCTGAGCATGTCCGAGCTCGGAATAGTGGATTTCATCCACTTGTACGCCGGCTAGGCGCAGCAGATTGGACAGCGCCACGGTGTTCCGCGGATAGACCAGCCGATCCTTATCGCCCGTCCCCAACAGCATGGATGGCGCTGCGTTTGTCACGTGCTGAACGGGCTGCGTATCCTGGGGATCAATCACCCCGCCAAATGTGCGTCGGCTGATTTTTCCATCGAATGGGTAGAAGTCATAGGGGCCCGATAGTCCGACGACACACCGAATGCGGTCGCTTGGCTTTGACGTGATACGATAGCTTGGGTGAAGGGCCAGCATCACCGCATTATAGGCTCCGGCAGAATGCCCCATCAGGGCGGTTCGAGGGGTCTCCCCCATAGTCCGAGATGTTTGCGGTCACCCACTTCATCGCCGTGAGGCCATCGTCGAGGAAGCTGGGATATTCAACCTCAGGCAACAATCGATAGTCCGCGATTACGGTGACGTAGCCGAGGGCCGCTATCGCTCTGCCAACGAAATCGTAGTTGTGGCGGTCGCCGTCGCTCCATGAGCCTCCATAGATGAAGAATACGACCGGCAATGGTTTCGAGACGTCGCGAGGGGCGTATATATCCAGCTGTTGGCGAGGCTCATTTCCAAAAGCGATGTCCCGCGCCACCTTTTGCGACCCGCGATCCTTCGGCGTGAATGCATTAAAAACCTGAAGTAACGACAACACCACTACCGCCCTGACCAAACGAGGCAGCAACGTTGGTAGGCAGAAAAATGTTTCGTCCAGATCGAACACGTTCCGATCGTTCGGAAGGGTCGCGGAAGCATCCGAGCGTCAGCACCTCGGAAGAAAATCGCACCCCATGTTCTGGTCCGCCCTGTGGCGTAAATCGCCTGGCGCACTAATACCGCAGAGGCCCGAATTTAGAGCGGCGGCTTTCGGGCAATCGGAATTCCTACGAGAATGACCGAGATGGGGTCGGAATCTCACGATAAACGTAGACTTCACGACACAATCGCGGTTGAGCCCCCCACCGCTAGACTACATCACATTGAGCGACGTCCCTCTGTAGACCACGTACATCGCCCTGAGTGCTGTCAACTTTCCCTGAGCTTCGATGTGGTGGCTGTAGCGAGCCAGAATGCGATCACCATCAACACGGACAGCGCCACCACACATGTCATGGTGCCGGCATAGTTGCCGGTAGCGCTCCAGAGAGCCGCTGCGCCCAGCGGAGCCAGCGCTCTGGAAACCGTCATCGGCACGACCAGCGCTCCATTGATCGCGCCGTAGCTCTCTCGGCTGACCATTTCGGGAATGGCGATGCCACGAACGATCGTCATGATTCCATTGGAAGCGCCGTACACCAGAGCTGCGGCACCAACGATGAGGATTTCCGCCGGCGCCCATGCGAACATCGCCATTGCGACTGGAAACCCGATCACCACTATAGAGCCGATCCGTCGTCCGGACGCCTGTTTGCCAAAGGCCATGACGAAGATGCGCCCTGCCACCTGCGCTGGGCCGATAATCGTCATGGCCGCGACAACAGCGTATTCGCTGAAGCCGCGCTCGAGCATCATCGGGTAAAAGTGCAGCAGCAAAGCCGAGAAGCTGGCCGTGTAGGCTGTGAACGATATGGCGAGCCACCAGAACACGGGGTTCTTCAATGCTTCGCTGAGATGCGACCTGGACGCCTGTTCCGCAGCCGGCGCCGGTCGCGGCGCGTCCTGGGATGGATCGATGACAGAGAAATAGACCGTCGCACAGAGGAGAATGTTGACGGCGGCCAGAACCTCGAGCGCGCCACGCCAGCCGAATTGGTCGAGCAGGATCTGAACCACCGGCACGAAGACAGTGCTGGCGAACCCACCCCACAATGTCAGCGCGGTGATGCCATTGCGAGCATGGAGAGGCCCTGCCCTGCGCGCGACGACGGCGAAGGCTGGCTCATATAGGGTTGCTGCCTGGAGTGCACCCACGCCGGCCGATCCGATATAGAACAGGACGATGTTGTCGGTGAGCGCCCAAAGCACCAGCAGCAGGCCGGCGAGCACCGACGCCCCGGCCATGACCAGCCTCCCCTGCCCCCGGTCGATTGCCTGGCCGATCGGGATCGCGAGCATGGCGGACAGAAGCGCACCCAGAGTGGCGGATCCGTAGATCAGGGTCTTGTCCCAACCGAGGTCTGTTTCCATCGCTGTCGCAATGAGGGGAAACGAATAGTAGAGCGAACCCCAGGAGGCGATCTGAGCTACGCCGAGCCCGGTTATGAACCAGGATTTTCCCGAGACGGGCGCCGGAGCAGCTAAGTCTGTCATGATGCTAAGAGCGGCGGAGGCCGACTCTCTCCTGGGATTTCGGGCTATTAGCCAGCGTGAAATGACGGTCTGATTACAAAGACTGGATTGCTCGACCTGGTATCACTGAGGTTTCCTTCATCAGATCGCCTTGAGGCTGACCCGCTCTTCGAGTTTGACCGCCTCTTCCTTGCGCTCGCTGTACCGAGACGTGAGGTAGCCCGCGACGCTGCGATTGATCAGGGTGAATTTGACCAGCTCCTCCATCACGTCGACGACGCGGTCATAGTAGCTCGACGGCTTCATCCTGCCGGCTTCATCGAATTCCTGCCACGCCTTGGCGACGCTGGACTGATTGGGGATGGTGACCATCCGCATCCAGCGGCCGAGGATGCGCATCTGGTTGAGAGCATTGAAGCTCTGCGACCCGCCGGAGACCTGCATCAGCGCCAGTGTGCGCCCCTGCGTCGGCCGGATGGCGCCGCCAGGCAGCGGAATCCAGTCGATCTGAGATTTCAGAACCGCTGACATGGCGCCATGGCGCTCAGGACTGGTCCAAACCTGGCCCTCGGACCACAGCATGGCTTCACGGAGCTCCTGGACCTTGGGGTGATCATCGGGAGCATCATTCGGTAGCGGCAGCCCGTTGGCGTGGAAAATGCGCACCTCGGCGCCGAAGCTCTCAAGGAGATGCTGCGCCTCGAAGGTCAGCAATCTCGAGTACGACCGCTCCCGCAGAGAACCGTACAACATCAAGATGCGCGGCTTGTGCGTGGGTGCTGAGGGAACAAGGCGGGTAAAGTCCGGTACTTCGAAAGCGGCCGGCACGATATTGGGTAGATCAGACAATACGCTTTCCTTCGGCGTCGATAACGACCTCGCCATCCTCCTTGGTGAAGGGGCCGATATTGGGGTTTTCGAGGATATCGAGGACCACTTCAGATGGTCGGCAGAGTTTGGTGCCCAAGGGCGTCACGACGAATGGACGATTGAGCAAAACCGGGTGCTGACCGATCGCGTCGAGTAGCTCGTCGTCGGACTTATCCGGATCTCCGAGAGCCAGAGCGTCAAATGGAGTGTCCTTCTGGCGCAGCGCCTGACGCACTGTCAGCCCCGCATCGGCAATGATCTTGATGACCCTGGCGCGATCTGGTGGCGTCACAAGATACTCGATGACAGTCGGCTCTACGCCGGACTGCCGGATCATGTCGAGCGTGTTGCGAGACGTGCCGCAGCTGGGGTTGTGATAGATTGTAACGCTCACGAGCGATCCTCTGGATTGATGGGGAGATTGCTGCCGCCAATGCCGGCGAGCAGCCAGGACATCAAGGCTGCTGCCAACAACGCCCCGACGAGTTGGGCTGGGATAAAACCGATCAGATCGATCGGACGAATGCCGGCGAAGGTGTCGCTGAAGGCACGAGCGATCGCGACCGCAGGGTTTGCGAAGGACGTCGACGCCGTGAACCAGTAGGCCGCGGTAATGTAGAGGCCAACGAGCATCGGCACCGATTTGCGCTCGAACCGAATGCCCGCCAGGATCACTGCCACAAGACCGAAGGTTGCCACCCCTTCGGAGAGCCATTGCGCTTCGCCGGTGCGAACCTTGCCCGAGAGCTGGAGAATGGGCTGGGCGAACATGGCGTGGGCTACGAATGACCCCAGGGTTCCACCAACGATCTGGGCGATGACATAGGTGCCGGCATCACGCCACGGCAGCTCGCGCCGCAAGGCGAACACCGCGGTCACGGCCGGGTTGAAATGCGCACCAGAAATCGGCCCAAGCGTGCTGATCAGCACGACGAGAATGGCGCCGGTGGCGATGGTATTGGCGAGTAATGCCAGCGCGACATCGGTGGTGAGGGTCTCGGCCATGATGCCGGAACCCACGACTGTCGCGACCAGAAGCCCGGTACCGAGTGTTTCGGCTGCCAGGCGGCGGGATAAGTCGATCATGCGGCCCCGGCGGACTTCGAGGTGCTGCCTTCCATGGCGCCGATACCGCGGAGCTTGGAAGTCAGCGCCATGCGGTCGATGCTTTCGAGCGGCAGGCTCATGAAGGCGGCCACGCGATTGCGGAGATAGGTCAGCGCGTCTTCGAAAGCTGCCTGCTGCTTGAAATAGGGGCCTGCGACCGCGGCGGGGTCTTCGATACCCCAGTGTGCTGTCATGGGCTGGCCGGGCCAGACAGGGCAGGCTTCGCCGGCGGCGTTGTCGCAGACTGTAAAGACGAAATCCATCTTCGGGGCGTCGGCGGTAGCAAATTCGTCCCAGGGCTTGGACCGCAGGCCGTCAATGGAAATGCCTGCATTCCGCAGGGTCTGCAAGGTCAGCGGATGGACTTCGCCCTTAGGCATCGATCCGGCAGAAAAGCCGCGGAAACGACCATTGCCGACGTGATTGATCAGGGCCTCGCCCAGGATCGAGCGGGCAGAGTTTCCGGTGCACAGGAACAGGACGTTGTAGACGTGATCAGCAGGCACAGGCGGTCTCCTTGGCGTTGGCAGGGGTGCAGCATTCAGCGGCGACGCTCGCGGCGGGCAGGCAGACTTCCGGATGGCCCGAGCAGCAGTCGCGCATGAGGAACTCGACCAGACCCGCGAGGCCCTCGAAATTGGCGCTGTAGATGATTGATCGGCTTTCGCGCCGGGACTGGATCAGGCCAGCGCGCTCCAGGTGGGCAAGATGGAACGAGGCGCTAGACGAGGAAGCATCAACGGCCTCGCCGACGGCGCCTGCCGCCATGCCCTCGGGCCCTGCCTGCACCAGGACGCGCACCATTCTCAGCCGGGTTTCCTGGCTGAGGGCGCCGAATGCGTTCAGGGCTTGCGATTCTTCGAGTTTCATCTCAATATCTCAATGAATGTTGAAACAATGGATAGCCCAACATGAAGGCGCACGCAACTGCCCCGTATATCGAAGTGGAATCCACGCTTGGCGCCATCCTCGCGGGGCTCGCAGACCACAGCGAGAAGACCCTGGCGATCATTTACGGCGGCCGGGAGGTACAGTCGGGCTACCATGTCACCGAGGTGAAGGCCGGTTCTTTCGTGACCCTTGATTGCGGCGGCAATCCCGACGCCTGGCAGGAGACGGTGCTGCAGGTGGAAGACATTCCGTCTGAAGGAAAGCCACAGATGACCGCCGGAAAGCTCGCGGCGATCCTGGCCCGGGTCGACAAGAAGGTGCGTCTCGACCACGACGCTCGCCTGACAATCGAGATCGGGCAGCCGGGCGAATCGATGCGTGTTTTCGACGTGGCGAACCTGTCGATCACCTCCAATCGGGCTGTGTTGACGCTTGGGGTTCGCGCTGCGATCTGCAAGCCGCGTCATCGCGCTGATAAGGCGGTCGCGACCTCATGCTGCGCATCGTCCGGCGACGCAGGCGGTTGCTGCTGACCGTCATAACGCCTGAGGAAGGTCCGGTTTCAGGGTGTTTTCGCCAACGCGCCAATGTTTGGAATGGGGTCCGGCAGGAGACCGGCGTCATCGGGGTGGAAGCCGGCCGTCTGCCTTTGATTCCGGTTGGGTAGAAGCGGACGTTTCAGGCCGCGTTAGGTCGATCCCATTCGTGTCGGAGGATCGCGTATTGCATCGTGTTCTCGTAGATCGGATTGCCGTCCGCGTCGTCTTGAAAGGTCACATACTCGAGAAAGACGCCCTCCGCCCGCATGCCCAGTTTCTCACATAGCCGCCGCGAAGGCGTATTGTGGTCTTCGACATAGGCATAGAGGCGCCGCATGCCTTGATTGGCAAAGAGGTCGGCGCACAAGGCACGTGCGGCCTCCAATGCATAGCCCTGCCCGCCAAAATTTGGATTGAAATTCCATCCGATGGAAGCCGTGTCTGGCCTTTCATCCGCGCCTTCTGGCCACTTTGGATCCGGATGGACAAACAGATCTCCGATAAGCTGGCCGGATGCTTTTAGACAGACCGCGATGAACTCCTCGCCCTCTGAGCGTTTAACCGCCTCTTCTCTAGCGGCGGTGAGGTCAGCGAGCTTCAGCGAAAAGAAGCAGCTGGCAGTGGGCGCTTTTAGATAAGCAAACAGCGCTTCCGCATCGCTTGCTTGAAACCGTCTTAGAGCCAACCGATCAATCTGCAGACTATACAAAGCCATTTTCCATTGTGAACCTAGCCTTTGGCGCCGGCAAAGTGACCGTGAAGCGCGCGCCATGACCGGGTAGATTCTCACTGCGCACTTGGCCGTCATGGGCATGGGCAATGGCTCTGACGACTGACAGCCCCAAGCCACTGCCGCCCTTGTCGCGCGCTCTCGACTCCTCGTCCCGCCAGAAGGGCTCGAATGCATTCCTCAGTGCTTCGGGCGACAGGCCCCGACCACTGTCGGTGACGGTCAACACGGCATGTCCATGCTCCACCTTTGTTGAGATGGATAAGGGCTTACCAGGAGCGTAACGCATGGCGTTGTCGATGAGAGCCAGTACGACTTGGTGGAGTCTTGCAGGATCGGCAGCAACGGGCGCTGGTTCGAGGTCGAGATGAAGGGTGATCGATTTTGTGCGCAGCGCATCGGCGGAAAGATTGGTCGCGGCATGCACGATGGCTGCAAGGTCCGTATCGATCACAGAGAGTTCGAGCGTACCCGCATTGAATAGGCCAAGCGTGCGCAGGTCCTCAACGATCCGTGTCATGCCGTCGACCTGACCGATCAGCAGCGAAACCAGATCGTCATCGAGGGTAAAAACGCCATCGGCGACACCCTGCAAGCGGCCCTTGAGAATGGTCAAAGGCGTCCGCAATTCGTGGGCCGCGGCAGAATTTGAGTATCGGAGTTCAGCTTCGGCGCGTTCGAGGCGTTCGGCCATGGCGTTAAAATCCTCGACGAGCCTGGCAGATTCGCCAAAGCCCTTGATGTGGGGATTGGCGCGAGCGCTGAGATCGCCGGCAGCGACGGCCCGAATGGCGCGTGCGACTTCAAGGAGAGGCACAACAATCCGCCGGGAAAGCCAGACGCCTCCAAAGGCGGCGATGGGAAGAACGATCGCCAGCGTCAGCAGCAAATAGCTCCAATCGATCCACGACCAGAAAGTCTCTGTTTCCGAGACCTGCGGAAAGAGGCGCTGGACGAGGTCGAAATAGGTCGGAAAGCCGAGATAAGCGACGAGAGCGCCAGCGACGGCGAGCGCTATGGCGATTAAGACGATCTGCAGCGCAGTCCCGACCTGTCTAGCCATTTGGCGTATCCAGACGATAGCCAACGCCGCGGATGCCGGTGATCAGATCGGGCAATCCTGCAGCGCCAAGCTTGCGCCGGAGGTTGCTCATATGGCTATCGACAGTGCGGTTCATAGCCTCGCCTTCGGGCAGGCAAGCATCTATCAGTTCGCTGCGCTCGAAAACACGGTTGGGGGAGCGGGCCATATGTTCGAGAAGTCGATACTCGGTGCGCGTGAGTCCCAAAATGCCGGTGCCGACATGGACGGTCATGGCGTCGCTATCTATGCTGAGCGGCCCGAGCCGCAGGACCGAAGTCGACCGGCCACCTTGGCTGCGCCGCAGAATGGCGCGTGCGCGCGCCACGACTTCCAAAGGGTTGAACGGCTTGACCACATAATCGTCGGCGCCAAGCCGCAGCGCCTGGAGCTTGTCGAGATCTTCGGCCAGGGCCGTGACCATGATGACGGGTGTGTCATCGACATTGCGCAAGGCAGCCAGCGTTTCGAAGCCATCCATCTTCGGCATCTTGACATCCAGAACCACAAGATCTGGCTTGAGGCGCTGGTGGTGCGACAGGCCTATGAGTGGATCGGTAGCGCTGACGGTGCGATAGCCGTCGCGCTCGAAATAGGCCTGCAGGATGCGGACGATTTCGATGTCGTCTTCGATGATGAGAATGAGCTGATTGGTCATGGCGTCGATCCAATTTGCGAGGACATGAGGTCAGCCGATCGTGGCCAGTTGGCGATAGCGCCCATTCGCGGCAATGAGCTGATCATGGCTTCCCATTTCGACGATGCGTCCTTCTTCCAAGACTACAATCTGGTCCGCATGGCGTACGGTCGAAAGACGATGAGCGATCGACACCACCGTACGATTGTGACGCGAGGCAAGCGCTGCCGATAGAGCATTTTCGGTCTGCGGGTCGAGGGCGCTTGTGGCTTCGTCGAGCAAAAGGACGCGGGGATTGCGCAGGATGGTCCGAGCCAGCGACAGCCTTTGCCGCTCGCCGCCGGAAAACTGATAGCCGCGTTCCCCAACCTCGGTCGCAGTGCCCTTGGGCAAGGTGGCGACCTTTTCCCAAAGCTGTGCCAGTTTGAGTGCTTCCCCGATTTCGTCCGCAGAGGCATCGGGCTTGGCGAACCGCAGGTTCTCTTCGATGCTGGCATTGAGGAGGAACGGATCCTGCGTGACGACGCCGAGGATGTGGGAGAGGGTTTCAAAGCTGAAATCCCTGAGGTCGATACCATCCAGCGTCACCCGCCCGCTGTCGGGATCGTAAAGACGCGCCAGCAGATAGCCCAGCGTGCTCTTGCCCGAGCCCGTGCTTCCCACGATGGCGGTGTGCGTGCCGGCCGGTATACGAAAGGCAACGTGATCAAGGGTCTGCCGCTCGGACGCCGGATAGGAGAAGGAGACGTCTTCGAAGACGATTTCTCCGCGAGCGGCTTTTGCGTCGACTTCAACGGGATTTGCGGGCTCGACCAGCGTTGGCTTGGTGTCCAGGGTGGCGAAAACCCGTGTCAGCAAGGCGCGCGCCTTGCGCAGTTCGACGCGGGCCTCGAACAATTCGAGCATGGGCCAGAGCAACTGCTCCTGCAGTGCGATCAGCGCGACCAGGGTACCTATCGAGACACCAAAACCCTGGGCCAGCATCAGCCCGCCGATGAGAAAGGTCAGCGCCGGCAGGATGTCGAGCGCAAACATGATGATGGCGATTTCCCACTGCCCGGCCGTGTGGGACCGGAGTTCCAGCCGCGCGACATCCGATGACGTCTGGCGGAAAAGGCGGACGAGGTGATGGGCCCGGCCCATGGTGCGACCGAGAATGAACCCGCCGGCTGAGAGTGATTCCGTGACCGTTGCCGACATGTCGGCAATCCGCTCCTGTTGCTCGAACGTGATGCGCTCGCGCAGTGCCGCAACGCGGTTGTTGAGCCAGAGCAGGATCGGCATAAAGCCGAGCGAGGCAAGCGCCAGGCGCCAGTCGAGGAGCACCATGGCGACGACGGTTGTCAGCACGACGCTGACATTGCGGGCGACGTCCGTCGCGGTATTGGTGAACAGCGATTGGAGCCCGGCAATGTCGCTCGACATGCGCGATTGCACCTCGCCGGTTCGCGCGGTAGCGAAAAAGGCGAGAGAGAGCGATTGCAGGTGCTCATAGAGCCTCACGCGCAATTCATGCATGAGCTGCTGGCCGATATGGGTCGACACATAGGCCTGCAATACGCCCGCGATGGCCGACAACACGGCAATGCCGATAAGACCGCTGCAGAGCCAGACCAGGAGCGTGGCATTGCGGGCCGGCAGAGCATCGTCGATAATGCCGCGCATCATGAACGGTGCCGTTGCCCCCGCTATGCCGGCGATGACGATGAGGCCAAGGACGATCAGAAGCGCCCTGATATGGGGACGGAAGAGAGCGAGCACACGCCGCCAGGGCGTGTGCTGCTGGGCCGAGGCCTCGTAGTCTGCGAAGTCGTCGAGGTCATGCATGGGTGGAACTCGCAGGTGGGAGGTCGGCAGTTTCGGAGGCGGTCTTCCGCTTGCGGCCGAAGATCGACATCACGACGAAGTAGAATACCGGCACGAAGATCAGCGCGAAGATCGTGGCCGCAATGACGCCACCCAGGACGCCGGTTCCGAGGGCTTTCTGGGTTTCGGCGCTGGCGCCATGGGCATGAACGAGGGGCGTGACCCCGAGGGCGAAGGCAAGCGAGGTCATGACGATCGGCCTGATGCGCAGCCGCCCGGCCTCGACGATCGCATCACGCAATGCCCATCCTTCGGCAAGCTTTGCCTTGGCGAATTCGACGATGAGGATGGCGTTCTTGGCAGAAAGCCCAATAACGGTGATGAGGCCGACCTTGAAGAAGACGTCATTAGACTGTCCACCCAGTTGCACCGCAGCGACCGAACCGATGATCCCAAGTGGCACCATCATCATGACCGACAGCGGCACGGTCCAGCTCTCGTAAAGCGCGGCAAGGACCAGGAAGACCACCAGCATCGAAATTGCGATCAGCATGGGCATCTGCGCACCCGACTGACGCTCCTGCAGTGACTCGCCGGTCCATTCGATGCCAAAGCCTTCCGGCAATTGCTGGACGAGACGTTCGACCTCAGCCATGGCATCGCCATTGGCCACTCCCGGCGCACCCTCACCCTGAAGGGAATTGGCGAGATAGCCGTTGTGCCGGGAAATCTGCGCGGGGGCACTATTCCACTTGGCCGTCACGACTTCGCTCAGCGAGACCATGCCGCCCTTGTCGTTACGCACGAAGAGCTTCAGTACATCGTCGACATTCATGCGATAGCGCGCATCTGCCTGGACGATAACCTGTTGCAGTTTACCGCCATTGGAAAAGTCACCCACATAACTCGAAGTGATAGCCGTCGCGAGCGTATCGCTGATCGACTGGAACGCGACGCCGAGGGCGTGTGCCTTGTTGCGGTCGATCTCGAGCTCGACATTGGGACCATTGGGCAGGCTGTTTTGATAAAGGCTTGCGAGCTTGGTCGACTTGCCGGCAAGAGCCAGTAACTGGTTCTGGGCTGCGGTGAGCGCGTCGAGCCCCTTGCCGCCACGATCCTGCAGCACGAAGCTGAAGCCCGACCCGCCACCGAGTTCTTCAATTGGCGCCGGCAGCGACACCATGACCGACCCCTCGGGAATATCGGCCATAGCCGCCGTCATGGCAGCGACTTCTTCACTGGCTGGCAGATGGGCACGGTCTTTCCAATCCTTGAGTGTCACGAAGGCCATGGCTGCATTCGACCCCGACCCCATGAAGCTGAAGCCGTTGATCAGGAGGTTTTCCTGTGTCGCCTCGCGTTTCAATACCTCGGTATTGAATAGGCTCGTCACCTTATCGGTACGCTCCTGCGTCGCTCCGGCCGGCAACGTGATCGACACTGTGTAATTGCCCTGGTCTTCGTCGGGCATGAAAGCGGATGGGATCTGCGGGAACCAGAAAACGAGGGCACCGACGAGAACCGCATAGAGCGCCATCATTCGTCCGCCACGGCGCAGGAGGCCGCCGACGGTCCTGCCATAGCCACGCGTGACCTTGTCGACACCCTTGTCAAAGAGCGCGAAGGGCGGCCACTTCTTCTTATGATGGTCGACAGGCTTGAGGATCGTTGCGCAGAGCGCTGGGGTCAGTGTGAGGGCGAGGAACGCAGAGAAGAGGATCGACACCGACATCGACAGGGTGAACTGGCGATAGATGGCGCCCACCGAACCGCTGGCAAGACCCATGGGAATGAAGACGGCGACAAGCACAGCAGTAATGCCGATCACTGCACCCGTAATTTCCTTCATCGCTTTTCGAGTGGCGTCCCTGGGTGAGAGACCTTCGGTCGCCATGATGCGCTCGACGTTTTCAACTACGACAATGGCATCGTCGACGATGATGCCGATCGCCAGGACCATGCCGAACATGGTGAGCACGTTGATCGAATAGCCCGTCAACTGCATGACCGCGAACGTACCAAGCAGCGCCACCGGCGCAACGATGGCCGGGATGAGCGTGTAGCGGACGTTCTGCAGGAATACGAACATGACCGCAAAGACGAGCGCCATGGCCTCGAGCAGGGTATAGATCACCTTCTCGATCGACACCTTGATGAAAGGGGAGGTGTCGAAGGGAAGCGCATAGGACATGCCTTCAGGCATTGACAGCTTGAGTTCGGCGAGGCGCGCCTTGACGGCATCGGCCGTCGCAACGGCATTTGCGCCGGGCGAGAGCTGAATGGCGGCGCCGGTTGCCTGGTTGCCATTCTGCTGCATGGAAAAGCCGGTGGTCTGAGCGCCGATTTCAACGCGCGCGACATCGCTCAGCAGGACTGTGGCGCCGTTGCGCTCGCCCTTGATGGCAATCCTGCCAAATTCGTCGGTCGTCGTGAGATCGCTGCGCACGGTCAGGGGTACGGTGATGGTCTGCCCCGGCACGGTCGGGCCTGAGCCAAGTTGCCCCGGCGCGATCTGGAGGTTCTGCCCCTGGATGGCCGCGGTGACATCAGCAAAGCTGAGGCCCAACATTTCGAGCTTCAGGGGATCGACCCAGATGCGCATGGCTTTTTCGGTGCCGAAAGACTGCAGCCGACCCACGCCCTTGATGCGCTTGAGTTCGGGGACGATGTATTTGGCGAGATAATCCTCAAGATCGAGCGCGGAGAAGCGTTTGCCCTCCGAGGTGAGGGTAACGATCGCCAGGAAGCCCGATGTTGCAGATTCAACGGTCAGACCGCTCTGGCGCACCAAGGCCGGCAAGCGCGGTTCAACGCCCTTCAAACGGTTCTGAACATCCACCATCGCCAGCTCGGGGTCGGTTCCCGGGGCGAATGTCAGCGTGATATTGGCGCCGCCGGTGCTATCGGCCGAAGAGCCGAAAAAGAGCAGATTCTTGACGCCGGTGAGCTCGCGCTCGATCGGGATAACGACACCCTCATTGACGGTCTGCGCCGAGGCACCGGGATAGCTTGCCGAGACACTGACGCTTGGCGGCGCGATGGAAGGAAAACGCGCAACGGGAAGCTGCGGGATGGCGATGACGCCGAACAACACGATGAACGCAGCCACCACCCACGCAAAGACGGGGCGATCGATAAAAAACTGGGGCATTTGGTTCGCCTGAACTAGTGGGTTGCGGCCGGCTCGGCCGTCGGGGCCGCAGCAGCAGGTTGGGTGCCGAAAGGAATGGTCCGAACAGGTCCTGCCGTTGAAAGCTTGTCCTGGCCCTCGACGACGATGCTGTCGCCGGCCTTGAGACCGCCCGTCACGATGTAGCGGCCTTCGACCAGCTCACCCAGCGTCACGGTCACAGGCGTTGCCGTGCCGTCGGCGACCACGAAAACGCTGGGCATGCCCAAGGTATCGCGAATGACAGCCTGCTGTGGCACGCTGATAGCGTCGGGATAGGTGCCGCGGGGCACGCGGGCCCTGACATACATGCCCGGCAACAGCCGGCGGTCGGCATTTTCGGCCTGAGCCCGCAGGCGCACATTGCCGGTGCCCTCATCGACGCTGATGTCGGAGAAAAGCGCCTTGGCCGCGATCACACCATCTTCGCCTTCGCCGGCAAGAATTTCGATCGGGATCGTGCCCGGTTCCTTGAGCTGGCCGCTTTTGGCAAGACTGCGCAGATGCTCAAGACGCGAAGCAGGCTGGCGAATATCGATATGGACGCTGCCGATCTGCTGGATCGTCGCAAGGCTTGTCGTGCTGGTTGCTTCAGCGAGTGTGCCTTCGCCAACCATTGCTGCTCCGATCTGCCCGTCGATCGGCGCCTTGATCGTCGCAAGGTCAAGCGAGAGATTTGCCTTCTTGAGCGCGGCCTCGGCCTGGGCAACATCGGCTGCGCCCTGCGCACGCTGGGAACTGGCAAGATCATAGGCTTGGTCGCTGATATTGTTGCTAGCCTTGAGCACATCGGCGCGCTCGAACTCTGCCGTCGTCTGCTCGAAGACGGCACGAGCCTTCTGGAGCGTGGCCTCTGCGCTGGCGACATCTGCCGCATAGCTCGTGGAATCGAGCGCAAAGAGCGCCTGTCCCTTTTTGACTTCGGTGCCCTCCTGGAAGAGCCGATTGACGACGAGACCACTGACCTGCGCACGTACCTCCGCAGTGCGGAAAGCCGAAACGCGCGCCGGCAGTTCGTCCCAGACCGTGATGGAACTGGCTTCGAGTTGGGCAACTGAAACAAGGGGCGCCTGTTCTTCTGTGGTCGCAGCCGTCTGCTGCTGCGAGCTTGAGCAGGCTGCAAGAGCTGTTGCGATTAGGATTATCGGCAGGAAACGAAATTTCGAAGAGATCATCTTGCTTCTCGGAAATCAGGGTGCTGCGGTCAGCGTGCCGCTGGGAGTGCGACGGAAGGTGAACCGCCTAGCACGCGAAAAATCTGGACTTCGGTGACCAATTGCTCGAGCCGATTGGCCGACAGCGCCCGATTTGCCGCCCGGCTTCGCTCCTGTGCGTCGAGCCAGACCCGCAGGGCAACAGAACCGGCGCGGTAACGCTCTTCCGTCAGTTTTTCTGCCGACTGTGCGGCTTCGAGCGCAGCCCTTAAGCGTTGCGACTTCTGGTTCAGAGTCGTGCGCGCGCTGAGCGCCGTGCCCGTGTCACTGAAGGCCGTCAGCAGCGCCGAGCGGAATTCGGTGACGGCAAGCTGATAATCAACCTCCGAGACCTTCACCCGCAATTCACCATCCCGGAAATTGAGGAATGGCAGCGCAAGCCCGGCGCCAAGCGTAGCAATTGGATTGGAGAGAATTTGGAGAAGGTCGGTACTCGCCGAGCCGAGATTGCCGGTCAGGGTAATCTGCGGATAAAGGCTTGCTTTGGTGCCGTCGACATTGCGCAAAGCCGCCCGCAGCCGCAATTCTGCAGCGCGCAGGTCCGGACGGCGCGCGAGCAGATCTGCCGGCAAACCGGCGGTGATCTGCACCGGCGTGCGTCGCGGCAATTGCTGCGGCTCGGCTACGGGATTGGCAACCCCATTGAGCAAGACACCAAGCGCGTTGCGCAGCACGACGCGGTTCTGCTCGATATCGGAGAGCGAAGCGGCCTGGCTTTCGACCGTCTGCCGTATCTCGGCCAGTTCCAGTTCAGTGGCTGCACCCGCTGCTGTCTGGCTCTTGATGAGGTCCTCGACCTGACGCGCAATCTCGAGCGAAGCGCGGGCTGCGCTCAGATCCTGGTTCGTATAAGCGAGGCGCCAATAGGTCTCGACGGTCGAGGCGATGACCGTGGTCCGCGCCGCCTCCACATCCTCGGCTGACGCGGCTGCTTGCAACGCCGCCATATCCTTGCTGCTGACCAAGCGGCCCCAGAGATCGACCTCGTAAGACGCCCCCAGTCCGAGACTGAAATTGCTGCTGGCAGCGCTTGTATCGGTCAGCGGCACATTGCCTTGCGCATTCCCCGTCCCGCTCAATTGAGGAAGCCTTGCAACCCCAGCCAGATCCGCCTGCAACAGCGCCTTGCGCACGCGCAGGTTCGCCGCGAACAGATCGTTGTTGTTGGCAAGAACCGTCTCGACAAGCTGGTCGAGTTTGGGATCACCAAAGCTGCGCCACCACTGCACGGCAGCGACCGGGTTGGAAATCCCTGCACTATCGGTCCAGGCCGACGTATTCGGCAGTGCCGGTCGGACATATTGCGTGGTGAGGCTCGAGCAGCCCGCCAGCAAAACGGCAGGCAAGACAATTGCAATTCGGAAGGAGGACATCACTAAACCAGACGCTCATGAACACGACCGGCATCCGGCCCAAGGTTCAGTCATCAGGTCTTTGTGCAGCAATCATCGAGGAATGGTGCAGATTGCGTGCAAATGGTGGCCATAGATATTCTGCGGCACCTGAAAAAGCACTTTCGGTCAGCAACTAGGGCGGAGAAGCGATCGTCGCCCCTCCCTAACATTCCAAAGCCCATGGAAGCTTTTGCAAAGTTGTCTCTATGGCCAGGGGTAGTCGGCGACGGGATAGCCTTGGGCGCTCAAATCATGAGCGAGTTTCCGGCGATAGGATACGACATTGCCGACGTCTTCATTCATGAGCTCGGCGACCTCTTCCGCCGTAAATGGCTGGTACGTTTCGGGCAACGACTCCCCGGCAAAGGTTTCCATGATATAATTGAGCAGTTCGGCCAATTCATTGTCGCTGAGACCGGAATTGACGACGCCAGGGACATGCAGGAGATAGCGTCTCGTGTCGGGGTTGTGCGTGAAGACGCCGACCTTTCCCACGAAGTCAGGGATGCCCGCCGAAGGCAAACCCGTGCCGTCCTGAAGATGACATCCCAGGCAGCGCAGCACGTAGTTGACGGACGCCGAGCGCTCGCCAGCCAGTGCCGGCGCAGTCGAAAGCAAAAGAACCGACAGGATGACGCGCCCGATCATTGGATAGCCTCCTTGCGGATGGCGCGAAGATCGGCATGGGAGGGCGGCGATTGACGTGCCGCCGCAAGGGTCTCGTCTGAGACCTCGAGTGTCAGGCCATTGAGATCGTTAAGGACGTAATCCGCTACCGCCTTGAGTTCTTCATCGGTCATCCAATCCTGCGGCGGCATGGCAAGACCGATGAACTTTTGTCCGCCGGCGGTGATGGTGCCTGTCAACCCGCCGATCATGACACCAGCGATATAATCGGAACTGCGCGGTCCCAAGCCCGACCATAGCGCCTTGTCGGTCAGGGGCGGTGCAAGGCCTGCCTGGCCTGCGCCCTCAAGTTGGTGGCAGCCGCTGCAACTGTCGACAAAGAGGGCCTTGCCGGTCTCGTCGGCAGTTGCTGGCGCTCCGGAGAGCGTCAGCAACAGGAGGGAAATATGCGCAAGCCTCATTCGGCAAGACCCACGACGATAGCGACGGTGCAGTGAATGCCCTTGTTATCATTGGCCTGGCACCAGCTCGACTCGCTCGCAAGCCCCATCAGATAGCCAGGGCGGTCGCCTTCCTGGCGCGAGCAGCCTTCGCCACAACCGCCGCCCTTGCCACAGCAGTCGTTGTAGGAAACGAGGTAATCCTTGTCGTCATTGGGGTTGCGGCAGGTGCCGACCCAGGCAACCTTTGACGGCTGGGTACCCGGCGGACACTGCGTGACCGATCCGCCGCACTGGCTGCAAAGCGAACCATGCAGCGAGCAATACCGCCAGTATTCACAGTCTTCGGGCAGCTCATCAGGCTCGCCGAGACCTCGTGCATAGGCGACGCCATTTGAATTGTCATAGGGCAGCATCGGCAGGACCACGCCGCCGACCAGCGCCCAGCCGGCCTTTTGCAGGAAGCTGCGGCGCCCAGCGCGATGGGCGATGTTTCGGGCCCTCGTTTCGGCCGCTCCATCCATCCAGGTGAAGAAATTTTCCAAGAGTTTAGCCATGGCGGCTCTCCTAAATGCGTTCGGGAACTAGTGCTGAACCGCTGGCTGCTGATCGATATAGGACTGGATCGAGGCGACCTTCATGTCATAGGCGTTGAAGAGGCTGTCGAACTGCTCGCGGCTGTTGATCAGGCCCTTGGCGCGAATGGTCCCGTGCTGATCGAAAAGCACGGCATAGGGCAGGCGCGCGACGCGATAGGCGAGACCCAATTCGGTCGAGACCACGTAGGGATAGTCTCCGAGCTTGGCCGTTTCGATAAAGCGCTCGTGTTGCGCCTTCTGGCCATCGCTGGCGAGAACCACATCGAGCCAGCGCGATTCCGCTTTGCGAACGGAGTCGATGATTGGCAATAGTTTTTTACAAACCGGGCAAGTCGGCGACAGGAAGAAGACCAGCGTCGCCTTGCCTGGCTTGGGCCCAATATTGACGGTGCCACCGGTGAGGCTGGCAAGGCTGAAGAGTGGGGTCATCTGGCCCACTTCCGGACCGGAATCGTTGACGAGTGCGCCCATGGGCGAAACGCGATCAAAAAGGATGCCCACCTGCCGGCCGAGGGCGAGCAGCCCGATTGTCAGCGCCACCACGAGCACGAAAAGCACGGCGATTGCGAAATAGACGAGTGTCATGACGTTGGTCTCCGAAGCGGCGTCAGCGCGTGAGCCGGGCGGTTGAAGCATTGGCGAGGATTTGCTCGATGAGGAGGAACCCCATCCAGAGTGCGAAGCCGGAAGCGATGGCCGCCATTGCATCGGGCGCACTCATCGGGCCAAGCGGGAGGAGGATCGCTGCCAGTCCCAGCGCGGAAAGCGCCGTATTGCGGCCGACCAGCGACCATGACAATGGCTGGGCAGCTCCACCGCAACCACACTCAATGGTGAAGCGGCCTCTACTGAGGTTGACGGCCATAGCCGAGGCATAGGCAACCAGCATGAAAAAGGCTAGACCGAGCCCGAACACCCTGCCCTGCGGCAGCAATTGAACCACGACGACAGCGAGTTCGACGCCGACAATGGCCCAGGACGCGGGAATGACGAGCCGCTCGGGCAAAAGCTTGTAGTCCGCGACAAATCCGGTGAATTCGGTGAATTCTTCCAACTTGTGCCAGGCCGCCCGCGCGAAGATCAGGCTGATGAAGGCGGTAAGACCGGCAGCAACGAGGGAGTTGAGACTGGCGCCGCTCATTGCCGTGCCGCCAAGGTCGTGGTGAAGCCCTTGGTGGCGTTTTCGGCGACCGGCTTTGCGGCAAACTTGGCCTCCGGATCCACCTCGAACTTGACGACCTTGCCGCCGCCGATATCAAGGCCGAACAGGGTTGGCACCTCTTCATCCGTGGTGATGACGGATGTGATGCCCTCGACCGGCGTGCGGTAAAGCAGTTTCTTATTCTCTAGGTCGTAGGCCCAGATTTCCTCGGCATCATGGTAATGCGAGCCATCATGCCGACCGGATGCCATTGGAACAAAGAGAATTCCGTTCGGCTCGTTATAGCTGACGACGGTATAGCCCGATGTCCCCCAATCGCCCTCGACACTCTCGGCAATCGGCGTGGCCGATACCGCCTTGATGATACCCCCGGCATCGGACAGGCGATGGACGACGCCCTTGTAGGAAATGAAAAGCAGGTCGGCACCTGCACGATCAAATGACAGGTAGATGGGGTCTTCTTCGGGATCGAAGATCGTGTCGCTCTTTTGGGATTCGAACGTCGCGCCATCGGCGCTCAGCGTCATTGTCGTGAACGTGCCGTCGCCGCAAATGGTGGAATAGGCATGGCCCTTCAGGCTCGGATAAATGCCGAAGCAGCCTGGAGACGGGACCTCCTGCACCACTTCGCCCTTTTCAAGATCGACCACCGTCACTGATGTCGCGGGCGTCGCGTTCTGGACGTAGAGGTACTTCTCGTCGGCACTAAGCTGCATCAGCGATGCATCGTCTGTATATTGGGACACCTTGACCGGAAGCTGGACTTCCTTGGTGAGGCTTGCCGTATCGGTATCGAAGATGCGCAATACGTGCTCGGCAGTGCCTGAGCTGAGGCGGCTATAGTAGCCCGAGACGATATAGACCGTCTTGCCATCAGCTGAGATCGCGAAATGACTCTGCGCGCCCGCGTCGGCAGTTCCGACCACACGCAGATCGTCCGCTGAGTAAAAGCGCACGACGCTCGGCCCGCCGCCCCAGTTCTGAACGTTGACGAACACCTTGGGGCCAGGGTCGACCATTTCCTTGGCCGTAAGAGTTTCGGGAACAAAGGGCTCTTCCTGCGCCTGAGCTAGGTTTGGCACCGCCAGCTGTAGCGCCAGCACGGCCGAGCAGGTCAAAAGCGAAAATCTGTTGGCCATTGCCATCTCCAATCTCGTGGAGGTGGCAGATCATCAGCTAGCGCCGATCACGGAAATCCGAATCCGAAAATAGTTTTGCTCATTTTTTGCGCATAAAATGTTGTTGCTCCATTTTTATGCGGCGGCTAGGACTCGCCTAACGAAGGTTAAAAACGATGCCCGCCCTACCATCCTTTTCAATTTCCGCCTTCGCGGACGCCTCAGAGCAGGAACATGGCCTTATCGGCTGGGATCAGCGCTACACGCAGATCAGCTCCGGCCGCTTCGAAGGTACAGTGACGCGCCTCGACTTTGGCCGCGTCAGCATCAGCGAGGAACGCCTGAATGTCAGTGTGGCGGAGGTCACGGCCCCACCGCGCGGCAAGGTCGTTCTCGTGCTCCCGGCGCCGGCCGAGGACAGTCGCATCAATGGAAACAGGCGCGAGGGTCCCGGCTTCCTGCATCTGGGTGGGCATGAAATCAATGTGCTCACCGCACCGAATACCCAAGGCTATTACGTCACGCTAGACGAACACGACTTGCCAACGCTCGACAAGCGCAAGACTGGACCGCTCTGCAGTATTGAAGCCTATCCCGGAGCTTACGAGCTTGGCGCCTGGATCACGTCCATCATGTCCGTGGCGCCCGAAAACCTGCAAAGATCGCCACGCGAACTGGGTGCGGCACTGCCTGAACACATCATCGACCGGATTTCGGACCTTTGCACGTTCCTGTCCAGCACCAACCGCAAGTCCCTGACGGAAAGCTATGCACATGCAGTGGTGCGAAAGGCTCGCCGTATCATCGCGGCGAGATCGCAAAGCCAGCTGACCGTTACCGAACTCGCCCAGGCCATTGACCTGCCGGAACACGTCGTGCGATCAGCCTTTATGCAGGCGGTTGGGGTCAGCCCGCTTGTCTGGCTGCGTCAGCACCGCCTCGACCGAGTCCGCCGCGCCCTGCTCAAGCCCGAAGAAGCACGCAAGGGCGTTGCCCAGATTGCCATGGAGAACGGCTTCTTCCACCTCGGCCGTTTTGCCGCCTATTACACTCAGACGTTTCACGAACTGCCGGTGGACACCATCCGGAGCGTGATCGGCTAGGCGATGATGCCTTGAACGTGTCAATCGGCGCGGAAGGCGTCACCGTAGTCCATCGCGAACTCGGATACCGGGAGGAGATGGCAAAGCTGGGGATGTGCAAGAATGTCCAAGTCGTCAGCGCCGCCATGGACGCCACCGACATCCGAAGCACTGCCCCTTCGGCTTCTCAGCGGGCGGCGCCGGCCGCGCGCTGTGTTCTGCTGGACCGATTATGTCGCCTTCGAGGTTATTGGCGTTGCTAAGGAGCTGGGGCTATCGGTGTCCGAGGACGTTGCATTTGTCGGATACGACAATACCCATTATTGCGCGCTACCCCAACATAGCCTGACGAGCGTCGGCCAGCCAGGCCAGCTCCAAGGGATGCAGGCCACCCGGCTTTTGCTCGAGCGCATCGAGGGCCGTAAGGCCCCTGAGCATTTTGCCATCGAGCCTATACAAGTGGTTCGAGATTGTAGCTTGGGCTCCTAGGCGCCTGAATGAGAACACCAGAATACGCGGATCTCTCTGATCACGAGACACGTCACGCGTGTCTGCTTTTCGCCAAAGGACACAATGCGCCTAATGACCGCAACGGGGTCGGGAGGCGCCATCAAGCATCCCTTGAGTTACTCTCGTTCACGCTTCAACCGCAGGCTCGGGTCGCGCGACGTCGAGAACACTCAAGCGCCAGCGTGTGTGTTTCTCAAAACTGCAGCCTTCAGCTCTTCACGAACTGGCCCTTGCAGCTGGCCGAAAGCCAAAACAATGTTCTCGGCCGCACCTGCCATCGCGATTTCCTCGGTAGCGCGCGCTGTTAATTCCAAAGCATCTGAAATGACGCTTTTGGCACGAGACGGACGCAAGCCAAAGTGCGTACCCAGCTCTGCCAGCTTAGCACCAAACCCCTCCGGGATTTTCGACCTGAAGAACCGCAATCCTCCAAAGCTAATGGCCGTCAGGTTATCATCGCCAGAGCCGTAAAGGCGCATGGGGGCTGGGTCGTAGACCGGCGACAATCTAGCTTGGCCCCGACCACCCAGAATTGAGGTGTTCTTCAAGTGCAGGTCGCCGTTGCAGATCAAAAACGAGAGCACGATGCGTGAAAACATCGACGCCCCGTCTGCGCCTGGATCTGCACTCATGCCGGTCCGCGGCGACATGAGTGCCTGAGACACCTGCAAGAAATTTGGTTCCGTCTTGAATGCGTCGGTGAACGGTGTTTCGAAAATCTTGCGGTTCAGGATTTTGAGAGCGCCGTACAGGGATTCGCACGGCACAGGACGTCCCTCTATTCGGTCAAAACGCGTCGTGGCGAGGATCTGATTGCCATAGTCATCATGGAGCAAGACGCGGGCAGGCACTGGTAGGCCGAAACGCTCATGAACTCCGTATGCCCAGTCCTCAAGGACAAGAATGTCCTGGTACTTGCCCGGGCCGGCCTTCTCGAACTTGATCAGCGCGTCTACCGGTTGGCCAGTCTCGGGCCACACCATGCGATGTAGCAGCTTTGGCATTGCTCCGCCTGGGGAGGGCGCTTGCCCAACGATCTTGAGGAGTTCTCGGAGCGGAATCGGGTCCAACGGGTTGTCGAGAGTCTGCGTAGCGAGGTGAACCAGGTCGCTGGTTCTTAAATCGACCGGCGCTGCTGGTGCGTCACGGTCATACCATCGGCTGGCTTCGCCATCGGAAACGAAGACATCCAAATGGCCGATTGAACCATGACCGATTGCCGTCAGTAAGCGCCACTCTTTGCTTGGCGTTTCCCGCCGTAGACCAAGTCGATCGGCGCCGATGCGGTATTGAAGGTTGTCATTTCGTATTGGAGGAACCAACGGCATCAGCGCCGGATGCAGTGCCTCCTCGATGTCGCCCTGCCACTCCAAGCGCTGTCCCGCGACGCTGCTTGGATACACGACACTGACGCCAGGCAAATCAGCAGAATCTGCATCAAGCTCCAGAAGGGTCTTCTGACCATCTTGTACAACCGTTCCTAGTCGCCGGGGGTGGCCCGTCGTTTTGGTCCACACCACCGCAGGGCCCAGACTCAAGACGAGACCTGCGTGGTTGAATCAACCAAGCTGTTGATTTCCGCCGAGAAGTGACCCGGGTTTTCCATTGAGAAGTGACCCGCCTGTTAGTTTTGTTTTGGGTCGGTTGCTGTGGTCAAGGGTCTAGGTTTCTCCTTTGTTTTTGGCGG
>NZ_JAGIAW010000011.1 GCF_017744655.1 Devosia sp. | reverse complement strand
GCAAAACCCCAAAAGGGGGCTGCTCGAGGCGTGCGCAAAAAATCCCGATCGTGGGAAGCGGCTTTCGCCTCTTCTATTTTTACATTTTCGGGGCGAAAGCCGCTTTTCACCGTGCGCCCAAAGGGCGTAGCGACCGTGCAACCGCAAGCCAAAAGGCCGGGCGGACTTTTGTGCTGGGCGGGCCTGAGCAGGTGCGCAGATAGCGCCTCATTAACCCGCTGTCACCCCGGCGAAGGCCGGGGCCCATCTTGAGATCAGGCGTTGGGCCCCGGCCTTCGCCGGGGTGACAACCCCGAGATGTTCAGGCCTTGGCCTTTTTGGGCTTTGAGCGCAGTTGGATGATGGTGGCGATGAGCACGCCGGTCGCCACGAGGCCGATGATGATGGTCGCCAGCGCATTGACGTCTGGCGAAACCCCGAGGCGGACCTTGGAAAAGATCACCATGGGCAGTGTCGACGAGCCGGGGCCCGAAACGAAGCTGGCGATAACGAGATCGTCGAGCGAGAGCGTAAAGCCGAGGAGCCAGCCCGAAACCAGCGCCGGGGCGATGATCGGCAGGGTGATGTCGAAAAAGGTGCGAACCGGGCTCGCGCCAAGGTCCATCGCCGCCTCTTCGAGGCTGCGATCAAAATCCGACAGCCGCGATTGCACCACGACGCAGACATAGGCGGTGCAGAAAGTGGCGTGGGCGATGACGATGGTCAGCATGCCGCGGCCGCGCGGCCAGCCCAAAAACCCCTCCATGGCAACAAAGAGCAACAGCAGGGAAAGACCGGTGATCACATCGGGCATGACGAGCGGGGCGGAAACCATGCCGGAAAACAGCGTCCGGCCCTTGAAGCGGCGGAAGCGCACCAGGGCCACGGCCGCCAATGTGCCGAGGACAAGCGCGATGGTCGCGGCAATGGCGGCGATCTGCAGGCTCAGCCAGGCAGCGCCCAGCATCTGCGGATCGCGGAACAGTTCGCCATACCACTTGGTCGAAAAGCCCGACCAGACGGTGACGAGGCGGCTCTCATTGAAGGAGAAGATCACCAGTGAAACGATGGGCGCATAAAGGAACGAAAAGCCCAAAGCCGCTGCGATGGGGAGGAACCAGCCGCGACGCATCTTATCTCTCCACCACGGCGCTCTGGGCGCGCTGCAACAGCATGATCGGAACCACCACGGCCAGGAGCATGGCCACGGCCACGGCGGCGGCCCGCGGCCAGTTGGCGGCGGTAAAAAATTCGTCCCAGAGCACGCGGCCGATCATCAGGGTTTCCGGCCCCCCGAGCAGCGAGGGAATGACATATTCGCCGATGGCGGGAATGAAGACCAGCATGGAGCCGGCAATGATGCCCGGCAGCGAGAGGGGTAGCGTCACCGACAGGAAGGTGCGCAGCGGCCGCGCGCCGAGATCGGCCGAGGCTTCAAACAGCGACACGTCGAGTTTTACGAGCGTCGTATAGAGCGGCAGGATCATGAAGGGCAGGTAGGTATAGACGATGCCGACATAGACGGCGAAATCGGTCTGCATCATCACCAGCGGTTCGATGCCGAAAAGGCCCAGAAACTGATTGATGACGCCGTTGCCACGCATGAACCCGGTCAGCGCATAGACGCGCAGCAGGAACGAGGTGAAGAAGGGCAGGATCACCAGCATAAGCAGGATATTGCGCCATTTGTCGGGGGCGCGGGCAATGGCATAGGCCATGGGATAGCCGACAAAGAGCGTGATCACCGTCGAGATGAAGGCAATGCGGATCGAGGACAGATAGGCCGCGATATAGAGATTGTCTGTGAAGAGGCGGATGTAGTTGTTGAGGTGCAGGGTCAGCTGCACCGTGCCTTCTTCGGTCGTGAGAAGCGGCGAATAGGGCGGGCGGCCGAACTGTTTTGTGGCAAGCGAAATGCCGAAAACCACGGCTAGTGGAATGAGGAAGAAGACCAGCAGCCAAAGCACCGGCGCGGCCAGCACCAGCATGCGGCCGGAAATGCCGACCTTGGCAAGGCCACGCTCAACCGCGTTCCAGGGTTTCAAGCGCCGCGGCGGCGGAATGGTGGGGGTGTGGGTGGCGGTCATAGGCTCCCCCTCATCCGGCGCTGCGCGCCACCTTCTCCCCGATGGGGAGAAGAACAAGAGGCGATCACCACTGTTCCTCTCCCCATCGGGGAGAGGGTGGATCGGCCGAAGGCCGAGACGGGTGAGGGGGATGCCACAACCATCATCATACCGTCAGCACCGAGCCGGAACTATCGCTCCAGGTGACAAACACCTTCTCGTCCCAGGTGATGGCATCGGGATTGCCGCGCACCGAATTGGTCTGGCTGACGCGGATGCGTTTGCCGCTCTCCAGAGCCACCTGATACAAAGAGATATCCCCGAGATAGGCGATCTCCTCTACAATGCCCGAAGTGACATTGGCATCATGGGGCGTCTGGGGTTTTTCACGGCTGAGCGACATCTTTTCGGGGCGGATGGCCCACCACAAAATCTGTTCGGGGGCGCAGTCGACGCCGTGGCCGACATAGATATCGCAGCCCAATTCGCTCGAACGGATGCGCACATGGCCCGGCTCGTCCTCGGTGACAATGCCTTCGACCATATTGGCCGAGCCGATGAAGCCGGCGACAAAGCGCGAATTGGGGAATTCGTAGATGTCGGTGGGCTCGCCCACCATGGCGATTTCACCAAGGTTCATGACGCCGATACGGGTGGCGAGGGTCATCGCCTCTTCCTGGTCGTGGGTCACGACGATGAAGGTGACGCCCAGGCTCTCCTGGATTTTCACCAGTTCGAACTGGGTTTCCTCGCGCAGCTTTTTGTCCAATGCGCCCAAAGGCTCGTCGAGCAGCAGAAGTTTGGGACGTTTTGCGAG
This sequence comes from Devosia sp., assembly GCF_017744655.1. GTDB lineage: Bacteria > Pseudomonadota > Alphaproteobacteria > Rhizobiales > Devosiaceae > Devosia. The sequence continues at coordinate 86,860 of NZ_JAGIAW010000011.1, read as the reverse complement.
AGCGCGGGCGAGGGCGACGCGCTGGCGCTGGCCACCTGATAGCTGATGCGGCTTGCGGCGGCCATAGTCCTGCAATTTGACGAGGCTCAAAAGCTCGGCGACGCGGTCATTGATCTCACCCTTGGGGAGATTGTCGCGCTTGAGGCCATAAGCGATGTTCTGTTCGACGGACATATGCGGGAAGAGCGCATAGGACTGGAACATCATGTTGACCGGGCGATTATAGGGCGGGACTTCGGTCATGTCCTGGCCATCGATCTCGATGGTGCCCGAGGTCGGCTGCTCGAAGCCGGCCAGCATGCGCAGTAGCGTCGACTTGCCCGAGCCTGAACCGCCGAGGAGGCAGAAGAGTTCGGAGCGGTAGATGTCGAGCGAGACATCGTGCACCGCCAGCACGTCGCCGAATTTCTTCGTGACGTTCTTGATGCGGACAAACGGCTTGTTATTGGCCGTGTCACGCCATGGCCGGGTGTCGACGGCGAGCTGCTGGGACTTCTTCATGGCGGAACCCGAGGAGTGTGAAGGGGCGGCCGGAAAGCCGCCCCTGTCGGAAAAATTACTGGCCGGTTTTGATGCGGGTCCAGGTGCGGGTCAAGACCTCTTCGAATTCAGGCGAGTGCGCCTTCATGACGAATGCCTTGGCGATGGTTTCGGCGGGCGGATAGATGCCCGGGTTGGACTTGACTTCCTCGTCGACAAATTCGAGCGCCGGCAGGTTCGGGTTGGCGTAGAACACGTAGTTGGTGATCGCGGCCACGACTTCGGGCTTGAGGATATAGTCGATGAACTTGTGGGCATTGTCCGGATGCGGGGCATCGATCGGGATCGCCAGGAAGTCAAAGAGCGTCGCGGCGCCTTCCTTGGGGATGAGGTAAGTCACTTCATTGCCCTGGCCGGCCTGGGCAGCAGCGTCCGAAGCGATGAAGATGTCGCCGGAATAGCCGAGCGCCAGGCAGATTTCGCCATTGCCGAGGTCGTCGATATACTGGCTCGAATGGAAATAGCGGATCGAGGGCTTGATCGAATTGAGCAGTTCCTCGGCCTTGGCGAGGTCTTCCTCGCTCTCCGAATTCGGATCGAGGCCGAGATAGTGGAGCGCAATGCCGGTGACCTCGGAGGGGCTGTCGAGCACGGCAACGCCGCAACCGGCGAGCTTCTCGACGACTTCAGGCTTGAAGAGGAGGTCCCAGCTTTCAAGATCGGCATCGGGGCCGAGGGCGGCCGTCACCTTGGCCACATTGTAGCCGAGGCCGATGGTGTTGATCATGTAGGGCACGCCATGGGCGTTGTCCGGGTCCTGCTCGGCGGCGGTGGCCATGACGGCCGGGTCGAGATTGCCGAGATTGGTCAGCTTGGACTTGTCGAGCGGCAGGATCAGGCCGGCCTTGATCTGGCGTTCGAGGAAATTGCCCGAGGGAACGACGATGTCATAGCCGGAATTACCGGCAAGGAGCTTGGCGTCGACGATCTCGTTATTGTCGTAGACGTCGTAATTGACCTTGATGCCGGTCTCCGCCTCGAAATTGGCGATGGTGTCCTCGGCAATATAGTCGGACCAATTATAGACGTTGAGGACCGGTTCCTCCTGGGCCAGAGCGGGGCTTGCGGCCACCAGGGCGCCAAAGGCGAGGGCGAGCGTCTTGTTCATAACGTCAAAGCTCCAAGTAATAATCGGGGGCATAGCCCCTCTTGGGGAGGGGAGGTTCGAATGGCAGGGCTCAGGCCCGGGCGCTCATCTTTGAGTGCCCGGCACAGAATTGGCGAACAATTGGGAACACGTCTTCAGGGGACGCCGAAGGGCGCCCGGGACTATCGCTGTGATCGGCCCGGCATGGGGCTGATATCGACGCGCAAGAGTTGCGCCATCAACAAAAGACCTGGTCAGCGAAGTGCCCTTTCCCTCTCTGATCGACAGGCAAACTAAAGTCATTTTTTGGGAGCGACAAGACGGACAAACAGAAGTTTTTGCGGGGGTTGACCAGAGAACTGCCCGAGCGCAAAAGCGCTGGCAACAAGGGGCGTACCTATATGCCCACGAACAGTTCGAAAGAGGCGCGGATGAGCGGCAAGGCCTATCTCTCAATATCGGCAGACGTGAAGGCGGCGCTCGCTGCAGGCAAGGCCGTGGTGGCGCTCGAATCCACCATCATCACCCATGGCATGCCCTATCCGCAGAACCTCGCCATGGCCAACGAAGTCGAGGACGTGGTGCGGGCAACCGGCGCAGTGCCCGCGACCATTGCCATCATGGATGGAAGGCTGTGCGTCGGTCTTGCCGGGGAAGACCTCGAGCGTCTTGCTCTCGAAGGCCATAAGGCGGCCAAGGCGAGCCGTCGTGACGTCGCGGCGCTGCTGGCAAGCGGGACCACGGCCGGGACCACCGTTGCAACGACCATGCAGATCGCCGCGCTTGCGGGCATCAAGGTCTTTGCCACTGGCGGCATTGGCGGTGTGCATCGCGGTGCCGAGGACAGCTTTGATATTTCGGCCGATCTTGAAGAACTGGGCCGGACGCCGGTGACGGTGATCTGTGCCGGTGCCAAGTCGATCCTAGATATCGCCAAGACGCTGGAAGTGCTCGAGACAAATGGTGTGCCGGTCCTCGGTTTCGGTACCGACCATTTCCCGGCCTTCTGGGCGCGCGAAAGCGGCTTTGGTGTCGATCACCGGTTTGACGATGCCGAGGGTGTGGCCAAGATGCTGGCCATCCAGTCCGATCTCGAAATGGGCGGCGTGCTGATTGCCAACCCGATCCCGGAAGCCGATGCCTGGGAAGCGGGCGCCATCGAGGGTTTCATCACTCAGGCTCTGGCTGACGCCGACGCCAAGGGGGTGAAAGGCAAGGCGATGACGCCGTTCCTGTTGCAGCGGATTTTTGAGCTGACGGATGGCAAGTCGCTCGTGTCCAATATCGCGCTCGTTAAGAACAATGCGCTGGTGGCCGGCCAGATCGCGGTGGCCTTGGCGCATCTTCAGGCCGGCAAGGCACCCGTTCGTCGCGCATGAGCAAAAGGGTCCTCGTCGTCGGCGACGTGATGACCGACGTCATCGTCAAACCGGAAGGGCCGATCGTGTTCGGCTCCGACCGGCGGGCGGCGATCGAAAGCCGTGCCGGTGGTTCGGGCGCCAATCAGGCCGTGTGGCTTGGTGCGGCCGGGGCCGATGTGGTGTTTGCTGCCCGGGTTGGCATGGTCGACAAGGCGAGCCATGAGGGGCACTTCCGCCTGCGCAACGTGACACCGATGCTGGCGGGCGATCCGCAATTGGGCTCGGGCGTGCTGGTGACGATACTCGATCCCAGCGGGGAGCGCAGTTTCCTCACCGATCGCGGCGCCAATCTCAATCTTTGCGCCGAAGACCTGCCTGATAGCCTCCTCAATGGGACGGGCCTGGTGCTGGTCTCCGGCTACAGCTTCTTCGCGCCGGGGCCGCGCTCCGTCGTGCAGTCGCTGCTGGGTCGAGCGCGCAAACGCAGTATCTCGATTGCCATCGACCCAGCCTCGATCGGCTTTCTCGACGAAGTCGGGCCGCAGACGTTCCTTGCCTGGGTTGGCGCGGCCGACTGGCTCTTTGCCAATGAAAGCGAAGCGGAAATGCTGGCGGGCGTCGCTGGCTTTGAAGAGCAGATGCGCATCCTTGGCGCGCAGTTCAAACATGTCGTCATCAAGCGCGGGCAGTTCGGTGCCGCGGTTGGCGGCGCGCATGGCGTCGATTTCAGCCGTGCCGCGCCGATCGTGAAAGTGGTCGATTCGACCGGTGCAGGCGACGCTTTCGCCGCCGGCTTCATTGCCGCGCTGACGGACGGGCAAGCAGTCGAGGAGTGCCTTGAGCGCGGCATCGCCAATGGTGCGCGGGCGGTTCAATTCGTGGGCGGCCAGCCGCAATAGTCCTTCTGCCGTTATTTCTCCATGAAGCTCAGTACCTTCGGGGCGAAGCCAACAATCGGGAATGCAAAATGCTCAAGAAAGCGCTGATATCGGGACTGCTTCTTGCCATGGGAGCGCAGCAGGCGACTGCCGATGGCAAGATTTTCGTGCAGCTGCCCGATCTGACCTCCTATTCGGGAGCCGAGGCCGAGGCATTTCTGGAGCGGGTCGTGCTCGCCAATGTCGTGTCGAGCAATTGCGCGGGTTATGAGGTGACCGACGAGGACTGGTCGTTGCTGACTGATTCCGCGGATCTCCTCGCCTATGGTCAGCTCAAGCTCAGCACCGACGACTACGACACCACTTACTACACCCCCGCCTTCAACGCGCTCGACGAGGCCGGGACCTGCGAGGAAAAAGGTCCTGATGTCGAAGTGGTGCTGGGTGAACTGGTCGAGCTCGGCGGTTCGCGCGAAGCCCTGCCGGATCAGGAAGCGGCCTATGAAGAATGGCGTGCGCTGATGGATCGGCTGCAGGCCGAAGCCAATGCGCCGGCAATGGGAAAGACCAAAACCAAGTAAGCGAGTGCCGGCCTTAATGGGCCGGCCTTAGGCTCAGTGCGGCTCGTGGGCGTCGGCGGTGCCGAGCAGCCAATAGCCGGCCGCCTTGACCCATTCGGAACTGAAGCCGCGTTCTTCGGTGAGGTGCTGGCGGACCGACTTGCTCATGCCGCTTTCGCCCGCAATATAGGCATAGGCATCGCCCTTGGGCAGGTCGAGCGAGCGGACCTTGTCGATGAGCAGTGTGGTCCTGCCGGCTGCGGCGCCGTTGCGGTGCACATAGATCAGGTCGAGATCGGCCCTGGTCTCAAAGCTCTGTTCCTCGGCGGCGGAGTCGACTTCCACCACGGCGACAACCGATGCGCCTGCGGGCAGTTCCTCGATGCGGCGGCCGATGGCGGGGAGGGCGGTTTCGTCGCCCACGAGCAGGTACCAGTCATAGGTCGTTGGGACGACCATGGAGCCGCGCGGCCCGCCGATGACGAGGGTCTTGCCCGGCACCGCATCCGCAGCCCAGCTCGAGGCAGGGCCATCGCCATGGAGGACGAAATCGAGTTCGATCCAGCCTTCGGCGACATCCCAGTAGCGGGGCGTGTAGTCGCGCATTTCGGGACGGGTGCCGGGCTCGAATTCGGCGCCATTGGGCCCGATGACGGGCAGGAGCGGGGTCACGCCTTCAGGAAAGAAGAGAGCCTTGATATGATCGGCATGACCGGGAGAAACGAAGCCTTCCATATCGCCGGTGAGACGGACCCGGCGCATGAGCGGGGTAATGTCGGTGACGGCGGTGACGGTCAACAAACGCAATTTGGTGTCGTGGCGAATGCGCTGCGGCGCACGGGGATCGAGAGCTTCGGTCGTCATGGCTTTAATCCTGAATAATTTAGTCAGCAATTATTTCATGCAGCTCGGGATGGCAAGCCGGGCTTGAACACCAAAGCGCGAGACATATCTTTGCTACATAGCAATTTACAGGAGCCGGCCATGAAGACCGCCATCTATTCCGAATTCGGTACGCCGGAAAAAGTACTCAAGACGATAGATGTGGAGCGACCGCAGCCTAGCCCTGGCCAGGTGCTGGTCAAGATGGTGCTGTCACCCGTCCACAATCATGACCTGATGACCATTGCCGGCCAATATGGGTTCAAGCCGAGCCTTCCCGCCGTGCCGGGCACGGAAGCAGTGGGCATTGTCGAAGCGCTGGGCGAAGGTGTTACCCATCTCAAGGTTGGGCAGCGCGTTGCCGGCGGTGGAGAAAAGACCTGGGCCGAATATTATGTCGGCACCGCAGCACGGCTTGTACCAGTGCCAGACCGCGTGAGTGACGAAACAGCCTGCCAGCTTGTTTCCATGCCGCTCTCAGCCAAGATGCTGCTCGATACGCTTGATGTAAAAGCGGGCGACTGGATCGCCATCAATGCTGCCAATGGCGCGGTGGGCAAGCTGCTCAGCCAGTACGCGGCCGAGAAGGGAGTCAAGGTATTGGGTCTGGTCCGCCGCGATGCGGCAGTCGAAGAAATGGCTGCGCTGGGCTTCAAGGATGTCGTGGCAACCGAAAGCGACGGCTGGCAGGAGAAGGTTCGGGCCGTTACCGGTGGCGCGCCCATCATTCGCGGCGTGGAGTCGCTTGGCGGCGATGGTGCGGCGCAGCTTTCGAGCATTCTGGCCGATGGTGGACAGCTCATTAGTTTTGGCGCGATGACTGGCCGGCCGCTGAAAATATCGGCCGGGGAATTGCTGTTCCGCAATATCACGGTCAAGGGCTTCTGGGGCGCTAAGCCGCCGGTCAAACCCGAGCGGATTGGCGAATTGCTGGGTGAACTGGTCCGCGATGCCGTTGCCGGCAAGCTGGTGCTCGATATTGAGGCGGCCTATCCGATCAGCGAGGTTGCCGAAGCCGTGCGCGCCAGCGGCGAACCGGGCCGCAAGGGCAAGATTGCGATCAAGGGAATCTAGCAGGCGCTAGCGGGCAGGCTCACCCGTCGCCGCGATTTTCGCGTCTGCGAGAATTGCGGCGATGACGGTGGCTTCGTTCCCCTCGAGGTCGTCAACGGAAATTCCCCTCTCGCTCGAAAAGCTCAGGTGCCAATCGCCCTCGGGCCGGGGAAAGGCCCGGATCAGGGTACTGAGCGCGACAAGGGAGTCGGGCGAGATGGTGGTTTCGGGCAGGCCGGCGAGCATCGCCACGGCGCTTTCCTGCATGACCATGATCGCATTGGTCGGGTCTTCATCCGGGGCGAAAAACCAATTGAGGACGGCCGGGGCAAAGATTGCGACGAAGAGGCCGCGGTCTTCGAGCGTGAAATCAAGCTGGTGGAGCCTGCCCGTAACGTCTGCGATGTCGTCGATGTCGATATCGGTGTTGTCGAAATCGGAAAGGAAAGCCTTCGCCGCAAACCGTCCCAGCTTCTCCGCGCTGAACTCAAACTCGGCTTGGCTGGTCAGGGCTTCGGGATCGGTCGTGTAGGCGAGCCGCAAGTCCATGCCGACGGTGTTAAGGGCGAGGACATAATCCTGCAGCGGCGAATGGGTCACCGGTTTGAGGCGGACGCCCTTGAGCACGAGTTCGGCCGCTTCGAAAATCTCGCCGGTCGGAAAAGTTGCCAAGAGGTTCGGGCTCAGCAGCGTCACCTCATCGATGCTGTAATTCATGAAGCTGGAGACGCCGTAGCGGACATTGGTCGCCCGGCAACCGCCATCGACGTCTTCCACGCTGCTCTTCGAACCCACGATGATCTCGGACATGGTGGCGACCAATGCCGCGCAATCGGCAAAGGCCTTCGTCTTGACTGCCGGCTCAGCGGCCACGGTCAGCGGCAGCAGGGGCATGGCGAGGACGAAAAGGCCGAGCAGTCGCATGTCGGGCTCCGAGGAAAGGCATCCCCAACATTTCTAGGGGCAAGCACGACCAGAATGTGGCGCGCTTCCGAAAATCTAGAGGTAGTCCAACATCTTGTCCTGCTCCCGACGCAGAGCGAAGAGGCGCGTTGACGTGTCGGGCTGGCAGTTTGCTGTCGTAAGCAGTGCGCCCTTGGCAATGGGGGCTGTGACCTTGCCGCCTTCGAGGAGGCCGACCGGCAATGCGCCGGCAGCGCGGGCATCGTTTGCCCTCATCGCATAGGAGCGGTAGCAGGTCTCGCCAATGGCATCGAGCGGTTCGCCGGGCAGCAGGTCGCGCTTGGCGACAGCGCAGACTTCGGCGACGGGCCGGGGGAGGGGGACCATGTCGGGCTTGCCGTAGAGCACGATGCGCGCGCAGGTGAGCGGCACTTCAAGGCTTGTCAGGTGATAGGGCCGGAAGAATGCATAATAAGGGCCATGGCCGATATGGAGATCGTCCATGCGCTCGATAATGCGCGGATGTTCGGCTTTGACGATCACGAAGACGCCGGGCGCTACACCCTTGCCGATGGTGAAGTCGACGACGCCCGAGGAATTCAGAATCCCGCCATCGGCCTTGGGGATGAGCACCTTGGCCATGTCCTCGCGATTGGTCGCCGGGCCATGCATGCCTGGAATATCGGGCATCAAGCCGGTGGCATTGGCGATGGCGGTCATCTCGACGGCGGTTTTTGAACCGTCGACGAACTCCACCAGCATGCGGGGGTTCATGTTCCGGCGGATGGCTTCCTCGCGATAGTCGTCGGGGACGGCATCATGTTTGAGTGGATTGTTCTTGCCCTTGCCGGCAGCGACCACATCGAGGCCGAGCGCGGTGACGAATTCGATCAGCTCCATGCAGGACGAGGGTTCGTCGCCGGCGCCGACGGAATAGACGACGCCGAGGCGATCAGCCTGGGCCTTCAAATAGGGCCCGATGGTGACGTCAGCCTCGACATTCATCATGACCAGATGCTTGCCGTGTTCCATCGCGGTCAGGGAGAAGTCGGCGGCGACGCCGGGCTTGCCGGTGGCGTCGATGACGACATCGATATTGGGTGTCGTGACCAGGGTCTCGGCCGAGGTGACGGCGATCTTGCCCTGTTCGATGGCGGCCGTGGCGGCAGCGGGCGTGTCGACCACCTTGCCGTGGCTATCGTCGCCATAGGCGATGGTCATGGCGGTGAGCGCGGTATGGGGCCGGCGGGTGGCGATTGCAGCCATTTCCACGCCCTTCATCAGGCTCATTTGGGTGACGAGATCGGTGCCCATCTCGCCCGAGCCGATAACGCCGACGCGAATGGGCTTGCCCGCATCGGCGCGGGCGGCGAGGTCACGGGCGAGCCCGGTCAGGGCGATCTTGGTGGTCATGGCGTTGTCCTGATACTGCCGCCTCGTTACAGCCACTTGCACGCCGCGGCAAGCGCGCCGGAAGTCGCACGGTGCTAAGCCCCGGCTTCCGGGCGATTAGCACTTCTTAAACCGTTCCAGATGAATATGGCGAAGGAGAGAACTCCGGGGGCTGGCCACGAAATGGCACATCAGGAAGCAAGCGCGATTGCCTTGCCAGAGGTCATCGACCTCGACGCGCTGGACGCGATTCGTGACAAGCTGATCGACGCTGTCGAAGATGGCGCGGTGACCGTCGTCGCAAGCGCGGTGCAGCGCGTGTCGACCAATGGTCTGCTGATGTTGATCAGCGCTGCGGAAAGCGCCCGCCGTAACCATAATGAATTTGCTGTCGACGCGCCGAGCGCCGCCATGTTGGCCGCGATCGATCGATTGGGCCTTGGCGCACAATTTTCAGGGATGATGAGACCATGACATTGCGCGTACTGACTGTGGATGATTCCAGAACCATCCTGGCCATGTTGCATCATACCCTGAGCAATGCCGGTTTTGAGGTGCTGCAGGCCGAGGACGGCAAGCAGGGTCTCGACGTGCTGATGAGCCACGATATCGACGTCGTCATCACCGACATCAACATGCCGGTCATGGACGGCATCGAATTCATCAAGAATGTGCGGGCCAGCGGCCAGTACCAGAGCCTGCCGATCCTCATTCTCACGACGGAAACGAGCCAGGACAAGCGCGACCAGGGCAAAGCCGCAGGCGGTACCGGCTGGATCGTCAAGCCATTCGACCCCGACAAGCTGATCAGCGTCATCCATCGCGTGGTCCACTAATACGTTCTTCTAAGGCTGGTACGGCGCCATGAGCGACCTAGACGACTTCAAGGCCACTTACTTCGACGAATGTTCCGAGCTCATGAACGAGCTTGAAGAGCAGTTTGCCGCGATCGAAGGTGGCGAGCGCGACGCCGACCGGCTCAATGCCGTGTTCCGCGCCATCCACTCGATCAAGGGCGGCGCCGGCGCCTTCGGGTTCTCGGGGCTCGTGGGCTTTGCCCATGCCTATGAAACCCTGCTCGACTATGTTCGCGATGGTCGCGTCGAGATGACCGACGACGTGGTCAATCTCTGCATCCGCGCCAATGATATCGTCGCCGACCATATCAACGCGGCCCAGAGCGGCGAAGAGCTCGACGCCGATTATGGCCAGGAAGAAAAGCAGCGTTTCGACGCCATTGCCCGCGGTCAGCGCGGCGGCGACGAAGACGAGTGGAGCGGCGAGATCATCGAGGAATTCGATATCGAATTCACCCCGGTCCGGGTTGAACTCGCTGTCGCCGACGACGAAGTCGTCGAGGCCCCGGCTGCGGCCGAGCCCGATACGTTCGAAGCCCCGCCCATGCCGGTCGAACCGGGCCATTGGGAAGTGCGGTTTACGCCCTATCGTCAGCTCTATTCGCGCGCCAATGATCCGCTGCTGCTGTTCCGTGAACTGGCAGCGCTGGGTGAGATCAATGTCCGCGCCATTCTGACCGACATTCCCCCGCTGAGCGACTTCGAACCCTTCGGCGTCTACTGCTCGTGGGAAATCTCGCTCTTTGCACCCGACCTGACGGAAGCAACCATCCGCGAAGTTTTCGAATTCGTCGATGGCGATTGCAGCATCGAAGTCGTGCCGTTGGGCCACGTCGTTCCGCCGCCGGTCGCTGCGCCGGCTCTTGCGCCTGTCGCGGTCGCACAACCTGTCGAAGCCGACGAGAATCTTATGGCGCTGACTGAAGACGAAGTGGCCTCCGCTCCCGTGCGCCTCGTTGCCGAAGCTCCGGCCGCCCCGGTTGCCGAAGAGCCTGTCGCCGAGGAACCGGCGCTCAGCTTTGCCGATCTTGCCAATGAAATCTCGGCTTCCGCGCCGCCCCGGCCCGTGCCGGTTGCAGCGCCCAAGCCCGCTGCCGCACCAAAACCCGCTGCCAGCGGCGAAGGTGGCGAAGAGGGCGGCAATCGCAGCGCCGGCGTGCAGTCGATCCGCGTCGATCTCGACAAGGTCGATCGCGTGGTCAACATGGTCTCGGAACTGGTGATCACCCAGTCCATGCTGACCCAGCAGATGGATGAAAATCTGCGCGCTCGCTACACCGAACTGGTTCGTGGTCTCGAAGTGCTGGCGCAGACGACGCGCGGCCTGCAGGATTCGGTCATGGCCATCCGCGCGCAACCGGTGAAATCGGTGTTCTCGCGCATGCCGCGCCTCGTGCGTGAACTCGCCACCAAGACCGGCAAGAAGATCAAGCTCGAGACGATCGGTGAAAACACCGAAATCGACAAGACCGTCATCGAGCAGCTTTCCGATCCGCTGACCCATATGATCCGCAACTCGGCCGACCACGGCATCGAGGATCCGGAAAAGCGCAAGGCTCGCGGCAAGTCCGAAATCGGCACCATTCGCCTTTCGGCCGAACAGGCCGGCGGCAATATCCTCATCATTGTCGAAGACGACGGCAATGGCATCAACCGCGAACGCGTGTTGCAGCTTGCCCGTGACAAGGGCCTCGTTGCGCCCGACATCACGCCGACCGACGAGCAGATTGACCAGCTCATCTTCGCCCCGGGCTTCTCGACGGCGGATGCGGTCAGCGACATTTCCGGCCGCGGCGTCGGCATGGACGTGGTGCTCTCCAACATCAAGAAGATCGGCGGCTCGGTGCATGTCCGCTCCTGGACCGGCAAGGGGTCGCGCATGACCTTGCGTCTGCCGCTGACGCTGGCAGTGCTCGACGTCATGCTCGTCAAGGTTGGCGAGTCGCCCTATGTGGTGCCGCTCTCCTCGATCGTTGAAACCATGCAGTGCTCGGGCGCTATTTTCGAACGCGTGCCGTCCGGTGGACAGGTGCTGCAGGTGCGTGGCGAATATGTGCAGGTCATCGACGTAGCACAGCGGTTTGGCATGCATTCGAACAAGGCGCCGGACGACCGTTTCGTGGTGCTGTGCGAAAGCGAGGGCAGCCAGAAGGTGGCGCTGGTCGTCGACGACATCATCGGCCAGCAGCAGGTGGTCATCAAATCGCTCGAAGAGAACTTCGAACAGGTCGAAGGCATTGCCGGCGGCACGATCCTGGGCGACGGCAATGTCGCACTGATCGTCGACGTGCAGGGCCTGCGTGTCCATCAGATCCACCAGAACGCGGCCTAGTTGGCCAAGTGGGCGTGGCGGTACGCCGCGCTGAGTACGAGTAACGCGCGGCGCGTCAGCCGCTCAGAGTGTGTAACCGGCCCAGAAGGGCGGCAGAAAGGCCAGGAAAATGGAAGCGCTCAGCCTCCGCGAAGACAATGGGGATAAAACGGCCGTCGTTGGCCAGAACACCCTGCAACTTATCGCCTTCTCCATCGGAGAGCAGACCTATGGCGTGGAGATCACCACGGTGCGCGAAATCCGCGCCTGGAACGGTGCCACCCCGCTGCCGAACACGCGCGATTTCGTACGCGGCGTGATCAACCTGCGCGGCACCATCGTGCCGATCTTCGATCTGCGCGCCCGCTTCGGCGATGGCCAGACCTCGCCTACCAAGAACCATGTCGTGGTGGTGATGAGCGTGGGTGACAAGTGGGTCGGCATCCTGGTCGACGCCGTCAGCGACATTCTGACCGTGAGCCGCGAAGACATCCACAACGTGCCCGAGGGCAATGCCATCGACACCGAACTCCTCAACGGCATCATCACCCATGACAGTCGCATGGTGGGCCTGATTGACCTCCATGCCGTGGTCAATGGCGCCAAGCTCGACGGCTAGGCTTACGAGCATGAGTTTGACAAGGGCGCCGCAAGGCGCCCTTTCTGTTTGGTGGGACTGCCTGCGCATGTCGATGCTTGGGCTTCATGGTCGCAACTGCTAGTCTTCGCGCTGCCATGAAGTGCATGGATCCAACCTGAGGAGAGCACGATGAAGCGCACGGCTACTGCGAACTGGGCAGGAACACTTGTCGAAGGCACGGGCACCCTGGATGTCCAGAGTGGCGCATTCTCGGCGCTGCCCTACACCTATAAAGGGCGGTTCGTTGATGAGAGCGGCAAGTCGGGCACCAATCCGGAAGAGCTGATTGCCGCGGCACATTCGGGGTGCTTCGCGATGCAGCTTGGACATTTCCTTGCAGAGAATGGTACCCCGGCTACCAATCTCAATATCGAGGCGGCGGTCACGCTCATTCCCGGCACCGGCATTACCGGCAGCGCGTTGACCCTGGTCGGAACCGTGCCCGGCATCGACAACGCCAAATTTCAGGAACTGGCGGAAAAGGCGAAAGCCAATTGTCCGGTGTCAAAGGCGCTGGGCGCCATTGAGGTCACGCTGGACGCCAGGCTCGCCTAGGCCTGGCCTCAATGCCCTCTTCGCCTCAGGGGCGAGGAGGGGTGACGTTCCGCTGCTTGCCTGACGGGCTCCGCCGCCAGGCTTGAGGCAAATCGAACGACTAAATGGCGTCGAAAACCGTCGAACTAGAACAGTTCGATCTCGCCGTGTGCCTGGTTGGCCGCGACGCCGGAAAGGGCGGGGACGCGGAGTTCGTCGAGGGTGAGGCTCTGCCAGATTTCGTCATAGACGCTTTCGGGCGCCGTTGGGGGCAGAAGGGAGAATTGGCGGGCGGCGAGGGCCATGTTGCGGCAGCGCTGCTCGATGCGGTCCTGGCCCTGGAGGGCGGTGATGATCATCATCATGCCCTGGCGCACGGATGCGTCCTTACCGGCCGTCGAGTCCGTCAGGAGTTCGAGGGCTTCGGTGATCCCTTCCAGCATTGCGGCGGACTGACGGGCCGTCTCGTCGAGCTCTCTTGCCAGCTTCTGCAATGACATACGCATAACCTCAGGTCTACCGGCCCACATTATCCGAATATTTCTAAACCGCTTCTTGCTGTTGCGGCGAGATCGGGACTCCCCGCTTGGCGTGGTTAGCGTTTGGCTAACGAGTTAAAGCTAAGGTCGGAAGCAATTGGACTCGACGGGTATTCGTAGACAAATGGGCCAGAATAGCTCCCTGCCGCCTGAATTCGACAGAGGTATCGTCACTACAGTCCATCAGGGCGATTGCCACGTTTCTTCGGCTCAGGATGTCACGTTCTCGACCGTGCTCGGTTCGTGCATCTCGGCCTGCGTCAGGGATCGCGTCGCCAATGTCGGCGGGATGAACCATTTTCTCCTCGCCGAGCAGTCGGGTTCGGCCAAGGATCGGTATGGCGCCTCGGCCCGCTACGGGGCCTTTGCCATGGAGCAGTTGATCAACAAGGTGCTCTCGCAAGGGTCGGGCAAGAAGTCCAACCTCGAGATCAAAGTGTTCGGCGGCGGCAAGATCAATTCGGCGCTCGACGATGTCGGGGCCAAGAATATCGAATTCGTGCGCCAGTTCCTCGCCGACGAAGGCTATATGGCCTCGAGCGAAGATCTTGGCGGCATGTTCGCCAGACGCGTGCTCTTCAAGCCCCATTCTGGCCGCGCTTTCGTAAAGCGCCTCGACAGCGATGTCGGCGCCAATGTCGCCAAGGAAGAACTGGCGCTGGCCAAGCGCCGCGTCGTGGTGCCGGCGCCCATCGACGATATCGAACTTTTCTAAGGCGCATCGCGCAAATATTGCCCGGCATTCCCGGCAGAATTTACGCAATCTAAGGAATGAACCGGCCAGAATGACTTTCGCTCAACAGCATGGCGCGGCACAAGCGACCATGCTCGCGGAACGGTAACTTGCCGCTCTGTGACAAGGGCTTGGTTAGTCGGGGAAGGTTTCATGGAACAGGGAGAAATTTCCCTCAGCGAGCGCGAGTTTTCGCGGATCAAAAGCCGCGTCTACAAGGTTGCCGGCATTTCCCTTAGCGACGCCAAGCGGACCCTGGTGGTATCGCGCCTGTCCAAGATCGTGCGGGCGCTCGACCTGTCCAGTTTCGACGACTATGTCGACTATCTCGAAAAGGGTGCTTCGGCGAGCGACGGGCAGGACTTCGTCAATGCGCTGACGACCAATCTCACGCGTTTTTATCGCGAAGATCACCATTTCGATCATTTGAAGACCTATGTCGGCGCGCTGATGAGCGAGCGACCGCGCGGCCAGCGCCTGCGCATCTGGTCTGCCGGGTGTTCGACGGGGCAGGAGCCCTATACGATCGGCATGGACCTGCTCAATGCCTTTCCCGAACTCAAGCGCTGGGATTTCAAAATCCTGGCGACTGACATCGATACGGCCGTGATCGCCAAGGCGGCGCGCGGCATCTATCCCGAGAACGAACTTTCGGGTCTTAGCGGCGAACGGGCGCGGCCGTTCCAGAAACTCAGCGACGGAACAGTGCAGGTGCCGCAGGCGGCGCGCGAACTGGTCTCGTTCAAGCCGCTCAACCTCATCGCCGAATGGCCGATGAAGGGGCCGTTCGACGCCATCTTCTGTCGCAATGTGGCGATCTATTTCGACAAGCCGACGCAGGGCGCCGTTTTCGGCCGCTTCGGCAAGCTCCTGGCTCCCGAAGGCTTCCTCTATATCGGCCATTCGGAAAATCTGGGGTCGGGTGGCGAGGGTTTCCGCCTCGTGGGCAAGACCATCTATCAATCCAAGCGGATGAACAAACGAGAAGCAGCATGACTATCAAGGTTCTGGTCGTCGACGACTCGGCCCTCATTCGCGAGGTGCTCACCCGCATGCTGACGCGCGATGGCGACATCAATGTCGTCGGCACGGCAACCGATCCCATCGAAGCGCGCGAGAAGATCAAGCAGCTCAACCCCGATGTGGTGACGCTCGATATCGAAATGCCCAATATGAACGGGCTCGATTTTCTCGAAAAGCTGATGCGCTTGCGGCCCATGCCAGTGGTGATGGTGTCGACCCTGACCAAGAAGGGCGCGAGCGAAACGCTGCTGGCGCTCGAACTGGGCGCCATTGATTTCGTGGCCAAGCCCAGCGCCGAATTTGCCGGCGGGCTCGATGCCTTTGGCGCAAGCCTGCGCGACAAGATTCGCGATGCGGCGCGCACCGACGTGCGGGGCGCCGCAACCCGGATCGAGACGCCCAAGGCCGCGGTCAAGACGGCGGCGGCGCCCGACGGTGCTCTCATCGCCATCGGTGCATCAACAGGTGGCGTCGAAGCCATCCGCGCGGTTCTGACCAATATGCCGGCGGATTGCCCGCCCATCGTCATTGCCCAGCATATGCCGGCCGGCTTTACCGGCCGCTTTGCGGCACGTCTCGACGAACTCTGCGCCATCAAGGTTGTAGAAGCCGAGGACCGCATGGTGCTCGAGCGCGGCCATGCCTATGTGGCGCGCGGCGACTATCACCTGCGCGTCGAGCGCTCGTCGGGGCAACTGAAATGCCGGTTGAGCCAGGACGAGCTGACCAGCGGCCATCGTCCCAGCGTCGACGTGCTGTTCGAATCCGTGGCCAAGGCGGTGGGACATATGGCGGTTGGCGCCATTCTCACGGGCATGGGCCGCGATGGGGCCCGTGGCCTGAAACTCATGCGCGATGCCGGCGCCTATACGGTGGGGCAGAGCCAGGCTTCGGCCCTCGTCTATGGCATGCCGCGCGTTGCCTTCGAGGAAGGCGCAGTGGTCGAGCAGGCGCCGCTTGAGCAGATCGCGGCCAAACTGGCCAATGCGCTCGTTCGTTTGCGTTCGGCAGCTTAACGGCAAGGCTGCAATGCACCCTGTGCGATTGAGAGAATTGTAACCTCTCCCGCTTAGGATGATCTTGAATACCGGAGCCTAGGCGCCGGCGAGTAAGAGGTAGATAGAGTCCATGCCCAAAGCCAGTGCTGTCAGCGTTCTCATCGTTGATGACCAGCAGTCCATGCGTGGCATCTGTAAATACATTCTCAACCAACTCGGCTTCAAGGACATCATCGAGGCCAAGTCCGGCCGCGATGCATTGGGCAAGCTCGAAGGCGCCAATGTCGATCTCATCATTTCCGACTGGAACATGGACGATATCGACGGGCTGACGCTTCTGAAGGTGATCCGCAAGCATCCGCGCACCCAGGCCATGCCCTTCATCATGGCGACCGGGCGTTCCGACGCCGAGCAGGTGAAGGAAGCTATTTCGGCTGGTGTCAACAACTACATCATCAAGCCATTCGACGTTTCGACCATGAAGAAGCGTATCGAGGCCGTGATCGGCGCGCTGACCTGATCGGCTAGCGACAAAACCAGTTCCTGAAGCGCTCGCAACCAACCGGTTGCGGGCGCTTTGCTTTTCGGGCCGCTTTCACGTCCCTTGACGCCGTAATAAGTGGTTAAACCTAAATATGTAACGATTGCGGAAGGAGATTTGCCGACCCGCAGCGCCTGTCGCTGGCTGGGACGCGGCCGGCTTGAAAGCCGCTGGGTCGGATCATGCTTGGGGGGAACAAGGGTGCGATTTATTCCGCAGCTGCGCATTGCGCAGAAACTGCCATTGGCTTTGGTTGGCTCGGCTCTGGTGGTGAGTGCCGGTGTCGGCATTGCCAGCTATTTTATTGGCCTCGGCACGGTTGAGGAACAGCGCGACCAGTCTATGCAGGCTTCGCTCAACACGGCGACGAGCATGGTGAGCGAGTATTTTTCGAGCGCCGAGGTGGATTTGCGGCTCTTCGTGCAGCGCTCCGATACGGTCACGGCGATGAAGAACCTGACGCGTGCGCTCGAAGAATTGCGCATGGGGCTCAAGGAACGCGCGGCGCTGCAATTGCAGACCGCCTACGTCACCGAAAACCCGAACCAGGACGATCGTTCGGCGCTCGACAGTGCCAATGGCAAGGGCGCGACCTATGACGCGCCGCACAAGCGGTTCCATCCCGGCTTCCGGACGCTGAAACTTGAGCGCGATTATTCCGACGTGCTGCTGGTGAGCGCGACCGGGGACGTCGTCTATTCGGTCGCCAAGAATATCGATTTTGCCGGCAATGTCGTCGCCGACCCGGTTCTGGCTGCTTCCGGCCTGGGCCAGGCCTTCACGGCGGCCAAGGATATGCCGGATGGTTCGGCCGCCTTTGTCGACTTCTCCGTCTATGGCCCGACCGGCACGCCGCAAAGTTTCATGGCCATGCCGGTTTTCGACAAGGACGAAAATACCGGCGTCATGGTGCTGGCGATTTCGCCTGCGGCGATGAGCAGCCGGGTGTCCGAGCTTTCGGGCATGGGCAAGAGCGGCGAAGTCGTGGTGGTGGGGCAGGATGGCCTCCTTCGCAGCGAATCGCCCAAGACGGCGGCTGACGACGTTCTCGTCACGGCGCTGACCTCCGACGTGGTGACCGCAGCCTTCTCCGGCCAGACCGGCGAGGGGATGAGCACGGATTATCGCGGTGCCCCCATGGTGGTGCGGGCCGAGCCCATCAGCGTGGGCGGGGTGACCTGGGCGGTGACGGCGGTGCAGCCCGAAGACGAGGCGCTCGCGCCTGTTGTCAGCATGCGCAACATGACGCTGCTGGTCGGCGGGGTTCTGCTGGCCATTGCCGCAGTGCTCGGCTTCTTCTTTGCCCGCTCGATCAGCCGGCCGATTTCGCGCCTGACCCATACGATGGAGACGCTGGCCGAGGGCGATCTTGCCGTCGAGGTATCGGGCGGTCATCGCGGCGACGAAATCGGCGCCATGGCCCGGGCGGTGGAAGTGTTCCGCCAGAACGGGTTGCGCATGGCGGAAATGACGGAAGCAGAAGCGGCATCAATCATTCGCGGCCAGGCGGATCGCGCTGCCATGATGCAGAAATTGCAGCGCTCGTTCGGGCATGTGGTGGATGCCGCCATTGCGGGGGATTTCTCGCGCCGCGTGGAAGCCGATTTCCCGGATGATGAGCTCAATGCGCTGGCGCGTTCGGTCAATGGTCTGGTGGAAACCGTGGATCGTGGCGTGGGCGAAACCGGCGTCGTGCTCTCGGCGCTGGCCAATACCGATTTGACCCATCGCATGGAAGGGGACTATGAGGGCGCCTTTGCGCGGCTCAAGTCGGACGTCAATGCGGTGGCCGATCGCCTGACCGACGTGGTTGGCGAATTGCGGACGACTTCGGGAACCTTGAAGACGGCGACCGGCGAAATCCTTTCCGGGGCCAATGATCTCAGCGAACGCACCACCAAGCAGGCGGCGACGATCGAAGAGACCTCGGCGGCGATGGAACAGCTTGCTGCTACCGTGCTGCAGAATGCGCAGCGTGCGCAGGAAGCCAGTGCGGCTGCGGGCGATGTGACGAATTCTGCCGAGGTCGGCGGGCAGGTGATGGCGCAGGCGACGGAGGCCATGGAGAAGATCACCGCATCTTCGGCCAAGATTTCAAACATCATCGGCATGATCGACGATATCGCCTTCCAGACCAATTTGCTGGCTCTCAATGCTTCGGTTGAAGCGGCGCGGGCCGGCGAGGCAGGCAAGGGTTTTGCCGTTGTGGCCGTGGAAGTGCGGCGTCTGGCCCAGAGTGCGGCCAGCGCATCCTCGGATGTGAAGCAGCTCATCGAGCAGAGTGCCACCGAGGTGAAGGGCGGTACGCGGCTTGTTAGCGACGCGGCCTCGAAGCTCGCAGCCATGCTGGAAGCGGCGCGCTCGTCCAATGACCTGATGAACGGCATTGCCAGGGAAAGTCGCGAACAGGCCTCGTCCATCGAAGAGGTCAATGCTGCGGTGCGGCAGATGGACGAAATGACCCAGCACAATGCGGCGCTGGTGGAAGAGATGAACGCGGCCATCGAGCAGACGGAGGCGCAAGCCATTAAGCTTGACGGGATCGTCGATATCTTTGCGACGGACGGGCGCAAGAGTGCTCCGGCCACACGTCCTGCGGAACCCCAGTCTCAGGGTGCGCGGGGCCTGCAGAACAAGCTTAAGTCGGTTGCCAAAGCCTATCTCAGCCATGGCAGCGCGGCGGTGAAAGCGGACGACTGGAGCGAGTTCTAGATAAAACGCTCTCAGACTTCACTCTAGGTGGGGAAGGCTCGGAAACGGGCCTTCCCCATTTTCGTCTGGGGAGTTCGTTCTGAAAAAGCCTGCCGTGGATGTCGATTTCATTGGCCGCATTTTCAGCGCGAGGGTGCAAAAATGAAAATGACGGCGATCTAAATCATTGTAATACTTGATTAAATTTGACTCCAATAAGATTCGCGCCACGCTGCTCATCCGAGGGACAAGAATGGCACGGTCTGTATCCGCCTTTTTCGGGCGCCTAAGCCTGAGATTTATTATTGCGACTTTGGTGACAACAGCCATTGTCGTTTCGATTACCGTGGTGGCGATCGGCATCTACCTCAACTTCTCCAGCACGATGATGCAGCAGGGGCGCGACCGCCAGGAAGCCAATCTGCGCACCGCCGCGACCATTTTCGCCGCGGCGACCAACAAGGCAGGCGGCACCGTGGTCAATTGGGGAGACGACGGGGCGCTGGGCCAGCTGACGCTCTGGGCGCTACTGCCCTTCTTCGATACCGAACTGGTCGACGGCATTTCGCGCGTCACCGGGGGTGAGACGGCGATCTACATTGCCGACAAGGACACCAAGGAACTGGTGATCAATACGACGACGCTGGCCGATGAAGCGGGCACCAGCCTCAAGGGCCAGATCATGGACCCGCAGGGCGCCGTCATGGCCGCCATGAAGGAAGGGCGTGCGTGGCTGGGCGAAGAGCAGATTGGCGGGCAGACCTATTATGCCGCCTATTATCCGGTGGTGCGGGAAGACGGTGCGGTGGCCGGGGCGATCCTTGTCGGGGAAACGCTTGAGGCCATCGAGCAATCGGTGCAGGGCATGATGGTGCTGATGCTGACCATTGCCGTAGTGACGACGCTGGTGCTGGGCGTTCTCGGCTATCTCCTGAGCCTCGTCATCACCCGTCCGCTGCCGCGCATTGCGGCAGCCATGGGAGCGATTGCGGAGGGACGGTTCGAAACCGACGTGCCCTATGTGCAGCGCGGCAACGAGATTGGCGCCATGGCGCGGGCCGTGGAAGTCTTTCGCGAGAGTGGGCTGAAAGTTGCGCAGATGACCGAGGCGGAGGCGGCGCGCATCATTCGCGATTCTGAAGCGCGTCAGGCTATGATGATCGACTTGCAGCGCGCCTTTGGCGATGTGGTCGACGCCGCCATCGAGGGGGATTTTTCGCGGCGCGTGCCCGAGCAGTTCCCCGATGCCGAACTCAATGGCCTTGCCAATTCGGTCAATACGCTGGTGGGGAGCGTCGATCGCGGGCTCGGTGAGACTGGCATGGTGCTCAATGCGCTGGCCAATACCGATCTGACCCAGCGCATGCGGGGCGAACATCGCGGCGCCTTTGCCAAGCTCAAGATCGATATCAATGCTGTGGCCGAGAAGCTGACCGATATCGTCACCCAGTTCCGCACCACATCGGGCGCGCTGAAGGCGGCAACGGGGGAAATCCTCTCCGGCGCCAATGATCTCAGCGAGCGCACGACGCGGCAGGCGGCGACCATCGAGGAAACCTCTGCTGCCATGGAGCAGTTGGCAACCACCGTCATGGGCAATGCGGCACGGGCTCGTGACGCCAGCGCCAAGGCGGCGCAGGTGACCGACACGGCCGAGCAGGGCGGGCTCGCCATGCAGGATGCGACCCATGCCATGGAGCGGATCACCCAGTCTTCGGCCAAGATTTCCAACATCATCGGCATGATTGACGACATCGCTTTCCAGACCAATCTTCTTGCCCTCAATGCCTCGGTGGAAGCGGCGCGGGCGGGCGATGCCGGCAAGGGTTTTGCGGTCGTGGCGGTGGAGGTGCGGCGCCTCGCGCAATCGGCCGCCCAGGCCTCGGCTGAGGTGAAGGTGCTGATCGAGCAGAGCGCGGGCGAAGTGGCCTCGGGATCGCGGCTCGTAGAGGAGGCCGCGAACAGGCTCGCGTCGGTGCTGGGGGCTATTCGCGACAATACTGTCTCGCTCGAAGCCATTGCCCGCGATAGTCGCGATCAGGCCGGCGCCATCGAGGAGATTTCGACCGCCGTACGGCAGATGGACGAGATGACCCAGCACAATGCGGCGCTGGTGGAAGAAACCAATGCCGCCATCGAGCAGACCGAAGCACAGGCCAGCGAACTCGACCGGATCGTCGATATTTTCCGGCTCGAGGACCACTGCGCTGGAAGTGTTCGCGCACCCAGGAAGAAGTATGCCGCGGCTTCGCCACGCGGCGGGGCGCCCGCTCCGCGGAACGCCGGCAATACGGCTCTCGCGGCAGACTGGGATGAATTTTAAGTAATAACAGTCGTTTGCGAACAATATTGATCCTGATCAGCCCAGCGCTGGTCGGGATTTTTGTCTGAAGATCAGCAATAATATTCGGTTAATGGCCGAATGCTAACATTCCCCGATAGTGCAAAAACTCGTCTTAATCGAGCGCCTGAGGGGGTATTTCATGTTCAGCCGAATTTCGGCCTTTGTTGCCGATGTCAAAGTTACCTCTGCCATCGTTTGTCTGGTTGTGGTGACCATTATTCTGTCCATTAGCGCCGTGACATTTGCTGTTTATTCCAGCCTCGGCACGGCACTTCGTGCGCAGGCGATCGAACAACAGCACGCCAATCTCAAGACGGCGGCAACGATCCTTTCGGGCAACCTGCCGGGCTCCGAGGCCAAGTGGGGGGAGACCGGCGATCTCGAAGGCCTCGTCGCCTGGGCCATGCCGCGCCAGTTTCTCAATCATGACATTGTCGACTCGATCGTGCGGCTGACAGGGGAATCCGCGACGATTTTCGGCTGGGACGAGGCTCAGCAGGATTTTGTGCGCATGACGACGACGATCGTCGATGAAAAGGGCGAACGGATCCTCGGCACCGTGCTCGGCAAGGCGAGCGCGGCCTATGAGCCGGTCATGGCGGGGCAGGCCTATTTCGGTGAGGCGACGATCGTCGGACGACCCTATTACACTGCCTACCAGCCTATCGTCGATCAGGGCGGCAAGACGCTGGGCATACTCTATGTCGGTGTCGACCGGGCCCGGGTCGACGGCACGATCCAGCAATTGCTGCAATTGCTCCTGGCGGTGGGCGGCGGCGTGCTGGTCGTGCTCGGCGTCGCCGGATTTTTCGTGGCGCGGCTGCTGCTGGCGCCGGTGCCGCGGCTGGCCAAGGTGATGGAGACCATTTCGGGCGGCGATTACGACGCCGTCGTGCCCTATGTGGCGCGCAATAATGAAGTTGGCGCCATGGCCAAATCCGTGGAAGTTTTCAGGGTCAATGGCCTCAAGATGACCGAGATGACCGAGGAAGAGCGGCTTGCCTCGCAGCGGCGGCGCGTCGAGCGCACCGATATGATGGTTGCGCTGCAGGCAGCCTTTGGTGAAGTGGTCGATGCGGCCATTGCCGGGGATTTTTCCAAGCGCGTTCATGCCCAGTTCGCCGATCCCGAGCTCAACAGCCTCGCCGGCAGCGTCAATCGGCTGGTGGAAACCGTCGATCGCGGCCTCAGCGAAACCGGGGAAGTGCTCTCGCGCCTCGCCGAGGCGGACCTGACCCATCGCATGGCGGGGAATTACCAGGGGGCATTTGCAAAGCTCAGCGGCGATACCAATGGGGTTGCCGACAAGCTCTGCGATGTCATCGGCCAGTTGCGT
The DNA here is from genome assembly GCF_017744655.1 of Devosia sp. GTDB lineage: Bacteria > Pseudomonadota > Alphaproteobacteria > Rhizobiales > Devosiaceae > Devosia. The sequence goes on along the minus strand of NZ_JAGIAW010000011.1, from coordinate 63,657 downwards.
GTCACCTCGCGGGCGCTGAAGATGGCGACGGGGGAAATTCTCTCGGGCGCCAATGATCTTAGTGAACGCACCACCAAGCAGGCGGCGACGATCGAGGAGACTTCGGCCGCCATGGAACAGCTCGCCTCAACCGTGGCCAGCAACGCGGAACTGGCCGGCAAGGCCGGGGCCGATGCCGAAAGCGTGTCGCGCGAGGCCGAGGCGACAGGCGTCGTGATGGGCGAAGCCAACGAGGCCATGGAGCGCATTACCCAGTCCTCGGCCAAGATCTCCAATATCATCGGCATGATCGACGACATCGCCTTCCAGACCAATCTGCTGGCGCTCAATGCCTCGGTGGAAGCTGCGCGGGCCGGAGAGGCGGGCAAGGGCTTTGCCGTGGTGGCCGTTGAAGTGCGGCGCCTCGCGCAATCGGCGGCGCAGGCCTCGGCCGAGGTCAAGGATCTGATCGAGAAGAGCGCCATGGAGGTCAGCGGTGGCTCACGCCTCGTGTCGACCGCGGCCAAGAAGCTCGAAGGCATGCTCGACGCCGTTGCGCGCAATGCCGAGGTGATGCAGACCATTGCAAAGGCGAGCCGGGAGCAGGCCCAGGCCATCGAGGAAGTGGGCTCGTCGGTGCGGGTGATGGACGAGATGACCCAGCACAACGCGGCGCTGGTGGAAGAAACCAATGCCGCCATCGAACAGACCGAAAGCCAGGCGGCTGAACTCGACCGGGTCGTCGATATCTTCACGGTGGATGGGGGCCGTGCCGAGCCTGTCGTTCCGGCCCGGGCGGCGGCGCCAGTGCTCAAATCGAGGGGCAATGCTGCACTTGCCGCCGATTGGGACGAGTTCTGATTTTTCGCCCAGTAACCAGGCATGCATGGCGGCGTCCCTCGGGGCGCCGCCTTCGTTTGCATTTATGCTTTACCGGCACTTAACCCAAATCGTGCATTGCTAGCCCCGGACGCAGACATTGCAAATCATGGTCCGCTTCGGCGGCCACCAGACGGCCCTTCACAGGTGCTTTCTCTTGGCGCAGCCCGGGGGACGGCAATGGGCTGTGCGAGGGAATTCCGCCCAGAAGGGTGTGGAGGCAATTGCGTTGAAATGAAGTTTTCCGATCTTTCCATTCGCGCCAAGCTGGTAACGGGCGCCGGTGTTCTGTTTGCAGTCAGCATGGCAGGGCTCATCGCCGGCGGTATCGCCCTGATGTATCAGACGGCGGGCACCGAAGCGCAGGAGCGCGCCAGAGCCCTTGTCGCCTCCTATTCGCAGATGGCCTCGGGCCAGCTCGGCGGCATCGTCAACATGACCCAGGGCGTGGGTGCGGCGATCGAGGGGGCCATGCAGGGTGAGGTGATCGATCGCGACCAGCTCGGGCGCATCGTTACCCAGGCCATCGAGGCGCGGCCGACGCTGATGGGCATGACGCTGGCTTTCGAACCGAACCAGCCCGATGGCCGTGATGCCGAATTTATCGGCCATGCCTATTCGGATGCGACGGGCCGTTTCGTGCCCTATTTTGCCCGGCCCAATGGCGAATTGATCGTCGAGCAGCTCGATATGTCGCCCGAAGCCGGAACCGGCGACTGGTATGACCTGCCGATCAAGGAAAACCGCAATACCCTGGTGCCGCCCTATAGCTATACGGTGGGTGGCAAGACCGTGCTGATGACCACGGTCAGCGTCGTGATCCGCAAGGACGACAAGCCGATCGGCATCCTGACCTCGGACCTGACGCTCGACACCATTGCCGGCGTGATCGGCCAGCTGAAACCCTTCGGTGTCGGCACGGTACAGCTCATCAGCAATAACGGCCTCTGGATCGTCAATCCCGATCCGACATTGGCCGGGACGGCCGTTGCCCCCGACGTTGCCGCTGCGCTCAAGGATACGGCGCGCATGGAACAGGGCATGGCCTATGTGGACGCTGCCGGGGTGCAGCAGTTTGCTGTCACCACGCAGATGCAGTTCCCGGGCGTGCCCGAGCAGTGGACCATGATCATGCAGGTGCCGCTGGCAACGATCTATGCCGGCGTCGACAACACCCGCAATCTCGCCATTGGCGCGGCGGCGGTGCTGGCGCTGATCGCGCTTGGCCTTGTCTGGTTCGGTGCGGGCTTTATTTCCGGCCCAATCCAGAAGATGACCGCCATCATGCGCGAACTGGCGCAGGGCAAGTATGATCTCGACGTGCCCTATCAGCAGGGCAAGGACGAAATCGGCAATATGGCACGGGCCGTGGAAGTGTTCCGCGAGAACGGGCTCAAGATCAGCCAGATGACCGAGGCGGAAGCCGCGCGCATCATAGCTGACGAGCAGCAGCGCCGCGCCATGATGACCGACCTGCAAGCCGCCTTTGGCGAAGTGGTGGATGCCGCCATTGCCGGCGATTTTACCAAGCGCGTGCATGCCGAATTCCCGGATGCCGAACTCAACAGCCTCGCCCGCAGCGTCAATTCGCTGGTCGAAACCGTCGATAGCGGCGTGTCGGAAACCGGTATCGTGCTCGGGGCCCTGGCCAAGACCGATCTCACGGTCCGCATGCAGGGCAATTTCAGCGGCGCTTTCGCCAAGTTGAAGAATGACGCCAATGCAGTAGCCGAGACGCTGAGCGATGTGGTCGGCCAGCTCAAACAGACCTCGCGCTCGATCAAGACGGCAACCGGGGAAATTCTCTCGGGCGCCAATGATCTCAGCGAGCGTACGACCAAGCAGGCGGCGACGATCGAAGAGACCTCGGCGGCCATGGAGCAGTTGGCTCATACCGTGTTGCAGAACGCCGACCGGGCGCGCGATGCCAATGCCGATGCGCAATTGGTGAGCCGTACGGCCGAAGAGGGCGGCGAAGTGATGAGCCGCGCTACCAAGGCTATGGAGCAGATTTCCACCTCCTCGGGCAAGATTTCCAACATTATCGGGCTGATCGACGACATTGCCTTCCAGACGAATCTCCTCGCCCTCAACGCCTCGGTGGAAGCGGCGCGAGCGGGCGATGCCGGCAAGGGTTTTGCGGTGGTCGCCGTAGAAGTGCGGCGCCTGGCACAATCAGCGGCGCAGGCGTCCTCCGACGTCAAGGCGTTGATCGAGGCATCCTCGGGTGAAGTGGGCGCCGGAACGAAACTCGTGGCGGAAGCGGCGGCAAAGCTCGCAGCCATGCTTGAGGCGGCGCGCTCCAATTCGGCGCTGATGGAAGGCATGGCGCGCGACAGTCGCGAACAGGCCGCAGCGATCGAGGAAGTGACCGTCGCCGTCCGTCAGATGGACGAGATGACCCAGCACAATGCGGCGCTGGTGGAACAAACCAATGCCGCCATCGAGCAGACCGAAGCACAGGCCAGCGAACTCGACCGGATCGTGGCGGTGTTCCACACGGACGATCGCTCTGCTGCGCCGCAGCCGGTAGCGTCAAAGCCTTCCCGCCCCGCCCCGCGGCCCGCGAGCACCCAGAAGGCCGCCAGCGCCTATCTCAGCCAGGGCAATGCTGCCATCTCGGCAGATTGGGATGAGTTCTGAGCGGAACCTCACGCCGTGCCTGCACCAAGTTGAAGCTTCTATCCGTAGAATTTTCAAAGCAAAGGGGCACCGAAATGGCGCCCCTTCTCATTTTCTGGGACTGTACCTTAATAGAGGACGCATTCAGCATCGCTCCTGACTTGCTAATGGTCGATGCAGCCGTGAATACGCAGTTTTGCTCAAAGCAATGTTGCAGCAAGTATTGATCTAAATTGTCATATTAATTCCGGATATGTCTTTTTACATATCGCCTGCCGAAATACGAAAAACATTCTATTTGCCAGGCAGGGTTTTGTTAACCCTCTGGGAGCAGCCTCGTGGAGAGGGCGATAGGCGGCTGTTGCCCCGGAGAAAAGGCCAAAATCATGCGAGCTCTGGGCTTTGGACAGAGTGCCTCAACACGGGATCTTGAGGCCAAGTGCGCGGCTATTTCGCGCAGCCAGGCAGTCATCGAATTCACCCTCGAAGGCAAGATCATCACAGCCAATGAGAATTTCCTTGGCGCGACGGGCTATCGCCTTGAGGAGGTCGCTGGCAAGCATCATTCGATGTTCTGCGATCCTGCTTTTGCGGCAAGCGAAGAGTACAGGAATTTCTGGGCCGAGCTGCGGCGCGGTTCGTTTCAATCGGGCGCCTATCGACGCCTCGCCAAGGGCGGAAGGGAAATCTGGATCCAGGCCAGCTACAATCCGGTCATGGACAAGTCCGGCAAGCCGATAAAGGTCATCAAGTTCGCCACCGACATTACCGAGCAGGTGGGCGTTGCCGCCGACCATGCGGCGCAGGTGGCAGCGATCTCCCGCGTCCAGGCCGTCATCGCCTTCAAGCTCGATGGCACGGTCATCGAGGCCAACCAGAATTTTCTCTCGACCCTTGGCTATCGTCTCGAAGAAATCGTCGGTCGGCACCATTCGATGTTCTGCGACAAGGACTTTGCCGCCAGCGCCGAATATAGGTCTTTCTGGCAAAGGCTGGGGGCGGGCGAATATATCTCGGCCGAGTTCCAGCGCTTCGGCAAGGGTGGCAAGGAGATATGGATCCAGGCCAGCTACAACCCGATCTTCGATGCCGCCGGCAAGGTGGTAAAGGTGGTCAAGTTCGCGACCGACATTTCCGAACGCAAGCGGGCCGAAGGCATTATCGCGCTTTTGACCCAGAGCCTGGCGCGCATGTCCAATGGCGATCTCGGGGGGCGGATCGATACCAGCTTTACCGGCCAATATGAGCAGCTCCGGCAAGCATTCAACCAATCGCTGAGCCAGCTCGAAACCATTGTCGGTGGGCTGCGCACCACATCGGGCTCGCTGAAAACCGCCACTGCCGAAATCCTCGCCGGCGCCAATGATCTCTCGCAGCGCACGACACGGCAGGCCGCGACGATCGAGGAAACCTCGGCCGCGGTCGAACAATTGGCCGGGACCGTTTCGGAAAATGCCAAGCGCGCGGCGGCCGCCAGCGAAAAGGCAAAAAATCTTGCCGAAGACGCGACCAAGGGCGGCGCGGTGATGGGGGAGGCGACCGAGGCCATGGCGGCCATCGAGGCTTCCTCGGGCAAGATTTCCAACATTATCGGGCTGATCGACGATATCGCCTTCCAGACCAATCTTCTGGCTCTCAACGCCTCCGTCGAGGCGGCTCGGGCGGGCGATGCGGGCAAGGGCTTTGCCGTGGTGGCCGTGGAAGTGCGACGCCTTGCCCAATCGGCGGCGCAGGCTTCGGCCGACGTCAAGGCGCTCATTGAAACCAGCGCCGGCGAAGTGCGGACCGGCGCCCAGCTTGTCGAGCAGGCGGCGCGAAAACTCGACGATATCCTGCGCGGGGCCGAGGACAGTTTTGGGCTGATCGGGGATATGGCCAGGGCCAGCCGCGAACAATCGGGGGCGCTCAACGAGGTCGCGACGGCCGTTCGACAAATGGACGAAATGACCCAGCACAATGCGGCGCTGGTGGAGCAAACCAATGCCGCCATCGAGCAGACCGAGGCCCAGGCCGCCAAGCTCGACGGCATTGTCGACGTCTTCCGCCAGGAGCAAAGGAGCGCGCGGCACGAGCGCTCGGCGGCCTAGCCCGGACTGCCCTTTATCTAGGCAGTTCCTAGGCCGATAAACCGGAAATTTACCAAGACCACCATAAGTCTGTCGAGTTGATCGTGATCAAGATTGGGAACTTGCCCGCGGTTAAAACTAAGCACTCTTTTGCTAGTCCAAAGGCCGGTCATGTCTAAATCTTCTCACGAGCTGCTGCAGTCGCGGCTGGATTTCGTTCAACTCGATGAAGAGGCCCGGGCCCGCCTGCCGCGCATCCGCCCCCTGATCGAAGCCCATCTCGTGCCGGCGCTTGAACGCTTCTATGGCCATATCGCCAAGGTTCCGGCCGTTTCGCGCTTCTTCGATGGCAAGCCGCAGATGGCCCGTGCCCAGGGCAAGCAGGTTGGCCACTGGAGCGCCATTGCTTCGGGCCAGCTCGATGCCAATTATTTCGAAGCAAGCACCCGCGTCGGCCTGCGCCATGCCCAGATCGGGCTTGAGCCGCGCTGGCATATCGGGGGCTATAGCCTCATCGTCGAGACGCTGGTGACTGGTATCATCACCGATTACATGACCACGGCCCTGGCCCCGACCAAGGGCGCTTTCGGGCGTTCGGTGCCGCGCGATCCCAAGGACGTCATGAAGGATGTCGAGGTGCTGACCAGTTCGCTGGTTTCGGTGCTCAAGGCCATCATGCTCGATATCGACATCGGCGTTTCTGCCTATTTCGAAAAGCTCAATGACGATACCAGGAAGGCGGACGACGCGGCCAAGGCCAAGATCCAGGCCGCCGTCTCGGCTGCCGGTGCGGTGCTGCAGGATGTGGCGCGCGGCGATCTGACGACGCGCGTGACCGCAGATCTTGATCCGGAATTCGACCAGATCAAGCATGATACCAATGCGGTAGCCGAGCGCCTGAGCACCATTGTCATGCAGTTGCAGCAGACATCGCGCCAGATGAAAGTGGCGACCGGCGAAATCCTCTCGGGTGCCAATGATCTTGCCGACCGTACGACGCGCCAGGCGGCCACGATCGAGGAAACGACCGCGGCGATCGAACAGCTTTCGACGGCAGTGGTGGAGAATGCCAAGCGCGCGGCGACGGCCAGCGACAAGGCCCGCAGCGTGGCCGAGAGCGCGACGAGCGGCGGTGAGGCGATCACGGCCGCCAACGGGGCAATGGGCGCCATCGAAACCTCGTCGGCCAAGATTTCCAATATCATCGGCATGATCGACGACATCGCGTTCCAGACCAATCTCCTGGCACTCAATGCTTCGGTGGAAGCGGCGCGGGCCGGCGAAGCAGGCAAGGGTTTTGCGGTCGTCGCCGTAGAAGTGCGGCGTCTCGCCCAGTCGGCAGCCAATGCCTCCTCGGAGGTGAAGGCCCTGATCGAAACATCAGCCGCCGAAGTGCGCAGCGGGACGCAATTGGTGGCCCGCGCCGCCGAAGTGCTGCTCGACATTCTTGCCGGCGCGCAGGAAAGCTCTGACCTGATCGATACGATCGCGCAGGCCAATCGCACGCAGTCCGCCGCGCTTGAGGAAGTGACCGTCGCCGTCCGGCAGATGGACGAGATGACCCAGCACAATGCGGCGCTGGTGGAAGAAACCAATGCCGCGATCGAGCAGACGGAGGCTCAGGCGAGCGAACTCGACAAGATCGTCGACGTCTTCCGCATCGAAGGCCACCAGCGGCTTGCAGCGGCCCCAGTTTCGGCAGTGCGCCGGCCCAAGCCCATGTCAAAGCCAATGCCCAAGAGCCATGGCAACGCGGCCCTGGCGCAGGATTGGGACGAGTTCTGAGGTCTGCTGACACAGACTGACATTGCCGGGCCCGACACAGAAGCGCCACCTGACAGTGGCGCTTCGCCATTGGGAGTTTCGCATGCATGATCTGCAGGGCCTTGATGCCATCCTGCAACCCATGTCGCCCGCGATAGGGGCGCTGACTCGCGAGGTTGTCACGCTCATCGCCGGCCATCCCCAGCTTTCGGGCAAGGTCATGCCCGGCTGGCGCTCAGTCAATTTCAGCCATGCCAAAGCGGGCTATGTTTGCGCCGTACTGGCCCAGCCCGAGCGCGTCTCGATCTTCTTCCAGCGCGGCAGCCTGTTGTCCGATCCCGATGGTCTGCTGGTGGGCGAGCCGGGAAAGAAGGGACGCATTCTGCGCCTTGCTCCCGGCCAGGCCGTACCCGACAAGGAGATCGGCCTCTTTCTCATGGAAGCCATTGCGCTATTTGCCTGAGCCGTGCTTGAAACGCCTGACATATGGAGGCTTGCATGGCGCGCATCGGGCTCGTGGCTCACGACGACAAGAAGGATGACCTCTGCGCGTGGGCCGAACGGCATCGGCATAAGCTCGTCCAGCATGAGCTCTGGGGCACGGGCACGACCGGCAGCCGGGTCATGGCCGCCACGGGGCTCACCGTGCAATTGCTCAAAAGCGGGCCGCTGGGCGGGGACCAGCAATTGGGGGCGATGATCTGCGAAGGTCGGCTCGATGTGCTGATTTTCTTCATCGATCCGCTTTCGGCCCAGCCGCATGATGTAGACGTGAAGGCCCTTACCCGCCTTGCGACGCTCTACGATGTGCCGCTCGCCAACAACCGTTCGACGGCGGATGCTGTCCTGGCTGCCGTCTGACCCACTGAAATCCCTGAAAGAATCGATTTCATCAGGTCTTTTTGTCCCCAAGGGAGGCGCAGCGGCGTTGACCCTTTGCCCCTCTTGTGAGCAGATGCCCCAAAATTGCCTGGATTGAACCGGGCGGCATGGCATTCAGGAAATTCGGGGCGCTTAGTGACCACCGATTTGGTTATAGACGTTCGCGACGTCTCTAAAAGATTTGGCGGCCTTCTGGCTGTCAATAATTGTTCGCTCTCGGTCCGGCGCGGATCGATCACCGGGCTCATCGGCCCCAATGGCGCAGGCAAGTCGACCCTGTTCAACATGGTCGCCGGCAATATCACGCCCGATAGCGGCCGAGTGATCTTCGATGGTGCTGATGTCACTGGTATGAAGCCATACCAGCTTTTCCGCATCGGCATGCTGCGCACCTTTCAGATCGCGCATGAATTCAGCCAGATGACGGCGCTCGAAAACCTGATGATGGTGCCGGGCGACCAGCCGGGCGAGCATCTGGTTTCGACCTGGTTCCGGCCGGGCCTCGTAAAGAGCCGCGAAACCGAGGTGCGCAAGAAGGCGCTCGACGTCATCGATTTTTTGAAGCTCGGCCATGTGCGCAATGAGCTCGCGGGGAATCTCTCGGGCGGCCAGAAGAAGCTGCTTGAGCTCGGCCGCACCATGATGGTCGACGCCAAGGTCGTGCTGCTCGACGAAGTCGCCGCCGGCGTCAACAAGAGCCTCCTCAACGATCTCGCCGGCAATATCGAGCGCATGAATCGCGAGCTTGGCTATACGTTCTTCGTCATCGAGCATGACATGGACCTGATCGGACGGCTTTGCGATCCCGTCATCGTCATGGCGCAGGGCGAGAAGATCGCCGAGGGCCCGATGGCCGAAATCCGCGCCAATCCCCAAATCGTCGAAGCCTATTTCGGCTCGCCTGCCGAGGTCGCTGTCTGATGCCGTTGATCGAACTCAAGCATGTGGTGGGGGGCTATGGCGGCGCGCCCATTCTCAATGGCGTCAATATCGCCATCGAGAAATCGGATATCGGCGTCATCGTCGGTCCCAATGGCGCCGGCAAGTCGACGACGCTGAAAGCCATCTTTGGGCTTTTGAAGGTCACTGGCGGCACTATCGAGTTTGGTGGCGAGAACGTCGCCAACTCCCTGCCGGACAAGCTCGTGCCCAAGGGGCTGAGCTTCGTGCCGCAGGAAAAAAACGTCTTCACTTCCATGTCGGTCGAAGAAAATCTCGAAATGGGCGCCTTCACGCGCACCGACGATTTTTCCGAAACCATGGAATGGGTCTACGAGATGTTCCCGGTGCTGCGCGAGAAGCGCCGTCAGCCGGCGGGCGAGCTCTCCGGCGGCCAGCGGCAGATGGTGGCCATGGGCCGCGCACTGATGAGCAAGCCGACGCTGCTGATGCTCGACGAGCCCTCTGCGGGCCTGTCGCCGCGCTACGTCATCGAAATTTTCGAGACCATCCGGCGCGTCAATCAGGAAGGCGTTGGCATTCTCATGGTCGAGCAGAATGCACGTCAGGCCCTGGCCTTTGCCTCCAAGGGTTTCGTGCTTGCCAGCGGGCAAAACCGCTTCACCGGCACCGGGGCGGAGCTTATCGCCGACCCGGAAGTCGCCAAGTCTTTCCTCGGGGGCTGAGCCGTGACCGAACTCATTTTCTTCACCAATCAGGTGATCATTTCCGGTCTCGTGCTGGGCTGCATCTATGCACTGGGTGCCATCGGCATCACGCTGATCTTTGGCATTTTGCGCTTCGCGCACTTTGCCCATTCCGAACTGATGACGGGCGGTGCCTTCATCGCCTTCCTGCTCGCCAGCCTCTTTGCCGCCTGGGGCATTGTCACTCCCATTCCGACCGGCTTTGTCGTGCTGCCCATCGCCATGGTGCTGGCCGCCATTCTGGCGCTGGGGATCGACAAGGGCTTTTATGCGCCCCTGCGTAAGCGCGGTGCGAAGCCCGTGACGCTGCTGATCGCCTCCATCGGCGTGACGCTGATGATCCAGGGTCTCATTCGCCTGTTCTTCGGCGCCGGTTCCTACTCGTTCTTCGAGACCGAGCCCAAGGAAGTGTTCCGTTTCGATATGACGGCCATCGGGTCGACGCGCCCGCTGGTGATCACCGAGCCGCAGGTCCTGATGATCCTCGTCACCTTCGTTTCGGTGCTAGCGCTGCACTTCTTTCTGACGCGTTCGCGTCTCGGCAAGGCCATGCGCGCCATGGCCGATAATGCTGATCTGGCGCAGGTTTCGGGTATCAATACCACGCTTGTCGTGCGCGTTACCTGGATCATCGCCGGTGCGCTCGGTTGCATGGCCGGCACCATGCTGGCGCTTGACGTGACGCTGAAGCCGGATCTGGCGTTCAACATCATCCTGCCGATCTTTGCCGCCGCCATCGTCGGTGGCCTCGGCCAAGCCTATGGGGCCATTGCCGGTGGCCTGCTCATCGGCTTTGCTGAAACGCTGGCGGTGTTCAACTGGACCATGCTGCTGCGGCCGCTCAACGCCATCCTGCCTGACTGGATGCAGTTGCCGCCGACGCTGGCGCTGGTGCCGACAGAGTACAAGCTCACCGTCGCTTTCGTTATTCTCGTCGTCACACTGCTCGTGCGACCGACCGGTATTTTCAAGGGAGCCTCGTCATGATCCAGCGTTCCCTGACGCTTTTCGGCGGCCTTTTCGTGCTCATCCTGCTCATGGGCGGGGTGATGGGTGCGCCCTTCACCTCCTCGCGCCTCGTCGAAGCAGCCGCCTATGCGCTGATCGCGCTGGGGCTCAATATCCAATGGGGATATGGCGGTCTCTTCAACTTCGGCATCATGGGTTTTCTCATGGTTGGCGGCGCAGCCGTCACCTTCATTTCCTACCCGGTCAACCCAGTCTTCTGGGGTTCTGAAGGTCCCGCCATGCTGGGCAGGGCGCTGCTCGCCTTTGCCGGCGGTGCGCTGATCGTCCTTGCCGCACGCAAGGCCGATCGCATCGGCATTGCCGGCAAGTGGAAGGCTGCGCTGACCGTCCTTGCCTGGTTCATCGCCTACGTGCTCTATCGCAGCCAGCTTGATCCCGCAGCGGCCTATATCGAATCGGCAGCCGGTGGCGGCTGGGTCGGTGGTCTTGGCGGTCACCCGATCCTCGGCTGGGTCTTCGGTGGCGTCCTGGCGGCTGGTATCGCCTATGTCGTCGGCAAGATTTGTCTGGGCCTCCGCACCGACTATCTCGCCATCGCGACCATCGGCATTTCGGAAATCATCCGCGCGCTGATCAAGAACATGGATTGGCTGACGCGCGGCACGCTGACCGTGTCGCCGATCCCATGGCCGACCCCGCTGCCGCAGCAGTTGCAGGCCGGCGGCATGAGTATCGCCGACTCGCTGCTGACCGCACGTGCCATCTATCTGCTGCTTGCCATTGTCGTTCTCGGCGTTGTGCTCTGGCTGATCTCGCGGGCCTATGCCGGGCCCTGGGGCCGCATGATGCGCGCCATCCGAGACAACCACATTGCCGCAACCTCGATGGGCAAGAACGTCACCGCCCGCCAGCTCGAAATTTTCGTGTTCGGTTCGGTGTTGATGGGCATTGGCGGTGCCATGCTGGTCAGCTTTGTGCAGATCTTCGATCCGTCGAGCTATCAACCGATCAACCACACTTTCCTCATCTGGGTCATGGTGATCGTCGGCGGCGCAGGCAACAACTGGGGTGCGCTGTTTGGGGCCGTGCTTCTCTGGCTGATCTGGGTGGTCTCCGAGCCCCTGTCGAAGGCCGTGTTTGATTTCGTCAGCACCTGGTCGACGCAATTTGGCTGGGGCGCGATTCCGGAAATTGAAGCGCGCTCGGCGCAGATGCGCGTCTTCGTTCTCGGTCTTGTCATCACCATTGCACTCCGCTTTGCGCCGAAGGGCCTCATTCCCGAAGTGGTCAAGCGCGAAAGCTGATTTGTCTGAAACTTGACAAATGTCCAAATATAGACAATCTTGATCTCGAAGGAGATCGAGATGTCCGTATTTGGGTTGGGTGAGGCACCGCAGGCTGCATTTGCCGGTCAGGCTCAGGTTCTCGGCGTTGAACGCTTTGAGCCTGCCAATCGCCGACGGCTGAGCGCACCGGCGCTACGCACCTTTGCTGCCATTGCCGATCTCTGGGGGCTCAACGAAGAACAGCGTCGGCTGGTGCTGGGCTATCCGAGCCGCTCGACCTATCAGAACTGGATGAAACTGGCGCGTGAGCAGGGGGAGGTCACGCTCGATGTCGATGCGCTGATGCGTCTTTCGGCAGTATTCGGCGTGCACCAGGCCTTGGGCGTGCTCTTTGCCGATGCGCAGGCGCAATTGGGCTGGCTCAAGGGGCCGCATGATGCGCCGCTCTTTGGCGGGCAGGCACCATTGAGCCTCGTCGTATCGGGTTCGCTTGACGGTATCTTGCAGGTGCGGCGTTTTCTCGATGCGGCGCGGGGCGGGGTCTATATGGCGCCCAATGGGCTCGATGCCGATTTTCTGCCGACCACGGCAGGAGATATCGCGTGGCGCTAGAAAAGCGCCACGCGCCAGCGCCGCAACCGAGCTATCGCCTGATCCCGTCGCAATTCCCGCCCATCGGGCTTTTTGACACGGTTTCGCGCGCTGCCGACCTTGAGGCAGTGATGGAACTGGCTGGTTGGACCAATGACCGGCTGGTGGCTGAACGCATTGCCCGCTTGCCACGGGACGAATGGGTGTTCGGTCGGGCCAATTCATCCATCGTCATGGCCGCATTCCTCCATGCGGCGCCGGGCGGCGGGCGTTTTTCGGGCGCGGACCTTGGCGCCTGGTACGCTGCGGACACAATCGAAGCCAGTCTTGCCGAGGTGGCGCACCATCTCCGACGCGAGGCTTTTGTGCGGCGGCAACCCAGCGCCACGCGCTGCTTTCGGGTCTATGTCGCGCGGCTCGAGGGAGCCTTTGTCGATCTCCGCGGCGCCGATGAACCTCAGCTCTACGATCGGCAGGATTATGTGGCGAGCCAGGCGTTTGGGGAGCGGCAGCGCGCAGCAGGGGAAGACGGTATTCTCTATGACAGCCTGCGCTTTGCGGGCGGCATCGCGATCTGCGCCTATCGGCCAAGCAAGGTGCTCGATGTGGTCCAGGCCCAGCATTTGTCCGTGACCGTGCGCACAAATGGGCCGCAGATCGCGGTCGAGACGCTGTCGCAATAGCGTCTAGGCAGCTCGCCGCGCCGTGATCCAGAGCCATTCGGTGGGTTTTGCGTCATAGCCGCTGCCCATATTCGCTTCGAGCGTGAGGTCGGTCCAGCCGGCGGCTGCGAAATCGGCGCGAAGGCGTTCCGATGTCGGATAATTGTAGTAGCGGCCAAGCTCGTCGCGTCCTTCGCCTGTTCCGGCCTTGAAGCTGGCGGTGAAGACGCCACCGGGGCGCAGGGCGCGGTGGATGCGGCCCAGGATGCCGACGAGATCGGAAGCCGGCGCGTGCAAAAGGCTGGCGCAGGCCCAGATGCCGTCATAGGCGGCAATGGCGTCCAATTGTTTGAAGCGCAAGATGCGAACTGGTCGGCCCAGGCGCTTTTCTGCCTCTGCCGCCAGTTCCGGCGTGCCATCGGTGGGATCGACATCAAAGCCGAGGGAAAGCATATGCGCTGCATCCCTGCCATTGCCGCAGCCGAGTTCGAGGATTTTGCCACCCGTTGGAACCAGAGCCAGGAATGCGTCGAGGTGTTTTCCCGTCGGCGTTGTCACGTGCTCGGCATAGACTGCGGCATTGTCGGCATAAAAGCGCAGCGTCGGATCGTCGGCCATCAACCTCTCCCAAGAAAAGGCCCGGGATTGCTCCCGGGCCTCGCAATTTGTCATTCGATGCCGTGTGGCGCCAAAATTACTGGATCGCGCCCTTCTCGACGAACTTGCCGCCTTCGACAGCGAGTTCGACGATGATGCCGTCCACGTCGCCAGCGGCGTCGAAGTCGAGCGGGCCACCGGCGCCTTCATAGTCGATGTCGGTGCCGGCCTTGATCAGCTCGACGGCCTTGCTCCATTCGCCGGGCAGGATCTTTTCGCCCGGAGCGGAGGAAACGTCGCGCAGAGCGGCGGCGAGACCTTCGCGGCTGGCCGAACCGTTCTTCTCGATGGCGAGAGCCAGGAGGAAGGCGGCGTCATAGGCCTGCGGCGCATAGGTGGCGTTGGCGGTGAAGTTTTCGCCGGTGAAGGCGTTGTAGATGTCGACGGCTTCGCCAGTCGGAGCGCCGGCGCGGGTCGCGATCAGGCCTTCGACGGCAGCAGCGTCGATACCGTTGAGCAGGTCGTCACCAACCATGCCGTCACCGCCCACATAGGTGGTGAAGTTGCCCGATTCCACAGCCTGACGCAGCACGGTGTTACCCGAAGCATTGGCATAGGCGAGGATCACGAGGTTCTGCGACGCAACGAGATTGCCGAGTTCGGCACGATAGTCGGCCTTGCCTTCTTCGTGTGCGAGGTTGGCAGCAACGGTGCCGCCACCGGCGGTGTAGGCAGCAGCCAGTGCGTCAGCAAAGCCCTTGCCGTAGTCGTTGTTCACATAGGTGATGGCGATGTCGTTGACGCCCTTGGCGAGCAGCAGATTGGCCAGCTTCACGCCCTGGAGCGCGTCGGACGGGGTGGTGCGATAGACAAGGTCATTGTCTTCGAGCGTGGTCAGGGCCGGAGCCGAAGAGGCCGGCGAGATGAACACGACGCCGCCGGAGAGACCCGAGCCGTTGAAGGCGCCGATGGTTTCACCGGTGCACAGCGCGCCGACGATGCCGGTCACGTTGTCGGTATTGATAAGCTTGTCGGCAGCGGCAGCAGCAGCCGTTGCATCGCAGGCGCCGTCGGCGGAGATGAGCTTGAGCTCGCCGCCCAGAATACCGCCCTGCTCGTTGATCTGCTTCACGACCAGTTCAGCGCCGCCAAAGATCGGCGGGGTCAGGGATTCAATCGGGCCGGTGAAGCCACCGATAAAGCCGATGGTGGCGCCGGTGTCCTGGGCCAAAGCCGGAGCGGCGATGGACAGAGCAGTGGCGGCGACCGCCAGGGTCAGGGTTTTTTTGAACATGGACGTCCCTCTGTTGCCGTTGTGTGCCGGGCGGCCTTGCCAGCCTCCTCCTTGCAGCGACACAACGAATATCGGGGGCGCCTCACGCGCCCCGCTGGCGCGACTGTTGCACATTTTCGTGTGGGGAGTCACCGGGGGTCTTGGGCAAAATGGTGAACGCTCGCGGTTGCTTAAGGCAAGGCGATTGCGCATAGACTGGCACCGGTGGAATGAGGATGCGCATGCGATTTCGGCACCCTGTCTTTGCTGGCTTGATGCTGGCCCTTTTGGCCGGTCCGGCCCTGGCGCAGATCACTGTGCTCGATAGTGCCCAGGATCAACCGCAAGGCGCCGCACCGGCCGAGCCCACGGGCGAAGTCGTCGAAACGCCCGCGACCCCGCCACCGCCCTGCGGCAACCAGCCCATGACCATTGCGCGCATGAGTTGGCCGTCAGCGGAACTGCTTGCAGAAATCCATACCCGGATCCTCAATGCCGAATTCGCCTGTGATGCGCGCGTCGTGCCCGGCGACCTCGCTGCAACCGCATCTTCCATGGGGTCTACGGGGCAGCCGG
Source organism: Devosia sp. (assembly GCF_017744655.1). Taxonomy (GTDB): domain Bacteria; phylum Pseudomonadota; class Alphaproteobacteria; order Rhizobiales; family Devosiaceae; genus Devosia. Next base: position 47,865 of record NZ_JAGIAW010000011.1, on the reverse strand, counting down.
CCGTGGCGCCGGAAATGTGGGTGACCCGGATCGCTGCCGTGTGGAACGGTACCATCGAAACCCAGATGGTGCGCAGTGTCGCGCCGAGCTATGCCGAAGCGACGATGGAGGGCTGGTTCGTGCCGGCCTATATGGAGGGCGCCTTTGGCGGACCGCCAAGCGCGGCAGCCCTGCAGTCGCTGCTCTCGACCGAGACAAGTGAAAGCCCCGTCCGCTTCATTTCCTGTCCCGCGGACTGGGCCTGTTCGGTCATCAATCGCAATCTCATCGCCGCCTATGGCCTGACCAATCTCGTGCAATTGGTCGAGCCGGCCAACCGCTTCGAAATGGATGCACTGATTGCCGAAGCGGTAAGTCGGCGCGAGAATTTTGTCCTCTATTATTGGCAGCCCAATGCGGTTCTGGCACAGCTCGATTTCCGGGCTCTCGACATGGGTGCCTATGACGACGAGGCGATGAAATGCCTGGCGCGGCTTGAATGCGCGGCGCCCAAGCCTTCTTCCTTTCCAGCCGAAACGGTCGTCACCGCATTGGCGGAGTGGGTTTTTACCGAAGCCCCAACCGTCGCATCCTATTTCCAGCGGGCGACAATGCCGATCGCGGAAATGAATACGTTGCTTGGCCAGCTCAACGAGCCCGGCGCGACGGCCGAGGGAATAGCGGAGCGCTTTGTCGCCACGCGCCGCGATCTCTGGGGCACCTGGCTCGGCGCGCCCCCCTGAGCGGCTTTACGCGCCATATACCATAAATTTGGGCTTCGAGGATTTGTCATCGAACCGTCATCCGGGGCGCTGCCCGGTGACGTAATGTGCTGCCATATGCGCCTTTAAGCCCCTGAACTGTTTATGAATCTTTCGTTAAGAGAGCGGAGCCGAGCGATGCTTGCTCGTGGTCTTTCCCGACCGGGCCGTGCATTGCGCAGAAGCAGCGCCGGCGACCGAGATATTCGCCAGGTCGACCGCTTCGGGCTCATCCTGTCGAATTATCGCTCCATTGCCATTCTCGTTGCCCTCAGTTTTCTGGCTGCGGTCGCGACCGCGCTGCTGCTCGTCAGCCGCGTCGCGGACCGGCTCGATCCTTCCATGATCCTCGTTGTCGCATCGCTATCGGCTTTGGGGCTAGTTGGGCTGATTGCGGGTCATCGCACGATCCGCCGCGACCTCCTGCGCTCGGCGCGGACCACGCGAGCCGTCATGGCCTCGGTGCATCGCGATGCGTTGACCGGGGTTTTCACGCGCTCCTATTTCATGGAAGCGCTGCGCAACGATGTGCACCACGGCTCGGACAAGTCGCTGGGCTATCTGCTGCTCGATATGGACAATCTCAAGGTGCTCAATGACGGGGCGGGGCATGCGGCCGGCGATGCTGCCCTGACGCACCTCGCCAAAACCATCGGCATCGTCATGCCCGGCGCCGTTGTCGGCCGCCTCGGCGGCGACGAATTCGGCATTGCCATTCCCGGTTGCGACAATCGCGGCGCGTTGCGGCGGCTCGGCGAAGAATTGCTGCGCCGGCTCGATCAGCCGGTCAATGTCGCCGGTCGTCCGACTCGGCTTTCGGCGACCATCGGCCTAGCCCTGGCCCCGGCCGATGCCACCGATGTCGACGATCTCATCGCCAAGGCGGATCTGGCGCTCTACAAGGGTAAAAAGGCGGGGCGGCGGCAGGTCGTGGCCTTCGATCCCGACATGCTGGGCGACGAGCGTCATCGCCGCTTCATCGAGCGCGAATTGCGCGCAGCGCTGCTGATGGATGAACTTGAACTGCATTACCAGCCGGTCTTTGGTGCCGACATGCGCGTGCGCTCGCATGAAGCACTCCTCCGCTGGAAGCACACGGTGCGCGGCATGATTCCGCCGGCCCAGTTCATCGCCATTGCCGAGGAAAGCGACCTGATCGACAAGCTCGGCGAATGGGTTTTGCGACGGGCCTGTGCCGATCTCGAAACCTTGCGAACCCCGGTTGCCGTCAATGTCTCGCCCGCCCAGTTGCGCCGCTCTGATTTTGCGCGGCAATTGGGCCTTGTGGTCGAGGAAATGGGCGTCGACCCGGGCATGCTGATTGTCGAGGTCACCGAGACAGTGCCCATGGTGGCGGGTGCCGTAGAACAGGCCAATCTCGATGCTATCAGGGCCTTTGGGCTAAAAGTTGCCATCGACGATTTCGGGGCGGGACATGCGAGCCTGCAATATCTGCGCGGCTTTGCCTTCGATATCATCAAGATCGACCGCACCTATATCGCCAATCTGGGCGACAACCGGATCGATGCCATGATCGTCGGCGCCATCTGCGATATTGCCCGCTCGCTGAAAGTCGATGTGATCGCCGAGGGCGTCGAGACCGAAGCACAGCTCGATATGCTGCGTCGCGCCGGTTGCAGCGCCTTTCAGGGCTATCTGCTTGGCCGGCCGGCGCCGCTCAAGCGTCTGGCGGTCGCCGACGCGGCCTGAGCGTAACTATCAGTACTCTTCGACTAACCGACAGTTGCATGGCTTGCCGCCCGGTGGATATAAGGGGGGCGGGAAGCCAATGGGCGGATTTGGGGAGTAGCGACTTGGACTTGAAGCGGATCAACGACCACGTCAGCGTTTCTGGGCAGATCAGCCCGGAAGATGTCGCCACGCTCAAATCCCTGGGTTTCGTTGCCATCGTCAACAACCGTCCCGACGGTGAATCACCCGACCAGCCGGCGGGTGAGGAAATCGAGGCTGCCGCCAAGGCGGCTGGTCTAGCCTATCATGCGATCCCGCTGGGACGAGAAGGCGTCAATGCCGACCTCGTCGAGAAGACCAAGGCCGTCATCGAGGGGAGCGACGGCCCTGTATTCTGCTTCTGCCGTTCGGGTACGCGTTCGACGACCCTTTGGGCGTTGAGCCAGGCCGGCGAGATGGATGCGTCGGAAATCATCTCGCAGGCGGCGGAAGCCGGCTACGACATGAGCCATCTGGCCGGCATTCTTTCGAGAAGCTGATATAACCAATTTGGCGGCGTGGATGGCCCGCCATCCATTCTACCGACACAAGCTGAGCCGGACCCGGGTGCACGGGTCCTCAACCTCTCCTGCTCGGAATTTAAATCGATGCCAATCAAGAAAATCCTCGTCGCCAACCGCAGCGAAATCGCCATCCGCGTGTTTCGCGCCGCCAACGAACTCGGGCTCAAGACCGTCGCGGTCTATGCCGAAGAAGACAAACTGGCGCTGCATCGCTTCAAGGCCGACGAGGCCTATCTGATTGGCAAGGGCAAGGGCCCGGTCGAAGCCTATCTTCAAATCGAAGAATATATCCGCATCGCCCGTATCTCCGGCGCCGATGCGATCCACCCCGGCTATGGCCTCTTGTCGGAAAGCCCGGAATTCGTCGATGCGTGCGACGATGCCGGCATCATCTTCATCGGTCCGCGCGCCCAGACCATGCGCGATCTCGGCAACAAGGTTGCCGCGCGCAATATGGCGATCGCCTCGAAAGTCCCGGTGGTGCCCGCGACTGAAGCGCTGCCCGACGATCCAGAAGTGATCAAAAAACTCGCGGCCGAGATCGGCTATCCGTTGATGCTCAAGGCATCGTGGGGCGGCGGCGGTCGCGGCATGCGCCGCATCATGGATGAAAAGACGCTGCTTTCGGAAGTTTCGGAAGGCAAGCGCGAGGCTAAGGCGGCTTTCGGCAAGGACGAGATGTATCTCGAAAAGCTGATTGAGCGCGCCCGCCACGTCGAAGTGCAGCTCATTGGCGACGATCACGGCAATCTCGTACACCTTTACGAGCGCGACTGCTCGGTACAGCGCCGCAACCAGAAGGTGGTCGAGCGCGCGCCCGCGCCCTATCTCTCTGATGCCGTCCGCAAGGACCTGACCGACGCTGCCGTGCGCCTCGGCAATGCCGCGAACTATCGTGGCGCTGGTACGGTCGAATTCCTGATGGATGCCGATACCGACAAGTTCTACTTCATCGAAGTGAACCCGCGCATTCAGGTGGAGCATACCGTCACCGAAGAAGTGACGGGCATCGATATCGTCAAGGCGCAGATTCACCTGCTCGATGGCGCTGTGATCGGTACGCCGGAATCGGGCGTCCCAAGCCAAGAAAACATCCGGCTCAATGGCAATGCCATTCAGTGCCGCGTGACGACGGAAGATCCGGAACAGAACTTCATTCCGGACTATGGCCGCATTACTGCCTACCGCGGCGCCACGGGCTTTGGCGTGCGTCTCGATGGTGGCACGGCCTATTCTGGCGCGGTGATCACCCGGTACTACGATCCGCTGCTCGAAAAGGTGACCTGCTGGGCGCCGAGCGCCGAAGAGGCCATTTCGCGCATGCACCGCGCTTTGCGCGAGTTCCGTATTCGTGGCGTGGCGACCAATCTCGCTTTCCTCGAAAACATCATCACGCATCCGGACTTTGTTGAAAACCGCTATACGACGCGCTTCATCGATACGACGCCGGAACTGTTCAACTTCAAGCCGCGCCGCGATCGTGCGACCAAGCTCCTGAGCTATATCGCTGATGTGACCGTGAACGGGCATCCGGAAGTGCGCGACCGTCCGCGGCCGCCAGCCGATGCTGCTGCGCCCTTCGTGCCGGAATTCGATCCGCTGATCGTGGTGGAAGGCAGCCGGCAGGTTCTGGATCGCGATGGTCCGGTGGGCCTTGCCAAGTGGATGAAGCGTCAGGGCCGCGTGCTCTTTACCGATACGACAATGCGCGATGCGCACCAGTCGCTGCTCGCGACGCGCATGCGCTCGTTCGATATAACCCGGATTGCTCAGGCCTATTCTCGCGGGCTGCCGAACCTCTTTTCGCTCGAATGCTGGGGCGGCGCGACCTTTGACGTCTCCATGCGCTTCCTCAATGAGGACCCGTGGGAGCGCCTCGCCAAAGTGCGCGAAGGCGCGCCGAACATTCTCACGCAAATGCTGCTGCGCGGCTCCAATGGCGTCGGCTACACGAACTATCCCGACAATGTCGTAAAATTCTTCGTCAAGCAGGCGGCCAAGGGTGGCGTTGATATCTTCCGCATCTTCGATTGCCTAAACTGGGTCGAAAACATGCGCGTTTCGATCGATGCCGTCGCGACCGAGGGTAAGGTGGCAGAAGGCGCCATCTGCTATACCGGTGACCTCTTTGATCCCGACCGCTCCAAGTATGACCTGAAGTACTATGTTGGTCTGGCGAAGGAACTGGAGGCCGCTGGCGTCCATGTTCTCGGCATCAAGGACATGGCGGGTCTGCTCAAGCCCGCCGCGGCTCGCAAGTTGATCTCGACACTGCGCAACGAGACCGACCTGCCGATCCACCTCCACACCCATGATACCTCGGGCGCTTCGGCGGCGACGGTGCTGGCGGCGGTGGAAGCTGGGGTGGATGCCGTCGATGCGGCGATGGATGCACTGTCCTCGACCACGTCGCAGCCGACCCTGGGTTCACTGGTTGCCGCGCTTGATGGTTCGGAACGCGATCCGCAGCTCGACTCCAAGGCGATCCGCCAGATTTCGTTCTATTGGGAGGCCGTGCGCACCCAGTACCGCGCCTTCGAGAGCGATCTCAAGGGCGGTGCTTCGGAAGTTTATCTGCACGAAATGCCGGGCGGCCAGTTCACCAATCTCAAGGAACAGGCCCGTTCGCTCGGCCTTGAAACCCGCTGGCACGAGGTCGCCCAGACCTATGCCGACGTGAACAAGATGTTCGGCGATATCGTCAAGGTGACGCCGTCGTCCAAGGTCGTCGGCGATATGGCGCTGGCCATGGTTTCGGCCGGAATTACCCGCGCCGATGTTGAGAATGCGGACAAGGACATCGCCTTCCCCGATTCCGTCGTCGGCTTCTTTGCCGGTGATCTCGGCCAGCCTCCCGGTGGTTTCCCGCAGGCGCTGCAGAAGAAGGTGCTTAAGGGCCGCACGCCGCTCACCGAGCGTCCTGGCTCCTATCTTAGGGATGTGGACCTTGAAGCCGAGCGCAAGAAGATTTCGGATGAAGTCGGCTTGCCCGTCGACGACTTCCGGCTTGCCTCGTACCTGATGTACCCAAAAGTCTATTCGGATTTCGAAAAGACCCAGGATCGTTATGGTCCGACTGAAGCCCTGCCGACGCCGGTCTATTTCTATGGTCTCGAAGAAGGCGACGAGTTGCTTGTCGATATCGAGAAAGGCAAGACGCTGGTCGTCAATTATCTCGGCCGTGCTCCGACCAACGAAAAGGGCGAGGTTCGTGTCTTCTTCGACCTCAACGGTCAGCCGCGTACCATTGTGGTGCCAGACCGGTTGAAGGCCGGTGAGGTCAAGGTCCGCGCCAAGGCCGTCGCGGGCGATCCCAAGCAGGTCGGCGCGCCCATGCCGGGCGTCATCTCGACCCTCGCCGTCAAAGAAGGCCAGAAGGTCGAGGTCGGCGACGTGCTCTGCTCGATCGAAGCTATGAAGATGGAAACGGCGATCCATGCCGAAGTTGATGGCGTGGTGGCGGAACTGCTTATTCGTCCGGGTGACCAGATCGATGCCAAGGACCTGCTGGTGCGGCTCGAATAGATCGCCCACGCCATCCCTCAGATGGCCAACAAACCCCTTTTTGGCGTCTCGCGTAGCGGGGCGCCAAAAAGTTGCAAATTTTGCGCAATTTGCACCTTGAATGGTACGCGCAATGCGACTTTTATAGGCAGGCATTGATTTGCCCGATCCTCGGTCGACGGATCCCCGCCTCCCCGTTCGGGCCCCACTTTTTGATGTCTGGATAATCCCTTGCCTACCCTCAAGGCTGGCCGCGAACGTTCACGCGGCGATGCTCGGGCTCACTTGGCCGCCGTATATGCCGGCAAAGGCCGAAGCCCGTTGTTGCGCATCACCTTCTTCTCCCTGCGGCATTATTGGCAGGCGAGCCTAGCCATTGGTGCAACGATCATCGCCTCGGTGTTGCAATTGATGATTCCGCGCCTGCTCGGCCATGCGGTGGATCAGGCACAAAATGTGCTGAGCACGGCGGCAGAGGGGGCCCAGCAGGCATTGCTCTGGAGCGCGGTAACGCTGCTCCTCGTCTCGGTGGCGCGTGGCCTGTTCACCCTCGTCCAGAACTACTATTCGGAATCGGTCGGCCACCATGTCGGCTATGAGCTGCGCCTCGCCTTCTACGACAAGGTGCAAAAACTCTCCTATTCCTACCATGACCGCGTGCATTCGGGTGACCTGATCACCCTGGGCCTGCTCGATCTCGACGGCGTACGTATGTTCTTTTCGACCGGCTTCGTGCGCACGATCCTGCTCACGGTGTTGATCGGGGTGGGCGCCTATATGCTGCTGAGCACAGATGTGGTGCTTGGCCTCCTGGCGTTGAGCTTCGTGCCGTTCGTTGCCTGGCGCTCTTCGGTGGCGCAGTTGATGCTGCGTGCCACCTGGGTCGTGTTGCAGGAGCGGCTTTCGATCATGACCCGCGTCATGGAAGAGAATCTCGGCGGCATCCGCGTGGTGCGCGCCTTCTCGGGCCAGAAATTCGAACTCGACAAATTCGATCGGTCGTCGAAATCGGCGCTGGAACTGGCGCATGAGCGTGTGCTCATCCGCGTCAAGAACACCTCGATGATGACCTTCTCCTTCTTCGCGGCGATGGGCCTTGTGCTCTGGGTTGGCGGCAACAAGGTCATCGGCGGGGAGATGAGCGTCGGTACGCTCGCGAGCTTCCTGACCTTCATGACCATCCTGCAGATGCCGGTGCGTCAGCTCGGCCTGATGGTCAACTCCTTCGCCCGCGCCGATACCTGTGGCCAGCGCTTCTATGCCTTCATCGATCAGGCCATCGAGATCGAGGACAAGCCCGGTGCCGTGCCGCTGCAGCTTGGCGAAGGCACCTTGCGCTTCGAGAACGTGCACTTCACCTATCCCGGCGCCACCCATCCGACGCTCAAGGGGATTACCTTCGAAGGTCGGGCCGGCGAGACCATCGGTATTGTCGGTGCGCCGGGTAGCGGCAAGTCGACCGTCGCTCATCTCATCCCGCGCTTTTACGACGTCACCTCGGGCCGCGTGACCATTGACGGGCAGGACGTGCGCGATGTGACGCTCGAATCCCTGCGTCGGCAGGTCGGCGTGGTGCAGCAGGACTCGTTCCTCTTCACCACCACGATCGAAAACAACATCGCCTATGGCGATCCTTGGGCCAAGGAAACCAAGATCGAGAAGGCGGCAGAAAGCGCCCAGCTCCATAATTACATCATGGGCCTGCCGACCGACTATGACACGGTGGTTGGTGAACGCGGCGTGTCGCTTTCGGGCGGCCAGCGGCAACGCCTTGCGATTGCCCGTAGCCTCGTACTGCGCCCGGCGGTAATGGTCTTCGACGACTCGACCGCCGCCATTGATGCCGGCACCGAGCATCGCATCCGCTCGGCCATCCGCGCCTATGCCAGCGATCGCGTGACCATCATCATCGCGCATCGCCTGTCATCGCTGATGCATGCCGACACTATTCTGTTCCTCGAAGACGGCGAGATCGTCGAGCGCGGCAGCCATGCCGAGCTGCTGGCTCAGGGTGGGCGCTATAGCGCGCTCTATGACCTCCAGACGCGACCGACCGAGGATATCGACGTAGAAAGGGCCGCCCAATGAGCGTGGTCGAGGACGACGAACGGGACGTCGCAAGTTTTCCGGGCCAACGGCCGCCGCGCGCTTCCGTAGGCAGCCATCGCATCGAGGAAGAGGTCTTTGGCAAGGCCTATGACCCGAAAACCGTGCGGCGTATCTGGGCTTTCGTGAAGCCGTATCGCGTGAAGATCTACCTGTCGGTGGCGGCGGTGCTGGTGTTCACCGTGACCCAGCTTGCCATTCCGCTGATCATCGGCTGGGCCATTGACGGGGCGCTGGTGCCGGGAGGCGATGCCACCAACCTGATCTGGGCCGTGGTGGCTTTTGCGGTGGCCGTGCTGTTCAATTTCGGCGCGTCCTATGTGCAGGAAACGCAGGTGGGGCAGGTCGCGGAAAATGTGCTCTTCGACATGCGCCGCGCCATGTTTGCGCAGCTTCAGCGCGTGTCCCTGAGTTTCATGGACAAGACCGAAGTCGGTCGCCTGATGAGCCGCTTGCAGGGTGACGTCAATTCCATGCAGGAATTTCTGGAGACCTCGGTCATTTCCGTCGGCGACATCGTGTTGCTGTTCGGCATTGTCGCGGTTTTGCTGACGCTTGATCCCTGGCTGGGGCTGCTGACGCTCGTCACCATGCCGGTGCTGTTCATCGTCCGCATCTTCTGGCTGCCACCGGCCAAGCGCGCCTTCTGGGCAGCGCATGAGACGAACTCACTGACCAATGGCGCCATGGCCGAAGGCATCAATGGCGTGCGCACGGTGCAGAACCTCGAGCGCCAGCAGGTCAATTTCGACCTCTATGATGACAAGGCTTATCACAACCTCGAAACCCAGCTCACCGGCTCGAAATATGCGCAGGTGATGGTTCCCATCGTCGACAGCCTCACCGGTATCGCCATGGCGACCGTGGTGCTGGTCGGTGGCTCGCTGGTGCTCAATGGCACTTTGCAGGTCGGCGTCATCGTGGCGTTCCTGTTCTATATCCAGCGCTTCTTCGACCCGATCCGCTCGCTGACCATGCAGTATTCGATCATGCAGCGCGCCATGACTTCGGGGCGTCGCATCACCGAAGTGCTGGACTTGCCGGTGACCATTACCGACAAGCCTGATGCGCTGACGCTGACTGGCGATATGGACGGCTCGGTGGCCTTCCACGATGTGGTCTTTGGCTATGACCCCAATCGGCCGGTGCTCAAGAACGTCTCCTTCCGGGTGAATCCCGGAGAAACCGTAGCGCTTGTCGGCCCGACCGGCTCGGGCAAGACCAGTGCCATGGCGCTCGTTCATCGTTTCTATGAAGTGCAGGGCGGCGCGGTGCTGGTTGGTGGGCACGACGTGCGCAATGTCACCCAGGAGTCGTTGGGCGAACAGGTCGCCATGGTGCTGCAGGAGCCGTTCCTCTTCACTGGCACGGTGTTTGAAAACATCAAGTACAACAAGGCTTCGGCGACCCGTGAAGATGTTATTGCGGCGGCCAAGGCTGTGGGTGCGCATGAGTTCATCGAGCGTCTGCCGGGTGGCTATGACAGCCGCCTCGAGCAGCGTGGGTCCAACCTGTCGCTGGGCCAGCGCCAACTCCTGAGCTTTGCCCGCGCGCTGGTTGCCGACGCGAAAATCCTGGTGCTCGACGAGGCGACGGCCAATATCGACAGCTATACCGAGCGGCAGATCCAGAAGGCGCTCGAAATCCTGCTCAAGGGACGCACCGGCCTCGTCATCGCCCACCGTCTCGCCACCATTCGTGGTGCCGACCGGATCATCGTGCTGCAGAGCGGCGAGAAGATCGAAGAGGGCAATCATGACCAGCTCATGGAGCTGGGCGGGCTCTACTCGCGCCTCTACAACATGAACTATGCCAGCTTCGACGATATCCCCGATGAGCTGGTGGCCAAGGCCAATGCCAAGGCGGCCAGCACCTAACGCATTCGTCTACCGTCATGGTTTTGGCCATGACGGTGGACGCTTCTCCTGGGGCTAGTACCCCACGATTTCCATGAAGCGAATGTGGTTGTTGAAGGGATCGGTGACGGTCACTTCTAGCCGGTCGTCGCTCTTTTCGAGCCCCGGCTTCATGTAACGATAGTTCTTCCCGATCAGCTCGGCATGAAAGGCGCGAATGCCTTTCATATAGACGCACATATTGCCGGCGGGTGTGGCGTCTCCGGCATGCTCGGAAAGATGCAACCGCAGTCCGGCGCGGGAAACCTGCATATAGACCGGGAAATTCTCGCCATAGCGGTGTTCCCAATCGAGCGAGAAGCCCAAAAAGTCGAAGTAGAATTCCTGGGTTTTGGCGAGGTCGAAGATGCGCACGATCGGCACGGCCTGTTCGAAGGCAATGGCGGGCGTCTCTTCGGCTTTCTCGATCTTGCTGGAAAGCACGTTCCAGCTTGGGAAATCGAACTGGCGGGCGACGATCTCGAGCGCCCTTGTATGGGTAATCTCGGTGCCGTCCTGTTCGATGGCCAGTTTCAGGGCCTTGGCCATGGCCTTTGCATCGCGAAAATCGCGCATGGTTCCGTCTCCACATGGGCGAAACGTCAAGTCAGCGCTCGCATTGCCGACGGCGTCGCCCAAAAGGAAAGGGAAAGCGCATGTCGCAAGAAGAAGGTATTTGCCATGCCTGAACCAGGCGCGAGCTGCGGGCCGCCTTCCGGCCACTGCAGGCTTTCTAGCGGGTTTGAGCAGTCCTGTCATCGGGTCAAAATGCGCGGCCAGCATCCACACTATTGCGTGAAAGTGGGGAGCTTTCCGCCTGACCGGGCGGCGTGATAAGGCTTCCTTCACCCAGCCTAGTCATGCTGCGCTAACCATGCCCCTCTGGGCGGATTTTTCGGGCCCTGTTCGTGACTGCCAATCTCTTTCATCGCATCGCAGCGTTCATCATCATCGTGTGGCTGGGCTTCGGGCTCGCCGCCTGCTCCAATTTCGTCGGGGGTGGCGACAACCGGCACAATATCCCTCTGGCCCCGGCCATGGTGAAGGCGCTTCACGACATGGGCTCTTCGCCGGGCGAAGCCATGGTTGTACGCATCTTCAAGAAGGAAGAGCAGCTCGAAGTGTGGAAGCGCACGAGCTCGGGCCAGTACAAGATACTCAAGACCTACGAGATCTGCTCCTATTCCGGCGATCTGGGCCCGAAATTCAAGGAAGGCGATTATCAGAGCCCGGAAGGGTTCTATACGATCACGCCCGGCCTGATGAATCCGAAGTCGAACTACTATCTCGCCTTCAATACCGGCTTCCCGAACAAGTTCGACCGCGCCAATGGCCGCTCGGGTTCGAACCTGATGGTGCATGGCGACTGCAAGTCGGTCGGCTGTTATGCCATGACCGATGCCGGCATTGCCGAGATCTATGCCCTTGCCCGTGAAACGTTCAAGGGCGGCAATCCGAGCTTCCAGGTGCAGATTTTCCCGTTCCGCATGACCACGGCCAGCCTGACCCAGAACGCCTCGAACCAGCACCTCGCGTTCTGGCGGAACATCAAGGAAGGCTACGACTATTTCGACCTGACCAAGACCCCGCCGGCATGGGACGTGTGCGAGCAGCGCTATATCTTCAATCCGACGGCATCGGGGCTCAATCCCATCGGGCCGTGCCCGGCGACCTACCAGAATGCCGAGGTTGAAGCCCGCAAGGTTGCCGATGCCAGCGCTCTCGCCAATGTGGCGGCAGGCGTCCAACGTCAGGCGGCCAATGAAGCGGCGCTCAAGGAAAGAAGCGAGGCGGTGTCCGGGTTCTTTTCGGGCATTGGCAATATGATTACGGGCAATCCGCAGCCGACGACCGAAGTCGCTGCAACGCCTGCGCAATAGATTTGGTCCTTAGTTCGGCCCCAGTTTGGTGTGACCCCCGTCACGCCAATGTGACGAGGAGCGAGCGGCGTGGACGACAAGCCGAGCGAGAAGACATCGCCGGAAACTGGCAATGCCGGGGAGGCCCCCGACGTGCTCGTGGGCGATATTGACTCTCCGGCCCTTGCCAGGGTCAGGCGGCCCCGGCGTCGGTTGAAGAAGAACCTGATCTTCGGCATTTGCGCCGCGGTGATCGGGCTTGCCTCCCTTGCAGCCAGCGCCTGGATCTATACCGATATGCGCCGGGAAATGCTGCGGGTTTCAACCGAAATCGCCCAGTTGCGCCTCAGCCTTGATCTCTATGTCCAGCGTGGAGCGCAGACGACGCCGGCCCCGGTCGCGGCGCAGGCGCCCGAAGCTGCGGCCCTGTCGGCGCTCGAAAATCGCCTTGCCATCCTCGAACAGAATTGGCGCGGCGTGGCTGCGGCCGCCGAGGCAGTGCCGACAGCAGCACCATCTGCGTCGGGTCCCACGGCGTCCACCGAGAGCGATGGCGATTGCTTGCCCTCAGGCATGCGCCTGCTCGTTGCCGCCGGGGACTCCTATCCCGTCTGCGGCACCGAGACGACCATCGAAGTGATGAATGTCAACAATGGCTATATTTCGCTGACCGACGGCACCACTGTGCCCTCTGGCAGTACCGTGCCTTTGCCGGGCACGGCCTGCATGATCGCGGTCACCTCCGGCGGTGACGAGGCCACCACCGGCTTTGCCGAGATTCGCGTTACCTGCTAGGCGAGCGTGCGGTTGCCGAGCGGCGGCAGCGGCTTGAGCTTGCCCATGAGGGCGCGATAGGGCGCCAGCAGCACCAGCGCGGCCAGGAATTTTACGAGGAAATCACCGGCAGCCAGAGAGGTCCAGAGCGGGACTTCGGGGCCAATGCCGAGGAAGGGCGCCGGGAAGGCCAGAGAACCATCCTCGAGGCCGAAAAGCGCGTCGATACCGGCAAGCACAGGCGCGAAGGCGACGGTAAAGAAGATTGCCGTGTCGATCATGGAGCCAAAGAGCGAGGCGACCAGCGGCGGCAGGAACCAGGCCCGGGCGGCGCGGAGGCGCGAGAAGATGCTGATATCGAGCAACTGGCCGGTGACGAAGGCTGCGGCCGAAGCGAGCGCGATGCGCTGCGTCGTGGCAGGCGTGCCGCCGGCATTCCAGGGCAGGGGATGGAAGCTCAGATAGAAGGACACCGCTAGGCCGACCAGAAAACCGACCAGCACGACGCGGCGCGCGTTGCGCGGGCCATCATAGCGATTGGTGAGATCGGTGATGAGGAAGGCGAAGGGGAAGGTGAAGGCGCCCCAGGTCAGGAGGTCGGCGAGATTGACCGAGCCGAGCTGGACCTGAAAGGGATAGAGCACCAGGATATTGGACGCAGCAACGACTACGACCATGGCGGCTACGGCCGCCAGGAAACGAGAAAGCATCAGAATGCACCTCTTTTAGCCACGAGCCGGCAGAAGACCGGTGCGGGAATGAGACTTATATAAAAAGCAAAAGCCGCGCGGCCCGGGGGCACGCGCGGCTCAAATTCTAGCAGAAGCGCGATTAGCCGGCGAGGGCGGCGCGCACTTCCTTCTTGATGCCCAGGGCGACCGGGGACAGATCGGCATCATCCTGCTTGATCAGGAATGCATCGAGGCCACCGCGGTGCTCGACCGAACGCAGAGCTGCAGCAGAAATGCGCAGCTTGATCGGACGCTGCAGGGCGTCGGAGATCAGGGTCACGTTGATCAGGTTCGGGAGAAAACGACGACGGTGACGGTTGAGAGCGTGGGAAACGGTGTTGCCCACCAGAACACCCTTACCGGTGAGTTCGCAGCGACGTGCCATAGTAGATATCCTATTTGTGTAAAGGTCCTGCGTGGCGGGAAATCCCGCTACGGGCCTCGATTGTGATGAAATCTGCGGGCGTCTTAGAGAAAAGGGGCGGTCCCGTCAAGCCGCACGGGCCTCAAACACCTGCGAGCGCCTTGCCAGTACCACATCTCGGCGGCACCTTGGTCTTTCATCGGTGATTCGCGAACGCGCCCTCTTGGGGCCCATGCCGCACGAGACGAGACACTATCTTGATCCGAACCAGCCTTGCTGCCTCCGCCCTTCTTCTAGGCCTTTCCCAAGCGCAGGCTGCGCCGGTCGATGCAACGGCCAGCTATGTGCTGACCCTTGGCGGCATCAATGTCGCCATGATGCATATCGACCTCGATGACGATGGCAGTTCCTATACGCTGGGCGTCAAGGCTAATGTCGCCGGGCTCGGTGCGGTGGTGGCGAGCGGTACGGCCAATGTCACCGCCAAGGGCAAATCCTCGGGCGGGACGCTGCGTTCGGAAAGCTTTGCGCTGGAAACACGCGCCAGCGGCCAGACTTTCAAGGTCGATGTCGGCTTTGCCGGACAAAATGTCTCGTCCTTCAAGGTCGATCCGCCGGTCAGCGACTATGACCGCGTGCCGCTCGAGCGCAGCCACCTCACCGGGGTGGCGGATTTCGTGTCGTCCTTCGTGCTCAAGGGAAGGGCGCTGGACAAGAGCCTTTGCGATCGGCGCATGCGGGTCTTTACCGGGGTCGAGCGTTTCAATCTCGATATGAGCTTCGTCAGCGATGACAATGCCACTTCGCCGCGCACGGGCTATCAGGGGCCGGTGGTGCTCTGTTCGGTCGCCTATGAACCGATCTCCGGGCACTATCAGAACAATGAGATCACCAATTACCTCGCCGACGAGAGCCGTATCCTGATTTGGTACATGCCCCTCGGTGATAGCGGCTATTTCATCCCCTATCGCGTGCTGCTCGGCACCTCGATGGGCGATCTCTCCATGGTACTGACCAAAGCCGAGTTTTGAACCTCTGTCCTAAGTTGGCACGGTCAAAAGGTTTTTTCTCAATTTTGCATTTTTCTGGCCCCGGATTGCGGGCTTTTGGAATTAAGGGCGCCGCGGCGCCCTTTTTTGTTGCGGTAACACGCCGGCAGGAAAGTCGCGTCGCCCCACATTTTTAAGTCATTGTTTATGCAGATGAATACGATTTCCAGTGGTTTCGCCGAGGAGGCGCCAGACTTGTGCTCCGGGTCGGTGTGACCCACTACCCATCGTGGAGAACAAAGCCGGCATTGTCCGAAAAGCTTGATTCTGCCCCTGTTCGTTCTGCTTTTGGACCAAACGTTAATGCTCGCGTCTCAACTGGGCAAAATCTGCCCGGTTTTGGGACGTCACAGTGTTTCAATGCGCTGGATACGGTTTCCGGTCAGCACGAAGTTTTGGCGCAGGGTGGCGGGGCTACCCGGAAAGGTGCCCGACACCACGAAGGTGACAGTTGCGCGCTCGCCGTCCTGTTCTGCAGCGATCACGCGATAGCGCGGGTGGTAGCGGGCCTCGACGCTTTCGAGCCATTCGGAAATCTCCGCCGCACCCTGATGCACCTTGCCCTCGTCCTTGATGGTGGCATCGGGTGCAAACAGGTCCAGCAACTTGGTGTCATCGGTACGGCCGAAATATTCGGGAAGCGGTGCGGGCAGGGTGGGGGACACGGTCATGGAAAACCTCACAAGTGTTGGGAGGTGGTTCTATCCCCGGCCCGCTGACGATCCCTGTCAGCAGCCGACCCAAGCTGGGACGTCAAACGGAAAAGTATGAAGATCTTGCCCGGGAGCCGCAGCGGAGCTGGGCTCAAGTGCTAACGGCAAAGAAAATTTCCGATACGACGTTTTCATTTTTCGTTCGTAAGGAGCTGGAATCACTCGATTTTCATGGTTTTCTAACGAAACTGAACGGGATTTGCCGCCCTTCGGTCAAGCGTGACGCCGATGTGACGATGGTAGTGGCTTTTCCCCTTGTTGGCCCACTAGATATCGCCGTGAACAAACCCGGATTCAGAGTCGAAACCGATTCTGTCCCTGTTCGTTCTATCTCCGTTCCAAATCTTAAAAGCAGCGAACAGTGTCACAAAAAGGCGTGCTTTCGTGGGACAAATGTTCTCGCCCCTCGCCATGGCAGGTTCGGCACCCTAAATAGAGGGGCGATGACTTCTTTCTCCTCCCAGTCGGTCAAGGCCATCCTTGGGCCGACCAATACCGGCAAGACCCATTACGCCATCGAGCGTATGCTGGCCCATCCCACCGGGATGATCGGCCTGCCGCTGCGGCTTCTCGCGCGCGAAGTCTATGCACGAGTGGTCGAGCGCGTCGGCGAACAGGCCGTTGCCTTGGTAACGGGTGAAGAGCGCATCGTGCCGCCAAAGCCGCGCTACTGGGTGGCGACGGTCGAAGCCATGCCGATGGATATCCATGTCGACTGCGTCGCGGTCGACGAAATCCAGACCGCGACCGACTTCGATCGTGGTCACGTCTTTACCGATCGCATCCTCAAGGCGCGCGGTTTCCATGAGACCTTGCTGCTCGGCTCAGGGACGATGGCCAATGTCATCCGAAAGCTCCTGCCCCACGCAGAAATCATCGAGCGGCCGCGCTTTTCACAGCTGACCTATGCCGGTTCCAAGAAGATTTCGCGCCAGCCCAGCCGCAGCGCCATCGTCGCCTTCTCGGCCCGGCAGGTCTATGCCATTGCCGAATTGATCCGCCGCGAGCGGGGTGGCGCCGCGGTGGTGATGGGCGCACTCAGCCCGCGCACGCGCAACGCCCAGGTGGAACTTTACCAGAATGGCGATGTCGATTTTCTCGTTGCCACCGATGCCATCGGCATGGGGCTCAATCTCGATATTCATCACGTCGCCTTTGCCGACGATACCAAGTTCGATGGCCGCCAGAGCCGGCCGCTGACGCCCGCCGAGATCGGCCAGATCGCCGGCCGCGCCGGGCGGCACAAGCGCAATGGCAGCTTTGGGGTCACCGGCGGCACCGAAGGTTTTGACGAAGAACTGGTCGTGCAACTCGAAACGCACGACTTCGAGCCGGTCAAAGTGTTGCAATGGCGCAATTCCGTGCTGGATTTCTCGTCCATCGACCGGCTGCGCTCAAGCCTTGAAAAGTCTCCCGAAGACAAGACCCTGACCCGGGTGCCCATCGCGACCGACCAATTGGCGCTGGAATTTTTATCGCGAAATGAGGCTGCGGGACTCGCCCGCGGCCACGAAGCGGTCAAACTGCTCTGGGAATGCTGCGGGATTCCCGACTACCAGGGGATATCGCCGGCGGCGCATGGCGAGATCGTCACCCGGATCTTTTCGGATTTGAGGCAAAATGTATCCGTCAATACTGATTGGATTGCCGAGCAGGTTCGCTTTTGCGACAATGCGGAAGGTGACATTGAAACGCTCAGTCACCGGATCAAGCAGATCCGGACCTGGACCTTCGTCGCCAACCGCAAAAACTGGCTTGCAGACCCACACTATTGGCGCGAAAAGACCCGTGAGATTGAAGATCGCCTGAGTGATGCCCTCCATGAGCGTCTCACCCAGAGATTCGTCGACCGGCGCACCAGCGTGCTGCTCCGCCACCTGAAAGACAAACGTATGGTATCTCCCGAGATCAATGAGCGCGGCGAAGTAAGGCTGGAAGGCCACCTTCTCGGCACGCTCGAAGGCTTCCGCTTCACCCTGGCGCGCTCCGATGGAGAGCTAGACGCCAAGGGCACCCGCACTGCAGCGGACCAGGTCGTGGCGCCGGAGATCCGCAATCGCGCCGATCGCCTCGCCGGCGCGCCCAATGAGGAATTCGTTCTTGCAACCGATGGTCGTCTGCGCTGGCGCGGCGATGTGGTTGCCGAACTTGCCGAAGGCGATAGCCTCTATCGGCCGCGCATCATCATCCTCGCCGACGAATCGCTGACCGGTGTCGACCTCGAACGTGTGCAGGATCGTCTGGCACTCTGGCTGCGCCATCACGTCAACACGACGCTCGAACAGGTCATGGCGCTCGAAGCCCCGGCCGATGTCGAGGGCGCGGCGCGCGGTATCGCCTTCCAGCTCTTCGAACATCTGGGTCTTTTGCCCCGCGGACAGGTTTCCGATGAGGTCAAGAATCTCGACCAGGACGTGCGCGGCAAGATGCGCAAGCTTGGCATCAAGTTCGGTGCCTATCACATCTATGTTCCGCTTTCTTTGAAGCCGGCGCCGCGCGAACTGGCCCTCATCCTCTTCGCCTTGCGCAATGGCGGCATCCGCCAGCCCGGCGTCACCGATATTCCGCATATCGTGCTCTCGGGCCGCACGTCCTTCCTCGTCGATCCCGAAGTCGACCCGCGTCTCTATGAGATCGCCGGCTTCAAGGTTGCCGGCAAGCGTGCCGTGCGCGTCGATATCTTGGAACGTCTTGCCGATATCATTCGGCCGCTGATCGCCATCGATCCGACCCGTTTCCAGGGCGAGCCGCCGGCGGGCGCTGCCGAAGGCAATGGTTTCCGCGTCACCGTCGAGATGACGAGCCTCCTTGGCTGTTCGGGCGAAGATTTCGCTTCGATCCTGTCGTCCCTGGGCTATCGCGTGCGCCGTACCCCCAAGGTTGCCGCTCCGGCGGCCGAGGCCAGCGCTGAAGCGCCGGCGCTCGAGGCGGCTCTGGCTGACAAATCTGCTGAGGTCGATGCTCCGACCGAGGAGGCGCCGGTCGACGAAGCTGTTGCCGAGGTTGCTGCTGAAGCGGAAGCTCCGGCTGTCGCCGAAGGTGTGGTCGATGAGACCAAGGCCGCTGAAGCCACGGTGCCGGCCGAGCCGGAATTCGACGAGATCTGGTTCCCGGGTGGCCGTCGTCACAACGAGAACAACCATAATGGTCGTCGGCAGGGCAATCGCCGCCCGGAAGGCGCCGAGGGTGGCGAAGCCAAGACCGAAGGTCGTGGCCGTCCGGATCGCTCGCGTCCCAAGGGCCCGCGTCGTCCCGAAGGCGAAGCGGCTTCGGCTCGTCCCGCCGGGAATACACGTCCGGCCAATACGCGCCCGCGCAATGAAGAGCGTCCGCGTCCGGACAACAAGAACGAGCGCCCCGATCGTGGCGATCGCCGCCCGCCCCGCGAAGAGCGCAAGGTGGCTTTCGATCCCGATAGCCCGTTCGCAGCCCTTGCCGCCCTGCGCGGCAAGTCGGAGTAAGATTGGCAGGGCCGGGAGAAACGCTCCACAAGGAGCGGCTCGACCGGTTCCTGTTCTTCTCGCGCGCCGTCAAATCGCGCACTTTGGCGCAAAAACTCATCGAAACTGGTGCCGTTCGGGTCAATTCCGAACGGACGGACCGTACCGACCATAAGGTTGGCGCAGGCGATGTGCTGACCATGTCGCTGCATGGCCGGATTCTGGTCTGGCGCATTCTCGATGCGGGGACGCGACGCGGGCCCGCGAGCGAAGCGCAGGGTCTCTACGAAGACATTTCGCCGCCATCGCTGCCAAAGGCCGAGCGCTCGCCCTATGAGGCAGCCATTGCCGAGCGTCCTGCGGGCGCCGGCAGGCCGACCAAGAAAGAGCGCCGCGAGACCGACGCGCTCAAGGACGAAGGCGACTAGGCACACATTTTCAGCACAGCCTGAAATTGCGCCAATCCGTCCCGCGCTAGCGCCTTGCCCGAAAACTGAAAAGAGTTTAGCACCAAACCCGTTGAGACTGCCGCCAAGCCAGCCCCCGGGCCGCGGCGACCGCCAAGGACTGCCCTCTCTATGACCTATATCGTCACTGATAATTGCATCGCCTGCAAATATACGGACTGCGTGGAAGTGTGTCCGGTGGACTGTTTCTACGAAGGCGAGAACATGCTGGTCATTCATCCCGATGAATGTATCGATTGCGGCGTCTGCGAGCCCGAATGCCCCGCCGAGGCCATCCGGCCCGACACGGAAAGCGGCCTCGACAATTGGCTCGAACTCAACCGCAAATATGCCGCCGCCTGGCCCAATCTGACCGAGCGCCGCGATGCCTTGCCAGAGGCAAAAGAACGTGATGGCGAGACCGGCAAGCTCGAAAAGTATTTTTCCGAAGCCCCCGGCGAAGGCGACTGATTGGTCGGGCGCTTCTACTGGCGTCGAGAAGTTAAGCATTTGCAAGGATTTGTCATTGAGCTGTCATGGGCAGTCGATGACGCGGGAGGGACGAGTCGCGGAGGCGATTCGTTCCTTTTGATTTTGCTGAATTTTTGTGCTATGGTCCTTCTAAATGCAGTTCAGCCCTTCATCCAGACCGTGCCGCAAGGCACGATTTTTTTGACACAACATTCCCTGTTGCATGGCGCTTCGGAACAAAGCGGAACCGAAGACCGTGGGTGCTCGTACTGTAAAAGAGCCCGTATGAACGGGCGAAGTAGTGTGGATGACCAGTCCTTCCCGCAAGGAACTGCTCATTTTGGGGCGTCAACAAGGAGTTCCAGCATATGGTAGCCAAGAAGTCTCAGCAGCGGCTCGGTTTCAAGACGGGTGAGTATGTCGTCTATCCGGCCCATGGCGTCGGTCTGATCGTGAACATCGAAGAGCAAGAGGTCGCTGGCCTCACTCTCGAACTGTTCGTCATCAGCTTCGAGCAGGACAAGCTGACCCTTCGCGTTCCCGTTGCCAAGATCAAGTCCGTCGGCATGCGCAAGCTGGCCGAAGAAGACGAAGTCAAGAAGGCCCTCGAAACCGTCACGGGCCGGGCTCGCGTCAAGCGCACCATGTGGTCGCGCCGCGCCCAGGAATATGAAGCGAAGATCAATTCGGGCGACCTGATCGCCATTTCCGAAGTCGTGCGCGATCTCTATCGCTCCGACGACCAGCCCGAGCAGTCCTATTCCGAACGCCAGCTCTTTGAGCAGGCCATGGACCGCATGAGCCGCGAAATCAGCGCAGTCAACAAGCTGACGCTGACCGAAGCCGTGCAGCTCATCGAAAAGCAGCTCGCCAAGAGCCCGAAGCGCACCAAGGCGGATGCCGCTGAATCGGAAAACGACGAGGAAGCTGCATAAGCGGTTTCGTCCAACGAGAATGCAAAAGGCCGGCAGCGATGCCGGCCTTTTTTGTTTTGGGGTTCTATCTTACCCACCGGCCCGACACCCCCCCTTGATGGGGGAGGTTGGGAGGGGGCGATGGCAGGCGCCTGAGCCTAGAACTCGCTCCAGTCTGCCGAGATGGCCGCATTGCCTTGAGACAGATAGCGGGCCGTCGCAGGCTTTGCAGGGGCAGCGGGTTTAGTCCGCGGGGCGGTTGGGCGCGTGGCCGAGCCACCATCGAGCCTGAAGATTTCGACCACGCTATCGAGTTCGCTCGCCTGGCCTTCGGTCTGTTCGATGGCAGCATTGGTTTCTTCAACCAGCGCCGCATTGTGCTGGGTCATTTCGTCCATCTGGCGGACGGCGACGGCGACTTCGTCGATGGCGGAAGCCTGTTCGCGGCTGTCGCGGGCAATGCCGTCCATCAGCGAATTGCTGGAACGCGCCATGTCGAGCATCATATTGAGTTTCTTTGCCGCCTCGATGACGAGTTGCGAACCACTGGCAACTTCGCGACCACTCTGCTCGACGAGGTTTTTCACATCGCGCGAGGCTTCCGCGGTCGACTGTGCGAGGCGGCGCACTTCCACGGCGACCACGGCAAAACCCTTGCCGGCCTCGCCCGCCCGCGCTGCTTCCACCGAAGCGTTGAGCGCCAAGAGGTTGGTCTGGAAGGCAATGTCGTCGATCAGCCCGATGATGTTGGAAATGCTGGCCGACGAGGACGAGATGCGCTCCATGGCGGCCGTCGTGTCGCTCATCACTGCGCCGCCTTCTTCGGCAGCGACGGTCAGGGCGCCGGAAGCCTTGCTGGCCTCGTGGGCGCGCTCGGCATTCTGCTGCACGGTGGACGCGAGCTGCTCCATGGCGGCGGAGGTTTCTTCGATCGTTGCGGCCTAGCGGGTGGTGCGCTCGGCAAGGTCATTGGTGCCGGAGAGGATTTCGCCGGTCGCTGTCTTCAGTGCGCGGGAGGTGTTGCGCAGGCGGCCGACGATTTCGGTCAGGCGATCGCCCACGGCATTGGTATTGGTCTTGAGGCGGGCGAAGGCGCCTTCATAATGGCCCTCGACGCGCTTGTTGAGGTTGGCGTCGGCCAGGGCTGAGAGCACTTCGCCGCTTTCGTTGAGACCGCGATCCACGGTTTCGACGAGACCATTGAGGCTCGAAGCGATGGCATTGAGCCCTTCATCTCCGAAATTGCCGGAGACGCGATAGGTGAAGTCGCCGCGGCTGGCGGCTTCCACCACGGTGTGCACTTCGGTCGCCATGCGGTCCATGACTTCGGCGCGGGTAACGAGGGCGCGGGCGCGCTCGGCTTCCTCGGCGCTGAGCGCGGCGATCTGGCGGGCATTTTCGCGGAAAATTTCGACGGCCCGGCCCATATTGCCGATTTCGTCGCGACGGCTGGCTTCCTCGACAGTAATGTCGAGCTGGCCGTCGGCGAGCAGTTCCATCTTCTCGGTGAGGGCGCGGACCGGAGCGACGATGGCGCGGCGGCCGATCAGGATCGAGAGAATGAGACCAAGCAGGATGCCGGTTGTGGCAGTCGCGATGACGACCATGAGGGCGGTATTGGCGCGGGCCTCGGCCTCGGCGCGCATGGAAGCCATCAGCTCACTCGAATAGGTGCTGTAGAGTTTTACCGTGTCGGTCACGACTTTTTGGGACGCCAGTGCATCATCGAGTGCGGCGCGAATGCGGGTCATGTCGCCGCTCGGGGTGACCGCCAGCATGGCGTCGATCTTGTCGAAGTAGGCCGTCATGACCGGCTTGATATCGGCAAGGAGCTGCATTTCCTTGGCGTCGGCCGCAGCTTCGATCTTGGGGAAGCGGCCGAGCATTTCTTCGCTGCGGCGGGCGGCTTCGGCGACGAAATCAGCCGAGCGCTCCGGCGCCATGGCGAGCTGATAGGTCATACGTGAGATGGCGATGATGTCCATGCGCAGGTCCATGGCCTCGCGCGCCGCCTCTTCCTTGGCGCCGACGGTCAGCATGGTGTCCTTGAGACTGGTGATTTCGCGCCAGCTCACCGTGCCGAGAATCACGGCTGCGGCAGCCATGACCACGATGGTCAGCAGGAATTTCTGGAGAATAGGCATATGCTTGAGGGACATGGGGTTCCTGTGGCCGCATTCTGCGGACCGCTAAAAATCTCAGTTCCTCCCGAACGCCCTTTGGGCTTTCCGTCCAGTTTTAAGATGAGTTGGATAATTTTCGGTAAGCGCCGCGCCCGGACTACAAACGGCTGGCGCTCTCGGGAAGCAGCACGACGCTTTCCTGCTCGTTGGGGTCGGTGCGCGCGATCAGGGCGCGGGCTATGCTATCGGTCGGGTTGAACGGCTGATGCGGCACGCCGGCTGGGATGTAGACATAGTCGCCCTGATGGACTTCATCGAGAAATTCGAGATTGGGCCCGTGATAGAACGAGGTCGAGCCTTCAAGCTGGTAGATAGCGGTCTCGTGGTTCTCGTGAAAATGCGGCTTGGCCTTGCCGCCGGGCGGCAGCACAAGCATGTGGAGGCAAATGCCGGTGGACCCGGCGCTCTCGGCCGAAACGCCGGAAAAATAGTCCATGCCCTGCTTGCCGTGAAAGCTCAGGCTGCCCCGGATGACCTTGCATTCTTTCATTTTCGCCTCCCTGTCAGACGAGACGATAGGCCCCGCTATCGAGCGCTGCAATGACGGCGTCGAGTGTGCCGCTGCGATCAAGGCCCGTCGTGTCGAGCACATGCCCATCGTAGGTGCCGAGGTCGGCGAACTGACCATGAAGATCAGCAACGACGGCTGGGTCGGTGAGGCTGTCGCCACCGCGTGCCGTGCAGCGGGCAATGGCCTCTTCGACTGGCGGGCGTAGCACCAGATAATGGAGCGGCAGGTCCAGAGCCTCGAACGCCGGTAGCCACCAGGGGCGCACCACACCATCAAGCGCGACAAGGTAGCCGTGGCGCGCATAGCGGGCGGAAATATCGGCGGCGATCTGGCAGACCATGCGGTTCTGATCGTCCGATTCCGGCAGCCAGGGTGGGATATGGCCGTGCTTGATATTGCCCCAGAAGTCGTCGGAATGGACATGCACTTTTGGCACGCCCGGCAAATGCGCCAGCGCGTCGGCAGCGGTGGTTTTGCCCGAGCCGGGCGAGCCGGAAATAATGGCGATGTGCCCTGCGAGGTCCAGCATCATTCGCTCTTCTTCAGAATATCGCCGAGGCTCACCTTGGCACTTCCGGGGCGCAACGGTTTCTGCTGGCTTTCATGCGGCACCCAGCCGGCAAGCCAGATCACTTCCAGCGTTGCCCGCACGCGGCCATCATCATCGGCAGAGGCCTCCTGGTACGCCGCCGCCGCCTGAGTGAGCAGGCTTTTTGTCGCGAAGCGCCGGGGCCGGTCCGTCAGCGGATTGGCTGCGCCCAGTGCCTTCAATTCGGCCATCAGCGCAAAGGCATTGGCATAGCGGACGCGATGGGTTTCGACATCGGCCACCGGCAGGGCAAAGCCCGCGCGCTGCAACAGGGCTCCGGCATCGCGCACCTGCGCCATGGGCGCGACGCGGGCCGATGCACCACCGGCAACAGCGAGGTCGGCGGCGAGGAAGGCTTCGCGCAATTCCGAAAAACTTTCGCCGCCGATCATGGCAACCAGCAGGAGACCATCTGGACGCAGCCGGGCGCGGAGGCGCGCCATGTGGCCGGGCACATCATTGACGGCCTGGAGATGGAGCAGGGAGACGATGAGATCGAAATTGCCTTCGGGAAGATCCGGAAAGTCGTCGTCGCCGGCAAAGGCCTCCACTTTGTGGAAGTTGACCGTACCGGATGCCGTGGCGACCTGTTGGGGCAAAAGGTCGACATCGGGGGCTATGAGAACCGCATCGGCGAAATTGCGCATATGGGCGCCGAGTCGATCGGCCAGATCGTCAAAGACCAGATCGCGTACGAAATTGTCGCGCGAGGGGCGCCGCCTGAGGTTGCGGGCGAGCTGGGCGGGATCGAACAGGCGGGGCGGCTGAGACAAAACCGAAACTTCTCAAAACAACTGGCCGATGAAGCGGCCTTGAAGCACTATGGTTCTTATGGAGAGCGGGGCGCGCGAAGTCAAAGGCGGGGGCCTTTCGGGCAAGGTACTGCAGGGCGGGCGGCGGCTTGCCGCGGCGATGCTCGATCAGCTCTATCCGCCAGTTTGCGCCGCCTGCGGCACGCCCATTACCGAGGGTGTCGGGCTTTGCCCAAAATGCTTTGCCGGCACGGCGCCGATCACGGCCCCGCTCTGCCCGGTGCTGGGCCTGCCTTTCGAAGTGTCGCTGGGACCGGACGCAGTCAGTGCCGAGGCCTTGGCCGATCCGCCGCCTTTTGCGCGTGCCCGCGCCGCAGTGCGCTATAGCGAGGTGGCGCAGTCGCTGGTGACGCGGCTCAAATATGGCGATCGGACCGAACTGGCGCAGTTTTGCGCGCGGCTGATGGCGGGTGCAGGGCATGAATATTGGAGCGCAAGACCGCTACTGGTGCCGGTGCCGCTGCATCCAAGCCGATTGCGCTTTCGCCGCTATAACCAGTCGTTTCTTCTCGCCAAAGCGCTGGGCCACCAGCTCGGGCTTGATGTCGATCCGTTCCTCGTAAGACGGCACAAGAAGACGCGGTCCCAGATCGGGCTGTCGGGTGATGGTCGTGCGCGAAACGTGCAAGGTGCATTCTCGGCCCATGCCGATGCGCTGGTACGGATGAGGGGGCGGCGCGTGGTGTTGGTGGACGATGTCTATACGACCGGCGCGACAGTAAAGGCGGTTGCGCGCGTTTTGTTGCGCAACGGGGCAAGCGAAGTTGACGTTCTGACCTTTGCCCGCGTTGTCAGCGGCGAAGAAGTGCCCATATAAGAAGACAGACCAATTGTTTGGAGCCCCAGATCCATGGCCACCGTCGAAATCTACACGACCCCGACCTGCCCCTATTGCCACGCCGCCAAGGCGCTGCTCGAGGACAAGGGCGTCGATTTCACCGAAATCACCGTGCTTGACCCGGCACTGCGCGAAGCTATGACGCAGCGCGCCAATGGCCGCCGCACCGTGCCGCAGATTTTTATCGGCGAAACCCATGTCGGCGGCTACGATGATATGTCGGCTCTCGACCGCGCCGGCGGGCTCGATCCGCTGCTGGCCCAGTAAAATCCTTCCAGGTTCCAAAAATGAAAATCGCCGCCATCCAGATGCGTTCGGGCCTTGATCCCGAAGCCAATCTTGCTGCGCTCGAACCGCTCCTCACCGAGGCGGCGGCGCAGGGCGTCGATTATGTTCTTACGCCCGAAGTGACGATGATCTTTCCGGAAAACCGGGAGCAGTTGGCTTCGGTGGCGGCGCCCTTTGAGGGGCATCCGCAGCTTGCCAAGGTCGGCGCGCTGGCCAAGCGGCTCGGATTGCATGTGCACATCGGCTCGCTGCCCATTCCGCTGGAAGACGGGCGCTTTGCCAATCGCTCGGTGCTGTTCGCGCCGACGGGCGAGCAGATCGCGACCTATGACAAGATCCATCTCTTCGATGCCGATATTGCCGGGCTCAATGCCTATCGCGAGAGTGCGACCTACAAGGGTGGCGAGGAAGCCGTCACCGTGCCGCTCGACCCATTCACCCTGGGTTTTTCCATCTGCTACGACATGCGCTTTCCAAAACTTTACAACACGCTGGCGAATGCAGGGGCGAACCTGATCGCCGTGCCGGCCGCTTTCACCGTGCCGACAGGCCAAGCCCACTGGCATGTGCTGCTGCGCGCCCGGGCCATCGAGACCGGCTCATATGTCATCGCTGCGGCGCAGGGCGGTACGCATGCCAATGGCCGTTCGACCTATGGCCATTCGCTCATCATCGATCCCTGGGGCAAGGTGATCGCTGAACTCGACCATGACGAGCCGAGTGTGCTGGTGGCCGAAATCGATCCTCAGGCGGTGGTAGAAGCACGGCAGCGCATTCCGGCGCTGGCCAATGCGCGCGATTTCACCAAGCCCAGTTTGCACGGTTGAGCCCGGCTCCTATATGCTAGGACAAAGGCGCGGCTCTGGCGCCGGACAAGAAACGACAAGAACGTGATCCAGTACGCACTCCAGTGTTCGAACGGGCATCGCTACGACGCTTGGTTCAAAAGCGCTGCCGCCTATGACGAACAGCAGGCCCGCGGCATCGTCAATTGTGCCGTCTGCGGTGAAACCCATGTCGAAAAGGCGCCGATGGCCCCCGCCGTGGCACGCACCGACAATGAGCGTGTTCCCCTTTCTGCCGCCCATCCCGACGCCAAGAAGTTTCGCGAGATGCTGCGTGAGTATCGGAACAAGGTAACGACCGAAGCCGATTATGTTGGCGATCGCTTTGCCGAAGAGGCGCGCAAAATCCATTTCGAGGAAGTGGAAGCCCGCGGCATTTATGGCGAGGCTACTCGCGACGAGGTTGCGGCTCTCCTCGAAGACGGCGTCGATTTCCTGCCACTGCCCGATGTTCCCGAGGAACATAATTGAACCTCTACAATCGCGCCCAATATGACGAGGCACTGGCCGCCCTTCCGGGCGTGGCCTTTGTCGATCAGTGGGACGCGCATGTCGCCAAG
The DNA here is from genome assembly GCF_017744655.1 of Devosia sp. Classification (GTDB taxonomy): domain Bacteria; phylum Pseudomonadota; class Alphaproteobacteria; order Rhizobiales; family Devosiaceae; genus Devosia. The sequence goes on along the minus strand of NZ_JAGIAW010000011.1, from coordinate 19,978 downwards.
GTTGGCGGCAAGGTTTTTTGTCTTCTCTCCGACGCGCCGCCGCTGCGGCTGGTGTTCAAATGCGGCGAAGACAGCTTTGATATCCTAACGGCCCTTGAAGGGGTCGAGCAGGCTGCCTATTTCGCTAAGCGCCAATGGGTCTCGGTGACCGAGGGCTCGCCCCTCAGTGCCGATGACCTTCTCGCCTATATCGGGCGCTCGCACGCTCTGGTCTCCAAGGGACTGACCAAAAAGCTGCGGGCCGAACTCGGTATCCTCGAGGGCTGAAATTCAAAATCCTGAGCGTGGGGTTGCTGCCTGAGTTCAGGCCGCCGCCTCTCGCACCCATCTATGGAGTGATTGAGATGACCACACTCGACGCAAGCCTGTCGGGCAGCTTTGCTATCGGCGGAGACCTGAAGGTCAACCGCCTTGGCTTCGGAGCCATGCGCATCACCGGCAAGGGCATCTGGGGGCCGCCGGAAAATCACGACGAAGCCATTCGCGTGCTGAAGCGCCTGCCAGAAATCAATGTCGATTTCATCGACACCGCCGAAAGCTACGGTCCGTATATCAGCGAAGATCTCATTGCCGAGGCACTTGCGCCCTATGCGCAGGGCACGATCGTCGGCACCAAGAGCGGCCTCACCCGCACCGGCCCCGATGAATGGCACCAGGTCGGCCGCCCGGAATTCCTGCGCCAGGGCGTAATGACCAGCCTTCGCCGCCTGAAGCTTGAACGACTCGATCTCTGGCAGTTGCACCGTATCGACGCCAAGACGCCGCGCGCCGATCAGTTCGAAGTCATAGCCGCCATGCAGAAGGAAGGTCTCATCCGCCATGTCGGTCTTTCCGAAGTCAGCGTTGCCGACATCGAGGAAGCCCAAAAATATTTCAAGGTCGCGACCGTCCAGAACCTCTACAACTTCGCCAATCGCAAGAGCGAGGCTGTGCTCAATTATTGCGAGAAGAACGGCATTGGCTTCATTCCATGGTTCCCGCTGGCCGGTGGCGATCTCGTCGAAGGCCATGAGGGCGCCAAGGCGATCCTTGAGAAGCATAATGCCTCCGGTAGCCAGATTGCCCTTGCCTGGCTCCTGAAACGCTCCCCGGTCATGCTCCCCATTCCGGGCACCGGCAAAGTGAAGCATCTCGAGGACAATGTCGCCGCCGCGGCGGTCAAGCTCAGCGACGAGGATTTTGCGACGCTGGACGGGATCGGTCGCCGCTAAGAGCTTCCGTCTCGATCTGGCGGCTCTGCGTCTGGCGATGTCGCGAAGGTTAGGGTCGGCCCAATAGGGAGGGTGGAATCCCCGCTATCGGGCCTGACCAGTTCAGCTGTCTTGGCAGACCGCTGAGTGGCTGAGCGGGGCTTTAGCACCGCTCTTCTTGCTTGTCACGCGATTGTCGCAAATTCACAGCCTGTCATCCTCGGGTTCGACCCGAGGATGACGCTCTTTTGGCGGCGTGGCCTAGCGCCTCAGTTCCAGAGCTTGTCGATGGCCTTGGTATCGCGCACGGCGCCTTTGGCGGCGGAGGTGACGAGAGCGGCGTAGGCCTTGAGGGCGGTGGTCACCTTGCGCTTGCGCGGGTGAGCCGGCTTCCAGCCGAGCTTGTCCTGTTCGGCGCGGCGGGCTGCCATTTCGGCATCTGATACCAGCACGTTGACGGTGCGGTTGGGGATGTCGATCTCGATGATGTCGCCTTCGCGCACGAGACCGATGGCGCCGCCTTCGGCCGCTTCAGGCGAAGCATGGCCGATGGAAAGACCCGAAGTGCCGCCGGAGAAGCGGCCGTCGGTGAGAAGGGCGCAGGCTTTGCCGAGACCCTTCGATTTCAGGTAGCTCGTCGGATAAAGCATTTCCTGCATGCCGGGGCCGCCCTTGGGGCCTTCATAACGGATCACCAGAACGTCGCCGGGCTTGATCTCGTTGGAGAGAATGGCTTTCACCGTCGAGTCCTGGCTTTCGAAGACGCGAGCCGGGCCGGTGAATTTCAGGATCGATTCATCGACACCCGCCGTCTTCACGATGCAGCCGTCGAGCGCGATATTGCCCTTGAGGACTGCGAGGCCGCCGTCCTTGGAGAACGGATGCTCGGGCGACCGGATCGCGCCATTGGTGCGGTCGGTGTCAAGTTCGGCCCAGCGGTTGGACTGGGAGAAGGCTTCCGTCGTGCGCACGCCACCGGGGGCGGCCATGTAGAAATTCCTAACGCTTTCCGAATTGGTACGAGAGATGTCCCACTTGTCGATGGCATCGCCCATGGTCGCGGCGTGAACGGTCGGTTCCTTGCGGTTGATAAGGCCGCCGCGATCGAGCTGGCCCAAAATAGCAAAGATGCCGCCGGCGCGGTGGACGTCTTCCATATGCACGTCGTTCTTGGCCGGTGCGACCTTTGAGAGCACGGGAACGCGACGCGACAGGGCGTCGATATCGTCCATGGTGAAGTCGACGCCGCCTTCATGGGCAGCGGCGAGGATGTGCAGCACGGTATTGGTCGAGCCGCCCATGGCGATGTCGAGTGCCATGGCGTTTTCAAAGGCCTGCTTGGTCGCGATCGAGCGCGGCAGCACGCTTTCGTCTTCCTGCTCGTAATAGCGGCGAGCGAGGTCGACGATCAGGTGACCGGCTTCCTGGAACAGGCGCTTGCGGTCCGAGTGGGTGGCAAGGGTCGAGCCATTGCCGGGCAGGGAGAGGCCCAGGGCTTCGGTGAGGCAATTCATCGAATTGGCAGTGAACATGCCCGAGCAGGAGCCGCAGGTGGGGCAGGCGGCTTCTTCAACAGCCTGAACTTCCTCGTCGGTATAGTGGTCGTCGGCTGCCATGACCATGGCATCGACGAGATCGAGCGCCTGCAGCTTGCCTTTCACGATCGCCTTGCCGGCTTCCATCGGGCCGCCGGAAACGAAGACCACGGGAATATTGAGGCGCATGGCAGCGTTCAGCATGCCGGGCGTGATCTTGTCGCAATTGGAAATGCAGACCATGGCGTCGGCGGTATGCGCGTTGACCATGTATTCCACGGAATCAGCGATGATATCGCGGCTCGGCAGCGAATAGAGCATGCCGTCGTGGCCCATGGCGATGCCGTCGTCCACGGCGATGGTGTTGAATTCCTTGGCAACGCCGCCGGCAGCCTCGATTTCACGGGCAACGAGCTGGCCGAGATCCTTCAGGTGCACGTGACCGGGCACGAACTGGGTGAAGGAGTTGACCACAGCGATAATGGGCTTGCCGAAATCGCCTTCCTTCATGCCGGTGGCGCGCCACAGGCCACGCGCGCCGGCCATATTGCGGCCATGAGTGGTTGTGCGGGAGCGATAGACGGGCATGGCGGTTTCCTCAATACGTTGTCGCCGGTGGGGCCGGAGTTTCCTTTTCTTTAGACCCATTCCAGGGCAGCTTCAAGGATTTTCCGTACCGTACCGTACGGTACGGTTGACGAACGAAACCGAACAACGACTTGCTATCGTGCTGGGAAGATGGACGGACCCCGGAGCGGCATTCGCCTCGAAGTTTTTTGTTAGATGAAGCGGATACCGCTCCGGAGTGCCCTCTTTTCGGGCGGGAACTATCGGCGACTATTGATCGCTCGTCGCAAGCGGCCAGCCCCGAACGTGCCTGGGAGACGATCCCCTGCCGGGCCCCCTCGCTACTGTCGTCTGCAGACCGTCCATGCGAGGTTGGATGGGGCTATTATGAGGGCATAATTGGAGGCGGGGATAAGATGGATAAGTCCATCCCTTCCCAAACCACGGTGTCATCCCCGCGAAAGCGGGGATCCCAGTTTCGCGGCAGGGAGATTCCCGCTTTCGCGGGAATGACGCGGTGATGGAGGGAGGGGAGATGGATTGCCGGGACGGGTCCGGCAATGACGACGAGAGGGGGTTGGGACTTCGCCACATGCTCTCTGCGGAGGCCTGCCATTTGAGCGCAGCTCAAATGGCTTTCTTACCTAAATTCGCTCCACTGGAGCGAATTTGCCTTCGGCCGGTTCGAAACCCCTCACCCTGATTTTCTGCTGAACGCAGAAAATCTGTCCCTCTCCCGCAAGGGGCGAGGGGTCACCGAATTCGCCACAGCGAATTCGGTTGGGGCTGGTGGGTGCCTGTAGTTTCGGAGCAGCATCGCCTAAAACTGTCTCAGGAGGGGGCTTTCATGACGGAAACCACGCTGACCGCCGAGGCATTCCTTGCCGCGCTCTGGGCGAACCAGTCTGACGAGGAACTGGCCAAGATCGGGCGCTATTTCAAATCCGGCGAGGGTGATTATGGCGAAGGCGACCGCTTTATCGGGGTGCGCATGGGCACGGTTTTCGCGCTCGCCAAAGAGCATGTGCTGATGCCGCTCGATGAGATCGAAAAGCTGCTCGAAAGTGACATCCATGAAGCGCGGGCCGGCGCGGTGTCGATCATGGCCAAGCAGTTTACTCTGAAGAAAACATCGCAGGAACGGCGGGGCGAACTGGCGGCGCTTTATTTGCGGCGGCATGACCGGATCAACAATTGGGACCTGGTGGATCTCGGCGCGCCGCAGATCGTCGGGGTCTGGCTGCGCGAGAGGGATCGGTCAGTGCTCTACGACCTCGCCAGGTCTCAAAACCTGTGGGAGCGGCGCACGGCCATGTTTGCCACCATGGCCTTTGCCCGCAAGGGCGATCTCGACGACGTTTTCGCCATCGCCGAAATTCTCGTTCACGATCCTCAGGATCTTATCAACAAGGTTGTCGGTGGCGTGCTGCGCGAAACCGAGCGCACTGCGCCGGAGCGGTTGCGCGCCTTTCTCGACAGGCATGCCGACACCATGCCGCGCGTGGCTTTGCGCTATGCCATCGAGCATTTTTCCGACGCGGAGCGCGCCCAATGGCTCAAGCGCGGAAAATGATTCAGGCGGCGGGGCGTTCCGCCAGCAGCATGTAGTTGACCGCCATGTCGGAGGACAGGCGCCACTCGTCGGCGATCGGGTTGAAGGTCACACCCTTGCCTTCGGTTACCTTCAGCCCATTGCGAGTGATGAGGCTGCGAATCTCGTCGGGCGTAAGAAATTTCTTCCAGTCATGCGTGCCCTTGGGGAGCCAGCGCAGTACATATTCGGCGCCGAGAATGGCGAGGGCATAGGCGCGGGCGGTGCGATTGAGTGTGGCGGTGAACATCAGCCCGCCGGGCGCGACGAGATCGGCGCAGCTCTTCATATAGAGCGGCACGTTGTCCACGTGCTCGACCACTTCCATGTTGAGCACGACGTCGAATTTTTCGCCTGCTGCCACCAGGGCTTCGGACGTCGTGACGCGATAGTCGATATCGAGCCCCGACTTTTCGGCGTGAATTTTGGCGATGCTGATATTGCGCTCGGCGGCATCGACACCCGTCACGGTGGCGCCAAGCCGGGTAAGGGGTTCACAAAGCAGGCCCCCGCCACACCCGATATCGACGATTTTCAGCCCCTCGAGCGGGCGCATGCCGGAGGTGTCACGGCCAAAGTGCGAGACAAGGTGATCGCGGATATAGGCAAGGCGCACGGGATTGAATTTATGGAGCGGCTTGAACTTGCCCTTGGGGTCCCACCATTCCTCGGCCATATCAGTGAATTTGGCGATCTCGGCGTCGTTGATGGTGGTTTGGGACATTGCGTGCTCCTTCTGCCCCCATATGGCAGAGCAAGCAGGGCCCATTCAAGGCGCGGGGTGACGCAGGATCGCGATCGCAAGCGACGCTGAGCGATCACAGGTGACGCTGAGCGTGATCCCAGTTGATCCCAGCCGCGCTTTGTGGCATTTCCCCGCGCTAATGAAAGCGTACCGCCGGGTTCGGTGGGCAGCATTTTGATTTTCGGGGAAGAACGTGGCCCGTATCGTCGTCAAGTTCGGTGGCACTTCGATGGCCAATATCGAACGCATCCGCCATTCCGCCCTCCATGTGAAGCGCGAAGTCGAAGCCGGCAATGAAGTTGCCGTCGTCGTTTCGGCCATGTCGGGCAAAACCAATGAACTGGTTGGCTGGGTCAACGAGGCGAGCAAATTCCACGACGCGCGCGAATATGACGCCGTGGTCGCTTCGGGCGAGCAGGTCACGGCTGGCCTTATGGCCATCGTCCTTTCGGAGATGGGCATTCAGTCGCGCTCGTTTGCCGGCTGGCAGGTGCCGATCCATACCGATGATGCGCATGGCGCGGCCCGCATCACCGGTATCGAGCCGACCGAACTCGACAAGCGCATGAAGGATGGCTGGGTTCCTGTGATCACCGGCTTCCAGGGCATTTCGCCCCATGGCCGCGTGACGACGCTCGGCCGCGGTGGTTCGGATACTTCGGCCGTTGCCGTTGCCGCAGCCGTCGGTGCGGACCGTTGCGATATCTATACCGATGTGGACGGCGTTTACACGACGGACCCGCGCATCGTGCCCAAGGCGCAGCGCATGACCAAGATTTCCTTCGAGGAAATGCTTGAGATGGCCTCGCTCGGCGCCAAGGTGCTGATGATCCGCTCGGTTGAGATGGCCATGGCCCACAAGGTGCGCCTCCTGGTGCGCTCCAGTTTTGATGACCCCAACGCGCCCCAGATTGCGCCTGATGGGACCCCCGGTGTTCCCGGTACGCTCGTTTGCGATGAGGATGAGATCATGGAAAAGCAGATCGTTTCGGGCGTGACGCTCGCCAAGGCCGAGGCCAAGATCACCCTGCGCGACGTCAAGGACAAGCCGGGCGTTGCCGCTGCCATTTTTGGCCAGCTCGCCGACGAGGGCATCATCGTCGACATGATCGTGCAGAACATTGCCGATGATGGCGCGACCACCGACATCACCTTCACCGTGCCCGACAGCGAATATGACAAGGCGGTCAAGGCGCTCGAACAGAATGGCGGCAAGTTCGAATATGCCCGCCTTTCGGGCTCCAAGGGTGGGGCAAAGGTCTCGGTCGTGGGTGTCGGCATGCGCAGCCATGCGGGTGTTGCGTCTTCGATGTTCAAGGCTCTGGCCGACAAGGGCATCAACATCCAGCTGATCACGACTTCGGAAATCAAGACCTCGGTCCTGATCGATGAAGAATATGCTGAGCTTGCGGTTCGCGCTCTGCACACCTATTACGGTTTGGACAAGAAGGACGCCTGATCTCGTTTCGAGGGGAAAGGAGCCGCGTCCGAATTAGGGGGGCGGCTCGGCGGGGCTGCCGATAGTGGGATGGTCACGACCATAGGCGGCCCAAGGGTGCTGCTGCGGCAATTGCGCGAAACCATGGCGGAGCCTCTGGCTTCGCAGGCGCGACTCGACAAGATCGTGGCCCTGATCGCCGAAAATATGCGAGCCGATGTGTGCTCGTTCTATGTGCTGCGCGATGACGGCGCGCTCGAGCTTTTTGCCACCAAGGGTCTCAAGGCCGAATCGGTCCACATGACGACGCTTCGTCTCGGCGAGGGTCTGGTGGGCCTTATTGCGTCCGAGGCCGAACCGCTCAGCCTCGACGACGCCCCCAGCCATCCCGGCTTTGCCTATCGTCCTGAAACGGGCGAGGACAAATATAATTCATTCCTCGGTGTGCCGGTGCTCAGAGCCGGGCAAACCCTGGGGGTTCTGGTCGTCCAGAACGCCGAGCGCCGCCACTATGGCGAGGATGAAACCGAGGCCATGCTGACTACGGCCACAATCCTTGCGGAAATGGTCGCGACCTCGGATTTCGACAATCTGATCAAGCCGGGGTCGGATATCGATCTCAGGCGTCCCCGCATGTTCAACGGCGTTAGCTTTACCGATGGAATCGCGCTTGGCACCGTGGTGCTGCACGATCCGCGTGTGGTCGTCGTCAACTTCATCGCCGATGATACCGAGGCGGAAAAGGCTCGGCTCGACAAGGCCCTGGCCAGCATGCGTGTCTCGATCGACGCCATGCTCGACCATGGCGATATGCAGCCCAGCTCCGACCATCGCGAGATTCTCGAAACCTATCGCATGTTCGCCAATGACCGGGGCTGGGTGAACCGGCTGACCGAGGCGATCGACAATGGCTTGTCGGCTGAAGCTGCGGTGGAGCGGGTGCAGAACGATACCCGCGCCCGCATGCTGCGCCAGACCGATCCCTATATCCGCGACCGGCTGCACGATCTCGACGATCTCGCCAATCGCCTCTTGCGCGTGTTGACCAATACGAGCCAGCCAGCGCATCGCGAATTGCCCGACAATGCCATTCTCGTCGCCCGCAATATGGGGCCGGCGGAACTGCTCGAATATGACCGCAAGAAGCTGCGTGGGCTCGTGCTCGAAGAGGGCGGGGCGACGGCGCACGTCGCCATCGTCGCCCGTTCGCTGGGGCTCGTGGCGGTGGGCCAGGCCGATTCCATCGTCTCGATGTGCGAAAGCGGCGACGATATCATCATCGATGGTCCTGCGGGGCAGGTACATCTGCGGCCGACGCCGGACGTCGAACAGACCTATGTCGACAAGGTGCGGATTTCGGCCAAGCGCCGGGCGCACTATGCCGCGCTCAAGGACAAGCCGAGCGTCACCAAGGACGGCGTCGATATCACGCTGCTGCACAATTCCGGGCTCGTGGCGGATTTGCCTATGCTCGACGATACGGGTGCGAGCGGGGTTGGGCTCTTCCGCACCGAATTGCAGTTCATGATCGCGAGCAAGCTGCCACGTTTGCAGGAGCAGGTCGACCTCTATGCCGAGGCCATGGCGATTGCCGGCGATCGGCCGGTGGTGTTCCGCCTGCTCGATATTGGTGGCGATAAGGTTGTGCCTTATCTGCGCTCGATGGCTGAAGAAAATCCGGCCATGGGCTATCGGTCCATTCGCTTGGGCCTCGATCGGCCGGGTCTGTTGCGGACGCAGGTGCGGGCCCTGCTGATGGCGGCCAAGGGGCGGCCGCTCAAAATTCTCGTGCCGATGGTCACGGAGACTTTTGAGTTCCGCCAGACCAAGCTCGTGGTTGCCAAGGAAATGGAGCGCCTGCGCCGTGCCGGCGAACCGGTGCCGTCGCGGCTCGAACTGGGCGCCATGGTGGAAGTGCCATCGCTGCTGTTCGAACTCGACCAGATCATGCCAGAGGCCGATTTCGTCTCAATTGGATCGAACGATCTTGTGCAGTTTCTAACGGCGGCAGATCGCGCCAATCCGCGTGTCTCCAAGAACTATGACGCCATCGCCTTGCCGCGGTTGCGGGCCATGCGGCTGGTGGTCGATGCGGCGCGGCGGCACAATAAGCCGGTGACCATGTGCGGTGAATTGGCGGGCAAGCCGATGGAAGCGCTGGCGCTGATGGCGATCGGTATGACGCGGCTTTCCATGGGGCCGGCTTCCATCGGGCCGATCAAGGAACTGGTGCTCAACCTCGACCTCAAGCCGATCCAGGATTCGGTTGCGGCTGCGCTGAGCGTCGGCGCCGATGGCGTGGCGATCCGGGATCTCCTCAAGGAATGGGTAGAGAAGCAGAACCTGCCCATGGGCTAGGGCTGTTACCATTCGGCCGATGCCGGCCTGCAAACGCCCACTTTCTGTGCTTCCGGTGCTCACGTACTGATGTACGCTGCGCTCCGGTTCTCGACAGTGGACGTTTTCGTCTCGGCCTGGGCCGAATGGTAAGAGCCCTAGTTCTGCTTGCGATTGGCGGGGATGACGACTATCCAGAGCCCCGATAGCTCCGGAAAGATCACGAATGCCCGCTTTGCCAGAGGACAAGCTCGACGCGCTTGCCACCCGATTCCAGTATATCGAAGCTGCCCTTTCCGGCGGCGCGAGCCCGGACGAACTGGCAAAACTGTCCAAGGAGCATTCCGATCTTTCCCCGATCGTTGGAGAGATCAATGCCTACCAAAAAGCGCAGCGCGACCGCGCCGAAGCCGAGTCTCTCGCCAAGGGGCCGGACAAGGACATGGCCGAAATGGCCGCGGCTGAGATCGAAGAACTCGATGAAAAGATTGAGCAATTAACGCAATCGATCCGCGTCATGCTGCTGCCCAAGGATGAGGCCGACGAAAAGTCGATCATCCTCGAAATCCGCGGCGGCACCGGCGGCGACGAGGCGGCTCTGTTCGCCGGCGATCTCTTCCGCATGTATGAGCGCTATGCCTCGCTGCGCGGCTGGAAGGTCACGCTGATGGAAGAGAGCCCGGGCGAAATGGGTGGCTATAAGGAAGTCATCGCCAATGTGTCAGGCAAGGGCGTTTATGCGCGGATGAAATACGAGTCCGGCGTGCACCGCGTGCAGCGTGTGCCGGCGACGGAAGGCTCGGGGCGCATCCATACTTCGGCGGCGACGGTTGCGGTGCTGCCCGAGGTCGAAGACATTGATATTGAAATCAGAAATGAAGACATCCGCATCGATACGATGCGCGCTTCGGGTGCCGGCGGACAGCACGTCAACACCACCGACTCCGCGGTTCGTATCACCCATTTGCCGACCGGTATCGTCGTGACCTCGGCGCTGAAATCGCAGCACCAGAACCGGGCGCAGGCCATGGTGGTGCTGCGGGCGCGGCTTTATGAAATGCAGCGTGAGGAACGAGATAGTGCCCGTTCGGCCGAGCGCAAGGGGCAGGTGGGGTCGGGGGATCGTTCGGAGCGCATCCGGACCTATAACTTCCCGCAAGGGCGCGTCACCGATCACCGGATCAACCTGACTTTGTATAAACTCGACAAGGTGATAGCGGGCGAAGCGCTGGATGAGTTGATCGAGGCGCTGATCACCGAAAACCAGGCGGCGCAGCTCGCCGCTATGGAGAGTTCCAACTGAGCGAGGCGGTCACTGTCGGCGCGCTTTGGCGGCGCTGGCGGGACGAATTGAGCCAGCGTGGCTTTGCGACGGCGGTGCTGGATGCCAAGCTTTTGGTGGGCCACGCGCTGGGTTTTGATGCGCTGCAATTGGCGGTGCGTGAGAGCGAGTTGGTTAGCAGACTGTTAGCATCTGACGTCGCTGAATTGATGCAGAAGCGGCTAACCGGTGAATCGGTGGCGCGGATCATCGGGCTCAAGGAATTTTATGGGCTCGAGTTCGAACTCAATGAGGCGACGCTGGAGCCGCGGCCGGATACGGAACTGCTGGTCGATCTGGCGCTGAGGGCGCTACCCGAGGGCGGGCGGTTTGTCGATCTTGGGACGGGAACGGGGTGCATTCCGATAGCGGTGCTGGTCAATCGGCTGGATGCGCGCGCGGTGGCGAGCGATATCAATCCGCGGGCGCTGGAGATGGCCGGGCGGAATGCCGAGAGGAATGGGGTGAGCGATCGACTTACCCTTTTGCAAGGCGATTGGTTCGGGGCTCTCATACCCCCACCCTCGATCCCTCCCCACAAGGGGGAGGGAGGCGATGGCGGCGATAGGTCGGGTTTCGATCTCATTCTCTCTAATCCGCCCTATATTTCGTCCGAGATCGTAGAAACGCTTGCGCCGGAGGTGAGGGATTTCGATCCACGGCTGGCGCTGGATGGTGGGCCGGATGGGTTGGGGCCCTATCGGATCATTGCGGCGGAGGCGGCGCACTGGTTGAAGCCGGGCGGGCAGGTCTTGGTCGAGATTGGTTATGACCAGGGAGCGGTGGTGGCGAATCTCTTTGAGGCGGCGGGGTTTTCGCGAATCGGCGTTACGAAGGACCTTGCGGGGCTTGATCGTGTGGTTTCGGCGCACCACATCTAGCGTGTCGAAAGGCAGAAACTGGGCACAAGACACTTTGTGCTGGTCAAGATCGGCGAAAACCGCTAGTTTGATCCTGCTGTCAATGGCGCATCATGGGCGCCGCGGCGACCACACCCTATATCCAAATCCTGCGGCAGGGGCCGTGCTCCATTCCTTTTGGAATGAAGCGGGATGAGAAGGGCGGATTTTTCCGAGGGCGCTGCACGAAAGCATACGGTCTTCATGAAACCAGTATAACCCCATCCAAAGCGATGTTCGCGGGATGTGGGGCGAGACCCGCCAAAAGTCCGGTCCGCCCAGATGTGACGCTTAACGATCTAGAGTTAGACAAAGCGACCCGATGAGACCAAACCAGAACAAGAACCGGCAGCGTGGCCGGAACGGTGGACGCAAGCACGTCAATCCGTTGTCGCGCAACTATGAGAGCAACGGTCCGGACGTAAAGGTCCGCGGCAATGCCGCTCATGTCGCCGAAAAATACCTGCAGCTGGCGCGCGATGCCCAGTCGTCCGGTGACTCGGTGATGGCGGAGAATTATCTCCAGCACGCAGAACATTATTTCCGCATCGTCTCTTCCGCCCAGCAGGCTATGAATGGCCAGCGCGATGGCCAGAGCCAGGACGATAACGAGTTCGATGACGATGTCTCGGATTTGAACTCGCGCTTCTCCTCGCCCCAGCCGGTGCATGTCCAGGCAAGCCCGGAAGCGGAAGAGGAGGCTGCGGCCCCGGCCGCTGCTCCGGTCGAACGTGCCGAAAGAGCCGAGCGGCCTGAACGCGCCGAGCGCTCCCATCGCCCGCCGGCCGAACGTCCTGTTGCCGAGCGGCCTGCGGCTGAAGCTGGCGAAGCCTCCGAACCGGTGGCCGCCGCGGAAGAGGGAGAACAGGCTCCGCGCAAGGCGCGCGAACGCCGCCCGCGCCGTCGTCGCCCTGCTGGCGGTGAAGGTGCCGTCGATCCGGCAAATGCACCGCAGCCCGATGTCGGCGAATTGCCGGCGTTTTTGACAGCGGGTACGGCTCCGGCAGCGGAGTAAGAATTTTAGAAAGGCCGGGCGAAATGCCCTGCCTTTCTGTTTGGGGGCGCCGGGTCGAGACGTTGCTGGTTTTTGCGGATGCGGATTCCAGCCGGCCAGAGCATGTGGTCGAGTTTTACAAATTGCTCGGCGGGGCCAGAGGGATGCCGGCTTGGATGGATCATTGCGCTCAGCCAACCGGCCGGCGGTCATCCCGGGGGGGGGGGACGCATCATACGATTATCGAGTCACCGGCCGTGATGCAGAGCGCGACGGAGTTTTTGCGGGATTAGGTGGTCGCTCGCGACTGCACCCATGACTGAAACTCTGCCTCTGGAAAGTCTCCGGGCAGGTAGCACTGGTCTTTTGGAGCCTGCCTCGTCCTGAATTCATCGAGCAGGATGCGCCAGCGTACATAGAGGGGCGGCTTGCGGCCGTAGGGTTCTGCCCCAAAAAGCCACCTCAACGTGTTCGCGCCGCCGCCAACATGGGTCTGAATGATGCGCGTCCCCGGTAAAGCGCCGCGAAACAGCAGGGTGCCGATGGCGACTTGCTCGTTATCCCAAAGCCCGGCCGGCAGCCATTCTTCTTGAACGAGGAAATCCATTCGGTCAGACAGCTCTTGCGCAAAGCTGCGTGCGACGATGAAATCTTCGGCGCTCATCATGGCCAGAGTTCTTCCCACCATGCGCCGTGGGAACTTGCCAATACGCGTGCGCTGGGCGAGGTGAAGGGTCGTCGACAGGCCGAAGTTCATGCCCTCAAGATCGGCCTTGGTCACCTTGAGTTTTCCATCGCCCAGATCGGGTATGAAGCGGCACACGCCTGCGTCGGCCCACAGCAGGAAATCGGCGTCCGTTTCCTTTGAAGCTCGCTTCATCAGGTCGAGCTTTGACATGACGATCATACCGTATTCAGGCACGTTGAACGATATGTCACGGCGATTGACTGTCTGGCTGTCGGCAACGATCTCTCGGATTTTCTCGCCGTGCCCGAACATCGTCAGGTCGGATCGTGGTACCCGGATGATGCGGTCCTCGGCCTTGAGGACAATGCCGCTCGCGTCAAACCCGGGATCGAGAAACACCAGAAACGGCAGCGGGATTTGCAGGGTTTGGTTGAGCCATCCGATGTATTTCTCTGGCGTGCGGTTGTCGTATCCGGCGCGTCCAATGTCGTAAAATCCAGTGACCGCAACGATCTTCATCTATGTTCCTATTGGGTGTGTAGTTGGGTTGCTGGGATAGACCAGAGGGCGCCGCGGTTATGCGTCGATGTCATATGAAACAACGTATTCGGCTTTGCAATTCTGAACTGGTGTGGGCATCGGGAAGCTCCCCTGAGGTTCAATTCAACCACCAACCGATTTAGCCCCGCCGCGGCATTGCCCCACCCAAAAACCTCCCCATATATCTTCGTGTGACGGAGCGCGCCGGGTTGCCGGGCGTTTTGCACACGACGCTTCCGTCGTCATGCCGGTGCCTATCGAGGGCTGGGTGGCGAGCGAGACAAGGAGAGTTGAATGAATATCGAAAAATACACCGAGCGCTCGCGCGGCTTTATCCAGAGCGCGCAGACGGCAGCTCTGGGCAAGGGCCATCAGCAGTTTGCGCCGGTCCATCTTCTCAAAGTGCTGCTCGACGATGACCAGGGGTTGGCCTCGGGTCTGATCGAACGTGCGGGTGGCGACGCCAAGGCGGCGCGGGCCGGCGTGGAAGCGGCGCTCAACAAGATTCCAAAAGTATCGGGCGATGCTGGGCAGCTTTACCTGAGCCGCGAATTGGCGCGTGTTTTTGATACGGCCGAGAGCGCGGCGCAGAAGGCTGGCGACAGTTATGTGACGGCCGAGCGGCTGCTCTTGGCGCTGACGGTCGAGAAAGACACTGATGCAGGCAAAATTCTGGCTTCGGCCGGGGTGACGCCGCAGGGGCTGAATACGGCCATCGAAGAAATTCGCAAGGGGCGCACGGCGGACTCGGCTTCGGCGGAGAATGCCTATGATGCGCTGAAGAAATATGCGCGCGACCTGACGCAGGATGTGCGTGAGGGCAAGCTCGACCCGGTGATCGGGCGCGACGAGGAAATCCGTCGCACCATTCAGGTTTTGAGCCGGCGGACCAAAAACAATCCGGTGCTGATCGGCGAACCCGGCGTGGGCAAGACGGCCATTGCCGAGGGCTTGGCCATTCGCATCGTCAATGGCGATGTGCCGGAATCGCTCAAGAACAAGAGCTTGCTTGCGCTTGATATGGGCGCGCTGATTGCCGGTGCGAAATATCGTGGCGAGTTCGAAGAGCGGCTGAAGGCCGTGCTCAACGAAGTGCAGTCGGCCGAGGGGCAGATCATTTTGTTCATCGACGAAATGCACACACTGGTCGGCGCGGGCAAGAGCGATGGCGCCATGGATGCGTCCAATCTCCTAAAGCCGGCTCTGGCGCGTGGTGAACTACACTGCGTGGGCGCGACGACGCTTGATGAATATCGCAAGCATGTCGAAAAAGACCCGGCACTGGCGCGGCGTTTCCAGCCCGTATTCGTTTCCGAGCCGACCGTTGAGGATACGATCTCGATCCTGCGTGGCCTCAAGGAAAAGTACGAGCTGCATCACGGCATTCGCATTGCCGACTCGGCGTTGGTGAGTGCGGCGACGCTTTCCAATCGCTACATCACGGATCGTTTCCTGCCCGACAAGGCCATCGACTTGATGGACGAGGCGGCGGCGCGGTTGCGCATGGCTGTAGACAGCAAGCCCGAGGCGCTGGACGAGCTTGATCGGCGCATCATGCAGCTGAAGATCGAGCGCGAGGCGCTGAAGAAGGAAACCGATGACGGGTCGAAGACTCGGCTAGACCGGTTGGAGCATGAGCTTTCCGGGCTTGAGGAACAGGCGCAGGTTCTGTCTTCAAAATGGCTGGCGGAAAAGGAAAGGCTGCAG
The DNA here is from genome assembly GCF_017744655.1 of Devosia sp. Taxonomy (GTDB): domain Bacteria; phylum Pseudomonadota; class Alphaproteobacteria; order Rhizobiales; family Devosiaceae; genus Devosia. Next base: position 4,426 of record NZ_JAGIAW010000011.1, on the reverse strand, counting down.
GGGTCTACAAAACTCAAGGAAGAGCTTGATGCAGCACGCAGCCAGCTCGAAATCGCGCAGCGCCAGGGCGATCTCGCCAAGGCGGGTGAGCTCGCCTATGGCGTTATTCCCGATCTCGAAAAGCGGCTGAAGACGGCTGACGATCCGGATGGGGACGGCAAGCCCGATCCGCTGATGGCCAAGGAAACCGTGGAGCCCAGCGATATTGCCCAGGTGGTGTCGCGCTGGACCGGCATTCCTGTCGACCGGATGATGGAAGGGGAGCGCGAAAAGCTCCTCCATATGGAGACGTCCCTTGGTGCACGTGTCATCGGGCAGGCGGAAGCGGTGGCGGCGGTGGCCAAGGCCGTGCGGCGTTCGCGCGCCGGCTTGCAGGATCCAAACCGGCCGATCGGCTCGTTCATGTTCCTCGGGCCAACGGGCGTCGGCAAGACCGAGCTGACCAAGGCGCTTGCGCAGTTCCTGTTCGATGACGAAACCGCGATGGTGCGGCTCGATATGTCGGAGTTCATGGAGAAGCATTCCGTCGCCAGGCTGATCGGCGCCCCTCCGGGCTATGTCGGTTATGACGAAGGCGGCGTGCTCACTGAAGCGGTGCGGCGTCGGCCCTATCAGGTTGTGCTCTTCGACGAGATAGAAAAGGCGCATCCGGATGTGTTCAATGTTCTCCTGCAGGTGCTCGATGATGGGCGACTGACGGACGGGCAGGGGCGCACGGTCGACTTCCGCAATACGGTCATTATCCTGACCTCCAACCTTGGGGCGGAATATCTCGTCGATCTCAAGGATGGGGAATCGGTGGAACTGGTGCGCGGAAAGGTGCTCGATGCGGTGAAGGCGGCGTTCCGTCCGGAATTCCTCAACCGTATCGACGAAATCCTGCTGTTCCATCGCCTTGGCCGCGAGCATATGGGCTCGATTGTCGACATCCAGTTCGGGCGGCTCGAAAAGTTGCTGCGGGATCGCGACATCAGCCTCGAACTGACGCCCAAGGCGCGAGAATGGCTGGCCAATGAAGGCTATGACCCCGCCTATGGGGCGCGGCCGCTGAAGCGCGTCATCCAGCGCGAAGTGCAGGATGGCCTGGCCGAGGAAATTCTCTCGGGCAAGGTTTCGGATGGCGAACGCGTGGTGGTCGATGCCGATGATGAAGGCATTTTACTACTGCCCGGTGGCAGGGGTGAAGCTGACGCCGCGGCCTGAGAGCCACTGACTTAACAAGGGGCCGGTCGTTGACCGGCCCTTTTGCTTGCCATCGTTTCGATTCTGAACTAGAACAAAAAGAGAACATAAAAGGACGCAAAAACATGGCTGACAAGATCGACTATATCGAGTTTCCCTCGACGAACCGGGCGGCGAGCAGCGCCTTTTTCGAAGCAGCGTTCGGCTGGGGTCGGACCAGCTATGGACCGCATTATGATGGGCTCGAAAATGCCGGGATTGACGGCGGCGTCGATCAGGCGGAAGGCCGCGTTGCGGCGACTATGGCGATTGTTCGGACCGATGATCTCGATGGCGCGGAAAAGCGGGTAATTGCTGCAGGCGGTGTCATCACCCGCGCGCAGTTCGATTTTCCTGGTGGGCGTCGTTTCCATTTCCGCGAGCCAGGCGGCAATGAGCTTGCCGTCTGGGTTTCGCGCGAGGAAGGTTAGTTACGGGGTCTTGGCGGCGGCGACCTGGGTCGGAGCGCCGTCGCGGGCGAGCAGGTCGTCGATCTGGGTCATGGCCTGGGCAAAGGCGTCGCGATACTGCGGCGCCAGCACATTGTCCTTGGGCAGTTTGACGCTCAGGGGATCAACGAGATTGCCGTTGATCAGGATTTCGAAATGGAGGTGCGGGCCGGTCGACTGGCCGGTCGAGCCGACATAGCCGATGAGCTGACCCTGGCGCACCTTGGAGCCAACGCCGAGCCCGTCGACATAGCGCGACAGGTGCCCATAGGCGGTTTCGTAGCCGTTGACGTGCTGGATCTCGATCTTGTTGCCGTAGCCGGACTGCCAGCGATAGTAGGAAATGACGCCGTCGCCGGCCGCATAGATCGGGGTGCCGGAGCGGGCGGCGAGATCGACGCCGGTGTGCAGTTTTCGCGTCTTGAAGATCGGATGGATGCGATAGCCGAAGCGCGAACGCAGGGTGCCGCCGCCTTCGAGCGGGCGGCGATTGAGGAAGCGTTTGCCGGTTTCGCCATCGGGATCATAGAAATCCACGGTGCCATCTTCGGTGGCGAAGCGGTAGAGCTGGCGCTTGGTGCCCGACAGATTGAGCGAGACATAGAGCAGCTCGGGCTTGGCGTCCGGCGCGTCCTGGGTCTCGAGAATTTCGATGGTGTCGCCGGCCGAGATGCGCTTGGTCATGTCGACGTCATAGGCAAACATGCCGACAATGCGCTGGATGGTGTCGTCGTCGAGGTCATGCTTGCGGCCGGTTTCCCAGATCGAGCGATAGACGGTGGGCAGGTTGCCCACATTGATCTGCTCGATATCTTCATGCGGGAAGTCGACCCAATCGGGCTGCAGGCCCACGACATATTGCCCATTGTCGCTAAGGGCGACCGTCGCAATATGCGGATCGCCCTGAATGCCCTCGGGGCGATAGATCGACATGCGATAGGGCACGAGGCTGTTGCTGTCGCTGGTCAGTGGACCATAGAGAATGCGCAGGCGGATACCGGCCGGCAGGCCGCTTGCCGGCATGAGATTGGCGAGCGTGTTTTCCACCATCGAGACCTGTGCGCGGGTAAAACCGTTGCGTACCAGGGTGTCGGCCAGGGGGCCAATTTCGCGGACGGTCAGAAAACGCTCGGTGCGGCCGGGGCCGTTATTGGCGGCGAGGGTCGTCTTGGGAACGACTGTCACATTTTCCGCAATGCCATTGGGAGCGGCGGGCGTGCCTTCCTTGGCCAGCGCATCAAGGCTGGGACCGAGCGCGGCATAGGCCAAGGTCGGAGGTGTATCTTCCGTATAGAAGGTCGCTTCGGCCGAACCGCGAACGAAATCGGCGGCCACTTCATCGCTGATGGCGCGTGCCGGAATGAAGCTCAGCGGCATCTCGGCCTGGCGCACGGCGACTTCGCCGTCGACATCGGTGCCATAGACGTCGGCATTGAGATCGAGGGCACCGGCCTGCAGCGGCTGGGTGGCATTGAGAATGGCGACCGGATCATAGGCCGGCGCGTCGGCGGAAAGGGACGTCGCTGTCGTCGCGAGTGTGGCGCGGAGGCGGATGAAAGGCTGGTTGCGCAGGATCTCGCGGCCATCGACCACCTGGCGAATGGAAGCCTCGATGGTTTCGAGGTCGGAACGGGTGGCAGCGACGGGGCGGATGCGCGAGGACTTTGCCGTGATATCGGTCGCAAAGGGCTGTTCGAGTTTCGGTGCCGCGAGCTGCAGCGCCTTATAGGCAGTCGAAAACGTGTCTTGGCCCTGGAAGGAAACATAGAGCGCGGCGCCCATGAGCAAGACCGAGGTAAGGCCGGTCATCACCGTGCCGCTCAACCAGGCAAAACTCAGCTCGCGACCCTGCGGAATTTCACCGTCAGTCGACTGAACTGTCAGAGCCGGGCCGTCTTCAAACCCGCTGGCGCGCAGCAGGGAAGCGTGGCGATTTCGTTGCGCAGCGTTCAACGCGCCGTCCTTCGATATTGAATGGGTCTTCCCCCTAAGGGCCGAAGCAAACGGCCTCTTCTCTATATAGCTATAGCGTGGGGCGCAGCCTAAGGAGAGCGGCCCATGATTTCAATGGCCGTCATATCTTCCGCAAATGCGGCGAAAGCGCGGAGTTTTGGGACATCGAAGCGTTCGCGATCATAACTGTTCCTACAAAGCGGAGAAGGTCCTGAAAAATCTGCCGAAAACCACAAAGAACCGGAGGTGCCTGAAATCTCTGGTGATCCAGTCGTGTTTTCCACACGCCGGACGAGGTCAAAATCGAAAAATGTCGTTTTTGTCATGGAGGGGGGTTTACAGGAAAACGGGCTCCCCCTATAACCCGCTCATCGCTGAAGAGCGCGGCGCCAAACGGCGGCGGGCACGGAAGCAAGTCACTGAAAACGAATGAAAAATTCGACAATTAAGTGAACTAGAAAATCGGTTCTACCGAAATTCTGAAAAGCGGTGTTGACAAGGAACTCTGGTTCACTTATCTACCGCGGCGCTGACGACGCGAACGGCTTTAAGTTGTTCCCACTGTTTGGCGTTAAAATCTGACAAGGCGGGTATGACGCCGGTTTAGGCCGGGGACGAACTGCTTCTGGTTGGATTTGAAATTCGAGGGTAATTCCTCACCGACGTTTTCCCTTGTTGGGATTAGGTCAGCTCTTTGACATTGTGAAGAAAGAAGAAAGAGAAACGTGGACGGCGAGGTTCTTGCGAACTGAGTTGGAAGCAATTCCAGCGAGGTTGTTACAAGACTTTCGATGGGTGCACGT
>NZ_JAGIAW010000010.1 GCF_017744655.1 Devosia sp. | reverse complement strand
TACTAAGTCTCAAGACTTGGGAGAGTAGGTCACTGCAAGGTCTGCCAAAAACACATCGTCTCTTTACGATACAAAACAAACAAAAGGCCCGGTTCGAAAGAACCGGGCCTTTTGCGTTTGTGGATCATTAGAACGACGCGTCGTTTTGGCGAAATACATATGAAAAAGGCGGGCCTTGAGCCCGCCTTTTGTATTTCTACCAGACGATTGGATGCGTCTCGCCATTGGAAACATTGACGAATCCATCCGGCGCCAGTGGCGAGGGCGCCACAAGAACCCAGCGCCATGGCGAACAGGTCAGCGTGGCAAAGGCCAGGCGCTCCGGGAAACCCGGCCACCAGCGCGGCGAGAAGGTCGGCTCATACATCCATTCGATGGTTTCGCCCTGGCGATAGAGTTCGACCATTTCCTTGTCGAGATCCGGTGCGGGCCGGCAGGTCATCAATCCGCCAACCTCGTAGCGCACCGTCGCCAACACCTTGCCGCCGCTGACCAGCGCCCAGCCGCCTTGGATCTCATTGAGCGTGTTGACGGCCAGGGCCATGGCTTCGTCCGAGGAACCAACAACCCAGATATTGTGCTTGTCATGGCCCATGGAGCAGGCGAGGGCGGTATCGGGCGTCTTCGGCCCCGTCCCCAGCCAAAACATCCTTGCCGTTTTGCCCTCGCCCGAAAAACGATCGACAATGGCAAATTTTGTGATGTTGCGATCGCTGTCGCGCTGAACCAGTCCGTCGACAACAGGCAGTTCATCGGTGATGAACTCATCATGCCAGTGGAAGGGACGCAGCAGCGCCGCCTTGACGATTTCGCGGCCGGCCGGAGCGGCAATCGCAAAATCATCTGCAGTCAATTGGCGCTGGATATTGACCGAAGACGTCGCCCATTCCGGCCAGTCGATTTTTGGCACCTTGGCGGTATAAGTCTTGCCGGAGGAGACCTGCTTCCCATCCGCCCAAACCTCGGCAATACCAAGCGTCTTCTCGTCATCAAGCAGCACGAGATCGGCAAAGCGCCCCGGCGCAATGGCGCCCACCCATGGCGTCAGCCGCATGTGCCGGGCCGGATTGATGGTCACGAGCTGCACGGCGATCTCGAGCGGCAATCCCGCTTCCATGGCGAGACGCACATTGTGGTCCGTGGCCCCGAGCTTCATCGTGTCCGAGGCGCTGCGGTCATCCGTGCAAAGAGCGAAATTCGACCAGTCCTGCTGGCCTTGTGTAAGCAGCCCGGTGATAATGTCTTTCAGCGAATGCGGCCGCAGCTCCATGAAGAGCCCGCGCCGCAGCTTGTCTGCGACCTCTTCCGGCGTCCATGCTTCATGGTCCGAAGCCATGCCGGCACCCGCGAAGGCATTGATATCATTGATGGCGCGCATGCCGGCGGCATGGCCTTCGACAACGCCGCGCTGCGCAAATGTCGCTTCGATCATGCCCCAGAGGCGCTCATGCGAGGGATTTTCCGGGTTCCAGACCGCCGGCCAGTCCATGACCTCGTCGAGGCCGGCGACCAGCAGATGATCGCGCATAAATTCGTTCTGTTCGGCAAAGCCAAAATGGCCGCCGCCCCACTCATAGGCGGTTGGCGGCACGGCCGAGCCGGGCAGCGGGAAGATCTTTGCCGGCGAGCCGGCGCGCCGTGCCGTCAGCCAGAATTCCAGATTTTTCGGGCCATTGACGTTGGAAAATTCGTGGCTCGCTTCGCAGGTCCAGGTGCAGCCATGTGGCAGCACCAGCGCGGCTTCCCATTCCGGCGTCAGGTGGCTCGATTCGATATGCTTGTGAACCTCGCCAAAACCGGGCACGGCGCTGAACTGCCGGCGATCGACGTGCTCGGCAACTTCGCCGGGATAGGCGCCGGCCGGTCCGACCCAGGCCACACGTCGACCCGAAATGACGATCTCCTGATCCTCATGCCAATTGCGGCCATAGGTATCGAGCAGGCGCCCGACGCGCACGGCACGATCAGCCGGCTTTTTGCCCAGGGCAACAAGGGCAAGATGCTTGCGGATCGCCACTTCGTCCTTGGCATTGACAATGAGATCATCGGGAAGGGGAGTGGTCACGAAATATCCAGTCTCAAAATAGATAAGTCGGCGCCACGGCGCCGACCTCTGGCAGTGTCCCATAGGCCGGTTGGGCCGGGCAAGTCAGATCAGGCTTTGCTTGCGGCCCAATTGCAAAGTTGCGTCCAGAGTTTTTCGTAGCCGGCCCAATCTACAAAAGGCGGCGGTGCCCAGTGCGGGCCGCAGTCGGAAGCAAATGCGACGCTGCGGCCCTTGCCGAAGGCCCCGGCCACAATGAGCGGATCATCGCCAACGCTGGCGACAAGCGTTGCGCCCGGCTTGGTGGCAATGCGATTGTAGCCGAGTAGGATCGGCCAAGTCGCCTCAAGGCCGGCCACGATGGGATGCGCCGTCTCGGCAACTACCGGCTCAATCCCCTGCGGCGCCTCGACGCGATCGTCGCCCTTTTCGATGGTCACGGGCAGCGCTTCCTCGATGGGCGAGCCGGCATATTGCGCCTTGGCGTCAATCCCCTGGAACGTCAGGTAACCGCCGACCATGACGAGGCCGCCACCATTGGCGACATAGTCGCGGATCGAGGTGAGCCGATTGGGGAGAACCTTGGATTTGGTAAAAGTTTCCGGGTGCAGCAGCAGCGTATTGGCGCCGATATCGGAGAGCAACACGACGTCATAGGCGGAGAGATCTTCTGCGGTGAACGGGAACTCGCGCGCCGCGACATGCGAAGGCTGGAAGGTAACGTCCCAACCGCCCTTTTCCAGCGCCGCCTTCAGCCAGCGCACGCCTTCGGCATATTCGGTGGTGGTAAAACTATCAAAACCCTTCTGGTGGATCGAATGCACGGTCCAGGATTCACCGGCGATCAGGATGCGCTTCTTCATTTCAGGACCTTTCGAGAGGGAGGGGCGACGGATTGGCGCGTCACCAATTCGACCGGCAGCCTTGTCTCGGCCGCCGGCGTTTGCCCTTCGAGAAGGGCGAGGAGATGCTTTACCGCCAGTTCGCCCATGGCGGCGACCGGCTGGCGGATTGTGGTCAGCGGCGGGTCGACAAGGGCCGCGAATGCCATGTCGTCGAAGCCGACGAGGCTGATATCGTTGGGAATGGATAGCCCATGTGCCCGCACGACCTGCATGACGCCGATGGCGATATAGTCGGAACAGGCGAGGATGGCAGTCGGCGGGTCGACGGCATCGAGCAGCACCGAGGCGGCCGCCACGCCATAATCACGCGTATAGTCGCCCAGCAGCACCCAGCCTGGCCGTACCGGCAATCCGGCCTCGTCCATGGCGCGGGTAAAGCCGGCAAGGCGCTCATTGACGCTCATCAGCCTGTGCGGCCCGCCGATCAACGCAATATCCCTGTGCCCCATGGCAATGAGATGTTTTGCGGCGAGATAGGTGCCCTCGGCATTGTCGACGAAAACGCGGGGCACGCTGACCCCGTCGATATCCTCATCGAGCAGGACGACATTTTCTCGCCCCGCGAGGAGATTGGCGAGCGAACCGTCATCCACCCGATTGGTGGTCATGATCAACCCGTCGACATGGCTGTCGGCCATGCGGCGGATGGCATTCATTTCCGCATCGGCATGGCCGCCGGTGGAAGTGATATAGACCGAATAGCCGCTGGCATGGGCCTGCCGTTCGACGGCCGCGGCCAGCTCGGCAAAGAACGGGTTGGCAATGTCGGGCGTGACGAGCGCAAAAGCTTCGGATTTGCCGGTCGAGAGGCGTCGTGCCAGGAGATTGGGGCGATAGTCGAGCTTGGCTATGGCCGCATCGATCCGGTCGCGCGTTGCCTGCGGCAGGTCGATGCGATTGTTGAGATAGCGCGAAACGGCCGTGGGCGAGACCCCGGCTTCGGCAGCAACATCGCTCAGCGTGGCCATCTCTGCCCCCTAGATGCCATGACGCTCGCTCCAGGCCGCGACAATGCGCAGGCTCTCACCCAGAATGCCCGCGATCAGCGCCTCGCCCTTCGCCGCAGTGGCCGGACGCGGATCGCCGAAAACGCCGGAAGGATTAAAGTCGCGAAACTGCATGGGCTCGCTGCCAAAGGTCGGCGGAAAGCTGGGATAAGACGGCTCTGCCCGCTCCATGTCGACGCCCTCGGGCGCGACCGCGAGCATGATTGCGGTTTCCACCTCGTCGGCGTGATAAAAGCCCGGCCCAGCCGGCTGGCTATCGCAAATCTCGGCGGCAAGGCGCTCAAGCCCGGGGTAATCGAGATGGCACACCGGCAGGCCAGCCGTCACCAGCGTACGCGCGGCGAGCAGCATGGGCTCGCGATTGCCGAAATGGCCATTGACGACAACGAGGCCACGCACGCCCATGCGCAGGAGTTCGTGCCCGATATCTTCCACCATCGCCTGCAGCGTGCGCGGCGAGATGGAAATCGTGCCGGGATAGGCGCTGGCCGTCCATGCGTCGCCATAGGTGATCGGCGGCAGCAACAGCGCGTCGAGCTCGTCGGCCAGGCGCTTGCCGACGCCGTGCGCCATGTCGGTGTCTGTTGTGAGCGGCAGATGCGCGCCATGCTGTTCGCAAGCGCCAAGGGCGAGTACTGCCAGTGTGCCCGCTTCAATGCGTTTGGCGACATCGACCCAGGGCGTGCGGGAAAAATCGGCTGAGCTCATGGCCGCCACCCCAGCACGAGCAAGGGCACGCCCGGAGCAATTCGGCTCAACAATTCCCTTGTGCTGACGGTGTAGTCGACATCTCCGCCGCGCACCGTGCCAAGGCTCGCCCCGACAATGTCGGAATAGGCGTAGCCATGGGCGAGAAGGTCGACCATGGCTGCCTGGATCGGGTGAATGGTGGGGTTGAACGCCACGCTTTCGATGGCGTGGCCGGTAACCATGCTCCCGTCCTTGAGGTGCAGCAGGACCGCGCCGGGACATTTGCTATAGGGCGAATGACTGCGCCGCCCCTTGGCCAAGAGGCTGCCGGCGACCGGGGAAACGGCGTCTTCGTCGAATTTCAGGCCCGGCCAGAGTTCGCGGCCCGGCACTGCGCCGCTTTCACCTAGATAATTCGGATCGAACGGCCAGGGATAAAGCTGCGCTAGGGTCAGCGTGTGCCCCAACGGATCGATCAGTTCGAGTTTGTCGCTCGCCGCATATTCGGCAAGACATTGCCGGCAATGGGCGCAGGGATGCGCCTCGCCAATGGCAATCACCGAGATATTGGTGCCCCGGCTCATAGCCCGAGTGAACACGAAACCCTCGCCATGGAGGGTAAAACCGAGATGCGTGCCCGGAAATTCGACATTGCCGCCGAGGATCAGATTGCCCGTTTCCGCCTCGAGCCCGACTGCGCCGACGTGAAAATCGGAAATGCTGGGTCGCGCAATATTCTTGGCGATGTCGAGTAAGAGGCACATGAGATCGCGCACCGAAGCGAGGCCAAATTCGCCGATCAACCCCGCCGCAATGCCCGCCGCAAGCACGCTGCCATCATTGCTTCCCGGCCGCCGCTCGTGCTCCGAAAGCGCTGTCTTGACGCGCGCCGCGATGGCCCGCCGAACCTCGGGGCCGATCATCGCCAGACGTGCGGGAACGGCCGGATCTGCGGCAAACGGATTGACGCTCATAGGCAACCTGCCGAAGAAATATGCAAAAATCCCGTACGGTGAGCGCTTGTGCAAATCCAGAGCGATAGCATTTGACAACCCCCGCGAAACCGTCGTTAGATTGATATGTAAAGCGCTTTACTAGCGATTGGTCAAATGGGTTCTACACTCCTTCGCAATGCATGGGTTCTCACTGTGGACAGCGGCAATGCCGTCTATCCCGCCGGCTGGGTGGCCTTTGCCGATGGGCGGATTACCGGTGTCGGTCCCATGGAAACCTGCCCCGCTGCCACCGACTTCGACGAGGTGAAAGAGCTTTCCGGCCATGTGGTCATGCCCGGCCTCGTCAATGCCCATACCCATTCGGCCATGGTGCTGTTCCGCGGTCGTTCCGAGGGGCAAAGCCTCCTCACCATGGAAGGCTGGTACAATTCCATCCGCGAACCGGAACTGTCGCTGGTCGCGTCAGATATCGGTCCCGCCGTCGCCCTTTCCTGCGCCGAAATGGTTCTTACGGGCACGACGACCTTCTGCGACCAGTATTTCTTCGCCGAAGAGATTGCCGAGGCGGTCAAGCAAGCCGGCCTTCGCGCCGTGATCGCCTATGGCATTGTGCAACTGGGCGACAAGGCGCGCGGCGAGGAGGAATTGGCCCTGGCCACGAACTTCCTTCGGCAGCAGCGCTCCGCTGATGGTCGGGTTATCCCCTGGTTCGGTCCACACGCGCCCTATGTCGATAACACCGAAGACCTGCTGCTGGCCGAAGTCGCAGTTGCCAACGAATATGGCGTGGGTCTGCACCTGCATATGGCCTGCGGTCCCGAGGACAATGAAGAAACCGAGCGCCGCTATGGCACGACGGCTGCCGTCGCCCTCGAAAAGCTCGGTTTCTTCAATGGCCGCATTCATGCCGCGCACTGCCTCGATCTCAGCCCCGAAGACATCGCGGTTTTCGCCCGCGCGCCGCATGCGTCCATTTCCCACAATGCCACGGCCGGCCTGCGCTCGGGCCGCGAAGGCATCTGTCCCGTCGTGGATTTGAAGGTAGCCGGCGTCACAGTGGCGCTCGGCACCGATAATGTCGCCGCCAATAACGGCTATGACATGATCAACGAAATGCGCGTCGCCGGCCTCGTTGCTTCGCATCGCGAGGGCAGGGCGCAGCCCATTTCCAGCGCGGAGCTGGTGCGCATGGCGACCATCGAGGGCGCAAAAGCCCTCGGGCTCGAAAACGAGATCGGCTCGCTCGAAATCGGTAAGTCGGCCGATATCATCGCCATAGACATTTCCGGTGCCGGTTATTCCGAAACCCCTGACATCGAGACGCTTCTCGTCTATTCGGGAAGCGGACGGGATGTGCGCCATGTCTTTGTCGCCGGTGAGCAACTGGTGGCTGACAGGCAGCTCCTGCGTCGGCCCTTCTCCGAAATCCGGGCCGAATACTCAAACACCTACAAGGATTTCTGGGCCCGCGTCGAAGCGGCCCGGAAAGTGGCATAATGGCAAGAAAACTTATTCTCGATACTGATGGCGGCGTCGACGACGCGCAGGCCCTGCTCATGCTGATCGCCAATGGCCGTACGCCGGACGCGATCACCACCGTCTTTGGCAATGTCGGCCTCGACGCGGCAACTCGCAACATTCTTACGGTGCTCGAAGTCGCCGGTAAGGGCTCCGTGCCGGTACACAAGGGCGCCGATCGCCCGCTGACCCAGCCAGTCATCGACGCAAAATACATCCACGGCGAAGACGGTCTCGGCGGCGCCCCGCGTCCGGCAAAGATTCCGGAAGTCGCCGGCACCAATGGCGTCGGCTATCTCGTCGACACTTTCCGCGCTGCCGCCAAGGCCGGCGAAAAGGTCGACATCCTGATGATCGGGCCGCTGACCAATCTGGCGCTCGCGCTGCGTCTGGCGCCCGATATCACCGCCGGCATCGGTCAGCTCACCATCATGGGCGCCACCGTCTACGGTCGCGGCAACACCACCCCAGCGGCCGAATTCAACATCTATGCCGACCCGGAAGCCGCTGCCATCGTCTTCGGCACCGAGATTGAAATGCTCATCGCCCCCTGGGAACCCTGCGTTACCCATTTCATGACCGGCGACGAAGTCGAGGCTCTCTTGAAGGACATTCCGGAAAGCCCGGAAAAGATTTTCTCGGTCGCCCTCGTCGAACACGCCCGCCGCACCACGGTCGGCTATGGCGGCCCCGACCACTTCCGCTTCGTCGATCCCCTGGCCATTGCTGCGGTGATCGAGCCGGAACTCGTGACCAAAACCCTGCGTGCCTCGATGGATGTGGCGCTCTCGCCCGGCATCACCCGCGGCATGACGGTGGTTGATCCAACCGGCCGCCTGGGCACGCCCATGGTGACCATTATCGAGGAAGCCAGGGTTGATCGCCTCGTGGCGCTCTATCGCGCTTCCGTCGCCTACCGCGCCAATATCTGACAAAGCCAAGGGAGCTCCGTCAATGTCCATGCCTAAATTCTCGCGTCGCGCTTTTAGCGGCCTGCTTGCTGCAGGCCTCTTGGCCTCGGTTTCCGCCGGTGCCGTCATGGCGCAGGAATACACCAAGGAAAACCCGCTCAAGGTTGCCCTGGTCGTCCACGGCAATCTCGGCGACAAGAGCTTCTTTGATTCCGCCGCTGCCGGCCTCGACCGCGCCGAAGCCGAGCTTCCCGTTGATGTCACCGTCATCGAGGCTGGCATGGATCGCGGCCGCTGGCAGCCGGCCCTGGCCGATGCCACCGACCAGGGTTATGATGTCGTCATCGGCGGCACCTGGGAAATGACCGGCTTCATGGCTGAGCTGTCCCCGGAATATCCCGATACCAAATTCATCATTTTCGATGATGCCCCCGATTTCACCGGCGGCGCCAATTCCAACATTCTCGCCATCAATTATCGCGTTTCGACCGCCGGCTACCTCGCCGGTTACGCTGCCGCGAAAATCTCCAAGACCGGCAAGCTCGGCGAAATCCTCGGTGTCGAAGGCGCGACCATCCTCGAATTCGCCCTCGGTTTCGAGCAGGGTGCCAAGGCTGCCAATCCCGATGTGGAAGTGACCCGCGCCGTTGCCGGTTCCTTCACCGATCCGGCCAAGGGCAAGGAACTGGCGCTCGCCCAGTTCGCCCAGGGCGTCGATATCGTCTTCCCGATTGCCGGCGGCACCGGCATCGGCGCGCTGCAGGCCGCACGTGACGAAGGCAAGCTGGCTGTCGGCGTCGATAGCGATCAGGCGGCAATCTTCGCCCCGACCGATCCGGCGCAGGCCGATGTGATCTTCACCTCGGTCGAAAAGAAGGTCGGTGACTCGCTCTTTACCGCCCTGCAGCAGACCATCGAAGGCACTGCCCCCTATGGCACCAACCTGATCCTCGGCCTTGCCGATGGTGCCGTGGGCATTTCCAAGAACAGCTTTTATGAAAAGCTCGTTCCCGCCGAAGTACGCGCCGAGGTTGATGCTCAGGAAGCCAAGATCATCGCCGGCGAAATCACCGTCGAAAGCGCCATGAACTAAGCCTTCAGACCCCGCCTTTTCCAAAAGGGCGGGGTCTTTGTTTTTACGGGGACCCTCGATGGCGCCGCTGCTCGAAGCCATTTCCATCGGCAAGACCTATCCCGGCGGCACTGTCGCCAATGACGGGGTCAATCTCTCCGTTTCGGCGGGCGAGGTGCATGCCGTCGTCGGCGAAAACGGCGCCGGCAAATCCACGCTGATGAAAATCCTGTTCGGCATCGAACAGCCCGATCGCGGTGAAATCCGCCTTGATGGCAAAGTCGTCAGCTTCGCCAATCCGCGCGAAGCCATCGACAATGGCATCGGCATGGTTTTTCAGCACTTCTCGCTGGTCCCCTCCTTCTCGGTTTATGAGAACGTCGTACTCGGCTCCGAGCCGCGCAACGGCATAAAGTTCGACCGCCGCGAGGCGATCGAAAAAGTGCGCGCGCTCTCCGAAAAGTTCCGCCTTGCGGTCGATCCCCTGCCGCCGGTTGGCCAACTCCCTGTCGGCCAGCAGCAGCGGGTGGAAATCCTCAAGGCGCTTTATCGGGACGCGCGCATTCTCATTCTCGACGAGCCCACGGCCGTGCTCGCACCGCAGGAGGTCGAAGAGCTTTTCGTCGCCGTCCGCGCGCTGGTCGCTCAGGGCCGCACCGTCATCTTCATCGCGCATAAGCTGCCTGAAGTTCTGGAAATTTCCGATCGTATTACCGTCATGCGCGGCGGCAAGACCGTCGGCTCGGTCAATGCCAGGGATGTCACCGAGGACAGCCTCGCCACCATGATGGTCGGCCGCGAAATCGCCCTGCGCGTCGATCGCGCCAAGACCCGCGGCGATGTGGCCTGCGAGGTCAAGGCTCTCAAACTGACCGCCGAGAGCGGCGTCACCATCGCCCAGGACCTTAATCTCAAGGTGCATTCGGGCGAAATTCTCGGCCTAGTCGGTGTCGAGGGCAATGGCCAGGCCGAACTGCTCGAAGCCATTGCCGGCCTCCGCCCCGTGGCCGATGGCGTCATTTATCTCAATGGCACCAGCCTTGGCCCCAAAAGCGTTCTCGAACGCCGCGAACAGGGCCTTGCCAGCATCCCCGAAGATCGTATCGCCCGCGGCCTCGCCACCGGCGCCACCATCGCCGAAAATCTCATCGCCACGCGCCTCGCTGACAAGCGTTTCGTGCGCAATGGCCTTCTTGATTTGAAGGCAATGAAGGCCAATGCCCTTTCGCTGATCGAGCGCTTCTCCATCCGCTCCGGCGGGCCCGGCTATGCAGTCGGCACGCTTTCGGGTGGCAATATGCAAAAGGTCGTGGTTGCCCGCGAACTCTCAGAACAGCCCAAGCTTCTCCTCGTCAATCAGCCGACGCGCGGCGTCGATCTCGGTGCCACCCAGTTCATCTGGAAGTCCCTCACCGACGCCCGTGATGGCGGCGCCGCGGTGCTGCTGAGTTCGGCCGATCTTTCCGAACTTCTGGCGCTCTCCGATCGCCTCGTCGTCTTCTATCGCGGCAAGATCGTTGCCGCCTTCGTCAATTCCGATGATCTCACCGCCGAAACGCTGGGCACCTATATGCTCGGCCTTTCGAGCCAGGACCCCGAAGCTATGCGGGCAGCCCTCCAATGAGCACCACCTCTCCCTCCCGCTGGAAAACCGTCCGCAGCGAAACCGGCCGCGCTCTGACTGCGCTGGTCATTGCCTTGGCCGTCGCCCTCGTCGTCATTCTTCTTACATCGGCCGATCCCGGCGCCGCCTTCCAGACCCTCCTCACCGCGCCGCTCTCGTCCAACCGCACCATGGGCCTCTGGATCGACGACGTCGCCAAATTGACCCTCACCGGCCTTGCCTTCAGCCTCGTCTTTCAGGCGCGGCAATTTTCCATGGGTGTGCAGGGTCAGGTCTATATGGGCGGCCTTTTCGCCGCGCTTATCGCCATGTCGCCCATCGGCGCGACACCTCTGGCGATCCCGGTCGCCATGCTCGCCGCCATGTGCGCCGGCGCCGTCTATGGCTTCATTCCGGGCTATGCCAAGGCCCGTTTTGGCGCCAGCGAAATCGTCTCCTCGCTCATGCTCAACTACATCGCCATTCTGGTGGTAAACTACCTCATCCGCGCCCATCTCGCGCCCGCCGGCACCGGCCAGCTGATGACGGCAAAGTTTCCCGACACGGCGATCTTCCCCGCCATCCTTCCCGGTACGCGCTTCGACCTCGGCATCGTCATTGCCCTGGTCTCCGCCCTCGCCGTCTGGTTCCTGCTCTACCGCACCAGTTGGGGCCTCAAACTCCGCCTCGTGGGCCATAATCCAAAATTCGCCGAATATGCCGGCATCCGCTCGAGCTTCATCATGGTCTCGGCCATGACCGTCGCCGGTGCCTTTGGCGGCCTCCTCGGCTCGGTCTTCGTGCAAGGCCGCGCCTTCGGCAATCTGGCGCAGAATTTTGACGGCAACCTCGCCTTCGAAGGCATTCTCATCGCCATCGTGGCCCGCTCCCGCCCACTTGCCGTGCCCATCGTCGCCTTGGCCTATGGCTATCTCCGCCAGGGCGCCCAACTCATGGGCATCCGCACCGACGTGCCCACCGAAATGATCTCCGTGGTCCAGGCCATCATCATCCTGCTCGTCGCCTCGTCCTTCTCCCTGCCGGGCAAAAAACTCTTCGCGCGCCTCAGGGGCCAGAAATCAGCCAATGCCGCCACGCCGGAGGCCGCCAAATGATCGAACTCCTGCTCACGGTCTTTTCGGCCACCTTCTTCGTCACCGTCGTTCGCACCACGACGCCGCTCCTCTTTGCTGCGCTCGGCGGCCTCATCTCCGACCTTTCAGGCGCCCTCAACGTGGCGCTGGAAGGCATGATGCTGATTGCGGCGCTGACCGCCGTGATCGTCTCGGTCTATGCCCCCTGGTATGTCGCCGTGCTGTCGGGTGTCGCGGCCGGCGCCATGCTCGGCGCGCTGATGGCTTTCTTCCATCTCCGTTTGAAGGCCGACATCATCCTCGTCGGCTTTGCCGTAAACATTCTGGCGACCGGCGGCACCGTCTTTGCCCTCTCGCGCGCCACCGGCGGCGACAAGGGCACCTCCATCAATCTGCCTTCCAAGGCCGTGCCGGGGGTGGACCTCTCTTTCCTCGAAGCCATTCCGGCCGTGGGACCGACGCTGAAGAGCCTTCTCTCCGGCCATTCGATCCTCTCCTGGCTCGGCGTCTTCATGGTCTTTGCGGTCTGGTACTTTTTGTTCCGCACCCCCTATGGCCTCTGGCTTCGTGGCGTCGGCGAATATCCGGCAGCGCCCGAAGCGGCCGGCATTCCCGTCGCAAAAGTCCGCGCCTGGAGCCTTGTGGCATCAGGCGCTCTCGCCGGCATCGGCGGCGCCCAGCTCGCCATGTTCAACTATATCGGCTTTACCCGTGACATGACCGCCGGTCGTGGCTTCATCGCCCTTGGCGCCGTGCTGCTCGGCGCTCGCCACCCGGTCGGTGCCATGCTTGCGGCATTGCTTTTCGGCATCTTCGAAGCCCTCGCCATCGTCATGCCCAACCTCTTCAACTGGATCCCCGGCGAGATGATCCAGACCATCCCCTTCGTGGTGACGGTTCTTGCCCTCATCCTCTTCTCCTACCGTGCGCAGCGTGCCCGGCAGATGCGGACCCTTTCCAAGATATGACGCAACCTGACGATTTGATCCTTGATGCTGCCCAAGAGGTAACAGTCCGTCAGCATTTATTGCTCGTTTCGCTAGGCAAAAAGCCCGCCGATCTCGCCATCGAGGTCGGCCGCCTCCTCGCCGTCCACGCCAATGAGTGGATGGAAAACCAGGAGATCGTCGTCTCCGGCCGCCGCATCGCCTATGTCGGCCCCATCGGCTCCTATCGCGGCGAGGTCGCGAAACGCGTTTCCTACCCCGATCTCTCGGCCGTCCCCGGCTTCGGCGAAGTGCACAAGCACATCGAATCCACCCACCTGACGCCCGATTTCGAAGCCGAGCTTGTTCTGCCGCGCGGCAATACCTGGACCTGCGAAGCCAGCCACGAATTCGCTAACGTCAACGGCCCGAAAAACATCGAGTTCTGGGAAAAAGCCCGCCGCGCCGGCTCGCCCCTAAAAGTCTTCATCCAGCCCGGCTCTGCCGTGCCGCCCACGCCCTGGGAACAATCCGGCGGCTATTTTGACTACGAAGAGCAGAAGCAATTCCTGTCCGAAAACCTCTCGGTCACGAGCCTCGACGAAGTCATGGACTGGCCTTCCGTCTGTGACCCAACCAATCCGGGCTATCAGCGCATGTGGGGCATGATCCGCGCCACTTTTGAAATGCGCGGTGTCGTCGAAGGCCATGGCAATGGCCTCACAGACCTCCACGACATTTCCGCCTTCGCTGCCGCCGGCCTCTCCTCCGACCACGAAGTCTGGGCGCTGGAAGAAACCTGGGACCGCCTTCTCCGCGGCCTTTTCACCGAGCTTCGTCCGTTCTCGTATGACGCCATAATTCCCGGCCTTCTCGCAAAAGGCCTGAAGGACTGGTCGAACATCGCCTTCACCACGGACGACCGCAGCGCCACGGACACCCTCAAGGACGGAGCTACCGACCACAATGTCCGCCACGCGATCCACTACGGCCTCTCGCCCGAAATCGCCATCCAGTGCGCCACCATCAATCCCGCGCGCCACATGCGCATTGACCAGTGGGTAGGCTCGATCACGCCGGGACGCTATGCCGACATAGTGCTTTTACGCGACGTCCCCTCAATCGATATCGCCCACGTCTATTCCGACGGCCAACTCGTCTCCGATGGAAAGACCTATACCGGTCCGGACGTCCGCATCGACTGGCCCGATTGGGCCTCCGGCTCCGTCAATATTGGCCGCACGCTCACCGCCGCCGACTTCGCCATCAAGGCCGAGCCCGGCCGCACTACCATGCAGGCCGCCATCTCCCGCCCCTTCGCTTGGAACGAAGACTTTTCCGTCGAAACCCTTCCCGTCGAAAACGGCGAAGTGCAGCGCGACCCCGCAAAACTCATCACCAAATGGTCGATGATCGATCGCTATCGCGGCGATGGCGCTGTCGCCTCCATGTTCTGGTCCGGCGTTGGCCCCTCTGACCCCGATACCGCCCTTTGCTGCTCCGTCGCCCACGATAGTCACAATATCTGGTGCATCGGCTCTTCCGATGCCGCCATGGCCAAGGCCGTCAATCGCCTCGCCGAAATCGACGGTGGCTGGGTCCTTGTCCATCGTGGCGAAGTCGTCGCCGAAGTCCGCCTCGAAATCGCCGGCCTGATGACCGCGCGCCCTGCCGAGGCTTTTGACGCCGACATGAAGAAATTCCTCGCCCGTGCCGAGGAAGTGGACTGGGTCTACGCCCCCGCCGCCATGAACCGCTGGAAGCCCGGTTTCCCCGAATTCCTGATCTTTGCGACGCTCACCTGCTCGCCTTGGCGTTGGGTGCTCGTCGCCCCCTCCGAGCTTTGCCCGGAAGGTTTTGTGAATGTACAAACGGGCGAAACCCACAAGATCGTCTGGTGAACATGAACATTTCCGGCGCAGGCATCATCGGCACCTTCTTCCACGCGCCGACGCGCGACCGGCTAGAGGTGCTGGAAAACGTCCTTATTCGTGTCAATGACACCGGCACCATCACCGACATCCACCCCGCCGGCGATTCCATGCGCACTCTGGTGGAAGCCGAACTCGGCGATCGCCTCCATCGCCTCCCCGATGGTTACTATGGCCTCCCCGGCCTCGTCGACCTCCACATCCACGCGCCGCAATATCCCCAGCTTGGCCTCGCCCTCGATGAGCCGCTGGAGGTCTGGCTGCAAAAATACACCTTCCCCCTCGAAGCTCGTTACGCCGACCTCGATTTCGCCCGCGAGCGCTACACCGCCCTCGTCGACGATCTCTTGGCGACCGGCACCACAACAGCCCTCTATTTCGCCACCCAGCACGAAGCCGCGACAAAACTCCTCGCCGACATCTGCATTGAAAAAGGCCAGCGCGCCCTCGTCGGCAAGGTGGTGATGGATGATCCCGCCGCCTGCCCGGAATATTACCGCGACGACAGCGCCGAAACCGCGGTGGCAGAAACCCGCGCCGTCATCGACCACATCCGCTCCCATCCCGAAAACGGGGCAGGGCGCGTCCTCCCGGTCATAACCCCGCGCTTTATTCCATCCTGCACCGACGAAGCCCTCACCGGCCTTGGCGCCCTGGCGCAGGAATGCGGCTGCCACGTCCAGACCCATTGCTCGGAAAGCGATTGGGCCCATGGCCATGTCCTTTCCCGCTACGGCAAAACCGACGCCGCCGCCCTCGACTCCTTCGGCCTTCTGACGCGCAAAAGCGTCCTAGCCCATTCTAATTTTTTGACCGACGACGACATGGAGCGCCTCGCCGCCCGTGGCGCCGCGGTGGGGCATTGCGCCCTTTCGAACATCTACTTCGCCAATTCCGTATTCCCGCTGCGCCATGCGCTCGAAAAAGGTGTCCATGTCGGCCTCGGCACCGATATTTCCGGCGGCCCCTCCGCCTCCATGTTCGAAGCCGTCCGCACCACGGTCCAATCCTCCCGCATGCTGGCCGAAGGCACCGACCCCGCCTTGCCGGCAGAAAAGCGCGGCCGCCCCAACGCGGCGGTTGGCCTCATCACCGCCTTCCATCTCGCCACGGCTGGCGGTGGTGTCGCGCTCGATCTGCCCATCGGCATAATCGCGCCCGGCTACCGCTTCGACGCCATTGCCGTGGACACGAATGCGCGAACTGGCGCCATTCGCCTCTTCGGCGAAACCGATCCAACCGCCATTTTCGAAAAGCTGATTTACGGCACAACGCGCGCCAATATCGCCGCCGTCTGGGTGGATGGTATCGAACGCACCCCTTGAAGATGTCAGCCGCTCGGGTCCATTATGGATATGGGGCGAGTTGATGGAAAGGCGATGCGACGATGGAGTTCAAGGTCGTAGCGGCTAGTTATGACGCTGCCGCCCAATTGCTCTCCTATACGGCGACCGGGCTGCGCAATGGCCTCAAATTCACCGTGTCGTCCCGCGTCAAATGCCTCAAGGACCCGGGCTCGAAAGAGCGTCTGCACATGGTCGTGCTGATCGCGCTCACCGACCATTTCAAGCGCCCAAGCCCATCCGGCCTCAGGTGGTAGCGTCATTGCCCGGACGTGCCGGGCAATGACTTTGATTCAGTCTTAGAACTCGGACCAGTCCTGGGAGATGGCCGCATTGCCCTGGCTACGATAGACCGGTGCGGGTTTCCGCGCTGCTGCCCGACGTTCCGGCGCAGCACTGCGTGCGCCGCTATCAGCCAGCCTGAATACGTCAACCACGCGATCAAGTTCGGTCGCCTGTGCCTCGGTCTGCTCAATGGAAGCGTTGATCTCTTCGACCAGCGCCGCGTTGTGCTGGGTCATCTCGTCCATCTGCCGCACGGCGGTGGTCACTTCCTCGATGGCCGACGCCTGTTCGCGACTGCCGCGGGCAATGCCGCCAAGCAGTTCGTTGTTTTCGCGCACCGCCTCCAGCATAGTCAGCAGCCGGTTAGCCGCATTGGCGACGAGCCGCGAACCCACCGAAACCTCGCCACTACTCTGCTCGATCAACTGCTTCACGTCGGACGAAGCCTGCGCCGCCGATTGCGCGAGGCGCCGCACTTCGACGGCCACTACGGCAAAGCCCTTGCCTGCCTCGCCGGCCCGCGCCGCTTCCACCGAGGCGTTGAGGGCCAGCAAATTGGTCTGGAAGGCGATGTCGTCGATCATGCCGATGATGTTGGAGATCTTGGCCGAAGACTGGGTGATCCGCTCCATGGCGCCATTGGCCTCTTCCATCAGGCTGCCGCCCTCTTCGGCCGAGCGCGAAACCTCATCGGCTTTGTGCGAAGCGACTTCCGCCTGCCCGGCATTGTCGATCACCGTGCGCGCCAACTGCTCCATGGCCGCCGAGGTCTCCTCGATCGTCGCCGCCTGCTTGGTGGTGCGATCGCTGAGATCATTGGCCCCAGAGAGAATTTCCGCCGTTGCCGTGCGGAGTGCACGCGATGTGCCACGTAACTGCCCAACGACGTCGGAGAGGCGATCGGCCACAGCATTGGTGTCGGACTTCAGCTTGGCAAAGGCGCCGCGATAATCGCCGTGGATGCGCTGGGTAAGATCGGTATCGGCGAGCGCCGCCAGCACCTGTCCGGTCTCATCGAGACCACCCTCTACGGTGCCGACCAGCTTGTTGATGCCCGCCGCCAGCGAATTGAGTTCCTCATCGGGGAATTCCGTCTCCACCCGGCGCGAGAAATCGCCGTCGATCGCGGCATCCACCACATTGCCGAAGGCCGATTGCAGCTCGGTCATCATCTGCGCCCGCGCATCGCGATCCCGAATGATCCGAGCCGCTTCCGCCTCAGTCATCTGCGCAACCTTGATGCCATTGTCGCGGAATACCTCCACCGAGCGCGACAGTGTGCCGATTTCGTCCTGCCGCGTCATGAAGGGCACGGTCAGGTCGTAATTGCCATCGGCCATGGTTTCGACCGTGGTACCAAGTTGCTTGAGCGGCCGGCCCACGAGCCACAACATCAGCACGAAGACGATGCCGACGGCCGCCGCAACGCAGATCGCCGAAAGCGCGATAATGGTCCAGCGCGCTTCCGAAACGGCGGCACCAAGGGTCGCCTGCGGCACCATGGAAACAATGCTCCAGCGGTCCTGCGTGCCACCGGCATCAAAGCTGATCGCCATATAGCGCCATGGGGCGCCATCAGGCCCAGCTGCTTCCGCCTCGACATAGCCCTCGCTCTTGCTCGCCGCTGCCGAAACCTGCGCCAGCTCTGCGTCCGCCGCCAGCGTCGTGCCGACAAGGCTCGTATCGGGATGGGCAATGACAATGCCTGTCGCCGAAATCAGCGCCACATTGCCGGTTTCGAACGGCCGCAGCGCTGCCAGCTCATCGTTGATGGCGCCCAGCGACAGGTCGATGCCAGCCGTGCCGACATAGGCGCCGTCTACCTTGATCGGCAGGCCGAACGAGGTGATCAGCACTTCCTTGCCGCTGATCACATAGGGGTAGGGCTCGATGGCCACGGCCCGGTCGAGGTTCTTGGGCAGAAGCGCATAGTCGCCGACGCCGGGCGTGTCATAGTCGAGCAGCATTTCCTGCACGATGGGCCCGCCGCCACGCTGCCAATAGGGCACATAGCGTCCGGTTGCGTCCCATGGTGCCACGCCGGCAAATTCGGCGTCCTTGCCATCGAGCGCATTGGGCGCCCATGCTGCCCAGGTCGCGAGCAATTGCGGATTCTCGGCCAGGACCGTCTCAAGCACCTTGTCATAGCTGGCGCGGTCGACGACCCCTGCCGTTCGCATCGCTGCCGTGGCGCTGCCGATATCGGCCGCCGCTTGCTTGGCAAGCGCGAGATCGCGGGAAACCTTTTCGGCGAGCGACCGCGTCGTTTCCGCCTGCAGTTCCGTTGTCTGTTGCTCCACCGAGCTTCCGATACGCTGCACCAGGAAAGTCATCCCGACGCAAAAGACCAAGGCAATGACAAGACCCGCGAACAGGGAAACCCTGACCGGTAGAGAATTAAGACGCACTTCTTCCTCCCAGACGCCGGCTGCAATCCTTCTGGACGCCAGCGTTCGGGCTCCAATATCGGGGATTCTCAGTCTATTTCTGGTTAACTTTAACAAGCTGCGAATTTGGGGTCAGATCCCGGGACAGGCGGATACGGTTTTGCCTGCACGGGCCCGACTTTGTTGTTTCATTGCCCGTCACGCCGTTCCCGGGGCACCCCCTTTCTCGCCTCGATCGCCCCGACCGGCTATGCTGGAACGACACGCCTTTGCCCCAACCTCCCCGGGGCGTCAGCCACAGAAGAATTCATGTCAAAACTTACTTTGATCAGCTTCCCCACCTGCCCCTATGTGCAGCGCGCCGTCATTGCGCTCAAGGAAAAGGGCGTGCCCTTCGAGGTCATCTATATCGACCTCGCCAACAAGCCCGACTGGTTTCTGGCCATCTCGCCGCTGGGCAAGGTGCCGGTGTTAAAGGTCGAGCGTGATGGCCACGAGCCGGCGATCGTCTTCGAAAGCGCCGTCATCCTCGAATATCTCGAAGATACGATCACGGAAAAGCGACTCCATCCAATCGATACGCTCGAACGCGCGCAGCACCGCTCCTGGATCGAGTTCGGCTCGCAGGTCTTGGGCGATCTCTGGCGCCTCAGCGCCGCCAAGGATCAGGGCGAGCTTGACAACGCCAGCCAGTCCCTCGCGACAAAGCTTCGCCGCCTCGAAGACACCATCGTCGGCCCCTTCTTCGCCGGAACACAATTCAGTCTGGTTGACGCTGTTTTCGCCCCGGCCTTTCGCCAATTAGATGCGCTCGAAACCGTTGTTGCGATGGGCCTCACTGCCGATTTGCCGAAGCTTTCCGCCTGGCGGAAAAACCTCGCGGCACGTCCGAGCGTCAAGGAGGCGGCACCCGCCGACTTCGTCGATCTCTATCTGACCCGCTTGCGCAACAACGACGCGCATGTTCTGAAGGCCGCAGCATAGGCTCGGCTGAAAGACGGATTGAATGACGCAATATTGGCTGCTGCTCGACATCGGCAACACCCACACGGTGGCGGGCCTGTTCAGCGACGCTGGCCAGGTCGTCGCGGAAGTGCGCTTCCGCACCGATCCCCTGGCCACTGCCGACGAATATCGCGTGCATCTCAATCAGCTCTTTGCCGAGCATCTTGAAGACAGCATCTGGGAAGTTGCGAACCGCGCGATCCTCTCGACCGTTGTGCCAGTTCTTGAAAAGACCGTGCGGGGTGCCTGCGCTAGCGGCAGGCGCCCCATTGAAGTGATTGCGATCTCCTCAAAACTCAAGCGCGATTTCGAGCTCGATCTGCCTTTCCCCGACCAGCTCGGCGCCGACCGTCTCGCCAATGTTGCCGGCGCCCTGGCCATTGCCGAGCCGCCATTCCTCCTTGTCGATGCCGGCACGGCCACCACCTTCTGCCTCATCGACGCGCGCCCGGCCTATATCGGCGGCGCCATTGTGCCGGGGCTCGACACCAGTTGGCGGGCCCTCCAAAGCCGGGCGGCAAAGCTCTTCTCGGTGGAACTGGTGCGGCCGCAAAGCGCCGTCGGCAATACCACCGAAACACAGATCCAGAGCGGCGTGCTGCAGGGCTATGAGGCCCTGATCGAAGGCCTCGCCGATCGCCTCCTCCGCGATTCCGGCCTCGAAGGCGCCAAGCTCATTGCCACTGGCGGCTGTACGCAGCTCATCACCCTCTCGCCTCGCTTCGATATCCAGCCCGACCTGACGCTCCTGGGCCTCTTCCGCTATGGGCTGCTCAATGGCTAGCAATATCCTCATCGGCATCACCGGCAGCATCGCCGCCTACAAGATGGCCGATGTCGTCTCGCAATTGATCAAGCAGGGCCATCGCGTCCGCTGCATCCTCACAGAAAGCGCCACCCAGTTCGTCACCCCGCTGGTGCTCGAAACCCTCAGTGGTAACCCGGTGCGCTCGGCCATTTTTGGCGCCGACATTTCGGGCACCGAACATATCGACCTCGCCCGCTGGGCCGACCTTTTCGTCGTCGCGCCGGCCAGCGCCAATACGCTCGCCAGGCTCGCCTTGGGCCTTGCAGACGATCTTCTCACTACCGTGGCGCTCGCAACCGAAGCGCCGCTCCTCATTGCCCCGGCCATGAACACGGTGATGTGGAACAAGCCCGTCACCCAGACCCATCTGCGCAGCCTTGCCGATGCCGGCGCGCGCTTCGTCGACCCCGCCTCCGGTATTCTGGCCTGTGGCGAAGTGGGTGTTGGCAAATTGGCCAGCGTCGACAGCATCGTGCAGGCGATCAACACACAACTCAACGAATCCACCAAAGAGGACCTGGCGGGCGTCCACGTCCTCATCACTTCCGGCCCGACCACCACGCCGATCGATGCGGTGCGCTACATCACCAATCACTCGACCGGCCGCATGGGCGCCGCCATGGCCGAAGCCGCGCTCCGTCGCGGCGCCCGCGTCAGCATGGTGCTGGGTGTCGACAAGGGCGTCATTCGTCCGGTGGCGTCGGCCGATGCCGCATCGCGCCTTACCGTTGTAGAAGTCCGCACCGCCGAAGAAATGGCCGCCGCCGCCCTCAAAATTCTGCCCGAAGCCAATGGTGTCATCGCCACCGCCGCCGTCATGGATTATCGCGTGGCCGAGCCCTCGGCCAAAAAGCTCAAGCGCGCCAATTCAGCCACGACGCTCGATCTCGTGCCTTCCGTTGATGTGCTCGGCTCGCTCCGTGATGCGGCGAGCGGCCAGTGGTTCCTCGGCTTTGCCGCCGAAACCGACGATGTCGTCGAAAACGGCCAGCTCAAGCTCGATCGCAAGGGCCTCGATTTCCTTTTCGCCAATCCCGTGGCCCGGATCGGCGAAGCCAGCGCGACCGGCTTTCAGGTCGGCACCAATGGCGGCACGCTCCTCGCCCGCGACCATGCCCCGCGTGACTTCGCGGTCATGAGCAAATCCGCCTTGGCCGACGCCATCTGGGATGTCCTTACCGAAACCAGATTGGCGTCAAGCCAGCGCCGATAGTTTTCCGTCCGGCAACTGACGCAATCGGGCGCTATCTTGGCTCGGCGGCGTGCCGAACTGGCGGCGATATTCACGGCTGAACTGAGTGGGGCTGTCATAGCCGACGCTATAGCCGACGCCGGTCACGTCATGGCGCCCCGATGCCAGCTTCAAACGGGCTTCCTGCAGGCGGATCTGTTTTTGGAACTGGATCGGGCTCATGGCGGTAACGGCCTGAAAATGGCGGTAAAAGGCCGAGGCGCTCATGCCCGAGATTTCGGCGACATCCTCCACGCGGAATGGCCGTGCATAATGCTCGCGGATCCAGCTCACCGCTCTCGCAATATGGCTGAGATTGCTGTCCGCAAGGCCAAGATGGCGCACCGCCGCGCCCTGTTCGCCCACGATTAGCCACCACAGAATTTCCTGCTTGATGAGCGGTGCGAGCACCGGCAGGTCACGTGGAGAATCGAGCAAGCGCAATAGCCGAACGACCGCCTCGAGCAGTTGCTGCGGTGCATCGCTGACAGCCATCGCCGAAGGGGCTGCGCCGCGACCGTCCCGCGCCATCGAAGCGCCGGAACGCAACAGCAGGTCGGCAATGCTGGGTGGATGCAATATCAGGCCAAAACCCAGCGCCGGTTCCGCGCTGCTGGCCCCGACGAATTGGCCCGATACGGGCATGTCGAGCGAAGAAACAAGAAACTGACCTGCGCCATACTCATAAACGCGGTCCCCCAAAGCCAGGCGTTTCACCCCCTGGGCGATCAGCGCCATGACCGACCCGGACATGGAATGTTCCGGCGCCGATATATCGTGTCTCGCGACCATAACGCCATCGATAGGGGTAGTCCCATCTTCTCGCGCATGGCGCTCGATCAGGTCACGCAGTTCGTCGATCAGCATCGCCTGACCTCGGTTTTCTCAATGTCAGAGCAATAGCCCCGCCATTCATCCAGTGCAACAATTCTCTCTTTGGTGGTAGGATTGTGCAAGTTTTGAAGAGTCCTCGACTAACGCTGCGACCCGGTCTGGTGGTTGATTGGGATCACCGGCAGCCAGTGCTGCTGCAACCCCAAAGGACCTTCCAATGACCATCAATCACGGTTTTCACGCCACCATCCCCGCTCAGCCCGGCAAGGGCGACGCTCTTGTCGCTCTGCTGCTCGAAGCACCGGCCCTCCACCACGACGATTGCCTGGTCTTTCTCGTCGCCCGGTCGGCAAGCAATCCCGATCTGGTCTTTGTGACCGAAGGCTGGACCAGCCGTGAGGCACATGGCCGCTTTTTCGAAAGCGACATCGCCCGGACCTATACCGCCCGCTTCGCCCCACTCGTTGGCGGTGAATCGACCTATGTCGATGCCGTGCCGGTCGGTGGCAAGGCCCTCCTCGGCTAACGCCCTCGGGCCCAAAGAAACCCAGACATCGCCGCGCCTTTTTCGCGCTCAACCACGCAAGGAAAAACCATGTCTCTCCCACGTCCCGCTCTCGATCCCGACCTCGCTGCCCGGCTCGCCGGCATGCCGCTGGGCGTTACCCTCGATGCCGAAATCCTCTTGCAGATGCGGCAATATAGGACCCCGGTCGAAACCTATCTCGAAGGCCGCTCGCTCGATCATCTTGAGGTCGAGGTCGAAACCGCAGATGGTTTTGCCATGCCCCTGTCCATCTTCCGCCAGGCCGGCGCCAATGCCGATGCCGCGCCTTGCATCTATTGGGTGCATGGCGGCGGCATGGTGATGGGCGATCGTTTCGCCAATCTCGATATTCCGCTCGAATGGCTTGAGCGCTTCGGCGCCGTCGTTGTCACGGTCGATTATCGTCTGGCCCCAGAGGTCTCCGGCAGCACCCTGGTCGAGGATTGCTATCAGGGTCTGGCCTGGGTCGCGGCCCACGCTGCGGACCTCGGGATCGATCCAGCCCGCATCATCGTGGCCGGGGCCAGCGCTGGCGGCGGGCTCGCTGCAGGCATGGTCCTCATGGCCCGCGATCTCGGCGGCCCCGCGATCTCAGCGCAAATCCTCATCTGTCCGATGCTGGACCACCGGAACGACACCATATCCAGCCGCCAATATGCCGGCGATCCCGGCGTCTGGACGCAGGAAAAGAATGCCTTCGGCTGGAAATCGGTCCTCGGCGGTACCGGCGAAACCGAAGTGTCGCCCTATGTTTCCGCAGCCCGCGCAGCCGATCTTTCGGGCCTCCCGACCGCCTATATCGACGCGGGCACGGCGGAAGTCTTTCGCGACGAAAATGCCGATTATGCGAGCCGCATCTGGGCGGCGGGCGGCCAGGCCGAACTGCATATCTGGGCCGGCGGCTTCCATGGCTTCGACGCCATGTTCCCTGACGCACCTCTTTCCACCACCGCCCGCCAGGCCCGCACGGCATGGCTCGGCCGCTTCCTCAACGCCGCTGCCTGATCGGCAGCATCCCACTCACCGCACACAAAGGAACATCATCATGAACACCATTCTCATCACCGGCACGTCCTCGGGCTATGGCCTCGAAACGGCCCGCCACTTTCATCGTCAGGGCTGGAAGGTCATTGCCGCCATGCGCCGGCCGCAGCCCGAACTCTTGCCGGCAGACGACCGCATCCGCGTCCTGCCCATCGATGTCACCGACAGCGACAGCATCGCGGCCGGCCTCCATGCCGCCGGGCCGATCGACGTTCTGGTCAATAATGCCGGCATCGGCATGGTCGGCGCCTTCGAGGCCTCGCCGCTGAACCATGTCCGAAAACTCTTCGAAACCAATACAATTGGCACTATGGCCATGGTGCAGGCAGCTCTCGCCGGCATGCGCGAAAATGGTGGCGGGACGATCATCAACGTCACGTCCAGTGTCACTCTGGCGCCGTCCCCCTTTGCCGCCGCCTATACGGCGACCAAAATGGCTATCGAGGGCTTTTCGGGCTCATTGGCGGAGGAACTGCGCGGCTTCAATATCCGGGTCAAACTGGTGGAGCCGGGTTATGCGCCGACCACCCGCTTTACCGCCAATACCGAACTGCCGATCGCGGACCTGATCCCGCCGGCCTATGCCGAAGTTGCAGGACCCATCTTTGCAGCCTTTGCCAAGCCGGCAATGACGACCAGCGAAAGCGACGTGGCCGAGGCAATCTGGCGCGCCGCGACGGATGGCACGGAACAGTTGCGCTACCCCGCCGGTCCCGATGCAGTAGCGCTATGGGAAGCGGGGCGATGACAACGGTCCAGATCGTTCGGGCCACCCTGCGCTGGCATGTCCGCAAGGGCCGGCGGATATTTGACCTCCTGGCGGCACGGTTGGCAGCCACGTCCCTTGCGCCGTCAAGCCCGCGGCGCTCCGGCGTCCGCTGGGGTTAGAAGCGACCCCATTGCAACAGCCGTGATCTGGAAGCGGCCATTCGGGTCGCTTCCAGATTTCGCATTTAGAGGCTGAGTTCGACCGAGCGGTTGGCCGCCCGGGCAAAGCCGGTCAGCGACACCTTGAGGTCTACCGGTTCTCCCCCACCAGCGCCGAGCGCGGTGATGACAAGTTCCGTGCCGGCGCGCAGCGTGCTGATCTGGCTGGCGTCCAAGGTGACGGGCACGAGACAGCCCGTGGCGATGCAGGTCACAAAGGCCCAATTGCCGCCCAGAGCCGTTCCGTCGACCTTGAGGGTCGCGCCATCGGCAAGGCGAAGCCCGAAGGGCAGCAACAACATGCCTTCGGCCTTGTCGACGGCGGGCGTCGCGAGCTCGATCGACAACACCGGCTGACCATTCTGGCTATTGGCCAAAGTCTGCGACATGACGCAGAGCTTTGCGGCCTGTTCCACCCGGCAGGAAACGGTCCAGTCGCCGTGCTCCTCATTGAGCGATTGCGCGCCGCCGGGCAGGCCGGCACTCGGTGCCGCCTCCTGAGCACTGACGGGCGCCAGCGCAAGGCCGAGCGCAAGGAGGGCGGGAAAGAGGGGATTACGCATTGACAGTCTTCTCGATAGGGAGGGGTTTTCTGGGGGCAGCGCGGTCTGGCGGTCCGGGCAAGCGAAACAGCGCGTCGCCGATATTCCGGTGGTCCGAGCCGAACTCTGCCTCGTCTGACGGCAGTAGAATGGCCGTGTCATCGATGCCGAGTTGGGCCAACTGGAAAGGCGTACCGTGGCCAAAGTCCATGTGACCGCGGCCAATAATGCCGACGATCTGGCCGGCAATGCCGGCGTCGAGCGCCTTGGCAATATTGCAGGCAAAGGCCCGGTCCCAGGTCTGTTGAGCACGCACGAAGCGGTCAAAACCGGGATCGGCGGCATGGGTGACGGGGCGATCTGACCGGCCGCCGCCGGTGATGTCGAAGAGATATTGGCGATGGGCGAGGCTGGCCGGCACGGCGGGCGTCAGGCCATCGCGTTCCTCTTCCGGAATGGCGTCCCAGCCCTCCTTGCCGACACGGGTGACCAGTGGCCGCTCGCAATTGAGCGCCAGCATGGGCAAACGAAATTGGCGGCAGAACTGGAAGAGCGGCATATAAAGCTCGGGATCGAACCGCCAGACGGTGTCCCATTCGGCCCTTTCCAGAAAATCGGCGGCGCTCAGTTCGCCGGCCACCCAGCGATCGAGCACGGACTGGCAGCGGCGCGGAAACATTTCAAAGCCGAGGGCAATATCGCTGCGCTGGGCCAAAAGCCCGGCACAGACATGCAATTGCCAGCGGTGGATGTCGAACCGGTCGTGGGTTTCCCCGAGGAGCACGACGCGGCGATGCGCCATGCGCGCAATCACCTCGCCGTGGCTTAGCGGCGTTCCGGTCGCGCCGTCGAGCCAGCGACCGGGTTCGTGCGGAATACCGGTCATGCCGGGACCGTTTCGTCGTGCAGTGTCAGGGACAGGCCGGTCGGAACGCCATCGGCGTCGAGCGCTCCGCCATCATTCCAGCTCGAAACAGTGTTGGCCAACAGGTGCAGATGGAAGTCGGAGCGCATGACATTGATGAAACCCATGGCCGGCTTGACGCTTTCGATGACGCCGGTCCAGTTCTGCTCAAAACCGGGACGCCTGAAGCCGATCGAAACCTTCGTGCCGGCCTCGAGCGCCGCTTGCAGCGGCAGCGCGCCAGCGTCTTCGAGACTGGCATCCTCGCGCTTGGCGCGCGGCTCCTTGGGTTCCTCGGGCAAAGCCTCGCCGGGGCCAAATTCGGCGAGCGCTGCATCGAAAGGCTCGATGCCGGCAAAACCGACGACGCTGAAGAGAACCTCTTCGCCGCGGCGGAAATCGATACGCGGATAGACCTTTTCCTGCATCACCGAGGTGCGGTCGATAATGACGGAGGTAATCAGGGTGGGGTCGATGCGGCTATCGTGGGCCGCCCCGCCGCAGACGAGCCAGCCATCCTCGATGCTGACCGTCTCGACGGTGCCGATGCGTTCATGCGTAGCCCCGTTCTGCTTGGCGGTGATCATCAGATCGCCCATGGCGGGAAGCTTGCGGATGACCGAAGCGGGTGGAACGGGCAGGATCTCGCGGCGATTGGTGGTCATGCTGGCACTATGTCTGGCAGTTGGGGGAGAGTGGATGGGGTGGAAACCACGGCCGGGCCGAGATGCACAACACGCACCTCGCCAAGTCCCTGCGGCTGGCGATGGGCGACAATGATGAAGGTGGCGTCCGGCAATTCGCGGCGCAGCAAGGCAAAGAGTTCTGCCTCCGCCGCTTGATCCAGCGCCGAGGCCGGCTCGTCGAGCAAAGCCCATTGCGGTCGCAGCAGGAGAAGGCGGGCGAGCGCCAACCTCTGCTGTTCGCCACCGGACAGGCCATGGCCGGTGCGCGTATCCGAGCGGCCGAATTCCACGCCCGCGATGTGGCTGAGGCCGACCTTTTCGAGCGTGGCATCCAGAGTTTCCGCGGAATAGTCGCCCACAGCGCGCGGATAGGCCAGGGCGTCGCGGACCGTGCCGATGGGGAAATAAGGGCGCTGCGGCAGGAAGGTCTTGCTCGCCTCGGGCGAGAATATGGTGCCTGCGCCATGCGGCCAGAGACCGGCTAGTGCCTTCATCAACGTCGTCTTGCCAAGGCCTGAGGCGCCGCGCAGCCAGACGGCCTCGCCCTGTTTGATATCCATCATCGGTACTTCGAGCAGAGGCCGCGCTTCAGGCGTGTTGACCCGGACATCGCGCAGCGACAGGACGGGGCCCGCAGCGGTCTCGTGCACGATACCGCGCCCGGTCGCGCCCGCAGCTTTGGCCGCTTCGAGGAAATTATCGAGGCGGGAAGAGGCCGCGACGAGTTCTGCAAGATCGCGATAGGAAAAGATGAACCAGGACAGGCTGGTGACGACGCTGGAAAAGGCGGTGCTGAGCTGCATCAGGCCGCCGAAGGCGACGTGGCCCGCAAGATAGCCGGGCAGGGCGACAAAGAGGGGGATGCGCAGCACCGAGTGATTGAAGGGATAGGTGAAGCAGCCGAGGATCAGCTCGCGATTCACCAATTTCTTCCAGTTAGTGACAATGGCATTAAAACGCATATCGAAGACGCCGCGCTCGGCCCGTTCGCCATTGCTCATTGCCACTTCATCAAAATTCGAACGCAGCCGCGCCAGCGCGAAACGGAAATTGGCCTCACGACGCTGCTGTTCGACCATAAGTCCCTTGAGCGGATGACCCAGTGCATGCGTCAGCAGGCTGGCCAGCGCCACATAGATGAAGGCGGCCCAGATCATATAGTTCGGGATCTCGATATTGATGCCGATGGGCGCAAGCGAGAGCGGAAAATTGGTGAGGCTCCAGAGGAGCGCGATATAGGAAAAAAGCCCGACAATGCGGCTGATCATATCGAGCACTTCGCCAAGGAGCGCGGTGATGAAAATCCGGCAATCATCGGCGATGCGCTGGTCGGGATTGTCGACGGCATAGCCCTTCGGGCCGCCGGATGCGTTGCCCCAATGCGCGAATGTGGCATTGGCTATGTGCCAGTAGGCCTTGTTGGCAAGCCAAATATCGAGCGCGCCCGAGGTCAGGCGACCGCGCCAGAGCATTTCCAAGCGCTTCCTCATCAATTGGCCAATGAGATGCCGGGCCGAATTGCCCGCGACGATCATCCCGAAAATCCCGACCTGCCGAACAGCCTCGGCGCCATCCATGGCTTCAAGCGCGCCATAAAAGGCGCCGGTCCAACTGACGATCAGAATAGTGGCATAGACCCCGCCCAGGTCGAGCGCGACGATGAGGGCAAAGAGCGCAATGCTCCATTTCCCGCCCGGTCCGGCAAGGCAAAGCTGCATGAGGCGCCAGAACTGGGCGAAAATTCGTGACATCGTCTGCTCCGAGAGAAGGTGGGACGCCCTTGGGCGTCCCTTTCGAGTGCCTTAGAAGCGCACCGTGGTGCCGACCTTGAACGTCCGTCCGGGACCAACCTGGCCTTCGAGCGGATTCTGGGCCGCGACATTGGCCGGAGCGGTCGTGGCGTAGCCTGTCAAGGTGTTCGGGAAGTAGCGGGTGTCGAAAATATTCTGGACACCAAAATTGACCTCCACATTTTCAGTCGGCTTCCAGGTGACGTAGCCGTCGAGAAGGGCATAGCCATCGGGCTTGAAGGCCGTGGCCGACGCGCGCTCGGTCGGGCCGGCCGCCAGCGTGGTCAGCAGTTCGAACTCGAGCCCGTGTTCCGGCATCTCGTAGCGTAGGCCGAGAACGGCGGTCAGCGGGACGGCGCCATCGAATGGCGTGGTCGCTGCACCGGAACTAACCTGCTGCGTGCCGCGCTGCCAGGTCAGGTTGGCCGAGGCGAAGATGTTCTCGTAGAACTCGTACTCTGCACCGACTTCGATGCCGTAGAGATCGACGGCTTCCACGTTGTCGGACCAGTACATCGACCAGTCGCCGGAGGGCAGGAGGACGGCACCCGGGGCGACCTGCAGGCCGCGGATGAAGTTGGAGTACTTCGAATAGAAGCCCGACACCGAGAACCAGCCCTGTTCGAACTCGCCGCGCAGGCCGACTTCATAGTTCTTGACCGATTCCGGCTTCAGGTTCGGATTGGGCACCAGATTGACAAGGCCAAAGTTGCCGATACCCGAGCTCGACTGGAACAGTTGCTGCGCGTTGGGCATCTTGAAGCCTTCGCCATAAGCGGCATAGACCGAGAAGGCATCGGTCAACTGGTACTGCAGCGACAGCTTCTTGATCAGCTCCGAGCTGCTGACCGCCTGGGGCGTGTAACCCGTGAGACCTGTATACGTGCCGTCGGGCGTGATGCGATAGTTGGCCCAGCGCAGACCCGGCGTGATGGTCAGGCGATCATCCAGCAATTTGATCTCGTCCTGAATGTAGAAGTCGGCGCGAACCGTCTGCGTTTTCGGGAACGAGAAGCCCTGATTGTAAGCGTAAGTCGTGCTGTTGGTCAGCGAGCTCCACGTCTCGTTGCGGCCCTCATAATTGGTCTGTGTGTAGTCGCCGTCAAACCCGTAGGTCAGGGTGTGGAACGTCGGACCTGCCGCAAAGGAGGAGACCAGTTGCAGGTCGGCTTCAAGGAAGTTCTCGCCATAGTCACGCAGCTGGTAAACGGTCTGCTTGCGGTTTGAGTAGGTGCGATAGGACGTGCTGTTCGTGATGCGCCGCTGCGGCGAGTAGCTGAGGTTCCACTTGACGCTGTCGAGCCACTCAGTCCCGACCTGCCAATCGTGCTCGATGGCCAGACGGTAGCGTTCCATGTCCAGCTCACGGGGGTAACCGGTGCTATTATACGCCGTAGTCGTCGGCGCACCCTGCGTGGAACTCGAATCCCAGATCTGCTGGATGACCGTATTGCGATCAAAATACTCGCCCGTCAGCGTGATCTTGTGATCGTCATTCGGCGTCACAACGACCTTGACCAGCGCGTTGTACGCATTGGTGTCAGCCGGGAAGAGCTCGTTGCAGCGGATATAGGCCGGACGCGTGCAACTGTTCCAGATACCACCATTGGGATCGCCCTTGGTGAGCTTGGCCTCCTGGGATGAAATATGCCCAAAGCTGCCGAGCACCTGCACGGCGCCAAAATCATAGGCACCGGTAACCTGCTTGCGCCAGGAATTGTCGTAGCTGTCAAAGGCCGTGCGCACTTCCAGCGCCCAGTTCTTGTCCTGGCCTTCGAGCAGGTCCGCGGGATCGCGGGTGCGCATGGCGACCGTGCCGCCGAGCGCATCGGCGCCCCACAGCACCGAGTTCGGGCCACGCACGAGTTCGACCGCCTGCAGGTTCCAGGTGTCGACAAAGTCGCGGCTGCCGTCTGTGATGCGTTCCTGGATGCGCGAGCCATCCACCATCATCAGCACGCGATTTCCACCCATGCCGCGGATGGAAAAGCTGTTGAGCTGGCCCCAGGGATTGGTGATCGAGGTTTGGCGATCGACGGACACACCCGGCTCATAACGCACGAGGTCCTGCATATCGCGCACGACACGATTTTCGAGATCGTTCTGGGTGACCACGGTGATGGTCTGCGGCACTTCGAGCAGGCGTTTGCTCTGGCGTGTCGCCGAAATGACCAGCCGCTCGAGGAGCGTAATCTGGGTGTTGGAAAGGTCTGCCGCGCTGGTCTGGGCCAGCGCACCGCCTGCAGTTGCCAGGCTAGAGACAAGTGCGGTGGCCAAAAGCAAGGCGTGCGCAGTTATAGCCGGGCGAGCACGCTTGTGCTCTGCCGGCCGAAATGATCGGCTCATCGGTGCCCCCGAGAATAAGGAAAAGGCGAGGCTGGCTGAGCTGGCGATGACTGGCGGCTGGCTACGCGAATGCAGCCCTATTTAATATGAATTATAGAGTCAACAAATATATGCAATTTGATCCGGGGAGGCGGCGCGTCTTGCCTCCGGTCGCCGGCTTTGTGAGTTTACGGCGCGGGCGACACTTTGTAGGCTGGTTTTATGGCACTCAAACGCATGGACAATGTCGGTATCGTCGTCGCTGATCTCGGCGGGGCGATCGATTTCTTTCTCGAACTCGGCCTTGAGCTCGAGGGCCGCGCCACGATCGAAGGCGAATGGGCCGGACGGGTCACGGGGCTGGGCGACCAGCATGTCGAGATCGCCATGATGCGCACGCCCGACGGCCACAGCCGGCTCGAACTCTCGCGTTTCCTGAGGCCAGAGGTCATTGCCGATCACCGCAAGGCACCGGTCAATGCCCTGGGCTATCTCCGCGTCATGTTCGCGGTGGACGATCTCGACGAAACCCTCACCAGACTGTTCAAGCGCGGCGCTGAACTCGCGGGCGAAGTTGTCGACTATGAGGGCGTCTATAGGCTTTGCTACATCCGCGGACCTGAAGGCCTCCTTATCGGACTCGCGCAGGAACTGCGCTGATCGCGATACGACGAGACGCAACACTCTGGCGCCTGCCGGAACCTGCCGCGGTGACGCTCTCGGGGCGACTCCCACTGTCAGCAATGTGCTCTCGGCCTGCGGCGGCTTGGCGATGTGCAGGGGATAGGCGAACGCGCTCGGCCGTGGACTATCTCGATAACAACCCGCTGATCAGCTTCGACGGCGCCGAGACGCTAGAGCGTAATCCCCATCCAGATAGCCTCGTCGCGGCCAATCTCGCTGAGCCCGATATGCTTGTAAAAGCCATAGGCGCGATCATTGGTCAGGCTGAGCCCGAGATGCATCGCCTTGGCGCCGGCCTTCCGCAGTGAATCGAGTTCTGCTTCGATCATCTTGCGGCCCCAGCCGCCCGATTGGGCCGGCGGCAAAAGGTTGATGTGGAGATGCGCGGGATAGCGATCCGAGAGCGAGGCATTGCCATGTTTGGGCTGGCGAATGCGGTCGAGAACATTCTTGTCCTGCTTGGTGGCCGCCTCGCGTCCGGCATATTTCTCCGCCAGCATGGGCCACCACTCGGCGTCGAGTCGCTGTTCAAAAGCCTGTGTGTCCGTCGTTCCGACCACATAGCCGATGACGGCGCCGTCATCCTCCAGCACAAAGGCATGGTCGGGGGCGAAATCGAGATAGGGCACCGACCACACCAGTCCCGGATAGTCGGGGTCCGAATAGAGAGCTGAAGCATCGGCCCCACCATCCGCCGTAAGCAGACAGATCGAAAAGAGGGCGTCCCTGTCTTCCGGGCGTGCCTGGCGTATCTGTGGCGACATCAAAAATCCCTATTGGTTCACTGCTTGGGGCGCGCCGTTGCCGCCACGCAAATCCCTATCGCTGCTGCGAGACGATCTCCGTTTTTGCCTTGGTCCGCAACCTCCGGTTCGCGCTTGCCAACTGCTTTGCCGACAAGCCCCGCATATTCGCCGAGGTCGATATAGGGCTGCGATTTGAGCCAGTCGGTGTTGAAGACAGGCATGGCGAATTGCCCATTGTGCAGTTCGATCAGTCGCTTGGCTTCGGGCACAAGCGCGAAAATCGCGCCCCAGTCGATGATGCCTTCGCCCGCCGGCACGAGATGGCGGCGAATGGATTCCGGCTCTTCCGGCCGCAATATCGCATCGTCCACATGCACTTGGGCAATATGCGGCGCGAGACGTTTTGCTGCCGCGATTGGGTCTTCGATCCGCACCAGCATGTTCACCGGATCGTACGACACCCCGAGCCTGTCGGCCCCGACGCGCTCGATCAGAGCCAGGCACTCATAAGAGGTGATTTCCTCATGCGTCTTG
Source organism: Devosia sp. (assembly GCF_017744655.1). GTDB lineage: Bacteria > Pseudomonadota > Alphaproteobacteria > Rhizobiales > Devosiaceae > Devosia. Next base: position 97,679 of record NZ_JAGIAW010000010.1, on the reverse strand, counting down.
ACCAGTGCCCGCATGCCGAGATCGGCAAGATTGGGCCGAAGGCTTGCGAGCAGCGCACCAACGGCATCGAGTTGCGCCGCCCAATTGCCCGCCCGGTCCTCCAGCGTCCCGATGGTAAAAAACATGTCGGTCATGCCGAGGCTGGCTCCGGTTTCGAGCAGTCTTGCCACGCCGCCCAACAATTCCCCCTGGCCAAGCTCCAGTTCCCGCCCGTGACGGTCGAGGCGGAGCGGATTGAGCCAATCAAGGCTCGCGCCAATAGCGATACCAAGGCGGTCGGCCTCGGCCTTGAGCTCGCCCAAAGCGCCCTTGTCCAGCGTAGGGCTCAGTTCGAAAAGGCTGTAGAAGGTGACCTCCGAAGCCCCCAAAGCCGCGGCCTTTTTGAGAACCTCGAACGGCTCATTGCCGGCATTGGGAATGCTGCCGCGCATCAATGCGTACATGACAACTCCTTCAGGTGATCGGAAAGACGCCGCGCGGAAACCGGGTGAGCCATTCGGCCCCGGTTTCGGTGACGAGAGCCACATCCCCGGCGCAGACATGACCGAGTTCGGGCAGCGAAAAATTGGGGTGGATTTCAAACACCATGCCCGGTTGAAGCACCGGACCATGGTCATCGCGGCTCCGGTCGCGCTGCGGCGCGAGCGCGGCAGCAAGGCCGGGCTCGGAATAATCGAGCCCCAGACCATGGCAGGATTGGAAGCGGAAGGGATCGCTCTCGCGCGTATAGGGGCAGATGGCGTCGATCCGGCTTTCGATGAGATCGCCCATTTCATGCGCCGGCCGCCCGGGCCGCATCAGCGCCAGAGCATCGTCCTGGATTGCTTCGATCCGCGCGATTGCGTCAGCCAGCGCCGGGTCCGCCGGTCCGATACTGCCGATACGCAACCCCTGGGCAAAATAGCCCTCATAGGAAACCATGGTACCCAGCTGCACCCGATCGCCGCGTTCCAGCGTTTCGGGCAATTCGAACATTTCAAAATAGGTCACCGGCGGCTTGGGGCCAGTGGAAAGCCAGAGCCGCGAGACATCGGCACCATGCCGGCGCCCCTCATGCTCGACTTCCGCCATCAGGCCCGCCGGCGTCGCGCCGGGCTCCGCCGCATAGGCAAAGGCGCGTTCGATCATGGCATCGGAAATGGCGCTGGCCCGACGGTGCAATTCGGTTTCGATCGGCGCCCGCGTCAATCGCAGCGCCTGCAATTCGGCATCCAGGGCGACGGCTTGGGGCAGGGCGGCCGCAAGCTGGGCAACAAAGCGGGGCGGCAATTCGTCGGTTCCCGCCGTACCAACCCATTGGCACTTCCCGAGCAATTCCAATGCGGTCGCCATGATCCCGTCCGGTCCCGCGCCTACAACGTCAAACGCCGCTCCGACGCGCGTCGAGAAAAGCCGAACCTCGTTCTTTCCTGGCGCAATGATCGTTGCCCGGTCTGCCGTGAGCACCAGTAATGACGGCGCCCAGATCGGGCTGAACCCGGCAAACCAGCCCAGATTTCCGCTCGTCCGCGTTCCTGCCGCAAGGCCGCGCGGCGCCGAAAAAAGCAGAATCGCCTCTAGCCCCTTCTGCTCCATCAGGCTTCGGCCCTGTTGAATTCTTTGTGCGTGATAGGCGCCGTCGAAAGGCGAGGGGGCTCTGGTGTTCATCGGTGGCATCGACCCTGTGACAGTCTCTTGACAAGCGGTTTCAGATGAGACCTTAATCACTGTAAGGAAAGTTACCAGACGGTCAAGTGGTGATGGAAGTTCTCTCCGGCAGTCCCAGGCTGCTTCGCAATCTCAATGAAAAGGCGGTGCTGCAGCGCCTCCTCAGCGAGGGTGCCCTAACGCGCATGGAACTCGAGGCCTTTACCGGCCTTTCCAAGCCCGCCATGTCCGATCTGCTGCGCCGGCTCGAAGCGGTGAACCTCATTCGCCGCGACGGCGAAAAGGCCGGCACCTATGGCCCCAAGGCAGGTCTGTGGGGTCTTGACCCCGCCGCCTCCTTCGTCGCGGGCATCGATGTCGGAACGCACGGAATAGACGCGGCAATCGCCGACATCGCCGGCAATATCATCGGCACCTTCAGGCACGAGGGGCAGCCCGGCGAACGCTACGACGCTCACGAGCGCCTCACCGCAGTCCTGCAAGCGGTGACCAAGGAAGCCGGCATCGAGATCAAGCAGATCGACCAGCTCGTCGTCGGCCTCCCCGGCATTGTCGATATGACGGCGGGCAACCTGCGCAAGGGCCAGCAGATTCCCAATTGGGAAGGCTACCACATCCCCGACGCGCTGCAGGAAGTGCTCGGCCATCGCCATGTGCTGATCGAGAACGACGTCAATCTCGTCGCCATCGAAGAAATGACTTTTGGCGCCGCCACCTCCATCCAGTCTTTCATCCTGCTCTGGGTTGGCGATGGCGTCGGCGCCGGCGCCGTCATCGGCGGCCGCCTGATCCATGGCTCGACCGGCACGGCCGGTGAATTGGGCGGCGCCATGGTGCCCGATCGTTTTGCCCAGCCTGGCGAAGACGTCCGCATGGCGCTCGTCGAAGACCTGCTCAACGTCTCGGCCATCGACGCGCTCGTTGCCAAATACGGTCTTGCCGGCAGCGACAGCATCGATGCCATCGCCCAGGCGGCGCGCGACGGGCAAGAGGCCTTCTTTGCCGAGCTTGGCTATCGGGTCGCAGCGGCGCTTACCGGCGCTATCGGTATTCTCGATCCTGAAATGGTCGTGCTCGGCGGCGATGTCGGCCGGGCCGGGGGGCGGGCGCTGTGCGACAGCGTCATCGGCGTGCTGAAGCGCCTGCCGATCGCCATTCCACAAATTGTTCCCACCGCCGTGAGCAGCAATGCCGTGCGGGCGGGCGCCGTAGAACTCGCACTCGAGCATGCTCGTGAGCGCGTGTTCACGGGAGGCAGCGCGGCACGCGGCCTCCCGTGAGGAGATGGACCACCCTGATGATGAAGCAGCCTTCCCCGGAGACGTTTATGCACAGACATTCAAGTTTGAAGAAGTCCCCCTGGCACTTGTCCAGAAGTTTGCGCGCCCTGGCTTTGGCCGGCCTGGCAGGCGTCGCGGCCCTCTCTGCGCCGCTTCCGGCCATGGCCGAAGTGCCGCTCGATCAGCTCGTGCGCATCGTGGCTGAAGGCGGCAACAGCTTTACGCGCACTTTCAATCCCTTCTCGCCCACGGCGCGCTGGGTCAGCACCCGCACCATGTATGAACCGACCATGATCCAGAACTATGCGACGGGTCAGCTCGATCCGTGGCTGGCAACGGGCTATGAGTGGTCTGCCGATGCGCTGAGCCTGACGCTCACCCTGCGCGACGACGTCAAATGGTCCGATGGCGAGGCCTTCACCGCCGCCGACGTCGCCTTCACCTTCAATCTGATGAAGGACAATCCGGGCCTGATCGGCCCCGCCGCCGGCGCCTTCGGTCAATATCTCAGTGCCGTCGAAGCCGTTGACGATACGACGGTGAAATTCACCTTCTCGACCACCTATACGCCGGGCCTTTACGCCATCGTCGATCAGTTCATCGTGCCCGAGCACGTCTGGAAGGACGTGGCCGATCCCGTTACCTTCGAGAATTCAGAACCGGTCGGCACCGGCCCCTTCACCACCATCGATGCCTTTGGCACTGATCGCTACCAGGTGACGAAGAACCCCAATTACTGGCAGCCCCTCAATATCGAAGGCGTCTTCGTCCAGGGTTTTAACGGCAATGACCAGGTCAGCGCCGCGGTGCTCTCGGGCAATATCGATTGGGGTGGGCTCGTGCCCGACCCGGACACCACTTTCGTGGCACTCGATCCCGAACACTTTGGCTATTGGTGGCCGCGCACCTCCGTCGTGATGCTGCTCGCCAATACCACTGACGGCGCCTTGGGCGACACGACGGTGCGAAAGGCCATGAGCCTCGCGCTCGATCGGCAGCGCATGATCAATACCGGCGTCTGGGGCAAGTCCGTGCCCGGCAATGCCACCGGCCTGCCCGAAGGTCCGTTCAAGGACTGGATCGATCCGGCCGTCGTCGAAGCCGGTGCCTCCTGGGTCAATATCGATCCCGACGCGGCCAACAAACTGCTCGACGATGCCGGCTATGCCCGCGGCGCCGATGGCATCCGCGTCGACAAGGATGGCCAGCCCATGGCCTATGACATCATCGTCCCCTCGGGTTGGAACGACTGGGTCTCGGCCAGCCAGATCGTCGCGGAAAACCTCGCCGATATCGGCATGGACGTAACCCTGCGCACGACCACAGCCGATAGCTGGACCAATTCCACCTTCACCGGCCAGTTCGACCTCTCGCTTGGCACCGCCCAGCGTACGGCCACACCCTTCGAGTTCTATCGCAACAACATGGCGACCTCGTCGGTTCAACCGGTGGGCACGGCATCGCCGAACAACCAGCAGCGCTATGGCGACCCGGCGGTGGACGAGCTTCTCGCCAAGTTCGCCGCCTCCACCGACGCTGCCGAGCAGAAGTCGATCATTGCCCAGCTTGAAGGCATGTTTAACGAAGCAGCGCCTGCTATTCCGCTTTACGAGCAACCGGATTGGGGCCTCTACAACACCACCCGGTTCACCGGTTTTCCCAATGCAGAAAATGCTTACGCGCCTTTGAGCCTGCAGATGACCAATGGTCCCCTGCTGGTCTGGCCGAAGCTCGAACGTCGCGCTGAATAGCTCCCATTCGGCGCTACCGGGGCTCCCGCTTGCGGGGGCCCCACTTTGGAGGCCCTTTCATGCTCTACATTGCTAAGCGTTTGGCGTTCTATGTGCTGGCCGCCTTCGTCGCCATCACCGTGAACTTCTTCCTGCCGCGCCTGACGCCGGGCGATCCGGCCTCGACCATCGTCGCCACCTATTCGACGACGCTGAACGAAGAATCCCTTGCAGCCCTGCGGCAGGCCTATGGCCTCACCGACGATCCGCTGTTCCAGCAATACCTGACCTATCTCGGCAATATCCTGCGCGGCGATTTCGGCCGTTCGCTCTCCAATTTCCCGGCTCAGGTCAGCGACATTATCGCGGCTGGCATCGGCTGGTCCGTACTCCTCGGCCTGACCTCAGTGCTCCTGAGCTTCGTCATTGGTTCAGCCCTCGGCGCCCTCGCAGCCTGGCGACGCGGCGGCATTTTTGACCGGTTCGCGCCACCCGTGCTGCTCTTCCTCGGCTCCTTCCCTTATTTCTTCCTGGCGCTGCTGCTCTTCTACATCTTCTGCTTCAAGCTGAAGTGGTTCCCGATGGGCAATGCCTATTCGAGCGTCAATCCGCCGCCCTTCACCCTCTCGGGCATTGGCGATGTGCTCTATCACCTGATCGCCCCTGCTTTCACCGTGGTGCTGGTCTCGCTCGGGCCATGGACCCTCAACATGCGCAACGCCATGATCGGCGTCCTGAGCGAAGACTATCTCACGCTCGCCGAAGCCAAGGGTCTCAAACCCCGCCGCGTGCTCTTCTCCCACGCCGTACGCACCGCGCTCCTGCCCAATATCACCGCCCTCGGTGCGGCGATCGGTGGCGTCTTCTCGGGCCAATTGCTCACCGAGATAGTCTTCACCTATCCCGGCCTCGGCTATTCGCTCATGCGCGCCGTCAGCGCCGTCGATTATCCGCTGATGCAGGCGCTCTTCCTCATCATCACGCTTTCCGTGCTCGCAGCCAATTTTCTCGTCGACACGCTCTATGTGCTGCTCGACCCGCGTGTCCGCGCCGGACAGGGAGCCTGAGCCATGTCCTTCTACGAAACTTTTGGCAAAATTCGGCGTCAGGCCCTCGGGTCCATCCCGGTTCTCGTCGGCGTCGTCATCCTTGTGATCCTCGTGGGCAGCACGGCGCTGGCCCGCTGGATTGCCCCCTACAACCCCACCCGCGCCACCGGCGGCATCAACGAATTCCCCTCCTGGGCCCATCCCTTCGGCACGACGGGGCAGGGGCAGGATGTCCTCAGCCAATTCCTCTATGGCGGCCAGAACACACTCTGGATCGCCTTCACCATCGCGGTTCTGACCACGCTGCTCGCGCTCATCGTGGCGCTGACCTCGGCCTATTTCCGCGGCTGGGTCGATGACGTGCTGACCCTCGTCACCAATGTCTTCCTCGTCATTCCCTCGCTGCCCCTGATCGTCGTCCTTGCCGCCTTCCTCACGCCGGGTCCGGCAACCATGATCATGGTGCTCACCATCACGGGCTGGGCCTTTGGCGCCCGCCTCTTCCGCTCTCAGGCATTGAGCCTCCGCGAACGCGAATTCATTGCCGCCGCCGAAGACGTGGGCGAGCGCCGCTGGCGCATCGTCGCCATTGAACTCCTCCCAAATATGGGTTCGGTCGTTGCCGCCTATTTCGTCAATCAGGTGATTTTTGCCATCACCGCCCAGGCCTCGCTCGAATTTCTGGGCCTCGGCGATGGCGGCCAGGTCACCTGGGGCTCCATGCTCTTCTGGGCGCAAAATACCTCGGCCCTGATCCGCGGCGCCTGGTGGACCTTTGTGGTCCCCGGCATGGCCATCGCGCTCACGGCCTTCTCCCTCGCCCTCATCAACAATGCCGTCGACGAATTGGGCAATCCGCGCCTCCGCGCCGATCGCCTCTTGCGAAAGGCCGGCTTCCGCAAACCGAGCGCCTCGCTCATGACCCCGGTGAAGCGCGATGCCTGATCTCGTTCCCGCTCTTGAAATCACCAATCTCTCCGTCGGCTATGCCACCGAAGACGGCATTCGCACGGCGGTAGACAAAGTCTCCTTCAGCATCGCGCCGGGCGAATTCATGGGCCTGGCCGGGGAATCGGGCTGCGGCAAATCCACCATCGCCCAATCGATCCTGCGGCTGCTGCGCGCCCCGGGCGTCATCACCGGCGGCGAAATCCGCGTCGCGGGCCACGACATGCTGACTGCCAATTCTGATCGCGTGCGCGAACTGCGCTGGCACACGGCTTCCATCGTGCTGCAAAACGCTCTGACCTCGCTCAATCCGGTCAAGCGCATCTCCGCCCAGCTCAAGGAAGTCCTCGAACGCGGTGGCGGCATCAAGACGCCGGCCGAGCTGCTGGAAATGGTCGACATCGACCCCAGCCGCCTCAGCGCTTTCCCGCATGAACTTTCCGGTGGCCAGCGGCAACGCGTTGTCATCGCCATGGCGCTCGCCCTCTCGCCGCAATTGATCATTCTCGACGAGCCGACCACGGCCCTCGACGTGATCGTGCAGCAGGAAATCTTTGTGACGGTAAAAGCCCTGCAAAAGCGCATGGGCTTTGCGGTCCTCCTCATCACCCACGACCTGCCGCTGCTCTTCGACGTGGCCGACCGGATTGCGGTGATGAAGGACGGAAAGATCGTCGAGGCGGCTGATACCGCCACCTTCCGCAAGCATCAGGAGCATCCCTATTCCAAGGCTTTGCTCTCGGCGACGCCCAAGGTCGATTTCACGACAATCCAACCCGTTGCCGAGCGGGGACCCGTTCCGCCCGTCCTCGAAACGCACCACCTCGTCAAAAGCTACGGTCGCAATCCCTTCACCGGCAGCGCCGTTCTGCGGGCTGTCGACGACATGTCCTTCCGCCTCGCCCCAAGCGAAATTGTTGCTCTGGTGGGCGCCTCCGGCAGCGGAAAATCCACCTTCGGGCGCATCGTCACCGGCCTCATCCGTCCGACCTCGGGCGATATCCTCGTCGATGGCCACACACCCGTTCCGGTTTCCCGCCGCCGTCCCGGTACGCCACGTGCCGCGCAGATGGTGTTCCAGGATGTCTATGGTTCGCTCAATCCGCTCCATACCATCGGCCACCACCTCCGCCGCGCCGTAATCTCGGCGCCCGGAACGGACAAGCGCGATGTGGAAGCCCGCGTCGCCGCGCTCCTCACCGAAGTGGGCCTCACCCCCACCGAAAGCTATCTCGACCGTCGCCCGCACGAGCTGTCCGGCGGCCAGCGCCAGCGTGTCGGTCTTGCCCGCGCGCTCGCCGCCTCGCCAAAGCTGCTGGTGGCCGACGAGCCGGTTTCCATGCTCGACGTCTCGATCCGGCGCGACATCCTCAACCTCATCGCGCGCCTCCGCGATGAGCAGGGCGTCGCAGTGCTCTACATCACCCATGACGTGGTCAGCGCCGGCTATATCGCCGACCGCATCGCCGTGATGCATCGCGGCAAGCTCGTCGAAGAGGGGTCCGCCAAGGCGGTTCTCAAAAATCCCCAGCACGACTATACGCGCCGCCTCATCGCCGCCGTCCCCGGCGGGCTGGGGCTGCCGACAGACCAACCAGAAGTGGCCCTCCCATGACTGCAACCATTCCAGAACTTCGCGTCGGCATAGACGGAAGAAAGTTTCCGCGCGCCGCCGAACTCGGCCCCATCGCTCTCCTCGAACGCTGCGCCGCCCTCGGCCATGCCGGCGTCTTCTTCCGCACCGTACTCGACGTCTCACCCACGCTCGATGCCGGCTTCCTCGCCGCCGTAAAACAGCGCGCCGATGAACTCGGCCTCTATCTCGAAATGGGCCTCGGTAAGATCAATCCCTACAACACACCCGAAGCCCCCGAAGTTCGCGATATCGGCCAGGGCGATTATGTGCTCGGCATGACCCGCATGATCGAGGCCACCACGGCCATTGGCTGCACCGCTCTCTGGGGCGATACGGCCAATTACCAGCGCCATAGCTGGGGCCTTCATGCCATCGACCGCTATCGCACCGATGTCGATTGGCCCGACCAGCTCGACGCCACCAGAAAATTCCTGCTCAAACTCAAGCCTGTTCTTAGAGATCGCGGCGCCGTCATCGCCGTCGAAACGCACGAAGAGATCACCACGGCCGAAATCGTCCGCCTGATCGAACAAGTGGGCGACGACACCTTGGGCGTCACCCTCGATCTCGCCAATGTGGTGGTGCGCGGCGAAGACCCGGTCGCTGCCACGCGCCGCCTCGCCCCCTTCGTGCGCAAAACCCACATGCGCGATATCGTGCTCTTCGCGCGTCCGCATGGTCTCGAACGCCAGACCCGCGCCTGCGGCGATGGCGTCATCGATTGGGTCAAAGTCCTCGGCGCCATCTTCGAAGCCGGCAGCCTGCCCAATTTCACCATCGAAAATGTCTGGGGCTCGGACAAAAACCAGATCCCGCTTTTCGACCCCGATTGGCAGGCCCGCCAGCCGGATGCCGTGCTCGGGGAAATCCTCGAGCTGATCCGCCTCTCCCGCGTCTTCGAGGATGGCGTCCGCGCCGGCACGATGATCGCGCCGGACGACTATTTTTCACCCAATCCCTCTCTCGACGAACTCGAGGGTTTCGTGTCGCGCAGCGGCGCCACCCTCAAGGCGGCCGCCGATGTGCTGCGCGCCGCCTCTACTGCAAAGGAGTAATACCGACCATGTTTTATCCGCTCAAAGTGCTCGTCATCGAAGCCCATCCCGACGAAGCGGAAATGTATACCGGCGGTACCATGCGGCGCCTTGCCGATCGTGGCGTGGCCGTCAAATTCATGTCGCTCACCAATGGCGATGCCGGTCACTACCAGATGGACCGCGATCCGCTAAAACGCCGCCGCGCCCGCGAGGCCTATGCCGCCGCTCGCCATCTTGGCGTGCTCGACTATGAAATCCTCGATATCCACGATGGCGAACTGATGCCGGACCTCGCCTTGCGCACGGCCGTCATCTCCTCCATTCGCCGTTGGCAGGCCGATGTGGTCATCACCTTCCACGACGATTGCCCGGGGCACCTCGATAACCGCAATGCCGGCAAGGTCGTGCGCGAAGCCTCCGGCTTCTGCACCAATGGCAATATCTGCCCCGAAGTGCCGCCGCTGGCCGAAGCCCCGATCTGCCTGAAAATGATCGACTACGGCGCCCTCGATGTGCACAGGCACGATGTCGTCTTCGATGTCGCCTCGTCCATCGATGCCAAGCTCAAAGCCTGCGCCGCCCACGCCACCCAGTTCTACGAATTCGCGCCCTTCGAACGCGGCTTCCTCAACGAAGCCCCGAAGATCGGCGACTGGGCCGCCGAGCGTGCTTTCATCCTGAAATATTGGCCGGAATTCATGTACGCGCTGCCGGGCATGAGCGGCGGCCACGAATTCGCCGAAAGCTTCCAGCTCGCCGACTATGGCCGCAAGGTCACCGCCGACGAGGTGAAAAAGCTCTTCGCGCTGTAAGCTGTAGTCGCTTCGACACAAAAGCGACTGACGAGTTGGGGCCGAAAATGGATCACCGTTTTCGGCCTTCTTTACGTCCGCGCACCGGAACACGCCCGCTCTGCTCGAGCCTGGTGTGGCACCGCTGACATCAGGTGGGCTCTTGTGGGGATTGGAGCGGGTGAAGGGAATCGAACCCTCGTCATCAGCTTGGGAAGCTGCTTCTCTACCATTGAGATACACCCGCGACGCGCCACTAGATGCGGGAAATCTGCGAAGCCGTCAAGCCGCCCTCAGGGGTACGGCTTGAAGTGTTTCGAAAGCTTCAGCGTCTGCGCCTGATAGTTCGAGCCGAGCGCCGAGCCATAGAGGCGATCCGGCTGTTCCGCGAGCTTTTCGTAGATCAGCTTGCCGATGCTCTGCCCGTGCCCGAGAAGGAATGGCACTTCGCGGCTGCGCACTTCCAGCACCGCACGGCTGCCTGTGCCACCGGCCGAGGAGTGGCCAAAGCCGGGATCGAAAAAGCCTGCATAGTGTACGCGGAATTCGCCCACCAGAGGGTCGAAGGGTACCATTTCAGCTGCATGGCTGGGCGGCACATGTACGGCTTCGTGCGATACGAGGATATAGAATTCATCCGGGTCGAGCGTCAGTTCAAGTTGCCCGCGATTATAGAGCGGCTCCCAGAAGTCGAGCACGTCGAGTGCGTTCTTTTTGTCGACATCGACAACACCGGTATGGCGCTTCGAGCGGAACCCGATCAGCCCATTACGGCCTTCGCCCTGAAGATCGATGGACAATGCCACACCTTCGCCTACCGGCTGGTCACCGCCGATGACAAGCGTATCGCTGGCATGCAGCGCCTGATGCTCGGCCGAAGTAAGCCGCGTATCTCCGCAGCGGAAGCGCATCTGGCTCAGGCGCGAACCCGTCCGCACCAGCACCGGAAAGGTGCGCGGGCTGACTTCGAGATAAAGCGGGCCCTTGTATCCCGCCGGCATCTGGTCAAAACCGCGCGCCCGATCGCCAATGACGCGGGTAAAAACATCGAGCCGCCCGGTCGAACTCTTGGGATTGGCCGAGGCACTCACCTCCGCTGGCAGGTCGAGGCTTTCCTGCAGCGGCACGAGATAGACGCAACCGCGCTCCAGCACCGCCCCGCGCGTCAGGTCGATCTCATGCAGTTTCAGCGCCTCGATCCGGTCTACCATGGAGTGAGCCGGCCCCGGCAAAAAGCTCGAGCGCACCCGATAGGCAACATCGCCGAGCCTCAGGTCAAGGCTTGCCGGCTGTACCTGATCGGCATCGAATGGCTGCGCCGTCACGATCGCGCCTTGCGCATGCAGCTTTTCGATCAATCGTGCAGGAAAGACGCCTTGCGGCCAGGCCTCTGCCATGGTGCGATGCTCCGGCAAATCAGGGGTCGTTCTCCCTAGCAAAGCCTGAACATTGACGCCACCGGCCAATTGCGGTTTAGTCATTTCCAGTGGTGATTTGGCCGGTCGCTTGCAGCCACTTTAAAGAAATTGCTAAAGACCGTTGGTAACCGGCCGCCACTCGCGTGCCGGTTTTTTTGTTCGAAGGCGAAGTTATGTCTAGAGATAAAAATCCCCTCCTTGATCCCAAACGGCGCTCGGCGGCGACGCAGATGGTCCATGGCGGGGGCAAGCGTTCGCCCTTCAACGAAACCAGCGAAGCCATCTATCTCAATTCCGGCTATTCCTACCCGAGCTCGCAGCATGCCGAGGACCTGTTCCTCAACAAGATCCCCGGTGCCCACAATTATTCGCGCTTTGCCAATCCAACCGTCGACATGTTCCAGGAGCGCATGGCGCTGATCGAAGGCGCTGAAGCTGCCCGCGGTTTCGCCTCGGGCATGGCCGCCGTCACCAATGCGGTGATGAGCCAGGTGCGCGCCGGTGACCACATCGTCGCTGCCCAGGCGCTTTTCGGTGGTTGCCGCTACGTGGTCGAAGACTACGCCCCGCGCTTCGGCGTTGAATCGACGCTCGTCGACGGCCGCGACCCCGAAAATTTCGCGCGCGCCATGCGCCCGAACACCAGGGTCGTCTTCGTTGAGACCCCGACCAATCCGACGCTCGAGCTGGTCGACATCAAGGCCGTCGCCGACATCGCCCACGCTCATGGCGCCAAGCTGATCGTCGACAATGTCTTTTCGACCGCCCTCTACCAAAAACCGCTCGAACTCGGCGCCGACCTCGTCACCTATTCGGCGACCAAGCATATCGACGGGCAGGGCAGGGTGCTCGGCGGCATCGTGCTCGGCTCAAAGGCCATCATCGAAGCCGACGTCCACACCTTCCTCCGCCAGACCGGCGCCACGCTCAGCGCTTTCAATGCCTGGGTATTGCTGAAAGGCCTCGAAACCTACGCCCTGCGCATCCGCCAGATGACCGACAGCGCCGAAAAGATCGCCGAAGCGCTGGCATCGCATCCAAAGGTCAACCGCGTCATCTATCCGCACCACAAGAGCCATCCGCAATACGATCTCGCCAAGCGCCAGATGAGCCGCGGCTCGACCCTCCTTGCCCTCGACCTCAAGGGCGGTCAGGAAGCGGCCTTCGCGCTCTCGGATTCCCTCGCGGTGGTGCTGATCTCGAATAATCTCGGCGATGCCAAATCGCTCATCACCCACCCGCGCACCACCACCCACGCGCGCCTCACCGAAGAAGTCCGCCTCGAAACCGGCGTCACCCCGGGCCTGTTGCGCCTCTCGGTCGGCCTCGAAGATGCCGATGATCTGATCGCAGACCTGATGTACGCGCTGGATCAGGTTTAGCGCCGATATGACTGATCTGCTCCGTGCACGACCGGCCTCCCCTCCCAACCTCCCCCGCCAGGGGGGAGGTGTCGCATCGCGTTTGGGACGAGGGCCGTTCAAGTGCACCAGCTCGGCACCCTCCCCCTTGCGGGGAGGGATGGGGAGGGGGATTGTGTGGCTTGGTTTTGCGGTGCTCGCTCTATGTGGACTGGCCTTCGCCACCCCCACACTCGCCCAGCCACTCCCCTACCACGCCGATCCCGACGCCCGCGAAATCCTGCCCTTGCAGGGTTCCGTCCCGGCGATCCGCTTCCTCACCACGGCCGATTTCCCACCCTTCAATTTCCGTGACACCAATGGCGAGCTGATCGGCTTCAACGTCGACCTCGCCAAGCGCATCTGCGCCGAGGTCAACATCGCCTGCACGCTCCAGGCCTGGCCCTGGGACCAAGCCGCCAATGCCCTCGCCGATGCGCAAGGCGACGCCCTCATCGCCGGCCTCGCCGTCACCCCTGAAAACGGCGCAAAATTCGACTTTTCCTCGACCTATCTCGCGTTGCCGGGCCGCTTCGTCACCCGCACCGATGACGTCGCCGCCTTCTCGGTCGCAAACCTCTCCGGCAAAACCGTCGCCATCCGCGCCGGATCAGCCCATGCCGATTTCATGGCGCGCTACCTGCCCAACGTGACGCTCGAAACCTTCGATTCCGAAATTGAAGCCCTGACCGCCCTGCGCGACGAAAAGGTGGACGCCTATTTCGGCGACGCCATGCGCTCCGCCTTCTGGCTCAACGACAATCCCGCCTGCTGCTCCTTTGCCGGCGAGCCCTATTTCCGTCCCGAACTCTTCGGCGAAGGCCTCACCATCGCCGTCCCCGCCGGCAACGACGCCGCCCGCCACGCCATCGATTGGGCCCTGGTCCGCCTCAAGGAAAACGGCGCCCTCGACGAACTCTACCTGCGCTGGTTCCCGGTGGGATTTTACTAAGCGGCCAGTGCTTCTCTAAACCATCCAACCCGTCGTCATTGCCGGGCTCGTACCGGCAATCCATCTCGCCTCCGCTGGGGACCACCGGGGCAAGCCCGGTGGTGACGACCGATGGAAGGCTGTCGAAAAAGAACTAGCTCGGCATCCGCCGATGCCGCGCCCGCGCCGCGACTTCAATCGCCGCCGTCGTCAGCCGGTCAAGCGTCAACTTATCCCGCAGCATTTCGAGATAGCGCAGCTCTTCCTGCTCGAGATGCAGGTCAACGGACGTGATCTCGACCGCCAGCGCATAGGCGGTGTCTTCCAGCTTTTTCGGCAGTGCCGCCAGCGCATTGTCGACCACTCGATCGAGGCCATCCGGCCCGTTGAGCAGGTCCGCGCATTCATTGGCCACCTCGGTCAGCCGCGACTTGTCAAAGCCTTCGAATACCGGCAGCCGGTCGATCAGCGCCTGGATGCGGATGAGCTCGCGTTCGGTCATCGTGCTGTCCGAAGAGGCGGCCACCAGCATCAGATGGATGAGAGCGTCGTGGGCAGAGATGGTCATGGCGCCTTCCAGCAATGGTAAGTGGTTCAAAAACTAGGGTGCGCCGCCCGCTTTCGCAACCACCTGCGACATTGACGTAAGCCAAGGGGAATGCGACACCGCCATTCTTCTACCTTCCTGCACCACCCGAAAGGCTATCGCCCAGTGTCGCCCGCTGTTTTGCCCGCCCTCGATCCGTCGTTCTTTGAGCCTGCGCAGTCCGCTCGCGCCTGGCCGTTCGAAGAAGCACGCAAGATCGTCAAACGGCTGGAAAAGTCGGGCAAGGGCGAGGCCCTGTTCGAGACCGGTTATGGCCCCTCGGGCCTGCCCCATATCGGCACCTTTGGCGAAGTGGCGCGCACCACCATGGTCCGCACCGCCTTCCGCCTTCTGACGCGCGACCAAATCCCGACGCGGCTCCTGTGCTTCTCGGACGATCTCGATGGCATGCGCAAGATTCCGGATACCGTCCCCTCCAAGGAGGCGATGGAGCCGCATCTGCAAAAGCCGCTGACCTCGGTTCCCGATCCCTGGACCAACGAATACGAGAGCTTTGGCCACCACAACAACGCCATGCTCCGTCGTTTCCTCGATACCTTTGGGTTCGACTACGAATTCGCCAGCGCCACCGATTACTATCGGTCGGGCAAGTTCGACACCGTCCTGCGCCTCGCCGCCGAGCGCTATCAGGCGATCATGGATGTGATGCTGCCGACCCTCGGGGCCGAGCGCCAGGCAACCTATTCGCCCTTCCTGCCGATCTCCCCGATTTCCGGCCGTGTGCTCTATGTGCCGATGAAGGAAGTCAACGCCAAGGACGGCACGGTCACCTTCGCCGACGAAGACGGCCGCGACACCACCGTTCCAGTCACAGGCGGCCACGTCAAGCTGCAGTGGAAGCCCGACTTCGGCATGCGCTGGGCCGCGCTGGGCGTCGATTTCGAAATGTTCGGCAAGGACCACCAGACCAATCAGCACATCTACGACAAGATCTGCGCGATCCTCGGCGGCACCCCGCCCGAGCACTACGTGTATGAATTGTTCCTCGATGCCGAGGGCCAGAAGATCTCCAAGTCCAAGGGCAATGGCCTGACCATCGACGAATGGTTGACCTATGCGCCGACCGAGAGCCTCGGCCTCTACATGTTCCAGAAGCCGCGCGTTGCCAAGCGCCTGCATTTCGACGTCATCCCGCGTGCCGTGGACGAATATTTCGCCCACGTCGCAGCCTATGAAAAGCAGGATGCTGCTGCGCGCCTCGAAAACCCGGCCTTCCACGTCCACTATGGCAATGTGCCCAAGGTCGACATGCCGGTCACCTTCGCGCTGCTGCTCAACCTTGCTACCGCATCCAATCCAGAAACCCCGGAAGTCATGTGGGGCTATATCTCGGCCTATGCGCCGGGCGTGTCAGCCAAGACCCATCCGCATCTCGATGCGCTGGTCGGCTACGCCATGCGCTACTTCCGCGATTTTGTGAAGAAGACCTATCGTGCCCCAGACGATGTCGAACGCTCTGCGCTCGAAGCGGTCTCTGCCGCCTTCGCCGCTCTCCCGGCCGACGCCGACAACGAAACCATCCAGACGGCCGCCCTTGATGTCGCTCGCACCATCGAGCGCTATCAGGACCACACGAAAAAGAGCCCCACTGGCGGTCCCGGTGTCTCCGGCGACTTCTTCCAGATGCTCTATCAGGTGCTGATTGGCCAGGAACGCGGCCCCCGCTTCGGCTCCTTCGCCGCACTCTACGGCATCGAAAACACCCGCAAGCTCATCGCCAAGGCGCTGGCTGGAGAGCTTCACATGGCCTCGTAAGGTTAGGGCATTTCACGTTTGAACTGATACCTTCCCACACACCGATCACCCCGGCTTCAGGCCGGGGCTCATCCTGAGATATCAAGATAGGCCCCGGGTCGAGCCCGGGGTGACAATCGAGTTTTTGGTGTTTCAGATGAACGGTGAAGCGCTCTCACCGCGCGATTAGCCATAGAGCCATGCTCGAATAGCAGCCCCAAGCCTAGTGTCATTCCCCGCGAAAGCGGAACCCCTGCTACCCCAACACTTTCCTGAAAAACACCACCCGCTGGGTCTCCACAAAACCCAGCGCGCGATGCATATCGAGGCTCGCAAAATTCTCCAGAGCCGCGTCCGAGGCAAATTCCGAACAACCCTGCTCTCGCGCCCAGGCCTCCACGGCAACAACCAGTGCCCGTGCCACGCCCTGCCCACGCGCCTCGGGTGTTACAAAAATCCCTTCGAGAAACGCCACCGGCGACGTCTTGCAACCATTCACATAATCGCGCCGCAGCGCCGCCTCGGCAAAGCCCAGCGCCGTCCCGTCCGCACCACGTGCGATCAGGTTGATCGTCTCTCCGGCATCATCAAGCAGTTCGGCAATATCGGCCGCATGTTCTTCATCGCGACCGCCCGGCCACAACGCCGTCCGCATGGCCAACCAGTCCGCGGCATCCGCCGTTGTCGCCGACGCAACCCTCACTGGCTGGCCCAGATGATCCGCGCGATCCATTCGATATCCCTGGTATTGAGCACCCGTGGCTCATAGGCCGGATTGAGCGAATGCAGTTCGATCTGCTTGGCGCTCTGGCGATAGAGGATTTTGGCCATCACCTCGCCTTCGCGCGTCTTCACCACCACCCGGTCGCCGCGCCGCACCTGCTCGGTGGGCGAAACCACCACGCGGTCACCCTCGCGATAAAGCGGCTCCATGCTGTCGCCCTGGATTTCAAGCGCATAAATCCCGGGATCGACCGGCGAGGGCAGGGTGACCTCGTCCCAGCCTTCCCCGGCCGGAAAACCGGCACTGTCGAAAAAGCCGCCAGCGCCGGCCTGGGCCAGGCCCAGCAGCGGCACCGTCTGCCCATAGGGCGTATTGCTGGTCTGCATGAATGCTCCCGCTCCAGCGAGAAAGCTGTCAAACCCTTCCCCCGTGGCTTCCAGAATTTTGGAAATGCTCTCGGTCGATGGCCAGCGCTCGCGTCCATCCTTGCTCACGCGCTTGGACACGTTGAACGCGGTTGCATCAAGCCCGGCCAGCCGCGCCAGGGCCGAAACCGAATGGCCATGGCGCTGCGCCAGCGCGTCGATACCATCCCAGATAGCCCGGTGAGAAAGCATGGTGAAGCCGTTAAAAGGACATTGATCAGGATTGAGGAAATTAATCCTAGATTAATGTCAGCCGTTCCCCCTGTAAAGCCCGCGCAATCATGCTTGCCCAGACTTGATCACTTAACTAGGTTCGCGCCCATGTCGATACCCGAGCTGATCTACAAAATCACCACTGCCGTGGCCTTTGCGCCGGCGCGCGTTTCTGGCCAGTTCGAAGGCATGCCCATCGACCACAAGGATGGCTACATGCACTTTTCGACGGCGGCGCAATTGGCCGAAACCCTGCGCCTGCATTTCGCCGGTCAGGCGGGTCTCCTGCTACTCGCCGTCCCGACGGCCGATCTGGGCGACGACCTGGTTTGGGAACCCTCCCGCGGCGGCGAACTCTTCCCGCATCTTTATGGTGGCCCCTTGAAACTGTCCTCCATCCTCTGGGAGGAACCGATCAGCGTCGCCGCCGACGGCTCCTGTACCCTGCCCGCAGGTGTCAAATGATCCTTTCTGCCTTCGCTCCGCTGCTGCGCAATGCCGGCCTCGCCAATCTGACACGCGACACGTTGCTGCGCATGGACCCCGAGACCGCCCACGGGGCCACCATCACCGCCCTGCGCCTGGGTCTCGCCCCGCAGCAGGAGCAGAAGGACCCGCCCGAACTCGCAACAACCCTCTGCGGCCTGGAATTGAAGAACCCGGTCGGCATGGCCGCGGGCTTTGACAAGAATGCCGAAGTCCCGCGTCCGCTCGCCCTTATGGGTTTCGGCATGGTCGAAATCGGCACCGTTACCCCACGCCCGCAGGTGGGCAATCCCAAGCCGCGCCTCTTCCGCATCGGCCCCGCCGATGGCGTCATCAATCGCATGGGCTTTAACAATGAGGGACACGAGGCGGCCTTCGTACGCCTTAAGGGCCTGCGCGTCCCCGCCGCGCTCGGCGTCAATATCGGCGCCAACAAGGACAGCGACGATTTCGTCGCCGACTATGTGTTGGGCGTAAACCGCTTCGCCGACCTCGCCGACTATCTCACCGTCAACATCTCCTCGCCCAACACCCCGGGCCTCCGCAATCTGCAGGCCGACGAAGCGCTCACCAGGCTTCTCGACGCGGTCCTGAGCGCACGAGCCAAGGCGAAAACCCGCGTGCCTGTCCTCCTCAAGATCGCGCCCGATCTCGATGAAGCCGCCATGGACGGCATAGCCCGCGTCATCCTCGCGACCGATCTCGACGGCCTCATCGTCTCCAACACCACCATTTCGCGCGATCCCGTCGCCGGCATAGAAAACGCAGAAGAGACAGGCGGCCTCTCGGGCAAACCGCTCTTCCCACTCTCCACCCAGCGCCTCGCCCAGATGCGCCAGCGCGTCGGCACGCTGCCACTGGTCGGCGTCGGCGGCATCCATTCCCCGCAAACTGCCCTGTCAAAAATCGAAGCCGGCGCCAATGCTATCCAGCTCTATTCGGCCATGGTCTTTGGCGGCCTCGACCTGCTCGACCGCCTCAAGCGCGGCCTCGTCGCCGGCGTGCGCTCGGCGGGCAAGAAGAACATTTCCGAACTGGTCGGCATCAAGACCGACGCCTGGGCAAGGGGGGAGGGCGAGGTTTCATAGGGTAATCACACCTCAGTAGTCCTCATGGTGAGGTGCATAGCGTAGCGAAGCCTCGAACCACGAGGACGTGCCTACAATGCCGCCCCCGAGCAGACTTTCGCTGCCTCGACTTCGACATCGCGTGGATCAAGCGTCGCCGTCAGGTTCTGGTGAACGATATCGGCCGAGATGATTGCGACGCATTCCTGAAATGGACTGGGCCGCAATAGGATCGCGCCGGCAACCATCCCCGCGCCGATGAGAATTGCCATGGCAATGCCCCAGTTATTCACCGCTCGACATCCAGCGTGATCACCACATCCGCCCGATCCTGCGAGAGCATCACGCGATCATAGTTCGGTAAATCATTGCGCTCGATATGCGCCCGATTGCGCTCCTCGGTGAAGAGCCCCTCTTCGCCATGCCGCTTCATCAACCGCGCCCGCACCATCTCGCGCGGCACAGTGATGAAGGCAGAAAAATCGAGCAGCGACTTTACCTCGGCCCAGGGCGCATCACCCAGCAGCAAATAGTTCCCCTCCACCACCAGCACCTTCACCTCCGGCGCGATCGTAAAAGCGTCGTCGACCGTATCCTCGATTTTTCGCGAGTAACCCGGCCCACTCATCGCTTCCGTCGCCGCCTTCAGACGGGCCAGAAACGCAACAAACTCCCCGCCCTCGAATGTATGCGGCGCACCCTTGAAATCGGTCTGCCCCATGGCCTCGAGCTTGGCATGCTTCATATGGAAACCATCCATCGGCACCAGCGCTGCCGAGCCCGGCGCCGACACATTCAGCGCCGCTACCAGCTCCGCGGCCAGCGTCGATTTGCCGGTCCCGGGGCCTCCCGCCAGCCCAATGGCCACGCGCTTGCCGCCGGCTCTCTCGGCCAGCTCCTGCGCTTTCCATGTCAATTCAGTCAGTGCGTCGATGGGTGTAAGTGTCAACCG
The DNA here is from genome assembly GCF_017744655.1 of Devosia sp. Classification (GTDB taxonomy): domain Bacteria; phylum Pseudomonadota; class Alphaproteobacteria; order Rhizobiales; family Devosiaceae; genus Devosia. The sequence goes on along the minus strand of NZ_JAGIAW010000010.1, from coordinate 77,604 downwards.
CCCCTCAAGCATCAGCGCCTCTGCATCAGGCGCAGGATCAACCAGACCGGCAACACAATCGCTGCACCGGTCAGCACATAGGTCCCCAGCTGCCGGAACACCGCACCACCATCTCTGAGCATATCGCGAACGGCCTCCACAGCCCCGCGCACCAGATCGGCGGCGTCGAACCCGAACACCGACATGATGAAGCCGACAAACAGCGAAATCAGCACCAGCTTGATGGCGAGGGACCCCGGCCGATCGCCCAATAGGCGCTCGAGACCGGAACGAGATGCGGGTCGGCTGTCTTCTGTCATCAGGCGGCTCCGTTTGGCAGTGTTGAGACCATCATATAGGCTTGTGGGTGATTTGCAGTAGGTGCCTGTTGTCAACTTTCGCGCTCCCCCGATCGCCGCACTCTCCCTCGCCCCTTGAGGGAGAGGGACAGATTTTCTGCGTTCAGCAGAAAATCAGGGTGAGGGGTATCTCTCCTCCGCAGAGGAGCCAGTTGAGGGGCGCGGAAAGAATACCCCTCATCCGCCCTTCGGGCACCTTCTCCCTCAAGGGGAGAAGGAAGAGCAGGGGAGAGCCATGATCACCACCCTCCCACCTGTCATCGCCAACTGGTTCGCCGCGCGTGGCTGGTCGCCCCGCCAGCACCAGCTCGACGTTTTACGCAGCTATCAATCCGGAGCGAGCCAGCTCCTCATCGCCCCCACCGGCGCCGGCAAGACCATGGCCGGCTTTCTCCCGAGCCTTTCCGAACTGGTCGACGGCAAGTTCCAAGGCCTCCACACCCTCTATATCTCGCCCCTAAAAGCCCTCGCGGTCGACGTGCACCGCAACCTCTCCAACCCCATCACCGACATGGGTCTACCCATCACCGTCGAAGCCCGCACCGGCGACACCTCCGCCAGCAAACGCACCCGCCAGCGCGTAAAACCACCCCACATCCTCCTGACCACCCCCGAACAACTGGCGCTCCTCATCTCGCACCCCCATGCCGAACTCATGTTCGGCACCCTCCGCCGCGTCGTCCTCGACGAACTCCATGCGCTCGTCACCTCCAAGCGCGGCGACCTTTTGTCACTTGGCCTCGCACGCCTCGCCAAGCTCGCGCCCGACATGCGCATCACTGCGCTCTCGGCCACGGTCGCCCGCCCCGATCTCCTCCGCGATTGGATCGCCCAGCCCCATCCCGATCGTCCCACCGATCTCCTCCGCATGATCGGCGGCGCCCCGCCCGACCTCGCCATCCTCGAAACCGAAGAGCGCCTCCCCTGGGCCGGCCACTCCGCCAAATACGCTCACCGCGAACTCTACGAGACGATCAAGCAGCACAAGACGACGCTCCTCTTCGTCAACACCCGCTCCCAGGCCGAAATGCTCTTCCAGGGCCTCTGGGACATCAACGACGACATGCTGCCCATCGCCCTCCACCACGGCTCCCTCTCGGTGGAACAGCGCCGGAAGGTGGAAGCCGCCATGTCCGATGGCCGGCTGAAAGCTGTCGTCTGCACCTCGACCCTCGACCTCGGCATCGACTGGGGCGATGTCGATCTCGTCGTGCAGGTCGGCGCCCCAAAAGGCTCCTCGCGCATGCTGCAGCGCATCGGCCGCGCCAATCACCGGCTCGACGAACCCTCAAAAGCCCTGCTCGTCCCCTCCAACCGCTTCGAAGTTCTCGAATGCGAAGCCGCCGTCGAAGCCGTCGCCGAAAATCATCAGGATAGCGAAGATCCCCATCCCGGCGGCTACGACGTCCTCGCCCAGCACGTCCTCGGCATGGCCTGCGCCGAACCCTTTCTGGCCGACGATCTCTATGCCGAAGTCACCCGCGCCTGGCCCTATCGCGATCTCACGCGCGCAAAATTCGACCGCGTCCTCGATTTCGTCGCCACCGGCGGCTATGCCCTCCGCGCCTATGAGCGTTATGCGCGTCTCAAGCAAAACCCCGACCTCACCTGGCGCCTTTCCCATCCCTCGGTAGCCCAGCAATACCGCTTGAACATCGGCACCATCATCGAAGAGCCCATGGTTCGCGTCCGCCTCATCCGCTCCAAGGAGCAGAAGCGCGGCCGCACCACCGGCCCCATCGGCGCCGGCGGCCGGGTCCTCGGCGAAATGGAGGAATACTTTTTCGGCACGCTCTCAGTCGGTGATACCTTCATGTTCGGCGGCGAAATCGTCGCCTTCGAAGGCATCAAGGACAACGAAGCTTTCGTCTCCCGCGCCGTCGCGCAAAACCCGAAAATCCCATCCTATATGGGCGGAAAATTCCCGCTCTCGACCTATCTCGCCGAACGCGTCCGCCGCATCATGGACACGCCGGACGAGTGGCAAAAACTCCCAAACCAGGTTGCGGATTGGCTCCGCCTGCAGCGCGATTTTTCCGTTCTCCCTCGCCGCGACAGTCTCTTGGTGGAGACCTTCCCGCGCGGCACCAATCATTTCATGGTCTGTTACCCCTTCGAAGGTCGCCTCGCGCACCAGACCCTCGGCATGCTGCTCACCCGAAGGCTCGAACGCATGCGCGCCCGCCCGCTCGGCTTCGTCGCCTCGGAGTATGCCCTCGCCGTCTGGGGCCTCGGCGATCTCTCGGCCCTCATCCGCACCAATCGCCTCTCGCTCGATGAACTCTTCGACGAGGACATGCTCGGGGATGATCTGGAATCCTGGCTCGACGAGTCAGCCCTGATGAAGCGCACTTTCCGCAACTGCGCTATCATCTCCGGCCTCATCGAGCGCCGCCACCCCGGCAAGGAAAAATCCGGCCGCCAGATCACCATGAGTTCGGACATCATCTACGACGTGCTCTACCAACACGAGCCCGACCACATCCTCATCGAAGCCACCCGCAGCGACGCTGCCCGCGGCCTCCTCGATATCGAACGCCTCGGCAATATGCTTGCCCGCATCAAATCTCACATCGTCCACAAGCCCCTGCACCAGATTTCGCCCCTCGCCGTGCCGGTCATGCTCGACATCGGCAAGGAGCCGATTTTCGGCGAAGCCCGCGAATCGGCTATGGCTGATGCAGCCGACGAACTCATTCGGGAAGCCATCGGCGAACTCTGACCCTTATTCTTCTCCCCCTCGGGGAGAAGGTGGCGCATAGCGCCGGATGAGGGGGCTCTTCACCTCTCCCTCTGGGGGAGAGGTCGGCCAAAAGGCCGGGTGAGGGGGCCTTTCGAATGGATGTCGAATGACCATATGAACAGCGTAGCCCTAGCCCAATCGACCGAGTCCCCCTTGCTGCGCTTCGCCGGCCACAATTTCGAGCCCTTGCCGTCCGGCGCGCTCTATTGGCACGCCCGGCAAACCCTGCTCGTCGCCGATCTCCACTTCGAGAAAATGGCCAGCTTCGCCCGCCGCGGCCAGATGCTGCCGCCCTACGATACGGGCATGACGCTCTCCCGCCTCGAAGCCGACTTGCGCCGCACCGGCGCCCAAAAGCTGATCTCCCTCGGCGACACTTTTCACCGCGTCGATTCCAGCACGCTCCTCGGCCCAACCGAACGCCTCCGCCTCGATGCCATCGTCGAAAACGTCGACTGCACCTGGCTCTCGGGCAATCACGACCCCGCGCCCCATGCCATCGGCGGGTTCTGCTGCGCCGAACTCGAACTCGACGGGCTTACCCTTTCGCACGAGCCCAAAAAGGGAAAACCCGGCCTCGTCGCCGGCCATCTCCATCCCGCCGCCCGTATCGCCATGACCGGCCGCACCGCGCGCAGCGCTTGCTTCGTCCACGACAATCGCCTCCTGATCCTGCCTGCCTATGGCAGCTCCACCGGCGCCCTCAACATCCTGTCGCCCGCCTTCTTCGGTCTGCTGAACTGGCCAACGGTGGAAGTAACCATGCTGGGCCGCGACCGGACCTATCCGGTGTCCACAAAGCGCCTGGTGCGCGGGTGAGGCGGTTCTGGCACTACAGCCGCACCACCCCCTATTTGTCACCCCGGCTCTAGGCCGGGGCCCATCCTGAGATCTCAAGATGGCTCCCGGCCTACGCCGGGATGACAGCTAGTGGTCGGTCGGAATACCCAGCCAAACTGCCATCTACCGCCTAAACAGCACCCCGCCCAACCACCCGGTAAACAGCGCCAGGATCACGCAGGCAATGCCATAGAGCAGCGGATATTGCGTCGCCGATTGCGCCAGAAACCGCTCGAAGGCGATCTTGCGTACCGCAAACCCTTCGGACTTGCGCGCGATGATCTGCCCGTTCTGGAACACATAGGTCTGGGCGATATAGGGACCCGGCGGCGCGCTACTGGGCAGGGTCAGCTGCGCCGTATAGAACGTGTCCGACATGAACTGGACGCCATTTTCCTGCACCCCGAACAGCCCCTGTTCCGACATCAGCCGGATCAGCTCGCGCCCGAACACCAGCGTCTTCATGAACCCCGCAATATTGGGAATCATCGCATGGGCTTCAGGCAGGATGAAATTCTGGTTGAGGAGGTTAATGTCGGCGATCTCCAGCAACCGCCGGCTCGAGAGCACATGAAAATAGCTCGGAAAGCGCTTGAACTCGACCTGCTCGGTATTGAGCCAGATGCCGAAATTATGCGTTTTTTCGCGCGCCACCCGATCCTGCGTCGGTCCAAGCACCACGATCACCACATCGAACGGCCCCTCGACATAGCGCTGCCCCGATCCCGCCTCCGGCGCAATGGTGCCGAAAAAGGTCAATCTTTCGCCGTCAAAGCTCGACGTGATCTGGATCGTATCGTTGGAAACGCCCGAAACCAGCCGCGCCGCCGCACAAACCGGCACTGCCGACAGGAGTACGATAAGCAAAAGCGCGAGAAGGCGGCTCATCGCACCACACTCGTCACGGCCATGGAGAACACATCGTCCGGCGCCAGCACCAGCGACAGGCCGAAGCGAATGGCGACAGCCAACACCAGCAGCGCCAAAAGTCCGCGCAACTGTTCGCCGCGCAGATGCTGCCCGGCCGCAGCACCAAATTGCGCCCCGGCCGTGCCACCGACCATCAGGCAGAAGGCGAGCAGGATATCGACGCTCTGGCTTTGCACGGCATGCATGATCGTCGTCGCCGCCATCATGGCCACGACCTGCGCCAGCGATGTGCCAATGACGACATTGCCCGGCACGCGCAAGAGATAAACCAGCGCCGGCACCATGACGAAGCCGCCGCCAATGCCGAGCAGCGAGCCGACAAAGCCGATGAAGAGGCCAATGGCGAGGACCGGAAGCACGCTGATATAGAGCCGGCTCTTCTTGAAGCGCACGCGCCAGGGCAGGCCATGGATCCAGCTATGCTGATTGGGCAGGCGCTCGCGCACCACCACGCCCTGCCGGCTTTTCAACAGCGCCCGCACCGCTTCCTGCAGCATCAAGATGCCGACGAAACCGAGCAGAACCACAAAGCCCACGGCAATCACGAGATCGAGCTGGCCCGCTGCGCGCAGCACGGAGAACGTCGCGACCCCGCCAAACGCGCCCAAAATACCCGAGAGAATGAGATACATGGCGAGATGGAGGTCGATGCCGCCGCGCCTATAATGACTGAGCGCACCCGAGGTCGACGCTGCCACCACCTGTCCCGTCACCGAGGCAACGGCCACCGGCGCCGGCACACCCGAGAAGATCAGCAGTGGTGTCAGCAGAAAACCGCCGCCCACGCCGAACAGACCCGACAAAAAGCCGACCGCCCCTCCGATCCCCACGAGAAAGAAGAGGTTCACGGAAAGCTCGGCGATCGGCAGATAGATCTGCAAGACCCTGGGTCCCGTTTTGCATTGGTTGTTTGCGCCAGAGGCTAACGGCTAGACCGTCAACAAGTGGTCAAGGTTCCAGAAAAACAGGACAAAATTGTATCAAATGGTTGGAATTTTTATGTGGGGCAGCTCCTGCGCTCTCACTTGCGCCCCCCTCATCCGGCGCTGCGCGCCACCTTCTCCCCGAGGGGGAGAAGAAACAAGAGGGAGCCACCATTCCTCTCCCTCTTGGGGAGAGGGTGGATCGCGCGTAGCGCGAGACGGGTGAGGGGGGCGCCGAGCGCAGACCACCGCTAATTCGCCGTCGGCGACGCCATCAATTCCCAGACATTGCCTTCGGTATCCTCGAAATAGGCCGAATAGCCCCATTCCGTTTCGGTTCCCGCGGCAATGATCGAGCCGCCGCCGATCAGTACACGCTCAAGAATGGTGTCGACCTCCTCAGCGTTTTCGGCCTGATGGCTCAGGACAAACCCTGGCGTGCCCTCCAGCGCCTCGGGTTTTCCCGCCGTCTGCGCGATCTGCTCGCGCGGAAACAGCACGAAGGAAAAGCTGTCGTCGAAAAAGAAGGCGACGTGATCCTCGCCCGCACCGATCTTGTCGTCCTCGATATCGAACAGCGCGCGATAAAACACAAAGGCGCGTTCGAGTTCGTCGACGCCGATGGTGATGATGTTGATCTTGGGCTTCATCGCCTCGTCCTTCTCTATGTGCCGGACGAGCCTAAGCTTTTTCAGCTCCAGTCGCAAAGAGAGCTTCGAATTGTCCCTCTTCAATTCGCGCTGCGGCAATGACGGCCTGCGTGCGGCTATCCACATCGAGCTTCTGCAAAATGGCGGAAACATGCGCCTTCACCGTCGCTTCCGAAATGGACAGCTCATAGGCGATCTGCTTGTTCATCAGCCCATCGCTGAGCATCATCAACACGCGCACCTGCTGCGGCGTCAGGCTTGCCAGCCGCTTCATCAACCCCGATTGCTCGTCGTCCCCGGTGATCGTCGTTCCCTTGGGCACGAACACTTCGCCGGCCAGCACCGTCTCGATGGCGCGGCGGATCTCGGTCGGTCCCTCGGATTTATGCAGGTACCCCGAAGCCCCAAGCTCAAATGCGCGCCGCACCACGGTCGCGTCTTCCACGGCCGAAATGATCATCACCGGAATTTCCGGATACTGCGCCCGAACGAGCAGGAGCCCCGAAAAGCCACGCACGCCCGGCATATTGAGATCGAGCAGCACGAGATCGCAATCGCGATCGGCATCGAGCGATTTGCTGAGATTTGCGAGGTCGCCCGCCTCTTCCACGCTGACCGTAGCATCGCCTCCGGCCAGCGTCTGGCGCAGCGCCGCCCGGAACAGGGGATGGTCATCCACGATGATGATGCGGCGACGAGTCATGGGCCTAAACTACTCCAAATCAGGGGGCGAAACCAGAAAACCACTCTTTTCCGCCCGGGGCATTTGCATATTGCAGCAATCCTTAACGGCTTCTTTACCATGTTTTCCCAAAAGTGACCGTTAGACCTTCGTGCTGCTTCGGCTTGGCACGCGCTCGCTTTGACAGGGACTGACCATGGCCCGCGCTTATCCGCAATCGGACTACGCCGATACCGCTTTCGATCCTGGCGCCGGGGATTGGCAGGCCCTGCGCGGCGAATTGGTCGCTTTGCTCGATCAGGTGGAAAGTCGCTTCGGCGCCGTATCGGACGGGGGAGGGGTCTCCAGCCGCGTCCGGCACCTGCGCGATCAGGTCAACACACCCGATCCGGCAAGTCGTCGCCGCTCCGAGGCCCTGCGCAGCGTCAAGCGCGCCGTCGATCGCTTCACCCCGCATGAGGACGAAGCCGACGATCTCAACGCCGCTATTGCCGAAATCCGCAGCCGCCAGGGCGCGCAGACCATTTCGGCCATTGATCGCCGTCCCTCCGAAATGCCCGAATTCCGCGAGCTTTCAAGCCTTGTTTCCGGCATGGGCGATCGCCTCGGTCGCCTCGAAGGCCAGCTTCGCACTGCCCGCAACAGTTCTTCTGACGTCCTCGAAGTCGCTTCCCAGGTCGAACAACTGACCCAGGTTGTCGAACTCCTCGCTGGCGCCGTCGGCGAAACCGGCCAGGTCAAGCGCTTGGAAACCCAGATCGGCGCTCTTGCCTCGATGATGAGCCAAGCCCCCAAGGTCGATCTCTCCGCCGTCAATTCGCGCCTCGACGATGTTTCGGCCACCGTCGCAAAACTCGCCGAACTCCAGGCCCAGCAGATGGAGCGCGAGATCATCCGCGAGGAGCGCGCCGAATTTGCCCCCAAGGGCAATTTCGAGCCGGCCATGGCCTCCATCGAAGCCAATGTGCGCAGCGTCTATGATCGCATCGACGCCATCGAGCGCAATATGAGTATTTCCGGCGGCGATTTCGAACGCCTGACCAGCGAAATGGCCGAGGTCACCCAGGCCCTGCGCGACAGTGCCGCCAATCCGGAACTCCTCGCCTCCCGCGTCGAAACCCTGGCGCAGCGCCTCCAGTCCGTCGATGGCAGCAGCGACGACGTCCTGGCGCTCAAGGACGACATCGCCGCCCTGCAACAATCCGTGCTCAAAACCATGGAGCCGCGCTTTACGCGCCTCGAGAGCCAGCTTGAAGCCCTTTCGAGCAAGGTCGCTCCGGTCGATACCTCCGCCGTCGAAGGCCAGCTCAAGGCCCTGATGACGCGCATGGACGAAGCCGGCGCTCAGCTCGATGGTCTGGCCCGGCTCTATCACGATGCCGGCGATAAGCCCGATTTCGAAACTCTCGCGACCCTCGTTGCCGAACGCACCAGCGACGCCATGAGCCGCAAGGCCCCGGCCCCCGTCGCCATGTTCGGCCCCGAAAGCCTCAAAACCATCGAAGACCGGATTTCGAGCCTCGTGCGCTCCGTCAGCAAGGGGGCGGGTGCCGACGCCGAAACCATCGCCAGCCTCGTTGCCGAAAAGACCTCCGCCGCCTTCGTCAAATCCGGCGCCCCGGTTCCCGTCCTCAATCCCGAAGGTTTTGATGCGCTCGAAAAGCGCATGACCGCCGTCTTCAATACCGCCGGCAAGGACACCGCCGAACGCTTGGCCCGCCTCGAAGCCGCACTCGCCTCGCGCACCTCCGCCCCGGCTCCAGCCGCCGCCCCGACCCGCGCCGAGATGCCCGCGCCGCAGTCCGCAAAACCCCAGAGCCATGCGTCTGAATTCGACGCCGCCGTCGAAGAGCCGAGCACCGCTCGTCTCGATTCCATCCTGTCGAGCCTCAACGGCAAGAAGCGCGCTGATACCATGCCGTCCAACCCGGCCGACGAAGCCCCGCTGGTCGATCGCGGCTTCGCTGACGTGCCCCAGCCCCGCGCTGCCGCACCCGCCCCGCGTCCTGCTACACCTGCTCCCGAACCGGCCCGTTCCGCACGCCCCGAAGTTCAGCCCGCCTTCGACCCCGAAAAGGTCGAGCGCCCGCCGCGCCCGCAGTCGAGCTTTGCCCAGTTCGATCGCGATGGTTTCGCCGCCCCCGCGCGCGCTGAGACGTCGGCCCCGGCCGTCGAAGCCCCGGTCTCCAATACCAGCACTTTCGTTGCCGCCGCCCGCCGCGCCCAGCGCGCCCGGCAAGAGCAAGTCACTGAACCCGCGAGCGGCAATTCGCTGATCGGCCGCGCCTTGGCGCGTGTCCGTCCCCAGCCCAAGGCTGCCGCTGAAGAAGCCGCGCCCACTCCGGCGCCCGAGCCCAAGGCCGAAAAGCGTCGTCCACGCAAGCCGGTGCCAGAGGCGCCCGTCGCCGTCGCCCCGAGCGATGAAGCCGAAGAGGCGCGTCCAAACTTCCTCATGCGCAACCGCCGCACGCTGCTGCTCGCCGCCGCAGTCGTCGCCGTCTCCATGCTGACGCTCAATCTCGTCATGCAGCGCATGCGTTCGACGCCAGCGCCCCAACCCGCCGCCGCCACCTCGACCGAGACCACGCCGACGACGAGCCCGGTCGATCCGACCCCGGCCGCCGAAGTCTCCGAACTCGTTGCGCCCCGCGTCATCGACATGGTCGATGCTACCGCCGTCGGCTCGATCAATCCGGGCGAGCGCATGAGCTTTACCCGCGCCACCGAAACGCCCATGCCGCCGACCCTCCTGGCTCAGGACACGAGCGGCGCTGCCGATGCAGCGGTCGAAACGATCACCGACGACGCGACTCCGCCGACGGGTTCCATCGCCGCCTCTGTCGCCCCCGAACAGTTCGAACTACCACCCGAAGCACTCGGCCCCGAGCCGCTGCGTCAGGCCGCTGCCGATGGCGACGCCAAGGCCCAGTTCGAAATCGCTGCCATCTACACCGAAGGCCGCGCCATCGAAGCGAGCCCCGAGGAAGCCGCCAAGTGGTACGAGCGCTCGGCAGCCCAGGGTTTCGTGCCTGCGCAATACCGCCTCGGCAATCTCTACGAAGCCGGCACGGGCGTCGAAAAAGACCTCGAAATGGCCCGCCTCTGGTACCAGCGCGCCGCCGAAGCCGGCAATCGCATGGCCATGCACAATCTTGCCGCGCTCTATGCCAGCGGTCAGTTGGGTGAACAGCAGTTCGAGGAAGCGGCCCAGTGGTTCACCCAGGCCGCCACCCTCGGCATGGTCGATAGCCAGTTCAACCTCGGCATGCTCTATGCCCGCGGTCTCGGCGTCGAACAGGATTTCGAGCAGTCCTACAAGTGGTTCTCACTCGCCGCCAAGGCAGGTGACGCCGATGCCGGCAAGGCGCGCGACGATATCGCCAAATCCCTCACGGCCGATGCCGTCAACCGCATTGGCGGCGAAGTCGAGACCTGGACCAGCGAGCCCATCGCCCTCAACGTCAATTTCGCCCCCATCGGCACCTGGGCGGCCGATTTCGATCCCGGCGAGGCGATTTCCAACAAGGAAGTCGTTTCCCGTGTGCAGCAGGCGCTCAATCGTCTCGGCTTCAATGTCGGCACCCCCGACGGCGTCGCCGGCCCCAAGACCGCCGAAGCCATCCGCACTTTCGAGCGTGGCACCGGCATGAGCGAAAGCGGCAAGATCAACCCGCGCCTGCTTGCGGTGCTGGGCAGCCAGCCGGTTTAGGCACCGAACGTCATCCTCGGGCCTGACCCGAGGACACTTTACTACCGGTCAGCTCTGATGCCTGTCCCCACCGCGTGTCATCCCCGCGCAAGCGGGGACCTCCGTTTCCAAACAGGGGTTCCCGCTTTCGCGGGAATGACATCGTGGATGGAAATCGAGATCCCGGCGCCAGTTCCCAAAAAACTAAAACCCGCCGCCCGTCTTGAAGCCCGTATGCTTGCGCGTGCCGGCATCGCCTGTGCGCGGCCGTGAGAATCCGCCGCCACTGCTTCCGCCGCCGCCCCAGCCGCCGCCAAACCCCCCGCTCGACGGCTTCGATTTCCGCCCGCTCGATGACGAGCCGCCAAAGCTGCCGTCCGGCCAGTTGAAACCGCCGCCGCCCTGGTCACCCCAGGGGGAGGATTGGCCGCCGCTGCGGCGCGTCGAGGAATTGCCTGCGCCCCATTCATTGCCCGGCGCCCAGTTCTGGCTTTTCCGCCACTGGTCCCAATAGCTCGCCGCCGAAATGCCGCCGCGCAGGAAGTCGTTGAGCAAGTCTCCGACCAGCTTGTCTTCCCGGAAGGTCGAGCGTGGGTCGTCAAAGCGCTGCTTCTTGAATTCCCACTGAATGTCTTCGAGTTCCCGCCGTCGCGCGGCGAGGGTCTTGCTGCGCTCGCGCAGGTCCCGGTTTTCCTCTTCTTCCTCGCGCATGCGGGTGCGCGATTCATCGATCTGGGCGACGATGGTGTCGTCCTTGCCGGTGCGGGTGCGCCGCGCCTCGGCAAGGAGGGTCTGAATGTCTTCCTGGCCGAGCGCGGCGGCAAGAGCCTCAGCCGCCGACGCCAGAGCCGGGTCGCTGCCATTGGTCAGGGATTGCAGAGCTTCGCCGGCCTCGTTGCGCTTGTCCTCGGCCTCGACGATGGCGGCATCAATGGCCTGCATGTCGGCCTCGGCCTTGCTCTTGGCCTCGCGCAGAGGTTTCGCGCCGGCAGCGTCCGCCGCCTTGTTCGCTAGCGTCTCGAGTTCGGCTTCCGCGGCCTGCGCATTGGCCTCCTGCCGCTCGGCATGCTCGCGCAGGCGCAAGGGAATATCGTTGAGCATGGCGTAATTGGGCCGCGCCTTGTGAAAGCCGACCAGACCCGCCACCAGGCCATCGAGATAGCGAATGAGATTGTTGGCCTTATAGGCCGAGGTGCCATAGCCGCTATCCCACAGATACATGAAGAGCGGGTCGTCGCGATATGGCTTACCCTTTTCTTCCCGATCCTGTTCGGCGAGCCGGGTCTTTTCCATCGACTGGTCGGCTACCTCGCCAAGCGCCTGTGCTGCCGTCTGCTTCTCGACATAGGCCGGATCGGTTTTAAGCTGAGCCGAAACCTGCTGAGACAGTGCATCGAGCGCCTTCTGCGTTTCCGCAAGATCGGCAACGGCATTGCGGCGGCGTTCGACCAGCGAAACCCGCGCTGCTTCCAGTTCCTCGATGGTCTGTTGCGCCTTGTCTACGGCCTTGCCATGCGACTTCAGCGATTCACGCGCCTTGCTTTCGGCGCTCGAAATGCGCCCGTCGAGTTCGGATTGAATAGCCGGATCGAGACGCAGCTGCGCCAATTGGCGAAACAGCTCCGCTTCGCTTTCCTTGATCTTGGCGACGATTTCGGTCGAGCGCGCCAGACGGCGGGAAATCTCGTCTTCCTCGCGCCGGATGTCGCGCATCGCTTCTTCCAGGCTCGCCAGAGCCTGTGGACCACCTATGCTCATGCCATCACCACCGGGTCACCGCGCCGTCCAGCACCGGCATCTGATATTGGACATCGAGGAAACCGTCGGATTTGAGCCCCACCTCATTGGTCTGGATAATGCCATCGTCGCGCTTGTCGGCCGCCACGGCATTGTAGACCGCTTCAGGTACGCGCTGGCCCCACTGAGCAACCACTTCGGTTTCGCCCGTTTCCTCGTTGAGAATGGGCAGGCTCAGCGCCTTGCCGTTCGGATCGATCGCCTCGACGACGAGATAGTAGTTCGTGGCATCGGTATTGATTTCCGGAAAGGTCCAGAAGCCCGATTGTTCGTCCGAGCGATTGACGACACGCACGACATATTCCTGGCGCAGCTTGTCGCGCAGCGCCGTCAGGTCTTCGACGATCCCTTCGGCGCCGGGCCGATTGCCTTCGGAGGCAAAGGCCTTGCCCCGGCTGACCAGCGCCTCGGCCTGAACCACAGCCTGCTGCACCTTCGTTTCTTCGAAAATGGTGTTGTAGAGCGCATCCATTTGCGCCGGCAGGCCCTCGGTCAGCTCGATCTGTTGCTGATGCGCTCGTCCCGCCTGGAAGGGTTGGTAGATGCCGAAATAGCCTACGCCCAACACCAGAAGGGCGCCGAGCGCCAGTAGTACCGGGCGGCCCCAGCTTTTGCGGCTCACATAGAGGCGGGCGAGGTTGGTATTGAGCCCGGGGGCAGGCGGGTCATAGGCGAAGCGGCTTTCCGCCAGCGCTTCGACGCCTTCCTTGAGAATATGGTCCGGAACCTCGATGCCTTGCTGCCGGTAGATTTCGCGCAGACGCTCGATCAGCTGGCCTTCGCGTGCCGTGCCGTCGAGTTCGCGCGTTACCAGATCCTGGCGATGGCGGAGCGTATCCACCACATCCATGGCCAACATGACTTCATCGAGTGGAGCAGCCGATTTGGCCGTCGCGTCGCTCATCCTCTTTTCTTAATCCCGTCGCCGCTATGCATAAATTCAGAGTGTTCCGTGTTTTTGTAGGCTCGTTCCACTCTCGATTGTCACCCCGGCGAAGGCCGGGGCCCATCTTGAGATCTCAGGATGGAACCCCGCAGTTCGCCCTCGGACCTGATCCGAGGGCCGGGATGACAGTGGGAGAGTTTCAGTTCTTGGTTTCGAGCAGCAGGGCATTGCCCTCGGCGGCGAGGGTCGCCAGGCGCCGCTTGCCGTCTTCCACCGCATCGCGGATCTCGGCAGAGTTCTTGGTCGAGGCAATACGCATCTCATTGATGATGGTACGGCTCTTTTCCTGAAAGTTGACGACGGAATCGACGAGCTTCTTGACGGCATCGGCACGCACGGTCGGGCCATAGCCGGCTTTGACCGCTTCTTCCTGCACCTTGTCGCCAATCTCAGAGAGCGTTTCGAGGCTCTTGGACATACCTTCCTTCATCGCATTGAGCGTGGCCGTCGATTCATGGAGGCCAAACATGCCGGTGAACGAGGCGGAGAGGGCGGTTAGCACGGTTTCGTTGGTCGAGAAGAACGAGATCGACTGCTGATAGACGCGTTCCTTGGCATTGGTAGTCTGCATCAGCCGCGCCATCACCACTTCCGAAGTATTGTAGGAAATGGTCAGGTTGTCAGAGAGGTCCTTGGCGATCTGGTAGCGCTTTTCCTCGTTCTGCATGTCGCGCAGCTTTTCGTCGCGCGCCATTTCGAGGCGGGCGCGATCGGCCGGCACATCGCCGGCAAAAGCGGCCAGTTCGTCAGCCGCCTTCTGCAGGATGTTCTTCTGCTCTTCGAGGCGCTTTTCCGCCGTCTGCAGCACTTCAAGTGCCATCACTTCGGACTGCTTCAGGGCACCGCGGAAATCGCGATAGGCTTCGAGGATCGTCTGCTCGCGGTCGATCTGGTCCTTGGTGTCCTTGGTGACTTCCAGATATGTGTCGCGAATCTTGTTGAAGCGCGTCGCGATATCGCCGCGGCTTACTTTCATCCACACGTTGGAAGCACGCTCGAAAAGATCGAGTTTGTTGTCGGCCAGCTGGTCGACCATGCCTTTGGCATCGTCGCGGATCGAGTCAAAGCCCTTGGTGATGTCCTCGTAGCGCTCGCCGATCTTCATGGCGGCAACCTGCTCGCGCACCACTTCGTTGAAGGCGCTCGCCTGAGAGAGCGTGCGCCCGATCAGGATGACGCGGGTTTCGTCCAATTCTGTGATCTGGCTCAAAAGCCCGGTGATCGGCTGTTCGCCCTGCTGTTCGGGCCAGATACCAAGGTCGCGGATGGCGTTGACCGCCTTGTCCAGGTACTGCAACGGCTTTTCGGCAATGGCCGGCGCGCTGGTCTGCGGGGCGGTCGTCACTTGGTCGGTCATCATCTGCTCCCTGGCATAGTTTGGCTTTGGGGCCGGCATTTGCCTAAGCCCTAGATTGCGCGTGGGGGCTCCGCTGACAATTGCATCCCCCGATCCCTGCAACTATTTAGTCCATATTGGTGCGAAAAAGCCGCACGTAAAGAGTAGGGTTCGCCACCATGAATGAGATCAGTCTTGCCCAAGCATTATGCCGGCTTTGCGACATAGGAAGGCAGATCTGATGGAGTTCGGTGGACGCTACAAAATGAGTGCCCCGCGCGCCCGCATCTGGGATGCGCTCAACGATCCCGAAATGCTCAAAGCCGCTATTCCCGGCTGCCATTTGATCGCCTGGTCTGGCCCCGATACGCTTGACCTCGAGATCAAGGTCAACCTCGGCGTCATGCACCCGACCTTCAAAGGCGAACTCGCACTGTCCAATATCGTGCCTGCCGTCAGCTACACCCTTTCCGGTCGCGGCAAGGGCGGCATGCTGGGCCTCGCGGAAGGCAGCGCCGATGTCATTCTCGAAGATGATGGGGAAAACACCATCCTCACCTTCATCGCCAATGGCGGCGCCTCAGGCCAGATCATGAAGCTGGGCAAGGCCATCATCGGCAATTCCGCCCAGCGCATCATCGACGGCTTTTTCGAGCGTTTCGGCAATGCCGCAGGCGTCGAGGTCACCCCACTGCCGCGCGAAAATAGCTGAGCGTTTACCAGCTCTTAACCACGTCCATATCCGCCCCGAACCGGCCTTAATCCCGCCGCCGCCTGCGATGTAGAGACAGTGCATCGTTCATTACAATTTGTCTCAAATCGCACATGTCCAGTTCATCCCGCGATAGCCTCGCCCTCTACGTCATCGCCTTCGCCGCCGTGCTTGCCGTGCTTTATGCCGATGTCGATCTCGGCACCCTGTTCTCAGCCGTTCTCGCCCGCTGGTAAGGCGCTGGCCTGGAGAATTAACGCCAATTTTTGACCAATCGGAAAAATTTGACATCGTCCCTCTTGCGAAGGGCGTGATTGCACGATTTTATCGCCCTTCAGCGCATGCGGATAAACGAGGGTGCATTTCTTGCGTCCGCTGCGAGACAGGGAGACTAATCAATGAAATTCTCGACCCTTACCAAGGCCGTTGCTGGCGGCGTTGCTCTGAGCGCACTCATGGCTGGTGCAGCCTTCGCTGACGCCGCTCTCGTCTATGACGGCGGTGGCAAGTTCGACAAGTCGTTCAACGAAGCCGCCTATAACGGCGCCGAAATGTTCAAGGCCGAAGGCGGCGCCTATCAGGATCTCGAAATCTCGGGCGACGCCATGCGCGAACAGGCCATCCGCCAGTTCGCTTCGCGCGGCAATAACCCGATCGTCATGCCCGGCTTCTCGTGGGAAACCGCGCTGAAGACCGTCGCGCCGGAATTCCCGGATACCAAGTTCACCATCATCGACACCGTCGTCGACCTGCCCAACGTGCAGTCGGTCGTCTTCAAGGAACAGGAAGGCTCCTACCTCGTCGGTATCCTTGCTGCGATGAAGTCGGAATCGGGCAAGATCGGCGTCGTCCCGGCCTTCAACTTCGACCTGCTCGAAGCCTTCGCCTGCGGCTATGCTCAGGGCGCCAAGTCCGTTAACCCGGACATCGAAGTGCTCGAAACCTATGTCGGCACCGGCTTTGAAGCCTTCAACGATCCCGGCAAGGCCACCGAGGTCGCCAAGTCCCAGCTCGACCAGGGCGCTGACGTGATCTTCCAGGTTGCCGGTGGCGCCGGCGCTGGCGTGCTCCAGGCTGCTGCCGACGCCGGCAAGTTCGGCATCGGCGTTGATAGCAACCAGAACCACCTGCACCCCGGCTCGGTCCTGACCTCCATGGTCAAGCGCGTCGACGTTGCCACCTACAACGCCATGAAGGGCGTTGAAGACGGCACCTGGGCTCCCGGTACGATCGTTCTGGGTCTCGCCGAAGACGGCGTTGGCGCTGCCTTCGACGACAACAATGCTTCGCTCATCACCGATGACATGAAAGCCGCGGTCGAAAAGGCCTCTGCCGACATCATCTCGGGCGCTGTCACCGTGCATGACTTCCGCACCGACAAGGCCTGCCCGTCTCTCTAAGCGAACGAAGAAGGGGAGGACTTCCAATGACAAGTCTTCACCCGACAAATGCGCAGCGGTCCGAAGGGGCCGCTGCTGCCCCGCTCGCTATCGAGCTTGTCGGCATCAACAAGCATTTCGGCCCGGTCCACGCCAATCGTGACATTCACCTCGCGATCAAACGCGGCACGGTGCATGGCATCGTTGGCGAAAACGGCGCTGGCAAATCGACCCTGATGTCGATCCTCTACGGCTTCTACACGGCCGACAGCGGCGAAATCCGCGTCAACGGCACGCCGGCGACCATCACCGATTCGCGCCACGCGCTCGCGCTCGGCATCGGCATGGTTCACCAGCACTTCATGCTGGTCGACAATTTCTCCGTCCTCGAAAACGTCGTGCTCGGCGCCGAGGATTCCGCCTTTCTCGCTCCGACGCTGAACAAGGCGCGCACCCAGCTCAAGGCGCTGGCCCGCGACTACGGCCTCGAAGTCGATCCCGACGCCATCATCGAAAACCTCTCGGTGGGCCAGCAGCAGCGCGTCGAAATCCTGAAGGCGCTCTATCGCGGTGCCGAAACCCTCATTCTCGACGAGCCCACCGGCGTTCTCACACCCGACGAGGCCGATCACCTCTTCCGCATCCTCGGCAAACTGCGCGAGGAAGGCAAAACCATTATCCTCATCACGCACAAGCTGCGTGAAATCATGGCCATCACCGACGAAGTCTCGGTCATGCGCCAGGGTGCCATGGTCAAGACCCTGACCACCAAGGACACCTCGCCCGGCGAATTGGCCGAGCTGATGGTTGGCCGCCGCGTGCTCCTGCGTGTCGAAAAAGGCCCTGCCAGCCCCGGGAAAGTCCTGCTCGATGTGCAGGATCTCGTCGTCACCGACGATTTCAAGGTGCCGCGTGTCAAGGGCGTCTCGTTCCAGGTCCGTGCCGGTGAAATCGTCGGCATTGCCGGCGTCGCTGGCAACGGCCAGTCCGAACTCCTCGAATCCATTGCCGGCATGCGCGATCAGCTTCTGGGCACCATTCTCCTCAATGGCGAAGTGCTGAGCCTTGAAGGCGACGACGGCGCCGCGCGTGCCCGTGCCGCTGGCCTCGCCCACGTTCCCGAAGATCGCCTGCGCATGGGCCTCGTGACCACTTTCTCTGAGTGGGAAAATTCCATCCTCGGCTATCAGCACGCCTATGGCTCGGGCCCCGGCCTCGACATCGCCAAGGCCCGTGAGACAGCCGAAGAATACATCAAGAAATTCGACATCCGTCCGCCGAACCTCGATCTGAAAACCGCCAATTTCTCCGGCGGCAATCAGCAGAAGATCGTTCTGGCCCGCGAGATGGAGCGCAATCCCGACGTGCTCATCGTCGGCCAGCCGACCCGCGGCGTCGATATCGGCGCCATTGAGTTCATCCACAATCAGATCATCAAGATGCGCGATGCCGGCAAGGCCATCCTGCTCGTCTCGGTGGAACTGGATGAAATCCGCTCGCTCGCCGACCGTATTCTGGTGATTTTCGACGGCAAGATCGTCGGCGAAGCCGACCCGGCCACATCAGACGAAACCGAACTCGGCCTGCTGATGACCGGCTCGCATGCCGACGATGTCGGCACCGTTTCCGAGCCCGGCACGCTCGCCCCCCATGAAACGCCCGTGCAGCAGACCCTCACGCAGATGAGCCCGCAAGACAATTCCGGCAAGGATCCCAACTGATGACCCCTTTGCCGCGCTGGGCCGACGTCGTCCTCCTGCCGCTCCTCAATGTCGTTCTGGCCTTCCTCGTCGGCGGCCTCATCGTTCTCGCCGTCGGCCAGAACCCGCTGCAGGCCGTGGGCATCATGCTCTATGGCGCCTTCGGCTACGGCTCAGGCTTCGGCTACACGCTCTACTACACCACCGACTTCATCTTTGCCGGCCTCGCCGTGTCGCTGGCCTATCACGCCGGCCTCTTCAATATCGGCCCCGAGGGTCAGGCCTATGTCGGTGGCCTCGGCGTCATCCTCATTGGTCTGGCACTCAATGGCACGCATTGGGCTATTGTCTTCCCGCTGATGATCATCTGCGGCGGTGCCTTCGGCGCGCTCTGGGCCTTCGTGCCCGGCTATCTGCAGGCGAAGCGCGGTAGCCACGTCGTTATCACCACCATCCTCTTCAACTTCATCGCCACCTCGATGATGGGTTTCCTCATCTCGCGCGTCTTGAAGCCGGCCGGCGTCAATTCCGATGAAAGCGCCCCGCTCGAAGCCATCACCCGCGTGCCGCAGCTGCGCACCTTTATCGAGCTGTTCAAGAATTCCCCGGTCAACCTGACCTTCTTCCTCGCCATCATTGCGCTGGTCTTCATCTACTGGCTGATCTGGCGCACCAAGTTCGGCTATGCCGTCCGCGCCCTAGGGCAGAACCCGGTCGCCGCCAACTATGCCGGTATTTCCAATCAGAAGATGATCATGATCGTCATGGCCATGTCCGGCGTCCTCGCCGCCATGGTCGCGGTCAACAATGTCGGTGGAGTCCAGGGCCGCCTGATCCTCAACTTCGTCAATGGCGCCGGCTTCGTCGGCATTGCCGTCGCCTTCATGGGCCGCGGGCATCCCGTCGGCGTCGGCCTCTCGGCACTGCTGTTCGGTATCCTGTACCAGGGCGGTCAGGAACTGGCCTTCCAGATGCCCGGCATCACCCGCGAAATGATCGTGACCATCCAGGCTCTCGTCATTCTCTTCACCGGCGCCATGGGCGACATGCTGCGCGCGCCACTGGCGCGAGTGCTCACCCGATCCAGTAGCCCGACGGGAGCCAAGTGATGGAAAGCTATCTCGTCGATATTACCCTCATCTTGGACTCGACGGTCCGCCTCGCGGTCCCGCTGATCCTCGCCTGTCTCGCCGGTCTCTATTCCGAGCGCGCCGGCATCGTCGACATCGGCCTTGAAGGTAAGCTCTTGGCCGGTGCCTTTGCCGCCGCCGCCATGGCTGCTGTGTCTGGTTCCGCCTGGCTGGGCCTCCTCGCCGGCATTGGCGCAGCCCTGCTGTTCTCGGGCATTCACGGCCTCGCCTCGATCAACTTCAAGGGCAACCAGACCATTTCCGGCGTGGCGCTCAACTTCCTCGCTGCTGGTTTGACAACCTTCCTCGGCCAGTCCTGGTTCAAGCGCGGCGGCTATACGCCCCAGCTCGCTGGCGACCAGCGCTTCAACCCGATCACCCTGCCATTCGCCAATGAACTGCGCGAAGTCCCGATCCTCGGTCAGATCTATTACGAGCTGATCTCGGGCCACAACATCATCACCTATTTCGCCTTCATCGCCGTGCCGGTCACCGCCTGGGTGCTCTTCCGTACCCGCTTCGGCCTGCGCCTCCGCGCTGTAGGTGAAAACCCCAAGGCCATCGATACCGCCGGTATTTCGGTCACGCGCCTCCGCTATCAGGCGCTGATCATCACCGCGGTGCTCGTGGGCATTGGCGGTGCCTATCTCTCGATCGCCCAGTCGGCCGGCTTCAACAACAACATGTCCGCTGGCCGTGGCTATATCGCGCTTGCCGCGCTGATCTTTGCCAAGTGGCGTCCGGGTCCAGCCCTCTTGGTCTGTCTGATGTTCGGCTTCCTCGATGCGGTTCAGTTCCGTATCCAGGGCCAGGTCTTCCCCATCATCGGCGAAGTCCCGGTTCAGGCCATTCAGGCTCTGCCCTACATCCTGACGGTGATCCTGCTCGCCGGCTTCATCGGCCGCGCCGTGGCACCAAAAGCCTCGGGCATTCCGTACACGAAGGAGCGCTAGCCCCAAAGGCTGGCGCCAACACACGATGAGCATGAACGATTCCGACGAGGCCCTTTTTGCGGCCGCCGAAGCCATTCGCGCAAAAGCCTATGCGCCCTATTCGAACTTCCACGTCGGCGCAGCCATCCTCGCCGATGACGGCAAGATCTATTCCGGCTGCAATATCGAAAACGCGGCCTATCCGCAGGGCAATTGCGCCGAAACCTCGGCCATCGCTGCGATGATCGCGGGCGGCGCCCGTCGTATCAAGCGCATCTACGTCACCGGGCCCGGCCTTGTTCCCGTCACCCCGTGCGGCGGCTGCCGCCAGCGCATCCGCGAATTCGCCGATCTCGATGTGGAAGTCATATCCCACGGTGTCGATGGCGAGCCGCTGGTGCAAACCCTCGGGCAATTGCTGCCCCATAGTTTTGGCCCGGAGTTTTTGGGCAAATGACGGACACCCCCCTCATCCGGCCCTTCGGGCCACCTTCTCCCCGAGGGGGAGAAGAATGGTCCGGCGTACTCCCTCTTATTCCTCGCCCCATCGGGGAGAGGGTGGATCGCGCGCAGCGCGAGACGGGTGAGGGGGATTGCTACATGGAACGCACAATATGACCAAGGCCGCCAAAACCATCCAAAAAATCGCCGGCAAGGAACCGATTGCTGCGGCCCTCGTCCTCGGCTCGGGCCTCTCCGCCATTGCCGACACGCTCGAAGACAAGGTTATCATCCCCTATTCCGAGCTGAAGGATTTTCCGGGTGCCGGCGTTTCCGGTCATGGCCGCGATCTCGTCCTCGGCATCATGGGCGGCAAGCGCATCGCCATCCTCACCGGCCGCGAGCACTACTATGAGCATGGCAACCCAGCCGCCATGCGTCCCGCGCTCGAAACCATGGCCGAGCTTGGCGCAGAAACCCTGCTGCTGACCAATTCCGCCGGCTCGCTCGACCAGCGCTTCGCCCCCGGCGACCTGATGCTGATCTCCGACCACATCAATTACAACGGCCTCAATCCCCTGATTGGCGAGCCCACCGACCGTCGTTTTGTGAACATGGTCGACGCGTACAACCCCGACTATCGCGCCAAGGCGAGAGCGGCAGCAGACCGTCTGGGGATTGCTCTCGGAGAGGGCGTTTATTTCTGGTATTCTGGCCCGAGCTTTGAAACGCCGGCCGAAATCCAGATGGCCATCCGCCTCGGCGCCAACGCCGTCGGCATGTCGACCGTCCCGGAAGTGATCGTCGGGCGGTTCCTTGGACTAAAGGTTTGGGCCTGCTCGTCCATCACCAATATGGGCGCAGGCCTTTCGAGCGAAAACATCAGCCATGAGCATACCAAGACCATGGCGGTGCAAGGGGCGGCAAAGCTGCAAAAGCTGATCCCCGTCCTGGTGGAGGAGCTATGAGTCTCAAAGTCGTCGACAGCACCCAGAGCCACGAGCCTGTGCACAAGCGCAATCCCGGCTACCCGCTCGATCTCGATTGGGTCGAACGCGTCCGCATGAACCGCTCGGCCCTCGAGCGCCGCGCCGGCTCCATCGGCGCCCGCCGCACGGTGAAAAAGGACTACCAGCTCGCCTGGCTCCTCAAGGCGATCACCCTGATCGATCTGACAACGCTCAACGCCGACGACACCGCCGGCCGCGTCGAGCGCCTCTGCGCCAAGGCCCGCAATCCGCTGCGCAGTGACATCGTCGAGAAGCTCGGGGTCCAAGACCTCCGCATCCTCCCCGGCGCCGTCTGCGTTTACCACACCTTCGTCAAAACCGCCGTCGACGCGTTGGAAGGCACCGGCATCCCCGTCGCCGCCGTCTCGACCGCCTTCCCCCATGGCCTTGCCCCCGTCGAAACCAAGATCGCCGAGATCGAAGCCTCGGTAAAAGACGGCGCCAAGGAAATCGACATCGTCATCGAGCGCGGCATGGTTCTGCGCGGCGATTGGCAGGCGCTTTACGACCAGGTCCGCGCTTTCCGCAAAGCCTGCGGCGATGCCCACATCAAGACGATCCTCGGCACCGGCGAACTCGCCACCCAGACGAACATCGCCAAGGCCTCGCTCGTCTGCATGCTGGCCGGCGCCGATTTCATCAAGACCTCCACCGGCAAGGAAAAGGTCAACGCAAACCTCGTCACGTCGCTGACCATGATCCGCATGATCCGCTGGTTCGGCGAAGAGACCGGCATCGAAATCGGCTACAAACCAGCCGGCGGCATCGCCACGGCGGGCGACGCGCTAAAGTACATGGCGCTGATGAAGGAGGAGTTGGGCACGCGTTACCTAACTCCGCATCTCTTCCGCTTCGGTGCTAGCAGTCTGCTAACCGATATCGAGCGTCAGCTAGAGCACGGGTTAACCGGCCACTACGCTGCAGATTACCGCCAGCCGATGGTGTGAGGCCCCAAATGAACAAGATCGCGCAAATCTTCGAATCCCTCGAATACGGCCCCGCACCCGAAACGCCGGACCAGGCAAACGCTTGGCTCGACAGCAAAAATCGTGCTTTTGGCCACTTCATCAACGGCGCCTGGACCGCCCCCGGCAAGACCTTCCCCTCGACCAATCCAGCCAATGGCGAAAAACTTGCCGAAATCACCGACGGCACCGCCGCCGATGTCGATTCCGCCGTCAAAGCCGCCCGCGCCGCGTTCCCCCTCTGGAGCAAGCTAAGTGGCTATGAGCGTGGGAAATTTCTCTACGCCATTGCCCGGATGATCCAGAAGCACAGCCGCCTTTTCGCCGTGCTCGAAACCATGGACAACGGCAAACCCATCCGTGAAAGCCGCGACGCCGATATCCCCTTGGTAGCACGGCATTTTTACCACCACGCCGGCTGGGCCACCCACCTCGAACGCGAGTTCCCCGACCACGTCCCATACGGCGTTTGCGGCCAGATCATCCCCTGGAATTTCCCGCTGCTAATGCTGGCCTGGAAAATCGCCCCGGCCCTCGCCGCTGGCAATACGGTTGTCCTCAAACCGGCCGAATTCACCTCGCTCACCGCGCTGCTCTTCGCCGAAATCTGTGAACGCGTCGGCCTGCCCAAGGGCGTCGTCAACATCGTTACGGGCGAAGGCAACACCGGTGCGGCGCTGGTAAATCATTCTGACGTCAACAAAATCGCCTTCACCGGCTCGACCGAAGTCGGCAAGATCATCCGCGCCGCCACGGCAGGATCGGGCAAAGGCCTTTCGCTCGAACTGGGCGGCAAATCGCCCTACATCGTCTTCGAAGACGCCGATCTCGACAGCGCCGTGGAAGGCTTGGTGGAAGCCATCTGGTTCAACCAGGGCCAGGTCTGCTGCGCTGGTTCGCGCCTTCTGGTCCAGGAGTCCATCGAAGAGCGCTTCATCGCCAAGGTGAAGAAGCGCATGGCCAATCTCCGCGTTGGCGATCCCCTTGATAAATCAGTCGATATCGGCGCACTCGTCGCTCCGGTGCAGGTCGAGCGCATCCGCGACCTGATGAAGAAGGGCGTCGCCGAAGGCGCCGTAGTCTATGAGCCCGATGGCTCGGTCCCGGCCAAGGGCTGCTTCCTGAAACCCGCCCTCGTCACCAATGTCTCTCCCGCTAATACCCTTGTAGCAGAAGAGATTTTTGGCCCCGTTCTGGTCGCCATGAGCTTCCGCACGCCCGAAGAAGCCGTGGCTCTCGCCAACAACACCCGCTACGGCCTCGCCGCGACGCTCTGGAGCGAGAATATCAATCTCGCCCTCGACATCGCGCCCAAGCTCAAAGCCGGTGTCATCTGGATCAACGGCACAAACCAGTTCGACGCCGCCGTCGGTTTCGGCGGCTACAAGGAATCCGGCTATGGCCGCGAAGGTGGCCGCGAAGGCATGGGCGCCTACCTGAAACCCAAGTGGGAGAAGGACTTAAAGCCTGCTCCCGCCGTCAAATCGGTCCCGGCCAAAGCCGCAAATCCGCTCGATGCCGGCCATCTCGATCAGACGGCAAAAATGTATATCGGCGGCAAGCAGGCACGCCCGGATAGTGGCTACAATCGCCCGGTCCATGGCGCCAAGGGCGATCTCGTCGGCGAAGTCGGCGACGGCAATCGCAAGGACATCCGCAACGCCGTCGAAGCCGCCCGTGCGGCCCTCGGCTGGAGCACGACTGCGGCCCATTTCCGCGCACAAGTGCTTTACTTCCTTGCTGAAAATCTCGACTACCGCCGCGACGAATTCGCTGCCCGCATCAAGGCACAGACTGGCGAAGACGGCCAAAAAGAAGTGGCTCAATCTGTCGAACGCCTCTTCGCTTTTGCCGGCTGGGCCGACAAGTATGATGGCGCCGTCCACAATCCACCCATGCGGGCCGTCGCTGCCGCCATGATCGAGCCGCTCGGCGTCATCGGCGTCGTCGCGCCACTCTCGCGCCCGCTGCTCGGCTCCGTCGCGCTGATCGCCCCGGCCCTCGCCATGGGCAATACCGTGGTGCTGGTCCCCTCTGACCGCTCGCCGCTCTCGATGACCGACTTCTATCAGGTGCTCGAAACCTCCGACATGCCCTCGGGCGTCGTCAATATCGTCACTGGCGAAAGTATCAGCCTTGCCAAGACCTTGGCCGAGCATGATGGCGTCGATGGGCTCTGGTTTGCCGGTCCGGCCGAAGGTTCCGCCATGGTCGAAAAGGCCTCGGTGGGCAATCTCAAGCAGACCTGGACCAGCCGCGGCCTCTATTATGATCTCGCAGACCCGCGCTTTGCCGGGGACTATTTCCTTGGCAAGGCGACACAAGTGAAGAACGTCTGGATTCCCTACGGGGCCTGATCCGTTCAATCGGCCGGCATGTCTCGGACAACGAGCGTGCCGGCCGAAGCCCCGTAGACAAGTCGAGTTGAAACTCGAAGCAACACCTCTTCCGCGTTAGACGGTGGGGAGGGGTGGAGCAACAAGCGCGCAAATCGCAAAGGGCCCCAAAATGGTCTTCCTCCCCCAGGAAGTGATCCTAAAAAAGCGCAATGGCGAAAAGCTTCCCAAGAAAGATATCGCCCGCTTCATCGCCGGCTTCGCCGAAGGCACTGTGTCCCATGCACAGGCCGCCGCCTTCGCCATGGCGGTCTATTTTCGAGACATGAGCATGGATGAGCGGGTCGCGCTCACCCTCGCCATGCGGGACTCGGGCACCGTACTCGATTGGTCCGATCTCGATGGCCCGGTGGCCGACAAGCATTCCACGGGCGGTGTCGGCGACAATGTCTCGCTCATGCTCGCGCCGATCCTAGCGGCCCTCGGCATCTACGTGCCGATGATCTCCGGTCGCGGCCTCGGACACACGGGCGGCACACTGGATAAATTCGATTCCATTCCCGGCTACCAGACCCAGCCCGACAACGCGCTTTTTCGCGCGGCAGTAAGAGAGGCCGGCTGCGCCATTATCGGCCAGACCGCCGACCTCGCCCCGGCCGACAAGACGCTCTACGCCATCCGCGACGTCACCGGCACGGTGGAATCCATTTCCCTCATCACCGCCTCCATCCTGTCCAAGAAACTGGCGGCCGGCCTTGGCGCGCTGATCCTCGACGTGAAGACCGGCTCGGGCGCCTTCATGCCCACCCTTGAAGCATCCCGTGATCTCGCCAAAAGCCTCGTTGAAGTCGCCAATGGCGCGGGCCTCAAGACCGGCGCCCTGATTACCGACATGAACGAGCCCCTCGCCAGCGCCGCCGGCAATGGCCTCGAAATCCGCAATGCCGTCGATTTTCTCACCGGTACGCACCAGGATTCGCGGCTCAAGGAGGTCACGCTCGCCCTTTGCGCCGATATTGTGCTGATGACCGGAGTGGCCGGGGATGCCGGGGCCGCTCGGGCCAAGGTCGAACAGGCCCTCGATAGCGGCCAGGCGCTCGAACAGTTTTCCAAGATGGTGACCGTCCTCGGCGGCCCATTCGACTTCGCCGAGCGCATGGACGGTTATCTCCTTGCCGCGCCAATCATCCGCGATGTTTATGCTGAGGGGCAGGGGATCGTAGCCGAGATCGATACGCGCGGCGTCGGCATGGCTGTCGTCGCCCTTGGCGGCGGCCGCACTACGCCGACGGACAGGATCGATCACCGCGTCGGTTTTGATCGCCTGCTTGGCCTTGGCGCTGTAGTCGATCCCAAGACGCCCATTGCCCGCATCCATGCCCGTGACGAGGCGTCGGCAGTGGATGCCGAAAGCCGCCTGCGCGGCGCCTATCGCTTCGGCACGACCACGCCAAAATTCCCGCTCATTGCCGACCGCATCCCCCCCACGGAGTAACGCCATGCCCCGCGCTATTGTCTGCCTTCTCGATAGCGTCGGTATCGGCGGTGCGCCCGATGCCGCCGCCTATGGCGATGTCGGCTCCAACACTGCCGGCCACATCGCCGAATGGGCAGCGGCCGGAAAGGCCG
Organism: Devosia sp.; assembly: GCF_017744655.1. GTDB lineage: Bacteria > Pseudomonadota > Alphaproteobacteria > Rhizobiales > Devosiaceae > Devosia. Next base: position 50,497 of record NZ_JAGIAW010000010.1, on the reverse strand, counting down.
ATCGCGCGGGTCTTCGCTCCGGCCCGCTCCATGTTCCCAACATGGATGCCATGGGCCTCGGCGCCGCCATTAAACTCTCGACAAACATCCTGCCACCGGGTCTCTCCGACACACCAAAAGGCGGTCGTTTCGGCGTCGGCCGCGAAGTGTCCAAGGGCAAGGACACGCCTTCGGGCCATTGGGAAATCGCCGGCGTGCCCGTGCCCTTCGACTGGGGCTATTTCCCGCAGACGGAGCCGACCTTTCCGCCCGATCTGATCGAAGAATTCATCCGCCGCGCCAAGCTGCCTGGCATTTTGGGCGACAAGCACGCCTCCGGCACCACGATCATCGCCGAACTGGGCGAGGAGCACATCCGCACCGGCAAGCCGATCTGCTACACGTCCATTGACTCGGTCTTTCAGATTGCCGCACACGAAACCCACTTTGGCCTCGAACGGCTCTACGAGATCTGCAAAATTGCCTTCGAACTGACCGCGCCGCTCAATATCGGCCGTGTCATCGCCCGGCCCTTCGTCGGCAAAACCCCCGATACCTTCAGGCGCACCGGCAATCGTCGCGATTTCGCGATTTCCCCGCCCGAACCAACCCTACTCGATCGCAATGAAGCGGCCGGCAATCAGGTTTATGCCATCGGCAAGATCTCAGACATCTATGCCGGCTCCGGCGTGACGCATAAGCTCAAAGGCACGGGCATTCCGCAGCTCTTCGACAAGACGCTCGAAGCCATGGAAATGGCGGCTGACCGCGCCTTCATCATGACCAATTTCGTCGATTTCGACTCTGAATATGGCCATCGCCGCGACGTGCCCGGCTATGCCGCCGGGCTCGAACTCTTCGATTCGCGCCTGCCCGAACTCATCGCAAAAATGCGGCACGACGATCTGCTCATTCTGACAGCCGACCATGGCAATGATCCGACCTGGCCGGGCACCGATCACACCCGCGAACAGGTGCCGATCCTCGTCTTTTCCCCAGCCCTGCCCAAGGGAGAGATTGGCATTCGCTCCACCTTCGCAGATATTGGCGAAAGCATAGCCGCCTGGCTTGGCCTTGCGCCGGGCCGCCACGGCAAGTCTTTCCTGTAAGCAACAAGGTGATCGATATGAGCAAGATGGTTGGCAATGTCACGGTCATCGATCACCCGCTGATCCAGCATAAGCTGACGATCATGCGCAACAAGGAGACCTCCATCGCCGGCTTCCGGCGGCTCCTGCGCGAAATCGCCCATCTCATGTGCTACGAAGTCACGCGCGATCTGGAACTGGAAATGATCTCGATCGAGACGCCGATGGCTGCGATGGATTCGCCGGCGATCAAGGGCAAGAAGCTGGTCTTCGCCTCGATCCTGCGCGCCGGCAATGGTCTTCTCGATGGCATGCTCGATCTCGTGCCAGCGGCGCGTGTTGCCCATATCGGCATCTATCGCGACCACGAGACGCTTGAGCCGGTCGAATACTATTTCAAGGCGCCGTCCAATCTCGAAGATCGCCTGATCATCGTTGTTGACCCCATGCTGGCCACCGGCAATTCGGCGACCGCCGCAATTGAAAAGCTGAAAGAGCGTGGCGCCAACAATATCCGCTTCCTCTGCCTCTTGGCGGCGCCCGAGGGTATTGAGAACTTCGCCAAGGCCCATCCGGACGTGCCGGTCTATACGGCCTCCATCGACAGCCATCTCAATGAGAAGGGCTACATTATTCCGGGTCTCGGCGACGCCGGCGATCGCATGTACGGGACCAAGTAGCGGTCCACACGCGCTAGTCGCGCTCCGGACAGGCCGCGTCACGCGCGAGGTCCTCGCTTCGCTCGTCCACTCCAGATTAGGAGGTCCAAGAAAATGGCCAAGCTTGCCCATTCGATGATCCGCGTCATCGACGAAGATCGTTCCGTTGATTTCTATCGCCGCGCCTTTGGGCTCGAAATCGTCAATCGCATTGAATTTGCTGATTTTACTTTGGTCTATTTGGCCCAAGAGCTTGACGGCTTCGAGCTTGAACTGACGATCAACAAGGGCCGGACCGAGCCCTATAATCTAGGCGACGGGTATGGGCACCTGGCAGTTGTCGTCGACAATCTGCAGGCCGAATATGACCGCTTCAATGCCGAGGGGTTTCCGGTCGGCAAGCTGGTCGATTTCAAGAACGGCAACGTGCCGGTGGCGCGCTTCTTCTTTGTCACCGATCCTGATGGCTACAAGATCGAAGTCATCCAGAAGGGCGGCCGCTTCCAGTAGGTTTCCCAACCTTCCCGCAGAGCCAATGCCGATCGCCGCCCCGGCCTGATCGCCTCGCGGTTGCATGGTCGCGACCCCTTAGGGCGCACGGACGCGACGCCCTCTGGGCGCACGGTGGAAGCGGCTTTCGCCTCGAAATTTGGATAGAAGGAAGAGGCGAAAGCCGCTTCACACGATCGGGATTTTTTGCGCACGCATCGAGCGGTCCCCTTTTGGGGTTTTACGGTCCAGATTGCCGTCGGAAGCATCTTGCGATGCAACGGGGGCTCACTGCCGCTTGACCGGTGGTCAGCGTCCACGCATCCTCCCAGGCGACCCCGAGTGGCCCATCTCCCCGCCCGGCGCTTCGTCGGCGCCGCGTGTCATGGCGGGAATGCCCAGAGAATGGCATGAAACGAGGGGGACGGGGATAAGATGGATAAGTCTCGGCCTGCGTGCCGTCCCAACCCACCTTCCATTGAAAGATAGGCGAGTTGGGGTTCGGTACGAAGACTTACTTCGCCTGGAGTGGCAGGCCGAGGGCGATCAGCTCGGCCCGGAGCTGCGCCGGCTCCTTGAAGTGGATGCCGTGCATGCCGAATTTGCGCGCGGCGACGATATTGGGCTCGCTATCGTCGATGAACACACAGCTATCGGGCGCAAAGCCATAGCGTTCGCAGAACACGCGATAGATGCGCGGATCGGGTTTCACGAGGCCTTCGAGACCCGAAACGATGACGCCATCGAACTTTTCGAGGAACGGCCATTCGCCGAGGCAGCTCACCCACTTCTCCCAGGAGAAGTTGGTAATGGCAAAGGTCGGGATATCCTGTTCGATCAGCTCGTTGTGGATGTCGATGGTGCCGTGAATGAAATCGCCCAGCGTTTCCTTCCACCTGAGGTCAAAGGCCTGGATCTCGCGCCAATATTTCGGAAAGCGCGTGATCAGTTTGGCGACGCCTTCGGCATAAATCTCGCCGGCGTCGAATTCGAGATTCCAGTCGCTGGTGCAGATGTTCTGGTGAAACCAGAGCGCGTCCTCTTCGCTCTCAAAAAGCTTGCGGAACAGGTACATCGGGTTCCAGTCGACGAAAACGCCGCCCAGGTCGAAGACGGGGATGATGGTGTCGTTCATGCTCGTGATGGGGTCGGAGGAAGGAGTTTTGCTTGTGACATGGCCGTGCAAGGGCGGCAAGCGCTCAACGCCCTCATCGGATTGAACGCGCGCTGCAGATCAGTTGAGGGTAATGGCCCCGCCGAAGCGCGGCATGAACAGGGCCGAACGATTGAGGTCGAGCGCTTCCTTGAACACGATGCCGAGCAGGGGGCGATAGCTATACTCGACCTCGGCGGCAATCACGGTCTGATCGGTCGCAATGGCCGTCATCTCGGCCGGGAGCTCATAGGGATCGCCCTTGGCGTGGCCGGCGACAGTCCTGGAGAGCGCGCCATTCTCGTAGCGCGCCGACCATAGGATGGTTGCTTCGCCTTCGTCGTCAACCGCTACGGCGGTGATCGTCTGTACCAGGGCCGAGGCGTCATAGGGCGTCATGATGCTGGTAGCGGCGAGGAAATAGTCTTCCAGTTGCGCCTGTGCGAGCGTCTTGTTGGAGCGGGCTACGAGGTCACCAATGGCCCCTGCCACCGACTGCACCTTGCGGTCGGCGGTCAGCAGCGTGGCCGCCTCGGTACAGCCGAGATAAACGCTGAGCATGAGCGGCACGACCAGCGCAAATTCTACCGCTGCGACGCCGGTCTCCCGGCGGGCAAATGCGCGTAGCGTGTTCAGGAAGGTTTTTCCGGTCGCGCGCATCAGAAGGGCTCGTTTCGGAAAACGGTGGCAGCACTCAAGAGGATACGCCCGTCAGGAAGCTTGTTGGGTGCATAGGGGAACTGCAGAATGGCGGGGTAGCGATAGTAGACCTGCACCAGCACGACCCCCGACGAGCCGCCTGGCGTCCAGACCTCATCCTCGGTCCAGTCGCAGTCTTCCACGCAATTGAGATCGAGCGGGACGGAATAATCGGCCGATTGGAAATCGCTGATCGTCCGCACATTGACGTGCATATCAGCGCAATCGCCGAAGAGCCCATAGAGCCGGCTGCACACATTTTCCTTGTAATCGGCCGCCGTCCAGCCGTCGCGCTGGGCCTGGCCGACGCGAATGGTGCGGCTGGCGTCATAGACGCCGCTTTCCAGCACCTGGGCCGCAAAATACTGCACTGATGTTTGGAGAATGGCCGTCAGGATGGCAAAGAAGATCGGCGCCAGAAGGGCGAACTCGATCACCGTCGCCCCGCGCGTATCGCGCGCCAGGGATTTGAGCCGCCAGCGTGACATGCCTCGTTCCTGTCCGGGAGAGCTGAATGCACTCCACATGAACGGGAAGCTGGCGATCTAACGCTAAGGTTTCGTTAGTTTGTCGGCCTAAATGCGCCTACTGGTTAAGAGAACCTTGATCTAGTTCGCGGCCGATTGAACCAGTTGCGAGGATGCCAGCGCCTGGCTGGTGAAGCTATTGTCGTCGCCCATCATGACTGTCGGCTGGCACACGGGGGCGCAGGCAAGCGTCGTGCGCAACTGGCCCTGATAGACCGTCGTGACGCCGGCCTGCATCTGTACGACTTCGATAAGCGTATCGGCGATGGGTTCGCCCAGGCTATCGAGCACGATGAGATTGGTTTGGCCAAAGCTCTTGCCTGTTAGGATCAATGTCTGCGGATCCTGGATGGTGACATCCGCAATGCCGGGATTGCCCACGATAACCGTCGCGGCCGGAGAGCTGATGCGCAGCACGCGCGCCATATTCACTTTCACGTCGATTGGCGCATTGTCCTGCGCTCCTGCAAAGGCAGTGCCGGCAAGAGCGAAGCAGAGGCCTGTAAGGAATGAAAGGCGACGCATTGGACCCATCCACATGAAAACTCGGCCTCAAGGATCGCGCGGAATGGTAAACACTTGGCAAACGCGGCGATTTTGGCGTGGTTAAGAATAAAAGAAGATACGCGCAAGTTGTTGAATGCAAACTCGAAATAACGGCACGTAGCGGGGTGGATCCGGGCGTTTGTTAGAATGCAATCGATCTCGTTAATTCATTGAAAAGCATAGATTTTTTTGGGCGAATTCGATCGTTTGGAAATACTTCGATTAACTCATTTGCAATCACTGCTGGCTAGGCTGAGCCCATCTTCGCTGTGTGACTGGCCGTGAGGCGTCACTCGAGGACGTGTAAAAAGGAGCCTGGGACATGAACATTTTCGCACGTTTCGCGCAGGACGAATCCGGCGCCACTGCAATCGAATACGGCCTCATCGCCGCTCTTATCTCTGTCGTCATCATTGGTGCCGTTGCTGCGCTTGGTGGCAACCTTCAGACAGTGTTTGGCAACATCAACGACTGTTTGACCGGCGTACAAAACGCTGCTTGCGCTGAAGAGTAAATCCTTCAGTTCGTCGTAATGTTTTGGAAGGCCTCCGAAAGGGGGCCTTCTTCGTTTTGGTCTTTGCTTAACTTATCGATGGCAATCTCAGGGCGTTAAGAGCGGGACAAAGGCATGTCGCAGTTGAAGAGCTTACTGAGAACATTTATTGCCGATCGCTCAGGGGCGACCGCAATAGAGTATGCTCTTATCGCCTCACTGCTTTCCATTGTCATAATCGGTGCCGTTGGCACCATTAACGGCAGTCTGACCGAGGTTTACCAAACTATCCAAAGCTATATCGTGCCAGCGCTCAATGGCACCCCGATGCCGGACGAAGAGTGATCCGATGAGTACTATTGCCCTTTTCTTCTTCCCCGTTGCCATGGCGATCGCGGCGTCGTCCGATCTCTTCACCATGCGCATCTCCAACAAGCTGGTGCTGCTCCTTACCGTTGCCTTCTTCATTGTCGCCATCGCGATCAATCTGCCATTGCAGCAATTTGCCATGCACGTGCTCTGTGCGCTCATCGTGCTCGCGGTCGCCTTTGGCCTTTTTGCGCTGCGCCTTATCGGCGGCGGTGATGCCAAACTCGCTGCAGCCACGACGCTGTGGCTGGGCTTTGGCATGACATTGCCTTACCTTGCCTATGCAGCCCTTTTCGGCGGCGTGCTGACCATCCTGATCCTGGTGGTGCGCGGCATTCCGCTCAACCCCGCGCTTGCCCGCTTCGGTTGGGTCGCGCGGCTGCACAACAAGCGCTCTGGCATTCCCTATGGCATCGCCCTGGCGGTCGCCGGCATCACGGTCTATTCGAACTCCGCCATTTTCGAGCGCCTTGCGGCCTGATCCGTCTCATTCTCACGAAATATCGAGGCCCCGGCGCTTGTCGCCGGGGTCTTCTTTTTTGTCGCCACCTTGCAAATCGCCAGTATTCATAAACTGTTAACCGCAAGTCTTAGCGCCCGATTAACCAAACCTTGACCCTTTGCTTTCATAGTTCACCCGTGGAATTGGGCGCGAGCGCCCGGTAGAGCCGGAGTGGGTCATGAGACCAGCACGCATAATCCTGGTAGTAGTGGCCCTAGTCGCAGGTGGACTTGCCGCATTCCTGGTTATGCGCATGGGCCGTGCGCCGGCCCCTTCCACGGAAGTCGTCACCCAGGTCGTGCAGGAGCAAAAGGCGCAGGTTCTCGTCGCCAAAGCGCCGATCGGCATGGGCGAACGCCTCAAGCCCGAGACACTGGAATGGCAGGATTGGCCCGAGGGCGCCGTGCGTCCGGAATATGTGACCATCTCGGCCATGCCCGACGCGCCGACCGAACTCACCGGCGCGGTTGCCCGCTTTGAATTCTTTCCCGGCGAGCCGATCCGCGAACAAAAGCTCGTCCGGTCTGCGCAGGGCTATCTTTCGGCGGTGCTGGCTTCAGGCATGCGCGGCGTGGCAGTGGGGGTCAATGCCCTCTCGAGTGCCGGCGGTTTCGTTGTTCCCAACGACCATGTGGACGTGCTCCTGACCACGTCCACGCCGACGGGCCAGCAGTCCGAGGTCGTGCTGTCCAATGTGCGCGTCCTCGCCATCGGCAAGCGCCTCGGCGAAATGGGCGTGAGCGGCGGCGACGCGAAAGCCGAGAGCGACAGCCCCACCCCCGAAACCTTCGACAAGAGCACCGTGGCAACGCTCGAACTGACGCCGGGACAGGCGGAAACGCTGATCAATGCCTCCATGCGTGGCCAGTTGAGCCTGACGCTGCGCTCGATCACCGATTTCGGCAAGGGCGCCGATGCGCAGCGTCCTGCCAGCACCAGCCAGGCTGTTCGGGTCATCCGCTTCGGCAAGGAGCAGAGCGTCATGGCCGGCGCGGTGGCCCAGACAGGCTCCGGTACGGAATTTGCGCCGGTCAACGAGTTCGTCCCCGAAGGTGGTTTCTCCGAAGACGAAATGGAAATCCAGGTCGACGCGGTCGAACCGCAGTTGATGCCGCAATAGGCGGGAGAGCAGAATGACAACGACAATGCAGACGGCATTTCGCCCCCTCCGCTTGCTGGCCCTGGCCGGCACGCTATCGTTGGCAACCCTCGGTCTGGCCTTGCCGGCCCTTGCCCAGTCGCAGATTACGGTCGCATCGACCGCCTATGGCGCCCAGCGCAATCTCGATATCGAACTCAACAAGTCGATCATCGTCGATCTGCCTGCCGGCGTCGCCGAAGTCGTGGTGTCCCAGCCCAATGTCGCCGCGGCCATCATGCGCACCCGCACCCGTGCCATCGTGCAGGGGATCGGCGGCGGCAATACCAATATCTTCTTCATCGACGATGCCGGCCGCACCATCCAGGTGCTGGATCTGCGCGTTATCAAGGAGCCGTCCCAGGTCGGCAATGCGCTCGAAGAGGCGCTGGCGCGTGTCATTCCGGGCTCAAGGATTGCTGTTGAATCGGTCACCATCGGGGACTCGACCAATCGCGTGGTTCTGACCGGCACGGTTCTATCCTCGGACGACAAGGATCGGGCCGGGCAGGTCGCCGTCCAGTTTGCCGGCGCGCCAGAAAACGTCGCCAACATTCTCGACGTGGCAGGCGCCCAGCAGGTCATGCTGCAGGTCACTGTCTCGGAAGTGAAGCGTGACGTAGCCAAGCAGTTCGGCATCAATTTCGGCGCCATCGTCAATGTCGGCACCACGAACCTGCTGAGCTTTGCCAATGGCCTCTTGACCGATGCTTTCCCGACCGACGGCATCGACGCGTCTTTCGGCGCCAATGGTAATCGTGTCAGCGCCGCTATCCGCGCGCTCGAAGGGCGCGGCGCATTGCGGGTTCTCGCACAGCCCACGCTGACCGCGATCTCGGGCCAGGCGGCCAAGTTCCTCGCCGGCGGCGAATTGCCCTATTACACCTATGACGAAGACGATGACGGCAGCAAAAAGCGCACTGTTCTGTTCAAGCCCTATGGCGTCGAGCTTGCTTTCACCCCGGTCGTGAAGTCGAACGGCGCCATCGCCCTGACGGTCGATACGTCGGTGTCGGAACCGCAGGCCGACCTGTCGATCACCAAGCGCCAGGCCAACACGTCGGTCGAAGTCCCGAGCGGCATGACACTGGCCATCGGCGGTCTCTTGCAGGAGCGTTCGTCCCAGCAGATCAATCAGTTCCCTTGGCTCGGCGACATCCCGATCCTGGGTGCTCTCTTCCGGTCTCGCGACTTCCAGACTGAGGAGACCGAACTGGTCATCCTGGTCACGCCCTATCTCGTCAATCCCGTTCCGGCCGGCAGCATCGCTGTACCGACCGACTTTTCGACCCCAGCGAGCGATGCGGAAGCGATCTTCCTCGGGAAGCTCGAAAATCAATATGGCGTCGCCGGCAGCGGCGGCATGCGGGGCGGGTTCAGCGGGTCGGTCGGCTTTGTGCTCGACTGAGCGTTCGATGGTGCAAGGAGTAGTGCAATGAAGAGTTTCCTGACCTCGGATGAGCCGGTAAAGCAGGAAGAGCCGGCAGCAGAGATCGCGCCCGGCGCGCGCCTTGTGCCGCGCGTCACCATCCAGGCCTTTTGCGAGCATTCCCAGACCGCGCAACTCGTCGAAAGCGCGGTGCATGACCGGCGCATGTCCAAGGTGGCGTTGACGACGCATAATGGCGGCATCGATGGCGCGGTCGAAACCTACAAGACCAATCCTACCCCCAATCTCATCATCGTCGAAACCTCGCTGCCGCCCGAGGAAATCCCGGGAGCCCTGGAGCGTCTTGCCGAAGTTTGCGACGCGACGACACGTGTGATCGTGCTCGGCCACGTCAACGACGTGCTGCTTTATCGCGAGCTGATCCGCTCGGGCATTTCCGAATATATCGTGCTGCCGTCCACCGCGCAGATCATCGTCACCGCCATTACCGAGCTTTTTGCCGGCGAGGGCGCCGCACCCATTGGTCGCACCATCGGCTTTGTCTCTGCCAAGGGCGGGGCAGGCGGCTCGACGGTCGCCCATAATGTCGCCTGGGCCATCGCCACCGTTCTGCGTCAGGATTGCCTGATCATCGATATGGACCTCGCCTTCGGCACGGCTGGTCTCAATTTCAATCAGGATCCGCCTCACGGCGTGGCCGATGCGCTGTTGGCCAATCAGAAGGTCGACCAGACCATGCTCGACCGCCTGATGAGCAAGGCGGCCAATCATATCAACCTGCTCACCGCCCCGGCCATGCTGGACCGCACCTGGGATTTCGAAGAGCGCGAATTCGAGCAGATCGTTGAAATCTGCCAGAAGTCGGTGCCGGTGATCATCCTCGACATTCCGCATGCCTGGAATGCCTGGGTGCGGCACACGCTCTCGACCATCGATGAAGTGGTGATCGTGGCCGAACCCGATCTAGCCAATCTGCGCAATGCCAAGAATCTGGCGGATACGATCAAGGCCCTGCGTCCGACCGAAAGGGCCCCGAGCCTCGTGATCAATCGTCAGGGCGTTGCCCGCCGTCCCGAGATTGGCGCCGCCGAATTTGCCTCGTCGGTCGAATGCAACCTCATCGGACAGATCGGCTTCGACGCCGCGCTTTTCGGCACCGCGGCCAATAACGGGCAGATGGTGGCGGAGGTCGCGGCCAACAACAAGGTCAATGAGGTCTATCGCAGTATTGGCATGCAGGTGACCGGACGCCAGCCGTCGCATGGTGCCGGCAAGCCGGCGGGGCTGATTAAACTGCCGTCCTTCCTCAAGAAGCGGGCATGAGCCGGCTCTAGAGGACAGGAAGGAAGACGAACGAGGCGAGCATGTTTGGTAAGCGGACGACATTCGGCGGCAATACGCCAGGCGTGGGCGAAGTGCCCCGGCCGATTCCGAGCGCGGCCCGGCCTGAGCCTGCACAAGTCCAGCCGGTTCAGCGACGGGCTTCGGATAGCGACGGCATGGCCGCACGCCAGCGCACCACCGACGAAGTGCTCGATGTGCGCAATCCTGTGGATGCGCAGCGCGACAAGGAATATTTCCAGACCAAGTCGGCCATCTTCAACGCCCTGATCGACTCCATCGATCTCAGCCAGTTGGCGACGATGGAGCAGCAGTCGGCGCGCGAGGAAATTCGCGACATCGTCGGCGAAATCATCGCGCTCAAATCCATCGTCATGTCGATTTCCGAGCAGGAAGACCTGCTCGAGGACATCTGCAACGACGTGCTCGGCTATGGCCCGCTCGAACCATTGCTGGCGCGCGACGACATCGCCGATATCATGGTGAATGGCAGCCAGAAGTGCTACATCGAAGTCGGCGGCAAGGTGCGCCTCACCAATGTGCGCTTCCGCGACGATGCGCATCTGATGAATGTCTGCCAGCGCATCGTGTCCCAGGTTGGCCGCCGTGTCGACGAAGGTTCTCCTATTTGCGACGCCCGTCTTCCAGACGGTTCGCGCGTCAATGTCATTGCGCCTCCCCTTGCCATCGACGGCGCCGCACTGACGATTCGAAAATTCAAGAAGGACAAGCTGACCCTGCAGCAGCTCGTCAAATACGGTTCCATTTCGCCCGAAGGCGCCGAAGTGCTGCGCATTCTGGGCCGCGTCCGCGCCAATGTCTTGATCTCGGGCGGCACCGGCTCGGGCAAGACGACGCTGCTCAATTGCCTCACCGCCTTCATCGAGAAGGACGAGCGCGTCATCACCTGCGAAGACTCCGCCGAACTTCAGCTGCAGCAGCCCCACGTGGTGCGTCTTGAAACCCGCCCGCCGAACTTGGAAGGCGAAGGAGAGATCACCATGCGCGATCTCATCAAGAATTGCCTGCGTATGCGTCCCGAGCGCATCATCGTCGGCGAAGTCCGCGGCCCGGAGAGCTTTGACCTTCTCCAGGCCATGAACACGGGCCACGACGGCTCCATGGGCACGCTGCACGCCAACTCCCCGCGCGAAGCTCTGTCTCGTCTTGAATCCATGATCACCATGGGCGGCTATTCCCTGCCGAGCCGCACCATCCGCGAAATGATCGTCTCCTCGATCGACGTCATCGTGCAGGCCGCGCGTCTGCGTGACGGCTCGCGCCGTATCACCCACATTTCCGAAGTGCTGGGCATGGAAGGCGACGTCATCGTCACCCAGGACGTCTTCGTCTACGACATCATGGGCGAGGACGCGAACGGTATGCTGCTCGGCAAGCACCGCTCGACCGGCATCACCAAGCCCAATTTTACCGAACGGGCCCGCTACTTCAACGAAGAGGCCAATCTGGTGGAGGCGCTGGAAAAGGCCAATACTGAACAGCATGAGCTGATGGGGCGCTAGATATGCTCATCACCATCCTGCTTGCTGTCCTGGCCGTTATCGCCGTCGGTGCCGCCGGCTTTGCCCTGGTCCCCTCGGCTCTGGGCAATAGCCGCGCCGACAAGCGCCTCAAGGCCTATCAGGGCGACATCCGCACGACGCGTCGCGAAATGGACGTCAATCGCACGCGCGATGCGCGCCGCAAGACCGTTCAGCAGGCGCTGAAAGCGCAGACCGACGAGATCAATGCAAGAAAGCGCGTGACGCTGCCCGACCTCATCTTTCAGGCCGGCATGACGATTTCGCCGGCCGCCTTCATTCGCAATAGCTGCATTTTTGGCGGCCTCCTTTTCGTCGTGCTGCTGGTCACGCAGGTCCCGTATTATTTTGCCGCCATCTTTGCCGTGGCGGGCGCCTATCTGCTGCCGCGCATGTATGTCAAGCGGCGGCGCAAGAAGTACCAGAACCAGTTCCTCGACGAGCTGCCCAATGCCGTCGAAGCCATCGTGCGCGGCGTCAAGACCGGCCTGCCGCTCAACGATTCCATGCGCGTCGTCGCCAAGGACACCAAGGAACCGGTAAAATCCGAATTCGGCCGCGTGCTCGATCAGCAGTCCTTCGGCTTTTCCATGACTGAGTCCGTGCAGATCCTGCTCGATCGCGTGCCGCTGCCCGAAGTCAATTTCTTCGTCGTCGTCATTTCCGTGCAGCAGCAGGCCGGCGGCAATCTCTCCGAGGCGCTCGGTAACCTCGCGCGCGTGCTCCGCAATCGTAAGAAGATGAAACAGAAGGTCGCCGCCATGTCCTCGGAAGCCAAGGCTTCCGCCGGCATCATCGGCTCGCTGCCGGTTTTCGTTGCAATCATGGTGTCGGTGATCTCGCCCGAATATCTCTCGCCACTGATTTCGACGCCCATCGGCAATATCTGGCTTGGTGTCGCAGCTCTGATGATGTGCATGGGCGCCTTCGTCATGAACCGCATGATTCAGTTCGAAATCTAGCCCCAGGGAGCCTTTCACATGGTCGAGATGCTCACATCGCGCGAATTCCTCATCGCGATCCTGGCGGCGATTTCCGCGGCGGCGGTGGTCTTTACCTTCGGCTCTTCGATGATCGTCAAGCAGGACATGCGCGTCCGCATCAAGCGGGTCGCGGTTGAGCGAGATCGCATGCGGGCTGAAGAAATGTCGCGTCTGCGCGGTGGGACCCCCACCGATGGGCGCAGTTCGATCCGCCGCGGCACCGAGACCAAGACCTATATGAAGCGGGCGGTCGATCGCTTCGATCTCAAGAAGGCCTTTCAGGACGACAGCACCGTCGACAAGCTGGCCATGGCGGGTTATCGCGGCCAGGGCCACCTGACCACGTTTCTCTTCCAGCGCTTTGCGACGCCTTTCGTGGTCTTTGCCATTGCGGCGGTCTACCTGGTCTTCCTCATTCCGGGTGATCGGCCCGTTTTTCTCAATCTCGTCTACGCCATCGGCGCCGGGCTCATCGGGTCCTATTTCCCCGTCCTGATGCTCAAGAATGCCACGCAGAAGCGGCAGTCTTCCATCCGCCGCTCCTGGTCCGATTGCCTCGATCTGCTGCTGCTCTGCGTTGAATCCGGCATGTCGATGGAACACGCCCTCAAGCGCGTCGGCAAGGAGATCGGCCAACAAAGCGCCGAGCTTGCCGAAGAGCTGACGCTGACGACGGCAGAGTTGTCCTTCCTCGAAGACCGCACGCGCGCCTATGAAAATCTCGGCCGCCGCACGGGACTCGACAATGTCAAGGCGGTGATGACCGCCCTGATCCAGGCTGACCGCTATGGTACGTCCGTGGGTCAGGCACTGCGCGTCATGGCCGAGGAAGGTCGCGAGGCGCGCATGATGGAAGCCGAAAAGAAGGCTGCCGCCCTGCCGCCCAAGCTCACCGTGCCGCTGATCCTGTTTTTCCTGCCGGTGCTCTTCATCGTCATCATGGCGCCCGCCATCCTCAAGGTGATGAGCAACGGCATGATGGGTGGCGGTTGATCTAGGAGATCAGCCCTTGTCGATCATGTCCCAGCGGTTCTGCTGGGTGAGCAGGGCGCGCACATAGGCCATGTTGGATTCGACCTGTTCCGGCGGCAGCTCCGCCGCATAGAGCGCGCGGCATTCCTCGAAACGCCCCTGCAAACCAACGACGAGCGCAAGGTTCTGCCGGGTCTGCGTGGTGGCCCCGCGCATTTGCACGGCGCGGCGCAGGTGCTGCTCGGCGAGGGGCAGCTCATTGGTCATGGCATAGGAGAGGCCAAGATTGGTCTCGATGCCAGCTTCGCCGGGCGCAATGGTCGCCGCCTGGCCATAAAGCGCGCGCGCCTCGCCATGCCGCCCCATCTGGTCGAGCGATGCGCCCTTGACCAGCAGCGCGTTCCAATCGGGCGCGTCGGGCCGGATCGCCCGGTCGAGCACGGCAATGGACTGATCGAAACTGCCCATCGAGGCGAGCGCCTTGGCATAGGCGACCGAGAGCTCGACATCGTTTGGATAGGCGGCCATCGCCTGTTCCAATGCGGCGGCGGCCTGCTGCGGTTGGCCCGCGGCGCGCAAGGCGGCGGCATAGTGAATGACGACATTGCGGTCGCGCGGATTGGCCTTATAGCGGCCGGTCAGTTCCGCAAGGGTTTGCTGGCGCTGTTCCTGGGGCAGGGCGGCATAGTCGGTCGCCCCGAGCTGCCCGCGATTGGAAGCGCAGGCTGAAAGGCTCAGTGCCGCTACGCCGGCCAGAAGCAGGCAGCGCATGGAACGGCTCATGGAAACGACACGCAACAAGGCTGAACTCCTGCCGGGACCACGTCCCCCATCGCTTCCAGCAATAAATCATTAACCCTAACAGCCGGTTAAAGTGGGGTTCTGGCCGATTGCCGAACGAGGGGCAGAGGTCTAGTTATGAGGCAAAGCCAATCTGGAGCCGCCTCATGTCCACCCAATCCCCGATCCCCGTCATTTTCGTGGGCGAAGGGGGGCTCGATGGCGGCCAGTTGACCGCGCGGCAGCGCGGCTGGGCCGAAGCCAACGGCTTTTCCGGCCAGCGGGGCAAGCTGCTGGCTCTGCCGGGCGAGGGTGATGGCCTTGCCGGCTATCTCTTCGGCATCGGCACTGCGGAAGGTCGTCCGGCCTTTGTCGCCGGGCTTGCTGCTACAGCGCTGCCCGCCGCCGAGTATCGCCTTGAGGGCGAGCTTGGCGATCCGACCCTCGCCGCCATCGCCTTCCGCCTCGGCGCCTATCGTTTCGATCGCTATCGCGAAGCCAAGCCTGTGCCAACGCTGGTTCTGCCCGAGAGTGCCGATGCGGGGGAAGTCGACCGCCACGTCACCGCGGCCACGCTGGCGCGCGATCTCGTCAATACGCCCTCGAGCGATCTCGGCCCCGATAACCTTCACAAGGAAGTCGAACGTTTCGCGTCCGAGCGCGGGATGAATTTCAGGGCAATTGTCGGCAACGATCTCCTTGCCGAAAATTTCCCGATGATCCACGCCGTCGGCCGCGCAAGCGCCCAAGCGCCGCGCCTCCTCGATCTGACCTGGGGCGATGAGAGTCACCCCAAGGTGACGCTGGTGGGCAAGGGCGTCACCTTCGATACCGGCGGTCTCGATATCAAGACCGCTGCCGGCATGCTGATGATGAAAAAGGATATGGGAGGCGCCGCCAATATTCTGGGTCTGGCCCACGCCATTGTTTCGGCAAAGCTGCCCGTGCGCCTGCGCGTCCTGCTGCCGGTGGTCGAAAACGCCATTTCCGGCAATGCTTTCCGGCCTGGTGATGTGCTCCATTCGCGCCGCGGCCTCACCGTCGAAATCGGCAATACCGATGCCGAAGGCCGCCTGATCCTGGCAGATGCCCTCGCGCTCGCCGACGAGGAAAGCCCCGATCTCATCGTCGACATGGCAACGCTGACGGGGGCCGCCCGCGTGGCGCTGGGCCCCGAACTGCCGCCGCTTTATTCGACCGACGATGTCATGGCCGCCGAGATCGCCGCCGCCGGGCTCACGGTGGAGGACCCCTTCTGGCACATGCCCCTCTGGTCGCCTTATGACGGCCAGCTCTCTTCGAAAATTGCCGACATGAACAATACCGGCGCGGGCGGCTATGCCGGCTCGGTCATCGCCGCGCTTTTCCTGCGCCGCTTCGTCGGCAAGGCCAAGGCCTGGGTGCATCTCGACATTCTCGCCTGGGCCCCTGAAGCCCGGCCGGGCCGCCCAGTCGGCGCTACCGATCAAGGCATCCGCGCCCTGTTCTCGGTTATCCGTCGGCGTTTCGGCGCATAGATTGAAATAGTTGACTTTGACAACTGAATGCTTGATTGAATCAAGCATTCAGGAGTCTTGTCATGGCCGAGCCTGCCGACATTGCGCAAGTGCGCACCTTCAATCGCTTCTACACGCGGATTATCGGCCTGCTCGAAGAGGGCATGCATCAGACCTTGCATACCCTCTCGGAAGCGCGGGTGATCTATGAGCTCGACAAGGCCGGCACGACCACGTCCGCCATGGTTGCCGAAACGCTGGGTATGGACCGGGCGCAGTTGAGCCGCCTAGTCGGCAAGCTGGTCAGCCAGGATATCGTCGCCGTGCTGCCCCGTGCCGGCGACAAGCGTTCGGTGCCGCTGGCGCTGACGCGCGAGGGCCGCGAAGTGGCAAAGCATTTCAATGCCATGAGCGACGCCAAGGCGGCCGAAACCTTGCTTGATCCGCTGACCCCATTCGAGCAGCGGGATCTCGTTGGCGCCATGCGCCGCATTTCGGCGCTGCTCGCCGAGCCCGAGGACGCAACGCTCGTCCTCCGTCCGCCGCGCGTCGGCGAGATTGGCTGGCTCATTCACCGCCAAGCCGTGCTCTACCATCTCGAACAGGGCTGGAATGGCGAGTTCGAAACGCTCATCACCCGTATCTATGCCGACTTCGAAGCTGCCCCCGGCACGCAAGGCAAGCAGCTATGGGTCGCCGAAATCGAGGGCGAAGTGGCGGGTTCGGTCTTTGTCCTGCCCGCCGAGGATGGAGAGGAAGGCACCGCGCAATTGCGCATGCTCTATGTCGAACCCATGTTCCGCGGTCGCGGCATCGGCGCAAGACTCGTTGCCGAAGCCATCACCTTCGCCAAGGCGTCCGGCTACAAGCGCATCATGCTCTGGACGCAGGATTGCCTCGCCTCGGCCCGCTCGATCTATCAGAAGGCCGGTTTCGTCCTTGCCCAGGAAGAACGGCACCATTCTTTCGGCGCCGATCTCAACGGTCAATATTGGGTGCTCGAGTTTTAGGCTCAGCCCTCGGGATTGACGTCCTCGATCTCGGCGTGGTTGGGCGTCGGGTCCAGGCTGGCGCTGCCCTTGGGGAACAGCAGCGGCGCCATGGCAAAGCCGATGACAACAAGCGCCACCATGCCCCAGCCGGCCCATTTCTTGTGCTTCTCGATGAACTCGCCGGCCAGCGGCCCGAAGAAGTAGAAGAGCCCGCAGGGCACGAAATAGCGCAGGCCGCGCCCGATAATGCCATAGATGACAAAGGTCCAGATATCGAGCCCGGCGACGCCCGAGGTGATGGTGATCACCTTGTAGGGAATGGGCGAGAGCGCGCCGATCAGGATCATCAGCGGGCCATTGTCGTTAAAACTCTGGCGCAGCGATTCAAAGCCATTGGCGGCGCCATAGAATTCGATGATGCCCTTGCCCACGCTGTCGAAGAGGAAATAGCCGATTGCATAGCCGGCAAGGCCCCCGGTGACCGAAGCCACGGTGCAGATCGCGGCCAGACGCCAGGCCCGCATGCGGTCGGCTATGATCATCGGCGCCAGCATGATTTCCGGAAACACCGGAATGATCATGGCTTCAAGGAAGCACAACAGGGCCAGAATGGGCTCGGCCAGACGATGCTTTGTGGCCAGCTTCAGCCGATCGTAGAAGCCGAGTTTGGCTACCGGTGCAGTTTCGGTCATGCAGTCCCCGTGACGAAATCGCTTATGCGAAAAGGTTTAGGGAGATTTTCGAAGCGGGCCAGTGAAATTTCCGTCAATAGCCGCGCGACCTGTCGACAACATTGATCAGCGGTCTGCCCGCCTGATGCTCCCTGACGATATCGGTAAAGTAGCGCACGCCGCTCTTTTCGTCTGAAATCGCCGCGATATGCGGCGTGATATAGCAGTTTTCGATATCCCAGAGCGGGCTGCTCTGCGGCAGGGGTTCGACCTCGAATACGTCGAGGCTGGCCGCGCCCAGCGTGCCATCGGTCAGCGCCTTGACGATATCGGCCTCGCGCTGGTGCCCGCCGCGCGCCGCATTGATCACGACCGGCCCCCCCTCAAAACTGCCGCGCCGCAGCTTGGAGAATGTATCGGTATTGAGAATGCCCGCAGTATCGGGCGTCAGGGGCAGCAGGTTGACCAGAATGTCGGTGCCACCGAGGAACGGCTCAAAACCCTCGTCACCGGCAAAGCACTCGATGCCCTCGATGGCCTTGGGCGTGCGGCTCCAGCTACGTAGCGAAAAACCCAGCGGCTTGAGGCGACGCACCGCGTCCTGCCCCAAAACGCCCATGCCCATGATACCAACCGTGGTTTCGCTCGCGGCCGGCGGATAATACTGGCTCCAGCGGCGCGCCTGCTGGTCCCGGTGGAAGCGGGTATATTGCCGGTGATGCATGGTCACATGGGCAACGACATAGTCGCTCATGCGCTGGCTGAGGTCCTCGTCGACAAAGCGCACGATCGGCACATCGGGGAGGCGCGGATGCTGCAACAGGGCATCGACGCCCGCGCCGCGCGACAGGATGACTTCAAGCCCGGTCAGCCCGTCAAAGGCATCCGCCTGCGGCTTCCAGACGAAGATGTAGCGCACTTCGGCAGGATCGAAATCATCGCCGCGCCGCACCACCGGATAGGGCGCCAGGGTCTTGCGGAAGGATTCGGCCCAACTGGCCTCGTCGACATCGGTCACATGCAGGAGCATCATGGTGGCGGGCTCTTTCAAGAAAAAAGCCGCGCTTGTGGCGCGGCTTATGCATTCGGATCGAAACCGGATAGGCCTCAGTGCGCG
Source organism: Devosia sp. (assembly GCF_017744655.1). Taxonomy (GTDB): domain Bacteria; phylum Pseudomonadota; class Alphaproteobacteria; order Rhizobiales; family Devosiaceae; genus Devosia. Next base: position 31,572 of record NZ_JAGIAW010000010.1, on the reverse strand, counting down.
GTGGTCGCAGGCGCAGCGGCAGGAGCCTGGGTGGCTTCGCCACCGGCGGCCGGCGTGCCCTCGACATTGGTTTCGGGCGCGGTCGTTGTCGGCGTTTCGGTTTCGGCGGCGGGCGCTGCGGGTTCCGCGCCTTCGGCGGCGGGAGCGGCTTCGCCTTCAGCCGGTGATTCGGCCGGGGCTGCCTCGGCAGCGGGGAAGGGCACCGGATCGGGCGACAGGCTCTGGAGATAGGCCAGGATGTCGGCGCGCTCTTCGGGCGAACGGACGCCGGCAAAGGTCATCTTGGTGCCGGGGGCATAGGCCTTGGGATTGGTCAGGAACGTATTGAGGTTTTCGTAGGTCCAGGTGTCCCCGGCTGCCTTGTGCGCCAGGAGCGCGTCGGAATAGGCGAAATTGTCGAGGTGCGCCTCGCTCGAGCCCACGATGTGGTAGAGGTTCGGACCCTGCTTGTTGGGCTCGCCTTCGCCAAAGTTGTGGCAGGACTGGCACTTGCGCACTGCAGCGGCGCCGCGTTCGGCACTGGCGCTGGCGAGCAAAACCCCAAGCGGAACTTCCGGGGCAGCTTCTGCAGCGCCGCCGGCTTCGGCAACTTCGGGTTCGGGCAGGGCATAGCCCGGGCCGCGGTCTTCGATTGGGTGGTAGATGGCCTCAGCCAGGAAGCCCACGCCCATGACAAACATAAGTGTGCCAAGGACGGCGCCCATGATCTTGTTTAGCTCGAACGAATCCATTTGGTCTCTCTACCGGTCCATCCCCGGGTGGACATTGAACGAACCGAGCCCAACTGGCTTTCAGGAAAAGCCTGCCTCAACAAGCCCGGTCCGACGCGCGCGGAAGATAGTATTACGCCCGCCAAGGCGCAACAGGGCAATCCCCAGATGCGACAATTCCCCCAATGTCATGCCGATTTAGCCTTGGCAACCTCCGATTGACACCCAAAGTCGCCGGGACTAAAGCCCGCAGGGCCAGATGAACGGACATCCCATGAGCAAGAAAATAGCCTTTCAAGGTGAACCCGGCGCCTTCAGCCATGCCGCGGCCGCCAATGTGTTTCCCGGCGAAGAGTTCGTGGGCTGCGTGACCTTCGAAGAAACGCTCAATGCCGTGCAGTCCGGCAAGGCTGATTTCGCCGTCGTTCCGGTCGAAAATTCGCTCTATGGCCGCATCACCGATATTCACCACTTGCTGCCCGCCAGCGGCCTCTTCATTATCGGGGAGACCTATCTGCGCGTCGAAATGAACCTGCTCGGCGTACCCGGCGCGACCCTTGAGGATATCAAGGCGGTGCAATCGCTGTCCGTCGCCTTGGGCCAGTGCCGCCGCTTCATTTCCGAAAACGGCTTCCGCACCATTAATGCCGTCGATACCGCTGGCTCGGCGCGCGAAGTCGCCCAGAAAGCCGACAAATCCGTCGCCGCAATCGCCTCGCGCTTTGCCGGCGAAATCTACGGCCTCAATGTGCTCGCCAACAATATCGAGGACGCCGACCACAATACCACGCGCTTCCTGGTGCTTTCGCCCAAGGAAAAGCTCGCGCCGCAACAGGGGAAGGTGAAGACCACCTTCATCTTCCGCGTGCGCAACGTGCCGGCCGCGCTCTACAAGGCCATGGGCGGCTTTGCCACCAATGGCGTCAACATGACCAAGCTTGAAAGCTACATGGTCGGCGGCGCCTTCACGGCCACCCAATTCTATGCCGATATCGAAGGCCACCCGGACGATGTCAGCGTGCAGCATGCCTTTGACGAGCTGAAGTTTTTCACCGACCAGCTCAGCATTCTCGGCGTCTATCCAGCCTCCGACCAGAACTGATCGCGCTTCGGCTCCGAAACGATTGGTAACACATCTGGGCTAGTGTGCCCCCTGCGCATATCTGCCAGCCCTCAGCGGTGCTGTCAGATTTGCCGCATTCGTGTTGTCATATCTGCGGCTTAGGCTGCACGCGTCCGATCCAGGGGCCTTTCGTTGGAACATTTCAATCTCATCGTCATCGGTTCTGGTCCCGCAGGCCGCCGCGCCGCCGTTCAGGCAGCCAAGCTCGGTAAATCGGTGCTGGTGGTCGAAAATCGCCTTCGTCTGGGCGGCGTATCGGTCCACACCGGCACCATTCCCTCAAAGACCCTGCGCGAAACGGTTCTCAACCTCTCCGGTTGGCGCGAGCGCGGCTTCTACGGTCTTTCCTATCGCGTGAAGAAGGACATCGAGGGTAAGGATCTCGGCGCTCGTCTGCGGATGACGCTCAACCACGAGATCGAGGTTCTCGAACACCAGTTCAACCGCAATGGCGTGCGCACCTTTGGCGGCATGGCGCGTTTCATCGACCAGAACCATATCGCGGTCGTGGCTCCCGATGGCGACGAAACGCGTTTCGGTTTCGACCATGCGGTGATCGCGGTGGGCACCGCGCCCTATCGCCCAGCCAATATTCCGTTCAACGACCATTCTGTGCTCGACAGCGATAGCCTCGTCTCCGAGCCGCGCGTACCGCGCAGCCTGACGGTGGTGGGTGCCGGCGTCATTGGCATCGAATATGCCACGATTTTCTCGGCGCTCGATGTGCCTGTGACCATCGTCGAGCCCAAGGACAGCATTCTCGATTTCATCGACCGCGAAATCATCGAGGAATTTACCCACGATCTGCGCCAGCGCGGGGTTACCCTGCGTCTCGGCACCAAGGTCGAAAAGGTCGAGATCGACGAGCAGGGTTGGGCCGTTTCGATCCTCGCCGATGGCCGTCGCATCCGCACGGACATGCTGCTCTACGCAGCCGGGCGCTCCGGCGCAACCGCCAATCTTGGTCTTGAAAATGCCGGTATCACCCCGGTTGATCGTGGTCGGCTGAAAGTTGATCCGGTGACCTTCCAGACCGAAGTGCGCAATATCTATGCGGCCGGCGACGTCATCGGCTGGCCCTCGCTTGCTTCAACCTCGATGGAGCAAGGGCGCATCGCCGCGCTGCACGCCTGCGGGGCACAGATGCCGCCGGCGCCGGAGTTTTTCCCGTACGGCATTTACGCGGTGCCGGAAATTTCAACCGTGGGCCTGACTGAACAGCAGGTTAGGGCGCAGAACATCCCCTACGAAGCTGGCATTGCCCGGTTCCGCGAGACTTCGCGCGGCCATATCATGGGCCTGCAGTCGGGCATGATGAAGATGATCTTCGCGCTCGATACCCGCAAACTCCTCGGTGTCCATATCGTGGGCGAGGGCGCTACCGAGCTGATCCATATCGGTCAGGCAGTGCTCAACCTGGGCGGCACTTTGGACTACTTCGTCGAGAATGCCTTTAATTATCCGACACTTGCCGAGGCCTACAAGATCGCCGCGCTCGACGCCTGGAACCGCATGCCGCGCAGTCAGCCTGTGGCTCCGACGGCGGAAGTGACCGACCTTGAAGCGGCTCGCCTCAAGGCACAGAAGGGAAAAGCGGGGGCGTAAGCTCCCGCTACATGCGGCGAAATCGTTGGATTTTCGTACGGGGAGGGGAAGTGGTGCCCAGAGCCGGAATCGAACCAGCGACACGCGGATTTTCAATCCGCTGCTCTACCAACTGAGCTATCTGGGCATCTTTTTCGCTAGCCTTCGGCTGCGAGCCACGGGCCTTATAGGCAATCGTTTTTGATGGCGCAAGCGCGAAAACGCTATGTGGATAAAGAGGCTAGTTTGTTAGCAGACTGTTAGCGCAGAACCCTGCCAAAGCGCCTATTCGTCGTCGTTTTCGGCAGGCGGTTCGTCATCCCGCCCGGGGATGACATAGGAGCCGGTGAGCCAGCGGTTGAGATCGACATCGGCACAGCGCTTCGAGCAGAAGGGCTTGTATTTTTCGACCGTTGGTTTGCCGCAGATCGGGCATTTCTTTTCGGCGGCCATCAGACGCCCGTCAGGCTCGACTGGTTGAGCCAGTTGAAGTGCACCGGGTAGCCTTCGCCGGCGAGAAGCTGCGTCACTTCATGGAGCGGCAGGCCGACGACGCCGGAATAGGAGCCGGAGAGTTTTACGACGAACGAGCCGGCAATGCCCTGGATGGCATAGCCACCCGCCTTGTCGCGCCATTCGGCGCTGGCGAGATAGGCTTCCATTTCGCGGGTGGAGAGGCGCTTGAAGCGCAGGCGTGTTTCCACGATCCGCTGCCGCTTGGCCCCGGAGGGGGTAAGGAGCGTAACGCCCGTGTAGACGCGATGCGCGCGGCCCGAGAGCAGGCGGAGGCAATCTGATGCCTCTTCCATGGTCTCGGCCTTGGGCAGGATGCGCCGACCGACCGCCACCACCGTATCGGCAGCAAGGACGAGAGCATCGGAGCCGAAACCGGCGACGCGGGCCTTGTGCTGGGCGGTGAGAGCTTTCAGTTCAGCGAGGCGGCTGGCAAGCTTGCGCGGCAACTCGCCTTTTTCGGGCGTCTCGTCGACATGGGCCGGAACCAGATGCTCAGGCTCGATGCCGATCTGGTTGAGGAGGGCCAGCCGGCGCGGCGAGGCGGAGGCCAGGATTAATTCGGGCCTTGAGGCCATGGTGACGTCGCGCTCCGCTGAAACAGGACGGCCCTTCGCATGGCTCCGGGCGTTTGTCGCTCAAAACGCTCCACTGGAGCGTTTTGACCACCCTTTGGGTGGTCGCGCCAAACCTTACTTGAAACGATAGGTGATGCGACCCTTGGTCAGGTCGTAAGGAGTCATTTCGCACAGCACCTTGTCGCCGGCGAGAACACGGATACGGTTCTTGCGCATGCGGCCGGCGGTGTGAGCGATGATCTCGTGTTCGTTTTCCAGCTTGACCCGGAAGGTCGCGTTGGGAAGCAATTCGGTGACCACGCCCGGGAATTCGAGCACTTCTTCTTTGGCCATACTTTCTCCTGGGAAGACCCCCGCGTGCGAAATTGCTCGGCGGCGGCCGCAATTTTGGCGGAACCTACTGCAAATCAGTGGCTTTGTGAACTACCGGAAACCAGTGGCTCCAAACGAGTGCGAACGCGGCGTCTGAGACCATCGCGAAGTTCACGATAGGCCGACAGAACTACCTCGCGACTACCCTCAACGAGCGAGGGGTCCGGCACCGTCCATTGTTCGATTTCGCCCGCCTCGAGACCCTTCTTGGCCACGGCATCGGGGGCGTCATCGGACAGGGTGATGACAAGATCGAAGCGGTTGGCAACGAGCTCATCGAGAATATGGGGCGTGTGGACCGACATATCAATGCCGATCTCTTCCATCACCTCATGCACGAATTGGTCGGCCTTGCCGCCATTGACGCCTACGGAGCGAGCAATGATGCGGCCGGGGAAAGCCTGGCGGGCAAGGGCGGCGGCGATGGGCGAGCGCACCGAATTCATCGAGCAGACAAAGAGCACGGAGGGCAGTTCGCTCGTCGCTTCGTCAATGCGGCTCGCATAGGGCTGCACGGCGCAGATGAGGGTGAAGAGGCGCCGCGCGGTGTTGAGATCGATGATGATCTTGTTGTGAAGCCGCGTGCGCAGCAGCTCGGCCGCCTCGTTGTGCATACCGCGGCGCGCCATATCGACGGTTTCGATCTGGAACGGTTGGGCCGAGCGGATCGCCTCGTAATAGGCGTCGCGAATACGGAAATAATCGCGGATCAGCCGGCGGAACGGGGTCAGCGAGATATAATGCGCGGCGATCGGCTGGAAGGTTTCGGGGTGGCGCACGTCCAGCACGATGGAATTGCCGATGATCGAAACGTGGAGCGCATAGGGCCCTTCGGCGGCGACGCGGGCGGGCCGAAAACTGTTGGATTCGAGGAGGTCATAAATGGCGATGCGCCATTCATGCACTTCGTCGGGATTTATGGAAGTGATCGTATTGGGGTCGAGCGTGACGGTGACCAGACGATTGGTGCTGGAGGCCGCCTCGCTTGTGCCCATGGAGATGCTCAATGGTTGAGCCGAATCGAAATGGAGCGCCCGTGTCCGTCGAGCGCTTCGACCTCGGCGATGGTGACTGCCGCCTCGGCGAGTGCCGAAAGCGAGGAGGGGGTGCAGCCCAGAATTGACGTGCGCTTGACGAAATCGAGCACGCCGAGGCCCGAGGCAAAGCGCGCAGAGCGGGCGGTGGGTAGGACATGATTGGAGCCGCCAACATAGTCGCCAATGGCTTCCGGCGTGTGGTGGCCGAGGAAGATCGCGCCGGCATGGCGGATGGCGGGGACCAGCGATTGCGGGTCGTCGATTGCGAGTTCGACGTGCTCGGAGGCGATGCGATTGGCGAGGTTGGTAGCCGTTTTGAGCGAATCGACGGTGATGACCGCGCCGAACTCATCCCAGCCCTCGCGAGCGATGGACTCTTTGGGGAGGAGGCTGAGCTGGCGGTCGACTTCGGCCTCGACGGCGTCGGCCAGCTTTGCATCCGTCGTCACGAGGATCGACTGAGCGCCGCCGCCGTGTTCGGCCTGGGCGATGAGATCGGATGCAACCCAGGCTGGGTTGGCCGAGTGGTCGGCAATGACGAGCACTTCCGAGGGACCGGCGATGAGGTCGATACCGACCTGGCCGAAAACCTGGCGCTTGGCGGCGGCCACGAAGGCATTGCCTGGGCCCATGATCTTGTCGACGCGGGGGATTGCATCGGTGCCATAGGCGAGGGCGGCGACGGCCTGGGCGCCGCCGACGCGGTAAATTTCGGTGACGCCGGCAATCTGGGCGGCGCAGAGAATGGCTGAGGCGAGCTGGCCATTGGGCGTGGGCACGACCATGGCGATGCGCGAAACGCCAGCGACCTTTGCCGGCACGGCATTCATCAACACGGAAGAGGGGTAGGAGGCGAGGCCGCCGGGGACATAGATGCCGACGGCGTCAATGGCGGTCCAGCGCGAGCCGAGGGTCACGCCGAGCGCGTCGGTATAGAGATCATCCTTGGGCATCTGCCGCTCGTGATGCGACTTGATGCGATCATGGGCGGTCTGCAGCGCTTCACGCACGTCGGGGGTCACGCGGGCGGCGGCTTCGGCGATCTCTTCTTCGGAGAAGCGCAGGGTTTCCGGGGTGACGCCGGCCTTGTCGAACTTGTTGGTGAGTTCGGCCACTGCCTCGTCGCCGCGGGCACGGACGTCGGCAATGATCCCGGCGACGATATCGCCCACTTCCTGGGAGGCCTCGCGCTTGCTGGCAAGCAGCTCGACAAAGCGGGACTCGAAATCAGAAGCGGCGCTGTCGAGGCGTAGAGGCATTGGCGGTCCGGGATAGCGGCGAAGTGGAGTGATGCGATCTATCCCGATGGGGAGTTTGATCGCAAGGGGGAATGGGGTGAGACCGACCCAGGCCTCTGGTTCATTGTCCAGAATCAGGGCAGATTTTTAGGACAGGGAGGTAAAGAATGCCGCTTGTTTTCATTAGCCATGCTGCCGCCGACAAAGAGATTGCTGGTCAATTTCAAAAGCACCTGATCGGCGATTTCCTCGGAATGTGCGAAGTTTTTGTCTCTTCGAACTTGGATAGCATAAACGCAGGCCAAGAGTGGCATCAGGCTATTAAGTCCAAACTAGCTACGGCTGACATCGTTGTGGGTCTGTTGTCTCCTTTGGCTGTTACTAGGGGATGGGTGTTTGTCGAGTTCGGCGCAGGCTGGATTCGCAATATTCCGACAATCCCGCTTTGCCATTCGGGTCTTGAACCTGCGCATCTGCCCGCCCCTTTGAATAGCTTTCAAGGTCTGATGCTTTCAGATGCTGTGCACTTGGAACACCTTTATGGTCTAGTCGCTAAAGCTGTCGGTTGTCAGCCGCCGAACGTGGACTTCGCCGGTCGCGCAAGCGGCTATAAGGAGGCAACGTTCAAGGTCCAAATGGAGCGAGGTGCTGTGGGTTGGCTCCGGCAGTTGTGCTTGTGGAATCCTGATTTGTTGCCCAAGCTGGCCAGAGGTGAGGCCGACACGGATGTGCTTGTTCCTTCCATCGCGGAGCAAAACATGGTCCCCTTCGCCACAGATGCGGTCAACTTAGGCATGTTGACTGTCAATGGGCGCGGCATGGCTATGGGCACGAGGGTCGGCGCAAGCGCTGGAGTCTACGAACTCGTGCCACTTGAAAACTTCGCGACCTACGCTGCCCTCCTATAAGTACGGGATGGGCTAGGCTGGCGGCGAGCCTCAATCGAGCTTATGTGCCGGCTTTGCCGCCGCGGCCCAGGTTGCCCCAAGGTCGGCCAGCCGTGCCTCAAGCACCTCCACCGTCAATCGCACCGTGCCGCCGCCTGCAAAGGTGATTTCCACCACGCCTGACACACCATCGGGGCCGGGCGTAAACGTTAGCGCCAGGAGGTTGAGCACGCCTTCGGGCGAGGCAGGGTCAAATCCGGCATAGGCGACGTTGAGCACGCGGTCGAAGTGCAGCCCGGAGCGCTTACGGAGGCCTTTGCTGCGCGGCTTGTCTTCGGTCCAGTCGTAGCGGTTCATCAACAGAGCAAAGCGCCGGTCGCCGCGGGCATAGCCCATATCGACGGTGCGCACGACGGCATCCTGCACATGGGCGGAAAGCACGGCGAGATCTTCAGTATCAAGCGCCAGAAGCTTGAGATCGGTCATAGGGTCAGCTCGCAAAATTGGTTCTGCCACATTTGGTCATGCAGGGGCTGATCTACAAGCTTGAGGGTTCGGGGGGAAGTGGGGGCTCTTGTCTCAAGCACCGCGCCTCCTTCTCCCCCTGCGGGAGAAGGTGCCCCAAAGGGGCGGATGAGGGGTATGCGGTGTTCTCGCAAGCTCCTCTGCGGAGGAGAGAATACCCCTCACCCTGATTTTCTGCTGGACGCAGAAAATCTGTCCCTCTCCCGCAAGGGGTGAGGGAAGGTCGGCGGTCGCGAATGCCTATTGATAACTGACCAGTCAGTCAGTTATGGTCGTCCTATGAACACCACCGATAAAAAATTCCGCCGAAGGGCCGAGGCGCGGCCGGATGAAATGCTGGATGCGGCCTTGGCCGTGTTCGCGGAGAAGGGCTTTGCCGCGACCAAGGTGGACGAGGTGGCGCGGCGGGCCGGTGTCTCCAAGGGCACGGTCTATCTCTACTTCCCTTCCAAGGAAGCACTGATGGAGGGGATTGTCCGGCGCGCGGTGGCGCCGATTGCCGAGCGGGCGGTGCCGGATATGGCTCAGTTCGAAGGCGATCCGCGCCTGCCTATCGCCATGCTGGTGCATGCGCTGCAAAAGCTGCTGTCCGATCCCAACAATCTTGCTGTGCCGCGGCTGATCCTGCGCGAGATCATGAATTTTCCCGCCATTGCCGAACTCTATCGACGCGAGGTGCTGGGCAAGGTGATCCCCACGCTGACGGCACTCATCGCCAAGGGCGTCGCCTCGGGGCAATTGCGAAAAATCGATCCGGAAATGACGGTGCGGTCCATTGTCGGGCCCATCGTGGCCCATGTGGCATTGAGCGAAGTTTTCGGCATTCGGCCTGAAGGAGGCCTGGCGCTCGACCGGCTGGTCGAAAATCACCTCGATATCCTGTTTCACGGCATTTCGCCTGCGGGCGGAGAGGAGACGCCATGAGCGACTTTTTCGGCGGTCTGTTTGCTGCGTTTTTGGCCTTGTTTTCCCCTGCGCCTGACCCAGGGTTCACCGGCTATATCGAGGCCGACTATGTCTATGTCGCCCCGGTGAGCGCCGGGCGGATCACCTCGATCGCCGTGGCCGAAGGGCAGGCGGTGGCAGAGGGCGACCTCTTGGTCGTTCTCGACCAGAGCCAGCAACAGGCGCTGCTCGCAGCCGCCGAGGCGCGGGTGGCAGCGGCGCGGGCAACGCTCGAAAACCTCGAAACCGGCAGCCGCAGCGAGGAACTCGATGTCATCCGCGCGTCGCTGAGCAAGGCCGAGGCGGATCTGGGACTGGCGCGGACCAATCTCACGCGCAGCCAGCAGCTTGAGAAGGCGGGCACGGTTTCGGCGGCCAAGGTCGAGGTGGACAGTAATGCGCTGGCTTCGGCTGAGGCGCAGGTGAGCCAGTTGAAGGCGCAGCTTGCCGTCGCCGAATTGCCGGCGCGATCGGGCCAGCAGGTTGCGGCGGAGGCTAATCTCGCGGCGGCCGAGGCTGATGCCGAGGGGGCGCGGCTGAACCTCAGTGAGAGGCAGGTCTATGCGCCGGCGGCCGGGATGATCGAAAAACTCTATTATGCCTCGGGCGAAGTGGCGGCGGTGGGGACGCCCATTGCCTCCATTCTGCCGGCTCAGGCGCTGGAGGCCCGCTTCTTCGTGCCGGAAACGGCGCGTTCGGCGTTGTCCATCGGCCAAGCCGTGACCGTCACCTGCGATGGCTGCGCCGATATGGCGGCAACTATTGTGCATATTGCGAGCGAAGCGCAGACGACGCCGCCAGTGATCTATTCGACCGAGGAGCGCAGCCGGCTCGTCTATCTTGTCGAAGCACGGCTCGATGATGCGGCAAAGCTGCAGCCGGGCCAGCCGGTCACCGTGCTGCCATGAGCGAAGAACGCGTGATCGATGTGCGCGGGCTGACCAAGCGCTTTGGCGACAAGACGGTGGTCGATCATTTCGACATCGCCGTGCCCAAGGGCGCCATTTACGGGTTTCTGGGACCGAACGGTTCGGGCAAGACCACTACCATTCGCATGCTTTGCGGCCTCTTGCTGCCCGACGAGGGCGAGGGGCAATGCCTTGGCTTCGACGTGCGGCGGGACGCTGGGAAGATCAAGGCTGAGGTGGGTTACATGACCCAGAAATTCAGCCTCTATGAGGATCTCACGATCCGCGAAAATCTCGATTTCGTGGCGCGGATGTATGGGGTGAAGAACCGGAAGAGCCGCGTCGATGGCGCGCTGGCCGATCTGGGATTGGCCGACAGGGCAGGGCAATTGGCCGGGACGCTCTCAGGTGGCTGGAAGCAGCGGCTGGCGCTGGCGGCCTGTCTTATCCACGATCCTAAACTTCTGCTGCTCGACGAGCCCACGGCCGGCGTCGACCCCAAGGCGCGGCGCGATTTCTGGGACGAGATCAGGCGACTTTCCAAGGCTGGCGTCACGGTGCTGGTGTCGACGCACTACATGGACGAAGCCATCCAGTGCGACTTCATCACCTATATTGCCTATGGCAAAAAGCTGATCGACGGGCGGGCGACCGAAATCCCGACCATGGTGGGGCTGACCACCTGGCGGGCCGAAGGGCCGGAACTGGTGGCGCTCGAAGAACAGCTCAAGGGTCAGCCGGGCGTCGATCAAGTCGCGCGCTTCGGCTCGGCGTTGCACGTCTCGGGCACCGACGCAGTCGCCTTAGCGGCCACGGTGGCAAAATTCCAAAAAACCAAAAGACAGCGCTGGAGCGAGGTGCCGGCGGGGCTTGAGGAGGCCTTCATCTATCTCATGGCAGGGGCGCGGGATAATTTCTCGCGTGACGCGGCATGAACCTGCGTTTTTCATTGAGCCGCTTCGTCGCCGTGCTCTGGAAAGAGTTCATCCAGATGCGGCGCGACCGCGTCACCTTCGGCATGATGATCGGCCTGCCCATCATCCAGCTCATGCTCTTCGGCTTCGCCATCAACGCCGACCCCCGACACCTGCCGACGCTGGTGGAGGTCAACGATGATGGGCCTCTGACCCGGGCCCTGCTGGCAGGCATGGATACGTCGGGCTATTTCGATTTCATCGGCCAGGTGCGCGGACCCGATGCCGGCGAAGAAGCGCTGCGGCGGGGCGAGGCGAATTTCATCGTCGTCATCCCAGCGGATTTTGAGCGCGACGTCGTGCGCGGTTTGCGGCCCAATCTCCTCATCGCCGCCGATGCTTCCGACCCCTCCGCCGTCAGCGGCGCCGCGGCTGCCATGAGTGGCATCGTCAATGGCGCCATCGCCCAGACGCTCACCGGCCCGCTTTCCCCGGCAGCCGGAGCGCCGCTGCCTTTTGAAGTGATCGTCCACCGGCAATATAATCCCGAGGGCAAGACCTCGACCAATATCGTGCCGGGCCTCTTGGCCATCATCCTCTCGATGACCATGGTGATGATCACCGCCGTCGCCATCGTCAAGGAGCGCGAGCGCGGCACGATGGAAATGCTGATTTCTACCCCGGTGACTCCGCTGGAAGTGATGCTGGGCAAAATCCTGCCCTATGTCTTCGTCGGCTATGTGCAGACCGCGGTTTTCCTCGTCGCCGCCTTCGCCGTGTTCCAGGTGCCGTTCACCGGCACATTCACGGCCTTCTTCTTCGGCTTCAATCTCTTCGTCCTGGGCAATCTGGCGCTGGGATTTCTCATTTCCACCGTGGCGAAAAACCAGATGCAGGCCATGCAGTTGAGTTTTTTCACCATCCTGCCCTCCATCCTCCTCTCAGGCTTCATGTTCCCCTTCGCCGGCATGCCGGGATGGGCTCAAACCATCGGCACTGGTGTCCCAGCGACGCATTTCATCCGGCTGATCCGCAAGGTGATGCTCAAGGGCGCCGGGACCTTCGATGTGACGGCCGAACTGACGGCGCTCGGCGTGATCGTGCTGGTGATCACGGTAGTCGCCATGCTGCGTTATCGGCAGACGCTCGACTGAAACAAAAAGGCCCGGCGCAAGCACCGGGCCTCTTTTTGCTTTTACGGTCGCCCGCCATTCGAGCGTAGCTCTCATGGCCTAGCGCGCTAAAATCGCTCCACTGGAGCGATTTTGCTCTTCAGGCCGCGCCCTAGCCAGCCAGACGTTCAATCTCCGCGCCACAACGCGAAAGCTTGTCTTCCAGCCGCTCAAAGCCGCGGTCGAGATGGTAGATGCGGTTGACGATCGTCTCGCCCTTGGCGGCAAGGCCGGCAATCACCAGCGACACCGAAGCGCGAAGATCGGTCGCCATCACCTGTGCGCCCTTGAGCCGGGACTTGCCGTGAATGGTCGCGACCTGCCCATCGACGGCGATATCGGCGCCGAAGCGGGCAAGTTCGGCCACGTGCATGTAGCGGTTTTCAAAGATGGTTTCGCGCACATGGCTCGTGCCCTGGCTCATGGTCATCAGCGCCATGAACTGGGCCTGCAAGTCGGTCGGGAAGCCCGGGAAAGGATGGGTTTCGATATCGACCGGCTGGATGCCATTGCCATTGCGCTTGACGCGGATGCCATCGGCTTCGGTGGTCAGGTCGACGCCGGTGCGGGCCAGAATATCCAGAGCTGACTGCAGGTGCTCGGCGCGGGCGCCGCGCAGCAGCACATCGCCGCCGGTCATGGCCGCAGCCATGGCAAAAGTACCGGTCTCAATGCGATCGGGAATGACTTCCACGCTCGCGCCATGCAGCTTTTCGACGCCCTCAATGGTCAGCGTGCGCGTGCCAATGCCCGAAATCTTGGCGCCCATGGCGACAAGGCATTCGGCGACATTGGTGATTTCAGGCTCCTGCGCCGCATTCTCGATGACTGTCACGCCCTTGGCGAGGGTCGCAGCCATGAGAAGCGTATGCGTCGCGCCCACTGACACTTTCGGGAAGACGATGCGATTGCCGACGAGACCACCCTTGGGCGCGCGAGCAACCACATAGCCCTCGTCGATATCGATCTCGGCGCCGAGTTCTTTCAGGCCAAAGAGGAAGAGATCGACCGGACGCGTGCCGATGGCGCAGCCGCCGGGCAGGGACACGCGGGCCTCGTGGCAGCGAGCGAGCAGCGGCCCGATGACCCAAAAACTGGCGCGCATTTTTGAGACAAGATCATAGGGCGCGGTGGTGTCGACGATATCGGCGGCATGAAAGGTCATGCGCTGGCCGACGCCATCCGATTCGCCGCGACGGCGACCGTGCACGGCGATATCGACGCCGTGATTCTCGAGAATACGTTCGAGCTGTTTCACGTCGGCAAGACGCGGAACATTGCTGAGGACTAAAGGCTCATCGGTCAGCAGCGAAGCGATCATCAGGGGCAGGGCGGCATTCTTGGCGCCCGAAATAATGATGTCCCCATTGAGCGGATTCCCGCCGACCAAACGAATACGATCCATGAAATGGTTCCTCTGAACCGGCCCTATCTGGGCCTTCTACCTGTTGGAGGAGGTAGGCGAGGTCTTCGTTGCCACGTAAGCCAGACCAGCCGCGCTCATGCGAATATGTGACGTTCCTGAATACGCCCGAAAATGATTTACGGTTTCTTGACCGCGATCGTTTCGGGTGCCGGAGCATCATCCCGGGCAGCGCGAGCCCTGGCCTGATCCTTTCGACGCTTGAGGTTCTCGCGAAGCTTTGCGGCTAATCTTTGCTCGCGGGCAGTAGCTTCGTTCGACTTACTCATCGCCTTCCTGGCAATCGGTGATTCACAGGAGGAGTTGATAGGCGGTTTTTGCGCTTGCGTCGAGAGAATCCCTATGGCAGTAGAGCGCCCGTCGCCGCAGAAACCTGCCGGCGCCCTTTACGATGCTGCCGTAGCTCAGTGGTAGAGCACTCCCTTGGTAAGGGAGAGGCCGACAGTTCAATCCTGTCCGGCAGCACCATTTTTCTCAGATATTTCAGCTAGTTAGCGCCTTGGTTGCGATTGTGCGTCATTGGTATTACCGCTAGCACGCGGGTAGCACGCCAGTTCCCCGTTCATAAATTTCAAGGACTTAGCGGGTAGTTTGTGCCCGTGTTAGCACGGCCCTAGCACATCGACACACCGCATAAAGTCGAAGGGTGCCAGCATGAATGCCATCGACAAACGCCCCTATGAGCTGTTCCAGCGAAAGGACAGCCCAAACTGGTGGATGCGGTTTTCAATCACCGGCCACGGCCAAAAGCGGATCGGATTGAAGACGCCCGACTTCGAGCTAGCGCGCGTGCTAGCCGAGCGAGAGTACCAAAAGGCGGTTTGGTCAGCAGAGGCAGGAGTTTTGCAGGGGAAAACTTCCTTCAGTAAGCTCGCCCAACAATATCTGGATCGGCTCGACAAGCTCAGGGTCAATGACGCGAAGCAGGATACCAAGTACTTTCACGACAAGGGCATCATCGACCGCTATCTGGTTCCATTTTTTGGGAAGAGGACGATAACGTCGATCACCCACGCCAAGGTGCAGGAGTACCTAGAATGGCGTCGTCAGTACTGGACCACCGGGCCGGGTAAGGACGAATATGCGATCAAGTACGAGCGGGATGGGAAGCAGTTTTCTCGGCCGGTTCAGCATATCGAGCCTGCACAATCCACACTCCGGCGCGAGGCGGTAACTCTACGGAATGTGTTCAAACAGGCTGTCACGCTTGGCTACATTAAAGCGGCTGATATCCCTGCACCGGAATTGGCTACGGCTCCCAAAAACAAGCGTCCTTCGTTCACTGAGGCCGAAGTCGCAACTTTGCTGACCGAAGCGATGAACCGTATCGCGTTTGTCGGGAAACCGGACGAGCCCCAGCGAATAGTGGATGCAAAAACCCGTTTCGAGCGCGTGATGCTTTGGGGGTTTGTGCAGATAGCCATCCATACGGGAATGCGACCGACGGAGTTGCACAACCTGTCCTGGGCCAATGTCGAGGGCCTTGAGGTTGCCCGAAAGGCGGCCATCAAGGATGGTCGTATTCGTATCGTGGCCTACGGGAAGGGCAAAGCGCCTCAACGGCTCGTTCCGAACGTCGAGGCGCTGGGAGGGTTCATTGCTCTTTGGGATGCATTCAAGTCCCAGTTTGGCCGCGATCCAGGCCCCACTGACGCCGTTTTTGTGAAGCTCGACGGCGGGCGCGCTCAAAGTTACAAGAAGAGCCTCAACAGCCTCCTAGAGGCCACAGGTTTGAAGGCTGACGCCTTTGGTCGCGTGCGGACGGCATACAGTTTCCGGCACACTTATGCGACGAACCAGCTTCGCAAGGGCACGGACATATACACGCTGGCAATCAACATGCGCACCTCGGTCCGCATGATCGAGATGTACTATTCTGATGTGGTGCCGGACGAGGTTGCAATCCGTCTGGAAGGTAGCTTCAGTTAGCCCCAGGGTACCGGCTCTAATCAGCAGGCTCGTGCGCCCCGTCGATGATGAGTTTTTTCACCCGACCGTCCACCGATACCACGTCCTTGGAGTTGATCGAAATGATGCTATTCACGCCACGAGTATATCGATTGAGGCTGGAAGCCAAAGTCTCGTAAGTCCCACGATCAGGTTCGCGGGTAACTGAGAACGGGACGGTCTTTCCGACATCCGTTAAATACGCTCTTCCATTACCCGAATTGGCGTTGAATGCGGAGATGCTCACAGTTCGGCGTCGATATTCATCGTCAATTATATTCGTGTTGACCCAGGCCTTAGTTTGACTGTCCAGCCGAACAATCGGGGTCTGTCCCTTTGTGATCGACAGCATGGATGCGCCCTGATCTATGACGTCGTGTGCACGCCGCATTGACGGCTCAATCCTGTCTACAAGCGCTTCAGTGTCTCCTGAGGGGAACCGAGACAACCATCGTTCTTCCGAGCCTGTGCGCTCTTTGAAGTGACCAACTACTTCATTTAGGACGTTGGCGATGAAGGCATTGGCTATTTGGCCTACCGTTGCGACCGCGTAAGACCCCACGACTGTTGTCATAAAGACGTTGTTGGGTTCGCTCAAAAAAACCACTACATCTTGTACGAAGCTGCCTTGCCTCGCCGGCTGAATGTATACGCGGATCTTGTGAGACATCTCGCCCCTGTGGCGGATTTCTCCGGTTGCGAGGTAGTTCGCTAGCAATGACATTGTAAAGGTCAGCCCCTCTAGCGAGGTCGCGCCTTGGTGTGCAGGCAATCGATGGTTCTCTGCCTCGTAACCCGTGTACCTGAGCCTATATCGTATCTCCGTTGACAACAGCGTCCCCCTTGGCTGTCTTGCTGCTTACTTGCTCCCCGGTACAGGTCGTGCCTCACAATTTTTTTGGCACGATCTCTTGCGTTTGAGGATCATACCGGTACCGGTGCAATTGCTCCGCCTTCAGGAGAGCCGCAGCTTGGCTGACGTGCTCAGGAAGGACGTAGAACCACTCTTGCGGTCGCACTTTTTTGCCAAAGCGATCTACAATGAACAGATCGGCAGGTCGGGCAGGCGCGAAGAAACGGTGCAGGAGATTTTCTACCTTTGCACGAGCCAAATTCCGCAGGTCGAACGTGGCTACAATCTCCACAGGAGCCAATAGGAAGGTCGGATCGTTGCGGGCATCTGCGACACGGCGACGAACATCCTGTGAGGTGACGCCGATCTTATGAAGAATGTTGCGTTCTGCTGCGATGGCTGGGTCGGTCGACAAAGAACGTGCGACATAGATCGTGCCTGAGAGTGCAAGTCGGTCGGCGTCCCATTCGGGGTCGAGCGGACCAAGGCCGTCCCGTTGAACTACGCGCGCGGTGCTGTCATCGTTCAGCGACTTGCGAAACGAGGACATCAACGGATCGCTTTCCGTTCCGTTCGAGAAGATAATGCGCAGGCGATGATCGCGGGAGCCGCCGCGCGCGCTCATCTCTGTCTTTTCCGCGATATAGGCTAGAAGTCCGTTGCGAATGAAGAAATCGCCCTCAAGCGGCTCGATGATCGCTCGGCTTTCGATAATGGAGGCAACGCGCTCCCCACTGTCGAGCGCGGACTGCATTGCCTCGAACAATTGCTGGAACTGGGCAAAATCCGGGCATACGACAAACTCGGCGCGATGGTCAGGATTTTGGCGCGCCGCTGCCGGTGTGACGTGGCGCAACGTTACCAAATCGGAGCCTATCTCTAGGCTTTCATCGGCAAAAATGTCGTCCAAACTCTCGGTGATATCTTCCGGCTGCGGATCATCACGCCAAGAAGCGACCGGAGCAGCATCTTCTATTGCCAGCAAACCAAGATGATCTTCGGCCCGCAAAGCTTCATCTGGATCAGCGGCCACCCTTGTCCAAATCGTGCCGAGACGCATTTCTTCGTGGTCGCTGGCATCCGGATCTGGCAGGCGACCATACCGCTCGTGGAAGCGCGTCACCTCCCGCAGGATTGCAACGCCACCAACTTCGGACGATTGACGCCCAGAAGATGCAGCGCGCACATTAAGCAGACCGTATTCGTCCGGTTCAGCGAAAATCTCTTCCAGTGTTGGCCTCGCCAAGGTCACAGACCCCCAGCACGCAACGTCTGCGCTTTACGCGCCTTGAGCCAGGCCAACGCTTCTGCCATGCGCTTCTCAAGCGCATCAGCGGAATGCACATTGGGTTCACGGCCTTCCTGTGCTCGAAATAATTTGATGCGTCGCCAGAGTACAATGGCCTCTTCCTCGGTCATTTGCACGCGGTTGGCGACCATGGCCGACTGCACATGCGCGAGAATGGTCGCGTCGAGCGACTTGGAGGCGACCTCAAACCGTTCGCGGAACGCGTTCACACTGTCGATAAGATCAATATCGAGATCGCGCACATTGATGAACTTGCGCACCATGGTGAGCAATGTGTTCGGCGCACTCTCGGGTTCATCATCCCCTGCTTTCGGCTGGCTCGGATCGAACTCGGCGTTAGGTTCCGCTATTCCATTCTCGGCTTCACGCCGCGCCAGCGTGAGAATATTCATGCGCGCGGCAAGATCCTGCCTTATGGCTTCAGTCTCATCGTCGGTCAGGTTCTCGTAGCGTTTCTCGATGATGTCGGTCAGGATCAGCTGCGTTGCCACTTCCGGCGCTGTTTCCGGCGAGAGCACGCGGGCATCCATCGCCTGACAGGCGCTGGCAACAAGATCGTGCATATCTTGTTCGCAAATCTCGCGGGAACGATGAGTTGGCGGCTCCATCAGCCCCTTGATGCCGATCGTCACCTGACCTTGGCCATCAACGCTGATCGGCTCGCGGATGTCGCCATCTTCGCGCCGGTAAAATTTGAAGTTGGGCGCCAGCACCTGCTCCATCAGCAACGAGCCCGAAATCGCCTTGAGCATGTCATTGACCGCATCGGTCACGACGCCGGTTTCAACCCCCGGCTCGGCAACCAGATTGGTGAACAAAGCCCGCGTCTTGCCCGGCGCATCACGGGTAGCACGTCCGATGATTTGCACGATTTCGGTTAACGAGGCGCGATAGCCGATGGTGAGGGCGTGTTCGCACCAAACCCAATCAAAACCTTCCTTAGCCATGCCCAGGGCGATGATGATGTCGACCTTGGCCCTGTCCGCCACATCGTCTCGCCTGCCGTCAATGCCCTTGGCTTCTCGCGACAATGCGGCCTTCACCACCTCACGCCCCGGCGCATCATTGACGAGATCGGCGATCTTTAGCACCCGCCCATCGGGCGTTTCGATCAGATCGAAACCCGTTGCGGCTTCAACGCCGACATGTTTGCCGATCAGGTCGATAATCCTGCCGACCTCGTTGTTCTTGTCGTCGTAGGCTTCCGCTGAGCCGCGATGGGGAATGTGGATGATCGTTTTGAGCTGGTCATCCAGCACATCGGGCAAGCCGTTGATGTATTTGCCCTTGTAGAAGCTGTAGTTGATGCCCAGAGCCTTGAGGTATTCATAGCCGTCAAGCTGCTCGTAATAGGAATAGGTGACGGTGGTGAACCGATCCTCATCTTCCGGGCGCAGCACCGGCACCGCATCGCCCCGAAAGTATGAGCCGGTCATGGCCATCAAATGCGTTTTTTCGCGCCCAACGATGCGGCGAAGGATGTCGCCCAGCCGATTGTGGTCGTCGGCAGAGACGTGGTGAAACTCGTCGATAGCGAGGAATACGTCATCGAACGCTTCAATGCCCTTCTCCTTTTCGACCGCATCAAAGCCAAAGCGGAAAGTGGCATGGGTGCACACAAGCACACGCGCATCCGATGCCAGAAACTCGGCAAAGGCTTTCACTTTTTGCGCAGTGGACCCCTCTTCCGTTCCTGACAGGCACAGGTTCCATTTGTCCTCGACCTGCCAGTCGGCCTCAAAGCCGTGGCTTTTCAGATCAGTAGAGCGAAACGAGCCGCCAATAGAAGTTTCTGGCACGCAGACAATAGTTTTGGCCAGTCCCTGATGGTTCATCTTGTCGAGCGCGATGAACATCAACGCACGACTTTTCCCAGCAGCGGGCGGAGCCTTGAGTAGCAGGAACTGGGCGCCGCGCGCAGCATAGGCGCGGGCCTGCATCGGGCGTTGCCCCAATGCGTTCGTCGCTTTGGAAATGCCGGATTGGCCGTAGGCGACATTGAGCATTTCGACCATTATTTGTTCCTCTTCGGCGCCACTTTGGCCGCGTAGAGTTTGAACAGGCGTTCAAGCCGTTCAGTGTCGTTGCGGAAGGGGCGGCCGATATACATGGTTTCCAGCAAGTCGTCGTTTTCCTGATGCACCGCCCGCAAATCGTCCGGCATTTTGTCGGGCTCGTAGAGATCAGCGATGGTCTTAGGATAGTGCTGATAGCGCGTTTTTAGAATGCGCCGCGCGGAGGCCGAAAGCTGGTCGAGCTGATCTGCAGTGAATTTTGGCACAGGAAAGGTGTTCCAGCCTAGCGTGTTGGAGTATCGGAAATCGCTCTTGATTTTTCCACAAACAGAAGCGATCCAAACCAAGTGCAAGCGCGAGCAAATAACAGAGATACACCAATCTCCGCCATTAATAATGGCATTGTTTGCATTTGACGGCACTGTAAGTTTTGGCGCCCTTTCGCAAGGCAGAACTTCACGGCGCTCGCTGGAATGTATCGGCACCAAGATTAGATCGTGTTCAGGTTCAATTCTGATTTGATCAAATTCATATGGGTGATCCGCCATCCGCCGAGTAGGCTCTTTAGTGCTCGCCAACCGAAATTGTCGGACTTGTTCAAAGCGCTTGGCTAGCCCTGGTATCTGCCCCGCCACGTGCGCTTCACCACGCGGAACCCAAATACAGTATCGGACTAGGCCTTTCGTGACTTCTTGCGCGCCCATGTAGCGCTTCATGAAATCGGCGCTAGCAGGATAGTTGGAAACCAAATCGTCGTGCTCACCCTGAGTGAGGATTAAGTGACCTCCATCTGCTGGCTTATTGCCGTAGTCCATGAATGGAAGGTCAAATAAACCTCGCCTCACTGGCTCCACAAATATGTCGTGACCACTTACCAAGTAGGCATTGATATTCTGCACTCGACTTTCGAGGTCCCGGTCATACAACCGTTTAAGACCATCTGACTTGTTACGCACTCCTACAATTGAACAAACTACCGCGGCATTGGCAGAGGCGTTATTGCTCCACCTGAACTCACGATGCGCAAAGTCTATTTCCAGGTCATCGCGCAATATGTGGGGCCAAAGGGCAGGCACGGAATACCCCTGACAAATAGAATTTGTAGACACCAGAGCCACTCTGGCCCGCCGTCCACGGATGTATTGAGACGCCTTAAAAAACCAAGCGGCCACATAATCGAAGGCGGCGAAACTTTTAACATGGGCGCCGAATACGTGCGCCATATCGTCCTTTTGCTTCTTGGTTTGGTAGGTGGCACCGAGAAACGGGGGGTTCCCCGCGATATAAACTTCTTCATTTTCCGCCGGCGGAGGACACACCGTATCCCAATCAACCCGAAGTGCATTGTCGGTGATTATGTGCCCACCATCGCGCAGGGGCAGCATCGGCGGCATCTGGCCGAACACGTCCGCGAACCGAGTATTGGCCTGATAATCGGCAATGAACAAGGCCAGCTTGGCCGTCTCGGCGGCAAAATCGGTGATTTCTATTCCGTGAAAATTGCCCAGCGCCACCGACGAAAACATCTGCATCAGCGGATTGGCCTCAAGATCGGCCAGCCGCTTCAGAAGGCGGATTTCCCGGTCACGCAATTCCCGATAGGCGACGACGAGGAAATTGCCCGAACCGCAGGCGGGATCGAAAACCCTTATTCTTGCCAGTCGCGATAACTGCGCCCTCAGGGCTGTTGGTTTGTCCCACGCCTTTTCTATCGCCGTATCCAGATCGTCGAGGAACAGCGGTCCCAATACCTTCATGATATTAGGCACCGACGTATAATGCATACCGAGTTCGGATCGCGCGCCCGGATCGGCGATGGATTGGATCATCGAGCCGAAAATATCAGGATTGATCAGCTTCCAGTTCAAATCGCAGGCATCGCGCAGATAGCGGAACGCCAGCGGATCAAAATTTGGCGCATCAATGCCATCAGCAAAGAGGCCGCCATTGACATATTCGAATTGTCTCGCCCATTCCGGCAGGCCCGCCCGCTGCTCCTTTGGCAGGTTCATGGCGGTGAACGCCTGCACAATGGTTTCCCGCGCATGTTCACCCTTGTTGCCGCTGTAGGAAAACACGGCGCGGGAGAACTGGCTCTCGGCAAAAATACCAACATCCTCGGAGAACAGGCAAAAGATCATCCGCGTCATGAACAGGTTCATGTCGTGGCGGCGCGCTGGAGTGGACCAGTCCGGGTTTCCGCGCATCAGCGCGTCATAGAGCTTTGCCAGTTTACCAGCAGCGGTGACATCGACCGGGTTTTCTTCCGCCGCCTGATAGCGATCCTTTCCCGCCGCCGGCAGCAGGAAAGAAAAGTGCCTCCCAAGCTCGGCAAATGCGCAGTGCAGGGTGTCGCCCGACTTCGGATGCTCGGCTGAAACCGTATCGCCATCAGTGGCAATTAGGATTGCTGGTTTGCCGCTGGCCGTCTTCTTGCTCGCGCGCAGTGAAGCAAGCGTTTCCTCAACCGCCCCTCGCGCCGCAGGGGCGTAGTGAAAGCGCTTGCTGAGCAATACGCCGCCCGGCAAATCGGATTTGTTGGTCGCGCCCCGCAACTTGGCGACGGTTGCCTTGGCACTATCGGTCGCGTGTGCAAATGCAAAGCCGAACTCGGCAGGATCAAACGGCTGTTTCGCAATCGCTTCGAGTGCGTCGGCAATCTCTGTGGGGTTCATGGCAAATCATACTGAGAATAGTCGAACAAACACTGGCACGGTGCATCACGCGGCGACAAGCCAGACGGGAGCCGCGCGGGACGCAAACGTCATAGAATGTATGTTTTATTAGGTTGCCGAAATCGCCGAGACGCCCGCAATCGCTGATGCTTCGGCCGTTTGAAGGCTTTGGTCGCGAGCGCGGGCCAGTGGCAACATCGTGTTTTCTAGCAGACCGCGACAAATCATGAGGTTCCTGTGCGCGAAGCCCGATCTCCTCTTCCTTTCACGTCGAGCGGTAATCTTTGTGCAAGGATGCTTCTGGCATTTGCACCCCGATTCAGCATGCAGGATGCGCGTCTGACAGTCAGATCGCGGCTGCCAGAGTGCTGAAGCGCTACGACAAATAGCGCCCGAGGATCGAGATCACTGTCTCACCAGTCATCCCAGAAGCGCGCTAGAGCAGTGAGGAAATCCTCGCAATCCGCCGGCTCCCAAGAAGTCGGGAAGCCGTTTCGGAGCAGATAGAATTGCTCATTGGCCGTGACGAAGTTCGTCTTGTCAGCGCGCGAGGTCCAGTTCCAGAACTGCAGAAACGTACGTTCAAATGAGTGGTCGAAGAGCGGGCTTGGGAGGTTATAGAGCAAGCCTTCGATGTAGTAGGACGGCGCCAGCCCGTCGCGGATCAGACCACCGCTGACCATGCGGTTGCGCATGTTCTTGATGACCCGCGCCATCGGCTTGAACCACCCATTGGTGCCCTGATGTTTTGTGGTGCAGTTGTCTGCATGCTGCTTGGGGTAGTTCTCAATGCGGAGCCCATCATTGCGGTAAAAGCAGATGCCTTCGACGTAGCTCTCATCGTACATCGCATTGAACCGGTGATAGCGACGGAAGCGCATGCAGGGGAGCACGTCGGCGTCCCGACGGTTTCCGTTGCCATCGACCCGTATGGCCTTGGTCCCCACGTGCACCGTGTTGCCGTATTTCGCCCGCATCCACGAAGCCACTTCGACCTTGAACTCGGCATATCCGTAAGGGACACCAGCGTACGCTCTGTCGAAGCGCGCGCGGGAATCGTCCGTGAGGCGGTCCACGTCGTACTGAAACGCATCATCTAGGCGCATGACAACGTCCACGTCGCTTTCAGACCAGACGTTAGTGTCGTTCCCGTAGGAACCCTGAAGGAAGGTCGAGAAACCGTGTCCACTGTATGGTGCGTTCGCGTCCTCAAGCGCTCCCTTGATGGCAGCGTAGGTGTCTCGCGATCCAGAGATCGATCCTTGCTTAGACCAAACTTCCAGCTGTTCTTCTGGTATCGCCATCCGTGCCCCCTACGACAGATATTCCCGGAGCACGCCTTCGTGCTTTGCGAAGGAAGCTCTTCCCCGCTGCCGGATGATGTTGAGCTTTGTTCGATCGTGTTCGAAGATGTCTGTAGCCATTTCAGGCTGGGTGAATCCTTCGCTGATCCGTACGGTCGCGATGTGACCGAAGAGGATGGTCCGCAGCTGATCCATCGACTGCGTATTGATCTCCATCGTCTTTTGCAGGAGCTTCACACTTGGCAGTTTCGAAGCCCACCAGAATGCGTCCAGGGGCTTCTTGATGGCCGGATACTCTCCAACACCTACACTGACCACGCGAAGCCGCTCAGGAGCTATTTTCAGGCCATTGGTGGCATCTGCGATCGCATACAGAGTAGGATTGTTGGCGCAGTAGCCACCATCGATCAGGTCCACCGTGTCACCAGAGCCCGTGGTAATCGTCTTGCGGGCAAAGAAGGGGTAAGCGGAGCATGAGGCTTGCACAGCATCCCCGATCGAAACACCGAAGCCAGGTTCGAACGATCCAGTCCGTCCATGCGCTTGAGCAATGTCGCTCTTGAAGATCATCGGACGTTCCATCACCCACTTTGTCGTCACGATCCCGATGTTGGTCTTAAGCGCATCGAAGCCGACGCCTTGGAACACCGCATCGGCCAAATCCTTCAGAGCCGCCGACTTCTCCCATGGCCAGGTCTTCGACATGATCTTCACTACATGCTCATCGTAAAGCGCGTGAACCTCGTCCACGCTCTTTCCTAGCGCCAGAAGCGAACCGATGATCGAGCCCGTAGACGTGCCAAAGATCAGGTCGAAGCGATCACAGAGCGGACCGCCGACCATGCGTTCTATCTCGTGCAGCACCCCAAGCGTGTAAAAGCCTTTGGCTCCCCCGCCATCAAGGCTCAGGATACGGAAGTAGTCATTTGCCATGTGACGCTCAGTTGGGTCTTTGGACTATTCTGTCAGGTATCGACCGACACTAGTAGAAACGCTAGGGTTTTCGCCAGTGCGGGAAATGGACCTCGCGTACCCTCGTAAGGTCCAGATTAGTGCGGTAGGTGCCGCTCCATAACGTGACACGTCTTCGTTCGTCATACGGTCAAAAGCGGGTCATCCCTAAATCTGCCCGGCCGCGAAAACTGAGCATAGAGCCATTCCAGGACGTCTTCGTCTAACAGTCCACAGACAAAGATCGACAACCAATTGTTCCTACTCTCGTGAAATTCATCCAGGCGAAACAACTCTTTCTCCAGGGTCATCCGCAGCTCGCCTTTTGAAGACGGATTCTGCGCAAGTTCGGTGCTCAGTTGTCCGGGGCGCCGGATCAGTTTCGCCCAGGTCCTCATCACAAACTGAAGAACGCCTGTTTTGCTCACCACGTTATCCATGTGAAACTTCACTGCTGGAAAACTCTCATCGTCAGGCGGCAATAGCACGCGCAAAGAGGCTACTGGTATCGGACCAAGTTCTGTGAACCGAGCTGCTAAAAGTCGCTCTCCGAGGACATTGTCGAAATAAGGATGTAGGATACGCTCTCCGTCGTGTGCCCCGATGAGATGGGTGCTACGCAAACCGTTGCATTTGCAAGCGGGCACCAGGTTCATCCCGAAAACCGCAAACTCAGGATAATCTGTTTTAGGAAGCAGGTGGTCGAGGGTGCCACTATGAAGAGAGCCGCACATCGGGCAAGTGTTAACCTCGCTCCGGGAACGTAGTTCCTTAATATGGAGAAGGTCAGTGTTTGGCGAATTATAATGCCCCAGTAGGTACTTTCCGATTTCGTCCGGGATGGGAACAGCATGCACCATAGAAGCATTGCCAGCTGCAGCAATATACTGCAGATAGCCGCCTCTCATAGCGTCGACGTATGGTTGTAGATGGGGATAGCTGCCTACGCGCGTGTTTTGGGATAACGCATGCAACGCAACATGGTCATCGAAGAAATCCGGGATTGGTAGCCTATTCACTTACCGCCTCCGGCACGGCGAGACATAACTGCTCGAATTTCGCCCAACAACTCCAATGACAGTTCATCTTTGTACCGAGCGAATACCTCGTCCCATGTGTTGGAGGACTGCGCAATGCGTTGCTCTACATCATTCCCTAGCAGAGATGGCTGGTCCTCACCGAAAACGAAGTAAGAAATAGCGCCGACATCAGCGCCAAACGTTTTGAGGGTAGGCGTGTCAATGATGATCGATCTATCTGAGCTTGATCGCAATACTCTAACCTGGTCTTCGAAAGCTTCGCGCACGAAATACACGGAGTGGGTTGCGATTATTGCCACAGAACCGGTTTCTGCAAGCAAACTATCAAGGACAGCCACAAACTGGCTGATTAATGAAGGGTGTAAATGGGTCTCAGGCTCGTCGAACAGGAGCAAGGTCCCGTTCTCTATGTGAAGGCTGGTGAGCGCAGCAAACCGTACAAACGATTGCTCCCCGCTCGACAACCTGTAGCTTCTCCCATCGATAAACCGGGTTGGCTCCCCGTCAGGGTCGACTGCTGCCATGTGACCAAGAAGCTCCTGCTCAGGCCGGGCGCGCAGGTCCGCTATCGAAACTCCCTGAGAGTATTTTTCTCGGCCAGGAAGCCTCAGTTCTTCGAAGCGCTCGATCTTAGACAGCGCGTTCAGAAAAAGGCGGAAGCGAGAATTATCCTTTATTCGTTCCCCTGCCCGTGCGAGCTGGACTATCAGGTCTGACGTCGCTTGATGGTTGCGCTGACCATCACGCCCGGTGAGTACAAACTTGCGGTACCAAACCCTAGACCCACGGCGACGAGGTGGAAAAACTGATGCAGAGGCCGTAGGTGCGAAAGCCAACAGACGATTGAATGTTGGTCGCTGGCCAGCAAGATCTCTAAGGTCGTTTGTGCCCCGCTGCGCAGCCTCAGCGATGCGTGACAAAGTCTGGCTTTTACCAACTCCATTTGGCCCAATCACCACAGCAAAACGCTTAGGTAAGATGGTCTCATGTTGAGCAAACTTGAAAGCTAGCTCGTGCTCGTTTGGCCGACCAGCGAGATGAAAGTTGACCACCAAGCCTTCGGAGATGCGCCCCAACTCCTCGAACTGTACGCCCTCTAAAATTGTGCTTGCGTTCTTCCAGGTGAAGTAGGCCTCAGTGGATCGCAAGAAGCCGATCTGAAACACATCTGAAATCTTTGCTCGTCGGAGCCAAGTGCGTCCTTTCGTAACAACCTCAGCCACAACCATGTCGTGTATTGCTTGAAGTGCCTTTTGAGCATCCTTTGGTCCCAGGCCTTCTACCAATCTCCTGTAGCCTGACATCTCGGGGAGCATAGTGAAGAATTCCGGCAACTTGGCCGGTTCCAGAAATTGCTCGTCGACATTTCGGAGCGCGTCATCAAGCAAGCGAGTGTCTGGATGGCGAACATCTGGAGCAATGAAGCCCAACAAACCTGGGACCACTATCTGCTCACCAGTTCGATCGTTATCTAACGGGTTTATGAAAATATCTACCCGGATGCGAAAACCGAAGTCGTTCCACTTGTCTTGCGACGGGCAGATCAGAATAGATCCCGGCTCCAGGGCGCTGATAGGTTGGGCCGCAAATACCACCCGATAGTCGCGATCGCTAGAATTTGGCATTTGTATCTCTGTCAGCACTCCGCCAGGAAACTAAATGCGCGCTTCTGGTCAGGCAAGATGCAGCGCTTGCGATCCGTGGCGCTTACGCCGCTCCGTGGTCATCGATTTTCAAGCGGGGTCATGTCAACATCATGGAAGGCGGTTCATTCCGCATTTCATCAGGTTCTCAGGCGACGAGCTCGAGTGCTTACCAACGCCAGTTCGAGCGAATGCTGACGCAAAAGTCGGCGAGAATTCTTAGCACGTTGTGACTGTCTGCACGACGAAGGCTGCACACCAATGCCACGCCAGGCGCGGCCACCTTATTGTTTGACACCATCCAGACGATTGGCGACGCTTGTGTAAAGTGCGGAGCGCCAATGTCACGATACAACCCCCACCACCCCTCTTCCAATCAAGTGTTTCACGCTGCCGAATTTTGGAAAAACAAGTGCCTTCTTGAAGATGGCTCTGCCTTCTCTACGGGGGAGATTTGGACCTACGCTCATACTCAAGAGTTAGTAACGCATTTCGTTTTGCAGCCCGACGAAGGTGAAGGGCATTTCCTTGAGAAGCTCAAGACCCAGCTTGCAAACTCATCTTCTGGAGCCAAGCGCCTTATGGCGGAGTTGCTCTGGGTCTACTGCCTTTTTCCTAGTAACTTTGGCCCGGAAGCAAAGCGCAGGCTTGTGCTGCCAGTATGGTCTTGGTCTGGGGCCACATTGGATCCTGCGACTCCGCTTTTGTCCGATGATACGCTCGGCGGACTAGGCTCGGGCGGCCCAGGAATACTCAATCACCGTTGGCGAGAAATCCGGTTCCTGGTCAATTTTGCCGCGCGAGTTAAGCAGCTGTCTCCGCATGAGAGAACGAGTTTGCTGCACGATCCATGGGCGTTCAACGACTTTGTGGACAGCACACCGGACCAGGGCAGAAGACAGCTAAAGCTCATACTACCACACCTCGTCTTCCCAGATACGTTTGAACGGATAGCAACCACAAGCGCTGTGCATGCTATACTGCAGCGTCTTGGGAACACCTCCCGCAGTGATATCAACGCAATGGACAAGCGAGCACAAGACGAAGCGCTCGTTAGGATCCGTGAGAGGCTTGAGGCTGACGCGGGTGAATCTATCGATTTTTATGAAGGCCCAATCTCAGTTCGATGGAATCAGGATGGTGTAGCGGCGCCCGAAACCAATGCTGCGCCAGCACAGGTCGCTGCAGGCGCATCACCCCCGCTCAACCAGATACTCTTCGGCCCACCCGGTACAGGAAAAACCTTCCGGACAATCGACAAGGCTTTAGCCATTGTTGACCCGGCGTTCTATGCAGAAAACCAAAGCGACCGCTCTCTACTTCATGAGCACTTCATAAAACTCGTAGAGGTGGGGCAAATTGCGCTCGTTACATTTCATCAAAGTATGAGCTACGAGGATTTTGTCGAAGGCATAAGAGCAAGCACCGATAAGGATGGGCAACTCTCGTATTTTGTCGAAGACGGAGTCCTCAAACGGATGGCTCGACCATCTACATCCATACGCGTCGGCCAAACGTTCTCCCGTGAGTATCGCGTGCTCCGGTCGACCACGGAAATCCTTTGGTTGCAGAAACCAAATAGAGCGAGCTTGCCTCTGGCGTGGGACATGCTCCACGAACTGACCGAACACGTTCGCAGCGGGACGATCTCAATCAATGACCTCCGGGAAGGCACCTGGTTTGAGAGGCTGGAAGATAGTCGACTAGAGAAATACATAGTCAATGGCTACAAAAATGTAATACCTGAAATCATCAGCTTCATGATCACCGCTGCCGACTCCAATCAGAGCGCAGGATTGAAGAAGGTACTAATAATCGATGAGATCAATCGCGGTAATATCTCAAAGATATTCGGCGAGCTGATTACCTTGATTGAACCTGACAAGCGTCTCGGGAACGACGAAGCGCTTTCGGTCACCCTTCCTTATTCCAAGGAGCAGTTCGGCCTTCCCAAGTCGCTGCATATTATCGGAACCATGAACACAGCTGACCGGTCGTTGTCAGCGTTGGATCTAGCCTTAAGACGTCGCTTCGTTTTCGAAGAGATGGAGCCAGATCCCGGAGTGTTAGCTGAGATCGAGATCGAAGGAGTTAACATTGGACAGCTTCTTACTGCTCTCAATGCAAGGATCGAGGTCCTTCTTGATCGTGAACACCGGCTTGGGCACGCCTATTTTACCCACCTCGACAGCTCACCAACGTTGTCTGCATTAGCCGCAGTATTTCAGACCCGCATCATACCTTTGCTGCAAGAATACTTCTTCGATGATTGGAAGAGGATCGCACTCGTTCTCAACGACGGCTACAAGCCAGTCGAGAACCGTGTTTTGTTGGAGAAAGACCGCAATATAAATTTACTGTTTGGCACAGACGTGGAGATCCCCGACCGCCCTAGTTGGACGGTCAATTGGGACGCCCTGAACCGAGCGGCTACTTATGAAGGCATGCTTCTCCCTTGACGGTGATTTCAGTACGGGAATTCGCGGTTCTAACCACTCAGGATGGCTCATTCAGCATAGATCGAGCCACTATTTCCGACGCCGACTTTGCGTGGCTTGCTGACAGTAGTCGCCGCTCAGCTGAGAACGCGTCGTTCATCAATGTTACTGGACGCGGCACGCTTACGGTCCAGAACTATGTCGGTGTCTTGAGACTGCCGAGCGGCAACGAGATCGAGGTTCTCCCAAAGCACACCCATGACCTCGATAGCGTGCATGGTTCGCGTCAACTCCTGTTCCGCATGATTGCGCAATCGCTTGGCATATCGCCCCGCGTTGCCGAAGCAGCCAATCTGAAGGTGCTCAATCGGCCTTTCACTGAATGGATGGCTGAGACCTTTCTCCGTGAAGCCCTTGTGTTGCTCTCCAGAGGCTTTAGACGCGACTATCTGCTGACGGAGACTAAGGAGCGGAGCTTGCGTGGCCGCTTGCATATAGCAAGACAAATGCGAGCAGGGCCTGCAGATGCTACTCACTTCCACGTAGAGCACGATATTTACTCATTTGATCGACCCGAGAACCGCGCTATTAAAAGTGCGGTAAGAATGATCTCGCGCCAAACAGCGGTAGCAAGCACATGGCAGACTGCTGCCGAACTACTCAACTTACTCGGCGACATTCCCGAAAGCCGAGACTTTACATCGGATCTCCGGAATTGGCGGTCTGATCGGCTTATGGCGCACTACGAGCCACTCCGCGAAATGTGCTCGCTCATTTTGACCGGCAGGACACCATTCGCGGTTTCGGGTCCGAACCTGGCCCAGTCCATGCTGTTCCCAATGGAGAAGTTATTCGAGGGTTTTGTAGTTCGCGCAGTGCAGAAAGCACTCCCCGCCGCCTTTCAAGTGCATCGCCAGCCACGAAGGCACAAGCTCTGCCACTTTGGGTCGGCCCAGTGGTTCGATTTGCGACCGGACTTGCTCGTCACCCGAGACGAAGAAGCCTGGATACTGGACGCTAAGTGGAAGATCCTGCATGGGGTGGAAAAAGAGCATTACGGCTTGAGCCAGTCTGATTTCTATCAACTCAACGCCTACGGGCAGACTTATCTCGGCGGCACCGGCGACCTGTTTCTAATATATCCTCGTACACCTGGCATTCCAGCGTTCGGCAAACCTTTTCGGATGCAACCAGATTTGCGTTTGTACGTGCTGGCCATCGATTTGGAGGATGGCTCGGTCGATCTTAGTCCTATCAAAGAAAGTGCGGGCCGCGTGGTCGATAACCGGCGCTCGAACTCTTCAGCAGTGGGTTTGCACACTTAGCAATAGGCACATGCCGGTTCCATTGTTGCGAAAGTTACAACTTTTGCAACGGCTTGCCGCGTGCAGGAAATCAATGGCTTGCGCGTTGCACAAGTCCGTTGCAGAGCGATGGCATGATTTATGGCTATGCCCGCGTTTCCACT